>NZ_CP072675.1:0-700000 GCF_023650795.1 Pseudoalteromonas sp. SCSIO 43088
GTTTTATTGTTTTATGTTGCTGAGATCATATTTTTCATAAAAATCAATCTTGTACTTGTGGATAAAGTACCTTCATAATAGTCGGTCTGGGCCAAGAAAGTTGGTCAAAGATTAGCAATAAATGTTTGATTTTCCATCATTAAAGATGAACGGGAATAAAAATTAAATCTCTGGGAGTTTAACTGTGTATCTGTCGGTTTGGCAAAGTTGTTTATATGTATTGCAAGATGAATTGCCTTCACAGCAATTCAGTATGTGGGTAAGACCACTTCAAGCAGAAAGTACCGAAGATACGTTGACTATATATGCACCTAACCGCTTTGTTTTGGATTGGGTGAGAGAAAAGTATTTAAACCGTATTAATGAACTACTCGTTGAAATTTGTGGTGATGAAGCACCTGAATTACGTTTTGATGTTGGTAGTAAACCTATTTTAAATGCCCAAGTGGCATCTGCACCGGCTGCAACAGAAGCAAGTGCATCTGTTCCACAACAAGCTGCTGAAAAGCAACAACCAAAACCTGAAAAAGCAGCGGTCGAACCTGCACCAAAATCAGGCTATAAATCAAACATTAAAGAAAATTATACCTTTGATAGCTTTGTTGAAGGTAAATCAAATCAATTAGCAAAAGCCGCAGCGACTCAAGTTGCAGATAACCCAGGTTCTGCATTTAACCCTGTATTTATATACGGTGGTACTGGCTTAGGTAAAACTCACTTATTACATGCTGTTGGCAACGGTATTATGGCTAATAAGCCAGACGCGAAAATTGTTTATATGCACTCAGAGCGATTTGTGCAAGACATGGTTAAAGCGCTACAAAATAATGCCATAGAAGAATTTAAACGTTATTACCGAAGTGTTGATGCATTGATGATCGATGACATTCAATTCTTCGCTAATAAAGAACGCTCACAAGAAGAGTTCTTTCATACCTTCAATGCTTTACTTGAAGGAAATCAACAAATTATCTTAACTTCAGACCGCTATCCTAAAGAGATAGAAGGGGTTGAAGATCGCCTTAAATCACGTTTTGGTTGGGGCTTAACCATTGCTATTGAGCCGCCAGAACTTGAAACGCGCGTTGCTATTTTGATGAAAAAAGCGCAGCAAAGTAAAATCAATTTACCTCACGAAGTTGCCTTTTTTATCGCGAAAAAATTACGCTCAAATGTGCGTGAATTAGAAGGGGCGTTAAACCGCGTTATTGCTAATGCAAACTTTACTGGTCGTCCGATTTCGATCGACTTTGTAAAAGAAGCGCTACGTGACTTACTTGCGCTGCAAGATAAACTGGTAACGATAGATAATATTCAGCGTACTGTTGCTGAGTATTACCGTATTCGTGTGTCAGATTTACTCTCTAAACGCCGTAGCCGTTCAGTAGCAAGACCACGTCAAGTGGCCATGGCATTATCAAAAGAACTTACAAATCACAGTTTACCTGAGATTGGCGACGCTTTTGGCGGTCGCGATCACACAACTGTATTACACGCTTGTCGTAAAGTTAAATCACTACGTGACGAAAGCCACGAAGTGAAAGAAGATTATCAAAACTTAATAAGAACCTTGTCATCTTAAGGCCGACTTTATTATGCAAATAACAATATCAAGAGAGCAATTTTTAAAACCTTTAGTTCAAGTGTCTGGTGCGATTGAGCGTAAGCACACCTTACCTATTTTATCGAACGTACTGTTAGTTGTTGAAAACGGACAACTTTCGATGACGGGTACCGATCTTGAAATTGAGTTAGTGGCGAGTGTGTTTGTCGGTGAAGATACCACAGATACGCAACTCACTTTACCAGCTAAAAAGTTACTCGATATTTGTAAAAGTTTACCTGATGGCTCAGACCTTACGTTAAGTAGCCAAGATCATCAGTTACTACTAACAAGTGGTAAAAGCCGTTTTTCTTTAACTACGCTGGCCGCTGAAGATTTTCCGAATCTTGAGCAGTGGGATGGTGAAGTTGAGTTTCAACTAACGCGTTTAGAGTTGCGTAAACTTTTAGAGAGCACGCACTTTTCTATGGCGAATCAAGACGTACGTTATTACTTAAACGGTATGTCATTTGAAGTTGATAACGCAGATATCAAAACAGTGGCTACAGATGGTCACCGTTTGGCAATTGCACAAAAGCAATTGCCACAGTCTTTAAATACACAACGTCAGTTAATTATTCCACGTAAAGGTGTACAAGAAATTATGCGCCTAATGGTGGCTGATGATGAGCTAGTAACCATTCAATTTGGTGCTAACCATATTCGCATTATTGATACTGAGTTTACATTTACTAGTAAACTAGTTGATGGTCGTTTTCCTGATTATCGTCGAGTATTGCCACGTGGTGGTGATAAAGTGATTACTGCTAACCGTGAATGGCTTCGTAGTGCTTTCCAACGTGTGTCTATTTTATCGAATGAAAAATTCCGTGGTGTACGTTTAAATCTGTCTGAAGGTTTATTAAAAATTACAGCAAACAACCCTGAGCAAGAACAAGCTGAAGAGGTGGTTGAAGTAATGTACCAAGGCGGCGAACTTGAAATTGGCTTTAACGTTTCTTATGTGCTTGATGTACTGAATACATTAAAAACAGAAGATGTAACCTTTACGCTTGCAGACTCTAATAGCAGTGCGCTAATTGAAGGTGCAGGTGACGAAGAAGCTATGTACGTTGTAATGCCGATGCGCCTATAAGCTTATATGAGTTTAAGTCATTTAAGCCTCAATAATTTTCGGAATATTGAGGCGCTGACACTTGAGCCGGTTAATGGCATAAACATTATCTATGGCGAAAATGGCAGCGGAAAAACCAGTCTCCTTGAGGCGATATATTTCCTTTCTCACGGTAAATCATTTCGTACCGCCAAACATAAAAATATCATTCAGCATCAACAAGACAAGTTTGTGATTCATGGTCGCAAAGCGCTGCATGATTTGTCTATTCCGATTGGTATAAGTAAAAACCAAGCGGGTGAAACGTCTTTAAAGATTCAGGGAAAAACGAGCCGTAAAATATCTGAATTAGCTCAACTAGTGCCGGTGCAAGTTATTACTCCAGAAAGCTATTCGTTGTTTTTTGGTGGCCCAAAAGAGCGTAGAAAATTTCTCGATTTAGGATTGTTCCACGTGGAACATGACTTTTTTTACTTGTGGCAGTCTTTTAATAAAGTACTGAAACAACGTAATGCTTTATTAAAAAGTAAACCTCGAGATTATTTCGAACAGATCAAGTTTTGGGATAAAGAATTTGTTAGACTAGCTGAACAAATAAATAATCTAAGAATCGCGTATATAAGTAGGTTTAAGCAGCAGTTTTTTGATAAAATGTGTGCAGAATTAACGCTTGTAAGCGATTTAGAAATTAACTTTCATGCGGGTTGGAAAGAGAGTGAAACGCTCTCAGAGGCGCTTGAGCAAAGCTTTGAACGTGATGCCAAACAAGGTTTCACAAGTAAAGGTCCGCATAAAGCTGATTTTAGTTTTAGTGTTTCTGGTAACAGTGTAGAAAATACCTTTTCTCGCGGTCAATTGAAGCTCTTGCTTTATGCGTTAAAAGTAACGCAAAATAGCTTAATTGAGTCAGAAACAGATAAGCAATCTATATTGCTAATAGATGACTTACCTTCAGAACTAGGTGAAGATACAAAAGAAAAAGTGGGTCAACTTTTGACTCATTGCGATTCGCAACTTTTTATCTCTTCAATTTTATCTGAAAGTATTTCTGCTGTGGTGGAACCCATGCAACGAGAACTAAAAATGTTCCACGTGAAACATGGCAACCTAATAACAAGATAAGTGGGATTAACCATGTCTGAGAATTACGATTCGTCGAGTATTAAAGTACTTAAAGGATTAGACGCAGTAAGAAAGCGTCCAGGAATGTATATAGGGGACACCGATGACGGTACAGGCCTTCACCATATGGTGTTTGAGGTTGTTGATAACTCTATCGATGAAGCCTTAGCTGGTCATTGTGATGATATTTTTGTAACGATTCACTTAGACGGTTCAGTCTCTGTAAGAGATAACGGTCGTGGTATTCCTACGTCTATTCATGAAGAAGAAGGTGTTTCAGCGGCTGAAGTTATCATGACGGTACTTCATGCTGGTGGTAAGTTCGATGATAACTCATATAAAGTATCTGGTGGCTTACACGGTGTAGGTGTTTCGGTAGTAAATGCACTATCTGAAAAGCTGCAACTGACCATTCGTCGTGAAGGAAAAATTCACCAACAAACATATACTATGGGTGTACCAGATGCGCCATTAGCTATAATTGGTGATGCAACAGACACAGGTACTGAATTACGTTTCTGGCCAAGTGGTGAAACATTCACTGACCTTAACTTCCACTACGATATTTTAGCAAAGCGTTTACGTGAGCTTTCGTTCTTAAACTCTGGTGTAAGTATCATTCTTACTGATGAGCGCGAAGAATCTAAGAATGACCACTTCAAATATGACGGTGGTATCCAAGCATTCGTAGAATATCTAAACCGTAACAAAACACCTGTACATAAAAGTGTTTTCCACTTTACCCATGAGCGTGAAGAAGACGGTATTAGTGTAGAAGTTTCAATGCAATGGAACGATGGCTTCCAAGAGAGCATTTACTGTTTCACAAACAACATTCCACAACGTGATGGTGGTACGCACTTAGCTGGCTTTAGAGCAGCATTAACACGTACGCTAAATAACTACATGGAAAAAGAAGGCTTTAACAAAAAAGCGAAAACAACAAGTAATGCAACGGGTGATGATGCTCGTGAAGGCTTAACTGCGGTTGTAAGTGTTAAAGTTCCTGATCCTAAGTTCTCATCACAAACTAAAGACAAACTAGTATCAAGTGAAGTTAAGTCTGCTGTAGAACAAGCAATGGCAGAAAAATTAACAGAGTTCTTATTAGAAAACCCTGTTGATGCTAAAACAGTTGTTGGCAAAATTATTGATGCAGCACGAGCTCGTGAAGCAGCACGTAAAGCACGTGAAATGACACGCCGTAAAGGTGCAATGGATTTAGCTGGCTTACCAGGTAAATTGGCAGACTGCCAAGAAAAAGATCCAGCACTTTCTGAACTATACATAGTGGAGGGTGACTCTGCAGGTGGTTCAGCTAAGCAGGGTCGTAACCGTAAAAACCAAGCAATTTTGCCACTTAAAGGTAAGATTCTTAACGTAGAAAAAGCACGCTTTGATAAGATGCTTTCTTCTCAAGAAGTAGCAACTCTAATCACTGCATTAGGCTGTGGTATTGGTCGTGATGAATATGACCCAGAAAAGCTACGTTATCATCGTATCATTATCATGACCGATGCGGACGTGGATGGTTCTCACATTCGTACCTTACTACTGACTTTCTTCTACCGTCAAATGCCAGAGATTGTAGAAAAAGGCTTTATCTATATTGCGCAACCACCACTTTATAAAGTGAAAAAAGGTAAGCAAGAACGCTACATTAAAGATGATCCAGCGCTTGTTGATTACTTAACATCATTAGCATTAAACAATGCTGCACTTTATACAAGCGAAGGTGCATCTGCACTTGAAGGTGAAGAGCTAGAAAGAATCGTTCACGACTATCAAAATACAGTTAAAGTGATTGAGCGCTTAAAACGTAAATATCCAAACTCGGTTATGGAACGTTTAATTTATCAAAGCGAAATTACCGAAGCTGATTTAGCAGATGAAGCAAAAGTTAAAGAGTGGACTAATACTCTAGTTGACGACTTAATTGCACGTGATGAAGATGCAACTATCTTCCATGCGGGCACTGAGCACGATACTGAGCGCAACATGTATTATCCTGTTGTGAATATTCGTCAGCATGGTGTGGATAAAGCTCATGTACTAAACCATGACTTCATCACATCGCGTGACTACAAACGCATTGCAGCGACAGGCGTAAACATTGCTAACTTACTTGAAGAAGGGGCATATGTTCAACGCGGTGAGAAAACTCTTGCTGTTGATAACTTTGTGGATGCATTAGAGTGGTTAATCAATGAATCGAAGCGTGGCCTTTATATTCAACGCTATAAAGGACTTGGTGAGATGAACCCAGATCAGCTTTGGGAAACCACTATGGACCCAGATGCTCGTCGTATGTTGAAAGTAACAATTGAAGATGCAGTAGCGGCAGACCAATTGTTTGCGACTCTAATGGGTGACCAAGTTGAGCCGCGTCGTGACTTCATCGAAACGAATGCGCTACGTGTAGTTAACCTAGACGTATAACGCGAAATTAAGAATTAAAAAGGAGCCAACTGGCTCCTTTTTTTATTGCTGAAAAAGCACAAACTGCTTAAAACCTTACTGCACACAAGGTATACTGAGAGCAATTTTCAGACTAAACGCACCAGATACTATAAGCCAAATATGCAAAAATATGACGTTAAAACCTTTCAAGGTTTGATCCTGGCTTTACAGGACTATTGGGCACAGCAAGGCTGTGTGATTGCTCAACCACTCGATATGGAAGTGGGAGCAGGGACATTTCATCCGTTAACTTTCTTAAAGTCGATTGGCCCAGAGCCAATGTCGAGCGCGTATGTTCAACCATGCCGCCGTCCAACTGATGGTCGCTATGGTGAAAACCCGAACCGTTTACAGCATTACTACCAATTCCAAGTTGTATTAAAGCCATCACCAGAAAACATTCAGGAGCTCTATTTAGGCTCTTTAGCTGCTGTTGGTATTGATACACTAACTGATGAAGTTCGCTTCGTAGAAGACAACTGGGAGTCGCCTACACTAGGTGCTTGGGGTTTAGGTTGGGAGATCTGGTTAAACGGCATGGAAGTAACTCAGTTCACTTACTTCCAGCAAGTAGGTGGCTTAGAGTGCTCACCAGTAACCGGTGAAATCACTTATGGTCTTGAGCGTTTAGCTATGTATATTCAGGGCGTAGATAGTATCTATGACCTAGTATGGGCAGACGGTCCTATGGGTCGTGTGACATACGGTGATGTATTCCATCAAAACGAAGTAGAGCAGTCAGCTTATAACTTCGAACAAGCGGATGTTGAGTTCTTATTTGCACAGTTCGATCACTGTGAAAAAGAAAGCGAAAAGCTAATTGAAGCAGGCCTACCATTACCAGCTTATGAGCAAGTAATGAAAGCATCACATGCGTTTAACTTATTAGACGCTCGTCACGCTATCTCAGTAACAGAACGTCAACGTTATATCTTACGTGTTCGTGCTTTATCTAAAGCATGTGCGCAAAGTTACTATGATGCCCGTGAAGCTCTTGGTTTCCCGCTTTGTAAGGATTAAGAATTAGCATGTCAGCAGAAAATTTATTAGTAGAAATTGGCACAGAAGAGTTGCCACCGAAAGCACTTCGTAAACTTGCTGAGTCGTTTGCTGAGAACTTAGCAACTGAGCTTGCAAGCTTAGAATTAAATCACCAAGGCGTTAACTGGTACGCATCACCACGTCGTTTAGGTTTACGTGTTAGTGCACTTGAAGCAAAACAAAGTGACAAGGTTGTAGAAAAGCGTGGTCCTGCAGTTGCAGCAGCTTTTGATGCCGATGGTAATCCAACTAAAGCAGCAATGGGTTGGGCTCGTGGTTGTGGTATCGATGTAAGCGATGCACAAACACTTGAGACAGATAAAGGCGCTTGGTTATTACATAAAGCACAGGTTGAAGGTCAAGCAACTACATCGCTTATGAGTGATGCAGTAAACAAAGCTCTTGCAAAATTACCTATCCCTAAACCAATGCGTTGGGGGGCAAATAAAACACAATTTATTCGCCCTGTGCACACAGCGACTATCTTATTTGGTAGCACGCTAATTGAAGGCGAGATCCTTGGTAAGCAAGTTGGCAACCAATTACAAGGTCACCGTTTCCATCATCCAGAAAAAGTAACAATCAACCACGCTGATGATGTGTTTGATGTGCTGAAATCTGCTTACGTTGTCGCTGACTTCGAAGCGCGTAAAGCACAAATTCGCGAACAAATTGAAGCAGCAGCTAGCGCTGTAAATGCAAAAGTAGCGATGGATGAAGACTTACTTGAAGAAGTAACATCCTTGGTTGAATGGCCAGTAACGTTGACTGCAACATTCGAAGAAGCATTCTTAGATGTTCCTTCAGAAGCGCTTATCTATACCATGAAGGACGATCAAAAGTACTTCCCGTTATTAGACCAAGATGGCAACTTACTTAACAAGTTCCTATTTGTTTCTAATATCGAAAGTAAAGATCCAAGCGTGGTAATTGCTGGTAACGAAAAAGTTGTTCGTCCTCGTTTAGCTGATGCGCAGTTCTTCTACGAAACAGATAAGAAGAAAACGCTAGAGAGTCGCTTAGAGTCTCTAGATACTGTTTTATTCCAAAAGCAACTTGGTACGTTGAAAGACAAATCTGAGCGTATTAGTGAACTTGCAGGTTACATTGCTGAGCAATTAGGTGCTGATGCAGAGCTGGCTAAGCGAGCAGGTTTATTAAGTAAAACAGACTTAATGACCGAAATGGTCATGGAGTTTACCGACGTACAAGGTGTAATGGGTATGCATTACGCTCGTCACGACGGTGAAGCTGAAGAAGTTGCACTAGCGCAAAACGAACAATATATGCCTCGCTTCGCGGGTGATAACTTACCAACAAATGTGATCAGCTGTGCGGTCGCAATTGCTGATAAGTTTGATACGCTGGTGGGTATTTTTGGTATTGGTCAAGCACCAAAAGGCGACAAAGACCCATTTGCACTTCGCCGTGCAGCAATTGGTGCATTACGCATCATGGTTGAAAAATCATTACCGCTAGATATCTTAGACCTTGTTGCTAAATCACAAACGCTATTCGGTGAAAAGCTAACGAACCTAAACGTATCAACAGATGTGTTTGAGTTTATGCTAGGTCGTTTCCGCGCATGGTATCAAGATGAAGGTATCGAAGTTGATGTCATTCAAGCAGTGCTAGCACGTCGCCCAACTAAACCAGTTGATTTCGACCGTCGTGTTAAAGCGGTAAGTCACTTCCGTACATTAGACGCAGCAGAAGCGCTTGCAGCAGCAAATAAACGTGTAAGCAATATCTTGGCTAAAAATGACATCACAACACAAGGTGATGTAAATGAGAGCCTATTAAGCGATGATGCAGAGAAAGTATTAGCATCACACGTTGCTAAGTTTGCAACTGAGCTTGCACCTCTGTATGCAAATGGCGATTACCAAGAAGCATTATCACAACTTGCGGGTATCCGTGAGAGTGTTGATAACTTCTTCGATAACGTCATGGTAATGGCTGATGACGAAGCGGTTAAACAAAACCGTTTAGCATTGTTAAGCCAACTAAGCCGTCTGTTTTTAGATATTGCTGATATTTCTGTACTTCAGAAGTAAGCAGTAGCCAATTAATAAAAGCCAGCTCAGTGCTGGCTTTTTTGTAGCATAAGGAACAGTAATGAAACGTGTAATTACTTTAGCATTAGCGGGCTTATTAACAGCCTGTTCTAGCCAAATGCAAATGCCAAGCATCGACGATATTCTGCCAAGCAAAGAGCTTGACCGTACTATGTACTTACGTGGTGATTTTACCTTGTGGGATGCTGAGCCGCAGTATAAATTAGAACAAGTTGCACCAGGCATATTTCAAACCGAGGTTAAGTTTTCAACGCCTGGTAAGGTATATGAATTCAAAGTAGCAGATGCTGATTTTAGCGAAGGCTATAACTGTGGTTACAGTGATATGGACCCAGCAGGGCAATCATTGGTTCTAGGCCAAGCCGCCAATGCCGACTGTAATACCATCTACAATTATTTCAGCTTTAAACCCGCTGCAAAAGGTGTGTATGTAGTGAGCTTTGATTACCGCAATAGTAATCAACCAAAAGTGACAGTAACAAAGAAATAGCTTTAAGCTTTCAGCTGTCAGTTTTAAGCCGATCGAGTGAGCGTTTAATATTGATAAATGCTCACTTTTAATTTTAATTGATTAACTCGAAACTCGAAACTCGAAACTCGAAACTCGAAACTCGAAACTCGAAACTCGAAACTCGAAACTCGAAACTCGAAACTCGAAACTCGAAACTCGAAACTCGAAACTCGAAACTCGAAACTCGTTGTTATAACCCTTTCTTCACCAAGTATCTATACGGTGCTTCTTTTACATCTTTTGCCACGAGAGTGTGATCCATAAAAGTACAAAAGCTTGGGATATCACGGGTGGTTGATGGGTCGTCGGCGATGATCAGTAATGTTTCGCCATCTTTCATTTTACGTACTGCGCCACGCACCATCATGACAGGTTCTGGACAACGAAGGCCAAGTGCATCTAATTGGTGATCGGGATTATCAAAACTCATGGCTGACCTTTTAGGTGAAAGAGACGATTATTAAGCGGCTATTTTAACTTTCTATTGCCGCCAGTTTCAATAAGTGAAAGCAAAGCAAATAAAAAAGGCGCACTGAGCAATTCAGTGCGCCTTTTTATCACCAAGATGTTTGGTGTGAGCTCGTTATTCTACGCGCTCAAATACAGTTGCAATACCTTGGCCTAAACCAATACACATAGTTGCTAGACCGTATTTAGCGTTCTTGTCTTCCATTAGGTGAACAAGCGTTGTGCTAATACGTGAACCAGAACAACCAAGTGGGTGACCAAGTGCAATTGCACCACCATTTAGGTTAACTTTTTCATCTACCACATCCATCAGACCTAGGTCTTTTAACACTGGTAGAGATTGTGCTGCGAATGCTTCGTTAAGCTCTGCAACATCGATATCGTCAATAGTGATACCTGCTTGTTGAAGTGCTTTTTGCGATGCAGGAACAGGGCCGTAACCCATGATTGATGGATCGCAACCTGCAACAGCCATTGATTTAATACGCGCACGAATAGGTAAACCAAGTTCTTTTGCTTTCTCTTCGCTCATTACAAGCATTGCTGACGCGCCGTCAGAAAGTGCAGAAGAAGTACCTGCCGTTACGCTACCTGATGCTGGATTGAATACAGGGCGTAGTTGCGATAAGCCTTCAACAGTTGTCTCAGGACGGATTACTTCATCGTCTTCAACTAAGATTAAAGAACCATCTGCATCGTGACCTTCCATTGGCAGGATTTCACGACGGAAACGACCTTCAACAGTTGCTGCGTGTGCACGTTGGTGTGAACGGTAAGCAAATTCGTCTTGTTGCTTGCGGCTAATGCCGTGCAGCGTAGCAAGGTATTCGGCAGTTAAACCCATTACGCCAGCAGCTTGTGCTACAGACGTTGATAAACCTGGGTGAAAATCATTACCGTGAGTCATAGGTACGTGACCCATGTGCTCAACACCACCAATGATGTAGGTATCACCAGCGCCAGTCATAATAGCGCGTGCTGCATCGTGTAATGCTTGCATTGATGAACCACATAAACGGTTAACTGTGACAGCTGGTACTGAGTGAGGGATACCGGCTAGTAGTGATGCGTTACGAGCAATGTTAAAACCTTGCTCTAAAGTTTGTTGTACACAGCCCCAGTAAATATCATCAATTGATGCTGGATCAACGGCTGGGTTACGGTCTAACAAACCTTTCATTAAGTGAGCACTTAAATCTTCCGCACGCTTATTTTTGAATACGCCGTTCTTTGAACGACCCATTGGTGTGCGGATACAATCTACGATTACTGGATTATTCATGTTTCTTATCCTTCCACCTTATAGAATACACGGCCTTCTTCGGCCCACTTGCGAGTTTCATCTGATACTTGGTAAATCGCACCTAAGTGAGCGTATTTGTCTGCTGTCGCAACAAAGTTCGCTAAACCAGTTTGATCTAAGTAACGGAATGCACCGCCTCTAAATGGAGGGAAACCAATGCCGTAAATTAGCGCCATGTCAGCTTCTTGTGGAGACGCTACGATACCTTCTTGTAAACAAAGTAGTACTTCGTTGATCATAGGGATCATACAACGGTCAATGATTTCTTGTTTGTCGAAATCTTTAGGTGCATCAGTGATAGCACTTAGTAACTCTGTTGCTGTTGCATCTTTTGCTTTTTTCAGGCGACCACGACGGTCTGGCGCGTATTGGTAGAAACCAGCACCATTTTTCTGACCAAAGCGTTTTTCGTTTGCAAATACAGTAACAGGGTCTTTATCTTGGCGAGCCATACGCTCAGGGAAACCGTCAGCCATTACACCTGTACAGTGGTAAGCTGTATCGATACCTACAACATCAAGAAGATATGCAGGACCCATAGGCCAACCAAATACATTTTCCATCACTTTATCAACTTTAGTGAAGTCAGCACCTTCAACAACAAGTTTGCTGAAACCTGCAAAGTAAGGGAATAGTACGCGGTTTACAAAGAAACCAGGACAGTCGTTTACAACGATTGGTGATTTACCAAGTTTTAATGCGTAATCAACAACCGCATTAATAGTAGCTTCTGATGTTTTTTCACCACGAATGATTTCTACTAATGGCATTTTTGGCACTGGGTTAAAGAAGTGCATACCACAGAAGTTTTCTGGTTTTTCAAGTGCCGATGCTAACTCGTCAATACGAATTGTTGAGGTATTTGAAGTTAGGATAGTGCCCGCTGGTAAGTCTTTTTCAAGGCCCGCAAGAACAGCTTGCTTCACTTTAGGGTTTTCAACCACAGCTTCAACAACGATGTCTGCGCTTTGTAGGTCCGCATCGTTTAGTGTTGGTTTGATCTTGCCTAAGGTAGCAACCATCTTATCCATCGCCATATGGCCACGTTGTACTTTTTTGCCAAGTAGCTTAGATGCTTCACCCATACCTAAATCAAGTGCATCTTGGTTGATGTCTTTCATGATAATAGGTGTACCTTTATAAGCAGACTGATATGCAATACCGCCACCCATAATACCTGCGCCTAATACAGCTGCTTGTTTGATCTCAAGTTCACTGTGTTTAGCTTGCTTCTTCGCTTTACCTTTAATGTATTGGTCAGCTAAGAAAATACCTGTTTGTGCAGCAGCTTCGCTTGTTGCTGCTAATTTAGCAAAGTTAGCGTTTTCAATCGCCATTGCTTCAGCGCGTTCACAGTTTGCTGCAGCTTTGATTGTTTTTACAGCCATAACAGGTGCTGGGTAGTGACCTTTTGTCTGACCCATTACCATGCCTTCAGCCATCGCAAAGCTCATACCTTGCTCAACACGGTTCATTTTCAGTGGCTGTAATTTTACTTGTCGTTTTGCTTGCCAATCTAGCTTGCCAGCAATTGCTTGCTCAAGTGTTGCAATACTTGACTCTAAAAGTTTGTCAGCACTAACTACTGCGTCAAAAGCACCTACTTTTAAGGCATCAGCAGCGCGGTTTTCTTTACCTGTAGTGATCCATGTCATCGCATTATCAGCGCCAATAAGGCGTGGAAGGCGAACTGTACCACCAAAACCAGGCATGATGCCTAGTTTAACTTCAGGTAGGCCAATTTTAGCGTTAGAGCTAGCAACGCGGTAATCGGTAGCAAGTGCCCACTCACATCCACCGCCAAGCGCCATGCCGTTTACAGCACTTAGCGTTGGGAAAGGTAAATCTTCAATTGCATCAAAAACGTCAGTTGCATTTTTGATCCATGCAACAAGTTCTTCTTGAGGTTTAGTGAAGGTAGGTAAAAATTCGAAAATGTCGGCACCGATAATGAAATGATCTTTATCGCTGGTGAACACCATGCCTTTGATATCTGAGTTTGTTGCCAATTCTTTTAATGCTAAAGCGCAATCTTGCAAGGTTTGCTGCGAAAGTTTATTTACTGAGCCGTCTGCACAGAACTTAAACTCGGCGATGTTGTCCTTGATGAAAGCAACTTCAAATGAATCGCTTTTATATAACATTATTATTCTCCCTAGTTTATTAACTAAGACTGGTACGATGAGTTTGCATTTCAATCAGTGTGCTTGCTTTAAAATGAAAATGCAACGAAAAATTTACTGCGCTTTATCGCGATTGGTTAAAATATAGCTGGTTTGGTGCTAAGGTGTAGGAGAAGTTTTTTGTTATTAATTCTTTAATTTTTGTTAAAGGTCATCATGAAAAAACAACTCCTTGGTTGGACAGCTGCCGCATTACTTTTTCCTTTTTTTGCAGCTGAAGCCAACGATAAACATGACGCTTTTTTAAAAGCAGAAAAAAAGGCGCGTTACGGTGATTATCAAGACATGAAAGAGGCGGCAAGTGGGCTTGACCACCCTTTGAAGCCTTATGTCGAAAAGGCTTATTGGCAACGTAATCCGAGCCTTAAACACCAGACAGAAATCGAAAACTACCTCAATGTTTACCAAAACACGCCACTAGAGTGGCCTGTACGTAAGGCATGGCTTAATTACTTAAAAAAGTACAACAAAAAAGCGGCTTATATTCGTAACTATCGCGAAACAAGCAATAACGAATTGACCTGTCCTTATTTAAGTTTTCAATTGGACTTAGGTGCGCCTGAAAAAGCCATCATGAATCAAGTGACTGATTTATGGGTGGTAGGAAAATCACAACCAAAAGAGTGCGATAAGTTGTTCTCTCTTTGGAAGAAAAAAGGTTACCAGACCGAAGAGCGGGTTTGGCAGCGCATTAGCTTGGCTGCCGAAGGGGGCTCATCAAGTTTAATTCCATACTTAAAAACATTACTGCCTCGTGCTGACCAATATTTAGCTGATTTATATTTAAAGGTACGCAAAGATCCGAGTGCTTCAGCGGGCCTTTATCGCTACAAGAAAAAATCTGCTAAAGAAGGGCAGATTGCGATTTATGGAGTTAAGCGCCTAGTATGGCGAGATAAAGACCTTGCACTGCGTGCCTGGGAAAAGCTCGAAACCATGTTCGATTACACAGACGAGCAAAAAGCGGATGTTTACTACAGTTTTGCCTTGTCGCTTGCTTCAAGTGGCCACCAACAAGCGCGCTTTTGGTTAAATAAAGTGCCTAAAGACCGTCAAACTAGAAAGTTAATGCAATGGCAACTTGGCAATATGTTAGAGAGACAAGATTGGTCTGGTATTGTGGCGTTTTTTACAGGCAAAGAAAACCTGAGCCTAGGTCAACAATATTGGTTGGCATATAGCTTAAACCAACGTGGTGAAGTCGAGCGTGCTCGTGAAATCTGGCAAACAGTGGCTAAAGAGCGTGATTATTACGGCTTTTTAGCATCTGCACGCTTAGGTATTCCGGTTAGCTTAAATAATAAAGAGATAAATATTAGTAATAAGCTAAAGCTTGAAGTGGCGAATGCTCCAGGCTTTAAGCGAGCTCGTGCTTTATATGAGCTTGAGCGCTTTACATCTGCGCGTCGTGAGTGGAATTATTTAACGGGTACATCAACCAAAGAAGAAAAGCTTGCTGCGTCATTGCTTGCTGCTGAACTTGATTGGTACGACAGTACTATCTACACCTTGGCGCAGTTAAAAGAGTGGGACTATGTCGACTTACGTTTCCCATTTGCGTTCAAAGATGTATTTGCAACATATAGCAGTCGCAGCCATATTGATGTTGCTTGGAGCATTGCAATTTCACGCCGTGAAAGTTCTTTTGCGCCCGATGCGCGTTCTCATGCCAATGCCCATGGTTTAATGCAGTTGTTGCCAAGCACTGCTAAGTATATGAATAAAAGCTCTGTATCACGAAAACAGTTATACCAGCCTCGTACTAATATTCGCCTAGGTAGTGAGTATTTGCAGTATTTGAAAAAGAAAAATCATGGCAACGAAATCTTGGCAACGGCTTCTTATAATGCGGGTTATCATCGTATTAAACGCTGGATCCCAGAGCAAGCTATGCCAGCTGAGCTGTGGATTGAGTTAATTCCTTATACAGAAACACGAAACTACGTTAAGAATGTATTTGCTTACAGACAGGTTTATCACACTCGATTAGGACGCGATGGCAATGTTCTAGCGCCAATTCTTGATATGTCGATGGGTGGTTAAACTCGATTTGTCACACTATCCTCCCTCAGTTGGGGGATAGTGCTGGCTATGATAGACTGCCAACAAGTTAAATTTACTAAAGATGGGTTTACTATGGATAAATTAGCGGTGTTATACGCCGAACATATTGCAACCTTGCAACAACGCACTCGAACAATTACAGAGCGTGAAGGTTTAGAAGGATTAGTAATTCACTCAGGTCAGGCTAAACGTCAGTTTTTAGATGACATGTATTATCCGTTTAAGGTGAATCCGCAATTTAAAGCTTGGTTACCAGTGATCGACAACCCACATTGTTGGATTGTGGTTGATGGTGCATCTAAGCCGAAACTGATTTTTTATCGTCCTGTCGACTTTTGGCATAAAGTGCCTGACGAACCACGTGATTTTTGGGCTGAGTATTTTGATATTGAATTATTAGTACAGCCAGATCAGGTAGAAAAGCTACTGCCTTACGATAAAGAAAAGTTTGCCTATATCGGTGAATACCTAGAAGTAGCGCAAGCGCTGGGCTTTAGTATTATGAACCCAGAGCCAGTTATGAACTACCTTCATTTTCATCGTGCTTATAAAACGCAGTATGAGCTTGAGTGTTTACGCCAAGCTAACCGTATCGCGGTAGATGGCCACAAAGCAGCACGCGATACGTTTTTTGCTGGTGGTTCAGAGTTTGATATTCAGCAAGCTTACCTCATGGCTACCCGCCAGAGTGAAAACGAGATGCCTTACGGCAATATCGTTGCACTAAATGAGAATTGTGCAATTTTACATTACACGCATTTTGAGCCTAAAGCGCCGCAAACGCATCACTCTTTCCTTATTGACGCAGGTGCAAACTTTAATGGTTATGCTGCTGATATCACACGTACTTATGACTTTAAAAAGTCAGGTGAGTTTAGCGACTTAATTAAAGTAATGACTGAGCATCAAATCGCTTTAGGTAAAGCATTAAAGCCTGGCTTGTTATACGGTGAATTGCATTTAGATTGTCACCAGCGTGTAGCGCAAGTACTAAGCGACTTTAATATTGTGAAGTTACCAGCCGCTGAAATTGTTGAGCGTGGTATTACGTCGACGTTCTTCCCGCATGGTCTTGGTCATCATCTTGGTTTACAAGTTCACGATATGGGTGGCTTTATGGCTGATGATACAGGTGCGCACCAAGCACCACCTGAAGGTCATCCGTTCCTACGTTGCACTCGCTTAATCGAAAAGAACCAAGTATTTACTATTGAACCTGGTTTATACTTTATCGACTCGTTATTAGGTGACCTTGCGCAAACTGACAACAAACAGTTTATTAACTGGGGAAAAGTTGAAGAGTTTAAGCCATTTGGCGGTATCCGTATTGAAGATAATATTATCGTTCATGAAGATAGCCTAGAAAACATGACTCGTGATCTACACTTAGATTAACGATAAAGGTTAGTGAATATTGGGGCCAATAGGCCCCATTTTTTTAGATAAGCAATTATGTCTGAATACCAATATCCGGCTGAGCCGGTTTTTTACCAAGAAGAAATTAAAAAAAGCACGTTTATTGTGCATATTGCCCACACCCCAGATCTTGCGGCAGCAAAAGCCTTTATCAAAGAGATTCAAGATAAATACAGCGATGCTCGTCATAATTGCTGGGCACATGTTGCGGGTAATCCCGGTGGTAGTCATGTGTATGGCTTTTCTGATGATGGTGAGCCCAATGGCACAGCAGGTAAGCCAATGCTTAATGTATTAACAGGCTCTGGTATTGGTGAAATTACAGCGGTGGTAACCCGTTATTTCGGGGGCATCAAGCTTGGTACAGGTGGGCTAGTTCGCGCTTACGGCGGTAGTTTAAATAATGCCATGCGCGAGCTTAAAACCATTACCAAGGTACCGAGTGTTGAACTAGTTGGTCAAAGTGATTACAGCGTACAAGGTGCAATTGAGCAGTTATTAAAAAATCAGTATCAGGTGCTTAATATCGAAAAACAATTTGCAGAGAACATCACATGGCAAATTGAAATCGATAGCCGTCAGGCAGAGCAAGCGATTGATGATATCCATGAATTGACTCATGGCGAAGTTAGCCTAAAAGTCAGAAAAGTTTGAAATGTAAAAATAATACATTCCGTTTACTTACAATTAAGGCTGTAAGACAATAAACTGTATTAGCTAAACATTTAATAAGAAAGCGATACGCCTAGATGCAATTTCGTACCATAATAAAAATTCTCGGCCAGCTGGTGGCGCTATTTAGTATCACTATGGTGCCTCCGGCACTGGTGTCTTTGATCTACAAAGACGGTGGTGGTGTGCCATTCGTTCTCGCTTTCATTTTTAGTGTTGTAATTGGTTTAGCAGCTTATTATCCAAACCGTCATGAGCATGGTGATCTTAAAGCCCGTGAAGGCTTCTTGATTGTAGTCTTGTTCTGGTTGGTACTAGGTACCTTCGCTGCGGTGCCTTTAGTGTTCTTACAAGAGCCTAATCTTTCCTTAGCTGACTCCGTATTTGAGGCCTTTTCTGGGCTGACAACAACAGGGGCTACCGTACTTACGGGCATAGAATACCTACCTAAATCAGTCCTCTTTTATCGCCAGCAACTGCAATGGCTAGGTGGTATGGGGATCATCGTACTCGCAGTCGCGGTACTGCCTATGCTAGGGGTCGGTGGTATGCAGCTATACCGTGCAGAAACACCTGGTCCGGTTAAAGACTCAAAAATGACACCGCGTATTGCCGATACCGCAAAGCATCTTTGGTATATCTATGTATCGCTGACGATAGCTTGTACGCTTGCGTATTGGGCTGCAGGAATGGATTGGTTTGATGCAATCTGTCATGCGTTCTCTACGATTGCGATAGGCGGCTTCTCTACCTACGATGCATCAATGGGGCAGTTTGATAGCCCATTAATTAACTTTATTTGCGTAGTGTTTTTGCTGATCGCAGCCATTAACTTCTCGCTGCATTATGCGGCGGTAGCTTCACGCAATATTCGTGTTTATTTACGCGACCCTGAATTTAAAGTGTTCTTATTGATTCAATTAGCATTGGTCATTGTCTGCTTTACTGTGCTGTCATCAAATAATATTTATGCCGATGGTGATGAGACTCTCGACCAAGCTATGTTCCAAGCGGTATCAATGAGTACTACCGCGGGCTTTGCGACTGATAACTTCTCAGCATGGCCACTGTTCTTACCTATTTTACTTATTTTCTCAAGTTTTATTGGCGGCTGTGCCGGCTCTACCGGCGGTGGTATGAAGGTAGTGCGGGTGTTCTTACTTTACTTACAAGGTATTCGTGAGCTCAATCGTCTTGTGCACCCAAGAGCTATTTATTCAATTAAATTAGGCCGAAAAGCACTTCCAGATAAAGTTGTAGAAGCTGTTTGGGGCTTCTTCTCTGCGTATGCGTTAGTGTTCGTCATTATTATGTTGGCGCTGATGGGCACCGGCATGGATAACATCAGTGCATTCTCAGCAACAGCTGCTTGCTTAAATAACTTAGGCCCAGGTTTAGGTGAAGTCGCTGCTCATTACGGAGCGATTTCTGATACGGCAAAATGGCTACTTACTATTGCGATGGTATTTGGTCGTTTAGAAATATTCACCCTGTTAGTGTTGTTTACGCCAACCTTCTGGCGAGGCTAACCATAGTAAGGTGATTATCTAGAAGTGGAGGCATTACTGTGCCAAAAACTCAAAAACAACGTAATCTAGAAAAGCTAACCTGTATCCCTGCGGGTAGCTTGGTAGATGTTGAAATTACCACACCAACCGACAGTAAACGCGTAAAAACAGAATTTATTGGTTTGATGAATGATCAGTACATCATTATCAATTACCCATCAGCAAAGCGTTTAGCAAATGGTAGTGATTTCATCAAAGATGGGGTGATGGTCGTTATACGCGCGGTACTTGAAGCGGGTGGTGGGCAAGTAATTGCTTTTCGTCAGCAAATAAGCGCCTTGGCATCGCATCCTCACCGTTTAATTTTTCTCGAGTTTCCTAAGCAAGTGCAGCTTTATAGCTTACGTAGTGAAGCACGTATTCCTACGTTATTCCCTGCAAACTTAGTCATTGCAGAGCAAAAACTGGCAGGGCTTATTAAAGATATTTCACTCACAGGCGTGCAGTTTGATCTTAATAGCAAGGAGGACTTAAGCGCTTTTAAAGGGCAAAGCTGCCAAATCACACTTAGTAAACGTGAGTTTAATGGCACAGTATGTAGCGTGCGCAAAAGAGCAGGCGGTTTTATGTTCGGTGTACAGCTTGATACGAGTGAAGATGAAATGAAAGCGTTTATGAAAGAGCACTTAATTGACCTTTCTGTGTTGGATATCTAATACCAATTCGCCATTTTGCAACAAAATGGCTATTTTCCTCGATTTAAACCTATAAATATTAAAATTAATTTATAAATAAATTAAAATAACAAATTAAATCAATATGTTATTAATTAAATTAATTTCGATTTTTTTCTTCAAGTTTTGTTGTTCAGATAGAGTTTATTTTCAAATTTCTAATTTTTCTGTTTTCTAATCCGAGTTAATCGCTATTGTCTCCATTTTAATCTTGGTAACTTATTGATTTTAAAAGAAGCGTAAAACCAACCACCGAGCTTGTTGCAAAACAGCAACAAAAAAATCGCGTTATTTCCCCCTAATTCTCGATATTTTAATTTAATGCACTGATTTTATTGTTCTTTTTAACTTTGGCATCGAAGTTGAAATAGTCTTAGCGAACACAGAGAAAAACTGATTCAGGAACATATCCTTTATCACAGTTGAGACAACATTGAAGGAATAGTGATTATGAAAACGTTACACAAAACTTTAGCACTTGTAGCTCTTGCAACTTCATCAGCAGCGTTTGCCGCTGACTTTGACACACTGGATGTTAATGGCGATGGCGCTATCAGCAAAAGCGAAGCATCAGTAAGCGAAACGTTAATGAGCCAATTTAAAGAGCTTGATACAGACGGCAACGGTGAGCTGTCTAAACAAGAGTACTCAAAAGCTTAATTTCATTGTAAGGACACGCTGAAAAGGACTTCTAACTCAAGACAGCACATTTTGAAGGAATGACATTATGAACACAGTAAATAAAACACTAGCACTTATGGCACTTGTATCTTCATCTGCAGCATTTGCGATGAGTGATTTCGATACTCTAGATGTTGATGGCAATGGTGTTATCAGCCAAAGCGAAGCATCGGTAGATGCAGAGCTAATGAGCAAATTCAGTGAATTAGACACTGACGGTAACGGTGAGTTATCGAAACAAGAATTTTCAAAAGCTTAATGTGATTAAGCAAAACCAGTTTATTTAGCTGATTAGTTCTGAGCTGCCAAAGACAGCCTAAATGGATAAGGGAATCCATGACAAAGGACAACACTGGAAGTGTGATCAGCTAACACTCTTAAAATTGAAGGAATATGATTATGAAAACAGTAAACAAAACATTAGCTTTAATCGCTCTTGCATCTTCTTCAGCAGCTTTTGCAGCAACTGATTTTGACACCTTAGACGTAGACGGTAACGGCGTGGTTAGCAAAAGTGAAGCAGCCGTTGACGCAAAAATTATGTCGCAGTTTAAAACATTAGACGTGAATGGCGACGGCGTTCTTACAGAAGCTGAGTTCTCTGAAGCCGAATAACTGAATTAATACGTAGTTATACCAATTTCCACTAAACAGGGATCTCAGAAACGGATTTCACTCTTTTCAAATTTAAGGTAGTTATTATGAAACAGTTAAGCACAACAATCGCAATTTTAGCACTAGCAACGTCATCAGCAGCCTTTGCACAAGGCGTAAGCTTTTCAACATTCGATACTGACGGTGATGGTGTGATCAGCAAAGAGGAAGCGTCTGCAAATATGCAGCTTGAAAAGTTATTTCCAGAGCTAGATAGTGATGGTAATGGCGAACTTTCAAAAGAAGAGTTCGCTCAAATTCAATAGAATCTTTTAGAAAAGTTAGGTACTTTCACTTCAAGAGTCGTAAAGCAGCTGTCATGGCTGCTTTTTTCGTTTATAAGCTTTTTTACAAGAAGATAGCACTTACTTGGAACAGCTTTTCAACAACTGTAATGTGCTTTTTATCAATCAAGAACATGATTACATGGTCGCCCGACTGAATAACCGTATCGTCATGGGCAATCAGTACATCATCGTTACGCACAATTGCACCAATGGTTGTTCCAGCAGGTAGTTTGATATCAGCAATTGCTCGGCCAACAACTTTAGAAGTATGCTCATCACCATGAGCGACAGCCTCAATGGCTTCTGCTGCGCCCTTACGTAACGAATAAACATTAACAATGTCACCACGGCGAACGTGTGTTAACAGCGCCGAGATAGTGGCTTGCTGAGGTGAAATAGCAATATCAATCTCACCACCTTGAACTAGGTCTACATAAGCGCCACGCTGAATAAGCACCATGGTTTTTTGTGCGCCCATACGCTTTGCCAGCATCGCAGACATAATGTTTGCTTCATCGTCGTTAGTAACCGCGATGAACACATCCACTTGTTCAATATGTTCTTCAGATAACAGTTCTTGATCAGAAGCATCGCCACAAAATACCACGGTGTTATCAAGCATTTCAGAGAGCTGTGCTGCGCGCTCTTTATTGCGCTCAAGCAGCTTCACACTGTGGTTTTTCTCAAGTGAACGCGCAAGGCCCGCACCGATATTACCACCACCAGCAATCATGATCTTTTTGTATGAACGTTCGAGCTTTTGCAGCTCATTCATAACTGCTCGAATATGCTTTGTTGCAGCGATAAAGAACACTTCATCGTCCGCTTCGATAACCGTTGTGCCAAGCGGTTTAATCGCTTTACCTTGACGATAAATAGCCGCTACCCGGGTTTCGACATTCGGGATGTGCTCTTTCAAGGCTGAAAGTGCATAACCCACCAGCAAACCACCGTAATAGGCTTTCACCGCAACTAGCGATAACATGCCATCGGCAAATTGTAATACCTGTAAAGCACCCGGATAGTCGATTAAGCGACGAATATACTTAGTTACCAGCGCTTCTGGAGCAATGTAGTGGTCAACAGGTAAGTCGTCGTTATGAAATAGCTTTTCACGGTACTTTAAGTATTGCTCTGAGCGAATACGGGCAATTTTGGTTGGCGTGTTAAAAATACTATAAGCAACCTGGCAAGCAACCATGTTCACTTCATCTGAACTGGTTACGGCAATAATCATATCGGCGTCTTCTGCGCCTGCGCGACGCAATACATCGGGATGCGCACTGTGGCCAGTAACACCTTGTAAGTCGTACTTATCTTGTAGCTCACGCAAACGGTTACCGTCGATATCGACAACGGTGATCTCATTTTGCTCACCTACGAGGTTTTCTGCCAGTGTGCCACCAACTTGTCCGGCACCGAGTATGATTATTTTCATAGCTTGTTCTTATTAGTGTTTTTTAACTAGCTTTGCATAATAGAAACCGTCACTTTCACCAGGCAATAATTGCAGGCCAGGTAAAGTAGGGGTGTCGTTTTCATGCAAAGGTATGTGTTCAGCACTTGGATTATTGGCAAGGAACTTAGCAACTTGTTGTTGGTTCTCTTGCGGTAATACAGAGCAGGTCGCATAAACTAACGTACCACCAGGCTTAAGTAGAGGCCAGATGCTATTTAAGATATCGCCTTGTAAATTAGCCAGATCTTCAATATCAGATGCACGACGTAACCATTTAATATCAGGGTGACGACGGATCACGCCAGTTGCTGAACAAGGCACATCAAGCAAAATACGGTCAAATTGCTGCTCATCCCACCAGATGTGAGGTTGTGAAGCATCGGCACATTGTAAATCGGCAGCTAAACCAATACGCACTAAGTTTTGCTTAACACGTTCTAGGCGCTCGCTGTCGCTATCAAGTGCTAATACGTCGGCATCAGCAAGCTCTAGGATATGACACGTTTTACCACCTGGCGCTGCACACGCATCTAAAATGACATCATCATTTTGAGGATCTAAAAAGCGTGCTGCTAATTGTGCCGCTGCATCTTGAACTGAGCAGGCACCGGTATCAAATTCTGGCAGTGCGTATACATCACACGGTTTAGCTAGTTTAATACCATCAGGAAAATCAGCATTAAGGGTATGCTCAATATCATTTGCTTTAAGCATCTCGCTGTATTCTTGGGTGCTATATTGCGCTTGGTTTACACGTAACCACATAGGTGCTTGCAGCTGATTCGCTTCAAGGATTTCTTGCCAGTTATCAGGGTAAGCTGCGGTTACTTGTTTGATAAACCAACCTGGGTGGTTAAATTTGCAAACAGGAATTTGCTTTGCTTTTTCTTCAAGCTCAACTTGTTCACGTTGGAAACTGCGTAAAATAGCGTTAATCAGGCCTTTTAAACCCAGTGCGCGCATTTGCTGAAGCGCATTAACCGTTTCGCTGATGGCTGCATGAGGCGGTACACGCATGTGTTGAAGTTGGTAAATACCCACATACAACAAGAACTGGAAAATACGGCGCTTACCTTTAAGTGGTTGATCTAAAAGTTGCTGACAATAATTTTCTAGGCTAGGTAAATAGCGCAGCACACCGTAGCAAATTTGTTGTAGTAGGGCTTTATCTTTCGGCGATAATCCTTGGCTTGCAAAAGGTAGTTCTTGATTTAGTGATGCACCTTTATCGACCACGTTATAGAGGGTTTCAGCAGCAAGTGCTCTTACATTACTCATTGCTTTGACCTAATACTGAGCCAGGTTCAACCCAATCACTGCGACCATTTAAAAAGTCAGTAACAGCCATTGGTTTTTTACCTTGTGGTTGAAGAAGGGTGATTTTAAGTGCATCTTGCCCACAGCCAACGGTAATACCTTGCTTATCAGCAGCAATGATTTTACCGGCTTGTGCAGTTTGCGATACAACTTCGGCTTGCCAAATTTTTACCGTTTGTCCTGCCATTTCAGTAAAGCAAACAGGCCATGGATTAAAGGCACGGATATTACGCTCAATTTGCGCAGCATCCATTGACCAATCAATATTGGCTTCGTCTTTTGATAGCTTCTTGGCGTAATTTGCTTGTGCGTCATCTTGCTTTTCTGGGGTGATTTCACCTGCAGCAAGACGATTGATTGTACTGATCAGTGCATCAGGACCAAGTGCAGCTAATTTATCGTATAAAGAGCTACTGGTTTCTGTGCTATCAATCGGGCAACGGCTGATATGCAGCATATCGCCGGTATCTAAGCCTTCATCCATTTGCATTATTGTTACACCGGTTTCATTGTCACCAGCCCAAATAGCACGTTGGATCGGTGCAGCACCACGCCAGCGCGGTAAAATAGAGCCATGCACGTTTAAGCAGCCTAAGCGCGGTGCATCTAAAATCGCTTTTGGTAACAGTAAGCCGTACGCCACCACAATCATAATATCGGCGTTCAGGCTGGTAAGCTCTGCAAGTGCTTCATCTGATTTTAGTGATTGCGGTTGAAATACAGGTAAATCATGAGCAAGTGCCAGTTCTTTAACTTCACTGGCTTTTAGCTTTTTACCTCGGCCCGCTGGTCGATCCGGTTGGCTATATACACCAACAACTTCGTGCTCTGAGTCAATCAGTGCTTGTAAATGGCGCGCAGCGAAATCCGGCGTACCAGCAAAAATAATGCGTAATGGTTGTGTCACAGATATTCCTATTGATTAACTTATGATTTAGCAGCCAGCTTAGCTTCTTTTTCAAGCTTTTTACGGATACGTTGGCGCTTTAAAGGCGATAGATAATCAATAAATAGGGTGCCTTTAAGGTGATCAAGCTCATGCTGAATACAAATCGCTAATAGCTCGTCAGCGTCAAGGCTAAACTCTTCACCGTTTTCATTAAGCGCTTTAACAGTAACTGTTTCTGCGCGGTCAACTTTTGCGTATGAGTAAGGAACAGATAAACAGCCTTCTTCACTCACCGTTGAACCATCTTTTTTGGTGATTTCTGGGTTGATTAACACTAACGGTTGGTCGCGCTCTTCAGATACGTCGATCACCACAATTCGCTGGTGGATATCTACTTGCGTCGCTGCTAAGCCGATACCGTTTTCGTCATACATAGTTTCAAGCATGTCTTTTACGATTTGACGAACTTCATCGTTTACTTCTGGTACTTCTTTCGCGATTGTACGTAAACGCTCATCCGGAAATCTCAAAACTTCTAACCTAGCCATAGTTACCTTTTACACTTGTGATTCATTTAGGGTATTGTATGCTCTTATTTTAGCCATTCGTGTTCACCTTTAACAGGTTTTGGTCGATAATAATCTAAAAACAACTCAAGGAAGCCAAATGAGATACCCACTAGTTGCGGCTTTGTTAGCCATTAGCTGTGCTTTTCCGGTAGCTGCTGATGTTTTAACAATTAAAAAAGATGCACCAAAACAATATGTTGTCAAAAAAGGCGATACGCTTTGGGATATCTCGGGCGTGTATCTTGATGAACCTTGGCAATGGCCTGATTTATGGCAAATGAACCCGCAAATTGCGAATCCGCATTTAATATACCCGGGTGATGCGCTCACTTTAATTTACGATAAAGACGGAAATCCTCGTTTAGTTAAAAATGCGCGTTATAAAAAACTCTCTCCAGAAGGGCGAATTACACCAAAAGGCAAGCAAGCAGTGCCGACGTTGCCTTTGGAGTTGCTGCGCCCATATTTGAGTTATGAGCAAGCGATTAGCGCCGATGTTATTGCACAAAAACCATATATTTTGGGTGCCAGTGTTAATACCAAAATGAATACTATGGGCCATACGCTTTACGTTAAAGGTGACTTAACACTTAACGAAGCTTATGGCGTATACCGTAAAGGCAATGATCTTGTTGATCCAAATACCAATGAAGTACTAGCGAATAAAGCGGAATTAGTGGCGATTGTTCGCGCATTTAGAAGCGGTGACGTAGAAAACGGCGTACCTGCCTCAGTTAAAGTTGAACTGGTAAAACAAGAAATTAAGCCGCATGACTTTTTAATGCCGGCGATGGAAGGGCAAATGTTGCCAGCCTATTTCACTATGAAACGCCCTGAAGCTACTTTAGATGGCACTATTATCGCCGCAGCTAATGAAATGCGTGAATTTAGTACCATGGACATTGTTGTACTAAACTTAGGTTCAGACCAAGTGAAACCAGGTTTTGTACTTGATATTCAGCGTCAATCACCTGAAGTGTATGACGGCCGCAATGGTCCGCGTTACCGCGAAGATTCTAACAGTCTTGAGAAATTCATGACTGATGCAAATGATGTGTTAGGAATTGAAAGCGATGAAGACAGTAATGTATGGCACATGCCAAAGGAAAAAGTCGGTGAGTTAATGGTGTTTAAGGTATATGACAACGTTAGCTACGCATTGATTGTGAAGAATCAGCACCCGATCCGAGTTGGAGATTATGCAGTTATAAACTAACTCACAATTTGGGCGCTCTAAGGAGGGAGCATGGCACAGGTTTCAGGCAAGCTATCCCATTGGCTTGCCTTTTATTTATGTAAAGGGCTTGGAATAAAAAGCCTTATTGCATTAAGTCAAAGACAGCCACTGGATGAGCTATTTAAGCTATCTAGTTTAGAGCTTCAGCAGCTGGGTTTATCACAAAGCCAAGCCGATAACTTAGTTAATACTGACTGGCAGTTAGTAGCCCACTACCAAGAGTTAATAGCAAGACTTAAAATCAAAGTCATAAGCTATTTTGATAGCAGCTATCCGCCCTTACTCAAGCAAATAGCCAATGCACCTATCTTATTATTTTGTTTAGGTAACACAGAACTATTACTGTCACCGCAAATAGCAATTGTCGGTAGTCGTAATGCCACACCGACAGGGCTTGAAGTCGCTGCTGAGTTTGCCCATCAACTTTCTGCTGTTGGCATGACGGTGACAACAGGTATGGCTATGGGAATTGATGGTGCAGCCCATAAAGGCGCATTAGCAGGGTCAGGAAACACCATTGCCGTACTTGGTACGGGTATCGATATTGCTTATCCAAAACGCCATCGCTTACTCATTAAACAGGTTGCTGAGCGGGGCTTATTGGTTTCTGAGTTCTTACCGGGAACGGCTGCTAATGCCGCTAATTTTCCGCGCCGAAACCGTATTATCTCTGGATTATCATTAGGAGTGTTGATTGTCGAAGCGCAAATTAAAAGTGGCTCATTGGTGACAGTGCGCTATGCGCTTGAGCAAAATAAAGAGGTGTTTGCCGTGCCGGGTTCGATAAAAAGCCCACTATCAGAGGCAAGCCATTTTTTAATTAAGCAAGGCGCTAAATTGACAGAAAATATTACTGATATTCTTGATGAAGTGAGCTTTTTCTGTGAAAACAGTCTATATAGTATAGAACAGCCTATTGCAGATGAACCCGACTGCCCAGTGTTCAAAAGTATAGGGTATGAGGTAACAAGTGTTGATCAAATAACACAGCGCAGCCAATTACCTGTAGACGAAGTACAAGCTCGGTTACTCGACCTAGAGCTCGCAGATAAAATCGAACGAGTACTAGATGGTTATATAAGACTAGGAGGACATAAACATGTTTGACATCCTCATGTATCTTTTTGAAAACTATATCCATAGTGAAGCTGAAATCTTTACTGAAGAGAACGAACTTACCGATGAGTTGGTTCGTGCTGGCTTCAATAAACCTGAAATCTACAAAGCCCTTGATTGGCTAGAGCAACTTGCTGACTTACAACAAAGCGATATCTACCCGTACCTTAATGCCCAACCACAACATGCTATGCGTATTTACACTGATAGTGAATGCCAAATGTTAAGTGTTGAGTGTCGCGGCTTTTTAATGTTTATCGAGCAAATAGGTGTAATTAACACCGTAACTCGCGAAATGGTGATAGATAGACTTTGTGCTCTAGATAAACCATTTATTTCTTTGGAAGACCTAAAGTGGGTGGTGCTAATGGTGTTATTTAATGTACCAGGGTCAGAGCAAGCTTACGCACAAATGGAAGACTTAATATTTGACGAGCCAGCCGATGTATTACATTAATTCGACTTTGCTTGTATCTTTGTTGAGTTTGGGTATATTAGGCGAAAATTAGCCAACCCCACAGGAATCTTATGAGTAAAATCGACCATTCTCTTTTTTCTGCAGATAAACATGCACTCGAAAAAGAGTATGAGGTTTGCCCTAAATGCGGTTCTGAATTGGTTATGCGCAACTCAAAGTCAGGGCCGTTCTTAGGCTGTGCCAGTTACCCAAAGTGTGACTTTATCCGCCCATTAGCTCATCACGATAGCCAACAAATAAAAGTACTCGAAGACAGTGCCTGCCCAGAGTGTGGTAAGCCATTAGTAATTAAAAATGGCCGCTACGGTATGTTTATTGGGTGTACTGGCTATCCTGAGTGCCACTATATTGCTCATGATGAAGAGCCTGACGATGCTCCTCAATTACCTGCTTGTCCTAAATGCAAAAAAGGCCAGCTGGTTGCGCGTAGTAATAAGTTTGGCAAAACCTTTTATTCTTGTGATGGCTATCCGCGCTGTAAATATACCCTTAATCACAAACCTGTGGCGACCGAGTGCCCGGCCTGCCAGTGGCCAATTATGACCGAAAAGAAAACAGCTTCAGGTGTTGTGTTACAATGCCCGCAGAAGTCGTGTATGCATAAGTTAGTCGAATCTTAATGCACTTGTAATTTGTTTATTTAGGAGAGTTTCTTTGTCTGATCCTGTTGCACAACCAGCCAATGCAATTGACGCTTTGCAGCAAGGCGGTGTAATTGTTTACCCAACCGAAGCTGTTTTTGGTCTTGGTTGCGATCCTGATAACCAAGCTGCGGTTGAAAAGCTTTTAGCCATCAAACAACGCCCTGTAGAAAAAGGCTTAATTTTAATTGCTGACAATTATGGCCAGTTATTAAAGTATGTAGATGATGCCAAAATCCCCATGGATAAACGTGCTGATATCTTTTCACAATGGCCAGGTGCTATCACTTGGGTGATGCCAGCAGCAAAAGAAACGCCAAAGTGGTTAACGGGTCAGTTTGATACTATTGCAGTGCGTGTAACTGATCACCCAACAGTAAAAGCCCTGTGTCAGCAATTTGGTAAGCCGTTGGTTTCAACAAGTGCAAACTTAACCGGTCAAGAAACGGTAATGACTATCGCACAAGCGAAAAGCGAATTTGCAGACACAGTAGATTTTTATGTTGATGAGCCGTTAGGTGGCAACAGCCAACCAAGTGTGATTAAAGACGCAGCGACCGGTAAAGTATTTAGAGGATAAACATGCAAAGCGAGCTACTCGAACAAGTTAAAACCTACTTAATGGCCTTACAAGATACAATTTGTCAGGGCCTTGAAAATGCTGACGGCAAAGCAAAATTTGTTGAAGACAATTGGCAACGTGCAGAAGGCGGTGGTGGCCGTACGCGTGTTATCCAAGGTGGTAATGTCATCGAACAGGGTGGGGTAAACTACTCGCATGTGTTTGGTGCTTCAATGCCAGCATCAGCAACAGCACATCGTCCAGAGCTCGCTGGTCGTAGTTTTCATGCATGTGGTGTGTCATTAGTGATTCACCCTAATAATCCACATATTCCAACTAGCCATGCCAATGTCCGTTTCTTTATTGCCGAAAAAGAAGGCGAAGAGCCAATTTGGTGGTTTGGTGGTGGTTTTGATTTAACCCCTTATTACCCTGTTTTTGAAGATGTACAACATTGGCATCAGGTGGCTAGCGATTTATGTCAGCCATTCGGTGCTGAGGTTTACGATAAATATAAAAACTGGTGTGATGATTACTTTTATTTAAAACACCGCAGTGAAACACGTGGTGTTGGTGGCTTATTCTTTGATGATTTAAATGAGCTTGGCTTTGAACAAAGCTTTGCCTTTATGCAGGCGGTAGGAAATGGTTTTTTAGATGCTTACCTTCCTATAATTGAGCGCCGCAAAGACACGCCAACAACCGAACAGCAACGCGATTTCCAACTGTATCGTCGTGGTCGTTATGTTGAGTTTAATCTTGTTTGGGACCGCGGCACATTATTTGGCTTACAAACCGGTGGACGTACTGAATCAATTTTGATGTCGATGCCACCATTAGCTCGTTGGGAATATAACTATGTACCTGCTGCAGATAGCCCAGAAGCTAAGCTATATCAGTACTATTTACGCCCGCAAGATTGGTTAAATAGCAAAGAATCTGATTTAGTTGCACGTCAATGGCAGCTTTAATCAAGTATTGAAACCACTCGAACCAACATTGCGTTGTCACCCTCTACGAGGGTGGCAACACTTTCACTGCTTGGCAGCTCTGCCAATACACTAAATAGCACTTCTGCTTTTAATATCTTTAGCTTATCAGGTGTTGTATCAATGGGGGCGCTAACCTGTGTTAAGCATTGACTGATATCACAGGCATAGAAATCAAGTTTCACCTCAAAATATTCAGGGTGCTGAATAAGCTTATCAAAACCACCAACAATACTTTGTTCATACTTATCGCTTTGTGAGGTTTTATCTTGGCTGAGAAGAGATTGAGCAATCTGTTGAATATCATCACGATGTATATATTCATTAACAGTGCTTAGTTGATCAGCAGTATCGTTAACGCTGTGCTGATAGGTAAATAATAGCGCCGCAATAATTCCAATACAGACTAAAAGAGTTGTTATAAATTTCATTTAAACATCCTTATTTACTATGAAATGCATAAAACAACTCTAGCAGTTGCACGAAAAGTGCGCAATTTAGCTTAATTTAAAGCGTCTTACTTGCTCATCAAGTGAACGAGCTAACGACAACAGCTCTTCACTGACTTTTTGGTTTTCATGGGCATCGACTAATGAGTGCTCGGCATTGTCACTAATTGCGATAACACTTTGGTTAATTTCTTCAGCCGCGAGGTTTTGCTGTTCAGTGGCATCAGCAATTTGCACGTTAAGTTGGTTTATCTCACTCATTTGTGAAGAAATATCACGTAATGCTTTAGCTACTTGCTTAACTTGCACAGCTCTTTCGTCTGCTTCTTCGCAAGAGTTATTCATGGTATTAACGGTTTGTGCCGCTTCACTTTGTAGCTTGTCGATAGTGCGGCGAATTTCGTCGGTTGAGTCATGGGTGCGGGTCGCTAAAGTACGTACTTCATCGGCTACCACAGCAAAGCCTCTGCCAGCTTCACCAGCACGAGCCGCCTCAATGGCTGCATTAAGTGCAAGTAAGTTAGTTTGCTCGGCAATGCTACTGATCACCTCGAGTACTTTACCAACGTCTAACGTTTGGGTTTGCAGTTGACTTACTTGCTCGGCAGCTGCTCTAACATCTGCCGCAAGTTGATTAATACTTTGCTCAGTGTGCTCAGCAACATGTAAGCTTTGTTGTGCAAGTTGATTACTGTGCTCTGACTTTTCAGATGCAAAATGGGTGGTGTTTTTAACTTCGCTTGATGAGCTTTCTAGTTCATTGATGGCGGCAGCGACCGAATCTGTCCCTTGCTTTTGCTTTAAGATCGCTTGCTCGGTTGCATCCGCTGAGGCATAAATGCTTTCGGCAGAGTGGATCAATACCTTAGAAGAATGAGAAACTTGAGCAATATTATCTTTAAACGCACCAATCATGTGATTAAAGCTGGTGGCAAGAGAGCTAAGCTCGTCATTATTACTGTCGTCTACCGTGAGGCTTAAATCTTTATTGGTGGTTGCCAAGTGCATGGTATGGCTAATGACTTTTAAGCGTTTGATGAAAATTTTTCTAAACATCACTGCTAGTAGTGAGAAAGCCGAAATGAAAATAGCCGCTAATAGTAGCGTGTTCATTAAGGTGTTTTGCGATACTTCTTGCTCAATATCAGCCAACGAATAACTAATTTTTACTACACCTAACACATCACCTTCTTGTGCTTGATGGCAGCCTAAGCAGTTTGTTCCTTTATAATCACTGCGAGCAAACATAGGCTTTAGATAAGTCATCGTACTTTTTTGATTATCAATAAATAGTGCTTCAGTGCCTGTTAGTGCTTTTCGCTCAGCATCGTTAGTCGCAACTTGGTTGGCATTTCCTGGCCCATAAATTTTATTAACGATTGGACTACGTATGATATGAGCGTCTTCAATATTAGGGTGGCTTCTTAATTTAGTACTTAGAATTTCACGATTAGCCATAGTGCCTGTCAGCATCATGGTATTAATAGAATCAAAGTAATTATCGGCAAGCAGTTTTATGTTACTTTCAACGGTATCTCTTGCTAATTCATGTTGTTGCTGGGCACTACTAAATATACTGGCAAATAATACCAATACGCCTGTTAGTGCTAACAAGGCATAAATTTTAAATTGGATAGACTTCATTCGACGACGCTTTTTCTAAATTAAGGAAAATTTATTATCTTTATTTAGAAAAAGCGTACATTGATATAGCGCAAAGCTTCGTTAGTTTTGATTGATCATATGGCTGGCGAGTTGCGATAACGACTGTCTTAACCCTTCGCGAAGTAGTGGGTTATCAATCTCGATATCAAGCGTTTTATTCATACAATGCATCCATTGGTCACGTAGGTCTTGATCAATAGGGAAAGGCATGTGACGCTTTCTTAGCATTGGGTGACCATATTTTTCAACGAATAGGTCAGGACCGCCCAGCCAGCCAGATAAAAACTCAAAGAAGACTTGGCGAATTCTATCTAAAGGCTGCGGATGCATATCATATAATGGTTTGGCGTATTCATCTGTGGCCATTATGTCGTAAAATCGATTTGCAATTGCTCGAGCTCCTGCTTCACCGCCAATAATTTCGTAAGGTGTTTTTTCTGGGGTAGGTGTTTCAGGCGTTGGTTTCGATTTAGAAAAAAGTCGTTTAATCATAATATTAATAAAGCTCTACAGGGCGAAGAGGTTGCTTCACTATGGACAAATACGCGGTTTTTGGAAATCCAATAAAACATTCGAAATCACCCGCAATACACGCACAATTTGCTGCATCATTAAACGAGCAAATACAATACAGTGCCATTTTAGCACCAACAGATGCATTTGAAAAAACTGTCGCTGAGTTTTTCGCTGCTGGTGGTAAAGGGGTTAATGTCACTTTGCCGTTTAAAGAGCAAGCGTTTGCCATGGTCGATGAACTAACAGAGCAAGCGAAAATTGCTGGAGCCGTAAACACTATTAAACAGCTTGACGATGGCAGCCTACTGGGTGATAACACCGATGGTGTAGGACTTGTTAAAGATCTTTTAGCCAATAATGTCACCTTAAAAGGGCTGCGAGTTCTTCTTATTGGCGCCGGTGGTGCAGCGCGAGGTGTCATTCAACCACTATTGAATGAGCATATCGAAAGCTTAACAATAGCCAACCGTACCGCCGAAAAAGCAAAGGCACTAGCGAGTCATTTTAATGGTGAAATAGATGTACAGGGCTTTGCTTTAAATGATATCCCAGCAAACAACTATGATGTGGTGATTAATTCAACCTCAAGTAGTGTAACTGGAGACCTGCCGGGTATAGCTGAAGACCATGTTGCTAAGTGTCAGTGCGCTTACGATATGTTTTACGCTAATGACGATACCGCATTTATTAGTTGGGTTAAGTCGATTAACCCAGCATGTTTAACACTCGATGGTTGTGGCATGCTAGTTGGCCAAGCAGCACAAGCTTATTTTGTATGGCGCAATAAAATGCCAGAAATTATTCCCGTTGTTAACGCGCTTAAAGCAGGAGAAATTGCGTGAATCAAGCTATCCAATTTATAGACAGACTCGAATTTAAGCCTGAAGAAAAACAGTTGGTATTCTTCGCACAAGTAAGTGGTTTGATGGTGGAGTGTGTTATTGATACCAGCAAGTATGATTTTGCAGATCAAAGCAGTGCGGTTAATTACTTTGAATCTTATCGTTTCGATTACGAAGAGCTCGCCGAGCAACTGATCGAAGATGAGCAGTATAACTCGGCAGGACAAATTGAATTAACCGAAGTGTTTTAGCCCTCAGCTAAGTATTCATCTTTAAGCTGAACATAATTATCAGCAGAGATTTTTAAAAAGGCGCGCTCTTGCTCTGTTAAAGGGCGAGCCTGTTTTACAGGGCTACCTACATAAAGGTAACCAGACTCTAAACGCTTGTTAGGTGGTACCAGTGAACCACCACCAATGATCACATCATCTTCAACAACTGCGTTATCCATTACTATTGCGCCCATACCAACAAGTATACGATTACCAAGTTGGCAACCGTGTAGCATAACCTTATGACCAACAGTGACATCATCACCAATAATAAGAGGGTAGCCATCGGGGTTTGACTTAGAGGCACGGGTTAAATGTAAAACACTGCCATCTTGAATGTTCGTACGTTCACCAATACGTATATAGTTAACATCACCTCGCGCAGCAACAAGAGGCCATACACTTGAATCTTTACCAAGCGATATATCACCTACTAAAACCGATGACTCATCAATATAAACACTATTATCGTATGTCGGAGTGATCCCTTTATAAGAACGGATAGTCATAAATTCACCTTTTAATTTTAAAATGCGCTCAGTCTAGTGTAACAGCGAAGCAAATAAATACACCCAAACAGGCCTAAATTGACTGCAAAACACCCAGTTTTAGGGTGTTTAGTTCAAAAGCTGAGCGAACAGTACATTTTTTTAAATTTTATTGAAAAAAGTGCTTGCGTAAAAAATCCATCTCCCTATAATGCGACCCCACTGACACGGCGGGCAGCAACGAAAGGCGCTGAACAAAGTGACACAGAGTTAAGTGAAACTTCGGTTTCAAATAATCGAAAGAAAGTTTGAAATTAAGTGTTGACTCGAAAAATTAAGGATGTATTATACGCATCCCTAGCGACAATGTCGCAACGTTCTTTAACAATATAAAGCAATCATCTGTGTGGGCACTCGTACAGATTGGGTTCTAACAGCGAAGCTTAGTTTACTAAGTAACGCAAACAAATTTAGAGTCTCAATTGAACTGAGTGACCAACGGAAACAAGTTTACTTGTTTCAGCACAGTCAATTCGATATCGAAAGATATCAAAATTCAGAATTCATTGAGCATGTCCTTCGGGACAGAAAAAACTTTTAATTGAAGAGTTTGATCATGGCTCAGATTGAACGCTGGCGGCAGGCCTAACACATGCAAGTCGAGCGGCAGCGACAACATTGAACCTTCGGGGGATTTGTTGGGCGGCGAGCGGCGGACGGGTGAGTAATGCTTGGGAATATGCCTTATGGTGGGGGACAACAGTTGGAAACGACTGCTAATACCGCATGATGTCTACGGACCAAAGTGGGGGACCTTCGGGCCTCACGCCATAAGATTAGCCCAAGTGGGATTAGCTAGTTGGTGAGGTAATGGCTCACCAAGGCGACGATCCCTAGCTGGTTTGAGAGGATGATCAGCCACACTGGGACTGAGACACGGCCCAGACTCCTACGGGAGGCAGCAGTGGGGAATATTGCACAATGGGCGCAAGCCTGATGCAGCCATGCCGCGTGTGTGAAGAAGGCCTTCGGGTTGTAAAGCACTTTCAGTAAGGAGGAAAGGTTAAGTGTTAATAGCACTTAGCTGTGACGTTACTTACAGAAGAAGCACCGGCTAACTCCGTGCCAGCAGCCGCGGTAATACGGAGGGTGCGAGCGTTAATCGGAATTACTGGGCGTAAAGCGTACGCAGGCGGTTTGTTAAGCGAGATGTGAAAGCCCCGGGCTCAACCTGGGAACTGCATTTCGAACTGGCAAACTAGAGTGTGATAGAGGGTGGTAGAATTTCAGGTGTAGCGGTGAAATGCGTAGAGATCTGAAGGAATACCGATGGCGAAGGCAGCCACCTGGGTCAACACTGACGCTCATGTACGAAAGCGTGGGGAGCAAACAGGATTAGATACCCTGGTAGTCCACGCCGTAAACGATGTCTACTAGAAGCTCGGGTCTTCGGACTTGTTTTTCAAAGCTAACGCATTAAGTAGACCGCCTGGGGAGTACGGCCGCAAGGTTAAAACTCAAATGAATTGACGGGGGCCCGCACAAGCGGTGGAGCATGTGGTTTAATTCGATGCAACGCGAAGAACCTTACCTACACTTGACATACAGAGAACTTACCAGAGATGGTTTGGTGCCTTCGGGAACTCTGATACAGGTGCTGCATGGCTGTCGTCAGCTCGTGTTGTGAGATGTTGGGTTAAGTCCCGCAACGAGCGCAACCCCTATCCTTAGTTGCCAGCGATTCGGTCGGGAACTCTAAGGAGACTGCCGGTGATAAACCGGAGGAAGGTGGGGACGACGTCAAGTCATCATGGCCCTTACGTGTAGGGCTACACACGTGCTACAATGGCGCATACAGAGTGCTGCGAACCTGCGAGGGTAAGCGAATCACTTAAAGTGCGTCGTAGTCCGGATTGGAGTCTGCAACTCGACTCCATGAAGTCGGAATCGCTAGTAATCGCGTATCAGAATGACGCGGTGAATACGTTCCCGGGCCTTGTACACACCGCCCGTCACACCATGGGAGTGGGTTGCTCCAGAAGTGGATAGTCTAACCTTCGGGAGGACGTTCACCACGGAGTGATTCATGACTGGGGTGAAGTCGTAACAAGGTAGCCCTAGGGGAACCTGGGGCTGGATCACCTCCTTATACGATTTAGAACTTATTTGTTCGTAGTGTCCACACAGATGATTGTTAATTGTAAAGAGAACAACACTTATTGTTTGGGTCTGTAGCTCAGTTGGTTAGAGCGCACCCCTGATAAGGGTGAGGTCGGTAGTTCAAATCTACTCAGACCCACCACTTTGCTCCCATACTTCGTTATGGCACGCCTCGTTTAGTGTACTAAACGTCGTTGTACCATGCCTTGTCTGGAAACAAAGTCGGTTACAAATAATAAGTACCAGCATATGTGGGGCTATAGCTCAGCTGGGAGAGCGCCTGCCTTGCACGCAGGAGGTCAGCAGTTCGATCCTGCTTAGCTCCACCACTTTTACTCCTTAAAAATAAACATTCTTAATCAGGTAATAAACTGCTTGAGAATAGAGTGTGTTTAATTTTGAGAAGTTTATTCTCTTGCTCTTTAAAAATTTGGAAAGCTGATATTAAAATTCTTATAGATACTTGTATCTATAAAGAGTTTTCAAAAGTAAAAAATATGCCAGTTAATCAGCAATGATTAATCGGTATCTACTTTAGTATTCTCATCATTATTTGATGAATTAACTTCTGGCGAAGTTAACAGCTGTCACTAACAAAGACCCGTTTGGGTTGTATGGTTAAGTGACTAAGCGTACACGGTGGATGCCTTGGCAGTTGGAGGCGATGAAGGACGTATTAACTTGCGATAAGCCTAGTCAAGCTAGTAAAAAGCGCTTGAGACTAGGATTTCCGAATGGGGAAACCCACCTGCTTGCAGGTATCTTGCACTGAATACATAGGTGTAAGAGGCGAACGCGGAGAACTGAAACATCTAAGTACCCGTAGGAACAGAAATCAACCGAGATTCCGGAAGTAGCGGCGAGCGAAACCGGACCAGCCCTTAAGCTTATTATGTGTTAGTGGAACATTCTGGAAAGTTTGACGATACAGGGTGATAGTCCCGTACACGAAAATGCATCTTAAGTGAAATCGAGTAGGTCGGAGCACGTGAAACTTTGACTGAATATAGGTGGACCATCATCTAAGGCTAAATACTCCCAACTGACCGATAGTGAACCAGTACCGTGAGGGAAAGGCGAAAAGAACCCCTGTGAGGGGAGTGAAATAGAACCTGAAACCGTGTACGTACAAGCAGTAGGAGCCCTTCGAGGGTGACTGCGTACCTTTTGTATAATGGGTCAGCGACTTATATTTTGTAGCGAGGTTAACCGATTAGGGTAGCCGTAGGGAAACCGAGTCTTAACTGGGCGTATAGTTGCAAGGTATAGACCCGAAACCCGGTGATCTAGCCATGGGCAGGTTGAAGGTTGAGTAACATCAACTGGAGGACCGAACCCACTAACGTTGAAAAGTTAGGGGATGACCTGTGGCTAGGAGTGAAAGGCTAATCAAACCGGGAGATAGCTGGTTCTCCCCGAAATCTATTTAGGTAGAGCCTCGGACGAATACTTACGGGGGTAGAGCACTGTTAAGGCTAGGGGGTCATCCCGACTTACCAACCCTTTGCAAACTCCGAATACCGTAAAGTACTATCCGGGAGACACACGGCGGGTGCTAACGTCCGTCGTGAAGAGGGAAACAACCCAGACCGCCAGCTAAGGTCCCAAAGTCATAGTTAAGTGGGAAACGATGTGGAAAGGCCCAGACAGCCAGGAGGTTGGCTTAGAAGCAGCCATCCTTTAAAGAAAGCGTAATAGCTCACTGGTCGAGTCGGTCTGCGCGGAAGATGTAACGGGGCTAAACTATGCACCGAAGCTGCGGATTCAAACTTTGTTTGAGTGGTAGGGGAGCGTTCTGTAAGCCGTTGAAGGTGAACCGGGAGGTTTGCTGGAGGTATCAGAAGTGCGAATGCTGACATGAGTAACGATAATGCGGGTGAAAAACCCGCACGCCGGAAGACCAAGGGTTCCTATCCCATGTTAATCAGGGTAGGGTAAGTCGACCCCTAAGGCGAGGCCGAAAGGCGTAGTCGATGGGAAACGGGTTAATATTCCCGTACTTGGTATAATTGCGATGGGGGGACGGAGCAGGCTAAACAAGCATGGCGTTGGTTGTCCATGTGAAAGTGAGTAGGTTGGTGACTTAGGAAAATCCGGGTCGCTAAGACTGAGACACGAGACGAGCACCCAAGGGTGTGAAGTTGTTGATGCCATACTTCCAGGAAAAGCCTCTAAGCTTCAGATTATACCGAATCGTACCCCAAACCGACACAGGTGGTCAGGTAGAGAATACTAAGGCGCTTGAGAGAACTCGGGTGAAGGAACTAGGCAAAATTGTACCGTAACTTCGGGAGAAGGTACGCTCCTATCTGTGATGAGACTTGCTCTCTAAGCGGACGGGAGCCGCAGTGACCAGGTGGCTGGGACTGTTTATTAAAAACACAGCACTGTGCAAAATCGCAAGATGACGTATACGGTGTGACACCTGCCCGGTGCCGGAAGGTTAATTGATGGGGTTAGTTTTCGGACGAAGCTCTTGATCGAAGCCCCGGTAAACGGCGGCCGTAACTATAACGGTCCTAAGGTAGCGAAATTCCTTGTCGGGTAAGTTCCGACCTGCACGAATGGTGTAACCATGGCCACGCTGTCTCCACCCGAGACTCAGTGAAATTGAAATCGCAGTGAAGATGCTGTGTACCCGCGGCTAGACGGAAAGACCCCGTGAACCTTTACTACAGCTTGGCACTGAACATTGACCCTACATGTGTAGGATAGGTGGGAGGCTTTGAAGCAGAAACGCTAGTTTTTGTGGAGCCGTCCTTGAAATACCACCCTTGTAGTGTTGATGTTCTAACGTTGGCCCCTAATCGGGGTTACGGACAGTGCCTGGTGGGTAGTTTGACTGGGGCGGTCTCCTCCCAAAGAGTAACGGAGGAGCACGAAGGTTGGCTAAGTACGGTCGGACATCGTACGGTTAGTGTAATGGTAGAAGCCAGCTTAACTGCGAGACAGACACGTCGAGCAGGTACGAAAGTAGGTCATAGTGATCCGGTGGTTCTGAATGGAAGGGCCATCGCTCAACGGATAAAAGGTACTCCGGGGATAACAGGCTGATACCGCCCAAGAGTTCATATCGACGGCGGTGTTTGGCACCTCGATGTCGGCTCATCACATCCTGGGGCTGAAGTCGGTCCCAAGGGTATGGCTGTTCGCCATTTAAAGTGGTACGCGAGCTGGGTTTAGAACGTCGTGAGACAGTTCGGTCCCTATCTGCCGTGGGCGTTTGAGAATTGAGAGGGGTTGCTCCTAGTACGAGAGGACCGGAGTGAACGAACCGCTGGTGTTCGGGTTGTCATGCCAATGGCACTGCCCGGTAGCTACGTTCGGAACTGATAAGCGCTGAAAGCATCTAAGCGCGAAGCAGGCCTCGAGATGAGTTCTCACTAGACTTTTAAAGTCTCTGAAGGGCCGTTGAAGACTACAACGTTGATAGGCAGGATGTGGAAGTGGTGTGAGCCATTAAGCTAACCTGTACTAATTACCCGTGAGGCTTAACCATACAACGCCAAACGCGTTTTATGACAGCGTAACAGACAGAAGTTAAGACACTAAAGTAGATTTTACGAAGCTGTAAGCCATAAGCTTTAAGCTGTAAGAAGATATCAGATTTCCGAATTTATTAATTTGCTCAGATGAGCGAATTAAACAAAATTTGCTTGGTGACAATAGCGTTTTGGACCCACCTGACCCCATGCCGAACTCAGTAGTGAAACGAAACAGCGCCGATGATAGTGTAGCAGCTGCTATGTGAAAGTAGGTCATCGCCAGGCTCCAAATAAGAGAAAGCCCGATTCGAAAGAGTCGGGCTTTTTTGCGTTTGAAGCTGTCAGCTTTCAGCCGTCAGACGTCAGTTGAACTGTGGGGTTGTCCTGTACAGAATCATCCTCAGCAACAAAACCCCGTAGGAGGCACTTCAGTGTCGAATTCAGACCTTAACAAACACATTCACGGCTTAGCCATTCCTACAAGTACACTTTGTCTAGAACCTAGAACCTAGTACTTCATCACACAAGTTCTGACTAGTTGAGGGCACCATAGGACCTCTGAAGTTTTTCACGAGCTAACTCAACATTAAACATCCAGTTTATACTTGTTCTTTCTTTATTCCGGATCCATTCCCAGGCCGCGAGTTCTGTCTTTAGTTCTTCCATGCTTGCTATACGTCTATCTAAACATTGCTTATTCATATTACCAATTTCTATCTCGACCATATTTAGCCAACTCGCGTGTTTTGGTGTGTAATGTAATTCTAGTTTATTTAAAATCCGCCGTGCTTCCTGTGGAGAAAATGCTTTATATAACGCTCCTTCTGTATGAGTTGATAAGTTATCTAACACAACTTTTACTTTGTTCGCATGTGGATAATGAAGATCAACTAAATCCCTCATACAATTAGCAAAGTCAATTTTCGTCTTTCTTTCTGTTGCTTTAACATGCCGCCACCCTCGATGGCGATCGAAGAATACAAATAAGTTGGCCACACCTACACGTTTATATTCATAATCTAACCGCTTAGTCTGCCCCGGCTTCATTGGTTGTGCCGGTCGAGTATCATCTACAAGTTGTTTCATCGCCTCATCAAAGTTAATTATGGGGTTTAACTCATCTGCTGGCTCAGCATACAACTCGAGCACATGTTCCATCCGCGCGATATATTCAGCATCCATTGTCGCCACACACCACATCTTTTTTTGCCATGGCTTTAGTGCATTCTCTTTAAGGCGCCTCCGTATTGTTTCATACGAGATACTATCTAAATCGGTTAACGTAACTAATCGCTCTCCAAGTAAAGATAATGTCCATCTAGCGTGACCTGTTGGTGGCTTAGTGCAAGCTGTGGCGATTAACGTTGCTTCATCTTTCGCAGAAGTTTTTCTCATTGCACCACTTCGTGCACCTTCATTCAAAGCTGCCGCTAGATTTTCTTCAACAAACTGGCGTTTGACTCGAAATACGGTGGAAGAGCTCACTTGAACTGCTTCACATATTTGCTCTGTTGTATATCTACAACGGTCAGCTTTTAACAAAATAGCAGCCCGCTTGTACTTTCGAACATTGACCATGCCTTTTTTGCAATAGTCTATTAATTCTTGTTTTTCTTCTTCTGATAATTCAACAATATACTTTCGGTTCATAACAATATTAAGTAAGTTTATATGAGTTAAAGGATCGTTGATTAGGGTAAAAGTTCATTATGAATAAAGAAGAGTCGCCACTGTTTACAGCAAAGCAAGGTCAGTATTTAGCATTTATTTATTACTACACAAAAGTGAATGGGATTGCGCCTGCTGAAAGTGATTTTGAGCGCTACTTTGGAACCGCATCTTCAAGTGTTCATTCAATGATTTCAGTTCTTAAGAAGAAGAAATTTATAACATCAGTTACTGGAAAAAGCAGGAGTATTGAATTATTGATTGAAAAAGATCAGTTACCTGAATTTAAGTAGGGGCAACTGATCAAAATATATGTGAAAGAGTACTAGAACCTAGAACCTAGAACCTAGAACCTCGGGCAGAGGAAGACGCAGCACCAAACACCCACACCGCGCGGCTGATCGCTGACGGCTGAAAGCTGATAGCTCTGTGATGTGTTGGGTTTCGCTCCGCTCTACCCAACCTACGCCAGACCTTAAAACTTTCCCCTCGCTAACTTTCCCCTCGCTAACTTATGTAACCTACCAACCCAATTTACCCTTTGTTGCAATTTTAATCTTGGTTTAGTACCTGAGCTATGTAAAACTATTTGCGTTTTTAAACCACAATCAGGTGACATGAATGTCTCAAATAAAAGCTTGGAAACTTATTAGCCTGTTTTGTTTGGTAAGCTTGCTTATGGGCTGTGAGTCGAAAGAAGAGCAGCTGAAACAAACAATACAACAATCCATAGAAAAAGCTGAAGTTGAATTAAATCAACTCGGTACAGCGCTTGATAATGGCTCTTTGCGTAATGCGACGATACTTAAACAATACGGCAAGGTGCTTGCTGAGCAGCAACCGCAACTTTCTGAGATCGCCCGTGTAATTAGTCTTGATGCCACTCGTGAAGGGGCTATTTATTCAGGTCTTACACAACGATTAGCTGATGTTAAGTCTACGTATCTAATACCCCCTTATGAAGATACTCTTCATCAACTTGATCTTATTCGTGATGCTGCCAAGCCATCTTTATTTCAAGATGCGCTTACCGATCCTATCAATATGCTTGCTGACATGTCGCAGGGGTCACTAGCACGGGTTGGTGCAATTAGTGAAGCTGCTGAAGGTGAAAGTGTTGGTAACCAGTTAGTTGGTAACCCTAACTATGGGCAATGGCAAACGAATAGCAGCGGTACCAGTTTTTGGGTTTGGTACGGGATGTATCGCATGTTGGGCGATGTATTCGACCGAGTTGAGTATGGTCGCTGGAGCCGTCACAGAAAGTACAGCTATTACAATGACTATGGCCGTTATCGTTATTCGAGCCCAAAACAGATTAAAGCACAACAAACGGTAGAGACGCGGACTCGACAGTCTTATCAACGTCAAGGTAAACAATTCACTAGTCCGTATGCCACTAAGCGCAGTGGCGCATCTGGATTAAGCCGTAGCAGCTATACGCCGCCACGCACACGCAGTAGCTATGCTTCTAGCAGTAGTTACAGTAGAAGCTCTGGGTCATTACGTAACAGCTCGAGCAGAACATCACGTGGCATTAGCCGCGGTAAGTAGTGAAAAGAATAACCACCGGAGTTACAACACATGTATGAATTTAATGGAATAACAACTTGGTCGTTGCAAGCTTTAGCAATCGACTTTGCAATCATTATCGCTTTATTTGTCAGCCTAAAATTTATCAAAGGCTGGGTATCTAACTTACACGCTAATGATGAAATAACTGAGCGTGACAATTTTGCTTTTGGTATTAGCTTTGCGGCTGGGCTTGTGGCACTGGCTATTGTTCTTAGTGGCGTGAGTAGCGGCTCATTTGCACCGACTTTACAACAAGAAGCATTACAAATGCTAGGTTATGGTGTGATGGCGATTGTGCTTATCAAGCTAGGTCACTTCTTCCAAGACAAGGTAGCGCTTCGTAAAGTGAGCCTGCATGACGAAATCGTAAAAGGTAATGCTACTGCTGCACTCATTGATTTTGGCCATGTGGTGAGTGTGGCGATTGTCATTCGCTCAGCTTTATTTTGGGTTGCGACCGAAGGCTGGCATGGTATTCCAATTGTGATCGCAGCTTTTGCCATTGGCAGCATTGCGATGCTACTGATCAGTCAATATCGAGTGCAGTTATTCAAGCGTACTAATCGCAGTGGTGATTGCTTACAGCAAGCGGTTATTGACGGTAACTTAGCAGTAGGTATTCGTTATGCTGGCTTTTTAGTGGGTAGTGCATTGGCATTAACGGCTGCATCAGGTATTGCTCCTTATGCGGCTGACAACATTGTTGCTAGTTTAGGATACTGGGCATTAAGTGCAGCAGTGAGTTTAGTTGCTTTCATTTTACTACATTTAGTGACTATCAAAATCATCCTATCTGGTTGTGATATTTCAGATGAAGTGAACCGCCAGAAGAACGTGGGTGTAGCAGCTATCTCTGCAGCAATCTCATTTGCGATTGGTTCGACTATGGCAACCTTGTTAGGTGCCTAATTAAGTGTCTACTACAACAAGCGCCCCAAGTAGAGCCAATCTACTTGGGCATGATTTCCTATTAATAACTGTTATGGCCGTACTCGCTGGGTGCGGCCTTATTTATGAATACCTGCTATCTCATTATGCAGGTCGTGTCTTAGGCTCGGTCGAGAGTGCCATTTATGCCATGATCGGTACCATGATTGTCGCTATGGGTATCGGTGCATTTTTAGCACGTTGGTTTAAAGATGCATTTACTGCTTTCGCGTGGCTAGAGAGTATTATTGCTTTGGTCGGCATGGGCTGTATTTTAGCGATAGCGAGTGTTATCGCTGTCAGTTATTCACTGCCGCATATCTTCTCCGAAATTTTTAACTTGCCTGCAGATACCGTACTTAATGGTTATGTATTTGAAAAGCTACAAGAGTGGTCACGTTTCTTACCCTATGTGTTTGGTCTGTTACTCGGGCTATTGATTGGTATGGAGATCCCGCTAATTGCGCGTATTCGCCAGCAAGTTTATGGCCGCTTTTTAGAAAATAATGCGGGAACTATTTACGGGGCGGATTATATCGGTGCCGGTGTCGGTGCTGCGATTTGGGTGAGCATTATGCTTGCGATGCCAATTATGCAAGCAGCAGCTTGGACGGCGTTGTTTAATATTATTGCTGGTCTCGTGTTTTTATGGCGCTATCATCAACATGTTCGCTTCGCTAAGTTACTGTTAGTTTGCCATGTGCTGTTGTTGGTGTTTTTTGCGTTTGTGCTTGTGCTTGGCACCAGCTGGATGAAAAACCTAAGTAATGTTTTATACAAAGATAAAGTGATTTACTCGCAAGCAACTAAGTATCAGCACCTAGTTTTAACTGAGCGTTTGAGCCGCAATCAGCCCAATGCAATTACCGATCTTTACCTCAATGGCCGTTTACAATTCTCAAGTGTGGATGAGCAAATTTATCATTCTATGCTTGTCTATCCTGCTATGTTGGCTTCAAATCGTCATGACCGCGTGTTGATCATTGGGGGTGGTGATGGGCTTGCATTACGTGATGTTCTGAAGTGGCCAGTAGAGCATGTCACCTTAGTTGACTTAGATGGTCAGTTGTTAAACTTATTTGGTAATGATGTCGGCGACTATGATGCGCCAGAGGAAATCAGAACACGTTTAACAGCGCTAAATAAGCACTCTATGAGCGATCCCCGCGCTGATATTCGCATTGCAGATGCCTTTTTAGAAGTCGAAGCAATGCTTGCTAAAGGCGAGCGCTTTGACACTATTTTAATTGACCTACCAGACCCTAATCACCCTGATCTTAATAAGATGTACAGTGATTATTTTTATAATCATGTGCGTCAGTTGTTGGCACCTGATGGGGCTGTGGCCGTGCAATCAACATCCCCTTATCATGCGAAGAAAGCATTTTTAAGTATTGCTAAAACAATGAAAGCTGCTGGCTTTGGTTATGTTGAGCAATACCAACAAAATATTCCTTCGTTTGGTCAATGGGGTTGGACTATCGCGACCACCGCTGGCAAATCAGCAAGTCAGCGAATTCGCGAAACTAACGAATTACCGGTGCCATCTCGTTGGGTAAGTAAAGAATATTTATTGGCTTCTTTTGTGTTTCCGAATCATTTTTTTGAACAAGTAAACACGATTGAAGTCAATAGATTAGGTTCTGGAACCTTATATGATTATTACCGCCAAGCGTGGCAAGTTGAAACCGAATTGTACAAAAATTGATATTTTATAGTTGACATAATATGTCGGCTATGCAAATCTTAACTCAGACATAATATGTCAAAACGTAAAAAGGTGAGACATGGAATTAAATGAACTATCAATCAAACTGGCTTCTTTTGAAACTGAAGGTGTGAGCTTTGAGTCTTTCTTGATTGCCAACGAAGGTGAACAAGATGTGTTACAAGTTATCGTCGATGGGAATGATGAGTTACCTATCTTTGTTACTCAAACAGAAGAGCAATTACTGTGTATTAGCTACCTGTTTGCTGAAAACGAAGTACAAGCAGATATGCGTAATGAGTTAAACGAAACGTTACTACGTTTAAATGTACCAATCCCATTAAGCGCATTTGCAAAAATTGATGATAAATACGCTATTTTTGGCGCGTTATCGGTTAATTCATCGTTTGATGATATTACCCATGAGTTGGTAACACTGGCAGACAATGCGATTGATGCACTTGAAGCCGTGACCATTTATTTAAACGATTAATTAGCAATTTCTGGAGTTAAGATTATGAGTATTTTAAAGAAACTATTTACAGCTGTACGTGGTGGCGCTCGTGAAGCAGGACAAGCAATTGTTGATGCAAACGGTATCCGTATCTTTGAACAAGAAATTGCTGATGCACAAAATGCCCTACAACGCGCTAAAAAAAGCCTGACCGAAGTAATGGCAAAAGAGATGCAAACGAAGCGTAAAATTAGCGCACTAGATGCATCAATTGCTGAACATGAAGCGTATGCAGGCCAAGCACTTGAAAAAGGTAACGAAGCTCTTGCATTAGAAATCGCAGAAAAAATCGGTGATTTTGAAGCTGAAAAAGCAGAGCACGAAGAAGTGTTAGCTGGTTTTAGTAACCACATTGTGCAACTAAAGCAGCAAGTTAAAGAAGCTGAAAAGTCGATTAAAGAAAACCAACGTCAATTAACAATGGTTAAAACGACTGAGAGTGTGCAGCAAGCAACAATGGCTGTAAACAGCACGCTAAATACTAATAGCTCATCAATGACATCAGCACGTGAGTCTCTAGAGCGTATTAAGCAGCGTCAGCAAGACCGTCAAGACCAGTTAGGTGCGGCTAAGCAACTAGAAGCTGATACTAATGGCGATGATTTAAAAGCGAAAATGGCTGAAGCGGGTATTGGTGATACCAATCCGAAAAGCGCGGATATTCTGGCGCGTATTAAAGCAAAACAAAATAGCTAATCAGTTAACGGAAAGACAAAAGGTAACCCACGCACTGGGTTACCTTTTTTGCTTCAACAAGGAGTCAGCCAATGTTTAACTTTTTCAAATCTAAAAAAGCCCCAGAGCGTCAGCTTACTGATCCAAGCCAATTACTCGTTGGTGATATGCTGACGGTGATTGATTCGTTCGCTTACCCAAGCTGGTTAAAAGGACAAACACTGCGTGTTATTGATGTGCAAACGTATCAGTACCAACGTAGTGCAGAGTATGAGTTGGTACTCGAGAGTGAATCTGGCCAAGTGGTGTTTTTGCAAATTGAATCAGATGATGGTGAGCAATGGGCAAACTTTGCGATCAAAATTCAACGCGATGATGTTGATGAGATTTTTACCCTTGATGAGTTCGCTCGTATTTTTGATGAAGACGAATTAACGGCAATTAATGTACAAAATAGTCCGGAGCGTTTTAGTCACTTTTTAGCATCGAGCTACAAGCAATCAGAAGCGCCTTATGTGTGTTATTTCCATAATAAGGACTACCGCAATAAGCCTTTACCTCGTTATGAAGATGAAGGCGGTGAACCGTGTGAAATGATCTGTTTAAGCTCAGATGATGAATCGCATAGTTTAAATATTGAGATTTGGGAAGGCGGTGAAACAGAGGTATCACTGACGTTAACCAGACCAATTAGCGATATTGTTGACTTATTTCCTGGGGATGCCAAGTGAGTGATGCAAAAGCCAAATGGCAGCGTCAGGAGCAAGCCGTTAGAGCCACGCAAATGGCGTTTGATTTAAGCTCTGAAGTGCAAAAATCAATTAAGAAGCAAGCCATTGACCAAGAGCTTACGCCATCAGATATGATCCGTAAGATTTTGGATCTCGACGTTAAGTCAAAAAAAACCAGACAGCGTTTATCGTTTAACTTAAATGATGAAGAGATTGCTTTATTGGCTGAGCGCTTTGGTGTTGCAGCCGATGATAAGCGTGCTGTGAAGCAGCGCGTGGCTGAATTACTCATTGAACACAGTAAAAAAAGCTAAGGTTTTGCCTTTACTTCTTTAAGCCCTTACACTGAGACTAGATGTTTTAAAGAAGTGGCATGACTGTGGATATTATTTTACTTGCGTATTTAGTTATTTTTGCATTATTTGGCACTGCAGCAAGTTACTTTGTTCGCTACATTTATGCTTACTGGGTGCATAATACAATGCAGGTTAAATACATATATAAGGCCGGGGTTTGTATCATCAGCGTGGTGATTGTTTCCGGCCTTATTGCATTATTTACTTAATCTCGATTGCTTGGCACTGCTGTGAAATACACAGCGATTGTACAGGCAGAACTGGTGAGCAATCGTTAACAGTTAATGCTTGATCAGATGACTTCTCAGCCGCTGTAATTCGCTCTGCAAGTTGCTCTGCTTGCTCTTGTGTATTGTTTAACGTTGAATAAACCACATAGCGACTTGGGCCACCACATGCCCGCTCACCAACTTCTAACACCTTACATTGAAAACTCGCAGTACAGCTATTATTGCTAACGATATCGTTCAGCTGATCATTTAAATCACCTAGATCAACGCGTGCAGAGCTACCCGACGTTGTTGTTTCGCAACCGCTTAAAGCAATGCTTGCTAACACAGTTGTGGTGATGAAAAGTTTCTTGAAAGTCGATGAACGAACCATTATTGCTTATTCCTTAGTATACACTTGCCGCTGAGCCTTCGATTCTAACACAAGTATTCTCAGAACACTGCGCACCTGGCGCGGTTAGATGCTGACAAATACTCATCATGTCGTTTGCTGCGTTAAATTGCTTTTCAAGGGCGGTGATATCTTTTGCAAGTTTTTCAACCTCAGCCGTGTCAGCTGTTTTGGTTGAATACACAATGAAACTACTTGGGCCGCCACAGGCACGACTACCAACAGGTAATACTTTACATTGGGTGCTGTTGTCACAGCTAGGATCATCGATTAGCTGTTTAAGTTGCTCATGGGCAGAGCTAATAGTGGCTTTATCTGGGGCTGCTTTGGTCACTTCCTCAGCGTTTTTTATTTCAACGGCTTTTGGTGCCTCGACAAGTTTATTGCTGGTTGCCGTTGATTCGGCTTGCTCATTAGTTGCAGCGTCCGAGCACGCAGTTAATAACACAGGAAATAAAATTGCCAATAGTGGATAGCGCATAACATACCTAAAAATCGTTGAATAAGTACTCACTATCATACACATTGCTCAAAGTGGAGCAATAAAAACGTTAGCTTTCAGTAAGTAGCTCTGTATTCACAGAGCTACAGTAGGATAAAAGTTTTACACCTATTTGCAATAAATAGGTATTACAAACCACCTTGGGTTAGTTTGGCAGGGTTCAGTAACTTGCTCAGTTCTTCGCGCGAAATATCCGTATGCTCAGCAGCAACATCAATAATAGGACGACCTTCTTGATAAGCTAATTTGGCAATTTTTGCGGCTTTGCTATAGCCGATCACCGGATTAAGTGCAGTAACCAGAATTGGGTTTTTAGCGAGCGCTTTATCAACATTGCTTTGGTTTACTTTAAAGCTGGCAATCGCTTTATCTGCCAGTGCTTCACTGCTATTTGCTAACAGTTCGATACTTTGCAAAATGTTTAAGGCAATCACAGGCAGCATTACATTGAGCTCAAAGTTACCGGCTTGACCAGCCACTGTAATGGTTGCGTCATTGCCAATGACTTGTGCGCTGACCATAGCGGCCGCTTCAGGGATCACAGGGTTTACTTTCCCCGGCATAATTGATGAACCTGGCTGTAAAGCCTCAAGCTCAATTTCTCCAAGCCCTGCAAGAGGGCCTGAGTTCATCCAGCGTAAGTCATTGGCTATTTTCATTTGTGCTACAGCAAGTACCTTTAGCTGGCCTGACAGCGCAACAATGGCATCTTGTGAACCGATGTTATAAAAGAAGTTTTTGCTTGGGCTAAAGCGAATACCCACATTCTCACTCAAGTGTTGGCAAAACTCACCGGCAAACGCAGGGTCGGCATTAATACCGGTACCAACTGCTGTGCCACCTTGTGCAAGTTCACAAACTCGCTCAAGAGCTTGGCGAATACCAGCCATTGCATGATCCACTTGTAACTGCCATGCAGCCAGTGTTTGTGCAAAACTCACCGGCATTGCATCCATTAAATGAGTGCGACCGGTTTTAACAATATGGCCTACTTCGGCTTGTTTGCTTTGTAGTCTTTGACTGAGTTTATCGAGTTTAGGAAACAGCTCATAAATGATGTTAATAGCGCTACTTACAGCAATCGCAGTGGGGATCACATCATTTGAGCTTTGTCCCATGTTCACATCATCGTTGGGGTGAATGGTTTCCCCTGCAAATTGGCTCGCCAGCGTGGCTATAACTTCATTGGCATTCATATTTGAGCTAGTGCCAGAGCCTGTCTGAAATACATCAACCGGAAACTCTGAAAAATGCTTACCATCGATGACCTCTTGGCATGCTTGCTCAATGGCTTTGGCTTTACCTTGGCTCAAATGGCCTAAAGCAGCATTACTTTGCGCGGCAGCTTGCTTAATGTAGGCGAGGGCGGTGATAAATTGCTTAGGCATGGCTAAGCCACTAATTTGAAAATTGTTGATAGCGCGTTGCGTTTGAGCTTGATACAAAGCATTCGCAGGGACTTGTAGCTCACCCATGCTATCTGATTCGGTTCTAAATTGGCTCATAAACACTCCTAAATCGGGTTAAATTCTTGGCTGAGAAGGCACGCTTCTCGCTCCAAACTGAAATACTTTTCAATACAGTTATGAGTTTTGTAGTAACGCTTTAGCGCAAGTTGCGGTTTATAAAGCTGAGCCAAACATTGTTTACGAATTGCATTATGCACTAATGAATCACACATCTTTTCAAGTAGTTCATGAAAGGTGCGTCTTAGATACAGCTCTTGCAAAATAAAGTTGTGATGCTTTTCGTAATAGCGTGCAATGTTTAAACCCGCTTCAACATAGTTCGCAACAAGTGCTGGGGCATGTAGCCCTGGTCTTTGGCAAACACATTTCATTTGCCGCTGATAATGGAGCATAGCATTGTGAGAGTGCATAGAAAAACCGATTAACTGTAATGATAATTGTTATCATTACAGTTAATCGGTTTTAGTGCAAGTCTTATGTAATGAAGCTAAGACTGAATGGATTAACTGTGTGTGATTAATTGTAGCCGAGAATAAAAATCTGGTCTGTTTCATGTTTTTTCGGCGCCTGTACATTTTCTTTGTTACATTGAGAAAGAAGATCGATCACGGTTGCTCTGTCGTCACAACTTGTTAAGGCGGCTTTTTCGCTTTCAGCACGTTCGCTGGCTGCAAGTGCTGCATCTACAGCGGTGTAGGGTGAGATATACATAATATTGCTCCTATTGGTTAACTCACTTAGGAAATAGCATAAGCTGTACCAATATTGATCAATAAATTTAACTTGTTGAAAATAATGGTTTTATATTTTTAACTAATAAATTCACCGCGACTTTATTATTTATTTTTGCTTTACTGTTGTGCACTAATTACCAAACATGGTGCACTAATTTGTATGGATAAACCCTTCTCTCAAGCCTGTGAAAACAACAAATTACCTATTTTAAACGTATTAGAAGCGTTCTTTTCTGATGTGACGGATGTACTAGAAGTCGGCTCAGGTACTGGGCAACATAGTGTGCATTTTGCAACGCATTTAGCACATTTGCAGTGGTATTGTAGTGATCGCGAGGTTAATCACCCAGGGATTTTACAATGGCATCAAGAAGCTGCATTAACTAACTTGCATGCGCCACTGACACTCGACCTTAATGATCCTTGGCCGGTTGAAACTGTGAATGCCATTTTTACGGCGAACACAATGCACATTATTAGCTGGTCACTGGTGGAGCGCTTTTTCCAAGGTGTAGCAAAGCATTTAGCGCCAAAAGGTAAACTGTGTATTTATGGACCATTTAAATATCAAGGTAAGTTTACCAGTGCTAGTAATGCTGAATTCGATGCGTTTTTAAAACAGCAAGATGCACATAGTGCAATCCGTGATTTTGAAGCGATTTGCCAACTTGCAGAGCAAGCTGGCTTAACCTTGGTTGAAGATGTGCAAATGCCAGCGAATAACCAATTATTGCTGTTTAAAAGGCAGTAAGCTTTCGCATTGGGCTTTATAGAGCGCCATATGTTGGCGTTCTCTAGAAATAAAATCACTAATGGCAGCTGCAAACTCAGTGTGCTGAATATGATGCAATGAATAGGTATTTACGGGCTTAAAACCGCGACTTATTTTATGCTCACCTTGTGCGCCAGAATGGAACTGTTTAAGTTTGTTGGCAATGCAGTATTCAATGCCTTGGTAATAGCAAAGCTCAAAGTGCAAACTATCGAGCTCATAGTTCGTTCCCCAGTATCGACCATATAAACAGTTCTGATCTTTAAAACTGAGAGTGGCGGCAATCACCTCTCCTTGATATTTAGCGAACATTAGCACCAGTTTGTCGGCCATGCTTTGCTGCAATAACTCGAAAAAGGCGGTATTCAAATATCCATTGTGGCCTGAGCGTTTTAAATAGGTTTGGCGGTAAAAATGACTAAATTGCTGCATGTGCTGTTTGCTGATGTCAGCACCTTCGATCCATTCTACGGCTATCTGCTGTTCAGTTATTTTAGCGCGTTCTTTTTTGAGCGATTTACGCTTTCTTGCGGTGAGTGAAGCTAAAAAGTCCTCAAAGCAATTATAGCCTTCATTAAACCACTGAAACTGTACGCCATGACGTTGCATTACGGTTTCGCTAGTTAATGCAGTCGCTTGCTGTTGGTGGCAAAAATTTATATGCCAACCTGACCAGCCTAACTGCGCTGCTGTTGCTGTGAGTACATGCTGAGTGTAAGCATAGACTTCAGTGGGGTTATCGTGATTTATACAAATTCTTTGCCCAGCAATAGGTGTGAAGGGTACGCCACACAGCCATTTAGGATAATACTCTAGGCCATGTTGTTGATAGGCCTCAGCCCAAGCCCAGTCAAATACATATTCACCATAAGAGTGGTGTTTTAGGTACCCGGGTAGTAAGGCTATGACCTGTTCTTGCTGGTAAATTGCTAGGTGCATAGGTTGCCAACCTGACTCTTCACTCACACAGCCCGTTTGTTCTAAAGCCGCTAAAAAAGCGTGATCAGTAAAGGGCGTATCATCAAAAAATGATTGCCAAAGAGCGGCATCAATCTCGCTTATTTGATTAAACCAGCGGTGGCTAAACTCACTCATTGTGCAGCCGATTCAATATCTTTGATGAAACCGTTGATATGCATAGCAAGCTTATCGAAATAAGGATTAAACGTGAGTCGTGCAAAGGGCTTGTGCGCTTGTAAATTTTCGGCTGTGCGCTCACCCATCACAACGTCTTTTTGGTATTTGCAGGCTGTATAAAGCGTGTCGTCATCTAAGTAGCTTCCGCAATTGCGATACAATGCTGTGCGACCGTAGTAAGGGTTGCTGGGTTTATTAACAATACCAATGTGTGACATCCCTTTGATTTTTTTACAGTCATCGGTGTCGCAGTCATCACGAATTATTTGGTAATCAGCTGGAAAGCTGGCGGGGATGTTTTTGTCATCCCCATAGTATACAAGGCGATCAAGCTGGTTATTTTTGCGCGTTTTTGGGTCGTGTAGCTTAGTTAAAATTTTAAAGGTCGCTTGGTTATCTATTGTGGTGTCAACATCACTAAAGGTGCTAAATATCGCTACATTAGGGAGTTGGCGATGACGTAGTTCATCAAGGCTAATACGGCTCATTGCTTCGTGACTAGCTGAGGCTGCACTAAATGGAAACGACTCATACTTGGCAAAATCAAGGTCCGCATCTTTATCAATCCAATTCACAAATGGAATCGCATCAACCCATTTCGCCAGCCAACCGTTTTTATTGTGTGGCTCGCTTGCGGGTGAAAACAACATAGCAGCAGTAATCTTATTATCGACCGGGCTTTGAGTTAAGTAATCAATAACCAGTGCAGCACCCGTTGAGTAGCCCCCTAATATCACCTGATCAAAATCTTTTAATGTGCGCTCAATGGCATACACGCTAGCCTTTTGCCAATCATCGGCATCGATGTCTCTAAGTGCTGCAGGAGCGGTACCATGCCCTGGTAGTAAAATTGTGCGTACCGTATACCCTTGTTGATAATACACTTGTGCAAGGTCGTGATAGGTAAAGGGTGAGTCGGTTAAACCGTGGATCAAGAGCACGGCTTTACGGCTATTGGCCTGTTTAAGTTCAAATGGGCTTATTAAATCGGCAACAGTCGCGTTAGCTGGTCGAGCGCCTTGTTCAACAAGCTGCTGATAGGTGTCTGTGTAAACAGGGCATGGCAAACTAGCACGCGGGTTTTCGCTACTAATTTGCAGGTAAGCAGCGGTTAAATAGTCACTAAATGCTTGCTCGATATTATAGCTAAAGGTGCTATGGGTGCGTGGTAATGGCTCTCTAAATAGTCCTTCGCGCTTACTTTTCATCATCAGTTCTTGGTCTTCAAGCTGAGTAAGGCAGGTTTGTTGTTGCGCCATTAATGAGCTGCTAAAGAGCCCACTGATGGCCCAAGAGATAGCAACTAAGTTGATGAATTTCATATTTTAAGCATCCTTTTAAAGCCTGTTTTTAGCTTATCGAGTTATGTTTTATTTGCAAGCAAGGTGCGTCAAGCGAGCGGTAAATGACGCTTAGTGAACGCTTGTTTTAAGACCACTGTCGATTCGATGTTAGCAATACAATCAATACTACCTAATTTATGTTTCACAAAGCTTTCATAGCTTTCTAAATCAGCGGCAACGATCTTCAGCAGGTAATCATAACTGCCTGAAATAACAGAACACTCAAGTACATGGTCAAGCTTCTCAACCTGCTGTTCAAATTGCTCAGCAGCGGCAACAGAGTTCTGGTTTAAGCGAACAAAGGCATACACAGACACATTTAAATCAACTGCTTTAGGATTGATGGCAGCATGGTAACCACTGATCACATTTGCTGATTCGAGCTTTTTAATGCGGCGTAGGCAAGGGGTATCGGACAGGCTAACCGAGTGTGCCAGCTCTGAGACAGAAGTTCTCGCATTATCCTGTAAAGCATTAAGTAATTGTTGGTCTTTTTTATCTAATTTCATTTTTATTTGAGTGATTTTCACTAATCTAGATGGATTCTAGTCTATATTTTGGCGATTAGCACTCATTGAACTCTGTTAACATTATCGCAATATAATTATTTTGGAGTGAGCCTGTGACTGAGAACACTAAGGCATTTGATAGCTGGCTTCGCACCCGTTTTGTTGAGATCAACAGCGAATTAGAAAAACTATATTGGCAACAAGACGATAAAGCGAATGTAGAGGGTGTCGGTGAGCACCTTAAACGTCAATTAGAGCAAGAAGGTAATGAGCATATTCGTGCCTTACTGGCAGAGGGCAATACCGATGAAGGCTTTGATAATGCCTTTGACTTATTAGGTAATGTTGGCTTGTATATGGCGGCATGCCGTCGCCATGAGATCACTGAGCCTTCTCGTGAAACAAGTTCACCCCTTGTTGAAGCTTCTGCGTTGGCAATGCACATTGGTGCATCTATTGGTGTAACCCCGCGTTTTGCAACGGCGCATTTAACCACCCACAATAAAGCGGTTGATGGCTTGTATAAGCGTTTTACTGACCTTGAAGATGAGAAAATCTTTATTGATTACAATACCAAGGGCATTTTAGCGTATAAGCGCGCGGCAGATGCTTTATTAAAAATTCAGCCGTTAGGGATATCACACCCTATCGCGGCAGATTTACTCGCAGTAGCAAAACAAGCATTGCTTGATGTGATTGAGTCGAACAATACGTTATACAACAAGCTCGATACAGACCGCTTTTTCTATTGTGTACGCCCGTATTACAAGCCGTATCGAGTAGGTAAAGAGGTATATCGTGGCGCGAATGCTGGTGATTTTGCGGGCATTAATGTTATTGATTTACTGCTTGGTCTTTGTTTTGCTAATGAACCTAGTTACTCGCAAATGCTGGTGGATAAATTCTTGTATATGATGCCTGAAGATCAGCAGATCCTGCGTGAAAGCATGCGTATGACAAGTATTATGGATGACTTTTTAGCAGCAGAAGCTGAGCGCGATAGCGAATGGTTACAAACTAACTTAAAGCTGTTCATTCAAGTGTGTAAACTGCATGGTGATACAGCCATTGGCCACCATAATCAGTTGGTCAGTAAATACATAGCGCAGCCTTCACAGCAAATGCAGCAACAACATCTGGATAAAGTCACAGCCAGTGGGCCGCCTTTGCATGTGTTACTTAACTCATTAGAGCAGTTACGTGATCGCCGTGCGGCAGCAAAACGGGATGATATTCGCACTCGGTTTGATGATTTAACTAAGTTAAAACAGTGGATTAAGTAATGAGTAAAGACGATTTTGTAATTCCACAAGGCAGCTATTTGCTTAACCACTCTGTTGGGCGCCCCTTAAAATCTGCTGAGCAGCATTTTCATCAGCAGTTTTTTGCCGCTTGGCAAAATGAAAATAAAGAACCATGGCAACAGTGGTTGCAAGGTGTTGAAGCATTTACGAGTAGTCTCGCTAAATTATTTAACTCGCAAAGTGAGTTATTTTGTCCACAAGTTAACTTATCGAGTGGTTTAACCAAGCTGTTGATGTCGCACCCGCGACTGCAACAAGAAAATTGCAAAGTGTTAATGGCAGAAAGTGACTTTCCAAGCATGGGTTTTGCGATGCAAAAAGCCCTACCTGAAAGTGCTGAAATCGTGTTTATTGGTAAGCATGAAGATTTAACTGATGCGCAGGTTTGGCAGTCATATTTAGCGAAAAATGATATTGATTTAGTCTTTATTAGCCATGTTTATTCAAACACGGGTCAGCAAGCGCCTATTCATGAAATTATAAATATCGCGAAACAACACAACACATTGAGCTTACTAGATGTTGCGCAGTCTGCGGGTATTTTAGAGGTCGACTTAACTAAGCTTGATGCCGATTTTATGTTGGGCTCGAGTGTTAAATGGCTATGTGGTGGACCGGGTGCTGCTTATTTATGGGTTAACAGCAAGCAGCTATCACTTTGTCAGCCACAAGATGTTGGCTGGTTTTCTCATCAAAATCCGTTTGAGTTTGATATTAAGCACTTTGCTTATCATCAAACCGCGTTACGCTTTTGGGGCGGTACTCCTTCAGTTGCACCTTATATTTTAGCTTCGCATAGTATTAATTACTTTGCTGATCTTGGTATTGAGAAAGTACGCGCTCATAACTTAGCAATGCTCGCTCAGTTTCATGATCAATTAGCTGATTATATGCGCTCACCCATACAGGCTGACAAATGCTCTGGTACGGCTATTATGCATTTTGGCGAGCAACAAGCGGCTGTTAAAGCTGCGCTTATTGCAGCGAATATTGCGGTTGATGAACGTCACTTAGGCTTAAGAGTCTCTGCTCATATTTATAATGATCAGCAGGATATAGATACTTTTATCACGACTGTGAAAAGCGCCTTAAATTAAGAGCTTGTCGAGCTTTTGCTTTGACGGAACGCCAGTGCGTCATTGGTTTTTCGGGGACCAGCGCTAAAATTTGCTCAAAGTCGATGTCATCAATACTGACTTCGTTGCTGTGGGCAAACATAATCCGTTTTGGTTGTAGCGCTTTTAGCATCAACAAAGAGCTTAAATACAGCTTCGGGTAAAAAACAGGAAAGGGTGGTACAAGCTGCCCTTTTACTTTCACTAGTAAATCAGCAATGTAAATTCGCTCGCTAGGAATATGATACAGGCTAATATCTCGGTCAGTGTGACCTGGGCTATGTAGTGCTTGCCAATCGTCAAAGCCGGGTAGGGTTGCATCAGTGGCAAGGTAATAGTCAGCATCTAAATGGCGGCTGTACCAAAGATTGTGGCGTTTTTTATTTAACCTACCGGCGACCCACCAAGCTAAAGCGATATCGGTTAAGTGCATTAAGAAACCATCAATGCCTCTATACCATTGACCTGGAGCATTCGACGTCGCTATTTTGCCGCCGCTTAACTTTCTTAGTGCATGCGCTCCACCGGCATGATCTGGGTGCATATGGGTGACTACAATCAGTTTTAAGTCAGTGATGGGGCGCTTTAGTTGTTCGGTAATATAGTCAAATACTGTATCAACATCAGCACGGCAACACCCATCAAGTAGCATCAATTTATCTGGATATTCAACTAAATAGATATTTTGAATATAACCTTCGAGCGTGTGAATGTGCAAAACGATTGATCCCTAAACTAAATCAGCAAATGTTGTTATATCATGTCTGACCAGTTTTAGTAAGTTAAGCTAATTGGATTGCGTGCCTCGCTCTTTGAGCTGCTTTTTGTTTTCTTCTAGCTGTGCTACTTGTTTTTCGAGGATGCTGATTTGGCTTTTATAGTAAGCGTTAATACGCTCACTTTGTTTGCTGATAGCATCATCAATAGACGCTGCGCCTAACCTATTTGCGGCATCTTGCGTCATATTATTGAGTTTATCGATGCGCTTACTTTGTTGTTTTTGTAGTTCTTTAATTTCTAGCTGAAGGCGCTCTATTTCACGATCGGCTTTTTGAATTTTTAAATAATCTTCAACACTTAAGTCGGCAGGCTTTTGTGGCTTTTGCGGCTGCTCTGTAGCTGGTGTTTTGCTACTTGCTGGTGGCGGTGAAATTTTCACGATTACTGCATCTTTCCCACAAGGCTGCTCCGTAAAAGTGGCAACCCCGTCAATCATGCACTTATAAATAGTAGCTTGACTGTAGGCGCTGGCAAATAGGGCAAGAGTAAAAAATGCAAAACGAAACATAGCATCACTTTGTGTAGCAAATAGATACTTAGCATGCATGAAATATAATGAAGTGTGCAAGTTTTCGGGCATAAAAAAACCGCTTAAAAGCGGTTTTTAATAATAAAATGGTGGAGAAGGAGGGATTCGAACCCTCGATAGAGCTACAAACCCTATACTCCCTTAGCAGGGGAGCGCCTTCGGCCACTCGGCCACCTCTCCAGCGCATAATTCTGATTGTAATTTGCTGAAATTAACCAACAAATAAAAATAAGTGGTGGAGAGATAGGGATTTGAACCCTAGAGGGGCTACAAACCCCTGCCGGTTTTCAAGACCGGTGCATTCGACCACTCTGCCATCTCTCCACATCGTGATGCGAGAATAATACTTAGCTGAATCGGCTGTGTAAATAGGAAAAAGTTTGTTTGCTTGTTTTTTGAGCGTAAAGAGGGAGTTTTTTGTAAAAAGGTTTAATTAATTGCTGTTTTTAACTTAAAAGAAAGGGGTTGGAGCAGTAAACGGAGGAGCTAAAGAAGGATCTTCGTTAGTGGTTGGGTGTTTACTGCACCGATAAAGTAACCATGGTTGGGGATTACTTTTGTTGTACTACGCCGCCAAGAGCTAACTTTTTGCCGTAGCGATTTAGTTTTGCCAACATTTTTGCTTTGCGGTTTGTTGGTTTTACGGCAACATGAGTTGCAGCGTTTTGGTTTAATGTATTAATTGGGTTCATTACTTTGCTCCGGGTTGTGTTTGGTTGAAAACGTGAGTATTTTGCAATCAAACTGAACAAAAATAAAACGATAAAAATTGAGTCTGTCGGATAACTTTTTCTAATCCAAAAACCTTTTATTAACATGGGGTTAAGTTTTTAACTTAGTGGTATCTTGCATTCTTATGCAGTTTGTTTAACGCTGAAGTGTAGGTAAATAAAGGTTTTTAGTTTTTATTCTTTTTATTTATGCGTTTTTAGAGTGAGAAAGTGACTAAATATTCAGATTAATATAATTTGAACGAGTGTGGTGTTTTTCCATGCAAGAAAAGAAGTAACCGTTGATGTTGATAATAATAAAGCCAAGTGACAAAAAAAATCATAAAAACAGTGTTGATTGGCTACTAAAAGAATGTAAAAAAAGACAGATTGAGCCTGAACTGTATTTAACCACAGGCAAGTTTGAGAATGATTGCGCTGATATAGCGCTTTTAGCTAAGAACCAGACTCAAGTTGTGGTGATTGGTGGTGATGGGACGCTGCATTTAGCTGTTAATGCATTAATGTCGAGTCGCTGCTCTATCGCGTTAATTCCGGCAGGCACAGGAAATGATTTTGCTCGTGGCTTTGCGTGTAAACAACAGGCTTGGTATGACGCTGTTTTTATTAGCCGTACTGAGTTAATCGATGTTGGACAAATCAATCAGCGCTATTTTATTAATGTGGCGGGAATAGGTTTTGACGCTGAAGTCGTGACTCAACTAAATAAAGCCGGAAGTTTTAGCTCGTTTGGCTACACTTGGCAGGGCATCAAGCAGCTATTTTCATTTAAGGCACAGTCAGTTCAGGGTGAGTTTAATGGTAAAGCACTCAGCTACAGTAATTTAGCGACGATTTTTGCTAATCATCATTACTTTGGTGGTGGCTTAAAGATTGCCCCTCGGGCAAAGTTAAATGATGGTCAGCTTGATTGCTACTGCATGCCAGCTGGCGGTTTGTTGAAAAACCTGATCAGCTTTTTGTATTTACTGCTCGTAAAGCATCATGGTTTGCAAGCGCTAGAATATACCCAGTTAACAACTGCAGAGGTCACCACGAAAGGGTTGGCTATAGAAGCCGATGGTGAGCTTGTTGGTTTTACTCCGGCTAAGATTAAGATACACAAACAAGCACTTCGTTTTCATATGCCATAAAAAAGCGCCGGCAAATTTGCCGGCGCTTGGTGTTAGAGGCGACATAGTCACTTCTAACTGGGGACGGAGCTTTTTTGCTGTAGGTTACGTGCAGCAAAAAATGCTTTAATTTGTCGAGTAGGAGTCAGCACGATAGCATTACCGAATAACACCAAGCTAAATCCCATAAAGGTATTCGCTTGCCATTCAAATCCTTCAAATAAAGTACTTAACACCACTGCAACCAGTGGGAATAACACGATCACATAGCTTGCGCGCTCAGGGCCGATGTTTTTAAGTAGCGCGAAGTAACAAGCAAATGCGATTACGGTGCCAAACACTGCTAAGTAGAAAAGCGATACCCAATAGCTACTTGGGGCGTTCAACGTGAGCTCAACGTCGCTTACTAAAACATAAGCAGCTAGACCTAAAGCGCTGTATAACATACCCCAGGCATTGCCTTGAAGTACGCCAATGTTACGTTGTGAATTTCGAACACTGACCATATTCCCCAATGAAGCCACAAAGGTTCCAGATAGCGCAAGTAGTAACCCGACCAACGCACCGTTACTCAAGTCGAATTGCTGAATTTGTGGCCAAAATAAGCTGGCAATACCCATTACGCCAAGTAGAGCCCCAAAGTAAATTCGTTTAGCAATTGGCTTTGCGAAGAACAAGCGGGTGTTAATAATGTTCATCAATAGCAACATCGAAAACGCTATTGAGGCCATTGCTGAGGTGAGATAGTTCTGCGCCCAATACAGCACTAAATAATTTAAACCAAAGTTAAATAAGGCTAATAAAGCAAAAAATCCGTGATCACGCAGTGAATAATGCATAGGTAGCTTTTTCATGAGCACAAAGGCCCACATTAAAATAGCTGCAATGGCAAAGCGGTAAAATAAAGAGACCTCAACAGCGACATCACCTAGTTGAAACTCAATAGCTAGCCAAGTCGATCCCCAGATCAGTACTGTAGCAAGGTAGAGAGCGGCGCTTTTCATAGTTAGTACCCAAAAATTGAAAGTATGTTCATTTTAATCCTCTTCTGTATACTTAACATATACAGAAAACTAGAAATGCAACCTATACAGTTTGGTGGGCTATGTCACAAGTTATCAGTCGTAGTAACAGTGAGTTCTTATATCAACAAGTTATTCAGCTAGTTAGAGATCTTTGCTTGCAAGGCTCGTTATTACCGGGTGAAAAGTTACCTTCGCTCAGAAAAATGGCAGACAAGCTCAACATCAGTATTCCTACTGTAAAACAAGCGTATCAATTACTTGAAGGGCAAGGATTGATTGAAGCAAGAGAAAAGTCAGGGTACTTTTTAAAGTCTTCACAGTTAAATCAGTCACGACCAAAGCGAGTTAGGCTCAGTCGAGAGCCGACCACAGTCAATAAGCAAGGCTTGATTGAGCAAGTCTACAGCGCTATCCATAAAGCTAATGTGGTGCCATTTGGTATCGCCAACCCTGTAGCCGCTGCACCGACAGATAAAGCACTGGCACGAACAATGCGCCGAGTAATGACATTAGCGGGCGCATCGGCAATTAATTACGGCCCGATGGATGGCTTTGCACCACTTAAAAAACAACTCATTCATCGCTATCTTGATTTTGGCATTGGGGTTGATAGCGATGAATTAGTGATCACCAATGGTGCTCAAGAAGCGTTGGCGATTGCCCTTAAGTGTGTCGCTAAACCCGGTGATGTTATTGCTATCGAGTCGCCTTGTTATTTTGGCATTATCGAATTAATTGAAAGCTTAGGCTTAAAGGCACTGGAAATACCGCTATGCCCCGATGAAGGAATATGGCTAGATGATTTGGCTCAAGCACTCGATGAGCATGATATAAAAGCCTGTGTGTTTTCAACCTCATTAAATAATCCTGTTGGCAGTTTTATGCCTGATGCCAAGCGTGAGCAATTAGTGGCACTTTTAGAGCAGCGTGACGTGGTGCTTATTGAGGATGATGTTTATGGCGACTTACATTTTACAGCTAAGCGTGCCACTCCTGCACAAGCTTATTCAAAAAAGGGCTTAGTGATCACCTGCGCGTCGTTTTCAAAAACAGCCGCACCTAGTTACCGCATTGGTTGGATCATTGCCGGTAAGTTTGCAGAGCAAGCAAGGCGACACAAACGTGCGCTTAGTTGCTCAGCGCCACTTATAAACCAGTGGACCTTGTATGAGTTTATAGCTAGCGGTGAGTACGACCGTAACATTCGTTTGCTTAGACAGCGCTTAAGTACCAATAAAGAACGTATGATTTGGTGCCTGCAGCAATATATGCCAAGTTGTGCGCGTATAAGTAACCCGCAAGGGGGCTGTGTTATCTGGGTTGACCTTGGTAGCCAATATGATGCGGTAAAGTTATTCCACTTGGCATTAGAGGCGGGGATCAGCATTACTCCAGGTTTGATATTCTCAGCGGGTAAAAAGTACCGTAGCTGTTTTCGCTTAAGTTATGGCTTGCCTTGGTCTGAAAACTTAGAGCAGGCGATTAAAACGTTATCGCAACTGACTGTGCTGGCCAAAAAATAAAAAAGCGCAGAGCAAGCTCTGCGCGAAAGGACCAAGTGTTTTGGTTCAGGGATGTTAATTCATTACTCTGCGTTCTGTTTAAAAGTAAATAGTTGATACTCTTTTAGCTCTGGTACTAGAACCACTAGCTCTTGCTCTTTATGAGCGATATCAGCAAAGCTGCCGCATAACGCATCTGCACGCTCTTCAAGTTGAGCTGCCTGTGTTTCTACACGAGCTTCGATTTGTGCGCCCATGTTTTCCATACGTTGCTCAAACTCATCCATGTCGCCACCTGAACCTAAAAGTTCAGAGCCTAGCGCCACTAAAATACTGCCCATCGATTGCATCATGGCTGACTCGACAGCCGATTCGATTTGCTCATCGAATTGGTCTTCAAAGTTTTGGCCAAATTTTTCGAAATTTTGCTGACCCATGGTGAACGCACCTTGCTGATAGAAAGCGTTTTGTACTTCTACGCTGATATCGTCCATTAATTCTGAAATGTCGCTTAGGCCATCAATATTGAAAGCATTTGATACTTCTTCGATGGCTACACCAGCTATTTTTACACCATCAAGTGCGATATTTGCTACTTCAGGAAGTTGGCTGCGTAAGCTGTCTGAGTAATCTGCAATTGCTTGCTGTTGTGAAGCATCAAGCGACACGCTTTGACCATCGATATATAAAGTGTGTTGATCGATGATTTTCATAGTGCGATTATCGGCTGTGTATACTTCTAACTCGCTTGGTGTAATGCGTACATCATTTATAAATTCAACATCACACTGCTCACCGCTGAATGAAATATTTGTATCATTATCGTTATGAGCCATTGCGCCGGTAGCGATAAATAAAGAACTTACTAACAATAACTTTTTCATTTTTTTCTTTCCTGTTTGAAATGACACAAATACATAATCAAATTGAATGCCAAAATTTATAAATTCAATTAATTCAAAATCTTGCTGTGTTTTGAGGCTTTTTCAAAAATTGCGGGGAATAACTTTTTAACCATTTTTTAGTCAAATTAACTAAAAAATACACATGCATAAATGACTTTTATCGAAACGATAAAAAACTCTCACTTTTCAGAAATCAAATTTAGCGCTATTTATTCACAATATTGACATATGACCTATTTAGCATGGGTGTATGGCTTTATTTTGGTGGTTTTTTAGATACTAAATTACTACTGAGCTTTTTAATCTTTGCCAATTCATCGAGCAAATTTTAATCTCAAGAATTGGTCTCAAACACTTTATGGAGTGGGTTGTGGGTAAGACATTTAGTTATGACGCGCTAGATGACGATTTTGTTGAAGACGAGTACGAAATGGTCGGGCGTAATCAACACGACAAGAAAAAGCAACGCGTAAAGAAGAAGTTGGAAGACTATCTTGAACAAAAACGCTTGCGCAGAAACTTAGGCGATGACGACTTTGACGAGTACTTGAACGACTAAGCATAAATTTAGATAAAGAGGCAATTTGCCTCTTTATTGCTTTTAGGCTTTGTTATTTGTCCAGCGCAGCTGCGATGTCTGACTCGAGCTGTTCAGGCTTTGTCAGTGGCGCATATCGCTTAATGGCCTTGCCATCTTTACCAATTAAAAATTTGGTGAAATTCCATTTTATTTTGCGGGTGATAAACCCCGGTAATTCTGATTTTAGGTATCTAAAAACAGGGTGAGCATGTTCGCCATTCACATCGACTTTGCTCATCATTAAAAAGCTAACGCCGTAGTTAATTAGGCAGCCTTCTTTAATTTCTTTTGCATCACCTGGTTCTTGTTTTCCAAATTGGTTACATGGAAAACCAATTATTACTAAGCCTTGCTCATGATACTTTTCATGCAGTGTTTGTAAGCCTTCATATTGTGGAGTGAAACCGCATTTACTTGCGGTATTTACAACAAGCACAACCTTGTTTTCAAAATCAGAAAAGTCAACGGTTTGGCCTTGTAGGCTGGTGGCAGAAAGTTGGTGAAATTCGCTCATAATGATAACTTTTTATTATTGTTGCATTGATTCTAACTTGCTTGGCATTTTTCTAAAAGGGTAAATTTTAATCAGCGGTTTTTCTTACTTGGCGTTAAGCATCGCAGCTAACTTAAAATTATAAACAATCCCATCCCTGCCAGTGTTGTGTAGTATATGTTATGTGTTTTATAGGCCACGATAACAGACACAACAGCAGCACTTAGGTAAGGGTTTTGCCAATCTAGATTTATCCCTTCGTCATTAATAAACACAATGGGCACCCAAATTGCGGTGAGTACTGCAGGGGCGCTAAAACTTAAGAATTGCTGCATTTTCGGGCCGACTTTAAACGGTAATGCGCGGTGTAAAAATAAGTAACGTGTGAAGAAGGTGATACACGCCATTAATAAAATGGTGGTCATCATTGTGTATGCTCCTCTTTTGCTTGCCAGCGACTAATTAGATAACCAACCGTCATAGCGATAAGAGCCGCGGTGACAAGCCAAAGTTGAAAGCCCTGACTTTTTAATAGTGTTGCAACAACGCCTGCGGTGATCACTGTAGCCAGTGTTGCAAGGTTCTTTACACCCGGAATAACTAAAGCAATAAACGTGGCAGCGATGGCAAAATCAAGGCCAAGATTTGTTAAATCGGGAAGGAGACTTCCTGCGACAATACCTAGCAAGGTCCAGATATTCCAAGCAATATAAAAACTAAAACCGGCACTGAGTGCATAAATAAGGCGCACTTTTGTGCGGTACGCTTTGCGATGGTGCGAAAAAGCAAATAACTCATCCGTCAGTACAAAACTCACTGGTAGTCGCCAACGAAAGGGTTGATCTATGACTTTGTGGCGAATAGCTAAACCATATAAAAAGTGCCGTGAGCTAATAATGAGAGTGGTAAATAAGATAGTTAAAAGCGGGGTATTGCCGGCCATTAATTCAATCGCAACGAGTTGTGCTGATCCTGCAAATACCAACAACGACATAGCTTGTGTTTCTAAAGCACTGAAGCCATTTTGAACGGCTAACGAGCCACATAAAATCCCCCAAGGTAACACCGCAAGACATAAGGGGAGCATGTCGAAAAACCCTTTTAGCAAGGCTCTTATTGTTGATTTATGCATCTTATCGCTCATGTTTGTTGTTATGGCTCAGATCAAAACAGCTGAAATAGAGGTGTGTCAAAATAACTGAAGTTTGCAATAATGTATAGCCGAACCCATTGCTGAAATTTCATATCTGCAAGTTATAAGCGTCTTTAAAGGGAAAGTTACAATGTCTAAAGTTAAAGTATGGGATGGCTTTATAAGAAGCTTCCATTGGTTATTAGTTGCGGCCATCGCAACCCTCTATTTTAGTGCTGAAGAAGGTATGTTGGAGCTGCACTTTGCTGCAGGCTACTTCACTCTAGCGCTTATTATTACACGTCTTGTTTGGGGCCTTATTGGTAGTAAAACGGCAAAGCTGTCTGCGCTTATTCACTCACCTGTTGCTGCAATTAAGTCATTTACAAGCAATGAACATAAGGCGGGTCACGGCGCGGCGGGTAGTTATATGGTGATAGCCTTTTTTGCGTTACTCATTGTGCAGCTAACCTCTGGCTTAATGACTAGTGACGATATATTAACGGATGGTCCACTCGTCGAGCATGTATCCTCAGATACCGTAGAGTTTGCCGGTTGGTTACATCATTTAAACTTTGATATTTTGTTGTATGCCATTGTGTTGCATGTAATAGCGATTGTGATTTACCGCATTAAAGGAAAAAACTTAGTGAAACCTATGCTTACGGGTAATAGTGAGCAAGTTGCGGTTACTGAGCCTGTCACTAAATCACCGTTGATAGCTTTTGTTATTTTTGCAGTGTGCTTAGTGGTGCTATTTACGACTTGGGGTGCAGAGCCGCTCAGCTATTTGCTTGGGTAGCAACTTCAAAACATGAAAAAAAGGCGCTAATAAGCGCCTTTTTAGTTTAAATCATAACTAGACTAGTCTTTGAAAGACTTATGGCAATCTTTACAGCCTTTAGCCCAAGCGCCAAATGCTTTGCCGATTACTTTCTTATCGCCACTTTGTGCTGCTACTGCTAGCTCATCAGCATATTGTTGGAAAGCAACTGCTTTTTTCATAAAGGTTTCGTTGTCGCTCCATACAGCTGCAAGTGCAGATGTATCACCCTTGTCAGAACCCGCTACGAAAGCTTCCCAAGGCATTTTAGATAATGCCGCTGCATTGTCGGCACGCTTTTGAAAACGTTCTGCATCAAAAGGTACTTTTCCTTTTAGCATATCGCCCATGTCACCAATTTGTACGCGGATCATTGAAAATGCTGCTTGACGATACTCGATTGCATCGCTTGGCTCTTCAAATACAGAATTTGCTGAAGCGCCTAGTGCCATTGTTGAAAGCATTGCACCCACTACTAATTGTTTTAATTTCATTCCTTTTGCCCCTTAAGATGTCATAAAAGTAAACTAACTGAGTTTTATCTTAGCTCAATATAATATTCAAGTGTATCGCGGTTAATCTTAACTTAAGTTTAATTTAATCATTTATATCAATATCAGCGAAGATCATGCCGCGGCGCATGCTTCTTGTTGCTAAGAAAACCTCGCATAGTAAAGATAAAAATCCACATATCAAAAGCGCCATAGCAGCCACAAAGCAGCTAGCAATTGTCACGCTCAAGTTGATAGATTGAATATGCGATAAAAATAGACACATAACCACAGCACATACTAATAAGGCACTGAGTACACTTAGACTAAATGCAATATGGATGCAGCGAGAGCGTTTCAACAGTGCCCTTAGCTCCGTTGTTAATGACTTATTGAAGTCTTCATCCGTACTGACTTTAAGTTTACGTTCTAACTGTCTCGCTCGATCGGTAATACGCGCTAAGCGGTTTGAAAGCACGCCTAACGTTGCAGCAATACCGGTAATTAAAAAGACGGGTGCAACAGCCGTTTGAATCACCTTTGCCATGGTAAGAATGTTGATTACTTCTGAATTCATTTTCAATACTCTATTTACTAAAACTCAACACACTGTTCATTTACAAATATTTACAACTCTAGCTTGCATCTTTAAATCATTTTAAAACAATATGTTACTTAAACTCAGTGTTCTTTGTTTTAGCTGAATGTAATTCTTATGTAACAGAAATGTTGTTCTTGCTAGGGTTTCCGTTTTATATTAGTTCTGAAACTTTGTTTCAATCACTATTTAGACGATAACATAACATATCCCAGGGGAACCCATGTCTAAAAATCTAATAAAAAGAACTGCAGTTGCTTTGGCTGTAACCAGTGCAATGTGCGCTAGTGCACAAGCCAATGACTTTTCTAAATATAATCTTGCCGGCAAAAAATTAATCCAATCGAGCGCGGTAACTAAAAAAGAACAAAAAGCTCATCGCGAAGCTACAAGCTGGTTAATTAAGTTAAATGCTCCAGCATCAGTTAATGCTAAAACAATGGGCGCGGATGTAGCGTCAATTCAAGCGCAAGCAAAAGTAGCGCAAGCAAGCGTAGAGCAAGCAATCAATAGTATGGACTTGCCTGTACAAGTTGTCGCTAAAACATCAACACTAGTAAGCTCAATCGTAGTCAATGGTAATAAGCAAGATGTTGCTAAGTTACTATCGAACTCTCAAGTTGAGGGCATTTACCCAGTATACGATTATGAATTGCATGTTGCTGACAGCGCTGACTATATTGAAGCAACTCCTTTAGTATCTAATGGTTTAGCAACAGGTGAAGGTGTTCGCGTTGCTGTGCTTGATACAGGTATTGACTACACTCATACCGCTTTTGGTGGTGCGGGGACTGATGAAGCCTATGCGGCAGCTATTGCTGATCCTGCGTCAGTTGATTGGCCACAAGGTAAAGTATTAGGTGGTTATGATTACATTAACGATGATGCCGATCCTATTGATGTAGATACAAACCACGGTACACACGTTTCTCACTCTGTTAACGGTATTGCACCAAACGTAGATTTATTTGTTTACTCTGTATGTAATAGTGGCTGTCCAGGCCTTGCACAACTTTTAGCTCTTGAAAGTGCAATGGATCCGAATGGTGACGGTGATATGAGCGACCGTGTTGATGTTGTAAATATGTCACTTGGTGGCGATTACGGTGATATTGCAAACGATGCAGTTGGCCTATTCATCAACCAAGCAGTTAAACTTGGTACAAACGTTGTTATCTCTGCTGGTAATGATGGTGCTTATCCATTCATCGTAGGTGGCCCAAGTACAACTGAAAACGCTCTTTCAGTGGGTGCGATGACTCACCCTACCGGTGAAGAATCAGTTGGTAGTGGTACAGTTAATGGTGAAGAAGCTGTTGTGCAGCCAGCCAGCTTTGGTCCACAGATGGCATTTAGCTACACTAATGAAAACTTGGAACTTGTGTACCCAGATGCAAATCAAACGGCTTGTGAAGCGTTTGCTGACGACGTAGATTTTACAGGTAAAGGCGTTATCATAGACCGTGGTGCATGTGCATTTACAGTTAAAGTATTAGCAGCACAAGCTAAAGGCGCAGAGTTTGTTATTATTGCAAACAATAATGACGATGGCACGCCAGCACCTATGGGCGGTTCAGATCCAACTGTTACTATCCCTTCTGTAGGCGTAACGTTTGCAGCTGGTACAGCTCTAAAAGCGGGCGGTACGTTTAACCTAACAGTTGAGCGTCTTGTTATGTCTGGCGCGATTGCTGATTTCACATCGCGTGGTCCTTCAATGGGCGGGCTGTTAAAACCAGAGATTACAGCACCAGGTGTAAACATCATGACTGCTCATCCTGGTCTTGGTGATGGTCTTACTGGCGCAACAGGTACTTCATTCTCGGGTCCTATTACTGCTGGTGCGGTGAGCTTATTAAAAGAAGCGCTGCCAGAGCGTAACGCGTTTGAAATTAAAGCGACATTAATGAACACGGCAAACCTAAATGTAACTATGGAGCCGTTAGCGATTAACCCAGACGCTGAGCTTGCACCAATTAGTTATATCGGTGCGGGTCTTGTTGATGTAAACAAAGCGGCTAACTTACCGGTTGCTGCTTGGGCTGCAGATACCAAACAAGCTGCGCTTTCGTTTGGTTTAGTAAACGCATCAGAAACAGTTGAGCTTACTAAAACAGTTCAAGTTAAGAACTTCTCTAACGAAGACCAAGTGTACACACTTTCTCTTGAACAACGTTATGCAGACGATGTTGAGCGTGGTTCATTCTCACTTGACTACCCAGAGTCAATTACAGTGCCAGCAGGTCAAACAATGTCATTTGACGTGACAGCAACAATTGATCCTGCAACTCTACCTGAGTGGACTTTAACTGAGGAAAATATTGGTTCTCAAGATGCTACGGCTGACTTAACTAACCTAGAGCTTGATGGTGCGCTAATCTTCTCTGATGGCAGCGATGAAGCATTCCACCTTGTTTATCACGTATTACCAAAAGCAAATGCGGCAATGAGCTTCATGCCAGTTGTGACTGATAACGGCGTTGCACATGAAGTAACAAACACAGGTGCGGTAGCACTTGATCCTGTATTTGCTCCTACAGTAATGACTGATGATATTGATGAAGACCAACGTTTTGACTTAGTAGGCGCATCAATCGAAACATTTGCTGTATCAGCTGAAATTTGTGAAAGCGGTTATGTAACACTTACTACATTAGTGCTAAACGAGGGAATTACTCACTCTTACGTGGGTGGTTTCATGGCTGACTTCGATATGGACCAAGATGGTGTTTACGATGTTACAGTACAAAATGGTAAGTTAGAGTGGTTCTACGATGTTGAGCCGGGCACTGCAATTACCTTTACTCACGGCTATGGTAGTGCTTCTGGTTTCTTAGATAATTATTACCAAATTATCGGTAACAACCACCTCACAATGCAAAGCTGTATTGAAGCATTTGGCCTAACAGCCGATGACATTGGTCGAGCAACTGTAGATGTTCGTTTCCGTACAGAAGAAGAAACATGGACACCAATTGCAACTGAAGAAGGTGATGTTGCAATGGGTACTTACACATTCACAGATGCATCAAGTGATGTATATGCAATGTTTGTAGATGAAGCTGGTGAAGCTGTTAGCTCAATTGAACCAGGTGCTTCAGCTACTTTATACAATGCAGGTGAAGACTTCATGATTCTTTCAGACTCGGGTTCTAAAGCGTATGCTGCAACACCTGAATCAGACTCGAATACTCCACCAGTTATTGTTGATACTGAGTTCTCTGTTGATGAAAACACTGAAAATGGTACGGTAATTGGTACGCTAGAAGCAACTTATGGTGCTGATTTAGCAAGCCCTGTTACAGAGTTCATTGTAATTAGCTCAAGTTCAACAGCTATTTCAGTAACATCTTCAGGTGATGTTGTAGTTATGAATCAAGACGTACTTGATTATGACGCTGGTTTAACATCAATTGAACTAGAAGTTGTTGCAACTGACAGATCAGGTAATGTTTCAGAGTCTGCTATGGTAACTGTTACAGTTAACAACCTAGCTGATGAAGCGTCTGAGCAACCAGTTGTAGTTGAAGAACCAGAGAAGAAAAAATCTTCTTCAGGTTCACTAGCATGGTTAACATTACTTGCTACACCGTTCGCATTTATGCGTCGTCGTAAGCAAAAGTAATTACTTGATAAGTAAGTGATAAAAGGGAGCTTCGGCTCCCTTTTTACATTGCTTCACAAAGGCTACTTATATATTGCAGTTTTTTTACTTATATTGGAGACAGAATAATAAAACGAAAACAGGAATCCCATGAAAGTTGGCCATTCACTTTGCCTAGCGGCACTCTCTTTAGCTGTTCTATCAGCGTGTAATAAAGTCCCAGATAATAAAGAAAAAGCTGTTATCACAGAGCAAGTTCAGATTGCAGCACCCGTCGCCAAAAAAATACCTCATGAAATGACCATTCATGGAGACACTCGTGTCGATAACTACTATTGGATGCGTGATGATAAGCGCAAAGATGCCGCTGTTATTGCTCATTTGAATGCTGAAAATGCGTATGTTGAAAGTAAGTTAGCGCATACTCAAACGCTACAAAACACCCTGTTCGAAGAACTTAAAGGGCGTATTGAGAAGGATGATGATACGGTACCGACAAAAAAAGGGGAATATTACTATTTCTCACAAACGCGCGGTGATGACGAATATCCGGTTTATGTGCGCAGCAAAGATAGCCAAGGAGAAGGTAAGCAGGTTATCTTAAATGTGAATGAGCTTGCTAAAAATCATGATTATTTTGCCGTAACAGGTTTAGCTGTCAGCCCAAATGGCAATTTGCTGGCTTATGGTGAAGACACTGTGAGTCGTCGTATTTACACAATTAAAGTAAAAGATTTAACCACAGGTAAAATGCTCACAGAAAGCCTTGAAGGTACAGAAGGTGATGTCGTGTGGGCTAATGACAACAAAACCTTTTACTACATCAAAAAAGACCTACAAACGCTGTTAGGCTACCAAGTATATCGCCATACGCTAGGCACCCCGCAAGCCGACGACGAACTCGTTTACGAAGAGAAAAATACCAGTTATTACACCGGTATTTACAAGAGTAAAGACCAACAAGAAATCTATATTAGCCATGGCAGCACCAGTGCATCGGGCGTCTCGGTTATTGATGCAAATGATGTCAAAGCAATGCCAAAACGTTTTATTGAACGCGAAGCAGGGCTTGAATATGACATCAAAAAGTTAGGCGATTGGTATTACATCGTTACCAATTTAAATGCAGTTAACTTTCAACTGATGAAAGTGCATCGCGATAAAGCGCATGATAAAGCAAATTGGCAAACGCTAATTGCTGGTCGTGATAACGTAAAGCTTGAAGGCATTGAGTTATTTAACAATCATTTAGTATACGAAGAGCGAGAAATGGGGCAAACCCGTATCACTATTCGTGACCTTCGTAACCAACAAGAGCAAGTCGTTGCGTTTAATGACCCAACCTATATGGTCTTTAGTTATGGTAATGGTGAGTTAGATAACCCTAACTTACGTGTTTACTATTCAAGTATGACGACGCCAGGCAGCAGCTACGATATCAACCTAGAAAGTGGTGAAAAAAACCTGCTTAAACAGCGTAAAGTGTTAGGTGATTTTAATCCTGACAATTATGCCTCTGAGCGAGTTTACGTGACCACCCGAGATGGTGTCGATGTTCCTGTGAGCCTTGTTTATCGTAAAGACATGTTCAAAAAAGACGGCTCTAATCCGCTTATGCAATATGGTTATGGTTCGTATGGTGCGACCATGGATCCGAGCTTTTCTAGCTCTCGATTAAGCTTACTTGATCGTGGTTTTGTGTTTGCGATTGCGCATATACGTGGCTCACAAATGCTGGGTCGTCCTTGGTACGAAGACGGCAAGTTGCTGAAAAAACAAAACAGCTTTAATGACTTTGTTGATGTGACTAAATCATTAGCAGCTCAAAAGTATGGTGATAAGGATAATATTTTTGCCATGGGTGGCAGTGCAGGTGGCTTACTAATGGGGGCTGTTGTGAATCAAGCGCCTGAACTTTATAAAGGGGTGATTGCAGCAGTGCCTTTTGTTGATGTAGTCACGACCATGTTAGATGCCAGCTTACCACTGACAACGAATGAGTATGACGAGTGGGGCAACCCGAACGATAAAGTCTATTACGATTACATGCTGTCATATTCGCCGTATGACCAAGTTAAGAAGCAGGCTTACCCAAATATGTTAGTCACCACCGGCTTACACGACTCTCAAGTTCAGTATTTTGAGCCTGCAAAATGGGTTGCTAAGCTACGTGAATATAAAACCGATGATAACCTGTTGCTGTTCAAAACCGACATGGAAGCAGGGCACGGCGGCGCTTCTGGGCGCTTTAAAAGCTTGCAAGATACCGCTTTATATTACGCCTTTATGCTCGATTTAGCGGGTATCGAAAAATAATAACAACACAGGCATCCGTGATTAAGCGGATGCCTGCATCGCTAAATTAAAACGAAATTCACTGCCTTTTCCTAAGGTACTTTTTACGTTTATTTCACTATCCATTAGGTTGAGCAGTTGCTTGCAAATAGCAAGTCCCAAGCCTGTTGAGCCTCGTTTTATACTATTACGCGCCTGATAGTGAGGTTCGAAAATCGCATTGAGTTCATCCTCATGAATACCAACCCCGGTATCAGACACTGCCACGTATAACTGATCACTTTGCTGGCTAACTTTAACGGCTATTTCACCGCCATTTGGGGTGTGCCGAATGGCATTTTCGATTAAGTTTGTAAGCACCCGCTCTAATTTTGCAATATCTGCTGTCACGGTAAAATCGCAAATTTCGGGAATAACCTTGAGCGAAATCCCAGCTGATTGCGCTGTTAGAGCAAGCTTTGCCACACAATCATAAATCAACTCGCCCAAATTAAAGGTCTCGGATTGTATTTTCACTTGGCCGCACTCTAAATTAGCCAGCTCAAAAATTTGTTCAATCAGCTGTTTTAGTTGCTGGCAGTTATCCATTGCAAGGTTGAGATAATGACGTTGCTCGGGCTCGTTTAAGTGGCTATCCGGTTTATTGATCACCTCTAGAAAGCCGTGCAGTGAAGAGAGCGGCGTACGTAAATCGTGTGATAAATGAGTGAGTAACTCTCGGCGTTGCTTATCAGCGTGCTGTAATGACTGAAACTGCTCATCAATACGCGCCAGCATGGCATTGACGCCTTTGCTTAAATTGCCAATTTCATCATCAGCTGTATAGCTAGAGTCCAATGACATTTTGGTTAGGCTGTAGTTAGCCGCTTCTATTTTATTAAGCTCTTTATTGAGTTTTTTGAGCGGTAAGGTGAAAAACCGAAATAACAGCAACATCGCAATAAAGAGCGCAACTAAGGCGGCTACAAACCACATTGCGGCTAGCCAAAGGTTATCATTGGCTTTTATGTTTTTAAGGGTTGTATCGTAAGCTTGCCCGCCAATTATCACGTACAAATAGCCTTGCAGTTGTTGCTGATTATAAACTGGTGCGGTCGAAAAAATTTTTACGCCATCCTTGCTACGTGGATCGTCACCATAAATCGGTGTGGCAGTGGGGTTGTCGAGTAGCTGCTGTATTGGGCTTAAGTTTATTTGTTGCCTTACGACTTGCCCCGGTTTGGCTGAATAAGTCAGTAAATGACCTTCTGGGTCTACAAAATAAAACTCAAAAGCCGGACCAAGTATCATCAGCGTGTGAAATAAGTTTTCTAGTGCCTTATAGTCATACACACCTTGCTGGATCAGTGGGTTATCATGCACTAAATGTTCGGCTAATTGAAGGTGCAAGTTTTGCTGAGCATGGTGTACCGAGCTTTGCTCTAGCTGCTTACTCCAATTTAAGACGAGTGCGCACAACAGGCTAAAAATAAGCACTAATGACCAAGCGAGTTTTTGATAAAGCGTCATTGATTTCATTAGTTTGCACTCAATTGACCGGGGTTTAATTTATAGCCTACACCCCAAACTGTTTCGATAAAGTTGGCTGGGTGATGTTGCTCAAACTTACTGCGTAAACGGTTTATATGGGAATTAACCGTATGCTCGTAGCCGCTGTGTTGATAGCCCCATACTTGGTCTAGTAATTGTTGGCGGCTAAAAACATGGTTTGGGTGTTTAGCAAAATAGACCAGTAAATCGAATTCGGTGGCGGTTAAGTTAATTGCTTGGTCAGCTAAAAATGCTTGGTGGCTGGCAAATTCAATGTGTAGTTCTCCAAGTTGAATTGCCGCTTGAGCGCTATCTTCATGATGTGATTGAGCTGCCATAAGTTGTGACCTATGCCGTAATTGTGTTTTTATTCGTGCTTGTAATTCTCTGGCGAAGAAAGGCTTGCAAATATAGTCATCAGCGCCCATTTCCAAACCAATCACTCTGTCCATATCGCTACTGAGTGCGGTCAGTAAAATAACGGCAATACTTGGGTAGTGCTCTTTAATTTTGCGGCATAAGCTCAAGCCATCCATTTGTGGCAGGTTAATATCAAGCAGTACTAAGCCGTAACTTGAGCTGGCAAGCTTCTTTATTGCAGCTTCAGCGCTCGAGGCTTCATCAATATGTAAGTTTAGGCAGTGCAATTGTGTGCTGATAAGTTGGCGGATTGCTCTATCATCTTCGACGATTAATAATTTTTCTTGGCGCATGGCTCACTCCAAATCACAGAGGCACATCCTTATGACCTCGGTGTAAGGAGTGCGATTATTATTGCGTCCGCGTTATCGTGATCCGAGCAACCGGGTTATCAAACTTATGCTGGCTTGTGAGCACAGAGTTTGTCAGGCCATCATCTTGACTAACCACACCTGGGTGCATTGCAACACGGTTAATATCGTCACGCATTTCGTTGTAGCCTTCGCCTGAGTCGGCAGGACCAGGGATCGTGCCTTGTGCTTCAGAGTTAGCCTCTGTGCCTGCATCATAGGCAAAACTAGTACGAGACAGTGACTCATTAACCGCTAACGAAGACACGTCTATAGCATTAAGACCGGTAAACGCGTCATTTGTATTCACCAACATGGTCGCTAAGCTAATTTTTAATGAATCAAGCTCTCCCGTTGTCAGGGTCAACGTGACTTGCTCACCTGGTGGTAATGGGCTTTCTGCTGAAGCTGCTTGCATTGTCATTTCTGCTGCGAGTAGCTCGCTGTTATCGCCGCCTTCAGCCATAATTTCAAGTGCTTCAGATGCTGGCTCGCCAATTTTCCAAAGCATGCCATCGGTGTGAGCAATCACAGCAACAGGGGAGAAAGGTTGAGCAGCGGTGAGATTGACTACCTCCACCATAAATTGATGATTTGTTGCCATCTCACCCATTTCCATTGTCATTTCTTCCAGCGCTTCATCCATGTTGTCTGATGATTTATCTGAATCCCCACAGGCCGCAAGGCCGGCACTCAATGCGAGGATAATTAAGCTTTTTGAAAAGCGCATAATAACCTCCTATTTAACCGTAACTGTTAGCATCGCAACTGGGTTTAACCATCTGTGTACGGTGTTATCGAGGTCACTCATACCTGCTTCTAAATCGTCGTCACCTAAATTACCCGGATGAATATGCACCATCATATTGGTTTCGCTACTGGTGACGCCGCTACTATTCATACCCGCATTACCACCCGGTGCGGCAGGAATGCCTGGCGTGCCCGGCATACCTGAACCCTCAACAACAAGCTCATCATTGGCTTCGGTGCCAGCATCATAGGCATTGAGATAAACTGTGTAGGTACCAGCCTCTGTTGGGATCATCCAACTATCTAAACCTACAAAGCCATCATTGGTAGGCAGTAGCATGGCTGTTAGAGATAAGTAGTTATTGCCATCCTTGGTGGATAAGCTCGCCATCGTTGAGCTTGCTGGGGCTAATAAACCTTCAGCTGGGTTGGCAACCATGTCGCTGTTTGCGGCTGTGGCTTCAGTCATCAATGGCTCGAGATTGCCACCTTCAGCCATAGTCTGTAGGGCTGTAGAAGCAGGCATAGCAACGCTGAAAAGTTTGCTGTCACTGTTATGGGCAGTAATGAGAATAGGGGTAAAGTGTAAACCTTGCGTGAGGTTAGTTAGTTTTATATCAAGCTCAGCAGCTTGGCTTGCAAGGCTAGTTACTGCGCATGCAGCGAATAAAGTTAAAGGTAAAGCTTTCATGTGAGATTCCTGTTTTTGATGATTCAAAACCAGTATCGAATAGCAATATCCAGAAACCCTCACGAAGTTATCACATTTTTATCACAACGCTGATTACAGCCTTTTTTGCTGGTTGAGAGTTTTAAATTTAACCAATTTAACTAGGGTAAAAAGTCATTACGGTTTATAGTAGAGAAACAAACAGACCCATAACAAGGAATTTAAAATGGATGATAATCAAAAAGTTGAAATAATTGTGGCAGATAAAGAGCAGCGCACATGGGCAATGTTTTGTCACTTAAGTGCCTTAGCAGGCTTGCTTTTCCCGTTTGGTTCGGTGATTGGGCCTTTGATTGTTTGGCTTGTAAAAAAAGAAGAAATGCCACTTGTTGCTGAGCATGGTCGCAAATCATTAAACTTTCAATTAACCATGATGATTGCTTACATTGTGTGCTTTATGCTGATGTTTGTTGTCGTTGGAGTCATCCTGCTACCATTAGTAGCGCTATTCTCATTGATTATGGTGGTCGTATCGGCGATTAAAGCCAACGATGGTAAAGAAGTTAAATACCCTATGGCGATAGAATTTATAAAGTAAACTAATTGCCATATACTAAAAGCTCAGCCATTTGCTGAGCTTTTTTATGTGATGTTTATGGCCTACTTATCGTTATTTTTCAGCGCGTTTATTTCCGCAACCTTATTACCTAGCTCTTCAGAATTAGTAATGACAGCTATGATAGCCAGTGGTGACTATCTACTTTGGTTGTTATGGTTAAGTGCAACTGTAGGCAATGTGCTTGGGAGTTGTGTGAATTATTGGCTGGGCACGCAAGTCATGCGATTTAAAGAGCGTAAATGGTTTCCCGTTTCACAAAAGTCGATAGACAAAGCCGAACAGCAATTTAATAAATACGGTATTTACAGTTTGCTATTTGCTTGGCTGCCTATTGTCGGCGACCCTTTAACGGTTGTTGGCGGAATTTTTAGGGTTAAGTTTTCAATCTTTTTGTTACTCGTGACCCTAGGCAAAGGCGCACGTTATTTAGCTGTGCTTGCCTTTGCGGTGGGACTAGGGCGTGTTTACCTTTTATGATTAATTTTGCAGCAGTGTGTTTGGTATTTAGGCAAGGCAGAGCCTATGTAGTGTGGTTGTTCCACATAAATAGGTGATAACGCAGCATCAATGCCAAACACGCGCTGCCCTTCGGGTTCTTCCTAGGGGCGATTAACTCTTTGTTGCTCGATTTTTACTTAGCCCACTAGGTTACAAATCTCGCGCCGCGATTAAATCGCCCCTAGAGTGAACAAATTTTAATCCACAAAGGTGAACACGCCCTTATTTTAACTTTTTTGCCAATCTAGGGTCAGTGATACTGAATCAGCAAAGCGCAGCGCATGAGGTTTATCGACGCGCACTTTGGCATAGTGAACGCTTTGATGCTGGTGGCAAATTGCTAAAATTTCAGCAACCAATTTTTCTAACAGTAAAAAGTGGCCTTCTTCGACAAGGCTGATCACTTCTTTAGTAATGGTCTTGTAGTTTAGTGCTTTATCGACTGCGTCAGTTTCACAAGCTTGATCAGCAGGGTAATGAATTTCTAAATTAATCACTACATCTTGTTTTTTCTCACGTTCCTCAGGGTTAAAACCTATAAAGGTTCGTAGCCTGAGGTTAGTGACATTAATAATTGCGTTGGCCATCATTACCCTCTAACTAGTTGTAAGAACTCGTTACGGGTTTTTGGATCGGCTCTGAAGTTACCTAACATAACTGATGTACGCATACTTGAGTTTTGCTTTTCAACGCCGCGCATCATCATACACATATGTTTTGCCTCGACGATTACGCCAACACCTTTCGCGCCTGTCACTTCTTCAACCGCTTTAGCAATTTGATGGGTTAATTGCTCTTGAATTTGAAAACGACGTGCGAACATGTCAACAATTCGCGCAAACTTAGATAAACCAAGCACTTTGCCATCAGGAATATAAGCAATATGGCAGCGGCCAACAAATGGCAGCAAGTGGTGCTCACACATAGAGTAAAGCTCAATGTCTTGGATCAATACCATGTCATCGGCATCTGAAGTGAATACCGCATTGTTGGTGATTTCATCTAATGTTTGACGATAGCCTTTAGTCAGATACTCCATCGCTTTTGCTGCGCGTTTTGGTGTGTCGAGTAATCCTTCACGAGCAGGATCTTCACCTACTGCGGTAATTATTTGTTGGTAACTATTTTTTAAATCATCGTGCATAGCTTTCTCTGTAATTCGTTATTTTAAATGTCTGCCGCCATCAACAGGCATAGAACGACCTGTGATGTAGTGACTGCTTAGTAATAGTTCTACGCTGTTAATAATCTCGGCGCAGCCGGGCTCAATGCCCATTAGCGATTTCTTTAATGTTTTGGCTTTGTATTCGTCGCTATCGTGTTCATTAAAAATAATTAACGAAGGGGCGATAGCATTCACTTTAATGTCTGGTGCAAATTTAGCGGCAAACGACTTGGTTAAATTATCAAGCGCTGCTTTGCTTGCTGCATAAGCAAGGTGCTTAGGGCTGCCTTTTTCAACCACATAATCGGTTAAGTGAATAATATCTGCGGCTTGGCCACTGTTTTGCTGATAATGCAGTAGCAAATCAGAAGCTGCTAAATTAATTAAATAGGGCGCTTTGGCGTGGATACGCATCATGTTATCGAATAGGTCTGCGTAATCGTGGTTATTTGCTTCGCAATCCCAGCTAGACGCATTATGGATAATTGCCTTGAGCTGGTTGGTATGGGTTTTTAATTCTTCGATAAAATGCCCGATAGCTTGGTCACTATTAAAATCAGCATGGATGCAAATAGCGCCTTTACCTGCAAGCACATCAATTGCTTCATGGCGGGTACGGTAAGTGACGATGATTTCTTGCCCTTGCGCTAAAAAGTGCTCGGCCAGAGCGAGTCCAATACGTTGGCCTGCGCCAGTAATTAAAATGGGCGATGACATAAACTAATATAAAACCTTAGATTTTTGATTTGAAATGTAATGTATTTAACTGTAACAACTATAAACCAAATTACAGAACTATTTCATCTTTACTGCAATCATGTTGCTAACTTTTACGTCAAGCATAGCGCTCTAGATCATTTAGCGCGGCCGATAATGAGTGATTGAAGGTTTTGAATATTGCTAAGGGTCTGTACGAGGAAGGAAAAAGGGCAATTATTATTGCCCTTTTAGTGTTTTAACCGTTTTTAAAGCTCGTCGTATACCGTTGGGATCGCTTGGCGCTTATGTTGAGTACGTAAGTAAATTGCTGTTAGCTTTTCTTCGACTTCATTGCTGACTTCTTTACCTTCTAAGAAATCATCAATTTGATCGTAAGTGAGGCCAAGCGCTTCTTCATCAGTTAGACCTGGGCGATCACACTCTAAGTCGGCCGTTGGGGCTTTATGTACAAGGACAGCTGGTGCTCCCAAGTGCTCAGCAAGCGCACGAACTTGACGCTTTGATAAGCCAAATAAAGGGGCTAGGTCACATGCTCCGTCACCAAATTTTGTGTAAAAGCCAGTGATGTTTTCAGCACTGTGATCGGTACCAACAACTAAGCCTTGGCTGAAACCGGCAATTTCATACTGCGCAACCATGCGTTGGCGCGCTTTTACATTGCCTTTGATAAAGTCGATTTTAGCTTGCTCTGGTAATTCAGCACCACCACCAACAACTGCCGCCATTGCTTGTTCATGCATGCCATCGACAGCCGCTTTAATGTTAACCGTCATACGTTTACTAGGTTGAATAAAATCTACGGCTAGTTGTGCTTCGTCTTCATCTGCTTGTACGCCGTAAGGTAAGCGCACAGCAATAAATTGATATTCGTTGGTGTTATGTTCTTGATTTAATTCATCAACCGCTAATTGGCATAAACGGCCACAGGTTGATGAGTCAACACCGCCACTGATCCCTAATACAAGTGAGCGAGAGTGCGCAGCAATAAGTCGGCTTTTAAGAAAGTTAACACGACGGGTGATTTCCGCTTTTACATCAATAGTTGGTTGGACTTTCATTTCCGCCAGAATGTCGGCACGCATGGTAGAGCTCCTATTTTTCGTTGTGGTTGTCAGCGTCTTGTACATTATGTTACGGGCGCGGTTTTTATTAAAGACCTAAATGCGCTTTTATTGCGTTAATTTGTTGCTTAAGTTCTTCGATTTCGCTTCGTAATTGCTGCACTTCACTACTATTATCCTGCATTGGCTCATTAGCAGCCATATCCTCAGTAATGCTGTCTGGGTCAACAAATAAGTGCATGTAGCGGCTCTCTCGTTTGCCGGGCTCTCGTGCTAAGCGTGCCACATGTTCTTGTGCAATGAGTGCGTTTAATGCGGCTTCGACTTCATTGACGTTACTGAACTCAGCGAGGCGGTTGCTGCGTGTTCTCAACTCGCCTGGTGTTTGCGGGCCACGTAACAGTAACAAACAAATAATGGCGCGTTGCTGCTCAGTAAACTGCAAACTGCCAAATTCGGTATTACAAAAGCGGTGAGCATATTTATTTACACGCCCTGACAGCCCTTCATCAACCGTCACTAAGCGTGATGCAATAAGCTCATCGAGGGTATCTTGTACTTGCGCTTCAGTTAAAGACAATACAGGTTCACGGTTCGACTTTTGATTACATGCATTAGTCAGTGAATTTAAAGATAACGGGTAATGTTCGGGTGTTGTACTTTGCTTTTCGAGTAAACAGCCAATAACACGTTGTTGAATTGATGATAATTGCATGGTTTTACTCTCTTTTTATTCTTCAGTGCTTAGCCACACTGTTAACTTTTTATTGAGCGAGTCAAATTTAAGGGGTTTGGTGACATAGTCGTTCATACCTGCGTTTAAACAACGCTCTTTGTCACCTTGCATCGCATTTGCAGTGAGTGCGACGATATTAACCCCCTGATGAGCTGCGCCTGCTTCACCTGCCCGAATGGCTCGCGTTGCTTGGTAACCATCCATTTCTGGCATTTGGCAATCCATTAACACTAATTGGTAGGGGCTTTGCTCTCGGCTTGAAAGTTTTGCAATCGCTTCAAGGCCATTTTCAGCGATATCAAAACTAATGCCTGCTTGTTTTAGCAACGAACCTGCCACCATCTGATTTACTTTATTATCTTCAACCAGCAAGACTTGTGACTCAGCGCTACCGCTACTGGTCACGACCTTAGTTATTAAGGTTTCTTTATTAACCTGCTGCTGTTCAATGTACTTGTCGTTTGCCAGTGAATTAAATAAATCAGACTGCGTTAATGGTTTAAAGATAATACTCTCAACTTTTAATGTTTGTCTCGTTTGTTTTTCAGTAAGGCTCATTGGGGCCATTAAAATTCGTTTACAGCTGGTGGCATTAAAGTATTTTAAGAATGCTTGTTGGTGCTCTTTTGTTGCGCTGCTATAAAAAAGATAATCCACTAAAATTGCATCGCAGCCATTATCGGTTGGCATTGCAGCACGATTGAGTAAGCTTGGCATATCAGTATAGGTCTCGACCTCTGCTCCCCATAGCTGCAATTGTTTTTTGGCAATATTGCTACTGAGCTTACAATTATCAGCAATTAAAATATGCTTTTTATCTATAATGTGGCTTGGCTCTGGCGCTTGCTTTGTATGATCACGTTTAACTTTTACAGTAAAATTAAAGGTGCTGCCTTCCCCGTATGAACTAACCACACTGACATCACCATCCATTAACTGACACAGCTGTTTTACTATTGCAAGGCCAAGCCCTGTACCGCCGTATTGGCGTGTAGTTGATGCATCCGCTTGCGTGAATGAGTCAAATAAAGTGGCTTGCTTTTCGGGCTTGATACCTACACCCGAATCAATAACAGAGCAGTTCAAGAACAATTCTTCGTTGTTTGTTTCGAGTTTGGCGATGACGATAATCTCACCATCTTTTGTGAATTTAACCGCATTGCTAACTAGGTTATTGATAATTTGCCTAATCCGGTTTGGGTCGCTAATGATAAAGCCGTGATTAAGGTGTGTGGTATCTAGCAGCAACTTGGTATTGTTTTGTTCTGCTTTAATGGCAAACGATTCGATAGTATCGCCAAGTAGTTTTGATACATTAAAGCTAACATTTTCAATATCGAGCTTACCGGCCTCAATTTTAGAGAAATCTAAAATATCGTTAATGATATGCAATAGTGATTCAGCCGATGATTGCGCCAAATCTATATGGTGGTTTTGCTGGGTGTCTAGTTTGGTTTGTTTGATGATATTGAGCATCCCGATCACGCCATTCATAGGGGTGCGGATCTCATGACTCATGCTTGCTAAAAATTCACTTTTGGCTTTTACTGCTTGTTCAGCAGCTTCTTTTGCTTGAACGAGTTGTTGTTCGGTCTCTATACGGCGCTGACTTGCGTGTAAACTACCAATGAGTGCCGCAACTGCGATTAAAAAGCTTTCTTCATTTTTACTCCAATGTCTGCGGTTATGACATTTTTCGGCGCACACAACCCCCATTGTTTTGCTACCTGTGGGGATTATCACAGTCAGCATTGAGCGTATATTAAACCAATCAAGATAGTTGCTACGTAGGTCACTAGTCAGTGGATGTTGCTGTGCATCACTGGCATTAATTACAGCGTGATTGTTAATAGCATCAAAATAATTTTGAAATTCAAACTGCTGGAGTGAAATCGGCTCACTAAATTCAGGCTGACTTTGGTCGTGAATAGCAAAGGTATTGAGCGATTGGCGATCGTCACTAAATAGCCAAATACTAGCGCGATCAATATCAAAAGCGTGACAAATTGCTTGCACAATAACATGTTTAGATAAGTTAAGGTTACCCGTCAGTACAGCATCATTAACGGTAAGAGAGGCTAAAATCTCATTATGTAAGGCTATTTTGTTGTTTTCTAGCTCATCTCGCTTACGGGTATCAATATTTTGTAGTGAACCAAAAAGTTTTATACAACGGCCATTTTTATGCTCGGCTTCACCATGTAGCAGCACCCAAACTTCATCACCTTCAGCAGTTATGATTTGCACTTGAGTCTCAAAACTCTCACCATACTTGATTGCACGCTCGTTAAGGCGACGAATTTTATCCCGGCTTTCACCAGCCTTAAAAAGTGTAAAGTTAGCAGGCCACTCTGGCTGTACATTAAGAGGAAACTTAAAAATTTGCTTGGTCATATCAGACCAATAGACGGTTCTTGTCTCTAGATTAAAAGACCAAGCGCCGACTTTAGCAAGACTACTCATGGTTTCTAACATACGTTCGCTTTTGTACTGTCTTTCGACCATGCGTAAAAAGAATACAGAGGCGCCAGCAAATAAAACACAAAATAGAATAATGGCCAGTCTAAGCGGCCAAATAGCAGAACTTGGTGGCTGCCATCCAGATTTTGGTGTGGCGTACATCTGCCACTCACCACCTGGAAAGTTAATTCTAAAGCTCAGAGGGTTGGTATTGAGCACGTCTTGTGAACCGTAGAAAAAATCACCTTTAGCACCAAGGCCATTTCTGCCTTGCAGGGCAACATCATAATGCTGACTCAGTGCGATTAACCCCGAGTTTGTGTAGATTTTATCTATATCGAGGACAACAGATAGGAGCCCCCAAAAAGTGAGCTCTGGTGGAGTGAATACGGGCATTCTTGCTATCAATGCTTGACCACCTTGCACCAACTCTAATGGGCCGGCCATAACAATACGGTTTTCATCCCGTGCTCTAATTGCGTCGTCACGCTGCGCTGGGTTTTCTAAAAAGTTGAGCCCAATAGATTTCTCATTACCCACAAGAGGATAAGTCATCTGAATAACCATATCCGGTGCTGCGCCGATGTTCCTAAGCTCTGAAGACGTTGAAAATAGGGGGCTGGCAATTTGCGTGAAGCGGGCTTGGTCTAAATTGGGTTCAGCCGCAACGGCAACCGCCAAGCCGCGTACAAGTTGAATGTTAGATATTAAGGTGGCTTCGAGCTCTGCACGATAGGCACTTACTTTTGCCAGCTCCTGTGCACGAAAAGCATCTTTCTCGCGGCTGTAATTAATTTGGTCGATTACAAGACCAATCACGATGATACAGGCAAGTGAAAACCAGAAGGCTAGCTTCAGTTTTTGTAGTTTTTTATTATCTGTTTCGGTCGCTAGCGGCATGAGAAATATCAGGTTTTATACTATTTACCTACTATAGACAATTTCTGTGGTAATTAACAATGAACAGCAAATCTATAAACCTAATTTCAATTATTTGTATCGCAACACTATTCTTTCACAAAACTCAGGTTAATATAGTGTTACTTTAGCGCAAGGATAATTGGCATGTTTAAGATAATCAAATGGTTACTAATAGGTTTGTTCGTTGTGGTGTTACTCGCAACGGGGCTTGTTTATGGCGTATTAAACTTAAGTTTACCGGCACTTGATGGTCGCGGTAAAAGCGACGCTATTTCGCAATCAGTTAAGATTGAGCGAGATACCTTAGGACAGGCTGTTATTCATGCCGAAAACCGATTAGATGCAGCCTATGCGCTTGGTTTTGCTCATGGTCAGGACCGATTCTTTCAAATGGATTTACTGCGCCGTAATGCTGCAGGTGAGCTTAGTGAGTTATTTGGTAAAGCTGCCGTTGGGCTTGATAAAAAAATGCGCTTTCATCAGTTACGTAAACGCAGTCAGATTGCTGTCGAGCAGTTACCTGCTAAAGATAAAGCGCTATTAAAAGCCTACGCGAATGGGGTTAATGAAGGCCATGCGCAAGTGGGTTTCGATAGCTTTGAATATTTACTCACAGGCGCTGAAGCAAAACCTTGGCAAAGCGAAGACAGCTTACTAATCATTTTTAGTATGTATTTAGATTTACAAACAGCCACCTTTGAGCGCGACAAAACACTGATCGAAATCGAAGATTTATATGGTAAGGCGATGGTTGACTTTATTACTCAGCCTAGCCTTTATCAAGCGGCACTCGACAACAGCCAATTAGCACCTTATGACGGCAGTATTCCTAATCTCAAAGACCCTCAATGGGCTATGACTGACATTGCAGACCGAAAGGAACTTGGCAGTAATAACTGGGCGGTTACTGGGCAGTTAACTGAAACAGGTGCTGCAATGCTGTCTGACGATATGCATTTATCGTTTGCTGTGCCAATCATTTGGTACCGTGCCCAGCTCAATTACCCACTCAATGGTGAAATGCAGCAAATTACCGGTGTGTCATTACCAGGGGCTCCTGCCATTGTTGTTGGTACCAATAATAAAATAGCTTGGGGATTCACCAATGGTTATTTAGATACAGCCGATTGGATAGCCCTTGAGAGCAAAGAGAAAACCTGGCAGATAGATGAACCTATTTTACTCAATGACGGTAACAGCGAAAATTACGCTTTAACCATGAGCGAGTATGGCCCAGTTAAAGAAATTAATGGCAAATCTTATGCGCTAAGTTGGGTTGCCCACCATGAGTATGCGGTTGATATGGAGTTACTTAAGCTTGAGCAAGCAAACACGGTTGATGATGCACTAGCGCTTGCTGCTGAGGTGGGTATTCCTGTACAAAATCTGATGGTTGTTGATGATAAAGGTAATGCAGCTTGGAAGAATATGGGAGCCGTGCCTGCCCGTAAAGAGCCCCATCAATTAGCTGTGGCTGAGCAAGCGTATCCTGCACAGTGGCACGAAAACGAAACCCAGCGTCCATTTGTTAAAAACCCAGAAAGTGGCCGTTTATGGACGGGCAACTCACGAGTTGTTTCCGCAGAGGATGACCAGCGCTTTGGTAATGGTGGTTATGCAATGGGGGCTCGCTCGGCACAAATTCGCGACCGCTTATTTGAAAAACAACAGTTCAACGAACAAGATTTTTATGACTTACAACATGATAACGAAGCGCGTTTCTTAACGGCTTGGCATAAACTGCTGGTCAAACAGCTTAGCAACGCAGGCGATAAATACGCGCTGTATTTAAAAGAGCTAAATAATTGGCAGGCGTGTGCTTGTAGCGACTCAATTGGCTACACCTTAGTAAAGCGCTACCGCAGTGAAGTGATTAACGGCTTATTTAGCCCGTTAGAGAATAAGCTAAAAGCTCTCGATAGTAGCTTAAAACCAGTAAAACGAGACTTAGAACCTGCTGTTTGGCAACTTATCGAAGCGCAGCCTCAGGCATGGTTAAACCCTGAGTATGCAAACTGGCAACAACAAATGATAGGAGCCTTTGACCGCGTTATCACTAAACTAACCGATCAATACGGTAACAACCCGCATAGCTGGGAGTGGGGCAAGGTTAACGAATTAGTGATTGAGCACCCATTTGCCAAGCAAATACCTGCACTGAAAAGCTTATTGAATATGCCTACGGAGCCTGGGTTTGGTGATACTTTTATGCCTTCGGTGCAAGGACGTAGCTTTGGTGCTTCACAGCGCTTTATTGTTCAACCTGGGCACTTAGATAAAGCGATAATGGCTATTCCGGGTGGGCAATCGGGGCATCCATTGTCAGAATTTTATCGTGCCGGGTTTAACGATTATGTTAGTAATGGTTTAACGCCATTATTGCCACAAGAGATTGCCCACAGTATCACTATCGATGCGGTTAATTAACCGCATCAGTATCTTTGAAAGCAGGGCGTTGACCTTTAGCAATGGTAGTTTGGTTGCGTCCTGCGTGCTTGCTTTTATACAGCGCTTCATCAGCGTGTTGTAGCATTTTTTCTATTGAAGCGAGCGGTTGCCATTCAATAAGCCCAAAACTCATAGTGACATTGAGATCGGGGAATTCATGATGCGCCTCTAGTTCGGCGATTCTTAAACGTAAGGTTTCAATTTTTGTAAAGGCCTGCTTTGCATCTGTATTAGTTAATAAAATTAAAAATTCTTCACCACCCCAGCGTACCGCTATATCTTCATCATCAATAAATTGACGAATTAGCCTTGCAACATTAACGAGCACCGTATCACCTTTTTCATGGCCATAATTGTCGTTAATACTTTTAAACTTATCGATGTCAGCCATAACAATACAAAGACTGCTCTCAAGCTCTATGCTCTTTTGATGTGCAGCAGTGATTAATTTTTTTGCAAAACGGCGGTTGTAGAGCTTAGTGAGTGGATCGCGGGCTGCCATTTCTGTTAACTCAACCCGTTGTGACAAAGTGATTTCTCTGATTAGACCCATGCCATAGACCATAGGTAAACCGGCAATAATAATATTGATTACATTTACATGTGGTAGTAACTCTGGGTAAGCAAAGCCGTACTGAACATCTGAAAAAAATACATATAGCAGGGCGAATATCGCAATCATCACTAAGCTATATAAAGCTGCACGCTTAAAGGTTAATTGATAATCGATCATTAAAATACAAGATACAGTCCATAGGTAAAACTGGAACCCTGCGCCTAAGCCAAGGGTGGCACAGACAATGACCGCATGAATAATTACTTCAAGGCAAAATACTCTAAGTGCTAGCGAAGTTAGTCCTTGCTTAATTAAAAAGATGCCGCTTGCCCAAGCAAGCACACTCAAGATATTAACTAAAGCAAGCGTATTTGCCCCTATGTGAGCAAATACGGGGATCAGCAAGACATGAACAATCAACGCGAAATAGGCGATTTTAGAAATAATCAGAAATTTAACGTGTTCAATCTCTTCTAAGCCAGATTGCTTTGATTGTTTTAGTAAGTGTTTGATCAATCCAACCTCAAATACACATGGAGAGTAGCGTAATTATAGATGAAAAGTTGAGCAATGCAGGTTTATAATTGCTCGCTTTTGCTTTGTAAACGCATGTCACTGATGTTTATGAATGAAGCTAAGCGTTTGTTCACATCATGTTTGTTAAGCTTGGGGCTTGGCAGAGTGGGCATTTGATGCCACTCTAGTTAAAGCTAATCTAGAAACATGCTGAGCAATGTTTGCTGTGATTATTCTCTCGTGCCTAAAAAGGAGTAGCTATGCCGGCGGAAAAAACGCATTTAGAGATTTGTAATCTAACCAAAGAACAGTACCCACAAATAAAGACCCTTATGGATCAAGCGTACCCAGGGCTTGGTGGAGCTTGGCCAAGCCATACTATTTTTAGGCTAATAGACCAGTTTCCGGAAGGGCAAATAGGTATTGTTGACGATGGTGTCTTAGTCGGCATCGCACTTAGTGTTCAGGTAGATTACGCGCGCTTTTCTAACCCACATACCTACGAAGATATTGTTGATGGCCATGACCGTGTATTTAGTGATCCTGAAGGTGATGCACTTTATGGTTTAGATGTGGTGATTTCATCAACTCACCGAGGTATGCGATTGGGTCGTCGCTTATACGATGCACGAAAAGAGCTGTGCCGTCAGTATAACTTACGCGCCATTCTAGCGGGTGGGCGTATTCCGCGTTATTACAATCACAGTGCAGAGATGACTCCGATGGAGTACATCGAAAAAGTAGACCACAAAGAGCTGTACGATCCGATTTTAAGCTTTCAGCTATCTAATGATTTCCAAGTTAAACGTTTACTTAAAAAATACCTTCCTGAAGATCAAGAATCAGTTGGTTACGCCACTTTACTTGAGTGGAATAACATTATGTTTGAGCCGACTGATACAGTACTTGAGTCGACCAAATCAATTGTCCGTGTCGGTGCCGTACAGTGGCAAATGCGCTGTGTTGAGTCTGTTGAAGAGCTGCTCAAGCAAGTGGAATACTTTGTTGATACGGTGTCTGACTACAAGAGTGACTTTATTCTGTTTCCGGAGTTTTTCAATGCCCCGTTAATGGGCCTCACCGAGCAAAGCAATCAAACTGAAGCCATTCGCTATCTGGCCGAATACACAGAAACCTTCCGTGATGCAATGTCGCGCATGGCGGTTGAATACAATGCCAATATTATCACAGGCTCCATGCCGCTTGCTGAAGATGACAAGATTTATAATGTCAGCTACCTATGCCATCGTAGCGGTAAAATCGATGAGCAGCGCAAAATTCATATTACCCCTCACGAGCAAAATGACTGGGTGATCCAAGGCGGTGACAAAATTGCTGTATTTGAAACCGATGCGGGTCGTGTCGGTATTCAAATTTGTTACGATGTTGAGTTCCCTGAGCTGTCACGTATTCTCGCTAAGCAAGGGTTAGATATTTTGTTCGTGCCATTTTGGACGGATACAAAAAATAGTTACTTACGTGTTCGTCATTGTGCGCAAGCACGTGCAATTGAAAATGAATGTTATGTTGTGATTGCAGGCTCGGTTGGTAACTTACCTGAGGTTGAGAGTTTAGACGTACAGTATTCGCAATCAGCAGTGCTTACTCCTTCTGATTTCTCATTCCCACATGATGCGACCTTGAATGAAGCAACACCGAATACCGAAATGCTGTTATTCAGTGATTTAGATATGGATAAACTGAAAATCCTTCACAGTGAAGGTACTGTTAGAAACTTAAAAGACCGCCGCGAAGATTTGTATGACGTGATCTTGAAAAAGCGAGATAACTAATGGCGTGGTTGTATTTAATTGTCGCAGGTCTGTTAGAAATTGGCTGGCCTGTTGGCCTTAAAATGTCTCAACAGGCAGACAGTCGCTGGTTAGGCATTGCAATTGCCGTCGCATTTATGGTCGCTAGTGGTTTTATGCTGTGGTTGGCGCAAAAGGATATTCCGATGGGAACATCTTATGCGGTATGGACAGGCATAGGAGCCGCGGGCACTTTCTTAGTTGGTATTTTATTTTATGGTGATGCCGCAACATTTGGCCGCATTGCCGGAGTATTGCTGATAATTAGCGGTGTAATAACGCTAAAAATTAGTCATTAAAAAAGCGGCAATGCCGCTTTTTTAATGACTTGGGATAAGACTAATTTGGTAGCATTACCAGAATGGCTGCCAGTGCAATTAACACAAGCCCAGCCGTGTCTTGGCGCTTTAAAGGTTGTTTTAACCAAAGAATCGATACCATAATGGTAAAGAATACTTCTATCTGCCCAAGCGTTTTTACATAAGCAACATGCTGCAAACTCATGGCACTAAACCAACCGATTGAACCTAAACAGCTACAAACACTAACAGCGGTAGTAGTGCCTTTGTGATGCCACATTTTCTTAAATGTATCGCGTTCTTTGAATGCAATATACACGCACAGCATCAGGGTTTGTAAGCTGATTATCAGTAACAACACCCAAGCGGCAGAGTGTGGGAAAGTCAGTCCTGAATTTAAACTTGCTTCACGGATCCATGATGAAGAGAGAGCAAAAGAAGTGCCGCAAGCAAGTCCAAGCAGTGCGGTGCCTAAATTAAAGTGTTTAACATTCGCGATGCCACTTAATAGCAATACCGCAATTGCACCAATAAAGACCCCAATCCAGCCTAGTAGCGACAGCGCTGAGCCAAAGAACATAACGCCTAAAATGGCCGCCATCAGTGCTTCACTTTTAGCAAGGCCTGCACCGACTGCAAAGTTATTCATTTTAAAAAGTTTAACCATCAAACCGGTGGCAAGGATTTGGACGATACTGGCGCCAACAATGTAGCCAATAAAAGCCAGATTAAAGTCAGGAAGTGCGGCGTCTTGATATTGATAAAGTACAAATAAATACAGTGCAGCAATCGGGCTGGCAATAATAAAGCGAGCAAGCGTTACCCCTGCAACGCTCACTGTTGCACTCAGTTTACTTTGCAGTGCATTGCGCCACGACTGCATAAATGCCGCAAAAATAGTTAAGAAAATCCAAGTCATATTGAAAATAAATTAATAAGGAGAGGCGCTTAGAGTAACAAAACCAAAGTATGAGAGCATTAGCTTATCGACCAACTTGAGAAAAACTCAGCTGTGACAATATGCCGCAGGGCTTTTATGCCGGCTTTAGACTATAGTGACAATGATGCTATTGCTGGCCGCTGCTGTTTTAAGTAGCGGCTTTTTTTTGTTTGCGCTAGGGTAAGCTATTACAATTAAAAGATAAGGAAATATCATGACCACACTGATTATCTGCGCACTCATCGCAGTACTTATACCCTATTTAGCTAAAGCACCTGTGGCTTTTGCACAAAATAAGTTGGCAGGCTACGACAATAAGCACCCACGCGAGCAACAAGCTAAACTAACCGGCTTTGGTGCTCGTGCGTTGGCAGCACATCAAAATAGCTTTGAATCGCTGATTATTTTTGCTGTCGCGCTGGCAGTCGTAATAGGTAGCAATAACGTCTATCAGGTAACTGAGACCCTAGCGATTGTGCATGTTATTGCCCGCGTGTTGTATTGTATTTTCTACTACATAAACCAAGATATTCTGCGCTCATTAGTTTGGCTAGTAGGCTATGTTTGTGCTGTGGCGATGATTGCTGTTTGCCTTTAGTTACAAGCCAATGAGTTAAAAACCACAAAGCAAGCGGCTTAAATAAGGCGCTTGCTTTAGGGTCTTAAGTGGTTACTTTTACTTAGAGCTAACTTTAATTTTTTCTATTAAATCCTTTGCTTGATAGTTTTCGTCTAAGGCGAAATCGAGTTGTACTAAGGCGTTTTTAAAGCCAGATTCAGACGGCGCATATTGCCATTGTTTTAAGGCTCTTTTCGCTTCTCGATTGAAAACACCTTCAGGCTCTGCACTTACTACACTAACATTGCTGGTGGCGCCATTTGGTAAAATATCGTATTTCAAAACGACTGAACCGCTAATACCTTGCTCTGCAGCTTGAATTGGGTATATCGGCTCTACACGCATAACCGCTTGATAGTCCTTTGTCTTTTCAACGGACATCGGCTGTTTTGCAATGGCAAAGCTGCTAAGCATGCCCGCTGTAAAAATAACTAACGCTGTTTTTGCAATAAATGAGCTGTTGTCGATCTGCTTTATTTGATTTAGACGTTGTAACATGGTGTTTTTATCTCCGTATTGTGAATAAGCCATTAAGCCTGTTCTGCTAAAGCTTGCACAGTGCACTAATGCCTTACTGTATAGAATTCGTTGTTCAGTTGATTTATTTTTGAGTACTTGCTCATCACATGAAAGCTCTTGAATGCGGCGCAGACTTGCATAACCAAGCCAAGCGACAGGGTTAAACCACAGCAAAATAGTGGCACTTAAGGCGATGGCATTAATTAGGTTGTCTTTGCGTTTAATGTGCACTGATTCATGTTCTAAAATAAGCGCTAAAGCATGGCTGTTGTAATGGCTTTGATAGTTTGTAGGCAGCACTAGCTTGGTGTTTATAACCCCTACAACCATAGGTGAACTCACCTGATTGCTTCGGTATAAGCGCATGCTTTGGTTGCTGTGCTGATCAAGCGTAATTGGCGCTAATTGCAGTTTTGCTAGAAAACGGTAATGAAAATATACGGCAGTGATCAGCAGTGCGGCACTAATAAAGCCATAAATAGCAAACCAAGTGAGCGTAAACTGCGGCATTATTGCTGTGTTTGGCGTGATAGTCAGCTTACTGATAAAGTCGTTTTGAATTGGTTTTAAGTGTTCTGGTAGGTTCGCTAACAATAAACTAATCGGTAAAAGCGCCCACAGTGTATAAACCAAGCGTGCCGACAGCTGGCTTAGCAACTTTCGCTCTAGCAGCAATAAAAACATTATTGCAGATGAGATCAAAAGTTGTTGATCTAACAACCAATTAAAAAATGCATCTAACATAACAAGCCTTATTTTTGCTGTTTTTCCCAATCATCGATGACCTTTTTCAGCTCATCAATATCATGTTGTGAGAGTTGCTCTGATTTAGCAAAGCCACTCACCAGCGGCGCAATTCGGCCATTAAAAAAGCGTTCAATAAAGCTTTGGCTTTCTTTTAATGTGTATTCTTCACGAGCAATGCAAGGGGTGTAGTTATATTGGCGACCTTGCTTCTCGAAGCTTAGTGCGCCTTTTTTAACTAAACGGCTTAGTAGCGTTTTAATGGTTTTTTCGTGCCATTCTTTATTGTCACTTAAACGCGCAATTACTTCACTAGCCGTGGCTGGGTAGCCAAGCCATACCGCATCTAATACTTCAAATTCAGCTTTAGAAAGTTCAATCATTTTTATGCCTACAGATGTAATCTTTAAGTTAAGATTACACGCGTAATCAATTAATGCAAACTTTTTTGTTAGAGAATGTCACTTTTTTTGATACTGACTATCTGTCCTTCGGGCAAATTCAGCGTGGAGAGTGAAAGATTTGCGATATCTGTGCGGTGCAGGTCGATGACTTTGTAGCCACAAAAACGAGCCATTTTACGTATTTGCAGATTTAAGCCTTGTTTTAAGACGATGCAAAACTGCGTTTCGTTGACTTGAGTTACCGTGCAAGGGAGGGTTATTTGTTTATCGACAGGCACACCGCTCGCCATTTTTTTACAGAAGTCGCTATCAAGGGGTTTATCTACGGTGACTAAATAGCGTTTGGGTTGGTGGTAATCAGGGTGGATCAGTTGATTACAAAACTCACCGTCATTGGTCAAAATCAACAAACCTCGGGAGTCTTTGTCGAGCCGGCCAATTGGGTAAACCCGAGTGGTTTTAGGTAGACTATGAATAAGACTGGTTGGGTCGTCAGCATTTAATTTGCAATCTATACCAACGGGTTTGTGATAAGCAAAGTAGGTGAGTGGCGCTTTTTCTGATATTTTTTCGCCAAGTACAATCACATCATCGTGCTCATCAACATGATCTATATGATTTGCGGCACGGCCATTTACTGTTACCTCACCTTGATCTATCAAGCGCGATGCTTGCTTTCGAGAGCAAACACCTGCATGGGCAATAAATTTAGCAAGTCGTACTTTTTCTGGCATGAGTGATTTTTGTACAATTAATTTGATCACAGTATATCAAAATCACGTATAAATAGTTCAACCACCAAAGAGGAACGCACATGCCTATCAAGTTATCAGAGCTTGCAGATCACCAACCACTGCAAAAGGTCATCCTTCATTCATTAGAAATGGCGCTGTATCAAGTGTCTGTGGTAATTAATAACGTTGAGTATTATGTTACTGATGAGCAAGGTGAGTTTATTCGTGATATTAGCCCGTTGCATATTCAAAAGCGTCTTGATCACCTAAGTTATGGCGATATGGTTCTACGCCACACCAGTGCTTATGATGAAATGTGCGGTCAGCCCGAAAAGCTGGCGAGTAACATGCTCGAAGTACCCTATGGCAAGAACCACTTATACTGATTAACGATATAAGCGTATACTGAGTCATAACATTTTATAGGTATACTATGTATCAATTAAAAAGTGATGACTCAGCTGATCTAAACAACCAGCTAAGAGAACATATTGTGGCTTTCAACGCAGCGCATTTTAATGCCGAGCGTACTCCTTTAGGCTTTAAATTTGTTAATAAACAAAACAGTGTTGTTGCTGGTATTCATGGCCAAGTATTTGGTAATTGGCTGCTTATTAGTTGGCTTTGGTGTGATGATAAGACTCGTGGTAAAGGGCTTGCGACACGGTTGTTAGCTGAATTAGAGAGCAAAGCTAAAGTATTTGGTGCAAGCACCGCTCAACTTGATACGCTCGATTTCCAAGCCAAACCCTTTTACGAAAAAAACGGCTACCAAGTTAAATACGAGATGAAAAACTACCCACTCGACGGCTGCCGTTATTTTATGGAAAAAACCCTTTAACTATTGGTTTTAATCACTTCGCCTTTAGCACGTCTTGCTCGGTAAAAGTAATCCCTAAGAAAGGGGTCGCTTCAGGGGCAAGCATAAAGGTGCGAATGTTCATATGGTCTTGCCCTTCAGGATTGTGTAATACGTCATCACGATAAAACGCGCCAAAACAATCTAGGGTATTTTGTTTGCTTAGTTGATTAAGCTTTGCAAAGGCAAAAATTTTACACGAGCCGTTATTTTCATTTGCCTCGCTTAGCAGGCCATGATTGTTAAAACCGCTTGGGGTAAAATCATAATTGTTGTCTATAACCGCCATGGTATCGGTAAACTCAATTTGCTGTGGTGTGCTTGCTAATGTCGCCAGAAATTCGTTAAGAGTCATTGCTTGTCCTTAAAAATTGTTCTTTATCAACTCTAACTCATTCACTTGCTGATTGATATTAAACTTATAATTCTCTAAAAAGTTCATACCTAATAAGCCATAGCCAGCATGATTTTCTATTATCAGCACTTCAAAATTACGAATACGTTGTTGACCGACTTGAAATGATGCGAGCTGATAACGCTGTGCTTCAACAATTCCATTAGCTGTGTTTACTTGCAAGGTGCCAAGGTAATTGGCTGGGGTGTTAAGCGAGTTTAATAATGTTTGGTTAATTACAGTAAAGCTAGCGCCCGTGTCGATCATCAGCTCGGTTTCAATATCATCGTTGATAATACTGTTTACTAAATAATGTGAACCTCGAGCGGTTAACTCTATAACTTCAACACCTGCGAGGGCTTGTTGAATCAACTTATGTAATTGCTCAGCCTGTTGTTTATAGTCATGATCTTCGGGTAGTTGATCTAGGGTTATTTGGCTCGCGACATAATCTTCTAAATGGTAGTTAGCTAATGCATGGTTATATAAGTAATGGGCGTTGCCAGGCGCGTAATCAAGCCATTGTTGACTAATATTAAGTAGGGCTTGCCATTGTTGTGCTGCAGTAAGCTCATCAATATAGGATGTGCTTAGCTCGTCTATTTGTTTGTTAAGTTGTTGCTTATCATTGCTGTCTAACTGGTTGCTAAGAGCCAGTAAATTGATAATACCTTGTTGGGTATCACCTTGTGCGATTAAACGCTTAGCTTCAAGTTCAAGCATGGTGACATCGTAAGGGTGGCTATTTAAAAAGGCCGTTAAAAATTGCTCACTTAAAGTGAATTTTTGATGGGAAAGCCATGATTCTAGTTGCTGTTGCCAAGCTTGCTTTAGCTGCCTTGCATAGCGAGGTTCATTCACTAGTAATTGAGTGTACTCAGCGACGGCTTTATCAAATAACTGATTGCTAAATAGTGCAACTGCTTGCTGGAAGTGGGCAGGTAAGACCGTGCCTTTTTGTACTTTAGGCGCTGGTTCGACAGTTTCTATTTCTATAGGCTTTGCAGGGTTAAAAAGCTGCCAAATAAAGTAACCATTTAAACTAATAGAAAGTAGCAATATTAATTTAAGAAAAGCATTCATCCGTTTCGCCCACCAGTTTTAAATCTTCGTTGCCTACTTACTCAGCATAAAACAAATTTCTCAAAGTCGTTACTTTTTAATCAAATGATTGAGCGCCATGATATTGCTTATTTCAATATCTGCTAATCCTTGATAACGATATTGCGTTGCTTGGTTATTTAGCCAAACGCTTTGGCATCCGGCATTATTGGCACCTTGTACATCAGTATCTAGGCTATCGCCAATGTGCAAAATTTCCTTGTGAGGCACTTCTAATTTTTTGGCTGCGCTATCAAATAAGGCGCTGTGCGGCTTTGCTTTTCCGTGTGGGCCTGCTTGTAAAACTAACTCAAACACACCATTAAGGTTAAACTTTTCTACTTCGACATTACCATTGGTGATGGCGATGAGGCGGAAGTGTTTACTGAGGTTAGCAAGTAATTCAAGCACTTCATCAGTCACGGTTATTTGACTGCGGGCATCAGCGAATGCCTGATAAGCGTTTTTGGCATGCAACTGAGCTTGCTCTGCTGAAAAACCCAGATCGGTCATGGCATAGTGTAATGCTGCTTGTCGCCAGCGCGTCACATCATCGATTAGAGTGGCATCCTGCTTTAAAGCACACTCGCGGCATTTTAACCAGTAGCTGATACTATCGGCTGGCCATTGCTCTAATGCCTCTAGGTAATCAGCTTGTGCTTGCAAGGCTGACTTTATGATCGGATGGTTGTTGTAAAGTGTGTCGTCTAAATCAAAACTTAAAACAGAAACTGGCGATAGGGCACGGTTAAATCGGATCATAATGGCAAGGGGTTACTCTGATGTTGAGCGCTTTTTAGCGCGTGGATGGGTGTTATCGTAAACTTTAGCTAAATGCTGAAAATCTAAATGCGTATAAACTTGAGTTGCAGACAAACTACTGTGTCCTAACAGTTCTTGTACGGCGCGCAAATCCCCTGATGATTCTAAGATATGTGAAGCAAACGAGTGGCGTAATTTATGTGGGTGCACTTGCGAGCTGATCCCTTGCTTAATACCCCATTCTTGCATGCGAAGGCGAACTTGGCGTACGGAAATTCGCTTTTTTTGGCTGCTAACAAACACGGCTATTTCATCAGGGTGTGCAAACTGAGGGCGAATTTTCAGCCATGCTTTTAATGCACTGAGCGCTTTGCTGCCTACAGGTAATAAACGTTCTTTGTTACCTTTACCACGGACTAAAATTTCGCCTTCAGTGGGGTTTATATCTTGTATGTTAGCGCCAACTAACTCGCTAATGCGCAAACCCGAAGAGTACATTAATTCCATCATGGCTTTGTCACGAATAGCTAAAGGCTCATCATCTGGCAGTTCTAGTAGCTTAGCCATTTGATCTACGTCTAAATTTTTGGGTAAAGGCTTGGAAAATTTTGGCCCTTTAATGGCCTCTGCCGGATTGTGATAATGTGCCTGACTGGCTATATTTTTGGCTTTTAAGAATTTATATAAACTGCGAATACAACTTAGTTTTAAACTGATTGTGCGACCACTTAATTGTTTGCTGCGCATTTGCATGCTGTAACGGCGAATATGCTCACCTTGAACAGCAAACCAGTCTTCACATAGTTTACTAAAGTACAAAGCTGCGAAGCCTAGCTGGCTAGTGTATTGGTTTACTGTGTGCGCTGAGTATTGTTTTTCGTAGCGTAAGTAGTCTGCAAATAGTTGGATGGGTGTTCGCCAAGCATCACTTAATTCATCAATGTCTGGCGTCGTCACATCGCTCATGCAAGTTCCAATAAGCGCAGTTGCAATGAGCGCACAAACTCAAGGACAAAAAAGCTGTCTTTTGCCGGTTCGAAGTGATTTACGTCATCACTACCAAACGCCAAAATAGCCACAGGGTGTTTCGTGTTACCGATTAAATATAAAGCAGTCGATTGAGTTGTGTCTGAAAACAGTAAGTCTCTTTCTTGCTGACTTACTCGACCCAAATAAATACCGTCGTTTTGCAGGCGGTGGGCAATTAATTCATCAAACTTTGTATCGTACTTAACTAAGTGGCATTCGTTAATGGATGGGTTCGTGCAGATAATATTGCGCAAGTTGCTAGCCAGTGTCGTAAAGTCGTAGTTAGTCCATAACTGACGATGACAGTCGCTAAATAAGCGGTAAATTAACTCGTTTTCTTTTGCTTGTTCAACGAGCTGCTCAATCTTATTTTTTAATAACGTATTGTGTTCACGTAATTGGCGCTGTTGAATATGCACCAAAGACGTTGCTCCCGCCGTTTGCTGTTGTAGTTCAACTTCAGCGAGTACATCAGGGTTTTTAATAAAAAAATCAGGGTGTGCTTTTAAATATTCAGCAATTTGTTGTTCTGTTAGTTTGCTCATAGTGCCACTTGTCCATCAAAAACATGCTCAGCAGGGCCTGTCATTCGTACAGGGTGCCCTTCACCTTGCCAGCGTACTTGTAAACTGCCGCCTGGTAAGTCAACTTGTACGGTAGTAGCAAGTTTACTTTGAATTTGACCAACCACGACCGCAGCACAAGCACCTGTACCACAGGCTAAGGTTTCACTAACGCCACGTTCCCACACTCTTAGTTTAATGTGATCTTGCGAAATTACCTGCATAAAACCAACATTTGCGCGTTGTGGAAAGCGTTCATGATTTTCAAGGAGTGGGCCTAAGGTGGCGACTTCTGCGCTATGAATGTCATCAACTTCTAACACGCAATGCGGGTTACCCATCGATACTGCGCCACTAAATACCGTATGTTCTTCCGTACGAAGAATATAGGTCAGCTCACGCTTGCTGGCTTTTAATGGGATTTTGTTCGGTTCAAAATTGGGGTGGCCCATATTTACCGTTACTTGACCATCTTTCTCTATATAAAGCGTGAGGTTACCAGATTTTGTTGAAACCGAGATTTTATGCTTATTGGTCAGGCCTTTCATACGTACAAAGCGAGCGAAACAACGCGCACCGTTGCCGCACTGTTCAACTTCGTTACCATCGGCATTGAAAATACGATAATGAAAATCGAGATCAGGAGAGTAAGGGGCTTCAACCATAAGCAGTTGATCGAAGCCAATGCCGAAATGGCGATCTGCCAGCTTCTTTATTTGATCACGTGATAAAAAAACATTTTGAGTAATGTTATCAATAACGACAAAGTCATTACCTAGGCCGTGCATTTTTGAAAAATTAACTAACATAACGCTCTAATTCGGGTTTGCTCTGAGCTAATCATGCCACAGAGCAGGGCGGTTATAAAAACGTTTATGGTAAAATTTTCTCACCTTGCCAAAGGCTTTCTAAGGTTTCGCGTTGGCGAATTAAATGGCTTTGCTGGCCATCCACCATAATCTCTGCAACACGCGGGCGTGAGTTGTAGTTTGAGCTCATGGTAAAACCATACGCGCCAGCGCTGCGTTGTGCTAATAGGTCACCAGCTTGAAGTGCAAGCTCACGGTCTTTACCTAAAAAGTCGCCGGTTTCGCAAACTGGGCCGACAATATCGTAGTTGTGAGTAGGCGTATCATCTGTGCGAGGTTCAACTGGCACAATAGATTGCCAAGCTTGATATAGCGATGGACGCAACATATCGTTCATGCCTGCATCAACAATAGCAAAGAACTTATCTTGGTTTTGTTTAATAAACTCAACTTTAGTAACTAAAATACCTGCGTTGGCTGCAATCGCACGACCAGGTTCAAAAATAAGTTCTAAATCTTGGTAGTCTGCTAATCGAGCGGTAATTTTATCAACATACTCGCTCGGGTGAGGAGGTGTTTCGCCATTATAAGGCACGCCAAGACCACCACCGATATCTAGGTGAGTTAGCTTGATGCCAACCGCTTTTAACTCTTCGATAAGAGTCAGTACTTTTTCAAGGGCTGCTAAGAAAGGTTTTATTTCCGTTAGCTGCGAACCGATGTGGCAATCTACACCGGTAATTTTTAAACCGGGTAATGATGCTGCATGTTGATACACAGTCACCGCAGTTTGAATATCAATACCAAACTTATTCTCTTTTAAGCCGGTTGAGATATAAGGGTGCGTTTTTGCATCTATATCTGGGTTTACGCGAATCGAAATCGGTGCCACTAAGTTAAGATCCGTTGCCACTTTTGAAATACGCTCAAGCTCAGCCACTGACTCAACGTTAAAACACTTGATCCCCAATTCAAGTGCATAGGCAATTTCGTCAGCGGTTTTTGCAACGCCAGAAAATACAACCTTACTAGCGTCTCCGCCTGCTTGGATAACGCGCGCAAGCTCACCTTTTGAAACGATGTCAAAACCTGAACCAAGTCGCGCTAAAATATTCAGCACGGCAATATTTGAGTTGGCTTTTACGGCATAGCACACCAAGCTTTTATGTGACTTAGCAGCTTCAGCAAATGCTAGATAATGACGTTCAAAGGTTTTGCGAGAATAGATATAACAAGGCGTACCATATTGTTCGGCAAGCTCTTTGACAGCGATGTCTTCAGCGAACAGCTGATTATTATTGTAGTTAAAAAAGTCCATCTATTGGTCCTGTTTTTGCTCTGGTTGTTCGGATGGATCAGCTTGTGGCTGAGACTTTGCAGGCGGCTTAGTATCATCTGGCAGATAAAGAGCACCACTTTGTCCGCAACCTGCTAGGGTTAGTAGAAGGACGCTTAGAGGTAAAGTGGTTTTTAATTTTTGGCTATGAGTCTCTTTCATTAGATTAATACGGTTGCTGGCTTTATAATCGCAGAGTAACAGAATATTTAAAAAATGCAGCTATTCGCGGATGAATTTATTCCTGTTACACTTGATGTACACAATCTGCCCCCAGATCTAGGCTTAAAGCCAGTTAAAGGACACTAAAATGACTGATCATGAATACCACACACTAGCCGATGCATTAATGCTAACTATTGAAGAGCAAATCGATGAATGTGATGCCGATTTAGACTATGAATCAGCGTCAGGTATTTTAGAAATCATCTTTCCTGATCGCAGTAAAATTGTGATCAACAAGCAAGCACCATTACACCAAGTTTGGGTAGCGACTAAATTTAATGGTCACCATTTTGAACTACGCGACGATAAGTGGATTGATAACCGCTCGGGTGCAGAGTTTTGGCAATTTATGTGTGATGCGGCAACTCGCCAAGCAGGTCAAACAATTGAATGGCGTTCTGAACTATGAGTTTAGAGTTTGTTGAGTACCCAGCGCAAGGCGACCACAAAGCAACGGTTATCTGGCTACATGGTTTAGGTGATTCGGGTGATGGTTTTGCCCCAGTTGCACCGCAACTTGCTCTACCAAAAGAGCTTGGCGTACGTTTTGTATTTCCACATGCGCCAGTGCAGCCGGTCACCATAAATGGTGGTATGGCAATGCGTTCTTGGTACGATATTAAATCGATGGATTTAGATAAGCGTGCTGATGAGCAAGGAGTGCGTGAATCTGCTGCAAAAGTGGCAGCAATTATTGATCAAGAAATAGCAAATGGTATCGCTCCTAACAAAATTATTCTTGCCGGTTTTTCGCAAGGGGGTGTGGTATCGCTGCACTTAGCGCCACGTCTAGATTATAAATTAGCGGGTGTAATGGCACTTTCAACCTACATGTGTGTGCCTGCAAAATTAGCCGATGAAGCCAAGCAGCAGGGGTTAAATATTTTTATGGCACATGGTCGATTTGACGATGTGGTACCGCATAGCGCAGGCAGACAAGCATTTGACGTGCTTAGCGCTAACAACATGGAAGTAAGCTGGCAAGACTATCCGATGGCGCACCAAGTTTGTGGTGAAGAGTTAATGGCTATTCGTGAGTGGTTAATTGCTCGCTTGAGTTAATTTTTGGTTTTAGAGGCCAACATGACAAAGAAACTTGTAATTACAGCAAATATGAATGCCGTTGAATCGGCAGGTTCAACTCCTACAGCAGTGACTTATCAATGGCATTGGCGACGCATTTTTATGGTTAGCAGTGTTATCTTAGTAGCATTGGCTATTTTAGTGTATAGCTTAACTGGTGCTGTAAATGCTGAACAATCACCGCAAGATGAACCGCAAGCAGAGTTTACAAATGCTGAATTACAAGCTCCTTTAAATGACGCTGAGCAAGAAGAGCCAAAAGAAGTCGATGCTTTGTCAATTAATGAGCAAACACCGCAGGCTGATAGCACAGAAACGGCTAAAGCAGAGGTTGTGAGCTCAAACATTGTTGAACCTGAGGTTACGACAGTAGAGGTTGAGATCGACAGTGAACAGGTTGTTGACGAGCAACAACCGGAAACATCAGAGGTCACTCTTGACGAAGAGCCACCACAAACCGAACAGCAAGTAGAGATTGCTGCAGCCCCTGATGCTCAGCAGCAGTTTTCGCAGTCAGCGCATATTGCCAGTGTCGCAATTGGCGCTAAAATAGACACAGACAAAGTAAGCCGCGCGGTATTAACAACCGATGTTGTTGATCGAGAACCAGTAAACGTTTTAAAAAACGATGTAAAATTAGCGCAAATAAGCAATAGCCTGAGCTTTTTTAGCGAGCTTAGAAATATGCAAGGGCAAACTGTTCGTCACCAATGGTATTACCAAGATCAACAGCTTGCTTCGATTGAATTGGCGGTAAGTAGTCCACGTTTTCGTACTTATTCAACGAAAAACATTATGCCAGAGCAACTGGGTGATTGGCGTGTTGAAGTTATTGACGCAGATGGCAACTTACTGGCCCAAAAAGAATTTAGAATTTTAGCTGAGTAATATTTAGTATCAGCCTGATAATTAATTGGATTTTTCATGACACAGACAACAAAACTAGTTCGTATCGCTACCCGTAAAAGTGCACTTGCTTTATGGCAGGCTGAATTTGTAAAAGCTCAACTAGAGCACTTCCATGACGACGTAACGGTAGAGTTGGTTCCTATGTCGACACAAGGCGATATTATCCTTGATACGCCACTGGCAAAGATTGGTGGTAAAGGCTTATTCGTAAAAGAGCTTGAGCAAGCCATGCTAGATGGCCGTGCAGATATTGCGGTGCATTCAATGAAAGATGTGCCTGTTGAGTTTCCTGAAGGCCTAGCATTACACACTATTTGTGAACGTGAAGACCCACGCGATGCGTTTGTATCAAACAACTACAAAAGCTTAGATGAGTTACCACAAGGTGCTATTGTTGGTACATCAAGCTTACGCCGCCAATGCCAAATTCGCGAAGCTCGCCCAGATTTAGACATTCGTGATTTACGCGGTAATGTTAATACGCGTTTAGCAAAACTAGATGATGGTCAATATGATGCAATCATTCTAGCTGCAGCGGGTCTAATTCGTTTAGAAATGCCTGAGCGTATTACAGCTTTTATCGAGCCAGAAGTATCATTACCTGCAAATGGTCAAGGTGCTGTGGGTATTGAGTGCCGTATTGATGATGAAGTGACAAAAGCACTGTTAGCGCCACTCGAACATAATGAAACACGTATTCGTGTTAATGCCGAGCGTGCTATGAATCGCCGTTTAGAAGGTGGTTGCCAAGTGCCAATTGGTGCATTTGCATTGGTTGATGGTGAGCAAGTGCATTTACGTGGTTTAGTGGGCGCTATTGATGGCAGCCAAATGCTGCGTGATGAAGTGACAGGCCCTGTGGCTGACGCAGAGCAGTTAGGTATTACACTTGCTGAAAAACTACTTGAGCAAGGTGCTGATAAAATTTTAGCTGAAGTATATAGAGACGCTTAATATGCATATTTTGATAACTCGTCCAGAAGGTAAAGGCACTGAGCTTGCTCTTGAGCTTCAGCAGGCGGGTTATCAAACAACCCTGTGTCCTGTTCTTACCTTAGATTACCTCACAGTAAATAGTAGTGAGCTCGCGCCGCTAGAAAATGCCGATAAAATCATTTTTATCTCGCAAGATGCCGTGCATGCCTTGTTAAAACTCACACCAACCATCAACAAAGCAGCGCAACTTTATGCGGTCGGCCAGCAAACGGCTGATGCGGTTTATGAAGCCTTTGGGCGACGTGCTGCAGTACCCAAACAGCATGATTCAGAAGGTCTGCTTGAATTAAAAACACTACAAGATGTTGAGCTAAGTAACATCGTTTTAGTGAAAGGTGAAGGTGGGCGCACGACCATAGCAAAAACCTTAAAACAACGTGGTGCTTTATTAAATCAGTTGGTTGTTTACAAGCGGAGCGCAATTGAGAGCGAACCGGGCAAGTGGATGGACCACTGGCAAACAATTGATGTAGAAGGTATAGTCATTACCAGTAATGCAGCGGTGGATGCCATTTTTAATGGCCTAAATGAGCCTCAGCTTGCATGGTTGAAAGAGCGACAATTTTTCGTTGCCAGTGAGCGTATCGCTGATTATTTAAAGCAACAAAATGTCGCAAGAACACAGATACATATTGCTGCAGGGGCGAGCGACAGCGCTATGTTCACCTGCATTAATCAGCAAGGTAGCAAAATGAGTGAAGCAGAATCAAAACAACCCGCAAAGCCAGTGACCGCACAGCCAGAGAAAAAAGCGCAAACGGCAAATACTGGGGCGAAAGCGCCTGTACAAGCTAAAAGAGGCATCAGCAAAACAGGTAGCTTAGCGTTACTTATTTCACTTATAGTGGCTGGTGTAGTTGGCTATGAGTTTTATCTAAAATTAAATAGCGATCAGCAATCGGCTGTGGCATTGACTGAGCTGACAGATGAAAACCTACGCTTACAGCAGCAAATTGATGCATTAAAAAGTGCCCAACAAACAATGCAGCACTCGCTTTATAACAGTGAACAGAAGGTCACTGATGCACTAAATGAAAGTGCTGAGCAAACACAGCAGCAATTACAAGCAGCTTTAAAGCGCGCCGAGCAGCAAACTTTCACGCTTAATCCGCAAGAAGTCACAAGCCTGCAGCGTATGGCCGAGTTTAAATTGTGGGCAGAGCACGATTACCAAGGGGCTGCTGCTGTGCTATCTCGCTTAGATAGCTTACTTGCAGAACACCCGGGTACAGGCGCTATTCGCCAAGCAATTCACCAAGATTTACAAACCTTGAATGCCATAGAACCTGTGGCTGTTGAAGCAATTTATTTAAAACTGCATGGCATTAATCAAAAAGTTGATGAACTGGTATTTAATGCTATTTCACTTCCTGAAGAGGTCGTCAAAGAAGACCCAAATCAATTAAGTGAAAATGTCAGTGAATGGCGTCAAAACCTTGCGAAGTCGTGGCAGCAGTTTAAAGACTTCTTTGTAGAAGTGCGCACACGTGAAGATATGGTTATCGCACCATTTTTAAGTGAGCAAGAGCGTCACCTAGTAAAACAGCGCTTAAGTTTATACTTAGCTCAAGCGCAAGATGCGGTATTAAGTAAACAAAGTAGTGTGTATTTTAGTGCTGTTGATGCTGCTCATAGTTTGGTAAAAGATTACTTTAAACAAGATGATGCGCAAACAAAAGCGGCCTTAAAAAGCCTTGCTGAGCTTTCTAAAGAGCAGCTCGATTTTAGTCCAAAAGTGTCACTACAAAGTACTGAGCAGGTGAAGGAGTGGGCACAATGATCCGCTTTTTATTAATCATTATTGCAATAGCAGTCTGCTTAGGGATTGCCCCTTTTTTTATAGATCAAAAGGGTTATGTACTAATTGCCTTTAATAAAACAACCATTGAAGGGACTATTTGGGGCGTTACTGCACTTTTAATATTGGCATGCGCTGCACTGTTTTTACTTTATAAGCTTTGCCGTTACGTAATATCTTTATATAGCCATACACGCCATGGTTTCTTTGCGCGCAGTGAAGAGCGTAAACAAGCGGCTATTGAGCAAGGTGTATGGAGCTTAATTAATAACGATTATACGGAGCTTGAGCTTGCACTTGATAACAACAGTGTTGCAGAAAAGTGGAGCGATATACGTTTTGCGCTTCTAGCTAAAGCTGCACTGGCGAATAATGAAAATGAAAAAGCAATTAGCTATCTTGATAAAATAAGCCAAGATAAGCAGCTAAAAGTGGCTAATTTATGGATTGCTAGCGGCGAAACCAGCACTATCTTTGCTGACCTTAAAGCGTTAGCTGAACGCAAAAAAGCCTCTCGTTTAGAGCTTAAAATGTATGCCCATGTTTTAGTGCAAGAGCAAAAGTGGGCGGCACTTAATGACTTTATGCCACGTTTATTACGTAAAAAAGCTCTTTCTGAGCAAGAGTGGCAACAATTGTTCGACCGTTACTTTGCAGCTCAGTCAAATGGGGATTTAACTGAGCGTTATGAGCAATTAGCCAAAAACTTGAAGCCACACGCAGAGGTAAGCTATTTAACGGCGATGGCGAAGGCAGGTGAGTTAAACAAAATTGAGCTAAGCTTAATTAAAATGCTCAAAAAACCGCTACAGCATAAAGATTTAGCACGTATTTTACGTACTAGTAGCGCTGGCGATGCACTCAAGCTGCAATCAAGTTTGCAGGATGTATTAAAAAAAGACACCGAAAATACAGACTTATTACTAGCCCTTGCATGTTTAGCAAATGCTCACGGTGAATATGACCTAGCCGCGCGAGTGTTTGATAAAGCGCTTAATGCAGATAATCGCCATGCTTATTTGCAGCAAGCGGTGCTCAGCTACAGTAAGAGTGCCCAACCAGAAAAAGCATTGGTACTCTATCAATAATTTTACTCCAGCCAGCAAAGGAGCGATGGCTTGAAGAACTTATTTACACTGACAATAAGCATTGCACTTGCTTACTTTCTTACAGGGTACTTAAGTAATTCATTGCTGGCGATTGATGGCTATGCGGTTGCAGCATGGCCGCCTTCAGGTATTGCGCTTGCCAGTATCTTGCTACTTAGAAATCGTGCCTTGCCAGGGGTTCTGCTAGGGGCATTCTTTGTAAACCTTATTCACCTTGATAAAGCCACTGATATTTTTCACTGGCAAATGATGCTGCAGGCAATTGGCGTAACAACTGCATCTACATTCCAAGCTTGGCTTGCCTATTACATTATTATTCATGTCGTTAAACGCCCGATTGAATTATCGTCATTAAAGCAAAGTATGCTTGGTTTAATGATTGGCGGCCCTTTGTGTAGCTTGATTGCTGCATCAATTGGCACCGGCTTACTGGTCATTAACAATGTTATTCCGAGTTATGCGGCGCTTAATAATTTTATCGCATGGTGGATTGGCGATAGCATTGGGGTTCTGATATTCACGCCATTAATTTTAGCGGCATTTAGTTACCATCATACTCGCCAACGGCTGCAAATCATTGTGCCGGCGCTATTAATTTACGTGGTTATTTGTGTCAGCTTTTATGGTGCAGCCAGTGTAAAAAAAGACAAAGACTTACAGCGCCAGCAAGCTAAAGTCAGTGCGATTCACACGAACCTTGAACATAAAGTCGATGAAATTAAGTCGCACTTAGCCTTACTCGCAACTTTTTTTGCTAGTAGTGACATGGTTGATTTTGACGAATTTAAGCGCTTCACATCAAGGCAACTACAATACAGCGAAGAAATTCTTGCCCTTGAGTGGGCACCTAAGGTTATTCACTCACAACTAAATAATTATCAAAATTTACTGCGTGATGAACTGGGCGCTGACTATTATGTGAAAGAAAAAAATGCTGCAGGGCAGTGGCAGCCGGTGAGTAAGCGAACGGTTTATTTTCCGGTGCAATATATTCATCCTTTAGCAGGGAACGAACCAGCACAAGGCTTTGATTTAGCCTCAAACGAGTTACGTAAACAAGCGTTAACTGACTCTCGGTTAATTAAGAATGTCACCGTCAGTGAGCCTATTACCCTGATGCAAGGTGATGGTAACGAAAAGGGCGTTTTATTCTTCAACCCAGTTTATTCAGACATTAATCACCAGGTCGGATTTAGAGGTTATGTTGTCGCCGTGGTCAATTTAGAAGTGTTAGCACAAACACTTAATTTTAATCAGAACACTGATATCGATGCCAGCTTCTATGACGTTACTGACGGCAGTAATCCTGTCGAAATTTACAGCCCACATCGTGTAGGTACAACAGCTATTGCGAGCTTCAACTTTATTATTGGTGAGCGCGTTTGGCAGGTAAAATTATGGGAGTCAGTTGCACAGTCGTCATGGTTGCCTTATTGGTTGGCGCAAATAGTCGGTATGCTGTTTGTTTGGTTATTGATCACCTTTTTGATTTCTGTAACTGGTACTAATATTCAAATTCGTCAGCAAGTGGCAAAGCAAACTCAAAGCCTTCGCGAAGAAAAGTTAAAAGCCGATAAAGCTAGCCAAATTAAAAGTGAGTTCTTGGCGAATATGAGCCATGAAATACGCACGCCTATTAATGGTATTAAGGGTTTGCATTATTTAGCAATGCAAGAGCCTGACTGGCAACAAGCCCGAGGTTATATTGATCAAGCCGATGGTGCACTGAATGTACTATTACGTGTAATCAATGATGTTTTAGATTTTTCTAAAATAGAAGCGGGGCGATTGGAGCTACATCAAGAACCAATAGATGTGAATGCGTTGGTTAGTGAGCTGACTAACTTATTGCAGTTTGAGCTTAACTCTCGCTCTTTAGAATTTAGAGTTGAGCTTGATGCTTCTGAACACCTACTGATCCATACCGACCCAATTCGTTTAAAACAAGTATTGTTGAATTTGTTAAACAATGCGGTGAAGTTCACTCAAGAAGGCACGATTACATTACGTATTTGGCAGCAGGGTGAATTTACTTATTTTAGTGTTATTGATACAGGCATCGGCATCAGCAAAGAGGCCCAGCAGCGTCTGTTTAAACCATTCTCACAAGCCGATAGCTCAACCTCTCGTCGCTTTGGTGGCACAGGTTTAGGCTTGAGTATTTGTCAAAAACTCATTGTTATGATGGGAGGCGAGATAAGCCTCAGTAGCACTGAGGGGCAAGGTTCAACGTTTACAATTTCGCTGCCATTTGAGTCTCCTCTTGAAGAGGTGATTCATAGTGATGATGAGTTAGCTGATATTGATGTGACTGCTGTTTCATTTGCCGATGATGCAATTCTGTTGGTTGAAGATAATCCATTGAATCAACATGTGGCGAGTTCGATTTTAAAAACTAAAGGCTGCCAACCAGATATCGCTAAAGATGGCCACGAGGCTATAAAGATGATCAGTGAAAAAAGCTATGACCTTGTGCTTATGGATATTCAAATGCCGAATATGGATGGCTTACAAGCGACTAAGTTTATTCGTAATGAACTGCTGATCACCGATTTACCTATTATTGGCTTATCGGCAAATGCTCATGATGATGACCTAAAGAAAGGCTTAGCCAGTGGTATGAATGGTTATTTAACTAAACCAATTGATGCAGATAAACTTTTTAAAACTTTGTGGCATTTTTTGCATAATGCTAGCAGCCATTAAAGCAGACATTTGACCTCTAAAAAGTAAATAAAATCATCTAAACTTGAAATATCGCCGTGGGTACGTATGATCCGCGCAAATTTACTGAACCTGAGTGCTAATTATGATCAATAACAAACTCCCTTTGCTTGATATTCACCGTCATCTAGATGGTAATGTTCGCCCACAAACGATCTTAGAGCTTGGTCGTCAGTTTAATCTTGAATTACCTGCTGACAACATTGAAGCGCTTATTCCGCACGTACAGGTTATCGACCCTGAACCAAATTTAGTGGCGTTTTTACACAAGCTAGATTGGGGTGTAAAAGTATTGGGTGATTACGATGCTTGTCGTCGTATTGCTATCGAAAACGTTGAAGATGCGATTGCCCAAAACCTCGATTACGTTGAGCTTCGTTTTAGCCCATATTATATGGCGCAAAGCCAAGGCCTACACCCGCAAGGTGTTGTCGAAGCGGTGGTTGATGGTGTAAAAAGTGCGTGTCATAACGCACCAATTAAAGCTAACTTAATCGGCATCATGTCGCGTACATATGGCACCAAAATCTGTCAGCAAGAGCTTGATGCGCTTCTTGCTTTTAAAAATGATTTAGTCGCGGTTGATTTAGCTGGCGATGAAATTGGTTTCCCGGGTGAGCTATTTGTTGAACACTTTAAACAAGTTCACGATGCTTACTTAGCTGCCACGATTCATGCCGGTGAAGCGCGAGGTAGCGAAAGCATTTGGCAAGCAATTAACGAGCTTGGCGCAACGCGTATTGGTCATGGTGTAAAAGCGATTGAAGATGCTGCACTAATGGATTACTTACGTGATAAGCGCATTGGTATTGAGTCTTGCTTAACCAGTAACATTCAAACCAGCACTGTTGCTGAGCTTGCAAAACACCCGTTAAAAACCTTCTTAGACCATGGTATTTTGGCATCAATTAATACTGATGATCCAGCAGTTGAAGGTATTGAAATAGCGTATGAGTATCAAGTAGCAGCACCTGCGGCAGGCTTAAGCCAAGCCGATATGGAAAAAGCGCAAGCTAATGCGCTTGAAATTGCTTATTTAAGCGATGCTGATAAAGCTGCTTTAAAACAGTTAGCTGCTAATCGTTAAGCAGCTAACTTACACTTGGTGCTCTTGGCATGAGACATAGTTTTCATACAATGCTTTGAGCACGTCTCCCCGGCTGATCATGCCAACAACCTTACCATCCTCGATAACCGGGTAGTTTTTTGGCTTACCTGTTTGCATGCCATCTGCCAGCTCTATGATGTTTTGATCGCTACTTACGGTAACAACATCGGTGCGCATTAGCTGTTTTACCTTCACTACACCATCACAGAAATAACTGTTTTGCATGAGCGGTTGCAGCAGCTCTTGTTCAGAAATAAAGCCAACTAGGCTTTTGTTGTCATCGAATACAGGTGCGCCTAGTAATTTAAACTTTTGCAGCTCGCTAATCGCGGTGGTCATTTCAGTTTCAGGCGTAATGTGTGGCAACTTACGTTGCATAAAGTCTTGTACTTTTGTATTTAGCATTTGGGTCTCTCCCCATCGTTATTCTAATCAGAGTATGGTCAAGGAAATGCAGTTTGTGAAATCGTTTAGACGGATTAAGGCGATAGGTAAAACAAATAAAAAAGGCATCCAATTGGATGCCTTAAAAATAACCGGTATGAGCTAGTTATTTAATGAATGCAAATGCATCGGCGTACATGTTCTCACGTACCGCACCATGATTAATAAAATCATCGCGAACCACGCCAATCATGTCGAAGCGGCCTGCCATGTATATATCGTATGGTTCTAAAGACACGATATCTTCCATAACAGCCTTGTGGACGTAACCGGTTTTGCCATTCCAGCTTTGCGGCGCATTTTCAACTACTGGAATGTATTGGAAATGTGGGTTGCTGTTTGCCCATGCTTGCATTTCATCATGAGCATAAAGTGCAGCTTGCTCACGTACACCCCAGTAAAATAATACAGGACGCTCACAGCCGATTTCAGCAAGGTGATCAGCCATTGATTTAGCATAAGAAAAACCTGTACCGCCAGCAAGTAGAATAATAGGGCGCTCACCCTCAACTCGCAGCTGTGATACACCTAAGCCTACTTCAACATTAACTTGCTGTTGCTCTGTATGAGCTTGACGTAAATGGTCAAGCGCTTGCATTGCATACGAATCAGCACCCGCGGCACCAATATGTAGTTCAATCTGTTCAGTTTGCGACGGGCGGCTTGCAATAGAAAAGGCACGCTTATCTTTTTCGCCTAATACAAGTTGCATATATTGGCCTGCCTCGAATGACACAGGTTGCTGTGGTTTCAAAATGACCTTATGTACATGGTCTGTAAGCGGGCTGATCGCAACAACGTCAGCGAGTAGTGTTTGCATAGTTTACCTTTATAAGCACAGAAGCAAATTCGGTTATGAATCGCACTCATAACCGTTAAATTTTGAGCAGTTTAACATAGACACAGCCTAGAGAATATCTAAGCTGCCCCATAATTCATCAACACGTTCTTTGATTTTTGGATCCATAACAATGGGTTCACCCCATTCACGATCTGTTTCGCCTGGCCATTTATTGGTTGCATCCATGCCCATTTTTGAGCCAAGGCCAGAAACTGGTGATGCAAAATCTAAATAATCAATTGGCGTGTTTTCGATCATCGTCGTATCGCGAGCAGGGTCCATACGCGTGGTAATTGCCCAGATCACGTCGTTCCAATCGCGTGCGTTTACATCATCATCGCAAACAATTACGAACTTGGTATACATGAATTGACGTAAGAAAGACCACACCCCCATCATCACGCGTTTGGCATGACCTGGATATTGTTTTTTCATCGTGACCACAGCCATACGATAAGAACAGCCTTCAGGTGGTAGGTAAAAATCTACAATTTCAGGGAATTGCTTTTGCAGAATTGGCACGAACACTTCGTTCAAAGCAACCCCGAGTACTGCTGGCTCATCTGGTGGACGGCCTGTGTAAGTGCTGTGATAAATTGGGTTTTCACGATGTGTAATGTGAGTGACCGTCATCACCGGGAACTCGTCTACTTCGTTATAGTAACCTGTGTGATCGCCATAAGGGCCTTCTGGTGCTGTTTCACCCGGCATAATATAACCTTCAAGTACGAACTCTGCGGTAGCAGGCACTTGTAGGTCATTTGAAACCGATTTAACAACTTCAGTCTTACTACCGCGTAGTAAACCAGCAAATGCATATTCGCTTAGGGTGTCTGGTACTGGTGTTACAGCGCCTAGGATAGTCGCAGGATCGGCACCTAATGCGACAGACACAGGGTAAGGTTCGCCTGGGTGCTCTTTACACCATTCACGAAAATCTAATGCGCCACCGCGGTGCGATAGCCAACGCATAATAATTTTGTTTTTACCCAATAGCTGCTGACGGTAAATGCCTAAGTTTTGGCGCTTTTTATAAGGCCCTTTAGTAACCGTTAGACCCCATGTGATCAAGGGAGCAGCATCACCCGGCCAGCAATGTTGAATAGGCAGCTTAGTTAAGTCAACATCATCGCCTTCAAGAATAACTTGCTGACAAGGCGCTTTTTTTACTTCTTTAGCTGGCATATTCAGTACTTGTTTGAATACTGGGATTTGCCCTAGTGCCTCTTTAATGCCTTTCGGTGGCTCAGGCTCTTTTAGAAAAGCTAATAACTTACCAACTTCGCGCAGTTCACTAACATCATCTTGCCCCATGCCCATTGCAACACGCTTAGGCGTACCAAAAAGGTTGGCAAGAACGGGAATAGTGTGGCCTTTAGGGTTTTCGAATAACAGAGCTGGGCCTTCGGCACGTAAAGTACGGTCGGCAATTTCGGTCATTTCAAGGTAAGGATCAATTTCTTGTTTGATCCGTTTTAATTCACCTTTTTGTTCTAATAACTCGATAAATTCGCGAAGATCTTTGTATTTCATTATAGCCGCTTAAACGCTGAATAAACTGTCGCTATTATACTCAAAACCACTGATTAAGCTAATTTAGCGAGCAAAGCTTTTGCTATTACTGAGTTAAGCTACATTGGTACTTTTTACCTTTTAAAATCAGCATGGCTTCATCGCCTTTAGACCAAAACAGCACATTATCGGCACTGTATTTAACCCCTGAGCCGCTTACTTGGCGATTGAGTAAAAATTCAGAGTCCTTAAATGTCAGTCTTGCTTCCTCATCACTGTATTCAACAATACTGGCGCTAAGGGTTTCATCGCACAGATAATTGCTTGGTGCACTTTGCTCAGCACACGCGCACAAGGTAACTAAAGCGAGCCCTGAGAGAAGTGGTTTAATCATAGAAACACCTCTATTTTTGAATGAGCTATAAGCCTAACAAAGAAAAATTAACCGTTGGTGAAAATGGCAGGATAAGTTATGTTGATAGTGTATTTAATGGGCAAGGAACCACCATGGCAGGCACTAATTTACTAACCTTACTTGATGATATTACAACACTTTTAGACGATATTGCGACGATGAGTAAAGTCGCAACAAAAAAAACAGCAGGGGTGTTAGGTGATGACCTAGCTCTTAATGCTCAGCAAGTCACAGGGGTAACTGCCGATAGAGAGTTGCCTGTAGTTTGGGCTGTGGCAAAAGGCTCGTTTATTAACAAAGCCATCTTAGTGCCCGCAGCGTTATTGATTAGTGTTTGGTTGCCTTGGTTAATTACTCCGCTGTTAATGGTTGGCGGGCTGTTTTTGTGCTTTGAAGGTGCAGAGAAAATTATCGAAAAGCTGTTTGGTCATGCTCAACAAGAAGATGAAACACTGGCTGAACAACAAGACTTACAAGAATACGAAAAGCAAAAAGTGAAAGGGGCGATCCGCACTGATTTTATCCTTTCTGCAGAAATTATCGTGATAACGCTAGGCACGGTTGCTGGCGCAACACTGGTGAATCAAGCTTTAGTGCTTAGTGTAATAGCAATTATTATGACCATTGGCGTGTATGGGTTAGTTGCAGGCATTGTTAAACTAGATGATGCTGGTTTGTATTTACTGCAAAAAGCGCAGCAAAGTGGCGGTAAGTTTAAAGAGCTAGTAGGTAAGTTTTTACTTGCTGCAGCACCTAAGTTAATGCGCTTTTTAGCCTTTGCAGGAACGGTTGCTATGTTTTTAGTTGGCGGAGGCATATTGGTACATGGGATCCCCGTTTTACATCACGCCCAGCAAGGTAGCACTGAGTTTGTTACGGATTTAGTTGGTAAAACGGGTGAGCTGGCTACGCCGATTATATTTGATGGTTTATTAGGCGTTGTTGCCGGGGTTATCGTTGTGTTAGTGGTTGAACTTTGGCACAAAATTCGTCGCTAAATAGCATCCATTATTGGGTTGTTTTGTTAAATTTTTGTAGCAAATATAGGGTCTTTGCTTTATTATTGCTCAGCTAAAAATAACAATTAAATCGTTAAATGGAGTTAATCATGTCTCGATATCTCACTTTTGTGCTGGGACTAGCGTTATTTACGCTATCATTTACCAGCTTCGCTAAACCTGCAAAATTATCAGTAGAAGACTTTAGTAAAGGTAATGACTTTAGTCGTGTAACTATCTCCCCTGATGGCAACTACGTCGCAGCTATAAAAAAACACGAAGGTAAAAATTCACTCATCATTGTTGATACAACCAAGTTTGCAGTAACCCATGCGGTTGCTTTTCCGGGTAATGCACAGGTTGGCGAATACCATTGGGTTAACAATGAACGAGTTATTCTTGAAAAAGAGTATTTAAAAGGTTGGCAAGATACCCCTATTTATTATGGTGAGTTATTTGCCGTGAACGTCGATGGTAGCCGTGGCGCATACGTAATTGGTTATCATGGTGAACAGCAAACTGGTACTCGGTTAAAAAAACAAACACCAGTTCAAGGAACGTCATACCTTTTAGATCCCTTACTTCATGATGATAAAAAAGTTTTGGTTGTCACATACCCGTGGACTGCAACCAATGAACCAACTACCGTTGTATATGAAGTCGATGTTTATCGCGGCCTTCGTACTTTAATTACTCGTTCACCAGCACCTATGGGTGAATTTCTAACGGACCATGATGGTAACGTTCGTATCGCTGTATCAAGTGACGATTACCTCAATGCGACACTTCATGTACGAGAGCCCGAAGGCGGTTTTTGGAAAGAGCTCGATCTAAAAGGTATTAATTACACCGATATTTCATTAAAGGCATTTGATAAATCTGGCGAGTCTGTATATGCCACTGCATCAAAGGGTGGAGAAGCTGAGAGCCTTATTAAGATTAACCTAAAAACCAAAGAAGTAACGAAAATCTTCCAAGATAAGCATGTTTCACCGTCACATATTTGGGTTGATGAAATCTCTAAAGAGTTATTTGCCATAGAAACCCAGGCTGATTACCCAAGCTATGCGTTTGTTGATAGCAATTCGCCTAAATCACAGCGTCTTAAAGATTTATTGGGCGCACTGCCAGGCAGTCAAGTACAGCTAGTCAGCAGTACAGAAGATGATTCAAAAAATATTATTTTCGCATCGAGCGATATAAACCCTGGGCAATATTATCTATATGACGCAAATACCAATAAATTACGAGCGCTATTCTCTGCGCGTGGCTGGATAAACCAAAATGATATGGCGCAAACCACACCACTGCGTTTTAAAAGCCGCGATGGTTTAACAATTCTTGCTTATTTAACTGTGCCAAATGGCAAAGCTGAGAAAAACTTACCTTTGGTTGTTATGCCACATGGTGGTCCAATTGCACGTGATTACTGGGGCTATGATCCAGAAGTACAAATGTTAGCCAATAAAGGTATGGCGGTATTAAAGGTTAACTTTCGAGGCTCGGACGGGTTTGGTATGAACTTCCAAGAAGCAGGCTATCGCCAGTGGGGACAAAATATTCAACACGACATTATTGATGGTGTGAAACTATTAATTAATGACGGCACAGTTGATAAAGATAATATTTGTATTATGGGAGCCAGCTTCGGTGGTTACTCTGCACTACAAAGCGCGATTATCGAGCCGGATATGTTCAAATGTGCAATAGGCCTGATGGGGGTTTACGACTTGCCTCTTATGTATGAAGAAGGTGATACGCAAGCCCGAAGCTATGGTGTTAATTACCTTAAAACAGTGATTGGTACTGATGAAGCCGAGTTAAAAGCATTCTCGCCTGCTTATAATGTCGATAAGCTAAAAGCACCTGTTCTTATTGTGCATGGTGGTGAAGACGAGCGTGCGCCAATTGAGCAAGCAGAATCATTAGAAGCAGCGTTGAAAAAAGCTAAGCACCCATATGAAATCACTATTCTAGATGATGAAGGCCACGGTTTTTATAAAGAAGAGCACCGTACTCTTTACTATAAAAAAGTATTGGCTTTCTTAGATGAACATTTAAAGCTTTAAAAGAAAAGTGCCGGCGAGCAAGCTCGCCGGCAAGGATTTAGCACGGGAACGTAAGCGTGCTAGTGTGCAAGGTCTTCCTTCAAGTTATACAAACTCAAAAGATGATTCTTTCATCAGGCTGCGTAATCTCAAAAGCAGAGCAGGGAGAGTAACTCGGCTTTAAAAGAGTATAAATACTACGCCACTACAAAGATGTTATAACATAACAAATTCAAAGTAAATAGTGAGAACCATATAATTAGGCTGGTTTCGTATGTGTGATATTTATGGGTAATAGATTATTGAGTATTCAATTTACTACAATCGTAACTCAAGCATAGCTCTGCGAGCTCAATCTTTGCTTTAGGATTCCCTTGTAAGGTAGCTTTGTTGAGCCAGTAAGCTGCTTTTTCGTTATTCACTTCTGTCCCTTGACCATCACGATACATCTGACCCAAGTTTAATTGCCCCCATGCATAACCATCTTCCGCAGACAGCGTAAAACTTTTCAACGCTTCCTCGTATAGGCCATCTTTGAAGTAAGTAATCCCTTCCTGATTATGTTTATCGAGCTTAACGCCCGTATATAAAGGCTTAGGTCTAGGCGGGTGCATAACAAAACCACCAAATAAACTATAAAGCTCAGGTCGCATAATTTTATAAATGCTGCCTTCATCATAAAGCTGCTTTATTTGTGACTTACTGAAAGTCAGGGTTTTACTAGAAAAGTAATCATCTTGAACTAGCATGCTGGTACGCATCGCAATCTCGATGTCTTTATTGTACTTGTAAGTGTAGTTAGCAACTCTAAAAGTCATGTTCTTGTCATCAAATTCAACGAGCTGAGCTACTTTTAAGTTGTTAATACGTTTTGGTTTGCCAGTAAACTTATCTGAATAGACAAAATAGGTATCAAATAACTTTGGCTCGTTTAAGTAATTTTGCTCATTTTCAGTTTGTTCATTCGCACCGATTAATGCATTTATTAATAGGTAAACGATAATGAATAGACCAATAAAGTATTTTATAAACGACGCTAACTCTAAGGCGGGCAATGAATACCAAGGTGCAGGAGTAACATAGCCACAGTCATCACATTGTCTTTGATAATTAATAGAAAGTGGCATGATGGGCAAAATAGTAAAGCGCAAAACTTTACTGTGATTGCTTAAAGAATAATGTTCACTATGACAGTGAGGGCACGTTTTTTGTTTTTTATAGAAAACATCAGCTGCAGCAGTATTAAATAGAAGCATAGTTTCTTCCTGAAGGTTGCTATCAATAAACTAGAACAAATGCAGAGAGTTAGAAAGCAGCAAACTGTAAGCAAATATGAATTAAATATGCTGAACAGTGTTTTCGTTTAGAGAAACAGCACATTCTCTGCTATGATCCACAGCATCTTCGAGGATGTCCCTCAATTATCAAGTTTGGAATATTACTGTGACTGCTACTGCTTTTTCATCTTTGGCTTTGCCGCGAGAGTTAACCGATAACTTATCAACTTTAGGTTATACGCAAATGACGCCAGTGCAAGCGCAAAGTTTGCCAGTGATCTTGCAAGGCAAAGATATTATTGCCCAAGCCAAAACGGGGTCGGGTAAAACGGCTGCATTTAGTTTAGGTGTGCTGGCTAAGTTAAATGTGAAACGCTTTCGTATTCAGTCTCTCATTTTATGTCCAACCCGAGAGTTAGCAGAGCAAGTAGCTGAAGAAGTTCGTAAGCTTGCCCGTGGTATTCATAACATTAAAGTTTTAACTTTGTGTGGTGGTGTCTCTATTGGTCCACAAATTGGCTCATTAGAACATGGCGCACATATCATCGTTGGTACTCCTGGTCGTGTTGATGACCATATTCGCAAAGGCACATTGCGTTTAGATGATGTTGAGACCCTAGTGTTAGACGAAGCTGATCAAATGTTAGATATGGGCTTCCAAGATACCCTTGATGCTATTGTTGAGTGCATTCCTAACCAACGCCAAACATTATTGTTTAGTGCGACTTATCCAAAATCAATTGCTGCGATAGCTGAGCGAGTGCTTAGCAACCCAGAAATGATTAAGGTAGAAGAAGAGCAAACAAAAAGCACAATCAAGCAATACTTTTACAAGCTAGATAATAATAAACAGCGCTTTAATACATTGAAGCTGTTGTTATTGAAGTTCCAACCAGAAAGCTGTGTGGTTTTTTGTAACACCAAGGTTGAAACACAACAGATTTGTGATGATCTTTATGCTGAAGGGTTTAGTGCTGTTGCTTTACATGGTGATTTAGACCAACGTGAACGTGAGCGTACTTTAATCCGCTTTGCTAATAAAAGCGCCTGTATTCTTGTTGCAACGGATGTTGCCGCACGCGGCTTAGATATCAACGACATGGACATGGTAGTGAACTACCATCTAGCGCATGACCCTCAAACCCATGTACACCGTGTTGGCCGTACTGGTCGAGCAGGTAAAAAGGGTATTGCATGTTCTATTTATGGTGAAGCTGAGCAATTTAAAGTGGCACAAATTGGCGACCACTACGAGCGCGACTTTGACCCTGAACCAATTCCGCCATTTAGCTTGCTAGAAAAACCCGCTTATAAGCCAACCATGGCAACCATTATGATTGATGCTGGCAAGAAGCAAAAAATTCGTGCCGGTGATATTTTAGGAGCATTAACTGGTAAAGAGGGAATTGCCGGTCATCAGGTAGGTAAAATTAACGTACTTGATAATGTGGCCTTTATTGCTGTGGAGCGAGCTGCTGCAAAACCTGCATTACGTAAATTGACTGAAGGTAATATTAAAAAGCGCAAGATCCGTGCGCGACGTTTGAGCAGATAAATTGTTGAGTTATGAGCAGCTTGCTTTAAGTTGCTCATATTCGAGTTGTATTTTCTTAAACTCAATTGCACAGCCTTGGCGGTCTGGGTGGTGCTTTAGCGCCAGTTGTCGCCAACGCTTTTGTAACTGTTTTTCCGAAAAATCAGTAGGTAGCTGCCACGCCTGTTGTAATTCTAATAGCTGCTGCTGAGGTAATGAGTGAATGCCCTTGTTTGGGCTAAATGACGAAAAACGCTGCCAAAAATCAGTTAACAACGCATCTATTTCATCGCTCGTTGTATCAAAGTTTTGCCAATCTAAATAGTAATCCCGTAGTGGATCATGACTTTCTAATGCGTTACCCGTTTGCTTACTAACAAGTTCAATGTGAAGTGACGCAATCTGTAGATGTTGCTCAGGTGCAAGTTGTGCTTGTAGTTGATAAAGACCATTCATAACTAAAAAGTTGCGTTTAAACAGATCTTTTTGTGGGTCATTGTCTAATTGCTCTATTTTTCCTGATTCACTAAGTGCGCTGGCAAGCGTATGAACCTTCCAAATAGGCTGTTCCAAAAGAAGGTAAAAAATCTCATCAATCAGTGGGTTAACCATTGTTCGCAAGCCTATCTTTAGTGTAATCTACAGTGGTATACGCTATCACAGCTGCTTTTTTGAAACTACGCTAATGTTTTTAGATACTAGGGAATGCATTTAGCCGAGCTTAAATAACTTCATTTTCAGGCTAAGTTGATTTTAAGGGATTTCGCCATATGTTCACATCACTGCGTGTAAGCTTGCTCACTGCTTTATTGTTCAGCTGTAGTTTGTTTGGTTCGCAGTCTAGCTTTGCATCCACTTCGCTACTTGAGCAATTTAGTCAATCCGAGCAATGGCAAGAAAAGCAACAGCTTGCCAAAAAGCTGCTTAATCAAAGTACGACAAATCAAGAACTAAGCCTCGATATATACATGCAGCTTGCCGACTTTGCTTTAGATAAAGGTAATTTCTCTGCGGCGGTAAAAAACTACCAATTGGCAGAGCAAGCAACTAGTTTTACAGCAACGCCAAATCGCTACTTTCGTAGCCTAAAAATGCAAGGCGTCACTTATTATTATCAAGGCTTGATGCAACAAGCGGTGCTTGCTTATAGCAAGGCATTAAGTGTTGCAGAAAAACTACCAGAGCCAATTGCCGAAGCAAACCTACTCAGTAATATTGGCCTTGCTTACTTTGACATGTTCAATATGGATCAAGCACTTAAATATTACAAAGAAGCGAAAGAAATATATGAAGAGTATGGTAGCGAGCAAGATAAAGCCGATATTTTACACAATATAGCGGGTATTTATATTCGTTTGTCGAGCTATGATATTGCGCTTGATATGTATAGAGAAACGCTAGAGATTTTCCAAAAATTAGGTGATGAAGATGGCGTCGCTCAGTCGTATGGCAATATGGGAGTGGCTTACTCAGAGCTTGGCCAGTATCAACTTTCTTTACACTACTATCAGCGTGCCTTGCGCTACTACCAAGAAACGAATAACGCTTACTTTCTCTCTTCACGCCACACTAATATCGCTAATGTGTATCTTCGCACCGGTGATTTAGAGCTTGCCTTAAGTCATGCAGAAAAAGCAGTTGAGTTTGCAAAAAAAATTGATAATAAAACATTAGAGCTGGCTGGCTTATTGTCACAAGCAAAAATCGAGTTATTACAAGGAAAGCTCACTGAAGCTGAGGCCACTCTGACTACCTCAGTTTTTATGGCTAAACAATATAAAGATGATTTGAGAGTACAAGACGGCGCCGGAATGATGGCCCTAATTAAGTCAGGTAAGGGTGACTATGCAGCAGCCGTTGCTAGTTTTGATGAGTTTGTTCGCGCTTTCAAAAGCGAGCAAAGCCTAAAATTATTAAAGTCTATGGGTGAGCTGCAAAGCCAAATCCAAGCAAGTCAGCTTAATCAAGAAATTGTTGAATTAAAGCAGCTACAGAATGTGCAAGAGCTCGAAATGTCTAAACAACGTCAGTTGGGCATTATGCTATTTATCTTGTTTGTGATGATAGTGGTGACGGGTATTACTATTTATCGCCGTAATATTGAAAAAGGGGCAAAAGAGCAACTTTCGTTAATGGTTGCTAAACGCACCAAAGAGCTTGAAGAAACCGCAGATCAACTACGCAGCGCTAATGAAATTAAAAGTCAGTTTTTAGCAAATATTAGCCATGAAATTCGTACACCTTTAACTGCAATCCTAGGCCAAACCGATAATCTTATGAATGGTTATTATAAACCAGAGCAGTTAAACGATGAGCTGGCTGTTATTCAAAAACAAAGCGATCACTTAAAAGAGCTGATTAATGACGTACTTGATATCAGTAAAATCGAAGCTAACAAGCTAGAGTTAAGCCTAAAGGAAGGTGATTTAGTTCGATTACTTACTGATGTTCATTCTATGCTTAGTGGTCAAGCTAAAGATAAAGGGCTTAACTTTTCATTTCATAATGAGCTTGGCGAACAGTTTTACAGTCAGCTCGACTTTACCCGCATTAAACAGATTCTTATCAACCTATGTGCCAATGCAATTAAGTTCACTAATCAAGGTGAAGTAGAGTTAAAAGTCTATAAAGTTGAGCAAGGCGTATGGTTTCGTGTAACTGACACCGGTATTGGTATGAACGCTGAGCAGCTTAAGCAAATCTTTGAATGTTTTAGACAAGGCGACAATAGCATCAGCCGTCGCTTTGGGGGCACCGGGCTTGGTTTAAGCCTATCGCAACAGCTTGCGATGATGATGGGCGGCTATATCAGTGTTGAAAGTGAGCTAAATAAAGGCAGCATATTTTCGTTTTACTTGCCGTGTAAAGAGCATACACCAAGCACGGAAACAGTTGAGCTTGCAAAGTATGTCCAGCCAGCAACAAAAGGCTTGTCTGGAAAAGTGCTACTTGCTGAAGATCATCCCGATAACCGCCGTTTAATTTCTCGTTATTTAGAGTCAATGGGCCTTGAGGTTATTGCGGTAGAAAATGGTGAGCAAGCTGTAGAGCATTGTCTAAAGGAATTCCCTGATGTGGTGCTGCTCGATATTCAAATGCCAGTGTTAGATGGCTTAAATGCACTCAAGCTACTACAAGAGTGTGGCTTTACCCAGCCTGTATATGCATTAACTGCCAATGCAATTAGCCACGAAATCGACAGTTACCTTGAAGCTGGTTTTACAGGTTACCTTGCTAAACCGATTGATAAAAAAGTGTTTTACACGCAACTTGCTAAGCATTGCAAAAAAGACAGTGCCACAACTAAGTCCCAGCATGATATGAGTGACTTAGTGGCAAGCTTTATCAATAGCTTTGAGCATGAAAGCGCATTAATACAACAGCACCTTGCAGCTTATGAATTGTTTAATTTACAGCAGGATGCTCACCGTATAGGTGGCGCGGCTAAAATGTTTGAGTTAGATGACGTTGCGATGAGTGCCATGGCACTTGAGTCGGCGTTAAAGCAAGATAAACTGACTGATTTAACAAGCTTAGTTGCTCAACTACTTGAGCAACTACATAATGCTTCGGTTGATCAAAACAGTTCAATATCACCGTCTTGAATTTTTTCAATTTCTTGATTGGTATCGAAGCGTGAGCGATCGATGCGCTGTTCGTGATCGGTTTCTGGTGGTGTAATATGAAACATCGAAAGCTTATCGTCTAAGGTATGGGCAAGGCGAACCAAGTCTTTACTCGATACAGCTTGTATTTGTGAACTTGAAAGTGCATCGGAATTGAGCTCAACCATTGCATCAATACTGGTTTGTGCTTCATCTGACATTTGGCTTTGCATCGCCACCTGCTCATGAACACTCTCAGAAAACGCATTAATTTCTAGCATCGCTTGTTCAATTTTATTGGTTTCTTTAGTTGATGCCTCAGATAGCTCAACCGTGCGCTCGGTTTCTTTCAGTGCGGTTTGCATTAATTGATATGCTTGCTCTGTACTGTGCTGAATTTTAGCTACCATCTCACGCACTTCTTGTGTTGATTTACTGGTGCGGGCAGCCAGGTTTCTTACTTCATCAGCGACTACCGCAAAGCCACGCCCTTGCTCGCCAGCACGCGCAGCTTCAATAGCAGCATTTAGCGCAAGTAAATTAGTTTGTTCGGCAATACTATTGATAACATCAATAACTGAGCCAATCGCATCACTATCTTGCTTAAGTAAAATAATCTGCTCACTCGTCAGGTTAATATTATCGGCAAGCTTGATAAGACTCGCCTGGCTTTTATCTGTGTCTAAACGGGTTTGTTGTACTGATTTGGTGGCATCAGATACTGAATTAAAAATTTGTTCTAAACTTCTATCTAGCTCTTTCGATACTTCAATGGTGCGGGTAATGGTATCTGCTAAATCAATACCATGAGCATCTTGTATGGTGGCTTTTTGAGTCATCGATGCATAGGTATCACGAAGTGCGTCAGCCATAGGTAATAAGCGGGCAGATGACGAGTATATTTCGCCAAGCATGTGCTCAACCATCGTCAGGCTTGCATTGAGGGCATGACAAGCTTGTGGTAATTGACGATCATTTTCGTCAAAACGGAAAGTGAAATCGATGCCCTTTTCAGAAGTAATCTGCTTAACAAAGTAGCTTAAATGATCTTGTTGCTTTTTATCCGTTGTATAAACAAAAGCAATCAAAGCTAGCCATGGAATGATTACAACAAGTGTAAGCACAGCCATAGCAGTAGTAGAAATATCAAATACAGTAAAACTAGCAATACAACTAAGTAAGCTTACTAAGAATAGAGCTACAGCTACTTTAATGCGAGTCATTGAGGGGAGTCCTTACCTTTTAATCCTATAATGTATAGAACAAATTTCTATTTATTACCAATAAACTTATTCTGTAAAAGTATAACTTTTAAGGTGTTATGTCCTTAGTTTTACGCAAAAAAAATGCCTGTATTAAACAGGCATTTTTTAAAAACTAGTAATAGTTACTGACGTTTCATTGAGTCAAAGAATTCATCATTGGTTTTGCTCATTGAAAGCTTATCAATTAAGAATTCCATGGCATCAATTTCTGACATCTCATGAACGATCTTACGTAAGATCCACATCTTCTGAAGTTCATCAGGTTTAGTGAGTAACTCTTCGCGACGCGTACCTGAGCGGTTAAAATCAATCGCTGGGAATACACGCTTTTCAGCAATCTTACGATTTAAGTGTAATTCCATGTTACCAGTACCTTTGAACTCTTCGTAGATAACTTCGTCCATCTTCGAACCAGTATCGATAAGAGCCGTTGCGATAATTGTTAAGCTACCGCCTTCTTCTACGTTACGAGCTGCACCAAAGAAACGCTTAGGTTTATGTAATGCGTTTGCATCAACACCACCGGTTAATACCTTACCTGATGATGGGATTACGGTATTGTAGGCACGGGCAAGACGTGTGATTGAATCAAGTAAGATAACCACGTCTTTTTTGTGCTCAACTAGGCGCTTCGCTTTTTCAATTACCATTTCAGCAACTTGAACGTGACGGCTTGCCGGCTCATCAAACGTTGATGCAATTACTTCACCTTTAACAAGGCGCTGCATTTCTGTAACTTCTTCTGGACGTTCGTCGATTAGAAGAACCATAAGCTCACAATCAGGCTGGTTATAGCTGATTGATTGCGCAATGTTTTGCAGTAGCATCGTTTTACCCGCTTTTGGCGGAGCAACGATAAGCGCACGCTGGCCTTTACCAATTGGTGAAGCTAAATCAAGTACACGTGCTGTGATGTCTTCAGTACTACCGTTACCACGCTCCATACGTAAACGTTCGTTTGCGTGTAGTGGGGTAAGGTTTTCAAATAGGATTTTTGTGCGAGAATTTTCAGGTTTGTCGAAGTTTACTTCATTTACTTTTAATAGTGCGAAGTAACGTTCACCGTCTTTAGGTGGACGAATAAGGCCTGAAATTGAGTCACCAGTACGCATGCTGAATCGACGGATTTGACTCGGTGATACATAAATATCATCTGGACCGGCTAAGTAAGATGCTTCTGATGATCTTAAGAAACCAAAACCATCTTGTAAGATCTCTAGTACACCGCCGCCATAGATGTTTTCACCGCTTTTAGCGTGCGCTTTAAGGATGGCGAAAATAATGTCTTGTTTTCTTAAACGGGCTACGTTTTCGAGCCCCATGGACTCAGCTAAGTTTACAAGCTCTTTGATAGACTTGTCTTTTAATTCGCGTAAATGCATATTGGTGGGTTCTTTATTACAATTGTCATACTCAAAATCATCGTTTGATACATGAGTGAGGTTTGTTGGTATAACTAAGGATTAGTTGGCTTTATAAACTAGCAGGTCACTAGCAAGGCGTCCAGTCTTTAAACAAAATAAAGCTAAAAAAAGGGCAAAAAGCCCTTTTTATATTTTCATTAGATGTTGTTTTCTAAAAACTCTACTAATTGAGTTTTAGAAAGTGCCCCAACTTTAGTTGCTGCAACTTGACCATCTTTGAAAAGAAGTAATGTAGGGATACCACGGATACCAAACTTTGGTGGTGTGCCTGCATTTTGGTCGATGTTAAGTTTACCAACGGTAACTCGGCCATCAAACTCGCCAGCTACTTCGTCAAGAATAGGGGCGATCATTTTACAAGGTCCGCACCATTCAGCCCAAAAATCAACAAGTACAGGTTTGTCTGATTGTAGTACGTCAGCTTCAAAGCTATCGTCAGTTAATTGAATAATTTTCTCGCTCATTGCGATCTCCGATTAGTTAGGCGAAATATTTAATGCGTATTTAAACACTCTTGTTTCTTATTGCAAGTTTAAACGTTATGCTTAAACGCTATGACTAAGACACATTTGACCGATAAAAAGTTTTCAGACTTTGCTATCGCACCGGAAGTGGTTGCCGGTTTAACCGAAAATGGGTTTGAATATTGCACACCCATTCAAGCTAAATGCCTACCTTTTATTTGTGAAGGCCGCGATATTGCGGGCCAAGCGCAAACAGGTACGGGCAAAACGTTGGCGTTTTTAACTGCCACGTGCCATCGGTTATTACAATCTAGCAAAGCATCTAGTAAACATCCAAGAGCCCTGATCATGGCCCCAACAAGGGAGCTGGCGATTCAGATACACAAAGATGCAAAAATTTTAGCGCCACACTGTAATCTTAACTTAGGATTAGTATATGGTGGCGAAGATTACGAAAAACAACGTGCACAACTAGAAAAAGGCGTTGATATTTTAATTGGTACTACTGGACGCCTAATCGATTTATATAAACAGGGCTGTTATACCCTCAATGAAATCGAGGTTGTAGTACTTGATGAAGCAGATCGTATGTTCGATTTAGGCTTTATAAAAGATATTCGTTATATGTTTAGACGTATGCCAGAAACCTCTGAGCGACTAAACCTATTATTTTCTGCAACCTTGTCATATCGTGTGCAGGAATTAGCGTTTGAACATATGACTAACCCAGAGCACGTACAAGTTGAACCTGATGTAAAAACAGGTAAGCGTATTCAAGAAGAGCTATTCCATCCATCACAAGATGACAAAATTAAGTTACTGTTAACTTTAATTGAAGAAGAATGGCCAGATAAAGCGATTGTGTTTGCAAATACGAAACACAGTTGTGAAAATGTTTATGCATGGATGAAAGCCGATGGTCACCGAGTTGGATTATTAACCGGTGATGTAAACCAGAAAAAGCGTCAATCAATTTTGGCTCAATTTACCAAAGGCGATTTAGACTTTTTAGTAGCAACAGACGTTGCAGCTCGTGGTTTACATATCCCAGAAGTAAGTCATGTATTTAATTTTGATTTGCCAGATGATTGTGAAGACTATGTACACCGTATTGGTCGTACCGGACGTGCTGGTGCATCAGGACACGCTATTAGCTTTGCCTGTGAACAGTATGCCTATAATCTCCACGAAATTGAGCAATATATAGAACACAGCATTCCATTATCACATTATGATAAAAGTGCATTGCTTGATGATTTAACTAAGCCTACTATTCAGAAAAAGCGGAACTATTCTACAGGCCCACGTAATCGTAATAACAACGGACGTCGACCAAATAATAGTTACCAGAAATCACGGTCGTAATAAACGACCGTTGTTGAAGACTTAGTAGTAACTAGAGGTTTTTGAACGGTGGGGCAACTTCAACCGCAAAAAAATGTGTATGCAGTAATCGACTTAGGATCAAATAGCTTTCATATGCTGATCGCTAAATCGATTGCTGGCGGTCTACAAACGATCGGTCGAGTCAAACGTAAAGTAAGGCTTGCTGCAGGGCTTGATGAAAACAACGTCCTTAGCACTGAAGCCATGCAACGAGGTTGGGAATGCCTAGCCTTGTTTGCTGAACGTCTGCAAGACATACCACAGAAAAACATCACAATTGTTGCGACCGCAACTTTACGTCTTGCTAGCAATGCTGATGTATTCAAGCATAAAGCTGAACAGATCCTTGGTCATAAAATCAATGTTATCAGCGGTGAGCTAGAAGCTAAGACAATCTATAAAGGCGTGGCGCACACCTCAGCTTGCAGCGGTAAACAACTGGTTATCGATATTGGCGGAGCCAGTACCGAAGTTGTTATCGGTCAGGGCTTTGATGCACTTCATTATAAAAGCCTGCATATGGGCTGTGTTACCTTCCTAGAACGCTACTTCAAAGATCAAAAGCTCAGTAACGAAAACTTTGCTGCTGCAATTAAAGCGGCAAGTGAAGTGGTTGCAGAAATTGTCGATGAATACCAAGCAACCGGATGGCAAATTGCGAGCGGTGCGTCAGGCACAGTGCAAGCGATTCAAGAGATAATGGTTGCACAAAACCAAGATGAGCTTTTAACGCTTGATAAACTTATCGCTATTAAAGAGCAATCAGTGCAATTTGAAACGATTGCTGATCTTGAGCTTCCAGGCTTGAGTGAAGAGCGTCGTCTAGTGTTTGTTTCTGGCCTCGCTATATTGATCGCCTTGTTTGAATCTCTAGATATAAAACAAATGGGTCTTGCTCGCGGTGCATTGCGTGAAGGTGTTTTATATAGCATGGTGCCAGAGCTTCATAACCACGACATCCGCAAGCGTACAGTTGATGGTTTAATGAATCGCTATCATGTAGATCAAAAACAGGCTTGTCGGGTTGCGCAACTTGCAGAGCAGTTGGCAAAAAGCGTGATGGGGCAATGGCAATCAATCGATGAAAATGCAATTGCATTGCTAAGAACAGTAGCAAAATTGCACGAGATTGGCTTACTAATAGAGTACAAGCTTTATCATAAGCACACAGCTTACATTATAGAAAACACTGATATGCCAGGTTTCTCGCAATCTGAGCATAAACTAATTACCGCTGTTGCTTGTGAGCATCGCGCTGATCTTGTTAAAAACAGTTTTGCTCACTTGGGCTGTCATCAAGTACTCGCTGAATGCTTAACAAGGGTAGTGCGGATCGCTGTGATCTTATCAATGCGTCGCCAAGATGATGTACTACCAGCGATTGATCTCAGTGTTAATGAAAACACCCTCACACTGACATTTGATGGTGATTGGTTAAAATATCACCCATTAATGGCCAGTGAACTGCAACTAGAGTCCAAGCTACAAGCAAAAGTAGGTTGGAAGCTCATAGTAAAATAACGTTAAAAGGCCCTTTAGGGCCTTTTTTAGTGCTATTTTTACCCGTTTCGTTCGTAATTTGCGCGAACAGTCATTTTTTTCATAAAAACTTCAAAAAACAGTTGATCTCAATTCGGATCTCCCTATAATGCACATCCACCGACACGGCGGACTGCTTACAAAAAAGCAAAACGACGAGTTGGTTGAGTCAAGTAAGACTGAGTTTTGAAAAAATAAACTTTTCTCAAAATTAAGTGTTGACAAAATTAACGGCTTGCGTAGAATGCACAGCCCTTGAGACGCGAAAGTATCTCAAACGTTCTTTAACAATATAAAGCAATCATCTGTGTGGGCACTCGTACAGATTGAGTTCTAACAGCGAAGCTTAGTTTACTAAGTAACGCAAACAAATTTAGAGCCTCAATTTAACTGAGTGACCAACGGAAACAAGTTTACTTGTTTCAGCACAGTCAATTCGATATCGAAAGATATCAAAATTCAGAATTCATTGAGCACGAAACTTCGGTTTCAAAAAAAACTTTTAATTGAAGAGTTTGATCATGGCTCAGATTGAACGCTGGCGGCAGGCCTAACACATGCAAGTCGAGCGGTAACAGAGAGTAGCTTGCTACTTTGCTGACGAGCGGCGGACGGGTGAGTAATGCTTGGGAATATGCCTTATGGTGGGGGACAACAGTTGGAAACGACTGCTAATACCGCATGATGTCTACGGACCAAAGTGGGGGACCTTCGGGCCTCACGCCATAAGATTAGCCCAAGTGGGATTAGCTAGTTGGTGAGGTAATGGCTCACCAAGGCGACGATCCCTAGCTGGTTTGAGAGGATGATCAGCCACACTGGGACTGAGACACGGCCCAGACTCCTACGGGAGGCAGCAGTGGGGAATATTGCACAATGGGCGCAAGCCTGATGCAGCCATGCCGCGTGTGTGAAGAAGGCCTTCGGGTTGTAAAGCACTTTCAGTAAGGAGGAAAGGTTAAGTGTTAATAGCGCTTAGCTGTGACGTTACTTACAGAAGAAGCACCGGCTAACTCCGTGCCAGCAGCCGCGGTAATACGGAGGGTGCGAGCGTTAATCGGAATTACTGGGCGTAAAGCGTACGCAGGCGGTTTGTTAAGCGAGATGTGAAAGCCCCGGGCTCAACCTGGGAACTGCATTTCGAACTGGCAAACTAGAGTGTGATAGAGGGTGGTAGAATTTCAGGTGTAGCGGTGAAATGCGTAGAGATCTGAAGGAATACCGATGGCGAAGGCAGCCACCTGGGTCAACACTGACGCTCATGTACGAAAGCGTGGGGAGCAAACAGGATTAGATACCCTGGTAGTCCACGCCGTAAACGATGTCTACTAGAAGCTCGGGTCTTCGGACTTGTTTTTCAAAGCTAACGCATTAAGTAGACCGCCTGGGGAGTACGGCCGCAAGGTTAAAACTCAAATGAATTGACGGGGGCCCGCACAAGCGGTGGAGCATGTGGTTTAATTCGATGCAACGCGAAGAACCTTACCTACACTTGACATACAGAGAGCTTACCAGAGATGGTTTGGTGCCTTCGGGAACTCTGATACAGGTGCTGCATGGCTGTCGTCAGCTCGTGTTGTGAGATGTTGGGTTAAGTCCCGCAACGAGCGCAACCCCTATCCTTAGTTGCCAGCGATTCGGTCGGGAACTCTAAGGAGACTGCCGGTGATAAACCGGAGGAAGGTGGGGACGACGTCAAGTCATCATGGCCCTTACGTGTAGGGCTACACACGTGCTACAATGGCGCATACAGAGTGCTGCGAACCTGCGAGGGTAAGCGAATCACTTAAAGTGCGTCGTAGTCCGGATTGGAGTCTGCAACTCGACTCCATGAAGTCGGAATCGCTAGTAATCGCGTATCAGAATGACGCGGTGAATACGTTCCCGGGCCTTGTACACACCGCCCGTCACACCATGGGAGTGGGTTGCTCCAGAAGTGGATAGTCTAACCTTCGGGAGGACGTTCACCACGGAGTGATTCATGACTGGGGTGAAGTCGTAACAAGGTAGCCCTAGGGGAACCTGGGGCTGGATCACCTCCTTATACGATTTAGAACTTATTTGTTCGTAGTGTCCACACAGATGATTGTTAGTTAGCTAAACCGTTTGGTTTAACTAATTAATATGCTCTTTAAAAATTTGGAAAGCTGATATTAAAATTCTTATAGATATTCGTATCTATAAAGAGTTTTCAAAAGTAAAAAATATGCCATTAATCGAAAGATTAATTGGTATCTACTTTAGTATTCTCATCATTATTTGATGAATTAACTTCTGGCGAAGTTAACAGCTGTCACTAACAAAGACCCGTTTGGGTTGTATGGTTAAGTGACTAAGCGTACACGGTGGATGCCTTGGCAGTTGGAGGCGATGAAGGACGTATTAACTTGCGATAAGCCTAGTCAAGCTAGTAAAAAGCGCTTGAGACTAGGATTTCCGAATGGGGAAACCCACCTGCTTGCAGGTATCTTGCACTGAATACATAGGTGTAAGAGGCGAACGCGGAGAACTGAAACATCTAAGTACCCGTAGGAACAGAAATCAACCGAGATTCCGGAAGTAGCGGCGAGCGAAACCGGACCAGCCCTTAAGCTTATTATGTGTTAGTGGAACATTCTGGAAAGTTTGACGATACAGGGTGATAGTCCCGTACACGAAAATGCATCTTAAGTGAAATCGAGTAGGTCGGAGCACGTGAAACTTTGACTGAATATAGGTGGACCATCATCTAAGGCTAAATACTCCCAACTGACCGATAGTGAACCAGTACCGTGAGGGAAAGGCGAAAAGAACCCCTGTGAGGGGAGTGAAATAGAACCTGAAACCGTGTACGTACAAGCAGTAGGAGCCCTTCGAGGGTGACTGCGTACCTTTTGTATAATGGGTCAGCGACTTATATTTTGTAGCGAGGTTAACCGATTAGGGTAGCCGTAGGGAAACCGAGTCTTAACTGGGCGTATAGTTGCAAGGTATAGACCCGAAACCCGGTGATCTAGCCATGGGCAGGTTGAAGGTTGAGTAACATCAACTGGAGGACCGAACCCACTAACGTTGAAAAGTTAGGGGATGACCTGTGGCTAGGAGTGAAAGGCTAATCAAACCGGGAGATAGCTGGTTCTCCCCGAAATCTATTTAGGTAGAGCCTCGGACGAATACTTACGGGGGTAGAGCACTGTTAAGGCTAGGGGGTCATCCCGACTTACCAACCCTTTGCAAACTCCGAATACCGTAAAGTACTATCCGGGAGACACACGGCGGGTGCTAACGTCCGTCGTGAAGAGGGAAACAACCCAGACCGCCAGCTAAGGTCCCAAAGTCATAGTTAAGTGGGAAACGATGTGGAAAGGCCCAGACAGCCAGGAGGTTGGCTTAGAAGCAGCCATCCTTTAAAGAAAGCGTAATAGCTCACTGGTCGAGTCGGTCTGCGCGGAAGATGTAACGGGGCTAAACTATGCACCGAAGCTGCGGATTCATACTTTGTATGAGTGGTAGGGGAGCGTTCTGTAAGCCGTTGAAGGTGTACCGGGAGGTATGCTGGAGGTATCAGAAGTGCGAATGCTGACATGAGTAACGATAATGCGGGTGAAAAACCCGCACGCCGGAAGACCAAGGGTTCCTATCCCATGTTAATCAGGGTAGGGTAAGTCGACCCCTAAGGCGAGGCCGAAAGGCGTAGTCGATGGGAAACGGGTTAATATTCCCGTACTTGGTATAATTGCGATGGGGGGACGGAGCAGGCTAAACAAGCATGGCGTTGGTTGTCCATGTGAAAGTGAGTAGGTTGAGAGTTTAGGAAAATCCGGACTCTTAAGACTGAGACACGAGACGAGCACCCAAGGGTGTGAAGTTGTTGATGCCATACTTCCAGGAAAAGCCTCTAAGCTTCAGATTATACCGAATCGTACCCCAAACCGACACAGGTGGTCAGGTAGAGAATACTAAGGCGCTTGAGAGAACTCGGGTGAAGGAACTAGGCAAAATTGTACCGTAACTTCGGGAGAAGGTACGCTCCTATCTGTGATGAGACTTGCTCTCTAAGCGGACGGGAGCCGCAGTGACCAGGTGGCTGGGACTGTTTATTAAAAACACAGCACTGTGCAAAATCGCAAGATGACGTATACGGTGTGACACCTGCCCGGTGCCGGAAGGTTAATTGATGGGGTTAGTTTTCGGACGAAGCTCTTGATCGAAGCCCCGGTAAACGGCGGCCGTAACTATAACGGTCCTAAGGTAGCGAAATTCCTTGTCGGGTAAGTTCCGACCTGCACGAATGGTGTAACCATGGCCACGCTGTCTCCACCCGAGACTCAGTGAAATTGAAATCGCAGTGAAGATGCTGTGTACCCGCGGCTAGACGGAAAGACCCCGTGAACCTTTACTACAGCTTGGCACTGAACATTGACCCTACATGTGTAGGATAGGTGGGAGGCTTTGAAGCAGAGACGCTAGTCTTTGTGGAGCCGTCCTTGAAATACCACCCTTGTAGTGTTGATGTTCTAACGTTGGTCCCTAATCGGGATTACGGACAGTGCCTGGTGGGTAGTTTGACTGGGGCGGTCTCCTCCCAAAGAGTAACGGAGGAGCACGAAGGTTGGCTAAGTACGGTCGGACATCGTACGGTTAGTGTAATGGTAGAAGCCAGCTTAACTGCGAGACAGACACGTCGAGCAGGTACGAAAGTAGGTCATAGTGATCCGGTGGTTCTGAATGGAAGGGCCATCGCTCAACGGATAAAAGGTACTCCGGGGATAACAGGCTGATACCGCCCAAGAGTTCATATCGACGGCGGTGTTTGGCACCTCGATGTCGGCTCATCACATCCTGGGGCTGAAGTCGGTCCCAAGGGTATGGCTGTTCGCCATTTAAAGTGGTACGCGAGCTGGGTTTAGAACGTCGTGAGACAGTTCGGTCCCTATCTGCCGTGGGCGTTTGAGAATTGAGAGGGGTTGCTCCTAGTACGAGAGGACCGGAGTGAACGAACCGCTGGTGTTCGGGTTGTCATGCCAATGGCACTGCCCGGTAGCTACGTTCGGAACTGATAAGCGCTGAAAGCATCTAAGCGCGAAGCAGGCCTCGAGATGAGTTCTCACTAGACTTTTAAAGTCTCTGAAGGGCCGTTGAAGACTACAACGTTGATAGGCAGGATGTGGAAGTGGTGCGAGCCATTAAGCTAACCTGTACTAATTACCCGTGAGGCTTAACCATACAACGCCAAACGCGTTTTATGACAGCGTAACAGACAGAAGTTAAGAAACTAAAGTAGATTTTACGAAGCTGTAAGCCATAAGCTTTAAGCTGTAAGAAAATATCAGATTTCCAGATTTATGTAGGGTGAACCGCAACGCTTAACGCGAAATCAGTTCACCTTGCGCAAAGGACTCGTAAGCGCTACGCGCTTTGTCGAGAATCCTTTCCACGCCTTTTGCTTGGTGACAATAGCGTTTTGGACCCACCTGACCCCATGCCGAACTCAGTAGTGAAACGAAACAGCGCCGATGATAGTGTAGCAGCTGCTATGTGAAAGTAGGTCATCGCCAGGCTCCAAATAAGAGAAAGCCCGATTCGAAAGAGTCGGGCTTTTTTGCGTCTAGAGCTATCCATACAACGTGCCCTATTCATTCTTCAGGTAGGTTGGGTAGAGCGCAGCGAAACCCAACGAGTTAGCGAGTTGCTAGTTAGCAAGGGTAAAGTTGAACTGTGGTGTTGTTTAGTACAGAGTCACCCTCAGCAACAAACCCCGTAGGAGGCACTTCAGTGCCGAATCAGACCATAACAAACACATTCACGGCTAAATAGTTAGCGAGTTGTTAGTTAGCAAGGGTAAAGTTGAACTGTTGGTTTGTTTAGTACAGAGTCACCCTCAGCAACAAACTCCGTAGGGGGACTTCAGTGCCAAATAGACAAGAGACGTCAGATAATAGATGTTAGTTGATCTTCCGGGTTGTTATGTAACTGAGTCACCCTCAGCAACAACCCCCGTAGGAGGCACTTCAGTGCCGAATCTAGACCAAAAAATATATTCATGGCTAAAGCCATTCCTACAAGTACACTTTGCCTAGAACCTAGAACCTTCGTTAGAGGAAGACGCAGCACCAAACACCCACACCTCGCGGCTGATCGCTGACGGCTGAAAGCTGATAGCTCTGCCTTGGGTTTCGCTGCGCTCTACCCAACCTACGCCAGACCTTTCAACTTTCCCCTCACTAACTTTACTCTTTCTAACTCGCTAACTAGGGACTAAAAAAGCCCATACTCTTCGGTTTCTTCTGCTTCGTGGCGCATGAGGTGCTCTGGGCGGAAGATGGCACTTGGGTCTAATAATAAGCTGTGTTTATGCTTCATTTTGATTAGTCCGCGCATCATGTTTTTAGTTTGCGGATCAACATCAAAACCAACCGAGGTAAGTTGGTCTAACGGTTTGATGTCTTCTTTTTTTACGTTGATATTGTCTTCTACTTTGTCGACTAGAAGGCCTATATGAGGTGTTACGCCGTCTTTTGTGGTGAAGATGATGATTGGCTTGTAATCAAGAATGATCTGCTCACGTGCCGATTCAAACAATCTAATAAGCTGGTTGAATGTTTGGCGCTTTTTCTCTGCAAATAGGCTAATCACCTTGTCGTGAGGTTGGCTTTTTTGCAATTCTAATAACTCACCGGCCATAGCATGTAATTCACGGTGTGGCTTATCAAACTTGGCTAAGATACTTTGTAAGTCTTCGTTATCGGTTTCAAAGTTGTTATACCAACGACCGAATGCACATTTGTCTGGATCTGTGGCTTTTGTAAAAGGTGCACCTGTCACTAAGCTATTTTCTAAGGCATCTAGCCAATCTAAATGGTCTTTTTCTCTTTCGACTAAAAGGTCGGATAATTCGGCATTGGTCTCTTTGGTTGAGTGATTGTTTAATACAATTCCTAAATCAAAGATAGGCGTTGGGGTTTCCATATAATCTTTAACCCCAATGAAGCTTTTATTTTCATTTGGCAACGACGTTAAATTTCCTTCGTAACGCTCAGTTAGAAGAATATCGAGAATTTTTAGTGAAATGGTCTTTTGGCCAACTCGAAAATTAATCAGATCCATATTTCCCTCAAAGCCTTGTTAAGTCTCTATAGCATAGAACATTATTGTAATTTAGTCGTAGTTTAACCTAATTACTTTTAAAATATGAGCGGTAGATTTTTTTGTTATTTCCAGAAGTGTGAGTGTTAAATAGATCAGCGAAATCTGATGTGTCGGTAAAGAGGCGATTTAGCTCAGTCAGCAGACATTGATTGTTTAGAGGCGTTGGACATTTTTGGGCAGCGCTAACCAATGCAACGGCATTCAAATAACCTTCAAATATAATTCTATTCGCACTCGTGTGATAAGGCTCGATATCTTCAATAAACTGCTTACACCAAGGATTTTTACAGTTATTAGGGTCGGGAACCACTTCAGTGACCATAATGCTGGCTGGCTGTTTAACTCGCTGATATAAGTCATGACTCGATACGAAAGATACTGAAGTATAGTCTGGGTTGAAGCTTTGTTTGTTCGCTGCATTAACAAATTCAGCGAGAGGCTCGTAGGTGCCGACTAAACAAATTGCGGTTGCCTTACTTTCTTTTAGAAGCGCTAAAGCTTTTGAAATATCATCACTATTGCGCTTAAATCGCGTGACTTCTACAGGTTTAATACCATGTATTTTTAGGGCGTTAACGAGATTGCTCTCTACCATATAACCAAACTCATCGGCTTGGATCATTAAGCCAATTTTTTCATGCTTACGCTCCTTAACTAGGTAGTTAATTTGCTCTATGGCTTCATCTTGGTAGCTCGCACGAAGATTAAATACATTCGGCATTGAGCTGTTATGTAAAAAGTCAGCGCCTGTAAATGGCATGAGAAATGGAATACGGTGTCTATCTAGCAGGGGCTTAATTGCATGGGCTGTTGGTGTGCCCATAGAGCCAAAAATCGCATGGATCTTTTGATCAAATAAAAACTCGCGTGTATTCACTACGGTATTTTTTGGCTCGTAGCCATCATCAGCTAATATCAGATCGATATTTTGCCCATTAATACCGTTTTCTTTGTTGATTTTATTAAAGTAAATATTACTGCCAAGCGCCAGTTGTTCGCCTATTTGCTTAGCAGGTCCGGTGAGCGCAGTGGACATCCCGAGTTTAATGGTAGGCTGTGCGTGTTCAGCTAAAGCTATCTGAGGTAGCAGCAAGGTACAAATACATAAACACTTAATGGCTGTTATTTTGAAGTGATTTATAGTGAGCATACCAACCTTGCACTGCGGTTTTGAACTGTGAGTCTAAGTCTTTTTTACCTGTAAAACCGGCTTCTTCGATTAAGCTATTTACAGAGGTTTGCTGTAATACTAGTCGAATAAGGATGAATTTTGTATGTTCATCTAATAAATTTAGACTAATTGGTGTGCTCCAAATCATTTTCCATAGCAATGGCTGTACTTGGAAGAGGCTAATGTCACCGGTTAACAGTCGCTCAGCTCTTGTATTTAAGGCAGTAGAATAGTCAGTTTTTGGTAAGCCTTTGAATAGTTCTGCAATAAGCTGCCAAGGAAGTGAGCTAAAGTGACCAAGGAGTTGCAAAGACAGGTCTTGTTTAAATTCCTCTATTAAGAGTGCTGTGCTATCTGTGCTTTGCTTATCTAACGCTTTAATCACTAAAGCAGCATGTTCGGCCGTTGCTTTGTCATGACTAAATCCAAGCTTAACAATATTAAAGCCATTACTTTGCCAAAACTTAACTAACGCTGCATTTGCGCCAAAGCTGGCACCAAAATAACTGCAATTATTTATTTGGCTTTCGCAGTAGTTTAACAGGGCTGAGCCAATACCTTGTTGATGACATTCAGGTGCAACAGCTATTCTCACAACTCTCGCTGAGCGTTTACACAAGTCTTCTGTATTTCGGCTCAATTGAGTCAGAGTTTGCGCCATTAAATGACCATGAGGCCTGCGCTTTCCTTTTATTACTTGCTCTGCGATTTCTGGTGCTAAGCCACCCTCAATAGCGATTAAGCAAACGGCTTTTAATGCATTTTCTTGTTTGCAGATCGATAGCTGTAACTCTGGGGCATCAAGCAATTGGCGTAAGTCGTTTACCGTGGTTTGGTAATGAGCCAGCGCCAGTATCGCCATAATTTGGCTAAGTAGCTGCTCATCTTCAACGAGTTGATCCTTGCTTATGTTTTCAAATTGGTAAGACTTACCACTCTGCGTATCTAGGTACTTTGCATCGAGTAGTAATAGTTCGCGTAGGCTATTTTCGAGAGGGTCATGTTTAGCAAAACGAATTGGCTCATCCAAAGTAATAGTCTTTAGAGATTTATATTGGCTACGTAAGTAATGTAAAAAACGTAACGTGTAACCACGCCCATTCCCTTCATAACCAACCATAGTGCTCGCAAATACGATTCGTGGATAACTTTTTAGTATCTCTAATAGCATAGGAACCGGAATCGCCGCAGCTTCGTCGACAAATAACAGATCGCAATCAGGCTTTTCATGTAGCAGTATATCTGGCGCAATATAGCTAAGGTTAGCTAGTTCTTTACAGTTTTGCTCTTTGCTAACACCAAGCTCAGCGGCTAAATGTTTAAAGCTTGTTTGTACGGCTTTGGCTTGGGTGGCACAAATAAGGATTTTTTTATCTTGAAGACTTGCTGCTGCAAGTCCTAAAGCAGCTGACTTACCACGACCTCGGTCTGCACTGATCACAAAAGGGCGATTAGCGCGCCCTGTTGCGGTTTTAATAATTTGCTCAACACATGCTTGTTGTTGCTGATAATTTATCTCTGCAGTTGCTGACGATACTGATTGGTAAATAGGAAGCGAGTGCTCAGAAAAATAATGTGGCTGCAATTTTAGCTTGGCGAAAAAACGCTGATTAAAAAAGCTGTGTTTAATTTCTTCGCCATAAGAGGTAATACTTGTGAGTGCTGGGTCTTGCCACTTATCGTCATCGGGCAGCAATAATATCAGTACACCGCCTGCTTTTACGGTACCTGCAAGCGCGGCTAGTTTATCGGCATATAAGCCGCTAAAACCATCAAAAATTGCGTGATGAAACTCTTGGCCAAGAATTTGGTGAGCATGTTTTGGAAACTCACTATTTGCTAATAATGAGCTGCTACTGAAAACATAGCTATTTTTAAGCGCTAATTGGTTTGCAAACTGGTAGCACCAAGTTTGGCTGCCTTGCACAATGACAAGCTGGCGATGCTTTGCAATCACCAGATCATTACACAGTGCTGTTAAATACTCATTATAAGGCTTGAAGTCTTGCATACTGTGTTACAAGCCATTTGTTGCCTAGGTCGTCAAAGTTCACTTGAATACGTGACTGTGCGCCGCTGCCTTCGTAATTGAGTACGGTTCCTGCGCCGAACTTGGCGTGTAATACGCGTTGTCCTAAGTTAAAGCCGCTATCTTCAAATGCGGCATGTGTTACTGATGGACTAAAACGACCTGCCGCAGGCGGTCTTGAAACCTGTGTTTTAATACGGATTTCTTCGATACAGTCTTCAGGCATTTCACGTAAAAAGCGTGATGGGCTATGGTATTTTTCTTGTCCGTATAAACGGCGACTTTCTGCGTGGCTAATATATAGTTTTTCCATCGCGCGAGTCATACCAACATAGCAGAGGCGGCGTTCTTCTTCTAAACGACCAGACTCTTCATTACTTTGTTGTGATGGGAACATGCCTTCTTCAACACCAACCATAAATACCAGTGGGAATTCTAGGCCTTTTGCTGAGTGCAGAGTCATCATTTGTACCGCGTCTTCGTGCTCGTCAGCTTGACCTTCGCCAGACTCTAGTGAGGTATATGCCAAAAAGCCCTGTAGTGGTGAGCTGAACTCTTCATCTTCAGGGAGTTCATATTGACCACAGGCACTAATAAGCTCTTCTAAGTTTTCTACGCGGGCACGGCCTTTTTCACCTTTTTCAGCTTGATACATTGCCATTAACCCCGAGCTTTGAATGGCGTATTTCGCTTGCTCTTCTAAGGTGAGATCGCTGATTTTATCTTCGATATGCTCAACAAGTTCTAAGAATTTAGTGACGGCACTTGCTGCACGGCCAGATAGATGCTGCTGCTCTACAATAGCCTTTGCGGCATACCAAAGTGGCAATGATTCATTGCGCGCGCAATCACGGATATGGCTTAGCGTTTTATCACCAATGCCGCGGGCTGGGGTGTTAATAACGCGCTCGAAAGCAGCATCATCTTGACGGTTACCCACTAAACGTAAATACGACAGTGCATCTTTGATCTCTTGACGTTCGAAGAAGCGCATACCGCCGTAAATACGGTATTTTAAGCCTTCTTGTAGCATTGCTTCCTCGAGTACACGAGATTGCGCATTGTTACGGTATAAAATGGCGGCGTCTTGTAATGCATTACCTGCATTTAGCCAGCTACGTAATTTGCTGCTAACAAAGCGCGCTTCGTCTAATTCATTAAACGCAGCGTAAACAGAAATAGGCTCACCATCATTGCCGTCAGTCCACAGGCTTTTGCCCATGCGTTCAGCATTGTTTTTGATCAGCGCATTTGACGCTTTTAATATTGTTGCCGTTGAACGGTAGTTTTGTTCAAGGCGAATGGTTTCGGCTTCGAAGTCAGTTAAAAAGCGTTTGATATTCTCAATTTTTGCGCCACGCCAGCCATAGATACTTTGGTCATCATCGCCTACGATCATAATACTGTTGGTGTTACCTGCGAGTAATTTTAACCAAGCGTACTGGATTGTATTGGTATCCTGGAACTCGTCTACCAGCATGTGGGCAAAACGCTGTTGATAGTGACGTAAAAGAGTAGGGTGATTCTTAAGTACTTCGTAGCAGCGCAGCAGTATTTCTGCAAAGTCGACTAAACCTGCACGGTCACAAGCCTCTTGATATGCAGCATAGACTTTCAGCATCATTTGCTCATTAATATCGTAGGCTTGAATGTCTTTAGGACGTAGACCTTCATCTTTTTTCGCGCTGATATACCAACCAAATTGTTTTGCTGGCCACTTTTTATCATCGATGTTCATCGCTTTAAGTAAGCGTTTGATCATACGTTGTTGATCGTCAGAATCTAAGATTTGAAAGCTTTCAGGCAAGTTTGCTTCACGGTGATGGGCGCGTAAAATTCGGTGAGACAAGCCATGGAAAGTGCCAATCCACATACCACCAACAGGTGCTTTTAACGTTTCTTCTACACGAGTGCGCATTTCTTTCGCGGCTTTGTTAGTAAAGGTTACCGCAAAGATGCTGTATGCAGAAGCTTGCTCAACTTGCATGAGCCATGCGATGCGATGAACAAGTACTCGAGTTTTACCAGAACCTGCACCTGCAAGTACCAGCATATTTTGCAATGGGGCTGCGACTGCATCCCGTTGTTTGTCATTTAAGCCATCGAGTAATTCAGAAACGTCCATCGTTACGCCTTTTCAATCTATAATGGGTGGAGTATAACAGGTGTTTATGCAAGGCTAAATAAAATACTGTTTTTATAAACAGCTATTTTGGCAAGTTATTAAAATTGCAGTATAAAAATTGTGAATTTGACCGATTTTTAGCTAAAAGAACTAAAATCAAAATAACGCTACTTTTTAACACTTTGATTTGTAAGTCATAATAAGTTGGCATAAAGTGTGATTATAAAAAGTATAATCATTAAAAACTACAGAGGTTAGTATGGCAGAGCAAGGTTCTGGCGGTAATGTAATCGCAGCAATATGTAATATCTTTTTTCCCGGTTTAGGGCAATTGGTACAAGGTCGTTTAATGGCGGCTATTGCATTCTTTTTAGCATGGGTTATTAGTGGTGCACTAATTTATGTGGCAGTTGGTTTTATTTTACTGCCAATCGTATACCTATGGGCGATTATTGATGCTGCGCGCTTCAAATCGCGACTCTAGCTATTTTAAATAGCACAAATTCGAGCGCCACTTAGGCGCTCGAGTTGTTTTAAGGCGACTAAACTCGCCACGTTTAGCTGCAAACGGTATAATTAGTAGATAACGTATTAAGAGTACCCTCCATGGAATATCAATTTATCCGCGACCCTATTAGCGGTTTACGCATTAAAATTTCCTCTGAACACGCCATTGTAGGCCGTTGGCTAAACGAAGAAGTCGGAAAAGAAAAAATCGCGATGGTGCAAGCGTTGATCTCTGCTGTTAAGAGCAGTCATGAGTCTTTAACCTTACAAGGTCAAGAAATTGATTTGATCTTAAGTAAAGACGAAGCGCTATTCGAAGCGCATGCATTACATCAAGACAACGAAGACTTAGTTGCCTACCAAGATGATGATTTAATGCTTGAAGAAGAAGGCTTATGCAGTGGCTGTGGCTTTGAAGATTTTGTTGATTTAATTGAATCTTGGCAAGAATTTACACAAAGCCGATAAGCAGAAGCATATCCTGCTTATCGGTAGCTAATTTATTGCTCGCTCACTGATTTAACAGCGGCTAGTAATAAATCTTCTGTTAAGCGTACTTTGTAATTTGGGTTGGCGTATTGAAAATGAACTAACCCATTTGTATCTATCACAAATACTGCGGGTACTGGCAGTGCTACTTTTGGCTCACCTTCTAACGAGACAAAGTTAACCCCAAGCTTATTACGGTAAATCTTTGCTGTTTTGTCATCTAAATAAAATGCTAAACCTAACGTTTGCGCCAAAGTAAGGCTGTCGTCAGAAAGCAATTGATAGCTAGGAGCTGTAATTTTTGTTTCAGCGAGTTTTTCAGGGCTATCTGGTGAAACGGCAATTAGTTGCGCGTCTAAGCTTGCTAATTCTTTCTCTATTTTTTGCACGCTGGCCAATTGTTTTGAACAATATGGGCACCAGCCACCACGATAAACAATCAGCACGGTAGTTTTTTCTTTAAAGCGCTCAGCTAGCGAGACGGTTTTACCGTATTGGTCTTTCAATTCAACATTTGGCACCGTTAAGCCAGGTAATAACGGACTAACTTGCTCTGCTGACTCCGCAATATTGGTCGCAGTTGCAGCGATAACTTGGCTTGATAGTACAAACAGTGCACTAATGAGTAGAGATTTAAACATGGGCTTCCTCGGTTATTTTTATCAACTGCAAAGATGACCTGATTGTTGCGGGATTTATTTCATCTTTACCTACATCAAACTCAAATTTAACTGTAGTATATAGGCAAATAAAAAATGCAAGTTGGGATAAAGAATGTCTGCTAATTTACAAAAACTCGTTGTTATGCTCGAGATGCAAAATGCGATGAATACCAAAGTTCATGAGCAATGGTTTAGCCAAGGTTTTGAATGGTATCGTGCAATTTGGGTTGAGTGTGCTGAAATGCTTGACCACTACGGTTGGAAGTGGTGGAAGAAACAAACCCCAGATACAGAACAAGTTATTTTAGAGTTAGTTGATATTTTCCATTTTGGTTTATCTTTACGCATTGATGGTGAAACCAGCTATGAGCAGTTAGCTGCGCAACTTGAAACTGAGTTAAGTGCACCAGTTCAAGCCGATGATTTTAAACAAACACTCGAATTATTAGCCGCATCAGCTGTTGCTGAAAAGAGTTTTAATGCAGCTGCATTTGCAGGTTGTATGGCGCAAATCGGTATGGATATCGATGATTTATACCGTGGCTACGTTGGTAAAAACACCTTGAACTTCTTCCGCCAAGATCATGGCTACAAAGACGGTAGCTATATCAAGGTGTGGAATGGCCAAGAAGATAACGAGCACTTAGTTGAAGTGGTAAAAAGCCTCGATACAGAGCATGCAGATTTTGCAAAACTTGTATACCAAGGCTTAGAGCAGCGTTACCCGAAGTAATCATTCAACGTGTATAAGCTCGCGAAAGTCGATGGTTGATAAAAAGCCATCGAACTGCTTATGCGGTTGCTGACTATCAGGGTTGGCAACCGCAAGTATATGACCAATACCAAACTCTTTTGCCGCATCTAGCACGGCAGGGCTGTCATCCACAAATAAAGTCCGTTCCTTATCAAACTGCCATTCTTGATGTACTTGTTGCCATAATGGTTGATGCTCTTTACTCACGCCATATTGATGAGTTGAGATCACACCATCTAAATAATTATCGATAGCAGTATGTTCAAACTTTAACATGGCACAATCTGGGTGCGCGTTAGTAAGCATGATCAATTGTTTGCCTGCTTTTCTCAGTTCAGTTAAGAATGGCGGAACATCTTCACGAATTCTGATTAAATGTTGAATGTCACGTTTCAGCGCCATAATTGGTAAATCAAGTTGTTGTTGCCAATAATCTAAGCAGTACCAATTAATTTGTCCGTGAACTTGTTGATAACGATGTAAAATGTCAGCTTTTGCTTCGTCTAAGCTGATTTTATGTTTACGCGCATATTGCTCGGGAATAACAGTTAGCCAAAAGTAATTATCGTAATGCAAATCGAGTAGGGTGCCATCCATATCTAACAACACAGTATCGATTTTTGACCAATTTAACATAGGCAATTCACTTTAAAAGATTTATGATGAGCATAACTGCCATGATAGCAAATTAATGCCAATGACACAGAAAAAGCATCCTACACCACCGCAAATTTTGTCTAATGAAGTTGTCGCTAAAAGTCGACTATTTACTGTTGAATCTCTCGAATTGAAGTTCTCAAATGATGAGCAAAGGCAATACGAAAGAATTCGTGGCGGTGGCAGAGGGGCAGTTATGATTGTGCCAGTAACGGCCGATAACGAACTGTTATTAGTGCGAGAATATTGTGCAGGCACCAATGATTATCAGTTGGGTTTTCCAAAGGGCTTAATTGACCCAGGCGAAACACCACAACAAGCTGCAGACCGTGAGCTTAAAGAAGAAGTTGGTTTTGGTGCTAAGCATTTCGCTGAACTTAAAAAAGTCAGCATGGCGCCGAGTTACTTTAATGCCACTATGCATATTTTATATGCTGAAGATCTCTACCCTGAAACCTTACCTGGTGATGAGCCTGAACCGCTTGTCGTTGTAAAATGGCCAATAACTGATTGGCAATCATTATTGCAACAAGAAGACTTTACTGAAGCACGAAGTGTCGCAGCTTTGCTATTATTAACAAAGTACTTAGAGTCGGGAGCGGGCAATGAATGATTTTTTAGAACCGTGTATTCGGTTAGCTGAGCAAGCAGGCGATGCCATTATGGCCATTTATCAGCAGGATGATATTGGTGCTGAGCAAAAGTCAGATCATACTCCGGTCACCAAGGCTGACTTAGCATCGAACGATGTATTAATGGCTGGTTTGAAGACCCTAGCCCCTGATATTCCAATTATGTCAGAAGAAACACCTATTCCGGCGCTGGCAGACAGAAAAGATTGGCACCGTTATTGGCTGCTTGATCCTATGGATGGTACCGGGGAGTTTATTCTCGAAAGCGGTGATTTTGCAGTTAATATCGCTTTAGTTGAAAATAATCGCCCAGTACTGGGTGTTATCCATTGGCCAGCGAAACAAGTGACTTATTTTGCTAGTTATCAAAATGGCGCATTTAAACGTGAAAATGGCCAAGATCAGCAAATTTCGGTAGCAACACCCGATAATTTAACCTTAGCTGTAAGCCGCAGACAAAAAATTGAAGCGGTCAGCCAGTATTTAAATACTCAGTTTGCGACGGTGGCATTAGGCTCATGTTCATTAAAGGCTTGTATCATCGCAGAGGGTAAAGCTGATTGTTTTTTACGTATCGGGCCAACGGGTGAGTGGGATACTGGGGCGTCACAAGTGATTGTAGAAGAAGCTGGTGGCTGTATTACCGATGCCGAATTCAACCCGTTAACTTACAATCAACGAGAAAGCACAGAAAACCCTGACTTTATTGTGATGGGTCACCCTGATTGGGAGTGGCAAAAAATGATTAGTCCCCATCAGCGTGCTTTTTAGCTTTGTTTTGGGTGCTTTTTGTTCGTTTGAGTTAAATTTGTCACTATAACCCTTGATTTCTAATCTTATTGCTATATGATAGCGCTCTCTCTGAAACAGGGCAGCAATAACATGCTTATGTTACTTAGAGATTACAGGCGCGGGATGGAGCAGCCTGGTAGCTCGTCGGGCTCATAACCCGAAGGTCGTCGGTTCAAATCCGGCTCCCGCAACCAACTTCTTAAATTAAGTGAGAAGTAAAATAAACTTAATAATTTCAGGCGCGGGATGGAGCAGCCTGGTAGCTCGTCGGGCTCATAACCCGAAGGTCGTCGGTTCAAATCCGGCTCCCGCAACCAATTTTTATAAAAATTGGTGCAATGTTGGAACTATAAAGGTCGTCGTCACGGCGTGAGGCATTCACTCTTCACCTTCACAGCTCCCGCAACCAATTCTCTGAATTGGCTGACTTCTTAAATTAAGCAAGAAGTAAAATAAACTTAATAATTTCAGGCGCGGGATGGAGCAGCCTGGTAGCTCGTCGGGCTCATAACCCGAAGGTCGTCGGTTCAAATCCGGCTCCCGCAACCAACTGAAATTATATAATAGGCACGCGAAAGCGTGTTTTTTTATGCCTGAAATTCAGGTTCAGAGCCCGAAGGTCGTCGGTTCGCCCTCAAAATTCACCCGTTAATTCTACGGGTAGGTTGGTTTGAGCGCAGCGAAACCCAACACAATCCATGCAAGCCTTTTCTTTAGTAAACCCAAACCACCATAAAGCACTCCCACGATTAGGCTTGACCTAGCACCTAGAACCTTTACCCTCGCTAACTCGCTAACTCGCTAACTCGCTAACTCGCTAACTCGCTAACTCGCACCTAAATCCAACCCCTTGATATCTATCTTGGTTATTCATCCCCAAATTGGGAAATGATTATGAATGTTAGCTGAACTGAACTACGCTTGATTAATAACTAATAATAAATGTGTAGATTTAGGGATGATCCGTTTTTTAATAGTGCTGTTAGCACTTCTGTTCTTACCTTCAGCTTTGTGTGCATTTCAAAACTACGATATTGATGATGGTCTATCGCAAAGTGTTGTGTTTGATATTGTTCAAGACCAGCAAGGTTTTATCTGGATTTCAACACAGGCAGGTTTAAACCGTTTTGATGGTAATGAGTTTACTGTATTCACTGCCTCTGATGAGACGAATAGTCTAGCGAATAACTATATTTACCCATTGGCAATAGACAACGAGTCAACGCTGTTTATAGGCACTCGAAATAGTGGTGTAAACCAACTCGCATTACATAATTATCAATTTTCTGAGCCGCTTTTAAAAGAGCGCCGCATTACCAGTTTATTGGTGGCGCAGCAGCAAGTTTATATTGGCACTTACGACGGCAGCCTGTTTCGTTACGATAAGCGAACAGAGCAACTTGAAACCTTAATAACAGGGTTAAAAAAGCCTATTTATGCGCTATCAAAAATCGCTGACATACTTTGGATAGGAACGCATGGAGCTGGGTTACTTCATTATGATCTTATTAATAAACAACAAATTAATACTGTTTTTTCTGGCTTTGCTGAGCCAGTAAACATTCATGCTAGTGTCTTTGCTATCAAACAGGCCGCCGATGGCAGTATTTGGTTGGCAAGTCAGGGCGGCGGCTTATATAAGATTACTCTAAGCACCAAAACAATAACTCAGTGGTTGACTTCTAATGATGATAATTCTGGGCTTAGTAATAATGAAATTCGTGATATTGAGTTTGATAGCCAAGGCCGAGTTTGGCTAGCAACGCGAGGCGGCGGAATTAATGTTTACGACCCTATTGATGCAAGCTTCACCGTTTTAGCGCATGACCCGTTTGATAAATATAGTCTTGCTCATGACCGGGTATATAGTATCTACCGAGACAGTAGCGACATTATGTGGTTTGGTACTGCACATGGGATCAGTAAGCTCGACCCAGCATCATTGCAATTTAGTAAGTTAAAAAAGCCAACGCCACTTTCAAGTAACGATGCGTGGGCGTTATTTGAAGACTCAAAGCAACGTATTTGGTATGGCAGCTGGGGTGGCGGTATCGATATTCTTGATCAGCAATTAAATCGTTTAGATCGCATAACCACCGAAAGTTCACCGTATTCAATCAGTAGCAATGCAATTAAAGCCATCGCCGAAGATGGTAATGGCGATATATGGATTGGCAGCTGGCAGCAAGGGATTGATGTTTTGCATACCGATGGCAGCATCAGTCACTTTCGGGCAGATGAAGGCGGGCATGGCTTAACTGAAAACAGTATATATGCCCTTTTAGTCGATGAGAAAAATAATGTTTGGGTCGGCACTAATGGAGGGGGGTTGTTTTGCTTTGATAGGCAGCGCGGCAAATTTATTAGTTTTGCGCAGCCTGTAGCGAATACACAACTTGTAATTCCAACGGCGCGGGTGACGAGTTTATACAAAAGCTCGCAAGCAGAACTGTGGATAGGCACAGATGGTGATGGGGCTTATCACTATAACGCTGCAACCGATACCCTCACTAATTATCGCAAAGGCGACTTGGCTTTATCTGATAATACAGTGCGAGCGTTTTTAAAAATTGATCAGCAAATGTGGCTCGCAACATCGAACGGCTTAAATATTATTGATTTGAGCAACCAGCAAGTTCATCAGCTTAATGTCGCTCAAGGCCTTCCTAATCAAGTCGTTTATGCGTTGCTAAAAGACAATGAAGATAGGGTCTGGCTAAGTACTAACAACGGCCTCGCTAAAATAGACCCTGCAACCATGAGCATAAAAAATTATAAAGCTCGACATGGCTTACAAGGTAATGAATTTAATGCCGGTGCTTATTTAAAAACCCGTGATGGCCGTTTGATGTTTGGTGGCACTCAAGGGGTTAGTGTCATTAATCCTGCTGACCTTGAAGTTAATACTATTGGCGGGCAATTAGCACTCACTAGTTTGCAGTTTGATGATGAGGATGTGGTAAATCAGGGAGTCAGCCGTTTAGGCAGCTTATACCAAATAGAAAAAAGCCGTTCAGTGACTATTCCTGCGGGAATTAAACGGGTTCATTTTCAGATTGGTTACCTACACTACTCTGAGCCACAGACTAACCAGTACTCCTATCAGTTAGCAGGCTTTGAACAGCAATGGCGAAAAGCTACAGGGTCGTTTTTATCTGTTGACTACACTAATCTTCCTGCTGGTAAATATCAGTTGAAAGTTAATGCTAGTAGTGAAAATGGGGCAAATGCGCTCACCCCATTACTGTTAAACATAACGGTTCTTGCGCCTTGGTGGCAAACAAGTGAGTTTTATTTGCTAGCAGCCATGCTGATGTTGGCGACGGTGTGGTTATTCACAGTGCTTTGGACTCGCCGTATACGCAAACAAAAATATTATCTGGAGCAAATTGTTAGCGAACGCACTGACGAAATCGCAGAGCAAAAAATGCTAATCGAACAGCAAGCTGACGCTCTGAGTGATTCACTCGAAAATAAAGTGCGTTTTTTCACACATGCATCCCATGAATTACGTACTCCTTTGAGTTTGTTAATTGCGCCGTTGCAAAAGCTCATAGCAGATGAGCGAAATACTGAAAAGCGTGAGCAACTGAATTTGGTATTGCGTAATAGTCGGCGTTTAGAAAACTTGGTCGATAAGCTACTAACCTTGACTCGCTATGATGAGCGCCATGAAGAGATTATTAAAGTTGTATCATTATCGGCAATAGCCAGAGAGGTCGCGGGGCAGTTTGCTGTATTAGGTGAAAAGCCTATCGACTTTAAGGTTGATATTGAAGAGGCTGTATTTATTGAAAGCACCCGAGAAGGGGTGATCACGATTCTTACTAATCTATTAAGCAATGCTTTTAAATATACTCAGCAAGGCCAAGTCAGCTTAATCGTAAGCGCATCAGGTGAGCTTGCCTACATAGAAGTGACAGACACAGGTAAAGGCATCGCAGATGCTGAAAAAGACAAGGTGTTTGATACTTTCTACAGAGTAAGTAGTCATGCAAATGTAGAAGGCAGTGGTGTAGGTTTAGCTATCGTTAAACGTCTGGTCGATAAATACAAAGGCAATATTGTGTTGGCAAGTCGTTTAGGAGAAGGAACTAACTTTAAACTCGCATTTAAAACAGCACAATTTGCAGAGCAAGTTCCTGTTGATAGTACAAGCCTAAAATCAAAAGTGAGTCATGACAAAGCGAGTGTATTAATTATTGAAGATAATGACGAGCTACGTCATTACCTAAAAACAGAGTTACAGCACCGCTATCAAGTATTATTAGCTGAAGATGGTCAGGTCGGTTTGCAAATAGCGCTGAGCCAAGTACCAGATTTAATTATTACTGATTTAATGATGCCAAAAGTCGATGGCTTTACTGTTTTAGATTCATTACATAATTCGCCCGTTACTTGTCATATTCCGGTGATTATTTTGACCGCCAAGGGAGACTATGAAACCCGAGTAAGTAGTTTGCAACAGCATGCGCTAGATGTGATCACTAAACCATTTGATAGAGAAGAGCTCTTTTTAAAGGTTGAGAATTGGATACATTGGGTCAATTTATATTCTCAACAGCAAACTATGGATGCACCTGATCATGTTGAGACAAAGCAACCGGTTGTGGTTGACCCTCGTGACAAACAGCTGCTTGAAAAGCTTGAGTTGTATGTTGCTGAGCATTACCAGCAACAAGGCTTCTCTATGGTGAATTGTGCGAAAGAATTAGCGCTTAGTGAGCGTCAATTACAACGTAAGTTAAAAGTTCTATTAAACATTACTCCCAGTGAGTATTTACGTAATTATCGACTGAGTAAAGCTGCTGAATTACTAAGGCAAGGGCGACAAATAAGCTTAGTAATAGACGATGTGGGCTTTTCGTCACGCTCGTATTTTTCTAAATTTTTCAAAGCAAAATATGGTATGACGGCGAAAGAATACCAATGCCATTATGTATAACTCGTTGTTTGTTATTGAAATGTCGTATTTGAGTACATTTTTGTCGGCATTCAGCATACTTATTTCTTGTAACTAATCTACCCTTGAACCTTAACGTAAAATGAACCGCTTTGATGGGATCTCGGGTGTTCATATTTGACGGGCAAACATGACTGAATTCAGATTATGGTTAAGGACGACACTGAGATCCCGCCTTTATTCATGTTCAAAATAGGTTTTGCTTCCCTTGAGTTATGGCAACTGTGCATGCAGTTGCCTCTTTTTAGGGGAATACAACACACAATGTAAGGATTAGCATGATGAGCCCCCCTAATTTTCATTCCATAAAGTATCTAAAGCAATTATTACTAGCGACAAGTCTTGTCGCTTTAACCGCTTGTGGTGGAGGCGGTGGAGGTGGTGATGACGATGATGATACCCCTCCCGTCGCTACAAACAAAAATCCCACGGTATCTATTAGTAGTGATAGCAGCGTAACAGAAGGTGGTGAATTAGTCCTACAAGCGACAGCAACAGACAGTGATGGCACAATTGCAAGTTACGCATGGCAGCAAACATCAGGTCCAGATCTAACACTTACCGGCAGCGATACAAGTACACTTACGATCACCGCGCCTGAGATCGAAGATGATGCAGATGTCGTTGTTTCACTGACAGTCACCGATGATGATGGTGCAACCGCCACAGCAACAGTAACGATTGAGCTTAAACGTAAAGTGCTCAGCGTAACGATCACCGGTATTGTAACCGATGAGCCGATTATCAACTCAAGTATTGTGGTGCAGATTGGTGATGAACAATTTGAGATTACCGCTGATGCACAAGGCCGCTATAGCGTAAACATTGAGGTTGATGACTCAGATGCTGATGAACTGGTTAAGCTGGTGGCGTTGGGTAATAACTCCATTGATCCGGGCGTTGAATTTGTATCCCAACTGAAGTCTATCGCAACGCTTGTTTCACAAGCAGGAGCCGATGGCACATTAAGCAAAGATGAAAACTTTGGCGTAAACATTACTAATGTCAGTACTGCAGAGTTTGCACTGTTAAGCCGCGACGGTACAAACATCGATTCTGAACAAGCATTAGATGAAGCTTTACTCGCTGTTGATGCTGACGAAAAACTGCTACTTGCAGCGTTAATCAAGATCATTGTAGATAATGATGACTACGAACTACCTGAGGGTGTCGATTCGACCCTTGATTTAATATCTAGCGCTGAACAAATTGATGACTTTATAAATACAGTTGAAAGCCAAGACCCAGGATTAATTGACTCTACAAAAGAAGAGATTAAAGATGATGATGAATTAGTTGATCAAACAATCAATAATCTGACCGGCAACTATTTATTAATGCAGCCACAATATTATCGAACTTCAGTTGGCCAGTTTGAGTTTAATAATGATGGTACCGGGTATGTCAGTTTACTGGATGTTGATACTGACTTTAGTTGGTCTCAACAAGAGCAAGACATCACAATTACTTTGGCTGAGCCAGCATTAATGAGTTGCTTTGTGGTTACTGATGGAAACGATGAACAGCTAGATGTTTGTGAGTACTTAGTTGAGTTAGACCTAACTATTCTTCTTGAAAACGATGCAAACAGAACGGTTGAGTTTTTCCGTAAAAGCGAAACACGCATAACCAGTTCAGATGTTGTATATAGAACTACAGAATCGAACTATAACGCCACCCTTATTGAACAACAGCAAACACTTGCTGTGACAGCTGATGAACTTATTGGTAATTGGGTTATTGATAACCTAAGCGAGTTTGGTGGATATAGTAGTGCAGTAAGTGTTGAGTTACTTTCTGGTGGAACAGGAACGCTCATTGATAACGATAACGCGCCTGTTAGTGTGACTTGGCAAGTTGATGGGAATCGACTGCTTATAAGCAATAATGCAGAAACTATTAGTTACGACATCGCTATTTGGCTCGTTAAAAATGTACAAGTGGGCTATCAATTTGCGGCATCACTCGAAGCTAAAGCGGACGATAGCTCGCGTACAGTCACAGGTTTAATGGTGAGAGATAATCAGCTTTCATTTACTAAGCCAGACCTATTGGGTAAATGGACTGTTTACCAAGGCTATAACTCACCTCAAACAGACCTCCACTATGATGTGTATGATGATGGTTTAATGAACTTTAACTTGAATCAAAACTTCCGTTCTTGGCAAGTAAGCAGTGAGGGAGTGTTCTTAAGATATAACTATTTTACGAGCAATGGTGTTCAGCCAATTTGTCCTGAAGGGGAAGTTTGCCAAGTATACAGTGAGTTCTCACAGCGATTATTAGCCACTAACAATGGTCAAAACTTTACCTATCGTAAATATCGCTTTTTTAACTATGATGGTTCGGAGCGTGTCGAAGATTATTCATCTCATCTACGTAACTTCTCTGTGTCAGATGAGTATGGGGTAACTAAATTCGCACCTTATTGGTTAGAAGAAAACGCAAGTTTTGATAATAATGGCTACCCAATTACAACTAACTACATTGAACTTTATTCACCAAGAGAGTTAGGTGTAGAAACCATTAAAATAGCGACTATTTATGATGAGATGACGGCTGAGTATAGCCATCAAATCACCTTCACTTACCTTGGAGTGGTCAATCAATACGACTACAGTTTAGCGTCAGGGAAATTACTATTTGATAGCATGAAGGCTGAAGTGAGTGACTTTGATCGAAACTTCTTAACTATTTGCGTGTATGAGCAAGCAGGTAGTTGTACTGAAGATGCTAAACAAGCGTGGTACTTTGATAAGGCAATGGCTGAAGAGCAAGTTGTTGTAGAGCGTCCAGCAACGGATCATCCATTAGATGGGGCTTGGCAGCTTGCTGATGAGCCTGATGTCGCGGTAATTATTCGTGATGGAAAATGGTTACAAATTCAAGGAATGGACGACCCTGATGATGATACCGCATTCCCTGGTTTTGAAATTGGTGACTTTACTTGGGATGAAACAACAGGCGCTTTTGATGTCACTATTACGGAAGATACCAATGGTAGTTTCGGTATAGATGATGCTGGCAGTATTGTTGCCAGTGTTGATGGAGATACGCTGACATTCGATATCGAAGGTGAGGGTATTATTACGCTAAGTAGAATCTACAGTGAATCAAACCCGCTAATAGGGGGTTATACATATGGCTCTTACGATGGAGATTTCTTCATTGCTGTATTTAAAGAGGATGGCACTTTCTTAGAGCTTGCTCATGATACTGAGTTTGATGAGTTAGGTATATCAGGTGGTTACTACACCTATGATGCAGAAACTCAAAAGGTAGTGGTTGATTTCTATGTAAAAACCTATGGTGACCCAATTGAATTTGCTGACCCTTACTTTATTGTGAAGCCACAAGGTAACTTTATACAGTTCAAAGACGGCGATGATTTTGGCCTCTTCGAACGCGTTACACGAGTTATTGATCAAGCAGCTTTCACTGAAGCAGATCTTATTGGCTCACATGTATTTACCTTTATGGCTGATGATGGCAGTGGTTTAGAAACCTCTAATGTTGTTATAAGTAATGATGGTACTGCAACATTTGAGTTAGATGGTGAAGTGCGCTCAGCAGAGTGGGTATTAGATCTTGGGTCGTTGATGATGTATAGCGAACCAACAGCTACGCAAAATTATGGCTATGGTGTGACTATGACACCCGTAATAACCATTGAAGGTGGTTTTAGTGTAGCAACGCTAGGTTTCGAAGTACCTGAAACCTACGATGATAATGATGATCCCGAGTTACACACTTTTGTATCGGGCAGTTTAATTAAGCAGTAATTTTCTGAGCCCAGTAGCAGCAATGCTACTGGGCTTTTTTGAGGAGTTAGTTTATGAAAGCGTTATATTTCTCAGTATTACTTCTTACCCTTAGTGGGTGCCAAACGATGGATGCAATGCAAGAAGACATTAGTGATTTAAGTAATAGCTTGTTTTCAAGTGAAGATATGAGCGAAGAATCACAAGATGCATTCTTAAAAGCACAAGAGGCATTTTATGAAGCCGACAATGTTCGTAAGAAACATGCGCAATTAAATGCTCAAGAACGAAGCTTATGGGTTGAGTTAGAAGATGATTACAACATCTTATTAGCTGCGCCAAGTAAAGCCACTGAGAAGGAATCTTATTTTTCAGACTCCACACTTGCAGACAGCGTTATGATGCAGAGTTTAAAATTTATTGAGCTGGTCGAAAAAGGCGAGTAATCGAAACTTCGCTTAAAAGATTGAAAAGTTTATGTTACAACGGCACTAACATTACTTTTTAGTTACAAACATGACTGAACTTTACCATTGGTTTGATTTATTCGGCGTAGCCGTGTTTGCAGTTTCTGGGACGCTACTGGCGTACAACAAGAAAATGGATGGCTTTGGGGTTGTTGTGTTAGCCACAGTCACTGCTATTGGCGGTGGGACTGTACGCGACGTTATTTTAGATGTTCCTGTATTTTGGCTACATGATCAAAGCTATTTCTGGGCTATTTTATTGTCTGTATTTGTCACCACTCGATTAATCAATAAGCAGCGTTCTATTTCACTTAATGCGCTGCAAGTGGCAGATGCTTTCGGTTTGGCATTTTTTGCGGTGATGGGCACACAAAAAGCCATGCTAGCAGGTATGCCAGATACCACCGCGATTATCATGGGTGTAATAACAGCCTGTTTTGGCGGTGTTATCCGTGATGTGCTGGCTGGAAATATGCCGATGCTATTAAAGGGCGAGCTCTATGCCATTGCTTGTATCGCTGGTGGCATTGTTTATACATTAAGTATTTCGCTGGGTTTAGTGACCGAAGTAGCTATGATATTAGCCATGCTAATGACCTTATCACTGCGTTTAGCTGCAATGAAATGGCAACTGACATTACACGTTTTTAAATATCCCGACTAAACTTAATTTAAGGATGAATGATAGGGACATCATGGATCGTGTCTTTAGCTAGAATATTTTCTCGTGCACAAGTGGGTGTGCAAGCTCCTGAAGTGATTGTAGAAGTACACTTAGGAAATGGCTTGCCAGCTTTTCATATCGTTGGCTTACCTGAAGCGTCAGTCAAAGAGTCAAAAGATAGAGTGCGTAGCGCACTCGAAAACTCTCAGTTTGGTTTTCCAGATCAACGAATAACCGTCAACCTTGCGCCTGCTGATTTACCTAAAGAAGGTGGCCGTTTTGACTTGGCTATTGCTGTGGGTATTTTAGTCGCCTCTGGGCAAATAAGCTGCCCTGATATTCATCGTTATGAGTTTTACGGAGAGTTGGCTTTAAATGGTGAGGTAAGAGGGGTCAATGCTATTTTACCTTCGGTGTTAGGAGCGAAAGAGCAGGGTCGCTGTTGTTTCTTACCCGCCGAAAACGACAATCTCGCAAGTCTTGTGTCGGGCGTTTCTCGAAAAGCCGTTTACTCCTTACAAGATGTTTGGAATGACTTATTAAATCAGCAACCCCTGCCACTTAATATTAGCTATCCTGAGCAGCAGTCGCAGCGTGACTCGCTACTCGATTTAAGTGATGTGAAAGGCCAACCTGGTGCCAAACGAGTACTCGAAATAGCAGCCGCTGGTGGCCATAATTTACTGTTTCTTGGCCCTCCAGGTACTGGCAAGTCAATGCTTGCCCAGCGTATGCCTACGATTATGCCAACCATGTCGGATGATGAAGCAATTAGCACTGCCGCGTTATATTCGATAATTGGTCAATCGGTTGATTTATCGAATTGGCGTGAGCGACCCTTCAGAAATCCACATCATACTTGCTCTGCTGTGGCTCTTGTTGGTGGCTCTTCGAATCCTAAACCGGGGGAAATTTCTCTTGCCCATAATGGCGTCTTGTTTTTAGACGAGTTGCCCGAATTTGAGAGAAAAGTGCTCGATTCACTGCGTGAACCAATGGAAACGGGCGTGGTGACTATATCGCGAGCGGCACGACAAATGGAATTTCCATCGCAATTCCAGCTGATCGCCGCATTAAACCCTAGCCCCACAGGAAGCCATACAGATAAGCGTGCAACGCCAGATCAAGTATTGCGGTATTTATCTCGAGTATCTGGACCATTTATCGATAGGATTGATTTACAAATTGAGCTGCCGAGACTCACCAGTAGCCAATTACAGAGCACGCAAGTAGAAGAAAGCAGTGAACAAGTAAGAGCCAGAGTTGAAAGAGCTTATGCAATTCAACTTAATCGGCAAGGCAAAGTGAATGCGCGCTTGAATAATAAAGAAATGAGCATTCATTGTGAGTTGGCAGCTGCTGAGCTGCAGTTTTTAGCAAAAGCCAGCGAAAAACTGGCTTTGTCACCACGCTCGTATCATCGTGTTATTAAAGTTGCACGCACAATTAGCGACTTGAAAGCACAGCCAGCAATTACCTTGAGTGAATTAAAAGAGGCGTTGAATTATCGCGCCTTTGAACGGTTAATTAGCCAATTAACGCAGTATTAGTAAGCTTGCTAAATAGAGAGCATGTAGCCTTTGCCGCGAACGGTAACGATACGTTTTTGGTCTTTTTCATCGCTTAATTTTTTACGTAAGCGGCCAATGAGCACATCAACGGTTCGATCGCTTGGGCTCCAATCTGGTTGACCTATTTCTTCGGAAATTTTTTCACGCGATGTCGCTTTACCCGCATTTGCAATAAGGCAAATAAGTACCTTGTGCTCTGCTTCGGTAAGACGAGACTCTTCACCATTAGGGGTCACTAATGTGCGGTTATCTGGGTGCAGTTTAAAGTCGGCATATTCAATAAACTCTTCACTCTCATCATCTTGCTGAGAGCCTTTTATGCGCTTAAAAAGAGCGCGCATTCTTAGTTCAAGTTCAAGTAAGTCAACCGGCTTGCAAATATAGTCATCGGCACCTTGTGCAAGACCAGCAATACGGTCAGCTTGCGAGTCACGACTAGACAGCACAATAACGCCAATATCAGTCAGTGCATTAAGTTCTTTGGCAAGCAAAAGTCCATCGCGTTTTGGTAACACAATGTCGATAACGGCTAGAGAAACTGCTTCTTTAGTTGAAGCACGCGATTGCACAATGCTTAATGCATCGGCCCCCGTTGAATCTACCTCAATATTAAACTCAGTTTCTTTGAAATGATTAAGAATGCGTTTAACGAGTAGTTCGTCGTCTTCAACCAATAAAACTTGAATAGTCATTCGCTTTAATTTCACACTTGATTTGTTGTTATGTTAGCACTGTATGGCAAAGGCTGAGAAGTGTATTGGCGAGGTTTGTAACTATTTCTTACAATTTAATGGCTTAGCTATAGTTGAAAAGGGTGAAAGCTGAGCACTCACACAGTACTCAGCCAAGTGATTAAACTACTTTTCAGGATAAAGGTATTGCCACCATTGTGGCTGATCTTTTAAGTTTTTATCGAAATAAGCCAACATGGTATTCCACCAGTCGAAGCGTTTATCACGAGCAAAAATTTGGTGATCTGCACCTTTGTACTCAATCAGGTCAACATCTTTACCTAATAACTTTAATGCCGTGTACATATTGTGGCTTTCACCAACCGGTACGTTGGTATCCGAATCACCATGAAGGAGTAATAACGGCGTTGTTACTTTGTCAGCATGAAACACCGGGCTGTGTTGGCTATAAAGTGTAGGATTGTTCCACGGGTAGCTATTTTTAGATGCCTCAGCTGAGTATAAGTAACCCCACCAACCTTGGCCCCAGTACGAGGTGATATTTGAAATCCCTGCATGGGCAATCGATGCACTGAACATATCTGTTTTAGTTGCGAGTAGCATGGTCATAAAGCCACCGTAAGAGGCCCCTAAATTACCTACACGCTTACTATCTACAAAGCTATATTTATCTAAAAAGGCTTTTGTGCCGTCGATGATGTCGTTGGCGGTGTATTCACCCCATGCGTTGACGTGTTTAGCCGAAAATTCTTGGCCAAAGCCGGTTGCGCCAGTAGGTTGTACAACGTAAACAACATAGCCATGCTCAGCCCATAGGTTAAATGGGTAGCGACCGGTAAAACCACGAGTTACTGGCGATGTACCGCCATAATAATAAACCAGCGCAGGATATTGCTTATTGCTATCTAAATCATGCGGTAAATAAACGCGACCCTTAATTTCAATGCCATCTTTATTAGTAAAGTTAAACTCTTCCAATGAGGCTACTTGCGTATTTTCATAGCCAATTGGCTTAGAGTCCCACATTACTTTAGCGCGGCTCTTACCTAAGCTTAGTTGTTTTAACTGCTGAGGTGTTGACGCTGTGGTGCCGGTAACCAAAATGCGCGGGGTGCGTTCGTGTGAATAGCTAACTTGCTCAACAACATCAAAGCCCGTATTCACTTTATTAAAACGCTTTTTGCTTAAGTCGAATTGATAAAGTTGTACAGTATCTTGCTCGGTAACTTTAATCAGTGCATCACCGTTTTTAAGCACGTTTAACTGGCCGATAGCCGGGTTAAACTCTTTACTTAAAGGGGTTACTTTTTTACCGTCACGGCTGAGTAAATAAAGTTGACCATCATAGTTATTAGCAAGCATCCCCTCAGGAAGGTTACGACCTAAGCCATTATTAAAATCTGGTCCGGCAGTGACATAAATTCCGTCGTCAGTATATTTAGCCTGATTAAATGTATTGTATTGACCAAGTACCGTAAGAGCCGATGTAGCTAGGTTTAGCTCAACAAGTTCTGTTGCTGGCTGTGGTGATAGCTGCATTGCTTGTGCTGAGCGGCTCATTAAGACGCGACCGCTTTTAGTGTCAAAATCTTCAAGTGAATGGCTAAGTGGGCCTTGGCTTAAGATTTTGCTAAGACCTGTTGGTATATCGAGTAAATATACTTGCGATGTAGTGCGAGCATAAGACCAACGGTCTTGCAGGCCTTGGTAATGCTTAGTGAGCTTGCCATTGTCTGTTGGAGACTTTGACCAACTAAAAATTAAGCTGTTGTTATCAAAAAACTGAAAGCTATTCGCACCAGAGAGGTTTTTAGCAATGACGCTAAGTTGCATGGTTTTTAGGTTTAAACGCTTAAGCTCGCCATTTAATAAATACACTAAACTTTTGCTATCTGGGCTCCAAGTAATGTTACTTGGTTGGGCTGACTCAAAGCGATAAAGTGTATTGTTTTTTGCGTCTTTAAGTTCAGTAACATATTGCGCTTGATTAGCGGTTGCATCTTCGTAATGACGTTGGCTAGTAATGAAGTAATCACCATTTGGTGCCATTGAAATATAACTGACTGTTGGCGCATCAAATAATTGCTTAGCAGACAAACCGTGTTGTTGTTTAGCGCTAAATTGCACAGTATCTAGTTCTGACTTAGCCGTAAAATCAAGTTCAACCTCATTCCAGTTGGCTACTTGCTCAGTGATGATAACAAACTGATGATCGCCTTGGCTTAAAGCTAGCTCATAGCTTTTATTTTTTTCTGTTTGCTTTTCACCATCAATAAATAGCTGTGCGTTCTCAATGCCTTTAAGTGTTAATGAGCCTTGGCTAAAACGTTCAGTTGAGGCGGTAAATTTGAGTGCCTGTAAACCACCAAGTGTTAGCGCACTCACTTTGTCGAATGATTGCCAGTCAAGCTCATTACCAAAAACGCGTATGCTATCGGTGCTTTTTTGCAAGCTAGGTAATAGGTTAGCAATAATGGCATCGCGATGATCCGTTTGATATGGCTTAAGTTGCATATCTGCGCCAAGAGGGCCAATAAATTGCACCGCTGATTTATCAATGGCAGCGGCCATCGCTGTATTACTTAACGCACATAACGCTAAGGCACTGAATGTTGTTTTTAGCTTGGCTGATTGGCTTAGCCAAGTAGTTGAAAGTGTCATAGTTTCGCCTGTTGAAGGTAATTTAAACCAATATAGCACGCTGCAAATTACCCAAAAAGTGCTCTGCGTTAGATTGCAGTCGGGTTTGAGCTTGTGGTTTTCAATTGCTATGGTGAGCAGGTTAACTTTTTAAGAGGGCTTACAGTGACATTGTTACTTGTTTATATGTTTGTTGCCATTGCGGTTTCGTTTTTGTGCTCAGTGATGGAGGCAGTACTGTTAAGTATTACACCAAGTTATGTTGCCATGCTCAGAAAACAGCAACCACAATTGGCAAAACGTGTTGGTAAGCTTAAAGACAATATAGACCAACCGTTGGCGGCAATACTTACGTTAAATACCATAGCGCACACTGCTGGTGCCGCTGGCGTTGGCGCACAAGCTGCGGTGGTGTTTTCAGATGCTGCGGTTGGCGTTGCCTCTGCAATTATGACGTTATTGGTACTGGTGCTTTCTGAAATTATTCCTAAAACATTAGGAGCTAATTATTGGCGAGGGTTAACACCCATTGTTAGTGTGAGCCTAATTTGGTTGGTGTTTATTCTAAAACCCTTTGTGTGGTTTGCAGACATTTTAACGCGCTTTTTAGGGCGTAATTATGATGAAGCCTACTATATTCGCCAAGAAATTGAAGCCATGGCTGATATTGGTACTGAGTCTGGAGCGCTTGGGCAAGATGAATCTGAAATCATTCGTAGCCTGCTGCACTTTCGTCATGCCAAACTCGATACCTTAATGACACCACGTACGGTGCTTTTTAAAGTACATAAAGACTTAACCGTAAACCAATACTTGGCGGAGCATGGTTCTTCATCGTTCTCTCGAGTATTGGTTTATGACAAAAATGGTGATGATATTATTGGTTTTGTGCATAAAAATGACATTATGCTGGCTTATCATCGCCTGGGTGAAGACTATAAAATTAGCAAGCTTGTTAAGCCTATTTACACCGTACCAGAAACCTTGCATGTGCCGACCTTACTCGAAACCTTACTATCTGAGCGCACGCATATTTGTTTGGTCGTGGATGAATACGGTGATGTACAAGGTATTGTCACCCTTGAAGACTTAATTGAAGCATTAATGGGGCTCGAGATTGTAGATGAACATGATCAATCAGCCAATATGCAAAAAGTCGCCAAACAGCGTTGGCGACAACGTTTAGCATCGAGTAATACCATCGTCAGTGACGATAAGCGTAAACCTTAGCGGCGATGTCCTGCTGCAGTTTTTACCATTTGCCGCCATGAAAGTGACCAATTTAAAAAGTCTTCTTTAGCTTTCGGGCGGCACAGCAAAAAGCCCTGCATTAAAATAAACTCTTTGTAGCGGTCGAGGTATTCAAGCTCTTCAACTCGCTCAATCCCTTCGGCCACAATAGCGAGATCTTCTTGTATCGCTATATTCACCAAGCTACTAACAATCACCTGGGAAAACTGATCGGTTTCAATATTACTGATCAGGGTGCGATCGATCTTAATTTCGGTAAACGGCAGCGTTTTTAGCTGCTGAACATTGGTAAAGCCAGTCCCAAAGTCATCAAGTGAAATACCAAAACCGCGCATTCGTAAACGGTTGAGTGTTTCGAGTTGTGCAGTGCTGCGAAGAGCATACTGTTCGGTAATTTCTAAAATCACTTCACTGGGTGTTAGATTGTTAAGGTGCAGTATTAAAGCCAGTTTATCTGGGCAGCTTAAGTCCTCGAGTTGCGAAGGGGATAAGTTAAACGCCAGTTTTAAGTTGGGATCAAACTGCTCTTTGATTTCTGCAAAATCGTTAGTGGCTTTTTCAAATAATTGAAAAGTAATAAGGTTTATTAAATCTAGGTCTTCAGCGATACAAATGAAGCGCTCCGGTAAGATAATTTCCTCTTCTTGGCTTGTGTTGATACGGGCAAGCACCTCAATACTTTCAACCCGATTATCGTGGCGATTTATCTTAGGTTGATAAAACGGAATAATTTCATTATGACTGATGGCATGTAGTAACAGCGACTCAGAAATAGGGGTTTTTGTACGCTCAACATGAATAGCAAAGTGCTCAAGCTTTTGCAGTAGTAAATACACTTGATTAAGTTGCACGGGTTTAGTGACGTTACCAATTAAGTGAGCGTTATGCTTACGAGCAAGGTCTGCGGCAAGGTCTATAACTTTAGGATCCATCTCAGAAATAATGGCAATTGCACCTTGGTACTTCATGGCACCTAAGTGGCGAATAAGCTCCATACCATCCATATCTGGCATATTGAGGTCGGTAAAAATAGCATCAAAGAATCGAGGTGCTTTTTTAATTTTTTCTAAAGCTTCTTCTGCACTTAGGCAGGTTGTGATGTGCGGAACCTCAAGCTCATTCAAAATGGCATGCATAACAATCAGGATGGCTTTTGAGTCATCCACTACGAGAATGTGTCTATTTGACTTCACCATATTCACTCCATGAACAAGAACGCTATAGTTAAAAGTAGTAGGTAAACGGTGTTTCGTCATGTTTTTTGCTTGTTTTGTGGTGCGAAAAATATACCTCCTTGTACCTAAAGGAAATTCGTAATTTTGTAAGGCCTCAGTATAATAGCCGCACTTTTTATTCGTATTTATAAGAACTATGGTCAGACTTCAGCTGAGCCTCGCAGACGAAACCTTTATTTTGCATTTAAACGGCTCACAGTTAATTCAGCTTTTTCATCAACAACAAGCAATCGCCTTCGATAACCCAGAGTCAGATCTTTATGAGTTTGATTTTCAGGGGCAGCGTATTGGTCTTGATACTAGTAAAGTGCACGAAAAAAGCTTAGCAATCTTTGTTAACCAGCAGCAGGTGAGCCAACTTGCTTTACCTGAGTTACAAGAAGCTGAACCAAAACGCGGCATTATTGGTTTGCTGGCACTGGGCTTTAAATTATTCAAAAGTGCAAAAGTCGTGAAAGCGGCTTTAGCGGGGGCTTCGGTGGCAGGCTATGCGTGGTTATTTTCCATTGAATTTGCCTTGATGCTAATTGCTTGCTTGGTGGTGCATGAATATGGTCATGTGCGTGCTATGAAATATTTTGGCATTAAAACTAAAGGTATTTACCTTATTCCCTTTGTCGGTGGTTTGGCTGTTTCTGATGATAAGATTACCACCAGATGGCAAGATGTGGTGATCTCACTCATGGGGCCCGCTTTTGGCTTAATTACCTCTGTGCTGGGAGTAGTGCTTTACTACGCCACTGAAATGGAAATATTCGCCGGGGTGGCGGTACTCAGTGCACTGTTAAACCTATTTAACTTGTTACCTATTCTGCCCCTAGATGGCGGCCATGTACTTAAAAGCATTAGTTTTTCGATGCGTTCATGGATAGGCCTTAGTGTGTGTTTATTAGGTGTGTTATTTGGCTTGTGGTTAAGTTACACCTTTGGCTTGATGCTACTGGTGTTTTTCTTATTTGTAGGGGCTCTTGAGATTATCTTTGAATGGCGCGGACGTCACTACTCACACCTCATCCCTCTCGATACTTATGGACAAGGTTTTTCAGCGGTAATGTACGCACTGGTTGTTGCAGGGCACGTTGCGGTGATGATGCACTTTGCTGACTCACAAAGCCCAATCCTAAGTTTGCCAATGAAGATATTAGCAAGTTAATTAACATTTAAGTACTAAGTTATATTCAGCTTAGTGCTTAAATTCACGTTAGTGCATATAAATCCTTATTTAAATGACTAAGCATTAAATTTAAATAAGGATACTATTTGAGAAAGTTCCGATTTATAGAAACTAGAATATTTAGCTAATCTTAAACCCAAGAGGAACATTAAAAGGACTTTGCCATGAGCTTGTTCAGAAGGGAGGCGACTGTGCAACAAAGTGAGCAGTTAGTATGTGTAATCACTTTAGCACAGACATTATCTATTAAATTAAATGGAGATTGTTTTGTTCATGAAGCAGTTTTTATTTAGTTTCTTTATCACTTACATCATAACCAGAGTTGCTTTTTTTAGTTTTGATTTTTCTATTTCAAAAAGTAGCAGCTTGGTAGATTATTTTATCGATATATCTGCGTTTATTTTAGTGTACCTTGTTGTTTCTAAGATCGTTTGTTTTGTATTAAAAAGAGATAAAAGAAGCGAGAGCAGTGATTCTAACTTTAAGTGATAGACTGTAGTTTTGGTAGAATGAAGCACTGATTCAGCGGTGATTTAAGACCGAATGAGAGTTTTGGTTACCTTTGGTTAACAAACCGTTTTGAAGAGGGGCTCTCGCTATGAGCTTTTGCCCCTCTCTAATAGGTGATGTTTATAAAGCTTTTAAGGGTAAAAACTCAGCATTAACGATATAAACACGCCGGTGATGATCAGCTGCACAAGGCAAAAGCCCATGATGTCTTTTGCTTTTAAGCCGGCAATAGCAAGTACGGGGAGTGCCCAGAACGGCTGAATAAGGTTAGTCCAAGCATCGCCCCATGCGACAGCCATAGCAACCCGTGGCATATCCGCGCCAAGTGTTTGTGCGGCTGGAATAACAATCGGCGCTTGCACTGCCCATTGGCCGCCGCCTGATGGCACAAATATATTCACAAACCCTGCACTTAAAAAACTCCAAAAAGGCAGTGTTTCGGCTGTTGCAATGGCAATAAATCCTTCAGAAATTTGTTGAGCAAGTCCCGTTTTTACCATAATCGCCATGATCCCCGCATAAAATGGAAATTGAATCACAATGCCAGCGCCACTAGGGATTGCTTGCTGTAAGCTGCTAAGTAAATTATGCGGTGTTTGATGCAGTAAAATTGCGCTAAATAAGAATATTGCGATCACGCTATTTAAGTTTAAGCCGCCTCCGTTAAGCACAAAATAATAGAATAAATAGGCAAGACCAAAGGCACCTACCCCCATACCAAGCAAACGACTATGCTCTATTACTTCGGCAGGGCGGGTAGGCATATCTGCTTGCTGCGATTCATCTTCAAGCTTTGCAGGGTCAACATAAACACTGTCTTTTTCGCTCGGCAACATATAGCGATTTACCAGCGGCATGATAATAAATAAGCCCACAACAATAGCGATATTAAATGCCGAAAAAATTGTGTTTTCGGTGCCTATTACCCCAATACTTTGCTCTGCAAAGTGGCCATCGGTTGCGATTGTTAGCGGCACTGAACCGGCTAAGCCGCCATGCCAAACAATAAAACCTGAATAGGCACTGGCCACTAACAAACGGTAATCAACGCGGGTATGTTTCGCAATTACTTTGGCGAATAAAGCGCCAATCACTAAACCAAAGCCCCAATTTAGCCAGCTTGCCAATAAAGACACGAGCGTAACGAGTATAATCGCTTTGGCAGGGCTGTTGGCAAGAGTCGCGAGTTTGTTGAGTATACTGCGCATCACTGGGGTACTCGCTAGCATGTAGCCCGTTAGCAACACTAGCAGCATTTGCATGGCAAATTGTAATAGGTTCCAAAATCCACCACCCCAAGCCGCGAGCACTTGCGTGGGCGTTGACGGCGTAAAGAGGCTCGCAACGATAAAGCTCAGCAAGGTGAGTAATATAACAAATACAAACGGGTCGGGTAGATAACGCTCTACTAGTTTAGTGAATGGTTTAGCAACGCGATTTAGCATAGTTTTTATTGTTGTCGTCGAATCGATAATGCCAATAAATCATGAATAACGATGGTTGGCAAATTGCGACGTCGTTGCTTTAGCTTATGCCTTTAAAAACTGATGCTAAATGCGCTTACTGTGAATCTTGCTCTAGCACGGCTTTTAAGCGGGCTTGAACTTCTTCTACTAATAGTATTGGCTGGAACTTTGATAAGAACGCATTACAGCCAACCTTCTCAACTAAAGCTTGGTTAAAGCTACCACTCAAAGAGGTATTAAGCACAATATGTAGGTTCTTCATGCGGCTGTCGTTACGAATTTCGTGTGTTAAACGGTAACCATCCATTGCTGGCATTTCAGCATCGGTGATCACCATGAGTAATTCTTTCTCTACATCTTTACCTTGATCAGCCCAGCCTTTTAGCATTTCGAGTGCTTCAAGCCCGTTACGAGCAGGTATGATTTCAATGCCAAGTTGCGACAAGGTATCGCTTACTTGCTTACGAGCAGTTGGCGAATCATCGGCGTGAAGAATTTTGCGGCCTGCAAATTCGTTCACGATGCTTTTATCAAGAATGTCTTCAGATATTTGGACTTCGTACTCAACGATTTCTGCGAGCACTTTTTCTACGTCGATAATTTCAACCAGCTGCTCTTGGCCATCGCGTTTTACTTTCGTTAAGGCTGTTAGGTAATGATTTTTACCAATTGCAGTTGGTGGCGGCATAATATCTGACCATGTCATATTGATGATTTGATCAACTTTACCAATTAAAAAGCCTTGCACGGTACGATTGTACTCGGTGATAACGAGGTTTGTATCTTCGATGTGTTTAGCTTCAGGCATGTTTATCGCTCTGCGCAAATCAATCACCGGAATTGATTCACCACGAATATTTACAACCCCAGAAACTTTAGGGTGGGCGTGGGGAATTTTGCTAATTTGCGGTAACTTCACCACTTCTTTAACTTTAAACACATTGAGAGCGAATAAGTGGCGACTGTGTAGGTAAAATAGTAAAAGCTCTAAGCGGTTTTCACCGACCAGTTGCGTACGCTTATCGACGGAAGCAAGAACACCTGACATATTTCACCCTAAACACCTAATACAGAGATAGTATAGTCTACTATCATTTTTCATCGACATGCATTAGTAATTTTCCATCAGTTGCCAAAATGCAAGCATTACAGTACCGTATCGATAATTTCCTCCACTATAAATCGCAAGGATCATGCATCATATATTTAATCGTTTAGTGGTACTTATTCGCAGTCACATTGATCAAGTAAGTTGGCAGGCTGTGGTATTTACTACGCTTTTGCATATGCTACTTATTTGGTGGCTGCTTATGCTTGCAGGAGAGCAAGCGCTCACACCACTTAGTACTTATTTTTATTATTATGTAGTAACTACATCTACAGTTGGTTATGGCGATTTTAGCGCAAGCACCGAGCTTGGCCGTTGGATTGTCGCATTGCTGCAAATACCTTTTGGTTTAGCATTATTTGGCGTTCTGTTAGGAAAGACAGGGCAAACAGTAACTTATTTAATTAGGCGCGCTATGACGGGTGATAAAAGCTTCGCACATATAAACAATCACATTATTATCTTTGGTTGGCACGATACACGTACTAAAAAGATGGTTGACTATATATTGGCCGATCATAAACGCTTAGATCGTCGTATTTTATTGGCGGTTACTGAACAAATGGAACATCCGTTTTTAGCAAATCCTATGGTTGATTTTGCTCGTCTAAGTAGCTTTACTGACTTAGATGAGTTGAAAAGAATTGCCATTGATCGCGCCGACAAAATTATCATTGATGGCCAAGATGATGACCAAACGTTTACAACAGCCCTGCGCATTAGCAAGTTGGTCAATGAACAGTGCCACATTAGCGCGCACTTTACTGATGAAACTAAAATCGAAATGCTACATGAGCATTGCCACAATGTAGAATGTAGCAGTGCTAAGTCAGCCGAGATCTTAGTGCGCTCAATGCAAGACCCTGGTTCAAGTCGTGTGCAAGAAGAGCTGTTATCGACACTACATGGGGATACTCAATTTAGTTTACCAATTCCAAAAGGCGTGCAAGCAATGGAGTTTGGCAAGCTGTTTCATCACTTTAAATATAGTCATGATGCTATATTACTGGGTGTCGCACATAATTTGAGTGCAAAAAATATGGACTTAAACCCGCCACTTGATTATGTAGTAAGTGAGGGAGATATTTTGCATTATATAGCTGCGGAGCGTGTTTTGAGCGACGAAGTTGATTGGTCAGCGTTGGTATAGTACCAATCCGCAATAATACTTTTAATTAAGCGAATTGGTATTTATGAACGAAGTTGTGTTTTTAATTATTGTACTCAGTGCCTACATTTTACCTGTGGTCATTGTGCTCAATAGTAAACGCACTCAAGGCCACGAAAAGAATGCTTGGTTAATAGGTATCATCTTCTTTTCGTGGTTAGCTTTGGTAATGTACTTAACAATCATCCCTAAACACGGGCGGGTCAAAAAGCATCGCAAAGTAAAACCTAAGGGTTAACTGACCTAAAGCTGACAGCAGCTGTGTCACTTCAACTGTTTTAGTTTATGATCTATCACAGGATCATCGGGTGAGAGTTGCTGAGCCACTTCTAAGACCTTAATTGCATCGTTTGGGTGCTCATCTTGATGTTTGATTGCAACATCAATCAGCGGTTGCACATCAATCGCATCTTTTTGCTCTTGCATGTGCTCGGCTTTTTCTTCAGCTAAAATTGTATGCGCGGTGCTTAGTAAGGCTAAACGATGTGGCGAACTCTTGTTTGCCTTGTTTAGACGACGATAATAATCTTCTTTAAAGCGCAGCGTTTTGGTTTGCTGGCGGAATTGGGCTATATCAACTTGCTGGTGGCTAATAAAATCAACAGCAACATCTTTATAAAAGCCAAACTTATTTAAATATGTTGCATGAACACTATGGCCCATACCAAACACGCGTAAGTGGGTTAGTTGTGGGTAACGTTTAGCATGAGCTCGGTCGATGCGATTCGTTGGGTCGTAAATAATATAACCCTTTGCATGGCCTAAATCTAAATCGTGGTAGTCACCGTTCCAATCAAATTTTTGCGCGATGTCGGTACTTGAACGGTCATCCCATGGCGCTTTTTCTTTGTTTTTTGTGCTAACTGGGTGAAAGAGTAAAACCTTGTCTAGCTTTAATAGATTGGCAAAGGCGCCAACGGCAAAGCCTCCTCGACTCAATCCATAACCTAACCGCTCTTTGAACCCGCCAATCAGTGGTGCTAGCTGTTCAATAAAAAACAACAGATTACGGTGCCTAAACCAGTTGCTAATGCCTAAATGTTGAAAGGCGATGATATTCACATCTTGCTTTTTCGCGAGCTTATAAGCCCAAGGCGAAAAATCATCATTGATATCATGTTCTTGATAATTTGTTCCAGCAGGAGAGAAGGTAATTAGCAGGGGCTTATTGGCATCAATGATATGGTATTTCACATAAACATCACCGAGCAAATCACCACCAGTCATAGGAACACGGCTTTGTTGCTCATCGCGTGGGAGATTGGTCCATTCCTCTAACCAATACAATAATTTCATACATCCCCCACGTTACCTCTAAAATAAAGGGGCAAAATTATAGCAAAAATAGCAGCTAATTAAAAATGGCCGCTACTTTATATGCTTAGCCCTCGCTCATTGCGATGATCTGTTGCCAGTCATGTTCGGTGACAGGCATTACTGACAATCGGCCGCCTTTTTTAAGAGCGATTTCGGTAATTGACTCATTGGCTTTAATCGCCTGCAGGCTAACTAGCTTTTTAAGGTGTAATTGGTATTGCACATCGACTACAAACCAGCGCGGGTTATCAGCAGTTGCTTTGGCATCGTAGTAATCGCTATTTAAATCAAACTGTGTTGGGTCGGCATAAGCTTCGCGAGTCACCGTAGCGATACCTGCAACACCCACCTGTTTACAACTTGAATGATAAATCATTACCAAGTCACCTTGCTTGATACCATCGCGCAGAAAGTTGCGGGCTTGATAATTACGCACGCCATCCCACATAGAGGTTTGCTCAGGTGCGTTTTTTAGATCATCAATTGAAAATGCATCGGGTTCGGTTTTAAAAAGCCAATAAGCCATAATGAGGTGCTCTTACAAAGATTTACTTCCAATTAGTCTATAGTATCATTAAACGCTTGTCGGGATTGAGGATAAATAAATGAGCCAAGTATTAGATGACCTACTGTCATTAATGTCGTTAGAAGAGATTGAGCAAGGCTTGTATCGCGGGCAAAGCCAAGATTTAGGATTTAGAGCTGTATTCGGTGGCCAAGTAATGGGCCAAGCTCTATCTGCCGCAAAAGAAACATTACCACAAGGGCGTATTGTTCACTCTTTACACTCTTACTTTTTGCGCCCGGGTGATGCTGCAAAGCCGATTGTCTATGATGTAGAAAATATCCGTGATGGTAAAAGTTTTAGTACTCGCCGTGTAAAAGCAATTCAATATGGTAAGCCGATTTTTTACATGACTGCTTCTTTCCAAGGTGAAGAAGAGGGCTTATCACACCAAGCGCAGATGCCTGATGTACCACAGCCTGAAGAATTAAAGTCATCGCTTGAATTTTACCAAGCAAATGCAGAGCTTATTCCTGAACCAATTCGAAATAAGTTCATCCGAGAAGTACCAATTGAAATGCGTCCTGTGACCTTTCATAACCCATTCAAACCACAAGTGATGGAGCCAGTTAAGCATATTTGGTTTAAAGCTAATGGTGAGATGCCTGACGATCAGCGCATTCATAATTACTTACTTGCGTATGCATCTGACTTTGAGTTTTTACCAACTGCATTACAGCCGCACGGCGTATCGTTTATGCAGCCGAATATGCAGGTTGCAACGATTGACCATGCAATGTGGTTTCACCGCCCGTTTAGACTAGACGATTGGATTTTATATTCGATTGATAGCCCAAGTGCGAGCTCTGGTCGTGGTTTGGTGCGAGGTCAGTTCTTTGACCGTCAAGGCAATTTGGTTGCCTCAACGATCCAAGAAGGGGTTATGCGTCAGCGTTAATCTTTTACGTGCTGAGCTTGGCTTTGCACTATATCGTCAATTGACTGCCAGACCCGTGCTGGCAGCAATGCTTTAAGATATAAATACACTTCACACAGCTCATTGCTACCCGTTAAGCCTTGCTCTGTTTCGGTAATTAGCTTTTGCTCTCGCAAGCTTGAAATAAAACCAATAAGTACTTTTTTGTCGAAGAACTCAGGGGTTTTAATGCCGTGCAAGGTACCTAAGCGCTCAGCTAACACTTGGCTTTCATGTTCAAGTTCTTCACGCTCAATACCACTGCTAGTTTGAATAAAGCCAACCACGATAGCGTAGCGTTGCAGTGTTAAGCTTAGGGCGCGACCGAGCATTTCGAGTTTCGCTAAGCAATCGTTGCTGTTAGTGATCTTGATATTATCGCCATCAATTTCAATCAGGTCTTGATCAACGAAACTAGCGAGAACACGCGTAATGTAGTTTTCATCTAACTCATGCAAGAACCACTCTTTGGCAAACAGTGGGTAAAAACGTGCAATCAAGGCTTGGCAATCAGCCATGGTAGTTTGATGTGCTTTGAATAAATGCAGCGCCAATAAGCTCGGTACTGCAAATAAGTGCAACACGTTATTACGGTAGTAGTTGAATAGTGTTTTTTCTTTATCGTTAATCGCGATAATTTCGCCAAACTCATCACTGATCACATCAAACTTATTAAGTTTAAGTGCATGCTCTAGCAGCTGCTCGGCGCTTTCGTCTGGTGTGGTCACCTTTTCGCTGTAGCTTGCGCTTCGCTGTAAATGTAAATAAAACTCAAGCTGAGCAATCAGCTTAGGTTTACTTAACGCGTGTTTATCATTTACCAGTAATATCATCGCAAGTAGATTCACTGCATTGAGTGCAGCGGCGCTATTAATATTAACCATTACCTTATCAGCGAGGTTAGCGACTTGTGGTCCAAGCCATTGTGGTTTCTGAACATCAGTTGGGTGAATCGACTCTCGCCAATCAGGTTGTTGATCATTGAGATATTGGTTTATCGATATAGGGTCGCCAAAGTTTAAATAACCACGACCATAGTTTTTAAGGTTTTTAATTGCCTTAAAGATACCTAATACCGACTCACCTTTTTTATCGTTACCGGCAAGCTCTTTTAAGTAAGTATTAATTTCCATTACGTGCTCATAACCAATGTATACAGGCACAATTGAAATAGGGCGGTCTATGCCACGTAACATAGCTTGTAATGTCATGGCGAGCATACCTGTTTTTGGCGGTAACAAGCGACCAGTACGGCTACGACCACCTTCAGTGTAAAACTTTACTGAATAGCCTTTAATAAATAACTGGCTCAGGTACTCTTTAAATACTGACGAATACAGTTTATTGCCCGCGAATGAGCGGCGAATAAAGAAAGCACCACTGCGACGGAAAATCCCCCCTGCTGGGAAGAAGTTTAAGTTGATACCCGCAGCGATATGTGGCGGAACTAAGCCTAAATGGTAAATAGAATAGGTCAGCAATAAGTAATCCATGTGCGAGCGGTGACATGGCATATAGATAATCTCGTGGCCTTTATCTGTAAGCTCATGCACCTGCTCAGAAAACTTAATATCAATCCCGTTATAAAGCTTATTCCACAGCCAAGTTAAAATACGGTCTGCAACACGAATGGTGGCATCGCTATAATTGGCGGCAATCTCATCAAGTAGCTTCAGCGCATTTTGGCGAGCTTGCTCTTGGCTGATGTTTTTTTCTTTCGCTTCTATTTGAATTGCTTTTTTTATTGTTGGTGAGGCAAGAAGCGAATTAAATAGCTGCTCACGTGATGGCATTTTCGGGCCTGTCGCTGCCAATTTTTGACGACGAAAGTGCACGCGGGCTACACGTAAAAGCTTATGTGGTAGTTCATCAACCTCAGCTTTTTCATTGACCAATAACGATAAATCGAGCGGCTGACTAAAGCGAATAAAGTTATCGCGCCCAGAAAATAGCAACACAAAGAATTTACGAAACCAGCTGGGTGTTAATGAATGAGACACCAAAGTACCTAAACCTGGCTTTTCTTTGCCCGGATTACGACCCCATAAAATCGTCACCGGGATCACTTGGACGTTTTTCTCACCTGATTGCATCAGGTGGTCAATAATTTGTTTGCCTTGCTGCAGGGCATTGCTTGGTTTGCTTTTGTTACCAAATAGCGGTGGTGGGTTTTGAATACCGATAAAGCGATCAAGTTCTGCATTACCTAATAACTGCTCTTCGGTCGGGTTAGGTAAGCCGTATTTTTTACATACCCTTGCCAGTGCCGCTAAATCAGAGCGTGCATTTAGCCTAACAATATAAAAAGTAGGGTTGGCTGGGTTTAGGTTGTATTGTTCAATCGGATTTTCTGGCAGCACCTTACTTTTTACAAACAAGCGGTTCATACCGGCAGAAATGAAATTTAAACAACGATTAATGATACGCATCAACTCACCAAAGTTATTAGTAGATATTAAATAGACCGAGTCTGGTCAAAAATAAGCGGCATAGAATAACAATTATTAACTGGACTGACCATTTAAAAGCGATTTTCTAGCCTCTTTACTCGCACAAGTATAATTTAAAGACGCTAATGTTATTGATAAAGTTCGAAAATTAAACAAAATTTAATTTAGACCTTTGAGATTTTCAAAATAGTTGTTGCATTTATCACCAATCTATCTATAATACGCAGGCTTTCAAAATTCCCTCGGGAACTTGGAAGGAAAGATTAAGCTTGGATTTCAAGCTAATAAACAGGAATTCCGATTTGGAATTCATCGTAGATATAAGAAAGCAGCCGACATCTTAGTTATTAAGATTGTTTCGGTCGTTTTTTTATGCTCTTTTTAAATGCTCTTTATATTGAGGTTTAAGAATGTCAAATCAACGCATTCGTATTCGCCTAAAAGCTTTTGACCACCGTTTGATTGACCAATCAACGGCGGAAATCGTGGAAACTGCGAAACGCACTGGCGCACAAGTACGTGGTCCAATCCCACTACCTACACGCTTTGAACGTTTTACTGTACTAACTTCACCGCACGTTAACAAAGACGCGCGTGATCAGTACGAAATCCGCACCCATAAACGTCTGATCGACATCGTAGAACCAACTGACAAGACTGTTGACGCTCTAATGCGTTTAGATCTTGCTGCTGGTGTTGATGTTCAAATCAGCCTGGGTTAATCGGAAGATTAGAGAGGTTTTAGGAAAATGGCATTAGGTCTAGTCGGTCGTAAAGTGGGTATGACACGTATCTTCACTGAAGATGGTGTATCTATCCCTGTGACAGTTATCGAAGCGACACCTAACCGCATTGCTCAGATCAAATCTGAAGCAACTGACGGTTATAACGCGCTTCAAGTAACCGCAGGCACTAAAAAAGCAAGCCGTGTAAACAAAGCTGCAGCGGGTCACTTCGCTAAAGCTGGTGTTGAAGCGGGTCGCGGTCTGTGGGAATTCCGCCTAAATGGTGGTGAAGGCGATTTTGAAGTAGGCGCTGAGCTTACTGTTGAATTATTCAACGAAATCAACAAAGTTGACGTAACCGGTACTTCTAAAGGTAAAGGTTTCCAAGGTGGTGTTAAGCGCTGGAACTTCAGCATGCAAGACGCTACTCACGGTAACTCTCTATCTCACCGTGCTCCTGGTTCAATCGGTCAAAACCAATCACCTGGTAAGGTGTTTAAAGGTAAGAAAATGGCCGGTCACATGGGTGCTGAGCGTGTAACGACTCAAAACTTAGAACTAGTTCGCGTTGACGCTGAGCGTAACCTGCTTTTAGTTAAAGGTGCAGTACCTGGCGCTATCGGCGGTGACGTTATCGTTAAACCAGCTGTTAAAGCATAAGTCCTGGAGATTTAGTGATGGAATTAGCAATTAAAGACGCTTCTGGCGCTCTTGAAGTTTCTGAAGCTACTTTTGGACGTGAGTTTAACGAAGCATTAGTACACCAAGTAGTTGTTGCTTACGCAGCAGGTGCTCGTCAAGGTACTCGTGCTCAGAAGACACGTTCTGAAGTAAGCGGTGGTGGTAAAAAACCATGGTCTCAAAAAGGTACTGGCCGTGCACGTGCTGGTACAATTCGTAGCCCAATTTGGCGTTCAGGTGGCGTTAGCTTCGCAGCTAAACCACAAGATCACAGCCAAAAAGTAAACCGTAAAATGTACCGCGGTGCGATCAAAAGCATCTTATCTGAATTAGTTCGTCAAGAGCGTTTAATCGTTGTTGAACAGTTTGGTCTTGAAGCACCAAAAACTAAAGAACTAGTTTCTAAGCTTAAAGAACTTGAGCTTAAAGATGTTCTAATCGTGACTGAAGAAGTAGATGAGAATCTTTTCTTATCGGCACGTAACCTATACAAGGTTGACACGCGTGATGTAGCTGGTATCGATCCTGTAAGCCTAATCGCTTTCGATAAGGTACTTATTACAGCTGCTGCTGTTAAGCAACTTGAGGAGGCGCTAGCATGATCCGTGAAGAACGTCTTTTAAAAGTGATCCTTGCTCCACACATCTCTGAAAAAAGCACTATCGCTGCTGAAGAGAACAACACGATTGTTTTCAAAGTAGCTTCTGATGCAACTAAAGCTGAAATCAAAGCTGCAGCAGAAAAGCTTTTTGAAGTAGAAGTAACTGGTGTTCGCACACTAAACGTTAAGGGTAAAACAAAACGTACTGGCATGCGTTTCGGTCGTCGTTCAGACTGGAAGAAAGCTTACGTTACTCTTAAAGAAGGTAGCGAGCTAGACTTTGTCGGCGGCGCCGAGTAATAAGGGGAGTTAGAATTATGGCACTTCAAAAGTGTAAACCAACTTCTGCGGGTCGTCGTCACCTGGTTAAAGTGGTTAACCCAGATCTACATAAGGGTAAACCTTACGCACCACTACTAGAGAAAAACTCTAAGTCTGGTGGTCGTAATAACAAAGGTCGTATCACGGTTCGTCACATCGGTGGTGGTCATAAGCATCATTACCGTGTAATCGACTTTAAACGCACTAAAGATGGCATTCCAGCTGTTGTTGAGCGTCTAGAGTATGATCCAAACCGTAGCGCAAACATCGCTCTTGTATTATATGCAGACGGTGAGCGTCGTTACATTATTGCACCTAAAGGCTTAAAAGCTGGTGATTCAATCCAATCTGGTATTGATGCACCAATCAAAGCTGGTAACACGTTACCAATGCGTAACATGCCTGTAGGTTCGACTGTTCACAACGTAGAATTAAAACCAGGTAAAGGCGCGCAAATCGCACGTTCTGCTGGTGCATACGTTCAAATCCTTGCTCGTGAAGGTCAATACGTAACTCTACGTCTTCGTTCTGGCGAAGTTCGTAAAGTTCCAGCTGACTGTCGCGCAACACTTGGTGAAGTAGGCAATGCTGAGCATATGCTTCGTTCACTAGGTAAAGCTGGTGCAAATCGCTGGCGTGGTATCCGTCCGACAGTTCGTGGTGTTGCCATGAACCCGGTAGATCACCCGCACGGTGGTGGTGAAGGTCGTACATCTGGTGGTCGTCATCCTGTGTCTCCATGGGGTAAGCCGACTAAAGGTGCTAAGACACGTAAGAACAAGCGTACTGATAAGTTTATCGTACGTCGTCGTACTAAATAATAGTTGAGGAATAGCCATGCCACGTTCTCTCAAGAAAGGTCCTTTTATTGACCTACACTTGCTGAAGAAGGTAGAGAAAGCGTTGGAAAGCGGTGACAAGAAGCCAATTAAAACTTGGAGCCGTCGTTCAATGATCATACCTAACATGATCGGATTGACCATCGCTGTCCATAATGGTCGTCAGCACGTTCCTGTGTTCATCACAGACGAAATGATCGGTCACAAACTAGGTGAATTTGCACCAACTCGTACTTACCGCGGTCACGCTGCGGATAAGAAAGCGAAGAAACGTTAAGAGGGGAATGATAAATGCAAGCATTAGCTAAACATAAATTCGCCTCTGGTTCGGCGCAAAAAGCACGTCTAGTTGCAGATCAGATCCGCGGACTTCCGGTTGATCGCGCTCTAGAAATCCTGGCGTACAGCCCTAAAAAAGCGGCTGTATTAGTTAAAAAAGTACTTGAGTCTGCTATTGCTAACGCAGAGCATAACGAAGGTGCTGACATTGATGAGCTTCGTGTAACTACGATCTTTGTGGACGATGGTCCAACAATGAAGCGTATTATGCCACGTGCTAAAGGACGCGCAGACCGCATCCTTAAGCGTACAAGCCACATCACTGTTGTGGTTTCAGATAGCTAGGAGTATAAGTAATGGGACAAAAAGTTCATCCTACTGGTATTCGCCTAGGTATCTCTAAACCTTGGGTTTCTACCTGGTACGCGAATTCAAAAGATTTCTCTGATCAGCTTTTTGGCGATCACAAAGTACGTACTTTCCTTACTAAGGAATTAAAAGCGGCTTCTGTGTCTAAAATCGTTATCGAGCGTCCAGCTAAATCTATCCGTGTAACAATTCACACAGCTCGTCCTGGTGTTGTTATCGGTAAAAAAGGCGAAGACGTTGAAAAACTACGTCAAGCAGTAACTAAGATTGCAGGTGTTCCGGCTCAGATTAATATCGCTGAAGTTCGTAAGCCTGAACTTGATGCACAACTAGTAGCTGACGGTATTGCGTCACAGCTAGAGCGTCGTGTTATGTTCCGTCGCGCTATGAAGCGTTCGGTACAAAATGCAATGCGCATTGGTGCAAAGGGTATCAAAGTTGAAGTTAGCGGTCGTCTTGGCGGTGCTGAGATCGCACGTTCAGAATGGTATCGTGAAGGTCGTGTACCTCTACATACTCTTCGTGCTGATATCGACTACGCAACTTCTGAAGCCTTAACCACTTATGGTATCATTGGTGTTAAAGTTTGGATCTTCAAAGGCGAAGTTATTGGTGGTTTACCACTAGTACAAGAGCAAGAGAAGCCAGCTAAACGCGCGCCAAAGAAAGCCAAAAAAAGTGCTAAGTAGAGGTAGCGAGTAATGTTACAGCCAAAACGTACAAAATTCCGTAAAATGCACAAAGGCCGCAACCGCGGTTTAGCGCAAAACGGTAACAAAGTAAGCTTCGGTACTTTCGGTTTGAAAGCTACTGGCCGTGGCCGTATGACTGCTCGTCAAATCGAAGCAGCTCGTCGTGCTATGACACGTCACGTAAAGCGTCAAGGTAAAATCTGGATTCGTGTATTCCCAGATAAGCCAATTACGAACAAACCATTAGAAGTTCGTATGGGTAAAGGTAAAGGTTCTGTTGAATATTGGGTTGCTGAAATTCAACCTGGTAAAGTACTTTACGAAATGGAAGGTGTTTCTGAAGAGCTTGCTCGTGAAGCATTTAACCTTGCAGCGCGTAAATTACCATTCACAACAACTTTCGTAACTCGGACGGTGATGTAATGAAAGCTAGCGAACTAAAAGACAAAAGCGTAGAAGAGCTAAATGCTGAACTTCTAGGACTTCTTCGTGAGCAGTTCAACCTGCGCATGCAAGCAAGCACTGGTCAGTTAGCTCAGACACACACGCTAAGAACAGTACGTCGCGATATCGCGCGTGTAAAAACAGTTATTAACCAGAAGGCAGGTCAATAATGAGCGATAAAATCCGTACTCTTCAAGGCCGTGTAATCAGCGACAAGATGGATAAATCTTTCACTGTTGCTATCGCACGTTACGTGAAGCATCCAGTATATGGAAAATTCATCAAACGTACGACTAAACTACACGTACATGACGAAAACAACACAGCTCAAACTGGTGACGTAGTTACTATTTCTGAGTGTGCTCCTATTTCTAAGACTAAGTCTTGGACTTTAGTAGACGTTGTTGAGCGTCCAAAGAAAGCTTAATTTTTAATTAAGTTTCCTTACTAAAAAGCCCCGGCATCTGCTGGGGCTTTTTGTTTTTAAAAATAGCTGGAAGCTTTCAGCTGTCAGACGTCAGATTAGATCGAGAAGGGGCTTTCATTTCAGTGTAAGAAAACAAAAATCATAGTTGCTATAGGTTAAACGGGATTTAGTTTGTCCTAGCACCTAGCACCTAGCACCTTCAATCATTTCCCCAGCGCTTTATCTATTTCTTCTCTTAACCGTGGGCCTTTTAGGTTTTCAGCCATGATTTCGGCAACTTTTGCATTACTGCTATTTTCAAGAGTGGTAATTCGTTCTGCTAAATCACTGGCATAACTATTGTTGCCGTCTCTTGTTGCACGGAAAAATTGGCCAATGAGGGCTGTGGCAGAAATATTGCGAACATAATCATTATCGTCAGTTTGTAACAGTTTTTGAAAGTGCTCAGCGAGCTTAGGCGATACGTTATTTTGGCGAGATAAATTCTCTAATGTACTGACACGAATTTTAGGATCATTAGTGTATTCGCTAATGCTTATCATGGCATCGATTACTGCATTTGCTTGGCTGTCGTCCAAGTCGCGTCTGAGCATGCCTAGGGTCATTTTTAGTTGCCCGTAAGCTGCTAAGCGCTCATTTTCGGACTTACTCAAATTGAGTAAGGTGGCAAGAGCTTCATTTATTGAGCTGTCGGCATATTGTGGGTCTGCTTTGATGCGTTCGCGGTAGTCATCAGGTAAATTACTTAGCCAGCCAAGCGCTGGATTTCTTTTCTCAATTTCGACTCGTCGCTCTTTTTCTTGCTGTTCCATTGCTTGTTTAACTAATGAGGCAAGTCGCTCAGGATCAATTGTTGGCGCTTGATTTTCAAGCTCGTGAATGCGTGTTTCGAGATCTAAAATATAGCCATGTAAGGCAACTAGATTTTCTCTGTCTTGCTCTGGAATGGTTAACTTTTTTAAGTTAGGTTTTGCTTGCTGAATAACTACAGGCTTGTCAGTCGAGTTTACTTTTGTATAGCTATAAATTGATAAGCCAAGTGCAATGCTTGCAAATGCCAGCGCAGTATTCCCTTGCCAAGTTGACATATCACATCATCCAAGTTGCTTTGTAATATCAGCAGATTAAAACAAGCTATTTGTATTATCAAATACTTATGATGATAAAAATAAAAAGCACAGCTAGTTAGCTGCGCTTTTAAATAGAGTTTGTGTCGATTAATGGGCTTTTGCGTATGCTTCAGCTTGTTGCCATACACGTAGCATATTGCCACTTAAAATCTTTTTGATGTCTTTATCACTATAACCACGGTCCATTAGACCTTGCACAAGGTTAGGATAGCTAGATACATCTTTTAAGCCAGTAGGTAGAGAGTCGCCTACACCATCGTAATCTGAGCCAATACCCACATAATCGATGCCAATTAGCTCAACTACATGGTCAATGTGATCAAGTACTTGTTCTAAGCTTGCAAATGGAAACGGGTTTTTAGCGCGATAAGCAGCATCAAAATCTTTGCTTAGCTTAGTACCGTCTTTTTTCTTTTCAGCCTTTGCTGATTTAAGTTGATCGTACCAAGAGCCTGCTTTTGCTGTAACAAAGCTTGAACCGAAGTTAATTTGAATAACACCACCATTCTTTTTAAGAGCTAACAGCATGTCGTCATTCATATTACGCTCAAAGCCTGGAGTGTATTTACGCAGTGACGAGTGTGAAGCAATCACGGGTACTTTCGAGATTTCCATAACTTGGTAAAACGCATCATCAGAAATATGTGATACATCAACCAGCATACCTATGTTGTTCATTTCTTTTACCAGCTCTTTACCGAATGGGCTCAGGCCTTTCCACTTACGACGAATATCATAAGATGAATCAGAAATGTGGTTACTCTGCGAGTGAGCTAGCGTGATGTAACGTACGCCACGCTCATAAAAGTGCTTAAGGTTTTTAATGTCGCCTTCGATAGGTGAGCCGTTTTCCATGCCCATAGCAATCGACATTTTACCTTGTTTAAACTGCTCTTTAATATCGGCAGTTGAGTCAGCAATAGCGAATTTACTTGGTGAGCGTTGCACAATCGCTTCCATAGAGTCGATTAGCTGATTTGCTAATTGATAGCTTTTACCTTTGCCTTCAAATTCTAGGTTTGCAGGAATGTAAATTGACATGAAAGGAGCGTTCAAACCACCTTGCACAGCACGCGGATAATCAAAGTCACCGTCGCTTGTAGCTTTGGTTACGTCAGCCCACTTGTTATGAATACGGTAAGGCACATCGATATGGGTATCGATTAAAATAGTGTCTTTTGCCAGTTTAATGGCTTTATCTGATGCAGTAACCTGATCTGCATTTGCTTGACCAATTAAGGCCAAAGAAACTGCGGCAACCAGTGAGCTTAGTTTTTTCATTTTTTAATGGCTCTTTAAGTTAAAAAGCCATTGTGAAGGGTTACAGTGTAACTTACAAGTTTAGTCGTTGAACGACGCTTGGTACTCTGGGTCAGCTTGTAGAGCAATGAATTCAGCTTTGGATATAATCGTAACTGACTCATGTAACTCAGAAAAAAACACCATGGCTTCACCATTTTTAAGCTGTTGATGAACCTGCGCTACTTTGCTTTCAATGCTAAATTCTTGTTCGCCGTAATCAGTGCCTTCACGTAAAACATAACTTTCGATTAAATTATACAGAGTCTCTTTATCGAGGCGTTCGTGGGGAATGATCATAACTGCTCTTTTTTAACTAATTGTTGAAAATACTCAGGAACAATTCGTTCAAGCCAATATTCGGGCTTAAAAGGGTTTTTACCGCTAATAAATCCGACATGGCCCCCTTGTTCTGAGATGCGCAGCGTAACATGTTCACTCACATCTAAGCTATCTGGCACGGCTTTTATTGATAACATCGGGTCATCTTTGGCGTGCACAATCAGCGTAGGTGTTGCAATGCTTTTTAAAAATGGTTTTGCACTCGCTTGCTGATAGTAATCTTCAGCACTGGCAAAGCCATGCAATGGTGCCGTGAGCATATTATCGAATTGCCATAAGTCATCAATCGCCATGAGCTTTTCTGGCGTTAGGCTAATTTGCTGTTCGATTTGTGGTAGCTTTCTTTGCATCGACTTTTTCATACGGTCGAGCAAATACTTTTGATAAATCTTACCTAAGCTTTTACGAATAACTTCGCAAGATGAAGATAAATCAAACGGTGCAGACACAACGGCTGCGCCAGTTAAGTTTGATTTAGTACCTTGCTCACCTAAATACTTTGCCAGTACATTACCACCTAACGAAAAGCCCACGGCAAATAACGGGCGTTTTGGAAACTTGCTCTTCAGGTGGTTGATGAAAAAGCGCAGGTCTTCTGTTTCGCCGCTGTGATAAGCACGTGCTAAACGGTTAACTTCGCGCGAGCAGTTTCGAAAATGCATTAATACAACAGCAAAGCCTTGTTGTTTAAGCTTTTTCATCATGCCTTTAGCATAAAAGCTGTTTATATTGCCTTCTAAACCATGCAATACAATAGCGAGGGGTGCTTGCTCGTTATGAGGTGTTGCCCAAGCCAGTTCTAAAAAGTCGCCATCTGGAGTATCGATTGTCGATAAGTCGTAGCGGGTATTATGAAAAGGGCGAAAAAAGCGCGGCATTATGGTTTGTAAATGGCGATTGCGCATCCACCACGCAGGCTTAAACTCAGGTAACATAGCTGACACTTTCGAAACAAAATAAGCGCCTATTGTAGCAAGTTTTTGCTTTTTGAGAACCGCTACAAGATTTTAGCTAGCTGCAAATAAAAAGCCCCTAAACAATAAATTGGATAGGGGCTTTGTGCGTCGTGCTTAATTCTTACTTAGGAACTTCTGCGTCGTGTATTTTCTTAATAAAGAAACCAACATAGAAAAGGCATAAAACGATAACAACTGCCAAAATGCCGAATGACATAAATAAAACTGGGTCGCTAAAAAAATCTCTGAAGAATACGTTCATGGTTGTGCCTCCTAATGTCTATGAGTTAATCATAGGCTGGCTTGAGGGCGGCTGATATGATCCAGATCAAGCTATTTTCCTGATGCTAAATAAGGCGATTTAATAGTTGATTTGGATCAAGTTTATTAGGGGAGTTCGGAGCTTTCAGGCATGGGAGAGGGAGAATTTCTACGCATATGACAAATGTCGCTTGCTTGAGGATAATTAGGGATTAGTCTCGCTAGGAGCTAGGAGCTCCTATGCTAACTCACTTCTAACATGCTTTAAGTAGGCTTGTAGGCTTTCTTGCCATAGGACTAATGCGTCGGTTAGTGATTCCTTTAAAGGCTTGTTGTCGAGCAGTTTACGCTCGATTTTCTTAAGCTCTAAACCATAGCGGTTAAAGCCTAGTTGTAAAGCCGTGCTGGCTTGGCGGTGCAGTAGCTTGATGCACTGCTCTTTATCATCCTCGACGAGCTGTTGGCAGCGGATCAGTTTGTTTCTGGCTGACAATACAAACTCGTTGTAAATCGATGACACTTCATCTTCACTGAATGAGCTGACAAGAGTCGCTGCGGCTGTTTCATCATAGAGTGTATCGCGCAGCTCAACAGCAATGCTTGCTGCTTGATTACTTTGTGAATCACTAAGTGCTTGGCGTAGTTTTTGTTGCTTAATTGGTTTGCCAACAATGTCTTTGATGCCAAGTGCTAAGTATTCTTTTATTTCATCAGGGCTAAGACTCGCGGTGAACGCTAACACCGGGGTTCGCTGGTTTAAATGGTCGATATTTTTTAGCTTTTTCAGCACTTCTTGGCCTGTTAAATCAGGCAAATTCATATCGAGTAATACCACATCAAAGTGATGTTTTTGCATTAGTTCAATGGCACTAGTACCATCTTTTGCAAGCTTAATCTTGTGCTCGTCATCGGCCATAAATTCAATGGCAATTTTTTGGTTTAAGTCGAGGTCTTCAACTAATAACACGTCTAGGCCAGTAACATAATCTTTTGATTGGTGGCGCTGCTCAACAAGACTAAGCTCGCCAATGGCAAGTGGAATATCAAAGCTGAAAGTACTGCCTTTATTAAGTTCACTCTCAATATTGAGCTTGCTGCCTAACTTTTCCAGTAAGCGGCTGGTGATTGCTAAGCCAAGGCCTGTACCACCTTTTTCTTTACCTGCGCTGCTTTGAACATAAGGTTCTGTTAGGTATGCAATTTCTTCATCTTCAATACCAGGTCCTGAGTCAATAACACTAATGCGAACAAGGTGATCTAATTGCCCTTCATTGAGCAGTTTTACTTGGATTTTGACTGCACCTTGGTCGGTAAATTTAATCGCATTACCTACTAAGTTAATAATAACTTGTCTGAGTTTTTGTTGGTCGCAGTAATAACATGCTTGATCGGGCAAGTTGTATATAAGTTCAAACTTTAAATGTTTTTGCTCTGCTAAAGGGCTGAGTAAAAGGCACAGGTTATTGAGCCAGGTTTTAAACTCGACATCTTCTTCGTAGAGCGCTTCATCACGCTGATCAAGGCTAGCGTAATCGAGTACTTTATCGACCAGTAAGTTTAGCGACTCAGCTGAGTTAATTATTGCTTCACAATAAGGTTTGTCACGTGGGTCACTCGACTGGTTCATGATTAGCTGTGCACTACCCAAAATGCCATTTAACGGCGTACGTATTTCATGGCTGATAGTTGATAGGAATAAACCACGAATTTCTAAGTCTTTATGAGCTTTTTCAGCTAACTGATTGAGGTTTTGTTCGCGGCGTTCATTACATAATAGTGCCATACCAGTTGCATAAAACATCGGCGCAATAACACCATTAATAAATAAAGTGATACTAAACCAATCCGCTGACAATAAGCTTGCCGTTGTGACATCTCCCATCATTAAGGTTCGGCCTGTAAATATAGCCAGAATAATGCTGAGAATTAAAATGTAGACAATACTGCCATTAGGGTAACTTTTACGGCCATTTCGAATAAATAATGCCAGTAAAAACAAGGCTTCAACTATATGCTGAAGATCAGAAACCAAAATTCGACTACGTAACTCTGCGCTATCAGTGGCAAGGTAAATCATGGTAATCGCGAGCGCCACCGTTATCGCAACAAAGGTTTTAAAGCCAACGCATTTGGCATTTAAAAATTGGCAAATCGCAAGTACATGAATAATGGAAGCACTAAAGAGTAGGGTGTTTGCGATAGCAACACTGGCAATATTATTGATATGACCATGCAATGCAAAACTCATTACCGATGCAAACATCACTAGAGGGTAGAAAATATAGAGTAAGGTGCCCGGAGTATTATTATTGGTTCGCCATGTAAGGTAATTAAGAAGAGTCATCACTGCCATCATGGCAGCACTGGCGTAATATAAAGTGGCTGAGTCGAGCATTGTATTTCCGGTGTTTTGCAATCAGTTTGAGCATAAAGTCAATTACAGTGTTTAGCAACCAGAAACAAAAACAGACGCGGCTGCGTCTGTTTTAACTTGTAGGATGTTTAGTTTAGAGAATTTCGTCTGGAATATTCTGCTGTGCCCAAGACAATAGCTCGATACGGTTACGACATTTAGTTTTTCTAAATGCACTATATAAGTGAGTTTTAACTGTATGTGGGCTGATGCTTAAGTCTTCAGCAATTTCTTTATTTTTCGAACCTTTACTCATTAGTGAGATAATTGCTTTTTCACGTTTAGTAAGTTTAACCGGTTCGATGTCACCATCTGTCAATTTGTGGAGTGCGTCTTTATTGAACTGCAACATACGATTTAGTGCATTACACATGATGTCGCGGCGATACCATAGTTGATCTTCAAGTAATAAACGAATGCCTTTCATTAACACATCAGCATTATCTGTTGTGTAAAACACACCACGAATACCACTTAATAGAGCACGGTTTGCAAGTTCAGGGTTTTCATCTAGGTTAAACAGCACGATATCGCATTTTAATCGTAAATTAACTAGCTGCTCTTTTAACTTGCCCCACGGATCTGTGCTTGACGTTTCAATAAATAACAAGCGTGTTCCTTCTGGTACTTCAGAGATATCAGTACCAGATGTCACTGCTAGTCCTTGTGTTTTTAACAATGGCTCTAATACGTTAATGCCAATAGTGTTAATTGGCTCTGGATCTAATAATAAAAAGGCTGAACTACTCATATATATACACTCTTGAATAAAGTTGACAGTTAAATCCTATCACGCAATCCACCCCTTTCGTATTAGAAATTTCTGAGAGTTGTGCAGGAAAAGTACAGTTTGTGTCTGTTTTGTGTCAAAAATTACAGTTAGTTAACTAATCGCAATATGTTAACTAACTGATATATATTTATTATAGCCAAAAATAATATGTTTGTGCTACTTTTTACATTTGTTTACATGTTAAAGTATTAGATTGCTGTTTTTTTCTTGTCCTGATATGGAGGCCAGCCCATTTCTTTACCTGCTAACATGTGTAGGTGTATATGGTACACAGTTTGTCCGCCGTGGTCATTACAGTTCATTACGACGCGAAATCCGTCTTCACTAAAGCCAAATTGTTTAGCGAGTTTTGCAGCAACTACATATAAGTGACCGACTAAAGCGGCGTTTTCTTCCGTAACATCATTAATCGTCGCTATTGGCGTTTTTGGGATGATCAGCACATGAAAAGGGGCTTGTGGGTTAATATCTTTAAAAGCTAGAGATAGATCGTCCTCATAAACAATATCAGCTGGGATCTCTCGGTTAATAATCTTTGTAAAAATAGTCTCTTGGCTCATACTTAGCTCTCTTATAAATGTGGTTAAATGACCGTCCACTAATGACAAACTTTATTTGCAGTGTCAAACTGAAACTGCCGCAAGTTGAACAACCAAGGAGTGAACATGCGTAAGTTAGTATTACTGAGTAGTGCGTTAATGCTATTTAATAGTTTCAGCAGTGTAGCTGAGACTATTCACTTTCCCGAAGAGTTTGTACCCTTACAAGTTGGAGAGCGCCTAATTGAACAGTCGTTTTTCAGTCGTGTTGACGATGTTGAGCTTGCCCCTGGTACTTACCAAGTGAAGATGAAATATACCGATCTTTACGAGCAAGGTTATGATGACCATCAAGTTGTTGAGTCAGAGCCATTTTGGGTTGAGCTTACGGTAGAGAGTGGCAAAGACTATGACCTAGTGTTTAATCGTGCCAGTAATGCTGTTGCGGCAGAAGTGTTTGCTGAATCACCGCAAGTGAGCTTAAAAGCCAAGGGCAGTGAACTTGCTGTGCCGCTATCGATAGTGAGCTATCGTGCAGCTAGCGCGCCTGTACAAGCTGTAGCCAGTGCCCCAGTTGCTGCTACAAGTACAAGCAACAAGCCTGTGACAGCAGTCCCTGTCACATTGCCTGCAAAAGTACCCGGCGGACAAGCGGGTTTGAAAAATACGCCAAGTGCGGCTGCGATGCTTGAGTTTTGGTGGCAACAAGCAAGCCCTGAAGAGCGCCGTGCGTTCTTACAAAAAGTAAGTAACTAATAAAATAATTAAAAAAGACGCTGATTGCAGCGCCTTTTTTGTGTTTGATGACTTACTTTGCAAATAAGTCGTCAACAGTACCTTGTGCAAGTGGGTGGTAACCCGGACGTGCTTTTAAGTACACATCATGCGCCCAGTCTTTTTTACCGTTTTTAATAAGTGCTTTATAGAGTGGCACAATTAATTTACGACGACCGATGCCTGATAGGTGTTCATCAAGCGCAGGGTAAATTGGTTGATAACCATTACCTACCGCTAGCATAAACCATGCGAAAGCACGCTCTGCATTAGTTGACTGTGTTAGGTTGAATTGATTATCAAGTTCAGTCATTTTTTCGATGCTTAAATCGCGAGGTAGGTTATTCAAAAAGTGTAGCCACTCGTGAACTGACCAATCCGCTGTTGGTAACTGGGCTGCACTGATCTCACCGTTTAACCATGTTTTGGTTACAGCATCAACTTTATCGAAGGCATCAGACGTTGGGTTAGGAGCATCGCTTGGTAAACCAGGCTCAAAGATCCACTCATTAACTTTATCCATGCTCACAACGCCTGGGTATTTGTCGATCAAGTTAGCTTTTAAGTAAGTAACAAATTGCGCTGTTGTAAGAGACTTAAACGCAAATTGGTCAAAGTAACCCTTTACGAATGGGTCAAACTTATCACGGCCAAATTTGTTTTCTAGATAGATTAAGAAAAGCTGACCTTTAGTGTAAGGCACTGAGCTAAATGCATCATCAGGATCGCGGCCATTAAGTTTTAAATTAAGACGCGTATCTGGTGCTGGTAGAGTTTTAAGTAATGCACGTAAGCCGGCTGCATCAAGCGCTTGTTCCATAACTGCACGGTCACGACCAAACACTTCTTCCATAATGCGGTTTTCAACGTAAGACGTGAAACCTTCATTTAGCCATAAATCTTCCCAAGTCGCATTAGTCACTAAGTTACCAGACCAAGAGTGAGCAAGCTCGTGAGCAATTAGGTTTACTAAGCTTTTATCGCCAGCAACAACCGTTGGTGTGATGAATGATAAACGTGGGTTTTCCATGCCACCAAATGGGAAGCTTGGCGGTAGCATTAATAAGTCATAACGACCCCATGCGTATTCGCCGTACATCGCGTTAGTTTTATCGATCATCGCTTGCGTGTCGTTAAACTCAGCAACTGATGCATCTAAAATTGTTGGCTCAGCAAAGATACCCGTTTGCTTAGACATAGCTTTAAATTCTAAATTACCAGCACCAATTGCGATTAAGTATGGCGAAATTGGTTGTGGCATATTAAAGAGATAATCGCCGTCCTTATAAAGTGCATCTTTGTTATCAGCACTCATTACCGCACGAATGTCTTTAGGAGTGTGAATACGTGCCGAGTAGGTTACGCGCATTGCTGGCGTATCTTGTACTGGGATCCAACTACGAGCATGAATTGCTTGTGATTGGCTGTACATAAATGGGTGTGATTTACTGGCTGTTTGCTCTGGCGTTAACCACTGTAAACCTGAAGCTTCTGGGCGGCTGTTGTAGTAAATACGTGCTTTAACCGCTTGGCTTTTAAATTTAATTGTTAATTTTGAGCCCTTCACGTCATCACGTGCAGCAAGGGTGAAGTCAGCTTTGTGCCAGCTGCCATTTTGATCTTGATACATTACTTTGTCGATATCTAAATCGCGTGTATCAAGTACCAGTGTTTTGCTTGTTGCGTTATGCCAATCTAGCGTGTGCTCAACAAAACCTTCTAGTTGTTTGTCATCAAAATCAACATCTAAATCTAGTAGTAGGTGAGTGGTTGTTACGTCATCTAAGTTTGCGTAAGTGTGCTGGCTGATTGCATCTGCAGTTGCTTGAGAGCAAGCACCGGCCATAGCAAGACTTAAAAGTAATGGTTTAAACTTCATAATAACCCTGGAACGGAAATGAAAAAGAGCCCGTTTTATAACATGATTAGTGCAGTGGGTTGAGTGATTTTTACAATCTAATGCGTATTTTGCGACGATAGGTTACACTAATGCGATTAGTTACCGGTAACCTTTGAGGCGTTTTGTGGCCCAGTCCCTGCAATCTTTTCATACCTTTTCTTTGCCAAGCCAATGCCAGCATTTTTATCAAATTGATGAAATGAATCAGCTTTTAAGCACAGACTTTTCTGGGCCATTTTGTATTTTAGGTGAAGGCAGTAATACGGTGTTTTTATCTGACTACCAAGGTTCTGTGATCCACATGAATACGAAGGGCATAGATATAGAGCAGCAAAGCGATGGCTTTTTATTGCACATTGCAGCCGGAGAAAACTGGCACCAATTAGTTGCTATGACTATTGCTAATGATATGCCTGGGCTTGAAAACCTTGCTTTAATACCTGGGACTGTTGGTGCTGCACCAGTGCAAAATATAGGTGCTTACGGTGTAGAGCTTGAAAAGTTTGTGAGTTATGTCGAATACTTTGATATTGCCACCAAAACCATAAAGCGCTTAACTAAAGGCGAATGCCAATTTGGCTATCGTGACTCTATCTTCAAGCATGCACTGAAAAATCAAGCGGTGATCACCCAAGTAGGGTTGCTGTTACCTAAGAAATGGCAGCCAGTACTGAGTTATGGACCATTGCAAGAGCTTTCAGAACCCTCTCCACAGCAGGTATTTGAGCAAATCATCACAACAAGAAACAGCAAACTACCAAACCCCAGTGAACTTGCAAATGCAGGCAGTTTTTTCAAAAACCCAGTGATCAGGAATGAGCAACTTGCGTTACTTTTAAAAAGCTACCCAGAGCTACCTCATTACTTTGTGGATGCTGAGCATCATAAAGTTGCGGCGGGGTGGTTGATTGAGCAAGCAGGGTTAAAAGGCTTTAAGGTCGCCGGTATTGAAGTGCATCAGCAGCAAGCTTTAGTGCTAGTAAACCACGGTAATAGTACAGGTGATGACTTAATTGCCATGGTAAAGCATGTACAACAACAGGTTTGGCATAAATATCAGATTGCTTTACAGCACGAAGTACGCCTGATCAATGCCGATAATGAGTGTCATATTGAATCGGGAGCTTCATCATGAAAGCGCCAGATGGAAATAAGCTCGCTATTTTACAAGCTCTAAATACCGGTGGTTTTATTTCTGGTCAGCAATTGGGCGAGCAGCTCGGTATTAGCCGTGCAGCAGTGGGTAAACATATTCACTCTTTGCAGGAGATGGGGCTCGATATATTTAAGGTTACGGGTAAAGGGTATTGCCTAAATAATAGTGCAGGCTTAATGAACAAAGAAAAGATCGGTCTGCATTATAATGAGTTAGGTGGCAGCACCGCTAATGTTGAAGTGCAGCCTATTATTGACTCAACCAACAGTGAGTTAATGCGCCGTTTGCAAACAGAAGTATCTCTGCCATCTGGAAGCGTATTAGTTGCAGAAATGCAGCAAGCGGGAAGAGGGCGCCGTGGGCGCGTTTGGCAATCTCCATTTGGCGCAAACTTATACTTTAGTTACTTTTGGCGTTTGGATGATGGTTTGCAAGCTGCTATGGGGGTCTCTATTGCTGTTGGGCTTGCTGTTTACGATACGCTTAAAGCCTTATATCAATTAGATGTAGAGCTTAAGTGGCCAAATGATATCTACTTGAACCGTGAAAAATTAGCGGGCGTATTAGTTGAACTTGACGGCCAACCACAAGGTCCTTGTCAGCTTGTAATAGGTATAGGTATCAATTTACATATGCCAGAAAGTGTTAGCCAACACATAGATCAAGCATGGACTGACTTAAGTCAGCATGTGCAGGGGTTAGATAAAAACAAGCTGGTGGCCTATTTATGCTTTTATTTAGAAAAACGTTTAGCTCAGTATCAGCAATCGGGTTTAAACGATATGTATCTACAGTGGAATCAATTAAATGCATTTGCAGGTGAGTGTGTTGAGCTAAACACGGGGCATCGTAGCTGGCGTGGTATTTGCGAAGGAATTGATAACCAAGGTGGCGTGCGTATTCGCCAAGACGGCGAAGTGAAAAGTTATTATGGTGGTGAAATTTCATTACGTAAGGCTGAGCTATGAAACTATTAGTGGATGTTGGCAATACCGCAATTAAAGCCGTTTTGTTTGATGGCAAGGATTACCAAAGCTGTGAACTCAGCAATTTACCTTGGTCACAAATAACAGAGCTGGTCTATGCCTGCGTAGGTAGTACAGCGCTACTTAAACCGTTATTAGCACAGGCGCAGCAACATGCTGTTCCTTACTTTGAAGCAGAGGTCACAGCAAAACTCGCTACGTTAACCTGTGCCTATCAGCAGTTTCAAAACCTAGGAATTGATCGCTGGCTCGCGGTGATCGCTGCGTATGTAGAATATCCCGAGCAAAACTGCATTATTATCGATGCCGGTACAGCAACGACAATTGATGTGCTTAATAAAGAAGGCGCGCATCTAGGAGGCTGGATCTTACCAGGCCTTGATTTAATGACCTCATCACTTACCCAAAATACGCAACGCGTGTTTGATGATGAGCAAACCCCATTTACGACTGAGTTAGGGCGTAATACGCCAAATGGCCTAAAAAATGGCGCTATGGTTGCTACTCTTGGTGCAATCGAGCAAGCAAAACAACATCTTAACCAACAGAGTTGTCAGTTATTATTTGCTGGTGGTTATGGCAAATTGTTAGCAGATACATATATAGATGCTAAGTTTGACAGCTTGCTCGTGTTTAAAGGACTGAATTACTGGCGTGAATTAGCTATAAAGCAGTAAAAATACGGGTTTTTGCCTGAATAGTGAGCGTTTAACACATAAATTCACATTTTTTTTAATTTTATGGTTGCATCACAATAAACCTTACCTTAGAATCTCGCCCCGTACTAAAGCAGTGCCGACTTAGCTCAGTTGGTAGAGCAACTGACTTGTAATCAGTAGGTCATCCGTTCAACTCGGATAGTCGGCACCACTTTCCTTTTACCGGAAGTGACTTAGTAAAGAATTTTCGTGGAGGGGTTCCCGAGCGGCCAAAGGGATCAGACTGTAAATCTGACGGCTCAGCCTTCGCTGGTTCGAATCCAGCTCCCTCCACCACTTTATTCTTGACGGTTAGAGGTAGTTTAAGAACAGGTTCCTATGCGGGCATCGTATAATGGCTATTACCTCAGCCTTCCAAGCTGATGATGCGGGTTCGATTCCCGCTGCCCGCTCCAGACTTCTGGTGTTGCTGATATAGCTCAGTTGGTAGAGCGCACCCTTGGTAAGGGTGAGGTCGGCAGTTCAAATCTGCCTATCAGCACCAGTATCGAGAACTCATCTTAATTTCTTCCTTTATCTGTCAGAAAAAACTATTTGAAATTTGAAAAAATTAAATTAATCTACCCTCGGTGGATTATTTTCATATGTAATCTAGATACACAAAACTGATAGGTTCCGTCATGGCAAAAGAAAAGTTTGAACGCGTAAAACCGCACGTAAACGTTGGTACAATCGGCCACGTTGACCACGGTAAAACAACTCTAACAGCAGCAATCACTAACGTACTTGCAAAAGTATACGGTGGTGTAGCTAAAGACTTCGCATCAATCGATAACGCTCCAGAAGAGCGTGAGCGTGGTATCACAATCTCAACTTCACACGTTGAGTACGATACTCCAACTCGTCACTACGCACACGTAGACTGTCCAGGACACGCCGATTATGTTAAAAACATGATCACTGGTGCTGCTCAAATGGACGGCGCAATCCTAGTAGTTGCTGCGACTGACGGTCCTATGCCACAAACTCGTGAGCACATCCTACTTTCTCGTCAGGTTGGTGTACCTTACATCATCGTATTCATGAACAAATGTGACATGGTTGACGACGAAGAGCTACTTGAGCTAGTTGAGATGGAAGTTCGTGAACTTCTTTCTGAGTACGACTTCCCAGGTGATGACTTACCACTAATCCAAGGTTCAGCGCTTAAAGCGTTAGAAGGCGAGAAAGAGTGGGAAGATAAAATCGTTGAGCTTGCAGAAGCACTAGATTCTTACATCCCAGAGCCAGAGCGTGACATCGATAAGCCATTCATCATGCCTATCGAAGACGTATTCTCAATCCAAGGTCGTGGTACTGTTGTAACTGGCCGTGTTGAAGCTGGTATCATCAACGTGAATGACGAAGTTGAAATCGTAGGTATCAAAGAAACTACGAAGACAACTTGTACAGGTGTTGAGATGTTCCGTAAGCTTCTAGACGAAGGTCGTGCGGGTGAGAACATCGGTGCACTTCTACGTGGTACTAAGCGTGAAGACGTTGAACGTGGTCAAGTACTAGCTAAGCCTGGTTCAATCACTCCACACACGAAGTTCACTTCAGAAGTATACGTACTTTCTAAAGATGAAGGTGGTCGTCACACTCCATTCTTCAAAGGTTACCGTCCACAGTTCTACTTCCGTACAACTGACGTAACAGGTGACGTACAGTTACCAGACGGCGTTGAAATGGTAATGCCTGGTGATAACATCAAGATGACTGTAGAACTAATCTGCCCAATCGCGATGGACGAAGGTTTACGCTTCGCTATCCGTGAAGGTGGCCGTACAGTTGGTGCTGGTGTTGTTGCAACTATCGTTGAGTAATATCAACAGATAGAGCTTCACAGCTTATAAAAAGGTCGCCTAGGCGGCCTTTTTTAATGTCTGTAGAAAAGCTATCAGCTGTCAGCTTTCAGACGTCAGATTAGATTGGTGGAGTTGTTTTGTGCGGTGCCTACTCAAGCCATGAAATCCCGTAGGAGAGGCACTTTAGTGCCGAATTAGAAGCATTCTTACAATTAGGTTTGACCTAGACTCTTTAAACTTTACTCTTGCTAACTCGCAACTCGCAACTCGCAACTCGCAACTCGCAACTCGCAAACTCGCAAACTCGCTAACTCGCAACTCGCAAACTCGCTAACTCGCAACTCGCAACTCGCAAACTCGCTAACTCGCAACTCGCAACTTTCCTATGAACTAATTCACTCATTTAGCACTCTTAAAAATAAAACGAGGCGCTAGGGTGTTAAAAGGGAATTACAAAGCATGGATCATCTCAATTTCGTTACATGCTGTTTTGTTGCTGTTATTTACTCGATATGGAAAGTCTTTAAAACTACCCGCAGTCGCTGAACCGCCAAAAGTAATCAACGCGTATGTGAGTGTTGATTTAACTTCGTTACCTAGTTTGCAGAAAATCCAAGAAAAACCTTCACCTGAGCAAACAGAAGGAATGCCTGATGAGGTTAATTCTTTGCCAAAAAACGAAGAAACTTCGCAGAGTAGCTCTGGGCAGATAAGTGATTCTAATACAGTTAATCCCACAATAGACGAACCCAAAAAAGCTACCTCTGAGGTTGTAAAGCCTATTCAGACAGCTGAGAATTCAAAAATAGCCGAAGAGCCTTTTAAAAAGCTCAACCCTTATGCACCAATCCCACAGCTTAATTTTGAAAATGGTTCTGCTAATGAGTCTTTGTTTGGGCAGGGTGAAGCGACGATTAGTAATAGCCCCGCAGGCAGGGTTACAGTGCCCGCACAATTAACCGTCTCTGATAAAGCAACTGTCGTTTGGCAAAACGGCGATGGCAGCAAGCGTATCGAGGTGCTAAATGGCATGTGTTACGGCATAGATTTTAATTCGGTGTTTGGTAAATCTGGAGTGCCAAGTGGATCGCCCAGACCCTGTGAAGATAAAGAAGCAAAACTATTTAAAGATATAATGAATAAGTGGAGTAAAAAGTAATAACAAAACACTTTACCTCAACTTAACTTGAGCTTTTAAAGTAGCGTTTTTTGTAATGGATATCGCTATGAGCTCACTTGAAAACTATTTATTAAGCCTACAAATCAATTGCTACCACACATCAGTGATGCAGATTTCTCAAGTACAAACACGTATTTGGCAGTCATTACAAAATAGTTCTAGTTATGCTCATAATGTAATCAAAGAGTTTGAATTAAATGGGCAGTCTACGCATTACCAACATGCCGCCCTATTTACACTGGTTTTACAGCAACTCGGTTATAAAATACAGCCAACAGCAGAAAATACTTTGTCGGTAAGGCATAACCATTTGTTACATGACATTCGTCTTGTTGAGCAGTTAAACCCTAATGAGGCTTAAGTCATGTTTTATCGTATAAAAAGGCACTTAGCCGAAACTAAGTGCCTTGACTTAACGAAGTTACCAAATCATTTCTACAAATTCTGGGTGATCCACAAATGGGTTGCGGTTACCTTGATGTTCATAAGCGGCTTGGTTACGGTCAAGCTCTAATTGGCTAACGGGATCCTCGTTATGCCACTTTAATAACATAGCAACGACCCAGCTCTCAAAAACCTGATTAGATGAACCATTCAGTACAGCGTTACTGTAAGTTGTGTTGTTTTGCCATGAGCCAATCACGTTTTCATAGCGTGTTGCCATATAGAAATACGCTCTTGCAAAGTCACCTTTAAACTCATCGATAGGTTCAAAAACCGTTCCTGAGTAATTTAATGTGCTAGCAGCGCTGCCTAATTTACTGCCGTTACTAGAGGTATAGCTTGCACTAGCTACTTCACCAAATGGGTAATTACTGCGTTTTGAATTGACATAACCATCAGTGGCAAAAATGTGATGTACGTCTGAATTCATTGGCTCAACTGTTCCACCAAACCAACTTTTCGGGAAAGAATGCTCACGGTTGTAGCAATCTGCTTCGCTGTTGTATGTACCACATTGGTCGCTCACAGCAACATAGTTGTAGCTGTCTTGGCCTGCAGGGTTTTCTGAATAACGGTCTAAAATAGAGTTGTCGTTTTCAAAATACTTATCGCGTGAAGCAACATCATAAAAACTCCAAATCGCGGAATAGCCCTGCGAGTTGTGACCTTTAATTATGTTGTATAGCTCTGTTTTCAGTGCATAACCACTAAGGCCTTGCGTTGTAACATAGTATCCCGTTGGCTCTGTTGGGGTTGTACCACCCCCGTCACTGCCGCCTGAGCTATCACCCAAACTAAACGGCGTAGCTTCTGAGCTTTGGAAGCTTGCACCACTGGCAAGTACTGTTTGACCGAACGAAAGGCTATAGCTACCGTTACCGTAAGAGCAGCATATGCCATCACCATAGCTATCAAAAATAGTAAAGGTATAGTCACCATCAGTTAAGCATGCTTGCTCACTGTATTGAGTATTTGCTGCATAGCTGCCGCCTGATGCTACTGCACTACCTTGGCTATTGGTGATTTGCCAACTGGTTTCTTCCCCATAATTATCGGTAGTGAGGGTTAAAGACACTTGGTTATCGGCGCAGCTGCCCGTAGGTGGTGGAGTTGAGTCTGTGTTTGGTGCAAAGTTATCTACATAAACGACTTCGCTGCCATCAAAACCAGTTACATCGTAAAAGCGCAGGCCAACATTAATTGATGTGGTCGCAGAGGCTGTGTACTGATAACTGATTTGTTGCCATTGATTGGTTAATGCTGAGTTAGAATAACCTTGATAGCCATCAACTACTAAGCGAGCTTTTACGCCACCTTCTGTATGGTAAACCCAAGCAGAAAACTCATAACTTTCACCCGCCACTACCTCTACTAATTGTTGTAAATCGGTATTACTTTGGGTGCCAGTATTAACCACGACTTGTGCTGAGTAATTACCTGAGTAAACCACATTAGTATTAGCGCTAAGACTAATACCGCTATCAATAGTGCTCCAGCTTGCAGGGGTATTTGCTGACCAGCTTTCGAAGTCGGCGTTACTAACATTTGCCAATGCTGAACTTGCTAAACAAAGTAAGCTACTGGCTAGCATATATTTTTTACATGTCCCGTGTGACATTGTATTTTCCTTTTTATATTTTAATAGTTTTTGCTGTTCTCAAAATGAACACAGCGAGTATAGGCTAATTGGCTTATGTTGCAATAATGTTAATTAATAAAGGTTTCTTATTTGGGAATTTTTGCTTTTAACATGTTTTTTTTGGATAAACACTAAATTAATAACTAAATGGAATATCAAAGCAGATTCTATTCTTTTTTAATCGCCTCAGACCTCGTTATTCTTCACGCTCAGATAAACCTTTAAAGCATTTCTATTGAGTCTTTAAAGTCGAAAAAATTGTTCGCGAAATGACAGTAGCAAGTTCGTTTCGCAGTTAACTTTTCAGGGTTACGAGGAATAAATTCATGTTGTTAAGTCAACTAAATGCAGCGGCGAGCCCGCTATCGCAAGAGCAAGTACAGAAGCTGCAAGGCTTAGTGGCTGAACTTAATCCAATTCAGCAAGCGTGGGTAAGTGGTTACTTAGCTGCGAATGCCAACGCAGGTGCATTAACCGGTGGTGTTGCTGCCACTCCAGCTGCAGGTGATGCACCGCCGCTAACTATTTTATACGGCTCGCAAACGGGTAACGCAAAAGGCGTGGCGAGCAAGTTAAAAGAGCAGGCAGAGTCGCGCGGTCTAACTGTTAAGCTAGTAAACATGGCTGACTACAAACCAACAGCCCTGAAAAAAGAAAAGTTTATCACGGTTGTTGTTTCAACCTACGGTGAGGGTGAGCCACCAGAAGACGCTGAAAGCCTTCATGAATTCTTAACAACTAAAAAAGCACCTAAACTAGATGGTGTTAAAGTGGCTGTGATTGGCTTAGGTGATTCAAGCTACGAGTTCTTCTGCCAAACAGCAAAAGATTTTGAAGAGCGTTTTAACAAGCTTGGCGCAGAAACTATTTTCCAGCGTGCTGACCTAGATGTAGATTACGATGATGAAGCAGCTAAGTGGATTGATGGTGCACTTGATGCGTTTGAGCCTGATCTTAAAGCGCAGCAACAAGCAAGCGGTGGTCAAGTTGTGGCTATGCCATTTGGTGCAGCGGCACCAGCAGCAAGCCAATACACCAAGCAAAACCCATTTGCTGCAGAACTAAGTGTTGTGCAAAAAATTACCGGTCGTGACTCAACTAAAGATGTGCGTCATGTTGAAATCTCATTAGAAGGTTCAGACATTACCTATACACCTGGTGATTCGCTAGGCGTTTACTTCTTAAATGACGAAGCGCTTGTTGATGAAGTACTTACCCTTACACAAGTCGATGCATCTAGCACGGTTAAACTTGGCGACGAAGAGCTAACTATTCGTGATGCATTAATCGAAAAATTAGAATTAACTCAGTCGTATCCAGGTTTTGTTGAAAAATACGCAACAGCAACTGGCAGCCCTGATTTATTAAAGTTAGTTGAAGATAAAGCGGCAATGCGTGAGTACATCGAACCTCGCCAAATCTTCGATATTATTCGTCAAAACCCAGCTCAGCTTGAAGCACAAACCTTAGTAGACTGCTTACGTAAACTACAAGCACGTTTATATTCGATCGCATCTAGCCAAGCAGAAGTTGAAGAAGAAGTTCACTTAACTGTGGGTCTGGTTGAGTTTGATGCATTCGGTAGCGAGCATTTAGGTGGTTGTTCTGGCTATTTAGCACGTCGTGCTGAAGAAGGCTGCAAAGTAAAAGTATTTAGCGAGCATAACGATAACTTCCGTTTACCGGCTAATGATGAAACGCCAATTATCATGGTAGGTCCGGGTACGGGTATTGCACCATTCCGCGCGTTTTTACAAGAGCGTGATGCTCGTGAAGCAAGTGGTAAAAACTGGTTATTCTTTGGTAACCCACACTTTACTCAAGACTTTTTATATCAAGTAGAAATTCAAGGTTACTTGAAGTCAGGTTTACTGACAAAAGTGGATGTGGCGTTTAGCCGTGACCAAGCGGAAAAAGTATATGTTCAAGACAAACTTCGCAAAAACAGCCAAGAAGTATTTGCTTGGTTAGAAGCGGGTGCTCATTTCTATATCTGTGGTGATGCAAACCGTATGGCGAAAGATGTTCATCAGGCGCTTGTCGACATTATCAAAGAAAATAGCGGCAAAGATGATGAACAAGCTGAGCAATATTTAAAAGATTTACGTAGCGCAAATCGCTATCAGAAAGACGTGTATTAATCACGTTTAAAGCTAACAGCCGTCACTGTAACAAATTTAGGAAATACCATGAGCGAACAAGACAAAAACGTAAAGCTTTCTGATAACGAGCGTTTGAAAAGAGAAAGTAACTTTTTACGTGGCACAATTGAGCAAGATTTAAAAGACGAGATCACAGGTGGTTTCACTGCTGATAACTTCCAACTGATCCGTTTCCACGGCATGTACCAGCAAGATGACCGTGATATTCGCCCTGAGCGCGCTAAACAAAAATTAGAGCCGTTACATAACGTAATGTTACGTGCTCGTATGCCTGGCGGTATCATCAAGCCAGAGCAATGGTTAGCAATTGATAAGTTTGCTGAAGAGAAAACCAGTTATGGCAGTATTCGTTTAACCACGCGTCAAACTTTCCAGTTCCATGGTGTGCTTAAGCCAAATATTAAAGGCATGCACCAAATGCTTAATAGCGTGGGCATTGATTCAATTGCAACGGCGGGCGACGTAAACCGAAACGTATTATGTACAACGAACCCTGTTGAATCTGAGCTGCACCAAGAAGCTTACGAGTGGGCTGCGAAGATCTCTGAGCACCTATTACCAAAAACTAAAGCATACGCTGAAATTTGGTTAAATGGCGAAAAGAGTGAAACCACAGAAGAGCCAATTTTAGGTTCAACTTACTTACCACGTAAGTTTAAAACCACAGTAACAATTCCACCGAACAATGAAGTGGATGTGCATGCGAACGACTTAAACTTTGTAGCAATTGCAGAAAACGGCAAGTTAGTTGGCTTTAACGTGTTAGTGGGTGGTGGTCTTGCGATGACTCACGGTGATACCGCAACGTATCCTCGTAAAGCAGATGACTTTGGTTTTATTCCACTTGAGCACACGTTGAAAATTGCTGAGCACGTGGTATCTGTACAGCGTGACTGGGGTAACCGCTCTAATCGTAAAAATGCGAAAACTAAGTACACACTTGACCGTGTAGGTTCTGATGTATTTAAAGCAGAAGTTGAAAAACGTGCTGGTGTTAAATTTGAACAGAGCCGCCCGTATGAGTTCACTCACCGTGGTGACCGTATCGGTTGGGTTGAAGGTATTGATGGCAAGCACCACTTAACGCTGTTTATTCAAAGTGGCCGTATTTTAGATTACCCAAATCAACCGCTAAAAACAGGCTGCCGTAAAATTGCTGAAATTCACCAAGGTGATTTCCGCATGACTGCAAACCAAAACTTGATCATCGCAGGTGTTCCGGCTGATCAAAAAGCGGTAATCGAAGAGATCGCTCGCAACCATGGCCTGATTGATGACAGCCATACAGAGCAGCGTAAAAACTCAATGGCGTGTGTGGCATTACCAACGTGTCCGTTAGCGATGGCTGAAGCTGAGCGTTATTTACCAAGCTTAATTGAGAAAACTGAAGCGTTATTAGCTAAGCACGGCATCAGCGATGACAACATCATTATGCGTGTTGTGGGTTGTCCGAATGGCTGTGGCCGCGCAATGTTGGCAGAAGCGGGTCTGGTTGGTAAAGGTCCAGGAAAATACAACGTGTACTTAGGTGGTAACCGTGAAGGCACGCGTATTCCAAAACTGTATTTAGAAAATGTTGGCGAAGACGTATACCTAGACGCATTCGATAAGCTAATTGGCCAATGGGCAAGTGAGCGTAATGAAGGCGAGTGTTTTGGTGATTTTGTAATTCGCAAAGGCATTGTTGCTGAAGTTAAAGTTTCAGTAACCGATTTTCACGCATAATTTTATAAGCGATACCGCTTTAAGGTTTGGAATTAACCATGAGTGAATTTAAAAACATCTTAACGATGAGCAAAGAAGACCAAACAGCCATGTTGGCTGATATAAATGGTCTTCTGGCTGATAAAAGCGCAGAAGAGCGTGTTGCATGGGCACTTGAAAACTTACCAAGCACACACTTTTTGTCGTCGAGCTTTGGTATTCAAGCGGCGGTGATGTTGCACTTAGTAACATCGCAGCAGCCAGATATTCCTGTGGTACTGACTGACACTGGTTATTTGTTCCCTGAAACCTATCAGTTCATCGAGCAAATGACGGAGCGACTTTCGCTTAATCTAAAAGTTTATAAAGCTGAGCTTAGCCCTGCGTGGCAAGAAGCGAAGTTTGGTAAGCTTTGGGAGCAAGGTGAAGAAGGCATTAAGCAGTACAATCAACTGAATAAAGTTGAGCCAATGACTCGTGCCTTAAACGAGCTGGGTGCAGGTACTTGGTTTAGTGGCTTGCGTCGCGATCAGTCATCTAGCCGAGCTGATAAGCAAATTGTTGAAATCAGCCGAGGGACTGTGAAAGTGTATCCGCTTATTGAGTGGAACAACCGTGACATCTATCAGTATCTAACTAAACATGATTTACCTTATCACCCACTTTGGGAGCAAGGTTATGTGTCGATGGGCGATGTTCATACAACCCGTAAACTTGAACCGGGCATGACAGAAGAAGAGACACGTTTCTTTGGTTTAAACCGTGAATGTGGCTTACATATCGATGGTGATGGTATCTAATCCTAAATTCCTATCAGAATTTTCGTAAAGCGCAACCTAGGTTGCGCTTTTTTTGTGCTATTTATATACAATCCCTGGCTCAATTTTATGAGAGAAAATTATGAGTCGTGCTGTTGTTTTTTTATTGTTGTTTTTAATTGTGCCTTTAGTGCGAGCAGAAACTTTGAGGGTTGCGCTTTATGACACGGATTACCCGCCATATCATTTTGCTGACAGTAGTCATAAAGGGCTTGTTGATGAGTTATTAATTCGTTTTGCTGAGAAATATAATCATGATATTCAATACATGCTGGTACCTGAGGTGCGTTCACAGCATTTACTTGATGAAGGCAAGGTTGATGTACGCTTAGAGTCTGAGCAATGGTATCGCGGAAATAAGCAATACTATTGGAGTGATAGTATCGCTGTTGTAGAAGATATTTTAGTGATGCCGAGTGGTTGTCATATTCCAGCTATTGATGAGCTAGGTGGTTATGTGTTGATGGCCCGCTTTGGCTACACCTATCCGCAATTTGAAGCGTTGTTTGCATCTGGAAAATTGCACCGTGAGGACTTTTATTCAGAACTAGATATGCTGAAGGCTTTAGTCGACATGCAGCAAAATCAACGTGTTGCTGTGATCGCAAAAAACACACTACAGTGGTATGCCTCAAAAAATAATGCTTTTAAAAAATTCACGGTGAGTGATTACAGTGTTGGTAAGGCTCCGATGCAATTACAGTTTACTTACAATGAAAAAGGGAAGCGCATGAGCGAGCAATTTAACGAATTTATGAAAAATCTTAAATCATCCGGTGAATTTGCTAAGATTGAGAGTAACTACCAATAATCGGTAAATCGAATGATTAAGCGTTTTTGTTACCTTGCCGTTATGCTGCTACTAACCAGTGTTGCGCTACTGTTTTACATTAAAAAGCCAGACGGTAAACCTTACCTAGAGCTGAGCATGTTCGAGCGTTACTCAGACAAAGTAAGTGGCGATGTGAGTGATTTTGCTTCGCAAAGTGCCGATACACTTACCAGCCAAGCAAAAAAGCTCACTGAGAAGTTGAGCTTGAGCAAAGACGCAAATTCATCTGTCGTCGTGTATAAATGGCAAGATGAACATGGTCAGTGGCACTATGCTGATACCCCTCACCCTAATTACGTAAGTACTGCGGTAAGTTTAGATCCTAACGACATAACAGTGTTACCCGCAGAGACATTTCAAGCTGATGAAGAGCAACCAGCAACCGTTAAAACTGACGAAACATCTTCAACGCTTGGCGTATACGACCCTAAAAATGTACAAAAGATGATGCAAGACGCTGAGCAAGTAAAACAGCTTATGGAGCAACGTAACAAGCAACTTGAACAGCAGCTTAAAGAGCAAGGTGGAAATTAGCTCTGTTTGTTCTGTGCTTTGAGGTCACTTTCCATTTTCATCAGTAAAATAGTGAGATAAATTTTGGTAGGCAAAGAGAATAGCACACCAACGGCAATACACGCTGCGCTGATCATAATGCCATGTATACCCATACTATCACTTAAGTAATTACCAGCTAATAAAGAATGCCCCAATATAATTAGGCAAATACCTAAAATAATAAAGGTTTTTAAGATTCGAATGATAGTTTGTTCGGTCATACAAGCACCTCACTTTAGCCTTAATTAAAGTGTAGGTGCTGTTGTCATTAATAGGATTGTTCTAAATCAAGCAATTGTCGGTTATTTGTCCAACTTTACTGGGCCGTTGATGTTATCGATACTTAAATCACCTGAACCCGCTTCGATAATTGTCAGGCCGAGTGTGTCATCCACATAAATGCTGCCAGAGCCATCGGTAATGGTAACCAGCCCTTTGATTTGTCTTACATCTATATCACCAGAGCCATCTTCGATAGTAAGCGCACCAGCCAATGTTTTAATGCTGATACTACCTGATTCATCAATAATACGTGCAGGGCCTTGGCTGTTTTCGATGCGGATATCACCAGAGTCATCTTCAATATCAATACGCCCTTGCCCTTGGTCTATCATAATTGAGCCAGAATCGTCATCAATGCTGATATTGCCGCTGACATTGCTAATGCGAATATCCCCCGAGTCATCATCAATATTAATAGTGCGACCACCTTCGATCACAATTGATCCTGAGTCATCATCAATGCTGATATCGTTTTGCATTGCACGTATCACGATATCACCTGAGTCATCATCGATATCCAAGTTAAGGGTACTAGGCACAGAGACGATTAAATCAATATGAGGTGATGAGCCACTGTAAAACGATAAGCTACCATTATTGAGCTTACTGATAAGCTCTGCGGTGTCGCCGTGCTTTTCGAGGGTTAGTGTATAAGTCTCATCGCCTTTAGCCGCATAGATATTAGCATTCACTGTGATAGCCGTGGCGTTATTGTCGCCTTTGATGATCAGTGAACCGGCTTCGGCATCGATTTTTAGCTCGTTTATATTGGCAGCAGAAATGCTTAAGTCTTGTTGTTTTTGTTCTGCGATTTGACCCGGAGAGACATGAATAACACAGCCCGTTAATAATAAACTTGATGAAATGGCCGTTGCGCAAATTGCGCGTTTGAATGATGCAATAGTCATATGGATTCCAAAATTATTGTGATTGTTATCTGGTTAGCATTTGCAAACTATGGTCCAATTTTAACATGCTGATTTTTATGTGCTTTTCATTTTTTGTAAATAAGTGTGTTGGTCTAAACTGCAATTTATACCAATTCGCTTAATTAAGTGGTCTATTTTGAGGCAATAAAACCTCGTTGATAACAAGGCAAAAATTTCGTTATTTAGTTTGTTCTAAATCAGAAATTTTTAACGCAGGTAGCGACAGGTTTAATCCCTCAAAATGATTAAGTATTATTGCGGATTGGTATTACTGGTGTTTTAAACAAAAAAAGGGGCTGAAAATTCAGCCCCTTAGTTAACTTAAAAGCAATTACTGCTCAGCCAGCATATTACGCAATACATACTGTAAAATACCGCCATGTTTGTAGTAATCCCACTCTTTAGGGGTATCTATACGCACATCAACACTAAAGCTAATTTGTTTGCCTTCACTGCTAGTGGCAATCACACTGACTTCATTGGTTTTGTCGTATAAGCCTTCAAAGTCGAATGACTCTTGGCCGGTTAGACCCAGTGACTCATAGCTTTCACCTTCTTTAAATTGTAGGGGTAAAACACCCATACCAATCAGGTTTGAACGGTGAATACGCTCATAGCTTTGTGCAATAACGGCTTTAACACCAAGTAAAAGTGAACCTTTAGCAGCCCAGTCGCGTGATGAGCCTGTGCCATATTCGGCGCCCGCTAAAATAATCAGAGGCGTGCCATCTTGCTGGTATTGCATCGCTGCATCATAAATACTGGCGAGCTCATCGCTTGGTTGCATGCGGGTCACACCACCTTCGGTCCCCGGTGCTAATAGATTACGTAAACGCACATTCGCAAAGGTACCGCGCATCATTACTTCGTGGTTACCACGACGCGAACCATACGAGTTAAATTGTGCTTTTTGCACGCCGTGTTCTTGCAAGTAAAGACCTGCTGGGGCATCCGCTTTAATCGCACCTGCTGGCGAGATGTGGTCAGTGGTAACTGAGTCACCTAATTTTGCTAAACAGCGCGCACCACTAATGCTCGGAATACCAGGAGGCTCAATCTCCATGCCATCAAAGAAAGGTGCTTTTTTGATGTAGGTTGACGCATCATCCCAATCATAAAGTTTGCCATCAGGAATTTGAATTTTCTGCCAACGATCATCACCTTGATACACATTGCCATAACTTGATGCGAACATTTCTTTGGTTACAGTTTCGCGGACGAGCTCGTTTACTTCACTAACACTTGGCCAGATATTTTTTAGATAAATGTCATTACCATTAGGGTCTTGCGCAAGCGGCTCATTGTAAACGTCGATATCTGTACGACCCGCAATTGCGTATGCAACCACAAGGGGTGGTGACGCTAAGAAGTTCATTTTCACATCTTGGTGAATACGCCCTTCAAAGTTACGGTTACCCGATAAGATAGAGCTTACAACCAGTTTATGCTTTTGAATTGCATCGGTGATTTCATCAGCTAGTGGGCCTGAGTTACCGATACAGGTTGTACAACCATAACCGACAAGGTTAAAGCCTAAGGCATCTAAGTCATCCATTAAGTCGGCTTTTTTCAAGTAATCAGTCACCACTTGTGAGCCTGGAGCAAGTGAGGTTTTAACCCATGGCTTAACCTTTAATCCTAATTGTTTGGCTTTTTTAGCCACTAGGCCAGCAGCTAAAATAACACTTGGGTTTGACGTGTTTGTACAACTTGTAATTGCAGCAATGACACAAGCGCCATCATTAAGCTCAAACTCTTCGCTTTTAAAGTTAACCTTAGCTGCGCCCATAAACTGTGCTTCGTTTACTGGCTCATCAGGGTTGGTGGTTGGGCCTTCATCTTCAATGCGCGCCTCTTGAACATCGCTTTTATCGCGATGTTGCATACGTTCTTCTTGAAAGCCTTTTAAGTGCTCACCAATAATGCTACCTGCTTTATCAAGGGCAATTCTATCTTGCGGACGTTTAGGTCCGGCAAGGCTTGGCACGACATCATCAAGTGATAATTCAAGCGTATCTGTGTAGTGAGCTTCATCGCCAGGGTTACGCCATAAGCCTTGGTGCTTAGCATAGTCCTCGATGAGTTTAAGTTGCTTGTCATCGCGGTTTGTTAAACGTAGGTAGTTAATGGTTTCATCATCAATTGGGAAAATACCGCAGGTTGCACCATACTCAGGCGCCATGTTTGCGATAGTTGCACGGTCTGCAAGCGGTAAATCAGCAAGACCATCACCATAAAACTCAACAAATTTACCCACTACGCCATGGTTACGCAGCATTTCTGTTACGGTTAGTACCAAGTCTGTTGCAGTTGTGCCTTCTGGCAGGCGACCATTGAGCTTAAAGCCAACGACCTGTGGAATAAGTAAGCTGATTGGTTGACCAAGCATTGCGGCTTCGGCTTCAATACCACCCACACCCCAGCCTAATACCCCAAGACCATTTATCATGGTAGTGTGCGAATCGGTTCCGACTAGGGTATCTGGGTAGGCGAGTGATTTACCATTTTTACTATCGTTAAATACCACGCGGGCTAAATATTCTAAGTTAACTTGGTGTACGATGCCGGTTGCTGGTGGCACGACTTTCAAGTTATCGAAGGCAGTTTGCCCCCAGCGTAAAAATTCGTAACGCTCTTTGTTACGCTCATATTCAAGTTTCGCATTTAAGTCGAATGAGCCATCTTCACCGTAGCCGTCAACTTGCACTGAGTGGTCAATAACAAGCTCAGCAGGTGACAGCGGATTAATTTTTGCAGGATCGCCGCCAAGTTTTTCCATGGCATCACGCATCGCGGCTAAATCGACAATGGCGGGTACGCCGGTAAAATCTTGCATTACAACGCGAGCAGGCGTAAACGCTACTTCTGCTGATGGTTTCGCTTGAGGGTCCCAGTTTAGTAAAGCATCGATATCTTGCTTTTTAATATTAACGCCATCTTCATTGCGCAACAGGTTTTCAAGTAAGATTTTTAGAGAGAATGGCAGACGTTTTGCTTTGTCGCCTAAACCTTGTAAAGAGTGAATATGATATTGCTCACCATTAATCGTAAGCTGTTTTTGGGTATCAAAACTGTTATTCATTATTTGCCCCTGTGGTTTGAGCAAGCAATTTGGCTTGCTTTGTTGTTTCCTTTTCGAAATAGACACAGTGTTGTTGCAAACTTAATACCAGCTGAGAAATTCATCTAGCTGATGAAAAAATATGCTACCTAATATAGTTGCTGCTGATGTGATTTATTTCAAGGGAAGGAGGCAGATAAAAAGGGTAGTCACTTTAAACTACCCTCAGAAATAAGTGTTTTTAGTTAAGCCAGTTATGTTGTTTACCTTTATGACTAATAAACAGTAATAGTAAACCAATAACGATAACACACAATGGCATTGCTAATGCGCTAGTACCAAACATAGCAAGGCTATCTATCACCACAAAATTATAATATTGCTGGACTAATACGGCGATAAACGAGATTAAAAATAACTCGCGCGCAAGGGCTTTTTTTGCCAGTAATAAGATGCTCGCGAAGCTTGCTGCAAACACGGCTATCGCAAAGGCAGTCGTTGACCAGAGCGGTATGTCGCGGTATGCGGCTTGTTGTGCTTCGGGGAGTTGGTTAATCATTTCGGGTGTGATCAACAGTTGCATTACGAACGCAATGACACCTAAAAGATTCCATACAAGGGCTGCCCAAGCAAGCGGCTTGAGCCAAGCTGGAGGGTTCATAAATCACCTTTTATTGTTGTTATAATCGCATTCAATTAAAGGTGATTTATGCTAACTAAGCAAGCTCTAGTTAACCAAACGAGATAGGGCGGCGACCGGTTTTTTCGTCTACTTTTGGCTTTTTAGTACGTTTACGCTTTGATTTTTTTGGCGCTTCTTCAGCGCTTTGTGGTTGTGCTTTTTGTACAGGTTCCGGTGGGCGAGGATTTGGTGTTGCATCTTCGCTTAGTGTCAGTTGGAACAACTCACCATCGAATGCCAATACGTCACCACTGTATAATTTTTTCCGTTTTATTGTACAAATTTCATAGTTAACCCCAACATAACCTTCACCAATTAAGGCTTTTGCTTGGCCGCCTGTTTCGACTAGGTCGAGCACTTTTAGCAAGTTACATAACTCTATTGGCTCTTCTTCTAGTTCAATTTCGATGAAATTTTCGTTCATGTTGGTCTCTCTTAATTCAATCGCAGCCATTATAAAGCCTAGCACTCAATTGAACCAAGATTAAATTTTTAAGCTCTTCAAGCGGTTAAAATTTGCAGCAATAAATAATCTGACATTTTTATAAACAGTAAAAAAACTGCAGTATTTACTGGGTACACTGCGCGCGTTTGGAATTGGTGTACAAATTGCTAAATGCATGTCCGTTTCATTTTTTATTCGTTCAGGAGAAGTTGTAATGGGCGTAAGATCAGCGCTAAGAAAAGAGTTAATGGGTTTGCAAGATTCGTCATTGCTTGCTGCAGATGATGTGCGAGCTTTGTTAACGCAAACAATTAAGTCTCAGCCTGAAAAATCAGAACAAGGTTTTGCGTTAATTTCGCGCTTTAATGATAACCATAGCCAGTTAAGTTCAGGTGAAACAAACAAAGAAAAGCTGCTTCATCATCAAACTCACCGTTTATTTAAAGATATTCTATATACCCGTCAAAGTGTTAATAGTTGGCTAAAAAAACATCTTAATTAATTGATTTATTGTTTTTCTCACTTTAGACTACATTTGTAATCCAAAGTGAGAAAGAACATGAAAAGGATAATTTCAGCAGCCATATTTTTAATTTTGGCAGGTTGTCAGCAAGCTACAGTCTACGTATACACAGAAAACCTTGAACAGTCGCAGTTGCAATCATTAGAGCAAGCATTAGATAAACAAAGCTTACCCTATGAATATACCCAGCTTCCTGTGCCAAGAGAGTTTACCGATGCAACCTTAATGCTATCGAGCGATAAAATTCTTACTCATGAAGCCGAGCAACTAGCTGACATTATGCAGGAACTGGGTTATCAAGCTGAAATTAAATACACCACAGATGCTAATCACTTTTACAATCATGGCAATATTGGCTTTTACTTAAGAGCTAAAAATACCACTACCAGTTTTACTATGCCGGCTCGTGTGCTCACCACTGGATGCGTTGAAGACAAGTATAATGATCTTGCTGTTACATTTAATGATAAGCAGGCGCACTTTACCCTTACAAGCGGGAGAAAAGTCTCCCTAGATTGGGGTTATTTATATGGCTACCTAGTCATTTATTATAAAAATTATTCGCAAACATACAGTCATTTAACGCCTAAAGTGAGCACTCCTTTTGGTATGAAACCATCAGATACTTACCGTTACACCGCACGTGTTAATAGCCCAAGCTGGTTAAATTGCTCATTACAAATTGTGTATATGGACTAGCTTCGCGACTCAAGGTAATTACTAAGCTTAGTAATACGCTCACTCATGCCTTCGATGATGCGATCTTTAATTTTCTCACGGATCACATTGGGTAAGCGGGTGAGTGCTTCAGGGGAAATAGCTAACAAAATGGTATCGACTCTAGCGCGTGCGCTGGTACTGTGCTCTCGGTTATTGATAAAAGCACCTTCACCGATAAATTCACCGGGCTCAATGGTACCAAGTTCGAGTAAATGACTTTGTTTGAATACCATCAGTGATCCGCTTAGCACGATATAAAGCCGTTTATCAGCATCGTATTGTTTAAAAACAGCCCGGCCTTGTTTGACCAAATACAAATGACTGAATGACTCTAATAACACTTGTCGTTCACTGAGAGTAAACTCTCTAAAGAACGACAATCTGTTAATAATTTCCATTTGTTTAATTAGTGGAATGTGCTCGATTAACTTCATTGACTCACATAGGTATAGCGCGAAATTAGCTAATATTGCGCTCTTTTAGCTTGCGGGTCAATGTATTGCGGCCCCAACCAATCTTCACTGCGGCTTCTTGCTTGTGGCCAGCACAGTTGGCAAGGGCGGTTTTAATCAAACGAGTTTCGAGTTGTGCTTGAATGGCAGGCCAAATATTTTCTTTGCCTTGTTTAAGTTCAAGGTTAAGCCATTGTTGAAATGCATCCAGCCAATCACCTTCTTGCTCAGTCGGTGCAACAGCAACAATCTCTGGTGGTAAATCTTGCTCGCTGATCAGTTCACCCGGTGCCATAACCGTTAACCAGCGGCAAGTATTCTCTAATTGGCGCACGTTACCTGGCCAATTGAATAAGCGCAGTTGCTCAGTAGCTTTAGGGCTTAAAATTTTGCTTTCAACCTGCAGCTCTTTGGCACTTTTATGTAAAAAGTGTTGTGCTAGTCGTTCAATATCTTCAGTACGCTCACGTAGCGCGGGTAAGCGTAAACGCACCACGTTTAAGCGATGGAATAAGTCGTCACGAAACTTACCTTGTTTTACCAAGTCTTCGAGGTTTTGGTGCGTTGCAGCGATAATACGTACATCAACTTTAATACTTTGATGACCACCAACACGGTAAAACTCACCATCGGCTAACACGCGTAATAAACGCGTTTGTACATCGAGCGGCATATCACCTATTTCATCTAAAAATAAGGTGCCGCCATTCGCTTGTTCAAAACGGCCTTTACGAATACTGTCGGCTCCAGTGAACGCGCCTTTTTCGTGACCGAATAACTCTGACTCGACCAATTCTTTTGGAATGGCAGCCATATTCAAAGCTATAAATTGGTTTTCTTTACGAGGGCTGTGGTTATGCAGGGCACTTGCAACTAGCTCTTTACCTGTCCCTGACTCACCATTAATCAGCACGCTCATACTTGATGCTGATAATTTACCAATTGCCCTAAACACCTCTTGCATAGCAGGCGCTTCGCCTATGATATGCGCATTGGTTTGTGGTGCTTGCTTACGTTTAGTTTTTTTCGTTGAATTAGCACGGCATGCGCTTTCAACCAGCGCGACAGCTTCATCTAAATCGAACGGTTTAGCGAGGTACTCAAATGCCCCTTTTTGGAAAGCATTTACCGCTGAATCTAAGTCTGAGTGAGCGGTCATGATGATCACTGGCAGGCCAGGGTTTTGCTCAGCAATAGTCTCAAGTAACGCCATGCCGTCCATACCCGGCATTCGTACATCAGATACTAATACCGTTGGCTGGCTAAACTTTAATGCATTAAGCACATCTTGTGCGTTCGCATAGCTTTCAGTTTCAAATCCTGCACGTGCCAACGCTTTCTCTAGTACAAAGCGAATTGAGGCATCATCATCAACTAACCAGACTGTTTTCATGACTACTCCAAAAAACCATTAATCCGTAAAAGGCAAATAGATATTAAATTCTGTATGGCCTGGCCAACTGTCACAATCAATGTGGCCGTCATGTTGGTCAACCAAGGTTTGCGCTATCGATAAACCAAGCCCTGATCCATTTTCTTTGTTGGTGATCATTGGGTAGAACAAGGTTTCACGTAAGCTCTTGTCTATACCTGGGCCGTTATCCGAAATTTGGATCAGCAAGGTTTTTTTCGGCGCCTTACCTGGGCGCCTGTGTTGATGATTGATACGGGTTTTTATTCTTATCTCGCCACCATCAACCAGTGCCTGTTGTGCATTACGAATAATGTTCAGTACCACTTGTTGAATTTTACTTTGGTCAATGTACACACTCGGTATACTTGGATCATAGTCTTTCACTAAAGTGATATTGGCATTGTTATCTAACATGCTCAGTTTAATCACTGACTCTAACGCTTGGTGAATGTTGCCATAGGATTTATGTGGCAATTGATTCGGACCAAGTAAGCGGTCTACAAGCTCGCGTAAACGGTCTGCTTGTTCAATGATTAATTCGGCACATTGATCACGTTCTTGCTGATCAACCTCATACTGCAATAATTGCGCCGCTCCGCGAATTCCACCTAAAGGATTTTTAATTTCGTGTGCTAAACCACGAATTAGGTTACGTGCTGCTTGATATTGATGCATTTGATTCGAAGCTTGATCGTGGCGAATTTCATCATCCATTTGGCGGCATTCAAACAAAATATAATTTTCATCATGGCTGCTTATTCGGCGCGTGCTAATGGTCAGTTTGGCATGGCGTGAATCGACGAAAACCACGTCAGCTCTATGCTGGTGGCAATCAACACCATCGAACAACGAATACTGAGCAATGCGTTTTAAGTCTATCGAGTGGTAATTGAATAGGTTATCGAACGGTTGGTTGATAATGCGCTTGGGCCCTAAACCTAAAAGCTCACTGGCGCTATCGTTTGCATAAACCAGTTTAAAATCTCGGTCGAGTAAAATGACAGCAGTACTTAAATTTTTCCAAATACTGTCGAGCACTTCAGAGTTAAAATGTGTTTCACTGAGCATGGTTGCACCATTTTAGTGCGTTTCAATTTAGTGCAGCTTAGCATACTCTTTTTACTTTGCGAGAAGTCATGTCAAAAACCTTAGTTTCCGCCATAAATTGAGGTTCTGTGCATGAAAAAGGTGCTGACTGGGCTAACCGAAACGAGTTTATTATTAGCATCATAAAGTTTAGCTTGTAATGTGTGTTCTCCACGCTCGACCTCTCTTAGTGCAAAGGTCGTGCTATTACTTGGTGCACCATGGGCAGAACCATCAAATAAAAGTTGTACTTTAAATCCGTTTTCAAAGCGTGGGCTAATTCGAGCAGTGACATACACTGAACCGGTATTTTCTCGCACGGTCGCTTCATTAGCAGGAGAAGCAATACTGACTTTAAATTTGACAGGTGTCGCACTTGGTGCGCTATCAAGTATGCTGGTGTCGGTAGCTGGCATGGTCAGGTTTTGGGTATTCATCTTTACTTCGGTAGCGCCAGGGCGCGGTGTATCAGAAAATACTAAAACGCCGTTTTTATCTTTCCAAGAATACACTTTCTGCGCTGCGCTATAGCCAAAAAAGCTTATAAAAATCAGCGATAGTACCAATAAAGTTGTGCTTTTCACCCTGCAACCCTGCATTTTTTAATCTAAATAAAACTGTAGAGTAGAACCCGCTCAATTACCATTAAAAAAGCCCGCAGAGCGGGCTTGAGAACACACATTTATTATCTTTCAGATAATTCTGGTACAGCGTGTGTTACACGCTGTAGTACATTTCGAACTCAACAGGGTGAGTTGTCATGTTAAGTTTTTCAACTTCTTGACCTTTAAGCGCGATGTATGCATCGATTAGGTCATCAGTGAATACGCCACCTTGAGTTAAGAACTCACGGTCAGCGTCTAATGATGCTAGTGCTTCAGATAAAGAAGATGCAACTTGTGGGATCTCAGCTGCTTCTTCAGCAGGTAGATCGTATAAGTCTTTGTCCATTGCATCGCCAGGGTGGATCTTGTTTTTGATACCGTCTAGGCCAGCCATAAGCATTGCAGAGAATGCTAAGTATGGGTTAGCTGTTGGATCAGGGAAACGTACTTCGATACGACGTGCTTTTGCAGAAGGTACCACTGGGATACGGATTGAAGCAGAACGGTTACGTGCAGAGTATGCAAGCATCACTGGTGCCTCGAAACCTGGTACTAGACGCTTGTATGAGTTAGTTGACGCGTTAGCGAATGCGTTGATTGCTTTAGCGTGCTTGATGATACCACCGATGTAGTAAAGTGCTTCTTCAGATAGACCTGCATATTTGTCACCAGCGAAGATGTTTACGCCATCTTTACCTAGAGATTGGTGACAGTGCATACCAGAACCGTTATCACCTACGATTGGCTTAGGCATGAATGTCGCTGTTTTTCCGTAAAGGTGAGCCATGTTATGGATAACATATTTCATCTCTTGGATTTCGTCAGCTTTTAATACCATTGTATTGAAGCGAGTTGCGATCTCATTTTGACCTGCAGTTGCTACTTCGTGGTGGTGAGCTTCTACTACTTGACCTAGTTCTTCAAGAACTAAACAAGTCGCTGAACGCCAGTCATGTGATGAATCAACAGGTGAACACGGGAAGTAACCGCCTTTAACACCTGGACGGTGACCCATGTTGCCACCTTCGTAATCTTTATCTGAGTTCCAAGCAGCTTCTACAGAATCGATTTTGTACATAGAACCAGACATGTCTGATTTGTATTTAACGTCATCAAAAAGGAAGAACTCTGGCTCTGGACCGAATAATACAGTGTCAGCAATACCAGTAGAGCGCATGTACTCTTCAGCGCGTTTTGCAACAGAACGTGGATCACGCTCATAACCTTGAAGTGTTGAAGGCTCAACTACGTCACAACGTACGATTAGTGTAGCTTCTTCAGAAAATGGGTCCATTTTCGCAGACTCAGGAACAGGCATGAGTACCATGTCTGATTCGTTGATACCTTTCCAGCCAGCAATTGAAGAACCGTCAAACATTTTGCCGTCTTCGAAGAAATCTTCATCAATTTGATGATGAGGAATAGAAACATGCTGTTCTTTACCTTTGGTATCAGTAAAGCGTAAATCAATGAACTTAACGTCATTTTCTTTGATAAAATCTAAAACCGATTGTGACATGTGTCCTCCAATTGTTGGGTTTTATTTTTTGCTGCATTATTGCTTTTCGCTTATATAAGCTGGTTTCGTGCCATTTTTTTAACACCTTGTTTAGACTTACAAAAAACAAACAAGGCTTTGTTTTGTTAACTTCTATTGCACTAAGTTGGTGCGTAAAAAGATCATTCTGGTGCGTAAAAAGTGCGACCTTGTTTTGCACAATTATTGAGCGTGCCAATTTTTCTGTTATGAACACGATTTAGTGCCAAAATATGGTTCAAAAACGAAAATTTCGCCAGTTTTGAGCTAAGATTCACTTTAATTTTCATAAATTTGTCATTTATAAAACAGATACTTATAAAAAGCCTGAAGAAAGTTTATAAATTTATATTGGATAAACTTTCATCCATGCCATTATTAAGGGATAATATGCGCCCTTTTAAATCCTATGCTGGGACATCTGGTGAAAACGCAGGTGAGTGCGTAGATCTTGCAGGATCAATGAGATTCAATTTCTCTGAGAAAAAATATGAGCATCGAAAAGTTAAGAAATATAGCGATTATCGCCCACGTTGACCACGGTAAAACAACTTTGGTTGATAAACTGCTTGAGCAATCAGGCACATTAGAAACGCGCGGCGGTAACGAAGAGCGCGTAATGGACTCAAACGACATTGAGAAAGAGCGTGGTATTACCATTTTAGCTAAGAACACAGCTATCTCTTGGAACGACTACCATATCAATATCGTAGACACCCCAGGACACGCCGACTTCGGTGGTGAAGTAGAACGCGTACTTTCGATGGCTGACTCAGTATTACTACTTGTTGATGCTCAAGAAGGTCCAATGCCGCAAACGCGTTTCGTAACGCAAAAAGCATTCGCACAAGGTTTAACGCCGATTGTTGTAATCAACAAAATCGACAAGCCTGGTGCACGTCCTGACTGGGTTATGGACCAAGTTTTCGACTTATTCGATAACTTAGGTGCAACTGATGAACAGTTAGACTTTAAAGTAATCTATGCATCAGCTATCAACGGCTGGGCAACAATGGATTTAGACGAGCCATCAGATAACATGGAACCAATGTTCCAGATGATCGTTGACGAAGTATCTCCACCGGATGCAGATCCTGAAGGTGCTTTCCAAATGCAAATTTCTCAGCTTGACTACAACTCATACATCGGTGTTATCGGTGTAGGTCGTATCAAGCGTGGTACTGTTCGTCCTAACCAACAGGTTACTGTTGTAAGCGCAGACGGTACTAAGCGTAACGGTAAAGTTGGCCAAGTAATGAGCTACTTAGGTCTTGAGCGTCATGAAGCAGAATCTGCAGGCGCAGGTGACATCATTGCAATCACAGGTCTTGGTGAGTTGAAAATCTCAGACACTATCTGTGATGTAAATACCGTTGAAGCATTACCACCGCTAAGCGTTGATGAGCCTACAGTAACAATGACGTTCTCTGTAAACACATCACCATTTGCTGGTAAAGAAGGTAAATTCGTAACTTCACGTAACATCCTTGAGCGTTTACAAGCTGAGCTTGTTCACAACGTTGCATTACGTGTTGAAGAAACTGACAACCCAGATAGCTTCCGTGTTTCTGGTCGTGGTGAGTTACACTTAGGTATCTTAATCGAGAACATGCGTCGTGAAGGTTACGAGCTTGCTGTATCTCGTCCACAAGTAATCCTTCGTGAAGTTGATGGTCAAAAAGAAGAGCCATACGAAACACTTACAATCGACTGTCAAGAAGAGCACCAAGGTTCTATCATGGAACAAATTGGTCTTCGTAAGGGTGAACTAACAGACATGTCTCCAGATGGTAAAGGCCGTGTACGTATGGACTTTATGATCCCAAGCCGTGGCTTAATTGGTTTCCAAACTGAATTCATGACATTAACGTCTGGATCTGGTCTTCTTTACCACACATTCGATCACTACGGTCCACATAAAGGCGGTACTATCGGTGCTCGTAAGAATGGTGTAATGATTGCTAACGCAACAGGTAAAGCACTTACTAACGCATTATTCAACTTACAAGACCGTGGTAAGTTATTCATCGGTCACGGTGTTGAAGTTTACGAAGGTATGGTTATCGGTATCCACAGCCGTGACAATGACCTAACAGTAAACGCGCTTAAAGGTAAGCAACTTACAAACGTTCGTGCATCTGGTACAGATGAAGCACAAACGCTTGTTCCACCACTAAACTACACGCTTGAACAAGCGATTGAGTTCATCGATGATGACGAGTTAGTGGAAGTGACACCTGAGAACATCCGTATTCGTAAGCGTCACTTAACTGAAAGTGAGCGTAAGCGTGCGAGCCGTGCAGCTAAAGACTAATAAGGTCTTTTAGTTTCACAAAATTAAAACCGCCGTATTGAAAAATACGGCGGTTTTTTGTTGTAATGATTAGCCGTCAGCTCTCAGCTGTCAGATCGAATGGAAGATTAAATGTTTTTTGGGTATGAGTTTTATTACTGGCTCGGATGGTTAGCGATAACAGTTCTCGCTGCAAAGAAATATGGCTATCTAGGCTTGTTCATTGCGCATTGCATCATTTTTGTGAGTGTATTTGCTAGTGACTTACGCTATGTGTCGCAACTAATGTCCCAACCTGAGTGGGATGGTAATCCTGACCTTGATATTATTTTTCTTGTTGGCGTAATATTTCGTACTATAGTGATTAATGTTTTATTGCTACCTACAGGAATTTTAGGAAAATATTTCCATAACAAAGTTAATACCACTGGAATTTAGCCTAAGCTAATTTTCTAGGAGTAAATTGTTCCAACATTGCTATCAGAATTGTAGCTTTACTTATTTTGTTTGTATTTCTAACCTAGTTAATTTGTTTATTGAGCAACTCGCAACTCGCAACTCGCAACTCGCAACTCGCAACTCGCAGCTAGCAACTTTTTACTAACTCCCCCATCTGTACTATCTTTTCTAAATCCAACTTGCAGGAGAGTAAGATGTATTTAGTTAGACTGATTTACACAAGTGAAATTAGCGATGGGTTTGGGCCCAATGACATCGAAGATATTCTCGAGAAAGCTAAGCAGAATAATGCAGAAAGTAATGTAACTGGGCTACTTTGTTTTAATAGTACCCACTTTATGCAATGCCTTGAGGGGTCACGAAAAGCGGTGAATGAAACTTATCATCGTATTCTTAATGACAAACGTCATTGCAATATAATTATGCTGAACTATTGTGAAATTTATGAAAGAGAGTTTGAAAATTGGTCTATGGGTTACATTCCTTACACTAAACAAGTGACCCCTATTAACCTTAAATACTCAGGTACCAGCGAATTTAATCCATTAGCCATGTCGGCAGGAAGCGCCCATAAACTTATGTTGGCTTTACGGGACTCATTGCTCAAACATACTATGTAGGGCTTGTAAGTGTCACTACAGTGACACTTGCTCACCTTCATTCAATATGTAAAGAGGGACTTGGCTGTTCATCTGTTTTTGCATATGCAGTAATCTTAATAATGCAGAGTGGCTTGAATGGTCACCCATTTGCCAGCTTGAGTTGCCATAACCCCATGGGATCATCACTTTACAACTTAGCTCATCTGCGGCGTTTAAGCTGTCTTCTGGCGTTGTATGAACATAGCGATACCACTTACCGTTTTCTTCATGGTAATAAGAAGCGATAGGCATTAAACATACATCAATCTCGCCGTATTTTTGATTAATATCTTGGAAGTGTTTTGAGTAACCGGTATCACCAGCAAAAAACAAGGTTCTACCATTTTGCTCAAGTAACCAACCATTCCATAAATCTTTATTGTGGTCGTCGTAAATGAAAGGCACCATAATGCGACTGCTAAAATGATGAGCTGGCAGCGCATGAATCGTTAAATCATTAATTTGTGTACTTGCGTACCACGCCATTTCTGAAATATTAAAGCCACCCGTCGGGAAGTTATCTGCAAAGCCTAATGGCACTAAGTAGCGGGGGGTATTGCCAATCTCTTCTATATCCGCCTTGTTAAAATGGTCATAGTGAATGTGTGAGTACATTACTGCATCTAAGTCATTAAGTTCAGCATGTGATGGCCAAAAACCAGGTTTGCGATAAATGCCCCCAGCAAGCTTAAAGGCAAAGTCTACGGGCGAATCAAACTGATCTTTAACTGGGTCAAACAACAGCTGCTCACCATTTGGTGATTGAATATAAAACCCAGCATGACCTAACCAGCGCACCGTAAAACCTGAATTGATTGCAGGCACATTTTGTTCTGCGTGAAACTCGCATTGTGAGTTACTGTCGTCGCACACAAGGAGTTCTGATGCTTCATAGCAATTGTCAGTGCAGGTTGTTGGGTATTCTTTATCACCCGGATAAAGGTTGTGGTAGCGACCTTCGTACTCACCCTCTGTTTTTAACGGAGTGATAGTGCCTTCACCGGCAATAACATTAACAGTGTTTGAATTACTGCATGCACTTAAAAGTGCTGCTGCAATAAGTGTTGAGAGTGTTTTTAAATGCATACCATGCTTACTTTTTATTCTTTGCAGTGAGTTTAGCAAAATAAAATTTAAGATAAATCATTAAAAAGTAACAAGAGGTTACATAAAAAAGCCTACGTTTAAGTAGGCTTTTTTTATGAATAGCTTGAGCTGATTAGCCCGCTTTGTTCATTTGCTCAATGAACTTATTAGAGTCTTCGATAGATTTGTTCATGTCGTCCATTAACACTTTTATATCGCGTTTTAGGCTTGTGAACTCACCTTTGATAGCAGTTACAGCTTGTGCGTTTAGATTATGTTTTAAGTACAAAACATTATCATGAAGTGATGATAATACCGGCTCCATTTTGCTTTCTGCGCTGCGCATAGAGCGAAGTAGTTGATCAAATTGGCGCTTAGTTGCATTGAGCTTTTTGCTGCTTTCACGTTTAAGAGAGGCGCTTTTGTATTGCTCTAGCTCATCGGCCCACTCATCAAATAGCGCTTCAGCGACATCTTCTACTTTATTGATATTGCTTGTTACGTCGTTTGCTGCCGCGAGGCTCGACTCGTAATCATCATTCAGTTGATTGTAGGCATCTTGTAGTTCACCACCATCAAAGTTAATCAGCGTGGTTAATCTGTCTAATGCTGATTGAAACTCTTCTTGTGATTCTTGCTGTGCTTCTTTTGTTTCTTCTACGCGGTCTACTAAAATGTCGCGTTTATGCACACCGACAGACTCCATGGCTGAGTAATAAGCTGACTGACAGCCTGATAATGCCATTGTTACTGCAAATAGTGGTGCACTTAAAAGTGTCAGTTTTTTCATTGAGAATCCTTTTTAGGTACCTTTCATTTCAAATTATGTGGTGGATTGCTATGATTATCAAAACATTTTAGCAGAAATTAGATTCTATGGATGAGAAGCTCAGTCGATATAAGTTGCAATTAAGCACTTTTTTAAAGCAACAACCTACTTGGTGGATGCAGTATCTTAATCGTTGTATTGACGATCAAATCACTGTTAATGCTGGGTACTTGGCTTATGTGACCTTATTATCAATCGTGCCTTTAGTCGCGGTTGGTGTTGCTATTTTTTCTGCTTTTCCAGGATTCGAAAGCACGTTAGTGACCATAGAAAACTTCTTGTTTACTAACCTTGTGCCGACCTCTACAGATGTAATTAAAGAGCATATCAGCGCTTTTGCCGGTAATGCGAATAAAATGACTGCCGTTGGTGTGGGTTTTTTAGCGGCGGTATCTTTGTTACTTATTCGCAATGTCGATGCTACATTAAATCGAATTTGGCGTATTAAGAAAAAGCGCCCAATGATGATTTCGTTTGCCGTTTATTGGATGGTGCTTAGTTTAGGCCCTGTGTTATTAGGGGCTAGTATTGGTGTTACTTCATACATCGTGTCGTTAGTGTCGTTTGCCGATCAAGGTATCCCCGGCTTTAGCGGCTTTTTATTGAAATTATTACCTTACATAATTTCAATGATTGGCTTCATTATGCTCTATACTTTAGTTCCTAACACACGAGTTCCATTTAGAGCGGCAATTCCGGGCGCTTTGTTTGCAGCTATGTTGTTTGAGCTGACAAAAAAAGGCTTTGCTTTGTACATCAGCCACTTCCCATCATACGAAGTTATTTATGGGGCGTTGGCGACAATCCCTATTTTATTTGTATGGGTGTATTTGTCGTGGATTGTCGTATTACTCGGTGCAGAATTTACTGTATGTATCAGCCCTGAGAATATCGAGGACACGCCTGATATAGAGGTTTAAATTCACTGCACCTAAGGAGAGCGAGGTGCAGTTACATCCACAATATGTTGCCAACCGTGATTATCACTTGAGTGTTGGCGATGGTCATCAAATCCATGTGCAAGAATATGGTGCGTCTACTGGGATTGCTGTGGTGTTATGCCATGGCGGGCCTGGTGCGGGTCTATGCCCTGAAAACTGCCGCTTTTTCGACTTAGAACGTTTTCGGGTGATCATGTTCAGCCAGCGTGGCTGTGGTCACTCAACCCCGCATGATATCTCTCAAAATACCACCTCAGAGTTAGTCGCAGATCTCGAGTTTTTACGCAATCAGTTGGGTATTGAGAAGTGGCTGGTGTGTGGCGAATCTTGGGGGGCAACCTTAGCGCTCGTATATGCAATTAAGCACTGGGAACACATTTCGGGGCTTATTCTACGGGCAAGTTTTTTAGCTTGTAACAGTGATTTTGAGTGGCTTTACACAACAAAAGGAGCTGGCGCGCATTTTTACCCTGAGTGCTTTAATGAATTTGCACATGATTACACTGATTGGCATGCCTTACTCGATTTTTATCAGCAACAACTAAACAGTGACGATCAAATTAAAGCCAGTAAATTTGCCAAGTTATGGTGTCATTGGGAGCAGGTACTATGTCATGGTGAGCCTTTGACAAACTGGAGTTTACAGGAGCCCCATGTCGGGTTAAATCAAGCAAAATTAATGGTGCATTATTTTCGTCATCACTGTTTCATTGAAGAAGGCTTTATCGCAGAAAATGCACATCTACTGACTCATTTACCTATTTGGTTTATTCATGGCCGCGCCGATTTGATCTGTCGATATAGTGCCGTACAGCAGCTTGCTGAACAGTTAAATGCACAATTATTGATTTTAGATGGCATTGGGCACAGCAGCGATAATCAGGTATATTTGGCGGCAATGCGACGGGCCGCAGATTTAATGTATATCAAGTTATCGAGGGATCAATGCAAGGCTTAATTCAAAGAGTAAAACAAGCAAAAGTAGAAGTGGCAGGTGAAGTAGTTGGTGAAATTTCACAAGGTATTTTGCTGCTATTAGGTGTTGAAAAACAGGACACCGAGCAAAGCGCCCAGAAGCTTTTACACAAAGTCAGCAATTACCGCATTTTTACCGATGAACAAGGAAAGATGAATTTAAGTTTGAATGATATCAAGGGTGAGCTTTTAGTGGTTTCGCAGTTTACCTTAGCAGCCGACACTAAAAAGGGTATGCGTCCAAGCTTTTCAAGTGCTGGCACGCCAGAACAAGCCAATACACTCTATGAGTATTTTATTGCAGAGGCTAAAAAAGCAGGCTTAACAGTGGCTACCGGGCAATTTGGTGCTGATATGCAAGTAAGCCTATGTAACGATGGTCCCGTTACTTTTAATTTATCTGTTTAGCAGACAGCTATTTTTTGATCATCACGATATGATTCACGTAGTCGGGGATTTTTACAATGCTTGGGCGCTTGCCAAACTCGGTGATTAGCAGGTGCTCAAGTTGTTTTAGTTGCGATGGGTGATTAGATAAAAAATTAATGAACAACAAGCCATCTTTTGCCATCGCTGCTCTTAGCTTGGTGTAAAACTGGTGCTTGTATAAAAATAATGGCGCATCTACCTCACTGAATAAATCTAGGATAATCCAATTATATTCGTTGTTTTGCTCTAATACTTGCTGCGCATCAAAACAGTGCAAGTTATTGGCATGATCGCCACCAAAGTAACGTTTATAGCAGTGAATTATGTCGGGGTTTTTATCAACCGATGTCAGTTGGCTGTCAGGGTAGGTGTGCTGTAAGTAATTACGAATAGCACCACCGCCTAGCCCTAGTTCTAAAATCTTTTTAGGTTCCTCTAAGTCTTGCCAAAGCTTTGCAAGATATTGTAAATGCGGGAAAAGTAATCTGGCAGGTCGGCGTTTTTCAATGACCGATTGCAGAGTTTCGTTGATCAATAACCAGCGTAATTGGTTAAGTTGCCTAACTTGAATACTGTAATTGCCTTGTTTATGCCAATAGATGAGTTGCCCTAATCGGTGGCAGTCCTCAATAAAACTATGTTTTACTGCGCCACTGGGTTCAAGAAAATGTTCCATATTTCGGGCCTTTAGCTATTTATTTATTAAAATAATACAATTATTTCAGCATAGACCAGCAGGCTTAAAGTGCAATTGTGCATTAGTTTTTACAGCTAAGAATAATAATTTAGGCTGGGTCACCAAAGTATTATTCCAACTTGTTTGAAGATCGCGTATCGTAATTCGCATTCCAAAGGCCACGACAGAAAAACAACAGACAGTGGCTGAATTATCACAGGAGTTTTTATGTTTAAAGTGACCACCCCACAAAGCAGCGAAGATTGGCAAGCGTACTATTCATTACGTTGGCAGGTTTTAAGAGCACCCTGGGGCGAGCCGCGTGGTTCTGAGCAAGATGACTTAGAACAAGACGCAGAGCACCGCTTTATCAAAAATAATGACGGCGAAGTATTAGGCGTAGCGCGCCTGCATTTTAATAATCATCAGCAAGCGCAAGTTCGTTATATGGCGGTTGCTGAAGGTAATCGTAACCAGCATATTGGTAGCCGTTTATTACATGAATTAGAAAAAATCGCATGGACTCAAGATGCCGACGAGCTGGTTTTGTTTGCTCGTGAGCGAGCCCTTGATTTCTATAAGCGTCATGGCTACGAATTAAAAGAAAAAGCGCACCTTGCTTATGACGATGTACAGCATTGGAAAATGGTAAAACAAAAGCCCTCTGAACCGGGTTGGTTCCGTCATCCAAACTGGACACAAGTACTGCAAAACACGTGGCGTGAGTCGATCCCAATCAGTGATGCGATGGGCATTAAAGTTGAAAGCTATACCGATTGGCAGTTTACTACCCGTGCTGATTTAGATGCGAACTTAAACCTTCATAACACTATGTTTGCGGGTTCGATTTATAGCTTAGCTACTTTAACAGGGTGGGGCGCAACTTACCTAGCGCTGAAAGAAGCAGGCCTTGAAGGAAATATCGTGTTAGCTGATGCCAACATTAAATATCTTAAACCACTCAATAACGACCCTCGTGGTAGTGTTGAGTTGGCTGGCTGTAAAGGCAAATTAGTGGATTTAGAAGACAGTGGCAAAGCAAGCTACCATGTGCCGGTTAATGTGTACGATGGTGATGTGTTAGTAGCAGAATTCGAAGGTCACTTCATCGTTAAAAAATAACGAAAATAAAGAGCGAGCTAACTAAAGCTCGCTCTTCTTACAGTTAAAGTAAGTCAGTTAACAGAATACCCACACCAAAACGTTCAATATCGGCGTTGTAATCAATCAAGCTCTCGCCATAACCATTAAAGTATTGTGCGTAGCCACGTAATCGGCCCCAAAGAGGGAAAGACCAATCTAATTGGATTGCACCACGGTTATCTGAATTTAAGTTATTACGGGTCATAAAGCTAAATTCATGCTCGTTGTAACGGTATGCACCCGAGAACTCAAAGTAACCCATGTATTTGTAGATATCTGGATTATCATCGCCACGGGCTTCTAGCTCATCGTCCTTTTTATCTTCAGGAATGCGGTACCAAGGCTTAAAGCTAAAAACAAAGCCATCTTTTTCCCATAGGAAATCGGCATAGATACGGTTCCATGAACGTGAATTAGGTTGGCTGCGGCCATTCGATTGATGTGAGGCACCAATTGCAATTGCCATTTCATCGCCCCAAAGCACATGCTCAGGATCAAGGTAGTTCACCCAGAAGATCTCTGGTTCGTAATTTGTTTCACGAAACGGTGATGAAATATCTTTGTTATAAAACTGCCAAAACGATTGCATGGTAAACGCAAAGAATACGCCCTGATCTTTATCTGAAAAGCCTTCGAAAATAGGCACTTTAATTGAAAGTTGATATTTCACTTCAAGGTTATCAAGTGGCTCGCCATCAGTTTGCTCAGCAAGATCTTTTAAACCATCAAAAGGGCGCTCATTCGGGTTAGATACGTATGAAAGCGGTAATATGTAGTTACGCTTATGCGGGGTGATCACATTACGGTTTTTCTTGCTTACTTCTTCACGGGCTTTACGTTTGTCTAAAGCGGTGAGCTTTTTACTCTCGTCTAAGTCTGAGCATTTTTTACGAAGTTCTTCGAGTGTTTGTTTACCGTCACCGCCAATCGCTTCGTTCAAAATACACTGCTTTACGAGTTCTAGCGCGTCATCTTGTTCGTTAGTTTGTGGTTGTTCAGTTTGAGCAAATACAGGTACAGAAAATAAGCCAGCTGCTGCCAGCCAAATGCGCCATCCCATTGCAGTTCCCTTTCAGTAGACTTGTAAGTTGGTATAATTATAACGATTTTTACATAAGTAACCGTGAACTTGTACTGAATTGTTGAAATTTTAGGTAAATAGAGAGCCCCAAGCTAAGCTTGGAGCCCTGCTGTAACGGCCTAAGGGCATAAGCCGTTGACTCTCACGCAATGAGAAGGGATGAGCTTATAGCTCAAATACGTTGGTAAAAAACTTATAAAGTTCGGTACCTTGATTCACGCTTGCTGAAGCAAAATGCAAAATAGCAATGGCGTCTTTATCAAAACTTAATGTTTGTAGCGGCTGCTCAGAAAGGTAGCGCTCCATTCTTAAAATGCGGGCGATAGGCTCACCAGCTTTAATATGGCCACCCAGTGGGGCAAGATACTCGACCATGCCACCCATAGGTGCGTAGTAAGCTACATAATCTTCAAGCATGCAGGCATAACGTGTCATCGCTTTTGGATGATACGCAGCATCAACTAATACCTCTTTTTGATTGAGGTAACTTAAAATGCTATTTGCATCTTCAAGTGCCGCACTTAAATCGATTTTTTCTTGGCTACCTAGCTCAACGGTGAATGCTTCTACTTGAACAGCAAATTCTCGGCCTTGTTTGCCAAGCTCTTCAGATAGTGACCACCATGGACAAAAGCTTGCTTCATCCATCGCGCCATCAAAATCACTTGGGATCAGTAACACATGCTCGATGTTGAAGTAGCTTGCGCTGTCTTTGGCGTATTCAGGGCAATATAAGTGCTTACTCGAGATAGGCCCCGTGTGAAGGTCTAAAACGATATCAGCCTGGTGGGCAAGCTTTTGCAAGTTAAGAGCAATGCGCTTACCCGTTGTTAGGCTGTAATCAGGACCCGTTAATTGACTGTCGATGTCAGCAACGAGTGCCTGTTTAAATGCAGCTTTAAGGGTCGCATCATCACTGTCTTTATGCTGTTCAGCAATCTGTGACGGTAACGCTTTATTAAAGCGGTACATGCGGTTCCAGTTGGTGCCCGTGATTGGGTCGAAGCGGCCTAAAGTAAACTCACCTGATTTTTGGTTGCAACCAATAGGGTTAGCATAAGGAACTAGGGTAATATCGCCACGCAGCTTGAGTGATTTTAGCTGCTCAAGCAATTGATAAATTACTGCATTACCTTGTACTTCAGCACCATGCATATTGGCTTGTATATACACGTTTGGTCCCGTGCCATCGCCTTTTAAGCGATACACAGGAATTGTCAGTGGTAGGCCGTTGGCAATCTCGCCAACCACAATATTCTCTTGGCTGATTAACTCTTTACTCATGGCGATTACCTTAAATAATAGCTGGCATCTTCAGCGCTACGGATACACTCAATATTGCCTTGTTCAAGGATGTATTCAGCCGCTAATTCGTGGCATAAAAAGTACGGCATGCTTTCGGTAAAGCCGTATGCACCACATTGGCTGAATACCAACCAGTCTTGCTCATTTAAATCGCTCGCTAATTGGTGCTCACCTAAGCAATCAAGGGCGGTGCATAGCGGGCCGTATAAAGTCATTGCCGCAGGCTCAGCCGTTGACTCGCGTAGTAATGCCGCAGGAAAATCTTGGCTTGTTACAGCAGGGCGAAGTAAATGGTTAATACCGCCTGATAAAATCACTTGTTGTTGATTGTAATTCTCTTTGCGCTCAACAACCGGCGTTGCGTAATGGCCGCATTCGCCCACCGCATAGCGGCCTAGTTCCATCCAAAGCTCTTTGACACCAGCATCTGCTTTAATAGCCGCCAAAGTCTCGATAAGTGCAGACCAATCGAGTCGGTTAGCATCTTGAGTATAAGGAATACCTAAGCCACCCCCTAAATCGAGAATATTAAAGTTAATATTTATTGAGCTTGCTAGCTGTTGTAATGGCGCAATCATCGCACGCCATAGCTCGGCGAGCTTGTCAGTACTTAGCATATTGCCCCATTGGAAAATATGCAGACCATCAAAGCTAAGAGCTGGGTAATCACTTACAGTGAGTGCTTGCCACTCATCACAGCCCAAACCAAAAGGAGTAAGGCTATCGCCACCAAGAGGGTTCTTTTCGCTGTCTGGCCAACGAAGTTGTACGCGCAATAGAACTTGCAGCTGACAATTTGCTTTTGTTGCTTGTTCGTTTAACCAGCGAACTTGGTTAACGCTCTCGGCCACAAAAGTACGTACGCCGCGAGCAATAAAATGTGAAATTTGTGCAGGGCTCTTTGCAGGCCCTGTGTTGAGCACGCGCTCGCTATCGATGCCTTGAGCAAGTACTTGCTCAAGTTCACCTTTACTTGCAACATCAAAGTTAAACCCTGCGCTGTCTAAACATTGAATAATGCGAGACAGTGGGTTGGCCTTTACGGCATACCAAAGTTTCACATCGGTTTGCGCAGTTAGTTGATTTAAATGTGCAGTTAATTTATCTAAATCATAGATAAAAAATGGCGTATCAAGATGTGTTGAAACTTGTTCAACAGCTTGCTTGATGGGCGTGCTCAAAAAGCTCATTAACGTAAAACCTCTTCTAACAGTAATGATGCATCGCTTTGTTCATCACGGTATTTCACGATCAATGCACAAGACATGCTTAGACCTTGCTCGCGAGCCCATGCATTTGAAGCAGGGCGAGAGCCTGGGATCACAATCGCGTTTTCTGGGATGGCTTCACCTTTGTCTAGCTGGCGTTCGTTAACGCAATCGTAAACAGGAATAGTTGCCGATAAACGAACACCTGGCGCAAGTACAGCACCTTTTTTCACAACCACACCTTCAACAATAACGCAGCCTGCGCCGATGAATGCGTCATCTTCAATAACCACAGGGCTAGCACCAATTGGCTCAAGTACACCACCTAATTGTACTGCAGCACTTAGGTGAACATTTTTACCCACTTGTGCGCATGAACCCACTAATGCGTGGCTGTCGACCATAGTGCCTTCGTCGATGAACGCGCCAATATTCACATATGCTGGTGGCATGATAATGGTGCCTTTGGCAACGTGTGCGCCACGGCGAACACTGCTACCACCTGGTACCATTCGCACGCCAGCATCGGCTGCAAAGCCTTGTGGTGCTAAGTTATGCTTATCAACAAATCCACCTGGGAACTCGGTATTTGTGCCATTTTTAAAGGCTTCTAAAATGCCTTGTTTAACTTCAACATTGGCGTGCCAGTTGCCGTTCTCGTCTTGTGTTGCTGCGCGAACTGCGCCTGATTCTAAGTTGTTTAATAATTCTAACCAGCTCATGATAAAACCTGTTTTTAGTTCCAAGATAAAATTGTGTTGTTTGCGTGGGTGATGCTGTCTGTTTGCTCAAGCTCTAAATGCGTAAGCGGTGGACGTAAATGCGGGGTATTTATTTTACCTTGCAGGTGCATCAGTACTTTTACGGGGATTGGGTTTGCCACAGCGAATAAACTTTGGATTGCTTGCGACCAATCGGTGAATAGATTTGGGTATTGACCACTTAAACTGCGTTTAACAAACTCATGGGTTTGACTCGGCCAAGCATTCGCGGCAACCGAAACTAAACCTTTTGCACCCGCTTGAGCAAAATATGGCATAAGTGCATCATCGCCACTGAAAATAGCCAGTGTTGGTGATGCCGTTCTAAAGCCTTCAAATTTGCTAATGTCGCCACTGGCTTCTTTTAAGGCCCAAAGATTTTTGTGCTCAGCAAGGTTTTTGATCACCTGTGGTGAAATCTCAACTGCGCTGCGTCCTGGTACGTTATACAACATACAAGGGTGGTTACTTGCGTCTAGTAGGCTTTTAAACCAATGTGTTTGGCCAACAACCCCAGGTTTTGCATACAGAGGTGAACCTAACAGGTAGCCATGAATAGGTAGTTGGTTGCAGTATTCAACCCAAGCAATTTGTTGCTTAAGGTTCATGCCGCCCACAGCAACCATGAGTGGGACACTTGGTGCTAATTGACAAACATGTTCAACAATGGCTTGTTGCTCTTTGAGTGAAAGCGCCAGTCCTTCACCGGTACTGCCAAGCAATAAAATGCCGTTATTTGCATCTTGCTGCTCCGTAACCAGTTGTTCAAGGGCCGTGTAATCGACCTCGCCAGATTCAGAAAATGGCGTGACAAGCGCTGTCCACAATGGATAGTCGTTTAAATCAAAATTGTTGATCATCTCTCACGAACTTATAAGGTATTCGAAGAGTTTATGCGGGAACATTTGAATGGAGCCGCATGTCGTCGTTCGAACAAGGTATAATTCGAAGAGCGAATGGGCTTAAAATAATAAAGACGCGAAGGCCTTATTATACTAAGACCAGAAGCTCTCCACCAAACTAATCAATAGCGCTTTGCTATTGTTGGTGACAGTCGCTGGGATTCAGCCCAGTCGCCCGAAATAAGCACCTCACAAACGGTGTTACTTCTCGGCGTTAATTCCCCTCACGTATGATCAACAGAGTCTGTGCTCTTCCCATACGCTACCTGAATAACGCACCTCTTCCAGCCCTTTATGCTCGCTTTAAAGGTTAAAGCCAACATAGTTAAATAGGGTATTGGCGGCGATTAAAGCATTTTAGCCATCTAGGTGTCAAGGCGAAGGATTTGTTTTTTAGTGACCGATTTTGCAACATGGTTACGTATAAGCGTGTTTTTACGTACACTTAGCGTTAACCAAATAAATTGGAAAAATGATGGAAAAATTTAACGATATTTATCAGCGAGCCGTATCTCGAAAAGGCAGCGAAGAATTGCTGCATGCATTGTTATCAAACCCGCTCGATGATACTGATATTGCCAAAATGCATGACGATTTATGGTTAGAAGAGTTTACGCGTAAAGTCTTTCAAAGCGGTTTTTATTGGTCTGTTATCAATAATAAATGGGCTGGTTTTCGTGATGTGTTTTGGGATTTCAGCGTAGAAAAGTTGTTGATGATGCCGCCAGATATGCTTGAGCAAAAAGCCAGTGATGAGCGAATTGTTCGTAATTTTAAAAAAGTACAAACGATCCCAGAAAATGCGTACATGATCCACGAAGTTGCCGAGAAACATGGCAGTTTTAGCCAATTTATTGCAGATTGGCCAACTGACAATATTATTGGTTTGTGGGCCTATCTTAAAAAGCATGGTGCGCGTTTAGGGGGAAATACTGGCCCGTACGCTTTGCGAGCGCTTGGTAAAGATACCTTTTTGCTTTCTCGCGATGTAGAAGCTTATTTGCGTGCCCATGAGTTGATTGATGGCGGCTTACAAACTAAAAAATCATTACAAGCAGCGCAAGACTTCTTCAATGAATTACAACAGCAAAGCGGTTACAGCTTGCAGGCATTAAGCCAATTAGTGGCCTATGGTGTAGGCGATAATCGTGTAGGTGTAGCAACACCTTAAGGACAGTTATGAAACTGCAAACCCGATACACAGATATTAGTGAACTACTTGCGATTGAAGATATGCCTAGCGCCGTTGCTGAGCCGCAATTGCTGCTCTTCAATGACAAGCTCGCTGATAATTTTGCGATTAATCACGACAGCGATTTTTTAGCTAAATTGCTATCTGGGTCAGCAATAGATAAAGATGTTGCACCAGTTGCACTTGGTTACTCAGGTCACCAATTTGGTCATTTTTCACCGCGTCTTGGTGATGGCAGAGCACATTTGCTTGGTGCTATTACAGATCAAAATGGCACGCAGTGGGACTTACAGTTAAAAGGTGCAGGAGCAACGGTATTCTCACGTGGTGGTGATGGTCGCTGTGCTATTGGTCCAGCTGTACGAGAGTACATTATGAGTGAGGCACTTCATGCGTTAGGTATCGCTACTACGCGTTGTTTAGCTGTGGTTACAACTGGCGAAACGGTATATCGCCAGCCACCTCGCCCGGGTGCAGTTGTCACTCGCTTAGCTAAGAGTCATATCCGTGTTGGCTCATTTCAATACTTAGCTACACAAGGTGATATAGAAGGGCTAGAAAAGCTAGTCGATTACGCAGTTGATTGCCACTTTCCTGACATCAGCAGTAATGGTGAGCAGCGTTATATTGAATTTTTAACCGCCGTGTTAGATAAGCAAATAGAGCTGGTTATCAGCTGGATGCGAATTGGCTTTATACATGGCGTTATGAATACAGATAATACTTTGATTAGTGGTGAAACCATTGACTATGGCCCCTGCGCGATGATGAATCAGTTTGACTTAGACACGGTGTTTAGTTCGATTGACCATCAAGGGCGCTACGCATTTGGTAATCAGCCGAATATTGCCAATTGGAATATTGCGCGTTTAGCTGAAAGCTTAATTCCTTTATTTACTGATCAAGATGCTGCCGTTGAGCAACTCTCACCGGTTGTGAATGGTTTTGCTGCTAAATTTAATGATGCATTTAATACTATGTGGCAGCAGAAATTAGGATTAGCAGGTCAGCAAGAAGGCGATCACGCTTTAGTTTCAGAGTTAATGGGGTTAATGAAGCAACACCAACTTGATTACACCAACACTTTCAATGCACTTACTGAATCTTTAGTGACAGACTTTGTTATAGATTCTAATTTAAAAGGATGGGTTTCAAAATGGAGGCTCAGAACATCAGCTGAAAGTTACAACACAATGCGAGCCGTTAATCCTGCAGTCATTCCGCGTAATCATAATATTGAAATGATCTTGGCTGAGTATGAAAAGGCAGGATCTAGTTCATCAATCAATGAGTTTTTAAAAGTCATTCAAAAACCATATGAGTATGAGGAAGAATTTGCCGCATGGTATCAACCTCCGAAGGAAGGGGATTGTAATTACCAAACTTTTTGTGGTACTTAAGGGTTAATCTTTATGGTTGATAACAATTGTAAATGCTCATTTTTTTAAATCTGAGTGTTCGTTGATTGAGCAAGTTAGCTGCCAGTGTTATGATTTATATCAATAAAATAGCACTAAAGTTTTGCTTTTTAACGAAAATTTACAAATAAAGTTGCTTTCAACTTGTTGATTTAAAAATAACCAATATAATAATGTAATTGGGAATGGACTTTTATCGGTTTTGAAGTCAGTAGATTAGGCTGAATCGACTTTCACCTAATCATAACAAAGCGATCTAAAGGCATTGTTACGCAAAGTTATTTAGATAACCTATTATTTGGGTAATTGACTGAAATTACTCGGCAAGATTTTTGTTCTGTACCGAGTTCGTTAAGTTTTGATTAACTATTAGTCGACTACTCTGTTTAAACTGATTGAGCTGGTTTGACTTAGCTACAATTTTAATTGTGAAAATGGGAAGGAAACAATGAAATTAAAATCACTTACTATTGCTTTAGCACTTGCTGCAACTAGTGCTTCAAGCTTCGCTGCCGAAAAGCAAGGTTTCTACATCGGCGCATTTGGCGACTACTATGATAATTCTTGGGAAAATGTCCGCGACTACACTCCAGGTGGCCTTGATGTTGATGACTCTACAGGTTGGGGTTTAGAGCTAGGTTACCGTTTTAGTGATTACTGGAGCGCTCGTTTAGAATATGCTGACATGGACTTCGATTGGAAAGCTGATCTAAATGACGGTACTTCTGTTAGCGGTACTGAAAGTGGCAAACGTTACGGTATTGACGCTTTATATCACTTAGGTGGTGGTCCATTCTACGGTATTTTCGGTCTTAAAAATCTTGATGCGGTTGACGAAGATCTAATGTTCGCAAACGTAGGTGCTGGTTACCAACACTACTTCACAGATAACTTCGCGTTTAACGCTGAAACATCTTTATACCAAGGTCTTGACCGTGGTTACACAGATGTTGGCGCTAAATTAGGCCTAAGCTATATCTTTGGTGCGCAAAGCTCAGCTTCTGAGCCAGTTGAACCTGCTCCAACAGTTGTTCCTGTTGCGGTTGAGCCAGTTGATAGCGATGGCGATAACATTCCTGATGCTGATGACCAATGTGCAAACACGCCAATGACTGACGCTGTTGATGGTACTGGCTGTACATTATATGAAGATCGTGAAGTAACTAAGAGCTTACTAATCACGTTCCCTAACAACACGTCTAAAGTATCTCAACAATACTTAGATGATATTGACCGCGCTGCTAAGTTCTTAAAAGAGCACCCAGGTACTGACGTAGTACTTGAAGGTCACACTTCATCAGTAGGTAAAGCTGACTACAACAAGTGGTTATCTAAGAAACGTGCTGATGCTGTTGCTAAGAAACTAATCGAAGACGGTATTGACCCAATGCGTCTTACTACTGTTGGTTTAGGTGAAGAGCGCCTTAAAAACCCAGCAAATACGCCAGAAGCTCATGCTGAAAACCGTCGTGTTGAAGCGAAAGTAACTGTAATTGAGCGTGTAAAAGTAGAGCGTTAATCTAACCCTTTACGCAAATTTGAAAACCCAGCCTAGTGCTGGGTTTTTTCATTTCTAACACCTCTAAAGTAAGTAGATAGGAATGATTCTTAATAAATATTCATTTGAATAGCGTTTTTTTCTAGTACTATTCATGGTATTTATAGTGAATATTAAACTCCTTACTTACAGCATGGATTTTCATCTATACTTAAAAGCTTTATAATTAACCGTCAGAATACTATAAGTACTGGGTCTTAATTGGTATTTAGCTTAATGCTACCGAGTACTTTCACGTCACCAAGAGGGCAATATTGTGCTACAAGAATATCGTAAACACGTAGAAGAACGTGCCGCGTTAGGTATCGTACCAGCGCCATTAGATGCTCAGCAAACGGCTGATCTTATTGAATTAATCAAAAACCCACCGGCAGGCGAAGAAGAGTTTATCGTTGATCTTCTAGTTAACCGCGTACCACCGGGTGTTGATGATGCTGCTTACATCAAAGCAGGTTTCTTAGCTGCAGTTGCAAAAGGTGAAGCGAGCTCTCCACTTGTATCAAAAGAAAAAGCAGCTGAGCTACTTGGTACTATGCTAGGTGGTTACAACATCGCACCTATGATTGATCTTCTAGATGACGAAGCGTTAGCGCCGATCGTTGTTAAAGGTTTATCAAACACATTATTAATGTTCGATGCTTTCTATGATGTAGAAGAAAAAGCGAAAGCAGGTAACGAATTTGCTAAGCAAGTAATCGAATCGTGGGCAAATGCAGAATGGTTTGTAAACAAGCCTGCAGTTGCTGAAAAAATCTCAGTTACCGTATTCAAAGTAACTGGCGAAACAAATACAGATGACCTTTCTCCTGCACCAGATGCATGGTCTCGCCCTGATATTCCACTGCACGCTTTAGCAATGCTGAAGAACGAACGTGATGGTATCAATCCTGAAAAACCAGGTGAAGTTGGTCCAATCTCACAACTAGAAGAGCTTAAAACGAAAGGTTTACCTCTTGCATACGTTGGTGATGTAGTTGGTACGGGTTCTTCTCGTAAATCTGCAACTAACTCTGTACTTTGGTTCATGGGTGATGATATTCCTCACGTACCAAACAAACGCGTTGGTGGTGTATGTTTAGGCGGTAAAATCGCTCCTATCTTCTTCAACACAATGGAAGACTCTGGTGCATTACCAATCGAACTACCTGTTGATGAGCTAAACATGGGTGACCAAATCGATATCTTCCCATACGAAGGTGTTGTTAAGCGTCACGGTACTGATGAAGTAATCTCTACTTTCTCTCTTAAATCAGACGTAATTCTTGATGAAGTGCGTGCTGGTGGTCGTATTCCACTAATCATCGGTCGTGGTTTAACTGATAAAGCGCGTGCATCACTAGGTATGGAAGCTGAAGATATCTTCCGCAAGCCTGCTCTTGTAACAGATTCTGGTAAAGGCTTCACATTAGCTCAGAAGATGGTTGGTAAAGCATGTAACATGCCTGGCGTACGTCCTGGCCAATACTGTGAGCCGAAAATGACAACTGTTGGTTCTCAAGATACAACAGGTCCTATGACGCGTGACGAACTTAAAGATCTAGCATGTTTAGGCTTCTCTGCAGATTTAACAATGCAGTCTTTCTGTCATACATCAGCTTATCCTAAGCCAATCGACGTAAACACTCACCACACACTTCCTGATTTCATCATGAACCGTGGCGGTGTATCACTTCGTCCAGGTGACGGTGTAATCCACTCATGGTTAAACCGTATGTTATTACCAGATACAGTAGGTACTGGTGGTGACTCGCATACTCGTTTCCCTCTAGGTATTTCATTCCCAGCGGGTTCAGGTGCGGTAGCATTCGCAGCAGCAACTGGTGTAATGCCTCTTGATATGCCTGAGTCAATCTTAGTACGTTTCAAAGGTGAAATGCAGCCAGGTATCACATTACGTGATCTAGTACATGCTATCCCTTACTACGGTATTAAAGAAGGTCTTCTTACTGTTGAGAAGAAAGGTAAGATCAACGAATTCTCTGGTCGTGTACTAGAAATCGAAGGTGTTGAGCACCTAACAGTTGAGCAAGCTTTCGAGCTTTCTGATGCGTCAGCTGAGCGTTCAGCGGCAGGTTGTACAGTTAAACTTTCTAAAGAGTCTATCGCTGAATACCTAGAGTCAAACATCGTAATGCTTAAATGGATGATCTCTGAAGGTTACGGTGATGTTCGTACTATTGAGCGTCGTATCAATGCAATGCAAGAGTGGTTAGCTAACCCTGAACTTATGGAAGCTGATGCTGATGCAGAGTACAAACACGTACTTGAAATCGACCTAGCTGATATCAAAGAGCCAATCCTTTGTGCTCCAAATGACCCAGATGATGCACGTCTTCTTTCTGACGTAACAGGCGAGAAAATCGATGAAGTATTCATCGGTTCTTGTATGACTAACATCGGTCACTTCCGTGCTGCAGGTAAACTACTAGATGGTTTCAGTGGTCGTATCCCAACTCAACTTTGGGTTGCACCACCAACGAAGATGGATAAAGACCAGCTTACTGATGAAGGTTACTACGGTATCTTTGGTCGCGTAGGTGCACGTATCGAAACTCCAGGGTGTTCACTATGTATGGGTAACCAAGCACGTGTTGCTGATAAAGCAACTGTTGTTTCTACCTCTACGCGTAACTTCCCTAACCGTCTAGGTACTGGCGCTAACGTATTCTTAGCATCAGCAGAGCTTGCAGCAGTAGCGGCAATCTTAGGTAAATTACCTACACCTGCTGAGTACCAAGAGTATGCAGATAAGATCAATGCAACTGCAGCTGATACTTATCGTTACCTGAACTTCCACCGTATGCCTCAATACACTAAAAAGGCAGACCAAGTGATCGTTCAGCAAGCTGTATAATTAGTAATAATTAAATTTACTAGTATAAAAGCCCGCACCTAGCGGGCTTTTTTATTAAGTTTTTGTTCAGTTTGGTTTGTAAAATTAATACATTTGTCTACACTGATTATTGTTAAAAGTTAACAGTTGTAACTTTGTGTTTAATGTTGTAACCAAGGAAGGCGGGCATCATTTCTTGGCTGCATAGATTTTGCAAATCAAGGAATTGAACAATGAAAGCACTTCTTCTTTTACTCCCCCTCAGTGGTTCGGCTCTTGCTGTTAACCCCTCTTTTAGTGAAGTCCGACTCGGTTTTGAAACGATTAGCTATAGTGAAACTCTTAATGATGTAGCAGGGTTTGGCAAGTTGAGCCAGTCAATTGATGTGACCAATCCCGCAATACGACAGATATCATACACAGGGATTGATGATGATTGGGGATTCTATATTGAAAGTGCTGCAACAATTTCTACCGAAATTGAAACTGAAACTTGGCATTTGGCAGAGTTTGGCGATATTCAAGAAAATGCATTTAAAACAAAAGCGAATGAGATCGGTTTTAAAGGTGCTTATAATTTTTCAAAAGCCATACAGTTTACTTTAGGTACTAAGTTTTTTACTTCTAGTTTTACACGCTCAAATTTTGCTTTTGTGCAACCAGGTGCGGCTGCATTTGATGAGGCGCTGATTGCTATCTCAGATGATCCAGATAACCCCGCTCGTTTTACCTTACCGGGTATGAATAACGCGAACAATGTGGGCGACCAACAAGATTATAACTCCCAGCTACGCCCCGTGGTCTCTGTGTCAGAAGATCAAATGGGTATCTTGCTTACTTTAGGTGCCCGTTACGATAGTCGTTTAAAAGACAGTTTTAATAAGTACAGCTGGTATGCAGAAGCTGAATTGAGTACACCCATGTACTCTGAAATTCAAAATACTCAATTTGAAACAACTACATTAACCGACAGTTTTAATGGCTGGGGTGTGTTAGGACGAGTCGGATTACGTTATCAAATAATGTCACATATTGCGTTAATGGGCGGTATTGATGCGCAGTACAAATCTCGCGATATAGTGACTAAGAATCTTGAAAATGGTCAACGTCTGCGCGTGCCTGAAGTTGAATATAGTAATGTGTCTTTTTCAGTTGGTTTGCAGTGGAGCTATTAATGAACAAGTTCGCCATAATTAGCTCATTACTTTTATTCTCTTTATCAGGGTGTAAAACCATTGATTCTGTTCAGCAAGATTTAGGTTCTCTTGCGAGTAGTATTACAGGAGAAGAACAGGCGACCCCCGAACAAATACAGGCTGCCTATGAAAAAGCCCAAAGTGTTTTCCAAGAAGCACTGACAGCTTATAACCAAATAGATACGGAGAACTTAGCGCAATTTGATGAGGAGCGTGTAGCTAAGGCTCGTAAAGTTTGGGCGGTGCTTGAGCCTGAGTTTAATGAACTGCGTTTAGCTCCTGAACATGCTTTAAAAAGTGCGTCACTGTTCTCATCTGACACGGTTGCAGATGAAGTTATGTCTCAAAGTCAGGAGGTCATTTCCTTGGTTACTGAAGCGCAGCTTGCCAAGCAAAGGATCACATCGGTTTTACAGCCAATTAGAGATGAGTTTGCCATTTTAGATCAATTGGATGCTGAAACATCTTATGAAAAGCGTTATCGAGAGCTCGATAAGCAACATCAACAATTAAAGGAAATGCTCATTGACGGGCAAGAGCAGCAAGTTGCTGAGTATGTACCTAAGCTATTAGAGCAACTCATTGATTTAGAAAAAGACGCCGTTGTACAGTTTTATTTCTCTCAGTATATCGAAAAAATTTATGGGCTAGCTAACTCAAAAAAAGTCGATATATTTCCGACAGTTTATCAGGACGTTCGAAAACAATTAGAGCAAGGTGAAACATTTAGTAAAGCTAACTATCGTGAGTACGAGCAAATTAAACAACAAGCTGCTTTATTGTCATTACAAATCGATCGTATTAATAGTCTCTATGCTGAGTACTTAGCCCAAAAATCGGCTATTGATAAAGACACTGTTGAAGCGCACATGCTGAGTCTAGAAAGTGAAATTTATGCATTGACCATGGCTGCTGGTTTGGGTGATCTGAGAGGCCTCTCTTTTCAGGAGCAGCTTCAACAAGTAAGAAAAGCAATTAATTGAGTAAACCAAGAGCCACAGTTCGCTGTGGCTTTTTATCAACGTTAAGGGATTTAGCGTTTACATGGCTAAGAATTTCCCTGCTATAAGTGAATATAATGGAGTATGTATGTTAATTCATAAGCGGCTGTTGGCTGCAGTTATTGGTACCTTATTTTTAGTTGGGTGTGGGGGAGGTGGAGGTAGTGACTCTGAAACTAAACCAGATCCTGTAGACCCCGTTAATCAAAGTCCAACAGTTACTATTAGTGCCGAATCAGAAGGTGCAGAGCAGACTTCTTTTAAATTAAGTGCTGCTGCCACAGATAGTGACGGTAGCATTGCCTCTTACAGCTGGACATCTGATGCTAGTTTTGACTTTGTACAAAGTGATGGATTAACGAGTGCTGAAGCTACTTTTCAAACACCCGATATAGACGCTGATACAACGGTTAATTTCACTGTCACTGTAACCGATAACGATGGGGCAACAGCTTCAGCAAAGCATAGTGTTATATTTAAACGAAATGTATCAACAGTGACAATTACCGGGATAGTAACGGATCAGCCAATTGCTAATGCAGAGTTAGAGATTAATGTTGGTAGTGACATCTTTTCGGTCAATGCAGATCAAACCGGGCGCTATTCGATAGAGCTTGTTGTGGACGAATCTGCAAGTGATAAGCTTGTGCTGGTCAAAGCAAAAGGTCTTGATAGCACCAACCCTGGGGTTGTTTTTGTTTCACAGCTAAGCTCAATTCAAGCGTTATTGGAACAGGCTGGTGAGGATAATACGCTTGATAGTGAAGACAACTTTGGCGTCAACATCACGAATGTAACGACCGCAGAATATGCGCTTTTAACACGTAATAATGAAGAACCTCAATCAGTCGAAGAGCTAAACGCAGCACTGCTAAATGTTGATGCTGACGAAAAGATCTTATTGGCAACTCTCATCAAAATCATCGTGGATAATGCAGATTATGTTCTCCCTGAAGGCGTCGAAAACACACTCGATCTTGTCAGTGACGAAGATATCGCTAAGAATTTTGAAGATGAAGTAAATGAGAAAGATCCAGATCTCATTGAAGAGACGAAAGAAGAAATTAAAAAAGATGAAAACTTAGTTTCTGATAGCGATGAGCCTATTGTCGGTGATTTTATAGTTAACTCACCTCGTTATTATAACAATGATGCATATCACCTTGTTCTGGCAAGTGACGGTACAGGTGAACTTAATGCAAATACAAGCTCAACACTGACAATGAGTAAAGAATCAGGGGTGTATACCTTAGCACTAGCAAATAGTGTAGTGACTTATACTGATGAATATAACGATGGCAATGAATCTTATATTGGGCAAACAAAATTAACAGATATTAGTTTTCAAGTTTTAGCAGAAAATGAGGTTTTCAGAACGATTGAAGTGACTCAAACCACACAAAGAACATTGGACTACCAAAATGGTAGTGAACCCGTTGTGGAACCTTCAATTACTCGAACCTATACAACTAACCTGATTGATAAAGCTAAAACAATAGCACTAAATACTACAGAGTTAACCGAAAACACATGGGTTTTAGACCTAAGAGACAATGATTATGATTCTGCGTCATCTGATGATGAACCTGAAACTTTGCGCTTTTATGCCGATGGTACGGGGGATGTAACGGGTGAGAGTACTGAGGTATTTAGTTGGGAGCTCAATGATACTAAGTTATCTATTAGTTATGATGAAAACGGTGAAACTGGGTTAATTGAGTTTTGGTTTACAAAAGCTCTCTCTGCGGGCTACCAAGTGGTTGCATTAGACACTAGTTTTGATGAGCCAAGTAATACATTAACAGGCTTAATGGTTAAAAAAGCGAATGTAACAACAACCAATGAGGATATTATTGGTCGTTGGCATGGTTTTGTTGGTACGTCTCAATCTTATGATTTGAATATTTATCCTGATGGTAGTGTTGCTATTGGTTTAGGTAATTCAAGTTTCCAAGGTCATATTGAAGATGGCAACTTCTCTAGAAAACGTTTTTATTCAGAAACATATGGTCTTGTTTCAAGTTGTGATGGCTTTGCTGATGACTGTTACCTTGAAAGTGAAATGCAACATGAATTCATTAATATCGTTGGTAGCACCTACTACATAATTAGAACGCTAACTTATTACACTATGGCTGGTGAGGCATATGATGAAGTTAAATCGGTATTCATTTATGAATATAGTAAAGACTTGTCATACTCAGCTTTTACTGTAGAGCTATTAGATGGTGCGATTTCTCTTTACAAAGATGATAGCTCTACAGATGCTATTTACATTCAATACAATGATTTAGGTGAAGAAGAGTATGTTGTCCGTTTTGATGGTGTTGAGCATATAGCAACGTTCAATGATGGCGTATTAAGCTATCAAGTTGATGGCAATACGTGGTTTGTTGAGCTGGTTTCTGCGGATGAAAATGCTGTTACTATTTGCCGATATCAGCAAGGAAGCAGTTGTTCAGCTGATACGCAGATTAGTTACTTACCTAAGCGCCCTAAAGTAACGTTAACAGTAAACCCATCTCAGAATGGTAGTCTCTCACCTAGCAGTCAAACTTCGTATTGGCACCAATACGCGTCTTTCGTAATTAGCCCAGATGAAGGGTATGTTGTTGACGAAATTACAGGGTGCGAAGGATATATCGAAGGAGCTTATTACCTTGTCTATACCACAGGTGCTGATTGCGAAATTACAGCAACATTTAAACCTGCATTATTAGCCGCTGGCGAGTATATTTTAAATAATAGTGATTTATATAATGCACCAGCCTTGGGCTTATTACTAAATGCAGATAACACTGGCGCTGTAACTCTCAACGGTAGTTCAAATATCAACTGGTATGAAGTTGATGATCACATTGAGTTATCACCTATCGATAGTATTGTCGTGGAAGAATATATCTCTTTCCCTGATGGCATGACAGAGGTTCAATATCGCACGGAGATTAGTTACGCTGAATTAATGCCAATGGCAGAAAAAGGGCTTAATTGGCATTGGCTAACAGTTGAATATAGCTATTATGAGAATGACGTTTTAGTGAATACTAGTACTGAAAGTTCCAATGTTTATGCATTTTCTGATGGCGATGAAATTGCCATTGTTAGTGATGATGTCGTAGGGCAATGGGCTGTAAGCGCTGAACAAGGAGGAGTGCTATTAAATATGCAGATCAATGCTGATGGAACAGGCTCTTACATAGATATTTTGAGTGATGAGCAAGATACGTTTAGTTGGCAGATCATTGATAGCAATTTAGTACTTAATCACAGCAGTGATAATTCAACAGATACACTCTATTTTACTAAAAACATCAACGTTGGTTACCAATTTTTAGATAAGGGTAATGATAACGAGGGGGACTATGTTGATGCAGGCATGTTTGTTAAACGCAATGAAGTAGCCATTAATGTAAGTAATTTTTCTGGTCGTCATCAGTTCAGAGAGGGTCATGATATTGATTCGCATTGGGCTGAAATCCAAATTTATGACGATGGTGAAATCTTCTTTACCTTTGGAACAAGTTCATATCAAGGAAGCTTTATTAATAACCGCTATATTAGAAGGCTTTATGTAGATACTAGCTCAGGAGGCTGGGAAACAACTGACTTCTGTGATACTAGCTTGGATACATGTTACATTTATGGTGAGTTTGTTTACAAGCTGATTGCTATTGATGGAGCCCGCTATTTTGTCGAGCGTACTGTGGCGTTCGATGATAATGGTACTGGGGTGCTAGAAAAATCATCTGCACATCTATATGTACATGATTATGCTACTTCAACAGCAGTTGATAAATTCTACGACTACGACTTATATAGTTTCACTTTATATGAAAGCGATGGTACAACATGGTCATTAAGTGAGCAGGATTATAATGAAAATAGTCAGTCTTACGATTACTTACTGACGATTGGAGATCAAAGCATCACGGGTGTTCAATTGGTTGATGGTAAATTGTCATTTATTGAAAATGGCCAAGACACGCTGCTTGAGCTTATAAGCAACAATCGCACCGAACTCGTTTTCTGTAAGTATTTAGCAGGCAATAGTTGCCAGTCACAAGATCAAGTTTCCCTTTCTATGAGCAATTAAACTTGTCGTAAATTGTGCAACCTAAAACAGCCACATTTGTGGCTGTTTTTATTTTTTAGATTAAATATTCTAAAAAATGTCTATAACGATCTTAAAATTATCCAATAAACCTTGCTGGTTTACATAAAAACGCAAATATTCCCTGCTAATTGAATTAAAATCCTCGCCAATATTCTCAACGTATTAAGGCGAGATCGAAATGACTACATTAAACAACCAGAACCTTCTACAACTTCGTTTTGTAAGCCAAGCGCACATTGACGCAGTTAAGCCTTCTTTTGCTAACCTACCTGCTAACCCATACGCAGATGGTGAATTTCGTAAGCGTCGTTATTCAGTAATTAAAGTTGTTGATGGTGAATTAAAACTACAACCAACAAAAGCATTCGTGCAAGATGACTCAATCAATACCTTCCAAGGTAATGTTGAGCGTACTTATGAAAATCTAGAAGATAGCTTATTAGCGACTGATGGCATGAAGCAAATCGTTAATCAGTTCCGCGATATGACGGGTATCAGCGATGATCGCGTTATTGAAATTCACCAATTCAGAATGCTTGCGATCGACAGTGACACACCAGCTGCGCCAGAAGGTGTTCACCAAGATGGTTTTGATCACGTATGCGTATGTGGTGTATCACACGAAAACCTAGAAGGTGGTGAGTTGCTTGTTTATGAACACCAGCAAGCTGAGCCATGTTTCAAAATGGAAATCAAAGACGGCATGTTCGCACTGATTAATGACCGTGAAGTATGGCACAACGCTACACCAATGAATAAATTAGATGCAAGCAAAGAAGGTTACCTTGATTGCTTCGTACTAACTGCGTAAGGGTAAATCATGAACTTAACGCAATTACGTCGCCAATTTCCTGCACTTATGCAACAAGTTGCAGGTCAGTCACCGATTTTCCTTGATGGTCCGGGAGGCTCACAAGTACCACAGTCAGTGCTAAGCGCTATGAGCGCATATTTAGGTTACTTCAACTCAAACTTAGGCGGCGCATTTTTCTCAAGTGATAAAACGGTAGAGTTAATGGCAAATGCTCGCCAAGCTGCAGCCGATTTATTAAATGCGCCATCTAAAGAGCAAATCGTGTTTGGTGCAAACATGACAAGCTTAACGTTTAGCTTTAGCCGTGCCATCTCGCGTGATTGGACTGCTGATGATGAAATTATCGTCACCAATGCAGATCACTTCTCAAACGTATCATCTTGGCAGCAAGCTGCTGAAGATAAAGGCGCGACAGTAAAAACTACCCTTATCAACGAAGCTGATTGCAGCCTAGATATGGCACATTTTGAAAGCCTTTTATCTAGCAAAACAAAGCTTGTTGCAGTGACATATGCGTCGAACACGACAGGTTCAATTAATGACATTAAACGCATCGTTGAGCTTGCACATGCTGTTGGTGCGCTAGTTTATGTTGATGCCGTACATTACGCACCTCATGAATTGGTTGATGTACAAGCACTTGATTGTGACTTCTTAGCCTGCTCTGCATATAAGTTCTTTGGTCCTCACCTTGGTATTGTCTATGGCAAACGTGAGCATCTTGAAGGTTTCACACCATATAAAGTTGAACCTGCAAAAGATGTTTCGCCAGGTCGCTGGGAAACGGGTACACAAAGCTTTGAAGCGCTAGCTGGATTAATTGCTGCTGTTGATTACATTGCTGCAATTAGTGAGCTTGATGATACTCATTCACGCAGAGAAAAACTTGCGGCTGCATTTGCTATTACTAAACAGCATGAAATGGCATTAAGTAAGCATTTCTTAACCCGTTTAGCAGATTACCCACGCATCAAGTTATTTGGTATTGATGATCTAGAGCGTATAGCTTATCGCACACCGACTTTTGCTTTAACTTTTGAAGGCATCGAGCCACGTGTTGTGTCTGAATTTTTAGGTAAGCAACATATTTGTGTGTGGGACGGTAACTTCTACGCTCAAGGCTTATGTAAGCAGCTAGGTGTATTAGAAACAGGCGGCGTAGTACGCATTGGTTGTATGCATTACAACACAATTGAAGAGCTTGATAAGGTTTTTGATTTATTTGATCAATTACTAGCAGATTAAAGCTGAGCTTTAATTAAGCTATAAGCTATAAGTTTTAAGCAGCCCGAGTGGGCTGCTTTTTTATGCAAATAAAAAGCACGACATCAAATGCCGCGCTCTTTTACTTAAAGCTTTTAGCTTAGATTATTACTGCTTAGCATTAGGATTGTGGTTGGCCATAAATTTGTTCCGCGCGGTTGAATAAGACCCACGAGGTTAAAATATACTTATCATTTGAAATTGGCTTATTACCACGGTGCGTGTGGGTAAAATAGCCCGGTGCTACGACCATAGAACCCTGTTTAGGCGATATTTTTCGTTGTTGATAGTAAAACTCTGTTTCGCCACCTTCTTCCACATCATTTAAATAAAACATAAATAACAGCACGCGGTGCAGTGCCTCGTTGTGGCCTGCTTGCGGATATACCTCGCTATGCCAATAAGGGTAGCCACCTTTATTGATATCGTATTTCTGTGCTTGAATTGGACCCATGCGGAAAATTTGCTGCACGAGTAATGGCAATTGTGGTTTGCCGACTTCTTCAAAGTTATCTTGTGTTAGGTCAACAGGTTTGCCCGTTTGCGGATGGTAAACCTTTAAACCAAAGGCACCAATCATCATAAAAATATGCTCTTCAAGGTATTTGAAGACGTAACCCGCAGTCGTTTGTTGAATATGCTTTAGTTGCTCAGCGTATTCAGGGTGGTTATTAAGGTATAAATCGCGGCTGTCTTTTTTCGCTAAATCTACTCCGCCTGAGGTAATGCCTTGTTTTAAATGCGGGCTTTGTTCAAATACCGTGATAAAGTTGTCGCAAAATTCTTTGCTGAGGGCGTTTTCGTATACGCGAATAAAGTCCGTCATGAGCTACCTTTAGTTTATATTTTTTATAGGGTTACTATGTTTACTGAAACTATCACACCACGCTTTAGCGAAACAGATGTGCTAGGGCACATCAACAATACCGTACTCCCTGTATGGTTTGAAGCCGCCCGAGCGCCTATTTTCAGGTTTTTTACGCCCGATTTAAACCCTTATGAGTGGAAACTGATCATTGCTAAGGTTGAAGTAAGCTTTGTGGGTGAGTTGTTTTATGGTCACGATGTCACAGTGAAAACCAGTGTTGAGCACATCGGCTCTAGTTCATTTGTACTGCGCCAAGAAGCTTGGCAGCAAGATAACTGCTGTGCCGTTGGTAAAACCGTACTAGTACGTTATGACTTCGCAAATAAATGTTCGCAAAAACTTAATGAGCAAGAAAGGGCTGACCTTACAGCGCATTTAATCGCTGAGTAATACCCCATTTTTTGCCGACATTTATGAACGCTTGGGGTAAAATGCGCCTTCATTATTTTGACTGAGTAATTTTGGGTTACACGCAATGCTGTTAATGATCGATAATCTGCATGAGTATCTAGCGTGGTGTATAAACGTCCAGTAGTTACAAGTCATTTAGTTGATTACAAAACGTTTTTTTCCTGTAGCGTTTATTGCGTTCTAGCACCATCTTGATAAATTGCGGGTATGAATGCGGGTATGAATGCGGGTATGAATGCGGGTATGATTCTGGCCATACCCGTACTATCTTTAGTTACTGAGTGCATAGTGTTGAGTATATGATGCTCTGGTATTTATCCAGTTGGTGATATCCTGCTCCTTCCACCCCACAGCCCTTTGTCCAAGCTTGATGTTGAGCGGAAATTCTCCAGTCTTCATGAGTGCATAAATTGAGCTTCGACTGAAACCAGTTAACTCAATAACTTGGGGTAAACGTAAAATTCGATTATCCATGACTAACTCCTAATGTTTAATTCAGGAGTATTATGAAGTGTGAGGAGAACCAGTGCAGGTCAGCAAGATGCAAAAATTCATCACTTAATCAATCGACCTCCAGTGCCTTAGATTCGATTTCATCCAAATAATCCGCCCACCATTGCATCATCTCTCTGCGCTTAGATAGATGCTGAGCATGGTTATAAGCTTTTACTACAGAATTTCGTTCGGCATGCGCGAGTTGCCTCTCAATAATTTCGTGTGGCCATTCGTGCTCATGAAGCACTGTTGATGCCGTACCCCTGAATCCATGCGAAGTAATACGGGCTTTATAGCCCATGTACTCTATGGCTCTATTTATCGTGGTGTTGCTCATCGCCGTATTTGCAGTAGAGCGATTTGGAAAAATAAAACCAAATGGCCCTGTAAAAGTTTTAAGCTCTCTTAAAAGTTGCATGGCTTGTTTGGATAATGGTACGACATGAGGCTCCCGCATTTTCATACGTTCGCCAGGAATTCGCCATATCGCATTTTCTAGATCAAACTCATCCCAAATTGCAAGACGTAGCTCGCCGTTTCGAACAAAGGTAAGCAGTAGTAACCTCAATGCAATTATGGTTTGTCGCATTCCTCGTTCTTCATAGGCGTTTAACGCTCTCATAAAACCGCTTAGTTCTGGGCCTTCTAAATGAGGATGATGCCTGACTCTCGGTCTTGTAATAGCTCCTTGAATGGGGGCTGCCGGATCGTATTCAGCCCTTAATGTTACTACTGCATACCGGAAAATTGCTCCGCACCATTGCTTTACAAGCAATGCAATTGAAGGTGATCCTTTCTTACCTTTTCTTTTATCAACACCTTGTTTCTCTATTTTTTGGACAATTACCAAAATATGGGCTGATTCAACAGACTTGATTGGCAGCTTGCCAATTGACGGAAACACATAACGCCGTAAATTGATTTCAATCTGGCGCTTGTAGTTTTCGGACCACTTGGACTTATTCTTTTCTATCCACTCATGAGCCAACGCTTGAAAGGTATTAACGCTTTCCCATTCGTTTTTAACCTTTCGAGACTGTCTGATTGTCGTTGGATGTTTACCTTCTTTTACTAGTTCAGTCGCCTCTTGGCGCTTAATTCTGGCTTCACTAAGGCTAATTGTAGGATAATCACCAATTGTAAAAACTGTTTCTTTCCCAGCAATGCGATACCGGTAACGCCATTTTTTTGCTCCTGATGGTTTAACTTCTAAATACAGACCTGCGCCATCGGTTAATTTTTGTATTTTTTCGGTAGGTTTGATATTTCTGCATTTTGCATCTGACAACTTCATAAATACCCCCCTAATTAGTCAAACCGAAGTTTTGATTTTAATGATTGTTTACGTGATTCTGCTTTGGGTTCTGGCGCTGTACTCACAGAAGTAATTTCAACTTCTGGAGCATGGCCATCCACCGGTGCAGATGACGTGGATAGATTGGGTTGGCTCATGTGAATTAAGCCAAAGGTGGCCAGCATCCGCAGGCGCTCAGCGCGTTCCCGTGGCGGCGTCTTTTCTAATTCTTTGAGCAGTTCAGGGTGGCTCCCTGGGGGAATGTTGACGACGACTCTCATGATCACGCCCCATAAAACCAGAAGCCTCGGACATTCGCCAAAACCGGCTGTTCCGGCACGATAATCTTGCTTCGTGAAAAAATCTCCTTGGCCGCTTCCTTATAAGCCAAGGCTCCACCTCCGGCGATCAATACCAAGTCCGCATTAATGCTTTCGTCACGCATGGATTGGCGCATGGCTGTAAGAGCGACAGGCGCTACCTTTTTCATGGCAGCATTCAGATAAGGTGAAATATCGACTTTTTCTCCAAATAGCAGCACCTGCAAGTCGCCGGTTCTCATGGCTTTTTCAAGTCGATCCATTCCGACTTTGGCACCGTGATCTTCCGAAATCAGCTTATCAATGGTTTCCAGTAGCACGGACATCGCCTGAAGACTGGTTCCTGATGAGCTGTAGCGAATTTCTCCGGCCTCAAGGGCAACCCAGTCAACAGAAAAGAAGCCGGGATCGATGACGACGACGCGACCTTCTTCAATCAAGCCCAAATCACCACCTGTTTGAACCAGATCCATGTAGGCACCGGCAGGCTGCGGCAGCACTTTGACGTCATGAACAGTGATGCTGCGCTTAGGTGTCACTTGATGGACACCTTTTAAACGCTGCACAAGGTCAGACTTACGTTGTGGTTCATGAAACTGGGAAACCGGTAATCCAGTGACAACCAAATCGATGGAGTCAGTTTCAGCCATTAACAAGGCGGCATGAAAAAGCGCCTTATAGGTCTTTGTGGTGGGATACTCCGGGTGAAGCTCTCGCTCCCAGCCTTGAAGGCGTCCAGCAGGCACTCCAGCGGCCCAACGCTCATTATCGACAGACACATACAAACAAGTTTCATCATCGCCTCCACCGATACGCTCCGGCATACGATCCGCAGGACCGGCACCCGCAGGCAGAATAATGGTTTTCGGTTCACTGCCTGATTGGCCAATTGCCAGCTTCAGGTTTGAGTAACCGATATCTACGCCTAGTACAAACATACTTATCTCCTGTGCACTCAAAGTGCTCTAACGGTTTTCAACTAACCGCGCTGTTCACGCTTGGGCATGTCCAAGTGCTCTGGCGGTTCACTCAAATGTCATTATCAGGATTCGGTGTACTGGCGGTGGGCAGAAAGGTGACAAATCCTTTCATCTATCTGCCTATTGCATTTTCGCAAAAGTATGAGAATAGGCTCTGTTTGGCGGCGGATGACTGAGCCAAAAAAATCGAGACGCCAAACGTCGTTTGCATTCTGGCCTGAACTTGCCAAACGGTTTGTATTTTCATGGCAATACGTCTTTTTAGGCGTTTTTAAGTAAAATCGGCCTGTATCCCTTGTCAGGTATGGGATTGCGCGAGTTGATTTATATCGAGACGCCAAACAGTGATTGTTACGGCAGTTTTACGTTTGGCGTTTCGATCCAAAAGCCAAACGGATAGTGGTTTTGGCTTTTGGGGTTAATTGGATGGGGAAATTGGTTTGGTAGAAATCGTCAATGAACAATGGAAAGCAGAGGTATCAGATTTACTTCAGCAAGAAACGGACAGGCTAAAAGCACTGGCACGAGCTGAAGTTGATGACTTTTGGGTTACCCATTACAAGGTTCGCGAGAATGCGCCCTTTAAAGACTGGGGGCTGCTTGGTGTCCGTATCAGAGACTTTAAGTATGGCTTTGGCATAGAGTGGTATATCAACAGCTTTCACGGTCAACGAGGCAAGCGTGTAGTCTTTAGTAAAGGGCTGCGTATTTCAAAGACGAAGCTGAGATACGCATTTTTGGACTGCCAAGGTTTGGCCAAAGAATGGGAGCTAGCGCTGGCCATGGAGAAAGAAGAATTCTTCAGTGATATTCGACGCCAGGTTGATAAGCTCAACATGCTGCGTCGCAGAGTGAATGCCTATTGAGTTAACTGCGCTACTTCACTCGCGGCAACTGGTCCCAGCGTGTTGTGTAGGCGGGAGACAAATGCTCTCGCTTCATCGACCAATCTTCCTTCGTACCTTGTCCAGCAAAGAAAACCTTTCCGGCACCACTTTGGTTAATGGTGTCCAATACAGACATTAACTGTTGGCTATTAGAGCGGGTCGATACGTCATCGAATAGTCCTGGTTGAAACATGCCTGGATCGTAAAAGTCAGACAGCATGACGCCCGCTTTGGCATAACGAAAACCATCCTTCCATATCCGCTTGAGTAAGTGATTGGCCAGTTCGATAAAATCTCGTGTATCGTAACTGGGGATCAGCAACTCGCCCGATGCAGAGTTGCTGTATTGCGGTTCGTTGTCCTTAAAGGGGCTGGTACGTATGAACACGGTCAGCACTTTGGCTTGCTGCTGTTCTTTGCGAAGCTTCTCAGTGGCGCGGGTAGCGTATTCGCATACAGCTTCACGTAACAATTCAAAGTGCGTTACTTTTACGCCAAATGAACGGCTACAGACGATTTGTTTCTTAGTTGGCGGGATCTCTTCAAGCTCAATGCACGACTCGCCATTGAGCTCTCTGACGGTTCTCTCTAAAACCACCGAAAACTGGTCTCTGATGGCTCTAGGAGAGGCATTGGCTAGGTCTAAGGCTGTGGTGATACCCAACGCATTTAAACGCTTAGAAAGCCGTCTACCAACTCCCCAAACATCATCAACCGGAACTAATGCGAGTAATCGACGTTGCCGATCTGGATTGGTCAGGTCTACAACGCCCTGAGTGGCTGGATACTTTTTGGCGGCATGGTTTGCCAGTTTGGCGAGTGTTTTAGTCGGTGCAATGCCTACACAGACGGTGATCCCAATCCAGTTACCTATCCGCTCTCGCACTTGTTGTCCGAACTCGACAAGGGATATGGCAGACTCAATACCGGTTAAGTCCAAAAACGCTTCGTCAATGGAGTAAACCTCTACTCGTGGCGCCATCTCTTCCAAAGTGCGCATCACTCGACTGCTTAAATCTGCATACAGCGCATAGTTGGACGAAAAAGCCAAAATGCCATGACGCTGTATTTCAGCTTTGATCTGAAAGGCGGGTACGCCCATTTTAATACCGAGTGACTTGGCTTCACGCGAGCGTGCAACCACACAGCCGTCATTGTTGGACAGCACCACAACTGGCGTATCTTTTAAATCAGGACGAAACAGCTTCTCACAACTGGCGTAAAAATTGTTGCAGTCCACCAAGGCAAATACAGGCATGGGATAGTCACGACTTGCGGCGCATGTTTCGCACTACATTGGTGACCACACCAAATATCTCTAACTCAGTCCCTTCAGGAATATGGATGGGCTCATACGCCTGGTTTCTTGGGATCAGCTTGACGCACGGCCTGAGTTGAAGCTCCTTTACCGTGAGTTCACCATGGATACCCGCGATGACAATGTCACCGTGTTCGGCTTGAACAGAGCGATCAACCACCAAAATATCATCTGGGTGAATCCCGGCATCAATCATTGAATCACCTTCAACACGTACAAAGAACGTTGCAGCCGGTCGCTTGATGCACAGCTCGTTGAGGTCGAGCGTTTGCTCAACATAATCCTGCGCTGGTGAGGGAAAACCAGCAGAAACACGTTCCATGAACAATGGAATACGAAGGCGCTTGGCTTTGATGAAGGCAAGTGCGCCGCTACGGCCTATCAGCGAGACACTCATGACGAACCTCGAAAAAATAGAATTAACACTGTTTGTTTATACAGTATCTAATGCTATGCTGATTTCTACAAGTAAAATTGTAGGTAAAACGTAGTTGTTCGAGTAAGACGTTGTGTCGTGGGTGATTTCTTTTTTGTGTTGAAAAGCTTGATGTGGGGGATCGCTCGCCCTAGTCAAAGCCTGCAAGGCTTGGACAATACTGCTTCTGCCTACTGCTCTTGTTTCTGTTACTGATCCTGTTACTGCTACTGGTTAACGCATGGGTCGAGTAACCGTCAGATAAGGCTTGTTGAACCCTTCGCAAAGGGTTTCAAAACAGTTAGTAAAATTCTGCTTCGTATTGAATTTACAGGCTTAAAGCGAAGTCAGAAGCATCATTAAAATGCTCAGTCGAACTCGGTTCAAGCCTTTTGCAACCGTTTGAAAAGGGGTTGACTAAGCCATACGTTAAGGGTATCGGTAAGGGTTACCTAAAGGGTTTAGCTAAGACTTTGACTTTCTGAAAGGCTTAGCCAAAGCCTTCATACATGGGCTCACCCAGTAGAAAGATTAAAAAAACGCTGAGGTATCCAAGGTGCATTTTGTACAACCTGTGGCACAGTGAAATCACCTAAAGCGAACAATAGAATTGAAGAGGAACCATCAATGACAAGAGCCCCTGCGCTATTTCCGCTAGAGCGCCTCGCGGATATCCCTGACAGACCAGAAGATTTTAGATTGCTGGAGCGTATTCCATTAACGCGTGAGCCGCAGTCCTGGCCACTTGAACTCTCTCCTGTGGTCGGTGATGAACAGCCAATGGTGCTGCTCGATACAGAGACAACCGGACTGTCTGCCGATGACGAGTCCATTATTGAGCTTGGTATGGTTAAGGTGCTTTACAGCCCCTCGGCTAAGCGGATTGTGTCGATTGTTGATGTGATCAGCTTGTATGAAGATCCCGGCAAGCCAATCCCCGAGCTGATTACCGAGTTAACCGGTATCACCGATGATATGGTGCAAGGCCAGCACATTGATGATTCACTGGTAGCGAGTTGGTTATCCGATGATCCGCTGGTGGTTGCACACAATGCACAGTTTGATCGTCCTTTCTTTGAAAAGCGGTTTGCTGCATTAGGACATCTGTCTTGGGCCTGTTCAGCCAGTGGCATAGATTGGAAGGCGCTGGGTTTTGAAAGTCGAAAACTTGAGTACCTGCTGCTTCGCTTAGGTTGGTTCTATGAAGGACACCGAGCTGCAACCGATTGTTTGGCGATGGCCTGGTTGTTCCATTTGTTGTCCGAGTCCGTTGCAAACTTATTGTCAGAAGCAGACAGGCGTACTGTGCTAGTTCGTGCGTTTGGTGCGTCGTTTGATGTAAAGGACTATCTAAAAGAGCGTGGTTACCGCTGGCATGACGGTGTTAAAGGTGCCAACAAGCATTGGTGGCGCGAAATCAGCGAAGACGAGCTGCCGCAGGAACAAACTTACCTGGATGATTTGTACCATCGTGGCTCAGAACATGCTCACTATGACTACAAAGATGCCCGCAATCGATTTAAAGCTTTGTCATAGCCTCTTGCATATTTGAAAACCTCTGGAAAATGGAAAGTGAACTCATGGTTTAACCAACAAGAGGAATCTTTCCATGTACCAAGACACCTACATTGAATACTGGGGCGAAATCTTCATCTCTGCCCGCATCATTGAATTTGGCATCACATTCGAGCGCTTTCTTAAAGATCCATGGAAGCACTTGATGTCCTGTGGCCAAGAGTCTGCTCCAGACGCGATTGCTGAATTCACGGCTAAATAATAGTGGGGTCACTATCATAGAGAACATTGACGACCGTCTAGATGTCAATGTTCTGTGTTTTGGTGAAGAGTTTGTTGGTTTCTGATTTGATCATGTAGAAGGCTTAAAGGATAAGCTTCATAATCGTGTTGAAAGAATAGAATATTTTGATAAATATATTGTGAGCCCAATTAGTGCCCATCTAATAGTCAGTTTAATGGCAAGTTTAAAGCGTGCGATAGGTGATTTTATTGCTGAAATCATGACTGCACAGCCGAAGCAGGATCATAGAGGGCGCAGTCCATATTGCGTTGCTGACAATTTTTACGATGATGGATCTCTAGCTGATTTTATTAACACTTTAGGAAGACAGCTGAACTTGGAGGTTTATAGTGAGGTTTGTGAACCACGAAATATGCCACATGGCAGGTCTCTAGTTATTCATCTGTCGGACACTTCAATCGTAAAAATAATCTTAGATCAGGGCATGGGTTATTGGACGAGTCGAAGGGCATATTCACGTGAGCGTTTCGATTTTTCTGATGTGAACTATGAAGCGACAGAAGCCTGCAAATGGAACTTTACTGTAAAATCAGCTGATCATGACAGTTATATAGTAGTTCAGCGATAGGTGTTAGTTCGTTGTAGCTCAATTGGTGGGTGGTTCAGGTAAAATGAGGGTGTACTAAAAGATATAGTTTATTTGAGTCTAATCAACCGACAACACCAGATTGAACCTTCACACTATCGTGTCGGAGGTTCACTATGTTCAAAAACCTATTTTTTCAAACCAAAGCACTACCAGAGCTGTCATTGCAACCGGACACGGAAATTCCACGCTATCCGCCATTCCTGAAGGGGTTGCCAGCTGCATCACCCGAGGATTTGCAGTCCACACAAGACGAGCTAATTGCCAAACTTCGCCAGGTACTTGGCTTCAACCAGCGTGATTTTCAACGGTTGATTCAGCCCTGCATTGATCATCTGGCTGCGTATGTCCACTTGCTGCCAGCTTCTGAGCATCATCATCACAGTGGTGCTGGTGGTCTATTTCGTCATTCGTTGGAAGTTGCTTTCTGGGCGGCACAAGCAGCTGAAGGGATCATCTTTGTTGCCAGTGGCACCCCGGTTGAAAAAAAAGAACTGGAACCAAGGTGGCGTGTTGCGGCGGCATTAGGCGGTTTGTTCCATGATATTGGTAAACCCGTTTCAGACCTGTCCATCACAGACGAAGATGGACGCTATCAGTGGAACCCTTTTTTAGAAACATTATCTCAGTGGACCAATAATAATAGCATTGAACGTTATTTTATTCGCTGGCGCGACGGACGGTGCAAGCGGCACGAGCAATTCTCAATTCTGGTGTTAAACCGGGTGATGACACCTGAGTTGCTCGCCTGGTTAACTCAACCTGGCCCTGAAATTTTGCAAGCCATGCTAGAAGCGATTGGCAATACCGATCCCGAGCATGTCCTGTCTAAATTGGTCATTGAAGCCGACCAAACCAGTGTCCAGCGAGACCTGAAGGCTCAACGAATTTCCGTTGACGACAACGCGCTTGGTGTCCCAGTAGAGCGCTATCTACTTGATGCCATGAGGCGATTACTTGCCAGTTCCCAGTGGTTAGTCAATCAGCGAGACGCCAGAGTCTGGGTACGAAAATCGAATCAATCAACCCATCTTTACCTGGTTTGGAAAAGCGCGGCTAAGGACATCATTGAGCTATTGGCCAAAGACAAGATACCTGGCATCCCAAGAGATCCCGATACCCTTGCGGACATCCTCATTGAGCGAGGATTAGCCACGAAATCCGCCTCAAATGAGCGATATGAAAGCCTTGCCCCTGAAGTGCTGATCAAAGACGACAAGCCAATCTGGCTACCCATGCTGCATATATCTGAGGCCGATTTATTGTTCAGCTCGAATGTACCAAGTAGCGTGAGACTGTTCAGCAAACCTGAGTGGGAAGCAACACAGCAAACACAAGCAGAGCCTCAGAGTCGTTCCAGTGAGCATTCAGACTTGCCTGAAGAGTCATCATCAATCGATCACAGCAATTCAACTGAGTCACCATCGACAAAATCGTCCGAACAAGATGATGAACTTCGTCATGCCAGTGATGTTAATCACCTTCAGGCAAATGAAAATGTTCCGGGTGATGGATATGAAAAGCCTAACAATTTAAATGATGGCGCTATCTCAAATAACGTAATCCAGCACGTTGCAGAGGCATTGAATCTACCTGAATCTTTGGCGTGGCTCCCAGAAGCCAGCAGTGCGCTGGTTGTGGTTGGTGAACAGATACTGATCCGCTATCCCGATGCCGTAAGGCCTTGGTGTGCTCCTCGAAAACTGCTTGCTGAACTCAGTCAATTAGATTGGCTTGAATTAGATCCCGCAAACCCAACACGTAAGGCCAGAACTGTGACCTCGAATAATGGCGTTCAGGAGCAAGGGTTACTGCTGAAGGTATCGATTTCAAAAGTGCTAACTGCACTGATAGACCTCTCCAAACAAGATGCAGAACCGGCGGCAGCTATTCAGAACGAAGAGACTTCACTGCGTCCGAGTCGAATTAATACAAGCAATGCTCAAGCAAAAGAGCCCGCCACAACAGCGGTGCGTAAGCAAAAGCCGATTGCGGCCAATGCGAACTTAAGTACAGACCCTAAACACGCGCAGCGCCAACAGATGGTTAATTTTGTGAAAGATTTGCCCATCTTACTGACCGATGGCGATTACCCAGACGTGGATCATAGTGCCGATGGTATTCGCGTCACGATTCAAACCTTACGCCAAGTCGCCAATGAGCATGGCATTCCAGCCGGACAACTGCTTCGGGGGATCTCGGCCAGTGACCAATGCCAGTTTGATGAGGGGGAAACGGTTCTGTTTACCGCTCACGCTAAACGTTAATCCATTTGAAATTAAGCGGATTGCAAACGGTTATTTGCGGAGCATGAATGAAAGAAAACGCATATGAGATGCCTTGGCGCACGAATTATGAAGCCATGGCAGCAGCAGGTTGGCTGGTTGGTGCAACAGGGGCGATTGCCGCAGAAATGCTGACGGAGCTACCACCTGAGCCATTTTGGTGGATGACAGGGATTTCCTCGGGCATGGCGTTTTACCGCCTGCCTGAGGCTTATCGTCTTTATAAATTGCAGAAGGGACTAAAAGGAAAACCATTGGCTTTTATGGCGCTGTCGCATTTGCAAAAGGTGATGGCAAAACATCCTGATGAATTGTGGTTAGGTTATGGCTTTGAGTGGGACCAGCGTCATGCTCAACGTGTTTATGAAATATTAAAACGTGATAAGCAAACCTTGCTTAACCAGGGTCACGCCTCTTATCGAAAGAATAGCCAAATGGGTTCGACCTGGATTCATGGTGTCGAGCCCAAAGAAGAAGATGTGTACCAACCAGTTGGACACACTGAGGGGCATACCTTAATTGTCGGTACGACCGGTGCCGGAAAAACCCGTTGCTTTGATGCGATGATCACTCAGGCCATTTTGCGCAATGAAGCCGTGATTATTATTGACCCCAAGGGAGACAAGGAGCTTAAGGATAATGCGCAGCGAGCCTGTATTGCCGCCGGTAGTCCTGAGCGCTTTGTGTATTTTCATCCGGGTTTTCCAGAGCATTCAGTACGTCTTAATCCCCTGAGAAACTTTAACCGAGGCACTGAAATTGCCAGCCGAATTGCGGCATTAATACCATCTGAAACCGGTGCTGATCCATTTAAAGCTTTTGGCCAAATGGCACTGAATAACATAGTGCAAGGTTTGTTGCTTACTTCACAGCGTCCTGATCTGAAAACACTGAGACGATTCTTGGAAGGTGGCCCGGAAGGCTTGGTAGTAAAAGCCGTCACAGCCTGGGGGGAGCAGGTGTATCCGAACTTTAGTGTGGAGATCAAGCGCTTTACCGAAAAGGCCAATACCTTGGCTAAACAAGCCATGGCGATGCTGCTTTTCTACTACGAACGCATTCAGCCTGTTGCCGCCAATACCGATTTGGAGGGGCTATTGAGCATGTTTGAGCACGATAGAACCCACTATTCAAAGATGGTGGCCTCACTGATGCCGGTGCTCAATATGCTCACATCAAGTGAATTGGGCCCACTGTTATCACCGATTGCAAACGATGTGGATGACAGTCGGTTAATTACGGATTCTGGCCGTATTATCAACAATGCCCAAGTGGCGTATATCGGCTTGGATTCATTAACTGACGCCATGGTTGGCAGCGCCATCGGTTCGTTGCTTTTATCGGATCTCACCGCCGTGGCCGGTGACCGCTATAACTATGGTGTTGATAATCGTCCCGTAAATATCTTCATCGATGAGGCGGCTGAAGTCGTCAACGATCCCTTCATTCAACTGCTCAACAAAGGCCGTGGCGCAAAAATGCGTTGTGTGATTGCTACTCAGACCTTTGCTGACTTTGCCGCTCGTACAGGCAGCGAAGCTAAGGCTCGCCAGGTGTTAGGTAACATCAACAACCTGATAGCCCTTCGGGTGATGGATGCCGAAACGCAGCAGTACATTACCGACAATCTGCCTAAGACTCGGTTCCAGTACATCATGCAAACTCAAGGTATGTCGTCAAACTCGGACAGCCCCGCGTTATTTACCGGCAATCATGGCGAGCGCTTGATGGAGGAAGAAGGCGATATGTTTCCACCGCAGTTATTAGGCCAGCTTCCCAACCTGGAGTACATCGCCAAGCTTTCAGGTGGCCGTGTGATTAAAGGTCGCATTCCTATTTTAACCAGCTCTACACAGGCAGCATAAGGAGTCTGTATGCATCATTCTGTCTGTCTGAAAATGACAACACTTACCAGTAAAGAAATGCTCGCTCAGTGGCAGCAACATAACCCTCAGTTCAAGGAAGCTTTAAGACTGCTTGAAACCGATTGGCCTCACGCTTTGGCTTCAGTGCACTGTTTGGCGGACTATTTAACGGATGCGCTCACGTTAGATGGCCATTCCATCTTTGATTTGTGTCTGTGTAATGGCTTGGGCAGTTATGAAGAAGTCAGTTGTGATGATGACAGTGTGCGCCTGTGGCATTTCATTGAGGCACTGACTTGGACTGCCGCCAGTGCTTTAACGGGGATTCGCCTGCGTGATCCTGACCATTTCGAGTGGGCCGCTGTGGATGGTGTCTATTTCCACACCTGGATGCGTAATCGTCCGAATCGGATGGCGTATTTAGCTGAAGGACGCATCGATGTGCGTTATGAAAGTGGTCATACGACGACAAAGCGGCTTCAACAAGTGATTAAAGCCCGGATTATGACGCCAACCGTTGCAGCCATGCTGGCGCGAGTAGAAGAGGATGTTTGGCATGAGCAAGCATAAGTCGGTTTGGCTGCTGTGTCTGGCACTGATGCTAGAGATTATTGCCATTGGCGTGTTAGTGCCCGGTGATTGGACTGGCCGGGTTATTAGTAAAGAGAAGCAGATGATCCAAAATCAATTGGGCGCACAAACAAGCTATTGGATTGGTCAAACTAGCCATGGCTGGTATCAGTCATGGATTGTGGATACGCAGATGGAGAAATCTGTGCGAGATTTTCTAATCCCCACTGAAGAACAGCGACTTCGTTCTAAAGGGATGGAGAACATGGGAGGCTTTTGGTTTGTCTGGGTAGAAGACCGTATTCAGGCATTTTTTGATGTGTTGTACCAGGTGTTCACTCGATTTGCTTTGCTGATGGTCTGGTTGCCCTTTGCGCTTATTCTCATGTTACCGGCGCTGTGGGACGGCTTGATGACCTGGAAAATTAAGAAGACAACCTTTGATTTTTCGAGCCCTATCATTCACCGCTACAGCATGATTACCCTGGGCTCAGGCGTCATTTTGCTGTTTATGGGATTGTTCGCCCCGCTGGCTATTCCACCGGTGGTGTTACCGTCGCTGATCATCGGCTTGGCATTAATGGCGGGATTGGCGTTAAGTCACTTGCAGAAGAAGATATGAGGCCAGTGTTAATGACTGCCAAGACAGGTGATAACATCGAAAGATGATATGAATACCTGCATTATTCGCATCATTATTGGATGTGATTGTTGGTTTTATTCGAATCGTGCTATGATTTGAATGTGCTGTTATTTAAATCAAAAGGTGACAAGATGTGGATCTGGCAACAAGCTGACTGGCCAAACTTTATCTGGGATGAAAAGGTTATTGACCCCAAGTTACGAGACATTCGCTTTCACCAAGGGGTGTTGGTGGGCAAGATGTCGAGCCAACCTAAAGACCAAAAGCAAAGTATGTTAGACACGCTATTGGCGAACATTACTCATTCGAGTGCCATTGAAGGTGAGAAGCTCAACGCTTTTTCTGTTCGCTCGTCGTTGGCTAATAAACTTGGTCTTTCTGAAGAAAAACCATTTCCAACCACTGAACGCACTGATGGCCTTGCAGAAATAATGTTAGATGCGGTGGAGAATTTAGACTCGCCGCTCTCACTTGAGAGAATATTACAATGGCATAAACGACTGTTTCCTGAGGGCTACACCTTGTTCAACCCTGTTATAGGAGGGCAGTTACGCGGCGAAGAGCCTATGCAGGTTGTATCAGGTAGGATTGATAAACCCACGGTGCATTTTGAAGCGCCGAGCCGAGATGTACTTGAGTCCGAACTAGACGTGTTTATTCGCTGGTTTAATGACTCTCGTGAGGACCCAACTTTAGATCCATTACTTAGAGCTGCGATAACACATCTCTGGTTTGTGACGCTCCATCCTTTGGATGACGGCAATGGCAGGATCACCCGCTTACTCACTGATTTGGCGCTGGCCCAGGCTGAGCGCCAATCTGTCCGATTCTATGCAATGTCAGTGGCGATTCTAGCCAACCGTAAAAGCTACTACGAAATATTAGAGCAATCCCAGAAAGGTGAACTTGATATTACCGCTTGGCTTATGTGGTTTTTAAACACCTTAGGTGAAACCTTCACCAATGTGCTCGAAGAAATCGACCAAACGGTTTTTAAAACAAACTTCTGGCGAAATGTCGATCAAACGCGACTGTCCTCAGAGCAAGTAAAAGTGCTCAATCGAATGCTTGATGGAGATTTTGACCAAGGCATTAATACGTCGCAATACCATAAAGTGGCAAAAGTGAGTAAGCCAACCGCTTCTCGTCATTTAGCGGTGTTGGTCGAGATTGGTTGCTTGGTAAAAAGTGAAGCCGGAGGGAGGAGCACACGTTATAAGCTCGCGCACTTGAGTTAAAAATACGAACATTGAGAGAATACGCCAATAGAACTAGCGACAGTTTTCAACTAGCTTAAGGTTTGTGTGTTCGAGCGATTTTACGTGTAAGTTTCCGTTCGATGTGTGCAAATTCTCGACTTAGTTTATGATATTCACGTGCAACACTTTGATTTTTAAGTGCCTTTCCTTTCAATGTTTTTAGAGACATCAATTTTACCCCTAATTTACCCCTAAGCTAGTTCATAAGATTGGACTTTCAGCGTTGTCTTTTGATTTCTGAGAGCTGATAAATCATAAGCATTTTGCAGGCGCAACCAGTGGTCAGCAGAGGGTTTAGCAAAAGCCAGCTCCAAGCGTACAGCCATTTCCGAAGTTATTGCACCTCGTCCGTTCAATACCTTGGATAGGGTTTTACGGCTTACATTCAAGTGTTTTGCAACATCGGTAATCGTCAACTCCAACGGCTCGATGACCATCTCTTTTAATATCTCACCAGGGTGAGCAGGGTTATGCATAGTCATTGGTTATAAAACTCGTAGTTAACAATTTCTGCATCTCGTCCATTGAATCTGAATGTAACGTGCGAATTACCATGAGCTAATTGTAACCCTTAAGGTTGCGATATCAATCTGATTGTAAGTACAGAATCACTAAGCCACCTCAAAACCTTCAAGAATTCGGCATCTAGCTGACCACTGAAGCTGCCAATCCCAAGGCATTCTTCACTTCTCAAATTAAACAACGAGGAGTGACTATGGAACCTGTAAATATTCCATCCTATATCGACGACCCGCCGCACTTCCTGCTTTGGAGTGCCGATGAGATGGCTCCCATTCTGTTGGGGCTAGTGATCGGCATTTTTACCGGTAATGCCTTGGTTTTATGCCTGTTGGGGTTGGTGACAACCAAGCTCTATCGGCGTTTTCGTGATGGTCGCCCAGATGGTTTTATTCTTCACGCCATTTACTGGGTCGGACTGTTGCCAACCAAAGCCAAGACGATCCCTAACCCATTTATCAGGAGCTATCTGCCGTGAAGTTCGACGTGTTTTTAAAATCATGGCAAGGCACGCAATTAGAGAACCGATGGCAACGGTTCCTGATTGCGGTGCTGGTGCTATCTAATTTGCTGCTTGCGGTAGCGGCATTTTCTCGCAATACCGTGGTAGCTATTCAACCGCCAACCTTATCTGAAACGGCTGAAGTGTCACGAAACCAAGCTACTCAACATTACCTGGAATCCTGGGGGCTATACCTGGCTGAGCTTATGGGCAACGTGACGCCGGGTAATGTGTCTTTCATCCGGGTTGCCATTGAGCCGCTACTTTCTCCAGCGGTGTACCAGCAAGTGGTCGATGCACTGGAGATTCAGGCAAGACAAATCCGTGAAGACCGAGTCACGCTCAAATTCCAACCCAGACAAGTGGAATACGAGTATGAAACCGGCCATGTCTTTGTGACCGGTTATTCCTTGGTCTCTGGGCCATCTGGCGATGAGCAACGCCAAACTCGCACCTATGAGTTTGACATCGATATTGAGCAATACCGTCCAAAGCTCAGTTGGATGGATACGTACGAGGGGCAAGCTAGAACGAAGCGCGTTCGTGAAAAGTTGACCCAAGAGCAAAACCGGAGGGTGAATGATGCGAACCAAAATTAGTCGATGGATGACACCAAGCTTAATTGCAACCAGCTTGAGTGGCGTCCTGTTATCTCAAGCGTCGTATGCAGACGTGGAATTGCCAATTGTGCCAGCCAGTGTGATGAAGCAGTCTGCTACTGCAAATCCACCGGTTCAAAGCAATACGGTTTCAACGGATGCGCCAACAACGCTACTGATGACACCGGGAGTCAATGAACTGATCCCTGTGGCACTTGGCCATCTGAATCGGATTGTGACGCCGTTTGAATCGCCTCAGGTGAGAACAACCAGTGATGCTCAGACGCAAATCAAGGGGAATGTTGTATATGTGGCCACGGACAAAGAATCACCGGTTTCACTTTACATCACTCCGCCTGGTCAGGAAGCGCCCGCATTATCTGTCACATTAGTACCTCGTCGTATTCCACCGCGTGAAATCACCTTAGCTATTGATGGTCAGCAGTGGCCTATTAAGGGCGTCGTTAACCGAAAAGCCGCCACTTGGGAAACGGCTCAGCCATACGTCGATAGCTTACGTGATTTACTCAGACGCCTTGCACTAAATGAGTTGCCACAAGGCTATGACATCCGTTTAGCTGGCCAAACTGACACAAGCCCGAAATGTTTTCAGCCAGGTTTAAAGTTTGGTTTTAAGCAGGGGCAAATTGTGACGGGACATTACTTCACCGTCTACGTAGGTCTGGTTGAAAGCTTTGCCGATGAGCCGATAGAAGCCAGTGAAATAGCCTGTCATGCACCGGATATAGTGGCAAGCGCCTACTGGCCTCGCAATATCTTGTTGCCGGGTGAAAAGACTGAGTTGTATGTGGTTGTTCGCAATCATCGTGAAGAAGCGGTGGAAAGTCAGCGACCTTCGCTTCTTGTGGGAGGTGAATAACGATGAAAGCACTATGGGAACAAATGAGCCCGAACATGAAGCGTGGCCTATCGGTTGCTGGTATTGCTGGTGGTCTCATTCTTATGGTGATGGTGTTTTCACCTAATCCTGACGATGGCTCAAGTAGTCGGAACAGACAGGAAACGATCCGGCACATTCTTACGGATACCAATACTCGTGATGTTGGGGTCGATAGTTTGGCTGCGAACGTAAAACTACTCAGTGAGCGCAATGAACAGTTACGTCGTGAAGTTGAGCGCTTGCGTCGTGACGTCGATTCAGGACGGCTAAGCCCAGGTTCGCCTTCTATACCAAGTGAGGTCAATGCGGAGTTGGCTCGCCTTAGAGCGGAACTTGATGATGTTCGCGCAGGAGGTGATGCAGCAGTTGAAGGCACAAATAGCCGTTTTGAAGTGCCTTTATCTGCCATGGAATTGCCTAAAGACGAAAAGCCTCTGCCGTCTAACCCAGACGACTATTTTGCCAATGCGCCGCTGCCTGATCCGCTCTATCAGCAGCCAGCCAATGGCCAAGGTACACGAGCTCGGGATGTTCCATTGCCGCCAATCACGATTCGTATGATTGAGCCTGAAGTGGTTGCTGAACCAGACGTTGTTGTGCAAGAAGCGCCGCCTTTGTATCTACCGGCGGGCAGCATCATCTCAGGTACTTTGATCACAGGTTTGGATGCCCCTACTCACGAGTCCGCAAGACGCGAACCTTTTCCTGCATTGCTGAGGATTCAAAAGGAAGCCATTTTACCCAACCGATTTAGAGCGGATATCAAAGAGTGTTTCTTGATCGCCGCAGGTTACGGTGATTTGAGCTCTGAGCGTGCCTATTTGCGAGGCGAGACCATTTCATGTGTGAGAGAAGATGGTGGCGTCATTGAAACGCGACTGGATTCTTATGCCGTGGGTGAAGACGGCAAAGCCGGTATTCGTGGCCGATTAGTGTCGAAACAAGGCCAACTGGTGGCTAAATCGATGATGGCCGGGTTCCTTCAGGGGTTGGCTGGCGCATTTGATGTAAATCCTGTTCCGACGATTCAGACGGGTAATGCCGGTGATACTCAGCTGTACCAGCAAGTCATGAGCCAAGAAGCATTACAAGGTGCTGCGATTAAAGGCACCGGTAAAGCATTGGATCGCGTGGCCAAGTTCTATTTGGACATGGCTGAAAATATGTTCCCAGTCATAGAGGTAGACGCTGCAAGGAAAATTGAAGTCATAGTCACTCGTGGTGCCTCGTTGTCGTTGGCCACTTCGCAAGGGGGAGGTGCAAGAAGATGAAAAAATCCTGCATGTTGCTAACCGATCGAAGTCCGTTTCAGACAATAAGATGTGTATCCAGAGGAGAGTTAACCATGACGACATCAATGCAGAACAACCCAAAGCACCAGTCAAAACAGTGGTCTAAAGCTGGCTTACTTTTATTGGCAGTCGGCTCAACCTTATTGTCTGGCTGTAGTTCATTGGGTCTTGGGAGTAGTGAATATGGATGCCCAGGTATGCCTGACGGTGTGCGCTGTTTATCCGCTCGTGAAGTCTATGAGCTTACCAGTAATGGCGCTGCACCCAAGACGATTGATGCTGTGGCGACTCGAATTGGTTCTCCCTCTGGGTATTCACAATCTGATTTAGAGACAGGACTGCTGAGCCATCCAGCATTACCTGAGACGCAGCAATCTGCACCTATTCGCATTCCTTCAAGAGTGATGCGAATTTGGATTGCGCCTTGGGAGGATGACCGTGGAGATCTGAATTTATCCAGCTACGTGTTTACCGAAATTGAACCGCGCCGGTGGGATATTGGGGTGTCAGCACCTCGAACGGTTTCGCCAGTGCTACGTCCACTTCAGACTCAAAGCGATTCAGCCTCAGCGGGAGCTGATGGTAAGCGCGATAACTTGAGTATCTACGGAGAAACTAACGAATGACAAATGCAGTTCGCACCATTCAAACTCAGCGCCTAATGACCATTGGTGCGCTTGGTTTAATGGCGTTAATGATTTCGGAGCCCTCATTTGCGGGCACCGGTGGTGATGCTTTCACCGATGTGTGGGATACCCTAAAAGATTGGACCCAAGGTACTTTGGGACGGATCGTAGCGGGAGCCATGGTTCTGGTGGGTATTGTGGGCGGTATCGCTCGCCAAAGCTTGATGGCTTTTGCCTTGGGCATTGGTGGCGGTATGGGTCTCTACAATACGCCAACCGTCGTTGAAAGTGTTATGTCTGCAACCTTACCTGTTGTTGCCAGCACTCAAGAAGTTATTGGCACAACTGTTCCAGCAATCAGCGCCGTTTTACTAGGCACTTGATAATATTGGCGGCTTCTCATGTCAAAGGGGAGCCGTCATCTCGCTCTGTGGGCAATGATTTTTCTATATCGCAGATCCGTGTCATGAGTACTAAAGGATCAATCGTCGATTCTTTGAAGCCAAATTTTTTGTAGAACGTTTGCGCACTGCTATCAATAGCATGGACTAAGATTCCTGCTCCACCGACAGCGTTCATTGCTTGTACTGAGCGAATGATGCAATCTTTTAAAAGACCGGCTGCAATGCCTTGACCTTGATAGACATTATCCACCCCAAGCCTTGCTAGAATCACCATGGGAATGGGATCAGGACTATTTCGTCTTAGTGAACTGAATGCTTGCTCTCTTGAAACTGATCCCATGGCAATGGCATAGTACCCAACCACTTGATGAGTATCAGTGTCATTGACCACATACACTCTCGCGGTTCCCCGTTTTTGACTTTTTAACGCCTGTTTTCTTAACCAGGTATCGAGTTCTTCGATGCCACATTGAAAGGCGTCAATTTGGTGCTCATCAGCGAGTAGTGTTGGTGCACTTATTCCCAAGGCGCTTTCCTTTTAAACAGATCTTTCATGCCTCCAAGAGTCTGTGGCTCTGCACGAAGTTCGTTATCAAACGCTTCAAAAGCCTTTGCTTCAAGAACAAAATCCCGCTGTTCTGCCAGTATACTATGCGCTTCATTGAGCGCTGCTTGCTGAATGAACACGGTTCTATCAACTTTTTTTAAACTTGCTGCGGCATCGATGATGTCTCTTACCGATGGCAGTACTCGCATGTTGATTGGGGCTGTCTTTGTAGCCATGACACCATCCTCTGTATATCTACTTAATACACAGTTTAAACGGTTTTAGCGTGTAGTCAACAGATACACATTATCTTTTGGGGTCTGTGATAGGGAAAAGCGGTTGTAGTTGGCTGGATGAAATTTGCTTGGCAGAGCGCCCCAATTGCAGTTGTTCAACTACTATGCATTGCATCATCGTTAACTAGATGGGTATTTCTGCCAACTCGTTTTAGGTCTCTGTATGCAGTTTGTTTCGTTGCTAACCTAAGTGGTCTGCCAACTAAACTGGTATTTTCTAAAATGTTTATCGGATTTCGCTTTGTATGCGTAAATTCAATTGTACCCAAAGGTGTTTTGAATTCACCGGAACGTCCCGTTGTCATAACAGTTAACCTATCTACTGGAATTTGCGAAATAACACCATAATCAGAAAGAGCAGACTCCAAGCTAATGTAGTTATATTCCCCACGTCGAATAGTTTTAGCAATTTGCTCCAACGTGTCGCTGCCTTTCGACTGCGCTAAATTGAATAAGTACACACCATTAATCATTCGAGTTAGCAAGCCATCGTCTTGCAAACGTTTAATTCCTGCACGCAATGCTCGTTCATTATCTTGATGAAAGATTTTGGCCAGATCTGAATTAGTAAAAACACAGCGACCACGCTTGTCATATTCTAAGAGCTTTTTAATTGCCTCAGCCTTTTTCACAATACGCCTCTAGTTATCAAGGATGACACTTAAGCATGTCATAAGTGTAGACTTAACTTTAGTAGGGCACAAGTTTACAAGAATGACATCAAAAAGTGTCAAATTTGTTGACTTGGTTTCTAAGGGGGGATTAAAAGGACTTGGTTAGTTTAAAGGGTGATAAATTTTAACACCCAGGGTGTGAAAAAACGGGCTCAGCTAAACCGGTTGGCTAGCAACGGCGCTTCTGCCATCGCTTGTAGGCGATAAAAGTGTTATGTCTGCAACCTTACCTGTTGTTGCCAGCTCTCAAGAAATTATTGGCACAACTGTTCCAGCAATCAGCGCTGTTTTACTGGGCACCTGATAAACTCAAAATATGCCTTTAAAAGGTTTGGTTCTACAAAGTCACTGCTTTGTGGGCCTTATTTTTTATCAGGATTGGCTTATTTGATCAGTCTTGGTGGGTAAATCTGTTTAACTTCAAGCACAATGCTCCTCCCTTTATGTACGCCTTTAGGTGATGTTGTTAGTTCATAAAGCCCAGAGACGGAACCATTTTCTTTATGGCGTTTTGAAAGTTCATGTTTCAACTTGTTGACTTTTAGTTTTGTTGGATTTGTTCCCTGAAAATGGCTCAATGCCTCAAGAGAACATAGTTGTCTTATGTGATCTATGATGCCCATACCAACAATAAAATCATACCGTTCAAAGCTCATCCACATTAAACTCTCTGCAATCAGATCAACGTATTCGTTTAAGCGAATGATGCTTTCTTCCGGGGTCGTAGGACCTAAGCGAATAATATTTCCACCACCGTCAACAGTATCACGTATTTTCCAGATGGGTTCATAGTGGCCAACCCTGTTTCTAAAGTCTTTTATAAATTTAAATCGATGATGTAATGAGGTCCTTGTTGCGTTCGTGCTTTTTGCATTTGGGAACACTTTTGGAATCAATGTCGGCCAAAGTTTGGTATTTTTTACTGGGTCATCGTAATTCTGCGTAAGTAAATTAACCCAAAAGCCAAAGCTCAAAGATGCTACAACGGTATCTGAAGATGGTCTGGGAGTAATTGGTGTTTTACGATCTTTTTTCAGGTATTGCTTCTCAGCCTCTTTTTTTGCAGAGGGAAATTTCTTCATTAAAAACCATTCTTTGTTACCACTGAAATGGCCGGAAGCAGCTGAATGAATTGAATTTCGTAAAGTAATTTCAGTCGCCTGAAGAAGGGGGTAAAATGCTGTTGATAAGGACTTATTCCAAAGATACGTTCCAAGAGCTTCAGCATCATTTTTACAGCTGAAGTATGTGCGGTAGGTGTCCAATCGGGACTTCGAAAGCGTTACCTCTAGTGCGTTGATGAACGCTTGATCTACTTGCAAATCTTTATCTCCAATCCTATACTGTGTCTGTAAGTCCTAGATACACCCCCTCCGAGCATCGGCTCGTGATATGGCTCTAGGGCAGAATCTGACTAGAAATTGCTTTAAAATCATAGGTTTTTTTGCGAAATCTAGAAGAATTTGAAGAGGCTGCTGAAAGGCGGCCTTTTTCATTTCTGCTCGTTATAAGCTGTACACTGTTTATTCCTCCTAATTCTAACAGTTATTTCCAAATAGTTAAGCACCCTAGCAAGGCATCCAATTCTTCAATCTATCTAACCGAGTCCACATAGGACAACTGCATAGACTGGAGCCTCGATTTACATTAACGAGGACTCCTCATGCGAAAACTATCTCCTATTATTCTGGCGCTTGCGCTGTCTCCATTGGTTCAAGCTGAACCTGTGTCTGAAGTGTCGCCCGTTGGCAAAATTGACGGCATGGTTTCTTTACCTGTCACGGGTATGAAAGCGGTCGAAAGCAATGGCCGTATTGTTTTCATGTCAGACAGTGGCCGGTTCGTCATTGATGGCACGCTCTATGATGCCTGGTCGAAAAAGCCGCTTACCAGCCTTGAAGAAATTCGTGAAGCGGGTAACACGCTGGACTTAAGTCGCCTTGGCTTAAAAATGGATGATTTGAACCCACTGACTTTAGGCGAAGGCAAAAAGAAAGTGGTGGTCTTTGTTGACCCACGATGCCCGCACTGCCATGAGCTTTTGAAACAAGCTTTACCGCTAACCAAAGAATACACCTTCCAAATACTCCCTGTGCCAGTGCTTGGTCCTGATTCAGAGCGTCAGGTTCGCCAGCTTGGCTGTGCGCGTGACAAGAAAGCGGCCACCGATGCATTGCTGAATGGCCGGATTGGTAACCTAGAACAGGATGATGCCTGCAACTTAGAACCAATGCAGCGTACTTTGGTGACGGCTCAAATCCTGGGCATTCAAGGTGTGCCTTTCATTGTCGCCAATGATGGTCGCATCAGCCGAGGCCGTCCTTATGACCTTTCTGTTTGGTTGGAGGGGCGTTAATGAAAGCCTCTTTGTATTCAGGGCAACGCGCTTCTGAGCTGTTGCCAGTATTGGCCTATTCCGACGATGAGCAACTGTTTTTCATGGAAGACCAGAGTGTTGGCTTTGGTTTTCTATGTGACCCATTGCCCGGTGGTGATGAGTCTGTTGCAGACAGGGTTAATGTTCTACTCAACAACGACTGGCCAAAAGACACTTTGCTGCAATTTGGCCTATACGCCTCGCCTGATATTCAAACCGACATTCAGCGAATGATGGGCTTACGGCATCGTCAATCCGATCCATTGCTCAGGGCGTCTATTCGCAAACGTGCGGATTTCCTCGATGGCGGCACGGTTCAACCGATAGAAGAATCGACCCAGACTCAGGTACGCAACTTTCAACTGATCGTCACCTGCAAATTGCCTTTGGAAAGTCCTATACCGATGGAGCGAGAGTTGAGTCGAGCATCCGCGCTTCGTGCTTCTTTCGCGCAGGCGCTGACAACGGTTGGTTTTCGTGTCACTGAGATGACTGACCGAAATTGGCTCGCGGCATTAAGTGCGCAGCTTAACTGGGGAAAAGATGCTTCTTGGCGCAATCCATCACCAATCCGCAGTGAGGCAGATAAACCACTTCGAGAGCAAGTGTTGGATTATGACCGAGCTATCAAGGTGGATAGCCAAGGTCTTATGCTGGGTGATTACCGAGTTAAAACCTTATCGTTTAAGCGCTTGCCTGAGCGGATCTGGTTTGGTCATGCCGCAAGTTTTGCGGGCGATATGATGACGGGCAGTCGCGGTTTACGCGGAAGCTTTTTGCTGAATGTCACCATTCACTTTCCTTCAGCTGAGGCGATGCGATCTCGTTTAGAGACGAAGCGTCAATGGGCGGTCAATCAGGCCTATGGCCCGATGCTCAAGTTTGTGCCGGTGCTTGCAGCCAAGAAAAAGGGATTTGATGTTCTTTTTGAAGCCTTGCAAGAAGGTGATCGTCCTATTCGGGCAAACATGACCTTAACGCTGTTTTCACCAACTGAAGAAGCGTCCATCAGCTCTGTTTCAAATGCTCGAACTTATTTCAAAGAACTCGGATTTGAGCTGATGGAAGACAAGTACTTCTGTTTGCCAATTTTCTTGAATGCCCTGCCATTTGGTGCCGACCGCCAGGCGATGAACGACTTGTTTCGATTCAAGACCATGGCGACACGGCATGTGATCCCTCTGTTGCCTTTGTTTGCGGATTGGAAAGGCACGGGCACGCCAGTGATTAACTTTGTTTCCCGTAATGGTCAGATCATGAGTGTGTCCCTTTATGACTCGGGCAGTAATTACAACTGTTGCATCGCGGCGCAATCGGGGTCGGGTAAGTCATTCCTGGTGAACGAAATCATCTCCTCCTACTTATCTGAAGGCGGCCAATGCTGGGTGATTGATGTTGGCCGCTCTTATGAAAAGCTGTGTGAAGTCTATGATGGTGAGTTCTTACAGTTCGGCCGGGACAGTGGCATTTGCTTGAATCCGTTTGAAATCGTTGAGGACTATGACGAAGAAGCGGATGTGTTGGTTGGGTTATTGGCCGCAATGGCCGCACCTACGCAGTCATTAACCGATTTTCAGATGGCCAACCTAAAACGTCAGACCCGTGAACTGTGGGAGAAAAAAGGTCGTGCGATGTTGGTTGATGATGTGGCAGAGGCTTTGAAAAATCACGATGACCGTCGTGTGCAAGACGTGGGTGAGCAGCTCTATCCGTTTACGACACAAGGCGAATATGGCCGCTTCTTTAATGGCCACAACAATATTCGCTTCAAAAACCGTTTCACCGTTTTGGAGTTAGAAGAGCTCAAGGGGCGTAAGCATCTGCAACAAGTGGTGTTGCTTCAGCTTATCTACCAAATCCAACAAGAGATGTACTTAGGTGAGCGGGATCGTCGCAAGATTGTGTTCATCGACGAAGCCTGGGATCTGCTGACTCAAGGTGATGTCGGTAAGTTCATCGAAACCGGTTACCGGCGATTTCGAAAATATGGCGGCAGTGCTGTGACGGTAACGCAGTCGGTCAACGATTTATACGATAGCCCTACAGGTAAAGCCATCGCTGAAAACTCGGCCAATATGTACCTGCTTGGCCAAAAAGCCGAAACCATCAACGCGCTCAAAAAAGAAGGCCGTTTGCCATTAGGTGAAGGCGGCTACGAATACCTAAAAACGGTTCATACCGTCACGGGTGTCTATTCCGAAATTTTCTTTATTACCGAAATGGGCACCGGGATTGGCCGCCTCATCGTCGATCCGTTTCACAAGCTGTTGTACTCGTCCCGTGCAGAAGATGTAAACGCGATTAAACAGTTAACGCGCAAAGGCCTTTCTGTTGCTGATGCCATCTCTCAGTTGTTGAAGGAGCGAGGCTTTGACTGCTCCCCTCCCTAAAGGAAGGGGATTCTTGTTTCAAGGCGTTATGCCCGAAGTTCATTAGAACAATCGGGACTTACTTACGCTCCACAAGCTAACACCGCTTGCCCAGCGGCTTTGATATTAATAGCGGCATTGGTATCACGGTCTAAGCGCGCTTCACACGCTGGACAAGTCCAATGCCTTATATGTAACGGTAGAGAATCAACTACGTGACCACAGCAATTACAACGCTTACTAGACGGATACCACTTGTCAATCTGGACAAGTGTTCTGCCGCGCCATTCTGCTTTGTACTCAAGCTGCCTAACCATTTCGCCCCAATTGGCGTCACCAATGGCCTTAGCAAGTCGCGGATTCTTGACCATGTTTTTAACGCTCAAACTCTCACAGCTAATCACTTGGTTTTCGTTTATCAACGTAGTGGTGAGTTTGTGGGTAAAGTCGCGGCGGCAGTCGGCAATCTTCGCCTGAATGCGAGCAACTTTGATTCTGGCTTTGTGGAAGTTGGCAGTTCCTTTCTTCTTCTTGGAAAGGCGGCGTTGCGCCTGAGCCAATTTCTTCTCGTACTTTGCAGTATGGCGGGGATTGCCAGATTTAAACCCGTCAGCGGTAATCACAAGGTCGGTCAAACCCAAATCAATACCCGTTGTCTTTTTGGTAACAGGCAGTGGTTTAGGCTCGAAGCGGCAAAGCATAGACACGAAGTAGCGGCCTGCACTGTCTTTCGAGATAGTGACGGTAGTTGGTTCGCTAGGAAGTTCACGCGACCAGCGAATATCAAGCGGCTGTTTGGACTTGGCAATGTAGATATTGCCATCTTTGAACTTAAACGCCGACTTCGTGAATTCTGCGCTTTGCTTGCTGCGCTTCTTCTTAAAGGCTGGATACTTCGCCCTTCCTTCAAAGAAGTTCTTAAACGCAGTTTGTTGATGGCGCAAAGATTGTTGGAGCGGTACACACGACACGCTGTTAAGCCATTCAAACTCAGTTTGCTTCTTGAGTTCGGTCAGCTTAGAGCTTGCCGTGTTGTAGTTAACCTTTTTGCTTTCGTTGTAGAAAGCGTCGGTACGCCATTTAAGGATCGCGTTATAAACGAAACGCACACAGCCGAAAGTCTGCGCAAGCAATTGAGCCTGTTCAGTCGTTGGGTAAAAGCGTTGTTTAATAGCGATCTCTTTCATAGTTCACAAGAATACAGTTGTTTTTGTGAAAGTAAATATTAACATTAACCAATCGGGTAGTTTTTGCTCCTTCGGAGCAACCGCTATCCCTCCTCGCCCTAGAAGGACGGGGTTTCTCGCGGGATTTAGATGAATAAGACCACGCTTTGGCCATTTATGGCCTCTATTACTTTGTCTATTGCTGGTAGCGGTTTAATGACCAGTTGGCTTTTAATGAAAACAGTCGAACCCATCCACAGCCAGTTGGCGTTAAGTACGCCCATTGCAGTCGTGGATTTTGGGGAGGCGGTGTTGTCACTGGGCCCTAATGCCAGCGAACAAGACATCGAATCCAGGTTGCTTCAGACCAATCAGCAAATTGAAAAGTTAAAAGCAGCCGGTTTTATCGTGCTGGATGCCCAAGCGGTGGTGGGTGCTGATGATTCCATATTTGTGCCAGTAGGCTCAAAGGAGGTGTCTCATGCAGATACTCCGTAAAAGAATGCCTTGGCGGCCTTACCTCATCCGGCTGACCATTCTTGCGTTAATTATGGCCTTGGTAGGCACCTACGCCATGATGCGCTACCGAATAGGTATTGATACCCAGCAAGAGCGCTGCCTGCCTGATACCACGGTGTATCTGATTGACCTATGGAATAAAGAGCCCGTTAAGAATGGTTTGTATGCCTTCCACTCAAAAGGACTCGCTCCGTTATATAACGACGGTACTCGTATGCTGAAACGCCTAACAGGGATGCCTGGGGATGAAGTCAATGTGACTCCTGAGCATGTGCTGGTGAATGGTGCTCAAGTCTCTACCGGCATGGAGTTAGCCCAGCGTCTTGGTGTGGCTGAAACAGAATTTAGCCGTTCATTGACGCTGCAAGAAAACGAATATTGGTTTTCCGGCGAGGCTGCTACGAGTTTCGACTCCCGCTATTGGAATGCCGTTAAGCGCGAGCAGATTGTCGGTCGCGCTTGGCCGCTTTGGTAGGAGGTGGATGATGAGAAGACTATACCTCTTATTTTTGTTGGTTGCTCCATTATCTTGGGTTCAAGTGTCCTGGGCACAAGAGCCTTTTCCGTTGTCTGACGAGGACAAAAAGATCGTCGAAATGAGCCGCAGCATTTTACAAAGTGCTGTGCATGGCTCATCTAAATTTATTGAGCCTTTTGCACCGGTTGAACAACCTGTGTCGCTCAAACACAGCGATGAATGGTTGATATTTGCATCGTCCTCATTGGGTGATTCGTCACTGAAGCAGCTATTTAAAGAGGCCAGTGCTACCGGCGCTATTGTGTTGTTTCGGGGAATTCCTGAAGGAAAGACCTTGGGGGCTGCTATCCGTGATTGGCATACCCTGATGACGGGGCTTGATCCTGTTCCTCAGGTTCGAATCGATCCGAAAGCCTTTGTGCACTGGCGGGTGACTAGCGTGCCTGCCATTTTCCGCATAGAAGATGACAAGGTGACTGCAAGTGCGCTAGGGGTTTACAGCAAGGGCTGGTTGCAGCGTCAAATTGAAACTGGCAATACCGGTTCATTGGGTCAACGCGGTCCGATTCACTCCATTTTAGAACCGGATTTGATGCAAGTGGCGATGCAGCGTTTACAGTCGCTTGACCTAGGCGCGTTAAAGAAAAAAGCCATTGAGCGTTTCTGGTCTCGCCAAACATTTACTGAGTTACCCAAAGCCACGCAGTATCGGATAAGAACGGTTGATCCAACCACTGTCATGCAGCGGCCACTATTGGATGCCAATGGTCGAACATTGCTCCCAGCAGGAACGCGTATTAACCCGCTAAAAGCCTTGCCATTTACGCAGCAGCTTGTGGTGTTTAATGCGTCGAACGCTGAGGAAGTAAACGCAGTTGCGCATTGGCTTGAGGGCCAAGATAGGGCACTACGCCGCATTACGCTTATCACCACGCAGCTCGACCGTGATCAAGGTTGGAATAGCCTCAATGTGCTCGAAAAGACATTGGACAGTCCGGTTTACCTTCTCAATGCCTCGCTAAAGCAGCGCTTTGATTTGCAAGTCACCCCATCGTTTGTTCAAGCAAAGGGGCTCGCGTTTGAAATAGAAGAAATTCCAGCAAAGGAGCTTGTTCATGCAAAAGCTCAATAATACGTATCGTCTGGTGCGGACTCTCGTTGTCATGCTTGTCTTGGGCGCATCTATTCCAGCAAAAGCCGAACTGACCTGCCCAGACGCGGGTTTATTGTCGGGTAAGTTGCTGACGGATGTTTGCTGGTCATGCATTTTTCCTATCCGGGTTGCAGGGCTTCCGCTTGGCTCTGGCAATGTCCCAAGCGGCGCATCAAACAAGTCATTTTGCTTGTGTGAAGACAACTTAGGTGTGCCAAGGCCAGGTATTGTTACCAGCATGTGGGAGCCAGCGCGTTTGATTGAACTGGTCAGAACGCCAGGTTGTTCGCCTTCACTGGGAGGGATTCGCTTACCGTTAGGTGATAGGCGATTGCAAGGTGGTCATGGTGAGGGTGAATACGATACCGGTGATCTTGCTTTCTACCATTACCATTATTACGCCTTTCCGCTTTTGGTCATGCTCGATTTGTTCATGGATGGCAATTGCAATGCCGATGGTTACATGGATTTTGACTTGATGTATTTGTCGGAATTGGACCCAACATGGCTGAACGATGAACTGGCCTTTTTTACTCAGCCTGAAGCTGCTGCTGTTGCTAATCCATTGGCTATCTCTGCTTGTACCGCTGACGCTGCTTCATCAACGCTTGGTAAACCCATCGATCAGTTGTTTTGGTGTGCTGGCAGTTGGGGCCATCTCTATCCGTTATCTGGCCACACCTTAGCCTTTGGTTCATTAGCAGAAAACACCAGCCATTTAGCGGCGCGTGCAATCGCGGCTCAACACAGGCGTGGTCTTGCAAGACGAACAATGGGGAACAGTGCGCTATGCCGACCTGTTATCGAACCCATGCTGCCGAAATCCCAATACAAGATGAGTATGTTCTTCCCTGTACCGGAAACTGAAAGTGCGCATGTCATCGGTGAAAGCACCATGAAATGGGGAGAGTGGCGAACGATCCCCGGTGCCGGAGAAGATGCGCTCTACATTTTGTGGCGCTGGCAAGACTGCTGTAACTCGGGAGGTTAACCATGAAACCAACACTTTTTACCCGATTTTTAGCGGGTATTTTATCTATCACTATGGCGTGCCTGCCCTTACATGGTGTGGCCGCTGATGTGCAGCGCCAATCCGGCCTAAGCGGACAACAAGAAGGTAAGCAATTGCTGCAAAACTGGACGATGCCCGCACTCAATGGCAATACATTGTCGGTGCCGAATGGCAGTGGTAATGAGTCCATTAACTTGCAAGAGCTTTTCCCTGGTATGGATCAGGGCTCATTGGATGTCTTAACGGGCGTTTATGGTTCTGATGCCAGTATGAATCAATTGGGGACACAGCGCCAAGAGAGCATGGCATCCGAAAGTGGCGCTACGGGTGAGGCGTTTCGCTCGCTACAGCAAATCAAAGACAGGTCTCGGCCAGATATGGTCAATGATCCGCTTTGGGCATTAACCGATGCGGTTCAAACTGACCCTAATCTATTGACACAAAGTTTCCCAGGCTGTGAGTCTCAAGGTGAAGGTAGCCCAAATTACCAGCAATGCGACAGGCTCAATACAGCGGTTAACAGCTGCACTATTATTCACGATTACACGGCAGGCATTATTGAGCATGTTTCAGGACCAATGAACCTTCGCTCTTGTGGTGAAGGGTGTCTTGAAGTTTGGATTGGACGAATTGGCGACAACTACTGGAGTGGCCGTTGTAAAGTGTTTGAACAGGCCATCACACTCAAAGTCGTGAACCCCGATGCGATTACCTCAGCCGTTCTTGAGTACGCAAAATGGGATGACTACATGCAAGTATGGCTTGGCGATCAGAAAGTCTGGTCTGGGCCGAACAATAACTTTCCACCAGAAACGGCAGGTCGCTGCGAGCTCAGTACCAGTTGGGAGCGCAATCCAAATACCGATCTCACTGCCAAGCTAAAAGCGGTAGAACCAGGTTTAGAAGTGCCGGTAAAAATTCGCGTATCGGTTACGGGTAGTGGTGAGGGCTATGCACGCATAAAGGTGCGCTTTGATCCAACCAAGGTAGTGATGAATGATAGTTGGTCGCCACAATCCTGTATCGAACAAGCAGCGGATATCCCGACGAAGTTTTCAGACTACAGCATTCAATGCACGGATCAGCCTTCTTCAACCAACGGATGTACGGTGGTCAATGGTGTTTCAGTTTGTGAATCCTACTTTGCCCCTAGCCCTGTGGCTGGCATATCGCCTTTGTGTCGGCGTGTACAAGTCAGTGTGGATGATGAAAGCTATAAGGGGATTGAAAATCAGGCCTGCCAAGTGCTTGAAGCGAATCCTTCCTGTGGATTCATGTCGTCAGAATGTGCCGAGACCAATGATAAAGGTGAATGCATTCGTTTTACCGATACCTATGACTGTGGATTGCAAACCAGCGATCCAAAGTGTGTGGTATCTAACCTTATGCCAAGTAGTTTTGAGGCCTGTGAGCCTACTCAGACGATTACGCCATTTACTGAAACCAAGCATGTACCGGATTACCAGGTGTGCGAGAAGATCAGCACGCTTACTGAGTGTCAGTTAGAACGACGTGTATCCGCTGAAACTCATCAACAAAGCTGGTCTATTGAGCGTGGTTGCTTTAGCTCTGAAACGCTCAGCTTTGTTCCACAGCACAGCAGTACTATGCAAACTGGGAACGCGATACTGAGAATTTTTGATAATCAAAATACTGAGATAAAAATTACCGAGTCGCCATCCAAGGCAAATGGTTGGAAAACGACACTCTCACTGACGGGCAATAAGGAAACGGTGACTGAGACGAAACCGTCCATTAAATACCCTGAAATGACGTGTCCAAAAGGAACCTTGGTTGGTTCATTGTGTAAAGTCGCCAATGGGTCGATTATTTCGTGGCATGAACCTCAGGAAGTCACTCGTTCCAAATGTGAGTCCGGCTGGAACGAAGTCGATTTCGATACTTGCAGCCGAGAAGTTCAGAAGTGCTTGGCTCCTGCGAGACTGAGCGCTTCATTGGCCTTCTCTGGCAAATACTTAGAGCAAGATGTTGTTCATCAATCAAGTGATCCGGGCATAGAGCAATGCTTGATGCAAACGGATCAGTTCACTGCGGTGCAGTGGCAGTGTTTGGATACGGGTACAAAACGAATCGACGGGTTAATGGTTGGTAGTGGCGAGTTGGCCAATCTTGGAAGCCTTTATCCGGCGGTTGTTTCGTCTCCTGCTCATTTAACCAGTCGTGGCAGCTCTGATGGACTGGGGCTCTCATGCTGGAGGGCAAGAGCGACCTACAATGCTTCGACTGCTCATCCAGAGTTCAACATGGGCAGCTCAGATAGCTGGGTAGATGCCAATGGTAATACGCAAACCATCGTCAATAACGGACAAAACACGACCACCAATACGTGTGCCGCGCTAGAACAAAACCCGGCCTGCCAGTATGTCAGAACCGAATGCACTGAAGGCGGAGCTGGTCATGAAGGCTTCTGTTATATCCAAAGTTTGGTGTATGACTGCGGACAAAGCGTTGAAGTGCAAAATGCACGAATGGAAACTCAATACAACTGTGAGGGGCCAGTTCGCTGCATGGGCACAGATTGTTTAGAGCCAGAGTCAATCAAGCAGGCTAACTTTGCAGAAGCCGCGGCGATGCTTAATGCGGCGCAGTTTATGACCAATGATATGTCATGCACGGGAGCTGATAGCCAAGATAACGTTGAGTGTACGGTCTTTAAAGGTAATGCTGGCCAGTGCAAAAAAGCCGTTGGCGGCATAGTAGATTGCTGTGAAAAGCCAAGTGGCGTGTCGTTATCGGATTACATCACAATGATTGTGGCGGTCAACAAGCTTGATACGGCAGTCATGGCCATGAATCCGTCTTCTGCAATCTATGGTTCGTGGAATACGCTTAGGGAACCGATCACGAGTACCTGGAGTGCGGTCAAGGAGCCTTTTGTGTCTGCATGGGACTCTCTTATGGGAGCAGGGCCATCAACGGCTGCTGGCGCGGGAGCGGAGCAAGCTGCGACTGGCTTTATGCAGGTGTTGACCAACAAAACGGCTGAATGGGTAGGTACGACCTTTGGTTCGGGGGCACAATCGGCACTGTTTAGTAACGTTGGTGGCGCAGTTGGAGCCGATGGTGTCGTTTCGGGTGGTAACTTTGCCCTGGGGGGGGCTGCGGGCGCGGTTCTGAGTACGGTTATGACGGCCTACATGATTTATTCGGTCACCATGATCCTCATTCAACTTATCTGGAAATGTGAGCAGAGTGAGTTTGAAATGAACGCCAAGCGGGTATTGAAGAGTTGCCACTATGTAGGCTCTTACTGCAAGTCTAAGTTCTTAGGAGCCTGTGTTGAAAAACGGCAGTCATATTGCTGCTTTACTTCGCCACTTTCACGGATCATTCAAGAACAAGTACGTCCGCAATTAGGCCTTGGTTGGGGTAGTGCGAAGTCTCCAAACTGTGAAGGTTTGACTGCGAGTCAGTTAAACCAGGTAGATTGGAGCCAAGTCAATCTGGATGAATGGATAGGTATCTTGTCAATAACAGGCAACCTACCCGAAGTACCGTCACTGGATCTGGAACGACTCACAGGCTCAGGAAGTACGCTAAACGTGGATGGAAACCGTCAAAGTGCCCCAGACAGAGCTATTGGAAGGCTAAACGGAATGGATGCTCAGAAACTGCGTCAGGAGGCGACGGAAGAAATTTCTGGAAATAATTAGGGGCTGTTGATCTTTGTAGTACATATATCAATCAGCCCACATTGGTAGCCACATCATAGTAAATGCTAAAGCGAGCATTGAATGATAATTTCGTTCAAGCTTTTCATACCGCGTGGCTATCCCTCTATATTGCTTAATACGGCCAAATGCATTCTCAACCAAGTGCCGATATTTGTACATGCACCAGTCAATATCTTCATTGCCTACTAAACTGTTGCCCTTACGTGGAATAACGGGTGTAGCGTTATTATCACGAACAAACGCTCTCAGTTTTTCACTGTCGTAGCCTTTATCTGCGACAACCATATTACTTGTTGGGCAATTAGCTACGAGTGACTCTGCATGGACGATATCATGCGTATTTCCACAGGATAATTCATAATAAACAGGCAACCCTCCGCTATCGACTGCAAGATGAATTTTCGTAGAATTTCCACCTCGGCTCTTTCCAATTGATTCATTGTCAGCAGTTCTTGCACCGCAACTATGTTGATGAGCCCTGACAATACTGCCATCAATGAAGACCCAATCCATGTCCGCATCACGAGATAATGCGCGAAACAGTTCATTCAAAATCCCTTTTTTTGGACCATAAATTAAACCGTCTGTAGATAGCACTCCAACGGCCAAAATCAGAAGGTAAATCTCGCCATGGAATACCTGTGCGCATCTTATACAGTATGCCTTCGAGCGTTTTTCTATGGCGGGCTTATTATAAATTCGACCACTTAAGTACATTACTTTTGATAAAACACTCCATGTCCCGTCTGTTAACATTAATCTTGGCATGTAGGTTCGGTGTAAAGTTTTCTGGCGAATTCAATTATATCTTATCTTCATGCTGTTTGTTTTTCATACCACAAAGTTCAACGATGAAATGGTCTCCTCCCTTTCGGCATCGCAATGTGCCAAACTTGGAATTGAACGATTCAAGTAATAAAGCGAGGAGACCGAGATGAATATTACAACAGTTGGATTAGATTTAGCAAAGAATGTGAGTCATGTGGTTTGCTGTAATCAAGTAGGGAAAATTGTTAAGAAAAAAATCCTGAGAAGAAAAGAAATACTGAATTATTTTGCTCAACTAGATGATTGCCTAGTTGGAGTCGAGTCATGTGCCAGTGCACATTACTGGGCAAGAGAGCTCGAAAAACTGGGGCATCGGGTAAAACAAATAGCGCCTCAACACGTAAAGGCTTATGTCAGAGGTAACAAAACAGATTTTAATGATGCATTAGCCATAGCCGAAGCTGTTGTGCGACCAGAAATGCGTTTTGTTAGAACAAAAACCCAAACCCAACAAGATATTCAATCGCTGCATGTACTACGCAAGAAATGTGAGCGAGACAGAACAGCGAATAGTAATGAAATACGAGGCTTATTGTATGAGTATGGGATTGTCATTCCATTGGGAGTACATAATGTTTATAAGGCCTTGCCTGAGTTATACGATAGAGAAGCAAATAATGGGTTGAGTGAGTTGTTCAAGGAATTATTGGAACAACACTATAAAAAGTTGTCAGAGCTTAAAGCGCATCTGGATGTTTATACTCAAAAAATCCATGACTTAAGTAAAGATGATGCCTGTGTTCGATTACAGAGTATTCCGGGTATTGGCCCATTGATTGCCAGTGCGTTTTATCAACATGTGGGCAATGGCAGTGAATTTAACAATGGACGAGCGGTATCAGCTTCCATAGGTTTAGTTCCGAGGCAACATAGTTCCGGCGGTAAACAAAATTTACTGGGTATCAGTAAACGGGGCGATGGGTATTTAAGAACCTTATTGATACACGGTGCCAGAGCCGTTATGCGAGTCAGTGCGAACAAAGATACGCCACTGGCAAAATGGATAAAGCGAATAGAGCAAACGCGAGGCAGGAACAAAGCTGCGGTTGCGCTTGCCAATAAGTTAGCTCGCGTTGGTTGGGCGATATTAAAACACGGCGGTCGTTACAACGATGATTTGGTAACGGCTTAACAATGAATAACGAGTTCACTTCAGAGGATTGCTGAATAAACATCAAGTGATGACAAACAGGTAAAACCGACATATCGAAAACCTGATAGGGCGTGTGAGTTTGATAAACTCGTGTCAACGATAAGGACGATATGTGCGAAGTTCATCGAGGCTCGAAACCAAAGTGTTTCAATTAAGAAGCCGGATATACGAACGCAAACCTATCCCTGTCAAAACTCATTGTTTATTCTTGCAATGTTGGAGGAGACCATATACACGCCCTAGCTAGAAATTATCATAGCGTCGTTGCTTTAGCCTTCTCATTAATGTGGCTACCCATGTGGGTTGATTGAATTATGTACACCAAAGATCAACAGGCTCTAGTAAATATTTCGCTCTATTCGCTTTAAATGTTGGTACGCAAATATTAGGCTATGATTAAAGCATCTAACTTTGAGGGATTGATTATGGAAATTAAAGGGTTTACTCGAATAATTAATGAGTTACCGTCATTAACCGATAATCAAATTCGTCTCATTAGAGACAGAGCGGATAGTATCATCCATAAAGACTCAACTGCAAAGTTGATTGATCAGTGCAAATCATCAGATGAAGTGGCATGTCCTTACTGTGGCTCTATCAAACTAAACAAGTGGGGGATGTCGGCAGGGTTGCAGCGATACCGATGCAAAGAACAACAATGCCGAAAAACTTTCAATGCTCTGACCAAAACACCATTAGCTCGTTTAAGAAAGCGTAGCCTGTGGAGTCAATACGTAGAATGCATAGCTGACAGTAAAACGATTCGCCAATCGGCAAGAGAGCTAGGAGTGGCAATTACGACAGTATTCAGATGGCGACATCGCTTTCTTGCCTCCCCAACCGTCAATAAGGTCTCTGAAGTCTCAGGGATTGTTGAAGCTGATGAAATGTTCTTTCTTGAAAGCTATAAAGGCAAACGAACTATCCATCATCGTGAACCAAGAAAGCGTGGAGGTATGGGAGATAAACGCAAGAAAGAAGATCAAATCGCTGTGCTTATCGTCAAAGAGCGAAGCGGTGGATTAACGGAAACAATGTTAGGGCGACCCAATAAAGAGAAGATTGGTAAGGCATTGAAACCTATCATTAACACCGACTCTATTCTGTGCTCGGATGGTGCGCATTCATATAGAAGCTTTGCTAAAGAAAACGGCTTAACTCACTACCGCACCATAGCGAGTAAGTCACAAAGAGTCATTGGTAAACAATTTCACATTCAAAACGTCAATAATTACATGATGCGCATAAGAGTCTGGATGCAAAGGTTTTATGGGGTAGGAACTGATTACTTGCCGAATTATTTAGGGTGGATGCGCTTAATGGAGAGCGTGAAGAATAGAGATTTATCTCTTGCTGACTTCATTAGTGATGCATTTAGCTTTCCCCATAATCAACAAAAATTTGAGGTAGTATCATGCTGAAGCATTCAACCAAGAGAATTCCAGTTCATCTCAAAGACAGGTTTTCAAAAGTAGAAAACCTTATTGCAACATACGCAAGAGATAACCTTGATGATGAATATCTAGAGTATTGTCTGTACTTGACAGCAGCATTAGCTCGTAAAAAAGAGACACCTTTTGTCAAAGGCAAAGAAAAGCTTTGGGCGTGCGGGATCATACACGCAATTGGGATGGTTAACTTCTTGTTTGATAAGGATACCGAGCCTTTTGTTACCGCCTCAGACTTATATTCGAGTTTTAGCGTGAGTAGTAGTTCTGGCAGTGCTAAGTCTAAGTTCATTAGAGACTTGTTCGATATGTTCCCATCAGACCCAAACTGGACAATCCCAAGTCGTCAGTACGACAACCCTCTTATTTGGTTGGCATCAGTAAATGGTCACATTGTAGATCTTAGGCAAATGCCTCTTGAGGTTCAAGAGCAAGCATTTGAACAGAACATAATCCCGTTTATTCCCCAGTAAATACCGTCAAGACTACTATAGCGTTGTTTCAAATCACAATGATCAACAGTTAACGAAAATAGAGCGAAATATTTACAATAAGAACTTATTTACTTAATGCGCTTAAATTGTTTATAATTACACTTAATAAGATATAGCGTTGTGTTTTTTACAATTATATTGTAGTAAGGATTGCTATGGAAAGTTGGTATTTAGTTACGTGTAAGCCTCGTCAAGAAGAGCGAGCATCTACCAACTTACTTAACCAAGGAATTGAGGTGTTCTACCCCAAACTAATCACCGAAAAACTGGTTAAAGGTCGACGTACCGTTAAACAGTCGGCTTTATTCCCTAACTACTTATTTGTTTGCCTTGAGTCACAAAACTGTAACTTTTCTGCGGTAAAAAATACGCGCGGAATTAGCGGCTTTGTATCTTATGGGGCAAATTATCAAATAGTACCTACAGCCCTAATAGAACAGCTTAAGAGTGAGCGTTTACAGACTAATGATTCTACTATACCTAAAATGGGTGATGTAGTTAGCGTAAATAACAGTTCGTTTAATAATATCAAAGCTATCTACAAAGAGTCTGACGGTGATATGCGTAGTATTTTGCTGATCAATCTACTTAATAAACAAGTAGAAATGAGCGTAGATAACAAAGACATAAAACAATACTAGTAAAATACACAGCTTCGGCTTTATGCGAAAATTTTATTAAGTATCAGTACGTAGGAACTGCAACCTAGGTGCGGAAGCGTGCCCGAAGAGCTATATAAGCAAATATTTTTGCTTTCAAGCTGAAGCGAGAGGAGCTCTGCGACGAACTGGAACGTGAAGCGTGCCCGAAGGGCTAGACAAGAAAATGTATTTCGGTTGAATTTTACCTAGGGCCTATTGGGCACTTTTTATAAAAAGTACTAAATCAAGTAATTACAATGAGATAGACAAAATTGACTGTCTCAAAATGGAGAAAAGTGTCTCATGGAGTAATTTTATCTCTGAGGTGCACACCTGCTAAAACACAAACTAATATATGTGAAAGAGGTCTTAGTTAAACACTCCAAACGCTACAGATTACTTGCTGTCCCTATAAGAATGTTGCACCTAGCTTTGAATTGAGGTTGTAAGATCACTCTTGCTTTGCCTGTAGTTGTTTATGAAGTTATCAAACTAATAGCAGTGATAGCATGGTGGCAAGCCGTTTATCAAGGTGTAACGATACCAGATAGAAGCATACTTACCCGAGGGTTTCAGTTATCGTGAAATTAGTAAAGGTTGCAAGTCAGTTGCAGCAACATCATCCGGTAGGTCAGACTTAATCGGGTAAGAGAGTCATCATTTCCAGAAGTGGCCCATGTAAAGGCAATTATCGGGCAAACAGTTATATACGAGAGGTTTTTAGCTACGCTCAACGAGACAAGTTAAGTGCTGTAAGTTGTAAAAACAGTTTCGTCATGGTCTACGTAAGTATCGAAAAGGTTACGGAGTTATACGAGTTATTATTTATGATCGTATTGGGATTGAACACCGTCTAGCTATTGTCGATATAAAGAAACGCTTTGGTGAGTGGGAAGTACAGCGATGATAGGAATTCTGTGGATATGGGGATGTCGCAAATAAGTTAAAAGCTGATATTTACTTTGACAACCTGTATTCGCTGTGAAAGCACGGACTGAAGGAAAACTTTAACGGATTATTACGGCAGTACATCCGCAAAGGTAGTGTTTAAAATTGTGATAGATAAGCAGGTAACAAGAGTAGAAAGTGCTCTTAAACTGCTGCTAGAAAGTGTTTTGGCTTCAAGCAGACAAAAGTCATGCTAATGACTTACAAAAAGCGGCTTTATTTAGAGAGTGGCGCACTTCGGGTTTGGTTTCGCGCTTAGAGTCTATTAAATATTGTTAGCACTACTAGTACTTGACTCAATATTATGTTTTTTAGTGTAAACTTTAATTCATTTTAAGTAATTATAAAGCTCGCAGATTGTAAGCCATACGTTAATAATAAATCAGTATAGTCTAATTTATGCATCTAAAGAGCGGTATTATAGGCTTTGGTTAACAGCAGTTAATAACTTAATTTGGTTTGTATGTTTCTCTTAATACTTTTAAAGTATATAGGTCGGCTAACTTAATTAACCAGAACCAGCATATCTAAAAAAACAATATTTTTCGAACATAGATTGCAAGACATAAGTATAGGAAATGTTTGCGATATCATTTCCTTTTAGGGGCGAGTTAATAGAGCTTAGTCAAGTCCTTTATTATTATGCTTATAATTCTAAACATGTATTACTTTTAAAGACTTTTCAAATTTACACATTGAAAAGTATAGTAGATGTAACTCCTCCTAATGGGTAAATTACCTATTTTAAGTGCTCAAAGAGGTAATCCCAGTTTTGAAATATAGCTAACCACATTTTCAAATTAAAGTAGTTTTTCTTTTTTAAGGTATTAATATGTATGTAAAAAATCAGTTAAAGAAAGTGAAGTATGCCGGTGAAGCTCTACTTATTCATGCATCAGATTATATAAGTTATGTTAGGGCTACAGGTTTTGGACAATCAAAGAGTAAAGCTACTGCAATATACAAGTTACGAAAGGATTATCATAAAATAGAGAAAGGCTTAACGATGGAGCCACGTCGTAATTTTTTCGGTTTAAAAGTACTTGATAACATCATCCAACATATCAGAATTATAGATGACTGCTCGAACCCAGAAGTATTGAAAGCAGTTGATGTTATAAAGAAATATACCCTAGAACATCAAAATCCCCCTCAATTGCAGAAGTATATAGATTACACTAAAGGGTTCAATAATAGTTGTTTAGATAGTAACACCGCCTACTTCTCTTTAAAATCCAAAGATCTGCACTTAGAAGCTAAAGACAAAGATTTGTACAAACGCATTATTAAAACTCGTAGAACTACAAGGCATTTTAGCTCAAGAGTTATTTCTCGAAGTGATTTTAATAACGTTTTTGAAGTAGCTCGATTTAGCCCCTCAGCTTGTAACCGTCAGTCTTGGAAAACTAAGGTTATTACAAATAAACCTTTAATAAAGCGAGTTCTCAGTCTTCAGAACGGAAACTCCGGATTTGGTGAGGATGTAGATAACTTATTGGTTATAACTGGCGATTTAAGTTCTTGTGTCACACCAACTGAGCGCAAGCAAATATGGTTCGATAGTGGTTTGTATACTATGAATTTAATTAATGCTTTACATGTAGAGGGAATAGGTAGTTGTTGCTTAAACTGGTGTGTTAATAATATGACTAAAAATAAACTTGCTAGTCTGCTTTCACTCGAAAAAGGAGAAGAAGCAACTGTTTTATTAGCTGTTGGATATTATAAAGATAAATTTGTAGTATGTAATTCTCCAAAAAAGTCTGTATCTGAGTTTATAGAGTACCTGTAGTGTTAGATATAATAGCGATAGCCCCTATTTATATATTTTTTTACTTGTATAGTAAAAATAAAATTGCTTTATTCTACACTACTTTTTCATTGCTTTTTTATTTTTTAGTTATGCTATTTTATTTCCATTTAGGAAAGTATGGAGGGGAATTTAGCGTTACTTTTCCTGATGAGTCTACCTATATTAACGGAACAAGCTCCTTAACATTTTCATTCTTTGTAAATTATCTTTTTGATACAGTAAGCGCCACTGCCTTTAGGTTAATGAACCTATGTGCTTACAACTTTTCTATAATTTATATATTGAATCGAACTACGAAAATAAATATTTTTAATTTTCTAGTAATAATACTCTTAGCAGTTGGTAACTATTGGTGTTTTTTCATATTAAAAGAGTCTTTAACTGTTTTAGGGTTAGTCTTAGTTTTATTCTATCTTAAGGAAAAAAGAAAGAGCCTATTGTTTTTAGGAATAATCATTTTAACTATAGCAAGACCTGATATTTTGGCAATACTAAGTGCCTCAAGTATTTTGTATGTTTTATATAAAAAATCAAAATGGAAAGCTTGTATAGCTTTACTTTTTAGCTTTATCGGGGTTTTAGTATTTTTTTCATTTCCAATTAGTCAACCTATAAAACTTAGCTTCATATCAAGGCGTTTAGAGGATGTTTATAAAACTTACGATCCATTAACGGTATCAGTTTCGCAACTAACAGGTTTAGATTTTTTTCTTTCTCCAGTTTACCATGAAACAATTTATATTAATGCTACACGTGCTTTTAGCTATTTTAGTAATTCCATAGGCCTTGCGACTTTATTGATTACGATTAATCTTACTGGGTTGTTTGTTTTTATTAGAACTTTAAGGAAAGAAGCATATCAAAGGTTAAATCTTTTTTTTCTTCTTTCAAATGTAGCTTTGATAGCGTCACATAATAACTATCGGTACGCAAATGCTGTTATAATACCCTATTTATTAATTTATATTTTAGAGAGAGAAAATGAAAGTATTAATAATGAGAGCTAGTAATACAAAGAATTACGGTTCCTTGATGATGGTAGCTAATTATATTCGATTGTATAAGGATAAATACCCTGAAAGTAGCTTTATTGTTGATAATGTTGAGGTGGATGGCCTAGATAGAATTATACAATCTTCAGGTGTTGAAGAAATTGAAAGTTTCAAAACTTTAGAAATTCCTTTAAGACCTGAGTGTAAAGGTAATGGTAATATTACAAAGCTCTTTAAATATGCTAGTTACTCATTAGGTTTTGGCAAGCTAATATCTAATGTGGGTGTGGATAAAGTTGTTCAATTAGGTGGCGATGATTTCTCTGAATATTACTCAATTAAAGCATTAACAATAGAGTTTTTAAAACTTCAAAGTATGATTTCAAAGGGGATTTCAATCTCACTAGTTGGTCAAACAATGGGACCATTTTCTTCATGGAGGAAAGTTTGGGCTAAAAACCTATTAAGTAAGGTCTCTATTTACTCTAGAGACTACAATAGTGCTAAGTACCTAGTTGACGAGCTAAATCTAGATAATGTGAATATAGCTGCAGATCTAGCTTACCTTCCTTTATATAAGCAAGATAGTAAAGAAGTCTCAGATATTGTAAATAGTATGCTGGACGGCTTTAATACTTATAACGTTATTGTACCTTCAGGGCTTTGGAAAGCTTATACAAGTAACTTTACAGACTATATTACTTCATATAAAAACTTAATAGATTCTTTAATACTAAAGGGAGAAAGAGTATTAATCTTATCACATGTACTCAGCGATACATCTTCAGATAATAAAATAATTGATGAGTTACGCAAGGTACTTAAGCCAAGTAACGATGTTAAATTCATAAGTGATACTATACTACCAGTTGAGGCTAGAGAGATTATATCTAGAGCTCAAGTAGTTATATCAGGACGTATGCATGCGTGCGTGTCTGCTTATCAAGTTGGTGTCCCCGCCATTCCATTATCTTATAGCGTAAAGTTTAAAGGAGTCATAGGCGAATTGGATATTGAACATCATATGATAGATTCCGTTGGTGATACCAAGTGGAAGCCAAAAAATGGAAGTAGCGAAATGGTTGAAAGAATAATTACTGAATTAGATTCGATCAATCATCTAGGCATATCATCAGAAAAAATAAAGAAAGAAGTGATTAAGCTAGAAGAAAGAATAATGACTCAATTCGAAAGCTAAAAAAATATGCCTCATAAAACTTTTTCTGTATTACTAGGAATTCTTTCCAAAGTATTCCTAGTGCTATCCGTTGTCGTAATATCTAAGCATATATCTCTAGATGAGTTCGGCTGGTACGAAATAGCTACTACATCAATTAATCTACTTTTTCCAATTCTTTGTGCTGGTTCTATTGATGGTATCTTTAGGTTCTGTATTGACGAAAGTGGCAGAAAGGTTGTATTTAGCAGATTAGTATTATTTGGATGTTTAGTTTTTTTAATATTATCGCCTATAGTCTTTTTGTTGCTAAGTTTTTACTTTGATTTTGTTGTCTCGGTGTTAATATTAAGTTTAATATTTTTTAATATAATTTTAGAATCTATTAAACAGTTAAAAAAATCTCAAGGTCTTTTAATATACTTTACAGGGGCCGAGAGCTTAAAAAGCTTTAGCTTTTTAATTTTTATACTAGCGGCTGCTTATTCTGGTTCAGGATTTAAAATCGAGTTTTTATTGTACATGCAAGTTATCTCGGTTTTAGTTACTCTATTTGTTGTATCCTTTCTATCTAGTATTTGGAATGAGTTCGTATTCCAGAAAGAGATCTTAAGGATAAATAAAGATGAATTAAAATACAGCCTCTATATGATGCCAAATACAGTACTTTGGTGGGTTCTAAATGCTTCAGATAAAATTATCTTAGGAATATTGAGTGGCCCTGCATCTGTTGCTATTTATAGCGTCGCTACTAAGTTTCCATCCTTAATTACTTCTTTAAATCGCATTTTCATGCAACTCTGGCATGTTGCTATTGTAGGTGGAAAGGGAAAAATAGAAAATTTATGGAAAGTAAACATGGCGTTGTTGAATATAAGCTTTATCACTCTTGCAGTTATATTCTACTTTAGTTTTGATCTCATTTTTGATAAACGCTATTCTCAAGCGTCGGATTATGTTCAATGGCTACTTGTTGGTTCCTATTACTCAGTGCTCTCTTCATTACTTGGAGGGATATTTATGCGTGATAAAAAACCGAAAGTTGCACTCTATAGTACTCTAATAGCAGCCATATTAAATGTCGCTTTAAACATATTTTTTATACCTATTTACGGGGTTATTGGGTGTGTGTTTTCTACAGTTCTATCTTTAGCCGTACTGTTTTTTTTGAGGCTACTTTATATTACTGTTAGGAATCTAGAGCCTATAGGTTTTTTTTGGGCGCCTATAACTCACCCGTGTATACTGATATTCCCTTATTTACTTACTAATGGTTTTTACTCCGCAACTACCATTATATCTTCTATCATACTTATTTTCACAGTAAGACTTTTCGTAAGGAAGATTTCATGAGTAAAGCTACTAATTGTTCTGTATCTGTTATTATCCCTTGCTACAATGCTGAGAATTGGATAGAAAAAGCTTTAGAAAGTGTTAACAATCAGGTGCTTAAGCCGCTTGAAGTTGTTGTCGTTGATGATGGCTCAACAGACAATACATTAAAAGTGATAGAAAGTTATAACTCTATAGTTCCTATTATTACTGTAACACAGCTAAATAGCGGTCCATCTGTAGCTCGTAATCTAGGGGTTACAAAGGCTAGTGGTCAATATATTGCTTTTCTAGATGCTGATGATGAATGGTGTGAAAATAAATTGCTCGTTCAGATGCCTATGGTCAACACGCGTTCTTTCTCTTCAAGCAACAGTTTACTAATTGATCAGGACAACATTGTAATTGAAGAGCATAAAAATATTTGTCCTCAAAATAGGATTGAATCTATAGAGGCTATCTATTTAGGAAAAATATCTATGCTCACACCTGGTTTAGTAATACCAAAAAACTCTTTTATTGAAGTTGGCGGATTCAATACAAAATTGAGGTATAAAGAAGATCATAGTTTGGTTATCTCACTTCTATGTTCTGGACTTGAACTGAAATATATAGAAAAACCGCTTTTTAAGGTAAGGGTACATGAGTCTAGTGGAAGAAATAATGTGGACGAGAAGGTTCTCATAAAGTCTTTCATGCTTTTTTCAGATATTTCAATAAAACAACATAGCGCTCTTGAAAAGCTCAAAAGCAATTTTATATCTAAAATGTATTATATCTTAATGAAATCATTCCTTGGGAGGAAACCTTTTAAAGCCTGTAAATATGCGTTTATTAGCTTTATAAGTAAACCAAGCATAGTAGGGATTAGTCTATTATTTATATCATTGATTCCTATCAATAAAAATCAGGCTGTAAAATATAAAAAAAATATAATTCGTTTTTTCTCACGTAAAGGATAGATATGTTACACAAAGTTTTTAATGCTTTATTTAAAGTGGTAAATACACTTACTTTAAAGGTCTTATACTGGAATAAATTTTCTATCAATATAACCAAATCTTATTTTAATGGACGTATTTATATACGTAAGGGAAGCGTTCATATAAATGATGGCTTTAGAAATAAAAAAAATATTAACCTATCAGTTGATGGTGGGGTTGTGACTATTGGTAAAAGAGTTTTTTTTAATAATAATGTATCAATTAATTGTAGACATCTAGTTGTAATAGGAAGTGACACAATAATTGGAGAAAATGTATTATTTTATGATCATGACCATGCTTTTTCATGCCCTAATAAGTTAATACGAAATCAAGGTTTTGATTTAGGTGAAATTAACATAGGCTCAAATGTATGGATTGGTTCTAATGTTACTATTTTAAAGGGAGTGTCTGTCGGGAGCGGATCTATCATTAGTGCAGGGAGTGTTGTTACAAAAAATATACCTGAAAATAGTATCTTAATTCAAAAGCGTGAAAGTACTCTTATTAAGAGGTGCAGTTATGAAAGGTAGTGTAACTTTTTTTGATTCTTACTCTGATGCATCTGGAGGTGCCCCCAAAAGTATGTTAACTCTTGCAAGCTTGTTGGATGAGTTAAATTATATTGTAAGCATTCATACTGCTAGAAAAGGGTCTTTGTATAAAAAAGCTCAAAAAAATGGATTAGACACATTTTCATTTGATCTGGATGAAATACTAATGGTTAGAAGAGGTAAGCAAAATATCTCTATTATGTTTATTTTGAATTATTTCGTATCTCTAGCTAGGTCTTGGGCTAAGTGCTTTAAGTATATTAGAACTATAAAAAATTCGAAAGTATGTTTTAATGACATAAGGTGCTTTCTATACTTCTTCCCCATTGCTGTTTTTAAAAGAAAGGATTTAATTTGGTACGTTAGAATCAATGACAGAGTCAACTTTGTCACCTGGTTCGCAGGGCGTATTTCTAATAAAATATTGCTAGTCTCATCTTCTTGCCGTGATATGTTTACAGCTAAGGAACTTGAATCTTACAGTTCTAAAATGTGTGTCGTTCATACAGGTTTTCCAGTAGAAAAAGAAAACGACTTTATTCGATTACCTAAAATAAAGCTAGGGTTTATAGGTGTACTATCTGCGCGAAAAAATATTGAGCTCCTCATGAATGCAGTTAATCTATTAGATAATCCAACTTTAGAATCTATAGAGGTAATTGTTGTAGGTGAAGCTAAGTTAGATGAAAAGGATTATGAAAAAAATATTAAGAACAAAGTCCATGAGCTAGGTTTAAATGAAGTTTTTAAATTTGTAGGACATACTACAAATGTGCATGAATATTATTCACAGATTGACTCTGTAGTATTGACTTCTTTTTCTGAAGGTCTACCGCGCGTACTAATCGAAGGGCTTTCACATGGTTGCTTCGTCATAACGACGAATGTAGACGGTGTTGGCGATATTATTACAGATGATTACTTAGGTATAATTTTAAATAGATACTCAGATGTCGAACTAGCTAAATCCATCACAAAATATGTTTTTAATAGGGATAAATATCTATTATCGAGAGGGAGAAGGAGGAGGTATGTAGCAGATAATTTCTCTGAGGAAAAATTCGTTAATAATTTTATTAACTCTGTTTGGTAAACTTATAGTAATAGCTCACAATAAATAAGTATATAACCTGAGTCTCGTATATATTATTTTATATGTAAATGCTAATTATAATGGCTCTAGAAAAATACACGCTACTATATTGTGTTTCTTGATTACTCTTCGTAAATAAATAGTACTTATATATGCTCTAAAGAGAGTGTTAAAAATTACTCGCGTTAAGTAGCTTTTTATATTCTCCATTGTATTTTAAGCTTTAATAAGAATCCTTGATGTGTTCTATTCTTGTCGGCTCTATTTATAGGTTTCTATAATGGTTTTATAGTGTGTTTTAAAGGGAAAAGTGATGTGTTTTTTAAATGAGCGGTTGAGGTATCAATTAAAAATATGAGTAAAGTTGTTATTACTGCTAACACTAGTTGGTATTTATTTAATTTTCGTAAAAATACTATATTAGAACTAATAATGCATGGTTATAAAGTTGTAGTTATATCTCCCTATGACTCATATTCCGAAAAACTCGCTGATTTGGGGGCTGAATATCATCACATCAATATAGATCAGGGTGGGACAAACCCAATCCAAGATATAAGCAGCTTTTTGGGATTTGTTAAACTTTATTGTCAAATTAAACCTAATTACGTACTTAATTTTACCCCAAAAAATAATATATATAGCACGCTGGCAGCAAATATGGTTGGAGTAAAATCTATAAACAATATTGCAGGGCTTGGCATATTGTTTATTAATGAAAGTATATCTTCAAAAATTGCTAGAGTGTTATATAGGTACAGTCAATCTAAAGCTGATTTTATTTTTTTTCAAAATGAGGATGATAGGGAGCTATTTAAGTCTCATCGAATAGCTCTAAACGTACAGTCTGACCGTTTACCTGGTTCAGGTGCAGACTTGACACGTTTTATTCTATCGCCAGCTCCCAATGATGGTATTACTCGCTTTTTACTTATCGCTCGTATGCTTTTCGATAAAGGGGTAGGGCAATACGTAGAAGCCGCAAGAGTACTTAAATCCAAATACGGTGATAGTGTTGAGTTTAGGTTATTAGGTTTTTTAGATGTTGATAATCCTTCAGCAGTTTCAAAAGCACAAATGAATGCCTGGGTAGATGAAGGTGTAGTTAATTATTTGGGTACTTCTGACAATGTTGAAGCTGAGATAGCGCAGGTTGATTGCATGGTTTTACCATCGTATTACCGCGAAGGCGTTCCAAAGTCTCTGCTCGAGGCTGGTGCTATGGGGAAACCTATAGTGACAACTGATAATGTAGGATGCCGTGAAACAGTTGACAATGGCTATAATGGTTTTATTTGCGAACCTAGAAGTACTGAAAGCTTAGTTTTAGCTTTAGAAAAAATAACAAATATGGGCCACAAGCAACGTTTAAAGTTTGGTGAAAATAGTCGTGCTAAAATAGAACAAGAGTTTGATGAAAAGATTGTAATTCAAAAGTACCTTTCGGTTTTAAAAGCTCTCCAGTAATCTATAATACTGAATTTTAGTAAAGTCTATACGACGAGGGTATAACCATGTTTGTTCATAATTGATACCTAATTAATTGCAACGATATATTGTTGTCTAAAAATCATATTTCTAATTTTATATAGTTTAGAGTTTAAAAGGATTAAAATGAAATATTTAGTAACTGGCGCTGCTGGTTTTATAGGTAGTGCTGTTGTTGAAAAGCTTACCGCAGCCGGCCATCAAGTAATTGGTATTGATAACTTAAATGACTATTACGATGTTAATTTAAAACTTGCTAGGCTAGAGCGTATTAAGCACGGACAATTTGAGTATAAAGAACTTGACCTGGTTGAGCGTAGTGCAATGGCCAATCTGTTTGAGCAAGAGCAGTTTGACAGGGTTATTCATTTGGCCGCACAAGCAGGCGTCCGTTATTCTATTGAAAATCCTCATGCTTATGCAGATTCAAACTTATTGGGCCACCTAAATATTTTAGAAGGTTGTCGTCAAACTAAAGTGAAGCATTTAATTTATGCATCATCAAGCTCTGTATATGGGTTAAATGCTAAAGTCCCCTTTGAAACGTCTGATGCTGTAGATCATCCTGTATCATTATACGCTGCTACTAAAAAAGCTAACGAGTTAATGTCGCATAGCTATTCACATTTATATGATATACCAACTACAGGGCTTCGCTTTTTTACTGTCTATGGCTCGTGGGGACGGCCAGATATGGCGCCATTTATTTTTACTAAAAAAATACTAGACGGCGAGACTATTGACATAAATAATAATGGCGATATGTGGCGTGATTTTACCCATGTAGGTGACATTGTTGAAGGTGTTGTTCGTATTGCTGATGTTACACCAATTAAAAATGAGCAATGGTCAGTAGAAACCGGTACGCCAGCTTCAAGTTCTGCGCCTTATGCTGTATACAATATAGGTCATGGTTCACCTATTAGCTTAATGGACTTTGTTAAAGCAATTGAAGATGAGCTGGGTATAGAAGCTAAAAAGAACTTTAGGGAAATGCAGCCAGGTGATGTATATCAAACCTATGCAGATACTCAAGATTTATTTGCAGCAACAGGTTACAAACCTAAAGTTGGTATAAAAGAAGGGGTGTCGGAGTTTATTGCTTGGTATAAAAAATTTTATAACAAGTAGTTAATTTCGCTTTAGCGACTTTTTTTTGGTACTGTTTAAGTTTTTGGCTGTTGTATGTATTACTACGACAGCTCATTTATATATCTAAATAGTGCTGCGTTACTATATTAAGTTACCAAATGTTTATTGTGAACTATACTCTTTGGCTTCACATATTATTCATATTTAAGAGTTAACTCTTCCCTTTGTACAAAACGAATTGGCTTGTGTAATGGCCACGGCGGGATCGCACTTTGTAAAAAGGCTTTAACATCCGCCTCTTTTCTGATCTAATAACGCCCACATTGTCACTATCTACTCGTTAATTATGTCGTTATTTAGCCACCTTGAACTTGTGGAAGATAAGCGTTCTTTCATCAATCAACATCATGACCTTACTGATGTCTTATTTCTTATCATTTCGGCGGTTTTATCTGGTTGTGAAGGCTGGAAAGATATCGAAGTGTTTGGACACAGCAAGCTGTCTTGGCTCCGACAGTTCAGAGCATTTAAACATGGTATTCCAACGCGACATAGTATTGCTCGTATTCTTAAAACAGTGGAAACTGACTCTCTGATTTTGGCCCTGCTTAGTTGGGTTAACGAGCAACGAACTCAATCTGACAAGCCAATTATTGCATTTGATGGGAAAACTCTGCGTGGTGCCAGTAAAAAGCGTGAGGATAACTTACACTTGGTGTCCGCTTTTGATTGTGAATCTGGTTTAACTTTGTATCAGCGTACCGTAGAAAGTAAATCTAACGAGATCCCAGCAGTTAGGGCCTTATTAGACGTGCTCGATATTTCAGACTCTATCATCACACTAGATGCACTACATTGTCAGAAAGCGACACTCTCAGCACTGACTTCAAGAGATGCGGACTATTTGGTTCAGGTCAAAGCAAATCAGAAAACGCTTTATAAAGCAGTCGCTTCATGTTTTGAAAAAGCTTTTGAAGAAGAGGGAGATTTGCCTGAGGACGTACAAACCAGCAATGGGCATGGACGTCAGGAAACACGGATCACTTACGCTCTAAAAGCAGACAAACTGCCTAAAGAGATAAAAGAAAAATGGCCAGGGCTTACTTCGTTGGTCGCAGTCGAAAGGCACAATAAGTCAGACTCAATAATAAAAATAGACACGCACTTTTATGTTACTTCTGTCGAGCCAGATGCACAGATGTTGCAGAAAGCAATCCGCCATCATTGGCACATAGAAAATCAGCAGCACTGGGTGTTGGATGTCGTCTTTAAGGAAGACGCTTGCCAGATAAGCGAGCCGATTTCGGCGGAGAATATGGCGCTGTTCAGACGGTTTGTTCGCAACTTGGTAAAACAGCACAAAGGCCGTAAAGACTCGATACGCAGTAAGTGTGTTAGGGCTAGTTTTGACGATGAATTCAGGGCTGAGCTTATCTTTGGTTAATACTTGTTAACAAAGTATGCTCTCACCCTGGTGTAATGGCCTAAAGTTCAGCCTCTGTTGACTATTAAAGCAGCCGTGTAAATAAACATTAGATAATTTACACTTATCGTAAAACAAATTTTATTACCAAACCGCTTATGCAATACCCCGGTTAAATAAGCTGTTCAGGATAGGGACAACCATGTTTATAGATTTACTATTTACTTTTTTTATTGACTTTGCTGTGTTGTTTTTAATGCGTAAAGTAGCACGTAATATAGGGTTAGTAGATAAACCATCTGGCCGAAAAATGCACACTGGTAACATACCATTAGTTGGTGGGGTTGCTATTTGTATAACCATAGTTAATTACATTTATACACACCCAAATATGATTAACCATGCCAATTTATATATGTGCTGTATTATTGGCTTAACAGTTATAGGTGCACTAGACGACCGGTTTGATTTAAGTGTAAAAATACGTATGGCTGTACAAGCGTTTATATCGTTTGCGATGATTTATTACGCAGGCGCAAACCTACATACGCTTGGTAATTTAATTGGCTTTGGAAATATTGATTTAGGTTATCTGTCTACAGTTATTACTATCTTTGCGGTTATTGGGTGTATTAATGCATTTAATATGGTTGATGGCATAGATGGGCTGCTAGGCGGATTATCTATAGTTACATTTGCTAGCTTGGGCATTTTACTTAGCTTGGTGGGTGAAGAAAGCTTAAGTTATTTATGCTTATTGCTTGTTGTTTGTATGATCCCATACATTGTTATGAACCTTGGCCTAGTTGGGCGCGAGCGCAAAGTGTTTATGGGCGATGCCGGCAGTATGATGATTGGATTTACCGTTATTTGGTTATTAATTGGTGCTAGTCAAACACCGGGTAATGCAATGATTCGCCCTGTAACTGCATTATGGTTAATAGCGGTACCTTTAATGGACATGGTGGCAATAATGATTCGCCGCGTTAAGCAGGGCAAGTCTCCATTTAAGCCAGACCGTGAGCATTTGCATCATATTTGTCAGCGTTTAGGGTGTTCGCCAACCCAAACCCTTATTTTAATATGCTCTATTGCATCTGTATTTGCAGGTATTGGTGTAATTGGTGAAGTATTTTTAATACCTGATTTTTTAATGTTTTATGGCTTTGTAATTTTATTTACTACGTATTTAGTGATATTAATAAACTATTGCACGGTAATTAACTTTTTTAGACGAAAATTAGATTTACCTGAAAAAAAATACTCTACCAACTAGTAATTGAATTATCTAAATCGCCCTAGCTTTTTTAATTCAAAATATCATTTAGACGAATTGTTTTTTTTAAATTAACTTTAAAGGAATACCATGAAAATCGCTGTAGTAGGGACAGGCTATGTAGGCCTTTCAAATGCAATGCTTTTAGCACAACACAATGAAGTGGTGGCATTAGACATTGATGAGCACAAAATTGCGCTTTTAAACGATAAGACATCACCAATTGTTGATACTGAAATTAGTGAATTTTTACTGCGTGATGATTTAAACTTCACAGCAACCACCGATAAAAAAGTGGCCTATGAAAACGCAGATTTTGTTATCATCGCCACTCCAACGGATTATGATGTAGAAACAAACTACTTTAATACGCGCTCGGTTGAAGCGGTTATTAAAGATGCTGTGGCACATAATCCTAATGCGGTTATGGTGATTAAGTCGACTATTCCGGTTGGCTTTACGGCTGATATTAAAAAGCAGCTTAAGGCTGACAACTTACTATTCTCACCTGAGTTTTTACGTGAAGGTAAAGCGCTGTACGACAATTTGCATCCGTCACGCATTGTTGTGGGTGAGCAAAGTGAGCGCGCCACTATTTTTGCTAATTTACTGAAGCAAGGTGCAATTAAACAAGACGTTGAAGTGCTATTCACTGACTCAACGGAAGCGGAAGCGATTAAGTTATTTTCTAACACCTACCTTGCTATGCGAGTTGCTTACTTTAATGAACTTGATAGCTACGCAGAAGCACACGGCTTGAACTCAAAGCAAATTATCCAAGGTGTAGGTTTAGACCCACGTATAGGCAGTCATTATAACAACCCGTCGTTTGGTTACGGTGGTTACTGTTTACCAAAAGACACCAAGCAATTACGCGCGAATTATCAAGATGTGCCAAATAATATTATTGGTGCGATTGTAGATGCTAATACTACGCGTAAAGACTTTATTGCCAACTCAATTATAAAGCGCTGCCCTAAAATAGTTGGCGTTTATCGCTTAGTTATGAAATCGGGCTCAGATAACTTCAGAGCTTCGGCTATTCAGGGGATAATGAAGCGTATAAAAGCCAAAGGTATTGAAGTGGTTGTGTATGAGCCGGTGCTTGAAGAAGAGGAATTTTATCACTCACGGGTAATTAAAGACTTAAACGAGTTTAAGCAACTGGCTGATGTGGTTGTATCAAACCGTATGGTGGAAGAGTTGAGTGATATAGCAGATAAAGTGTATACGCGCGATTTATTTGGTAGTGATTAACCCGCCCAATTTCAAAAAATATTAATATTTGTATAAAGGACTACCTATGAAAGCTGTAATTCCTGTTGCAGGGCTTGGCACACGTATGCTGCCTATGACCAAAGCAATTCCAAAAGAGATGCTCCCCATTGTAGATAAACCGCTTATTCAATACATTGTTGCTGAATGTATTGCCGCGGGTATTAAAGAGATTGTACTGGTCACACATAGCTCTAAAAATGCAATTGAAAATCACTTTGATACAAGTTATGAGCTTGAAGCCACCCTTGAAAAGCGTGTTAAACGTGCCTTGCTTGAAGAAGTGCGCTCTATTTGCCCTGCTGATGTAACCATTATGAGTGTGCGCCAAGGTGAAGCAAAAGGCTTAGGGCATGCTATTTTATGTGCAAAGCCCATTGTGGGTGATGATGATTTTATTGTTTTATTGCCAGATGTAGTACTAGATGCATATACGGCAGACCAAAAAACTGAAAATTTAGCAGCGATGTTAAAACGCTTTAGTGAGACACGTACAAGTCAAATTATGCTAGAGCCTGTAGCGCAAGAAGATGTAAGTAAATATGGTATTGCTGATATCGATGGTGTGCAGCTTACTCCTGGCAATAGTGCCGCTATTAAAACCATGGTTGAAAAGCCGGATGCAGACAAAGCTCCCTCTAACCTAGCGGTGGTAGGGCGCTACGTACTGAGTAAAACTATTTGGCCACTCCTTGCTAAAACACCGGTTGGCGCAGGTGGCGAAATACAGTTAACTGATTCAATTGATGAGCTAATGAAACAAGAAACGGTGGAAGCCTTTCACATGAGTGGTCGCTCGCACGACTGTGGTGATAAGCTAGGTTATTTAAAAGCGATTGTTGAATACGGTATGCGAGACACTAAGCTTGGCGACGAATTTGGTAAATACTTAACTACGCTTGTGAATGGTGATGACGCACAAACTAATAATGTCGTTAATCTATAATAATATTAGCTTAAAGTTTGACGCTATGAGCTGCTAAGCTATTTAGCTTATAGTAAAAAAACTGATTATAGCGCGGCTTTAAGTCGCGCTTTTTAATTTTTAACCTTGCTTTATTTTAAATAATTTAAACTGATTAAATATAAAGGAATAATCATGTCACGTAAGTATTTTGGTACCGATGGTGTAAGAGGCAAAGTAGGCACGTTTCCAATCACGCCTGATTTTGCAATGAAACTTGGTTGGGCTGCAGGTACGGTTTTAGCCTCAAGCGGTACTAAAGAGATTTTAATCGGTAAAGATACACGTAATAGCGGTTATATGTTTGAGTCGGCAATGGAAGCAGGCCTTTCGGCGGCAGGTGTAAATGTTGCCTTTGTTGGCCCAATGCCTACCCCCGCGGTTGCCTATTTAGCATCAACGTTTAGAGCCGATGCCGGCGTTGTAATTAGTGCCTCACACAACCCATACTACGATAACGGGATTAAGTTTTTTAATAACTTTGGCACTAAGCTTAACGACGAGCAGGAGCTTGAAATTGAAGCCTTGCTTGAGCAAGCATTAAAAAATGATGCAATGCAGTGTGTAAGCTCAGAGCGTTTAGGTAAAGCAAGGCGTATCAACGATGCCGCCGGCCGATACATTGAATTTTGCAAAGGCATATTTGCCAAAGACTTAACCCTGGAAGGCTTAAAAATAGTTGTAGATAGCGCTAATGGCGCAGCGTATCACATTGCCCCTAATGTTTATTCAGAGTTAGGTGCTGAGGTGATCAGCATTAATGACAAACCCGATGGTTTAAATATTAATGAGCAATGCGGCGCTACCCATTTAGATAGCTTGCAATCTGCCGTAGTAGCAAATAATGCAGACTTAGGTATTGCGCTTGATGGTGATGCCGACAGGCTAATGCTTGTTGATGATGCGGGCAACGTTGTTGATGGCGACCAAATTTTATATATTCTGGCAAAAGCGGCGAAGCTACAAGGTAATATGAACGGCGGTGTTGTAGGTACGCTTATGTCTAACTTGGGCTTAGAGCTTGCACTTAAAGACATGGATATACCATTTAAGCGTGCAAAAGTAGGCGACCGTTATGTTGTTGAGCAACTTAAAAATACCGGTTGGAAACTAGGCGGCGAAGGCTCTGGGCATATTCTACACTTAGACTATGCGACGACGGGTGACGGTATAGTTGCATCACTTTTAGTGCTAACCGCGCTTATACAGCAAAAGCAATCATTAAAAGATTACGTAGCGGGTATGCAAAAACTACCGCAAGTACTTTTAAATGTGCGTTTAACACAAAATAATGCCGATGAAATACTTGATACTGATTCAGTAAAGCAAGCTGTAACTGAAGCCGAAAGTATATTGGCAGACACTGGGCGTGTTTTATTGCGTAAATCAGGCACTGAGCCACTCATCCGCGTTATGGTTGAGTCTACAGATTCAGTGGCCTCACAAGCGCAAGCTGAGCATATTGCAAGTGCAATAAAAGCATTATTGTAAACGAACTACTAGTAGGGAGTGAGTGTGCACTCACTCCTAACGCTATCTCTAGGTACGCTCTGTTTGAGCGTCATCTAGGCGTTATTACTAATATCCCTATTTGAAAACGTTAATGCGGTTAGAAGCACGTATACCCCAACTTAACCCTGCTAAGCAATCCCACGCTCAATCATCATTTCATTAAATGCATACCCATCCTGCCTAGATGCATTAGCTACGTATGGCGCATAAACCTCAAATAATAAACGTGTATCGCTATGCCCTAACATATGTGAAATATAAAGCGGGTTTTCGTGTGCGGCAATATGCAGCACAGCCGCAGTGTGACGTGTTTCGTAAGGGCGCCTTCGTGCTAATCCCGCTTTTTTTAATGCGGGATACCACAGCTGTTTACTCACAAAGTGATTATCGAGTGGGTTGCCTTTATGAGTAAATACAAAGTCACTACTTGTTTGCTCTTTTAAGCGGTTGAATAGTGTATAGAGCGTATCGCACATTTTTAGTTCGCGGCGTGACTTAGGCGTTTTCACATCACACAGCTCACCATTAACCCAATTATGGCGAATACGAATAAGACGATGGTTAAAATCAATGTCTTCCCAACGTAAGCCGTGCACCTCACAACTGCGCATACCTGTCCAAAAACGCACTTTAAAGTAATCTTGCCACTGTGTAGGCGCTGCTTCTAAAAACCGTTGAACCTCATCAGCCGTTAATGGGTTAGAGTCAGCGCGCTCTTCTTTAAGTATTTTGTATCGGCGCATAGGGTAAGGAAAGTTATGCTCTTCAGCCGCCAAGCTTAAAATTGCAATAAGTGGCCATAAAATGCCATTAATACGCTTGTTGGTGAGCTTTCGTCGGCCATTCTTTTCTATCAATGTTAAGCTTTCACGAAAATAATCTACATTGGCCAATGTAATTTCGCTTACCAATATATTACCAAATTCAGGGAGCAAATAGGTATCGAGGGTATTGCGTACTACGCTTTGGTAGCTGCTTTTCCATTTGGCTTTTTGACGATCGAACCACTCATTGGCGTAGTCGTTAAAAAATGGGTGAAGGCGATCGGGGTGTTTACTGCGCTGTAGAGCTTCAAACTTCGCTACTTTTTTACTCTCAGGAAAATAATCACGGTATTGAAACGTTTCTAAATCAATTTCTGCGTTCATTTTTTTGAGTAGGGTATTGGCTTTTTTTAAATTAGCCGGCGTTGCCATGAGCTTAGTGCCTTCACGAAAGCGTTGCCCATAAAGGTGTAAATCAAATTGAATACGCCCATTTGGACGAATGCGAATGTGAGCCATAATGGCCTCCATTAGTTAATAGATCTATAAATAGATCTATCCCTCACCAATGGAATTCGCTAGAATTGAGCCATCGGCTGGGTTGGGTTAAACGTCGCGCAGCCGGTACGGGGTAGGGAGGTTCCAGTCTCTCTACCCCAACTGCTTATTTTATTGTCAGTAATACGAATACCATACACTAAGTACAAAATTGCGCTACTGACTAGAATTTCACATTTAAAATATAGTAAATACTGTATATTTGTCTAGTGCTTTTCAGCGTTAATACTCTTTCTCTTTATCCATAATGTACCCAAATAAATCTTCTTGTACTTCTCGCTTTGTATTTCGAGCATTTGTACCAGCTTGACTTTGATTTAACTCTTCAAGCAACGCTGCAACTTTAGGAAGCTGGCTCTCATCTTTCTCAATCGAAATAGTGCGATGTGGTAGTGTGTTCTCAAGTGAAAAATACACACCTAATTTACGTTCGCCGTTTTCGCCCGAATTCAGATAATAAGTGCACCACTCATGGTTAAACGGTGAGAAGAGATCAACTGCCTGTTGGTGGTACTCTATCGTCGCCAAACAAACAGAAGCATTTACCATGAGTTACAAGCAGTTGATCGCAGGACAAAGATACCAGATAGAAGCCTACTTACGCGAGGGCTTTAGTTATCGTGAGATAGGCAAACGCCTGAAAGTCAGTCATAGCACCATTAGCCGAGAAATCAGACGAAATAGGATCCGGGAAAATCACTATCTACCCGAAGTCGCCCAGGCAAAGACACTCAAAAGGCGCGTTCAAGCCGCAAAGTCGTGTCTATCTAAGCTGACCATCACCTTTGTTGAGTTCGGATTAAAACAAAAGTGGAGTCCCGAGCAAATTGCAGGCGTGGGCCGGATTATTGGGCTTTCAGTGAGTCATGCATGGATTTACGGTTATGTGCAACGGGATAAATTGAGTGGCGGCAAGTTGTTTAGGCACTTACGACAAGGCCATCGACGATATCGCAAAGGTCGTCGTGCGAAGCGTGTCATTATCCCGAACCGAGTGGGCATTGAGCACCGCCCAGCGATTGTTGACAAGAAAAGACGGTTCGGTGACTGGGAAGCTGATACCGTACTGGGTAAGCATGGAACGGGTGCCATAGTCAGCCTAGTTGAACGCCAAAGCAAGCTTTATTTAATACGTAAAGTGCCAGCAAAGAGCGCGGCAGACGTAAGCAGAGCCATGATAGGCATGCTGTGGCGATATCGCCGTCATGTGCATACGATAACCGCTGATAATGGCAGCGAGTTCTGTGACCACGAGCTAGTTGCAGATAAGCTCAACACTGATATTTATTTTGCGAATCCGTATTCCTCATGGGAGCGCGGATTGAATGAAAACTTCAACGGTTTACTGCGCCAGTACATACGCAAAGGCACGGATTTAAGAACGGTAACGGATAAGCAGGTGGCCGATATAGAACGTGCGCTAAACGCCAGACCTAGAAAGTGCCTAGGTTACAAACAGCCTGTCGTTGTGTTTAACGAATTACGCAATGCGGCCTAATTTAGCGAGTGGTGCACTTCGGGGTTGAATTCGCGAGTACTTAAGAATGTCGAGGCGCGTACTTTCCGCTTGGGTTAAGTCGCTAATGTTAATGCCCAATAGTGCTTTTAGTGAAAAGCGATATAATGACTCACTATTTTTTGTTTCGCTACACGTTTGAGTTACCGCGATTGGGTGCACAAATTCAAAAGGGGGCATAATAAATGCAATAGCGGCTTTATCACCGCTTAAATATAAGAGTGCATTATCTGATTTTTTAATAGTTTTATACTCAGCTGAGCAGTGCCTAACTTCATTTTTAAGTGCAAGTAAATCTACTACAACATGTTTTTCGTTAATGAATTTAAGAGGCTTCTTTGCGTAAAACTCTTCAACGCCGGCCAATGAATAAGTGACTGTGACTTCCGGTGTTTTAAAGGTGATTGATTCACCTTGTTGGGCAACTTCAATTTCATCGCCTTCTGTTGCTTTACATACATTATCAACCTCACGGATAATCTCCTCTGTCAAAACCATTGAAACCGGTAGATTTAGGTTGTCAGGTAGGTGCACTTCCTCTACATTTCCATCGCGTTGAACTCGACAATATTGTTTTTCTGCGTTCATTTCACATAATTCTAAAGGCATATTTTGTTTTGCCTCATATATAACTCGCTCTATTGTAGCTTTAGAAACAGTTGAGGTTGGGCGCTGTGCACTTTCTTTGAGATAAGCTAAATGCGCTTCATATACATCAACACACTCACACCGACGCAGTGCATTTTCGCTGCTTTTAGTGTCTTTATGGATTAATTCAACTGATGTCGCATTTGAAAAGGAGGTGTGAACACTGAATTCAATGTCTTCATCTTTACTAAAATAGTTTGGGAGCTGCTTTATAAAACTGCCATCTATAGAAAATTGTGTGTCTTTTACATGACTAGAAGATTTATCAAGTGTAAATTTACTGTGCGAGCATAAAGGCGGTTTACCCGCTATTATTGTAATCGACTCTTCTTTTTTATTTATTAATACGGTTGCTAGGTTATCAAAATAACGAGTATCAATAACCTCCGTGATGCTTTCGAATAGTGCTTTTTTATTACTAGGAATTTTAATCTTCATGGTTGTTCCTTATTGTATTTGAATGATTGAATAAATTTATGTGCAAACTTGAGCACACTAGGTGAAAGAGGCTTTTTGGGTATTAAATAAATAGTTAATGTTGTTTCTCCTGTAGCATGTTTAGTGATTTGAATGACTTCATTTTTCTGAGCGAACTGTGCTTTAAGCAGCTGTTTTTGTCGTTCGGTATTGGTTTTTCGATTAACGGATAATACAAATTTGCTAGTTAACCAGCCCCAATCGCTATGTCTAAAAGCGGTGGTAAATGCACGAGCGTTTTTGCTATTGCAGGCCAGCGTTATTTGTAATGATTGACCATCATCAGAAAGTGCAACGGGAGGTAGATTGCTTAGAGCTGTATGCTGCTTTTTAGAAACCGGTTGAATATGATGCTTACTGCCATTACCCCATATAAAGGGCCTTGTTGATCAAATGCAGCTCTCTAACAAATTCACTTAACTTACTGATATTTAGGCAGACCAAGGGTGTTGATCTTATTTAGCGCCTTCACTTTGATCATCGCTTCAACCAGTTGGCGATTGTAATCACGCGCATTTAGCTTAGCCCCCATCAACTGTTTAAAACGGTACATCGCTGTTTCTGCTAATGAGCGCACATGATATCCACTGAGCTTTTTCCATTGTGCGATTCCTAACTTATTGCACAACATGACAGCCTCATTGCGTGGATGCTTATCAGTCCACAGGCGTGCATTCTCTCTCGGCGGGATAACAGGTATCGCGCCTTTTTCAGTAATTTCTGCATAGCAGCGGCGGCTATCATAAGCACCATCAGCGCTCACTCTATCTATACGCCGACGTAATGGTCTTATCAAATCTTGGAGGGTCTCGCCGTCGGTGACGTTACTGAGCGTCATTTGCGCCCCCACAATATCATGCGTGTTGGCATCCACCGCAAGGTGCAGTTTTCGCCACTTTTTTCTTGCCTTTACGTGGTGCTTCTGTGCATGCCATTCACCTTCGCCAAACACCTTAAGTCCTGTGCTATCAACTACAATATCTACAAATCCAGTGGTGCGGACTTTACTGCGAAATTTAATATTCAACTCAGCACTGCGCTTACACAGACAACTGTAGGTTGGGGCTTCAAGCGGAAGCTTCATCAAAGATAATACCGATTGTGTGAACCCTTGTAGTGCCCTGAACGATAAGCCAAAGACAGCTTTGAGTGTTAAGCAAGTTTCAATAGCAAGATCAGAGAAATGATTAGAGCGGCCACGCCCACCGTGAGTACATTCGTTATACCAATGACGCGTTGCTTTTTCGTCAAACCAGAAGCGAATATTACCGCGGTTAACGAGGGCTTGATTATAGTGAGACCAGTTTGTGATTTTGCTCATTGTTGTTGCACGGGCTAGTAGGATATAGATGATCTGATCACAGGCTGGCAAGATAGTTCAAACTTTTAGGAAACAACGCCCATATAAAGCTAAGTGCACTGAAGTCGAGTGCTTTATGTTCAAACATGGCTTCAAAAATAAAACCCAGTAACGAGTGTTCGCTACTATGAATTGATTTTTTCCACATTGAGGCAAGATCAATAGTTGTACTCGTTTTTTCCGCTTCACTCTTTTTGCCAAGTATGACCTCTCTGAGCTGCCTATCACTCATTTTTACTGGTTGACTGCGTTTTTGTCCCAGTGTTTTATTGGCGTATTCAGGGCTGAGCCTAAGTAGTATTCGAGATAGGTCGTTAGATTTAGGGTGTAGCCCTAATAAATAGCGCAGCTCACTGTGCGTATATTCATGAAGAACATACGGTGCATGGGCACGACTAATAATAGGGAGTAGCCATTCAATATCATGTAAATACGACCACCTTGTTGTTTCATAGTAGAGGTGACCAATTTGCAAACCCATTTCATCTAAAAAAGCAGCATCATTCACTTCGTTAACAGCTCTGCCTTCAAACCAATAATCGAAACGAGTAGTCACCGAGTCGTTTGAAAGCACTTCTTGCTCTAATGGGGTTTTCCCTCGGTGTTCATTTGGTGTATCGATCACGAAATGTAGTGTTTGCAGCATAAACAGATGTACACCACTGTGGCGAAGATGATGAAAATTAAGATGCTTACCAAATAAATACCGTAAAGCACGCGACACAGGTAATAAGTAATAAAGCTGGCGTGAATGGTATTTCTCGCCTTCAAACCCCAACAAAGGTTCCTCGCGAGGTATGTTCTCTTTTATTTCAAATAGATATATAAATAACAGGCGGTACTGCACAGGAAGTGTGGTGTACACCATGCGAGTGGTGTTGCTTTTGGTGTTGCCTTCTGATGTATTAGTTACCGTGATCGTTATAAGACCAGTACCTGGTTTAAATCGAATATCTTTACGGCGTAACCTTAGAACTTCACCACGACGCAACATAGCGTAAAACCCTAATAATGCTGCAATCGCACCAAATAAACTACGAAAAGGGTTGTTAGTTTTGCTCGATAAAAGCACTTCAAGTAGACGGTCCAATTCGTCAACAGTTAATCGACCAGGACTCACCGATGGCGCTACCAGAGGTGAGCTAAAGCTAGATAAATCGAGTGTATCTGTTTGTTCTTGGTAGCTTAAAAAGCGTAAAAAATTATAAAAGGTGCCTTTTACTATATCGGAGTCTATTGAGTCATAGACAGTTTGAGCCCACCCATTAATAGCCTCTTCGCTAATAGCCTCTGCGTAACACAGAGGGTAGGGCTCAAGTTTACTTTTAAGTGAGGTGTAGTTTTTAATCGATCCTAATGCAAGGGACGCTTTTTTTACTCCCCCATACACAAGCAGCTGTTTTGTGTAATCAAATAACAAGCGCGGTAGAATGTTATTGGCATCCCACGGCGGTGTTTCGACAGTGCTGAAACTTTCAGAGTGTTTGAGTAAGTCTTCATGGGGCCAACGCACTTTTTTTTGTAATTTAGTTAATGAATCAAACCATTTGGTATCCCAATCGATAGCATAAATCCCGGCCTCTCTTATTTTTGATAGAGTAGTGGATTTTGATAGACCGACATGCCGCTCAGGGTTAGCCAAATCCTTAACGAAAACAGGCGGTAGCTGAAAACGAAGATACCAATGGATTTGAAATCGTTTCGGCCATATCTGTTTAATACTACAGGCCGGTAACCCATTTTCTTCCAACCAACTTGATAAGTCTGCATACAAACATTTTGAGCCGATTCTTGGAGGTGACTGCGCATAATAGTCCTCTAAGAAACGATAGCTTTCGATTGATAAATAGTAATGAGTTGTTCTTAATTCATCTGCCCCATACCCCATGTGAGTAATAGCAAGGCGTGGATTACCTTCTTTATCTATAATCGAATTCGGATTATTTAAAATAGCGCTGATATGCTCAAGCGATAAGGGGGCTATCTCAAAGCCAATTATCAATGCCATAAAGCACGGTGTTAATGAGCCCCTTGTATCAAAAAAATACGTTTTTTGTTGTTGGTAGCATGCAAAAATTTTATGTGCGTGCGCTGCACCTTTTGTAAGCTCTTCAAAATATTGATGGTTGGTGTCACTGATTGTGTTTTTTATAAGTGCTGGTAATTGCCAATGACACGCTTCTCCCAAATAAAAAAGAATCCCCTCAAGCGCCTGCTTATATGCCCGTTGCCTCCCGGTCGGAATAGCATTGATCTGCTGAGTGATCTTCCTGAGATCGGTATTATCGACAATACGCGTTTTCTTTTCTGTTATTTGCCAGTGTTCTAATACCCAAAAGATGTCATCTTCTGTAGTCTTTAATGGCCAAGATTGAGTCAAATACTCAGCAATTTTTTTTGCATGCTGATGTATAAATTTTTCAGACATAAGTTAAATCCTTCAGTCCTAAACGCTTCGGTAGTGTATTTAAAAAACCTTTAATTGCTTCGAGTCGAGGTGAGAACAACATATCGCTTCCGAGGCGCTCTCCCAGATTTTCATGCCCCATCAGCCGATCGATATCGTTGTCATATAGCTTGTCTGAAAACATATGGCTATTAGCACAGAAACTAAAAAAGTGGCGCAATTGATAAGGCACTACATTGGGCCAAATTTGATGCATGAATAAACGAAGTTCGCGACTTGTTAGGGCCTTCGGGATGTTTTTCTCACTACACGTATACCAAAGCTCATCTAATTCAGTATGTATGCTGAGTTGTGTACGAATAACTGATTGTAAGGATAAATACTGTTTAATCTCTTGTTGCAAGTAATCACAGAGTATTAGCTGCCTAAGGACACCTTTATCTTTGATAAATACAACATCAGAGCCTGAGTAATAAATTGATAATATACTGATGCTATGTGTAGGCCTTGCGCCAGTAAGAACAATAAACAGTAATGCAATACGATAGGTTGCTTTATTATAGTAATCTCGCAGCGCCGATTGATTTGCTAAATATGTTTTTGAACGAGGGCCTTTAGCCAAGACACTTTCTTTAGCATTTACGACTAACGTATGTACTTTTTGGAAAAAGTGACTGACGTGGTTATCTTCAAGTGATCGAGCACTGCCTATTAAAATCGCTGGAGTGCGCTTTTTATCACGACTGTTTTGTGTGATATCGAGTTCAAACTGACTTATCTCACCAGGTTGCGATAAATAGTCGGCCTCTGTTATTGACGTATTAATAAGGTTTACAGAATACTCTTCCAGAAAGAGCTCAAAATATACGTGGAGTTCAGCTTTTTTTGCTGCGTTAATAAGGCGTGATAAGTAGCGGTTATGCGCATTAAATATCTTGCCACGGATACGATCAGTATTTAACTGTTGGTAATATATCGCGCTAGAATGATGTGCTCTATTATTCGTTATTAGCTGTGATCGAACTATTGCACCTAGTGTGTTATCCGCCTGAGCACAATTAATAAAATAATGCTGGAAGGTATTTTTGTTAACGCGAGGGTTATCTTTTAATGTATTCGGTGTTTTCCATGCTGCCTTTATTATCTCAAATAAATGTGCTTTGTTTTTGAGATTTAAAAAAGGCGTACCGTAAGTGTGATCGCTAATAAAGCGTTGAAAAAATACATTTAAATAGGTCGGCATAGGTTGCCATAAATACACAATACGGTTTTTGTATTTATAGGGTTTCGCATACTCAGCCCACGATACTGTACCATCATAATAAGTGCGAAAAGTGTGCTTTTTACAAGGTTTTGTGGCTGGTATTTTTATAAAATCAGGAATATCACTTGCCGAACTAATGTATTTCCAGCCTAGTGTTAACCACATGAATAGTGCTACTGCAGTCATTGCTGGACGAGCTTTAGCATCAACTCTAGCTAGCTTTATCAACATAATAGCTAATGTTGTGGCGTGCGCTAATGCATTAGGGTAGCGACCACCGGCATTCCTTAAACGGTTACTTCTCGCAATATGCTCCGATATGCCCATGTTTAGCACTCCATTACCGAAAAGTTGAAGGAGATGTATTAGCTAGATTTGCCAATACATATTGTTTAGGTGTCGCTATTCCTTGCTCTTTAATGCAATTAAGACGGTGTTTAATATTTGTACTTAAATTGCTTTTTGAAAAAAGCGTTAATGCACCGTCAAAGAGTAGAGTTGTCAGAAGAACTTGTTCGGTAACTTCTTGCGGGTAAATAAGCAGTCTTAAGTTTAATTTCGCTTTCAGTGGATGTGCTTTAAAGCGTTCAAGTATGCTGCTTGCTGTAAGTGTTAAATAGCTATTATCGTCAGTATCAAAAATCACAGCTAATGGGTGCAAGTCTAATAATGACTGTATTACTTCTATAGGTAAGTCATCGATACTTTGGTTTGCTCTTAGCTGTATCACATCATTTTTGGTTAATTCAATTAGTAGCGGGTGAGGCTTCAGCTCAGCCTTTGAAAGTGGTATCGATTTTTGTTTGTATTTCATAATTAGCTTCTCTATACGTTTTAATCATCAAAAGAGCATAAAGTTTTCATTTCGCTGCTGTGACGATTAGGACATGTTAATAAGGCCTACATAATCGAAGCCGTAGTAGAAAGAGTTACTTTGCTGGATGAGAACAAAGCAACAGCTCACTCCATAAGTACAGAGTGAATCGTAATTAGAGCTCTTGATAAGCTCCAAAATAGAGCTCTTAATATGTACTCTTTAAATTTTTGTAAGTTTTTTATTTCAATTGGTTAGTGATTTTTAGGTTTCGTGTCCCATATAAAAAATCGCAGTCAAAAATGCTAAGTTATTGAAAATATACTTATGCAATTTTGTTTTGATAAATTTTGGACACAAAAAAGAGACCTATAGGCAAATTAACAAAAATGCTTATTGGTTGTGTGGTTAGGTAGGCTGGTTTAAACCTACTTTGCTAGTTCAGTTGAACTAGCGGTTAGTTGGCTAAACAGCCAAAGGGGTTTTATCGCCGAAGCGACTTTTTATTTGCCGAAGCAAAAAGGGGGTTTTATCGCCGAAGCGACTTTTTATTTGCCGAAGCAAAAAGGGGGTTTTATCGCCGAAGCGACTTTTTATTTGCCGAAGCAAAAAGAGGGTTTTATCGCCGAAGCGACTTTTTATTTGCCGAAGCAAAAAAGGGGTTTTATCGCCGAAGCGACTTTTTATTTGCCGAAGCAAAAAGATTTTTTATCGCCTTTGCGATAACGGTTTTTTATCGCCTTTGCGATAATGGTTTTTTATCGCCTTTGCGATAATGGTTTTTTATCGCCTTTGCGATAATGCTTTTTTATCGCCTTTGCGATAATGCTTTTTTATCGCCTTTGCGATAATGGTTTTTTATCGCCTTTGCGATAATGCTTTTTTATCGCCTTTGCGATAATGGTTCTCTTTCGCCGAAGCGAATTCTTTACCAAAGTAAAAAGGTTTTTGTCGTTGAAGATAGTTTTCACCTTAGCGACGTATGTAACTTATAACAGCTATAATATTTTTTCAACATTAGCGTTAGTCTAATTTTTAGATTTTTAGATCCCGCTTTAGTATTACTGAAGTTTGGCTTTTAAAAAGCTTGATAACTTTTGCGTAAATTAAATATGTACTTTCACAACTAGTTAATAGTTTACTAAATAGTACCTACGAAAGATTGGAGCATAAATATAAGATGGTGCAACACTCACATCACTTAACTTAGTTCAGTGTATTTGAGGTAAAACCGGTTTGTTACTATCTGCCTTTTCTCCGTAAATTTTAGATAGTCTAAAAATATTAGTACCCATTCATCTGAACGAACTTTGAATTTCCACACTTTTCCAGGCTTCTATACCTCTTAAGCTTTTCAAACCTTTTATCTGAAGCTATAAATAGCACTGATAACTTATAAAATAGCTCTCGTAAACCCCTATTTACGATAGCTATTATTATGTTAAGTAGGTGGTTAGGTTGCATTGGTCATGAAATAAACAGAAATATTGACTTGTATCTAGCGTCAATTAATTTGGCTGGTTTAAAGGTTCTCTCATTAGAACTCACACACATACAAAACTGGAAAAGTTAAACAATAGAAATTCTATAGATAGCCTCCATTAAAAATGGGGGGATTACCTCTGCATTCAGCGAATAATGATCTATCGCCTGTAGAGTTTGAGAATTATCAAATTAAAGTGTCCAGTTTTAGTTGACCAGAACAGTCTCGAAACTAATGGGTGCTTTAAAGGGAAAAATAGCGTTAAAGCTATTTAGCAAATATCCATACTTAAGGAAAAACAAGTTATGGGGAAACCATTTTTGGCAGAGAGGGTACTTCGTAGATACAGTAGGGATAAATGAAGAAATAATAAGACGGTATGTCAGGCACCAAGAAAAGGAAGAGGTGCAAGAGCAGGCGCAGTTAACACTGCAGTAAACAACGCCCCCTTCTAGGGGGCTAATGCAAAGCCACCTTCTTTAGAAGGTGGATCTTTTACTCATTTTTTCTCATCTGTAACACCCTAAAAGGAATTAATGCTTAGTAAAGTGAAATACTAAGCCATGATTTTGACAAGAATATAAGAAAAAAGGGGCCTGTACAACTTCAGTAAATCGCCGAAAACAGCCACTCTTTGATAAAAGGGGACCTCGAAAAACCTCCCTCACATCACCGGCTGTGTGATGGGAGCCTAGCTGGCTAGTTGGAGGGAGAATATGTTTCCTCTTCAGTTATATCGTCATCGGTTGAAGGCACCGCTTGCTCAACTTCTGCTTCTTTACCCTTAGCTTGAGCTGATTTTCGTGCTCGAATTTCGATATCAATAATGCGTCGAGCCAGTTTGATGATGCGCTGTTGCCATGCGTAGTTGCCATCAACACGTTGCTTGTTGCTAAGCACGCTAGATAACCAGAGTGTGTCCATTGAGATCATCAACGCATCGAGTTTGCGAACTAAGCCGACAAACTGGCCAACCTGGGGCGAACTTATTTTTGCGTTGAAGTTTATCGGGTCTGTGTAGTCAGGTACTTCATCGATGCCGTTGGACTCCATCAGTTTGTCCAAACGAGCTTGTTCGTTGTCTACCGCCTTAGCGCAATCCTCGATCAACTGGCTAATTATTTGTTCCACTTCATCAATTTCGTTCTCATCGCCAATGATGCGCAAAATGACATCGATTCCATAAAGCGCACTGACCGTCCGTCTAAAAACACGGTCAACGACACGTTGCGCCTGTAAGCTGTTAATTGTGAATGATTGTTCAAAGATGGGTTTTGAGTAATTGGGTTTTGCTTGGGCCATAAGTTTGCTCCTGATATGACAATAATCAGTCCCTAGACTAATCCTCTGTGAGGTAATGGCCTTTCAGCTAGGTGGAAGAATTGAGCATCTTTCTAACTATCCTGTCTGGATAAGACGGTTACACTGACTATCAAATATTGCTGATCTGTTTCAGTGATATCTGCGCCTGAGAGCATGAGTTCAAAGGAAGCCCGCTGCTGAGTTTTCTCAGTGGTACTAAGAGGTAGCTAGCCTCCTTAAACAAATAGCCTGCATGTTTTTACATGCTCAACCATGCGTTCCTTGCGGTTCGCCTTTTCACCACCCAACTGGGGGAGTTTTCCCCAGTTGAGGGTGACTCCTTCACAACCTAATTAAGGAGTCACCAATGGAGTATATCTTCGGATTTATTATCCAAATCGCAGGCATTATGTTGCTTGCAAAGCTGAGCTTGTCGCTTTTGCGATTGCTTGCTCGTCAAAGCGTGCGACCGTATCGATTTGTACTTATTCAAATCAAGCGTTCGCTCACACCAACACCAAAACGTCGTCCAATGGCAGTGCCTAAAGCTCCTGGTATGCCCCGTTTGACATCTGCGTTTTACAAAGAGCCACATCAGTACGATATGGCTTTACTCGAAATACCAACCTATCTGCGTCGTCAGTCTTCTTTGCCCAGCCGGGTAGAAGCAACTGTGTGCACAGAGTTCAACTAAGACGAGGAGAACATCATGAAAAACCAAGTAACACTCATAGGCTACGTTGGCGCTGAGCCAGAGACGCGAGCCTATCCATCAGGTGATTTGGTGACCAGCATTTCGCTGGCCACTTCTGAGAAATGGCGCGACCGTCAATCCAATGAGCTCAAAGAGCATACGGAATGGCATCGGGTCGTTTTTCGAGATCGTGGTGGATTTAAGTTAGGGCTAAGGGCAAAAGATTTAATCCAAAAAGGAGCGAAGCTTTTTGTTCAAGGGCCTCAGCGCACGCGCTCATGGGAGAAAGATGGTATTAAGCATCGATTGACCGAAGTGGACGCGGACGAGTTTCTGCTTCTTGATAGTGTGAACAAAGCATCTGAGCCATCAGCGGCGGATGATGCGGGCTCCCAAACTAATTGGGCACAAACATATCCTGAACCAGATTTTTAACTGAGCAAAAACGCTTTAACCCAGCCGGGAGTACTTTCCCGTCAGGGGCAGACTCCCACTTTGATTGTCGGAGTCCAAAATGGAAAAACCAAAGCTAATCCAACGCTTTGCTGAGCGCTTTAGTGTCGATCCAAACAAGTTGTTCGATACCCTAAAAGCAACAGCATTCAAGCAACGTGACGGTAGTGCACCGACCAATGAGCAGATGATGGCGCTCTTGGTGGTTGCAGATCAGTACGGCTTGAACCCTTTCACCAAAGAGATTTTTGCGTTCCCTGATAAACAAGCTGGGATTATCCCAGTGGTAGGTGTCGATGGATGGTCTCGCATCATCAATCAACACGACCAGTTTGATGGCATGGAGTTTAAGACTTCAGAAAACAAAGTCTCCCTGGATGGCGCGAAAGAATGCCCGGAATGGATGGAATGCATCATCTATCGGCGCGACCGTTCGCACCCAGTCAAAATCACTGAGTATCTGGATGAAGTCTATCGATCGCCTTTTGAAGGTAACGGCAAAAATGGCCCTTACCGTGTAGATGGTCCATGGCAGACGCACACTAAGCGAATGCTAAGACATAAATCCATGATCCAGTGTTCCCGCATTGCGTTTGGCTTTGTGGGAATTTTCGATCAAGACGAAGCGGAGCGAATTATCGAAGGCCAAGCAACACACGTTGTTGAGCCATCGGTGATATCACCCGAGCAAGTTGATGATCGAACCCGAGGGCTTGTTTACAAGCTTATCGAGCGGGCGGAAGCTTCAAACGCATGGAATAGTGCATTGGAATATGCCAATGAACATTTTCAAGGTGTTGAACTGACGTTTGCGAAACAAGAAATATTTAATGCACAGCAACAAGCAGCCAAAGCGCTCACACAGCCTTTAGCTTCTTAGCGCCACGCATTCATTTTACTAACCCTGGCGGGATTATTCTCCCGTCAGGGGGAAGGTCTCGTCTTTTTATTGGAGATCTTCCATGACTAAATCAGCCTCACTTTTTCGCTTGGCATTGGTTGTTGCCCTTGTCGTAGGTTCGATTCAAGCCGGTATAGCGGCAATTGATTCGGTTCAAGCAAGTGTTGTCCAGCACCAAACATCGTTAGCACAAGCTGCAAAGTAACCACTTAACCCTGAAGGGGAGTTCTCTCCTTCGGGGGAGTCTCCCCTCAAAGGAGACAATATGAAGGTTATCGACCTATCACAACGTACTCCTGCATGGCACCAGTGGCGCATTGCAGGGGTTACGGCATCTGAAGCCCCAATTATTATGGGGCGTTCACCCTACAAAACACCTTGGCGATTATGGGCAGAAAAAACGGGATTCGTATTACCGGAAGACCTGTCGAATAATCCTAATGTGCTTCGCGGTATTCGGTTGGAGCCTCAAGCAAGGCGAGCATTTGAGAATGCGCATAATGACTTTCTTCTGCCGTTATGTGCAGAAGCCGATCATAACGCAATCTTTCGAGCCAGCTTTGATGGCATCAACGATGCGGGCGAACCCGTTGAACTGAAATGTCCTTGCCAGTCAGTTTTTGAGGATGTGCAAGCTCACCGAGAACAAAGTGAGGCGTACCAGTTATATTGGGTGCAAGTACAGCATCAAATACTGGTCGCCAATAGCACGCGTGGTTGGTTGGTATTCTATTTTGAGGATCAACTGATTGAGTTTGAAATACAACGAGACGCGGCGTTCTTAACTGAATTGCAAGAAACGGCGCTTCAGTTTTGGGAGTTAGTTCAAACTAAAAAAGAACCGCCAAAATGCCCTGAGCAAGATTGTTTTGTTCCCAAGGGTGAAGCCCAGTACCGCTGGACATCGCTATCACGGCAGTATTGCTCAGCACATGCCGAAGTGGTTCGACTGGAAAATCACATTAAATCTTTGAAAGAGGAAATGCGAGACGCTCAGTCAAAATTGGTCGCTATGATGGGTAACTACGCTCATGCCGACTATGCTGGGGTCAAACTCAGCCGCTACATGATGGCGGGGACGGTGGACTATAAGCAATTGGCCACCGATAAATTAGGCGAGCTGGACGAACAGGTTTTAGCTGCTTACCGAAAAGCGCCACAAGAGCGGTTGCGCATCAGCACCAATAAGCCAGATCAGCCCGTTGAAACACCAATCAAAATCAGCCTTGAGCAAGAAAACTTGGTTCTGCCAGGTGACTCGCCGAGCTCATTTTACTTTTAACGTTTACTTGGAGCCGATTTCGGCTCCTTTCTCATGCGCTTATATCGAGTGCATCAGAAAGCAGTTTCACTCGTAGCCCATGCTGGGTACGAATGATAGAGCGAGCTGAACTCTTACATACACAGCCATACCACAATCAACACACCACCCGACGGGGACTTCATTCCCTGTTGGGGTATGGGGCCTCGTCAAAACAGATGAGGTTTACCATGACTGAACAATCCCCATTTTTGGTTCAAGTGAATCAAGCGTTTAATGTCCCGGCTCCTGATGCTTTCGTTCTGGAAGGATTTGGTGCCGACACTACCCATCCAAACATTCCCGTTCGCAAGGACGAGTATGTTTTTAGAAAAGAAGACTTACGTGACGTATTGGCGTTTTTGTCTAACCCAGACGGTGATGGTTTGTATATTACAGGCCCCACGGGATGCGGTAAGACCTCGCTAATTTGCCAAGTTGCTTCTCGATTGAATTGGCCAGTTCAGCAAATTACTGCGCATGGTCGATTGGAGTTGTCCGATCTTATCGGTCACCACACACTGGTTAATGGCAACATGACCTTTGTTTATGGACCGCTGGCACTGGCTGTCAAGCATGGCCATTTGCTGATCATTAATGAAATGGATCTTGCTGAGCCTGCTGAACTGGCTGGGCTCAATGACATTTTGGAAGGTGCCCCGTTGGTCATCGCACAAAATGGCGGTGAGATCATCATGCCACATAACAAGTTTCGTTTTATCGCAACCGGCAACAGTGCGGGCAGCGGTGATCAAACGGGCTTGTATCAAGGTGTGCTTCAACAGAATTTGGCTTTCCTTGATCGCTTTAGAATCATTGAAGCGACCTATGCAGAGCCATCTGTAGAAGAAGCCATTCTGGAGAACGTTGCGCCGGGCTTGCCAGAAGTCTTTCGCCAAAAAATGGTGAAAGTAGCTGGTGACATTCGTCGTCTTTTTATTGGGGGCGCGGATGGCGGTGCTGAGCTTAGTATCACCATGTCCACTCGGACCTTGGTGCGCTGGGCAAAGCTAACACTTGCTTTTAAAGGCGCTCCTAACGCAGTGGAGTATGCGCTGATTCGGTCTTTGACGGCTCGTGCTGAGTTGGAGCAACGTGAAGCCATTCATCGTATTGCTGCTGATGTCTTCGGTGACCATTGGGAGGATTGATGATGGAAAAGTGCTTTGCTCTTTACCGTTACAGTCATTCTGATGGGACAGCCAAAGAATGGGCCATTTACGTTGGATTAGATACCCAGGTGATTGAAGTTCGGTTTGGAAAAGCCGGTCAATTGTCACAGCAGCGATTGATTGACTCGACTGATCCTAACGCTGAAGCAGACCGACGAATCAATGAGAAAATCAACAAGGGTTATCGATTGGTTGGACAAGTCGGCATTGATCATCAAGGGCGGCCATTTGAACTCTCAAATGCGCTAGATAGCGTCGCGTGTGCCAATAACGTCAGTTGGGAGTTTCGTACTCGCAAGGACGTCAATGGCCAAATATCGCTGGCGCAAAAAGCGTTGTTCGATATGGCAAAGCTGCTTGAAGCCTATGGCTTGGCTGTTATTGATGATAACCAGGTCAGGATTGGAGAATGGTCATTAGGGTTTTGCAAAGGCGCATTACCTAGTACCAATCAAATCAGCATGGTGTCAGGTGAAGGCGCTGGCATTGTTAACACTGATGATGGCCCGTGGCCATTGTTGCTGTTACTGGCCTTTAAGCGTCAATTACCACCACTGTGTTCGCTCACAGTAGCGAGTCCTGAAGGGATAGAAGTATCTGACCAACTGAAGTTGGAAAAAGATGTATTGAGGCTGTTAGGCAGTGATTTAGAGCGGGTTCGCCCGATAGCTGAAGCACTGGACTTAATGCCTGCGAAAATCGATCTCAACCAATCGTCGCCTGATTCGCAAAATTACTATTTCTGATAGTGATGTTGCCATTAGCGCGTCAACTACTACCACCCAAACGGGGGCTATTGCTCCTGTTGGGAGTGATGCGTCCCCATCTTACATGAGGATGCACTATGAGTATTCAAACCCTCGACAAACTTTTGATTTGTCACATCGACTGTTCCATCTGGAGCGGTAGAAAAAAACTACGGCCTGAAGATTTCAGATTAGCCAATGGCAGCCAACTTCCACCTAAGGATGTTGCCAGCTTAGGGAGTAAAAAAATTTGCGACCCTGAGGCATTGGCGAACTTTGAAAGGCTTAAGAAAGAAGCGCAGCGTTTGTGTGAGCAAGTCGGTGTGCGGTTCTTAGGTGGCTATGCCGTCCCTGAAGATCGAATTGATCAAATTATTCCAGAGCTTGACCGTATAGGTCAGGAGTTTGCGCAGTGCAAGCAGTTGTTCTTGGACAACTATGATCAGGTGACGTTTGACTGGGTTGCAAAACATCCGGAATTTGCAGATGCAATCCGGCGTGCGCTGTCACCCGTCGAAGACGTGGAACAACGGCTTCAGTTCGATTATGCCATTTATCGAATGCAACCAGCTGAACAAGCTGGTGGCTTAGATGACAAGGTCAATGGTATGGGACACACCCTCTTTAGGGAGGTGGCTCGTGATGCCAATGAACTGTTTGAGCGTTCCGTTGCAGGTAAGAATCAAATCAGCCAGCGAGCCCTTAATCCTCTCAAACGGTTAAGAGACAAGTTGGATGGTTTGTCCTTCCTGGATCATCGAGTTCAGCCGATGGTTGAAGCGATGGACAATTTATTTGTTCGTCTGCCGAAGACCGGCCCTGTGACAGACAATCTCTATCACGAACTGATGGCGACCATTTTAATTTTGTCTGATCCAGACAAGATGAGAATGCACGGTGAAGGTCAATTGGATATCAGACAACTGATGCCCAAACCTGAACCTAAACCCGCACAGCCAGTATCTGCTCAGGCAGATAACTTGCGTGCAATAACCCAACCAACCGTCAGACCAAACCTTGGTTCGACTGTACCAAACTCATTTTATTTCTAACGTCCTTGAGGGCATGTTGCCCTTAAGGGCGCATGTCCTCTGAACTATGTAAGAGGAAATTATGCAATCAACTATCCATAACCCCAGCCAACTGAACCAGTTTGAAGCACATTTTCGTGGTGTGACTGATGCGGTTGAAAGTGAATCGATACCAGAAGTGGCGTGTTGTCGAACGTTAGTACAACGGTCGTACTCAACACATAGTGTCGTGATCCCCAAGAATCCTGTTTTGATCGCAGATGCGGACGCACAAGGAGCTTGGGTAACGGCCATGGTATTTGTTCCAAACATGGCATTGCAGCAAACCGCTTATGAGCGGGCCTGGCTGCAATATCAACACGAGGTGTCTACTCAGTTACAAGATCAGTACGGTCTGACATTGGATGACATCCTGAGTTTAGACCAGCTTAAAACGTCATTTGAGCAGCACGAGAGTCCAGCTCAATTGGTGGCTTGGTTAGGTCAAAAATACGACCTGGATAAGCTAAAAGCACAGGTTTAAACATCCATATTCCCAGCGGGGAAACGCTCCCGCTGAGGGAGTATTCCCCCTAATGATTAGGAGACTCCCATGAATCATCCATTAAAAAATGCACTGCCAATCGTTGCCGCCGCTTATGGCGAAAAGTTTGGTGTGAAGGTGCTTATTCAAGGACAAGATGCGTTTACCGATGGAGAGCGGATTGTGATCCCAACAGCAAACCCAGACGACCCACACTATCAACAGATAGCTTGGGGTTATCTGGCTCATGAAGCGGCGCATATTCGGCATACCAATTTTGACATGGTGCAGAAGGCGTCGTCCAAACCGATCCGTAAGGCACTTCTCAATATCATTGAGGACGTTCGCATTGAAAACGAATTGGCAAAGGATTACCCCGGAACCCGGCGCAGTATTTCGCAAGTGATTGAGTACATGGTAGACACTCAGCAAATGTGTGTACCTGAACAGCTTGAGCCTGCATCTAACTTGCAAGCCTGGTTGTTGTGCCGCTTGAGATGCCATTTTCTGGGCCAGAAAGCGCTGACGCCTTTGTATCAAGCAGTTGATGAAAGAGTGAGACAACTCTTTCCTGCCGCAGCGATGAGCCGGTTAAGCGCCATGCTGACAGCAGTGCCTAGCTTAGGGTCTACAGGTGAAGTGCTGAAACTTGTCGATGCCATCGTTGCCATGTTGGAAGAAGAATCTCGTCCACCACAGGATGAGTCGGATGCTGATAGCGGTAATGACATTGGACAAGATTCGAGTAATGACAGCAATAGCAGTAGTGACAGTCAAACCCCGGAAACAGGTTCGTCTGCAACAGGGGATGCTGCTGAAACGGGTGATTCTGATAACTCTGATCAAGCTGACAACTTGCGACAAGCCTTAGAGGCCAGTGCCGCTCAGTTTGAACCCGATACCTTTGCACAAGTGGCAGAAGTGTTGTCGGAACAAGCTGAAGGACATCAGGGCGTCACTCCACTCAGTTTGCCCCAAGCAGAGCAGGCAATGTTGGGTGATGAGGCTATTTTGACCTTATCGGCGTCGGAGTCTGCTCAAATTCGAGCCCGACTTAGGGGCATGGTTCAGTCCAGTCAGGACAATCGGAATCATGTCAAAAGGCACGGTCTTCGAGTTGCAACCCATCGTCTTGCCGCTTCACAAGCAGGTGAGTCGAGATTGTTTATTCAAAGGCAACCTCGCATTGCGCCTAATGCTGCTGTGCACTTGCTGGTCGATATATCGGGTTCAATGGGTAAACCCATTGGCGAAGGTAATCGAAAGTACTTTCATGTTGCCAATGAAGCCGCTTTGGCTTTGGCCATGGCACTGGAAGGCATACCGGGTGTTGTACCTGCGGTCAGTTATTTTCCTGGTATTCATCAGGAAGTTTCTATCGCGTTATTGCCCAAGCAATCGGTTCGACATCGGGCCGCCTGTTTTGACCAAAAACCACGAGGTTGTACGCCTATGGCACAAGCGATGTGGTTTGCTGCAAACAGTTTGTTAGCACAAAAACAGAAGCGAAAGCTAATGATAGTGCTAACGGATGGTGACCCAGATGATTGGGCTGCTACGCATGACATTGTTGACCGGTGCAGACGAAGTGGCTTTGAGCTGCTGGGAATAGGGATTCAAACACGCAGTGTTGAGAAGTTCTTTCCTCAAAGCATCGTGATTAATGACGTCAAAGATCTAAAGCGAGAGTTATTCGAAGTAACACAACAACTGTTAATTCAGTAACCACATCAACTTTACCACCCTGCGGGGACGATTCCGTCCCCGTCAGGGCATGGGTTCGTCTCCGCTTTTTTTTGGAGACTCCTATGAAAAACAAAAAGTTCTTAGCTGGCGAAGAAGCCGGTACTTACATCGTTCCTGACCAAGTGACTGAAGCGGATATCTTAGATATGGCGCTTAAACTTGCCCGTGGTCGATTGACTAAAGGTCGAAAAATTGAACAGCCATCGTCGGCGTTCTCATACCTGCAAACACTGATGCACGAGTATGAGCACGAAGTCTTTGGTGTACTGTTTCTTGATACAAAGCATCGCGTTATTCGATTTGAAGAGCTGTTCAAAGGCACTTTAGATGCGGCGAGCGTGTATCCAAGGGAAGTAACAAAGCGTGCGCTAGAGCTTAATGCGGCAGCAGTGATACTGGTTCATAACCATCCATCGGGTGATCCTGAACCCAGTGAAGCTGATAAACGCATCACTCATCGACTCCGTGACGCCTTGTCACTTGTTGATATTCGAACGCTTGACCATGTCGTGGTCGCATCCGAGGGCTGCGTTTCGCTTGCCGAACGCGGTTATCTTTAATGAATGGGCGCATTGCCCATTCTCCTACATCACAAAAGCAGTCCCATCAACACACATCATCACAGCTCGAATTTCTATTTGAGTTTGATGATGCCCCAGTCACTTGGTCTGACACGGAAATCTGGCAGTTACGCGAAGGCATTCTATTGGATGCGATCCGAGTATTGCTGGATGGCCGTGTCAGTACTCGGTTGCGAAAGGATGTGTTGTCGTGGATTCAAAATGACGAATTAGCGCCATTTTGCTTTCGTGTTTGCGCGATGGCTGCGGTTGTCGATCCTGATGTGCTTCGTGACTCCATCATGTGGCTATTAAGACGACATGGTATCCAGCTTGACTAACGCGCCTGTATTAACCGAACGGCTAATGCAGGACCTAAGCTGACTTTTACCACCTGTGGTAGGAGTCGGCATTTTACTTAAGGAGGTTATATGGCGTTACCTTTACAGATTGAAACAGTAAGGCCATATCTTAATGGCCAATGGCTTCAAGTCTTGGCGGCATTGGTGCCTGAACTTGATGCCGCTATTGCTCGAAAAGGCCGTCATGTGGCTTGTCCTGTTCATGGCGGTCGTGATGGCTTTAGGCTGTTCAAAGATGCTGAATATACCGGAGGTGGCGTTTGTAACACCTGCGGGATCTTTCATGATGGCTTTGAACTGTTGTCTTGGATTAATGGATGGAACTTTGCTCAGTCTATTGAAGCAATCGGCCAGGTTCTTGGTATTCAACCCGGACAAATACAAGCGTCTATTCGGCCAATACCGAGTAACGCAGTTGATTGGAAGGCTAGAAAGCAGGACGAGGACAAAGCGATTATCCATCGCTTGAATCAAACCTGGGGAGAAACGCTATCTCTTGCAGATACTCGTGCGCAACCAGTTTGGAAATACTTGCATCGTCGTGGCATTGTTACCCGGCTTCGTCCTGAATGGGATTCGGTGCTGAGGTTTCATCCAAACTTGCCTTACCATGATGAAGATGGTCTGTTTATCGATAGCTACCCAGCGCTGCTAGGTAAAATCGTTACGCAGCAAGGGCGTTCGGCCACGTTCCATCGGATCTACCTAAGTGAAGATGGATTCAAAGCGCCGGTTGAAAAGCCTAAAAAGATGATGCCGATACCAAGTGACAGAACAATCACTGGTGGTGCCATTCCTATAGGTGAGCCTGGTGAAGTACTAGGTGTTTCTGAAGGTATAGAAACGGCCCTAGCGGTAACCAGAGCAACGGGGCAAACATGTTGGTCGGTTGTGAATGCAACGCTACTGGCTAGGTTTGAACCACCAAGTAATGTGAAAATGCTGTACATCTGGGCAGATCACGATCTCTCTGAGACCGGCCTGAAGGCAGCGAATGAACTCAAGAAAAAAGCCTGGCAAAAAGGCATTCTGACACAAGTGTTGATCCCTCCGATACCAACGTCACTTGGCGTGAAAAGTTGGGATTGGAATGATGTGCTGAATGTTTACGGTGCCATCGGCTTTCCGAAAGTTCATATCTGATCCAAGGGGCTTCGGCCCCTTTTTTTGCGCCTTGCATATTTGAAAAAACATGGAGAATGAAAAATAGATAACCAATAGGAGAAACAAACATGATGGTATTAACCCTGTTAACAAAGCAGATTGATGGTGAGTTTACGGTTTACTGGAAGACCGGCATTCGAAGAGGTGGCGAGCTAAAGGTCAATTTAGGTGAGCAATACGACAAGCTACCTGAGCAGCAAAAGCCAATTGCAGCTGAGCTCTATGCTATTCATCACCTCTTGTCAGTGAAAGAGGTGATGGGCAGTAACCGAAGCGGCAATGGGCTTCAAATCCGAGTCAGTAAAGGAGCCATCAAAAAGTTACAGAAACAACGCTCAACTCAGCATTCACTGTACATCCTGACTAGGTTTTTGCTTACTCGATACCAGGAAGCACAGATCTCGGCAGAGAAACGGGACGATTGGCTCTCACATTCCTTCGAAGAATACAGCGTCGATAATGCTACAGTGAGAGAAATCGATGAGGTCATCAACGTTCCGAACATTGGACCTGTCGTGGTGACTCGTCATGCACTGGAACGGTTTGTGGAAAGGCTTTCAGACGGTGTACCTAAGCATCCTTGGAAGGCTTTGTGCACAAAGCTGTTATGTTCTGCGCTAACTAAAGCCGAGTTACCAGAAAGCGTCGCTACTAAAAAAGCAAAAAAATATGCACAAGAGGCCGAATTCTGGCAGCACGTGGAGAGCAAGATGTACTTTGTTATGATTACGGGTGACTCAATGAAGACATTGGTTACGGTTTTTGCAGTAAAGTAAGCTAATGTAGTATTCGCACTTTATGAATATTACTTATGTGCCAATAGCTGACATTAAGCTTTTGCACATTCAGGAGCATATTTAAGCTAATATTAGCCTAAATTTACTGTTAACTTGTGGGGCTGGTTGAACTCACAGCTCATTGCTGCCGTTGATATTTAAGCAGTGAACGTTAATAATTTACCGGAATAATAACTAGAACAACTCTTTGCTCTATTACACTTTGTACCTTGATTTCACGCCATGGTCATTTAGATTGCATAAGAAGTTACTTATTAATGCCGATGTCAATATTTATTCTGAACGTTGGGTAATCTAGTCTGGACTAATATTTGTTAACAATAAAAGTGTGTTGTTTTTTTACAGCATGTTAACGAAGTTGGCTATCTTTACTTCCGCGTCGGTTATAAAGGTTATGACTGGTTTGGCTTTCTTCAAATATACTTTGGCACTTAATACATAAGTTTATACCAGCGATTGCACGACGTCGTGCTTCAGGGATTTTAACGTCACACTCTTCACAATATAATAAGCTGTCTCCCATGGGTAATTGATTACGAACCTGTGCTACCGCGTCTTCCACGCTAGAATCGATTTGTTCTTGAACTGCTCCATCCTTAGACCATCCGCCCGCCATAAATTTCTCCTTTATTAATAAAATGTGTTATATAAAAACTTTTGATAAATCCCCCTAAATCTATGATGATAAAAATAGGTTTATACTGCTTCTGAATGCAAAAAAACACCGACTAATCGGTGTTTTATATTTTGATTAAGAGGTCGCGTTAATTTACGCTTCTTTAAAGCAGTAGACTGCTAGCTTGTTGCCATCAGGGTCGCGAGTATAGGCTGCGTATGCATTCGGTGCCCAATCTCGTGTACCAGGAGCGCCTTCATCAGGGCTACCAGCAGCTATTGCGGCGGCATGGAATGCGTCGATTGCTGCGCGGTTCGGTGCTTCAAAGCTTACCGTACCACCGTTACCAACGCTAGCTGGTTGGCCATTAGCTGGTTTTAAAACAAAAAATGATGGTGCATCTACGCCCCAAATAGTTCCATTTTCATCTAAATCAGCGATGCGCTTAAGGCCAATTGTCTTTAAAACGTTATCGTAGAAAGTGCGTGATTTAGTTAAGTCGTTAGTACCAACAGTTACATGAGTAAATATGCTCATTTATATTCTCCATAGAGTTAAGTTAATTATTTGCTTATCGATGTGTAGCTAAATTGCTACGGCTCGTTTCGATGGAGGTATAATATACCTTTCTAAATAAATGATAATACCTTAATTTGTAAATTACCTTTACCTGACGGTAACAATGTATTTTAATCAAAAAAGCAATAAGGAGAGAGGTTTGTATGCAGTGGCGGATATGCACTACATACATTGATGCGCTATATAGAATCTGGGTATGCAGTTCAGAAAAGCATGAGATTAAAGTAGTTGCTCAGCTAAATAGTCAACAAGTAATCTAATTTTAGGTGATAAATGGCGGTTTTGAGGATAAACCGCCCATATACCTTCGTCAGGCGCACGATAACTGTCTAACAAGGTAACTAGTTCGCCACGTTGAATATGCTGCTGAACATAGTAATCAGGCAATTGCACTATCCCTAAACCTTTGAGTGCTGCATCGGTTAAGCTATAACCATTGTTGTATCGTAACCTCCCCGTTACTCGGATACTTTTTTCTCTTCCTGACTCTCTAAAATGCCAATGATCATTTGTCCCCAATAAACAACTGTGCTTATTAAGCTCTGATATAGAATGTGGTATACCCTGTTTCTCTAGATAGCTTGGCGATGCACAAACATAGTTTGTTCGCTTACCTAATTTTTTTGCCATCATTGTCGAATCACTTAATTTACCCAGACGAATAGCTAAGTCATACCCTTCATCAACGATGTCAATTTGACGATTGCTTAAATAAGCAGACACTTCTACATCGTTATATTGCTTCATGAAATTATTCACAAGGGGTAATACCTGTTTCTCACCATAGGTTACTGGGGCTGTTAACTTAATTTTCCCTTGAGGTTTAGATTGCAAGTTTGTAATAGCACGTTCTGCTGCATCTAATCCATCGAGTACGCTACGACAGTGTTGATAAAAAACACGTCCCTCTTCGGTTAAGGAGACTTTACGTGTTGTGCGATAAAATAATTTGATATTAAGGCGCTTTTCTAGCGCACTTATCTGACGACTAACTTGGGCTGTTGATATCGCCATTCTTTTTGAGGCCAACGTAAAGCTCTCATTTTCCGCAACATAAACAAATTCGCTGATACCGTCCCACTGCATGATTGTTACCTATATGTACAAGTGATTTACTAAAATAGCATATTATCATTTTTTATAAGATAGTTATAATAGCCTCCATCAACAAAGCGCAACCTAATTAAAGCAAATAAAGCTTTTAGCTAGGTTATGACTATATTTATAAGGGTGAATACATGAGCTGGTTATTTCTTTTATTAGGCGTTATCGCTGAAACATTATCTCACGTTGCGTTAAAAGAAACAGAGGGATTTACCCGCCCGATACCAAGCGCTTTGGTGTTAACAGGGCACCTTGCGGCTTTTATGTTTTTGTCGCAAGCAATGAAAGGCATGCCGGTTGGTATCGTTCATGCTTTATGGGCTGGATTAGCGATTGTAAGTGTAACGTTATTATCAACCATCGTTTATCGTCAACACTTAGATTTAACGACCTGGGCTGGTATGGCACTTGTTGCCACAGGGGTTGTATTAATTAATTTATCTCAAGGGCATGCGCACTAAGTGACATGCTAGATTAAAAAATATTCAATAATAGGCTTAATGCTAATTATTACAAAAACTGAAAGTGAGTAACTCAAAGGTTATTTACATGATTATTATTTAAACCAATATTTAAAAAAAAGTGAGAATTTAAATGACTGACAAATTTATCAAATCAAAAGCCGCCATCGCTTGGGGACCTAACCAACCGTTATCTATTGAAGAAGTTGATGTAATGCTACCACGCAAAGGTGAAGTATTAGTTAAAGTTATTGCTTCTGGTGTATGTCATACCGATGCTTTTACTTTATCTGGTGATGATCCAGAAGGTATTTTTCCGGTAATTTTAGGTCACGAAGGTGGCGGTATTGTTGAACAAATAGGTGAAGGCGTAACGAGTGTACAAGTTGGCGACCATGTTATTCCTTTATACACACCAGAATGTGGCGAATGTAAATTCTGTTTATCAGGTAAAACTAACCTGTGCCAACAAATTCGTGAAACGCAGGGTAAAGGTTTGATGCCTGATGGCACCACACGTTTTTATAAAGATGGTCAACCAATTTTCCATTACATGGGGTGTTCAACTTTTTCTGAGTACACTGTATTACCAGAAATTTCGTTAGCGAAAGTTAATAAAGACGCACCATTAGAAGAAGTATGTTTACTAGGTTGTGGTGTTACAACCGGTATGGGCGCGGTAATGAATACAGCCAAAGTTGAAGAAGGTGCCACGGTAGCTGTCTTTGGTCTTGGCGGTATTGGTTTATCGGCTGTTATTGGCGCTACTATGGCGAAAGCGAGCCGTATTATTGCTATTGATATCAACGAAAGTAAATTTGAGTTAGCTAAAAAATTGGGCGCAACTGACTTTATTAATCCAAAAGACTACGACAAGCCGATTCAAGATGTGATTGTTGAGTTAACTGATGGCGGTGTTGATTATTCTTTTGAATGTATCGGTAACGTTGACTTAATGCGTTCAGCGTTAGAATGTTGTCATAAAGGTTGGGGCGAATCAGTGGTTATTGGTGTTGCCGGTGCAGGTAAAGAAATATCAACCCGCCCGTTCCAACTAGTGACTGGTCGTGTATGGAGAGGCTCTGCGTTTGGCGGTGTTAAAGGTCGCACTGAGTTACCTGATTACGTTGAACGTTATTTAGCCGGTGAATTCAAATTAAGCGACTTTATTACCCATACCATGGGTCTTGAAGATATTAATGAAGCATTTGAATTAATGCATAAAGGCGAAAGTATCCGTACTGTAATTCATTTTGATAAGTAATAGTTAGTTTTGCTGCCCTACCACTTTGTAACGGGGCAGCATTTTGAGGTCCAAACATGACAATTGAAAATTTAAGTGCAAGCAAAAGTTTTGGTGGCTGGCACAAGCAATATAGCCACCAATCTAAAACGTTAAATTGCCCAATGCGATTTGCTATTTACTTGCCGCCACAAGTCTCCAATGGAGAAAAAGTGCCAGTGCTGTATTGGCTTTCGGGCCTTACTTGCACCGATGAAAACTTTATGCAAAAGGCAGGAGCACTGCGCATGGCTGCCGAATTAGGTATTGCCATTGTTGCGCCTGATACTAGTCCTCGTGGTGACGACGTAGCGAATGACGAAGGTTATGATTTAGGTCAAGGCGCTGGCTTTTATGTAAACGCAACTCAAGCTCCTTGGAATCGCCATTACCACATGTACGATTACGTGGTGAATGAGTTACCTCAGATAATCGAAGCGGCGTTTCCTGTGTCGGATAAACGCGCCATTAGCGGCCATTCAATGGGCGGACATGGTGCATTGACTATTGCCATGCTAAACCCGGAACGTTATCGCTCAATGTCAGCCTTTAGCCCCATTTGCAATCCAGCGAATGCCCCTTGGGGGAAAAAGGCTTTTACCGCTTACCTGGGTAAAGACAAAGCAACTTGGCACAATCATGATGCCAGTAATTTAATGCGTCGAGCAACCACGTTTATTCCGGCTAAAGTTGATCAAGGTGGATCTGATGATTTTTTGAAAGAACAATTAAAGCCAGAAGCGTTAGAAGCGGCAGCAAATATTAATAATTATCCGTTAGAGCTGTCAATTCATGAAGGTTATGACCACAGCTATTACTTTATTTCGAGCTTTATTGAAGAGCACTTGCGCTTCCATGCAAAGCACATAAATAAGTAGTAATCCGACTGTTTTAGATAAAACTGCCGTGTCATGGATGACATCGCAGCAGTTTTTATCCGTTATATTTTTCATCAGTCATATTGAGCTGTATCAATCCTCCCTATTTTAAGGAAAACTGTCTTGTCCGATTTATACCAAACTCGTCTTCAAGGACATCCAGTCTCAGAAAGTTTATCTCTGTTAACTCGCATCCAGCGTGGTATTGAGAAGGAAGGTTTAAGGGGTAAGGCAACTGTCGCTCAAACCGAACACCCGAAAGCACTCGGCTAAGCATGACGTACGATAGCATAACCACCGATGACTCCGAAGTCTTACTCGAATTCATTTGATGACTTCCTTCGGAGTCACAATGCGTCATAAAATATTTATAGAAGGGCTAAATTTGTGTCCGCAACTTATACTGAGAATAAGTTGAATCTGTAAAACGTAAAATTGGAGAAAATAATGATTGTTAGAAATAAACCCAATGCATTCCAGCTGTTTTTTATTATACGCGGCTCTGTTGTGCCACTTATTTTTCCACAAATTGCTTTTATGACTATTCTAGGAGCAATGGTAGCGGCGACTCAATATTATTATCCCACAGTATTTCCAAACTTTACATTGGCTCCGTTAGCGCTCTTGGGCATAGCATTGTCATTGTTCCTTGGTTTTAGAAACAATGCCTGTTATGACCGTTGGTGGGAAGCACGCAAGCAATGGGGACAACTCATCGTGGATTCTCGTAGCTTATCCCGTCAGGTGACTTCATATATCGATGGGGATGCTAAAGGCGGAGTAGAAGTACAAAAACGCATGATACATTTAACTATCGCTTTTAATCATGCCTTACGACATAAACTTCGACAATCAGATCCTTGGCATGATATAGAGAAATATCTTGAACCAGAGGATATTGAACCGCTACGTCAGTCGAAAAATTTACCTGATGCTTTGCTACGTTTGATGGGGAAAAAACTAGGAACCTGCGGCCATAAAAAATTACTATCAGACTTTTTAATGCAAAGTCTCGATGATCATATTACCTCAATGGCCTCAGTTCAGGCAGCATGTGAGCGTATTCAGAACACACCACTGCCGTTTGCTTATATGCTGCTAGTTCAGCGTACCGCTTATCTATATTGTTTAATATTACCTTTTGGTATTGTTGCTTCACAGGGGTTAGTTACGCCGTTATTTTGCGCAATAGTGGCTTATACGTTTTTTGGTTTAGATGCCTTAAGTGAAGAGTTAGAAGATCCATTTGGCCTTTCTGCTAACGATTTAGCGTTAAGCGCAATGTCTCGTACTATTGAAATTAACCTATTAGAAACTTTGGGTGAAACCGATTTACCCACTCCTATTCAACCCGTAAAACACCGACTTGAATGATCTATATGAAAAAGCTATTGAAGGATTTAAAAAATGAAAGAAACATTTAATGTATTTAGATTTATTAGTTGGATAGCGATTATCTGTTCGCTATTGGGATCTGTTTTATTGTTTATCGTTGGGGCAATGAAGACTTATTCGGCCTATACGACGGTGTTGTTTGGTCAAGTGGCCAATGAAAGCTTGTCCCACCTTGATACATCGGAAGTAGCAACGACTTATTTAATTAAATCGTTAGACACATTCCTCATTGCGCTTGTCTTGTTTATCTTCGCTCATGGTGTATTTACCTTATTTATTTGTGATAAGAAAGTTACAAATAAAACCTCTGTTCTCAGGTGGATAAGCACACCAAATATTGGTCGCTTAAAGAACATTCTGGGTGAAGTTATTGTTATCATCTTGTTTGTCAAGTTTCTTGAAATCATTTTGATTAACTTAAATAGCCTCACATGGGAGATATTAATACTCCCTGTTTCTATTCTATTACTTGCTTTGAGTTTAAAGTTTTTAGGATTAGGTCGTGAAGAGAGAAAAATTGAAAATAACAGTGATTAAGTAATACTCAGTGAACCTTATCGATAAAATAATAGCCTATGAGAATGTATAAGGTGACTTGTACGTTCTCATAGCAGTTTGTTAATTGTGATCTTGTGATAGTTATCCCTCTTTGAAATATAAATTCACCATCGGATCTATAATTCCCTCATCACCCACAGCAAATTTAATTTTCCATTTCATTTAAAATATAACTTTGTCTTTATCTTTTTAACCTCCACTAAAACTCAATTACCCATACGCTTGATTATTACGAACTGGTAAGTATGTTTTGAAAATAATACTATTTATCCCATATTGGTAATTGGGTATTATGCTACCAACAAATAAGCTTCTGAGTAAAAACAACATATATATGCTAGTGACTACCCAGCGGTATGACCTTTTATGGTAATCGACATTAAAAATATTGAGGTATAAAACATGATGGAAGCTACTTTACTTAGCATAGGAGTAATAGGAAAAGATGATCTTATGACAATAGAGACAACACAGAAACTCCTCAAAAGAATGTTAGTTTGGTCAACTTCACTTATGAATAAGAAATGCAGAAAAGTAGCTGTCAATTTGATTAAAAATGAGGAACAAGAAAGGCCGTCGTCTCAGTTATTGTAATAGCTTGGCCACTCTTTTGTGTTTTTCTACGACGTAATAGAGGCGAAAGCGTCATAGAATCAATATTTCATTTGAATCTTTAAAATATCAGTGACCGCTTAGGTTGTTTTGTTGACTATCAAGGTGAAGGTAGAACAACGTCTAATGAACACTAAAAACAGCTCAAAAATCTATTGATGTTAACGTCCGCTATCGTATCAAAGCGGTCCAATCATAAATTTGGCTCGTTAAAATTAGCTGTTGTTACTGGTCACAACAGCTAGTCAGAAAAACACACGATTCATTCATCTATCTGGCCAATCGCTCTTACCGGGATCATTAGCATGTTAGCTCTATGAAATTTTCTGGAGCTGACAATGAGAACCCCCTTGTTCCCTTGGTTCATCCTATGGGTGACCATCCCAATCATTATTTTCTTTCTATTCATCCTGCCCGCCCATGCTAGTGATGGGCAATTCTATCAGCGTGGTCAGGAAGGCTGGTTTTGGTATCAGGTCATTCCTGAGCCAGCGGAGGATGAAGAGCCTATAAAGCCGGAATCAGGTGCGGCAGAGTCGAGTCAGAGCGGGCTAAAGCCTTTCAGTGCTGCTTGGTTTCGTGAGCACATGCAGTCGTTCATGGATAAGGCAATTGATGAGCCGACCACTGAGAACGTCCGAGCCTATCTGTATCTTCAGCGCGTTATGATGGATAAGGGCTCACTATTTGCTGATGTTAGTCAGCAGGTTGTCATGGGTGATCCTGTTTTGGATGAAATCAGTCGCAGACCCTTGGCGACCTATGCTGCCAATCGGATGGATCGAGAAGCTGGCGCTCAACGCGATGTAGCTTTAGGTGAAGTAGCAAAACGGGCTGGCTTGTTCTTCTTCTATCGTTCGGATTGCCCTTACTGCCACGCTCAAGCGCCTATCATCGAATCCATGGCTTTGAACTACGGTTTCGAGGTGTTTGCTATTGCTGTCGATGGCATGCCTTTACCGGGTGGAGAGTTTCCCAATTACAAAGTCGATTCAGGACAAGCACAATCCTTGTCCGTTACGACTGTCCCTGCCGTGTTCTTAGTTGATCCGCCTAATGTCATCACTCCGATTGGCCAAGGCGCAATGAGCCTTGATGAGCTCAATAATCGAATCATTCTTGCAGCCCATCAAGCCGGTTGGATTGACGATCAAACTTACTATGCCACTAGACCTGTTCAGCCCGGCGTGTCACTCGCGATGTCAGCCCAAGAGCTTAACGAGAAGATATTGCAGGATCCTGAGTTCCTTGTTCGCTATCTGCGTGCACAAGGAGGGTTATAACGATGAAAAAAGTATTACGAGTATCGCTAATCGCCTTTGCGATTGGTTTTTCGTCTATGAGCCAAGCAAGCTTGCAACAGGAGATGAATCAGTTATTTGGTTCAATGACCAACAGCACTGCGCCTGGTGTATTCGAGAGTCAGCGGCGTGGCGTTATATCTGGCGGAAGTGTTGTTGTTCGTAACAGGATCATGAACGAGAACCTCGTCTCTATGGTGCCTCCGTCATTCCAAGCCGGTTGTGGCGGCATTGATATGTTCGCTGGAAGTTTGTCATTTGTTAATGCTGATCAGTTCGTTCAATTACTTCGCTCTGTAGCGGCAAATGCCAAGGGGTACGCATTCCAATTGGCGCTAAGTGCTATGTGTGAGAAATGTTCCCAGCACATGGAGACTCTGCAAAAGAAAATCCAGCAGTTGAACGAGTATTTTGGCAATTCCTGTCAAATGGCTCAGGGAGTCGTGAACGATACACTGGCCGCTTTTGGTAAGAAGGGGCAAACAGAAGCCAGCATGTTGAGCTCACTTAAAGGGGCTGGAGACATTTTTACCAGTTGGAGTGAGTCCAACGGTAAGAACCCTTATGAGAATGCTTCAAGTGTCGCGGCATCTGATGTGAATAAAACGATTAAAGGTAACTTGGTCTGGCGAGCACTGAAACGTCATTCGGCATCAAGCTGGTTTGCATCGGGGGATGACCGTTTTCTTGAAGCGGTTATGTCGGTGACGGGGTCGATCATCGTTGGTGATTTGGCTAATGCGGCTGATGGTCAAGGTAAAGCCCCAAAACTGACCAGACTGAATGGCAATAAAGTGACTATTGAGCATCTAATTCACGGCGGTAACGTCGCTATGTACCGATGTGACACAGTGACACAAGACGGCTGTCTGAATCCAACAATCACTAACGTGACCCTAACCGGGTTATCAACTCAGGTCGAAAATTTACTTCTTGGTACAGGTTCCAGTAACGGCATTATTTTTAAGTTTGCTCGAAATACAGGAGCTGCTAGCACCACCGAAAAGGCTTTTATGACATCGGCTCCTGCGAGCATTGGCGGCATGATTCGAACACTTTCTGCATTAAATGAAGGGGCTGCTAGGTCGTTTGCTTCTAGAGCTGCACCATTTATTGCTGTTGAGATGGCCCGAGCATTGGTTGAAGACATGCTCAATGCAGCAAGAAGCACCTCTGGTGTAGAAGATCATGCCTATGCGAAGTTGTTAACTGAAGACCTTGAACGTGCACGTCGCCAAATCAATGAGGAGTACGCCGCGTTACAGCGAAGATACGGCTCAGAGCAAGAGTTGCTGGCGCATTTTAACCAGGTGATTCAGACCATTCGCAAACAGCGTTATTACACCGTTAAATCTACGGCACTGGGGGAATAGGTCATGTGGGAGATCTATTCCATCGGGGATTCGGCATTTTTAGAGCAGGTCTTGAACGCTGTCGCGATGATTACTGGTACAGGCGACTTTACTTCAATGGTTCGCATTGGCTTGCTCATTGGGGTATTGATGGTCTCTGTTCAGGCCTTAATGCAAGGCGGTCGTGGCATTAACTTTCAACACGTTTTAGTCTCATGGTTAGTCTTTGCAACCATGTTTGGACCCAGTACCCGAGTGAGCATTGAGGATGCGTACACGGGACAAGTTCGAGTGGTTGATAATGTGCCCATCGGTGTTGCTGCCGCAGGCAGTACGATTTCAACTGTCGGCTTTCAAATCACGCGATTGTTTGAAACGGCGTTCTCAACTCCCGCCATGACGGAATACGGCTTTGCATCCAGTTTACAGTCACTGATTAAAGTGAGAAAACAGGTGATGGATCGCTCGGGGTTGGGTGATGCAAATCGTGTCGGTGGCTCAGATATCGAGCAATCGTGGTTTAACTACATCAAAGAATGCACCTTGATTGGCATCGACATCGGCCAAAAGAACCTAGATCAGGTGCTGAGTGATCCTAACCCGATGACTGCGATTAGGTTTGATTCGCGCATATATGGCACACGCATCATGCTCAGTGGTAGCAGTAGCGATCTGGACTGCACCGATGCCTATAGCCAACTGAAACTCATGACAGAATCAACCTTCATTCCGAGGCTTAAACAGGTTCTGTCAGCCTCATTGGGGACTTCGTCAGCCACTGACACTGATGACGTGATCCGAAATGCACTGAATAACCTTGGTTTGGCTTCGGTTAACACCCAAGAGTACATGACCGCGTCAGTGCTTTTGCCTATTTATGAGCAAAGCGTGACGGGCAAGTATATGGATGATCAAGCTTTCACCGCCGCCGTTATGGTTAATCAAGCGATTGAACAGCGCAATACACAATGGGCGGCGGAGCAGACTCTTTTCCAAAGTATCGTTCGTCCGATGATGACGTTTTTTGAGGGTTTCATTTACGCCATCACCCCTTTGATGGCCTTTGTGATAGCCCTTGGCCAAATCGGGATGCGAATGGCTGGGAAGTACTTGTTAATCCTGCTTTGGATTCAACTTTGGATGCCTGTCATGGCTATCATTAACCTGTATATTCATTTAACCGTTGCAGGGAAAATGTCGGCTCTTGATGCCTTTGCAGGTACAGAAGTGCCATCTTTTGCTGGGATGATGCAGATGGATTCAGTGCTGCAAACCTGGATAGCTACTGGCGGCATGTTGGCGTCGAGTGTTCCGGCAATTTCGCTCATGCTCGTGTATGGCTCAGCAATAACTGCAACCCACTTGGCTGGACGTCTTCAAAACGGTGATGCCATTGATGAAAAGATGGCAAGTCCAGATGTCGCGAAAAATGCCCCGGTGATGCAATCACAGTCAATGTTCCAAAATTCAGCCCTCACTGGTTCTGCTATGACCGGCGCGTCAAACCTACTTAGCAGTTTCTCTGTCGGAAATGCGGTGGGTTCAATGGTCGGCTCTGCAAAAGAATCCATGACTCAGGCAACTCAAGCCTTTAGCCGTCAAGTTGGCAATACCATGAGCCGAACTTTTGGTGAAAAGCTAAGTTACGACAATCTATCTTCAGTTGGACGTCAAATCGGTTCTTCTAATTCCGCATCTAGCGCCGTTGTTAATCAGGTTACTGATGACCTACAAACTCGGTATGGTTTCGGAGACGATAAAAAAGATGCTGTACGTGGCTTGGTATCTGGCGTGTTATCGGGAGGCCTAAGGGTCGGTGGCGATGGAACTATTACTAATCCCGGTGAGAAAGAAGTTGCTGATAAGGGTTTTCTTGGAAGGCTTCTTGGTACGGGCGGCAATGATTCTCCACAGGGCAACTTGCCAGGAATGGATAAGCCAGATTCATCTCGTGTACCAAAACTATCAAGGGTACGAGCTGGGTTGGATCTAGGTGGTAACTTTAGTGGCCAAGTTGAGTCGTCAGAAGGCAGTTCTCGGTCTACGACCGCAAATACGCTCACTGGGGAGATGCAAAGCTTGGCATCGAGTGATTCACGACGTGCTGAGTTTCGCGATGCGATTGTTAAGGACCTTTCAGATTCAAGACGCTCTGGCGTTGAGATGTCGTTGTCTAATCAAGACTATCAGTCACTTCAGAGTTCAGCACAAGACGTTATCACGGCATCAAACCGCTTTAGTGAGCTTGATCAGGCCAGCTACAGTCTATCAGGACAAAGGAACACGGATGGTGCGACGTTAACTCGATTAGCAGCGGATAATCCTGAAGTCATGGATTATTTAGGTCGCTATATGAACCAGCATGTTGAAGCAGGTAACCGATTACGTGAAAACCTTCCAATGTATCAGCGCTTGCTACCTGATGATAATCAGGCGTATGTGGCCGCAGCTATGGAGTCTTTAACCTATAGCAACTCCTCGACGCCCGCTGAACGAGACAATGACTATCAAGCAGCAATGACTGTTATGGCCATGGCTACCGGAGCCGATTTACGATCAATTCAGCCACGCTCTAATGAAGGCTTGTCATCAACGGCACCTACTTTTGGTGGCACTCAAAGCCAAGTTGAATCCGGTGTTCTGGGAGGCTATGAGGATGCTGCAAGAGTTCAAACGCAGTTCAATTCGGCTCAATCTGCTTACCAAACCAATCTTTCTGGTGTAGATGGACAGCTGAATGCGCATCAGCAACAAGCCCAGCAGGCCGTAGCTTCTGACACAAGTACCTATCAATCTGGACTAAACAGTGAAGCTGGCTCTCAGTGGCGATCTCGCATTATGGCTGATGATAGCGGAGTCTCTGGTGCTGAAATGTTCTTCAACAGCGCCAGTGCTATTGGTGATTTCAGTGGCAAGCATACTGATGCAGCTCTGCATACCTTGAATCACTTTGGCGAAGACTATGAGAGTTACAAAGAACAAGCGCTTGAAGATCCTGGCTCACGAGGTTTCTTGCACAACGCAACGGTGGCCAGCAAATCAACCTGGGATGGGTTAAAAGCCGCCGTTGATGCCGGAACCTCTTTGGAAAATCCATTGACGGCGTTTAATGATGCATACAGTGGATCGAGTTCGCAGTATGCCTCCGAAGTAAACTGGGGCACTAAGTCTGAAGCCATGTTGGCGGGGGCATTTGGTGCGGCAGTTAACAATCGATATGGTGAGTTCTTAGAACAGTATGCCGATGATTTCAAACAGGAAGCATACAGCGAAGGGCAGAGAATGGGATTGACCCCGATTCAAAGTCAAGTGTTCGCTCAAGCTTTCAATGAAGGTTTGGCGGGACGCGTATTCAACTCTGAAGACTCATCGAGTTGGTCGCCTGAAATGCTAGGTCTAAGGGAGCAAATGCTAAATGAGTATCGTCAAAAGGATGAGAGTGGCGCTTACATTCCTGACAGTGTGTCCGAAGAAGATAAAGCATTTGTGGATAAGCAGATAGCGGTGATCTCAAATGCATCGCTTGCGGGAGATTATGCTCAGAACAACTTGATCGATATTAGGGCTTATAACCAGGCATCAGGAAGGAACTGAAAATAGAAGGTAGCCAGCTTGTGGTGGGCTGGCTATTTTTTTGGCTTTTTGGGATACCTTGGATAAAAGCCATCAAAAAACGAATGGAGCTTATACCAATACCATTTTTCTTCAATGCTCAAAGTTCTACCCGAATCTTTAACTTGGCTACTCAAGAATATAATTCCAGTACAAATAGCTATGAAAAAGAGTCCCAAACCAACAATTGTCCAACTCGCTTGCCAATATGCGATTGCTAAAAGCATCGTGATGATGGCTATTAGGCCGATGGGGTTACAGGTCGCTTTGAATCCCAAGTAGCCGAAAAAAACGATGGTGCAGATCAGAAATGGCAAAGCCGCTAACTTGGCAGATGCCGTTAATATTTCTGATGGAAAAAAATGAGCCGCAGCCAAAGTCGCCAGAAAAAGTCCCAGTGATATAAACCAGCAGCGTGCTGGTAAAGATTTAAGTAAGTTTGTCATCTTCTTAGTACTCTCAAAGTGCACGGGAGGTGCACAATCAAATCATGCATCAGCATGTTAGTTCTCAAAAAGTGCTCTAGTGGTTTGCTCGGCCATAATCTCACACACAGGACATTTAAGCTGAATGCGCTGTTGAGATACCGTCAAATACAGACTACCGCATCGACAACGGTGTAAGGATGCAAGCTGTGACCTTAAATCACGAGCTAGAACCCAACCTTCATTAATGGTTAGTTTTTTCCAGGGGATCTCAGCTGGAAGATCTGCTTCTTCTCTTGCAACCAAGTACGCATCGTAAGCCTTCATCAAAGCATCAATATTTAATTGCTTGTAGACATTGTCACCACCAATATTGACATAAAGCGCCATCAGCAGAGAGCCTTCAACTAAGGCTCTTCTACTTTTAACGATGGCATCAGATTCTGGCAATTGACCAGGACAAGGTGACTTGCCAGTCACTTCTTTGTGGAGCCTTCTGATAATGTGGATTGGCAAACCTGTATCGAGCGCGATGATGGTTGTTCGAAATCCGTATTTAATAAGCAGCGAGGCTCGGGTAAATAGCTCACTTTTGGACAGGTTATCAATCATGAATCCCCCTTGTTGTTTAGGGTTGATAATAAATAAGCGATTCTTGGGATACCTGTGCCTTTGCTCTTCACCATCTCAATCAGTTGGCTTTGGTTACCCCTTGGTTGAAACAGCATGAATGATGAGGTCGCCACTCGTTGCAGGTCGTCAACACCAGCATTAATCAGAGCATCAACTACGTCGCGTGTAAGTCCAAAGCGCAAGACGGCCTCTTGCGGATCAATTCGCGCCAATTCTCGTGCTGCGTGTAGGTACGCCAAATTTAATTGATAGAAGTCTTGTTGATTGGTTGTCATTGACGGACCTCCAGTTCATGTAAAATATTGCGATAGATAGAAAGCACTCTTTGCCCATACCAGCGTGCACGCTCTTCGTTCCAACTGTGATAGCGGCCTATGCCAAGCTCTAAATCATTTGGTGAAGACTTGATTGCTTCGGCCAAAATACTTGAGCCGACCGTAAGGTTGGTGATGGGGTCTAGCAGTTCCGCTGCTGAGCTCACCCGATGCCCATGCCAATGCAAATTGATTTGCATAAGGCCAATATCGAGCTGATATTTTTCAGTCTCTTGCAGTGCCTGGTTTAACAGTTGCTCTGCTTCTGTCTTAGATTTGGCGTAGGTTGCGTTTGAACCATTGCGAATTGCGTATGGCCATGGACTGGTCATGTTGAGACCACGATGTGAGGCCGACTCAGCCAAGGCAACGGCGTAGAGCATGACTGGATCAATACCAACGCTTTGTGCTGCTTTTTCCCACTGATAGCCCGGAAACGCATAGACTGAAGTGCTTGCGGACATGGCTATCACTAGGGCAATGGTTTTTGCTTTAATCGTTTTCATTTTTGTCCTCTAATTGATTTCCGAGAAGCGCCTGAATGGCTTTCGGGCTTATTCTTTTTAATGGCACTGCGCTAAAGTCGGCGATGCCTCTCGTATAAACTTGTGCCGCTTTTGACCAGTCGCCTACGGCAACAGGCGCTTGCATATCAAATCCTTTTTGCTGGTTCTGATGGTCTGCAATACCCTGTAATAGCCTTGGGTATTCACCCACTTCGTCCCGTAGCAAGTAAGCCTGGTAGCGTGTTAAAAACTCTTTTTGCTTAAAGGGGTATTCCCTGTCATCAACCTTGCAGAGTTCAACCCATCCCCCCATGTCTGAAATCACGCGGTGGATAAGTGCATCGTCAAACATCACGGATGTCCAAGCGCCAACCTGACGAACAGCCTTGTCAACTTTGTTCCAAGCAACCATGGCTCTTGAACCCGAGTTGCCATCGATATGCTTGATGACGTCAGCGGGCTTTGGAAAAAATTGCCCAGTATCCGGTGATTGAATATGCCGAGTCAGACCGATTCGCACTTCTTCAATGCTATAAGCACGAAGGGCTTCAAATGCGATGGAAAGCAATTGCGGTGATACGCTTTTGCCATACATGGCCCAAGCTGCTCCCCAAACTTCAGCAAACTCGCGTTTATCAACCTCCTGCACTTGAACGAACCTCCCGAATACCTGGTCCGGCCCAGTTTTCAGCGATGCGACGATTGCTTTCTTCAATATTCAATTGGTGATTGCTGCCCTTTAGGCTCGTCGATGATTGCTGTACTTCATCAATGCGAACGTACTCGTCTTCCCATTGCCGGTTTAAAAGCCAGTTATGTGGCATAGGGGTCTTAGTCCGATCTTGATACTGCAATCGGTTGTCTCGTTGCTCTTTCCAGCGTGTTAGCACTTCCAAGGCGAGTTCATGGTCTTCATTGAGGCCCATGCGTAGCCATTCTTCTTTGGCTTTCGCTTTCTTTTCTTTGCGTATTTGTACATCCCAGAAGTCTTCAAACTGTATGTGGGCAACAGTTTTAACTGTTGATTTATTGCTTCTCTCAGAGTCATCCGACCGTTGAGAGTCCCTTACCGGGTTGCCATCAGGCATAAACAATGATGAAAATTCTTCTGGTAGCCGAGCTTGAAAAGCGGCAAGAGATTTCAAAAGCGATGCCATACCAACGAAGTCGGCAGGTACATCTTTAAGCAACCGAAAGGCTGCCTTACCTTGGTTTGGGTTTTCGATTGGGTTGTGCTTCAGAAAGCTCCGAATCAAAGTCCAACCAGATCCCTCGCAACGAATAAGAAACTTATCTTGTTCTAACTCACTTAAAGCCTTAGCAACTTGTTGCTCATCCCAGTTCAAGTCAGAAGCAACGTAACCAATCGGCAATCGAAAGCAGCCAAGCAAATTACAGTGTGGGCATGTAAGCAAATACAGTCCTAGCAACTTCGCTGAGTCACTCCAGGACAAGACATTTTGCTTTAGCCAAAAGCGGGTATAGACCTTGCCATAATCACGCATGGAGGTACTCGCTTTTGTGTTTACGTAAAATGCTGACCATTACTTGCCCTTTATCCTACTGGTTACTGGCTTTCAGCTCGCTTGGGCATTCGGGATAGATGTCCGGTCTTAACTGGGATCGGGTTACCTGTCCTTGCGTAGCTTGTTCGATGGGTAAAACGAATTCAGCGGGAACACGCCCTGATTTATTCAACCAAAACCAGACGTTTTGCTGCTTTGAGTTGATGGCTCGTGCTAATGCTGATTGCCCGCCGACCAAGTCAATGGCACGGCGGAGATGTTTTTGTGTCGTGTTGAACACTTCCATACCGTCTCCTGTTACAATAAAAACTGTTACAAGATTGAATGTTACAGTTTAAACTGTAGACAAGTCAACAGTTAAAATTGTTGAAAGGCTACAGTTTTATTTGTAGAATACGGACTTATGAAAACTTTATCCGAACGACTAAACCATGCCTTGCAGCTTACTGGGGTGACTCAGTCTGAGTTGGCTCGTCGCATTGGTATTAAACAGCAGTCGATCAGCCAGATTTGCTCTGGTAAATCGGCTAGGTCTCGTTACACCATGCAGATCGCGGAGGCGCTTCGCGTGAATGCTAATTGGCTCGCCTCAGGTGATGGTGAGATTGGCTTAGGGGTCGGTAATGTAGAAGTCGGGCCTGATATTAAGGGAAGAATTCCTCTCATTAACTGGGTTCAGGCCGGTGATTGGACTGAAATAGCGGAGGGATTTGCCCATGAAGATGCTGAGGAGTGGCGTGAAGTCACTGGGAAAGCACATGAGGGTTGTTTCGCACTTCGCGTAAAAGGCGACAGTATGGAAAATCCAAGCGGAAAAAAATCCATACCTGAGGGAGCTGTGATCGTTGTTGATCCTGAGTTACCGTACTCTTCAGGTTCATTGGTTGTTGCGCGTTTGGATGATTCGAAAGAAGCAACCTTTAAGCAGTTGGTTATTGATGGTGAACAGAAGTATCTAAAACCTTTGAACCCGCAATACCCTGCAATACCGATCAACGGCAATTGCACCATCATTGGTGTAGTACGACAAGCTATCATCGATTTTTGGTAGTATAACCTTAGTAAGCTATGTCCTTGAGCTGGGTTTCTAAGCGAGCAAGGTGTTGCCCAATGTTGAAGTCCGGTTTTTAAATTTTATTGAAATGTGTGTAAATAAGCACTGATTGAAATTGCGGGTATGAATGCGGGTATGGTTACCATCACTGTGATAAAATTTACAATTAAAACAATGAGGTAATGCCTGTATGCTACTTATGATCGACAATTATGATTCGTTTACATACAACCTAGTGCAATATTTTCAGCGCTTAGACCAAGATGTATTAGTTAAACGAAATGATGAGATCAGCATTGCTGAGATTAAACAGCTTAACCCTGAGCACATCGTACTATCGCCTGGGCCATGTTCACCAAACGAAGCGGGGATTTCCTTGCAAGTGGTCGAACAATTAAAAGGGCAGTTGCCAATTCTTGGTATTTGCTTGGGACACCAAACTATTGCTCAGGCTCTAGGTGCTGATGTTATTCGTGCAAAGCAAGTGATGCATGGTAAAACCTCGTTAGTTAAGCATACCAATCAAGGTGTGTTTAATGGTTTGGCAAATCCGCTGACGGTATGCCGCTACCATTCTTTAGTGGTGGATAAACAAAGCCTGCCTAGTGACTTCACTATTACCGCATGGACAGAACAAAATTCTGATTTTGATGAAATTATGGGGATCATGCATAATGATTTAGCACTTGAAGGAGTGCAATTTCACCCCGAAGCAATTTTGACCCAACAAGGGCTTGAATTACTTGCTAACTTTTTAACTCGCTTCTAACCTTAGGCTAGTGAATTAACAAATATGACCGACAATACGCCTGTGCAAATGACCGAAGAAACCCGACAACAAAGGACTGCGATGGTGCTTAATGAGCGCGCGCACGATCTTTTGCTTGGTCACAGTTTTGCACAGCGTCAAATTGGCTTTATTCATACCCTTGAAATTGATTATGGCGAATCAATGGAGCAGCGAACTCTATTAGAAGTAGAAGTTGCTGCCGAGAAAAAACGTCAAAAGAGTAGCACTGCTCACCATAAATACCGTGCACAGGCGAGCAAGCAATTACACCAAGTGATTGAGGCTGCCATGCATAAGCAGCTTGAAGACATTGATTCAGTAATTCATGAAACTATAGGGATTCAAGATAGCGTACCTGCTATTTTAGATATTTTAGCTGTGCGTTCGGCCTCAGTAGGTCGACTAGAGCCGTTAGTTAAAGATTTGAGTTGGTTAGGTCGTGAGCTAGTTGCGTTTGTGAATTTACCTTTCTATCGAAAACAACGTAATAAACACACTTCAGTTCAAGTCGATAACCCACTGTTAGCGCTTCGCTACATTGGTTTAGATAACTTAAAGTTTGTCGTGCCAACCTTTGCGGTACGTCATTGGATGCCACACAGTACAGAGCCATTTCCACTACTAAAGCGTCGACTTCGTGATAACTCAATGGCGTGTGCCATTGCTGCTCAAGAACTTGCTAAATTAAATGGTGTAAATGAGGTGCACGCGTTTACCTTAGGTATGCTACTCGACGTGGGTAAGATAGCGCTAGTACGTATATACCTTCGTATTTTTGAGTTAGTTTGGCAGCGCCAAGTAACGAAAGCCCGTGATGAGCAAAAGAAAGATCTACACACAGCTTTATTAGAGCTAAAACCGGATCCTTTATTTTTAAGCACCTTGCTAAATAAGCAGTCGATGAAGGTAACAGCCACCGTAATTGAGAAAATGGCTTTTAGGTATTTGCCATTTAATGCGGTAATGCAGCAGTTAACTACACCTTTAGCTAAAAACGATGAGTATTTGCCGCTTACCAAGGTGATTTTAAAAGCACGTTGTTACGCTCAGTATTTAAGTTTAAATGAGCATCAACTAGTCGAAAATGACGAAACCGAACGTTGGTTTGCACACTTCGATTTCACTAAAGAAGAGCTTGATCAGCTAGCAAAATGCAATTTTGATCGCTTTCATATTCAAATTAATTAAAAAAATTGTTAATTTTTTTGCGACTATTCATTCATTGTTTATCAATCCGCAGTGACAAATTTTTTCTCTTTAGCCTCTGCTTGGCTCACTAGCCGTACGCCTTTTTATAGTATTTAGAGCAAAAAATAGTCTTCAAATAGTTATTCACTATCCATGAAAAAATATCTCAAGCCCTTTATTTTCAAGGGCTACATGAAAGTTTTCTAAGAGACAGGACGAAAATTTTCTGAAATAATGGATGAATGAAAATTGAACCAAAGAGTAATTTGGGTGATTTTGCGCTAAGCTCAATCGGCTAAGTAAAATGGCTTAGTTTAGCTTTAGAGCGCCACCTTACTCTGAGTGTGCTTACAATTATGAGGATATAAAATGACAGTCAATCGCGAATTATTTGATCAAGTAATGGTTCCTAACTATGCACCATCAAGTGTTATTCCAGTTCGAGGCGAAGGCTCTCGCGTATGGGACCAAGAAGGTCGCGAATTTATCGATTTTGCTGGTGGTATTGCTGTTAACTGTCTTGGCCATTGTCACCCAGCTCTTGTAAGTGCATTAAAAGAGCAAGGCGAAAAAATTTGGCACTTATCAAATGTAATGACTAATGAGCCAGCGCTTCGCTTAGCTAAAAAGCTAACTGACGCAACGTTCGCTGAAAAAGTATATTTCGCTAACTCTGGTGCAGAAGCTAACGAAGCGGCACTTAAACTTGCACGCCGTTTTGCACTTGATAACTTTGGTGAGCAAAAGTCACAAATTATCTCATTCAACAAAGGTTTCCACGGCCGTACCTTCTTCACAGTAACAGTAGGCGGTCAAGCTGCATACTCTGATGGTTTTGGTCCAAAACCTGGTGATATCGTTCACTGTGACTACAACGATTTAGCAGCATTTGAAGCGCTTATCTCAGACAGCACTTGTGCAGTAATGATGGAGCCTCTGCAAGGTGAAGGCGGTATCATTTCGCCAACTGCTGAGTTTGTTGAAGGTGTTCGTGAGTTATGTACAAAGCACAATGCACTACTTATCTTTGATGAAGTACAAACAGGTGTTGGTCGTACGGGCGAGCTTTATGCTTATCAAGGTCTAAATGTAACTCCTGATATCTTAACGACTGCAAAAGCGTTAGGTGGTGGTTTCCCTATCGGTGCAATGATCACCACAACTGATATTGCTAAGCACTTAAAAGTAGGTACTCATGGTTCTACTTACGGTGGTAACCCACTTGCGTGTGCAGTAGCAGAAGCTGCATTCGACACAGTAAATACTCCTGACGTACTTAATGGTGTTAAAGAAAAGTCAGCGTTATTCCGCGAGTTATTAACTGCGATTAACGAAAAGTACAATGTATTCACTGAAATCCGTGGCGAAGGCCTATTAATTGGTGCTGTAGTAACAGAGCAATTCAAAGGTCGTGCAAAAGAGTTTTTAGTGGCTGGTACAGCAGAAGGCGTTATGTCTTTAGTGGCTGGCGCTGATGTTGTTCGTTTCACTCCGTCACTTGTAATTCCAGAAGCTGATATCCGCGAAGGTATGGCTCGTTTCGAAAAAGCAGTTGCAAAAGTCGTTAACGGCTAAACGAAACTGTCATTTCAGGGCAAGTTAAGCTTGCCCACATTTCTTAATTTACCGTTATTTATAAGGGAGCAAGCGGACTTATGATGATCCTTCGCCCAATCCAGCAAAGCGATTACCAAGCGTTAGTAAAGATTGCTGTTGAGTCAGGCCATGGCTTTACGTCTTTGCCTAATAATGAAGAGTTATTACAAAAGAAAATTGATCATTCTGTCAGCTCATTTGCAAAAGCAGCACAGCAGCCAGGTGATGAAGGTTACTTGTTTGTTCTTGAAGATAGCGAAACGGGTGAAGTTGTAGGGACTTCGGGTATTGAAGCTGCTGTTGGTTTAGATGATGCTTTTTATCATTATCATTTAAGCAAAGTAATTCATTCTTCTCGTACGCTAGACGTGTATAAAGCCGTTGATATTTTAACTCTGTGTAATGATTACACCGGTGCAACTGAGCTATGTACATTATTCTTAAAAGATGGCTACCGTAAAAATAATAACGGTAAATTGCTTTCAAAAGCGCGTTTTATGTTTATTAATCAACATAGAGAACGTTTTGCTGACACCGTCATTGCTGAAATGCGTGGTGTGTCTGACGAAAGCGGCGAAAGCCCATTCTGGCAATGGCTAGAAGAGCACTTTTTCTCAATGGACTTTCCAACGGCAGATTACTTAACGGGTATTGGCCAGAAAGTATTTATTGCTGAGTTAATGCCTAAATATCCAATTTACGTCAACTTACTGAGCAAAGATGCACAAGCTGTGATTGGTCAAGTACATGACAACACACGCCCTGCGATTGAACTATTAAAGAGCGAAGGTTTCACCTTTAATGGTTATGTAGACATTTTTGATGCAGGCCCAACTGTTGAAGCAAAAGTAGATAACATTGCTACAGTCAGAAATGCCCACACAGTTAAAGTTGAAATTGGTGAAAGCCAAGGCGACACCACGGTATTGTTAGCAAATGATAAAATTGCTGATTTTAGAGCAACTGTGACTCAAGTTAGCCTATCATGCGATGCCGATAGCATCGTAATCTCAAGTGAATTAGCAAAAGCACTTCACTTAGAAGCGGGTGATTCAGTATCACTTGCAGAACTATAGAATTCAGGAGACATATTAATGACTCATGCAGCGCAATTTATTAATGGTCAATGGCAAGCAGGCCTTGGTCATACTTTTCAGTCTGTAAACCCAGCAAATAACGATGTAATCTGGCAAGCAAACACTGCCACCGCAGAACAAGTAGACGGCGCAGTCGCTGCTGCACGTGAAGCGTTTTACAGCTGGGCTGATAAAACATTTGCAGAGCGTTTAGCGATTGTAAAAACATTCGCAGAAACGCTTAAAGAGCACAGCGAAGAATTAGCGATTGCTATCGCACAAGAAACCGGTAAACCACTTTGGGAAACACGCACTGAAGCAGGTGCGATGGTGGGTAAAATTGCTATCTCTGAAAAAGCATTTTTAGAGCGTACAGGCGATGTTGAAAATCCAATGCCACAAGGTCGCGCGATGATCCGCCACAAGCCTCATGGTGTTGTAGCGGTGTTTGGCCCTTATAACTTCCCTGGTCACTTACCAAATGGTCACATTGTACCTGCACTATTAGCAGGCAATACCGTGGTATTTAAACCGTCTGAGCTAACGCCAGCAGTTGCTGAGTTAACGTTAAAATTATGGCAAAAGGCGGGTCTCCCTGCAGGTGTTATCAACCTTGTGCAAGGTGAAGTAGAAACGGGTAAAGCGCTTGCATCTCATAAAGGGATCGACGGTTTATTCTTTACAGGCTCTTCGCGCACTGGTCATATTTTACATGAACAGTTTGCTGGTCAGCCGGGTAAAATCTTAGCCTTAGAAATGGGTGGTAATAACCCGCTTATCGTTACTGATGTTGCTGACACTAAAGCGGCTATCCACGATATTATTCAATCAGCGTTTATCTCTACAGGTCAACGTTGTACGTGTGCGCGTAAGTTATTCTTACCTGCAGGCGAGCAAGGTGATGCCATCTTAGCGGGTCTTATTAAAGCAACTAAAGCTATTAAAGTAGGTGACTACGACGCAGAAGAGCAACCTTTCATCGGGTCAATGATTTCTTCAGCAGCAGCAGCTGGTATGGTCACAGCACAACAGCAACTTGTTGAGCTTGGCGCTGAAGTGTTAGTTGAGCTAACGCACAAAGAAAATACCGGCTTTGTGACACCGGGTATTTTAGAGTGTACAAATGTCGCTAACTTCCCAGACGAAGAGCACTTTGGACCACTGCTTAAAGTATTCCGCTTCACTGATTTTGATGCCGCTATTGATAAAGCGAATGACACAAGCTTTGGTTTATCAGCTGGTTTATTAAGCGACAGCGCAGCAGATTACGACCATTTCCTTCGTCGTATTCGCGCAGGTATCGTAAACTGGAACCGTCCTATCACAGGTGCATCAAGTGCAGCACCATTTGGTGGTATTGGTGCATCAGGTAACCACAGAGCAAGCGCATATTATGCTGCTGACTATTGTGCATACCCTGTCGCTTCGGTAGAGCTTGAAAAAGTAGCAATGCCAGCGACATTAAGCCCAGGCTTAAAAATCGATTAATAATCGTAAATTATTATAAAAAGCAGCTTCGGCTGCTTTTTTTGTATGAGATGCTTGGCAAAGGTAGCAATTAAAAGCGCTTTCTGCTTAAATCTAAAGAGATAGTTTTTTATTAGGTGTGCAGTCGTATGGTTTTAGATAGGCAAGGGTACGATGATCTTGTCATGTATCTCACTCAAAATTTAGCGCTTTTTGAGAAGCCGGGTCAAATTAAACCAGGAGCTCCAACAGTGTTAGAGCTGATTGAAGACGTGATAGCAGAAAATGTCATGTTACTTTGCGAGCAACACACAGAGCTTAATACTGAACAACGCAGCCAAATTGTTCGCGAAGTCGACGGTATCGTATATGACTTACAGGAAGTGCTGAGCAGCGTTACAAATCACACAGTAACCGTTGAACAACACGCGTTTATTGATGAGTTTGCTGGATTAGTAAAAAACTTATTCGATAGTGCTGTTGTAGAAAGTGCCTAACTTATAAAGCACAACACAATTTCTAGTCTTTAAGCGAGCAGCTCAAAGTTAGCAACTCGCTTTCCTTTAAAGCTCACCTCTTATCCCTTGCATCTGTGTGTGACTTGCTTACAATCAAGCAAAATAACTTTAAGAGATAAAGCACATGCAAGCGAATGTAAAATGGGTAGAAGGCGATACGTTTATTGGCCTTTCAAATTCAGGTCACAATGTAGTTTTTGATGCAGGTAGCGATAGCGCTGCGCCAAGCCCAATGGAAATGGTTTTAATGTCAGCGGGTTGTTGTTCATCAGTTGATGTTGTTAGTATTTTAAAAAAAGCAAAACAGTCATTTTCTGATGTGCAAGTTAAGCTATCTGCAGAGCGTGCTGAGTCAGCACCTCGCGTGTTTACCAAGATTAATCTACACTTTGTGGTTACCGGTGATAATGTCTCTGAAAAGCACCTTGCAAGAGCGGTACAATTATCTGCTGAAAAGTATTGTTCTGTAGCCTTAATGCTTGATAAGACAGTAGAAATTACGCATAGTCATGAAGTTGTGCAAGAACAGGTAAAATAACGCTTTTTCCGAGCAGGAAATTCGTATAAAATCCGCGAACTTTTATTTCTGCTGGTGCAGGTTTCACTCGTTTTAAGGTTGGTTTAGCATGAATAAACCCTTCGATAAAATTAAGCTTCATGGCTTTAATAACTTAACTAAGAGCTTAAGTTTTAGTATTTACGATATTTGTTACGCAAAGACGGAACAACAGCGTAAAGAATATATTGAATATATCGACGAACAGTACAGTGCTGATCGCCTTACCGATATTTTAGGTGAAGTTGTGGATATTATTGGCGCAAACATTCTAAATGTTTCTCGCCAAGATTATGATCCGCAAGGCGCCAGCGTAACAATCTTGATCTCTGAAGAGCCAATTGAGCAACAAACAACGTATGACGTTGATGAAGCGCCGGGTCCTCTTCCTGAAACAGTGGTAGCACACTTAGACAAGAGCCACATTTGTGTTCACACATACCCAGAAGCACACCCTGATGATGGTATTTGTACGTTCCGTGCTGATATCGAAGTATCAACGTGTGGCATTATTTCGCCATTAAAAGCGTTAAACTTCTTAATTCACAGCCTTGAGTCTGATGTTGTAACAATTGACTACCGCGTACGTGGTTTTACTCGTGACGTTGATGGTGTAAAACACTATATCGATCACGCGATTAACTCAATTCAGAACTATATGACTGAAGATACCAAAGAAGCGTACCAAATGATGGACGTGAACGTGTATCAAGAGAACTTGTTCCACACGAAGATGATGTTAAAAGAAACTGACTTGAATACTTACCTATTCGGTGTTTCTACAGCAGATCTTTCGGAAGAAGAAGAAGAAGTTATCTACTCTAAGCTGACCCGCGAGATGCAAGAAATCTTCTACGGTCGCAACTTACCAGACACTGAGTAAGTCACTATAGCTTTAAAGAAACGGCGCGTAATGTAAGTTACGCGCCGTTTTTTTATGCCTCATTGACTGCACTCATCTGTACTTATATGCTGATTAAAAGGCCAATTTAAGGATAGATATGTCAGTTGTTCTCTCGCAGTCAGTATTTTTAGCAGAGCAAGTTCGTGACCATGAAGGACCCGCAGCTAAGCGCTCTGGCGTTACCTTGTATGAGCTTATGGAGCGAGCAGGGCTGGCGACTTATCAGCAAGCTATCAGCTATTTTCCTAAAGCAAGTACATTCGTAGTGTTAGCGGGCGTTGGTAACAATGCCGGTGATGGTTATGTTGTTGCTCGCTTAGCTAAACAAGCGGGCAAACAGGTTACGGTTATTACAGCAATATCTGATAAACCTTTTAAAGGTGATGCGCTCAGTGCTCAGCAAGCTTGGCTTGACGCCGGAGGGGCAATAACCGCTGATGCCAGTGCTATTGAGCGTGCAGATATCATTATTGATGGCCTGCTTGGCACAGGAATTCAAAGCGCGGTGCGCGAGCCTTTTTCACAGCTGATTAAAGCTGCCAACGAAAGCCAAGTGCCGATAGTTGCTATTGATCTACCCTCAGGTATTCATGCCGACACAGGTGTCATACAAGGAGTCGCAATAAAAGCCGCGCTTACTGTGACTTTTGTGGGGATTAAACAAGGTTTAGTGACAGGGCAAGGTAGAGCGCATGCAGGGACATTAGAGTTTAATGATTTAGGTATTGAAGATGCCTTTTTAAAACAGACATCACCCACGGCTGAGCTTATCAATTATCAGAGCCAAGCTAGGCTTCCTAAGCGCGATAACAACAGCCATAAAGCCAGCCATGGTAAATTGCTGTGTGTTGGTGGTAATGCTGGCACTGCAGGCGCTATTCGTTTAACCGCAGAGGCTGCGCTTCGCAGCGGTGCGGGCATGGTCAAAGTGTATACCCATAGTAGCTCTATTCTACCTGTGAGTATTGGCCGGCCAGAGCTAATGGTGACAGATACAAACCTGATTAGCGCCCTAGAGTGGGCAACCTGTGTTGCTATTGGCCCAGGGCTTGGCCAAGACACTTGGTCGGAAACAACCTTTGAAGCAGTAATGCAGTATTGCTTTGCTAATAACAAGCCACTGGTTATTGATGCTGATGCACTTAATTTAATGGCTCAGCATGCTTCGTCATTTCCATTGGCTAATACCGTTATTACACCACACCCAGGTGAGGCAGCAAGGTTACTTAATTGTCGCGCTAGCGATATTGAAGAAAATCGCTTTCATGCAGTAAAGCAGCTCGCACGTAGCTATACCACTACTTGTGTACTCAAAGGTGCTGGCAGTTTAATTGCTGATAATAACCAAACATGGGTGTGTACCGACGGTAACCCTGCACTTGCGGTTGGCGGCAGTGGCGATGTATTAACAGGTATCATAGCGGCATTGATCGCACAGGGGCTTACTCCTCAGCAAGCAGCGTGTTTAGGTGTAACCTTACATGCAAAAGCCGGTGATATTGCCGCAGAACGTGAAGGTGAAAGAGGCATGTTAGCGAGTGACTTGTTTGCGATAGTGAGGGAGTTGGTTAACTGAGCCGTCAGCCGTCAGCCGTCAGCCGTCAGCCGTCAGCCGTCAGCCGTCAGCCGTCAGCCGTCAGTTTCTGATAGCTGACAGCTTAAAACTGATAGCTAGAACTGCCACATACTTAAAGGTGAAAAGCGTTGTGGATATGCCTATTCAACATGCCAATCGTTGAAAAAGAAGTATGGTGGGGCTTGTGAACTTAGCTATTAGTTTATTGTTCTGTTAAATGGTACAAACAATCTAGGCAAAGTAACTTGGACTCGCATGCTATCTTAAATTCTTACTCCTTGAACCCTGTCGGTTGTTAAGGTGCTGATTTTAATTGCCTTTTTCCTATCCTGTTTTTTGGTTTTAAATTTAAATCTTCGCGGTAACACCAGTAAATTTTTTGTAAATTATTATTGGTTGTAAATTGACTTTTTTGGGATTGTCTACAAGTATTAAGCCGCAGTTTCAGAAAAGCTCGTTTCGCCATGTCTCGGGAATGTTTTATACACCTTATAAAATTGCCTCATACTGCTTCACTAAACTTCTGGGTGATGTTTGGAATGCACATTCCAACCCTACCAAATTTAAGGATATAAATATGAATAAGCACTTACTTATTTCAGGAGTGGCCTCGTGTTTTGTGTCTGCAGTGGCATTTGCAGATGTGACAGCTATGACTGGAACTATTCACTTACAACCCACAAATGGCAGTATTAACGGTTCGACAATCTCAATATCCTCTGAGCAGGTTATGTCGGGTGGATCGTTTGGAACTTACACTACGCAGCAAATGTATGAAGATGGTTTTCGTACTGAAGATGGAAAATTTGCGATGCAAATGTTCAACTATGGCTCAGGCATAGGGGCATTTGATATTCGTCCAAGACCAACCAGTTATACAATCATTAATGATGGTAGTGCATTATATGATGTTCCTTGGGGAGGGTTAACTTGGTTAATTTATACAAATGATGCAACGTACGGCACTGTTTTGGCTGTATGGGATGATATGCCGGCATCATTAACTTATTCATGTGATGATTATTGCCTTGTTTCAACTATCAGTGACCCGATAGGTATCGTTGATGAAGATATGGATCAAGACGGTATACCTGATGCTGTCGATAATTGCCCTGAAGTTGCAAACCCTGATCAGCTAGACTTTGATCAGGATGGTCAAGGTGATGAGTGTGATGCCGATGTTGACGGCGATGGAGTAAATAATGATTTTGATTACTGCCCAGACACTCCTGCTCTAGAGGCGGTAACCTATGAAGGATGTTCAGTTGAACAACATATGGCTGCACAATGTGGTGAATCGTCAGAGTTTGCTAACCATGGTAAATACGTCAGTTGTGTTGCAAAAGCGGCTGAACAGCTTTTAGATCAAGCTTTAATTACCGAAGAGCAAAAAGACGCGATTGTCAGTGAAGCTGCTAAATCAGATAAAGGTAAACCTAAGCAAAGTAAATCAAAAAAGTAAGGAGCTTAGAATAGCTCTTATCAAATAATTTATAAATCAGACTAAGTTTCTATAATCGTAAAAAAGCCCCTAAAAACATGTGTTAATAGGGGCTTTCTTTTGAAGGGGAGGTACCTTCGGGTAATATCTTTAAATAAAGATTTTTACCGGGGGGATGATTACATCATGCCGCCCATACCACCCATGCCGCCCATGCCGCCCATATCTGGAGCAGCTGGCTCATCTTTCGGGATTTCAGCAACCATAGCTTCAGTTGTGATCATAAGACCCGCGATTGAAGCTGCGTACTGTAGTGCAGAACGCGTTACTTTAGTTGGGTCTAAGATACCCATTTCGATCATGTCGTTGTACTCGCCTGATGCTGCGTTGTAACCGTAGTTACCTTCACCGCCTTTTACTGAGTTAACAACAACAGATGCTTCGTCACCTGCGTTAGTTACGATTTGACGAAGTGGTGCTTCCATCGCACGTAGTGCAACTTTAATACCGTGGCTTTGGTCTTCGTTGTCGCCAGCAAGTTCAACAAGTTTGCTTGCTACGCGAACTAGTGCAACACCACCACCAGGTACAACACCTTCTTCAACCGCTGCGCGAGTTGCGTGTAGTGCATCTTCAACGCGGTCTTTCTTCTCTTTCATTTCGATTTCAGTTGCTGCGCCAACTTTGATTACTGCAACACCGCCAGCTAGTTTAGCCATACGCTCTTGTAGTTTCTCTTTATCGTAGTCAGACGTCGCTTCTTCGATTTGTGCTTTGATTTGTGCAACACGACCATTGATGCCGTCTTCTTCGCCTGCACCGTCGATGATTGTTGTATCATCTTTAGTGATCACAACGCGCTTCGCTGTACCTAGGTCTTCGATTGTCGCTTTTTCTAGCTCTAAACCGATTTCTTCAGAAATAACAGTACCACCTGTTAATACTGCGATGTCTTGCAGCATTGCTTTACGACGGTCGCCAAAACCAGGAGCTTTAACCGCAGATACTTTAACGATACCGCGCATGTTGTTCACAACAAGTGTTGCAAGTGCTTCACCTTCAAGGTCTTCAGCAATGATAAGTAGTGGCTTGCTAGCTTTAGCAACAGCTTCTAATGTAGGTAGTAGCTCACGGATGTTAGATACTTTTTTGTCTACAAGTAGAATGAATGGGTTGTCTAGCTCTACAGCGCCTTTTTCAGCGTTGTTGATGAAGTATGGAGAAAGGTAACCGCGGTCAAACTGCATACCTTCAACTACGTCTAGTTCGTTTTCTAACGACTGACCTTCTTCAACAGTGATAACGCCTGAATCACGGCCTACTTTTTCCATTGCTTCGGCAATGATGTCACCGATTTCTTTATCAGAGTTAGCAGAAATAGTACCTACTTGTGCAATTGCTTTAGTGTCTGCACATGGAACAGAAAGTGCTTTAAGCTCTTCAACTGCCGCAGTAACTGCTTTGTCGATACCGCGCTTAAGGTCCATTGGGTTCATACCCGCTGCAACTGCTTTTAAGCCTTCGTTTACGATAGCTTGCGCTAATACTGTTGCAGTTGTTGTACCGTCACCAGCAGCGTCATTCGCTTTAGACGCTACTTCTTTAACCATTTGTGCGCCCATGTTTTCGAACTTGTCTTCAAGCTCGATCTCTTTTGCTACAGATACACCATCTTTAGTGATCACTGGAGCGCCGAATGATTTGTCTAATACAACGTTACGGCCTTTAGGACCTAAAGTTACTCTTACTGCGTTTGCTAAAATATTTACGCCAGTTAGCATTTTGCCACGTGCGTCACCTGCAAAAAGTACTTCTTTTGCTGCCATGATTAAATTCCTCTTAAATTCTGTAAACGGGTTGCTAAACGAAAAGTAGGATTAGCCTACAATGCCTAGAATGTTATCTTCACGCATGATCAGGTACTCTTGACCTTCGATCTTTTCAGCTTTTTCAACATAAGAGCCGAACAGCACAGTGTCACCGGCTTTAACTTCTAATGCTCTTACTTCACCGTTGTCTAAAACACGGCCATTACCAACAGCGATAACTTCTCCGCGAGTTGATTTTTCAGCTGCAGAGCCAGTTAATACAATACCGCCAGCAGACTTAGTTTCTTCTTCTAGACGCTTAACGATGACGCGATCATGTAAAGGACGAATGTTCATTTATTTAGTTCTCCTAACAGTTTCTGAACAGTACAGAAAAAATCTTGTGTTATTGCAGGGGAGTGCTAAGCCACCCGTTGCGTTTCATTGCATTCATTAATGGGGGTGGCTTAAAAAAATTCAAGTACAAAAATTAAAAAATTTTAATCTTTTCGCTCAAATTCACCATCAATAGTTGTAGGTTGATGGTTTGGCTCTTCATGAGTGGTTGTTTTACTATGATATTGGAAGTGTGCAGAGCCTTGATTTGCCTGCGAACTCATACGTACAGTCGCTTGGCTGGCAAGGCCTGCAGCCAGTTTGTTGCGGATTGCTGGCGTAAGTAGTAAAAAGCCAAAAAAGTCAGTCATGATGCCTGGTGTCATTAATAAAACACCGGCGATAATGACACATAATCCAGTAAATAATTCTTTTGCAGGCATTTGCCCTTGTGCCATTTGTAATTGCACGTTTTGAATCGCGCCCATACCTTGCTGCTTCACTAATTTCGCACCGACAATCGCGGTCACAATTACAAGCGCTATGGTGGCAAAGCCGCCGATCACTTCACTCACTTGGATGAGTAACGCGATCTCCACAATCGGCACTAAAATAAATAACAAAAACAAAAATCTAAACATAACGCTCTCTAAAAAATGTCATTCTCTTTCGAGTCAGTGAAATATAAATTGGGGTGAGCAGGTCATTTTTCAAGACGGAACCTAGGATCACCTTGCTCGCTACACATTATAGTTACTATCGGATACTATGGTGCGACTCACGTAATCAAATAAAGGTTCCTTATGACTACGCATTTTCGACTTATTTTTACTACTTGTGCAAATGAGGCTGAAGCCCGTCAGTTGGCACAACATCTAGTTAAAGAAAAGCTAGCTGCTTGTGTGAACATTTTGCCTACTATTGAATCTATTTACATGTGGGAAGGCGAGGTGACTCAAGCTATTGAGAGTAAGTTACTGATCAAAACTAAGTCAGAAAAAATGAATGAGGTGATCCAAACTATCAAGAAATTGCATAGTTATGAGGTGCCTGAAATTCAGGTCGTTGATGTGGCTACAGGCAATTTAGCCTATTTTAATTGGATGGATGAGGTACTTAATTAATGCGATCGTTCCTTTTATTACTTTGTGCATTGTGGCTAATGCCAGCAACCGCGAGTAATAACAATTTACTTGGAAATCTACTACAACCTGCGGAGCAAACATTTCTCCCAGTTGATCAGGCTTTTGTTTTCGATTTTGACCAGCAAGGCAAAACCTTATTTATTGGCTGGGATATAGCGCCTGATTATTACCTTTATAAAAAGAAAGTCGAAATTATTGCCAAAGGCGCAGATATTGAAATTCCTGATCTTGGCAAGGGCGTGATTATTGAAGATGAATTTTTTGGTAAGACCGAGGTATTCTTTGATTCGTTAAGTGTGGTTTCTAAGCTTAGTAACGTCACAGAAGGTGCGGTTGTTAAAGTGCGTTTTCAAGGCTGTGCTGAGGCGGGGTTATGTTATCCGCCAGAAGTTAGAACCATTCCTTTATCTGTGATTGCAGGTGAGCAAGTATCACAGGCTGCAGATGCGGGGAATGCATTGGCTGCATTAACACAAGCAGCCGATACTAATGAAGCGTCATCAGCCCCTTCTCAAGAAGTTTCAAAACCAGCTGGTGAGCAGTCATATACCGATAAGCTGGCATCGCAAGGTTTACTGACTAACCTAGTAATCTTCTTTTTAGTTGGTGTTGGTCTTGCCTTTACGCCATGCGTATTCCCAATGTTTCCGATTTTGTCGAGCCTTATAGCGGGTCAGCAGAATTTATCGACTAAAAAAGCGTTCTCGCTGTCGTTTGTATATGTACAAGGTATGGCCGTTACTTACGCAGCACTGGGCTTAGTGGTTGCATCATTAGGTGGGCAAGTACAAGGGTATTTACAGCATCCTACTGTACTAATTAGCTTTAGTATCTTATTTGTATTATTGGCAATGTCGATGTTTGGCTGGTACGAAATCAAATTACCTAGCGGCATGATGAATAAGCTCACTCAGGTTAGTAACCAGCAAAAAGGCGGCAACTATGTTGGCGTATTTATGATGGGTGTATTGTCTGGTTTGATTGCCTCACCGTGTACAACAGCACCATTGTCAGCTGCTTTACTTTATGTGGCGCAAAGTGGTGACTATCTTGTCGGTGGTTTAACACTTTATGTGCTCAGTTTAGGCATGGGCTTACCGTTATTATTACTGGGGACTTCTGGCGGTAAATTACTACCAAAAGCCGGTGGTTGGATGGAGCAAGTGAAAACCCTATTTGGTTTCATTATGCTAGTTGTACCACTTATTCTGCTTGAGCGTATTGTTGATATTGAAATCATTTGGTTAATGGCGGGTTTATTAGCACTTGCTACAGCGCTTTATTTACACCATTGGCAAAGTGGTCAATCACAAGGCAAGCTAAAAACAGCATTGTGGTTTGCTGCAACCTTATTGGTTGTGACTGGGGCGAGTTTAACGAAAAATTATTTTTGGCCTAGTAAAGCGGTGGTTGCTGAAGCTGCTGTACAAACACATGGTTTTAGACAAGTTGCTAATCTAAGTGAATTAAAAGAAGAAATTGCACAGGCAAGTAGCGAGGGGCGCTTAGTGATGGTCGACTTATATGCCGACTGGTGCGTTGCGTGTAAAGAGTTTGAGCACTACACGTTTCCTGACGCTAAAGTGCAAGAGCAATTTGCTCACTTTGAGTTAATTCAAATCGATTTAACACAAAGCGATGCAAAAACCATAGAGCTAATGGAAGAATACACGGTATTTGGGTTGCCGAGCATTTTGTTCTTTGATAGCCAAGGTAATGAGCTTTTAGAGCAACGTGTAACAGGCTTTTTAAATGCCAAAGACTTTGCAGAACATTTAGCAAAAGTTCGAAATATCGCTAAATAAACGCAAACGTGCAAGAAAATAGCAAAACGCCACTCATCTGAGTGGCGTTTTTGTATCTGCATCGTAAAAAATACTTATTTTAAGTGAAAAATGGCAAATTCACTGATTGAAGCTCAATTAATCAGCAGGAAAACGCTTAGAATGACCCTGTTGTGTGCCTTGCTATGCTTGACTTTGCCACGAATAGGGAGTGATTAGACCAGTATTTTGCTGCTATTTACGTCGAAATATCTATAATAGGTGGTTAACGTGAGAAATAGTTGCTATTTTACATCAGCACGCTTAGGTTAAGCGTGGGTTTATGATGAATATGGTTAAACTGCTTACTTATAGGATATATCGCGTATTATGGCTGCAAAATTCAAACTTTTAGTTCTAAATGGGCCAAATTTAAACATGCTTGGCAAGCGTGAACCAGAAAAGTACGGTACTCAATCTCTTGATGAGATTATAGCTGAACTTAGTCAGGTTGCTGCCGGTCTCAATGTTGATTTAACGCATTTCCAAAGTAACAGTGAAGCTGCATTAATAGAACGCATTCACGATGCATGGCAAACGGTTGATGCAATTATTATCAACCCTGCTGCATTTACGCATACAAGCGTAGCCTTACGGGATGCATTACTTAGTGTAAACATTCCCTTTTACGAGGTGCATTTAACTAATGTGCATGCTCGAGAAGCATTCCGTCATCATTCGTATTTTTCGGATGTGGCACAAGGCGTCATTATTGGATTAGGAGCAATGGGTTATAAGGTGGCACTTGAAGCTGCTGTTAGCCGGTTGCAAAACACACATTAATTTTTAAATAACTAACAGGCGGGTCGTTCAATGGATATTCGCAAGATCAAAAAACTTATCGAATTAGTAGAAGAATCTGGTATTGCTGAATTAGAAATCACTGAAGGTGAAGAGTCAGTACGCATCAATCGTAACAATATGTCTGCAGCACCTGCAATGCAGTATGCACCACAACAGTTTGCAGCACCTGCGCCAGCAGCGGCACCAGCTCCAGTAGCAGAGGCTCCAGCAGCAGAAGCGGCTGCTCCAGCTGCACCGACTGGCCATCAAGTTAAATCTCCTATGGTTGGCTCATTCTACTCAGCGGCTTCTCCAGAAGCAGCACCATACGTAGAAGTAGGTTCTAAAGTAAATGTTGGCGATACGTTATGTATCGTTGAAGCAATGAAGATGATGAACCAAATCGAATCTGATAAAGCAGGCACAGTAAAAGCTATCTTAGTTGAAAATGGCGAGCCAGTAGAATTCGATCAACCTTTATTCATCATTGAATAATAGCGCAACAAAAGGCCAACTCTATGTTAGATAAAGTAGTCATTGCAAACCGAGGTGAAATTGCACTTCGCGTACTGCGCGCCTGCAAAGAGCTTGGGATCAAAACTGTTGCTGTGCATTCAACGGCAGACCGTGATCTTAAGCACGTGTTACTGGCAGACGAAACAATTTGTATTGGTAAACCAGCAGCCACTGAAAGTTACTTAGATATTCCGCGCATTATTGCAGCGGCAGAAGTAACAGACGCAGTTGCTATCCACCCAGGTTATGGTTTCCTTTCTGAAAATGCAGACTTTGCTGATCAAGTTGAGCAAAGCGGCTTTGTATTTATCGGTCCTAAAGGCGACACAATTCGTTTAATGGGTGACAAAGTTTCTGCAATCGAAGCGATGCGTAAAGCCGGTGTACCTTGTGTACCAGGTTCTGATGGCCCATTAACGGCAGACAGCGAGCGCAACATTCAAATCGCTAAGCGTATTGGTTACCCTGTAATCATTAAAGCAGCAGGCGGCGGCGGTGGTCGTGGTATGCGTGTTGTTCGCAGCGAAAAAGAGCTGGTTGATTCAATCGCTCTTACTCAGCAAGAAGCTAAGCAGTTCTTCGGTAATGGTATGGTTTACATGGAAAAATTCCTTGAAAACCCACGTCACATCGAAGTTCAAGTACTTGCAGACGGTCAAGGCAACGCAGTTCACTTAGGTGAGCGTGATTGTTCAATGCAACGTCGTCACCAAAAAGTTGTTGAAGAAGCGCCAGCGCCAGGTATCACAGCTGAAATGCGTAAGTTTATCGGTGACCGTTGTACTCGTGCATGTATCGAAATTGGTTATCGCGGTGCAGGTACGTTCGAATTCTTATACGAAAACGGCGAGTTCTATTTCATTGAAATGAATACCCGTATTCAGGTTGAGCACCCAGTAACAGAAATGGTTACTGGCGTTGACTTAATCAAAGAGCAGCTAAAAATTGCAGCTGGTCAGCCACTATCATTCACACAAGAAGATGTGGTTATTCGTGGTCATGCAATTGAGTGCCGTATTAATGCGGAAGACCCTGACACCTTTATTCCATCACCAGGTAAAATCACGCGATTCCACCCTGCTGGCGGTTTAGGTATTCGTTGGGACAGCCACATCTACGCAGATTACACAGTACCACCTCATTACGATTCAATGATTGGTAAGCTGATCTGTTACGGTGAAAACCGTGATGTAGCTATTGCTCGTTCACGCAATGCGTTAAACGAATTAGTAATTGATGGCATCAAGACCAACACACCACTGCACAAGAAAATCTTGGCAGATGAGAACTTCCAAAACGGTGGTACAAACATCCACTACCTTGAGAAGAAACTAGGTCTGTAAACAAAATTCTGTTTAAGCTAAAAAGCCGGCAACTTTGCCGGCTTTTTTTTGTCAAACTAGGCATAAGAGCGGCTCTCGCCTTACAAAATTATTCTGGTATGATTAACAAAGTAATGTGTTTTTAGTTTTTCATGAGGTAATAATGACCGACAGTGTTGGTTTTCCACTCGCTGATGAAGCAGCAACGGTTAATATGGGTAAGCAACTTGCAACCTTGATGGAGCAAGGGGCAGTCATCTATTTACATGGTGATTTAGGTGCCGGTAAAACGACATTAACCCGTGGTATCGTGCAAGGTTTCGGTCATCAAGGTAAGGTTAAGAGTCCAACTTATACACTGGTTGAGCCTTACCAATTAGCTAAAGCTGATGTCTATCACTTTGATTTATATCGCTTAGGTGACCCTGAAGAACTTGAATATATGGGAATTCGTGACTATTTTTCACCACAGGCTATTTGTGTTGTGGAATGGCCTGAAAAAGGCGGCGAATTTATTCCAACACCGGATCTTGATATCACCCTACGCTATGAAGGCGAGGCGCGTGCCATTGCAATTAACAGCTTAACCGAACGTGGTCAGTCAATTGTTCAGCAACTTAAGAGCGCGCAAGAATAAACATATAAAAATAAAGGTGTATTAGTAAAAATGGGTCGTTGTACGTTTAAACTATTAACTACTTTGATGTTATTGGTTGTGAGCCAAATTGCGCTTGCACAAAATACTATTAATAGCGTACGTGTGTGGCCTTCACCTGACAGCACTCGTGTGGTCTTTGATTTAAACGATAAACCTGATTTCAGCTATTTCATGCTGAAAAATCCAGCTCGTTTAGTCATTGATTTAAAAGACACCGACAAACTAGATAGCTTGCCTGCTATTCCTAAAAAGCATCAGATTGTTTCAAAACTGCGTTACTCAAAACCTAAAGACAGCAAAAGTGTGCGCTTTGTTTTTGAGCTAGCCCGTGCCAGCAAACCAGTGGTATTTGCTTTACTGCCTACCGATCCATACAAGCATCGTTTAGTGGTTGACCTTGTTGATAAAACACCGAAGGCAGAGCCTGTTGCTGTAACCAATACCAGTGTGAAAAAACGCGAACTCAATCAAGAGCGCGATATTGTTATTGCCATTGACGCAGGTCATGGTGGTGAAGACCCAGGTTCAATTGGTCCGTCAGGCACTTATGAAAAAGACATTACGCTTCAAATAGCGAAGCGCTTAGAGCGAATGATTGATGCTGAAAAAGGCATGATTTCGCGCATGGTGCGCCGCAGTGACTACTTTGTAAATTTAAACACCCGTACTAGCATTGCCCGTAAGAAAAAAGCTGACTTCTTTGTGTCGATCCATGCGGATGCATTTACCAGCCCGCAGCCAAACGGTGCTTCTGTGTGGGTGTTATCACTGCGCCGTGCAAATTCAGAAATCGGTAAATGGATTGAGGATAAAGAAAAACACTCGGAGCTTTTAGGTGGTGCAGCTGGGGTATTAAAAGATACCGCAAGCGAAAAATATTTAGCGCAAGCACTGCTAGATATGTCGATGGATCACTCTATGAAAACAGGCTTTAGTGTCGCGGAAGAAGTGGTCAGCGAATTACGAAAAGTGGCTAAAATGCATAAGAAACGCCCACAAGCGGCGAGCCTTGCAGTATTAAAGTCACCTGATATTCCCTCTATTTTGGTTGAAACAGGGTTTATCTCGAATCCACGCGAAGAGCGAATGCTAAAAACGGCGCAGCATCAGGAGCGCTTAGCTAAAGCAATTTTCACCTCGATTAAAAATTACTATATGCAAAACCCGCCAGATGACTCGCTTTTCGCTAAGTTAAAGTCGCAGTTTCCGACTAAACACAAAGTTCGCCCTGGTGAGTCGTTAAGTATTTTAGCAAGCAGATATAACACCTCTGTGAGTAAGCTAAAAACGGCCAACAACTTAAAATCAAATACCTTATTTATTGGTCAAGAGCTTGATATTCCTCAAAGCTAGTCAATTTTCGTGTTAGGAACACTATGAGTATAGAAATACTACCCGCGCGATTGGCTAACCAAATTGCTGCGGGTGAAGTGGTTGAACGCCCAGCATCCGTTGTTAAAGAGCTGGTAGAAAACAGTTTAGATGCTGGCGCAACGCGCATTCAAATAGATATTGAGCGTGGCGGTCATAAGCTTATTCGCATTCGCGATAATGGCTCTGGCATTAATAAAGATGAGCTAACATTAGCCTTGTCGCGCCATGCTACGAGTAAGCTTAAGTCACTCGATGACCTAGAGAACATCTGTTCACTTGGCTTTCGTGGTGAAGCGTTAGCATCAATTAGTTCAGTGTCGCGGTTAACCTTAAGCTCAAAGCCAAAGCAGCAAGAGGCTGCATGGCAAGCGTTTGCTGAAGGTCGCGATATGGCGGTGCAGATTAAGCCAACCGCACACCCTGATGGCACCACCATTGAGGTGAAAGACTTATTCTTTAACACCCCTGCGCGCCGTAAATTCCTTCGCACCGAGAAAACCGAGTTTTCACATATTGATGAGCTCATAAAGCGTATTGCGCTGAGTCGTTTTGATGTCTCTATCACCCTGACTCATAATGGCAAAGTTGTGCGTCAATACCGTGCTAAACCAAACCCTGAGCAAGCAATAGCGCGTGTCGCTCAAGTTGCTGGTAAAGCGTTTAGTGAGCAGGGGCTGCATATTCAATCAGGTGAGGCCGGTTTGATGCTGCGAGGTTGGGTATTACCCGTGGGCTCAACGAATAGCACGCAATATACCTATGTGAATAATCGCATGATGCGCGATAAACTTATTTTGCATGCAATCCGTCAAGCCTTTGAAGAAGTTGCAGGTTCAGAAGAGCTACCCGGTTTTGTCATTTATATTGATATTGACCCACGTCAGGTCGATGTAAACGTGCACCCAGCAAAACATGAAGTGCGTTTTCATCAAGGCCGTTTAGTGCATGACTTTATCCTGCAGGCAATAAAACAAGTGGTGGTGCCGCTTCAGCACGAAGCTGGTTTTACAGAGCATAATGACACTGCTTTTCAGCATGCTCCGTTTGATGAGGCGCACTCAAGCAGCACACAGCCAAGTTTTACTCAATCAGCGCCAACAGAGCAGTATGATTACCCTAAATCTGAATTACAGCCGACACGTTCAGCGAGTTATTCTGGGGCAACAGGAGCAGGGCGCTCTGGCGGTAGTTTTAGTAGTGACAGCCAAGGTCGCAGTAAAACATCGCACCAAGATGTCAATGCATTTTATCAAGGGATCAGCGAGCAACATGCTGCGCATTTTGACCAAGTACGCCCTGAACCAAGTGTTACAGCACCGGTTGTAGAGCAAGCAAAACTTGCCAAGCTTATTCATGTACGAGAAGGCGAGTGCGTATTTAGTGAAGACAACCAACTCTTTGCTGCGCACTTTAAGCATGCATTAGCACTCGACTGGCAAGCGCACGTAGAGCAAGCAGGTAGCCTTGATGGCAAAGCCTTGTTGTTACCTGTGCGAGTAAATGCAAGTGCTGATGATATTAGTGCGTTAAATGCTCAGCAGTCGTGGTTTACCTTACTTGGTTTTGATTTAGTCATTGAAAAACAGTTTGTGATGGTGAAAAAGCTTCCGCCTTGTGTCTATTTACTTGATGTAAGTGATGCTATTGAGCGACTTATTGCTGGCTGTAAAGCCTCACCAAGTTCACTCGATGAATGGTTAGCTTGGTTAGCTCAGCAAATCCCAGCACGCTATTACGCAAGCCAAGCCTTTTTGGAGCAAGTGGCTCGGTTAGAAAATAATCCACAAACTATGCAACGTTTACGTCAAAAAGCAGTTAAAATAGAACTATCTCAGTTTTTAAACTAAGCAAGGTATTTAGGCTTGAATAACTTACCCGTCATTTTTTTAATGGGACCAACCGCTGCAGGGAAAACAGATTTAGCAATTTCGCTGTGTGAGCATTTAAACACAGAAATAATCAGTGTTGATTCAGCATTAGTCTATAAAGATATGGACATCGGCACCGCAAAGCCAAATGCCGAAGAGCTTGCTCGTGCGCCACATCACTTAATTGATATTATCGACCCAGCAGATAGTTATTCAGTGGCAGATTTTCGCCGTGATGCAATTGAAAAGATTGATCTATTTCATCAGCAAGGTAAAGTACCTGTATTGGTTGGCGGTACAATGATGTATTTTAAGTCGCTTATTGATGGCTTATCACCGCTACCAGAGGCATCACCAGAAGTACGTGCTGAACTCGAAAAGGAAGCAAAGCAGTTTGGCTGGCCACATTTGCATAAAGAACTTGTGAAAATCGATCCTGATGCAGCAAAAAAAATGAGCGAAAATGATTCGCAAAGAATTAATCGTGCATTAGAAGTGTATCGTATAACAGGTAAAACAATGACTGAGCTGCAAAAACAAAAGCAGCCTGAGCTTCCTTATACTTTCCATCAATTTGCCATTGCACCTGATGATCGCAGTGAATTACATCAGCGAATTGAGAAAAGGTTTAAAATAATGCTCGATCAGGGGTTTGAAAATGAAGTTTCATCCCTATATAAACGTAAGGATTTACACCCAGACCTGCCTTCGATTCGTTGTGTGGGTTATAGACAAATGTGGGATTACATTGCTGGCGAAATTGACTATGATGAAATGGTCTTTCGTGGTATTGCAGCCACACGGCAGTTAGCCAAGCGACAACTCACTTGGTTAAGAGGTTGGCCTGAAGTAACTTGGTTGACCACGGGTGATGAAGAAAACTTGCAACGTGTAGTAAGTTCGCTAAGCTAGTAGTAGCTGGAAGTTTTTTAGCTTTGTTAAATTAGTTCAGCTACTTAATTATAATAACACCTAGAACGAAGGAAAATAACATGGCAAAAGGCCAGTCGTTACAAGACCCATTTTTAAATGCGTTACGTCGTGAGCGCATTCCAGTATCAATCTTTTTGGTTAATGGCATTAAATTGCAGGGTAAAATCCAGTCATTTGACCAATTTGTTATTTTACTTGAAAACACCGTAAATCAAATGGTGTATAAACACGCTATTTCAACTGTTGTTCCAGCGCGTTCTGTTAACTTCCAAGGCGTTCAAGGAAGTGATGATTCAGAAGAGCAAGAATCTGGAAATTTTTAAACTTAGGAGCGTAATGCTTGTTTGACCGTTATGAAGCCGGCGAACAGGCAGTTTTAGTTCATATCGACTTACCTAAAGAGGGGGATCGCGAAGATCTTCACGAATTAGAGTTGTTGGTATCTTCTGCTGGTGTTAGTAGTTTGGCGATTGTGCAAGGCAGTCGTCAAGCACCACATCCGAAACTTTTCGTCGGGACCGGAAAAGCAGAAGAAATCGCTGAAACTGTCAAAATCCACAATGCAGATGTCATCATTTTCAACCATCAACTTAGCCCGTCACAGGAACGTAATTTAGAAAGCGTTTGCCAGTGCCGCGTTCTTGATCGTACGAGTTTGATCTTAGATATTTTTGCGCAGCGAGCGCGTACTCACGAAGGTAAGCTTCAGGTTGAGTTAGCTCAGTTACGCCACATTTCTACTCGCTTGATCCGTGGTTGGACCCACCTTGAAAGACAAAAAGGCGGGATAGGTTTACGTGGCCCAGGTGAAACCCAGCTCGAAACCGATAGACGATTACTGCGCGCAAGAATTAAAAACATTCGTGCCCGTTTAGATAAAGTGGCTGTTCAACGTGAGCAGGGACGACGTGCGCGTACGCGAAATGAAATCCCAACTGTGTCACTGGTAGGTTACACCAATGCGGGTAAATCAACGTTATTTAACCGTATTACAGACTCAGATGTGTATGCTGCTGATCAGTTATTCGCAACCCTAGATCCAACCTTACGTAAGTTGGATATCGGCGATATAGGTCCAATTATTTTAGCTGATACGGTAGGTTTTATTCGTCACTTACCACACGACCTTGTTGCAGCATTTAAAGCAACCTTAACAGAAACCCGTGAAGCTGATTTACAGCTACATGTTATCGATGTGGCAGACCCTCGTCGAAAAGAAAATATTGAGCAAGTACAGTCTGTTTTAAAAGAAATCGAAGCAGATGAAGTGCCGCAATTATTGGTTTATAACAAAATTGATGCGCTAGATGACGTTGCGCCACGTATAGATAGAAACGACGAAGGTCAGCCAGTACGAGTCTGGTTGTCGGCGCGCACAGGCGTTGGTTGTGAACTGCTAAGTGAGGCAATTAATGAGTTACTTGCCAAAAAGATGTTTGCTGATGAGCTAAAATTACCACCACAACATGGTCGTATTCGCGCAGCATTATTCAACTTAAATGCAGTTCATCAAGAGTGTTTTGATGAGCAAGGAAACTGGTTATTATCGGTACGCTTGCCAATGGCAGAATGGAATCGCTTGAAAAAAGAGATGGGACAAGACCTAGACTCTTTCGTAGTGACTGATTAAAAATCACCAGCATTTGTCTTTTTTAGTATGAGAAATGCTGTAGATTTGATAGATTTAACCTAATTCATTTAGATAACAATGGAGTATAGCTATGGCCTGGAATGAACCGGGTAATAATGGCAATGATAAAGATCCGTGGAATAATAAAGGCGGAAAAGATCAAGGCCCACCTGATTTAGACGAGGTAATGCGTAAGTTCGGCAACAAGTTTGGCGGTTTATTTGGTGGTAATAAGCCAGGTAAAAACGGCGGTGGACTTGGTGGCGCAGGCATTTCTTTCATCCTTATTATTGCCATCATTGTATGGGCATTAAGTGGTATTTACACGGTAAAAGAAGCTGAGCGCGGTATTGTTTTACAATTTGGGCAATACGATCGCATTGCTGAACCTGGCTTACGTTGGAAAATGACCTTCATTGAACGCGTGATCCCTGTTGATATCGAAGCGGTACGCTCGTTATCTGCTAAAGGTTTTATGCTTACCGAAGACGAAAACGTGGTAAATGTAGAGTTTGAAGTACAGTACCGTGTTATCGACCCACATCTTTACAAGTTCAGTGTTACTGATGCCGACCACAGCTTACAACAAGCACTTGATAGTGCATTACGTTATGTAATTGGCCACGTAAAAATGGACCAAGTACTAACGACAGGCCGTGAGTTAGTGCGTCAACAAACGTGGGATGAACTTAACAAAATCATCGAGCCATACAATCTAGGTATTATTGTAAGCGATGTGAACTTTAAAGATTCACGTCCGCCGGGTGAAGTAAAAGACGCGTTTGATGACGCTATTGCTGCACAAGAAGATGAAGAGCGTTTCATCCGTGAAGCAGAAGCCTATGCTCGTGAAATTGAACCTCGTGCCCGTGGTCAAGTTACTCGTATGACGCAAGAAGCAGAAGCGTACCGTGAACGTATTACATTAGAAGCACAAGGTGAGGTAGCGCGTTTTGAGAAGCTATTACCTGAGTACCAAGCTGCTAAAGAGGTAACTCGTAAGCGTCTTTACATCGATGCGATGGAAGAAGTGCTAGGTAACAGCTCTAAAGTGTTAGTTGATGTTGAAGGTGGTAATAACATGATGTATTTACCGCTTGATAAAATCATGGAAAAGCAAGGTACAGCAACACGTGTTGCATTACCAAGCTCAAGTGATATTAAAGACCTTCGCAATAAAATAAACACGTCGCGTAACAGCACGGTAAATTCAAGCAATGACCGTTTCGCAACTGACCGTTTTAATGAGGGGAGATAAGCAAGATGAAAAATTTTAGTTTAGTAATACTTGCCCTTGCAGTTGTGCTGTCTTTCTCAGCGATTTTTGTTGTGCAAGAAGGCGAGAAGGCAATCGTACTGTTATTCAGCAAAGTTGAAAAAGACAGTGATGATAAGGCTGTAGTGTATGGTCCAGGCTTACACTTAAAAGTGCCTTTCTTTAGCCAAGTACGTCGTTTAGATGCACGTATTCAAACGCTAGATGGTGCACCTGACCGTTTCGTAACAAGTGAGAAAAAAGACTTAATCGTTGATTCTTATGTTAAGTGGCGAATTAATGACTTTAGTGCATTCTACCTGCGTGCCCGTGGTGATAAGCAATACGCTGAAACACTACTTAAGCAAAAGGTGAACAACGGTCTACGTACTAATTTCGGTTCTCGTACTATCAGAGAGATCGTTTCTGGTGAGCGTAGTGAGTTGATGGAAGAAGCATTAGTTCAAGCCTCTGAAAGTGCACAAGAGCTAGGTATTGAAGTGCTTGATGTACGCGTTAAGCAAATTAACTTACCACAAGAAGTGAGTAGTTCAATCTTCCAACGTATGCGTGCTGAGCGTACTGCGGTTGCAAAAGAGCACCGTTCTGAAGGTCAAGAGAAAGCTGAAACAATTCGTGCAGAAGTCGACCGCCGTGTAACAGTAATGCTTGCAGACGCTGAGCGTAATGCGCGTACTGTTCGTGGTCAAGGTGATGCCGATGCAGCCGCTATCTATGCTAACGCTTATAACAAAGACGCTGAGTTCTTCGGTTTTGTGCGTAGCCTAGAAGCTTACAAAAACACCTTTAAAAATAAGCAAGACGTGATGGTGATTTCACCTGATAGCGACTTCTTTAATTATATGAAAGGTACAAAAGCACAGTAATTAATATTTGTGTGATAAAAAGCCCTGCTTTATGTAGGGCTTTTTTGTTTTTGCGTGTGATTAATTTTTATCCTTAACTATTTTATAAACCCCTGTTCTGCATGTAGTTGTTTAAGTAATTAAGAAGGTAAAAATTCATGCGCAGAAAAAATAAGCTAAACGGGGTGATCTTTCACCTCGTTTTCTGATAAAATCTCGTCCTAATTTTTTCTAAGTGAATTTGCAATGGGTAAAAACGTTGTTGTACTAGGCACCCAATGGGGTGACGAAGGTAAGGGTAAGGTAGTTGACCTCCTTACAGACAAAGCATCTTTAGTAGTTCGTTATCAAGGTGGTCATAACGCAGGCCATACTCTGGTAATCAACGGTGAAAAGACGGTTTTACACCTTATTCCATCGGGTGTATTACGTGACAATGTTAAGTGTGTGATCGGTAACGGTGTTGTTTTATCACCAGAAGCATTAATGAAAGAAATCGGCATGCTAGAAGAGCGTGGCGTACCAGTACGTGAGCGCTTATTAATCAGCGAAGCATGTCCATTAATTTTACCTTTCCACATTGCATTAGATTTAGCCCGTGAAAAAGCACGTGGCGATAAGCCAATTGGTACTACAGGTCGTGGTATCGGTCCAGCTTATGAAGATAAAGTAGCACGTCGTGGTTTACGTGTAGGTGACTTATTCAACCCTGAACAGTTTGCTAGCAAGCTTAAAGAAGTATTGGAATACCATAACTTCACATTAGAGCATTACTACAAAGCTGAACCAGTTGACTTCCAAAAGACATTTGACGATGCAATGGCTATCGCAGATATCTTAAAAGCAATGGTTGTTGATGTTACTGAGCTTCTTGATCAAACGCGTTTAGCGGGCGACAACATCTTATTTGAAGGTGCGCAAGGTACATTACTTGATATCGACCACGGTACTTACCCGTACGTAACATCATCAAACACAACAGCTGGTGGTGTAGCAACAGGTGCTGGTTTTGGTCCATTACACCTTGATTACGTGCTAGGTATTATTAAAGCTTACACTACACGTGTAGGTTCTGGTCCATTCCCTACAGAGCTTTACGACGGTCTTGATAAACAAGATCCAGTTGGTAAGCACTTAGGTGACAAAGGTCATGAGTTCGGTGCAACGACAGGTCGTTTACGCCGTACAGGTTGGTTAGATGCAGTGGCAATGCGCCGCGCAGTGCAAATCAACAGCATCTCAGGTTTCTGTTTAACTAAACTAGACGTTTTAGACGGTTTAGAAACATTAAAAATCTGTACTGGTTACCAGTTAGAAGATGGCACAGTAACGAACGTTACACCATTAGCAGCTGAAGGTTACGAGAAAGTAACACCAGTATACGAAGAGATGCCAGGCTGGTCAGAAAACACAGTAGGTGCTACGTCAGTTGATCAATTACCGCAAGCGGCACTTGATTACATCAAACGTATTGAAGAAATCACTGGCGTTCCAGTTGATATCATCTCTACTGGCCCAGACCGTGTAGAAACTATGGTATTACGCAGCCCGTTTGCATAATCGTCATAGTGACTGAAAAAAGAAGCTGCCTCGGCAGCTTTTTTTGTGCCCGAAATTCACTCTGGAATGATAATTGTATATTATTTGCTAAGACTGACTTTATTTAAGTGATTTTGATGCGTGTTTTATTGCCTTTAACATTACTCTTCTCAAGCCTAAGCATGGCTGAAGAGCCTATAACAGCTGTGCCTCTGTACACAGAGAGCGAGTTAATTGGCTTGATCAATAAAAATGCACACCTAGCACGTGTAAAGGCAGATGATTGCCAGTTAGTGCAAGATATCGAAGCGCGAGCCAATAAAATGGCACTGCCATCGTATCAGTTCTTGTATGGCGATATGCTAGCTTATGCTGTGTGTGTAGACCGTAATGTAGAGTTAGGGGTCTATTACATGCGTCAGGCTGCTCAACAAGGGCTAGGCGCGGCATTAGAGCAACTTGGTCGCTACTACGATGTAGGCCAGTTAGTGCAGCAAGATAAAGCGATGGCGGTAACCTATTTACGAGAAGCATCAGCCCAAGGCAACTTAAAGGCACAAATGCGACTGGTTAACCTGTTTAATCAAGGTTATGGCAGCCCGCGCGATTATGAAGATGCCTACCGTTGGTTATTTCATTCAATGGTTGCCGATAAAGCAACTCACAAGAAAGTCGAAAATTTACTCGCTAAGCTTGCCGAAAAAATGCCAGACAGCGTCGTTGCACGCGCCCGTTTACCTATGTAAGCAAATAAAAATACATGCAAATAAAAAGGCCAGCTAATGCTGGCCTTTTTTTATTTCTCTTCTTTAGTTTCTTTTGGTTTGCCGTTGTTCGGGTCTTTTAGTACCGACAACTTAGGTGGCTGTAGTGCCACAATACGCTCACCTACTTGCGGTGTTTTTTCCATATTTGTAGTGAACGGGCGAATTTTAATAGGTGAATCGTCATCATCAGTTTTCTCACCATTTAAAATAAACAGCGGGATAGCTTCGCTATTAACGTCTTTGTATTGCTCCCAACTAAACTCTTCAGAAATACGTGTTGCACTTACCTTGCCGCCTTTGGCAATTAAGCTACTTAAGCGCGCATAAGCGCCATTGTCGCCAAACAGAATTTGTCGCGATAAGAAGGTCGCACTGTCTTTATTTGCTTTAGCGTGGTTTGTTGAAGAACGCAGTGAAAACACATCTTTTTCGTCAAGTAAATGCGAGAAATACTGCACGCCTAATGCGTTGTGGTGACGGTTAGGCGAAAGCGCGAGTACGCTACGAATCGTCGTTAACGGTAAATAACGCTCAGCATGCTCTGACTGCGGATTACCATAGTAACAAGGTAAGCCATCCATGCGTGCCATTTTGCAGTTCTCCCATGCAGGATCAGATAAGTGCACCGGAATGTTTTGATCTTTTAAGCCGCAAGCAATGGCACGGGCCACATGGTTTGCACCAATAATCAAAATGGTATTTGGCGCTGGCTGACGTACTTTTAATAACTTTGCTAATGGCGTTGCCGTTAAGCTTTGCAGTACCACAGTCACGATGATCACCGTGAAGATAAGTGGCACAATTTTCTCAGCATCGGCAATGCCAGCTTCCACCATACTTAACGCGAATACAGAGCCTACCGCCGCTGCAACAATACCCCTTGGCGCAATCCAAGCCAGAACTAAGCGAGACTTAAGTGGTAAATCGGTTTTAAAAGTCGATATTGCGATACACGCAGGACGGGCTACGAATAACACGATGGCTAAGAAAATAAACACATCGCTATGTAACATCATTAAATCTGATAGCTGTAGGCGGGCTGCAAGTAAGATGAATAACGATGAAATCAAGATCATTGAAAGGTCTTCTTTAAACTCAAGTACAGAGTCAATTTCAAGTTCGTCTTGGTTGGCAAGCCAAATACCAAACACGGTAACAGCGAGTAGGCCAGATTCATGGCTTAGGTGGTTTGAAACCGTAAAACTGATGAGTACTAAGGCAAGAATACCAAACTTGTGTAACTCAAACGGCAGCCATTCCCTACGAATAAGCAGCGTTGTAAGCCAGCCTGCAACCACACCAATGGTTAAACCTACACCGAGAGTTTTAAATAACGCGATAATGGTATGACTTAGTACCTCGCCTTGGCCTACCAGCATGACAGCTTCAAAAACCAATACAGCAAATAAGGCTCCAATAGGGTCTATTACTATGCCTTCCCAGCGTAAAATGCGGTCTATGTCTTGGTTTGGTCTCATAGAGTTTAATAACGGTGCAATAACCGTAGGGCCTGTTACAACAAGTACCGCACCAAGTACAGCGGCAACACGCCAATTAAGTTCAAGAATCCAATAGGCACTTAGACTTATCACCAAGCATGTTGTGATCATTCCGATTGAGCAAAGGTTACGAACTACCTTGCCAATCCCTTTAAGTTCTCGAAAGTGCAGAGTGAGTGAACCTTCGAATAAAATCACGGCCACACTTAAAGAAACCACTGGGAATAATAAATCTCCCAACAATGCATCTGGTTCTAATACGCCACTAAAAGGCCCGAGAATTAAACCTGTTAGTAGTAAAAATAAAATAGCCGGTACACGAAACGCCCAAGCTATCCATTGTGCCAATACTGAGCACAAGGCGATCCCTGCTATAAAAATTGCTGACATAGAATGAATTATCCTTTAGTTACTACAATTTAAAATGCCAACGCCTTAGATAATCGCGTCATTAGTTGCTGACATTATTAAAATAATGCTTGCCTATTAAAGCCTACTCACCGTCATGGATACAAGCAAACTCGTTGCTTCAAATACGATTTTAGTCGTTATTAATACTTTTTGGGTGTGTTTATGAAATTAAACCCTGCTAGGCTCGTTAAAAATTATTACACAATAAAAATGCGCGCCTAAGGTACTGTTAATAAATGTATATTTTCTATGTTTATGGTAAGTATAAAAGTTATGACTACTTTTTGCACTTGATCTTTGCCCCTGATTTCCCGTATTATAGTTCGTGTTCAAACAATTTGATATCTAAATAGTTATTAGCTTTAAAGGCACTCTTTATAGCTTAGCTTTCTGAAAAGATACTTGTTTGCGACATTATTAGTGTTTTATACACTTTGTTTTCTAATTAAATAGAAATGAGCTCTAAGTTGTTCAGTACATATTTATTACGTGTTGAATAGAATATAAGTTCATTATCTGGTCAATGTTTAGCTCCCATCGTGGTAGCTAAATCTCGGTCATACAATCTACACCCTATCTGTTGGTGTACCAGATTGTATAGGCTCTATGTATGTTGTTATTAATAAAAGCCGCACACAGCTTTTTACAGCGATACATAAACAACACTTATCTTTTTTTATCAACTTATGGTTTATAACCGTTTGGTCTACTGACTGAATAAAAGTTGTGCTATATCTAATCGCAGTACTTGCGTGGCGTAGTCGTGTGCATAGATAAGTAGTTTGGCAAAGTGATAATAGTCAGTGCGTTTAGTAAAGCTAAGCGCGAGTCTTTTAATCAGTGGCAAATTGGCACTGAACAGATAGTAAAATGGAAAGTTGAACAGTTATGCAAAAGTTAAATTGGCGACGTATAGTACTAAAAGTAGGTAGCGCATTAATCGCACCCGAACAAGACGGGTGTCGCTCACGTTATTTACTGACCATTGCACAGTTCATCGTTCGCTGTCGAGCGCAAGGTATCGAAGTAATTTTAGTATCATCGGGTTCGGTAGCTGCTGGTTCGCATTTATTCCCTGAACAAGAAAAGCGTTCAGTGACGATGAAAAAAGCAATGGCTGCTGCCGGTCAGACAGAAATGATGGCGATGTGGGATCGCTTCTTTGATTTCCCATCAGCACAGATTTTATTAACTCATGGTGACCTACGTGACCGTGAGCGTTACACAAGTATCCGTGAAACCGTTTTCACCTTACTTGAGCATGGTGTATTACCTATCATTAATGAGAATGACACGGTAACAACCGACGATTTAAAAGTTGGCGACAATGATAACTTGTCGGCAATGGTAGCCGCAGCTGCGGATGCCGATGCATTGATGATTTTTTCGGATGTTGATGGTCTATATGACAAAAACCCGAATTTGCATGAAGATGCAGTTCTATTACCTGAAATTGATAGCATCGATGAATCAATTTACGCCATGGCCGGTTGTGCAACTAGTGCCGTTGGTACAGGTGGTATGAAAACGAAAATTGAAGCGGCTGAAAAAGCCACTTCACATGGTATTACAACCTTTATTTTAAATGGTTTTAAAGAAGAGACATTTAACCGACTGCTTGCGGGTGACAACCCAGGTACTATCTTCACACCATATGAAAAACCAATGCAAGAAGCAGTGCATTGGATGACTCACACCGCTAATGAGCAAGGTGAGGTTGTCGTTGAAGGTTCATTCGATGAATCATTAACAGATGAAGACGGTTGTATTCGTAGCGATGAAATCGTTGCAGTACACGGAGAATTTGGCGTAGGCGATACCATATTAGTTCGTAGTGATGATGGTACGCGCCTGGCAAAAGCAACAGCGAACTACAGTAGCTGTTTATTGAATTTTATTGCTGACAACGAGCAAAGTGAATTTAGCGAAAAAATGCAAGATTCAATCGGCCCAGTTGTTTCAGAGAAAGATATCGCATTATTGGAGAAGTCATGAGTTTAATTACGGATATTTCGAGTCAAGCTGCAAAAGCTGCAACCCAGTTAGCTTTACTTGATACTGCTACTAAGAATCAAGTGTTAACTGAGATGGCAGAGGCGCTACGCGAAAGCAAAGCCTTTATCATCAAAGAAAACGAAAGCGATTTAGCGGCAGCACGTGATAACAACCTTGCAGCATCGATGATTGACCGTTTAACGCTTAACGATGAGCGTATTGAAGCAATGGCCGAAGGTATCGAAGTAATTGTTAGCCTTGATGATCCTGTAGGTCAATTACGTGAAATTTCAGAGCGTCCAAATGGTATTAAGATCAGCAAGATGCGCGTACCATTGGGTGTTGTATGTATGATTTATGAAGCACGTCCAAATGTGACGGCTGATGCTGGTGCGTTATGCTTTAAATCGGGTAATGGTGTTATTTTACGTGGTGGTAAAGAAGCACTACGTAGCTCGCAAGCAATCGCAAGTGTAATGCATAAAGTACTTGAAAAGCATGGTTTACCAGCTGCGTTGATTTCAGTGATCCCAGATCCAGACCGTGGTCTACTCATGGAGCTGATGCAACAGCGTGAAACAATTGATTTAATCATTCCGCGTGGTGGTGAGGGTTTAATTAATTTTGTAACAGAAAACAGTACCATTCCAGTGATTCAGCACTTTAAAGGTGTATGCCACCTTTATGTTGATAAAGACGCTGATTTAAACGTAGCAATCAACTTACTATTAAATGGTAAAACTCAGCGAACTGGTGTGTGTAATGCCCTAGAAGGCTTAGTGGTTCACCAAGATATCGCTGATGAGTTTTTAAATCTGTGTGCAGTTGTTCTTCGTCAAGAAGGCGTAAAAGTAAATGCAGATGCGAAAGCTGCTGAGTACTTTGATAATGCAACAGTACTTGCTGACGACGAGTTTGGTGAAGAATATTTAGATTTAGAAATCGCAATCAAGGTTGTACCTGACTTTGCTGGTGCCATTGACCATATTGCTAAGTTTGGTTCAAACCACACTGAAGTGATTTGTACTAAAGACCAAGCTGCAGCTGAGTTATTCCAACGCAGTGTGGATGCATCTGTGGTGATGGTTAATGCGTCATCGCGTTTTTCTGATGGTTCACAGTTAGGTTTAGGTGCTGAGATTGGTATTGCGACAACTAAGCTACATGCTTATGGTCCAATGGGTCTAGAGTCGCTTACAACTGAAAAATACTTAGTGAATGGCGAAGGCCAAATTCGTGAATAATCACTAAAAAGTAATTGCTTAAAAAGCCGAGCTTTGCTCGGTTTTTTTGTGTTTAAAATAAAACGAAGACGGTAGAAAGACTAATAAAGTCGCTTTAATTTAGAATTTATTGGTTTTTATTAAAAATTTGGCAGATTGCCTAAAGAGAGGTAGGAAAGTGGTGGAGCTAAGCAGGATCGAACTGCTGACCTCCTGCGTGCAAGGCAGGCGCTCTCCCAGCTGAGCTATAGCCCCACATTCCTAAATACAGGATGCTTAAGTCTTGCGTCTCAAGCGGGGTGAACTTTAAATATTTTTGCATTTGTGGTCAAGTATTTTTTTTAAAATGTTCGATTTTTTACTCTGTTGTTTTATTTTTGGTAGACTAAAGCGCATTCACTGTTCAAGGCTTATCCAATAATGAAAAAAATAGCATGGCTTTTGGTTGTTTTACTTGCCGGTTGCGCAAGCCAACAAGAAGCGCCTCCTTTTGAAATCAATAATAAGCAGTTTTACGAAAAAAATGATCAGCAAGGCAATAAAATCTTTGCCTATGTAGTGTCAGTTAAAGCACAGGGCAGACGCCCGATTAATCTTGATAAGCCAATGACACGCCGGCAGTTTAAAGATTTTGCCGAGCAAGAAGTATTTGAAGAGTCGAGCAACTTAAAACTTATGCTCGAAGACCAAGCGGTTGAATTATTAAATGAAGAGCTTAAAGAACGACAATACTGCGACGATAAACACGTTATTGACGAAGTATTATGGCGTGATTTAAGTGTGCAATTACGAGGACGTTGTTTGTAAATGTATGCAGATAAAAGCAAGTTAGCTGCTACGCTAGCTCAATTAGATATTAATTATGATGTGATTGAGCATCCACCATTACACGGCAGCTTAGATGCCGATAAGTTTATGCTCGATAGACCGGGCACACGTTTAAAAAACCTGTTTTTACGAGATAACGAAGGTAAGCGCCACTTTTTAGTGATCACCGCTCACGACAAACAACTCGACTTAAAAGCCATTGCTCAGCAGCAGGGGTTATCGCGTTTAGGGTTTGCATCTGATGAGCGATTAGCGCGTTATCTTAAAGTGCCACCGGGCTGTGTTTCTATGTTGGCACTGTTAAACGATAAGCAAAATAATGTCACTCTTTGGCTAGACCAAGAAATTTGGTTTAACGAGCTTTTTCATTGTCACCCTTTTGAAAATACCGCCACTTGGCTGATGAAAAAAGGTGACTTAGAGCTGTTTTTTGAAAGTACCGGGCATCAACCGCGTATCGTATTTCTACCTGCCAAATAAACTAAGCTTAAACCTACTAAGCAGACTAAAAGTAGCACGGTCATAAAGGCAACTTGGCCGTGTTGCTGATATACCAGCCCAGGCAATAACGAACCTAATGCCCCACCGCTATAATAAAACGATACATAACCGCCATTGGTGACACTTGCAGGTGCACTGCTGATTTTATTTACCAGTGGAGCGGCACTTGAGTGGATCACAAACATTGCGCCACAAAAGCCAGTAAAAGCAATAACAAAAAGTAATAACTGTTGGCTCATCAATAGCACCATCGTCAGGCTATAAAATACAAAAACCCAGGTTAGTAAACGCCAAGGTGTTGATGACTTTCGTAACAGCCAAGGTGTGGCTATAGAAGCTAGTGCACCAAGCAAATAACCGCTGTAAACCAGTCCGATGTCTCGGGTGTTAGTGATAGCAAAACTGTCTTGCAGAATGAAAGGTAAATAATTTAACAGTGCTGCAAAACAAAAGAACATACAAAACACCGCTCCGTAGAGCTTTAATACCAACGGATCTTTTAATTGCTTTAGATACAACAGTGGCGACTTTGCAGCATGAATACTCGCGCCTTTACTTGATTTAGGAATGGCGAGCGCAAACAGTACTAACCCTAGTGCTATCACATAGTAAAAACTTTGCCAGCTCAAAAAGTCGGTGAACAAGGCAGCGAGCATACGTCCGAAGTAGCCACCAACAATGGTACTGCCAATGTAAAGCGTCATATTACGTTGTAATTGGTCAGCCTGAAAAGTCACACCGATATAACTGGTCATAGCGGTGAGAGCCGCAGGTAGGGTGATCCCTTGTATAAAACGAACCAGTAATAGCAACTCAAAGCTTGGTGCTAAAGTAAAAGCGATACAGCTGATTGCTAACACAAACATGGCAATTTTTAGAATTGTGAGTGGGTTTCGCTTAGCTAAAAACAAGCCATACACTAAAGGAGCAATTGCTAGTGGCAACATAGTTGCGGTCATTAAGCTACCAGCAGTGGCAGGTGACACAGAAAAATGACTGGCAAATAATCCAAGTAAGGGTTGTGGGGCGTATAAAACAAAGAAAATAAACACAGAGCAAAGTAACAAATGTCGCAGCTGCATTTTTAGCTCCCAAGAGGAAAAGCCCTAGCTTATCGGGTACAGGTTTTTTTACAAGTTCAAAGGCGACTAAAATGATAAATCTTGCGTTAAATCAATATGTCATGATTTCATCGCGTGTTAATCTCACATCAATATACTCGATTGCTGTTAATCAAGTGGGCTCAGTACTGTTATTTGTTGGCAGAGCTGATTAAAATAACCCTAATACGCATTAATAAATTGGAATTTCGTCATGGGTTCATTACAAGATCAATTACTTAAAGCTGGTCTTACTACGGCACATAAAGCTAAAGTAGCCAAATCTGAAAAGCGCAAACAGCAAAAGAAGAAAAAGAAAGGCGCCACGAGTAATCCTAGCGATCTGCAAAAGCATATTGAGCAGACTAAGCTTGAGCAGCAGAAAAAAGCCGACGAGCTTAATAAAGCGCGTTTAGAAGAGCAAAAGCAACGTGAGCAAGTAGCGCGTGTTAAGCAGATTTTAGAGCACCACAATCAAGATGAAATTCGTGGTGACCGTACATTTAACTTCACTTATCAAAATAAAGTGAAAGAGCTCGAAGTAAACGAAAAAACACAAAAGGCCCTAGCTGGTGGCCGTTTAGCAATTTGTGTTTTAGAAGGCCAATTTTTTGTACTGGAAGACGAACCAGCACGAAAAGTCGCTGAAGTCAGCGAAGACTACATAGTGTTCCATGTTGAGCCTGAAGATAAGCAAAAGGATGAAGATGATCCGTATGCTGATTTTGAAGTACCTGATGATTTAATTTGGTAGTGACTGTTTCTATTGCCGTTACAATTTTCGGGTGCAATATTGTTAAATCATGGTCTACACTAAAGAAAATGTTTAATAACCCGTCAAAAAAGAGAAGATACAAATGAGCAAGATCACGAAAATTTTATGTGGGGCTGGCATTGCAATGGCTGCAAGCCTATCTTTCAACACTATGGCTGCGGATGGTGCAACACTATACACAGCTAAGCTTTGCCAAACTTGCCACGGTGCAGAAGGTAAAGCGCCTATCATGCCTCAGTACCCTAAATTAAATGGTCAAAATAAAGAGTACTTACTAGCACAAATGAAAGACATTAAGTCAGGTGCGCGTAGCAACGGTATGGCTGCTGCGATGAAAGCAATGGTTGCAAACGTATCTGAAGAAGAAATGGCTGCAATTGCTGATTACTTATCACAAGTAAAATAAACACCATTTTAGCGTGAAAAGGCCACATCAATTGATGTGGCCTTTTTGTATCATCTATTGATCATCTATTAATAGTAATTTAGACTTCTATACATCTATTTGTGCAGTGTCACATATACAAGGTTTTCCATGTTTGACTTACCAAAACTCGATTTAAAAAATAAAGTATCTGAACAAGAATGGCAGCTTCGTGTTGATTTAGCTGCATGTTATCGTTTAGTTGAGCACTTTCGATGGGGGGATTTAATTTATACCCACCTATCGGCACGTTTACCGGGCACAGATCACTATTTAGTTAATGCATTTGGTCTTAGTTTTGATGAAGTGACGGCATCTAATCTTGTGAAGGTCGATTTAGCTGGCAATATTCTTGATGACACGCCATTTAAAATTAATCCGGCTGGTTTCACTATTCACAGCGCTATTCATGAAGTTCGTGATGACGCTCACTGTGTTATTCATTTACACACAAAAGAAACCATCGCCGTTGCAACGCAAGAAAAAGGCCTGTTACCACTTAGCCAATACTCAATGTTCTCATTGCCATCATTGTCTTATCATGGCTACGAAGGGTTAGCGGTAAACAGTGATGAGAAAAAGCGCTTGCAAGATGATTTAGGCACTACTAATCACATGCTATTGGTTAACCACGGTGGCTTAACTGTTGGCCCAACAGTGGGAGATGCCTTTATGCGATTTTATGATTTGCAGCGTGCCTGTGAAATTCAATTGGCTATTCAAGCCAGTGGTCAAACGGCAATTCCAGTACCACAACCTATTATCGATAATATTTATAATCAAGCGAATGTCGTGCATAGCGGCAGCACCGGTGGCCAGTTAGCTTGGCCAGCCATGTTGCGTAAAGCTTATCGTCTTGATCCTAGTTTTGCTCAGTAAGGAGTAACCATGAAAGTTAATCGCGTCGAAGTGTTCGATATTCATTGTCCAGACAGACCTGCTTGGACACCTGTTTTTGTGCGTATTCACACCGATGAAGGTATTAGCGGTGTGGGTGAAGCGGGTCTGGCTTATGATTTAGGTCATAGTGCAGCTGCGGCAATGATTAAAGAAATGGCTGATGCCTTTTTAATTGGTCATGACCCATTTCAAACAGAAAAACTGTGGTCTCGAATGCTACGCGAAAGCTTTTGGGGTTTAGGTGGTGGTCCTGTTGTATATGCAGCAATGAGCGCCATTGATATTGCACTTTGGGATATTAAAGGTAAAGCATTAGGCTTGCCTGTTTACCAGCTATTAGGTGGTAAAGTTAACGATAAGCTGCGTACTTATGCATCACAATTACAGTTTGACTGGGACAGCGAATTTAAAGCGCTTGTTCACCCAGAAGAATACGCAGAAGCAGCGCTTAAGGCGATGGCTGAAGGGTATGATGCGGTAAAAGTTGACCCAATCCAGTACGATAAAAACGGCAATACTTATTACGATCGCACTAACATTATTTCTCGTGCAGAAATGAAATTATATCGCGCGCGTATGCAGGCTATTCGTGAAGCAGTCGGTGACGAAGTTGACATTATTTTTGAATGTCACAGTTTACCTGGCGCAACATCAGCAATTCAAATTGGTGAAATTGCTGAAGAGTTCGATTGTATGTATTACGAAGAGCCTGTGAATTACTTAAATCATTCATTACATGCAAAAGTTGCTGACAAAGTAGCGGTGCCAATTGCAGGTGGTGAGCGTTTGTATAACCGCTGGGGTGTGCGTCCATACTTAGAAGATCAAAGTATTGATGTGCTACAGCCAGACTTAGGCCTGTGTGGTGGTTTCACTGAAACTAAAAAAGTGTGTGATTATGCAGATATCTTTGATGTGCGTATTCAAGCTCACGTGTGTGGCGGTCCAGTAGCAACTGCAGCTTCGTTACACTTAGAAACTGCGATTCCTAACTTCTTAATTCACGAACATCACACCTATGCGATTAAAAAATGGAACCGTGAGTTATGTATTCAAGATCCACAACCTAAAAATGGTTTTTTCCAAGTATCAGAAGAGCCAGGTATCGGTATTGAATTAAATGATGAAGTTGTTATGCGTTCTCAACGTGTTGAGATTAAGTAATACTCACTAATATATTTTAAAAAAAGCCCGTAAGGGCTTTTTTTATATCTGCTTTTTAGTTTAGGTTAGTTTATCGGTTTACATTTTACCAAAGGCAGTGGCTCGGTCGCTTTACTATCTAAATGGCGCACAAAACACATTTTATTTTTGATTAATAATTCAAAGCGCTCAGGCATAGCTAGCTGTTTACCCATCATCGGGTTACCCTGAGCATCTACAACACTCATACTATCTGTGACTAACACGCTGCTATTTATAAACGCATCATTGGCAACTGCGATTGGCTTGCTATGCATTAATCTGGCAATGCCTTTTGCTATTAGCTCACTTTGTGGCTCAGTTAACCGCGCATGCTGCAGTTTCGGTGTTGGCTCTTGGCTTTGAGCACTACAGCCTAGCAGTGCCGATAACAGTAATAGACTAGTTAGTTGGGCTCTCATTAAGGTTCCTACTGCTCTAAAATTTTACTTTGCTGAAGCAAGGTAGAAGTACGGGTATCAAGCACTTTCGGTGTGTCTGTAAAAATAGCCGGTGCAAACCCTTGTTCACTAATCGTTGAAGTGGCGGCAGGGCAGCGGCCAGTCTCACGATAGCTAAGCGCTGTACTTAGCATAGCTTCACTTTCATCGCCTAATTGATGAGTGAAGTCGTCAGCCACAGCGCAGCCTGGGATCATTACAGGTTGAAACTCGCTATCGTTGCTGTTTTGTGGTGCAAAGCCATCTGCATATTCACCAAATTCCTTATTATTGACACCGGTAAACTGAATGCTGAAATACGTAGTATCACAGTTATCAGTTGGGTAGTAACCATAGGGTTTGCCACAGGTTGTTTCGCCTATTTGAATTACCTCGATATCAGCACCCCGTAGGCCATTAATCACTGCCTCACTAGCTGAGCAGGTGCTGCCTGTTGTCAGCACAAAAACACGTTCTAGGTTCAACGAAGGCAATGGGGTTCCTGGGCTGACAGCTGGGTTTTCGGCAAAGCCTAAAAACTCATCAGTAAAATAAACAGGCTCTAAGCGATCGCCAGTGATTGGGTTAAACGTTGGATGCTGATCATTAAAAATAGTGCGCTCGAAGATTTTACCTGTGGTGTTGCTTTCACCTGCTACCATGTAAGCAACTTGGCTGGCCATTTGCAGGAATCCACCTGGGTTATAGCGCATATCAATAATTAAATCTTTAACGTTACTTGCAGCTAAATCATTAAAGGCATCGTATAAGGGTTTTTCTGCTACAGCATTATGGCGATTAAACTGAAAGTAGCCTACTTCACCATTGGCGAAGGTCTTTATGTTGCTAACTGCTTGGCTTGTAATAGTTTGTGCAGTCATAGTGACTTCGCGAATTTCGCTGGTATTAATGTCTTTGAATACAAAAGAGGTCACCTTGCCAGACTCTGATGGAAAGAGGCCTGCATTTAATACATCAACCTCAGCTTGGGTGCTGGCATTAACAAAGTCAACGCCATCCACTTCAATGACTTCTAAGCCTCGGCTCAGATTGAGGTTTGCAGCCGGTGAGTTAGGTTCTGTGTAGCTGATAATCCCTTGGCGAGGGGCGCTGGCACTGATTAACTTAAGTTTAAAGCCATAACCAAAAGACTGCCCTGATTGGCTCTGAGCTTGCCACTCGTCAGTTGGCAAGCTGGCATGAAAGTTATCTTTATTTGCACCTGAATCAGTGGTGTTTTGGGTTTTTAATAAGGCAAAGTAATTTAAAACACCGTCAGTCAATGCAGGGTCGCGATCAACAATTTCGTCATACCAAAGGTAGGTTTCGTGACTCCAAGCGCGTAGCCAGTGCTTTTCATTAAGTGCTTGGCATTGTTGGTCAAACTTACTTGATGGCTCAAATACACCTTCAGTCCATGTGATATCAGCAGCATCGATAGTCCCTGACTCTGAGCTACCAGAACCACCACAGCCTGCAATGATAAGCGAACACGTAACTGCTACAGCAGCTAAAGGCTTTTTAAAATGAACAAACATAACACCAACCTAAACAGCTTTACTGACCTGAATATAGCTAGTTTTTAAGCAATTAGATAGATTTTGCGGGCGTTTTTATAGCTTAGTTTATGCCATAAACTCGACTGCGAGCACAGTGAGTGATAGTGCTGCCAGCAGTTTGTGTAACTGGTATTTATTTGGCAAACAGGGAAATTACTGGCAAACATCACTCGATGTTCACCAAAGTACTTAACTAAATTATTAACCAGCCAAAGATGTTTGTTTACTGCTATTTGCGTGAACTCTAACCCTGAGAACTTTATCGCGATATTATCGCAGCGGCTGAGTTTAATGATTGCTTCGAGCCATCTTTGCTCATTACTAATAAAGCCTAAATGATTAATTACCACACGTAATGAGGGCAGTGCGGTGCAATATTTAATAAGCTGCTCGGTTACCTGCATGTTTTCAATTTCAAACTGTGCTTCAAAGTGTAAGTTTTCGCTTGCGAGCATGGCTAGGTTATCTCGGCACTGAGGAGTTAATAAGCGCTTTGCTTCATCACCTTCGGTTATATCGCGAATACCAACCAAAGATGAGTGCTTTAACTCATTGAGTGACGCTTCAAAGTGTTTGCTAGATGCGTCAATCGCGCTGTAGCTGATTGCGCGATAGGGAATGTCATTTAAATGCGTTGCAAGCCAATTAAGCTCATTCACTGGCGCTTGGTTATCAAAGCCAGCTTCAATATGCACCAGCGCTTCTAGTTGAAATGGGCAAGCGGCTTTAAGCTCTGAAGCAGTAATTTGTTTTTTTATTTTATCTAGATTTGGCCAAGCGAGGGGATTGTTACCTTGTAGCCAAGTGTATTGACCCTCAGTGAGGTTAAAAAAGTGCACATGTGGGTCAATAATTTTGTCGCTCATTGCGTGGTGTATCCACCATCAATGCTTTGTAAGCTACCAGTTATAAAGCTTGCTTCTGGGCTTATTAAAAAATTCACCAAAGCTGCAATTTCTTCTGGTTGCCCTAAACGGCCTAGCGGTTGCAGTGCGGCTTCTTCAGCAACAATTTCTGCTTTGTTGGCACCACTGCGCTGACAATATGCATCAATCGCATTATGAAACAGTGGTGTTTCTATCGTACCCGGACAAACCGCATTAGCACGAATGTTAAACGCGGCATAATCGAGTGCTGTCGTTTTTGCCATTGAAGCTAGCGCATGTTTGGTAAGGTTATAAGCAAACGAGTTTGGTTTGCCAATGATTGCCTGATCAGAGGCAACCAATACAACACTGCCGCCTTGCTGGCTTTTCATGCTAGGTAATACAGCTTGAATTGCTGCATAGGCACCTTTCACATTGAGCGCAAACAGGGCATCAAACGTTGCTTCATCGGTATTTTCGATGCTGGCACTTAAATGACGACCCGCATTAGAAATTAAGGCATCAACGCGGCCCGTCTCGGCAATAATTTCGGCGATAACTGACTTCACCTGCTGAACATCACTAACATCACAGTGGCGATAGTTGCCCTCAGACGGGGTGATATCTAAGTTATATACTGTGTAGGCCTCACGCTCTAAACGCTCAACAATAGCTTTGCCAATACCTTTACTGCCACCAGTGACAATTGCAACGTTTGTCATCATTTACCCTTAGTGGCTGTGGCCACAACCGCCTTCACCGTGCACGTGGCCGTGTGATAATTCTTCGGCAGTTGCTTGGCGAACATTAATCACTTCAACATCAAACGTTAGTGTTTTACCAGCAAATGGGTGGTTTAAGTCACAATCGGCATTGAAACGGCCCACTTTAACGATAGTCACTTGGTGGCGACCTTGGTTTGAATGAACGATTGCAGTCATACCTGGCTTCCACACTTTTGTGTTACCTTGTAAGTGCTTAAGTGGAATACGTTGGATAAGGTTATCAACGCGCTCGCCGTAAGACTCGCTAGGCTCAAGTGTTACGCTAAAGTTATCGCCAGCCGATTTACCTTCAAGGGCTTTTTCAAGACCAGGAAGCATGCCTTCAGTGCCATGGATATATGAAAGTGGCTCGCCATCTTTACTTGATTCGATTTGCTCGCCTGCTTCACTAAGTGTGTAGTGAAACTCAACCGCTGCGTCTTTACTGATCTGCATGTTATTTCTCTTAAGAATTTAAATATAGGCGCTGATTTTACGCTAACCACAAAGAGTGAGCAATCAAGGCTTTTTCAACGAGCTTTCAATGCCTGACAATATGGCTTCGCTGGCTGGTACTTGCGGCTCAGCGGGTTTTGCTTGCGGTAGGTGCAATGTCAAAATGGTGCCTGGTTTTAAAATGCTAGTGGCACTGAGTTTATTCCACGTTGCGACGTCTTTATGAGGCACGTCGTATAGCTGACTGATACTCCAAATTGAATCACCTGGTTTGACTAGGTAATCAACCGCAATGGTTGCGATAACTTCCTCATGCTGTTCAAGGTAAGGGCTGATATTGTAATCAACCATAAGTGATTCCGGCATGGTTTGGGGCTGTGATAAGCGCAATTGTTCACCGACCTTAATCAGGTTACTTGTTTTACTATTAAGCGCTTTCAGATCCTTTACAGACATATTAAAGCGTCTGGCAATGCCATAAAGGGTATCGTCTTTTTGCACTATATACTCACCGGCAAAGTTGTTGCGAAAAAGCTTACTTTGCAACAAGGTGCGGCGCTCCATAGGTAAAAGCAGAGTATGTGGACCATTTGGCGAGCTTTGGTTTTTTAAATATCCTGGGTTTAATTTGTGGAGCTGGTTATGCCCCACGCCAGATAAGTTAGCGATCACCGAAAAATCAAATTGCTGGCCAACATCAAATTCTGTGGTGAGTGCTTTATTCGCTAATTTAGGGCGCTTTAAGCCTTGTTCAGGATGCTTTAGTAAATAGCTAAGTGCCAAAAGTTTAGGTATATATTCAGCGGTTTCTTTTGGTAGTGATAATGACCAATAGTCAGTTTTCTTGCCAAGCTTTTTATTTTTTTCGATAGCTTTTTTAACGCGTCCTTCACCACTGTTATAGGCTGCAAGGGCATGCAGCCAGTCACCATCAAAGCGTTTATGTAAGTAACTTAAATAAGCTAAAGCGGCATCGGTTGAAGCGAGTATGTCTTGGCGGCCGTCATACCATTGGTCGCTTTGCACACCAAAATGATAAGCCGTTGCGCCGACTAACTGCCAAACACCAACGGCTTGCTCTGATGATCGTATTGTTGGTCTAAAATCACTTTCAACAAAGGGTAATAGGGCCAGCTCCATCGGTAGCTTCTGTTGCTCGATACGTGTGACGATATGATACAAATAAGGTGCCGCACGTTTATTTACTTTAATCAGGTAATTGGGCTGTTTTAAATACCATTTTACTCGTGCAGATGTATGTTTATTGGTTTGAAATACCAGCGTTAAATTGTTGGCGATATGCTGCCATAGATCTTTCGAGCGAGGCTTTGCTAGCGGGGTATTATTGACTGCTATGGGCGCAGCAACAGGACGTGGTTCAACAGCTGTTGAATCGACAAACTCACTAGGTGCTTGTTGGGTTGTTAAATCGGGCTCATAATGGCTAAAAATCTCCGGCCTTGCCCGTTGTTGTTCTGTTTCTTGCTGAGTTACTTGGCATCCTTGTAAGCCAATAAACAAGCTCAGCAAAAGTAAATATTTCAAACTTACTTGAGCCATATAATAAAATCCTTTTACTATTTTAGCCCTATTTTGACAATTTGCTTTGTTTAAGTCCAGCTTCTAGAAACATAGAAAGCGCTCTTTCGCCCACTTCATCAAGCTGGTATTGCTGTTTAACCTCTGCAGGAAAAAGCGGAATTAATTCACTCACTGGTTTATCTGGCGAGGAATTTGTCATCTCTTGAATGGTTTTTAAAAACCTTAAAGGGAGTGCAAGTTCAGCAGGTGTCAGTGGCTTACCGTGACCCGGTAAAATTGTTGTCAGTGTGGTATTTTTTTGGATACCTTGCAGCGTGGTTATCCAGCTAGAAAATGTACCATGCCCAGGATAGGGTAAGCTGTCGACTATATCGCCACCTAACAGCACGCGACCTTGATCTGCACTTAAAGTGAGATCGCCCTTAGTGTGCGCTTGATACGGTGTAATAACGATAGGGTAATTACCAAGGTCTAGCTGTGTTGGTTCAGTAATGCTAATCGCTGGTGGCTTTAAGGTGAGCTCTCGCCAGCGAAATAAGCGTTTTTTAGCAAGTTCTAGTTTGTCGCGCCAAATAGCTTGTTGATCTTCAGGTTGATTGGCAAGGCGTTGATAGCTCAATTCAATACTTTTTTCATAACCATCTAATTTATCTGTCAATGCTTGCTGCATCGCTACAAACTCAGTTGCTACTTGCTGATGCACAATAAGCTTAGCTTCAGGGAACTCAGCCTGTAAAACGGCCAAGCCTAGCAGGTGATCATCATGATAATGGCTCGCTACTAAATAACATAATGGTGTTTTTAAGCGTTTTTTTAACTGCACTGCGAGCTTTTCTACTTCGGCAAAGTTACCACTGGCATCAAACATTAATGCGCATTCTTTACCTTCAATCAGCACTTGATTCGAATCGTAAAAACGCAGTTTATTTTGTTGTTGTAGAAATTGGATTTCGGGAGTGATGCTATGCCATCTAACGCTTGCTTGGGCGCTATAGCTTACGAAAAGACAGATCAAAAAAGCACAAAATCGCATAGTGTTTCGCTCTGATAGTGGTTAGTAGAATTGATTGTAAACAAAAAAAGCGCAGGATGCGCTTTTTTCTAAATACTAAGGTGCTGGCTGAGCTTATCTATTAAGCTGTCATGTTGTTGCTCTTGTTCTGCTTGTTGAGATTTAACTTCAAGCAATTCATGACTTAAATGTAATGCTGCCATCAGCAACGCTTTTTGGTCATTGCGAACCGATGAGCGTTGTTTCATTTGCTCCACTAAGTCATTCAAATTTTGTGCAGCAGCAACTAGGGCGTGTATATGGTCTCCTCCAACATTGCAAGAATAAACAATGAGTTTTGACAGGGATAGGTTTGCGTTCGTATATCCGGCTTCTTAATTGAAACACTTTGGTTTCGAGCCTCGATGAACTTCGCACATATCGTCCTTATCGTTGACACGAGTTTATCAAACTCACACGCCCTATCAGGTTTTCGATATGTCGGTTTTACCTGTTTGTCATCACTTGATGTTTATTCAGCAATCCTCTGAAGTGAACTCGTTATTCATTGTTAAGCCGTTACCAAATCATCGTTGTAACGACCGCCGTGTTTTAATATCGCCCAACCAACGCGAGCTAACTTATTGGCAAGCGCAACCGCAGCTTTGTTCCTGCCTCGCGTTTGCTCTATTCGCTTTATCCATTTTGCCAGTGGCGTATCTTTGTTCGCACTGACTCGCATAACGGCTCTGGCACCGTGTATCAATAAGGTTCTTAAATACCCATCGCCCCGTTTACTGATACCCAGTAAATTTTGTTTACCGCCGGAACTATGTTGCCTCGGAACTAAACCTATGGAAGCTGATACCGCTCGTCCATTGTTAAATTCACTGCCATTGCCCACATGTTGATAAAACGCACTGGCAATCAATGGGCCAATACCCGGAATACTCTGTAATCGAACACAGGCATCATCTTTACTTAAGTCATGGATTTTTTGAGTATAAACATCCAGGTGCGCTTTAAGCTCTGACAACTTTTTATAGTGTTGTTCCAATAATTCCTTGAACAACTCACTCAACCCATTATTTGCTTCTCTATCGTATAACTCAGGCAAGGCCTTATAAACATTATGTACTCCCAATGGAATGACAATCCCATACTCATACAATAAGCCTCGTATTTCATTACTATTCGCTGTTCTGTCTCGCTCACATTTCTTGCGTAGTACATGCAGCGATTGAATATCTTGTTGGGTTTGGGTTTTTGTTCTAACAAAACGCATTTCTGGTCGCACAACAGCTTCGGCTATGGCTAATGCATCATTAAAATCTGTTTTGTTACCTCTGACATAAGCCTTTACGTGTTGAGGCGCTATTTGTTTTACCCGATGCCCCAGTTTTTCGAGTTCTCTTGCCCAGTAATGTGCACTGGCACATGACTCGACTCCAACTAGGCAATCATCTAGTTGAGCAAAATAATTCAGTATTTCTTTTCTTCTCAGGATTTTTTTCTTAACAATTTTCCCTACTTGATTACAGCAAACCACATGACTCACATTCTTTGCTAAATCTAATCCAACTGTTGTAATATTCATCTCGGTCTCCTCGCTTTATTACTTGAATCGTTCAATTCCAAGTTTGGCACATTGCGATGCCGAAAGGGAGGAGACCATTTCATCGTTCTTGCCCAGGTGGGCAAGAGAACTCATGTTCTTTACCTAGTAGCTCTACGGTGACCCGCTGACTTTGTGGGCCGCTCATTAGCTAGCCTGTTGAACGCTTTGTAATTTCTCAAGCAGGCCAGTTAGTGTGCTGCTTGTATCTTTTTGTTTCTCTTCGTTTTCTAGTACTTCTAATTGCAGAGTTTCGTTCTCATCTAAAAGCTTAGAGTTTTGCTCTTGTAAGCTTTTAACTTCGCTTTCAAGTTCACTGTTGCGAAGAATTAACTTGTCGATCAGTTGTTCGAGTTGGGAAAGAGTTTCGTTATTCATAAATGCGCTCATAAAACTGTGATTATTGTCATGCAAATGTAAAGGAAAGTGTCTTGATATGCCAGCATTTACGGCCGTTTTAGAGGATTTTTATTTATTATTAAGGTGTAATTCAGCGTAGCGGCTTTTTTATTCATTTATGATTCACCAAAACGCCAGATGCTAGGATCATTTTCTGTTTATCATGTACAATATGGCTATTCATTTTTAATGCAGTTTTGCATTTGGCGACTTATAAATATGCTTAGTTATCGACACTCTTTTCATGCAGGTAACCCTGCTGATGTTCTAAAACATCTTGTTCTAGCTGAAGTTCTTAAATACCAAACAATTAAAGACAAACCGCTTGATTATGTGGACACCCACTCAGGTGCTGGCTTTTTTGAACTTGCAGGCAGTGATGCACAAAAAACACAAGAGTATTTAGATGGGATTGCTAAGCTTTGGCAGCATAACAGTGAACACAATGCACTTAATGAGTATATTGAGCTGATTAAATCATTTAACTCAAATGGTAATTTAGATTTTTACCCTGGTTCGCCAAAAATTGCAGAGCACTTTTTACGTCGCCAAGATAACGGTTGGTTCTTTGAGTTGCATCCTCGTGACTTACAGTTACTGCAAGACAACATGAAAGGTAAGCGTTCTATTCGCGTACGTGGTGAAAACGGCTTTCAAGGCTTAATTGGTTTATTACCACCAGCATCACGTCGAGCTTGTGTGCTTATTGACCCTCCATACGAAATTAAAAACGACTACGATACGGTTGTTAACACTCTTGTTAAGGCGCATAAACGCTTTGCAACTGGAACGTACATGATTTGGTATCCGGTTGTAGATCGTGAGCGAATTGACAGAATGGAAGCGGGTTTAATCGCATCGGGTATGCGTAACATTCAGCTTTTCGAGCTTGCAACAGAGGCAGACACCGACGTTCACGGTATGACAGCATCGGGTATGATAGTGATCAACCCGCCATGGAAACTAAAGCAAACAATGGATGCGGTATTACCAGAGCTTGTTTCATTACTAAGCGATAGCAGTGGTTTTTATCGCAGTGAACAGTTAGTTGAAGAATAATTTCTCCAATACAAAAACGCCCAGCAATTGCTGGGCGTTTTTTTATTTAACTGTTGTTAATTCATATAAGTCGCTGCGAAGGTCGCAAGTGGCTCATCACTATCATCTAACAAGGTTAACTGTTCACCATTGATAGAGTACTTAGCTGTTGCCGCAAGTGCTGCAGACATGGCCGCTTCAATATCCATTTGTGATACACACATTTTTTTGGTGCTTGCTAATGGGTTGAATGTAAGCGTCTGCTCGTTAACCTCGTAACTACCTGAGAAGTTATTACATCCTAAGTGACCATTGGTTGAACCATCGTCTTTAAACTGTACGAAAGGTTCTTTATTTTCAACGGTGATAGCCTCACCGCTGATGGTAACTGCTTTCCAATACGTATTGGTCAATGTCACGTCTGGCTTTTTCGCTGATACTTTTGTCACTGTCACCTTGTACACATCATCCGTCGCATCTTCGGCAAATGGATTATTGTGAGTGGTGCTGATGTAAAGTAATTTACCTTGATTCTCAATGCGTGCACTCACACTATAGCGGTGACGGTCAGCAATTTTGCTTTCGTCATACTCAAGTGCCACGTTATATGGTGGCGCACCATTTAATTCAATTTCTTGTTCGCTGATAACCTCTGCTTTGGCATCCATTTTTGATACATCAGCAAGTTGTACTTTTAATACTGAACCCGGTGGCAGCATGCTGCGGTCTAAATAAATAACCTGAGTATTGAGGGTTTTCATTGTTGATTGCTCAGCTTGTGGTGCGGCAGAGTCTTCACCACAACCTGTTAATACTAAGCTGCTCCCTAAGATCATTAAACTGCATAGAGAAGCGCGTTTGAAAGATGAGATGGTATCCGAAGCCATGATTGTTTCCTTGCGTTTTAGGGTTATGCGTCTTTGTAATTGAATAAGCATAAAGTTCGCTGACTTAATCATAGCTTAATTAACAAAAAATGGGCACTTGGCCCATTTTCTTAATTACGGATTCGCTTTAAAAAGCAAATTGAGTGCTCGTTATTTTTTCACGTATTTGGTTAGAATAACAATGCGTTGACCATCAACACGGCCTTCAATATGTTCTGGGTTGCTCGTTAAGCCAATGTTTCTTACTGCTGTGCCACGCTTAGCAACAAGGCTGCTGCCTTTCACATCAAGATCTTTTATAAGTGTCACAGTGTCACCTGCTTGTAGCACAACACCATTACTGTCGATGTGTTTAATATCGTCATCTTCAGCTAGGGCTGTTTGCGCCCATTTTAACGTGTCTTCTTCAAGATAAATCATATCGAGTGCGTCTTGTGCCCAACCGTTATCAGCAGCTAAACGCTTCAACATGCGATAAGCCACAACTTGTACAGCCGGTGTTTGACTCCACATGCTGTCGTTCAAGCAATGCCAGTGGTTTGCAGTTAAATCAGCATTATTTTCAATTTGATCTTTACAGGTTTGGCAAACGTAAATGCATTTATCAGAATGAGCCTCTGTAACAGGTGGCACTTCGTAAACAGATAGATTGTCTGTATTAGTGCAAAGTTCACATTGGTTATTACTGCGTTCGATTAGGGCTTGTTCAATGCTCATAGGAGGCTCTTTTAGTTAACAAGGTAAGAAAAACAGCGCGCATTATAGCAAAAGCAGGTCCAAAGCGGAATATCCCTAATTATTGTAGGGGTATGCTTTTTGTGTATTTATTGATTATGGCATCTAAGCGGCCAGAATTTTTAAATTCTTTGATTGCTGTATTTATTTTTGGTAACAATGATTGATGCTCACTGCGCAGGCGAATTTTTAGATTACCTAGCGAATGTAATGCACCAAAGCTGATATCTGCATCAAATTGCTCAGCCCAATATAATGCTGGCAGTTTATCAATTATGACGACCTCAATTCGTTGCATTTTTAACGCCTGAATGAGTTGTTGCTCAGAGTGAAAATCAACCCGTTTAAAGCGGTTATCGTCATAATAGTAATAGCCTAAAACAGTCCCTACGGGTTGATTACGAATACTGTTGAGTTGCTGCCATTGAGCCACAGAGCTTTTTAAGCTCACTAGATACTCTTCAACGGCAAACAGGGTGTTTGAGTAACTAAACTGTGGATTTTGTTTTTCTGTCTGGCTCAGCCATTCGGGGCTTATGACATCAAAATCGATATGTCCTTGGTGAAGGTATTTAACGGTTCGTTTTGCAGGAAGCTCGACATGCTGCACTTGAATATCAGCAAGCAGCATAACTTGTTTGATAATTTCAGGAAGGATCCCTGGATTGCTTTTATCATCAATATAGTAAGGATAGTAGTTCCCAGAGCCGGTTACATTGTATTTCAGTACAGGTTGCTGCTCAGCCAAAACTGCTTGAGTAAGAAAAAGTAAAATTAAGAAAATCGAGTTAGAGAAGCGCAATGGTCTGATTGAATTCGTTTTCATGTACCTAGTTTGGTTGGGTTTTTGTTTTTTAGCAAGGCAAACATCTTTCACTATACTTATAACAATAGTAATGTGGAGATAGCCACATCTAAGTGAGAAGTAGAATGTCAGAATTAAGTATGGAAGGTAACAAAAGTCAGAGCATGACTCAGTATATAGCCCGGCAGCCAATATTTAATGCTGATAGAAGTTTGTATGCTTACGAATTATTGTATAGAGAATCGAGTGATAATGTCTTTCCGGTAGGCACCAGTGATGGTCAAGCAACGGGACGGCTGTTTTTTAACGCATTAATGTTGATGGGACTCGAAAAACTAACGGGCTTTCAACCTGCGTTTATCAACCTATCGACCGACGCTATTTTGGATGATTTCCCTAAGTTGCTGCAACCACGCAGTGCGGTTATCGAAATAGTGGAGCGGGCTACTAGCATTCCAAAAGTAGTGAGCCGCGTTAAGCAGTTAAAACAAGAAGGCTATTTGTTTGCGCTTGATGATTACGACGGCACAGATAAATGGCAAGATATTTTACCTTTAATGGATTTTATTAAGCTTGAAGTCACGCAGCCGATTATCAAAACCAACATGATGATCAAAAAGCTCAAACGCAGCTTCCCAGAAACCACTATCATAGTGGAGCGCATTGAAACTTATGAAGACTTTAAGCAACTAAAAGCAGCAGGTTGCGACCTGTTTCAGGGCTACTTTTTTGCCAAGCCAGAGCTTTTAAGTTTTGGTAATGTTGAACCATCAAAAGTTGCCGTGCTTGAATTACTTAACTGTACTGCGCAAACAGATTTAAATTTTGACGCAATTCAACAACGAGTTGCTAAAGATATAGGCCTTACAGCACGCATTTTAAAATTAGTTAATGCTCGTATAAGCAATAGTCAGCAAACAATTCGTTCGATTTCACAAGCGGTTATTTACCTTGGTGAAGACGCGATTAGACAATTTGTACGGGTATTAGCGCTGAGCGAGTTAGGCAATGATAAACCGCAAGAGCTAACTAAACTGGGCTTAACAAGAGCTAAGTTTATTGCGCTGATGCTTGAACCCGGTGGTAAAGACCTAGCTGAGCAGGGTTATTTAGTCGGTTTACTATCCGTACTTGATGCTATTTTAGATATGGAGCTTGATATCATTGCCAAAGAGTTTTCACTGGGTAGTGAGCTTTCGAGCGCACTGTTAAACTTTAATGGCATGCAAGGTGCGAGCTTACAACTTGTTAAGGCGATGGAAGAAGAGCAATGGCAAACTGCTCATGAGCTGCTAATGATGATCCGCCCTGCGTCAAAGATGGATGTGGTTTTTCAAGCTATGTACGATGCCCGTGCTTATGCCGATGAAGTGTTCGCAAGCTTATCATCGGTTACAGACTAAAAGTGCAGAGTTCGTTATGATGCGGGCTCTGAGTATTAAAAAGGTTTGTAACTAATGCGTGTTGTTTTTCCAGTACTGGCTATTTTAATTGCCTTGGCGTTACTAATTCTTGGTGTAACCCAGCCTGTGCTCACCCTAGAAGGAAAAATCGATAAATCTAAGCTTGCCAAAACAGGTATTGAAATGATTGCCGATGAAGGCGATCGCAATACCCGTAGCGTGTTAATGATGGCTTCAAGCATGTTGGGGCTTGATAAGCTCGAAGGTGAAATAGATGCCTACAAAAAAACACGCAGCATTTGGGGCACCGTGAATGAGCTCGCCAATAACAAAAATTACCTTGTTGCCGCGCTTGTTGCAGTGTTCTCGATTGTTATTCCCACTTTAAAACTCCTGATGCAATTGCTTTATTGTTTTTTACCTGCGAATAGATTTAAGCATTTGCTCGGTCAACTCATACAGGGCCTAAGTAAATGGAGCATGGTCGATGTGTTTGTGATTGCATTAATCGTGTCTTATTTGGCTGGTAATGCCGATGGGCAAATGGGCGAGCTAATCAAAATGCATGCCGAACTGGGGGATGGATTTTGGTATTTTACTGGCTATTGCCTGTTTGCTATTGCTGCCAGCAGTAACATAAAAATAGATAAGCCCTTGTCGAGCGCGTAAATTTTGGGCTACAATTTGGGCAATTAATTTTTAAGGTATGATGATGACGCGACTTTCAAGCTACTTATTGATAGCTATGATGCTGCTCACTTTTGTGGGTCAGTCAATTGCGTCTGTTGCTATGGTGTGTGATATGCCACATGCCAGTATGCAGATGGATCATCATGCTAATATGAGTGCTGACAGCGACATGAGTGATATGGATTGTTGCCATGAAGACGTAATGGATAACAGCGATTGTGCGTGTCCGTTCAATGCCTGTACAGCTCATTCACTCCTGCCGTTAAATGATTTAGTTGTTAAATCAATTAAGCAATCAGAAAAAGTCACCGTGTTAGGCGCCAGCCAGCTTAGTTTCCACGCAAGTTCTTTATATCGTCCACCTATTACTGCTTAAGCAGGATAGGTCTGTCTAAAATTCAGTAAAACGCTGAAATACTCCTTATTCTGCACCCAAAATCTATTGTTTTTTAACCATTTTTAAGATTTTTGGAGCATGTGATGATTCACAGCAAATTGATTAAGGCGCTTTCTCTAGGCGCAGTATTGATAACCTCAAGTTTAGTGAAAGCAGAGCCATTGGCGCTTAATCAGGTGATTGATTATGCATTGACTCACGAGCCTTGGTTACAGGCAAATAAATACCAGCAACAGGCGATAGAAGCGCAAAGCATTGCGGCAGGTACCTTGCCAGATCCAGTGTTAACCGTTGGACTCATGAACTTACCAACCGATGGCTTTGCCTTTGACCAAGAGGGTATGACGCAATTCAAAGTGGGCTTGTCACAACAATTTAGCCGAGGTGATAGTCTTGCCTTACAGCAACAAGCTTTAAAACAATCGGCTGAACAATACCCTTGGCTAAGAGCTGACCGCCAAGCACAGATTAAAGCCATTGTTAGCGAAGCATGGCTAAATGCCTATCGCGCACAAAAAAGCATTCAACTGATCAGCCAAGATAAAGCCTTATTTAATCAGCTTATTGATATTACAGAAGCAAGCTATGCCAATACACTTGGTGCGACTCGCCAGCAGGATATTATTCGCGCCCAGCTAGAGCTGACTCGGCTTGAAGATAAGCTGGTGATGTTAGAGCAACAGTTTGATAGTGCAAAAAAACGACTAGCACAATGGCTACCTATTGAAATGCTAAACGGTGCAGTGAGCGATGAAAATACCAAGGTGACCGCAGTAATGGCTTATCAAGAGCTTGCGCCATCGGGGGTGACTGAAGTGCTGATGAATCACCCGGCAATTATTGCTATTGATCATGCTATGCGTGCCAAAAACACCCAAGTGAAAGTGGCTAAAGAAGCGTATAAGCCGCAATTTGGTATGAACCTAGGCTATGGCTATCGTGATGATACCCCGATGGGTGACTCTCGCGCTGACTTATTCTCTATTGGGGTAAGTGTTGATTTACCGCTGTTTACTGATAACCGTCAAGATCAACAAGTTAATGCCGCAATAGCTAATGCCGAGGCGGTAAAAACCAACAAACTTATTACCCTACAAAAACTGCAAGGTCAGTATTTTAAAGAGCTTAGCCAACTAAGCCGACTTGCTCAGCGCAAAGCACTATATCAACAGCAGCTTTTACCGCAAATGGCGGAGCAAGCCGAAGCGACTTTAAATGCTTACACCAACGATGATGGTGACTTTTCAGAAGTGATGCGTGCACGCATCAGCGAACTTAACGCAAAAATTGATGCATTGAATATCGAAATAGACAAACAAATAACCCTCGCTCGCCTTAACTATTACGCAGCAGCAAAAGATAACCAAATAAATGCAGCACAAAGCCAAGGAGCTACCAATGAATAATACAGTGAAATTAGTTATCGCCTTGGCGGTAGGTGCGGCATTGGCAACGGCTTTAAATAAACTAGCTGAGCCAGATCATGAAGCTATGCCAAGCGCTGAGAAAAAGCCCTTATATTGGGTGGCGCCTATGGACAGTAATTACCGCCGTGATGAACCGGGTTTATCGCCAATGGGTATGGAATTAGTCCCCGTTTATGAGGAGCAAAGTAGCGCTGAAGACAGCCCTGGTACTGTGAGAATCTCACCAGCAGTCGTTAATAACTTAGGGGTAAGAACAGCGCCCGTAAGGTTTAAATCATTACAAACGACGGTTGATACGGTTGGTTATGTGCAATACGACCAAGACCAACTCGTGCATATTCACCCTCGTGTCGAAGGTTGGATAGAAACCTTATATGTAAAAGCTGCAGGTGACCAAGTTAAGCAAGGCGAGCCACTTTATACCTTGTATTCTCCACAGCTAGTGAATGCACAAGAAGAGCTATTGCTTGCCCTTAAACGTAACAATGCAGTGCTTATACGTGCGGCAAAAGCACGCTTAGCCTCACTGAATGTTTCTGACGATTTTATTACCCAATTAGAGCAAAGCCAAAAGGTCAGACAAAACATTACCTTTTATGCCAAGCAAAGTGGCGTATTGGATGAGTTAAATATCCGCGAAGGTTTCTTTGTGAAACCGGGCACAACCATGATGAGTATTGCTCACCTAGAAGAAGTGTGGGTTGAGGCTGAAGTTTTTGAGCGTCAAGCAGGGCTAATTCATAAAGGCTTGCCAGTTACTATGAGCTTAGATTACTTACCGGGTAAGCGCTGGCAAGGCAAGGTCGATTATATTTACCCAACCCTTGATGAGAAAAATCGTACCCTTCGCGTGCGTTTACGCTTTGCCAACCAAGATGGCTTACTCAAACCGAATATGTTTGCTGAAGTCAGCATTACTACTAAGCCAACTGAGCCGCAATTAGTCATCGCAAAAGAAGCGGTGATCCGCACCGGTAGCCAAGACCGTGTCGTGATTGATTTAGGTGAAGGGCGCTTTAAGTCAGTGGCTGTGACGCTAGGTCGTAGTGATAATCATGATGTCGAAATTTTATCAGGCTTATTGAAAGACGATAACGTAGTGGTTTCAGCGCAGTTCTTAATAGATTCCGAATCAAGTAAGAGTTCTGACTTTATGCGTATGCAAGAGCCAGATAGTGACAGCGCAATGGTCAATGGCGTGATCAACAGCATTGACCGTGAAGCCCGCACAGCCGTGATCAGCCGTGAGGCTATCCCTAAGTGGGGACGCGAGGCTGCAACTATGGAATTTCATTTTTCGCCGCGTATCGATATGTCTAGTTTACAAAGTGATGATGAAGTGCATTTTACCTTTAAGTTGGTAGACGGTGAGTTTGTGATTTTTGACATCATGACCATGAGCCACCCTATGCAAGGAGAAATGCAATGATAGCTGCCGTGATCCGTTGGTCAGTCGGTAATCGCTTCTTTGTATTACTGCTGTCTTTAATGTTGGCGGGCTTTGGGATTTTTTCTTTAAAGAATACCCCAGTTGATGCCTTGCCTGACTTATCTGATGTACAGGTTATTGTAAAAACGTCTTACCCAGGACAAGCGCCTCAAGTGGTGCAAGATCAAGTAACGTTTCCTATCACTACAGCCATGTTGTCGGTGCCGGGTGCTGAAACGGTAAGGGGCTTTTCGTTTTTTGGTGACTCTTATGTATACGTTATTTTTAACGAAGACACCGACCTTTATTGGGCACGTAGCCGGGTGCAAGAGTATTTGAGTCAAGTAAGTGCTCGCTTACCAGATTCAGCAAGGCCTGAACTTGGCCCTGATGCAACAGGTGTGGGTTGGATTTACTTGTATGCGCTGGTGGATAAAACCGGTAAGCACGATATTAGTCAGCTACGCAGCCTGCAAGATTGGTTTTTAAAGTTTGAGCTGCAAACGGTGCCGGGTGTATCAGAAGTAGCGTCTGTTGGTGGTATGGTTAAGCAGTATCAGGTGAATGTCGACCCCGATAAATTGCGTGCTTATGGTATTCCGCTGAGTTTAATTCAAACAGCAATTAAGCAAGGTAACCAAGAGCGTGGTGCCTCAGTGGTCGAAATGGCTGAAGCTGAATACATGGTATCAAGCACAGGTTATATTAAAAGTGTCGCAGATTTAGAAGCCATTCCGCTGGGTACTAATGCCAATGGCACGCCACTGCAATTACGTGATGTGGCTGATATAAAACTTGGGCCGCAAATGCGCCGTGGTATTGCCGAACTAAACGGCGAGGGTGAAGTAACTGGTGGTGTGGTTGTGATGCGCTTTGGAGAAAACGCCGAAGCAACCATTAAACTCGTAAAAGAAAAGCTAGAGTCGCTCAAAAAAGGCCTGCCAGAGGGGGTTGAAATCATCCCTGTGTACGACCGCTCAAACCTTATTACCCAAGCGCTTGATAACTTAAGCTCAAAGTTAATTGAAGAATTAATTGTCGTGGCCTTAGTGTGTGTAGTGTTTTTATTCCATATACGCTCATCGATCGTAGCCATTATCACGTTGCCAATGGGTATTTTAACGGCTTTTGTGGTGATGTATTGGCAAGGTATAAACGCCAATATCATGTCGCTTGGCGGGATAGCGATTGCCATTGGTGCAATGACCGATGGCGCTATCGTGATGATAGAAAATATGCATAAGCATATGGAGAAAACCCCACTGACCGATGAAAATCGTTGGCAAGTGGTGATGGACTCAGCCGCAGAAGTCGGGCCCGCGTTATTCTTTAGTTTATTGATCATCACTGTCAGCTTTATGCCGGTGTTTATTCTTGAAGCACAAGAAGGGCGCATGTTCTCGCCACTGGCTTATACAAAAACCTATGCGATGGCAGCGTCGGCTGGTTTAGCGATTACACTGGTGCCGGTATTAATGGGCTACTTTATTCGCGGTAAGGTTATTTCGGAGCAGAAAAACCCTGTAAACCGCATATTAGTGGCAGCCTATAAACCCTTGTTAAATGCGGTATTAAAAGTACCGAAAACAACATTGGTACTGGCATTAGTGTTGGCTGCTATTGGCTTTTACCCGGTTAATAAAATTGGTAGTGAGTTTATTCCTCCCCTTGATGAGGGCGACTTAATGTATATGCCAACGACTTACCCAGGTATTTCAATAGGTAAGGCCCGTGAAATCTTACAGCAGACCGATAAGCTAATTGCCAGTGTGCCAGAGGTTGAGTCGGTATTTGGTAAAGTAGGTCGAGCGGATACTGCAACAGATCCTGCGCCGCTGACCATGATCGAAACCTTTATTCAGTTAAAGCCAAAATCACAGTGGCGCGAGGGTATGACAACCGAGAAACTGAAAAAAGAGCTCGATAATCTGGTTAAGTTCCCAGGGCTTACTAATGCGTGGGTTATGCCAATCAAAACCCGAATCGACATGCTTGCCACTGGTATTAAAACGCCTGTGGGGATCAAAGTAGCAGGGCCAAAGCTGAGTGAAATTCAAAAAATCGGTGAGCAAATTGAAGTCATCTTAAAAGATTTACCGGGCACGGCTTCGGTTTACTCTGAGCGCGTTGCCGGTGGTCGCTACATCAAAGTCGATATCAACCGTGAAAAAGCAGCACGGTACGGTTTAAACATTGCTGATGTACAACAGGTTGTTGCCACCGCTATCGGTGGTATGAATGTGACCGAAACTGTTGAAGGGCAAGAGCGTTACCCAGTTAACTTACGTTACCCGCAAGATTATCGCGACTCGCCAGAAGAGCTTAAGTTGTTACCGATAGTGACACCAAACGGACAGCGTATCGCATTGGCCGATGTAGCTCATGTCTTCATCGAAGATGGCCCGCCGGGTATAAAAAGTGAAAATGCTCGTATTAATGGCTGGAGCTTAATCGACATTGAAGGCAGTGATATCGGCAGTTATGTTGAGCGTGCGCAACAAGCGCTGCATGAGCAACTCGAGCTACCAGCTGGTTACTCAATTACTTGGGCGGGGCAATATGAATATATGGAGCGCGCAGAAGCTAAACTCAGTTACGTATTGCCATTAACCTTGGCAATTATTGTGGTGCTGTTATACCTCAATTTTAGAAGCTTTATTGAGGTGGCAATGATCATGCTGACCTTACCGCTTGCTATGATAGGCGGTATTTGGCTGATGTACCTTGAAGGCTTCAACTTCTCGGTTGCTGTTGGGGTTGGTTTTATTGCCCTAGCTGGGGTTGCCGTAGAAATTGGCGTGATCATGCTGGTTTATCTCAACCAAGCTTATCGAGATGCTAAAGCGCAATCAGCACAGTTCACGGTTACAGAGCTGCGCCAAGCAATCATCAATGGTGCAGGCCTTCGGGTTAGACCAGTGATGATGACAGTTGCCACTATTATCATAGGGTTACTGCCAGTGCTTTATGGCACTGGAACGGGCAGTGAGGTGATGAGCCGAATAGCCGCGCCTATGGTCGGTGGGATGCTCAGCGCCATAGTTTTAACGCTACTTGTGTTACCTGCGCTTTATTTTCTATGGCGTAAACGTTACCTATAAATTTTACAGTTAGTGTGTAACTTGTACGCTTTAACTTGCTGCAAGTTACACACTTTATTTTTAAGATATTGAAAATTAATGAGTTTATTTCTGGTGTGATTTATGCAAAGTCATATTAAATTGATTTTGATAAGGAATGCACATGCAAGTTAAAACAATACAACAAGTTTATGATTGGACCGTGTTATTTCATACTCAAATGGCAGCTAACTTCCACAGTGTTAAAGACTTACTGGACGAGCATAATCAAATGCTGGTGGATTATTACCTGCAATATGAGAAGAAACTGGCAGAAGATCTCGTTGGCTTTAAAGCTATTACAGAAATAAACACGCTTGATACCTATTGCTATGAGTATTTTGCTGAAAACCCAGAGCTAATTACTTTTAACGATATCAGCACAGATCAGCAAATTGATGAAAAGGCGATTCAGGTTTACTTAACCACGCAACACCAAAAAGTAATCGACTTATACGAGTACTTGGTATCGCGAGCTGATACAGAGCAAAGTAAAGAAAAGCTCGAACGTTTACTTGAGCTTGAACATCAAGGCCTTAAGCAAATGATGCAAAGCTCAAACCGTCATATGGATATGTAGTATACCCAAACCACCTCAAGATGCAGAATTCAGCGTTTCACAGGTGCTTAATATCAAGGCGTTACTTTGTAAGAATGGCAGTCCCTTTTAAGAAGTAACAACTATGAGAGTAAGTGCCTGTGAAGCGCCCAACGGGTTGGTTTAAAAGCGATTTATACTGCGTTATTGATCTTAACAATAGAACCACTATTACTTGCAATCAATGCCTTGCCTAAATCGCTTTTAATTCCAACTGAAACTCACATCTTGAGGTGGTTTGGGTATATATTAATCAGCTTAATGAAAATCGAGTAAGAAGCCGACTTTTTTAAGGTATTTTTGCTCTTGCTGTAAGTCAGCTAAAAGCAAGGTATGTTCTTTAAGCCACTTGTTGTGAAACTTTAAGAACATACTATTTTGCTTGGCTGTTACCTCAAGTTTAAAACCTTGATCGGTAATACGCTTTTGATTCAGTAGTACCGCTAAGCGCAAAATCACAATAAGTTGCAATATTTCATAATGCTGCATGGTATGCAGTGCCGGAAACTCTTCTAAACGAATTTTTTTACGATAAAAACGGATCATGCAACTAAGCAAGGTTTGTTGTTGCTGCGTAAAGCCAGGCAATTGGCTATTCGCAACGATATACGCACTGTGCTTATGTATCCCTGATGAATTAACCCCTAAGCCAATTTCATGCAGCTGCGCGGCCCAATCCAGCAAGTTGATGTAGTCAGGATCGGTAAGTTGCCATGCCTCTTCTACTTGTTCAAACAGCCACTTTGCAGTTGTCGAGACGCGGTTAGCATGCTCTTTATCTATGGCATTACGCTCAGATAGGTTCGCTATGGTATTAGTGCGAATATCCTTATGGGCGAGCTTTTGCTGCATTTCATGTAGCAGGCCTTCACGAAGTGAAAAGTCGCTGTATTGCAACGCTTCGATTTTAAACAGCCTAAATACCGCAATTAAAATAGCTAAACCACCACAAATACTCACTTGCCGCTCAGGTGTAAGACCTTCAATTTGTAGCGCTTTTATTTGTTTAGCAGCAATAAACTGAGTTTTTAGCTCTAATAATCGCTCTAAAGTAATTAGCTCTTGCTCTGCATCGTTAGCATTGATCATGGCAAGGATAGATTTAATAGTGCCTGATGTTCCCACCACAGATTGCCAGCCAGCCGATAAGTAGTTGGCGAAAATCACTTCGAGTTCTTGCTCTGCGCGAACTTCAGCTTTGGCAAAGCGCTTAGCAGTGATTTGTCCATCTGCAAAAAACTGCTTGGTGTAACTAACACAGCCCATATTGCGGCTAGTAAGTAGCTTGTGCTTAAAGTGTTTGCCAATGATGAGTTCGGTACTGCCGCCGCCGATATCAATGACTAAGCGGTTTTCATCGTGATGAATGTAATGGGCAACACCTTGATAAATTAAACGCGCTTCCTCCTGCCCCGATATTACTTCAATTGGGTAAGGAAACACTTTACTTGCTTGGGTTAAGAACGAATGAATATTTTTAGCGCGGCGTAATGTGTAAGTGGCGGCCACTTTGACATTCTCAAGGGGGAAGTCCTGCAAGGTAGTAGCAAACTGCTTTAGAATCGCCAGCGCGCGTTCGATTGCTTCTTGGCTTAAATGATTTTTATCATCTAAACCGTCAGCTAAGTAAACGCGCTGTTTTTCTTTGTGTAAGATTTGCAAAGAGCCATCGACCTCTCTTGCCACCACTAAATGAAAACTATTTGAGCCTAAATCAACGGCAGCAATTGAGGGATAATCATTCATTATTATAGTTACTTTCCCATTTCTTAAGGTGGTCATAAATGGCAATTTGCGAGCGAATTTTCTTACGATTGCCGCGGCGCACATAGCTGTTTTTTTGTTCGCTATCGATTATGCGTGCTTTTGTTCTATCTTTAAACTGTAGCTCAAGAATATCAATAATAAGCTGTTTTAATTTTTCATCATAAATCGGTGCGGCTACTTCAACACGGTGATCAAGATTTCGGGTCATCCAGTCTGCCGATGAAATATAAACCTTTTCGTCGCCATTATTATGAAACACCATCACCCGAGGGTGCTCTAAAAAGCGGTCAACGATACTAATAATGCGAATATTTTCGTTAACGGCAGAGGGCACTAACGAACACATGCCACGCACAATAATACGAATTTTCACACCGCGTCTTGCGGCAAAGTAGAGGTGATCAACCAGCTCTTTATCAACAAGGTTATTTATTTTTAGCGTAATTCGGCCAGCCTTACCATGTTCTACATTTGTTATTTCAGCATCAATTAGCGACATAATAGTTTGTCGTGCGTTGACTGGCGAAATCATCAAATGATCAAATTGAAATGGTTTATAGCTGCTTTCGATAAACTTAAACACACTATCGCACTCTTCACTAATGCCCTCAAACTTGGTGAATAAGCTAAAGTCAGTGTAGATTTTGGCGGTTTTTTCGTGGAAGTTACCCGTGCCTATATGGGCATATTTCACTATGTTGTTCTTTTCTTTACGGTGAATAACGCATAACTTACTGTGAACTTTCAACGCAGGAATACCAAAGATCACTTTAACACCGGCATTGCTTAGGGTTTTTGCCCATTCAATATTGTTTTGTTCATCAAAGCGCGCTTTCAGCTCAACCATAACGGTTACGTGTTTGCCATTTTTTGCGGCATTAATAAGCGTAGAGACAAGTCGAGACTGACTCGCAACGCGATAAATATTGACCTTAATTTGGGTTACATCTGGGTCAAATGCTGCTTGGCGTACAAATTCAAGTAAATGGTTAAAGGTGTGATAAGGGTAATACAGTAAAATATCTTGTTCTGAAATGGCATCAAACACACTTGAGTGATTGTTAAAAGCCGTGCTTTGTAATGCCGGTAGTGGTTTGTTTTCTAAATACTGACGACCAACATTCGGAAACGCAATAAAGTCGCGGAAATTACGATAGCGACCGCCGGGGATCAACGCATCATGTTGGCTTATATTAAGGCGCTTTTTCATCACTTTAAGCATTTCAGCTGGCATGCTCTCGTCATAAACAAGGCGCACAGGCTCAGCAGAAATACGTTGTTTTAGACCTTTTGACATTTTATCGAGCAAGCCTTCTTCAAGCTCGTCATCTAAGTTGTATTCGGCATCACGGGTTAATTTGATGGCATAACATTGAATATCATCAAAGCTAAAAAAGCTGCTAAACACATCGCGAATAAAGTAGGCGATGATGTCATCTAGCATCACAATGGTTTTGTGACGGCGTGTTTTCTCTGGTGGCAAAATAACAAAACGAGATACGCGGTCGGTTGGCACTTCCATCATGGCATAATGACTTTTTTGGTTAGTCATCTCGACAAACAAATAAGTCATGGTGTCGTTGATTTGATCTGAGTAGTCTTTCTTTTCAGAGAGTAAAATCGGCAATATGTGTTGTAGCACATTATCGTGGAAGAATTTTTTCAGCCAACTCAAGTGAAATTCAGATAACTCCTCAGGTAACTCAACGTGAATATTGTGCTCGTTTAAGTCATTTAAAATATCTTTATGAATTTGGTTAAACTTTTTACCAAGCTGCAGCACTTTACTTTGGATCTGATGAAGTAGTATTTCGTCTTCTTCAAAGTTCGCATCAGGAATTTTATTAAGTAATATTCGGCGTTTTACATCGGCAACACGGACACGGAAAAACTCATCCATGTTGTTTGAGTAAATACCTAAAAAGCGCATGCGCTCAATAATCGGGTTCGATTTATCTTTGGCTTCTTGCAGCACGCGTTCATTAAAAGACAGCCAACTTAGCTCTTTGGCAAAGTAATTAACGGCTTGAGAAGAAGAATGTGATGCGTTCATCTGGTTTTCCAACGTTTATAGCTAGTTAGAATATAGAGGATGCAGATGACGTTTATATGACGTATTTATCACTTTTATGACATACATGTCAGTTATGTGACATGTATGTCATTAATTTTTAAAGCTTAGTTTAAGTTTAAATATCCCTATAAACTTGCTTGTTATGCGTCCTCAATATCAACAATTAAGTCTGTGGTAATAGACTCGAGTGCCGTGATTACTTCGTCCTTGTTCATGCCTATTGGCAAAGCGACGGTGGCAACAGCACTAAAAATTGGCACACCCCAGTTAGGTGCACTTTGTTGTTTTGAATTTAGGTGAGTGATATTCGCCCCTTTGTGACGAATAACGCTGGCAAGCTCTTGCACAATGCCAGGTCTGTCGTTGCCAGTAATGACAAAATTGATTTGTTCAGATTTTTCTTCTGAAAGTGTTTCGGCGCCGCGTTCAATTCTGATTTCTAAATACGGCAAACTATGCAATGCGTCTTGCAGCTCTTGCAGGTGCTCTTCAGGCACTGCTGCCTCAATGATCCCTGCAAAGTGACCTGCAAGGTGGCTCAAATTACTGCTTAACCAGTTACCATGATGGTTTAAAATTGTGGCTGAAAGGTCTTCAACTAGGCCGGGTTTATCTGGCCCCAAAATAGTAATTACTAACTGCTTCATACTTATATCTCTATAAAAATGCCTCTGAAAAATGCAATAAAAGGAAGGAGGCGTTGGTTAAAAATGATTCTTATTGTCGAAAAAAATAAGTCATCTTGAGTATTGATGCAGTTTTATTGTTTGTCCAATTTTTTCCATATAGTTATAAAAAATTAGTTATAACAGTTTGTTAGCTTGTCAATTTGGTCGTTATAAATACGCAGAGCAATGTCGCAATTTGGTCATTTTTTAACTTTAAAATACGTCCCTGAAATACTCGCTTTATTACACTGAATTATGACGTTTGTAACATTACTGTCATCTTGGTGAAATATAATGCGCGCAACGTTAAGATTTAAGGGTGTTTTGATGACTTCCAATCCGAATAAACCTACCTTTCATACGGATAGAAGCCGTCTATTTAAAGACAGGTTTGCCAAGTGGGGTATTTCCGCAGGTGGCGTAATGGTGCTAGTAGCACTGCTACTTATATTCTTTTACCTTCTTTATGTTGTTCAACCTATTTTTGAGTCAGCAAAAGTAGATACACGTAACAGTGTAAAACTACAAAATGCGTCAGAAGTTGTGGGTCTTGGCATTGAAGAACAAACAGAAATTGCCTTTTTACTTGGTGAAAAAGGTAATGTGGACTTTTACAATGTTGAAAAAGAGCAATTTGGTAAAAAGATCACCACTCTTAATACAGAATTACCAAGCGATGTAAGCAGCTTCGCAAGCTCTGCACCGTTTCAGGGGCAATACGCATACGGCCTAGAAAATGGCTCTGTGGTTGTGGTTGCGCCAAAATTCCTAGTGACATTCCCGAACAATCAACGCCAATTAACACCACGTTTAGATTACCCGCTGGGTGATATGGCGCTTGAAGTTGATGAGCAAGGTGCGGCAATCACTAAATTTGCATTTAGCCACTACGAAGATAAAACAGCTGTTGTTGCTTTAACGGCTGACAAGCGCGTTATATTCAGCAGCTTTGTGGGTGAAGAAAACATGTTCACCGGCGAAGTAGAGTGGGTTGTTGAGCGAACTGAGCTTGATATCGAAGGTCGTGTTGATGAGCTATTAATCTCACCAGATACAACACGTACATTTGTACGTTCAGCAAATCAAATTTACGTATATGATACCCGTTACCCTTCTGAAGTTGAGCAAATCCAACTGCTTGCAGCTAACGAAGAAAACGCGAACCTAGTTTCAACTCAGCTATTGGCTGGTGCCAACTCACTGATGCTTGCTAACGATAATGGCGAAGTTTCACAGTGGTTTGAAGTAAACACTGAAAATGGCCGTGAGTTCCAAAAGATTCGTGCATTTGAAACCAGCAAGCAATCGAAACTAAACATTTTCACCGAGTTCTACCGTCGTACATTCTTCACAGCAGGCGCTAACGGTGAGCTAGGTATTTATTACACAACTAGCGATGCCAAACTGTGGCAAGGTAAAGTAAGCGAAGGTCCAATTCAAAACTTTGCAATAGCGCCACGTTCAAATGCGGCACTTATTCTTGCTGATGACGCGCTAAAAGTAATTGAAATTCATAACGAGCACCCAGAAGTAACTTGGTCTGCGTTATGGCAAGAAGTATGGTACGAAGGCTACCCAGAGCCGGGTTATATCTGGCAGTCAACGTCTGCAAGTGATGACTTTGAATCTAAGTTCTCATTAGTGCCAATTTCATTCGGTACGATTAAAGCTGCAATGTACGCAATGTTATTTGCGGTACCAATTGCACTTTCAGCGGCAATTTACACTGCGTACTTTATGTCGAGTGAATTACGTAAAGTGGTTAAGCCGACGGTAGAAATCATGGAAGCATTACCAACGGTAATCCTAGGTTTCTTAGCGGGTCTTTGGTTAGCCCCATTAATTGAAGAGCATTTACCTGCGATTATCGGATTATTGGTGTTGCTACCAATCGCTATTTTATTAACGGCATTTGGTTGGAATAAGCTACCGGCGTCAATTCGTCACCGTATTCCTGAAGGTTCGCACTCAATTTTACTTATTCCAGTGGTTATTTTCATCGGCTGGTTATCGTTTGCGATGAGTAACTCAATTGAGCTTTGGATGTTTGACGGCAATGTGCGTCAGTACTTAACCAATGAACTGGGTATGACGTTTGACCAACGTAACTCACTAGTTGTTGGTATTGCGATGGGCTTTGCTGTTATCCCGACTATCTTCTCAATTGCTGAAGATGCGGTATTCAGTGTTCCTAAGCACTTATCAAATGGTTCATTAGCACTCGGTGCAACACAATGGCAAACATTGGTTCGCGTAGTATTACTAACAGCAAGCCCAGGTATCTTCTCAGCAGTAATGATGGGTCTAGGCCGTGCTGTAGGTGAAACAATGATTGTACTAATGGCAACAGGTAATACACCTATTATGGACTGGAGTATCTTCCAGGGTATGAGAACACTTGCAGCGAATATCGCGGTAGAAATGCCTGAGTCTGAGGTAGGTAGCTCGCATTATCGCATTCTATTCTTAGCAGCATTTGTATTATTCATATTCACATTCATTTTCAACACAGTGGCTGAGTTTGTTCGACAGCAACTGCGTGATAAATACAGTTCAATGTAGGTGGAGAGACACGACATGGTAAAGCAGTGGTTTAAGTCTGGTTCTCCTTGGATTTGGATGACCGGCGGTGCGGTAAGCATCAGTTTAATCTCGGTTCTTGGCTTACTAGCCATGATTGCTTGGAAAGGTTTAAGCTTTTTCTGGCCATCAGAAGTAGTGCAACTTGAGCTGCAAGGCTCAGTTGAAAAGCAAACAGTGATCGGTGAAGTTTATGACCGTGAGCTAGTTGCAAAATCACGTATTGAGGCGACGGGCGTTGATTTATCTCATTACGATAAAGAGCAACTAGAGCGTTTATTGATTAAAACAGGTAACCGTGAGTACGTAGCTCTAGATTTCCGTTGGGTACTAGAGACAGACATCACATCGCGTACTGCGCCAGCTGAGCTTGCTGTATTCGAGCGTAGTAAAAACGGTAACTTCTACGGTTATGTAGAACAGGTTATTAAAGACGGTGAAGTTATCACTGATAACAAAATCGACGTGCTTTATGATCTTGTTGACCGTGCTGTTGACCTGAATGACCAAGCGTTAGACTTACAAAATGGTGATATTGGTCATATTAACTATGAGCTTGAACGTTTACGCTTAAGAGAAAAGGCATACCAGCTTGATAACGAACTAACCGATGAGCGTGTTGCTGAGCTTGCACAAGCGCGTGCTGAGCTACGTGCTGAGTACACAGTGTTAGAAAAGCAGTTATTCGCGCTTCGTAAACAAGCAAAGCGTGACCAAGTAACTGTAAGAGACATGCGTGGTGAAGTGGTTACTTTACCTCTGTATCAAGTTCTTGATGTGTGGTTCCCTAATGACATGGGCTTCTTTGCTAAGCTTGGTCACTACTTTGTGCAACTTGGTAAGTTTGTAGCAGATGACCCACGTGAAGCAAACACTGAAGGCGGTGTATTCCCAGCGATTTTCGGTACCGTGTTCATGGTATTACTAATGGCAGTGATTGTGACGCCGTTTGGTGTTGTTGCAGCGATTTACTTACATGAATACGCAGCAAAAAATGCCGTGACTAAGATGATTCGTATCGCGGTAATCAACCTTGCAGGTGTACCTTCGATTGTATACGGTGTATTTGGTCTAGGTTTCTTTGTATACATGCTAGGTGGCAGTATTGACCAATTGTTCTACCCTGAGTCATCGCCAAGCCCAGTATTTGGTACTCCAGGTGTGATTTGGTCTGCTTTAACGCTAGCAATTTTAACGCTGCCTGTTGTTATTGTTTCGACTGAAGAAGGTTTATCACGTATTCCAAGTACGGTTCGTCATGGTTCATTAGCACTTGGCGCAACAAAAGCAGAAACGCTATGGCGTATCATCATTCCGATGGCAAGCCCAGCGATTATGACAGGTTTAATCTTAGCGGTTGCACGTGCAGCCGGTGAAGTAGCACCACTAATGCTTGTTGGTGTTGTTAAGATGGCGCCAACACTGCCACTTGACGGTAACTTCCCATACATACATTTAGATAGAAAATTTATGCACTTAGGTTTCCACATTTACGATGTTGGTTTCCAAAGCCCTAACGTAGAAGCGGCACGTCCGCTGGTATATGCCACGGCATTCTTACTGGTATCAGTAATTATCGCCCTGAATATCACCGCGATTGGTATTCGTAACCACTTACGCGAAAAGTTTAGAGCTCTTGAGCATTAATACAGAATTTTTATAGGTAGACAGAGATGATTACAGTTGCACCACAAGTAAACCAAGCTAAAAGCGCGGCAAAGCTAGATTTAGATAACCTAACTGCAGAACAAACAGCGTTAGAGATTAAAGACTTAGATCTATACTACGGTGATAAACAAGCGCTTAGCGGCGTAAATATGAACATCCCAAAAGGTCAGGTAACAGCATTTATCGGTCCATCGGGTTGTGGTAAATCAACACTTTTACGTTGTATCAACCGTATGAACGACCTTGTTGATAGCTGTCGTATCGATGGTGAGATCTTACTACATGGTCACAATATCTATGATAAGAATGTAGATGTTGCTGCACTACGAAGAAATGTCGGGATGGTATTCCAACGTCCTAATCCATTTCCAAAATCAATCTACGAAAATGTCGTTTATGGCCTACGCTTACAAGGTATTAAAGAAAAGCGTAAACTAGACGAAGTGGTTGAACAATCTTTACGTGGCGCGGCATTATGGGATGAAGTTAAAGACCGTTTACACGATAGTGCATTTGGCCTATCGGGTGGTCAGCAACAGCGTCTTGTTATTGCTCGCTCAATTGCTATCGAGCCTGAAGTACTACTTCTGGATGAGCCTACATCGGCACTAGATCCAATTTCTACTTTAGTTATCGAAGAGCTAATTAACGACTTAAAGAATAAGTTTACCGTGGTAATCGTTACTCACAACATGCAACAGGCTGCTCGTGTATCAGACCAAACTGCGTTTATGTACATGGGTGAGTTGATTGAGTATTCAGATACCAATACGTTATTTACAACACCAAGCAAGAAGAAAACAGAAGACTACATTACAGGCCGCTACGGTTAGTTAATAAAGTCACTTGGTACCGTAAACGAAATTTATAGAGGTAGACAATGGAACATAATATCAATAAACACATTTCGGGCCGCTTTAATGAAGAGCTTGAAAATGTGCGTAACCATGTATTAAACATGGGTGGTTTAGTTGAGCAACAACTAAACAGTGCACTGGATGCTGTTAGTAATGGTGATGCCGATCTTGCACAAAAAGTTCGTGAAAACGACTACAAAGTAAATGCAATGGAAGTGAACATCGACGAAGAATGTACACGCATTATCGCTCGCCGTCAGCCGGCAGCGAGTGACTTACGTCTTGTAATTGCTATTGCAAAAACAATTGCCGATTTAGAGCGTATTGGTGATGAAGCTGAGCGTATTGCTAAAGTTGCGCTGGACTCATTCACAAAAGATCAGCAAGACCTACTGGTGAACATTGAAAACATGGGTCGCCAAGTATCGAAAATGCTTCATGATGTACTTGATGCATTTGCACGTATGGATGTGCAATGTGCGTTTGAAGTACATAAAGAAGACGCCAAAGTTGACCGCGAATACGAAGCAATTACCCGTCAAATCATGACATATATGATGGAAGACCCACGCTCAATCCCGAAAATTATGGATTTAGTGTGGTCAGTTCGTTCATTAGAGCGTATTGGCGACCGTTGCCAGAATATTGCTGAATACATCATCTATTTTGTTAACGGCAAAGATATTCGTCATACATCTCAAGAAGATATCGAAAAGTCGCTGTAAATTTAACCGCAACTTTTCATTATTAAAACGAGCGGCCTTTGGCCGCTTTGTCTATTATTGGTGATGTAAGGCAGAAAAAGCGTTCACAATCGAACACAATGCTGTAAAATTCGCAGCTGCCAAAGCATACTAATTTATAAAGGGTCAGTTATGCCTACAAATGCATTTTTAGGGGTTTTTGCTAAATCACCTATTAAGCCTATGGAAGATCACATTAAGAAAGTACATCAAGCAAGTAAAGCATTGATCCCTTTCTTTAATCACGTGTTTAAAGAAGAATGGCAAGAAGCGGAAGAAATCCGTCTAAACATTCGTAATTTAGAGCGTGAAGCTGATGAAATGAAACGTAACATCCGCCTTCAACTACCTCGTGGCTTATTTATGCCAGTTGAGCGTACCGATTTGCTAGAGCTTGTTACTCAACAAGACAAAATTGCTAACAAAGCAAAAGATATCGCAGGTCGTGTAGTTGGTCGTGAGATGATCATACCTACCGAAATCCAAACAGATTTCCTTGCTTATGTAACTCGTTGTGTTGATGCGACTAAACAAGCGTCAAAAGCAATCAATGAGCTAGATGAGCTGCTTGAAACGGGCTTCAAAGGTCGAGAAGTGACTTTAGTTGAAAAAATGCTCGTTGAATTGGACGCTATTGAACAAGACACGGATGACATGCAGATCATAATTCGCCGTCAATTGCGCGCCATCGAAAATGAACTTAACCCTGTTGACGTGATGTTCTTATACAAGATCATTGAGTGGGTAGGCGAGCTTGCAGATATTGCAGAGCGCGTAGGTTCTCGTCTTGAGCTGATGTTAGCTCGTTAATTAAAAATCAGTTCAAACACGAAAAAAATTAAAGGTTCACACAATGGATATCATTGCAAATTACGGCACGTTATTGGTTTTAACTGCCGCCGCAGTCGGTTTCTTCATGGCTTATGGTATTGGTGCAAATGACGTTGCCAATGCGATGGGTACATCAGTAGGCTCAAAAGCACTTACAATTAAACAAGCAATCATCATCGCGATGGTGTTTGAATTCGCTGGCGCATACCTTGCCGGTGGTGAGGTTACATCTACAATCCGTAAAGGGATTATCGATGCCACGCCGTTTATGGACATACCTGAGTTAATGATACTAGGTATGATTGCCGCGTTATTCGCTGCAGGTAGCTGGTTATTAATTGCCTCTTTCTTAGGCTGGCCAGTATCTACGACTCACTCAATCATCGGTGCCATCATTGGTTTCGCATTAGTTGCAGTAGGTAGCGAAGCAATCCAATGGAACAAGGTAATGGGTATCGTAGGTAGCTGGATTGTTACCCCTGCTATCTCTGGTTTTATTGCTTACTTGATTTTCATGAGTGCGCAAAAGCTAATTTTTGACACTGATGCACCACTTAAAAATGCTAAGCGTTTTGTACCTATCTATATGGGTCTAGCGGGCTTCATCATGTCGCTTGTAACAATCAAGAAAGGCTTAAAGCACATTGGTATCAACTTAGGTGCTGTTGAAGGCTATGCCCTTTCTATCGCGATTGCTGTTGTAGTTGCAATCATCGGTAAGATTGCGATTGCTCGCCTTAAAATTGACCCTAAAGCTGACAAAGCAATGCAATTCAACAACGTTGAGAAAGTGTTCGCAGTACTAATGGTACTAACGGCATGTTGTATGGCTTTCGCACACGGTTCAAACGACGTTGCTAACGCAATCGGTCCACTAGCTGCTGTTGTAAACATTGTTGAGCACAACGGTGAAATCGCTAAGAAAGCGGCTATCGCATGGTGGATTTTACCACTAGGTGGTTTAGGTATTGTTGCTGGTCTTGCTATTTTAGGTAAGAAAGTAATTAAAACAATCGGTGAAGGTATCACGCACTTAACACCAAGCCGCGGTTTTGCTGCTGAGCTTGCTGCTGCTTCTACAGTTGTTATCGCATCAGGTACTGGTTTACCTATTTCTACTACGCAAACACTTGTAGGTGCGGTTTTAGGTGTAGGTATGGCACGCGGTATTGCAGCACTTAACATGGGTGTTGTAAGAAACATTGTAGTTTCTTGGGTAATTACATTGCCAGTTGGCGCAGCCCTTGCTATTGTTATTTTCTATGTACTGAGAACTGCCTTCGGGGTATAAAAAGTACTAAAAGACTTTTAGCTTGAAAAGATCTCAATGCCTTAGGTATTGGGGTCTTTTTATTTGCAGGTAGAGAATGAATAACTTACCAAGTATTAAACAACTACAGTATTTATTAGCAGTCCACCAACATCAACACTTTGGCCGCGCAGCAAGCGCCTGTTTTATTGGTCAATCAACCTTAAGTAGTGCAATTCAAAACTTAGAAGAAACCTTAGGTTGCCAGCTTATAGAGCGTGAAAATCGCAGCTTAATGTTTACCGCAATTGGTGAAGAGGTTGTCGAAAAAGCACGTAAGATTATTGACGACACCCTTAGCCTTAAAGAGCTGACAAAAAGCTTTTTAACGCCTTTAAGTGGCACACTAACGCTTGGTGTGATCCCGACGATTGCCAGCTTTATTGCTGCGCCTTTATATCATTTCTGCAAACAGACCTTTACCGAGTTAGAGCTAGTCTTGGTTGAAGACACCAGTGACAAGCTACTCGATAAACTTGAGCATGGCCAAATTGATATGGCATTACTTGCTTTACCGTATGACACTGAAAAGTTTCATACCCAAGTACTCGCTAAAGATCAGTTCAGCCTAGTGCACCATAAAGATTACACACCAGCAGATGGCGTGGAAGACTTTAACCTATTACCAGATGCGAGTGTGTTCTTACTAGAGCGTGAGCACTGTATGACAGGCCACGCGTTAAGTGCCTGCCATTTGAATCGCTCAAGCTGTATTAACCCATTTGAAGCGGCAAGCTTACATACCTTATTAAGTATGGTTGAACACCAGCTTGGTGTTACCTTCTTACCGCAAATGGCTATCAATGCCGGTATTTTAGATAAAAAAGATATGGTTGCTACGCCATCACAAGGCGATGCATACCGAGATATTGGCATTGTGTGGCGTAAAACCACAGGCCGGATCAGAGACTTTAGGCTATTTAGCCAGCAGCTAGAGCTGTTTCTTAATAAGCAGTGTAGCTTAGACGGTCAGTGTGACAACGAATAAAACCTCTAAATAAAAAACCCCAAATAAAAAATATTTGGGGTTTTTTATTATTTAAGCAAACTATTTTTTTCCTTCCCTCGACTAACATAATAACAAAACCATTAAAGGCAGATCAGATGACGAGGCTAGCGTGTTTTTTCAATCACTTGAGACACTAATTGCTAAAGCGCAACAGGGCAATAAACGGGCGTGGTTGAAATTAGTCAAGCAGCACGAAACACAGGTATATAACTATTGCCTAAGGATGTTAAGCCACCCAGATGATGCAATGGATTTAATGCAAGAAGTGTTTATTTCTGTTTATAAAAGCTTGCCGAGCTTTCGTGGTGAATCGAGTTTTAATACTTGGCTCTATCAAATAGTGCACCGGCGTAGTGTTGAATATTACCGCCGCCGTAAGCTGCATCAAGGTTTAGATGGTATACCAGAAGAAAGCTGCGAGCATAGCGAGTTAGAAACCAATCAACTGCAATCTGAGCAACATCATGAACTCAAAGCAATGATGAACAATTTACCCTGGGAGCAACGTTTGGTGGTGGAGTTAAAGTTTTTTCAGCACTGTACATTTGAAGAAATCGCTGAGCAATTAGGTATTTCGACCAATACAGCTAAATCAAGACTATACAGTGCGCTTGGTAAGTTAAAAGTGCATTTGGAGGCCGTAGATGGCTAATTTAGATTCATTATTTACCGCATGGTTAGAAGGCGAAAGCCTCACTGAAGATCAAATTGCGTTGCTACAAGCCAATGCTGAGTATGCATCAATGATGAACAATGCAATGCAGTGGCAACAACAAAGTCAACATTATGAAACGGTACCCGTACCAAATTGGGATCGAGAGTCTACGATGCCGAAAGTGCAAAAACAAAGTCTGTTTTTTGGTGCTGGAATGTGGGCAGTGGCTGCTTCCATTGTATTTTGCGCATGGGTTTTTGTTAGTAATCCACAGCAAGGAAATCAGCAGTTACTTGAGCAAGTGGCCAAGCAAACCAATTTACTAGAGTCACAACAAAAGCAAATTGATCAGTTGCAAAACATCATTACTGCGCAAAACGAAGTGCAGCAACAACAGATGTACCAACTGGCCAAAGAAGCGATTAAAACTGGGCGAGTCGAGCGCCAAGAAGATATTGCCAGCGTACTTGCATATATAAAGACGCAGCGCGCCCAAGACCAAGCGTACTTACGTATGCAGTTAAATGATTTAGCAGAGCAAGTGGACGGCGGACCATTGCCAACCGTTGCCAACAATTTGGAGTATTAAGATGTCAAAATACAAATCAACTACGGCAGCCTTATTGCTTTGCACAGCAGTAAGCTTACCGGCACAAGCAAGTGATGAATTAGATAAAATTCAGCGTGAAGTCGGGATCATGGAAAAAATCCTCTCAGCGGCGTTAAAACAAGATACCGATAACAAGGTAAGAAATGTGTCTTCGAGTTATTTGCAGCATCAAGGTGTGGTGTTTAGCTTTGATGTACGAGGCAGTTCGCGCTGGTCTACAGTGTTTGCCTCTGTACCCGATGCGCCGCTGCCACCTATGCCAGATATCGACTTTGAAGAACTAACTGAAATCGAAGTGTTAGGCGAACATGTGCAAGTGATCAGCGATGCAGTAGTCGTGAAAACGCAAGAAGCCTATCAGCAAGCCATGGAAGTGATGCGCGAAAGCGCAGAGCGAGTACGTGAAGTTGCTGAGCAAGAGCGCGATGTGAGCCGTGAAATCCGTGATCTTGAACGTGAAAAGCGTGACCTTGAATTTGACCGTCGCCACGATAAAGATGCCAAAGAGCAAGAGCTCGAGAAGCGTAAACAAGCATTGCAAGCATCGATTAAAGAGCTTGAAAAGCAGCAGCAAAAGTTATCACAAAAGCAGCAACAAATGCGCAAAGAGTTAGCCGAGAAAAAACAAGCTCGTGTAAAAGAGCAAAAGCAACAGCTGGCTTCTTTAGCTAAGCAAGTAGATAAGAGCTTATCACTGACTTTATGTGATTATGGTAGCGGTTTAAGAAACCTGCCTAACGATGAACATGTGAGCTTTATCATCCGTGGTGTTAGCGAAGGTAAAACTGAGCAAGTAAAAGTATTTAAAAAGTCAGACATTAAAAAGTGTGTGGTTGGCGATATAAAAGCCGCGCAATTACTCGAAAAAGCATCAACTTATAGTTTTTAAATTCTCCCAACTAAAAAAGCAGCCTAAAGTGGCTGCTTTTCATTCATTGAAAATGGTTTTAAGTCGGGTAAAAACAACAAGTAAACCCACACGACTAAGTTAAAGTAAGGTACTAAACCTAGCCCTGTAAATGTTTTTACCGGATACCCCTTAAAGGTCGCATTACGGTAACATTGATACGCTATCCCTAGATTCACAATCAGCAACAAAACGATTAGTTGTGTCATCACTTTTCTCCTTTATACCGCCAATAGATGGACTTAACGATGTTAAGTCATACTCAGTATGTTTAATGTAATAAGTAATGTCATGTTTATTATGGATAATCACTATAAAGGCACGACATTTTATCTTGCTGTGGATTTAAGTATAGATGAGTATTGTCAGTATGGAAGTTTAAAAACTAAGAAAAAATGTTTAAAAATGTATTAAATTTAGGCTTTTTAAGGCTAGATATTTGTTAGTTAAAAAGATTATTTTCAGATATTTTTTTCAGCTCATCGCTAATTTTTTCAACCGGTACTGGACGGGCAATAAAGTAGCCTTGACCATAGTCGATACCAATTTCTTTTAGTGCTAAGAATATTTCTTTGTTTTCAACATATTCAGCAACAGAGCGCTTATCAAGCGAGCGGCTAATATCATTAATTGCTTTTACAAGTGCTAAATCGATAGGGTCGTTCAACATGTCGCGAACAAATGAACCATCAATTTTTACGTGTTGAGCCGGTAACTGTTTAAGGTAATTGAAGGTACTAAAGCCAGTACCAAAGTCATCAATAGAGAAGTGACAGCCTAAGCCATTCAAACGCTCGATCATGGCACGGGTTGCAACTAGGTTGTTAATACTCGCAGACTCGGTGATCTCAAAAATAATGCGTGTTGGTTCAACATTGTATTCTTTTAAACTCGATTCAATGTGCGGCAGTAAACGTTCATCTAAAAACGACTGTGCTGATAAGTTAATTGCGACTTGGTTAAGCTCTGGGTACTCGGCAACGCTCTTAATGGCATTACGAATAACACATTGGTCCATCAAGAAAGTATCGTTTAAAAGCTCTAAAGCAGGAATAAACTGATTAGGGTAGATAAGCTCATCATTAAGCTTTAAGCGTAATAGTGCTTCAAAGTAGGCGACGTGGCCGCGTTTAAAGTCCCAAATCGGTTGATAGTGCAGTTCGATAGCATCATGTTGTAATGCTTGGCGAATACTATGACCCCATTCAAGACCGGCTTGTAAACTATTGTGATGACTATCTTCTTTTGAATAACAGTGTACTAAGTTACGGCCTAAGCTTTTTGCTACATAAAGGGCGATATCAGCTTGTTTTAAACACTCACTTGGGTCGTTATTTTGCTCGGTGATTTGTGTTAAACCAATTGAACAGCTAATTGAGTACTCTTGACCTTCTGAATGAAAGCGGTGCTTTTCAATCGCCATACAAATACTTTCTGCAACCAAGTGTGCATCGAGTAAGTTAGTATTTTTTAAGATCACGGCAAATTCATCACCACCGATGCGGCACACTAAGTGCTCATCACTAATATTCGCTGTGAATAACTGGGCAACTTCTTTTAAAACGATGTCACCTTGTTGATGACCTTTACTGTCATTGATGATTTTAAAGTGATCTAAATCGATATAAATCAGCGCGTGCTCGGTATCGTTACTGGTGTATTGTGCTTTACAAATACGTTGTAATTGTTGGTCAAAGTAGTAACGGTTATGGAGCTCTGTGAGCGTATCGTGCAAGGCTAAATGACGAAGTTGTAACTCTGCCTGCTTACGCTCATGAATGTTATCTATGGTGGCGGTAATAGTCGCTGAGTTTTGGCTGTTTTTAATCAGCTGTAAGCGACACTCAACCCAAATGGCATTGCCATTTTTATGTTTTAGCTGGATCTCTACCTGTTGCTGTTGCTCACCACCATGCAGAATACGCTGAATGGTATCTTGTAGCTTTGTTTTACACTCAGGTAAACAAAAGTCAGTTAATGACTTTGCTAAACTAGACTTAATGCCATAGCCTGTTAGGTGCTCCCAAGCAGGGTTAATAAAGCGAATATTACCCTCTTGGTTAAACTCAAGTACCACAGTATTTAGATGTAATAAAATACGTTGGTGGGCAGAAAACAGCTCTTTATAGCGGCTTTGACTTTGGCTTAGTTGCTCTACTTTTTGCGCAAACTCTGCATAGCTCACCATGAAATCTTCACGACGGGCAGCGTGGTCACACACTTTACTCAATAACGAGTGATCGTACGGGGCGCGAATAAAATCAGTAACGCCAGATAGTAACAACTGCTCTGCATAATCTGCATCATTGTTATCAATGATAGTTACAATCGCTTGCTTTGGGTTGTGCTGTAGTATTTCGCTAATTAACCCAGCTGCGGTATCTGAATGAGATTCAGTGGCGTCAATCAATACAATGGCAAATTTTTGCTGCAGATAGGTCGCAAGTGCCGCTTTTGTTGAAGTGGTATGGGTTATCGCGAAGCTAAGTTTTAACTGTTCGCTGATATCTTCTGCTTTACGGTTATCTGTTTCAAGTAGTAATAAATTAAGACGACTACTTTTTTCAAGGTGAGTTGATAACACGTTGGCTAGCACTTGCGGCAGCATATCTTGGCGTTCAAATGGAAGAACAGCATCAATGCCATAGCTGCGCGCTGTGGTTTCGGCTATACGTTCACAATAGATTGGCGGAGTAAGTAAAATTGGTGTGTTTTTTGGTGTTTTTAATAACCCTGAACGGATCATGCGCGAAAAGCGCCAACCATCAATCTTACCGACCTCAAGGCCTGTAATGATAATATCCACCGGGTGGCTTTTAAGAATTTTAAGCGCATCTTGGGAGTCACTGGCTTCGATAAACGTGAAGACATTAAGCTTGTTTAATGTGGTCTTAATTGTTTCACGCTCAGCAACGCTCGCGTTCAAAATTAGCAGCTTTAACTGCTTTGCCATGGCGCTACTACCTCTTACTTAACCCATGTTTAGTGAATAAGCTAGAATAATGACATTTTGCTTAATCTACAAGCAAACTTTACCTAAAAGCGGTTAATAAGTACTTAAGTTTGTAATCCTTTAAGCTAGTACCAAGTTGACGCAGGGCTTTGCTTGAGGTGGTGGACGTATCAGAGTAAACTTGGCGCGTTTTTATTAATGAGAGATATGCTCTATGCGCGTAGCTGATTTTAGCTTTGACCTTCCTGATGAATTAATTGCTCGTTTTCCTAAAGCAGATCGAACTAGCAGTCGTTTACTGACGCTTGATGGCCCATCAGGCCAAGTTGAGCATAAAGTATTTAGTGATATTTTATCGCTCGTTAATGAAAATGACCTATTAATTTTCAATAACACCAAAGTGATCCCTGCCCGCATGTTTGGGCAAAAAGAGTCAGGCGGTAAGCTTGAAGTGTTAGTTGAGCGCGTACTCGACGAACACCGTGTGCTTGCGCATGTGCGAGCTAGTAAATCGCCAAAACCAGGCTCAAAAATCATTCTTGAAGGTAAAGCCGAAGCAATCATGGTTGCGCGTCATGGCGAGCTTTTTGAACTTGAATTTGCCAAAGACGAAAATGTATTAGATATCTTAAACGACATCGGTCACATGCCATTACCTCCTTATATTGACCGTCCTGATAACGAGTCAGATCGTGAGCGTTATCAAACGGTTTATGGTGAAAAGCCAGGTGCCGTAGCCGCGCCAACGGCAGGCCTACATTTTGATGATAAATTAATGGCAGCCTTAAAAGACAAGGGCATTAACATGGCTTTTGTGACTTTGCACGTAGGTGCAGGTACCTTCCAGCCTGTGCGCGTTGACTCAGTTGATGAGCATGTTATGCACTCAGAGTACATCGAAGTACCAGATGAAGTGGTTAAAGCGGTAGCCGAAACGAAAGCAAAATGTGGGCGTGTCATTGCTGTAGGTACTACCTCAGTTCGCTCATTAGAGTCAGCTGCAAAAGTGCATGGCGGTAAATTAGATACTTACTTTGGTGATACAGATATCTTTATCTACCCGGGTTATCAGTTCAATGTGGTTGATGCCATGGTGACAAATTTCCACTTACCTGAATCAACGTTAATCATGTTAGTGAGTGCCTTTGCAGGCCAAGAGAACATAATGGGTGCTTATCATACGGCTATTGAGCAGCAGTATCGCTTCTTTAGTTATGGTGATGCGATGTTCTTAACGCGCAAATAACGATTATACCTAATATAAAGCCCAGTTTTTTAACTGGGCTTTTTATTTTCGAATTTAGCCCAATTTATAGTAATAAACCCGCAAACAGGGTAGAATCGAGCGGTTAAATTATAGCTTGTTGGACTGTTTTTCCGACACTGAGGATAATATGAAATTTGAATTAGACCGCACTGACGGTAAAGCGCGCCGCGGCCGCTTGATTTTTGAACGTGGTGTTGTAGAAACACCAGCATTTATGCCGGTAGGTACTTACGGTACTGTTAAAGGTATGACGCCTGACGAAGTGAAAGATACTGGTGCACAAATTTGCTTAGGTAACACTTTCCACTTAATGTTACGTCCTGGTACAGAAATCATTAAGCAGCACGGTGATTTACACGACTTCATGAATTGGGATCGTCCAATTCTAACTGATTCAGGCGGTTTCCAAGTATTCAGCTTAGGCGCAATGCGTAAAATCACAGAAGAAGGCGTGATGTTCAGCTCACCAGTTAATGGTGAAAAAATCATGCTTTCGCCAGAAAAAGCGATGCAAGTTCAGCGTGATCTAGGCTCTGACATCGTGATGATCTTTGACGAATGTACGCCATACCCTGCGACAGAAAAAGAAGCTAAAGATTCTATGGAGTTATCACTTCGTTGGGCTAAACGCTCAAAAGAAGGTCATGGCGATAACCCAGCTGCGCTATTTGGTATTATCCAAGGTGGTATGTACCCTGAGCTACGTGCACAATCACAAAAAGGCCTAGAAGAAATTGGCTTTGATGGATATGCATTAGGTGGTTTATCGGTTGGTGAACCGAAAAACGAGATGATCAATATTCTTGACCACTGTGCTTACAAAATGCCTGAAGACAAGCCTCGTTACTTAATGGGCGTTGGTAAACCAGAAGACTTAGTAGAAGCGGTTCGCCGTGGTATCGATATGTTTGACTGTGTAATGCCTACGCGTAATGCCCGTAACGGTCATTTATTCGTTACTGGCGGCATTGTTAAAATCCGTAATGCAGTACATAAAACAGACACCGGTCCACTGGATCCTGAGTGTGATTGTCATACGTGTAAAAACTATTCACGTGCATACTTGCATCATCTTGATAAATGTAATGAAATCTTAGGCGCACGTCTAAACACGATTCACAACTTACGTTATTATCAACGCGTTATGGAAGGCTTACGTAATGCCATTAGTAATGGCAAACTAGACGAATTTGTTGCAGATTTTTATGCACGCCGTGGTCAAGAAGTGCCAGAGCTTGCAGATACATCAGATTAAATTTTTAGAAAAATTAAAGAGGAAGTGAAATGAGTTTATTCATCTCAAACGCCCACGCAAGTGCGGCAGGTGCAGCACCAGCAGGTGGTGGCATGGAAATGCTAATCATGTTGGGTATTTTCGGTCTGGTATTTTATTTCTTAATCTACCGTCCACAAGCTAAGCGTGTAAAAGAGCATAAAGCCCTAATGAGCGCAATGGCGAAAGGCGACGAAGTACTAACGCAAGGTGGTTTAGTAGGTAAGATTGCTAAAATCGCTGATGACAAAGACTTCATCGTGATTTCATTAAACGACCAAGCAGAAGTAACAGTACAAAAATCAGCTGTTTCTGCAGTATTGCCAAAAGGCACTATGAAGTCGCTATAACAATAAAAATAAGGACTCACACGTGTTAAACAAGTTTCCATTATGGAAGTATTTACTTGTTCTTGTAGTGTTAGTCGTTGGTATTTTATATGCCTCTCCAAATTTGTATGGCCGAGATCCGGCCATACAAGTATCGGGCACTAAAGGTACTGATGCTGACCTCAGCGTACTCGATAAAGTAAATGCGACTCTCAAAGAACATAACGTTACTGTTAAATCAAGCAAACTTGAAGACGGACAAATCCTCGTTCGTTTTAAGAATGTTGAAGACCAACTAAAAGCGCAAGATCTACTGCGTGATTCCCTTAGTGAAGATTATATCTCTGCAATCAATATGGCGCCTGCTCAACCAGAGTGGTTAAAGTCATTGGGTGGTAACCCAATGAAACTAGGCCTAGATTTAAGCGGTGGTGTTCACTTTACTATGGAAATCGACATGGCGACGGCGGTTGATACTCAGCTTGAGCAAATGGAACAAGATTTCAAAAGTGACTTACGTGAAGAAAAATTGCGTTATCGTACTATTCGCCGTGTAGCGAACAGTGAGCGATTACGTGTTGAAATGCGTAACGAAGAAGATAAAGATGCAGCAGAGCGTTTCTTATCAACTCGTTACCCATTAAATGTTTACGTTGATGATAGCAGCAGCGACAATGCTTTTTATGCCAGCATGAGCGAGCAAAAGCTAAAAGAGATTCGTGACTACGCTATCAAACAAAACGAAACGATTATCCGTAACCGTATTAACCAAATCGGTGTTGCAGAGCCTAACGTACAGCGTCAAGGTGCTGAGCGTATCATCGTGCAGCTTCCGGGCGTACAAGATACAGCGCGTGCTAAAGAGATTCTGGGTGCAACAGCAACCCTAGAGTTCCGCGAAGTTGATGAAAACGCAGATGCAAGTGCAGCCCTGCAAGGCCGTTTACCGCCAGGTACAGAAATGATCATGGCGCGTGAAGGTTACCCTGTGGTACTTAAGCAGCGCATTATTCTTGAAGGTAGCCACATCACTGGCGCGCAATCAGGTATGGATGAGTATCAACGTCCACAAGTTAGCATTACGCTAGACAGCAAAGGTGGCGCAAAAATGAATGCGTTCACTAAGCGTGCTATCGGTAAACGCATGGCAACGGTATTCATCGAATACAAGCCATCAGGTAAAACAGATGAAAACGGAAAAGCACTTCCACCAATTAAAGTTGAAGAAGTGATTAACGTGGCGACCATTCAAGCGCGTCTTGATCGTTCATTCCGTATTACTGGTATCGATAACCCAGCTGAAGCACATAACCTAAGCCTATTACTTCGTGCCGGTGCACTTGTAGCGCCAATTCAAATCGTTGAAGAGCGCACGGTAGGTCCAAGCTTAGGTCAAGAAAACATTGAAGCTGGTATGACAGCGGTTGTGCTTGGTTTTGTGTTTGTTCTTGTATTTATGCTTTTCTATTACAAAGGTTTCGGCATGGTGGCAAATTTGGCACTGGGCGCAAACTTAGTATTAATTGTGGGTGTGATGTCGCTTATTCCTGGTGCAGCGTTAACGCTACCGGGTATTGCTGGTATCGTATTAACCGTCGGTATGGCCGTTGATGCCAACGTACTTATCTTCGAGCGTATTCGTGAAGAACTTGCTGATGGTCGTAGTCCACAACAAGCCGTTCACTTTGGTTACGACAGCGCGTTTAGCACAATTTTAGATGCTAACATCACAACACTTATCGCAGCAGTGATCCTATTTGCAGTGGGTACTGGTCCTATTGCTGGTTTCGCAGTAACACTAGCGATTGGTATTATCACCTCTATGTTTACAGCCATTGTTGGTACCCGTGCGGTAATCAACTTATTCATTGGCGGTAAGCGTATTGATAAGTTGTCGATTTAGGAGTCAGCATGCAAATTTTAAAACTCGGTGGTAAAACACTCCCGTTTATGAAGTTAAGAAAGTTTGCCATGACATTATCAACTTTGTTGATTTTGGCTTCTTTCGTGTCGTTTTTTACTAAAGGCTTGAATTTTGGTCTCGACTTCACTGGCGGTACCGCTGTTGAGGTAGGCTTTACACAAGCACCTGATCTTAAAGAAGTACGTGATGCAATCACTGAAAGTGGCTTTGAAGATTTCTCGGTGCAACTGTTTGGCTCAAGTAAAGAAATTTTAGTGCGTCTTGCTCCGCAAGGTCCTGGCGTAAAAGCAGAAGTAATTGGTAACCAAATCATTACGGCATTACAAAAAGTTGAGTCGACAGTAGAAATGCGTCGTATCGAATTTGTTGGCCCAAGTGTTGGTGAAGATCTAAAAGAGCAGGGTGGCCTTGCCATGTTAACTGCACTTATCTGTATCTTAATTTACGTTGCGTTTCGTTTTGAATGGCGTTTTGCGGTAGGTGCTGTATCAGCACTATTACACGACGTTATCATCACATTAGGCTTATTCTCAGTACTTGGCCTAGAGTTTGACTTAACGATTCTTGCGGCTATTTTGGCGGTAATAGGTTACTCACTGAACGATACTATCGTTGTATCTGACCGTATCCGTGAAAACTTCCGTAAAGTGCGTATTGATGACACGATTGAAATTATCGATATCTCATTAACGCAAACGTTAAACCGTACCCTAGTAACATCAATCACCACTATTCTAGTATTGATTGCGTTATTTGGCTGGGGTGGTCAAACGATCCACGGTTTCGCAACGGCATTACTGTTTGGTGTGTTCATCGGTACTTATTCATCTGTTTATGTTGCTTCAGCTGTAGCAATTGCAATGGGTGTAAGTAAAGAAGACTTAATTCCAGAAGTAATTGAAAAAGAAGGTGCGGATCTCGATCCTATGCCTTAATAAGTGATACAAAAAGAAACCGCCCTAATTAGGGCGGTTTTTTTATGGGAGACATTATGAAACACCTGATGTTTAGCGTGTTTATACTTTTAATGCTTAGTGCTTGTGACGATAAGCCTGAGCCAGAACAGACTGATGTGCAGCAAATACCTGAGGTAACACTTCAGCAGCAGTTCGACAGCTATAAAGGGTTGGCTTGGCAAGTTGTAGAAGCACTACAAAACCAATCAACTGCTCAGCAATTACAAGACTTGACGCTTAAGCTAATTACTTCATCAACAGGTTTGTTCTTAAATCTAAAAGCACAGTTGCCAGAGTGTGAGGCAAGCTTGCAAGCGATGGCAGACGCTACAGAGTTTCAGCAACAACAAAGTGAGGGGACAGAGGCGTTAAAGAATGTAATAACAATTAATGTAGAGCCTGAACTACCTGAGTTTGCTGCACCAAGCTGTTATCACGCACAAAAGTTATTACTTAATCCGCTCGCAGTTTATAAATTTGCGCAACAAGCTGATTTAGCACAGAGTGATTACCAAAAAGCTAAATTAAAAATGACAGATAGTTTTGCCCGCATTAAGCAACTTGAGCTGATCACCGCTATTGAGTAATCTGCACTCGTCATAGCCTTGCCATAAAATTGTCATACAAGGTTGATAATTTACCCACCTATTTGTATTACTAACGCTAGGTGTAAGGTGAACGCACAACTACAGCAGATCTTAGATAACAGTGCAATTGAGACCTTGTTTCAACCTATCTTTGATATTTCTAATCAACATATTTTGGGTTATGAGGCATTAAGCCGCGGCCCGAAAGGGTCTGAGTTAGAAATGCCGAGTGCATTATTCAGTGCAGCTATTGCTTGCCATAAGATCTCTGAATTAGAGCTACTTTGCCGCAGTAGAGCAATTGAGAACTTTGTGAAACTCAATTTACAAGGCAAGCTATTTTTAAATGTAAGCCCTAAAACCTTACTTGACCCTTGCCATCCTAAAGGTGAAACATTACACCTAGTTGAGCACTTTGGCCTAGCAACTAATCGGGTAGTAATTGAAGTTACAGAACAAGAAAAAGTCGATGATGGCTTTTTATTGTTAAAGACCATTGCCCATTATCGTGAGTTAGGCTTTTCGATTGCCATTGATGACTTAGGGGCTGGCTATTCGGGCTTAAAGCAGTGGTCTGAGCTATGCCCTGAGTTTGTAAAAATAGACCGCTACTTTATCGACCACTGCGATCAGAGTGTGGTTAAAAAAGAGTTTTTAAAGTCAATTATAGAGCTTGCAAAAGCCACCAATACGCAAGTTATCGCAGAAGGCATAGAACGGGCAGAAGAGCTTCGTTTACTCGAGAGCTTAGGTGTGCAACATGCACAAGGCTTTTTACTCGAAAGGCCGAGCTTACAGCCAAGTTACGAAATTAATCTCCACTGCTTAAAGCACTTAGAGTCATCAGACAATAGCAATACTTTTGAGCAGTCTATGGCAATCGGTTGGTTGGCAGTCGAGCACGCCAGCATTGAAGCAACAACCCGCTGTAAAGATGCCCACAGTATCTTTGAGCAAGATAAAACGCTAACTAGTCTTGCCGTATTAGAGCACAATATTCCTGTTGGTTTATTACACCGAGATCAACTCACTGAAGTGTTTGCTGCTCCCTATGGCCATGCACTTTATGATAAGCAACCAGTTACTTCTTTAATGGATAAACAGCCGTTAATCGTTGACGAAAACGAGTTACTCGATACGGTGAGTCAGCAAATTACTGAGTTTGAGTTTGATATTCGACGCCACATTGTTATCACCCGAAGTGGTGAATACTTAGGTTTGGCGCCTTTGCGTAATATCTTAAAACACATTACCGAAGAAAAAATCCGCCATGCACAACATGCCAATCCACTGACTATGCTGCCGGGTAATGTCGCAATTAACGAAGCAATTGAGCTGAGGCTTCGTAATAATTATCCGTTCTCACTCGCATACGTTGATTTAAACCACTTTAAACAATTCAATGACCTGTACGGTTATGCCAGTGGTGACAGCGTTATAAAATTACTTGCTGAAGTCATCGTAGAGGCCTGTAGTACTAGCAAAGGGTTTGTCGGGCACATTGGCGGTGATGACTTTATGGTGGTGTTTGATAAAAATGATGCAGAGCAAGTTTGCCATGACATCATTAGTAAGTTTGAGCTGCAGTCTCGCGCCTTTTTCACCCCAGAACATATTGAGCAAGGGGGTTATTGGGCAAGCAATCGAGAAGGTAAAAAGCAGTTTGTGCCACTACTTACATTATCAATCGGTTTAGTTAAGCCTGATTTAGAGTTATGTATTAACAGCCACCAAGTTGCAGCGCTGGCAACTGATGCGAAAAAAGAGGCCAAGCGTTATCAGAGTAGTCATTTGTTTGTATGTAAACGTAGCCGACCAGCCCCCGCAGTGGTGCGTTTAAGCAGCCAAAAAGATGAAGCATTCCCTATTAGTTCATGAAGAAATTTTAAGTTCGCTTAATTTTACTTGTGTCCCTGTTTAACTGGGTGTAGCTTTAAAAAAACACAATAAACAAAAATAACAATGAAGCGACTATGTAGTGCAATTCTAGTATTGCTAAGCCTAGGATACAGCCTTACCACAGAAGCTAACAATGTGGTCAATTTAGCGATTGAACAACGCCCACTGTATAAACGCGATTATTATCTTCATGAATTGCTGGCAGCGGCTTTACGCGCCAGTAATTATCAAGCAGAAATCAACGAAGTTCTGGTTCATCCTCATCAACAACGTACCTTGCTGATGCTCGATGAAAAGCAAGCCGATGTGTTTTGGAGTATGACAAGCCCCGAGCGAGAACACCTTGCAATAGCAGTTAAAGTACCTTTGTTTAAAGGCTACATTGGTAAACGCGCATTACTCACTAAGCGAGCGTTTTTACCGCGTTTTAAAGATGTAAAAACGAAACAAGATTTAGCGCAGTTTAGTGCCATTCAAGGCCATGATTGGCCCGATACTAAAATCCTTGCGCAAAACGGCTTAACAGTCAGACCGCTGGCAAATTACCAGGCAATGTTTAGCTTAGTGATCAGAGGGCGAGTTGATTATTTTCCGCGTTCGTTCATTGAAGTCATGTCTGAAATGGAACAAATCAAAAGTGACGATCTGGCTATAGTGCCTGACCTTTATATTAGCTATCCAACGGCATTTTACTTTTTTGTCAGTAACCACAAGCCTGAATTGGCAGAAGCTCTGTTAAAAGGACTCAAGGTGATGAAAAGCACGGGCGAATTTGAACAGTTATTTGCCAGTTACTTTGCTGAAGACTTGGCTAAGTTGCCATTTAAAGAAGGTGAAGTCATAGAGATAAAACTCGACAACGATTATTTTCAGCCACAAAAAAAGGAGCCTTAGCTCCTTTTTTGCATTTTTACATTACAACCCGCTATTAGCGAAGTAGTGACTCAGTTAACACTGGGCGAATTTCACGAATGATTGCTTGAGTTAACTTAGGTGCACCACAAATGATGTTGCCGCTTTGGTTGTAGTTAATACCACCTGCGAAATCAACAACCATACCGCCAGCTTCTTTAACTAAAAGCTCGCCTGCTGCTGTGTCCCATGGCTTAAGGCCAATTTCAAAGAAACCATCAACACGGCCCGCTGCAACATAAGCCATATCTAATGCAGCAGAACCTGCACGGCGGATATCAGCAGTGTGCACGAAAAGTGCTTTAAACGCTTCAGAGTATGCGTCTAAGTGGTGCTTTTGTTTGAATGGGAAACCAGTTGCAAGTACAGAACCTGCTAACTCGTTAGTTTTAGTTACGCGTAAACGCTTGCTGTTAAGCTGTGCGCCTTGACCACGAGAAGCAGTGAATAATTCACCACGGATTGGATCATAGATAACAGCTTGGTCTAAACGACCTTTAACTTTAAGTGCAATAGATACTGCGAAATGAGGGATACCCTTGATGAAGTTAGTTGTGCCATCAAGTGGGTCAACAATCCATTGGTAATCTGCATCTTTACCTTTATGCTCACCAAGCTCTTCACCTACGATAGTGTGATCTGGGTAAGATTTTAAAATGGTATCACGAATTGCGGCTTCAGCTTCTTTGTCGATGTTAGTCACTAAGTCGTTAGTGCCTTTTTGTTGTACATCAACTTTTGATAAATCTTCACTTGCGCGAAGTAAAATTTTGCCTGCGTTACGCGCAGCGCGAACCGCAATGTTTAACATTGGATGCATAGCATTACCTTTGGGTTGTAAAAGAACGAATATATTTAAGCCGGCGTATTCTAGCGATTTCTAGCGTAAAGTAAACAATAAACTCGAATAAATTAGTTTGTTTTTTGTACAGTTCTGATTTTGTTGTTGATTTAATTTCAGAAGAAGGGGTTAGTGGTCAGCCGTCAGTTTGAAATTTGCATTCTGAAAAATTCGTGCCTATATAAAGTTTTTATACTTAAAAGGATGCAAGTATGAATTTTGAAAAATTAGAGGTATGGAAGCGTTCAGCAAGATTAAGTGCTGACATCTACAAAGAAACGACAGATCTAAATGATTTTGGCTTTCGCAATCAGCTCACTCGTTCTGGTTTATCAATACCGAGTAATATCGCAGAAGGTATGGCGAGAGTCAGCAAAAAAGAGCGGGTACGTTTTTTAGATATATCAAGATCGTCAATAGCAGAAACACGAACGCAAATTTATATCGGAATTGAGATTAAATATATCGATGCCGCCATAGGTAGAGCTTGGGTGAGTGAAACGGAAGAGCTATCAAAAATGTTGACATCTCTTATGCATAGGATCGAAGCTGATAGCTGATAGCTGATAGCTGATAGCTGATAGCTGATAGCTGATAGCTGATAGCTGATAGCTGATAGCTGATAGCTGATAGCTGATAGCTGATAGCTGATAGCTGATAGCTGATAGCTGATAGCTGATAGCTGATAGCTGATAGCTGATAGCTGATAGCTGATAGCTGATAGCTGATAGCTGATAGCTGATAGCTGATAGCTGATAGCTGATAGCTATGTTATAATCCCCGCAATTTTTGACTTTCAGTAAGTAACAACGCAATGACACTTGATGATATTCGTATCGTATTAGTTAACACATCACATTCTGGTAATATTGGCTCAGCGGCACGTGCTATGAAAACGATGGGCTTATCAAATTTATATCTAGTTGATCCTGCTTGTGAAATTGATAGTCATGCGAGTGCGCTTGCCGCCGGTGCGACAGATGTTTTAGGTAAAACAGTGGTTGTTGATACACTGGCAGATGCGATTGCTGATTGTGGCTTAACAATTGGCACCAGCGCACGCTCACGTACTTTATCTTGGCCTATGGTTGAGCCACGTGAATGTGGTGAAAAATTAGTGGCTGAGGCTGAACATGGCCCTGTTGCGCTCGTGTTTGGTCGCGAAAATAGTGGTTTAACGAACGAAGAACTACAACAATGTAACTACCACGTATGTATTCCTGCAAACCCTGAATACAGCTCACTAAATCTAGCAATGGCCGTGCAAACGCTATGCTATGAAACACGTATGGCATATTTAAATAAACAGCCAAAAGTACAAGAAGAAGACGAAGCAACCTACCCAAATGCAAAGCAAACTGAGCTGTTTTACGAGCATTTAGAGCAAACGCTAAACGACACAGGTTTTATCATCAAGCAACACCCTGGCATGGTGATGACTAAACTACGTCGCTTATTTAACCGCGCACGTCCAGAAGAAGCTGAGATGAACATTTTACGCGGTATCCTTACCTCTATTAATAAGTCTATTAAATAATCACAGGTTATAAGTATAATACTTGACTAAATTACTCAGGTAATTAAAATGTACTCAATACTTGACCAAAAAGGTCAGGTATTGATGCTGAGCTTATAGCTTATAGCTTATAGCTTATAGCTTATAGCTTATAGCTTATAGCTTATAGCTTATAGCTTATATAATACTTGACTATTTTGGTCTGGTAATTAAAATTTGCACACCTTAGCGTGCAGTAACATCGGGGGCTCCATGAAGTTAACATCAAAAGGCAGATACGCAGTAACCGCCATGTTGGATGTTGCACTACATACAAATGTGGGTGCAGTGCCTCTTGCCGATATTTCTGAACGCCAAGAGATTTCGTTATCTTATCTTGAACAACTATTCGCCCGTTTACGTAAAAACGGCCTTGTGACCTCTGTGCGTGGCCCAGGTGGCGGATATTTACTAGGTCGAGAAGCGAACGAAATTTCTGTCGGCGATGTGATTAACGCCGTTGATGAGTCTGTTGATGCAACTCGTTGCCACAATGCAACGGGTGGCTGCCAAAGCGGCATGCGTTGTTTGACTCATACCTTATGGTCGGACTTAAGCGCACGTATCGAAGAGTTTTTAAATAGTATTACCCTTGCTGAATTGGTGGAAAAGTCAGATGTGAAAGAAGTCGCATCGCGCCAAGATAACAGCATCAACAATGCAATTAAGCAACTGGAAAACATTCAAGTAAGCTGTCAACTGTAGCTTGACGAAAGCGGAGAGAGAAATGAAGTTACCGATTTATTTAGATTACGCAGCAACCACGCCTGTTGATGAACGTGTGGCAAAAGAAATGATGCAATGCCTGACTATGGACGGTAATTTTGGTAACCCTGCATCACGCTCACACCGTTTTGGTTGGCAAGCAGAAGAAGCGGTTGACCAAGCACGTACAGATATTGCTGATCTGATCAACGCTGACCCGCGTGAAATTGTTTTCACTTCAGGTGCTACAGAATCAAACAACCTAGCAATTAAAGGTGCTGCGCAGTTCTATAAGAAGAAAGGCAAGCACGTTATCACTGTTAAAACAGAGCACAAAGCAGTGCTTGATACGTGTCGTGAACTAGAGCGTCAAGGTTTCGAAGTAACCTATATGGACGTTGAAGAAAACGGTTTACTTGACCTTAAAAAGCTTGAAGCTGCAATGCGTGACGACACAGTACTTGTGAGCGTAATGCACGTAAATAACGAGCTAGGTGTTATCCAAGATATCGCGACAATCGGCGAAATGTGCCGTGAGCGCAAAATTATGTTCCACGTAGACGCTGCACAAAGCGCAGGTAAAGTACTTATTGACGTGCAACAGTTAAAAGTAGATTTCATGTCGTTCTCTGGCCACAAAGTATATGGCCCGAAAGGTGTAGGCGCACTTTATGTTCGTCGTAAGCCACGTGCACGTTTAGAAGCGCAAATGCACGGTGGTGGTCATGAGCGTGGTATGCGTTCAGGCACACTAGCTACTCACCAATTAGTTGGTATGGGTGCGGCATTTAGAATCGCTAAAGAAGATTTCGAAAAAGACCATGCACACATCAGCGCACTTCGTAAGCGTCTGATTGATGGCATCATGGCTGATATGGACGAAGTTTACTTCAATGGTGAACCAAGTCACTCAGTTCCAGGTATTGTAAATATCAGCTTCAACTTTGTTGAAGGTGAGTCGTTATTAATGGCTGTTAAAGACATTGCTGTTTCATCAGGTTCAGCCTGTACCTCAGCAAGCTTAGAGCCTTCTTATGTACTACGTGCATTAGGCCGTAATGACGAGTTGGCACACAGCTCAATTCGTTTCAGCATTGGCCGCTTTACGACTGAAGAAGAGATTGATTACACCGTTGAACTAATCAAAAACTCGATCGGCCGTTTACGTGAGATGTCTCCTCTATGGGAAATGCATCAAGAAGGTATTGATTTAGATTCAGTTGAGTGGGCGCATCACTAATCAGTGATCGCCGCCGCTAGCAGGTAGTGAGGATAGTATTATGGCTTATAGTGATAAAGTAATCGATCATGTTGAAAATCCACGTAACGTGGGTGCTTTAGACAAAAATGATCCATCAGTTGCAACAGGTATGGTGGGTGCACCAGCATGTGGTGACGTAATGAAATTGCAAATCAAAGTATCACCAGAAGGTGTAATTGAAGACGCAAAATTCAAAACATATGGTTGTGGTAGCGCAATCGCTTCTTCTTCACTTGTAACTGAGTGGGTAAAAGGCAAAACATTAGATGAAGCTGCAACAATCAAAAACACTGATATCAGTGCTGAGCTTGAATTGCCGCCAGTGAAAATTCACTGTTCAATTTTAGCAGAAGACGCGATTCAAGCAGCAATTGCTGACTACAAAAGCAAACAAGCGAAGTAAGAGATAAATTCATGGCAGTGACATTGACAGATGCGGCAGCAAACCGCGTAGAATCATTTTTAGCAAATCGCGGCAAAGGCATTGGCCTACGCGTTGGCATTAAAACGACGGGCTGTTCAGGTCTTGCTTATGTTCTTGAATTTGTTGATGAGTTAGCAGACGGCGACGAAATTTTTGAAAGCCGTGGTGTGAAAGTAATCGTTGATGCTAAAAGCTTAGTCTACATTGATGGTACTGAGCTTGATTACACCAAAGAAGGTTTGAACGAAGGGTTTAAGTTTAACAACCCGAACCAAGCCGATGAGTGTGGTTGCGGCGAAAGCTTCACCGTTTAAGCTTATAAAACTTTCTTTGCTTGAAGCCCTGCCTATGTAGGGCTTTGTTCTTTCCTGTTTACCGAGTTGGACTATGTAATGCGTTACTTTGAGTTATTTGCAATTCCAGTAGATTACAACATTGATTTAGCGACTATTAATAAACACTACCTTGAGCTGCAACGTGCAGTTCACCCAGATCGCCACGCAAGCTCTAGCAGCCGTGATAAATTACTTGCTGTGCAAAATGCAGCAGAAATCAATGATGCATTACAAACCTTAAAACACCCGGTAAAACGTGCTGAGTACATGCTAAGCGAGCTTGGTGTTGATATTCGCGCCGAGCAACAAACATTACAAGACCCGCTATTCTTAATGCAGCAAATGGAGCTGCGTGAAGAATTAGAAGAACTTGAAAATGCCGCAGATCCTGATGCAGCAATTGCCCAGTTTGAAGCGCAAATTAAACAGCTCGATAAGCAATACAGCAGCGAATTAGCCGCTCAGCTGGCAAGTAATGATGAGCAACAATGGAAAGCTGCCGCTGATAATATTCGTAAATTGAAGTTTGTTTATAAGCTACGCGATGAACTAGAGCGTATTGAAGACAGTTTATTTGATGATTAATCGTTAGTTGTTATACAACAGCTATTTAAGAGTTTAAAAAGAGCATTATGGCATTATTGCAAATTGCTGAGCCGGGGCAGAGCGCGGCACCACATGAGCACAAATTAGCAGTCGGTATTGACCTTGGTACAACTAACTCGTTAGTTGCAACAGTGCAAAGCGGCGAAGCGCGTACACTGACTGATTTAGCAGGCAATGCGATGCTACCTTCGGTTGTTCAATATCAAGCAGATAGCATTGTGGTTGGTGAACGAGCGGCAGCAGCTGCTACTCAAGACCCTGCAAACACACTAATTTCAGTTAAGCGTTTTTTAGGTAAAACTCAGGCTGAAATCGAAAAAAGCTATGGTCAACTGCCGTACGAATTTTGTGAGCATGATGGCTCATTAGCAATCAGCACGGTTGCGGGTGCAATTAGCCCTGTTACTGCATCGAGTGAAATTTTAAAAGCATTAAAATTACGTGCAGAAGATAGCTTTGCAGGCCAAGACATCTTAGGCGCGGTTATTACTGTGCCAGCTTATTTTGATGATGCTCAGCGTCAAAGCACTAAAGATGCCGCAGAGCTTGCTGGTATTAAGGTTTTACGTTTATTAAACGAGCCAACGGCAGCTGCTGTAGCTTATGGCCTTGATTCAGGCCAAGAAGGTATTATCGCCGTATACGATTTAGGTGGCGGTACCTTTGATATTTCTATTTTACGTTTACACCAAGGTGTATTCGAAGTACTTGCGACTGGCGGTAACTCAAGCCTTGGTGGTGACGATTTTGACTCGCTATTAGTTGATTACTTCAAAAAACAAACGGGTGTTAGCGAGCTTTCTGCATCGGTATTGCGTTTATTCATTAATAAAGCAAAAGCCTGTAAAGAAGCGCTAAGCCAATACCAAACTGTAAATGTTGGTTTAGAGTTTGATGGTCAAAGCCACAAAGTTGAAGTAACCCGCGAAACGTTTGATGAGCTTGCTCTTAGCCTTGTGAAGAAAACACTACGTTCTTGTCGCCGTGCGGTTAAAGATGCCGGTATCGAGAATGAAGAAGTACTACAAGTTGTAATGGTTGGCGGCTCGACTCGTATGCCAATTGTACGCTCTCAAGTTGCTGCATTTTTTGATAAAGAGCCACTGACTTCTATCGATCCAGATCGCGTAGTTGCACTCGGTGCGGCACTGCAAGCAGATGTATTGGTTGGCAATAAGCCAGATTCAGACATGTTGCTATTAGACGTATTACCACTGTCGCTAGGTCTTGAAACCATGGGTGGCTTGGTTGAGAAAATCATTCCACGTAATACCACGATCCCTGTAGCACGTGCACAAGAGTTTACTACTTTCAAAGATGGTCAAACGGCTATGTCATTGCATGTACTACAAGGTGAGCGTGAGCTAGTTGACGATTGTCGTTCGTTGGCTAAATTCAGCTTAAAAGGTATTCCGGCCATGGCAGCCGGTGCTGCGCACATTCGCGTAACCTTTAAAGTAGATGCTGATGGCCTATTAAGTGTATCGGCAATGGAAAAATCAACCGGTGTGCAAGCTGAAATTCAGGTCAAACCATCATTTGGTTTATCGGACGACCAAGTTGCAAACATGCTAAAAGAATCAATGACTAATGCAAAAGACGATATGCAAGCGCGTATGCTGAAAGAACAGCAAGTTGAAGCGTTACGAGTTGTTGAAGCGCTTGAAGCATCACTGGCAACCGACAGTGCATTACTTGATGAACAAGAATTAGGTGCGTTAAAAGCAGAAATTGCTAAACTTGTTGCCGTACGCGAAAGCGCAACAACACCTGCAGAAATTAAAGCAGCGATTGAAGCTGTAGACAATGCAAGTAGCGAATTTGCTGCTCGTAGAATGGATGCATCAATCAAAAAAGCGCTGCAAGGGCAGTCAGTAGACGAAGTTTAACGAGGTAAGGTATGCCACAAATTATTTTTCTTCCACACGAAGAGTTATGCCCAGAAGGCGCTGCTATTGAAGCTCCTGCAGGTGAAACGGTATTAGATGTTGCACTAAAAAACGGTATTAGCATTCCGCATGCATGTGAAAAATCATGTGCTTGTACAACATGCCACTTAGTCATCCGTGAAGGCTTTGACTCTTTAGATGAAAGTGATGAGCTAGAAGATGACATGCTAGATAAAGCATGGGGTCTTGAGCCAGAGTCACGCCTTGGTTGCCAAGCGGTGATCAAAGATGAAGATTTAGTGGTTGAAATTCCAAAGTATAATCTCAATATCGTTAATGAAGAGCATTAATTTTTAACGGCTTTGATTTCGTAAAAACCGCTGTAGTTGCTTGGTCTCTACAGCGGTTTTTTGTTTTTAGAGCTGTCAGCTTTCAGCCGTCAGTTTTTAGCAGATCGAGATAGAGGTTTAGTTCTTTGTGTTAATGAACTGAAGTAGCTTTACATTGATCTCTCAGGTTTTATGTTTTTGATAGCTGATAGCTGATAGCTGATAGCTGATAGCTGATAGCTGATAGCTGATAGCTGATAGCTGATAGCTGATAGCTGATAGCTGATAGCTGATAGCTGATAGCTGATAGCTGATAGCTGATAGCTGATAGCTGATTTTGGAGGTTCTATGTCTGATTTGGTTTTTTCTGATTCGTTTATCGACGGTGACTTTTATTCTACGAGCCAGCGTTTTAGTGTAGATAACCCCGCAACCGCTGAGGTAATTACTCAGGTTTCTGATATTGATGAAGCCGGGGTTGAGCAGGCTTTAAAAAGTGCTGACGAGGCATTTAGCAAACTAAAGCAAACAACTGCAACCGAACGTAGTGAAACGCTGCGCCGATGGTATGAGTTGGTTATTGAGCACAAGCAACAGCTTGCTGAGTTAATGACTAAAGAGCAGGGTAAGCCTTTAAAAGAAGCCTTGGGCGAAGTGGAATACGGTGCTGGCTTTATTAAATGGTTTAGTGAAGAGGCAAAGCGTAGTTATGGCGACACAATTCCTGCTACCGACAGTAAGCATCGTTTAACAACGATAAAGCAACCAATTGGTGTGGTGGCTGGTATTACACCTTGGAATTTCCCGATTGCCATGATCACCCGTAAAGTTGCACCCGCTTATGCCGCGGGTTGTAGTTTTGTGATTAAACCTTCGGAGCATACGCCATTATGCGCTATTGCCTTAGCCTACCTTGCTGATAAAGCAGGATTTGTAAAAGGAGCGCTGAACGTGGTGGTCTCTGAAAACGCAAAAATGGTGGGTGAGATCATGACCGAGTCGGAGCGTGTTCGTAAGTTCACATTCACAGGCTCAACCGGTGTAGGTAAGCAGTTACTATCGCAGTGTGCCTCAACAATTAAACAAACGTCAATGGAGCTTGGCGGCAATGCCCCGTTCATTATCTTTGATAATGCCGATTTAGATGAAGCTGTTGCTGGCCTAATGGGGGCTAAATTCAGAAACGCAGGGCAAACTTGTGTTGCCGCTAACCGAATTTTTGTTCAGCGCTCAGTGCTTGAAACGGTGCTCGAAAAACTGACAGACAAAGTGGCTGAGTTAAAGGTAGGTAATGGTCTAGATGACGGGGTAGATATCGGCCCATTAATTTACCCTAAAGCAAAAGAGAAAGTTCAAACGCTTGTGCAAGATGCGGTTGATAAAGGGGCGTCGTTAATCGGTGACAACAGCGAGCTTGAAGGTAGCTTTCAAGCGCCATTAATTTTAACCGATGTGACCCCAGAGATGGATATCTATCATGATGAAGTGTTTGGCCCTGTAGTCAGCATCATCGCTTTTGATGATGAAGAAGAAGTTCTTCAGCTTGCGAACGACGTACCTTACGGTTTAGCTGCGTACTTTTATAGTGAAAACATCAAGCAAGTTTATCGCGTAAGCGAAGCACTTGAATACGGCATGATAGGTATTAACGAAGGTCTCATTTCAAACCCGGTAGCGCCGTTTGGCGGTGTTAAACAGTCAGGCTTAGGCCGAGAAGGTGGTCACCAAGGGTTAGATGAGTACCTAGAAGAGAAGTATCTTTGTGTTAAGGTTTGAGCCGTCAGCCGTCAGCCTTCAGCCTGATAGCTGATAGCTGATAGCTGATAGCTGATAGCTGATAGCTGATAGCTGATAGCTGATAGCTGATAGCTGATAGCTAACTCCTCACCTTTATTTTTCATAAAATGATAGCGCTGTCATTTTAGTTTTTATATGATAGGAACGAATTATTAACAAAAATGAAAAATAGTACGCAGAAATACCGTACACTCAGGGCTTAAACGAGGAGAAAGTAATGGATTTTAAGAAGTCACTATTCGCGGTAATGCTAGCGACTGCGCCTTTAATGGCTAGTGCAGCATTAACTCAATCGCAAGTTGATCAGTTTGCGAAAGGTACCGAACTGCTGTTTTCGGTAGAAGATAACTTTCGTAATAAAGATGCGGGCTTTTTAGGAAAAATTACCCTCAACAATGGCTCTGATGTGGCGTTACCTGCAGGCGAGAGCGATTGGCAGCTTTATATTCACTCAGTTCGTAAAATCTCAACCGAGCATGTTGCGGGCCTGAACATTGAACACGTTAATGGTGACCTTCATCGCATCGTACCAACGAGCTCTTTTAAAGGTTTAGCAGCAGGTGAAAGCTTAGAGTTGCCGTTTGATGCACAAGTATGGATTGTTGCTTACAGTGACTTTATGCCACGGGCATTTTTTGTTTCAGGTAAGAATAAACCAGCCGTATTTGCCAACACCGACACTGAAGACTTTAAACAGTTTGTGACGCCATTTACCCGTGAAAATCAGTTACGCCGTTACAATGAGCCAAAAGATTTATCGGTTTTAGCAACGGCAAAAGTACGTTTCGAGCGTAATAGCACTGATAAGGTGTCGGTTAGTAAAGAGGATGCTTTAAAGCGTATTATCCCTAAGCCTCGTAAAGTCGATTTTAATCGAGGTAGCGCGACGCTAAACAATAATTGGCAAATCAGTTATCAAGGCCAGCTGAAACACGAAGTTATGGTGTTTATGCAAGACTTACAAGATGACTATGGCATTAGCCTTAAAGCACAGCCTGATCATATCAATGTTGGCAAAGACAAAGTAATACGCTTAAAAGTCGACCCTAAACTCAATAATGCAAAAGCAGAAAGCTACACTCTAGAGATTGATGATGAAGTGATCACTATCGTAGGTAGCGATAACGCAGGTGTGTTTTATGCGATGCAAAGCTTATTGAACCTCATTCCTGCAAATAGCCAAGGCAGTGCCAGTTTACCGCAGTTAGAACTTGAAGACTCACCGCGTTATGGTTGGCGTGGTATGCATTACGATAATGGTCGTAACTATCATGGCAAAGAAGCAATGTTCAAGCTGGTTGAGCAAATGGCTCGCTATAAAATGAATAAGCTACACTGGCACTTTTCAGAAGATGAAGGCTGGCGACTTGAGATCCCAGGCTTACCAGAGCTCACTGACGTTGGCGGTTATCGCTGCTTTGATTTAGAAGAGCGCGAGTGTTTATTAACTCAGCTTGGCACTGGGCCATTTAAATCGGGCTCAGGTAATGGTTATCTGAAACGTGATGAGTTTGTTGAGCTATTAAAGTTTGCGAAAGACCGCCACATTCAAATCATCCCTGAAGTTGAAGGCCCTGGCCATGCACGTGCCTCAATCAAAGCGATGGAAGCACGTTATCACAACATGTTAGAAGAAGCTGAGAAAGCCGCTAAAAACAACATTAAAACGCGCTCTGCAAACAAAGAAATTCAACACATAGATATGGGGCCGGCAACGCAATACTTGCTTACTGATCCAAAAGATACCTCTGTGTACATGACGGTACAAAACTACAAAGATAACTCGATGAATGTGTGTATGGACTCTACCTACGCATTTTTAGATAAAGTAACTTATGAACTTCAGCAGATGTATCGCGAAGCAGGTGTGCAGTTAAAGAACCTGCATATTGGTGGCGATGAAGTCGGTGCTGGTTCGTGGATAGGCTCACCAATCTGTCAGGCATTATTTGCCGACCCTAATAACGGTGTAGCTGGCCCCGCTGATTTAAAACCTTATTTCACACAACGTGTTGCAACCTTACTTGAAAAACGCGGTATTTCTCCGGGTATTTGGGAAGATGGCATCATGTATGACCGCGAAAATTCGTTTAAACGTGATGAGTTCCCTAACAAAACTTTTACCGTTAATACTTGGGATAACATTTGGGAATGGGGCGTTGCCGATAGAGCATACCGCCTAGCAAATGCCGGTTATCAAGTGGTGTTATCACACGGTACGCATTTGTACTTTGACCACCCACACGAAGCAAGCCCTGAAGAGCGTGGTTATTACTGGGCCACTCGTTACACAGATACGAAAAAAGCCTTTAATTACATGCCTGATGACGTGTATGCCAATGCCGATTACACCCGTACTCGTGAGCCAATCGTTAATTTAGAAGCGTTGGTGGGCCGCCCACTACCTAAACTTGAAAAGCCTGAAAATATTCTAGGTATGCAAGGTCAGGTATGGTCAGAAACAATCCGTACTGAAGAGCAAGTATTAGCAATGATCTTCCCGCGTATTTTGTCAGTGGCAGAGCGCGCATGGCACAAAGCTGATTGGGAAGGCGAAAGTGTCGATAGTAAAAAACAAGCAAAAGACTGGGCTGAGTTCTCAAGTGCTGTAGGCTTAAAAGAGCTTGATAAGTTAGCCAAAGATGGCATCAATCTGCATTTACCGGTACCGGGCGGTGTGATTGAAAATGGTAAGTTGTATGCTAACAGCGCATTTGCATATTTGAGCATTGAATACAGCCTAGACAACGGCCAAAGCTGGCAAGCTTATGCCGAGCCTGTGAAGGTTGATAACAATGCAAAAGTTGCACTACGCACCCGCTTAAACGCAAAACAAACCAGTCGCGTGACCGTTGTTGGTGAGTAATGTTTCTGCGATAAATAAATATGATGCCTACAGCAAAGTGTAGGCGTCATTTTTGCTTGCGCGTCTGACTAAAATCTGGCGGCCTAAAAACTTCGCGCGAAATAAATTTCACGCCTACAATACCCCGCAACTCGTAGGCGTCACGCTTGCTTGGCGCGTCTTACATTCAACATCTATCTGAAGGGGGAATGAATTGCAACCAAACAACACCGTTCGCTCAAAACTGATAGCTGAAAGCTGACGGCTAATTTAAATTCATCGCGCGAAATAAATTTCACGCCTACGGTGTCTAAAAGAAATATGTCAGCGCTGTCATTTTTGTTGCGATAGTGTTATAAATATTTAATATCTCTTTTATATAATCATCTGAATCAGCAGCGCCGTAGAGTCGAACTGTGCTGTTATGGGAAATATTATGTCTGAAATGAATAAACAAAGCAGTGTTGTGCCTATGGCGATTGTTGCCACGCTGTTTTTTATACTGGGTTTTGCTACATGGTTAAATGGTTCACTGATGCCATTTTTACAGCAGATTTTGCAGCTTTCACCGTTTCAGGCATCGCTGATTATTTTCTCGTTTTATATCGCCGTGACTTTTACGGCTTTACCTTCGGCGATGATCATCAGAAAGGTAGGTTATAAAAACGGTATGGCGCTGGGTATGGCGACCATGATGGTGGCAGGTTTACTGTTTATTCCTGCTGCAAAAACGCAAATTTTTGCACTGTTTTTATTCGCTCAACTTGTTATGGGAGCCGGGCAAACGTTATTACAAACAGCGGTTAACCCATACGTAGTAAGAATCGGCCCAGAAGAATCAGCCGCGGCTCGCGTTAGTATTATGGGTATATTAAATAAAGGTGCAGGTGTTGTTGCGCCGATTGTGTTTACCGCACTGATACTCAGTGATTTTAAAGGCTTTGTAGGTAAAGAGCTTAGCCAAACTGATATTGATGCAATGGCCAATGGCTTAATATTACCGTATTTAGGGATGGCTATTTTTATTGGTATACTCGGCTTTGCGGTAACTAAAATGCCTTTACCAGAGCTAATTGATGACGACGTTGATGAACAAAAACCGGGGCAGGTAAAAGAAGCGCTAAGCCATCCGAGCCTTGCCTTAGGGATTGTGGCACTTTTTGTTTATGTAGCTGTTGAAGTTATCGCAGGTGATACCATTGGTAGCTTTGCGCTGTCGTTAGGTGTTGAAAAATACAGTGTTATGACATCGTACACCATGGGTTGTATGGTGCTAGGTTACTTTTTAGGGATTTTACTTATCCCAAGAGTGTTATCGCAGCAAACAGCGCTGACAATTTCAGCGGTATTGGGTTGCGTGTTAACGCTAGCGATAGTTACAGGTAGCAATGAAACTGTATTTATATCAACATTATTTGGATTAAAATCGGTACTACCTGATACATTATTGCTCATTGCTGTGCTAGGCTTTGCTAATGCTATTGTATGGCCTGCAGTTTGGCCGTTAGCATTATCTGGTTTAGGTAAGCTAACTAGTGTAGGCTCTGGTTTGCTCGTTATGGGTATTGCCGGTGGAGCGTTTGGTCCATTATTTTGGGGCCTGGCAAGTGGCGGCGTAAAAAGCGCAGAAGCACAACAAATGGCTTATATTGTGATGTTGCCTTGTTATTTATTCATACTTTTCTATGCTGTTAAAGGCCACAAGATGAAAAGTTGGAAGTAATTATGAGTTTGAGGTTGGGTGAAAAGCGCACTGCCTTGAACTTTGAAAAGCATTTCTAGTAAATAGAAATAATCCCGTGTGTAATGCCACCGAAAGGTGGCATTTTTTTGTTTGGGGTTTGAAAAATTAGGCGCTAGGTATTAGGGGATAGGGTCTAGGCTTTCGCGTGAAATAAATTTCACGCCTACGATATGTCGCATCTCTCATCTCGTGGGAACGGCTTTAGCCGTGAATTATCCTTAAAGACTTCGGCACTAAAGTACCTCCTACATCGTAGGCGTCACGCTTGCTTGGCGCGCCTCAAACACGGCACTGCTGCTAACATTTCGCGCGAAATAAATTTCACGCCTACAATACCGCGCATCTCGTGGGAACGGCTTTAGCCGTGAATTATCTTAGAGACTTCGGCACTAAAGTACTTCCTACATCGTAGGCGTCACGCTTGCTTGGCGCGTCTCAAACACGGCACTGCTGCTAACATTTCGCGTGAAATAAATTTCACGCCTACAATCTTTCGCATCTCGCACCTCGTGGGAACGGCTTTAGCCGTGAATTATCTTAGAGAGTTCGGCACTAAAGTACCTTATATGGACTCCTCCTATTGCACAATACCCTTCGTTAATTTTGTCAGACTGCGTGCTTATATGCGGGCTCATAATGAGGAGCTACCTCGGCCCTTTGATGTATTCGCGCCCTTGTGCCTCTTCTCCTACTCGGTGTTTTAACACGCCAGGCACTTTACAGGCTATCAAGGGTGGGTCTAACCGCTTAACGCAGGTTCTTGGTCAATACTGTTGTTTCTGTTATTGAAGGCTAAATATTAATTGGCTAGTAAACTGGGTTCATAACTCGTGCCCTTTTTCAGCATGGCATACGCTGTCCTAACTGTTTTATTTGCTAATGCAATGGCGGCGCACTTCACACCGCGTCTTTCAACTAATGCTTTGAGCCATTGTTCTTTTTTCGTTTTTGGCTCTCGATGCTTTAACTGACTGATAACCGCTCTGGCTCCGAGAAACAAGTGACTGCGTAATGTTATCTCTCCACGGTATTTGGCTATATGACCTATTCGTACTTTTCCACCACTTGAGTGTTGCCGAGGGGTGACACCAACATTGGCTGCCGCATTACGTCCACTCGTAAAATGGGTTGTGTCACTTAAGCTTATTAATAAACCAACCGCTGTGATAGGCCCGACCCCCTCAAGCGCCAGTAAACGTTCACACTGCTCATCTTGTTTTACTAAACCTGTCAGTAACTCATTTAATGTTTCTTTTAATGTTGATTGCGCTTTAAATAATTCATAGCACTGAGCTAGACACTGCCTTAAACCAGCGGTTAATCCATTATCGCTATCCTCTAGAATCTCAGGGATAGCTTGCCTAAACGCGCATTCCGATTGCTTGATTACAATCCCAAATTCAAGTAACAAGCCTCTGATTTGATTAGCCAGCTGTCGTTTCTGCTTTTCAGCTAAGGCGCGCATTCGCTCTATTGACTGTAAGCTTTGCTGTGCTTGTGTCAGTGATTTACACGGGCGGACATTAGGTGAGAAAGAAGCGGCAGCTATTGCAATGACATCATTTGCATCTGTTTTCTGGCCAACTCTAAATGCTTTGACAAATCGAGGATCTAGAATCACGACTTCATGACCAACACTACGTGCTTTGCGTGCCCAATAATGAGCACCACCACATGATTCCATAACAACTTTACAGCGAGGTGACGTAGTGAGTATGGTCAGTAGCTCTTTTCTGCCCACCGCTTTATTACTTTGAAGTTTTTGATGAAAAAACTTACCGACTTGAAAAACATTTTTTGCCAAGTCGATGCTAATTAGGTTAAATTTTGACATGTATGGATTCCTTATTGGTAAAAGTAATTGTCCAATCTCTTTATACCGTACTCACCCCATTTGGGGGAGGAGTCCATACATCTCCTACATCGTAGGCGTCACGCTTGCTTGGCGCGTCTCAAACACGGCACTGCTGATAACATTTCGCGTGAAATAAATTTCACGCCTACAATACCCCGCATCTCGTACCTCGTGGGAACGGCTTTAGCCGTGAATTATCTTAGGGACTTCGGCACTAAAGTACTTCCTACATCGTAGGCGTCACGCTTGCTTGGCGCGTCTTACATTCAACACCTATCTTAAGGGGGAGTGTATTGCGATCAAACAACACAGTTCGGCTCAAAACTGACAGCTGAAAGCTGACGGCTTTTTGAATTGAAAACAGGTGTTAAAGAAAAATCTTGAAATTCAAAATAAAAAATATTTAAGAAAATATAGGGATTTACAAAGGGGGAGAAGTGGGGCGACTGATGGGGCTTGAACCCACGACAACCGGAATCACAATCCGGGGCTCTACCAACTGAGCTACAGCCGCCACTGAGATACACCTCGTTTGGTGTGGCGCGCATATTACATAATTAAGGTTGGCTTGTGAAGCCCTAAATTGAAAAAAGTAGAAAAAACTTATTTACCTCAGAAAATTCAGAAAACCATCACTGGTCAGCTCGCGTTCAGTTTCGCAGATTAGACTTGCGACTTTTGTAATTGAGCAAATACTCATTTCGTAGTTTTATGCGTAATTTAATGATTTTTTAACCAAAGATCATATATAATTTGTACAGCGTGACGCTACAAATGAACTTCAGGAGAGAACATGGATACAATAATGAACTGGATCAACGAGAATTCAGGTTTAATCATACATTACGCCGTTCAGGCGGTTCTAGCGCTAATCATTTTCTTTATCGGTGGTCGCATCGCTAAATTCTGCGAAGGCTTAACTGAAAAAGCATTTGATAAAAAGAAAGTCGATAAAGCTGTAGGTTCATTTGTTGCTAGTATTGTCTATGCAATTGTATTTGCTGCAACAATCTTAATGGCACTATCTCAATTAGGTATTGAAACTACTTCATTCATTGCTATTTTAGGTGCGGCTGGTTTAGCAGTAGGTTTAGCACTTCAAGGTTCACTATCTAACTTTGCATCAGGTGTTTTAATCATCTTACTTCGTCCTTTCAAATCAGGTGACTATGTAGAAGCAGGTGGTAAAGCGGGTACAGTTAAGAAAATCGAAATTTTCTCTACAGAATTACGTACACCAGATAACAAAGTAATTATCATGCCCAACTCATCAATTATGGGCAGCCCAATTACAAACTTCTCTCGTGAATCAACTCGTCGTATCGATTTAGTAATCGGTGTTGGTTACGATGCAGATCTTAAAGAAGCAAAAGCAGTTCTTAAATCAGTTTTAGATAAAGAAGAGCGCTTATTAAAAGACCCAGCATACACAGTAGCGGTATCTGAGCTTGCAGATTCAAGCGTAAACTTTGTGGTTCGCCCTTGGGTTAACTCAGCTGATTACTGGCCAACGTATTTTGATTTAATGGAAAACATTAAGATCGCACTAGACGATGCCAACATCACAATCCCATTCCCGCAAATGGATGTTCATTTGCACAAAGAAGACTAATAAGTCTAACGTACAAGTAGTAAAGGTTATTTTTTAATGAAATTAAAAGCATTATCAATTCTAGTTGCAGCAAGCGCTGCAACTAGCGCATTCGCAGCAGATGAAACCAAAACTTGGGATGTAACCAGTGAATTAGGTGCTATCGTAACAAGCGGTAACACTGAAACAACCACACTTAAAGGTGGTATCAAGGTATTACATAACCTAGAAAACTGGAATAACGAGTACAAGTTAGACGGCATCTACAAAGAAGATGAGATCGAAAACGACCAAGGTGTAAAAGAAACACAGCGTACCAACGAAAAGTACTCAATTTCAGCGCAAGGTAACTATAAATTAAACGAAAAGCACTCACACTTATTCATCTACGGTTCGCACGTATCTGATTACTTTGGTGCATACCGTAATGAATCAGTAATCTCAGCGGGTTACGGTTTACGTTTAATCGACCGCTCTGATATGTGGTTAAACGCAGAAATCGGTCCGGGTTATAAGTACTTCCAATATCCAGACGACAGCACTGAAGTTGATGACAACGGTGACTCACTTGCCGGTGAGCGCGAAGGTGAAGCAATCGCACTAGGTAAAGTAGATTACAACTGGCAGATTTCAGACAGTGCACGTTTTACTCAGTTAGTATCAGTTGAATATGGTGATACCAATACTAAAACACGTTCAGAGTCTGCAATCCTTGCTAAGATCAACGGCTCACTACAAATGAAAGTAGCTTACAACATCACTCACAACTCAGATGTTGCCGATGATAAAGAAAACACAGATACAGAAACGTCACTAACGCTAGTTTACAGTTTTTAACTAAATAAATCGTTTTGTTGACAATTTAATGACAAAAAGGGACGAAAGTCCCTTTTTTATTTCCCTGTATTTCAGGTAGAATAGACAATCTTTTTGACTGTAGAACTATGGATATCCCTACTTGTGATGTTATTTAAAAGACTCTTCATTACTTTTTTGCTGTTAACTTCCGCATCAGTATTGGCTTTTACTCCTACAGCCGCACAAATTGAACAATTTAAAAAGCTTCCTAGAGCGCAGCAAGAGGCACTAGCAAGGCAGTATGGTGTCGACTTATCGACGATTACAGGTAAGAAATCTTCAACCGACCAAATTGAACAAGAATCAACAATACAACCTCGTTTAGAACAAGAAAAAGAGCAATTAACAGATGAAGAACGCTTTGCTCCAAAAGTTGATGAAGTAAAGCCTTTTGGTTATGACTTGTTTGCTGGTGAGCCAACATCATTTATGCCAAGTGAAAATGCGGCAGTTCCTGATACCTACTTAATTGGTCGTGGAGATACACTTAACATCAACTTTTACGGTAAAGAAAGCGAGAGCTATGAAGTTGTTGTTGACCGCGAAGGGCGTATCAGCATTCCAAACTTAAGTCCTGTTCAAGTGGCGGGTCTGACTTTTGCGGAAGTCAAAGAGTTAATCAAAGCAAAAGTTGAACAAGAAGTAATTGGTATTAAAGCATTTGTTTCAGTAGGCAAACTTCGTAGCATTCGTGTGCTAGTGCTTGGTGAAGCGTACAAACCGGGTAGTTATTCTGTTTCATCACTGACTACCGTATCCCATGCACTATTTGTTAGTGGTGGGGTATCTGATATTGCTTCACTACGTAATATTCAAGTTAAACGTGCGGGTAAGGTTGTTGCAAACTTTGACTTGTATGATCTATTAATCAACGGTGATAGCAGCAACGATATTATTTTAAAGCCTGGCGATGTTGTGTTTATCCCATCAGTTGGCTCACAAGTCGCTGTTGAAGGCTTAGTAAAGCGCCCTGCTATTTTTGAGCTAAAAAAAGGTGAAACAGCAGCACAGTTATTAAAAATGGCGGGTGGTTTAAAGCCGCAAGCTTACGCTAAAAAAGCAATTGTTGAACGCTTCAATAACAATAATATGAAAGAAGTGTTATCAGTAGACTTTAGCGGTAATCAAATTAATTATACCCCTCGTGATGGGGATCGTATTCGTTTTAACCCTGTAAGCTTTCAATATCAAAACAGTATTAGCTTAATTGGTGCTGTTGCACGTCCGGGTCATTATCAGTGGCATCAAGGTAAACACATCTCTGACGTTCTAACTTCAGTGCGTGGTGACTTGCTGCCTCAGGCTGACTTAGGATACGGATTACTTGTTCGTGAAGTTAATGTAGCAGGCGATATTAAAGTTTTTCAATTTGATATAGCACAAGCGATTGTTAAGGCTGCAGAGCATGATTTAGAGTTAAAAGCTAACGATAAGCTTTTTGTATTTAGCCGTTATCAAGAAAAGCAAGCTGAAGAAACTGCACTTGCAAATATGGCGCTTACAGAAGCGCAGCAAGAGCAGCAGTATAAAGTAAAACAATGGCATCAATACCAGCAAAGAGAGTTTGAAAAATACATCGGTGTTACAGGCTCATCAACAGGACTAAAGTCAAAAGAAGACAGAACTAAATCGATTGCAGATATTGCCAAGCACAATTTAACTGACGATGAAGAGCTACTTGAGACAAAAGATTATGCAGTTTTCAGTCGTTTTAATCTATTAAAGCCAATTATTTCTAAACTAAAGCAGCAGGCTACAGTCACTATGGCAATGCAGCTTGTAGAAATAAATGGCCATGTAACTTACCCAGGTGTTTATCCTCTTACAGTTAATGGCGAAGTAAACGATTTGATAGCCGCCGCCGGTGGTTTACTTGAGTCTGCTTATACTGAGCAAGCTGAAATAACCCGTGTAATGGATGGCGACGCATCAAAAGTTAAACATATAAAATTTAACCTGCAAGCTGCCATGTTAGGTAGTAATGGTGAAAATATCGCATTACGTAGTAAAGATAGTATTAATATCTTCTCTATTCCTAATTGGCAAGAAAACGTAAAGGTAGAGCTTAAAGGCGAAGTGAAATTCCCTGGGGTTTACACTATTCGTCGCGGTGAAACATTAAGCAACTTACTAGAACGTGCTGGCGGTTTTTCTGAATTTGCCGCGCCAAATGCTGCTATTTTTACTCGCGAAGCAATTCGCAAACAAGAGCAACAGCAATTAGCAAAACTTTCGGAAGATTTGCGTCGTGATATTGCATCAAAAAGCTTTGAAAACTCTGTAAGTAGTAACAGTCTTTCTTATGATGAAATGAATAAGCTATTGAATGATCTGGCTAACGTTGAAGCTGTGGGACGATTGGTTATTGATTTACCAATGATTGTAGAAGATAAACAAAGGCTTGTTCTGCAAAATGGTGATGCGCTTTATGTACCAAGTAAACGTGATTCAATCAGTGTAATTGGTGAGGTTAACTACGCAACCTCACACTTATTCCAGCAAGGTATTACGGTAGACGATTACATTGATCTTAGTGGCGGCTTAAAAGAGCGCGCAGCAGATGAACGAATCTATATCATCAAAGCTAACGGCTCAGTGAAAATCCCAAGTACAGGCAGCTGGTTTGCAGTTAATGACACAAACACGCTTGAAGCCGGCGATACCATCGTAGTGCCAATGAACTCAGATTACATGGACAACCTAACTCTGTGGAGCACTGCGACACAGATTGTTTATCAGTTAGGTGTAGCAGTTGCTGCTATTAGTAGTATATAAAGCCTATTTTTACAGAGATTAAAATGTCTAGTTTAAATCATAATATGAAAGTCGAAAATTCATCTGAAGATGTTGACTTAAAAAAAGTTTTTAATGTCTTTTTTAGGTACAAATGGCTGATTTCATCAATAACTTTAGTAGCAGCTTTAATTTCAGTAGTATTTGCTATTAACCAGCCAAATATTTATAAATCGACTACTTTAATTATGCCTGCTGAGCAAGAGAGTAAAGGAGGGCTGTCCTCTCTCGCTAGTCAATTTGGCGGACTTGCTAGTTTGGCAGGAATGAATATTCCATCACAATCAAATAAATCAAAGATAGCTGTAGAAATACTTAGGTCGCGCCTATTCATATCAAAATTTATAAATAAACATAACTTATTACCTGATTTGATAGCTGCAGAATTTTGGGATTTAGGTAGTAATAAGTTGAGTTATAACCCAGATTTATATGATGCTGAGATGAAAAAGTGGGTGAGGGAAGTGCAGCTTCCATTTACGCTTAAGCCTACAGATCAAGAAGCTTATAAAAGTTTTTTAGAGAAGCTAAGTATTATAGAAAACATTGAAACTGGCATGATCACTATTTCATTTGATCATATTTCACCTTATTTTGCTAAAAATATTCTCGATTTACTAATAGAGGATATCAATAATGAAATGAAAAAGAAGGATATTGAGGAAGCTAAAAAGAGTATCGCATTTCTAGAAGAGCAAATACGCAAAACAAGTGTTTCAGATATAAAGTCAATTTTCTATAACCTAATTGAAGAGCAAACTAAAACTATAATGTTTGCCGAAGTAAGAAAAGAATATGTTTTTAAGGTAATTGATCCTGCAATTGTTCCAGAATTAAAAGATAGACCCAAAAGGGCATTAATTTGTATTTTTGGCACTTTGCTTGGGTTTATGCTGAGTCTTTTGATTGTCTTTTTCTTGTCGAATATAAAAGGCATCTATTCAAAGTGATAGTAGTATTTGGCCTGAAACGCTATGAACAACTATAAATTTTACTTATGAATCTAAGAACTATAACTCAATACTCACTAGGACCTGTCGGTTCTGCGTTCCTTGGATTTGTAACTTTACCTCTGATTACATGGCATTTCAGTTCAGAAGATGTTGGAAGGCTGAGCATGCTATTTATAGTACAGAGTTTTGCTGTACTTTTTTTTTCCATAGGTTTAGATCAATCTTACATTCGTTATTATTACTCCTCAAAAGATGTAGGTCAATTATTTAAAGATTGTATTACACCAGGCATTATCTTATTTATAATTACGTCTTTAACATTATATCTATTTGATCCCACTCTGATATCTTACATTTTGTTTGGGATTGAGGATTCAACATTAACTTTAATGACTTTAGCATGTATTTTGGTCGTTTACTTACAAAGGTTTATATCTTTAATTGTACGAATGCAGGAAAATGCATTATTGTTTTCCTTAAGTCAATTCTTACCTAAAGTATTCTTTCTATGTTACTTTTTCATTATAATTTTATTTGAAGAAGGCTCAGGTTTTATATATTTGCTATTAGGTCAGCTTATTTCGAACCTATTAATTCTTTTATATTTATTGTATGGAAATAAAGAGGGAATTTATAAATCGATATTGATAAAGTTTTCTATTAAAAGATTTTCAGAGTATTTTAGTTACGGGTTGCCTTTAACTATTGGTGCTATAGCTTATTGGGGGCTTACTGCTACAGATAAGTTTTTTTTAAGAGCTTACTCATCATTAAATGAGTTAGGCATCTACTCTGTTGCTATAAGTTTCTCTACTGCAGCAATAATTTTCCAGAAAGTATTTACAACAATATGGACTCCATACGTTTATAAGACTATAAACGGCGGGCATGATGATAATGAAATTAGGAATATAAATAAGTATGTGGTTTTATTTGTTGCAGTTATAATTTCACTGCTCGGTATGGCAAGTTGGGTAATTGATTATATACTGCCAAATGAATATTCTTTGGTGAAATATTTAGTAATACCTTGCATGTTAGCCCCATTATTTTATGTGCTTTCAGAAACAACAGTGATTGGACTTAATATAGTAAAAAAGACTAATTACTCAATGTTAGCATCAATTTTTGCTTTTGCTATTAATTTTATAGGTAACTTTTTCTTAGTGAAAAAATTCGGTGCATATGGAGCTGCGATTAGTACAGCAACTTCATTTTGGGTATTCCTTGTTCTTCGAACTGAGTTGTCATGTTATTTTTGGAAGAGTATACCGAGGGTAAGGTTATATATATTAACCTTATTTCTTTTGGTAGCATCAATAGTAACAATAATATTATCAAGTAAAGTTATAGTGTTAATTTGGGTTTTTTTATCACTAGCAGTAGTAACCCTTTTCTATAAGGATTTTTTGTTCATGTTATCAACTATAAAAAAAGCAAAAGTATAGAGGCTTAAATGAAAATCTTTTTCTTTGGTCAAGCCACTGGCGGAAATGCATTATTGTGGTTCAACTTCCTAAACCATCAAACTAAAAATAATAAGCAATTAGAAATTACATTTTTGGCACGAACCCTTTGTACTTTGAAGCACTCTTTTAAGGTTTTTTCACCTTATGGTTATAAAAAACTACCAAAGGTAATTCAAAAACTAAGGAATAAAAGTGTTTCATTATTTTTACTTGACCTCTATTTATTCCTCCTAAAAAGAAAAGGAATACAAGATTTATTAATTCTACAAGGGAACTATACACCAGCGACTAACTTGAAAGTATTAAGTAAGATAGAGCATAAAAAGTCAATATTAAACATTTATGGAAGTGACTTTTATAGAAAATATCTTAGAAAAGAACTTGATAAAGCTGGGCTGAAACAATTTATAGAGGTTCTTGAAAAAGTAGATGTAATTCATTGTAACTGGCATACAACGAAAGATGACTTCCTAAATGAGTTTCCACAGTTCAGTGAAAAGGTTCTGTGTTGTCCATGGGGAGCAGATTTAGATTGGTATGAACATGAAATGAAACCTAAAAAGAGAAAAGAAAACAAAGTCTTTTTATCTACTAGAGCATTGCACTCATATAATAATGTAGATCTAGTAGTTGAAGCATTTTGTAAAGCTTTTCCTAGTAATACACATCATCAGTTACATATAGTTGGTGCCTATGGTTGCGATCCTGAAGTACTTAAAAAGATACGTAAAACCATTATAGATTATGATCAAAGCAATAACATTAAAATTGATATAGATAAATGGTACGAAGGTATTGATCTAATGAATTTATATGACAGCGCTGATTATAATATTTGTTTTGGTTCTACAGATCAATTAACGATAAGTATCGTTTATGCTTATTTACGGGGAACAAAAAACATACTTTCTCCCTTAGATAATTACCAGTACCTTAGCCAATTAGGTTTCAAAACACAGTCTATATGTGAAGAAATTTCAGTTGAAAACCTTAAAGAAAAGTTTCTATATTTAGTTGATAATTCGATGGATGAAGAAAGTATTATAAGTGATGAAAAATTAGCAAGAGAAGTTTTTAATTTAGAAACAGTCTTTAATCACTATATGGAAAAAATTAATGAATAATAATACTACTCCAGGCTATATAACATTATTAGATATTTTAATTAAGGGCTCTGATAAGCTTGATTTTTCACTAGATTCTATAGAAGCAGGGCATAATGGGCCTTATAAAGATGAAGAGACAAGAGCTAGAAATATCGCACACTGGATAATAATTTTCAGTTGTATATATAAGGAAACTAAAGAAATTAAATATAAAGAGTTTTCTTATCAAGCTATTGATCTTCTTTTATCAGAACAGTTCCGCCCGATGAAAGCAGCATTTTTCTGTCGAAAAAATCCTCTTAAAGACTTCTCTAATGGTGTTATGGGACAAGCGTGGATCATGGAAGCATTAATCTATTCATCAAAAGTTTATAATGATAGTGAGTTGATGAAGCAGGCTATTTCTCTTTATAGAATGCATTCATTTGACAGTAACCGAAGTCTTTGGAGGGTATTGAATGTAGAAGGCTCTTTTGGAGACTTCGACCAAACTTTTAATCATCAACTTTGGTTTGCATCTATAGCTGCAAAGTTGGACTTTAGCATTGCAAAAGAGCAAAGCCTAAGCTTTATGGATAATGTATTAAGCAATGTAGAATTGTATTCAGATGGAATTATCTATCATAAATCATCGATTTATAGTTTTAAAATAGAAAAGAACCTAGGATTTGGTTCGATCTTAGATTATTTTTTCAATAAAATGTATTCTTTTAAAATTAAGCGTTCTCTTTATTCTAAATCTGTAGGTTATCACTCCTTTAACCTGGTCGCCTTAAGTTATTTATATTCTGAATTCAAAGAACATGCTTTTTTCAAAAGTAAAAAGTTTGAGAAAATTATATCAGTAATAAAATCTGAACAATATTTAAAGTCATTAAAGAAATCTAAATATTCTTATCAATATAATCCGCCAGGTATTGAGGAGGCAATAGCACTCTCAAATATTATTTCAGATGAGAATTATGCAATTAAAGCACTTGAAAGGCATTTTTCGATTACAGGAATCAGTAATACAGTCAATGTGCATGACTACCATACAAGTTTAGCTAGGCTTTATGAAATTGCTTTGTTAGATATTAAACTAACTACACCTATTAAGGTATCTTCTGAAATGGTGTCTAAGTGACAAAAGATAAGGTCAACTTTGTAATATTCTTTAGCATTTTCTTTTTTCCATTATTTCCATCAATAATGGTTAATTCTCAGGTTCATATTAATATTTTAGTTTTTTTACTTTCAATACTATACCTGATTATTTATAAAAAAAGTGTTGATTTTTCCCGTGACAAGGTTGTTATAAGTTATTACTTAGTCCTTTTATTATTACTTAGTGTTAGTTTTATTTTTGACATCGTAAGCTTAGAGATATCTATTGGAAGTGGATTTTCCTACTTAAGGCCATTGATGTTGTTGGTGATAACTATTGCCGCTATTGATGCTGTCAAAAATTCTGATTTTGTATGTAAGCAACGGCTGGCTTTGATTGTTCTTGCTTCGACTTTATATGTTTTTGTTGAGTTGATTTTAAACTCTCAGCCATATTTTCATGAGCTCGTTTTTTATCTTTATAAAAGAGAGTTTAGATTTGAACTTTTATTTTATGCTGTAACCTTTTTTGGAACTAGTTACTATTCAGGCTATGCTTTTCTGATTCTTTTCTTTTTGGCGTTAATTAATTATAACAAGTATCAAACTACACTTTTTGGTTTCCTTTTAGTCGTCTTTACAGCACTGCTGGTTTTATTATCACAGAGTAAGTCGATGATTTTCTCTTTGTTTATCTGTATATATTTGTATGCTTTTTTTAAATCTAAGAGTTTATTGCTTAAGTCTATTCTATTCTTCTTCCCTTTTGCGTTAGTGTTTTTATTTTTTATTAATAAAGATGTAATTTCTAATCTACTTATCTCAACAGAACTTCGCTCACTAAAGTCTCTTGATACATTATTAATGAATACATCAAACTCTGGAACTTTGAATGTCCGCTTTGAGCAAATAATTTCAGCTTTTAATTCAGCATATGAAAAGAGCATCTTTTTTGGAAGCGGGCTCGGAAGGGATGAAAGTTTAGAATCATTACCGGCTGTATACTTTTTTAGATATGGACTCCTATCAATATTTTTCCATTATTTTGTTGTATTTTTTATTGTAGTCTTCTCATTTATAAAAATGCGTGAACTGCGTAAATCAGATGACTTTATTTACCCGCTTGTGGTATTCTTATGGGCTTTTACTTTACCCTTAACGCAATTTAGTGGGGTAATGGTAGAAATGTCAAAACTATCATATATGTCAGCGCTGATGGTTGGTTATCTTTTAAAGTTGAGAGGTTTGAGTGCCAAATAAAGTTCTTGTATCAGTAATTATACCTTACTACAACTCTAGGGCTAGTTTATCCAAACTGTTATCTTCAATTCCTGAGCATGATTGGCTAGAAGTAATTGTTGTTAATGATCACTCTGACAGTATAGAAGATATAATTTCTAAACATAAACGTTCTATTACTTTTATGCAATTACAAGGGCATCGGTGGGCTGGAGCGGCGCGAAACTTAGGCTTACAAAAATCAGTCGGTCAATTTATTCTATTTGCTGATGCCGATGATTGTTTTTTAGATGGTGCGTTTGATAAAGTTTATAATTATTGCCATAAATCAAATGATTTAGTTTTTTTTACACCGACGAGTAGAAAAGAGTCGGGAGAATCATCTACAAGGCACCTAAGTTATAAACAGCTTATCTTAGATTTTATTGAAACAGGCAAAGATGCGATAAAATACAGATTTCATGTTCCTTGGAGTAAACTTGTAAGTAGAAAGTTAATTGTAGATAACAATATACTTTTTGATGAAGTGATTGCTTCAAACGATGTTAACTTTTCTTTGAAATGTTCATATTTCGCTAAAAATATTGCTGTTACTACTGATGAAATATACTGTGTTGTTGAAAGTGATCAAAGCTTAACAAAGCAACTGTCTGAAGAAGTAATTGACTCTAGGTTCGATGCACTTTCACGCTACAATGACTTTCTTATTTCTAAAGGCGACCCGAATCTAGCTGCTATGTCAGGCCATCTTTTTTCAGCTTATAAATTCGGCTTTAATAAGTTTTTAAGTCGTTATTTCTACTGTCGCTATAGAGGGTATAAAATTTTTTATAGTTGGTCTCATATTTTTAGTGTTATTAGGAGAAGAAAGTTAGTCTAATGAAAATTTTATATTTGCATCAATATTTTGCTACCCCTTCTTCTAAAAGTGGAACTCGTTCTTATGAGATGGCTAAAAGGTTAGTTAAAAATGGCCATGATGTGACTTTTGTTACATCTTCGGCTTATTTATCTGATGAATTCAGTTTAAAAAATGGATGGAATTATTTAGAAATTGAAGGAATTAAACTTCATATCTTAAATCTTAATTACTCTAATAATGATGGTTTTATTAAGCGAATTTTTAAATTTATTAACTTTTCTATTCGCTCTACATTTAAAGCTTTAAAAGTTAAATCCAATGTGGTTTTTGCTACTAGTACTCCGCTTACAATTGCGATTCCAGGATTAGTCTATTCAAAAATTAAAGGAAAGCCTTTGGTTTTTGAGGTCAGAGATTTATGGCCAGAGCTTCCTATTGCAACAGGGGTGATTAAAAATCCATTAATAATTTCTTTTGCTAGGTGGTTAGAAAAGTATACATATAGAAACTCTTCTCGCCTGGTTGGTCTTTCTCCCGGAATGTGTGATGGTATTGCTCAGCAAGGGATACCTAGAAGTAAAATAACCTTAGCTACTAACAGTTGTGATACAGAACTCTTTGATGTCGATAGTATCGTTGGTGAAAATTATATTAACTCCAATTTTAGCTTTCTAAATGGCCGTAAATTAATTGTTTATACAGGAACTTTCGGTTTGATCAACGATGTTGGGTACCTTGTCGAAATAGCTAAGGAAGCTATGAACATTGCACCTGAGTTATGCTTTGTTGCAATAGGTGAAGGTATGGAGAAAGAAAAGGTTATTGAGAAGGCGTCAAGTGCAGGAGTTCTCAATAAGAATCTTTATATATTACCTGCTGTACCTAAAACGGAGATTGTAAAGATTCTTTCCGCTGCCGACTTATCACTCTCATTATTTGGGCCTATAAAGGAGATGTGGAATAATTCGGCTAATAAACTTTTTGATTCTTTGGCCTCACAGACTCCGATTGCTATAAATTACGGAGGCTGGCAAAAAGAATTTATACTTGAGTCTAAATGTGGTGTTGTTCTTGACCATAGGAACTATAAATGTTCGGTTATTAATATCAAAGATTTCTTATTTGATATGAAGGCATATAACCTGGCAAAGGATAGTTGCCGCACACTTTCTTATGAGCGTTTTTCGAGAGATATTATGGCTAAAAAGTTAGAGAACACGATACTGGAAGCATGTGATGATTAAGCGGTTTTTTGATTTTATTGTTTCGCTTTTTGCTTTGCTTTTATTATCCCCACTAATGCTTATTTTATCTTTATTGGTGCGATTCAATATAGGCTCACCTATTCTTTTTAAGCAGGAGCGGCCAGGTCTCAATGGTCATGTGTTTAATATGCTTAAATTTAGAACCATGTTAAATGATACAGATAGTCAAGGCCGACTCTTACCCGATGAAAAAAGAATTACAAAGTTTGGCGCGTTCTTACGTTCAACAAGCTTGGATGAATTACCTGGTCTCATAAATGTTCTCAAAGGTGAGATGAGTTTGGTTGGTCCAAGACCTCTTCTTGTTCAGTATTTACCTCTATATAACAAAGAGCAGGCACGACGCCATGATGTTCGTCCAGGTATAACTGGGTGGGCCCAAGTTAATGGCCGAAATGCTATTAGTTGGGAAGATAAGTTTAAATTTGATGTTTGGTACGTCGATAATCATAGCTTTTTACTTGATATAAAAATTCTTTTTTTAACAGTAAAAAAGGTATTTGTTCGTGAAGGTATTAGTGCTGATGGTGAAGCAACAATGCCACTCTTTAAAGGTAGTGATAAAGAATGAAAGATATTATAGTTATTGGCGGTGGAGGCTTTGCCAAAGAAGTTATTTGGCTAGCTAATGATTGCAATCGTAAAGTTAGAGGTGTCTTAGACGATAATTCCGAAACTCATGGCCTTGAACTTCAAGGTGTAAATGTCTTGGGAAATATAGATTCTTGGATTGAATATGCTTCAGATTGTCAGTTTGTAATTGCAATTGGTAATCCTCGTGTGCGTAAGTTAGTGGCTGATAAAATGAAGCTTTTAGGGGACCCTGATTACGCAATCTTAGTACATCCTAGTGTACGTTTCTCAAACACAGTTAAAATTTCCAAAGGAGCTATTGTTTGCGCTGGAACTATTTTGACAACAGACATTGAACTTGGTGAGCACTGTGTTTTAAATCTTAATGTCACTGTTGGTCATGAGTGTGAAATTAGAGATTTTGTAACAGTTGCACCTATGGCTGCTATTTCAGGAAATGTGACCTTACATGATTTGGTTGAAGTTGGTACTGGGGCTGTAATTAGGCAGGGGCTAACTCTAGAAGGCGGTTCAATGCTTGGGATGGGTGGGGTTCTAACTAAGAATATACCGGAAAAATTTATTTTTGCAGGTAACCCAGCAAAGAAACTCAAGGAGATTGTTGAGTAATGGAAGTATCAATCATTGGTTCAGGTACAATGGCAACAGGTATTGCCCAAGTTATTTGTAACTGCGTTCAGATTACTAAGGTTAACATTATTGCTCGCACAGAAGCTAAAGCAGCTAATGTGATAGATATTTGCGAAAAAGGTATGAAGCGACTTATTCGTAAGTCTAAAATTACCGAAGAGCAAGCTTCTACATCTGTTGAAAAATTACAAGCCTGTACAGATTTAGAGGTCATTAGGAATTCAGATTTAATTATAGAAGCTGTAGCCGAAGACTTTACAGTAAAAATGGAATTATTTTCTAAGCTATCTAACTTAGTGTCCAATAATGCAATCGTAGCAACGAACACTTCTTCTCTATCAATTACTGCTTTTGCCAGTGTACTGCCTAATCCTAAAAATGTTGTAGGCTTGCACTTTTTCAATCCTGCACCCGTAATGGAGTTAGTTGAGATTGTTGTTGGTCATGAAACATCTAGCTCTATTGTGGAAAAGTTAGAGTCACTAACAAAGATGTTAGGTAAATCACCTGTGGTTGTGCAGGAGGCTCCTGGATTCGTAGTTAATCGTATGCTTATTCCTATGATTAATGAAGCTGTTAGTATTTTAGCTGAAGGTGTTGCTACAGCAGAGGATATTGATAAGGCTATGAAGCTTGGTGCGCATCATCCGATGGGCCCATTAGCTCTAGCTGATTTAATTGGTAATGATGTGAATTTATCAATTATGGAAACGCTTTATAGCGAAACAGGTGATCCTAAATACCGAGCACATCCTTTACTAAGGAAAATGGTTCGAGCAAATCATTTAGGGCGAAAATCTAAAAAAGGCTTTTTTGAGTATAAGTAATGTTAAACACTCCTTTTTCTCCGTGGCCAAGCTTTACCCAAGAAGAAGCTGATGCTGTTAGCCGCGTTATTTTATCGAATAAAGTTAATTATTGGACCGGTACAGAAGGCCGTGAATTTGAAAATGAATTTGCGGCTTGGACTGGTACAGAGTACGCTGTAGCGTTAGGTAATGGAACTCTTGCTCTCGATCTTGCTTTAAAGGCATTAGATATAGGTCCAGACGATGAGGTAATTACTACACCTCGTACATTTTTAGCTTCTGCGAGCAGTATTGTTACTGCAGGTGCATCGCCAATATTTGCTGATGTTGATCTTAACAGTCAAGCAATCACAGCTGAGTCTATTAAAGCCGTACTTACTCCTAAAACTAAAGCTGTCATAGTTGTGCATTTAGCTGGAATGCCGGCTGAGATGGATGCAATCATGGCGTTAAGTAATGAGTATGGATTCTATGTTATTGAGGATTGTGCTCAGGCACATGGAGCAAAATACAAAGGTAAGTCAGTTGGGAGCATTGGCCACATTGGAGCTTGGAGCTTTTGTCAAGACAAAATAATGACTACAGGCGGTGAAGGTGGCATGGTTACCACAAACTCTAAAGAGTTATGGTCAAAAATGTGGAGCTACAAAGATCATGGTAAAAGCTTCGATGCCATTTACAATCGCGAGCATCCTCCAGGATTTAGATGGCTACATGAAAGCTTTGGTACTAACTGGCGTATGACTGAGATGCAGGCTGTAATTGGACGTATTCAGCTAACTCGTATGAGTGACTGGACTGCAAAGCGTCAAGCTTATGGTGCACAACTAGATCAGGCTGCAAGTGGTTATAATTGTGTCCGTTTAGTGTCAATACCTGAATATATTGAGCATGCTGAGTATAAGCATTATATGTTTATAAAGCCTGAATCTTTAGCTGAAGGATGGGATCGGGACCGAATAGTTAACGAAATAGTAGCTCGTGGTGTGCCCTGTTTTCAAGGAAGTTGCTCTGAAGTTTATTTAGAAAAAGCTTTTGATAATACTTTGTGGCGACCAGCTGAGCGCTTGAAAAATGCTGTCCAGTTAGGTGAAACCTCATTAATGTTCCTTGTACATCCATCTCTAACTCAGCATGAAATTCAGCAAACTACAATTGCTATACACGAGGTTTTAGAAGCCGCATCTAAATAACATAGTCTTAAGTGGTAGTTAGTTGCTTCTCCGGTAACAAATTGCCACTTTTTTTTACAAAAAAGCAAAGGATTGTTAAGCACTGCTCAACTAGATTATAGGAATTGTTTTAGTTGTTCCTAATGTAGTAGAATTAGAGTAGGACTGATATGTTACTTTTTAATAGGGACCCTTTCTTGTTTTTAGATACTCTTGTCAAATTACCGCGAAACCAAAAAAGAGTTGTTTCTTTAATTATAGATACTTTTTTTATATTTTTATCTTTTTGGCTTGCATTTATATTAAGACTCGATAGCTTGAAAGAGTTTTATGACTACCAGAACTGGTTATTACTTTTAGGGGTATTACCATTAAGTTTGTCTGCTTTTGTGAAGCTAGGCTTATATCGTGCTGTTTTACGGTATATTAACTCTCAAGCTTTATGGGCAATTTTAGCAGGTGTGATCTTATCCACGGTCTCTCTAATTGGCCTTTCATTCTTTATTGGGGCGCAAGTCCCAAGAACTGTACCTGTTATATACTTTTGTATCGCTTTGCTGCTTATTGGTGGTAGCCGATTAACAGTACGTGCGATCGTCGGTAAACTCATTATGCGCAGAAAAGAAGGCGTGGTTATTTACGGTGCAGGCTCTGCTGGACGTCAATTAGCAACTGCGTTGGCTAATGGACCTGAATATGCCCCAGTTGCGTTTTTAGACGATGACCCCAAAAAACAAAATACATTCGTACAAGGGTTGAATGTTTTTTCATCTAAAGAAATTGCAAAAGTAGTTGCTACTAAATCAGTCACGAAAATTTTATTAGCTTTACCAAGTGCTACCCGAAGCCGCAGAAAAGAAATCCTCAATGAAATTGAGTCTTTTAAACTACAAGTTATGACGATTCCTGGAATGGCCGATTTGGTAGCAGGGAACACTTCATTAGAACAAATAAAAGAAGTAGGTGTTGAAGATCTTTTAGGGCGTGACCCAGTAGAGCCAAACACCGAATTAATGTCTGCTAATATTCAAAATAAGGTTGTTTTGGTTTCAGGTGCAGGTGGGTCAATTGGCTCTGAGCTTTGTCGTCAAATTGTTAAAAACTCACCAACGAAGCTAGTCTTGTTTGAACTTTCTGAATATGGCTTATATGCAATTGAAAAAGAGCTGAAAGACTACGTTTTTCAAAACTCCTTAAATATCGAAATAGTGCCAATTCTTGGCTCTATTCAAAACTTTAAACTCATCTCAATGACACTTTCGTCATTTAAAGTGCAAACTATATATCATGCTGCGGCTTACAAGCATGTGCCTTTAGTTGAGCATAATGTTATTGAAGGTGTTAAAAATAATATATTTGGCACCAGTAACATTGCCCGTGCTGCGATAGAAAATAACGTTGAAACCTTTGTACTTATTTCAACCGATAAAGCGGTTCGACCTACCAATGTGATGGGGACAACCAAACGTATGGCTGAGTTAGTGCTGCAAGCATTATCTGATACGCAAAAAACTACGCGCTTTACTATGGTTCGTTTTGGTAATGTTCTGGGTTCTTCAGGCTCTGTTGTACCATTATTCAGGCAACAAATTAAGCAAGGCGGCCCTATCACTTTAACCCATAAAGACATAACTCGTTATTTTATGACGATTCCTGAAGCTGCACAGCTTGTTATTCAAGCAGGTGCAATGGGTAAAGGTGGCGATGTGTTCGTTTTAGATATGGGCGAACCGGTTAAAATAATGGATTTAGCGACTAAGATGGTCCACCTCTCTGGCTTAGAAGTGAAGTCAAATAAACACCCTGAAGGTGATATTGAAATTCAATGTACTGGCCTACGTCCTGGTGAAAAGCTTTATGAAGAGCTATTGATTGGTGATAACGTTGTTGGTACTGATCATCAAAGAATCATGAGTGCACACGAAGTTAAAATGCCATGGGATGAGCTTGAACAAGTTTTACTTGAGCTTAAATCGTCATGTGATTTAAACGATCACCACTCTATTCGTAAGTTGTTGTTAGAAGCACCAACAGCCTTTAATCCCACAGATGGTATTTGTGACCTCCATTGGCTTGAGAGTGTAAAAAATAACGAAAACGTAACTGTATTAAAGAATGCAAAGTAAAAAATAAAGTAGTTTAATTAGGTATATATGAATATTACAATCGCGGGTACAGGTTATGTTGGTTTATCTAATGCCATGTTGTTGGCCCAACATAACAATGTAGTAGCTCTAGATATTGTTGAAGAAAAAGTAGCGCAACTAAATGCCGGGAAGTCGCCAATATCAGATACAGAAATTGAAGATTTTCTTGCTAATAAACAACTGAGTTTTACTGCCACTACAGATAAGCAATTAGCTTATCAAAATGCAGATTTCATCATCATCGCTACACCTACCGATTATGATCCAGAGACCAACTACTTTAATACAAAGTCAGTTGAAGCTGTTATTGCTGATGTACAAACAATAAACCCAACAGCAGTAATGGTTATTAAGTCAACTGTACCTGTTGGCTTTACCGAAAGCATTAAGCAAAAGTTTAATACAGGAAACATTATTTTCTCTCCAGAGTTTTTAAGAGAGGGTAAAGCGTTATACGACAACTTACACCCATCGCGTATTATTGTGGGTGAACGATCAGAGCGCGCCGAGGCATTTGCAAATTTATTAGCACAAGGGGCTATTAAAGAAGGGATTGAAGTATTGTTTACTGATCCAACTGAAGCAGAAGCCATTAAGTTGTTTTCAAATACTTACCTTGCTATGCGCGTAGCCTACTTTAATGAGCTTGACAGCTACGCAGAAAGTCATGGTTTAAATTCTAAACAAATAATCGAAGGGGTAAGTTTAGACCCACGTATAGGTGGTCATTACAACAACCCTTCTTTTGGTTATGGTGGCTATTGCTTACCTAAAGATACCAAGCAATTATTGGCTAACTATCAAAACGTGCCAAACAACATGATCCGCGCCATTGTAGACGCAAACTCTACTCGTAAAGATTTTATCGCAGAGTCGATCCTCGCAAGAAAGCCAAAGGTAGTGGGTATTCATCGTTTAATCATGAAGGCTGGTTCGGATAACTTTAGAGCATCCGCTATTCAAGGCATCATGAAGCGAATCAAAGCTAAGGGTGTTGAAGTGATAGTTTATGAACCTGAATTACATGAAGAAACTTTCTTTAACTCTAAAGTGACCCATGACCTAGCTGAATTAAAGTCTTCTGCAGATGTAATTATTGCCAACAGAATGGTAACTGAGCTCGATGATGTTGCAGAAAAAGTGTACACCAGAGACCTGTTTGGTAGTGATTAGTTCTCACTTGGGGTAATAACAATTTTGTAATAGACACGCCTAAATTCTCTGCGTATAATCGCTGGCTCATAAAAACCAATCCTTTTGGATTGGTTTTAAGGAAAATGAGTATTTTAGGTGTGACTATGGAAAGTTGGTACTTACTTTTTTGTAAATCAAAACAAGAGCTAAGAGCTCAAACTAACCTTCAAAACCAAGGTTTTGAAGTGTTCTTTCCCGAACATAAAATCGAGCGAATCGTAAAGGGTCGCCGATAAATTCGTACATCTCCTCTTTTTCCTAGTTATTTATTTATAAAACTAGACTCGCAAAACTGTAACTTTTCTGCGGTAAAAAATACCCGTGGAGTAAGTGGTTTTGTTGCTTATGGTCATAAATTTCAAATCGTTCCTGAGCAGTTAATTGCTCAACTCAAATCTATGAGTGATATGAGTAAGGTAACATCTTCGCTACCAAAAGCCGGTGATGTTGTTTATCTAAACACAGAGTCATTTAAAAATGTTCAAGCTATTTACCAAGAGTCAGATGGTGACATGCGTAGCATTTTGTTAGTTAATTTATTGAACAAACAAGTCACCGTAAGTGTAGATAATAAAGAAATCAGTTTATAAGTCGCGATTCAACACGACATTAACGTAGGAACGCTTTTAGCCGTGAACATGATTTAAATGTTCGGCGTTAAAACACCTCGTACGTAACGGGTAATTTATAAGTCGTGATTCCGCGCGACATTAACGTAGGAACGGCTTTAGCCGTGAATGGGGAAGAATATTCGGTTTTAAAACACCTCCTACGGTGTAAGCATTAAGCTTTAACACGGAAAAAATAAAAATAATAATAAAATCAGTACGTAGGAACTGCAACCTAGGGGCGGAAGCGTGCCCAAAGGGCTAGACAAGACGTAGGCGTCACGCTTGCTTGGCGCGTCTCAAACGCGGCTCTGTTGCTAATAATTTGCGCGAAATAAATTCCACGCCTACAAAATGGCGAATTCCGAAGGGTAAGGCGTAGGCGTCACGCTTGCTTGGCGCGTCTCAAACGCGGCGCTGTTGTTAATAATTCGCGCGAAATAAATTTCACGCCTACAAAATGGCGAATTCCGAAGGGTAAGGCGTAGGCGTCACGCTTGCTTGGCGCGTCTCAAACACGGCACTGTTATTAATAATTCGCGCGAAATAAATTTCACGCCTACAAAGAGGCGAATTCCGAAGGGTAAAGCGTAGGCGTCACGCTTGCTTGGCGCGTCTCAACCGCGGCGCTGTTGTTAATAATTCGCGCGAAATAAATTTAACGCCTAGAAATGGTGAATTCCGAAGGGGGAGGTGTAGGCGTCACGCTTGCTTGGCGCGTCTCAAACGCGGCGCTGTTATTAATAATTCGCGCGAAATAAATTTCACGCCTACAAAATGGCGAATTCCGAAGGGTAAGGCGTAGGCGTCACGCTTGCTTGGCGCGTCTCAAACACGGCACTGTTGCTAATAATTCGCGCGAAATAAATTTCACGCCTACAAATGGTGAATACCGAAGGGTAAAGCGTAGGCGTCACGCTTGCTTGGCGCGTCTCAACCGCGGCTCTGTTGCTAATAATTCGTGCGAAATAAATTTCACGCCTACAAAATGGAATGCACGGTGATGGCCTAGACGCCCAACCCCGTAGGAAAGGCTTTAGCCGTGAATTGTTGAAAAACGTTCGGCGTTAAAAGCCTCCTACGAAGTAGGCTTTTGTATTAATAATGCGATATCGCTTGCAAGCACACACAAGCAACGATTTACAATCTTGAAGAACCTAGAACCTAGAACCTAGAACCTAGAACCTAGAACCTAGAACCTAGAACCTAGAACCTAGAACCTAGAACCTAGAACCTAGAACCTAGAACCTAGAACCTAGAACCTAGAACCTAGAACCTAGAACCTAGAACCTAGAACCTAGAACCTAGAACCTAGAACCTAGAACCTAGAACCTAGAACCTAGAACCTAGAACCTAGAACCTAGAACCTAGAACCTAGTACTTCATCACACAAGTTCTGACTAGTTGAGGGCACCATAGGACCTCTGAAGTTTTTCACGAGCTAACTCAACATTAAACATCCAGTTTATACTTGTTCTTTCTTTATTCCGGATCCATTCCCAGGCCGCGAGTTCTGTCTTTAGTTCTTCCATGCTTGCTATACGTCTATCTAAACATTGCTTATTCATATTACCAATTTCTATCTCGACCATATTTAGCCAACTCGCGTGTTTTGGTGTGTAATGTAATTCTAGTTTATTTAAAATCCGCCGTGCTTCCTGTAGAAAATGCTTTATATAACGCTCCTTCTGTATGAGTTGATAAGTTATCTAACACAACTTTTACTTTGTTCGCATGTGGATAATGAAGATCAACTAAATCCCTCATACAATTAGCAAAGTCAATTTTCGTCTTTCTTTCTGTTGCTTTAACATGCCGCCACCCTCGATGGCGATCGAAGAATACAAATAAGTTGGCCACACCTACACGTTTATATTCATAATCTAACCGCTTAGTCTGCCCCGGCTTCATTGGTTGTGCCGGTCGAGTATCATCTACAAGTTGTTTCATCGCCTCATCAAAGTTAATTATGGGGTTTAACTCATCTGCTGGCTCAGCATACAACTCGAGCACATGTTCCATCCGCGCGATATATTCAGCATCCATTGTCGCCACACACCACATCTTTTTTTGCCATGGCTTTAGTGCATTCTCTTTAAGGCGCCTCCGTATTGTTTCATACGAGATACTATCTAAATCGGTTAACGTAACTAATCGCTCTCCAAGTAAAGATAATGTCCATCTAGCGTGACCTGTTGGTGGCTTAGTGCAAGCTGTGGCGATTAACGTTGCTTCATCTTTCGCAGAAGTTTTTCTCATTGCACCACTTCGTGCACCTTCATTCAAAGCTGCCGCTAGATTTTCTTCAACAAACTGGCGTTTGACTCGAAATACGGTGGAAGAGCTCACTTGAACTGCTTCACATATTTGCTCTGTTGTATATCTACAACGGTCAGCTTTTAACAAAATAGCAGCCCGCTTGTACTTTCGAACATTGACCATGCCTTTTTTGCAATAGTCTATTAATTCTTGTTTTTCTTCTTCTGATAATTCAACAATATACTTTCGGTTCATAACAATATTAAGTAAGTTTATATGAGTTAAAGGATCGTTGATTAGGGTAAAAGTTCATTATGAATAAAGAAGAGTCGCCACTGTTTACAGCAAAGCAAGGTCAGTATTTAGCATTTATTTATTACTACACAAAAGTGAATGGGATTGCGCCTGCTGAAAGTGATTTTGAGCGCTACTTTGGAACCGCATCTTCAAGTGTTCATTCAATGATTTCAGTTCTTAAGAAGAAGAAATTTATAACATCAGTTACTGGAAAAAGCAGGAGTATTGAATTATTGATTGAAAAAGATCAGTTACCTGAATTTAAGTAGGGGCAACTGATCAAAATATATGTGAAAGAGTACTAGAACCTAGAACCTAGAACCTAGAACCTAGAAGTATTCATTAACTATTTTGCAAAAACCTGTCACAAGTGAGCGTTTACTAAACACTCAGTCTTGCGAACCTTGTAATGCCATGCTTTAATTAGGCAGCGTAAAAATAAACAGTTGTGGTTTTATTTTAACTGGACGTTTAAGAATAATTATTTGGGAAATAACAATGGCGCTTAGCTGTAAAACAATTGTAACGTCATTTGCGTTACTAGCAATGACTGGCTGTACAATCATCCCCGGTAGCCATTTTGAAGGAATCGAATCGGGCGAACAAATAGATAATCTTGAGAAGGAGCTCGATAAAGTTAATATCCAAATCATCGACTCTTCTCTCATTAATCGACAAAAGCAAAGTAAAACGAAACCAGCGTTACTATCAAGCCTCGATGGCATCGACACCTCTGATTACCAATACAGATTAGGTATTGGCGATGTAATCACAATCGGCGTATGGGATCATCCAGAGCTTACAATACCAGCGGCAGTTCAGCGTACTGCGGAGTTTGATGGTTTTCGCGTTCAAGCTGATGGCACAATTACGTATGCATATGCACCAAATATTCAAGCGGCAGGCAGAACAGTACAAGAAGTACATGCAGAGCTTGTAAAGCGCCTAAGTCGCGTGATCGAAGATCCGCAAGTAGATATTAAAATAGTTGGTTTTAGAAGCCAAAAAGCCTATGTAACAGGCGAGGTAAATAAACCAGGCGTACTTCCAGTAACCGAAATACCCCTTACATTAATAGATGCCTTAAACCAAGCCGGCGGTTTAACAGAATCTGCCGATTGGCGAACAGTTACATTTACTCGTGGCGACAAAACAGAAGTGATCCAATTAGACGACTTTTATGCCCATGGAGATATCTCGCAAAACCGTTTATTAAAACATGGCGATATAGTGCATGTTAATCGTAATGACATGCAAAAAGTCTTTGTGTTAGGCGATGTAAAGAGCGCTGGTACAGTGGGCGTTAATCGTTATGGTTTAAATTTAGCGCAAGCCTTAAGTGATGCTGGTGGCTTAAACGAAAATACAGCAGATGCAAATGGCGTATTTGTATTACGTAAACGCAACTTAGAAACCGATGGCATTATTGCTGATGTATATCAACTACATGCAAAAAATGTTGCAGCATTAGTTTTAGCAGAGCAGTTTGAGTTACAGCCGCACGATATTGTATATGTAACTTCAGCACCGCTAGCGCGTTGGAACCGTGTAATCAGCTTATTACTTCCTTCGGTAAGTACAGTTGACTCAATTAATGACGTTACAACTTCGAACTAAAGGTTAAATGTTATGTTTGATTCTGTACTGGTTGTGTGTGCTGGCAATATTTGCCGGAGTCCAACCGCTGAATATGTATTAAAAAGTAAACTTCAAGGTAAAGATGTTAGCGTGTCTTCAGCGGGCTTAACGGCCCTTGAAGGTAAGCACGCAGATGCACAAGCACAGCAAATCGCTGCGCAACATGGTATTGATATGAATGAGCACCAAGGCAAGCAAATCACTTCAGCCCTTGTTGCACAGCACAGCGTTATTTTAGTGATGGAACAGCGTCATATAAACGACTTATGTGCTCGCTACCCAGAAGCAAGAGGCAAAACATTTCTACTAGGTAAATGGATTGGTGATAAAGAAATCCCCGATCCTTACCGTCAAAGCCAAGAGGCTTTTAAGCACGTTTACGAATTAATTGATAGCGCATGTAGCGCTTGGCAAAAGTATTTATAAGGAAAGGGTAGTAGATGAATGCTCAGCCCACTGCTATTACAGCAAATAATAAACAAAATAGAACAACGCAAGACCAAAGCAGTCAAGAAATCGATTTAATGGCGTTATTAGGTGCATTAATCGACCGTAAGTATTTTATTGTAACTATAACCGCTGTATTTATGGCTTTGGGTGTACTTTACGCTGTATTTGCAACACCTGTTTACCAAGCAACCGCCATGATCCAAGTTGAAGACGGCGGTGCATCAGTACCAGGCTTTGATGATATGGCGGGTATGTTCGAAAGTACATCTGCTGCGGTAACCGAAATTGAGCTGCTTAAGTCGCGCTCTGTCATTGGCGAGGCAGTTGATACTTTAAAGCTTGATATAGTCGCAGAGCCTAAACTATTTCCAATAATTGGTAATAGAGCGTTTCGTAAGTTTACTCCAGTGGAAGCAGGTGATTTAGCAGAGCCAAGCTTTGCTGCAAGCAGCTATGCATGGGGCGGCGAGAGCATTGATGTATTTAGGTTTGATGTGCCTCGCTCTGCTATTGGTGAAGACTTCACGTTAATTACGGGTGAGGGCTCAGGCAAAAACAAGAGCTTTACCCTTTTAAATAGTGAAGACGAAGTAATCTTGCAAGGAAAAGTGGGTGAAGAGCTTAGCAATGGTAAATTTAATTTAACAGTACGCAGTTTAATTGCCCGCCCTGGCACCGAATTTACACTAGTCCGTAAAGACAGATTAAATACTATTTTAGATTTACAAGCTGCGATTGGTGCAGGCGAAAAAGGCAAAGACTCAGGAATTATTAATTTAAGCTTACACAACGAAAACGCTAGCTACGCCGAAAAAGTGCTCGATAAGGTTGCAGCAATTTATGTGCGCCGTAATGTAGAGCGTAATAGCGCTGAGGCACAAAAATCACTTGAATTTTTAGAAGTACAATTACCTGAGGTTAAAAAGCAGCTTGAGTTCGCTGAAAAGCGTTTTAACGACTACCAAATAAAGCGACAGTCAATCAATATTACCTTAGAGACTCAAGGTGTACTAGAGCAAGTAGTAGAGCTAGAAACTAAATTACAAGAGCTAGAGCTAAAACGCCTAGAACTAAGTCGCAAATTTAAAGACAGCCATCCAACGTATCAAGGTGTACTCGAGCAGATTGAAGCGGTAGAAAAGCAAAAGCAAAACTTAGTGGGTGAAGTAGGTAACCTACCTGAAACTCAACAAGAGCTTTTACGCTTAAAACGCGATGTAGAGGTAAGCAACCAAATTTACACGTTACTTTTAAGTAAAACTCAAGAGCTAGACATTGTACGTGCTGGTACAGTAGGTAATGTACGTGTGATAGATCATGCTGAAGTAAATACTTCTAAACCCGTAAAACCTAAAAAGGCTCTCATAGTCATAATTGCGACTATGTTAGGTTGTATGCTTGCTATTGCAATAGTGCTTATTCAAAAAGCAATTCATAAAGGGGTAGAAGACCCTAATGAGATTGAAGCCCTGGGTTTACCTGTTTATGCTTCAGTACCATATTCAGACTTTCAAGATAAACTCACAGGTTTTAACCGTGCGCGTAAAGTTAAAGATAAGCCTAAATCTATTCTTGCAGTAGATAACCCTGCTGACTTATCAATCGAAGCATTACGCAGCCTTCGCACAAGCTTACACTTTGCAATGATGGAGGCTAAAAACAACATTATCGCTATTTTAGGTCCAAGCCCTGGCGTGGGTAAGTCGTTTATCTCAGTTAATCTTGCAACCGTCCTTGCACAAAGCGGCAAAAAAGTTCTGATCATAGATGCTGATATGCGTAAAGGCTACTTACAAACTCAGTTTGGGATGAAATGGGATGATGGTTTAAGTGATTTATTGTCGGGCCGTTTAAACCTTAAGCAAGTAACTAAAAAGTCGCAAGTTGAAGGGTTAGATGTAATTACTCGAGGTCAAATTCCCCCAAACCCATCTGAGCTATTAATGCACAGCAACTTTAGTAAGCTTGTTGAAGAGATTCGCGATAAATATGACCTTGTTATTGTTGATACACCGCCAATTTTAGCGGTAACAGACCCTGCTATTGTAAGTGCCCATGCAGGTAGTACATTACTAGTAACACGTTTTGGACAAAACCACTTACGTGAAATAGAACTAACAAGAAATCGATTTGAGCAAAATGGTATCGATGTTAAAGGTGTTGTATTTAACGGAGTTGTCCGAAAAGCAAGCAACGCCTACGGGTATTATGGGTATTACAACTATGAATATAAATCAGGACAATAAATAATACTTTTAACAAAGTAATTTCGCATAGGTCAAACTTAAATAATTTTTGTAAGGAAATAAAGTGAATATCCTTGTCACAGGTGGAGCTGGCTTTATTGGGTCAGCGGTAGTGCGTTATATCATTAATCACACTACTGACAATGTAGTTAATGTTGATAAATTAACTTATGCAGGAAATCTAGAGTATTGACTAACCACTAACCACTAACCACTAACCACTAACCACTATTTCTACTCTTTCGCCTAACTCTGCTTTAAGCTTTTCTGCTAGTGCTTGTTTGGCTTGCTCATCGCCGTGGACGATTTTGATTAAACTTGGCTTTTTGCGCATGCCGGTGACAAATCTGATTAGTCCTTTTTGATCTGCGTGGGCGCTGTAGCCGCTGATGGTATGAATTTGCGCTTTAATCATTACTTTTTGATTATCGATAAATACATAGCCGCCGCGAGGGCCATATTTTTGAATCTCTCGGCCTAAGGTTCCTTGACCTTGGTAGCCAACAAAAATGACATCGGTTGTTTTGTCGGGTAAAAACCGCTCTAGGTAATTAACTATTCTGCCGCCATTACACATACCGCTGGCGGCGATGATTATAGCTGGCTGTTGTTTTGAGGCTAAAAAGTTAATCAGGGCAAGGTGTTCTTGGTGGCTATCAATTGTATGTAGTTGGTTAAAGTCGAGCGGGTGACGGCCTTGTTTTACGCGTTTTTTGGCTTCGTTATCCCATAGCGCTTTAAAATGTAAATATTCATTTGTGAAATTGGCTGCCATTGGCGAATCTACAATAATTTGCAGTTTATGCCACATAGAGCGCTTGCTTGCAGAATGAATAAGTTGTTCAAACTCATAGAGCAGCTCTTGAGTTCGGCCAATGCTAAAAGCGGGTATGAGTACCACGCCATTATCGCTTACCGCACGCTCAATAACCTTTTTAAGAACGGCTACACGCTCTTTACGACCTTGATGGTTTTTATCACCATAGGTTGATTCTATAACCAATGTATCGGCGCGGTAAGGAGGCTTTGGCGTTGGTAATAATGGCGTGTAAGGCGCACCTAAATCACCAGAAAATACCACTCTATGCGTGTTTGGCTTTTTACCTAGTTCAAGTTCAACATAGGCTGAGCCTAAAATGTGCCCGGCGCGTTGCAGGCGAATTTTAAATAAGGCTTCAGAGGGTTGGTTGCTTGAGGGCACTTTTTCGGGGCTAAAGCCCACTCCTACGGGAATGGAGTACCATATGTTGAAATCGAGCGGGACAATCTGTTTTTTTAGTAACTTTAAGCAGGTGCGGATCATTGCTTCGTCCCGTGTTACCCCCACTTTTAAAGCATCTTCAATCACCATAGGCAATAGCTTGGCGGTGGCAACCGAGGTAAAAATAGGCCCTTTAAAGCCTGCTGCAAGTAAGTAGGGTATGCGGCCAACATGGTCTATATGGCAGTGCGTTACAATCAGCGCTTTTACCGTTGATATATCAAACTCAATTGCTATGTCTTGTTTACTGTCTTCCCCTTGAAATAGCCCACAATCAACAAGTACAGAATTTGTGTCATCAATAAATAGCTGGTGGCAAGACCCTGTTACGCCTTTCACCGCTCCGTGGTGTTTTATATGCATAATTATCTCCTGATTTTAAGGCTAGATATTATTTTAGTGGTTAGATTTTAGAAGTTAGATATCAGTTGATCGAGAGGATGGTTTTATTTTTTGTGTAATTAAACAAAGAGCTTGCTACATATGAATTGTATTTTACTTTGTTATAACCACTAACCACTAACCACTAACCACTAACCACTAACCACTAACCACTAACCACTGTATTTTTACCCTTTATTTATCTCTAATATCGCTTTTAACGTATGTTCTTTTTCAAGAATATCGCGATATAAAGCAAACTGATTGCGGGCGCGTTCTAGGTTATGGTTTGCATGTTTGGTGGCAAAGTAATTATCGCCATCAATAAAGTCTGTTAAAAAGCGCAGGCCAATCATAAAGGTCATGACTTTAGTGCCTAGCCAGAAGCTTTCTTTTTCGGCGTCGGTGATCACATCTTGTAGTGGTTCAACATAACCTTTAACGATGGCGGCAAAGATCTCTTCACGAACACGTACATTACTTAGGTTGGTTGAATCTTCTTGCTCAGGAGAGCAGAAGGTACGCACCATATCGCCAAAATCAAATAACCAATAACCAGGCATACAGGTATCGAGGTCGATGACTGCTTTAGCATCATCAGATTGCGTGCAAAACAGCATGTTGTTGATTTTTGTGTCGTTATGGCATGGTCTTAAAGGAATGTTTCCTTCAAGTTGTTTTAATTCATCAACTAAAGATTGCTGAGCTAAGCAAAAATCGATGTCGTCTTGGCAAAGGGCTACACGGTTTACAGGATCTTTTTCGATTACCTTTTTAAAGGCGTCAAAGCGCATCGCTAAGTTATGAAAATCAGGGATCACATGATGCAGCTGATCAGCCTGAAAATCTTGTAATGCTAGCGCGAATTGTCCAAATGCATTGGCTGCAGTTTGTGCTTGCGAGATAGTTGCTACCACATCTTCACTATAACTGCCGCCAATAAATTCGAGTGCACGCCAAACACCTTGATCGCATTCAACTAAAAAGTCGCTTTCGATAGTTGGAACATGACGAATAATTTCGAGGCTATATTCACCATTGTCGTGTTTTTCACTAAGGTGCTGCTCAATTAGTCGTGCATTTTCAACTAGGTGCTTAGGGTTAGGAAACACATCGGTATTTAACTTTTGCACAACCAAGGCGTTTTCTTCTGATTTAAGTAACATGGTTGTGTTGATGTGGCCATTGCCAATTGGCTTTAGCGTTACGTTATCTGTGCTCAAGCCAAAGTGCTCAGAAAGATAAGTTGCAACAGGATTCGACTTCATTAATTTTCCATTACTTATTTTTTGCAAGAAGAGGCGAGGGTTTAATCGTTTAGCTTACGACGTAACTGACATAAAGTGTGTGCTATTGCATCCAGTTCAGCTTTGTAGGTCACGCCATACCATGGCTCTTGTGCAGTATAAACGGTTACAGCTTGGCGGTTATCTTGAATCGCGAGTTGTATCTCATTTGGTAAATAATACTCTTTCGTGACACCGTTGTCAGTATTTTCTAAAAACTCAATAAAACCTGTTTCTAAGTCATTAAATAAACTGGGTGTTATTCCCCAAAAGCTCATAGAACCTAGGGCATCATCGGCAATTTGTAATCTCTCACCATGTGGATTGTTGCCTTTTAAAACATTATTTTCGAGTTTAATATCTAGGTACTCGACAACATCAGTTAAATGCTGGTGGCTATCAACAGAGCATACACCTCGGTTTACACCACCTTCTTCGGATAGGGTATCTTTTATTGGGTAGCCTACCATCGCCCAATTGCTATGTTGTTTGAAGTGCTCACTAACAATTGCATAAGAGGACTCGCCATAATAATCATCGGCTGTAATGACAATCGCAGGGTTATTTACATAGGGTTTTGCGCAAAGTAAAGCATGACCTGTGCCCCATGGCTTTTGGCGTTCAGCAGCTAGGTGCTCATAGCCATGAGGCACAGCACTAATTTCTTGCTCAACGAGGATTACTTCGAGCGACTCAGGCAGGCGCGGTAAAATCGTCGCTTCAAATTCAGCACGAATTTTTTTATTAATGATGATCACCGCTTGGCTCACGCCCGCTTTAACCGCATCCTGAATACTCAGTTCCATGATGGTACAGCCCAGCCCTGGAATTTCGGCAATTTGTTTGTTTCCGCCAAAGCGGCTACCCAGCCCGCCAGCCAATACGACTAAAGTAAGAGAGTGTTGAGTCATCGCGAAAGTTAAATAAAAAAACAAAGGAAAAGTGTACCAGAAACAATCACGCAGGAGGAAGAGAAGCTTTAAGCTATAAGTTTTGAGCTGAATGGTGTTGTTTGTGGGCTCTTTAATGATTTTCCGGTTTGGTGTTGAATTTTAGACGCGCCAAGCAAGCGTGACGCCTACGTTTGATGTAGGCGTGAAATTTATTTCGCGCGAAAATATATTCACAAAGAGAAAGGCTAGCCGTCAGCTTTCAGCCGTCAGTTTTGAGCCGAACGGTGTTGTTTGTAGGTTCTTTATTAATTTGCAGACTTGGTGCTGAATGTAAGACGCGCCAAGCAAGCGTGACGCCTACGATAACTCGCACCTCGAATCTCGCACCTCGTTCCTCGCACCTCGTTCCTCGCACCTCGTTCCTCGCACCTCGTTCCTCGCACCTCGTTCCTCGCATCTCGTTCCTCGCATCTCGTTCCTCGCATCTCGTACCTCGCATCTCGTACCTCGCATCTCGTACCTCGCACCTCGCATCTCGAACCTCGCACCTCGCATCTCGAACCTCGTACCTCGAACCTCGCATCTCGACTCTCAAACCTAATAGCTTCATATTTACGTAGGTGGTATATTCTCTTTGTGGTGATTAACCCTTTTAGGTAGACGATTAATGGCAAAAGATAGATACGCGCCAAAGGCTGTTGGCGATATTATGGCGGGCTTGAGTGGTCGCTTGGCATCTTATGCTGGTAAAACCCAAGGCTTGTCTTCTCAACAAACCATTCTTGATGACTTTTTAGGTGAAACGCTTTCGAAAAAATGCCGGGTAAGTAATTACCGTGATGGTACCTTAATGATTGAAGCTGTTTCGGCACCGATTGCACTGCGTTTAAATTACTTAAAAATGGATATGCTTTCGCATTTTCGTGCAGCTGGCATGGTAGAGCTTGGGCAAATTAAAATTACCGCAAACCCACAAGCAACTCAGCGTTTATCGGCAACAAATAAGCCAGAGCAAAAGCCTGTTTCTAAACGTCAAATGAGCGAACAAACAGCCGATTACCTCAGCGCCATCGCCGCAGACGCCCCTCCATCTTTAAAAGCCAAGTTAGAGCGTTTAGCGCAACATGGGCGGAAAAATAAATAAAGTCGTCAGCCTTCAGCCTTCAGCCTTCAGCTGTCAGTTTTGAGCTGCTCAGCATCGCCTGTTGGTTATGAGTTGATGAGCATGATTCGTGTTGTATGGCAGGCGCGCCAAGCAAGCGTGACGCCTACGAAAACTCGCATCTCGCACCTCGTCCCTCGCACCTCACATCTCGCACCCCGAATCTCGCACCCCGAATCTCGCACCCCGAATCTCGCATCTCGCATCTCGAATCTCGTTCCTCGCATCTCGTTCCTCGAATCGCCTTTTTTCTCCCCTGATCTTGATTTTATTCTTATTGTCGCCATATCTATTCAGTAATCTTGTTTTCACCCTTTTTATGGGGTTAGATCAAAGATTATGGCTGATTTTTAAATTTTCTTGCTGAAAATCCATATCTTCATAAACAGAAGGTTTGATGTTGCGCAGACTCTGGTATGATAGCGCACGAAATAAGCGGTGTTTTGAACAGCGTACTGATAAATTGTTAATTAATATGCCCTACATCATGAGCATAAGCGCATATTAATTATCAATTGAAGAAAGTGGGTTAGCTAATGACTAGCTAACAAAGAATACATTGTAACGGTTTTATCATGATATCTAATTTATTTACCAAGATTTTTGGTAGTCGCAATGACCGCACTATTAAAAACCTAAGAAAGACGGTCGCTCTAATTAATGCGCTTGAAAAGCAATTAGAAGCGCTTTCTGATGAAGATTTAAAAGCAAAAACAGCTGAATTTAGAGAGCGTTACGATAACGGACAAAGCCTAGATGACATTTTACCAGAAGCATTTGCTGTGGTACGTGAAGCATCTAAGCGTGTAAATGGCATGCGTCACTTCGACGTACAGCTACTAGGTGGTATGGTTTTACATCAAGGTCGCATTGCAGAAATGCGTACCGGTGAAGGTAAAACACTTACAGCAACATTGCCTGCATACCTTCGTGGTTTAACAGGTAAAGGTGTTCACGTAATTACCGTGAACGACTACCTTGCAAAACGTGACGCCGAAACTAACCGCCCATTATTTGAGTTCTTAGGCCTAACAGTAGGCTGTAATGTACCAGGCATGATGCCGCAGCAGAAGAAAATCGCTTACGCTGCCGACATCACTTACGGTACTAATAACGAATTTGGCTTTGACTATCTGCGCGATAACATGGCATTTAGCATTGAAGAGCGTGTACAACGCCCACTTTACTACGCCGTAGTGGATGAGGTGGATTCAATCCTAATTGATGAAGCGCGTACGCCGCTTATTATCTCAGGCCCAGCTGAAGACAGCTCTGAGCTTTACATCGAAATCAACAAAATTGTGCCTGACCTAGAGCTACAAGAAAAAGAAGATGAAGAAGGCGTTGAAGGCGACGGCGATTACACTATCGATGAAAAGTCTAAGCAAGTTCACCTTACAGAGCGTGGCCAAATTAAAGTTGAAGAGCTACTAATTGAGCGCGGCTTAATTCAAGAAGGTGATTCACTTTACTCAGCTTCAAGCATCACATTATTAAGCCATGTGTATGCGGCACTTCGTGCTCACAAGCTTTATCAAAAAGACGTTGACTACGTTGTTAAAGAAAACGAAGTTATCATCGTTGATGAGCACACAGGCCGTACAATGGAAGGTCGTCGTTGGTCAGAAGGTTTACACCAAGCTGTTGAAGCAAAAGAAGGTGTACGCATTCAAAACGAAAACCAAACATTGGCATCAATCACGTTCCAAAACTACTTCCGTTTATACGACACGCTAGCGGGTATGACAGGTACAGCAGACACAGAAGCGTTTGAGTTCCAGTCTATCTATGGTCTAGACACAGTAGTAATGCCAACTAACAAACCGATGATCCGTGACGATCGTGCTGATCTTGTATACCTAACACAAGAAGAAAAGTACGAAGCAATTCTTGCTGATATCAAAGATTGCCAAGAACGTGGTCAACCGGTACTTGTGGGTACTATTTCTATCGAAAGTTCTGAGTACTTATCGCAGTTCTTACGTAAAGAAAAAATTAAGCACAACGTACTAAATGCTAAGTTCCACGCGCAAGAAGCAGACATTGTTGCCGATGCTGGTTTACCTGGCACAGTAACTATTGCAACTAACATGGCCGGTCGTGGTACCGATATCGTGTTAGGTGGTAACTGGAACAGCGAAGTTGAAAAGCTAGAAAACCCAACTGACGAACAAATCAAAGCGATTAAAGATGAGTGGCAAAAACGCCACGATGCAGTAATCGAAGCGGGTGGTTTACACATCATTGGTACTGAGCGTCATGAATCTCGTCGTATCGATAACCAGTTACGTGGTCGTTCTGGTCGTCAAGGTGATGCGGGTTCAAGCCGTTTCTACTTATCAATGGACGACGCGCTAATGCGTATTTTCGCTGGTGAGCGCATGACTAACATGATGCGTAAACTAGGTATGCAACGCGGTGAAGCGATTGAGCACCCTTGGGTAAACCGCGCAATCGAAAACGCACAACGTAAAGTTGAAGCACGTAACTTCGACGTTCGTAAACAATTACTTGAGTACGATGACGTAGCAAATGATCAACGTCGTGTTGTTTACTCGCAACGTAACGAGCTACTTGAAGAAGGCGATATTTCAGAAACTATCACCGCAATTCGCGGCGATGTGCTAAATGGTGTGATTGACCAATTCATTGCACCGCAAAGCTTAGCTGAAATGTGGGATATCCCAGGTCTTGAAGAACGCTTAAAACAAGATTTCTTAATTGAGCTGCCAATTTCACAATGGCTAGCTGACGATAGCAAACTATACGAAGAGAAGCTTCGTGAGCGTATCGAAGAAGCAGTTGAGCAAGCATACAAGCAAAAAGAAGAGATGGTAGGCGAGTCTGTACTACGTCAATTCGAAAAAGCGATTATGCTACAAAGCCTAGACCAACATTGGAAAGATCACTTAGCTGCGATGGACCATCTTCGTCAAGGTATCCACTTACGTGGTTACGCACAGAAGAATCCTAAGCAAGAGTACAAGCGCGAGTCGTTCGAGCTATTCTCTGAAATGCTAGAGAACTTAAAAGTCGACGTTGTGGGTATTTTAAGTAAAGTACAAGTTCGCGCTGAAGAAGATGTTGAGAAAGTTGAAGAGCAACATCGTCGTAGCGAAAATGCACCACGTGAATACCAACATGAAGAAGCTGAGCACATCGGTGGCGAAACACCAGAAGGTGCTGTAGTAACACAACGTGCAGAACCTAAAGTAGGCCGTAACGAGCCGTGTCCTTGTGGTTCAGGTAATAAATATAAGCAGTGTTGCGGTAAATTAAAATAACCAAAACACGGTGATAAAAAGCGACGCTTGCGTCGCTTTTTTTATGATTAAGGAAACAACAAATGACTAAAAAAGTAGTGCATGTTGCAGTCGGTGTTATTTATAAAGATCAGCAATTATTTATTTGTAAGCGCCCAGACGACAAACACCAAGGCGGCTTATGGGAATTCCCAGGCGGCAAAGTAGAGCAGGGCGAAAGCGTATTTGCCGCGCTACAGCGCGAGCTGTTAGAAGAAGTAAACCTAACCGTAAACGCCAGTGAAGAGCTAATGGTTATCGAACATGACTACGGCGATAAATGCGTACGTTTAGATGTGCACATTGTTGATGATTTCACAGGCACGGCCCATGGCGCAGAAGGCCAACAAGGCAAATGGGTTGCACTTAGCGAGCTTGATGATTACAGCTTCCCAGCCGCGAATGTTGAGATCATCGAAAAGATAAAACAGAGGTTTGAGCTGTAAGCTTTAAGCTATAAGTTTCTAGCCGAGCGGCATTGTTTGCGGGTTCTTTATTAATTTACAGACTTGGTGCTGAATGTAAGACGCGCCAAGCAAGCGTGACGCCTACGTTTGATGTAGGCGTGAAATTTATTTCGCGCGGTGGTTATATAATAGAGGTTAGTTTTTAGTAGTTAGATTTCAGAAGTCAGATCACGAGAGGGTGGTTTTATTTTTTGTGTAATTAAACAAAGAACTTGCTACACATGAATTGTATTTTACTTTGTTCTAACCACTAACCACTAACCACTAACCACTAACCACTAACCACTAACCACTAACCACTAACCACTAACCACTAACCACTAACCACTTAACCTCCCCCTCCCACCGCTCAAAAATGCGTCTCATCCTGTTTTGATAAGAATTGTTACATATTCGGTTTTATTGTTTTGCTTGAGCGGTTTATTATGGTTAAAGCGAAAAACTAATGATTAATTAGGTTTGCTAGTTTTTCGATAAATACATCAAAAATAATTAGTACGGGACTCCCATGAAAAAAGTAACACTTACCGCGGCAAGTATTGCACTAGCCCTCGGTCTTGTTGGTTGTGGTGAAAAAGAACAAGAAACTAAAGCACCAGCAACTGCGGCCGTAACTGAAGCAAAAGCTCCTTTAAATTCAGGCATTGAACTGGCGAATATGGACGAGTCTGTTCGCGCACAAGATGACTTTTACTATCACGTAAACGGCGAATGGTTAGAGAAAACAGAAATTCCAGGTGATAAATCAAACTACGGTTCATTCACTCAGCTTTACGATGATTCGCAAAAAGCGATGAAAGAAGTACTAGAAAAAGCAGCGGCTAATAAAGACGTTAAGCCAGGCTCTGATGAAGCTAAACTAGCTGCATTCTACAACAGCTACATGGACGAAGCGGGCCGTGAAGCGGCAGGCATCAAGCCATTAACACCAGTGCTAGAAAGCGTTGATGCAGTTAAGAACAAGTCAGATCTTGTTGCTTTAATGGCTGAACTTCGCATTAAAGGCGGTAGCTTACCGTTTGGTTGGTACGTAAACAACGACGCGAAAAACTCTAGCGAAAACGCGATGTATGTTTATCAGTCTGGTTTAGGTTTACCAGATCGCGACTACTACCTAAAAGATGAAGAAAAATTCACAAAAATTCGTGAAGCTTACCAAGCATACGTAACAGCTATCTTAAGCAAAGCCGGTGTAGCTGATGCAGAGTCTGCGGCTAAAGCAATTATTGATCTTGAAACAAGCATTGCTGATGCGCAGTGGAGCCGTGTTGAAAGCCGTGATGCGACTAAATCTTACAACAAGATGAGCGTTGCAGATGCTAACAAACTTACTGGCGACTTTGACTTTGCAGCTTACCTTGATGCATCAGGTATCAAAACTGAAGATGTAATCATTCGCCAGCCTAGCTACCTAGAAAAATTCGCAGGTATCTACAACGATACAGACTTAGCAACGTGGCAAAATTACCTTAAGTTCCATTTTGTTAGCAACTACGCTCGCTTATTAGATAAAGAGCTAGTAGACCTTAACTTTGATTTTTACAGCACAACACTTCGCGGTGTAACAGAGCAATCTCCACTTTGGAAAAAAGCGGTAGATGCATCAAACGGTGTACTAGGTGAAATCTTAGGTAAAGTATACGTTAAAGAGAACTTCCCACCTGAAGCGAAAGCGCGCATGGAAGAGTTAGTAGATAACGTTATTAAAGGTTATGCAGTTGCGATTGAAAACCTTGAGTGGATGAGCCCAGAAACAAAAATTGCTGCTAAAGAAAAGCTTGATAAGTTCACACCAAAAATCGGTTACCCAGATAAGTGGAAAGATTACTCAGCACTTGAAGTTAAAGGTGATGACTTAGTAGGTAACTACATTCGCCACAGCGAGTGGGAATATGCAGATATGACTGCAAAACTAGGTAAGCCAGTTGACCGTTCTGAGTGGCACATGACACCACAAACAGTAAACGCTTACTACAACCCAGTGAACAACGAAATCGTATTCCCAGCGGCTATCTTACAACCGCCATTCTTCAATCTAGAAGCTGATGACGCTGTTAACTACGGTGCAATCGGTGCGGTAATCGGCCACGAATTAGGTCACGGCTTTGATGACCAAGGTGCGAAGTACGATGGTGACGGTAACTTACGTAACTGGTGGAGCGAATCAGACCTTAAACAGTTTGAGGAGCGCACAGGTCAGTTAGTTGCTCAATATAACGAGTACAAACCATTTGAAGATGCTAGCGTAAATGGTCAGCTTACATTAGGTGAAAACATTGGTGACTTAGGCGGCTTAACTGTTGCTTATACGGCATATCAGTTATCACTGGGTGATGAAAAAGCGCCTATTATTGATGGTTACACAGGTGATCAGCGTTTCTTCATGGGTTGGTCGCAAATTTGGCGTCGTAAATATCGTGACGAAGAGTTACGTAACCGCCTTATGACAGACCCTCATTCACCAAGCCATTACCGTGTAATCGGTATTCTTTCAAACATGCCAGAATTCTACCAGGCGTTTGATGTGAAAGAAGGCGACAAGATGTATATCAAACCAGAAGATCGCGTAAAAATCTGGTAATTGATTATCGATTTTAAAAAGGCTCTGAGTGAACGCTCAGAGCCTTTTTTGTTTGGAGTTGTCAGCTTTGACGTAGGAGGCGCTTTAACGCCGAAATAATAGATGGTTGTTGTGTGCGATGTTCACGGCTAAAGCCGTTCCTACGGGATTGTAGGAGGTGTTTTAACGCCGAAATTATAGATAATTGTTGTGCGCGATATTCACGGCTAAAGCCGTTCCTACGTGGTTGTAGGAGGTGTTTTAACGCCGAAATATTTAGGTGATTATTATACCTGATGTTCACGGCTAAAGCCGTTCCTACGGGGTTGTAGGAGGTGTTTTAACGCCGAACATGTTTATCTTTTTCCCAGCTAAAGCGGTTCATACGAGGGTTTAACTTGATTCTTATACGTTTTTGTCTAGATTTAAAATAATAAATGGAGGGTTATGGATGACCGCACATTATCAAAATCTAAGAAAGCATAGGGTATCAATCCCATTTCATTATTACTCTGTTACCACTTCAACGCTTGATAGAAACTGTTATTTCTCTGACTTTAATAATGCACGAGTTTTAATTAACACCCTAAGGGCTATAGATGAAATTAAAGCTAAAACTATCTGTTTTGTGGTAATGCCTGATCACCTACACTGGTTATTTCAATTACAAGATAAAGTACCTTTAGCTCGATTGATTCAAGAGGTTAAAGGGAAGAGTTCATATCTCATAAACAAGGCAACATGCTCTAAACGAAAAATTTGGCAGCCAGGATATTATGATTCCTTAATAAGGAACGAAGAACATTTACTTGGAGTATCGAGGTACATCATCGCAAACCCATTGAGGGCTGGAATTGTTAAAAGTGTGCGTGATTACCCTTTTTGGGATTGTATCTATTTATAGGTAAATTCTTCACGGATAAAGCCGTTCCTACGAGGTTGTAGGTGGGTTTTTAGACCGTAATGGTAGATGATTGTTGTGCGTGATGTTCACGGCTAAAGCCGTTCTTACGGGGTTGTAGGAGGCGTTTTAACGCCGAAATATTTAGGTGATTATTGTACGTGATGTTCACGGCTAAAGCCGTTCCTACGGGGTTGTAGAAGGCGTTTTAACGCCGAAATATTTAGGTGATTATTGTACGCAATTTTCACGGCTACACCCGTTCCTACGGGGTTGTAGGAGGTGTTTTAACACCGAAATGTTTATTAAAAAGCCGCAAAATTTTCATTAAGCGGCTTTCTTTATACAAATCAAAGCATAATCGCATCTTTTAGATACTGGAATAACTCTTTGTATGCTTTGGCTGGCTTTTCTGCTTTCACTTCTTTTGCGGCGCTGCGCACTAATTGGCGCATTTTTTGCCGCTCAAGAGAAGGGTATTGATCGATTGTTGAATTGATCAGGTCGTCACCTTGTTTAATTAAATCATCGCGCAGGGTTTCGATTTTGTTCATCAAAACATCCGCTTGATTGTTTTTATTAAGCATGATGTCGATCATCGCTTGGATTTCATCAACGTTTTCTGTGGTACGTAATACTTTTGCGATGTAGTTTAAGTTACGACGGTAAGCATCGCTCTTATCACTTACTTTATCAGAAACAACAAGGGCTTCTTTTAAATCGTGATTAAGCGGTAAACGATCGCGCTGCTTTTTCGGCATTTTTGCAATTTCAGCACCCAGACCATGATATTGCATGGCTTCACGTTTTAATTCGCTTTTTGATACGTAAATAATTTCTTCTTCGATAAGTGGCTTTTTCTTCTTCGCCATAAGGATGCTCATTCAGTAAACTTAACTATTCGCTATTATACGCCATTTAGTTAATGATTAATATTAGCTGATGCAGGTCTCGCAGTGTGTTAGCATTCGTTACACTATAAAAAATATCAGAACCTAGGACACACAAGATGAAAGATCCTATTTATCAACACATTTCTGAAGTGAAAGACGCAGTAAGCGAAGTGCTTGAGCATGCAAAAAAATTGGGTGCTACTGCGGCTGAAGCGGCGATGTCGAGCACGTCAGGTTTGTCTGTCAGCACGCGCATGGGCGAAGTTGAAACAATAGAGTTTAACCAAGACGGTGGCTTAGGTATCAGTGTTTATGTGGGTAACAACAAAGGCTCTGCTTCAACAGCTGACTTAAACCCTAAAACATTACGTACAGTGGTCGAAAAAGCCATTGATATTGCAAAGTTCACCTCTGACGACCCATTCAATGGTATCGCCGATAAAGAGTTACTTGAATTTGCACCGCAAGATTTAGATTTATACCACCCGTGGGAAGTTAGCCCAGAGCAAGGTGTTGAGTTTTGTCATCAAGCAGAACAAGCTGCGTTAAATGCCGATGAGCGCATTGTAAATTCAGACGGTGCGAGTTTTTCTTCTCACCAAGGTTTACGTGTTTATGGTAACAGCCATGGCATGATTGCAGGTTACCCACGTACGCGTCATAGCATTAGTACGATGGTGATCGGTAAAGAAGGCGAGCAAATGCAGCGCGACTCGGCTTATACCATCGCGCGCCATAAAGATGATTTAAATGACGCTGCAAAAGTGGGCCTTGAAGCAGCAACCGAAACCTTGGCTAAACTTAACAGCCAAAAGCTAGGTACTATGAAAGTGCCTGTAATTTTTAGAGCTGATATTGCTAACTCATTGTTTGGCCATTTAGTGTCGGCGATTGGTGGCGGTGCGCTTTATCGTAAGTCGAGCTTCTTGCTTGATAGCTTAGGCACTAAAGTTTTTAGCGATTGTGTGAATATCTCTGAGCGCCCGCACTTATTAAAAGGTTTAGCGTCTTCACCGTTTGATGCTGAAGGTTTAAAAACCGTAGACCGTGAAATTATTCAAGGCGGTGAGCTGCAAACTTACCTATTAGCAAGCTATGCGGCACGTAAACTGTCAATGGCACCAACGGGTCATGCTGGTGGTATTCATAACTGGCTAGTTGAACAAACCCATGCCGATTTAAAAGCACTTTTAAAAACCATGGGCACAGGCTTATTAGTAACGGAACTTATGGGCCAAGGTGTGAACACGGTAACGGGTGATTACTCACGTGGCGCGGCGGGTTTTTGGGTTGAGAATGGCGAAATCCAATACCCAGTAAGTGAAATCACGATTGCTGGTAACTTAAAAGATATGTTTAAGGCCGTTGTGGGCTTAGGTGGCGACATCGAACGTCGTGGCGGTATTCAAACAGGCTCTGTATTGATTGAACAAATGCAGGTTGCTGGCAGTTAATTCATAAATAACGAATCATTTTTTAAAAGCCTCACTTTAGTGGGGCTTTTTTATTTGAAAAAACGCTTTACCTAAACTTAACTTGAGGTTTTATCTTGGTGGCAGTTTAAAAATAAAAAGGAAAACTACCATGTATTTAGAGCACGTAAACCTTGTTGTTAGTAATGTTGATGCCATGCTGCACTTTTATAAAGCAGCATTCCCGCACTGGCGTGTGCGTAGTCAAGGCGATAGCAAATGGTCGGGCAAACCGCGTAAATGGCTGCACTTTGGTGATGATTACCAATATCTTGCATTAAGTGATAACGGTGAAGATGAAAACCGTGATTTAGCAGGCCACCAAGTAGGCCTTGCTCATTTTGCTTATGTGACAAACGATATTAATGCTGTAGTTGAGCGTCTTGTTTCGGCTGGTTATGAAATTGATAAACACGGCCCAGAAAACCCTTATCGTAAAAATGTATATTTCATCGACCCCGCAGGTTTTGAAGTTGAGTTTGTAGAGTATTTTAGTGATATCCCGAGTGAGAGGAATAATGACTTGTGAAGGAGCTGTCAGCTTTCAGCCGTCAGTTTTGAGCCGAATTGTGTTGTTTGTAGGTCAGGTATTGATTGATGGAATGGCGTTGTATGTACGACGCGCCAAGCAAGCGTGACGCCTACGGTTGATGTAGGCGTGAAATTTATTTCGCGCGCACTATTGTTGGTCGTGCTTTAGCGCGTCATTGATGAAACGTATGCAATATCTTGTCGCCATAAATGACGACTTACATTGACATAATCGCACCTCACAACTTTACTGCACCTTATTCATTTCTTTCCAGCTGGCTTTTAGGCTGTTGGCAAAGCTGATGAACTTTTCTTTCATGGTGCGTTTAACTGAAATCTCAACTGAGCCTAGCCATACATTACCTTCAATGGTGATAGTTGGGCCTTGGCCTTTATTTAAGGCTACAGATTTATTCTCTACGCTGCCAATCACGCTAAATAATTTAGATACCACATTTACATGTTCTGGTACGTAGATTTCGTCGTTACCTAAAATACAGTTCACGTAAATGGTGACATGCTGATGTTGGAAAATTGCTTCGCTAAAGTCGAGTTCGATTGAACCTAGGCAGTTTGTTAGGTGAATTTCTTTTGGTACTACCCATTGGCCGCTGCGCTCATTTGAACCCAGAATACTACGAAGCTGCAGGCTTTCGTTGTCGCTGCTGTGGCTATAGTGAGGTTTAAATTGCGCATGCTTATGCGATTTATAGTCAATATCCGCTTTCAGATCTAAATCAGCAACTAGTTCAACCAGTACTTCGTTGCTAGTGGCTGCCATTGCCTGGTCTAGTCGGCGTTCAAATGCTTCGGCTGAAATAACAGCATGACTGTAGTTATAAATGAGTTGATCAATAACTTCTTCTCTTACTTGATCGATTGGGCGATCTTCAAGTTTAACGGCCATGGTAGTTCCCTGTTGTGATTTTAAAGGTGATTTTTTAGTTATTAATTACGAAGCAAGCCTTAGGCCAAAGTTTATTTTTATATAAATCAATGATTTGTGTTTTTTTGCTAATAAACAACTTCGTTAAATTAACCACAGATTAATAAAATCAGCAACTAAGTGGCCATTTTTGCAACATCGTGAACTTCTTACCGAGCAGCTTGTAAATCTTTACCTAAATGAATATAAATAGCTGCTGAATGGGTGTTTAACTTACTGAAAATAAACAAGTAAATAGTTGGCATTATAGTCGCATTAGTAAAAGTGTCTTTAATCAAAAGGAGAAAGATTATGAACACTTTTAACAAATCTATGATTGCCGCTTTAGTAATTGGTGCAACTAGCATGTCAGCTCAGGCAAGCAGCTGGGAAAATGAAAGTAAAGATGCTTGGATTGATGGTAAGGCAGAAACTGTGCTTCTTATGAACACAAACCTTAACAACTTTGACATCAACACTGATGTAACTAATGGCAAGGTTGTACTTACAGGTAAAGTTGATAGCGAATTAGATAAAGAGCTTGCTGAAGAGCTAGTTCTTAGCCTAGACGGTGTTAGCTCTGTTGATAACGAACTAACTGTTGTTAAAAACATGAAAGCTAAGCACATGAAATCAGACAAAGCTGATTCAGCAGAAAGCGACTTAACCGACGCAAAAATGAGTACTGTAATCACGACACGTTATTTATTTAACTCAGAAGTAGGTGGTACAGACATCGATGTTGATACTGACATGGGTGTGGTAACTCTAAAAGGTACTGTTGAGTCTGATGCAGAAAAGCAATTAGCAGTAAGCATTGCTGAAAACGCAGAAGATGTTCGCAAAGTAATCGATGAATTAACGATTGTTGCTGAATAATAGCAAGCCCTATATAGCCCAGCTTTGGCTGGGCTTATATTTTTCAAGGAGTGAGTCATGGATTTAATACGTATTATTTTATCGGTTTTAATTCCACCTCTCGGCGTATTTTTACAGGTAGGTTTAGGTGCGCAGTTCTGGATTAATATTCTTTTAACCTTATTAGGGTACATTCCAGGTTTGATTCATGCTGTGTATATCATCGCTAAGCGATAATCACCGCATTAATCTACAAGGATGGGTAATGGAGCACAGCAAGGATGGGCTGTAGGAGTAACGGACGATAAACCGCAAGGAGTTTACAGTATGGATAATGTAACTACGCACAAAGGACAACAAGGAAGTAACAAGGCGTTATGGAGTAGCGCACAATGGCAACGCTTTATGGATAAAGTGAATGGAGATGACAGCAAGGAATAAGCTTAGGCAGGAGCCAAACAGGATGAAGCTAGCGTAAGGAGGAGACTATATGGAACAAGTACAAACGCAACCAACACAAGGATTGACCAACAAAGGAGTTGCTTTATGGAACAAGCAACAGTGGCACGAATTTATGGAACACGCGAAAGCGGTTGCGCCACGACTAACAGGGAAGGCTGACGATAAAAACCCGATGTCATCTTCAGGTGACATCGGGTTTTTAACTACTTCAGCAATTTATCTTTATAACTTAAATTGATTCACCGTTTTATTTAAAGCGGCTGCTAATTCATTCAAATCACGTGCTTCATCCGCCAATTCATGGGCATGATCCGCAGTGCTATTCACTAAATGATTAATCGCTGCCAAGCTATTATTGATATCTTCTGCAACCACTGTTTGCTGCTCAGTCGAAGTCGCAATTTGATGACTTTGATCTTGCACATTTGTCACAGATTGGGCGATATCTTGTAGAGCTTGCAATACAATTTGTGTTTGCTCAACTGAGCCTTCAGCACGCTCTTGACCTTGTTGCATCATAGTCGATGCTTGTTGGGCAATTTGCTGTAAACGGCTGATCATGTTGCGAATATCATCAGTAGATTCTTGGGTTCTGCTTGCCAGTGAACGAACTTCATCAGCAACAACTGCGAAGCCTCGACCTTGCTCGCCAGCACGGGCTGCTTCTATCGCCGCGTTTAGTGCGAGTAAGTTGGTTTGCTCTGCTATTGAGTTGATAACATCAACCACCGCGCCGATATTGCCACTTTCTTGCTCAAGACCCGCAACCACTTTAGACGCTTCACCGATGTGACTCGCCAGAGCGGTCATCACTGATTGAGCTTGAGTTGAACGTTTCGTACCGTCAACGGTAATGGTTTGCACTTCTTCAGCTGCATTATTAGTGTGCTGAGCATTGCGCGAGATTTCCATCACAGTAGACGCCATTTCGGTTACCGCCGCACTTACACTATCAACTTGTTGCTTTTCTTGCTGAATTTCATCGTTGGTTTTTTGCGATACAATTTTCAATTGGCTTGCAGCTTGGCTAAGTTGCTCGGCCTGCGCAGCAGTATTAAGCATCATTGCACGAAGTTTATCGATGAAGGTATTCATGTGATGAGCAAGTTGGCCCACTTCATCATTACTCTTGATTTCGATTTTTTGTGTTAAATCGCCATCACCTGATGCGATATCACGCATAATGTAAGTTAGCTTAGTCAGCGGCTTGGTGATCATTTGCGTGGCCCAGAAGATCATCGCAATGATAATCGCAAGAATGATGATCACAGAGGTTGTGGTTGTCATCACCGCATCATTTACTGGCTCATCAATCATACTTGTTGGAATTAAAATACCCACGTACCAATCAAGGTAAGGGGTTTCTAGCTCAAGGCGGTTGTATACAACGTAATATTGCTCACCTTTGAAAGTAACAAAGCTGCTGCCATCTTTTTGGCTTTTCATCGCGCGGTTTAATTCGCTAAAGCCTGATGTGTCGCTAAATTGTTTTTCGAGGGCATCTAGGCCTTCTTTGCCATTCGGACCTTCGTCAGTCACAGATAGCTTGTGGCCAGTGCGCTTAGATAAGTGCACAACCTTTTGATTGCCATCAAGTAAGAAACCAAAGCCTTGGCCATTAAAGCGAATTTCTTCAACCATGTCGTTGATGTTGTTTAGCTGTAAATCGACACCACCAAAGCCTATTAGTTTGTTTTGCTTATAAACAGGCTGTTGCACAACTGCAGAGGCATTACCTGTGGTTAAATCTACAGAAATAGGACCAACATAAAGCTTGTTGATCTTTAAAGCATCTTGCCACCAACCACGTTTGTAAGCGTAGTAAGGTTGGCCATTATAATGAGTGGTTCGCTCGTTTTCTTTAAAGTACTCACCTGTTGTTGCAGATGCAAAGAAGGCAGATAAGATGTTGTCATCGTTGCCACTGATACGCACAAAATCTTGATTAACGCTGTCGTATCCAGGTTGGTTATCAAGGCTTTGATCACGTTCAGTCCAATTGTCGAACCAATTCACTAAATGCGGATTTGTAATGAAGGTTTGAACCACTTTACCGTATTTGGCAAAGTAACCTTGCATTGAAAGTCGCTCACTCTGTAAATAGCTGTCGGCTTCGCGTTGAATAGCTTGGCGCGATAGATCAGCAATATGGCTAACAAAAAAACTAGACGCGATGATCAGTAGTACACTTATCGTCCCGCCGATGAGTAGTAATATTTTTTTACGTAAAGAGAGGTTATTTAACATAGGTGCACGTGTTTTTATTATCGGGTAGAGTTATCTATCTAATCATATTTGCACCCAAATCGCTACACCGTTAAGCGAACGTTAATAATAAATTCTAAGAGGTAGTTAGATAAATGAGTTCTGAAAATAATAAACTAGTCGTTTTAGGTGCAGGTTGGCTTGGTAGTGCGCTTTGTGTTGAGGCAAAAAAATTAGCATGGCAAGTGCAGGGTACACACCGTAGTAGCGAGCACGAACATGACTTTCAGCGCCAGGTTGCGTTTGAAGGTACAGTGCTTAAACACGATGTTTCACTTGAAGATGCATGGTGGGTGTGTGCAATTCCGCCGCGTAGTCGCAGCTCAGAAAGTAATTATTTAGCTACTTTGCAAGCAGGGCTTGAGCTTGCCAAGCAACTAAATTGTAAAGGCTTTATTTTATGTTCTTCGACGGGTGTTTACCCAACTGACAATGGTCATTACGACGAAAGCACAACAATTAATTGCCAATCAGCGCGCCAGCAACTGCTATTTGATGCTGAGCAGTTAGTGCTCAATGCCGGTGGTAAAGTATTGCGTTTAGCGGGCCTTGTTGGTCCTGGGCGCGACCCGGGTAAGTTTGTTGCAGGTAAAGAGCTGTCTAGCTCAAGTCAGCAAGTGGTAAACATGGTACAGCAGCAAGATGTGATAGCGGCGATTTTTTCTGTAATTGAAAACTGGTCAAGCGCGAGCAGCATTTATAATGTGGTTAATCCTGCGCATCCTACAAAAGCAGATTACTACCAACAAAAATGCGCTGAGCAGGGTAATCAGCCTCCAACATTTACTAGCCATGATAAAGGCGAGCGTATCATTGATGGCTCGGCGATTGAGTCACTTAATTTTCGTTATCAAGCGCCTATTTAGCTACTTTTTAAAAGTAAGATGGCCGCCTAGTCGGTATTTACTACCCGGTGAGACTAAGCGCGCAAAGCTTACAATACCTTGCGATGACCAGGTTCGGCGGATCACTTGTAAGCATGGCTCTTCGTTGTACAGGTTGAGCCATTCACACATTTCTTGATTGGGCATAATTGCTTCGACCGTGTGGCGAGCCTCAGTGAGCGGAGCGTTTTTCGATAAGTATTCGTGGGGTGTTAGGCTGTGAAAATCTTGTTGTAAGTAGTCTTTAGCAAGAGCGGGGTTCACAAAACGCTCCTCAACTTGCAGAGGTTGCTCGTTTTCATTGTGCACAATCACACTTCGATAAACATGGCTGTCGACCTCGACACCCAAAGCTATCGCGATGGGGGCAATAGCGCTGATTGACTCCATCACTAAAATCGTACAACTGTAATTGCTGTTGCGCGCTTTAACTTCATCGGCAATGTTTTTGATTTCTAGTAACGATGATTGTGATTTGAAGCTGGCAACAAAAGTACCTTGCCCTTGGCTGCGGGTTAAAATACCGGCATCGGTTAACTCACTGAGCGCGCGCCTAGCTGTCATACGGCTAACTTGAAATTGACTGGTGAGTTCGTTTTCTGAAGGGACACGGTCGTTCTCTTGCCATTCTCCCGATTGTATATTTTCCAGAATGAATTCTTTTATTTGCGCAAACTTAGGGACGCTCATTATGAAAAGTTTATTTATAAGTTAACAGTGTGTTACAAGGTGACATAATTTCCTTGTATATACAAGATGAGTTGATAAACTTTAAGCAAATTTAAATTTAGGCTCATACTGAGCCTTTAGCAAGCATCAAGATAGGTGAAAAATGCACACAACCAACAATGATCAAGCGCTCTGGGATTTACTGATCACAGATGCCAATATCGCCACAATGGATCCTGCTGTTGATGCACCGTACGGCGCCATTGAAAATGCAGCGATTGCCGTTAAAGATGGCAAAATTGCCTGGTTAGGTGCACAAACCGATTTACCTAAATTTGACGCGTTAGCAACGCCAACTGTATCTGCAAAAGGGCAGTGGTTAACACCTGGGTTGATTGATTGTCACACTCACTTAGTGTTTGCCGGTAGTCGCGCAGAAGAATTTGAGCAGCGTTTGCAAGGTGTTAGCTACGAACAAATCGCTGCAAATGGTGGTGGCATTGCAAGCACCGTACGTGCAACCCGCGAAGCCGACCACGAAACACTGTTTGTTAGTGCTAAAGAGCGCTTAAATGCGTTATACGCAGAAGGCGTGACGACTGTCGAGGTCAAATCAGGCTATGGTCTTGATTGCGAAAATGAAATTAAACTACTCGAAGTAGCTCGTTTACTCGGTGAGAACCACCCGGTTGATGTTAAAACCACGTTTTTAGGTGCTCATGCATTACCGCCTGAATATAAAGGCCGTAGTGATGAGTACATTGATTTGGTTTGCGGTGAGATGCTTGACCGTGTTGTTGAAGCTGATTTAGCTGATGCCGTTGATGCTTTTTGTGAAAACGTTGGCTTTAGCAACGAGCAAACTCGCCGTGTGTTTGAAGCGGCTAAAAAGCACAACTTACCAGTTAAGTTGCATGCCGAGCAGTTATCTAATCAACATGGCGCAGAGCTTGTTGCCGAATTTAATGGCTTATCGGCAGATCATATTGAACACTTAGATGAAGCTGGCATTCAAGCTATGGCCAAAGCGGGCACTGCAGCGGTATTGTTACCAGGTGCATTTTACTTTTTACGCGAAACAAAGTATCCGCCAATTGAACTACTGCAGCAGTACCAAGTTCCGATCGCCATTTCAACTGACTTTAACCCTGGAACTTCACCATTATGTTCATTGCACTTAATGATGAATATGGCGTGCACTATTTTCCGTATGACACCAGAGCAAGCATTAGCTGGTGTAACACGAAACGCCGCGGGTGCGTTAGGTCTTGACGATCGTGGTGTGTTAAAAGTGGGGGCTCGTGCTGATATTGCTCATTGGCAAATATCCCACCCAGCACAATTAAGTTACCAATTCGGCGTAAATAAACTGTTAAATCTGTGGATTTTGGGTAGACTTAGTTAGATAAGTTTTATTACGCAGTTTGGATTACATGTCATTGATTTTTAGTTTAGCGAGTAGTAGCACGCAACTCGTAAATTTAACAAGTGATGTAGTGCCAGTGTTTTTAGCTGGTAGCGTTTTTATGGCAATGATCTGTGCCCTATGCGTAACCCAAAACCCTATTTTAAGACTAAGCCTAGTCGTTAATGGCGTACTAGGTTTAGCTATTTTAAGCTTAGGATTACCTTGGCTGGTGATCTTACTTGCTTTAGCTTTATGTTTTCATTTATGGCAAGCATTTCGCACCACTAATTGGCTTGCCATAATATTGAGTGTCTCTGCCGCAATTTCGTTCGCGGTTTTATACTCTGCCCACCTATTACTCGACACAGCCTTATATTGGCTTGTTTTCTCGGTAGTTATTTTATCTGTTTCAGGCTTTTTTAATTACGAAGAGCCCGAAGAAGATGAGCAGGTTGAAGTAGAACCGCTCCATAACGATGATTTAGATGCCGCTCCACTGACAGGTTTACCTGATCGTAATGCACTCAGAAATAGCTTTGTTGCATGGACCCAAGAGCACTCAGCAAATTGTGCACTAGTGATGATCCGCCTTGAAGGCTTTAACGATGTTAACCAGCATATTGGTCGTGACTTTGGTGATTTATTATTAGCGCAATCGGCCACACGTATTAAACAGCAACTCAGTGTTGATGCTGTGCTGAGTATGGTAAGTAACACCGCAAATACTGAAAAATTAGCGCATTTAGGGGGCTTAAACTTTGCGTTTATTTGCTCACTCGAAGAGCAAAAACATCTTCATGAGCAGCTGATCAGCCAAATCAGGCAAGTAACATTAAAGCCATTCAATGTTGCTAACTGTACGATTGAAGTTAAAGTGCGCGCCAGTTATGTGAATTGTGACGAACCAGAATACAGCTTCGAGAACTTAATTTCATTTGCCAACCTTGCCCTTGATTCAAACCCAGAGCGAGAAATTGTGCCTTACCACCCGCAAATGATGATCGAGCAATTAGAGCAACAAGCACGCCTACGTGAATTAGCACACCTCGATTTTGCCAGCGAACTTGAGCTTTATTTTCAGCCAGTTATTCGTAATAGCGACGAGCAGATTGAGTTTTTAGAATTACTGCTACGTTGGCAGCATCCAAAACAAGGCATTCTTTCGGCTAACAAATTTATTGATGATATTCGTGTCGCTGGCCTAAGTTACCCTGTGGCAGCGTATGTTATTGAACGTGCTGCTGAGCTTGCTATGGCACTGCGTATGGAAGGCATTGAACTACCACTTAGTATTAACGTGTTTGGTCCAGAAATGCTGCACGAAGAGTTCATTGAATTTGTTGACCGCATTATGAATGAACACCGCTTAGAGCCGGGCGATTTAATCATTGAATGCCCGCTCGATCTATTTATGAGCCTAGACGACCAAGGTAAAGCCATGGTCGCAAGGCTAAATAGCATTGGTATTAAGCTGTGTATTGATGGCTTTGGCGACACGCCTATTTGGCTTGCTAAGCTGCCAAATCTTAATGTTGAGTATATTAAAGTAGCAGCATCGTTGACCGCTGATTTTGCCCATCAAAGCCAAGTTCGTAGCCTAGTCTCTGGCATGGTGGATATGCATAATCAAAATAATGCCAAGGTGATTTGTGAAGGGGTAGAAACCCTAGAGCAACTTAAATTTGTTAAGTCGTTGAACACCTACGCCGCCCAGGGTTATTACTTTAATTACCCGCTTAGCAGCGTAGGCATGATGTCGTGGTTAAAACAGTGGCGGTTAGAGCATCAGGGGTAAGTTAGCAAGTTACTAGGGGAAAGAGTAAAGTTAGAGCTTTCAGCTTTCAGGTTGAAAGTTAGCGAGTTCCTTGACTTAGATACTAGGTATTTTAGAGTTTCTAACTTTCTAACTTTCTAACTTTCTAACTTTCTAACTTGCCTCTCTCGCCTGCAAATACGCATTCACAAGAGCAGTGATTATTTGGCCAGCGTCGTTCATGCCTGCTTCTAAACCAACCGGGTGTTGCGACGGGGCGCCTTCGCATAAGTGAAGGTAGCGAGCAGTTGTTTGGCTAGCCGCTAAATGCACAAAATGTTCTGCATCACTTACACTAAAGCCACAGTTGGTGTAAGCACTAACCGGCATTAGTGAGATGCTGTCTAGGTCGACTTCGACTCCAAGCGGTGCATTATCAAACTGCGCTAATGCGTGTTGACACGCTGAAGATAAATCGACTTTACGACGTACTTGAATATCTTGGTAACTATCAAACGTGAAGTCTGCGTTTGTCAGGGCATCCATAATCGCTTGGTTATTTTTAAATTCGTGTAAACCCATCACATGGTAGTCAGCAAGGTGGTTTTCACTGTACGCATATCTAAAACCATTACCGCTATGACGGCCTTCACACTCTCTGAAGTCAGCATGAGGGTCTAAGTTGATGGCGTTGACTGGTTTGCCATGTTGCTTACTAAGGGCGCGTAAAATACCTAAGCAGTTGTTATGGCCGCCACCAATTACAATTGGCTCAAGGCCAGCTGCAAAAATCATCGCAAGCACTTGCTCAACGCGGGTGTCTATATCAGCGCACAATTCACGTAGTTTGGTTAAGTCAGCGTCGTTTTTATTATCAAGGTCAGCAGCTTGTTGGTTTAAGTCATCAAGGGCAACTTCGCCGAGTAGCAACACACGCTCGTGATTTAAAAACTGGTTATGCGTTTGGTTTAAAAAGCGCTTTAAAAATGCTTGCCACGCTTGCCCTGAGCCACCGTTACCTAAGTTAGCGCGAGGGCCAATATCTTCACATACGCCAACTAAAACATAGCGAATACCGAATTGTTTTGCATCGATGAGTGCTTGTGGGGCGTTAACTTGAGTGTCGAGAAGGGCAAGGGCTTGCCAAGCTTTTAGTTCGTTAGCGCGGCGGACACATAAGTGCTTTACCGCCGCTTCATCATAAATTTTAAGGTAGTTTGTCACCGAGATTAGTCTTCTATTATTTCTAACTCTAATTCTTCAGCAGATAATATAATACCGGTGCTATCAGCGTAAACAAAGTCGTCATCAAAGAAAGATACGCCTGCGAAGTTAACGCCAATGCCGTCTTCACCTGCGCCTTCACTATCGGCAGCAACAGGAATAGACGCAATTGCTTGAATGCCTAAGTCTAGTTCTTCAAGCTCATCAACATGGCGAATGGCACCGTAAACAATAATGCCTTGCCAGTTGTTTTCTAATGCGATTTCAGCCAGCTCTATATCAATCAGGGCGCGTCGGGTTGAACCACCACCATCAATCAATAACACGCTGTCGGTGCCATCGGTTGATAAAATTTCGCGGATCAGCTCGTTATTTTCAAAGCATTTAACGGTTTTTACTCGACCACTAAAGCTTGGGCGTCCACCAAAATTGATAAACATTGGTTCGAGCACATCAACCACATCTGCAAAGTGGTCGCATAAATCAGAAGTGCTGTAATCCATTTTTTCATCCTCTAAAGAGACTGTCTGTTTAGTACTCAGTATACCCTGATACAACTCAATAACAACGACTTAATAGCGGATTATTGGTTTAAATCAAAGGAATTTCGCCATCGCAACATTAGTGTCTCAAAAGCGTCACCTAATTGTTATTTTTAGCGCCTAAGCTGAGATGAGTATAAAAATTAGACGCAAAGTATGACAAGGAGCTCACCATGGCAAACAACATACTTACTAAATTGGCTAAAGTGGATGAACAGCTGTTTTTAAGTGTATTCAACGACGCTTCGCCAATTTGGCTTAGAAGATCAGCGCTCGGGTTTTCGAAAAGCGGCGATGGCGGACTTTACGTGGTGTTGTTTCTTGGTTTTTGGTGGTTCACCGAGCAGCTGCACTTTCAACAACTGGCGATGAGTATATTGGTGGGCTTTGCCATTGAGCGACCTATTTACTTTTTAGCTAAAAAGCGTATCGCGCGGGTTAGACCCTGCGACTGCTTAGTGCAAGGCGCGTATTTGGTGCCGAGCGACCAATTTAGCTTACCGTCGGGGCATAGTGCTGGGGCATTTGTGGTGGCGACGATTTTGACTATCTATTTTCCTGAATTGGCTGTGCTGTGGCTGATGTGGGCATCAGGGGTGGCGGCATCTAGAGTGATTATTGGTGTGCATTACCCTGCTGATGTGGTGATTGGCGCAGTGATGGGGTCAAGTTGTGCAGTATTAGCTGTAATGTTGGTGGGATCTATATGAGAATTTTGTACGGTATTCAAGGTACGGGTAATGGCCATATTACTCGAGCACGAGTAATGGCAACGACCTTTAAAGCATTAGGAGTCGATGTTGACTATGTGTTTTCGGGTCGTAAAGAGCAAGACTACTTTGATATGGACGATTTTGCTGATTACCGAGCTTTTCGAGGCTTGTCGTTTACCAGTAAATCGGGGCAAGTTGATAGCTTTAAAACGTTGAAAAATGCGCGCCCATTGCAGCTTATAAAAGATATAAAAAATCTTGATTTACGTCACTATGACTTGGTGTTTAATGACTTTGAGCCGATTACAGCATGGGCTGCTAAACAGCAAGGTATCCCTGTTATTGGTATGAGCCATCAAGCGGCGTTTTTATCTGATAAAGTGCCGATGTTTGGCCGCGCTTTCTTCCGCCGTGCGCTGATCCGTAACTATGCGCCAGCGAGTGTTTATTTAGGGGTGCATTGGCAGCCTTATGCAGAAAACATCATTCCGCCATTTATTGCAAATCATCACCATGATAACCCGGTGATGGTCGAAAATAAGGTGTTGGTGTATCTACCTTTTGAGAATTTAGACAGTGTGGTCGACTATCTTAAAGACTTTCCTGAGCGTGAGTTTTACTGTTATCACCCAGATGCCCAAGATTGCTCTATCGGTAATATTCATCTAAGAGCGCCTTCACGCGTTGGCTTTTTAAATGATCTCGCTAATGCTGGTGGTGTAATTGGCAACGCCGGATTTGAACTTGCAAGTGAAGCGTTGCAATTAGGTAAAAAGCTTTTGTTAAAACCACTTGGTAAACAATTTGAGCAGGGGATTAATGCACAGACGCTATTGTCGATGGGAGCAGCCCATGTGATGAGCTATTTAAACCCCAATGCGATGGATGATTGGTTGCAATCGCCACAGAACAAAAAACTGAATTTTCCGAGCGATCCAGCACCTTTGGTTGATTGGTTGCAAAAAAAACAATGGGAAAAGCTGGATAAATTGCATAAACATCTATGGCAACAGGTTGATTTAGAACAAAAACTGATTGTTTAAAAGTACCTTATATTGGAAAATGCGCGGCAAGTTTAACCACTTTTTATTAGCTGCTTTAAATAGTTTAGCTATACTTTAAATGCATGTTTCTATAAGGCACTTTGAATGAATGTATTACAAAACTTAACTATTAAGCGTCGTTTACAGTTAAACGCGCTCGTTGTTGGTCTTGCAATGATTGTGATGCTGTGTGTAATTATCTTTGAGTCGCGCATGATGCTAAAGCTCAACGAAACAATTCAAAATGCGGAGGAGCTCGACATTCATGAACTTGCGATGCGTAAACATGAAAAAAACTTTTTGTTTTACAAAAATGTCGATAGCCTTGAGCTTTTTGAAAAAGAGTATTCGCAGCTAAAAAATAAAATGGCGCGACTGGACGAGTTAGTGAAAGATTTGTCGATGGACTCATCTAAGCTAAATGAATTTAGACGCCTTGCGAAAACTTATTACGATGATTTCAATGAAGTTGTGGTACTACAAAAGAAAATTGGTTTACATCCTAAAGATGCACTTTATGGTGATTTACGTGGTGCGGTGCATCAAGTAGAAACATTATTAAGTGAACGCGAAAACTATAAACTACTGGCTTTAATGCTTCAGCTTCGCCGTGCAGAAAAAGACTTTATGCTGCGCTTTGATTTAAAGTATATGGGCAAGTTTGATGATTTAGTTGCTAGCTTTAGATCAGAGATTAAAAACGCTGGCTTTGATGCAAATTACGAAAACCAATTGCTTAGTTTGCTTGCGACTTATCAAAGTAAATTTAAAGCCTTAGTTGATGCACAAGTTGCTTTGGGCCTTGATTTAGAATCAGGGGCACTCGGTGAGATGAAACGCAGTGTTGAGCTTAGTGATGCTATCGTTAATCAGTTAACCACACAAACTAAAGAGTTTGTAGAATCGAGTGCTGCTAGTGCGCAGTTGATTGCCATTCTTGTGTTTATAATTGCGAGCATTTTAGTGATGCTATTAGTTTACTTTACTAGCCGCTCAATTATTCAGCCTATCGAACGTGTGTACCACACGATTAACGAGATTCGTCGCAATAACGACTTAAGCATGTCGATTACTCAATCAGGTAAAGATGAAATCACCACAATGACGGTTGATTTTAATAGCTTGATCAGTGATTTTAAAAAGCTGATTTACGAGGTAAATACAGCGCTAAGTACTCTTAACGTGGCAACAGAACATTTATCTGAAACGACTGCAGCAACTAGCTCAGGTATGCAAGAGCAGCTGCACGAAGCTGATATGGTTGCCACAGCTGCCACCGAAATGCAGGCGACGATTCAAGATATCTCACACAATACTGAAGCTGCAGCGAAAAAAGCTGAGTCGACTAACTTAAGTGCGCAGCAAGGCGGCTCTGAGGTTGAATCTACTGTGGTGCAAATTAACCACTTATCTGATTCACTTGGTAATGCGTCAAGCGTGGTGTCGCAGTTAGAAAAAGACGCTGAAACCATTGGCTCTGTACTTGATGTTATTCGTGGCATCGCTGAGCAAACAAACTTACTGGCACTCAATGCCGCCATTGAAGCGGCGCGTGCCGGTGAACAAGGCCGTGGCTTTGCGGTAGTAGCAGATGAAGTTCGCTCACTTGCGCAGCGTACCCAAGATTCAACGCAAGAGATCGAGAGTATCATTTCGACCTTACAAGGGCGTACGCAAGAAGTGGTGAGTATTATGCAGCAATGTCGTACGCAAGGTGGCGAAAGTGCAGCACAGGCAAGTAAAGCCGGTGAGTTACTTCGCTCAATTACCGAAGATGTACAAACCATTATGGATATGAGTACTCACATAGCCACCGCAATTGATGAGCAAAGCCAAGTGGCTTCTGAGGTGAATAAAAACGTGGTACGTATTCGTGATATAGCTCAAGAGGCATCGGGCCACGCGGCGACTAATGCGCAAACCAGCGAAGAGGTGTCTGAGCAAGCACGTGTGCTCTACCAGGCAATCGATAAGTTTAAAGTTTAATGAGTACTTGATACTTTATATAAATAGAGCGCGGTGACGGTGTCGTCATCGCGCTTTTTTGTTGTTTGGGTGTGTATACCGCGACAAGGTATTAAGGCACAAACTTAATAGGCACGCTGTCTTTGCTAGCCTCGTGCTCAGAGACTCTCGTTTGGTATTGCTGCCAAAGCTCATCATGGTTAGCTTGCAGCTCACTTAAATAGTGCCAGCTGAATAAACCGCTATTATGATTATCGCTAAACACCAGTCTAATCGCATAATGACCAACCGGCTCAATCTTGTTAATTCCTACTTGTTGCTTACCAAGTACGAGTTTCATAGGTTCATTGCCATGACCTTGTACTTCAGCAGAAGGTGAGTGAACACGCAAAAATTCAGCACTAAATTGAGCAATAGTCTGATCATCAAAATGAACATCTAATACTTTGCTAACGCTGTGATAATGCACTTTAGTGACTTCTTTCATGTGAGCCTCGAATCTACGATTTATAAACTAAAAAGCCTCCAACTGGAGGCTTTAGATTATAACGCTAATTTGTTGATTAAAGAATGAAGCGACTTAAGTCTTCATCTTCAACAAGTGCACCTAAATGCTGCTCAACGTAATTGGCATCAATTGTTAGTGTTGAACCTGCTTTTTCTGAAGCATCAAATGAAATTTCTTCCATTAGTTTTTCCATCACTGTGTGCAAGCGACGGGCACCGATGTTTTCGGTTTTCTCATTTACTTGCCAAGCCGCTTTCGCGATACGTTCAATGGCATCATCAGTAAACTCAACGTCAACTTGCTCTGTTTTTAACAGCTCACGTTGTTGCTCAGTTAATGAAGCATGAGGCTCAGTTAAGATACGTTTAAAGTCATCAGCACTTAGTGCTTCAAGCTCAACGCGAATTGGTAAACGGCCTTGCAGCTCAGGGATCATGTCTGATGGTTTAGACATTTGGAATGCGCCAGATGCGATAAATAACATGTGGTCAGTTTTAACCATGCCATGTTTAGTGCTTACTGTTGAACCTTCGATTAATGGTAGTAAGTCGCGCTGTACACCTTCACGGCTAACATCTGGGCCAGACGCTTCACCACGTTTACAGATTTTATCGATCTCATCGATAAACACGATACCGTTTTGCTCTACTGCGAAGATAGCTTGCTCTTTTAACTCTTCAGGGTTAACAAGTTTTGCTGCTTCTTCTTCAACTAATAGCTTAAATGCTTCTTTGATTTTTAGCTTACGCTTGCTGCGCTTATCGCCACCCATGTTTTGGAACATGCTCTGAAGCTGGTTGGTCATTTCTTCCATACCAGGAGGAGCCATGATCTCAACATTTGGCTGAGCTTGTGCAACATCGATATCAATTTCTTTATCGTCTAACTGACCTTCTCGTAATTTTTTACGGAAAGATTGACGAGTAGAAGAGTTCTCTTCTGTTTTTGACTCACCAAAGGTATCGCGTGCTGGTGGTAAAAGAGCATCTAAAATACGCTCTTCTGCCGCTTCTTCAGCGCGATGTTTGAATTTTTTGGTTTGCTGTTCACGCGTCATTTTAATTGAGATATCAACTAAATCGCGGATGATCGTTTCTACTTCTTTACCAACATAGCCCACTTCGGTGAACTTTGTTGCTTCAACTTTAATGAAAGGCGCATTAGCAAGTTTAGCTAGGCGGCGAGCAATTTCAGTTTTACCCACACCTGTTGGGCCAATCATTAAAATGTTTTTTGGTGTTACTTCACTACGTAAATCATCGCTCAGTTGCATACGGCGCCAGCGGTTACGTAGCGCGATTGAAACTGCTTTTTTAGCTTTAGCTTGGCCAATAATATGTTGATCAAGCTCGTGAACGATTTCTCTTGGCGTCATCTCAGACATGGCAGTTCCTATTACAATTCTTCAATAGTTTGGAAATTATTCGTGAATACGCAGATGTTGCCTGCAATAGTAAGGCTTTTCTCTACAATGTCACGTGCACTTAGGTCGGTGTTTTCTAGTAGCGCTGTGGCTGCTGATTGCGCGAAGTTACCACCACTGCCAATCGCAATTAGGTCGTTTTCTGGCTGCACAACATCACCGTTACCTGTGATAATTAATGAAGCAGTTTCGTCTGCAACTGCTAATAGTGCTTCGAGCTTTCTAAGTGCACGATCACTACGCCAATCTTTGGCCATTTCTACGGCAGCTTTGGTTAAGTTGCCCTGGTGCATTTCTAGTTTGCTTTCAAATCGTTCGAAAAGGGTGAAGGCATCAGCAGTACCGCCAGCGAAACCAGCGATTACTTTGCCATTATAAAGACGTCGAACTTTGCGGGCGTTGCCCTTCATTACGGTGTTACCAAGTGAAACTTGGCCGTCGCCACCAATAACGACCTTGTCGTCGCGGCGTACACTTACAATAGTGGTCATGATTATTCCTCATCATCGAGCGGCAAGGCCGCTCGTAAAAAGCGATTGATGAGGTGTTTATATGGGTGAATGAACTAAAATCAAGTCCAAAGCCAAATTCCGCAGCCCATTATTTTGATGCGTTTAAGTTTATTCTTGTCACTTTCGGCTAAACGTTTGGTTTCGTATGGGCCTAAGCGCACTTTATACCAAATACCATTGCTGCCTTGTGTTTTCTTAACTTCGGCCACTAAGCCGGCAAAAGCGATTTTAGCTTTTAATGTTTGTGCTTGCTCTAATGTTCTAAAAGAGCCGCACTGCATTACATATGGACCTTTTTGTTCAATTTCTTTTACTTCAACCTGAACTTCGTGCTCTTTAATCTCTTTGATAAATTCAGGTGTCTTAGGTGGTGGAATAACTACTTCTTCTTTTTTAGTCGGGTTTGCTTGCTGCTCTACTAACTCAGGATCAGCATTATGTTTGATATACCATAGGCCGTAACCAAACCCGCCTACTAAGATAAGCGCAATTAAAACAAGAATAATAGGGAAGGGCTTTTTCGCCGGGGCTTGTTTTTTATTATTTCGATTTGCTGGTTTTTTATTTATGTAATCGTGTTGTGCCATGACTCTTAATTGGCCTTTAAATCATATCTATAGGATCAACATCTAAGCTCCAACGCACCTTTTGCGCTAATTTACTGGTACTTATATAGTCGACCATTTGCGCTAAATATTGGTGTAAGTGGGAGCGTTCCTGCGCCTGAATATGTAACTGAAAGCGATATTTACCTGCTACACGTTCCAGTGGTGCAGGTATCGGACCGAGCAATTGTATACCAGATACGTTCTGGACAGGAACCAAATCAGTTAAAAAATCCATCACTTGATTTATGTTATGTCCTTCGGCACGAACCATAGCCATATTTGTGATTGGTGGAAGCTGCGCGTCTTCTCGCTCTGTGAGTGCGTAACGGGCAAAATCTTGGTAACCATTATTAACTAAGTCTTGCAGTAGCGGGTGCTCAGGAAAGTGAGTTTGTAATAATACTTGCCCAGGTTCACCACTGCGACCAGCACGGCCTGCCACTTGCGTAACAAGTTGCGCTAAATGCTCTGTGGCGCGAAAATCACACGAATATAATCCACTGTCGACATCTAGGATTAAAACAAGGCTAACATCGGCAAAGTGGTGGCCTTTTGCCAACATTTGCGTGCCAACTAAGATACGCGCACCGCCTTGGTTAATATCATCAAGCGCTTTTTCTAAGCTGCCTTTACGACGAGTTGAATCTCGGTCAATACGACTAATCGGAATGTCAGGGAAGGTTTGTGTTAAAAACTCTTCGATTTGTTCAGTGCCTTTGCCATTTGGAAAAATCTGCGTACTGCCGCAATCCGGGCATTGATGAGGCACTTGGTGTTGTTCACCACAGTGGTGACAAATCATCTGGCCAATGGCTTTATGAAAGGTTGCACTGGTGCTACAACGTGAGCACTCACTTAGCCAACCACACTCATGGCATATAAGGGTAGGCGAAAAACCACGACGGTTTAAAAACACCATCACTTGCTTACCACGTTCTAAATGTTGGCGCATATAGGCAAGGCTGGCATGGGCAATACCTGCTTGTTCAGGCTGGCCTTTCATATCCATTAAGTGGAACTGGTTATCGGTGCTGGTTTGAGCTCGCTCAGTAAGGCTCAACAGCTGGTATTTGTTATTAATTGCTTTATGTAAGGTCTCAAGTGCTGGTGTGGCACTGCCTAAAACCAGAGGAATATTATGCTGGTATGCTCTATAAGCGGCTAGATCTCTAGCATGATAGCGTAGTGTATCTTGTTGCTTAAACGAGCTGTCGTGCTCTTCATCAACGATGATCATGCCAAGAGATAAAAAAGGTAAGAAAATACTCGAGCGTGTGCCGATCACTATAGCGCAGCTGCCTTTTTCACAAAAACGCCAGGTCTGTAAGCGTTCGTTATCTGTCAGTGCTGAGTGCCATAGCATAATCGGGGTATCAGGAAAGCGACGACGAAAACGATTAACCGTTTGTGGTGTTAAGCCAATTTCAGGCACTAATACTAAGGCTTGCTGACCTTTTTTTAGCACTTCTTCTAGGCATTGCAAATACACTTCGGTTTTACCACTTCCGGTAACCCCTTCAAGCAAAAAGCTGGTAAAGCCACGAGCTTGGTTAATGCTGGTACAGGCAACAGCTTGCTCTTTATTAAGCACCGGCTTGCTACCAACAGTCGGCGCGCGTTGCTGCCATTGGTTATCATGTTCAATAAACTGGGTGATCAGTTCTTTATCGAGCAGACTGTCGATGGTTTTTTTGGTAAATCCGAGTGCTTTTAATTCTGTAACCGATGATTTGCCTGATTCGGCTAGCTGTTTTAATAAACTTAACTGGGTTTTTGCTTTCAGCGACGGCAGTTTTGCACCTTTATCGGTCAGCTCAACCATGTTAATACTGGTTTTATCTGGGCATTCGCCTTGCCTTAATGCAGCCGGAAGTGCTGTATGAATGGTCTCGCCCAATGGGTAACAGTAGTAGCGTGCTGTGAATTTAAGTAATGCTAAATGTTGCTCAGATAAAACAGGCGTATCGTCTATAACATCAATAATCGGCTTGATTTTGTCAGCAGGAACATCGGTTGATGTTTTAAGAGCCAAGACCACGGCAACCTTTTTTTGACTACCAAATGGCACGCGAACCCGCATACCAGGCTTTAACTCAGGGCTATGCAGCAGCTGTTCAACTTTATAATCGAAGGTACGCTGTAAAGGGACTTTTATGGCAACTTCTACAAAGTGCATAACAACTCAACTGAAACAAAGATAGAAAGATAATGTACTAAAATTACTGTTAAAAACCTACCAACAAATACTGAACAACAGCCCACTTGATTATTTTTTTAGCGAAAGATGCATTTAAAGCTTGTCGCAAGGTCACTTGAGCTATAAAATACGCGGCCTATTAATTGTATTAACTGCGTATGGTGCCAAACTTCGGGTTTGGAGAGCGATACGGCCTTAACTAGAGGTTCCCTATGAAAGAAGGTATTCACCCTAAGTACGAAGCTATCACTGCAACTTGTTCATGTGGTAACAAATTCGAAACTAGCTCAACTCTTTGTAAAGACATCCACTTAGACGTATGTTCTGAGTGTCACCCGTTTTACACTGGTAAGCAAAAGATTTTAGACACTGGCGGCCGTGTTGATCGTTTCAACAAGCGCTTTGGTGCACTTAGCAGCAAGAAGTAATCTCTGCTGTTTAGTTAAAAAAAGCACCTTAGGGTGCTTTTTTTATGCCTAAAATTCACAAAACTCATTATTAACGCTGCTACTTACTTATCATCTTCACTTATGTATCTTGCATAACTATTTCTGGTTGTTATGCCCATTATGTCGCTAATTTTGCAGACAAAGTGCCATCCCTTGGCTATATTCTTTTTTGTATAAACTTTCATAAAAGTTATTAAAAATAATAAATTTAAATAACTTTGTGAGTAAATGCTGTGAACTTCGTTGAAATGGCTATTTTGGACTAATTTCGGCTAATTGCAGTGTACGTGCGTATAAAATACAAAAACACGTGCTTAAAAGGTCATAAATAGGTGAATTTTTATGTCTGATTAATCGCAACTATGCGCAGAAACTGTTGGGAAATCCTTTAAAATTAAGCGATATAGCATATAACAGGATAGACCTGATAATACTTGGAATTTTTATACATTACAGGTATCGTACTGATGCAAGCTCTCTCACTTTTTAACTTTTTGCAGGATACTATCGCGTTATGTCAGATTTTCGTGAACAAGCATTACATTACCACGCTCACCCCGTTCCAGGTAAAATTAGTGTTGAACTAACCAAGCCAGCCGAAACGGTTAACGATCTCGCTTTAGCTTATAGCCCTGGTGTGGCTGAACCCGTCCGTGAAATTGCTGCTGATCCAGCAAATGCCTATAAATACACAGGCAAAGGTAACATGGTTGCAGTTATTTCAAACGGTACCGCAATTTTAGGTTTAGGTAACTTAGGTCCGCTTGCATCAAAACCTGTAATGGAAGGTAAAGCGTTACTATTCAAACGTTTTGCTGGTCTTGATTCAATTGATATTGAAGTTAAACACCGCACAACAGAAGATTTCATTAATACGGTTGCTAACATCGCTGATACGTTTGGTGGTATCAACCTTGAAGATATTAAAGCGCCTGAGTGTTTTGAAATCGAAAAAGCGCTTATTGAGCGCTGTGATATTCCAGTTTTCCACGATGACCAACATGGTACAGCTATTGTGACTGCTGCTGGTATGCTTAACGCTCTTGAAGTGCAAGGTAAAGATATCGAAGATGCTATCATCGTATGTTTAGGTGCCGGTGCCGCTGCTGTTGCTTGTATGGAGCTTTTAATTAAGTGTGGCGCACTGCGTGAACACATTTATATGCTTGACCGTAAAGGTGTGATCCATACACGTCGTGATGACTTAAACGAGTATAAGCAATTATTTGCTAACAATACGGATAAGCGTACATTACAAGATGTAATTGCTGATGCTGATGTATTCGTTGGTGTATCAGGTCCTAACCTGTTAACTGCAGATGATCTTAAGCTGATGGCAGATAAGCCAGTCGTGTTTGCATGTTCAAACCCAGATCCTGAGATTGCTCCAGAAGTTGCACACAGTGCGCGTAACGATTTAATTATGGCAACGGGTCGTTCTGATTTCCCTAACCAAGTAAATAACGTGCTTTGTTTCCCATTCATTTTCCGTGGTGCGTTAGATGTTCGTGCAACGGCAATTAATGATGAAATGAAAATTGCTGCAGTTCATGCTATTCGTGGTATCGCGAAAGAGCCTGTACCAAGTGAAGTATTAAAAGCGGCTGGCGTTGAGTCACTTGAGTTTGGTGCCGAGTACATCATTCCTAAGCCTATGGATCCGCGTTTATTACCACGTATTGCACGTGCTGTTGCTGAAGCGGCAGTAGAGTCGGGTGTGGCGCAAATCGACATGCCAGAAGATTACATGCGTTAAATTTAATTAGTTATAACGCGCAATAAAAAACTCAGCCTAGGCTGAGTTTTTTTATATCTGCGATTATCGGCGGTGATCCGATGGCCGAAATACTTATTCTGAATCAAGCACTGGGATATCTAATCCCATTTCTTGCATAATTCTTTTAACTTCTTCAGGTACCTTTTCAGGGTTGTCTTTACGTAGGTCGTCATCATTTGGTAATGGTTGACCTGTAAAAGCATGTAAGAAAGCTTCACACAATAACTCACTGTTCGTCGCATGACGCAGGTTATTGATCTGGCGGCGTGTACGCTCGTCAGTTAATACTTTTAATACGTTAAGTGGGATCGATACGGTAATCTTTTTTACTTGTTCTGATTTTTTACCGTGTTCTGCATATGGGTGAATGTATTCACCGTTCCATTTAGCCATAAGTTGTTTCGTTGCCTCGGTTGTCAGTGATTTACGCCTTATTCACAGCGCAAGATGCGGAAATTCTATCTCTTTAAAAAAGATAGTCAAATACTAGTTATTTAGCCATCTAGTGGTGTAAATGTATAAACTTCTATGTGTAAGCCATAAATGCTTTGACTTCTCATATTTGATCATCTAACCTTTTAGACGTCTAAACATCCAATTTAAGAATAGGTGATGAAATGAGCGAAAAAAATAAAGCGACGATTGCTGTTCGTCACGGCATCGAAGCCGATAAACATCATGGTGCGGTTGTACCACCAATTTACTTATCAACCACCTATTCGTTTGCTGATTTTGATACTAAGCGCCAGTATGACTATGGTCGTAGCGGTAATCCAAATCGCGATATCTTAGCTGAAACCTTAGCTGAGCTTGAAGGTGGTGCTAGAGGTATTATAACTGCAACAGGTATGTCTGCTGTGCATTTAGCCACTCAGCTATTAAACAGTGACGATACGTTAGTGATCCCACATGACTGTTATGGCGGTAGTTACCGTTTATTCACCTCGCTTGAAAAACGTGGCCTGTTAAAACTAAAAGTTTTGGATTTAACTAAATCTGAAAATCTCCAAGAAATTTTAGCGATTAAACCTAAGTTGATTTGGATTGAAACGCCAAGTAACCCAATCTTGCGTTTAACAGATATTAAAGCAATCACTAGCATTGCTAAGCAGTGCGGTGCTTTGGTTGCGGCTGACAACACCTTCTTATCACCTGCATTACAAAACCCAATTGAGTTTGGTGTTGATATTGTTGTGCACTCAACCACTAAATACATCAATGGTCACTCTGATGTAGTGGGCGGTGTAGTGATAGCTGCAACGCAAGAGCTAGGCGATGAGCTTGCTTGGTGGGCGAATAATATCGGTATTACTGGTGCACCATTTGACAGCTACTTAACGCTTCGTGGTTTACGTACTTTGAATGTACGTTTAAAGCAGCACCAAGAAAATGCCTTTGCCATTGCTGAGTATTTAGAGAGTTCACCTTATGTAAGCCAAGTTTACTACCCAGGCCTTGCTTCTCACCCACAACATGAGCTTGCTAAAGCACAGCAACGTGGTTTTGGTGGCATGGTGAGCTTTGATATTAAAGGCGACATTAACGATGCTGCTGCGTTTTTAACTAGTCTTAAAGATTTTAGCCTTGCTGAGTCGCTAGGTGGGGTAGAAAGCTTGATTTGTCACCCTGCAACAATGACCCACGCAGGCATGGAGCCTAAAGCGCGCCTTGAAGCCGGTGTGGGCGATACGCTGATCCGTATTTCTGTAGGTATTGAAGACGTAAAAGATCTCATTGCAGATTTAGACCGTGTTTTCAATTTAGTAAAACCAGGTCAAGGCCAGCAAGTTACAAAAGCTGAAGCTAAGCAAGCACAGCAAGATACACAACAAAACGCGTCATTTAAGTTAACGCCAGCACATACGGCATTGTGGTAGAAAAATGGTAAATATTGTTCATAAATTTGGTGGCTCAAGCTTAAGCTCGGCAGATCGTTATCATGCGGTAGCGAACATCGTTCTTGCGAATACTGAGCAGGGCGATTGCGTCGTTGTGTCGGCATCGGGTAAAACAACCGATACCCTGGTAAAGCTTTGGCAAAGTTACCAGCAGCAAGATAGCCAAGCTGTTAGCGATATTCTATTGCTTATTGATAACAATCAACGTGCGCTTATTGAGCAGCTACTTATAGGGCAGAATAAACAACAGGCGTTGGCACAGTTAAAAGATGAACTTGCTGTATTAAATGAATTAATTAGTCAGCAGCAGTTACTTGAAGCACCTTTACTTGCTCATGGTGAAGTGTGGTCGGCGCGTTTATTGGCCGCTTACCTAAGTCAGTTAGGTGTTGATGCGCAAGATGTTGATGCAAGACAGCTGTTTACTCTAAATGATGGTCAGCTTTTACATCAAAAAAACCAACAGCAATGCAGTGATGCGATTAGCAGAAAACATATCAACGTAGTAACGGGTTTTATAGCTGCAGATTGCCAAGGTAATACGGTGACATTAGGCCGCAATGGCAGTGATTACAGTGCCACCTTGTTAGCGAGTTATACTTTTGCTAAGCAAGTGTCTATATGGACAGACACACAAGGGGTATTTAGTACTGACCCTCGGAAAGTTAAAAATGCGGTTAAGTACGCCAAGGTATGCCGCGAGCAAGCTAACCTATTAGCGCGTTTAGGTAACCCAGTATTGCATGCAAAAACCTTGTCGCCGTTAAAAGACTCAGAAATCAAACTGGTGGTAAGAAGTAGCTTTGATTGCGATGCAACGCCAACCGAAGTAGTAAAAGAAGGCTACAGTAAAGCAAAGCGTTTTATTACTACCTTAGATAACATCGATTTATTACGGGTTGATAAACTAAGCAGTGGTGAAGTCGGTGAACTTAGTCAGTTAATTCAACACAGCCTGCACCACTTTACTAAAGATGGCGATACTTACTTATTAGTGCCAGGTCAAAGCACTCACCAAGTTGTAAGCCACTTAGCGGGCCGTGCAAATATTGTCGAGTCTAATTTAAGTGGTTGTGCAGTGGTTGCACCAACGGCAGATGTAATTGCGCTGACAGAGCAAGCAACAGCGCTTTTAAAAGAGCAAAGCATTCATCCGCGTTTTGTACAACAAGACGATAACTATGTGTTGATCTTAAACGATCAGGCAATTGACAGTGATGTTTTAACTCTTCTACATGACAAGCTGGTAAACAAAGGTCAAGAGTTGGCCATTATCGTTGCTGGCCTTGGTAATGTAGGCGAAGTGTTTTTATCGCAACTACAAGCTCAGTTTGCTCGTTTATCTGCTCAGTACAAAGTAAAAGTAGTAGCTCTTTTACGCTCTAAACAAATGCTTTTTAGTGCTAGTGGTTTAAATACCGAAACATGGCAAGAACAGTGGCACAATGAAGCGCAAAGCTACGACAAAGCTGAGTTATTAGCACGTATCAATGAGCTAGATTATGAGCACAAAGTGGTGATTGATATCACTGCCAGTGAGGCTTTTAGTCAGTTGTATCCTGATTTTGTAGAACTTAACTGTCATTTGATCAGTGCAAACAAATATGCGGGCACTGCAGAAAATAGCTGGTATCAAAACCTACGCACTAATTTGGCTGAGCGAAACTTGTTGTGGCGTTATAACACAAGTGTGGGCGCAGGTTTGCCGATTAACTTTGCTTTAGCTGATTTGCAAAATAGCGGAGACAGCATTAACCGTATTGAAGGGGTATTCTCGGGTACTTTATCGTGGTTATGTAGCAGTTATGATGGCAGCGTGCCGTTTTCAGATTTAGTGCTTCAAGCTCAGCAAATGGGCTATACAGAGCCAGATCCTCGTGAAGACTTATCTGGCCGTGATATGCAGCGTAAACTACTGATTTTAGCGCGTGATCTAGGCCTTGATTTAGAGCTAGATGATATTGCTTTGACACCACTTATGCCTGAACAGCTTGCAGCAGGTAGCTGGCAAGATTTTCTTGTAAACAAACAGCTACTCGATGAATTCATGACAGAAAAAGCAGCGCAAGCTGCAGCTGAAGATAAAGTAGTGCGCTATACCGGTGCTATTACACTCGTTGATGGTAAGGTTCAGGCTCAAGTCGGTTTAGTCAATGTTGGCAAAGATGATGTATTAGCAAGCCTTAAACCGGGCGATAACATCTTTGTGATCAATTCGCAGTGGTATACAGATAATGCATTAGTGATCCAAGGCCCGGGAGCGGGTAAAGAAGTCACTGCCGCTGGGGTTCATTCAGACCTGTATTGGCTGGTAAATAACCTAAAATAATTTTGCTGATCTTAGTTTAAATAGCTAAGCAAAAAGCGCCCAGAAGGGCGCTTTTTTATTGTTTCAAAATAGCAATTCACTTATTTAGAACAACTCTTCCTCTGTGCTGAGCTTTTCTTCAAATACGTCTGTTGGTTGATCAAGTACGTACTTGGTTGGTGCTGTGCCTTTAATGAAGTACTCAAAACGGCTGGTGTAGTCATTCTTATGGCTTAAAAGACCTGTTGCTAAGTCGATACGAACCGATACCAAACCTTCAGGAAACTCAATAGGTGCTTCTGGCGTGCCATCGAGGGCTGCACGCATAAAGTCGACCCATGCAGGTTGCGCGGTTTTAGCACCTGATTCTGCACCAGAGATTTGTGATTTATCGAGGTTACTATTGTAGGTCGAACGGCCAAGGGCTTTTCCAGGGTTATCAAAACCAACCCATACCGAGGTCATCACATTGCGGTTAAAGCCACTGAACCAGGTATCAACCGAATCATTGGTAGTACCTGTTTTACCTGCTAGATCACGACGGTCAAGCGCCTGTGCACGCCAGCCTGTACCACTCCAGCCTGTTTTGTGAGTCCAGCTACCACCACCCCAAATTGCACTGTGCATAGCTTGCGAAATTAAGAATGCATTTTGCTTTGAAATGATACGCGGTGCACAACGTGGCGTGCTCAAACTTTGTGCTTGATCCAATTGGTTATCATCTAATGATGCAAACTCTGGTGTAACAACTTGCTCTGGTTCATCACAGGCCAGTTCTGGCTCTGCTTTGAATAACACATTACCAGCAGAATCCTGAATTTCAGAAATAAAGTAAGGGGTAATTAAGTGGCCGCCATTGGCGAAAGTACTCATCCCGCGAGCTAGTTCAAGAGGAGTGATTGAGGCACTACCTAGGGCCAATGACTCGCTACGGTTAATATCACTATTTAAAAAACCAAACTTAAGTAAGTGATCTGCAGTACGTTCAAGACCTACACCACGTAGTAAACGGACAGAAATTACGTTTTTCGATTGAGCGAGTGCACGGCGAATTCGGATAGGGCCATTGTAAACCGCCGGGCTATTCTTAGGGCGCCATGCTACACCTTGGCTTTTATCCCATTGATTAATTGGTGCATCGTTAAGAATTGAAGCGAGTGTGTAGCCGTTTTCAAGTGCTGCTGAATAAATAAATGGCTTGATGTTTGAACCAACCTGGCGTTTTGCTTGAACTGCGCGATTGTATTGGCTTTGTTCAAAGCTGTAACCACCGACAATGGCTTTAATACGACCATCTTGTGGGTCAAGTGAAACAAGTGCGCTCGATGCTTCTGGCACTTGGCTAAGAATGTAGCTTTCATCTGCATTTTTACGCAGCCAAATTTGCGCTCCCGCTGATAAAATTTCAGTAGCCGTTTTTGGTGCGAAACTTTGACGGTAACGGGTAATATATTTGCGTGCCCATTTTAGACCATCCCACTCAACCGTCACTTGTTCGCCGCTTTTTAATAGCACATCAATTGATTGTTCAGCGACATTAGTTACAACACCCGCTAATAGTGGACCAAACTCTTTGACATCTTTTAATTTAGATAAGATCTCTTCTTGGTTAAGTGGACTTTCGTTTTCACTGTCCCATAACTGAGCCGTAGCACCACGGTAGCCATGACGCATGTCGTAAGCGTGCAGATTATCAACTATGGCATCTTGTGCAGCTTGCTGAATATTTGAATCAACACTGGTGTAAACTTTAAAACCAGTATTGTAAGCACGCTCATGACCATAGCGTTCAACCATTTCAGCACGCACCATCTCAGAGATATAAGGGGCGTACACTTCAATTTCTGCACCATGGAATTTAGCTGTAATTGGTGCATTGATAGCCTCTTCGTATTCACTCTGTGTAATATACTTTTCGGTATACATACGGCCTAGTACAACGTTGCGACGTGCCTTTGCGCGTACAGGGTTGCGAATAGGGTTAAGGGCTGAAGGAGCTTTAGGTAAGCCAGCGATCATCGCCATTTGCGCTAAAGTAAGCTCATTGAGGTCTTTGCCGTAGTAAACTTGTGCAGCTGCACCAATACCAAAAGCGCGGTTACCTAATTCAATTTTATTTAAATATAATTCGAGGATTTCGTCTTTACTTAATATACTTTCAATATGTAAAGCGATGAAGATCTCTTTGACCTTACGAATGTATGCTTTTTCTCTAGTTAAGAAGAAGTTACGGGCAAGCTGCATGGTTATAGTACTTGCGCCTTGTTTCTTTTCGCCTGTAGATATGAGTACAATGGCTGAACGTACGATACCAATTGGATCGATACCGATATGCTCGTAAAAACGGTTATCTTCTGTTGCTAAAATTGCATCGATTAATGGTTGGGGGATTTGATCTATTGTAACGGGAATGCGGCGTTTTTCACCGAATTGGTTAATCAATAATCCATCTCGTGAGAATACCTGCATAGGTGTCTGTAATTGAACGTCTTTTAGAACCTGTACGCTAGGAATATCAGGTTTAACGTAATAGTATAGACCAACTAAAGTGATTAGTCCTAAAAATGAGCAGATGATAATAAATTGTAAAGTTCGCTTTAATAAAATCACTTATATTTTCCCTAAATGGACTCCCAATTAGAATCGGAGACTGCTAGTATATATTGATTAAAAAATGAATAATATTTTTTCAGATAAAAATTATAACTTGTTTATTATTAAAACAAAGGCCAAGTTGCAAACATGCTAAGTCAGCTATTTAAAAAGCCTTCATCTATGATGGTAGGAATCGACATCGGATCGCACTGTATAAAAGCAGTGTTGTTGCAAGAGACAGACGCAGGTTTGCGGCTTGAAGCGTTAGCTATTGAACCTATGCCTAAAGGCGCTATGTCTGAGCGTTCTATTCAAGACATAGAAGCGATAGGTAATGTTATCGCTAAACTAAAAAGAAAAATTCCTAAATCAGTGCAAACCGCAGCAGTAGCTGTTTCAGGTCAAACTGTAATTACGAAAGTGATTTTTATGGATGTATCATTAACAGATGCTGAATTAGAGTCACAAATTGCCATCGAAGCTGATAGTTTAATCCCATACCCACTTGATGAAGTAAATATCGATTTTGAAAAACTTGCCATCAATGAAGCTGATCCAAGTAAAGTGAATGTTCTTCTCTCTGCTGCGCGAACTGAAAGTGTGCAAGCGCGAGTTGGCGCTCTTGAAACAGCCAATTTAAAGGCTGCGGTTGTCGATGTAGAAACTTATGCGCTAAGTCGAGCAATGGATGTGTATTATCAACAATTACCTAGTGATGCATACAATAAATGTGTCGCTGTGGTTGATATTGGTGCTGTGCTGATGCTGGTTAGCGTTGTACAAGAAGGTGAAACAATTTACACCCGTGACCAAGTATTTGGTGGCGACCAGTATACCAATAGCATTGTTGCGTATTACAACAAAAGCTTTGATGAAGCTGAAATTGGTAAAACTACAGGTGATTTACCACCAAATTATACCTTCGAAGTTTTAGCCCCATTCCAAACTTCATTGTTACAACAAGTTCGTCGTGCAGTGCAGATGTTCTTAACAACCAGTGGTAAAGATCAAGTTGATTACATTGTTCTGACTGGCGGCACTGCTATGATCGAAGGCTTAGATAGGCTCCTAATTGAAGAGCTAGGCATTCACACTGTTGTTGCAGAGCCATTTGCTAACATTGAAATTTCGCCAAAGATTGATCGCAATATGTTGCAGCGTCACCGCACTCAATTTGCGATAGCCACAGGATTGGCATTAAGGAGCTTTTCATCATGCCACATATAAATCTGCTGCCTTGGCGCGAACAACAAAGAAAAGACTCACAAAATAAGTTCGTCACTGTGTTGTTTGGTGTTGTTGTTATTAGCTTCTTAAGTATGTATTTACTAAGTTCTTTTTATGGCGGATTACGCGATGGGCAAAATGTAAAAAATAACTTTTTGAATACAGAAATAGCTTTATTGAACCAACGTATTCGTGAAATTAACGAACTTGATAAGAAAAAAGAAAACTTACAACAGCGTATGCGTCTAATCGAAGAGCTACAAAGTAACCGTAACCTAGGTACACAAATCATGGATGAAGTCGCCAAGATTGTTCCTGCTGGGGTTTATTTAACGAAACTTGAACGTCGTGATGACCGCATTCATGTAATTGGTCGCAGTGAATCAAATAACCGTTTATCTACCATGCTGCGTCAAGTTCAAGGCTCGTATTTATTAGAGCGACCTATTATGCAAGGTATTGTCGCAGGTGAACAAACCTCAAGATTATTGAGTGACTTTAATATGGATTTTTACGTTAAACCATTTGATCAGATAGGTGAGGCACGCAATGAACCTTGATATCAAAGCGTTAACTGACATAGATTGGAATGAAATTGAGCTTGAAAACATGGGCGATTGGCCTATTGCTGTTAAAGCTCTGTGCTGTGCGTTTGTGGCTGCGCTGGTTTTATACTTTAGTTACAGCTTATTAGTTTCTGACGAAATCGCCAGTTATCACAGTGCGGTAGCCAAAGAAACTGAGCTTCGCCAAACATACAAAGCAAAATATGCAATTGCGAGTAACCTAGAATTATATCGCCAGCAAATGGTTGAGATGGAAGATAAGTTCTCGCAGCTTTTAAAACGCTTACCAACCTCGAACGAGACACCTGGTTTGTTAGACGACTTATCTTACGTTGGTACTACTAGTGGTTTGACGTTTTTGAAAATTGGCTGGTTACCTGAAGTTGAAAAAGAGTTTTATACAGAGCTGCCAATTAAAATAGAAGTCGTCGGGACGTACCATGAATTTGGTGAATTTGTTGGTAAAGTTGCTCAGTTACCGCGAATTGTAAGTTTGCATGATTTTACAATCCAAACTCTCGGCAATAATGAACTCACTTTTAGTGTTGTTGCTAAGACTTATCGTTATGAAGGGGGCACTAAAAAATGAAAAAGCTTCCCTTAATTATTGCCATGACACTTGTACTTAGCGCGTGTAATGATGATACTTCAGAACAAAAAGAGTTTATTGATCAGGTTAAAGCAAGTACAACACCTAAAGTTGAGCCGATTCCTGAGATCACTAAGTTCGAGCACTTTGCTTATAATGCCGGAAAATTACGTAGTCCATTTGTGGCGCCTAAACCGGAAATTATTCAGAGCAATTTAGTGCAAGTTAAAAACTGCTTACACCCAGATCCTGATCGTGTTCGTCAACCACTTGAAAAGTACCCGCTAGATAACCTTGTTATGCAAGGAACTATTGGCCGTGTTGGTAATACGTGGGCGCTGATAAAAGCTGCAGACGATACGCTTTATCGAGTTACTGTAGGTAATTATATTGGTTTGTATCACGGTGAAATTAAACAAGTGCACGACAATTATATAGAATTATTAGAATTAATCCCGGATGGGGCTGGTTGTTGGAAAGAGCGCCTGACTAAGCTAGAAATGTTAGAGGCGGAAACAAATGGTGCAAGTTAATCTTATGAAAGGTAAAAAGAAGATGCATAAAGGAATGGCTTGGTTAAAACACATGCATAAATTCATGTTAGCTGCATTAGCCTTAATTTTGACGCAGACAGCAATCGCTGCCCCTTTACTGTATGACGTACGTTATAACCCGCTAATGAAAGGCGAAACACAATTACAGCTAGTATTTGATGAAGCGCTAACATTTGAACCAAAAGTTCAGGTATATAACGCCCCAGCTCGTATTGAAATGCTTTTCAGTAATGTAGGTGTTGATAATGAAGTACGTGATGTGCCAGTTAACCAAGCAGGTATCCAGCATGTAACCAGCACCTTGACCGCAGACGGTTTAAAAGTTGTTGTAACGTTAGATAAGCTAAAAATTTATAAAACAATGGCGAAAGACAATATCGTTACTTTGCATGTTTCAGATAACCCAATCGCAACGGATGATTCAGCGGATGGACTGACAGCGTCTAGCAACTTTATTAATACAGTACAGTCGATTGATTTTCGCCGTGGTGAGAAAGGCGAAGCTCGCCTGTTAGTTTTTTTACAAGATACACAAGCAGCAATTGATGTTCATGAGAGTGGCGGCAAAATTATTGCTGAGTTCCACCACACTGATATTTTAGACGACTTATTGTATCAATTAGATGTGATGGATTTTGGTACGGTTGTAAGTAACATCGAAACCTTCAAAGAAGGTAATATGACGCGCATTGTGGTTGAGCCAAATGCAGCGTTTAAGTTTACTCACCAACAAATTGAAAATATCTTTACGCTAACTGTTGAAAAAGATGATACGCAGCGTGCCTACCTCGAAGGCGGTATTGAATATCAAGGTCGCCCAATGAGCCTTAACTTCCAAGATATTCCAATTCGCTCTGTGCTACAGATTATTGCAGGCTATAACGAGTTTAATTTAGTAACCAGTGACTCAGTTACAGGCAATATTACATTGCGTTTAGATGGTGTTCCTTGGGATCAGGCACTTGATGTTGTGCTTAAAATTAAAGGTCTTGATAAGCGCATGGACGGTACTATTTTGATGGTTGCACCATCAGAAGAGCTTGCCGCACGTGAAGCAAAAGAGCTTAAGGCAAAACAGCAAGTTGAGGATTTAGAGCCACTTTACAGTGAATATATCCGCCTTAACTATGCTAAAGCAGAAGAGTTTGCTGACTTATTGAAAACAGACACCAACAGCATTATTTCTGCGCGAGGCAGTGTGTCTGTTGATAAACGTACTAATACCTTACTTATCAAAGATACAGCGAAAAGCATCGAAAGCGTGCGCCGTATGGTGGAAACTTTAGATATTCCTGTTAAGCAAGTGGTGATTGAATCACGTATGGTAACAGTGAATGATAACGTGCAAGAAGACTTAGGTGTGCGCTGGGGTATCAGCGATGTAGGTAGCGACGGTGCTATCTCTGGCACATTAGAGGGCGCTGGTGGCATGTTTGGTGCTGGCTCTTACGATAATATCCCAAGTATTTCTGACCGCTTAAATGTTAACTTACCGGTTTCTAGCCCTGCGGGTAGTATTGGTGTTCAAGTAGCTAAATTAGCTAACGGCACTATATTAGATTTAGAGCTAAGTGCCCTTGAAGAAGAAAACCGTGGTGAGATTATCGCAAGTCCTCGTATTACGACGGCTAACCAACAAAAAGCCCGTATTGAGCAAGGTACTGAGATCCCATACGTTGAAGCAGCATCAAGTGGTGCAACGACAGTAACCTTTAAAAAAGCAGTATTGAGCTTATAAGTAACGCCACATATCACCCCTGATAACAAAGTGATTTTAGATCTCGTTATCACGCAAGATACGCGTGGTGATACAGTACAAACACCAACAGGTTCTGCTGTAGCAATTAATACCCAAGAAATTCAAACTCAGGTATTAGTAGAAAACGGCCAAACTGTGGTGCTTGGTGGTATCTTCCAACAGCAAATCGTTAACTCAACTAAGAAAGTACCTCTGTTAGGCGATATTCCTTACTTAGGCGTATTGTTCAAAAGTACGAGTGAATTTAACGAGAAGAAAGAGCTGTTAATCTTTGTAACACCAAAAATTCAAATCGATTAAGTGATTTTTTCTTAAGCAACGAGCAATTAGCATGTTTAATTGCTCGTTATCTGGCTTTTTATGCTAATTGACTTGAAATACCCAAGCAATTACTGAGATAATCCCCTCCTTAATTTTGGGGCCAGGTCGTTAGGCGGGGTTTTATTTCAAATTTTAGAGTTCGTTTGTACTAAAAAGATATGGCTGAGAAACGTAATATATTTCTAGTGGGCCCTATGGGGGCTGGCAAAAGCACAATTGGTCGTCACATTGCTGACCAATTACACCTTGAATTTTTCGATTCAGATCAAGAGATCGAGCGTCGTACTGGAGCAGACATTGCTTGGGTATTCGATCTTGAGGGTGAAGAGGGCTTTCGACTTCGTGAAGAAACTGTAATTTCAGACCTAACTGAGATGCAAGGTATTGTTCTTGCTACTGGTGGTGGTTCTGTGATCAGTAAAGAAGTGCGTAACAAGCTATCTGCTCGCGGTATCGTTGTATACCTAGAGACACCAATCGAAAAGCAAGTTGCACGCACGCAGCGCGACAAGCGTCGCCCATTATTGCAAACAGAAGAAGCACCGCGTGATGTATTAGAACGCTTAGCTGAAGAACGCGAACCGTTATACAAAGAAGTTGCTGATTTTGTTGTCCGCACTGATGAGCAAAGCGCGAAAGTTGTTGCTAATCAAATCATCGAGAAATTAGATTTTTAAAAACCAATAATAAAAAGGAAACTAGCTATGCTTGAATTAACAGTTAATTTGGACGAGCGAAGTTATCCTATTTATATTGGTCAATCTGCTCTTAAAGAGACTGGTCGGCTACGCGAGCACATCAGCGATTGTCGACCTATCATTATCACCAACGACACCATTGCACCTTTATATCTTGATGATGTAATGACGTCGTTGGCTGATCTTAACCCGTTATCTTTTACCATCCCTGATGGCGAACAATATAAATCACTTGAGTGGTTTGAAAAGATTTCGGCGTTCTTACTTGAACATAACTGTGGTCGAGATACATGCCTTATTGCCTTAGGTGGCGGTGTAGTGGGTGATCTAACGGGTTTTGTTGCTGCATGTTATCAGCGTGGCGTGCCTTTTATTCAAGTACCAACTACCTTGCTCTCGCAAGTGGATTCATCGGTTGGTGGCAAAACGGCAGTAAACCATCCACTTGGTAAAAACATGATTGGTGCGTTTTACCAACCACAAGCAGTATTTATTGATACGCAATCACTTCATACTTTACCTGAGCGTGAATTCGCAGCCGGTATGGCAGAAGTCATTAAATACGGCCTCATTTACGACACTGAATTATTTGCTTACCTAGAGCAAAATATCGCTAATCTTAAATCACTTGATGAGCAAACATTGCAGCATGTGATTTACCGTTGTTGTGAAATCAAAGCCTTGATTGTTGCGCAAGATGAAAAAGAAGCAGGTTTACGCGCCTTACTTAACCTAGGGCATACCTTTGGTCATGCTATCGAAGCACAAATGGGTTACGGTAACTGGCTACACGGCGAAGCCGTTGCGGCAGGTATGGTGCTGGCAGCACGCCTTGCACATACCCGTGATGACCTAACTACTGCAGAAGTTGAACGCATTGTTAAATTGATTGCTGAGTATGATTTACCAGTCGATATTCCGGCAGAAATGACAAGCGAGCAGTTTTTAACGCACATGCGTAAAGATAAGAAAAACAAAAAAGGTACGATTCGCTTTATTCTACCTACTCAATTTGGTCAATGTGCGCTGGTAAGTGATGTTACTGATCAGCAGGTTTGTGATTTAATAGCGCGCTAATGCAATCGCAAATATTGCCTAGCCGTGCTGCGCTAGTTGATCGAATCGCTCTGCAGTTTGAATATGGGCAAAATCTAATTTGCTTACTTGGCCCGTCAGGCCTTGGTAAAAGCTATTTATTAGAAACCTTCATTACTGATAAATACCTCGACTTTAATAAAGCGTTTGTTCAGTTGTCTGGAAAAATGACCGACCAACAGTTTATGACTGAACTGTTAGAACAAAGCTTTAGCAACCCGCTAATTGATCATTCTTTAAGTTTGTCTGAAAACTTCTATCAACTCTACAAGCAACAGCCTTGTGGTGATTGTTTATGGGTGATTGATGGAGGGCGTCATTTATCTGAAGAGCTAATTCAGCAATTAGAAATTATTGCCAATCAAAGCCCGAGCACGTTATACATACTAATTGCATCACAATCGGTCGGCCAGTTTAGCCAAGCGGTCGAAATTCACCTTGAAGCGCTTAACTTGAGCGAAAGTAAGCAACTTATGCGTTGGTTTTTCGATAACCTACCTGTTGAAGAAGACCCAGTTTTTCGCACATTTTTACAAGAAGCGCATGGTAACCCTGCCTTATTGCTAGCTTGGGAGCCTGAACAGCAAACCGCGGATATTCGCGCACCCGAGAAAAGCTATAAACTGCTTTATGTAATTTTGCTCTTAATCACAACCATGCTGTTGATCATTGGCTTTTTATATAAAGCTGATATGACCGAGTGGTGGAAAGCACATTACCAACAAGATACAACAAGCTCTGTGGCAACAGCACTGCCTGCAGAAGCAGTAATAAATAGCCCAGAAGCAAGCAAAGAGCCTGTTCTAGAACAAGCTCAAGATGAGCCTCCAGCACAGCAGCCAGTTGCTACTAATGATGATGACAACACGACTCTGGAAACCGAGATGCCAGTTGATGGCTCTGACAATAAAAAACCTGAAAATGAAAACCATAACAATAACGTGGCTGCGATTGTTGATAGCCTTTTGCCAGTAGAGCCAGTTACACAAGAGACTGAGCAACCAACCACAGATGAAGTTGTAGCAGCCATTATCAGCGATGCTGAGCAAGCTGAGTCTGCAATTGAAGCAGAGCAGCCATTAGCAGGGAATGCGTGGTATTTGTCTCAGCCAGACGACAATTTTGTAATCCAATTACTAGCGGTCACTAAGCAAGAGATCAGCGATAAGTTTATTAATGAAAATGGCTTGCAAGGTCAGGTAAATACTTACCAAAGCTTACGGAGCGGTAAGCCGTGGTGGATTGTCACTTATGGCAGTTATGCCACATTGAATGATGCTAAGAAGGGCGTAACAACACTTTCTGATAATGTGCGTAAAAATCAGCCGTTTTATAAAAAAATAAGTAAAATTAAACAAGAAATCGCTTCACTAAATCAGTAAATTAAAACTGATTAGTGTAAAATCGCGCAACACCGAATTGAAGTTAAGAGCAGATGCAGCAAAAGACCAGAGCCTTCCTTAAATGGGCGGGTGGAAAATACAGCCTAGTTGAAGATATTCGTACCCGCTTAAAGCAAGCGAGTATGGATGCTGACACCTTAGTTGAACCTTTCGTTGGTGCTGGCTCTGTATTTCTCAATACTGATTTTAAGCATTATATTTTAAATGATATTAATGCGGATCTGATCAACCTGTACACCGAGCTAAAGCGAACGCCTGACGAATTTATTAGCGATGCAAAAAAACTATTTGTAGAGCTCAATAACCATCCTGAAGCTTATTATGAGTACCGTGTTCAGTTTAATCAGAGCAGCGATGTGTATGAGCGCGCAATTTTATTCTTATACATGAATCGTCATGGTTATAACGGTCTGTGCCGCTACAATCTTAAAGGTATTTTTAACGTTCCTTTTGGTAAATATAAGCGCCCGTATTTTCCTGAAAAAGAAATGCACTTCTTTGCTGAAAAAGCTCAGCAAGCAACCTTTACGTGTTTAGGTTATGACGAGGTCTTTAAGCTTATTCCTAATAATGCGGTAGTGTATTGCGATCCACCTTATGTGCCTTTGAGTAAAACAGCATCATTTACTTCTTACGCTAAAGGCGGTTTCAATTTAGATGATCAAGCTAACTTGGCGAATTTAGCTGAGCAGGCTGCATTCGAAAATAACACGCCGGTACTTATTTCTAACCACGATACGGTGTGGACTCGTAAGATCTACAGCCAAGCATCACTGGATGAAATTCAGGTAAAACGCACGATTAGCCCGAAGGGCGGTTCACGCAATAAAGTGAATGAGCTAATGGCTATGTATTTAGCACCAAAGAAACGGTGAAATAAATCGCTGCGACAAACAGGCTGAATAAAACGAGGGCAATGACGATAATAGTACTGAGCGAATGCTCTTTAAAGTCAGCTTGACGCTTATTTTCTGATTGCACACCAAAAAATGCCGCAAAGACACTTTGTAATGCACTAATGAATTTGTTCATGCGATTTAGAACTTAGAACCTAAACCGCTAACTTTCTTTGACTCTTCACTACTTGTTAATAACTCAAGTAAATCAAGATAATGGAACTGAGCGCTGCGGCTATCACCCGTTAACCAAGAAAACCATCCTGTTTCTTGTTCTGCTTTCATACATTGAGCAGAAGATGATGATGCGTTAAGCGTATTGCATGAGCAGCCAGACGCCGCTGCTAAAAAGTCGTCTTCATCAGCAGATGAAAAAGATACAAACGCAGCAACCGTAAGTGCGGACGCGATTAAGATCCCTATTTTAAAAGCACGCATGAGAATAACCCTTGTTTGTGTTATTTAGACAAGCATACATAACAATTGCTCAAATAACAAACTTAATTACGGCTGAATTAAATAAAAATTTAATAAAATTAGTCTTTTAAAGTAAATTTTATGTTTATATTTTGTTTCATTTAAATGCATTTATGCAAGCAGCTGAATAGAACGATTGTTCAATTTTTGATTAAATTTACATTAATTCAATAAGCTAAAAGGATTAGCCTTGAGTAATAGCGTTTTAACAGTTAGCTGTGGTGTTTTAATCAGCTGTCGATTGGGTTACATTATGCGCTCTTCTTGCAGTCGCAAATTATGATGGAATCTCTCATGTTGGAAACATTACAAAAGTATTTAATAGCCCCTTCTATTTTATCAGCTGACTTTGCCCGGTTAGGTGAAGATGTTGATCGTGTACTCGCAAGTGGGGCAGATGTTGTACATTTTGATGTGATGGATAACCATTATGTGCCAAACCTAACCTTTGGCCCAATGATTTGTAAAGCACTGCGCGATTACGGTATTACAGCCCCGATAGATGTGCATCTTATGGTTAAGCCTGTCGATCGCCTTATTCCCGACTTTGCTGAAGCAGGCGCTTCTATTATTAGCTTTCATCCAGAAGCTAGCGAGCATATTGACCGTACCTTGCAACTTATAAAAGACAGTGGTTGCCAAGCAGGGCTTGTATTTAATCCTGCAACCAGCCTTAGCTACCTTGAGCACGTGCTCGATAAAGTTGATGTAGTGCTATTAATGTCGGTTAACCCTGGCTTTGGCGGCCAAAGCTTTATTCCTCATACCCTCGAAAAGCTTCGTCAAGCGCGTAAAATTATTGATGACTCAGGTCGCAATATTCGTTTAGAAGTTGATGGTGGCGTTGGTGTTGATAACATTGCTGAAATTGCAGAAGCGGGCGCTGATATGTTTGTTTCAGGCTCAGCGATTTTCAATCAACCAGATTACAAAGCTGTTATCGATGCGATGCGCAGCGAGCTTGCAAAGGTTGAGTCATGAAATACGATGCGGCATTTTTCGATTTAGATGGCACCTTAGTCGACAGTGTTTATGATTTATACATTGCGATGAACCTGACTCTAACTGACCTCGCATTTCCGGTTGTTACACAAAAGCTAGTTGAGAGTTGGGTAGGTAATGGCATAGAAACACTTGTAAAGCGTGGTTTGAGTGGCGATATGCAAATCAGTGAGCATTTAGATGAAGCCCTTGCTGAGCGTGCAATTAATTTGTTTTATCAGCACTATGACCAAGTTGTAGGTGACTACAGTGCGCTTTATCAACATGTAGAAACTGGGCTTGCTGCACTTGCTGGTATTCCTAAAGTGGTGATCACCAATAAGGCGCGTCGTTTTACCGAAAAGTTACTTGATAAGCTTTCACTGACTAGTCATTTTCAGTTGATTGTATGTGGTGATGATATGGCAAAGAAACCATCACCTGAGCCTTTACTATTTGCTTGTCAGCAATTAGATGTCAGCCCAGCCAAAGCGGTTATGATAGGCGACTCAAAAAGTGATATTTTGGCAGCAAAAGCTGCTAAGGTTGACGTTGTCGCACTCGGTTATGGCTATAACCAAGGTGAAAACCTCGCTGATTTCAATCCAGAGTACCTCTGCGAGAATTTCTTAGATATAATACCCGTTCTTACCCAAAGGTAAGTGCATTTTAATTTCGTCTTTTTAGTTTAGTAAAAATATAAAGGAACATCATGAGTAAACCAGTAGTGTTAAGTGGCATTCAGCCAACCGGTGGTATGACAATAGGCAACTATGTTGGCGCTATTAACCAGTGGCTTAAGCTACAGGAAGACCACGAAAGTTTCTTTATGTTAGTAGATTTACACGCCATTACTGTACGCCAAGATCCTGAGCAGCTACGCTCGCGCGTGCTGGACGGTATTGCGCTTTATGCTGCATGTGGTATCGACCCAGAAAAAGCTGCGTTATTTGTACAATCTCAAGTGCCAGAACATGCACAGCTTAGCTGGGTATTAAACTGTTATGCTCAAATGGGTGAGCTTAATCGTATGACGCAGTTTAAAGACAAGTCTTCTAAGCATGCGAATAACGTCAATGTGGGTTTATTTTCTTACCCTGTACTGCAAGCTGCTGACATCTTGTTATACCAAGCAGATCAAGTGCCTGTGGGTGAAGATCAAAAGCAACACCTAGAGTTAACGCGGGATATCGCAACACGTTTTAACAACCTATACGGTGACGTGTTCAAACTACCTGAACCATACATTCCTGAGTTCGGCGCACGTGTAATGAGCTTACAAGATCCGCTCAAGAAAATGTCTAAATCAGATGAAAATCCAAACGGTTACATCATGTTATTAGATGAGCCGAAGAAGATTGAAAAGAAACTGAAAAAAGCAGTAACCGATTCAGACGAACAAGCTCGTATCTACTTTGATCGTGAAGAAAAACCAGGTGTATCAAACCTACTTACTTTATTATCAGTTGCAACTAAGCGCTCAATTGAAGACTTAGTACCTGAATATGAAGACAAAATGTATGGTCACCTGAAAAAAGACACTGCAGCAGCGGTTGTTAATATGATTGAGCCAATCCAAGCGCGCTTTAAAGAAATTCGCGAAGATCAGTCACTACTTGATAGCATTATGAAGTCAGGTGCTGAAAAGGCGAGTATTCGCGCTGAAAAAACATTAAAAGCAGTCTACGATGCGGTAGGTTTTATTCCTCGCCCGTAAGCTTGCACAAATTATTGAAATAAAAATACCGCTATAAAGCGGTATTTTTTTATTAAAAACTCAGCACAATTAAAACAGTAAAAAAGCAGATGAGTGCGGCAGCGGTTTTGTCTGTTTTTTCCATTTTCTTACTCCTCATCAGCGCTAAACTGTGCAATCACGTAGCCTTTACTTTCTAACAAGGCTAATAGGCTATCTTCACCGGCCAAATGAGCAGCGCCAACAAGTACCAACTCTTTTTGCTGATCAGTAAAGTAATGCTCAATATGGTTAAGCCAATTCAAATTACGTTGCTTAATGAGTATTTGGTAGGTGAGGGGATCATGTTGTTTTAATGGCATGATAGTTAGCTCATTCATTGCGTGCATATCGCCATTGCGCCATGCATCAAGCATTGCACTGTAAAGCGCTTGGTAACTTGATACTTGAGCTAACTGTGACTGAATAAAGGCATCTTCGTCTTGGCTGCCTAATTGCTTAAAAAGGTGTAATTGGAATGCCAAGGTTTCGAGGTAAGCTAATTCTTTGCTGTCTTGTTGGGCTCGCTTTGCGAAATAGCTATCAACACCTTCACCGAAAAGCTGTTGTTTTTGTAGTTCTAGCGACATCATCAGCAAGCTCACCATAAAAGGGCGAAAGCTGTCGAGTTCGCTAAGTTGCATATCGTATTGAGTAAGCTGTGCTTCTAATTGTTTTTTTACTGTTGCAGAGAGCTTACTACTTAAAGTTTCACCAGTTTGGTAGCTCAGTGCTTTAAGCATAGTAAGTTGTGCTGAGCTATTACTTGGCGCTGGCATATCGGCTTCAATTACTAGGGTATCGGCTTGTTTATATGCTTGATTAAATTCAGCCGGTAGCGGTAGTTCCTTGGGCGGTAAAACATGAATTGACCCCGCAATGTATATAAATTCATCACCTTTACTTACCTGCCAAACGGCACTTTTTGCATTACAAATACTCGTTGTTAACAAGCATGATGCAGCAATTGTTGAGAGCAGTAATTGAGTTAGTTGTTTCATTCTTTTAGCCTGTTAATTGAAAAAGCTTGCCCAATGTCCTGGGCAAGCAGGGCATTACTTGTTGAGTTTTAACTCAATTTGATGGTCAACTTTTTTGTTCATTTGCTCGATAGAAACCTCGATAGATATCTCAAGATGTTGTTCTAATTTTTGAGTATCTTGGCTATTAAATAAGGGGTTTGGCAGTGTAACAACAAGCGTGCTTACTGCGAGTATCGACACTATTTTTAAAACTGAGTTGCTCATAACTTTATTCTCTTAATTGGTTGATTAGTTTTATCAGCGAAGCAAAGTTGGTTGGTGGCCCGTTGATGGAAACTACAATAGCGAGGAAAGTTGCTTGAGTCGCTTATCTAGTTCTAAGCGATTTATATATAAGGTTTTAAAATGCTAACTTAACTATTTTCAATAGCTTAAGTGTGATTCTTATGAGAGGAAATAAGGTTTTAAATCATTTTATTTTTGTGTTTTTGCCTATTGATGATAATTTGAATGTAGCAAATAGGAACTTGGAGGTTTTGATATGGGTTTTAAAGTAAAACATTATGCGGCTAAAACTGTACCTGCGAATAGCTCATTAGAATGGGAACTAATTTTAACTGAACTTATCATTGGTAGCCTTTGTGCTGCATTCGCAAAGATCGGCTATGATGCTACTATGTTACTTATTTTTATACCTAATTTAGTAATCGCCTTAGTTTGCTTTGGTTTTATTGGGCTTTCGATATTTCATTTCATAAGAGAAAAACGCAGTAAGCCAAGCGAGTAATATTGATTGCTGCGCTATTTTTCTACAGGTGTAACGCCTGGCGAGTCACAAGCAATGACTTCAAATCGATAGCCATACTCAGCATGGTGATCAGGGGTTACTTGCACTATTTCGTAATCATTCAGCTCAACGGCTTTACTGTTTTCTGCTTTTAAACAGCGTGAATAGCTATCGGCTTCAAAGCTGTAAGCAAACATCGCAATTAAACGTTTGCTACGCTCAAAGTAACCTTTGGTATCTAAAAACTGACGAAGGTTTTCGGCGGTTTCGCTGTCACCTTCTATATTGACGTCTTGGTTAGGGGCTGAGCTTTCTTCACTTTCAGGAAGTTGTTGCTCAAGCTTTTCACCGAGTTCTTCGACTGCTATTTGCTGCTCTTCACCAGATTCTTTGGCAATGACTTTGCTATCCAAAAAGGTGCTAACCATGTTGTCGAGCACTTCTTCAGGTGGCTGATCGTCGATAAACGAAATCAGGTTAATAAATACCACTGATGCTAAAACAAAGCGCACGATGGCAGTTAATAGAGGTGAGTAGCTTTGGCTTATAAATTTAATTCGCTCAGAGCCAAATGGCTTTATTAGTAATAAAACAAAGATATAGAAAGGTAAAAAAAGTTGAAATAACAATAAAGTACCTAGGGTTATTCCCATTGCCCAAGGGGGTAAATATAACAGGGTGGCAAAGTTATGGGTGTAGTTAAAATGACTGGAAGACACATGAGTCACATCATTAACTATGCCGCTCGCACCGGCCAACACAAAATTAGCGATACTGGCATAGAAGATTAAAATTAGTGCTTTGCCGGCAAGCGAGTGCCAAAGTTGGTTAAACTTGGGCCAAAATTCAATAACAAGCGCAATAATGGTGATGGTGGCACTTAACCAGCCCGATTGCAGAACAATCAGGCTGCTTAATGCTAAAAGATAGAGCTTTTGTGCGGTACTTAAGTTAAACCAAATGGCTTGTAATCGTTCAACCAGCCTCGTTTTATGAGGCTGCCAGCTACGTTGCTGTTGTTGAAACTGTTTATTAGCGCGCCATTTTGCAATTTTTAAATACCTACGCACGCAATATCCTTTTTATAGTAGTGGTTTTAAGTACCTTCCTGTGTGTGAACGCTCACACTCGGCAACGTCTTCAGGTGTACCAGAAATTAAAATTTCACCACCGCCAGAGCCACCTTCTGGGCCTAAGTCAACAATCCAGTCTGCGGTTTTGATCACATCAAGGTTATGCTCAATAACAACAATGGTATTACCGTGATCGCGTAAGCGGTGAAGTACTACTAATAATTGCTGAATATCAGCAAAGTGTAAACCCGTAGTTGGTTCATCAAGGATATATAAGGTTTTACCGGTATCCCGTTTTGAAAGTTCACGAGCCAGTTTCACACGCTGCGCTTCACCACCGGAGAGGGTAGTAGCAGCTTGACCTAAGCGAATATACGACAAGCCTACATCCATTAAGGTTTGCAGTTTACGTGCAATAGCCGGAATTTTATCAAAATAGTCACGGGCATCTTCTACGGTCATTTCGAGTACTTGGTGAATGTTTTTACCTTTGTACTGTACTTCAAGGGTTTCACGGTTGTAGCGTTGACCTTTACATACATCACAAGGTACATACACATCAGGTAAAAAGTGCATTTCTACCTTGATCACGCCATCACCTTGGCAGGCCTCACAGCGACCACCTTTAACGTTAAAGCTAAAACGACCGACCTTATAGCCACGTGAACGGGCTTCTTGAGTACCCGCAAATAGCTCTCGAATACCGGTAAAAATGCCAGTGTAAGTTGCAGGGTTTGAACGCGGAGTACGGCCAATCGGGCTTTGGTCAATATCAATCACTTTATCAAAATGATCTAGGCCTTTAATTGACTTATAAGGTGCCGCTTCTGCGGTAGTTGCGCCATTTAACTCGGTATGAGCCAGCTTAAATAAAGTGTCGTTGATAAGCGTCGATTTACCTGAGCCTGATACACCTGTGATACAGGTCATTAAGCCAAATGGAATACGTAAATCAACGTTCTTTAAGTTGTTACCTGTGGCACCAAATAACTCAAGCCATTTGTCGGTAGTTTGATGGCGAGCCTCAGGTACTTCAATTTTCTTTTCGCCAGAGAGGTACTGACCCGTGATTGAATCTTTGCTAGCTAGAATATCGTCATGGGTACCTTGTGCAATAACATGGCCGCCATGAACACCGGCACCCGGGCCGATATCGATAATATGATCCGCAGCGCGAATAGCATCTTCGTCATGCTCAACCACAATGACGGTGTTACCTAAATCGCGTAAGTGAATAAGGGTTTTTAGTAGGCGGTCGTTATCGCGTTGGTGCAAACCAATTGAAGGCTCATCCAGTACGTACATAACACCAACAAGACCTGCACCAATCTGACTTGCTAAACGAATACGCTGCGCTTCACCACCAGACAGGGTGTCGGCACTTCGCTCAAGTGATAAATAATTAAGGCCTACATTAATTAAGAAAGATAAACGATCGCGAATTTCTTTGAGAATTTTTTCGGCGATTTGTGCGCGCTGACCAGTTAGATTCAAACCATCAAAAAATGCCATGCTTTCACCAATACTCATTGTGGTGATAGCTGGCAGGTTTGTTTGGCCAATAAATACGTGACGAGCTTCTTCGCGTAATCGAGAGCCATGACAGCTCGGACACGCTTGGCTTGTTTGGTATTTAGCAAGCTCTTCGCGAACTGAGTTTGACTCGGTTTCACGGTAGCGGCGGTTCATATTATTTAAAACGCCTTCAAACTCATGGTTACGCGTAATTAAGTCGCCACGGTCGTTACGATAGTTAAAGGCAATTTTAGTTTTGCCAGAACCTTCTAGAATCACCTTTTGAGCATCTTTACCAAGTTCTTGGAAAGGCACTTCTAGGTCAAACTTATAATGCTCTGCGACAGCTTGCAGCATTTGGAAGTAATAAAAGCTGCGTTTGTCCCAGCCTTTAATTGCACCACCCGATAAGCTTAGCTCAGGATTTTGCACAACACGGTTTGGATCAAAATACTGACGCACACCTAAACCATCACAGCTTTGACATGCACCCGCCGGGTTATTGAACGAGAATAAGCGCGGCTCAAGTTCACTCATGGCATAGCCACAAGTAGGGCAGGCAAAATTAGCAGAAAACAGCATGTCTTCGCTGAGTGAGTCGTCCATTGCCGCTACATGGGCAATACCACCTGATAGCTCAAGGGCCGTTTCGAATGATTCAGCTAAACGCTGTTGTTGGCCATCTTTAACTTTAAAGCGGTCAACAACGACCTCGATAGTATGCTTTTTATGAAGCTCAAGAGTCGGTGGATCTGATAAGTCACAGACTTCGCCATCGATACGGGCGCGAATGAAGCCTTGGCTTGCGAGTTGCTCAAGCAGCTTAACGTGCTCACCTTTACGATCTTTTACTACTGGCGCTAATAGCATTAGCTTACTTCCTTCAGGAAGCTCTAAAACTGTATCGACCATTTGGCTGATAGTTTGTGCGGCAAGTGGCAAGTCGTGAGTAGGGCAGCGTGGCTCACCTACACGGGCAAATAATAAACGTAGGTAATCGTAAATCTCGGTAATAGTACCGACCGTTGAACGCGGGTTATGCGACGTTGATTTCTGCTCAATAGAGATAGCCGGCGATAAACCTTCGATGTGATCAACATCGGGTTTTTCCATTAGCGATAAGAACTGTCTTGCATACGCTGACAGTGACTCAACATAACGACGTTGCCCTTCTGCATACAAAGTATCAAACGCTAAAGACGATTTCCCTGAACCAGATAGGCCAGTGATAACTATCAGCTTATCACGGGGAATGGTTAGGCTGATGTCTTTTAAATTGTGCGTACGGGCGCCTCGGACTTCAATGTTTTCCATGCTATCTCGTTTTATTACCTAATTATTTTTTCAGTATCTCATAATACGCGATAAGATTAATCCTTGATCAAAGAAAAAATCATCACTTACAGGTGATTATTTAGTTTTCGCTTGTGGTAGAATCCACGCTCAAATTTTAATAGACAGCAAGATCAGTAATTCATGACAGCATCTTCACTCAACTCTCGAGAAAAACGCGCAGCCGTTTCGTTGGCGAGCGTCTTTGCATTCCGTATGCTTGGCCTATTTATGCTGATGCCAGTATTGGCGATTTATGGTCAGCAATTAGAAGGGTTTTCGCCGCTTTGGATTGGCTTTGCTATTGGTGCTTATGGTTTAACGCAAGCCGTGCTGCAAATCCCTATGGGTTGGTTGTCTGATAAAATTGGTCGTAAAAAAGTGATTATTGGGGGCCTTTGTGTGTTTGCACTTGGCTCTGTTATTGCGGCAACCGCTGAGTCTGTGCAAATGGTTACGCTTGGGCGTGCACTACAAGGCATGGGGGCGATTGCCAGTGCCTTATTGGCGCTTGCTTCTGATTTAAGCCGTGATGAACAACGTCCGAAAGTTATGGCCGTTATTGGTATGTGTATTGGTATGAGCTTTGCCGTTGCTATGCTACTAGGGCCAATTGTTGCTGCATCGTGGGGAGTTGCTGGGGTATTTTGGCTTACTGCAGGACTGGCCATTTTAGGTATTTTAATCGTGTTGTTTTTGGTGCCAAATGCTGTCAATAAGGCGCCAAAAGGTGACACACTTGCTACCCTTGATGATATTAAGCAACTAATTAAACATCCACAATTAGCACGCCTTGATTTTGGTGTGATGCTGCTTCATCTTACATTAACTACCGTATTTGTAGCCTTACCAGGCCAGCTTATAAAAGATGGCTTAGTTGCAGACCACCATTGGTATTTATATATACCTGTACTGTTTTTAGCGTTTTTCTTGATGGCACCAATGATGATTGTGGCGATTCGTAAAGAAAAAGAAAAACAAGCCTTTATTGGCTCAATCGCACTGCTTGTTTTAAGCATGCTCGCGATGTCGTTATGGGTTGATTCGGTGATTGGCATCGGTATTTGTATGTTGGTTTACTTTATTGCTTTTAACTTTTTAGAAGCAACCATGCCAGCACTTGTTTCGCGTATTGCTCCTGCAAACCAGAAAGGTTCTGCGATGGGGGTCTTTTCATCTACGCAGTTTTTTGGAGCCTTTTTAGGTGGTTTATTAGGGGGTTACGTAGCTCAAGCATTAAGTGCGCAAGCAGTGTTTGCGGCGGCGGCACTTGTTGGGGTAATATGGCTTATCCTTGCTTGGAATATGCAAGTCCCACCAAGAAGTAAAATAATTAGCTTAATGACTGAATTAAGTTCAGAGCAGCAGGCACAAGCGCTTGCTTCTCGTCTTGTTGCTTTACCGGGCGTAATTGAAGCAACGGTTGTCTGTGATGAAAATCGCAGCTATTTAAAGATTAATGATAAAGAATTTGACCTAGACCAAGCACGCAAAGTGGCTGGTTTAATCTAACGTTTTATAGGAGAAGTTCCATGGCACGCGGTGTGAACAAAGTTATCTTGGTTGGTAATTTAGGCCAAGATCCAGAAGTACGTTATATGCCTAATGGCAATGGCGTAGCGAATATCAGCATTGCTACGACAGATAGCTGGAAAGATAAAAACACAGGGCAAATGCAAGAGCGTACTGAATGGCACCGTGTCGTGTTATTTGGCAAACTAGCAGAAGTTGCTGGTGAGTACCTTCGTAAAGGTTCACAAGTGTACATTGAAGGTCGTTTACAAACGCGTAAATGGACTGACCAATCAGGCCAAGAAAAGTACACCACAGAAATCGTGGTAGACATGGGCGGTCAAATGCAAATGTTAGGCGGTCGTGGTGAACAGCAAGGTGGTGGCTATCAAGGTGGTCAATCACAAGGCGGTTACCAAGGTGGCCAACAACAAGGTGGCGGTTACGGCGGTGGTGCACAGCAATCACAAAGCAATAATAGCTATGCTCCACAGCAACAGTCTGCGCCAGCACAGCAGCAACAGCGTCCACAACAGCAATCTGCACCACAACAACAAAGTAATAACCAATATGGTGGCGGTTATGGTCAGCAGCAAAGCAGCGCACCTCAACAAGGCGGTTTTGCTCCTAAACCACAAAATGCACCACAAGGCGGCGCATCAAACCCAATGGAACCACCAATCGACTTTGATGACGATATTCCGTTCTAGATGATGACATTGCAAAACTGTGCAATTAGTTTTTAAGAAGCCCCGCATAAGCGGGGCTTTTTTATGTGTGAGAGTTAATGCTTTACCTAATACTAACCCGCAATAATACTTAATCATTTTGAGGGATTAAACCTGTCGCTAACTGCGTTAAAAATTTCTCATTTAGAATAACTAAATAACGAAATTTTTGCCTTGTTATCAACGAGGTTTTATTGCCTCAAAATAGACTACTTAATTAAGCGGGTTGGTATAAAAGCAAGTTGGTAGGCTGAATTGGCTATATTCAAAACCTAGTCTAAGTTTATAGAACCTTAATTCCACAACTTTATTATTAACTATGCAGCTTTTAAGGAAGATTAGTTTTCAACAGGCGCTTGCAGCGGTTATCGCTTTTGCTTTGGTTGTGATGTTTGCAGCGTCTTATATTGTTATCAATGAGTCGCTTGTTAGAAAAAGCACAGTTGAGAAAGATGCTGTATATATACGTGAAGCTTTAATGATTGATGAGATAGCTCACGAAACGGCTGTTGAACGAGGCTTAACGGCGGGCCTAATTGGCTCTGGCTATAGTCAAAATAAAGAACGTGTTGCACAGCAGCGTTTAGTGGTCGATAAAGCATTTGATAAATTTGCCCGTTACACTCAGCAGCATAAGGTTTCATCAACACTATTCAATGCGGTATTAGCAAAACATAAGAAAATCACTGAGCTGAGAGAAAGTGTCGACAAGAAGCAAGGTAAACAAGCGTTTGTGGTCTATTCTGATTCAAACAAGTTTATGCTCGATGTTGCCAACAGACGAGTCTCACAGGTCAAACAAAGTGAGGCAATCGCCTCTGGTCTTGCAATAGTCGAAATGTCTTTATTGAAGGAGAGGCTTGGGCAAGTAAGAGGTAAAGTGAATGGTGTCTTATCTTCCAAGTCTATTTCTGAGAGTAATCAAGTCTTAGTCAGTAGCTATTTTCACAATATTGAAGAAACCTTGTTTTTGCTTTCTTTAACACTTACAGATGAAGCTGATCAAAAGTGGCTAGCAGAATTGACCAGCTCGCAAACTTATCAAGATGTAAAAAACATTGTTGAAAAGCTTAATCAAGAAAGTGGTGAGTTATCTTTAAGCTACCCAACACCATCAGATTGGTTTGCTCAGTCCACTGAGTTAATAGGTAAGGTCCGTAAGCATATTCTAAATAAGCAGCAAGCTTTAGAGTCGCTGATTGAACAAAGTCGTAGTAGTGCAAATACTAAGGTTTATGCCACTAGTGGCTTTGCCATTATTCTTATAGGTTTGTTCTTTGCTTTTGGCTTATTCGTTATTAAGTCGCTGGCGAGAAAAGTAACTAGGGTTAGAGATGTGATTAGCACTATTGCTACCAGCCATGATTTAGCGGTGAGAATTAACGATAATTCGAGTGATGAAATTGGTGCAATCTCCAGAAGCGTTGATGAGCTCGTCGATGCGCTTACCGATTTAATTAGGCAAGTTCAGCAAGCAAATAACACCAGCGAATCCAGTGTTCAATCATTGATCACATTTGCTAAAGAGCTATCTGAGCGTGTTGAAAATATTAATTCAACGACCGCAACATTGCATGACAACTTCACTAGGCTATATAGCCAGATAGAGCAAATAGCAGTATCTGCAGAAGAGAGCTCTAAAAATACGATAAAGGCGAATGATTTATCTGCAAGTACTAAACAAATTATTGGTAGAAATAAAGCAAGTATTAGCTCGTTGTCAGAGTTAATACAGCAAGCTCATGAGCAATCAGATGCCCTAAGTGCTAAAACAAATAGTATTCAATCTGTACTCGATACGATTTCGAGCATTGCAGAGCAAACGAATTTACTAGCATTGAATGCGGCAATAGAAGCTGCTCGGGCAGGGGAGCAAGGCCGTGGCTTTGCTGTTGTAGCCGATGAGGTTCGTGGTTTAGCTACACGTAGCCAAGACTCTACATCTGAAATATCTTCAGTACTAGATGATATAAAACAGCAAGTTCAGCAGTTGCAGGTATATATGGAAAATACCTCTGACTCAACGCAAATGGTTAGTGATAACAGTGAACAAGCGTTATCTAATATAGATACCTTAACAGCGAATATTGCTGATGTGAGTAGCCAAACAAATACGGTATCCGATGCAATTGAATCGCAAAGTCAGCTTGCTGAAGAAGCGAGCAAAGCAAGCCAAAATATCACTTCAAACATGCATGATGTTCAAAACGAGTTAGCGTTACTTGAGAAGTTAATTACAGATTTAGAAAATGCACAGCAAAGAACATCCGATGCCCTAAATGTGTTTAAAGTTGATTAGCAACAGCGTTGATTTGGGGGAAGCTTTAGCACTGCAAACTTTCTTACTACTCTTTAAGTAGCAGTTTGTCGGTTACAAAATAATTCTCATTAACTGTTTTTGCTAGGTGTTTAAAATTACAAAACTTTTGACAGCGCTGGTTCTAGGATATTTCTGATATTGCTTTAAATCGCCCTGCAGCCTTGTATTTATAGGGTTCTTGAACAACACTTTGTATATGTTTAAGCAACTAACCTGTGAAATGAAACGAGACTTAGCTTCACAAATAAAGCAACCGGTGGCCATCTATGTGGCGGCCGCTTTTTTGCTATTAGTTGTTTTTAATATTTTCTTAAGTGATGTGTTGCACGACAAAGTTCATCGCACCGGTACTGAGCTTGCCAAGCAAGTGTATGAATTAAACCTCGACCCGATTGCCTCGCAAGATATTATTGCTACCTTAGTTAAAAGCCAAGGTTTTGCAATGAGTGCCAGTGATGTACCACATAACTTTGCAAACTTTATCGACTTAGAGCAAGAGGTGTTTAGCTATAAAACGGTTAACTTACGTTTATTTCATTGGCCTTCTTGGTTGGTCGAAAGTCACTTATTTATTTTCCTAAATTTAATATTGCTTGGCACTGGGTATTGGGGCTACCGCTGGTGGAAAAAAATGTTCAAGCAATTAGCAATAACAGAAAAACCGCTGAGCAAACCATTTGAACAATTAAACACTCAGGTTACAGCCAAGAAAGTTGCATCACCTAAACCTTTAGGTCATCAGGATTTAAATATTTTGTATGGTGTGCCAACAAACTATAACCATTTATTTGCGCTGTTTTTTTGGAAAAATCCTTTCCCTGCTAACCTCGACGTTGATAATTACTTTAAGTTAGTCATAGCAAAAGGGTTTGGTGAACTTGTAAATCGCTCTGTTAAATTATTGCCATCGGGTGGTATTGCCGTGACATTAAACAGTGTGCCTGCCACCGAAGTTGATAAGTACACTAAGCGATTACATCAGGTTATATATCAAGCTTGTTTAAACTATCGTAGTGACTTGTCTCGTGCTGATATAAAAATTGGTGTGTGTAATTACCGCACAGGGGCTGATCAGGCCGTGGTTTATCAGCTTACTAAATCAGCATTAGCGCTGGCGAAACAAAGTGCTTGGCAGCACATTAATCGCTTACCCTTTGGTCATACGCAGTCAAGCATGCTCGCTGATAGTAAAGAACACCTATTTGAGTACATTAAGAAAAAACATTTTATGTTGTTTTTTCAGCCTCTGTTCGACTTACAAACAGGCGATATTTTACAGCATGAGGCGTTGATCCGTATTCGACACAAAAGTTTAGGCTTGCTTGCGGCTCGGCATTTTATTCCTCATATGAGTAGTAAAAAAGATGTCTTGTTATTGGACCAAACTGTGATTTCTCAAGTGAAGAAAATGCTGCTAAACGAAACGGGTTCATTAACGGTGAGTATAAACTTACACGCAATGAACTGGTTTAATGACGAGTTTTGGCTGTGGTTTAAACAGCAAATGGAAGGTTTTAATAGCGCAGACAAATTGCAATTTGAACTAAGCGAAGATGATTATCTAAAACAGCATAAAAAGCTCAGTGAACAGTTTGAATGTTTAGAGAAACTGTCTGCTGGTATTGTTATTGATAACGTGCGTAGTGCAGAACATATAGCAACTTATAGAGATATCAAAAATGTATGCAGTATTAAGTTAGCATTTGAACTGATACACAATATTGATACCAACACCCAACAGCAAAAAATTGTAAAGCAAATAATATCTAAGGGTACTGAGCTAAACTTTCCTGTTTATGCGGTTGGAGTAGAAACACAGAACGAACTTGCGACCTTAAAAAACCTAGGGATCATTGCGGCTCAAGGCTTTTACTTTGCTGAGCCATTGCAAAAACTGGCGGATATTACACCTTACAGCTAGTCAATTAGCCCTCGGTACTTAAGGCCGTCTAAACCTTGTAGCCCACCAGTGTGCACTGCAATGATATGCGTTCCTTCACTAAAGTAACTTTGCTCTATTAATTGCCAAACGGCATAGAGCATTTTGCCGCTGTAGATTGGCTCAAGCGGGATTGCGTGTTGCTCACTAAAGGTTTGGCAAAATTGCCACAAGTCATCGCTAAACTTTCCGTAACCACCATCATGAAAGTCGCAAAGCAGCTGCCAGTTTTGTTGCTGGTTTGCTTTATTACTTAGCTGCTTTATCTCATCAATTAAGTAGTGCGCTTGCTTCAGTACTGCGACACCTAACAACTTTGTGTGTTGTGGTGCACCTTCGATTAAACCTGCCAGTGTGCCGCCACTACCGGTTGGGCAAACAATCACATCAGAGCTTGGTAGGCTTTGCGCTAATTCTTTACAACCTAAAAGAGCCGCTGAGTTGGTACCACCTTCAGGCAATATGTAGGCATTCGGAAACTGCGCTTGTAACTGTGCTAAATACGTTTGGTCGTGCCTTAACCGGTAAGTAATTCGATTTACTGGGTGTAAGCGCATACCGCATTGCTTTGCGTAGTTGAGTGTTGGATTTGCTTCGTCTAATTCTGGGCCGCGAATAATACCGTGGGTTTTAAAGCCAAATAACTTACCCGCAGTTGCCGTGGCATGAATATGATTTGAAAACGCACCACCAAAAGTGAGTAGTTCAGACTTGCCCTGTTGTTGCATAACATCAAGGTTAAACTTTAGCTTACGCCATTTGTTGCCACTAATTTGCGGATGAATAAGATCATCTCGCTTGATGCTTAGCTGAATTTTACGTGCAGCTAATAAGGGGTGATGGATTGTTTGTACTGGTGATTCAAAAGAGCTATTCACGGCATTAATTTTCATAAAAAAACACGTCTAATTGTAGCAAAGTCGTCTTACAGATAGAAATTAGTCAATTAAACTCAAATGATTTTGTTATTTACTGGCATCAACTAAGGTAATAGATGTAAACTCAGATAATAATTGAACAAAGCTTGTGTTTTGCCTTGCAAGTACATAGCATAAGAGTTTAATTATAAAAAAATAATAATGACCAAATAATTGCCGCTTTTTGGGAATGGAATATATGCGAATTGCTCCTTTATCTCTGTTAATTTCAGTTAGTTTGCTAGCAACTAGTGCATTTGCACAAGATACTGCTACGGTAACTGGCATTCAATCAGAGATCAGTAAAAAACAAGCCGAATACGATAACTCGACCCTAATCCTCGAAAAACACCTAAAAGAAGAAAGTCAGTTACAAAAACAACTCGAATTATTGCGCGCCCGCTCAACTGAGCTAGATAAAGAAAAAAACCAAGCGTTAGATGCAATGAACGAGATGTACCGCCGACTTATTGATGACCCAACCCTTGATATCAGCAATGCGCAGTCGCGCTATCAAAAAGCTGTGGTTGATCACAAACAAAACAAAGATGATATTTCGATGCAATTGGCGGCAATTGCTTCACATAGAAAAGACATTGAGCAAATTCGTGTATCAAAGCACACCCAGTTAAACACCTTAGAAAGTTTAAAAGAGCAGTTAGCAACGGCACGTGTTGAGCGTTTACGTAACGAATTCACTCGTGAAGGCACATTAGAGGTTAATCATACGATTAACTGTAAGCGCACCGAAACACTTGCTGCTTGTGAGCAACGTGGTCAACAAATGGGCTTACAAAAAGCCACTAAACGTTTTGTAGACCAGATTTTTGCTAACTTAACTGAAGAGCGTTTAGTTGAGCCAAAACGTAACCTTGCTGGTGCACAAGTTAAGATTTTAAGTAGCCATGTCGTGAACAGCGCGTTCAGTGGCCAAGGTAACTACAACGTTAACTTAAGTGTGACGATGCGCGGTGATGTAAACAGCAGCCGTTTATGTAGCTTACTTAATTTAGATAATCGTTTTTGTGCTGACTATGGCACACCACTGGCTGGTAATTTTCAGCCAAGCTACGGCACCACTTACTCAGATAGTCAGTTAACATTCAGTGACTCTCAGGATAATGGGCAGGTGGTATCGGTTTCACGTATGAGTGAGCAACCAGTAAGCGATTATTCTGTAAAAAAGCCAATAAAGGTTGAACCATTACCTGATCAAAAAAAATCTAAAATGGTTGAATTAACACTGCGTTCAAATGTTTATGACGACGAAGTGTTTATTGATGGTGTTAGCTATGGTGCAACAAGGTTAACGACATCATTACCAAAAGGTTTTCATGATATTGAAATTCGCAAACGTGGCTACAAAAGTTATAAAGCGCGAATTGATCTGCGTAAAGCACAAACCATTAATGCAAACCTAGTTAAAGTGCCAGAGCCTGTTGTTGCTGAAGTGACTGCGGCACCAGAACAACCTGTAACTGCACCTGTTGCAAGTATTGTTAATAAAACCAGTTCTGCCAGCATTGTAGTTATTCCCGCTGGTAAATTTAAGATGGGTGACATTAACGGCAATGGTTTAGCGAATGAGCGCCCAGTGGTAGAAAAAACCATTGCTAACTCATTTGCAATGCAAAGCAAAGAAGTAAGCGTTGGCGAGTATGAGCAATTCGTTGCGAATACCGGCTATAAAACAGAAGCAGAAAAAGATCGCGGCTGTGCGTATTACTTAAATGGTGAGCCTGTGTGGGAAGCGGCCTTAAATTGGCGCAACCCAGGCTTTGATCAAGAAAGTGATTTTCCGGCGGTGTGTTTAACTTATAACGATGCTAAAGCGTATGCCGATTGGTTGTCGGGTCAAACAGGCCAGCTGTTTCGTTTACCAAGCGAGGTTGAGTGGGAATACGCTGCACGTGCAGGTAAAGAAACTGAATACCCTTGGGGTAACGAAATTGGTAAAAATTTAGCGAACTGTGGCTGGTGTGGTAGCGAATGGTCAAACAAGAGCGCGGCACCTACAGGGTCGTTTTCTCCTAACGCATTTGGCCTATACGATACAGTAGGTAATGTGTGGGAATGGACAAACAAAAAGTCAGGGCAGTCTGATGTGGCTGTTCGAGGCGGTGCATGGAATTTTGCTCCTAGCCTAGCACGCGTATCAACGCGCTTAATCTTAGCGCCAGATTTTCGTGCAAACTATATCGGTTTCCGTTTAGTACGCGAACGATAAGAATTTAAAAAGGAAGCAATGGACGCTTCCTTTTTTAGCATTTTAATTAAAGCAGTTGCGCTTTCTCATGATTAGCATGATAGAGTCAGAGCAGCTAGTATAAGAACGAATTTTCAAAGGTCATCCAGCCTCATGTTTAAAAAACTCCGTGGTATTTTTTCAAACGATCTATCGATCGACTTGGGTACAGCCAATACCCTAATTTATGTAAAAGAAGAAGGTATCGTATTAAACGAGCCTTCAGTTGTTGCTATTCGTCAAGAGCGTGCTGGTGGCCCTAAGAGCGTAGCATCTGTAGGTACCGAAGCTAAGCAAATGTTAGGTCGTACTCCGGGTAACATTAAAGCAATTCGTCCAATGAAAGACGGCGTTATTGCTGATTTCTACGTTACTGAAAAAATGCTGCAACACTTCATCAAGCAAGTGCATAACAACAATTTTATGCGCCCAAGCCCACGTGTACTTATTTGTGTGCCTTGTGGTGCAACGCAAGTAGAAAAACGTGCTATTCGTGAGTCTGCTATGGGTGCTGGTGCTCGTGAAGTATATCTAATCGAAGAGCCAATGGCTGCGGCTATCGGTGCTGGCTTACCAGTGTCTGAAGCAACCGGTTCAATGGTTGTTGATATCGGTGGTGGTACAACTGAAGTTGCCATTATTTCATTAAATGGTGTGGTTTACTCTTCATCTGTACGCATTGGTGGTGACAAATTTGATGAAGCTATCATCAACTATGTACGCCGTAACTTTGGTAGCTTAATTGGTGAAGCGACAGCTGAAAACATCAAGCACCAAATCGGTTCAGCTTTCAAAACAGACGAGCCAATTGAAATTGAAGTACGTGGTCGTAACCTTGCTGAAGGTGTACCGCGTTCATTCACGCTTAACTCACACGAAATCTTAGAAGCACTGCAAGAGCCATTAATGGGTATTGTGAGCGCGGTAATGGTTGCATTAGAGCAATCTCCACCAGAGCTTGCGTCTGATATCTCTGCACACGGTATGGTATTAACCGGTGGTGGTGCATTATTAAAAGACTTAGACCGTCTATTAATGGAAGAAACCGGTATTCCAGTTGTGGTTGCTGATGACCCATTAACCTGTGTTGCGCGTGGCGGCGGTAAGGCATTAGAAATGATTGATATGCACGGTGGTGACGTATTTAGTTACGACTAATGAAGTTACTTTTTGGTCGTACCATCTCTTTGCAACTGCGACTTTTTGTCGCAGTGCTTTTGAGTGTCGTGCTGATCGTGGGCGATCGCTACACTCAAGGTGGAACAACAATCCGCACCAGCCTAAACACTTTAGTTAGCCCACTTATTTACCTTGCCAACTTGCCCTATGAGTTATTTAGTATTGGCGCGAAAAACCTGCATACCCGCGAACAGCTTTTAACCGAAAACGAAGCACTTAAAAAGAAGCAGTTACTACAAAGCGAACAACTACAACAACTGTCATTTTTATCTCGTGAAAACGATAAGTTACGCGCTTTACTCGGTTCATCGGCTAAGCAATCAAACCGTAAGATTATTGCACAAGTGCTCTCTGTTCATTCAAACCCGTATAGCCACCAAGTGGTTATTAACCGTGGTACAACGGATGGCCTAAGCGAAGGCCAAGCTGTGATTGACGAAATGGGGGTAGTGGGGCAAATCACTCAAGTGGGTTCAACTACTTCGCGCGTACTACTGATGACCGATACAACTCATGCCACACCTGTGCGTATTTTACGTAACGATGTGCGTACCGTGGTTGAGGGGATTGGCAAAATCAACGTGGTAAAACTTTCGCATGTACCGCATAGCCTTGATGTTCGCATTGGCGATATCTTGGTTACGTCAGGCCTTGGTGGTACCTTCCCAGAGGGATATCCGGTTGCAGTAGTGACCGAAATTAACCGTGATGAAGGGCGTCCTTTTGCGCAGGTTTATGCTGAGCCAATTGCGCAACTTGACCGTATTCGCTTATTGGTTGTGCTGTGGCGTAATCAGCAGGAGAGCATCAGCAATGAATAGTCGTCACTTTTTGCTGATTGCTATCAGTATCTTCTTTGCATTGGTAATGGCATTAATGCCGTTGCCGATTTCGTTTGAACCATACCGCCCAGACTGGGTGTTAATGGTATTAATGTATTGGTCGTTAGCGGTGCCACACCGTTTAAATATTGGCACAGCTTGGGTCGTTGGTTTATTAATGGACCTTGCATCAGGCTCGCCACTCGGTGTGAACTCACTGACTTATTCAGTGTGTATATTTATCACTGCTAGTAACTTCCAAAAAATTAGAAACTTTTCTTTATGGCAGCAAAGCATTTTAATTGCTTTGTTTTTAACGCTTTACCACCTCATGCAATTTTGGCTTAACCACTTTTTAATGGGCGTTTATTTTAGCCCGCATTATATGTGGCCAGTACTAACCGGCATGCTTTGTTGGTGGTGGATATTCTTAATTTTGCGTAAATATCGCCGTCATTTCAGGATTAGATAATGCAAACCGCAATTTATTTGGCGTCTGCATCACCGCGCCGAAAAGAGTTGCTCAGCCAACTTGGCGTTGAGTTTTCTCAATTTAGCGTTGATGCTGATGAAAGCCAATTCCCAAACGAAGCCCCGCGCGACTATGTAGAGCGTCTTGCTAGACTCAAGGCGCAATCAGGCGTTGCTATGGGTTACACTGACCGCCCAGTACTTGGCAGCGATACCGTGGTTGTTATTGATGATACCGCACTTGGTAAGCCGCTAGACCAAGCTGATTTTACCGCTACCATGAAGCGCTTATCTGGCCGTACCCATCAAGTGATGACGGCTGTGGCAATTGCTGATAGTGAGCAAGTAAAAAGCTGCCTTGTTGTCACCGATGTTACATTTAAACCGCTCAGCGATGCTGAAATTGATGCTTATTGGCATAGTGGTGAGCCGCAAGATAAAGCCGGTGGTTATGGCATTCAAGGCTTAGGTGGTCGCTTTGTTAGTCACCTTTCGGGTAGCTATTTTGCGGTTGTCGGCTTACCTTTATATGAGACAGAGCAGTTATTAAACGAATTTTTAAGAGGGTAACATGAGCACCGAATTACTGATCAACGTTACACCGAGCGAAAGTCGCGTTGCGCTTATCGAAAATGGCGTACTGCAAGAAATCCAACTAGAGCGTATTGGCAACCTTGGGATTGTGGGCAATATTTACTTAGGTAAAATCAGCCGCGTACTACCGGGTATGCAGGCTGCGTTTGTCGATATTGGCTTAGAGAAAGCCGCCTTTTTACATGCATCAGACATTGTAAACAGTGCCTCAATTGTAGAAGGCGTTGATGAGCAGCCAATCAAAAAAGTACAAGATATTCGTGAGCTTGTGCGCCAAGGTCAACATATCATGGTGCAAGTGGTTAAAGACCCGCTAGGAACCAAGGGCGCGCGCTTAACAACTGATATCACTATTCCTTCTCGTTATTTAGTGTTTATGCCAGATGCAACACACGTAGGTGTAAGCCAGCGCATTGAAACCGAAGAAGAACGTTCGCGTTTAAAGAAAATTGTTGCCGAATATGGTGATGATGACGGCAGCTTTATTGTTCGTACTGCAGCAGAAGGGGCGTCGGAAGCTGAACTACGTCACGATGCGGAATTCTTAAAAAAACTGTGGCAAAAAATCGTCACTAAGCGCAAAAAAACCAGTAAAGAAAGTATCTTGCATGAAGATTTAACACTGGCGTTTCGTACTCTACGTGACTACGTAGGTGAAGACATGGAGCGTATTCGTGTTGACTCAAAACTAACCTATCAAGAGCTTAAAGAGTTTACTGAAGAATTTGTGCCGCTGTTATCGGGAGCACTAGAGTACTACCCGGGTGAGCGACCTATTTTCGATTTATTCGATGTTGAAACCGAGATCCAAAAAGCGCTACATCGTAAAGTTGAGCTTAAATCGGGTGGTTATTTAATTATCGACCAAACCGAAGCGATGACAACTGTTGATGTAAATACCGGTGCGTTTGTTGGCCATCGTAATCTCGAAGAAACCATTTTTAATACTAATATCGAAGCGACCTCAGCAATTGCTCGTCAGCTACGTTTACGTAATTTAGGCGGCATCATTATCATCGACTTTATCGATATGGTTAGTGATGAGCATAAACGCCGAGTCTTGCACTCACTTGAGTCTGCACTTGCAAAAGATCGTGCAAAAGCCAACATAAACGGCTTATCTGCACTAGGCTTAGTAGAGATGACCCGCAAACGGACCCGCGAAAGCTTAGAGCACATTCTTTGTGATGTGTGTCCTGCGTGTTCAGGGCGCGGCTCGCAAAAAACGGTAGAAACGGTTTGCTACGAAATCTTGCGTGAAATCGTTAGGGTAAACCGTGCTTATGCAGCTGATAAGTTTATGGTTTACGCAGCTCCTTCAGTAAGCGAAGCATTAATCAACGATGAGTATCATAACCTTGCTGAGCTGGAACTATTTATCGGTAAGCAAGTCAGTATTCAAACAGAGAGTTTATATAACCAAGAACAGTTTGATGTGGTAATGATGTAATGAAGGCAAAAACGGTCTGCTTTTATTGTTTACGTAAGTTATGGCAAGTATTTGCTATTACTCTCGTACTGCTGGCCGTTATTGTCTCTGTGGTAAAGTATTCACTGCCATACGCAAATGATTATAAAGATGACATTGAAGCGTTTTTGTATGAACGATTTGATGTAAATTTAGCGATTGGCTCAATCTCAGCCAGTTGGCATGGCCAAGGCCCCGCATTAGTCATCGAAGATATTTCTTTTGAAGATAATCAGACCTCACCGATTGCACTCACCATTGATAAAGCGAGCCTTGAAGTTAACTTATGGGAGTCAGTAAAAACCCGTCAGCTTAAATCGAACTACTTTGTGATCAATGGTTTTCATGCTGATGTTGATTTACCCACTATGCTTGATTTGGGGAATAACCAGCAAACCAGCAACTTTGAGCAAAAAGAACTAATTGAAGGTTTATTCCTTGGTGAAACGGGCCACTTTGCGGTGCAAGATAGCAGCCTTAATTTTACCCTTAATGATGGTAAAGAGCGTAAGCTGATCCTCGAAAACATTGTCTGGCAAAATACCCCAGAGCAACATCAAGGCTCAGGCACGTTAGCCTTACCGGGAATTTCTGTTGGTAGCTTTGACGCCCGCATGGCGCTGAATGGTTCGACCCTCGAAACCATGGCTGGCGATATCTATGTGCAAGCAGCTAACGTTGATGTATCTAAGTGGCTGGCGCAATATATTAATACCGACAAGCAGCAACTTACTTCAGACATCAACTTACAAACCTGGTTTAGTCTTGAAAAAGGCCTGATCAGTGATGTAAAAGTGCAGTGGCTACCGAGCTTTATCAATTGGCAACAAAACCAAGAAGCACATCAAATCAGTTTAAGCGAAGGTGGTTTTCATTTATTTCCTAAGCAAAATGGCTGGCGCTTAAAAAGCACCGGACTCACCTTTGAAAGTGACTTAAAACAATGGCCAACCTTACAGTTTGAAGCTCAACTTGGCGATAAAAGCCAAATTTGGTTAAAGCAATTTGATTTTGCATTACTGGCAAAGTTATCGCAGTTAAGTAATTTTGAAGTACTTGCCCCGTTTTTAGCCCGTCAACCCAATGGTCAGTTAAGTGATGCCTATCTTGAGTTGGGTCAGCAAGATAACTGGCAACTTTGGTTTCAGGGCGAACAAATTAATTGGCTGTCACTGCAGGGCATTCCTGGCGGTCAGGCGATTCGTGTTGATGGCTTAATTAATCAATCAGCTGGGCGAATTCAGCTATATGGCGAGAACAATCAACTGCTAACAAACGGCAGCTTTAGCCAAGATATTGCCTACAATCAATTAAATGTAGAGCTCGACCTTCACCATTACGATGATGGCTGGCGCATTAGTAGCGATAATATCTGGCTTGATAACGACGAAGTGACTGTAGCTGCTGAGATGATGCTAAGCCTGACCGATGAACCGCGGTTAGATTTATATGCCGAAGCCTATGCCCCTGATGCCAAAGTCGCTGGGCATTATTTCCCGTTACCTGTAATGAGCGAAAAGCTGGTTAATTACCTTAATGGCGCAATTAAGGGCGGTGAAGTCAATAAAGCTCAAGTGCTGTTTTCAGGGCCATTTAAAGGTTTCCCGTTTAAAGAGCAGCAAGGTCAATTTGAAGTGTTAGCGAATGTTGAAAACGCTAAATATAAGTTTTCACCAAGCTGGCCTGAAGTTGAAGATGCCAACGTCATTTTACATTTCGAAAATGAGCGCATGGATATCTACAGCAAGTCGGGCAAACTGGTTAACCTCGCTTTGGGGGAGAGTGTTCATGTCAGTATTGCTGATTTAATGAATGCAGAAATCCTAAAAGTTGCCATTAATAAACGTGCTCATGGCGATAAGCTTAACCCGTTCTTTACAGCAACTCCGCTTGCTAAGCCTTTGGCGAGTGTTTTTGAAGTTGTGCAACCACAAGGCGAAGCGACGGCCGATATTGAGCTGTTAGTAAATTTACGTTCGGGTCATGTTGATGCGATTGGTGAAGTTGAATTAGCTAATATTCCGGTTTACCTTGCACAACCAGGGATCACGCTTAACCACATGACCGGTATTGTTAAGTTTAATAACGATAAAATCGACTTAAAAAATGCCAAAGCAGATTGGATGGGCATGCCACTCACAGCCAACTACAACAGTGAAAATGTGGCTGACACTTATCGTGCCGAAATTGCGGTAAAGCTGGGCCTTGAAGCTGAGCCTTTAATTGAACAAGCTCATGGTTTACTGGCCGGTTACTTAAGCGGTCAAAGTGATGTTGATATTAATGTGTCGCTTAACTTTTTACCAAATGACTTTAATTACCGCGCTGATGTGAGTGGTAATTTAATCGGTGTAACCAGCCAGCTACCTGCACCTTATAACAAAGGCGCAGAGCAGAAATGGCCATTAACTGCAGTGGTACAGGGCGACCGTATTTCTAACTTGATCACCGCGAATATCGATGAGCAGTTATTCTTTAATGCGATTTTAGATAACGGCGAAAAGAAATTTAGTAACGCCCATTTAATTTTAGGTGCGCAAGATTTAGGGCTTAATCGTGAAGGTTTTGCGGTATCTATCGATTTACCAAAAACCGAAATAGTGCCTTGGTTTGGCCTAATTGATCAGATTATTGCGCTTACCAAAGTTAAGTCAGATGCACCAAGTGTGATGCCTGCGTTCAATAACGTAACGGGTAAATTTAATAAACTGGCACTAAACAATATCGACTTTAATGATTTTGAATTTCGCTTAGCACCAAAGCAATCAGACTTAGAGTTAAAGCTAAATGCTAAAGAATTACGTGCCGACGCACTTATTCCAACCGGTGAAACGCGCAGACCAATTCAAATTTTTACTGACTACCTGCGTATTAATTTTAACGAAGTCGCAGAGCAAACAGAGCAAGACTCAGAACCAGAACCAGAAGATTTAAGCTGGTTAACCCGAGTCCCAGCCATCGAGTTTAACTGTGAAGATTGTAAAGTGGCTGAGTATCAGCTCGATAAAATTAAAAGCAGCTTAGTGGGAGAGAGCGATAAACTCTTGTTCACTGAGCTGGTCATCGACAAAGGCGATCACGTATTACGTGGTAAAGGGCAATTTGCTGATGGGCAAACACGCTTTAGCGGTAACTTACAAAGTGACGATATTGGCGAGTTATTTGATGAGTTTGATATCACCACTACAGTAAAAGATTCAGATGCCAATATTAAGTTTGATCTTGCATGGCAAGGTGCACCTTATAGCTTTGATGTACCAAGTTTAGCTGGTGAGTTAGATTGGCGTTTAGGCGAAGGGCACCTTGCTGAGATCAGTGATGGTGGTGCGCGAGTATTCTCTTTACTGAGTTTAGATTCGTTAGTGCGTAAGCTGAAACTGGATTTTAGAGATGTATTCTCGAAAGGCTTTTTCTATAACAGTATGCAAGGCACCATGCAGCTAGAAAAGGGCATAGCTTACACCCAAGATACCAAGCTTGATGGTGTGCCTGCCGATTTGACGATCAAAGGCCATACTAATTTAAACACCTTTGAAATTGATTACGACCTAGCGGTTGCACCGCAGGTGACGTCGAGTATTCCAGTGATTGTGGCATGGATGGTTAACCCGGTAAGTGGTCTTGCAGCGCTGGCAATCGATAAAGTGATTCATTCGGCGCGGGTGATCTCAGAGATCAACTTTAAAGTAACAGGTAGTATGAACGATCCTGTCGTTGAAGAAGTAGATCGTAAGAGCCGTGAAGTGACGTTACCGCAAGCCGCGCAAAGCCAGCCGCAGTCATCGACGCAACTAAAATTAAAAGATGCCGCATCTTCAGCGAGTTTAGATAACAATGAAGGCTAACCCTCATCCACAGGTTGTTGCTGTGCAAATGTGCTCAAGTATGAATGCTGAGCAAAACCTCGCTTTATTAGCAGAGACATTGAATCAGTTACCTGCAACTCGGCCATTGCTAGTGTGTTTACCCGAAAGCTTTTTGATCTTTAGCAAGCAAAGCCAAGCAAGTTATGAATTAGGTCTGCAAAGTGAGTCATATAAAGCGAAGCTTACTGATTTATGTAAGCAACATGATATTTGGTTAGCTGCTGGAACCCTGCCTGTTTCACTGCAAAATGGTAAGTATTTAGCCGCCTCGTTTTTATTTAACAACCAAGGCGATGTGGTTGCGCAGTACAATAAAATTCATTTATTTGATGTAGATGTTGCCGACACTACGCGCAGTTACCGAGAGTCTGATGCGACGCAAGCAGGCAAGGATATTGTGGTGGTCGACTCGCCATTTGGTAAAATTGGCTTAGCAGTATGTTATGATCTACGTTTTAGTGGCTTATTCACCGCCATGCAGCGCCAAGGGGCTGAGCTTATTTTAGTGCCCAGTGCCTTTACCACAGTTACCGGCGCTGCTCATTGGCATATTTTATTAGCTGCGCGTGCAATCGAAACACAATGTTATGTGGTTGCCGCAGCACAGTGGGGCGAGCACGAGAATGGCCGCCACACTTATGGTCACAGCATTATTATTTCACCATGGGGAGAAACGCTCAGTGAGCTTGCCTCTGGTACCGGGTTTATCAGCCATGAGCTTGATTTAAACCGCTTGAATACAATTCGCCAAGACATGCCTGTGCAGTCTCAGCAACGATTTAGAGAGCATTTATTATGAACACGGTTGAACAGCATTTATTACATGACAGCCAACTAACGAGAGAAGAATTAGAAAAAACGCTCGCTTTTATTCATCAACATCAAGTTGATTATGCCGACCTGTATTTTCAATCAAGCCACCACGAATCTTGGGTGCTTGAAGACGGTTTAGTAAAAGAAGGCTCATACAACGTTGAACGTGGTGTGGGAGTGCGTGCTGTTAGCGGTGAAAAAACCGGTTTTTCATACTCAGATGCGATTAACCTTGAAGCGTTAAACAAAGCAGCAACGGCAGCGCGCAGCATTGCCAATGCTGGCGAAAACAAAACGATTCAGGTGTTCAGTGATGTTGCTGCTAAAGAGCAGTATGCGCCGCATCAACCAATTCAAAGCATGAGCAACGATGACAAAGTAAGCCTGCTACGTGAACTTGAAAACTATATTCGTCAATTAGCACCGGATGCTGAGCAAGTGATCAGTTCAATGTCGGCGGTTTATGAAGAAGTATTAATTGCTGCAAGTGATGGCACCTTTGCCACCGATATTCGCCCACTTATTCGCTTAAATTGCTCAGTGTTACTTGAGAAGAACGGCCGTCGTGAACGTGGTGGTGCAGGGGGCGGTGCGCGTTTAGATTATGGCTATTTTAAAGAATTAGTCGATGGCAAACCGCGTTGGATGGAATACGCTGAAGAGGCTGTTCGCCAAGCAAAAGTAAACCTAGAAGCAATCGATGCACCTGCCGGTAGTATGGAAGTTGTGCTAGGCGCAGGTTGGCCGGGTGTGTTACTACACGAAGCGGTAGGCCATGGCCTAGAAGGTGACTTTAATCGTAAAGGCGCATCGGCGTTTAGCGGTAAAGTAGGTCAAAAGGTGGCATCTGAGCTGTGTACAGTCGTGGATGATGGCACTATTGCTGATCGCCGTGGTTCATTGAACGTGGATGATGAAGGGACACCAGCTGCATATAACGTGCTTATTGAAAACGGTATTCTAAAAGGCTACATGCAAGATAAGCTAAATGCCCGTTTGATGGGTGTTAACCCTACTGGTAATGCACGCCGTGAATCGTATGCTCACTTACCTATGCCGCGTATGACTAACACTTATATGTTAGGTGGCGAGCACAGCCAAGCCGATATTATCAGCTCGGTGAAAAAAGGTATCTTTGCTCCTAACTTCGGTGGTGGCCAAGTGGATATTACGTCGGGTAAGTTTGTATTTAGTGCTTCTGAAGCCTACTTAATTGAAAACGGTAAAATCACACAACCTATCAAAGGCGCAACACTGATTGGTAATGGCCCAGAAGTTATGCAGCAAATTTCGATGGTAGGTAACGACTTAGCGCTTGATAAAGGCGTTGGTGTGTGTGGTAAAGATGGCCAAAGCGTTCCTGTTGGAGTGGGTCAACCTAGCCTTAAAATTGATAACTTAACGGTGGGTGGTACGGCTTAATAATCCTCACTAATAGTTAAAATGAACGCGAGGGTAATCCCTCGCGTTTTTGTATTAGCTCAATAGCATCCATATACCTGCGGCAATCATAAATAAGTTTTCACTCAGAGAGATAAAGCCGAGCGGCACATTACTGTCGCCACCAACACAGGCACATTTCAGTTCTCGTTTATCGATATACACAGCCTTAATAACCGATATCGCACCTATACCACCAATAAATAATGAAAATGGTGCAACAGCTAAGGCGGGTAATTTAGTCACCATACCTATCGCTACATACGCCTCGATAAATGGATAAACATAGGCGTAGGGCACGACACGCATCGCCAATAGGTCATAGGTAATAAATGAGTTAGAAAAGCTGAATAAGTCTTGCAGCTTTTGTATCGCTAATACCGCCATTGATAATGCAACGAACAGCATCAGATTTTGCATAGAAAATAAAGCTTCACCGCTGGCATAAGTAAAACCGCAGCTTAGTAACATGGTCACTGCAAAAATCGCTAATACAGGGGTGTAACTAGTACCTTGCTGACCTGCCTCGGGCAGATTAAAAAAGTCGCGCAAATCATCGTAACCACCAATGCGTTTATCATTGATAAAGGTTTGTGGTGTGGTTTTTACATCATGCTGCTGTTTGAATTCGTCAGTTTGCTCACGGCTGGTTAAATGACGATCATCAACATCGTAACCATGACGCTCTAATAAATCTTTTGATTTTAAACCGAATGGGCAAATATGCTCATCGGTCACCATGCGATATAAAATTGCAGACTTAGACACAGTGCCTCCTTGTAAAAATGCCTTGTTTACTGCGTAATAATTACTTAATTACACAGTAAATGAGGGCAGATTCTTGCTATAACTGGTTACTTTATTGACAGTTACAAGGTTTGTGCCAGCTTTAAGCATAAAAAAAACTTGTGGCAGCACCACAAGGTTTTAAAATTGACTCGTAACGCGAGTTTATCTCATCGTTACAAATTCTTCAGAGCCAGTCGGGTGAATAGCCACAACAGCATCAAAGTCTGCTTTGGTTGCGCCCATCTTCATTGCAACGGCAAAGCCTTGGATCATTTCATCAACGGTAAAGCCAATGCCGTGTAAGCCAACAACTTTTTCGTCTTCGCCTGCACACACTAGCATCATGTTACATGCTTGGCGATGCTGAGTAACCGCTGTGTACATTGCTGCAAAGCTTGATTTATATACTTTAACGTTATCGCTGCCGTATTGATCAATTGCTTGCTGCTCTGTTAAACCAATTGTACCGATTGGTGGATGGCTGAATACAACTGTAGGTACTAGCTCGTAGTCCATTTTTAAATCATCAGGTAATTCTTTATTGAATAAACGCTCTGATAGAGTACGACCCGCTTTAACGGCTACTGGCGTAAGTTCAATACCGTTTTCGATGATATCGCCAACAGCATATACGTTTTCAGCTGTGGTGTTTTGGAATTCGTCTACTTTAACGTAACCACCTTCAGTTACTTCAACACCTGCCGCAGCAAGATTGATCTTGTCAGTTGTAGGTGTACGGCCAATTGCCCAAATAACTTCATCAACGTTTTGGCTGTGACCATTTTCAAAGTGAATTGTTAAGCTACCATCGCTTTCTTTAACCACTTCTTTTGGTGTACACTCAGTGTGAAGAGTCGGGCCTTCTTTAGCCATGATATCGACAAGCGTATCAACAATGTATGGGTCAAAAGTACGTAGAGGTTTGTTTTTACGAACAAACAGGTGTGTTTCTGTACCAAGGCTATGAAGTACACCAGCGATTTCAACGGCAATGTAGCCTGCACCAACCACAGCAACACGCTTAGGCTGTGCGTCTAGTTCAAAGAAGCCATTTGAATCAATACCAAGCTCAGCGCCTGGGATGTTAGGAATAGTAGGGCGACCACCAACAGCAACAAGGATATGGTCTGCCGTGTATAGCTCACCGTTTACTTCAACTGTTTTGTTATCAACAAACTTAGCAAAGCCATTTACTACAGTTACACCATTACTCGATAAGTACTTGTTGTAACCTTGGTGAATACGGCCAATATACGCTTCGCGGCTTTCAACTAATTTAGCCCAGCTAAAGCTTTTTAATTCAACATCAAAGCCGTAGTCAGGTGCATATGCGTTAATTGCTTCAGCAATTTGTGCACCGTGCCACATAACTTTCTTTGGAACACAACCCACGTTTACACAGGTGCCACCCATGTGTTTTGCTTCAATAAGAGCGACTTTTGCGCCACGCATTGCTGCACGGTTTGCAGAGGCAATACCGCCACTACCACCACCAATTGCAATGTAATCAAAATGCTGAGCCATAGTTTGTCCTCAAAAATAGATAATTCTTTATTAATTAATCGATTTAGTAATAAGTTGATAATAGCATAATAAAGACCAAGGTTAAGCCCCTTGTATTTCATCAATTCGCCCCAACTTCAAAATCATCTTCGCATAAAATTTGAGAACGAAAATGACAATTGCAGAAAATAACCCACTCATTGGTTTAGAAGGGCTTCCGCCGTTTTCTAAAATTAAACCAGCACACGTAGTGCCAGCATTAAAAGCAGCGATTGCTGAGTGTCGTACCAAAATAGATGAGGTACTGGCAACTAAATCATACACATGGAATGATTTGGTGCTTCCGCTTGAAGAAGCTGATGACAAGTTATCACGCTTATTTTCACCGGTATCACATATGAATTCTGTCGTTAATAACGACGAGCTACGTGAAGCCTATGAGCAATGTTTGCCGTTGTTATCTGAGTATTCAACGTTTGTTGGTCAGCATCAAGGTTTATACGATGCTTACAACGAGCTTCACAACAGTGACGAATTTAAAACACTAACGATTGCCCAGCAAAAAACCATTACTAATGCACTGCGTGATTTTGAGCTATCTGGTATTGCTTTAAAGCCTGAGCAACAAAAGCGTTATGGCGAAATCAGTGCGCGTTTATCTGAGCTGGCCTCTAAGTTTGGTAATAATGTAATGGATGCCACACTCGCTTGGCAAAAGCACATTACAGATGAAAGCGAACTGGCTGGTTTACCAGAGTCTGCGTTAGCCCTTGGTGCAGATACAGCTAAAAGCAAAGAGCTAGATGGCTGGGTATTCACGTTAGATTTTCCATCTTACTTACCAATCATGACTTATGCTGATAACCGTGAGTTACGTGAAGAGTTTTACACTGCGTTTGTAACGCGTGCATCTGATCAAGGCCCTAATGCCGGTGAGTTTGATAACTCTGCCATTATGAGCGAAGAGCTTGCCCTTCGTCATGAACTTGCCGAGTTACTTGGCTTTAACAGCTACGCTGATATGTCATTGGCGACTAAAATGGCAGAAACGCCAGAACAAGTTTTCTCATTCTTAGAAGATTTAGCAGCTAAGTCTAAACCACAAGCTGAGCAAGAGCTTGCCGAGCTAACTGCCTACGCAAAAGACAAGCACGGTGTGACTGAGCTTGCTGCATGGGACTATGCTTACTACGGCGAAAAACTTAAGCAAGAGAAGTACGCGATTTCTGATGAAGTACTGCGCCCATATTTCCCTGCCAATAAAGTTTTAAGTGGCTTATTCACTACTGTAAACCGTTTATTTGGTATTAGCGTTAAAGAAGTGACAGAGTTTGATACTTACCACCCTGATGTACGTTTTTTCGAAATTTACGATAGCAGCAATACTTTACGTGGTCGTTTTTATCTAGATTTATACGCTCGCGATCGCAAGCGCGGTGGCGCGTGGATGGATGACTGCATGGGTCGTAAAGTACGTGCTAACGGCGAATTACAAACCCCCGTTGCGTACTTAGTGTGTAACTTTAATAAAGCAGTGGGTGATAAGCCTGCTTTGTTTACGCATAACGAAGTGACTACGTTATTCCATGAGTTTGGTCATGGTATTCATCATATGTTGACACAAGTTGATGCTGCACCGGTTGCAGGTATTAACGGTGTTGCGTGGGATGCGGTTGAGTTACCAAGCCAGTTCCTTGAAAACTGGTGCTACGAAGAAGAAGCGCTAAGCTTTATTTCGGGCCATTACGAAACAGATGAGCCGTTACCAAAAGAGTTATTAGATAAACTCCTAGCGGCGAAGAACTTCCAATCAGGTATGCAAATGCTGCGTCAGCTTGAGTTCTCGTTGTTTGACTTTACTATTCACCATACTTACAAAGCGGGTGAGCCATGTAACATTCAAGCAACTCTTGATGATGTGCGCAGTAAAACGGCCGTTGTTAAAGCGCCAGCATTTAACCGCTTTCAACATGGCTTTAGCCACATTTTTGCTGGCGGTTACAGCGCAGGTTATTACTCTTACAAGTGGGCTGAAGTACTTTCGGCTGATGCGTTTTCTAAATTTGAAGAAGAAGGCATCTTTAACCCAGCAACGGGCGAAGCTTTCTTAAAGAACATTTTAGAAAAAGGAGGCAGTGAAGAGCCAATGGAGCTATTTAAAAAGTTCCGTGGACGCGAACCACAAGTTGATGCACTACTTAGACACAGCGGCATTGCTGCATAATAAAGTTTGTTGATCTAAAGCGCCGTAAGGCGCTTTTTTTATTAATATTTCTTCGCAAAATCACGCTCTCGTACTATCCTTCTTAAAAAAGAGTTTATAGGAATTAAGCATGTCAAAACTTGTATTAGCCATTGATGATGATAAATATATCCATCATGTGATTGAGGAATCGCTATCGGGCTTTTGCACACTGATCCATGCTAAAAATGGCGACGAAGGATTAAGACAGGCGTTAAAGTACAACCCTGACATCATTTTACTTGATATCGAAATGCCGGGTAAAACGGGCTTTGAGGTATGTAACGAATTAAAAGCTAACCCGCAAACAAAAGACACACCTGTGATGTTTTTATCGGGTAAAGCTGACCTACCAGACCGTGTAAAAGGTTATAACGCAGGTGCTGCTGACTACATTGTAAAACCATTTAATGCTGAAGAACTCATGGCACGTATTCGCGTGTTATATCAATATCGTCAGCACTCAAAAAAGCTTAAAAGTGATGTAGAGCGAGCGCAAATCACTGCCGAAATCGCGATGACAGACTCAGGTGATATGGGTCGCATTATGCGCTACGTTGGGCAAAGCTATCATGCACATGATATCAAAGCGTTATCTGAGCATATGTTTGAATTTTTTAATCCGATGGAGCTCGATGTCGTACTGGCGTTTTGGTATCAAGATGTTGGCGTATTTTGTAGTGCTGAGGGTGGGGTATGTCCACTTGAGCAAGAGCTACTCGAAAAGCACCGTGATGCAAATCGTTTTGTTGATTTTAGCCATCGCACTATTATTAATTACCCTAAAGTGTCGATGCTGGTTAAGAACATGCCACTAGATGATGCCCAGCTTTATGGTCGTTATAAAGATTTATTCCCGCATATTCTTGAAGTGACTAACGCCAAAGTACAAGACATGGAAAACAATGAGCGGGCACTGACTCAGGCGCAGCAAATTGGTAACTCGTTTAACGAGCTATCTGATCAAATGTACCAAAACAGTGATTCGCGCGAACATGCTGTAGAGAAATTTGCCGCCCAACTTGATGAGCTAAACAAGTCTATTGAGCAAAGTGGTTTATCGGGAAGCGACGAAGTCGCATTTCACTTGCAGCAATTAAAGCAAACTCAGCTGATTTTTACCTCACTCAATGAAGACTTATCGTTTATAAAGTTTCAGCTAAAACATATTATCGAATCGCGTAGTGAGCTTTTAGCGAGCTTACAAAAAATGGCTGAACCGAGTGAGACCGAAGATGTGACTTCACAAACGGATATCGAGCTATTTTAAGCCATGCTATACTGGCGCCGAATAATATAGCTCGGAGTTTTGCGTGGTAATTCATTGTCCTTTTAAAGAAATGCGTCCTTATTTAGATGCGATTGAACAGCGTTTTGGTTTGGCCAAATGGGCTGAACAAAATGCAGGCTTTTCGCTTCATTATGACGACCAAGGTCTTAGCCTGAAGAAAAAGGACGAGCCAAAGCTTGGTGCTATTCATGTTGATTTTGTAACGGGTGCTGCAGCTCATCGACGCAAGTTTGGTGGTGGTAAAGGGCAGGCAATAGCTAAGGCTGTAGGGTTAAACAAAGGTGCCACGCCAGTGGTGCTTGATGCCACTGCAGGCCTTGGCCGCGATGGCTTTGTACTGGCATCACTAGGCTGTAAAGTGATTTTGCATGAGCGCCACCCAGTGGTAGCTGCACTATTATTCGACGGCCTAGAACGCGCCTATAACGATGCAGAAATCGGCCCTTGGATGAAAGAAAATATGAGCCTAGTGTTTGGCTCAAGCCATACTTTACTGGCGCAGTGTAGTGATACCCCTGATGTTGTGTACTTAGATCCTATGTTTCCTCATCGTGAAAAATCAGCCCTCGTTAAAAAAGAAATGCGAGTATTCCAAGAGCTTGTTGGTGGAGATAGCGATGCCGATGATCTATTAGAATTTGCTTATCCGCTTGCCAGTAAGCGAGTCGTTGTGAAGCGCCCTGATTACGCCCCATTTCTAAATGACAAAACCCCGAGTATGCAAATCAAAACCAAGAAGAACCGGTTTGATGTATACGTAAAAGCTGCAATGGTCTGATACCATCCGCAATATTAAGCGAATTGGTATTTATTTAACCCTTTTGGGTTAGTTGCTATCGCTTTTACTTGTTATTTTTTACGGTTTACATCAAATTGTCATAAAAGGTTAATATTCTACGCGCGTAACGTTACTTGGGAATATCGTTTATGCGTGTGTCATCATTTACTCGGCTATTGGCCGTTTTACTTACACTCGCCAGTATCTTACTGGCAGCCACCCTGTTCTGGGCTAGTCAAACCTTACTCGGCTTAGAGCAGCAAGATAACGCTTATAATAAGCTGAAAAACACCATCATTATTGATTTAAAAAGTTACCTTGATGATTATTTAGAGCAAGGTGACAGCCAACACTTAAATAAAGCCTCAACGCTGATTAGCGATGTTAAAAAGCAGCATTTAGCTGAGCTACCAACAGATCTAGCGGGTCAACTAAATAGCCAACTGACGGCCCTCGATAAAGACATTAACGGTAAGTATCGCGCTTTAGGTAAGCTATCGGGTAACGAAATGGCACTGCTCGATAACTCTTTAAGACAAATGGCAGGCTCTGCCTCTTCGTTAATTGGCTATGCACGTAAAGCCGAGCCGCAAACAGCGCTTGCGCTTGAATATTATCAACTTGCTGCTGACTACTACAGCGAAGTGACATCACTTGCTTTGTATACTTACAAGTTAGTGATCAACTTTGATCAAGACACTAAAAACAGCCTTAATCAAAGTGTTGAAAACTTAAATGCCCTTGCTACTAAAATCGACAGACTCGAAAACCTAGGTGTAATGAGTGAAGTGGATGAAGACGCTTTATTTTTTGGTGAAGAAGCAGAAGATTTAGCCGGTGATATTAAAGCAGAGCTAACAAGCTGGCCTAAACGTTTCCCTCGTGATTTAGCATCAACACTTGAGCAAGCTGAGCAACGACAAACCGGCATGCAAGCACTGCGCGAACAAATCGGCGCGTTGTCTGCAACGGTGCTCGGTGCAGAGCAAAAACTAAAAGATGAACAAAGCCAGCTTAAGCAACAAGTTTTCATCGTGTTTTGTGTCGCTATTGGCATGCTGGTGGTTTTAGCTGCGGGTGTGTATTTCGTACAGCGTAACCAAGTGCTTAACCCTCTGCGCCAATTGCGTGATGGCTTTGCCTTCTTGATTGAAAGTAATGAACTTAAAAACATTGAGAGTAAGAATCCGAAAACCGAGGTTGGTGAAATTGCCCATTACTTTAATCAATTGATTGAACGCCAGCGTGGTGAAGCTGAAGAGCGAGCACAAATGCTTAAGGTTATTAATGACTTTATGCTAGAGATGAGCGAGCACTTACATACCATTGCTCAGCAAACGGATGCCAGCCACTCTCAGGTTGAACAAAACCAAGGTTTACTTACTGATATTCAGCACATCGGTGAGCAGGTCAATAACATTAATGGTCAAGTTGCTGATAACGCCAAACAAACCTTTGGTGCGATGGAGCAAAGCTTAGGCTTTGCCGACAGCATGTTAACCGCAAGCTCTCGCACTGAAGAGCGCGTTGAGCAAGGTCTAGATAGCTTAAAAGAGCTATTAAAAGGCGTTGATGATGTTGGCCAAGTTATTGAGGTGATCAAAAACATTGCTGAGCAAACAAATCTACTGGCATTGAATGCGGCGATTGAGTCGGCACGTGCAGGTGAGCATGGTCGAGGCTTTGCGGTTGTCGCTGACGAAGTACGAAAGCTTGCCAGACAAACGCAAGGCTCGCTTGATGATATCAACAATCAGCTAAACCGCCTAAGTGAAAACTCAACCATGGTATCAGAGCAAATTAGTGCACTGGCTACTGATGCCGAGCTGCAAACACAAAATGCTCAAGAGCTTAAACGTAACTCAGAAGGCGTTGCCGATAACGCGCAAGATGCTAACAAGGTAGCGTTTGATGCTATGGAGCTTGCTAAACAGCAAAATGCCTTACTCGAAAACTTTAGCCAATCAATGCAGAGCATGAAAGGGCAGGTAAGTGAGTCAAACTCACTGGTTAGTGATATTCAGCACCGCCTACAAGAGCAAATGCACACCATTAAAACCAGCTTAGGTTTATAACTCTTCAAGGGGCGAGCAATGGTTTGCATTGTTTGCCCTTAAATCATGCGGTATTCAATTTTTTGGGTATATACTCTGTACTCTTATTTTCTTTCAAGGAATCACGATGATCGAACAAGGCCAAACTTTACCTGCGGCAACCCTTAGCGAATTAACTAGCGAGGGTATGCAAACCCTATCAACAGAGGCATTATTTGCAGATAAAAAAGTGGTGCTATTTGCGGTGCCAGGTGCATTTACACCAACCTGTTCAAATGCTCATTTACCTGAGTTTATTACGCTAGCTGATAAAATTACCGCTAAAGGCGTTGATGCAATTTACTGTGTATCGGTTAACGATGCATTTGTAATGAAAGCATGGGGTGAAGCTCATAACGCTGAGCATATTCGTATGTTAGCCGATGGTGATGCAAGCTTTACTAAAGCACTTGGTCTAGATAAAGACACCGCTGGTTTTGGTGGCGTACGTTCAAAGCGTTATGCAATGATCGTTGAAAACCAAACGGTAACAGGGCTGTTTGTTGAGCAAGATAAAGAGTTTGTAGTAAGCCGCGCTGAAGCTGTGCTCGAAAAGTTGTAATAGCAATATAAGTACAAAAAAGCCGGACGTAAGTCCGGCTGAAAAGTCCCAGGGGGGAACTGGGGAGATCAACTATTAAGGTTGATACTGTGCATCCAATGTTACACCAGAGAAAGTACGGTAAGCATTTAAGCTTAAGTGCCACGTACCTGCTTGTGGGTTACTGAATGTACAAGTTTCTGCGTTACCGTTTTTGTACGGACGACAGTCATAACTTGAAGTTGTTGGTTGGCTACCAAACTTAACGAATAAGTCAGCATCACCTGAACCACCAGACGTTGTTACTGTGAAGCTTGCCATACCTGCTGGTACTTCTAGCGTGTAGTGTTTCCATTGACCTGCACTTGCAGAGATGTCAGTCACTGTGCCGCCACCTGCTTGTGGTGAACCTGAGCCTGAACCACCGCCAGAAGTTGTTAAATCACCCACTAGGCTAACACCTGAGTATGCAGAGTAACCATTCAGCATTACATGGTAAGTGCCTGCTGTTGGGTTATCGATAGAACATACTTCGTTGTTACCGCCTTTATACGGGCGACAATCATAGGTTGACGTTGTTGGTGCACTACCTGCACGAACGTATAGGTCAGCATCACCTGTACCGCCACTCATTGTGAAGGTTACGTTAGTCGCACCTGTTGGAACTTCCATGGTGTAGAAAGTTTGGCTGCTAGCTGAGCCACTTAAACCAGTTAGTGCTTGACCATCTTCTAATACATTACCCGTTGGTGGTGGCGGTGTTGTGCCTGAGGCTGCTGCAACAGCGGCTGCTGCATCAACAATACCTGTACCACAGCTTGTACATGTTGCTGGGAAAGAACGAGTTGTTGATTTTAAGATGCTTTCGATTTCATCAGGCGTTGCAGAAGGTTTAGCTTGCTTGATTAGCGCTGCTACACCCGCAACATGTGGTGCTGCCATCGATGTACCTTGCGAGTAGTGATATGAATCGCTGCTTGGGCCTGTAGAGCCTGAGTTGTGTGTTGATAACACACCTTCAGAATCATTCGCAAAGCTTTGTGCGCCACCCGGTGCTGCAACATCAATGTTGCTACCATAGTTAGAGTAATAAGCACGACCACCGTTACGACCAACAGATGCAACGTTTACAACGCCATTACAGTTACCTGGGTTGTAGTTTGCAGAGTTATCGTTATCGTTACCCGCTGCAATTACGATTACAGAGCCGTTGTTACGCGCTTGGTTAATGGCACTTTGCGTTGTTGAGCTACATGAACCGCTACCACCTAAACTCATGTTGATAACATCAGCAGGGTTAGCATTTGCAGGTACGCCAGAAACTGAACCACCTGAAGCCCAGATAATACCGTCAGCGATATCAGAAGTTAAACCACCACATTTACCAAGTACACGTACAGGGACAACTTTTGAGTTGTAAGCAACACCGGCAACACCTTCACCGTTGTTAGTCACTGCTGCAACAGTACCTGCAACGTGCGTACCGTGCCAGCTTGAGTTTTGCGCACCATGTGTGTAACCACATTCGTTAGCGCTGATTGCATCACCTGGATCGCGTGCATCGCTATCACGACCACCACCATCGTTAGCTACAGACACATTAGAGATCATGTCATAGCCTTGAAGGATGTTGGCATTTAAATCAACATGAGGACGGTAACCTGTATCAAGCACCGCAACAACTACACCGCTACCCGTTGCTGTATCCCAAGCAGTAGGAAGGTTAAGTCCACCCGCTTGCTCGTAGTAGTGCCATTGGTCGTCATAACGTGGGTCGTTAGGCGTTGCAAATGGCTTTAACATTTGGTCGATTTCGATGTATTCAACGTTACCTGATGCAACCATCTCTTGCATGAATTCTTGTGCTTCTTGAGCAGAAAGTTTTTTATCAGCACGCATTACGTGGTGATTACTCATCGCCATTGCACGAACATATTGCGCTTTTACTTTACCTTTTTTGCTGGTGAAGTTTTTAACAAAGCCTTTTGCTTTTTTATTCATCATAGTTGGCGTTTGTTCTGCTGCCGACATCGTCATCATTTCATCACTATTGTTTTTATACTTGATGATGAATTGTGTACCAAAGCCTTCTTGGCCTTGTAATTTCGCTGCAGTTTCCAGCATAGATGGTGACATTAGTTGGTTTGGAGTAGCCGTTGCTGCCGTCGTCCCAAACAACGCAGTCAAGCTCAGTGCAATTGCGCACTTCTTCAAGTTGTTGTTAGTTGTCATAATGATCCCTAGATTGTTATGTAAATCTCCACGATATTTTTCGCGAAGGGGGACAAAGGTAAAATAAATGTAAATTTAGTTAAAATATCGTTTTATTATGGTTGTCTCTATTTTGGTTATAACTAAGTGTATAGACGTCTAAACTAGTCTTTTAATGGTGTTTTTCTACACATTTCTCATAATAAAGTTATAATTTTACGGTTTTGAGCTTTTACTTTATTTCGTTTTTTGGTTTTATCTTTTTTGTAAAAACACCTCAGTGTTAACACAGCAGCGACAATAACTTGTTATAATCAGCTAAATTTTTTTAGTGAGTATGAGTAATGACCCAAGTAGATGTAATTGTGATTGGCGCCGGTGCCGCAGGTTTGATGTGTGCTGCACAAGCAGGCTACCGTGGTCGCAATGTTACTGTGCTTGATATGGGCAAAAAGCCGGGCCGTAAAATATTAATTAGCGGCGGCGGGCGTTGTAACTTCACCAATGAAAACGCAAGCCCAGACAACTACTTGTGTGGTAATCCTCATTTTGTCAAATCGTGTTTAAGTCGTTATACCCAGCATGACTTTATAGAGCTGGTGGACCGTCACGGCTTGGCGTATCATCATAAAACGCTGGGCCAGTTATTTTGTGATAACAGCGCTCAAGATATCGTCGACATTCTTTTAACTGAGTGTGAGTGGGCGGGTGTTAACATAGCGCTGCGTAACGAAGTACTCAGCGTGACAAAAACCGATGCGGGCTATGAAGTTATTACTGAGCAAGACAGCTATCAATGTGAGTCGTTAGTTGTCGCATCCGGTGGATTAACTATGCCTAAGCTTGGTGCATCACCAATTGGTTATAAAATTGCAGAGCAATTTGGTTTAACAGTGTTACCAACCATGGCGGCATTAGTGCCATTTACGTTACACCAGCATGATAAAGATCGCTTTGATGGGTTATCGGGGATCAGCATTCCTTGTCAGGTTACCAGTGAAGATGGCACCCAGTTTAAAGAAAACATCTTGTTTACTCATCGCGGCCTTTCGGGCCCAGCGATTTTACAAATCAGCTCTTTTTGGCGTGCAGGGCAAACTGTGTACATCAACTTGTTACCCGAGATCGATTTAAAAAAGCAACTTGAGCAGTGGCGTCAAAGCCAAGGGCAAAAGTCACTAAAAAACACCCTTGCCACAATTTTACCAAAGCGTTTTGTTGAAATGCTGCACGATACTAAAGCGATCCCTGATTGCAATGTAAACCAGCTAAGCCATGCGCAAATCGACGCGTTACATGACTACATTCACAATTGGCAAATTAAACCAAACGGCACAGAGGGTTACAGAACAGCCGAAGTCACGCTTGGCGGTGTAGACACCGACGAGTTAAGCTCAAAAACCTTCGAAGCGAAAAAGTCACCGGGCCTTTATTTCATCGGCGAAGTCACCGACGTCACCGGCTGGCTAGGCGGCTACAACTTCCAATATGCTTGGAGCTGTGGCTTTGCAGCAGGGCAGTATTGTTGATTTAAGTTGCTAGTTGCGAGTTGCAAGGGGAAAGGTGTTAGTGGTCAGGTCATAGGAGCTAGGCTCTAGGTTAGCACTTGCTCGTAGGTCGTGCTTTAGCGCGTTTTTAATAACGCCATAAATGGCGACCTACATAATTTAGCTTACAGCTCCCCGCTTAAAGCTAACTTCCGATTTATAGTCTATTATTTCATTTTACTGAGTAGTAATAATGTATTGGACTCGAGTTGCCCATGAAACTTAATGACGTACAGATGTTTGTTAATCCTATTTATCGGTTAATAGAAATTACACCTATCCCTGTCATTGTTTCCTCGCCTAGCGGCAAACTCGAATATGCAAACCCGGCGCTAAAACAACTATTAGGTTACGAAGGCGATGAAGTGTACGCAGATGATGTTGTTATAACTCATGCTGATGACAGAGAGTTAAATAAAACTATTCGTGCCAAGCTTAATCAGTTTCCTGAGCAGCCATTACAAATCGAAAAGCGTTACATGCATAAGTTGGGTCATGCTATTTATTGTCAGCTGAATATTGTTGCTGAGATGGATAATGACGGTAATGTTGTGCGTTATATTTCGCAAATTATTGACTTAACAACAGTCAATAAAGAGGCGGCCGCGGATATTTTGCTGACCTATTTGGTTGATAAATCAAATGATGCCATCTTTGTTGCAAACCCTCAGTTTGGTCAAATCCTTAATTGTAATCAATTTGCTTATAGGTGCTTAGGTTATGAAAAGGAGGAGCTTTTAAAACTAACCATTCCAGACATTAACCCTGACTACGATACCAAGGCTAAATGGCAAGAAAGGGTGGCGCGTATAAAAGCTCAAGAAACCACTATTTTTGAGTCGTGCTTAAAACAAAAAGATGGTCAGGTTTTTCCAACTGAAGTGAGTGTGTGTCATATCGACCATCAAGGGAAAAGCTATCTTCTTGCGATTGTGCGTGACATTTCAGCTCGAAAAAATAAAGAGCAGGCTTTGATTGAGCTTGCTAACCTTGACCCGCTTACTCAATTACCGAACCGTCGTTATCTAGAGCAATTATTAAATGATGTATTTAGTGAAAATGGTGATGTGGCTGAGGGAATGGGCTTTATTTATATCGACTTAGATGAGTTTAAACAAATCAACGATCAGCATGGTCATGCACTAGGCGATGAAGTTTTGGTATGGGTTGCAAAGCAACTTAAAGCTGCCGTCAGAAGTACCGATTATGTGATAAGAATGGGAGGAGATGAGTTTTTAGTGACTATTTCAGGCGTGACTAACACGACGATTCTGAATCGCTTGGCACATAAAATTGCGGATCAATTTTCAGCCCCTTTTAGTTGTAAAGGTAAGTCAATTGAAGTCACAGCAAGTATCGGTGTGACAGCGCATTTTCTCGGCGATGGTGTGTATGCAGCAAACCAGCTAATTGAAGAAGCGGATGCGGCTATGTACCAAGCTAAAAAGCAACCCGGAACAACCATTATTCATTTCAGCTAATGGTTTTAACGCCTTAAGTTACTCTGAAACTTGAAACTTGAACCTAGCACTAAAAATTGTCGCCATAAATGGCGACCTACATAATACCGCTTACCGCTCACCACTTTCCCCTCAAGCAGCCACTTCAACACAATTACGGCCGTTACTTTTTGCTTTATACAATGCTTTGTCGGCAATGGTGAGGGTTTCTTTCACAGTTGTTGAAGCATGAGCTACGCTGTGTACACCAATACTCACGGTAAATTGCACGGTTTGCACCTCATCAATGGTGATGTAGGTTTCTTGGGCTTTTTGGCGAATTCGCTCGGCAGCTTGTTTTGCATCAAGTAGGTTACAATTGAGTAATAACACAAATTCTTCGCCGCCGTAACGGCAGGCTATATCAGCAAGGCCTTGCTCTGAGGTGAGTATGTTGGCAAATGCGATAATGACTTTATCGCCAACATCGTGACCATATGTGTCGTTGATGTTTTTGAAGTGGTCAAGATCAGCAATTAGAAGGGTTAGGTCTTGCTGATTGGTTGACATTGCGGCAATCAGTTCTTCACTTTTTCTGTCAAAATAACGGCGGTTGTATAGGCCTGTCATAGGATCTGTATCGACTAGGCGGTTGAGCTCAGTTTGCTGTGCTTTAATTTTTTCGAGGCTCTTAATTCGATAAGAAAGAATAAACGCCATCATTAATGCTTCGAGCAAAATACCTATGCCTACACCGTGGCTATTTATCACGTTTGCGTCGCTGATCCCTTTGTAATAAAGCACCGCCAGCATATTAAAAATAACGAACATAGAGTGGCCGAGCAAAAAGTATTTTGCCAGTGTGTTACCTTTGCGCCACAGCGAAATAGATACTCCAAATGTCACCGTCATCATTAAAGCTGCCAAGCTACTGGCAGGTTTTAATGCCCCCACAATATCGAACAGGCTATAGATAAAGTCAGCTACCAGTAAGAACAAAATAATCGACAGCGCGATATGCTCTTTAGGGTAATGTTTTTTGGTTTCGAAAATGAGCATTACAAAAATCACTAAAAAGCTTGGCATGCTCAGTAGGTTAGAATTGAGCTGTAGTAGCTCAGCACTAAAAATACCAAAGAAGTTAGCAGCAACACCATAAGATAGCGCCACCCAAACCGTACCAGAGATAAGATACAGGGCGTAAACAATATTCTCGATTTTACGTGCCGATAAATACAAGAAGAAGTTATAAATCATTAGCGCTAACATCATCCCGACAAGTAGCGCAATGTAATTACCATTCCCGACAAGGGCTCGCTTTGAATGCTCTTCATCATAAATAGTTAATGCAAACCACTGATGTGAAAAGGTGACGCTTTTTATATAAATTGTTTTTTGCTGGTTAGGAGCAATATAAAACGAAAACACGGCACTGCCACCAAACATGTTGGCTTTAGGGCCTGTTTTATCAAGTTGAATAACTGATTGGTTTATCAGTTGTGCTGATTGTGTTTCGTAAAAGCTGACTTCTTCTAAATGATAGGCATCTGGGTTATGCACAAATAAGCGTAGGGTATCGCTGTAGCTATTTTTTATTACTATTTTTGACCACGTCGTTTTAGCGTTGGTGCCTAAAGTAAGCTCGTTTTGACTGTTGATAAAATTTTGCTGCTGAACTTGTGAAAGAGGCATAGTGCCTGTGCTATCAATAAAATAGCTCATAGCAAATTGAGTGAGGTCAACGCTACGTTGTTCGATATTAACAATCGGGGAATTATCTGCACGGCTTTGGCTAGTTATGCTTAGGCATAATGAGTAGAAAACAAAAAGCAGTAAAAAGCGCGCAATCATCCCTAATGCCTGTGTCCAAATAAATATAATGATAAAGTTTTATTTTTAACTTAAACCGCTGCCTTGTCGAGTAAATTATCAACGAAAATAAAAAAAGCCGCTAATTTAGCGGCTTTGTTGGTTGCGAAATATGATATCAATCGACTTAAACATTTAATCCTTCTAGCGAGCTAAATAAAGCGCTAACTGCGTTATAATTTTTTTAAGTAGAATAACTACGTGTCAAAATTTATGCCTTGTTATCACTCTATTTTTCTGTCGCTATAAATGCTTAATAACTTAACACGATTGATATTGAATTAACGTAAGTCGAAACGATCTAGCGTCATCACTTTAGTCCATGCTGCTACGAAGTCATCAACGAACTTTTGTTTAGCATCGTCAGAGGCATACACTTCAGCAATTGAACGTAGCTCTGAGTTTGAACCGAAGATTAAATCTACTGGTGTTGCTGTCCACTTAAGTTTGCCTGACTTACGGTCACGGCCTTCGTAAATACCTTCTTCAGAAGACTTAGACCACTTCGTTGACATATCTAATAGGTTAACGAAGAAATCGTTGCTTAATGTGCCAGGTTTTTTCGTGAATACACCGTGTTTAGTTTGGTCAGTATTCGCGTTAAGGGCACGCATACCACCTAGTAGTGCAGTCATTTCTGGTACTGATAAGCTTAGTAAGTCAGCGCGTTCAACTAACATTTCAGCCGGTGATTTCCATGCTGAGCTGTAGTAGTTACGGAACGCATCTGCTGTTGGCTCAAGTACTTCGAATGATTCAACGTCAGTCATTTCTAATGATGCGTCCATACGGCCTGGCTTGAATGGTACTGCGATAGAGAAACCCGCGTCGCTAGCTGCTTTTTCGATTGCAGCCGCACCACCAAGAACAATCATATCTGCTAGTGAAATTTCTTTACCGCCAGATGCTTTTTTGTTGAACTTAGTTTGGATTTTCTCAAGTTTGCTAAGTACTTTAGCCACTTCTTTCGGGTTGTTTACCGGCCAATCTTTTTGTGGAGCAAAGCGAATACGTGCACCGTTTGCACCACCACGCATATCTGTATCGCGGTAGCTTGCTGCTGATGCCCAAGCAACACGCACTAGTTCAGATACAGATAAACCTGAATCTAAGATGCTAGCTTTAAGTGACGCGATATCTTTGCTGTCTACTAGTTTGTGGTCAACCGCAGGGATGTAGTCTTGCCAAATTAATACTTCTTCTGGCACTAAGTCACCTAGGTAACGAGCACGTGGGCCCATATCGCGGTGGTTTAGTTTGAACCATGCTTTAGCAAATGCCAGTTCGAACTCTTTCGGGTCGTTTAAGAAACGCTGTGAGATCTTACGGAACTCAGGATCTGCTTTTAACGCGATATCAGTTGTGAACATGATAGGCGCATGACGCTTACCTTTAATGTGCGCATCTGGCACTAGGTTAGACGCTTGACCATTTTCTGGGATCCACTGAGTCGCACCTGCAGGGCTCTTAGTTTTAACCCACTCAAAGCTGAATAAGTTTTGTAGGTAGTTGATTGACCAACGTGTTGGTGTCACTGTCCATGCACCTTCAAGACCTGAAGTGATGGTATCTTCAGAGTGACCTTTACCACATTTGTTTTTCCAACCTAAACCTTGCTCTTCGATACCCGCTGCTGCTGGCTCTTTGTCTAAACACGTCGCTTTTTTCGCGCCGTGTGCTTTACCAAAGCTGTGACCACCGGCGATTAGCGCAACGATTTCTTCATCGTTCATTGCCATGCGGCCGAATGATAAACGAATGTCTTCTGCTGCTAGAAGTGGATCAGGGTTACCGTGAGGGCCTTCTGGGTTTACATAAATTAAGCCCATCTCAACTGCCGCTAATGGCCCTTTAAGTTTACCTTTTTTGTCACGACGTTCGTCAGTTAACATTTTGCCTTCAGGGCCCCAGTATACGTAATCTGGTTCCCAATCGTCTTCACGACCACCGGCATAACCGAATGTTTTGAAGCCCATTGATTCAAGCGCAACGTTACCTGTTAACGCCATTAAGTCAGCCCAAGAAATGCTGCGACCGTATTTTTGTTTTATAGGCCAAAGTAAACGACGCGCCTTATCAAGGTTCGCGTTATCAGGCCAGCTGTTTAATGGGTCGAAACGTTGTTGACCACCGCCTGCGCCACCACGACCATCAAAAGTACGGTAAGTACCTGATGCGTGCCACGCCATACGGATGAAGAACGGACCATAGTGACCGTAGTCAGCAGGCCACCAATCTTGAGAATCAGTCAATACTTTCTCAATATCAGCTTTCACTGCGTTTAGGTCTAACTTTAAGAATTCTTTTTTGTAATCAAAGTAAGGACCCATAGGGTCAGACTCTGCGCCATGGGCACGAAGTTGGCTAAGATCTAATTGCTCTGGCCACCAGAATTGGTTTGATTTGATGTCGTTTGTAGCTTGTACGCCTGTTGCCACCAATAGTGATACCGCAACAGCTACTTTAGACAAAGCTGAAGTTGATTTCTTAAACATTGTGTTGTCTCCAGTTAGAAGTTGGGTGAAATATAGTTATGTTCTGGTTAACTTTCCACTTACAAACCGGGGTTTAAATCGATTGATAAAATCGAAAAAATAGATGGTGTGATTGATTTTATAGAACAAAGCCAGCAAAAATGCTGGCTCTGGGGGAGGTGTGCAGTAAGCTTAAATTCAGCTTATTGCTTATTCTTCAATGAAGGGTACACCATTTTTGATCCACTCAGCGGCTGGTTTGCCTTTTAAGTAATGATCAAAATATTCCATCATGCGTACTGAGAAATCCACTTGGTTAGGAAATTTCTTCAGGTGATGTGGTTCACCTTCGTATTGTAAGAAGGTGGCATCTTTACCCGCACGACGAAGCGCTAGGTAGTATTGAACACCTTCGTGCCATGGCACAGCATCATCTTTGTCGCCAAACATAATCAGAATTGGGGTATTCACCTTATCTGCGAAGAACACTGGTGAGTTTTCGATGTATAGCTCTGGGGCTTCGAATAACGTTTTACCAATGCGGCTTTGCCCTGTTTCGTATTGGAACTGACGTGCAAGGCCTGATTTTAAGCGAATACCACTATAAGCACTGGTCATGTTCGATACTGGCGCACCCGATACAACCGCCTTAAACATATCTGTTTGAGTGATCATAAAGGCGCTTTGGTAGCCTGCCCATGAGTGACCTTGTAAACCAATTTTATCTGGATCAGCAATGCCTAAATCAATTAACTTTTGAGTGGCGTTGATCATCGTTTGGGTTGACGATTTACCTGGGTGACCAATTTCAAAACGGATATCAGGTAAGAAAATCGCATAGCCATTTGAAGTAAACATCGGGAAGTTAGGACGATGATTTAATTCCATTTTCGGGAAGTCATACATGCGTTGGCTCATATAGCGGTAGAAGTACACAACTACTGGAACTTTATCGCCTTTTTTGTAGCCCGCAGGTTTGATCAACACACCTTGTAAGTCTTCCCCATCAAACCCTTTGTAGCTAATAAGCTCAGGTTTTTCGCCCCATGCAAAGTTGCTAATTTGTGGGTTTAGGTTGGTAACACGCTGTGGCTTTTTGAAGCTAAAATCAGTTTGGTAGTAATCTGGGAATTGCTGATATGTTTGTGCAGTAAAGAGATATTTATCGGCATTTTTTGCCTTTTTCACTACATCAAAGCGCTTTTTACCCGAAAGTACTTTGCTTACCTTATTGCTTGATAAGTCGAGTTTTGCAATTTCAGTTTGCTTATCTTGCAGGTTGGTTGCGCTTAGTAATAATATTTCGTCTTTGGCAAAGCCCACTTGGTCTTTATCTAGTTTAATAACACGATATTGGGTATTGCTTTCTTTACCTTGAGTTAAACGGGTTGCTTTTTGTGTTGCGACATCAAAAGCCCAAATATCAAATTTGCTGTAAACCAGTACTTGGCTGCTGTCGTTTAACCAGCCAGCAAAACCATAACCCGGCTGAGGCGATGGATAGTCATGTTTATCATCAGCAAAAATAGCGTTAATTGCTTTAGATAAGGTCGAAACCTTGTTGTTACCTAAATCTTTGAGCTGTACTTGGCTGTCTTGGAAAAATGCCGCAAATTGACCATTAGGCGCAAGGCTTGGTCTAAACGGATAGTCGCTGACAATAGCGGTTTGTTTACCGGTTTTAACATCAACGCTGAAGTAATCTGCGTAAAAACCGCCATACATAATACGTTCTAGGTAAGGTCGGTCTGAATAGCCTAATAGAGCTTCGCGATGAGTATTAAGTGAGACCTCAGGCATGTTCGGCGTGCTTAACTGCACAACTTGCTGACCATTTACATGATATACCGCTTGGTAGTGGCGAAGCTTATTCGCTTTGTTCCATTGCTGCTCTTCGCGTGGCTTAATTTCAGCGTCTTTATTGTGCCAAACGTTAAGGCCCTTTTGGTCGCGAATGGTATCGAAATCATATAAAGAGGCTTCATCTTTGTATTCTTTTAGGGCAACTTTTGCAGCGAGTTTAGGGTGGTTTTCAAAGTATAAACGAGCACCATCTTCAGACCATTTTAGCGATGCTGTTTTGCCAATAGTCCAGCTGCTATCTGCAGAGTGAATGGTTGAAAGCGCTCCGTTTTGTAAAAGCTGTAAGCTGTGGTCACGGCGGCGTGTATCATCATTAACGTAATTACCAATTAATAGCGCTGCGGTATTGCTGTTTGGCTGCCAAGCTATTTTATTTGCCACAACACCCGGCTCATCAATCAACACACTAGTTGCAAAGCCATTATTAAGATCAACTAATACAACTTGGTTATCGGCACCATTGCTGTAGCTTTGGCTTGCTAATAATTGCTCGCCAGTGCTACTCATTGCATAACTAAATACATTATCTACGGTGTGAGTGGTTTTGTCTTGAAGGTTAACAAGCACTAAATCAAAGCTTTTATCTTTTTTGTCTGGCTTGATTTCGCTGCTGTTTTCGTCTTTTTCTTCGCTGTCTTTTTTATCTGCTTTTTCTGCTTTCTTATCGAGTCGGTAAGCAAGCCATACACCATCATCCGATAGTGCATAGTCTTTTACATCGTTAAAGGTTTGTTGCTCACCATTGATAGTATTCACTAAAACAAGGTTGTTTTTTAGCTCATCTTTTTTCTTGGTGGTTTCTTTTTCAAGTAGGGTCGGTACCTGAGTAAAAGCTACCCAGTTTGCTGCTTTATTAATAGTTGGGCGAGTACCGCGCTCAACGCTAGTTAGCAAGGTGTTGTTGTTTAATGTATAAACCTGACCTTGTGCATTACCGCGATAAGGGTCGGCACTAAAGCTAAGAATTTGGCCATCTTCAGAAAGTTGGGTGCCTTTTGCGTATTTAAAATCAAACACGTCTTTAAATTGCAGAGCTTCTTTCGCACTAACCTGTGCACTACCAAGGCTTGTCACTAAGGCTAAGCTCAAAAGTGATAATTGCGCTTTCATTCATCTTTCTCGTTGTTTTTAAATTGATGCGCCCAGTGTAGCGTTTTTAATAAACAATTCGAGTAGATACGATAAGTGGCGTGTTTGGGGAGGTGAGCTGATAGCTGTAAGCTTTAAGCTATCAGCCATAAGCTAAAAAAAGTGGTCGGTAGGTTTTGTTAGAAGGGGAGCGGGTTTACCCCGCGTAATTTTAATTTCACCGTTGCGCGATATGAAATCGCGCCTACGGCTAATTACCTACAACCAAATCTTCTGTAGCTCTGGCCATTGTTTTTCAAATTGTGCACTTGGTTTTGCTTTAAAGTCGCTGCGCACGAATTGATTCATCTTACCTTCTACATAGGCGAGTAGGAAGTTGGCTAGGGTGCTTTCGTCTGACTGGAATGCTTTACCTTCGCGAAGTTTGCGTTCGCGTAGCACTTGCTTGAACTGAGTTTCTAGCTTTTCAAATAAGCCTTGTACACGTTCACGTAAACGCTCTTGTTCACCTTGTAAGGCATCACCGGTCAAAATGCGGGTAATGCCCGGGTTTTTCTCGGCGAAGGCTAGCAATAACAGCAAAATATTGTATACACGTGTTTGGCTTTCTTTCTCATTTTCTAAAATGAGGTTAATGCGTGATAACAGGGTATCTTCAATAAACTCGATTAGGCCCTCAAACATCCGTGCTTTACTCGGAAAATGACGATATAACGCAGCTTCAGACACACCTACCTCGGCCGCGAGCTTTGCGGTGGTGATACGTTGACCTGGGCTGGTTTCTAACATTTGTGCGAGTGCTTGCAGAATCTGCTCTTTGCGATTACTTCTTTTTGTCGCAGGCATGACCATTCCTTTCTTATAATTTATTACTTGCGCTGTTGGGAGTCAGACAAGCCATTTTTTGTGCAAATGAGTGGCTTATGTTAATGTTTTATTCAGTTTCTTTCCAGCATTTTTACAAACGCTTGGCAAGCTCAGTCATTACGCTCATGGCTAAATCTTTTTTACTTCCCATTGCTAAATCTAGCTGCTCATTGTGCCAGAAGAGTGTTAAAGCATTATGATCAGAATTAAAGCCAAGGCCTTCTTTTGATACGTCATTTGCGCAGATCATATCGAGGTTTTTGTTCTTTAATTTACCTTGTGCATAGCTTGCAACATCTTGAGTTTCTGCCGCAAAGCCAACGGTATAAGGGCGGTTTTCGCTAAGTGCTGCGACATTAGCGATAACATCTGGGTTTTTAACTAAAGTAAGGGTTAGTTCATCGCCTTGCTTTTTCATCTTTTGCTCATGAATTGCTGCTGCACGGTAATCAGCCACTGCTGCACAGCCGATAAAAGCATCCGATTGCGCGGCCAGTTCCATTGAGGCGGTAAGTAATTGCTCAGCACTTTCTATATTAGTAAGCAGGGCATTGGCAGGTGCTTTAATTGTTACGGGGCCTGAAATCAGATTTACCTTTGCACCTAGCGCAAGTGCAGCTTCTGCAAGGGCATAACCCATTTTGCCTGAGCTGTGGTTAGAGATATAACGAACTGGGTCGAGGGCTTCTCGGGTTGGTCCTGCAGTAATCGTGATGGTTTTGCCTGCAAGTAATGGCTCTACTTCAGGTTGTGTACAAAGCGCGACTAACTCATGAGGCTCTAACATACGGCCTGCGCCTACATCACCACAAGCTTGCTCGCCTTTACCTGGGCCCCAAATAGCCACGCCGCGCTCACTTAGTGTGGCAAGATTTGCTTGTGTAGCAGGGTGGGCATACATTTGTTGGTTCATTGCAGGCGCAACCGCCACTTTTGCTGGGGTAGCCAGTAGTAGGGTTGTTAGTAAGTCATCTGCAATACCCATGGCCATTTTGGCTAAAATATTACTGGTTGCAGGGGCGACTAAAATAAGGTCTGCCCATTTGGCAAATTCGATATGACCCATTGCGGCTTCTGCTGCTGGGTCGAGTAATGAATCAGAAACAATCTCACCGCTTACCGCTTGCATAGTTAAAGGAGTAATAAAGTGTTTGGCTGAGTCGGTCATGACGACTTTTACTTCACAGCCTCGATCTTTTAAACGGCGAACAAGTTCTGCACATTTATAGGCTGCAATACCACCACTCATACCTAGCAGGATTTTTTTATTTACTGATTTTGTCATTACGTGAAATTTAACCTTTGTCGATATGGGCTAACGATAGCAAATCTTTACCGATAGCATGAAGTTTTCTTTTTTACTGACAGGCAAAAACTGGATTTTATAGTACAGTTTAATAAATGGAATAGTTGTTTTAAGGATGAAGCAATGCCATTAACCGATTTACCTTTATCAGCAAGGCCGCGGGAGAAGTTACTTGCCCAAGGCGCCAAAGCACTCTCAGATGCAGAGTTATTAGCAATATTCTTACGTACCGGTGTGCCGGGCATGAATGCCATTGAGCTGGCTGAGCACCTACTTGATATAAACAGCACTTTGCACAACTTATTTAATGCATCTGAACAAGAGTTTTGTGCCCAAAAGGGTTTAGGAGCTGCTAAGTATGTGCAGCTTCAAGCAGTACTTGAGCTAAGCCGGCGCTATATGCTTGAGCAATGTAAGCGCGAAGCACTATTTACTTCGCCGCAAGCCGTGTATGACTATTTAACTATTCAGCTGCGAGGCTTACAGCAAGAAGTATTTATGGTGCTGTACTTAGATAGTCAAAACCAGCTAATTAAAGACGAAGTACTTTTTTACGGCACTATTAATGCCGCTTCTGTGTACCCACGCGAAGTTGTTAAAGCTGCACTGCGTAATAATGCGGCGGCACTAATACTTGCTCATAACCACCCAAGCGGGGTTGCTGAACCTAGTCAGGCCGATAAATTAATCACCACAAAATTACAGCAAGCCTTAGCCTTAATTGACATAAATGTGCTGGATCACATCATAGTGGGTGGTGAAAATTGTGTTTCGTTTGCTGAAAGAGGGCTTATATAGAGCCAACTGTATTAGAGAGTGTGTTAAAAATGAGCAGTTTAGGGCGATTTTAGAAATTAGTTTAATTTAAATGCAGTTTTTACTTTCCCTAAGGGCATTCGATCTTTATAATTAGCCGCTATCAAATTTACACATGAGCTGATTGGATAAGATCTGTTACTTGATCTTTGCCTGTATAAGCTGTATAAAGAGCGCCCTTCGATTTATCCCGGGGCACAAATACTGGCCTAAGGGAAAATTAAGCTCGAGCGAAGTTATTGGAGATATATAGACATGTCTAAAGTATGTCAAGTTACAGGTAAGCGTCCAGCGGTTGGTAACCACCGTTCACACGCGAGAAACGCGACTAAACGTCGTTTCCTACCTAACCTACAAACTCACCGTTTTTGGGTTGAAAGTGAAAAACGTTTTGTAACACTACGCACTACTACTAAAGGTATGCGTATTATCGATAAAAAAGGCATCGACGCGGTTCTTACAGAAATCCGTGCTCGTGGCGAAAAAGTTTAAGGAACTGAATCATGCGCGATAAGATCCGTTTAGTTTCAACTGCTGGTACTGGTTTTTTCTACACTACCGACAAGAACAAGCGTAACATGCCTGAAAAAATGGAAATCAAAAAATACGATCCTAAAGCTCGTAAACACGTGATTTTCAAAGAAGCTAAAATCAAGTAATTTTAGTTTTCAGAATTCAAAAACCCAGCCTCGGCTGGGTTTTTTGTTTTTAGCGTTTAGAAAATCTTAATAGGGCACAATAATCTAGCTTGGCTTGCTGTTTTATCTTGCTTAATTATCAATCTAAGCGTAAAATGCGCGCTCATTTCGGCTTATTAAATTTAATTCCTTGCCTTAAACCGACTGGCCGAAACGGTAGAAGGCTCTATTAACCGTAAGGAATATCCATGCGTCATTACGAAATCGTATTCATGGTTCACCCTGATCAGAGTGAGCAAGTACCTGGTATGATCGAACGTTATACTGGTTCTATCACTGAAGCTGGTGGTACTATCCACCGTCTTGAAGACTGGGGCCGTCGTCAATTGGCTTACCCAATCGACAAGCTTCACAAAGCTCATTATGTTCTTATGAACGTTGAAGCACCTACTGAAGTAATCAGCGAGCTAGAAACTACTTTCCGCTACAACGATGCAGTGCTTCGTAACTTAGTTATGCGTACTAAAGACGCTGTAACTGAAGCATCTCCTCTTGCGAAAGAAGAGAAGAAAGAAGCACCAGCTGCTTAATCGTTTTGAGTTCAAGCATGGCGCTTGCAGTTGAGACAAAAAGATGAGCCAACCGCTTAATCCTTATATGAATCAGCTGACACTATCTGGGGTTGTTTGTAAAACACCTAAATATAGCCAAAGCCCTGCTGGTATACCGCATTGTATTTTTGTTCTTGAACATAAATCGATGCAAGTTGAAGCAGACCTTAACCGTAATAGTTATGTCAGGCTTCAAGTTGTTGCCAGCGGCACGCCAATGCAACAACAAACTCAACAATTGCACGTTGGGCAACAAGTGCAAGTGACGGGGTTTTTAAACCGTCACGAAGGCCGAAACGGCTTAAGCCAATTGGTTTTGCATGCTCAACATATAGAAAGAATTTTTTGAGGAATTTTACTCATGGCACGTTATTTCAGACGTCGTAAGTTCTGCCGCTTTAAAGCGGAAGGCGTACAACAAATCGATTATAAAGATCTAGCTACTCTTAGAAACTATGTTACAGAAAGTGGCAAAATCGTACCTAGCCGTATCACAGGTACTAGCGCTAAATATCAGCGTCAGCTAGCAACTGCTATCAAGCGTGCTCGCTACTTAGCCCTTCTTCCATACACTGACTTACATAAGTAAGCAGCGGATTAACAGTTTTTAAAAGGTGTAGAGACATGCAAGTTATTCTACTAGACAAGATCGCAAACCTAGGTGGCCTAGGTGACCAGGTTGTAGTTAAATCTGGCTTCGCACGTAACTTCCTTTTCCCACAAGGTAAGGCAGTTCCTGCAACTAAAGCTAACATCGAAACTTTCGAAGCACGTCGTGCTGATTTAGAAGCTAAGATCGCTGAAGATCTAGCTGCTGCTCAAGCTCGCGCTGACAAGTTAGAAGCATTAGCTGAAGTTACACTAGTTTCTAAAGCTGGTGACGAAGGCAAGTTATTCGGTTCTATCGGTACTCGCGACATCGCTGAAGCTATTTCAGCTGTTGGCGTTGAAGTTGCTAAATCAGAAGTTCGTTTACCTCTAGGTACTATCCGTGAGACTGGCGAATTTGACGTAGCAATCGCAGTACACTCAGACGTATCGGCTACTATCAAAGTAATCGTTATCGCTGAAGCTTAATAGCAATATTAAGTAAAAAAGCCGCACTTAGGTGCGGCTTTTTTGTGCCTGAAATTTATGAATTGTAGCATTTTGTACCGCTATTGCTTCCTCGGTTGCCATCTAATAGTATTAGTTTCTATATTTTAAACACACAAATACCAATCCTATAATCTTACCTATTTTACAAACAGACGTTCTTTTTTCTTAATTTTCTTATTCTTATTAGTATAATCGAATGAGTAAAAGTAAATTGGTTAAAATTGACACTGACAACGCTGTCATTTGTATTGTGCTGGTTAAAAAGTATTAAGGGGTTGAGGTTGAAAAGTGCATTAGTACCACATGGAATGGGTAAACAAACAGGCTTTACATTAGTAGAAATTCTTATCGTAATCGCTATTTTAGGGATTCTGTATAGCGTAGCACTGCCTGCTTACACTGAGCATATGCAACGTAGTCGCCGTGCTGATATTCAACAAGAGTTACTGCAATACAGCGCCAGCCTCGAACGTATTTATTCACGAAATGGCGGCTACCCTAATGCATTCGTAACCCAAAATACCGACTATTACACCTTTACCTACACAGCAACAGATAAAGTATCAGGTGCTGTAAGCGACTTTAAAAATCGTGGCTACAGTTTAAAAGCCGCTCCTAAATCGGGTTCGGCGCAAGCAGGTGATCGCTGTGGTGACTTAACCGTTAAACATGATGGTAGTTATAGCGCTTCATTTAGTGATTGCTGGGAGTAACACAATTGCGTCGAATTGCAGGGTTTACCTTAATTGAGTTAATGGTTGTGCTGAGTGTTATTGGCATTATGGCAGCCCTTGCTTTTCCGTCTTTTAGCCAACAAATTTTGCAAGATCGCGTGGTAACAACTGCAAATCAATTAAATAGCGCCTATAAGTTTGCACGCAGTGAAGCGGTCAAACGCGACAAACCTATTAACCTAGTTGTCAATAATAATAGTTGGCAAGTGACCCTCAACGAGGGCGGGGTAGACACGGTTTTAAAAGAATTTTCGGTCACAAAAAGCGGTGTTACCGTCAACTTAGTCGCATTGGCCATTAGTGCCAGTGGCGAAGTTGATAAACAAGCTGAAATTTTAGTGAAAGATGAGCACGCAAATACCACAGATTACGTGATGTGTGTGCTTAAAAGTGGCCAAAACTGGTTAGTAGAAAATTCACAGCGAGGATGTGCATGAATAAGCAGACAGGCTTTTCATTATTAGAAGTGATGATTTCAGTGGTGATCGCTGGCATCGCATTATTAGGCTTGGCGGCAGCGCAGCTAAAATCGCTGCAATATGCAACCAATAGCTTTAATTACACCGTGTCACTTATTCAAGGGCAAAACACCATTGAGCGTTTGTGGCCGCGTATTTGTGAAATTCAAAAAACCAATACCGCACTTTTTCAAGACGCGACTTTTAGAGCTTCGCTCGCGCCACAAGTGAGTGATTATCAACTGACGATCCCAGCTACTTACAGTGATGATATGCAAGTTAATGTGGCTTGGGTCGATAAGCGCATGACAGATAATGCAGAAAATCAAATTAGTCTAAATGCCAGTTTCCCTGATTTAACGGCGGTGTGCTCATGAATAAACACGTTCAGGGTTTTACCTTAGTTGAACTGATGGTGGCATTGGCAGCAGGCGCTTTTTTATTAGCTGGGGTGAGCTTGTCTTACTCGGCGATAAAAAGCACGATTGAAGTAAGTAAAGAGCTTGAAAATGCTCAAGAAGTGATTCGCTATACCAGTAAAGTATTCAACCGCAGCATAAAGCAAACACAACTAACACCGACCATAAGTGCAGATAAAAGCACGATTACTATTACTCAGCCAAGTGTTGTCATTGCCTGTGATGGCTCTGCAACAACTGCGCAGGTGGTTGAAGTATATAGCTTAAATGGTAGCAACTTAATGTGTTCACTCGATGGTGCTGCCTCAGAGCGATTACTGACAGGTATCGAAGCTTTGTCATTTGATATCGCCGGTGAGCTTGTAACCGTTACTGTAAAGCCAAATGATTTACCTGCGCAGTTTGGCAATGGCATTAATATTGATATTGCCTTAACCAATGCAATATTAGTCAAAGCATACGGAGCTGGCAGTGTATAACAAGCAAAATGGTTTCACCCTAATTACAGTGTTGATCTTAACCAGTATGGCCAGCATCGTGGTGCTTAGTTCGCTACGTGAAAACATTGTTCAAGAGCGCTTAAGTGGTAACTTTCAAAAGAAATTAAACAGTCGCTTATTGGCAGAAAAAGGTGTGTTTGAACAAGCTAAGTTATTACAACAAACCTTGAATGACGAAGGTGTATTAGCGGTTGAAGATTTGATCAGTAAAACTAGCAACGCATCGGGCTCTGGTGTGATCGCTGATGATGCCATTTTTAATGCCAGTTTAAGTAAAAATGCTGCTGGTGAGCTTGAAATTGCAAGCCTTGGTCAACGATTTGATGGTGACGCACAAAGTAATTTAGTCGCCCGTTTTGCTGTACAAGGCGCGAAGGGAAGCTCGATTTTCACTAATGCGATGGTGGGCTGTAAAGGGGTTAATCTGTCGGGGAGTGGCAGTATCGATAGCTACGATTCTAGCAAAGGCACGTACGAAGAAACCAAGTCGAATGATGGTGATGTTTCAACGATTGCTGGCGACTCAGACGTGGTGCTATCAGGTCATTCACCGATTAAGGGGGATGTAAAAGCGACCGGGGTTATCTACTTAAATGGTTCATCACCAATTATTGGTAATATCCATTCAAATACCGGCGTTTATATCTCTCCTGGCAATGGTTTACGTGTTGACGGTAATGTCTATACCCGAGGTTATTATACTCACCGTGGTGGGACTGTTTCGGGGGTTGTGCGAGCCAATGGTGATGCGAAAATGCAGTGGTCAACATTCATTACGAATAGCCAAGGCGAAGCACTCGATATTATGTATGGCGGCTCAGGCGATTTTAAAGACACCTACAATAATCAACAAGATGGTGTTCACTACAGTGATAGCAAGTTTAACGTAAACCCGAATGTGGAGCCTATAACCGTTGCTGATCCAACAGCCCCCGATTATGACCCAACAAATCCAGACACCAGCTGCGACCCGTTAATTTTGCCAGAGAAAATGACAGGTATCACAGACCAAGTGAGTAGTTATAGTTCTGTTTCGATTGGTCCTACGCAACAATTTAAACTTAATACTGAAAGGGGCTTTTTTAGTAGCGGTGGTAGCCAAGTTATTTTGCCAAGCCTTGCCGATGTTTTCTTGTTTAACTCTAAAGCGCAAAACCAAGCTAATGGCAGTAATAGTAAAGAGTATATTTTTGCACTTGATAGGCTCAAAATGACCAGTGACGGCAAAATGGAAGTTTCTGGTGGTGATGTTATTTTACTGATTGATGGAGACTTTTCGATGGAAGGGGATACCAGCTTAACAATCAAAAAAGACAGTAGCTTAACAGTGTTATTAACCGGAAAAGTAAATATTGGCGCAGGCGCAAAAGTCATTACTGAGCAGGAAGGATTAACCACCAGTGGCCATCCGTCGTTATCATTTTATTCATCATTTAATGGTGTGAATGGGGTACAATTTAGCGGTGCTGCTAATTTATATGCGGCTATTTATGCCCCTTTGACAACAGTGAAGCTATCGGGCAGTGGCGAGCTGTTTGGTAGTGTACGTGGCTCAACAATTACTGCATCAGGGGGCAGTGGTGCTCACTATGATGCAGGTTTATTACAAGTACAAAATGGTGGCTCGCCTGCTTCTTCGGCACGCATCGTATTTTTAGGTTGGAGCTACAAAACCACAGAAACAACTGAAGAAGAAAGCGAAGCTTCACCTGGAGAATAACGCTAATTCCCAAATAAAATTGTGTAAGCTCAATTAATTGTAGCTTACACAAAAAAAATTTAATTTCATTTAAACCTTTTGAATCCCTCCTTACGTCTAATACACTAAATTCACAACAATAATCATAAAGGACAACATCCAGGATGTTGATAGATGCAGAACAAGCATTCGCCCAGCAAAGTGAGCATGCCTTGATAGAGCGCGTAAAAAGCGGTGATCAAGCTGCCTATGCAACACTTTATGAGTTGCATGTGAAGCGGGTTTATAGCCTTTGTTTAAGATTGCTTGCAGACAAAGAGCACGCCGAAGATGCAACACAAGAAGTGTTTGTACAGTTGTGGCATAAAATCGCTAACTTTGATGGACGCTCACAATTTTCGACTTGGTTACATAGTGTTACCAGCAATATTGCGATTAGCTACATTCGCAAACATAAAAGCTGGTTTCAAAAAGTAGTGAGTTTTGAACAAAGCGGTATGGATGAGCAAAGCGCAGCAGATTGCGAAGGCTTTAACGGCCTCGACAAATTAGTACTGAGACTTCCTGAGCGAGCACGTATGGTGTTTGTACTCCATGCAATTGAAGGTTATCGCCATGAAGAGATAGCAAGCATGCTTGATATGGCGGTCGGTTCAAGTAAATCGCAATTTCACCGTGCAAGGCAGTTATTAAAAGAGTGGTATGAAAATGAGTAAGCCAGAATTTGAACAATTTTTAAATGACTCGCTTAACCATAAGCAAGATATTAGCCCAGACAAAGATCTCTGGCCCGGTGTTGAGCGAGCAATTGCAACAGGGCAACCAGAGCAAGCTGAGAAGCCAAACCATGGCTGGAATAAACTCGCTGCAGTTGCCGCTTGTTGTATTGCCGCACTATTGACCGTACAGCTTTTTGTTGGCCAAGGTGAGCCAAATAGCATGATGGCAATGAGCGACTATTTTACCAAGCAAAAGCAAGGTTTGTTGGTGCAGTATCAAAATCAACCTGCGTTAACCGATAACTGGCAGCAACAACTAAAAGAGTTAGAAGAAGCCGAAAGTGCCATTAAGCAAGCACTTGAGAATGAACCTGAAAACCCAGCTTTATTACAAATGCTGTCGCAGGTTTATCAGCAACAACTGGACTTAATTAACAAGGTGCATGCACCGAAGTGGCAAACGATTTAGGAGTGACAATTATGAAATTACTAGCCTTAACTTTAGGATTACTGCCACTGATGGCAATGGCAGGACAAACCATTAATGAACAAATTGATGTACCTGCAAATAAACGCATTTTTATTGAAAACCAACGTGGTGATGTACGCATTGAAGGGTGGGATAAACCACAACTTAAAATCGAAGGTGAGCTTGACGATAAGGCACAAGGCTATCGTTTAGAGGTTGAAGGAAGCCGTGTTGAATTTATCGTAAAAATGCCGCGTAATTTAGGTGGCTGGAATAGTGGTGACGGCTCTCGTTTAACCATTTACATGCCAAAAAGCAGTGAGCTTGAATTTGCTGGGGTGAATGTCACAGTTAGTGCTAAAGAGCTTGAAGCAGGCGCAGAGATCGATACCGTCAACGGTGATATCACAGTGCAAGATATTCGCGGCAACATGAGCTTTGAAACGGTTAATGGTGATGTGAACGCTCATGATTTAAACGGTGATATTCGCTTTGAAACAGTCAATGGTGAAATTAACGATAAAAACTCGCAAGGTGCTTTACGCTTTACCGCGGTGAATGGCGACATTAAGTCAAAAACCAAAGCACAAGATGTTCGCCTTGAAAATGTAAACGGTGATATCGACTTTGCTTTTGATGCAATTAAAAAGCTGCGCATCAATACCGTAAACGGTGAAGCAGAAGTTCACATCAACAAGTTACTAGCAGATGCCAATATTCGTTTTGAATCAGTCAGTGGTGATGCAGAGTTTTACTTCCCTGCTGATGTATCGGCAAAGTTTGAAATTGAAGCTCACGCTAACGGTAAAATCGTTAATGAGCTTAGTGATGACAGAGCAACGAAGGCGAAATACGGCCCATCTAGCGACTTAGAATTTAGTATTAACGGTGGGGATGCTGATATCGAAATGGATACGATTAGCGGACGCATTGAACTTCGTAAACAGAAATAACGATTACAGGTATACCCAATTACAATAAAGCGGGAAGTTTTCCCGCTTTACTATTTGCACAGCCTTAGCAAGTAGATAGAATAGAGCCATTCAATTTTAGTTTTGTGATGTTATGGCCAAACCAGATAAGCAAGTCGATACGTTAAAAGTCCCTCCCCATTCAATAGAAGCTGAGCAATCTGTTTTAGGTGGTTTAATGCTTGATAATCAAGCGTTTGACCGTGTTGCTGAGTTAGTGGTTGCGCAGGATTTTTATACCCGAACCCATAAGCTGATTTTTGAGGCTATGGTTAGTCTTGCTGAAGGCGGTGATCCAATCGATTTGATCACTATTTCTGAGAGTTTAGAGAAAAACAATCAGTTAAGTAGTGTTGGTGGCTTTGCTTACCTTGCTGAAATTGCTAAGAACACACCAAGTGCGGCGAACATCGATGCTTACGCGAATATCGTGCGAGAGCGTGCTGTTATTCGTGAAATGATTGGTGTTGCGAACGAAATTGCAGAAGCTGGTTTTAGCCCAGAAGGGCGTACCAGTCATGACCTGCTCGATTTTGCTGAAAGTAAAGTATTCAAAATTGCTGAGCAGCGTAGTAAAAGCACCGAAGGTCCACAAAACTTACACAGTATCTTAGAAAAAACTGTTGATAAGATTGAAGAGCTTTATCAGTCGCCACAAGATGGTGTGACGGGTGTAAGTACCGGCTATGCTGACCTAGATAAAATGACGGCGGGTATGCAGCCTTCTGACCTTATCATTGTGGCGGCACGTCCATCGATGGGTAAAACAACCTTTGCGATGAACTTAGCCGAGCACGCAGCCATGACACAAGATAAGCCTGTACTTATTTACTCACTAGAGATGCCTTCAGAGCAAATCATGATGAGGATGCTGGCATCGCTAGGTCGTATTAACCAAACTAAAGTTCGTACCGGTCAGCTAGATGATGACGATTGGGCGCGTCTGTCGTCAACCATGGGCTTGTTGATGGAAAAAGGTAAGATGTATGTTGATGATGCATCGGGCCTAACACCAACAGATGTGCGTTCGCGTGCACGTCGTATTGCCCGCGACCATGGCGGAATTAGTATGATCATGGTCGACTACTTGCAGTTAATGCGTGTGCCAAGCTTGTCGGATAACCGTACCTTAGAGATCGCTGAAATCTCTCGTTCATTAAAAGCACTAGCAAAAGAACTACAGTGTCCGGTTATTGCACTATCGCAGCTTAACCGTACCCTAGAGCAACGTGCCGATAAACGCCCGATCAACTCCGACTTACGTGAATCAGGCTCAATCGAGCAGGATGCCGACTTAATCATGTTTATTTACCGTGATGAAGTGTATAACGAAGACAGTACAGAAAAAGGCGTGGCCGAAATCATCATTGGTAAGCAACGTAATGGTCCAATCGGTAAAGTACGTTTAACCTTCCAAGGACAATTCTCGCGTTTTGATAACTACGCGGGTCCAGCTATGGACGACGAATACTAATGCGCTTAGCCATTGCCGAAATCAACCTAAAAGCACTTGCTCATAATTTAGCGCAAGTGAAGCGCTTTGCGCCTGGTTGCAAAGTAATGGCAGTGCTTAAAGCCAATGCCTATGGCCATGGCTTAGTTAAAATTGCTCAATATCTAAATGATGCCGATGCATTTGCGGTTGCTCGAATAGACGAAGCGTTAGCGCTACGTGCAGGTGGGCTGACAAAACCGATTGTATTGCTTGAAGGTTTTTTTCATAAAGATGATTTACCTATCTTGCTTGCCAATAACTTTCAAACCATTATTCACGATGAAAATCAGCTCGCAACGCTTGAAAATACAAGCCTTGATGCACCAATTGCGTGCTGGTTAAAGGTGAATACGGGTATGCATCGACTGGGTATTGCGCCATCGCAATTTGAGTCTTTCTACAGTCGCTTAAAAGCAAGCCCGAATGCCCGCGATGACATTAAGTTAATGACGCATTTTTCATGCGCCGACGACATCAATGATGAAAAAACCGCTCAGCAAATTGCCTTATTTGACTCACTGGCAGATGGCAAAAGTGAGCAGCATTGCCTTGCAAACTCTGCTGGCATTATTGCTTGGCCAAAAGGTCATGGCGAGTGGGTGCGCCCTGGCTTGATGCTTTATGGTGTATCGCCAATGCTCAATGGCGTAGGGCAACAGCACGGACTAGAGCCTGTTATGCGTTTAACAACGCGAGTTATCGCGATACGCGATGTCGATGCCGATCAGTGTGTTGGCTATGGCGGACGCTGGCATAGCGATAAACCGACTAAGCTTGCGGTGGTTGCGATGGGCTATGGTGATGGTTATCCACGTCATGCTGAGCAGGGCACACCTGTGGTTATTAAATCACAACGCTATGGTATTGTTGGCAGTGTAGCGATGGACATGATCACGGTGGATATTGGTGATAACCGCGACAACATCAAAGTGGGTGATGAGGTGATTATGTGGGGGCCTGAGCTACCCGTTGAAGAGATTGCCCAGTGCGCAACAACTATTCCTTACGAGTTACTCTGTAATATCACCCCACGTGTGAGCTACGAGTATCAAGAGTAACTTTGTTACTCTTTAATAAAATACACGTCACTGAAACCCATTCGTGCGAATTCTTGGTCACGAAAGTTACGTACTGCTGCAGAGCCTTTTGAAGTCATTTCGACTTGCTGTTCCATCTTTAAATAATTGGTTAAATCAATGCCTTCAGCCGCAGCAATGGCATGGTACATATCGCGGTATTTATCTTTTGCAAAATTGATTTCGCGAGGCTGGTTTTTAAATTTGTAAGTGATGCGGCGTGCCATAATGAATCCTCAATGTTTATCGGGGCTGATTTTACACTAAAAAATAACCATAGCCATGACTTGTTAGTATAAGCGGGTTACAATGCAATACTTTTCAAAGACTCGGTAAATCATAATGAAACTTTCAGTAGAGATCAGTAAGTACCCACTACATCAAGACTACATTCCGTTTATCAAAGGTTTTATTGACCGTGTAAACAGTTACGAAGGTCTTAAAGTGATCACCAACACCTTATCTACTCAGATTTTCGGTGACTATGATTTAGTGATGTCTGTACTTAATACTGAAATCAAACGTTCTTATGAAGAGTTTGGTAAAGCTATTTTCGTCTGTAAATTCTTACATGGTGACTTGTCGCCTAGCGAAGACTAAACCCTAAAGTAGCGCGAGTTATGGAATTTTTAAGCGAAACCTTCTCTGGCTTTACTGCCATGTCGCATTGGGAATATATTGCCGTTGCCCTATCGATGGCGTATTTACTGTTAGCGATTAAAGAAAGCTTATGGTGCTGGCCAGCCGCGTTTGTGAGCACCTTTATTTATACCGTAATGTACTGGAATGGCGCACTGTTGATGGAGTCGCTCCTTAATTTTTACTACATGTATATGGCGGTATATGGTTGGGTGGTTTGGCGCAGGGGCATGAATAATAAAGATCATTTGCCCATTATTTCATGGTCGTTAAAGCGTCATGCGGTGATTTTGCTTGCCACCTCACTGGCCTCAGTTGCCATTGGTTTTGTGATGACCAATTACACTCACGCTGATTTTGCTTATTTAGACAGCTTTACCACCTGTTTTGCGGTGGTGACAACCTACCTTGTTGCCAAGAAGGTACTGGAAAACTGGTTGTACTGGATTGTGATTGATGCAGCATCTATGTATCTATACTTTGAAAAAGGGTATTACCCAACCTTAGTACTTTTCGTGTTTTACACCATTATGGCCGCGTGGGGCTTTAAAACCTGGTATGAAGAATACGAGCAGCATCAGGCTAAGCCGCTTGCACAGCTATAGATGAAAACTGAGCAACAAATTCACGCGCTTTTTACGCGCTTCAACTCACGTTTAGTTATCACCTCAATCAGCCCGCTGGTTGAGGGGCTAAGCAATGATAACTACCTGGTTAAAACAGCAAGCCAAGATTTCTTGGTTAAGCACTATCGCGACCATTGGCCGGCGATTGGCCTTGCAGCGCAAGCGCACTTTGCAAAGCAAAGCTGCTGCCCAGCCCCACTTTGGTTAGAGCAAGCAACCGATACGGCTATTTTCGAATACGTGGCAGGTAGTATTGCCAGCGGTGAATTTTGTAGTAGCTTATTGCCCGACTTAGTTAATTTACACCGTTACCCTGTGCTTACTGAACCTATGGATATTGCCTACGAAATTAACTACTACCAACAAACAGCGCGGTACCAGCAACATGCAGAGCTAATTAAACAGTCACTGGCTTATATTGCTTCAGTGCCTAAAGACATGGGTTTTTGTCATAATGATTTAGTGAAAGAAAATATCATTGTGAATGAGTCGGGTATGTTTTTAATCGACTTTGAGTATGCCAAAAGCAACGATGTTTACTTCGACTTAGCTGCGCTGGTAGTGAGCTTTGCGTTAAATGACGAGCAGCAACTGGCGTTACTTAAACGCTATCAAGCGTTAGTGTGCGAACATCATGAGTTTTACTTATCAGTTGAAAAGCTCGAGGCATTTCATGCGCTGTTTTTGCTTTTATGTATTTGTTGGTACGAACAACGTGGTGCGATGGATAAAGTGGCGCCACTGCTAATACAGCTTAACCACTTCATAGAAAAAGCTAAAAATTAAAGACCGCCAATTCGCTCGGCAAGTTCTTTATATTTTTTTACGTCTTCTGGATTAAACAAAGGTTCACCTTTGTCATCTTGTGATTTCGAGATCAGTAAATGCTCGCGAGCAAGACGTTTTACGCGTTCGACTTTTACACCTAAAAACTCCGCGACTTGCTCTGTAGACATTAAACTCATGATCAAATTCCCCTTACATGGCAATACTGCCACCTTGTTATTAATTTTATTAAGTATACGTTAATACCTTGGTTCTGCACGAAAGTGAAGTGTTTTAATGCAAATTGCTGAATTTATGTGCATATAAAGGCCTCGATGCTAGCATTTAGCACAAGATGCCATTATCATTGCCGGGTTGTCATGCTGATATCGCGAGTCAGTATTGACGACGACAAATGTGCTCTCGTGGTGAAATGGATATCACGTGGCCCTCCGGAGGCTAAGTTGCAGGTTCGATCCCTGCCGAGAGCGCCATTTGCTCTTCACTTTAATATCTTCTAAGCTCGATTAACTCCTCAAACAATTCCAAAAAGCTAATGACTTATCAACCTATCGCTTGTGGCGACTACGATAAATATGAATTATGGTGCATGCATAAATCTCTATTACGCATTACCTTAGTATCTGGTGAGCAGTTAGAAGGAAAAGCAGAGACCCTCAAAATACTCAACTCCGATGGTGAGCACCTGATTTTGGCAACAAAAAAAGGCGAACATGCCGTCCGCCTTGATTTAATTAAAAAGGTTGTCGCGTTATAGCCACTTCTTATTTTTAAAGTAAATGCCAATCCCAACAGTTAGCACCACCAAAAAAATAATAAATAAGCTAAATGCGTAAGGGCTTTCAGTGCCCGGAATACCGCCTACGTTTACACCTAGTAAGCCAGTTAAAAAGCCAAGTGGTAAAAACAGCGCTGCAACCACCGACATCACATACATGCGTTGGTTTAGTTGCTCAGATACTTGGCTTGTTATTGCTTGTTGAATAATTTGCGCGCGTTCAATTGAGCTATCTAGCTCTTCTAAATAACGGATCAACATATTGGTTGTTTCGTTTAAGCGTGCCTTATCGTCTTCATCTAACCACTTATATTTGTTGTTTAACAAAGTAATAAGCGCTTCTTTTTGTGGCCTTAAATAACGTTTTAACGCGATTGTTTGGCGGCGTATTTGTGCTAATGATTGATGATCAAAGCCTTTGTTTGGTTCATCAATTTCATCTTCAAAGCCATCGAGTGTGTCATCTAAACTGTCGATAACAGCTTGCATACGCGACGTTAAGTTTTGCGCCAATTGGCAAACTAACTCAGAGATTGAGCAAGGGCCATTGCCGCCATCAAACGATTCAACAACATCCTGCACCGATAATAAACGGCGCTTACGGGTTGTGATCACAATATTTTCGTTAATAAATAAGCGTAACGAGACCATGTCTTCTGGGCTTTGCGCAGGGTTTAGATTAACGCCACGTAAAAACAGCATATTACCATTAGTGACTTTGCTTAAACGCGGACGTGTTTCATCGGCAATAAGGGACTCAAGCTCGAAATCAGTTAATAAATTACTTTGCTCAAGCCAGTCAACGGCTTCAGCTTGGCTGTAGTCCATGTGCACCCAAAGTTTTCCGTGTTCGGGTTGCCAATTTTGCAGCTCAGTACTATTTTCAATAGCACGTGCACCGCCTTGTTCGTCTAAAATTAAGACATGAAGTAACCCATTGATCATATTGAACTCTCGTTTTACAAATAGTGGGATATGGTTGAGTATATACATTAGTATAGTCAAGACTATATTAATGAAATCGACTTATCGAGTGGATAAATATATTTCGTTGGTGTTTCTAGCTCTGTAGCGTATAAGACACTTTTTTATAGAGGGCACATTAATGAGCGCAAAAATTATTGTTGGCTGGCGAGAATGGCTTGGCCTGCCTGAACTGGGAATAGAAAAAATCAAAGCAAAAGTTGATACCGGAGCGAGAACTTCATGTATTCATGCTTTTGACATTGAGGAATTTTCAGAAAATGGCGAAGCATGGGTGAAATTTACTACCCATCCTCTACAAGACGATGTAGAAACAACGGTAGAGTGTCGCGCCAAAGTAGTTGAGCGTAAGTATGTGACCAGTTCAAGCGGTCAGCGTGAGCTACGCTACTTTATTGAAACAAAATTAGTCGCAGGAACCCAAAGCTGGCCTGTAAGGGTGACTTTAAGTAACCGTTCAACAATGAAGTTTAGAATGTTGTTAGGGCGTACAGCAATGGAAAATCGCATAGTCGTTGATCCGGCTTTATCTCATTTATTATAGGAAAAGGACTTATCACACGTTGCTACGTGTATGAGTTTATCAGTTAAGGTTTTTAACTTATGAAACTTGGTATTTTATCTCGCAACCAAAATTTGTATTCAACACGTCGCTTAATTGAAGCCGCAGAGCAGCGTGGCCACGAAGTGAAAGTAATTGATGCACTTCGTTGTTATATGAACATCAATTCAGAGCAGCCTGAAATCCATTACCGTGGTGAAAATTTAAAAGATTTTGATGCTATCGTGCCGCGTATTGGTTCGTCAGTAACTTTCTATGGCTGTGCGGTATTACGTCAGTTTGAAATGATGGGTGTATACCCTGTCAATGAATCTGTGGCGATCACTCGCTCGCGCGACAAGTTACGTTCACTTCAGCTACTCTCTCGTAAAGGTGTGGGTATGCCAGTGACAGGCTTTGCAAGTAAACCAGATGACGTAAAAGATTTATTAAGCATGGTGGGTGGCACGCCAGTCGTTATTAAGCTACTTGAAGGTACCCAAGGTATCGGTGTGGTATTAGCTGAAACACGCAAAGCCGCAGAAAGTGTAATTGAAGCGTTTATGGGCTTAAAAGCCAACATCATGGTGCAAGAGTATATCAAAGAAGCGGGCGGTGCTGATATTCGCTGCTTTGTATTAGGCGATAAAGTAATTGCCGCGATGAAGCGTCAAGCGCAAGAAGGTGAATTCCGTTCTAACTTACACCGTGGTGGTAGTGCGACGTTGGTTCGTATTACTCCAGAAGAAAGAAAAACAGCTGTTGCTGCAGCTAAAGCGATGGGTTTAAACGTAGCAGGTGTTGATTTACTTCGCTCTGCTCGTGGTCCATTGGTGATGGAGGTTAACTCATCACCTGGTCTTGAAGGTATTGAAGTTGCAACCGGTAAAGACATTGCAGGCATGATTGTCGAGTTTATTGAAAAAACAGCGGCATCAAAGAAAACTGCAACTCGTGGTAAAGGTTAAGAAAATAAGCGCTCTATTAAAAGGAAAAGTGCGTGGCTAAGGTTAAGAAAAATACACCGTTTTCAATTTTAGGCGATACGGTGGGTGTTGGCGAACGTAAAACATTTGCAATTGAAGCTGCCAAGCTTTACACCCATTCGCCGTTAAATATTCCAATTGAAGTCGTCAATGGTGTGCAGCAAGGGCCTGTATTAATGGTATGTGCTGCTATTCACGGTGATGAGCTCAATGGTGTTGAGGTTGTTAGGCAGTTGCTTGCTAAAATCGATCCAGAGCAATTGCGCGGTACTATTATTGCGGTACCGATTGTGAATGTGTTTGGCTTTATTCACAAGTCACGCTACTTACCAGACCGCCGTGACATGAACCGCAGTTTTCCGGGCTCAACGCGTGGCTCGTTAGCTGGGCGAATGGCGAATGCGTTTTTTACTCAAGTGGCAATGCATTGTACGCATATTATTGATTTACACACAGGTGCAATTCATCGTACGAACTTGCCGCAAATTCGTGCTAATTTGAGCGACCCTGCAACAGCAGCCATGGCAAAAGCGTTTGGCACCCCAGCAGTGATTGATGCGTCACTTCGTAATGGTTCATTGCGCAGTGAAGCGGCCAATTTAGGCATACCCGTTATTACTTATGAAGCTGGTGAAGCGCTTCGCTTTGACCCAATTGCCATTGCTGCAGGCGTGCAAGGTGTTGATTATGTGATGCGTCATTTAAAAATGGTGCGTGGTAAGCGTGCTAAGAAACTGCCAGAGCCGGTTATTGCAAGCTCGACGAGTTGGATACGTGCCGAAGTTGACGGTATTGTTCGTGCACAGGTATCACTGGGTGAGCGAGTAATGAAAGGGCAGGTTCTAGCTTATATAAGTAGCCCACTAGGTGATGCTGAACTTGAACTACTGGCGCCACGCAGTGGTATTGTCATTGGTCAGCAAACTATGCCGCTGGTAAACGAGGGGGATGCAGTATTCCATCTTGCTTACTTTGCTCACGCAAACAGCCTAGTTGAACAACAGCTCGAAAACTTTATTGATGAAATAAGTGATATTGAAGACGAGTTAAAAACCGCAGATTTAAATAACTAATAACCTATTCTGTAATTCAAAAAGCCAAACTATATGTTTGGCTTTTTTGTATCCGCCTGTCCCCATCTATTACTTGACCTTAGAGCAAGTGCAAGGTTTATAGTTTTTTTACTTACTTAATTGTCGTAAAAATGACTAAAGGATCAAAGATGAAAATGTTTCTATTTTACACAGGCTTATTTACGCTTGCTATTTCACTTACGCACGGCTTTTTTACAGAGCTAAGTGTTGCTCATATCGTGTTATTTCACCCTTTAGTCATTCTATTTTGTTTTATATTAATCGCCTACGGAAGCAGAAAAATAACACCTATTTAGCAAGGTCTCGTTAACTTTAAGCCGTTACTTTTTTGGGCCTAAAATACGTTTTATGGTTGGCGCTTTAGTCGCTGTAGGTGGGTTCTTTAACACCATTACAGGGCGGGTGACAAAGATGTTGTTTGGGTAAATCACTTTGTGACCATCAACATGCTCAAGTACAACATTCATTAAGCCCATTTCGATAATGCGGCCTTCTAAGAAGTTTGCACCGTCAATTACTCTTACCCAAAAGCCAACACGGCAGTCGTTTTGAATAAACATCAACAAGAACGCTGTTAGGTTACTTAGTAAAGACCAGGCGGCAAAAAGCGCGACACCTAGCATGGCAAAAATTGATGAGCCAAGTACTAATAAGCCCCGTAGCTCTATCCCCCAAAAAACTAACACTAAGCACAGCATAACAATGGCAAGAATAATATTCAGCAACAGCTCCGCACGGTATTCACGATGCGGATCAGCCTTGCCTTTAATTGCTTTTAACAGCAGCTTTTTGGTGGTTTTACGCAGTAATGGATAGAGCAAAACCGCGATAATAGTCACGATTAAATGATATTGCTCGTTAAAGAATTCGACGAAGTCCAAAAGGGTTCCTAAGTTAATATTTTACGCTTCGATTTTAGCTTTTTAGCTTAACAATAACACTACTTTAAAAGGTATTTTTAACCGTTACTAGCCATTGCACAGAGTCTATGTCGTCATCTTGCTTGTTAATAGGTGCGGCAATATCTAGGTGAATAACCGTACCGGCATTGGCACGGCTTGGCGCTAAGCGCAGGCCCACACCCACATTTTGTAGCACGTTACCATTGGCACCATTATCTTTGTCGTTATACCAAGCTCTACCAATATCATAAAACGCGGCACCACCCACTTTAAACAATTGTAGTAAGTCATATTCCCAGTAGTAGCGTTTTTCTAGATTCACTAAGAAGCTGCGGTCGCCTACTTGGTAGTCAAGCGGGTAACCGCGTAGACCATTTTCACCACCAATAGTGAGTTGTTTATCAGCAGTGAGGTTTTCAGCATATTGTAAGCGTACTTTGGCATACCAGCTTTGCCTTAGTGTGGTATTGAGATAATACTGTAGCTGCGTGCTAGCGAATAGGTTTTCGACATCATCGGTTTCTTCATTCCAGTAGCCATCAAGGTCTGCTTTAAAGCGCCATAACTGATTGTCTCCAGAGTAATGCGCTTTTGATAAAGATAACGAATAAATAGTACGGCTGGCATCGTCGCTAAAATCATCACTCGAATAACCGAGTAAGGCATGGATATTCCAACCAAGGTTTAAATCTTCAGTGCGGTAGATGCTATCGAAGTTTCTAACCTTAACGTAGTGATCTTCAAACCATTGGCCACTAACGTAAGGGTAACTCAGCGTTCTATCTTCAGCGATAGGAAAGCGCGTGAATGGCGTTTCTCTAAAGGTTTCTTCTCGGTTTTCGATGCCAAGCTTAATGCGCTGAGTCCAACTATTACCAAGTTGTGATGAATGACCAAAGTAAGCGCGGTTTAATAAGGTTTTTTGTTCAAACTCACTAACTACGTCACCGCGATAGTAAAGTGACTCTCGGCGTTGATCAGAGTAACTTGTAACACCGTAGCTGTAGGGCGTATCAATCGAGAAAAAAGGATAGCTTACATCGAGATAATGACGTTTACCGTCATCGTTATCTGAATATTCTAAACGGCCTTGATAACGGCTAGAGAAAATATGCGGATCATCATACACAAACAGATAACCAGTGCGATCAGCATCACGGGTACGACTAAACGACACTCGTTTACCCCAGCCTAAAAAGTTAGATTCGCGAAAGCCAATGCTCGACTCATTCTTACCACCACTGCGGCTAAAGCTTATTTCGGGCAGTAGGGTCCACAGATCGCGCGTAATTACTTTTACATGTACGTTGCCATCACAATCGAGCTTTGCGTTGATACGCGCATCATATAAGTAGCCTTGTTTACGCAGTAATCGCTCTGACTCAAGCAGTTTACGTGGATTGTAAACATCACCTTCTTGAAACAATAAAACGCTGTGTATTACATTAGGCTCTGTAGTCATGTGAGCGCGATTGGCAAAGCGAAATAAAAAGTTATTTTCTTCTTCAAGCTCAGTGTTAAATACGTTCAGCTGTTCAAGTTCAATAGAGACTATTTTACGGTTATTAGCGGCATCGGGTAGGGGGTTATCCGCATCGAGCTGGCGGCGTAAGTTATTATCTTGTGATTTAAGCGTACGTTGGTTTTGACAATAATTACTATCGTCAGTAAAGAACTGCTCTGCATGAACATTGGCTGCTATGCAGATTGGTAATAGTGTTATTAACCTAGCAACAAAGTGCGACTGCTTAAATCCCATTTACACCCTTAGTTGAGTATCTCCTGTGCAACTACTACATACTAAGCGTGGGAAAATGTCTAGCTTATTATTGTAATTGCGCTACTAAATACTGATGAAGTTGTGGCAATGCAGCACTGGCTTCTATGCCCTCAGCATTGATCCAAATACTTTCACTGTAATGTTCAAAGTTTAGATTAAAACTATGATCTGTAAAGTGAAAGCGTAATTGATGACGATCAGCACCGGCATCAAAGTCGGCGGTTGTTATGGCTGGCGCGTGCAAGAAAAGGGTTGCCCAAAGTTCAAAGTCTTCATCGTGTGGAAGCTCACTCGACGTTATGAGAATAATCTCATGCTCGGCATCATAAGTTAGTTCAGTCATAGCAGTCCTAATTGGTGGCAAGATAGTCGCGAATGGTATTTAAAAACGGTGCGCCGTACTTATTGAGTTTAGTGAAACCAACACCTGACACCTTCAAAAACTCACTGTCGTTGGTTGGCATTAACTGCGCCATTTCAGCGAGGGTTTTATCATTGAATACCACATAAGGTGGTACATCATCGGCATCGGCCAGTTCTTTACGTAAAGCGCGTAATTTCGCAAATAACTTTTTATCGTAATTAAACTGAGCGAGTTTATCTTGGTAAACGTGCTTAGCTTGTAAGCGAGGCTCAGCAAGTTGCAATGCATATTCACTTTTAAGTACTGCACGGGCGGCTTCGGTTAAGCGTAATGACGAACCTTGGGTAATATCTTGGCTTAATAACCCTTGATGGATAAGCTGCCTTAAAATACTTAGCCAGAATTCCACGCTGTGTTCTTTACCTATGCCATAGGTGCTTAGCTGATGGTGATTGTTATCTCGAATGCGGCTAGTGTTTGCACCGCGCAGTAACTCAACAATATAACCAATCCCAAAACGTTGCTCAGCACGATATACACACGACAAGGCTTGTTGCGCTACAAGGGTGCCATCAAAGCTGGTGGGTGGGTTTAAGCAAATATCACAGTTACCACAGGTTTCGCGCTTATATTCACTAAAATAATTGAGCAAGATTTGTCTGCGGCATGTTTGTGCTTCGGCGAAGCTTGCCATGGCATTAAAGCGCTGCTCTTCAACACGACGACGTTGCTCGTCTTCAATATCTTCAAAAAAGCGGCGTACGCGGCCTATGTCTGCCGGATCAAAATACATAATCGCTTCTGCAGCCAGGCCATCACGACCTGCACGACCGGTTTCTTGATAGTAAGCCTCGATGCTTTTTGGAATATCGTAATGCACCACAAAACGTACGTTTGGTTTATTAATTCCCATGCCAAAGGCAACGGTCGCAACCACAATTTGAATATCGTCACGGGCAAAGCCCGATTGCACAAATTGGCGTTGCTCGTTACTCATTCCCGCATGGTAGGCGGCGGCATTGAACCCGGCGTCTGCAAGTTTTTCGGCTACATCATCAACCCGTTTGCGGCTGGTGCAATAAATAATGCCACTTTGATTTTGCTGCTCTTTTAAATATCGAAGCAGTTGCACCATAGGTTTGAATTTTTCTTCTATGGTGTAACGAATGTTCGGTCTATCGAAGCTACCAGTGTGCACGTAAGGGTGGTTAAGCTGAAGCTGTTCAATAATATCGTAACGAGTTGCTTTATCTGCCGTTGCTGTAAGGGCCATCATGGGCACATGCATAAAGCGTTGCTTTAACTCGTTGAGCCGACAGTAATGCGGCCTAAAGTCATGACCCCAATGCGACACACAGTGAGCTTCATCAATTGCAAAAAGTGCGAGTTTTAGATGACTCAAGCGTTCTAAAAATTCGTGTTGCAGTACTTTTTCTGGTGCAACATATAACAGCTTAATTTGCCCATAGTGCAATTGCTGATAGACAGCTTGCTGCTCTTCAAAAGGCAGGCTGTTGTTGATGTAGGCCGCTTGCACGCCGAGTGCTCTTAGTTGGGCAACTTGGTCTTGCATCAAGGAAATAAGCGGCGAGATAACCACAGTCACACCATCAAGGATCAAAGCAGGTACTTGATAGCATAATGATTTGCCTCCACCCGTTGGTAGGAGTACAAGCGAGTCTTGTCCGTCTAGCGCTGCGGCTATAATCGCTTCTTGGCCATCACGAAAGTCCTTGTAACCAAACACTTGTTTGAGTACGGCTTGTGGTGATCGAACGGGTGTGTTGGACATTGCGGTATTGGTATTCATCGCCAAGCATTTTAGTGGTTTTTTATGGCGATGTCTGTAGAAATATACCCAAACGACCTCAAGATGCAGAATTCAGCGTTTCACAGGTGCTTAATATCAAGGCGTTACTTTGCAATAATGACAGTCCCTTTTAAGAAGTAAATACATGGGTTTATTTAGCGTGTTTTGGTTGCGTCACTGCTAAGGGGGCGTAAAATAGCGTTTTTAAACTATAAAGCCAAACTTATGCCTACCAACATTGAGCAGCGAAAAGGCGTTATTTTCGCTTGTTTAGCCTTTTTTATGTGGGGTCTTGCGCCCATTTACTTTAAGTTTCTACAGCAGATTTCTGCGTTTGAAATCTTAATGCACCGTGTTATTTGGTCGGTGTTATTTTTACTTCTTATTATTGCTGCTCGTCATCAATGGCAGCGTATTCGTGTTGTACTCGGACAACCTAAATTACTTTTGATGTTGGTAATAACAGCAAGTTTACTTGGCTTTAACTGGGGGTTATTTATTTGGGCAGTGAACAATAATCATATGCTCGATGCCAGTTTAGGTTATTACATAAATCCATTACTGAATGTGTTATTGGGTATGTTATTTTTAGGTGAGCGACTACGCAAGTGGCAAGGCGTTGCGGTAGGTCTAGCGCTTTGTGGTGTGTTGCTTCAGCTTGTGAGCTTTGGTTCATTCCCTGTGGTTGCTTTCTCATTAGCAGGATCGTTTGCTATTTATGGGCTACTTCGTAAAAAGCTGCCGATTGAATCATTGCCAGGGTTACTGCTTGAAGCACTTATTTTATTACCGGTTGCGCTAATTTACTGGTGGTTGATGATGCCATCAGCAAGCTCTGATTTAACTGCAAACGATTGGCACATTAACTTGTTACTTATTAGTGCTGGTGTGGTGACAACCTTACCGCTGTTATGTTTTACCGGTGCAGCAAAGCGCCTGCAATACAGTACGCTTGGCTTTTTTCAGTACATTGGTCCAAGTTTAATGTTTATGCTTGCGGTGGCTTTTTATGGTGAGGTATTTGATGCTGAGCGAGTGGTGACATTTGCATGTATTTGGAGCGCTTTGGCATTATTCAGCTGGGATTCGTATCGTCAGAGCCGTAAGCAACGCAAAGCGCAATTAGAGGCGGTAACTAAGCCTGTGTAGGCTTAGCTTACTAGCTTGTTGCGGCCAGTGTCTTTAGCTTGATAAAGCTTTAAATCGGCCTGTTTTATTAGTTCATCCAAACTATAAACAGGCCCATTATGAAAACCAATCGACAGTGTAAACTTGATATGGTCTTTACTGAACTCAGGGCTGTGCTTTTCGACAAATAAGCGGAACTTCTCTAAGCGTTGCAACGATTCTTGTTTGTCTTGATCAGCAAAATAGACTGCAAACTCTTCACCACCAAAGCGGCCTACTAAGTTATCTTCAAAATACTTTGCCATACATTGCGATAACCCCTTAAGAACTTCATCGCCGGCATCATGACCGTAGTTATCGTTAATTGATTTAAAGTGGTCAATATCAATCATGGCTAAAGAGACTGAGGTATCTGACACTTTTGCAGCTTTTAGATGACTGTTTGCTTCACCAAAGAAATAGCGGCGATTAGGCAGCTTAGTGAGATAATCAGTGTTTGCTTGTAAACGAATCGTTTTAATGTTTTCAAGCATGTCGACGTTTTGGCTGAGCCGACAATAAAACTCTTCATTGTTGAATGGCTTACGAAGGTAATCGTCTGCGCCAGATTTCAAAAAGCGCGTTGATAAATGCAGAGTATCGAGTGCAGAAATGCCGATTATGGCCTTTTCATCGTTGGAGTATAAACGGCGAATTTCAACACAGAGCTCATCCCCATTCATGTTAGGCATTTCATTATCGGTAATGATCACCGATATTTTTGGGTTTTCAGCCAGTACTTTTAAAGCATCAACACCATCAACCGCTTCGATTGTTTGGTATTTATGACGGGTTAATAAGTTACAAATATGGTGGCGTGTTGCCGCTGAATCATCGACTACTAATACCAATATTTGCTCATTACGAGGCAAGCGAGCCAGTTGTTTTTCTAGGTATTGATAGGCTTGTTTATTTTCTTTGGTGATGTAGTCAATGATGGGGTGTTTTTCAACGATACTACGTGTTGTTTCGTCAAGGTTGCCAGTCATTACAATGGTCGGGATATCGGCTTCGATGGTGCAAGGAACTGCTTCACCGTTTGGCGCATCAGGTAGAATAAAATCTACTACGGCACAAAAGTAACTGTGCTTGCTAATAAGCTCTTTTGCCTCAGCTAAGCTACCGGCTATGTCGGCTTCATATCCAACTTTTTGCGCGATGTGCTTTTGCACCCGCGCAATGGTTGGCGTATCTTCAATTATTAATATTCTTCGAGTCACAGCTTGCCTTGTAATAACTTATTGGCGAAACAAAAGTTATTACAAGTTTTAACCCTAAAAGGGTAAAAAAGCAAATTGTTATAGGCTGTCTGACTCAGAATAATATTCAACACTTTGTGGTGTTGAGGTCGCAATGCGAGAGCGCCCAAATAATGTGTGAAACTTGGTTTTACAGGTTGTTTGCTTAAGGTATTTTATCCAAGCGCGCTCAATCGGATTGGTCGCTTCAAGATTACCGGTAACAACTTGTACAAATTGAGTTTGAAATTCATTTTGTGGTTCTAGGGTTTTGTTGTATAAACCCTTTAGAACAACACCATGCTGCTCGAGAATGTCGGCTTCTAGCAAAGTGAAGTGACCACTACGACCAAAACCGCGTGGGAAATTTTGATCATCATAGAATTGACGTTGGCTTGCAAATGCCTGACGAAGTGATGAAATGTCATTGCTCATGGCTTTATCCTCATGCCCTAATTTCTTGCTGGAGTATGGATCAAGTTGTCGATTTTATTAAACAAATTATTTTTATCGTAAGGGTAAAAAATGGATATCGATTTATTGAAGACTTTTGTTGAAGTGGTTCGTACACGCCATTTCGGTAAAGCAGCTGAAAATTTATATATTACACAGTCTGCGGTGAGTTTTCGGATCCGACAATTAGAGCAAGGTTTAGGCGTTAACTTATTTATTCGTCAACGAAACAACATACAGTTAACGGCGCCGGGTGAGCGACTACTGCCACACGCACAAATGATCATTACGGGTATGCAGCGCGCAAAAGTTGATGTGGCACTTGCAGATAATATGCATAAGCAAATTAGCTTAGCGGGAACACCTAATATATGGGATGCATTTTTACAGTTTGGTATTACTAATATTGTTTCTGCTATGCCGGGTGTGTCGTTAGTTGCTGAAGTCAAAGCACAACAAGAGAGTACTCGCTTATTACTGGAACGTACTCTAGATTTAGCTGTGTTGTTCGATCCCCCTAAAGTAGATGAACTAGTTGTACAGCGAATTTGTGAGCTACCTATTATTCCAGTGAGCGCGTTTGAAACAGCAAATAGTGAAAACTTTTTCGATAATCAATATGTTTATGTTGATTGGGGAACCACCTTTTCTTTATGGCATGCTCGTGAGTTTAACGGTCACGCTCCTCCTTATTTTAGAACCAGCACGGGTCGTATTGCGCTTGATTTAATTTTGAAGTGTGGCGGCAGTGCGTTTATTCCTCAGTTACTAGTTGAAGAGCAGCTTAAATCTGGTGAGCTTTATCATGTTGAAGATGTTGCGCATACCTCGCGCGATGTGTTTGTTGCTTACCACAGAGATAACGAACAAACTCCTTTATTAGAGAAGTTAGTGACCTTATTAACTGAACTACAAATAAAAGCTTAAAATTAATTTAATTTAGCTTTCATAAAAAATTAATGCTGCAACAGAAGGTTACGTTTTTATTTCAAAAATAATTACATTTTATGAAGCTAAATTGACGCTTTTATTTCAATTGTCATCTTTCTGTCATTTTTCGCTGTCACACTGCGCGCATCGAAACACACATGTGTTTTTTGTTGCGATTATTGAGGAAACGACATGAAATTTGCAAAGTCTAGCTTATTCCTAGCTTTATTTGGTGGTTTATCTTTTTCTGCATTAGCTGATGTAGATGTATATGGTAAAGCAAACGTGACTGTTCAATCATCAGATGATGGCGAAGGGTCTTTCACTGAAATTAAAAGCAATAACTCACGTTTTGGCTTAAAAGGTTCAGAAAAAATTTCTGAAGGCTTAGAAGCTGTTTATAAATTTGAGTTTGGTGTAGACGTATCTGACGCTGATTCAAAAGGCGACAATGACGATAACATCACTGCACGTAACCAATACGTGGGTGTTAAAGGTAGCTTTGGTCAAGTTGTTATCGGTCGTAACGATACAGCAATGAAGCAGTCTCAAGGTAAAGTTGATTTATTCAATGACCTTGAAGGTGATATCAAGAACGCATTTAAAGGTGAAAACCGTTTAGGCGACACAATTTCTTATGCTTCTAAAGACTTCAGTGGCTTCAAAGTATTAGCAACTTATGTGGCTGAAGATGATGTAGACGCTGATAACGGTTACTCAGTAGCGTTAACTTACGGCGATGCAAAACTTAAAGAAAGCAAACTCTATGCATCAGTTGCAGCTGACAGCGAAGTAAAAGGTTACGACATTGTTCGTGCAACAGTACAAGGTAAACTAGGTGACTTTAAACTAGGTGCTATGTACCAAACACAAGAAAAAGTGGATGGTAGTGCAGAAGCTGATGGCTACTTAGTAAATGCTGCTTACCAAATGAATAGTAATACTTTCAAAGTGCAGTACCAAGTAATTGACTTTGATGAAGGCGATAAGAAAACAGCTATTTCTGCAGGTGTTGATCACAAGCTTAGCAAAAACACCAAAGTATTTGGTTTCTACTCAACGTTTGATACAGACAATCAAGTTGACCAAGACTACCTAGGTGTTGGTATTGAATACAAGTTCTAATCCAACCTTTGGATAACTCCCTAACTTGTCAGCCCAGCTAATTAGCTGGGCTTTTTTGTTCTAGCCGAGAATTTGTAGCCTAGTTAGACTTGCGATTAAGCTTGTGCGTAGTTTGATTTGCCAGCAAGCCAACGTTGAATCAATTTATCGGTAAGCTCTGGATAGTCGTTCAAAATTTTGAAGGCAATGGGTCTTACATGATCGAGTGTTTGTTTATCGCGGTTTAAGTCGGCAATTTTAAATTCGGCTAGGCCTGTTTGTTTGGTACCAAGTACTTCACCTGGGCCACGGATTTCGAGATCTCGCTCAGCAATAACAAAGCCATCATTACTTTCACGCAGCACACCTAAGCGTTTTTGCGCTGTAGCTGATAATGGCGCGTGATAGAGTAAAACACAGTGTGATGCCGTAGCCCCACGACCAACACGGCCGCGCAGCTGGTGGAGTTGTGCAAGCCCTAACCGTTCAGGGTTTTCAATAATGATAAGGCTGGCATTAGGCACATCAACACCTACTTCTATCACCGTTGTGGCAACGAGTACATGAATATTGCCCGCTTTAAACTCACTCATAATGGCTTGCTTTTCGGCGGCTTTCATCCGGCCATGCACTAAGCCAACGTTTAGCTCTGGCAGTGCTGCTTTTAATTGCTCTGCGCTATCTTCCGCGGCTTGGCATTGCAGTACTTCAGATTCATCAATCAGAGTGCAAACCCAATACACTTGACGACCTTGCTCTGTACACGCTGTTCTCACACGTTGAATTATTTCGTCTCGGCGTGCATCTGGAATAGCCACCGTTGTAATAGGCGTTCTACCGGGTGGTAACTCATCAATCACTGAGGTTTCTAAGTCAGCGTAGGCTGTCATTGCTAGCGTTCGCGGGATAGGTGTTGCTGTCATCACTAATTGGTGCGGGTAACAGTCACCAAAGCGGCCTTTTTCGCGCAGTGATAAGCGCTGATGAACACCAAAGCGGTGTTGCTCATCAATAATAATTAATACGAGATTGTTAAACTCAACCTGCTCTTGGAATAACGCATGGGTGCCAACAATCATTTGTGCTTCCCCAGAGGCGATTTTTTCTAAAGTTGCTGCACGCTCTTTACCTTTACTTTTGCCACCTAACCAAGCGACTTCAACACCGAGTTGATTAAACCATTGGCTAAAGTTGATGCCATGTTGCTCTGATAAAATCTCTGTTGGTGCCATTAGCGCTACTTGATAGCCTTCGCTTATCGCGGTGAGCGCACTGAGTGCTGCAACTAAGGTTTTACCGGAGCCTACATCGCCTTGCACTAGACGCATCATCGGAAATGGGTGTTGTAAGTCACCTTTGATTTCTGCCACCACACGACTTTGCGCGTTAGTTGGGCTAAAGGCTAAATTAGCTAAAAACTGCTGCTCAAGTTGATTATGAGGCTTTAATGATACTGCTTTTACCGTTTGCCCTTTTTGACGTAGCTTTAAAAGACTTAAGTTTTGCGCAAGCAGCTCTTCAAACACTAGCCGTTGCTGGGCAGGGTGCATACCTTGTTCAAGGGCAGTTAAATCAACATCGTTTTGTGGGCGATGTAAGGTCATAAGTGCATCGGCTAAACACATTCCGGTCGGTTGAAACTGCTCTGGCAGTAACTCTTCGACAGGGTACTTAGTTAATAGTGCAAGAGCTTGATCGCTAAGTGCACGAATAGATAACTGTTTCAGCCCTTCGGTAACAGGATAAACCGGCGTAAGCGTGGTGTTCGTTGGTTGCTCAGAAGGGGTATCCGATAAGCTGTATTCCGGATGTGTCATTTCAAAGCCAACACGACCACGGCGGATCTCACCAAAGCAGCGAATGATTTTACCTGTACTTAAGGCATTTTTTTGAGCTGCGCTAAAGTTAAAAAACCTCAGCGTTAAACGGCCCGTGCCATCATTTACTTGGCAAACCAGCATGCGTCTTTTACCAAAGGTAATCTGGCTGGTTTCAATGGTGGCTTCAACACTAACATGGCTATGCGGTTGGAGTTCGCAAATTGGGTGAATGCGGGTCCGGTCTTCATAGCGATGAGGTAAATGAAACAGCATGTCTTGAACCGTATGAATATTTAGCTTAGCAAGGCGCTCGGCCATTTTCGGGCCGACGCCTTTTAATTCTGTAATTGGGTATAACGCTAAGCTAGGATGACTCAAAGGTGACTCAAATTATTAATTAGTAGACTGTTTTTCAGTTTACTTGCTCTCGTTAGTGGCTTCAAGCGGTTGCGTGTGTTTTAAAATGTTCCAGAACGTTTCATCAGCAACAATTTCACCACTTTCATCAAGCTCAGGGTACGGTAGCTCTTTTTCACGGCATTGTTCAGCAATGATAGGGTGGCAGCCTTCAAATAAGATACGGTGCTTTATTTTCGCATCAAGCATATCGCGGTTGTAAAGTCCGGCTTCTTCACGTTGGCGTTGTGCTTCAAATAGAATAAGTGCAGCAGCAACAGATACATTAAGAGATTGCACCATTCCTTGCATAGGGATAATGATGTTTTTATCTGCATGGGCAAGGGCACGCGGCGAAATACCATCACGTTCTTGGCCAACAATAACAGCCGTCGGTTTGGTGTAATCAATTTCACGAAAGTCGACTGCATCGTCGCTGAGATGAGTTGCTAAAATTTGTACTTCAGGATTTTGCGCACGCATCATGGCAACCGCTTCATCGATATTACGATGCAAGTGAGTTTCTAGCCAGTTTTTACTACCACCTGAGGTATTGTTAGTTAACCATTTTTGATTCTCTGGCCATACTGCATGTACGTGATGGCAGCCAGTCGCGTCAGCTGTGCGGGCAATGGCCGATAAATTATGATGCTTATGTACTTCTTCTAAACAAACCGTTAGGTCCGTTTGGCGGCGGTCTAACACGCGCTTAACACGCTCAAAGCGAGTTGTATCCATAGTTGTGTGCTCGTTGACGGATTCTAATTGGCGCTGATTATACCCTAGGGAACAACAGCACGGCTAATTGGGTTTTGTAATGAGATCAGCGTTTCTGTTGATTGAATAGCTTCGATGGCTTGTATTTTGTTAATTAACACATCTTGTAGATGATCAATTGAGCGCGCCATCACTTTGATAAATATACTGTAATTACCTGTGGTGTAATAGGCTTCGACAACTTCTTCTAGTTCTTTTAAATGCAGTAAAGTTTGTGGGTAATCACGGGCATTGTTGAGGTTAATACCAATAAAACAGCAAACATCGTAACCAAGCTGTTTGGCATCAATACTGACTTGGGTGCCTGTAATAATTCCCGCTTGTTTCATCTTTTCGACCCGTACATGAATAGTCCCGGCACTGACTGCAAAGCGTTTAGCGAGTTCTGCATAGGCTGTTCGCGCATTTTCCATTAAAGCATTAAGGATGTTTTTATCGAGATTATCGATTTGATAATTTTCCATGGTATTTATTAGTGTTAATTATTGAATCAATAAATTTTATAGCATTATTTTTATGAAAATTTCAATGTTAAGTTCTTTTTATTGTGGGTTATTGAAAATTATCTTTGTTTAGTTGAGGATTGTTTTAACAGGAGGGGCCAAGCAGCGGGTTTCTCTAATTAAGCAAGTAACAATAACTGGGAATGAGGCCAATTATTATGAGTTCACACTACCTGCAGCAACAGCAGCAAATTAGTAAAGTAAAACAGTTTTTTTCAAGCCAATTAGAACAACAATTAGGGTTAGTTGAAGTACAAGCACCAATCTTGGCAAAAGTAGGCGATGGTATTCAAGATAACTTAAGCGGTACTGAAAATGCTGTATCGGTAGCAGTGAAAACAATTCCGGGTAGCCAATTTGAAGTAGTCCACTCATTAGCTAAGTGGAAACGCAAAACCTTGGCTGATTACGATTTTTCGGTAGGTGAAGGACTTTATACGCACATGAAGGCGCTTCGTCCTGATGAAGAATCTTTAAGCCCAATTCACTCGGTGTATGTTGACCAATGGGACTGGGAAAAAGTAATTTGCGAGAGTACAGAGCGTACTTTAGACAAGCTAAAAGAAACCGTGACATCACTTTATCAGGCGATTAAAGCAACCGAACGCTTTGTCGCAAGCGAGTTTGATTTAACGCCGTTTTTGCCCGAGCAAATCACCTTTGTACACAGTGAACAGCTACGTCAGATGTATCCAGACTTTACTGCGAAACAACGTGAAAAAGCGGTAGCACAAGAGTACGGTGCGGTATTTTTAATTGGTATAGGCGGCACACTTGCAGATGGCAAAATTCATGACGTACGAGCACCGGATTATGACGATTGGTCAACACAAACCTGTAGTAAATTTGCAGGCTTAAACGGTGATATTTTAGTTTGGAACCCTGTGCTTGAAGATGCATTTGAAATCTCTTCAATGGGCATTCGTGTAAGCCCTGATGCATTAGCTACTCAATTAGCGATTACAGGCGACCAAGCTCGGTTAGAGTTTGATTGGCATAAACAGCTACTGGCGAAGAAGTTTCCGCAAACAATTGGTGGTGGTATTGGTCAATCACGACTCGCTATGTTGTTGTTACAAAAACAGCATATCGGGCAAGTACAAGTTGGTGTTTGGCCTGAACAGCTAAAACAGCAAGTGGAAGGAATTCTTTAAAGAGTAATGACCCTGGTAAAAAGAGGCTTTAAGCCTCTTTTTTATTAACTGGTCTTAAACTCTACCTCAACCTTGTTTTCTTCAAGTTTTACCTTACATGGTGGGTATTGGCGGTTAGTGAGTAGAACTTTTTCGAAAATATGAATTTCGACGCCAGAATGCAGTTTTTTATTAACGACTAATTGCGCATCTTCCAGTAAATCATGCAGGTGATGCTCTAAGCTTGATAGCTTTTTCTCAAGCATTTCAGCTTGCTCGCAATAGTGCATTTGTGTGGCACCAATTTTTGCGAGTAACTGTTTTTTCTTTTCGGCGTCTTTTACTTGATCTGCTTTTTCGATAGCTTCTTGCAAAGTATCAAGTTGTGAATCTGTTTGTGCTAAATCTTTTAAACACTGATCTGTTTGTGCGGTGACATCAGCACCCGAAGCTGCTAAGTGAATAACCATTTTAGCGCCAGATTCATTGCCAATTTCGCCGGCAATTAACATTTGTGCGTCTAGGATCTCTCCGCCGAATAGCTTACCTTGCGGATTATCTTCTTGGCCTATCTGCAACAGCTTAGTAGCTTTCATTGTGCAATGGCTGGCTTGGCGTTCAATGAGGATATTATTGGCTTCAAGGTAGCAGTATTGACCATGTGATAAGTGAATGTCACCTTGGCTGATAATATTACATGACAGCTTTTTATCTTCGAGCTGGTGACCAATTACACCTTGTTTTATAGTGATATCGCCAGCCGCTGATAAATGACCAGATTCCACTGTGCCCATCACTGTGATATCGCCTTTGGCGTTAATACGCATGCCCGGTTCAACGTTGTGAGTAACAATGACGCTACCTTCAAAGTCTACGTGACCACTTTTTACGTTTACATCGGCAATAGTAAAGATATCATCGACACGCATACCGTTGGCAATATCCACTGGTACACCAGCGATCACAGAAATTAGCTCGAGCGGGTTGTTTTTTGATATTTCGGTGCCTTCACCTGCGACTAGCTTGGTGTTTTCCCCCGGTTTTGCAGGAAGTACATCACCAGTAACAGTAAATCCTTCTTTGCCAGGAGTAGCAGGAATTTGTTTTATAAGTAATACACCAGGTTCGACACTTGCGAGCTTGCCAAAGTCACGCATATCGGCTGTGCCGTCTTCACGTAGCTTAGGTGTTTTTAAGCGGTCTTTTAAGGTCTCAACCTGTGGTACAAACTTAGACGGTTGGCCATCAATCGGTAAACGGCCTTTTGCGAGCACTCCTTTAGCAACTTCACCTGCAGGTAGCTCAAACTGTTGTTGTAATAACTTTTCTAAGAAAGCTTGCTTATAACCGCGGGCAACACCTGCTTTGATAAGCTCTTTTTTAGCATCGTCAAGCGTCATGACTTTGCCACCTTCAGCTAAAGTCAGCTCGCCTGTAGCCAGCATTTTGTCATCACTCAGGGTAACAACTAGGCTCGCATCATGTTTAGAGGCAACAACAAGCATGCGCTCATTTGAATCGCTTTTGAAGAAATTATTGATAGCTTCATGATCCACTCTGCATTCGCAAAATGGTGACTTTTCTAATGCTTCGATAATAAACGCAGCACTAGGAGGCGAGTTTTCATGAACATCTAATAAAACGTTGCCGTTGTGAGCGAGCTTAAACACCTGGAGATCCTTTTTTACTACATTAGCTAAAGGTTTTACTTGTTATAACAACAGAGTGCTAGAGATTTGCTAATGAGTCAAGAATTTCGGGTGAGGGAAGTAAGAACTTTTTCTAAAAAAGTGCCAGCAACTTTGCGTTGCTGGCAGGGCTGATTAGTTTGTTGAAGGTAGCTCCATGATACCGTCAATCTCAACTTGCACGCCTTTTGGTAGCGCACGTACGCCAATTGCGGCACGTGCAGGGTATGGTTGCTTAAAGTACTGGCTCATCACTTCGTTAACAATCGCAAAGTTAGATAGGTCAGTTAAAAAGATATTCACTTTTACCATGTCTTGAATTTGACCACCCGCAGCTTGGCAAACAGCTGTTAGGTTTTTGAATACTTGGTGAGTTTGCTCAGTAAAGTCTTCAGAGATCACTTCCATTGTTTCTGGCACAAGTGGAATTTGACCTGATAAATAAACAGCCGTGCCTACTTTAACTGCTTGGCTGTAAGTACCGATTGCTGCTGGTGCATTATCAGTAGAAATAAAAGATTTGTTCATGATTATCCTTGTTACTTTTTACGATAGACTCTTTGCACATCAGGCATAACGCGAATGCGGCGCATAATGTTAGCAACATGAACGCGGTTTTTAACCGTGATGCCTAAATCTATCATGTATAAATTACTTTCTTTTTCGTCAGTCGCTATTTCAACAATGTTGGCTTGGGTTGAGGCAACAACATTGGTTAATTTAGCCAGCGCACCTTGGTGATTGATAATCTCAATACGAAGGGCTGCAATATATTCTTTCTCTGGGTTATCGTCCCATTTTACAACTAAGTATTTTGAGCGCTCTTTTTCCCAACCACGAATGTTTTTACATTCTTGGCGGTGAACTGTAAGGCCTTTACCTTGGCTTATATAAGCAGTAATAGCATCGCCAGGTACAGGTCGGCAGCATTTAGAGTAATTAACTAACATGCCTTCAGTACCTATGATGGTTGCTTTTGCTTTTTGTGCAAGGTCATCTAGGTCGTCAGCATCAACTTGCATCAAGCGTTTTGCAATAAGCACACTCATAAGATTACCTGAGCCTATTTCGACTAATAGCTCAAGTACGGTATTTAGTTCATGCTCTTGAAGTACACGGCGAATGTTTTCATCTGGAATATCATCCAGTTTGGTTTCACCAAGTGCTGAGTCTAGTAAACGTCGACCGAGCAGCATGGCTTCTTCATGCTGTTGGCTCTTCAGGTAATTGCGGATACCTAAACGTGCTTTACCTGTTACAACAAAATTTAGCCAAGTTGCATTAGGGTGCGCCCCTGAGCTGGTGATGACTTCGACCGTTTGCCCTGTATCAAGTGCTTTACTTAGTGGGTGAGGTTTACGGTTAACGCGTGCACCTACACAGGTATTACCTACATCAGTGTGAACTGCATAAGCAAAGTCGACTGCTGTCGCACCCATAGGTAGTTCAACGATACGACCATCTGGCGTGAAAACATAGATCTCTTCAGGGAATAGCTCTGTTTTAACGTTTTCAACAAACTCAAATGATGAGCCCGCACTTTGCTGAAGCTCCAGTAAGCTTTGCATCCATTGGCGAGCACGCTGCTGTGCTGTGTGGCCTGCGCTATCACCGGCTTTTTTATACATCCAGTGAGCAGCCACCCCTTTATCTGCCATATGATCCATGTCGTGGGTACGAATTTGAATCTCAACAGGAATACCATGAGGGCCAACTAATGAGGTATGAAGTGATTGATAACCATTGGTTTTTGGTACAGCAATGTAATCTTTAAAACGGGTTTCGATTGGTTTGTAAAGGTTATGAGCAACACCTAATACGCGGTAACAGGTATCCATATTATCAACATTGATACGGAACGCGTAGATATCCATCACTTCGTTAAACGACAGCTCTTTATTGAGCATTTTTTTGTAAATGCTATAAAGGTGTTTTTCGCGGCCTGATATAGTTGCTTCGATGCCAGACTCTTCTAAACGCGCTTCAATTTCAGTCTTAATATTACTGATAACTTCTTTACGGTTACCACGTGCTTTGACTACTTCTGATCTTAATGCGCGATGGCGCATCGGGTATAACGCTTGAAAGCCTAAATCTTCTAATTCATTTTTAATATCATGAATACCAAGGCGGTTCGCAATTGGCGCATAAATCTCTAGGGTTTCACGGGCAATACGACGGCGTTTGTCAGGGCGCAGTGCGCCTAAAGTACGCATGTTGTGAGTACGGTCAGCCAGTTTGATTAAGATCACGCGAATATCTTGAGTCATCGCCATGATCATTTTGCGGTAGTTTTCTGCTTGGAATTCTTTTTTATCTTTAAAGCTGAGTTTATCTAGCTTACTCACCCCTTCAACAAGCTCGGCAACCGTGTCGCCAAAAATTTCAGCTAAGTCTTGTTGGCTAAAGTCAGTGTCTTCAATCACGTCATGCATCAGGGCAGCCATCAGCGTTTCGTGGTCTAAGTGCATGCCGGCAAGTATTTGTGTCACTTCGACAGGGTGGGTGATATAAGGCTCGCCACTTGAGCGTGTTTGGCCTTCGTGGGCTTCGCGAGCGACCACGTATGCTTTTTGTACCAGCTCAATATCAGCAGGTGGTAAGTATTCGGATATTTTCTTTTTGAGGCCTTCGAATAGATACAAAGTCACACTCCAATGCGCAAATGAAGTAAATCGGTAACGGTATGAATAGAATATACGATGAAAAGAAGGGCTTGCCAACGGCTAGTGTAGAAATACTAGCCGTATAGCTAAATCAAAGCGGGGAGCTTGATTACTGGTTGCCACCTACGATAGCAGCCACAGCAGCCATTTCTGCTGCTTCTTGATGTTGTTGTTCTTCACGATCAATTAAGTCCATAGAAGAGCTATCTACTAACCCTTTCTCAATTTCACGTAAAGCAATAACCGTTGGTTTGTCATTTTCAGCATCAACGAGTGGATCTTTACCACCAACCGCGATTTGGCGGGCACGACGAGCCGCAACTAAAATTAAGTCAAAACGATTACCAATTGCATCTACTGCATCTTCAACAGTTACGCGAGCCATCTCAGCACTCCAAATAAATTCTTAAGCAAAGGCGTAGTTTACTGTACCAAGTTAAATTCGCCAATAGCTTGTGGTTAATTTTTATCTTATTCTTAAAAAGTATTACTTAAGTAAGTTCTCTAATAACGCCTGATGGCGCACAGTTTGGCTTTTTAACGATAAACGTTTAGCCATAACGATAGTTTCGATTTCTGTAAGTGCAGTATCAAAGTCATCGTTAACAACAACATAATCATACTCATTATAGTGCGATGTTTCTGATTGTGCTTTTGCCATTCTTCCTGCGATTACCTCTGCAGAGTCTTGACCACGGTTATTTAAGCGTGATTCAAGTTCTTCTTTTGATGGTGGAAGAATAAAGATAGTCTCAACATCATCAACTAATTTGCGGATTTGCTGAGCACCTTGCCAATCGATATCTAAAAATACGTCAATACCTGCTGCAAGTTGGCTTTCGATTGCTTGCTTAGACGTACCATAGTAGTTATCAAACACTTGCGCCCATTCAAAAAAGTCATTTTTCTCAATTAGCGCTTTGAACTCATCCACAGAAACAAAGTGATAGTGCACACCGTTTTCTTCACCCGGACGAGGTGAGCGAGTGGTGTGCGAAACCGATACTTTCATATCGCTGTGTTTCTTTAGTAAAGCACCAATTAAGCTTGATTTACCAGCCCCTGATGGAGCTGACAAGATAAATAAATTTCCGCGAGTTTGCGCCATGATCTGTCTCTAATAAAAAATAAACAGGCTCGGACTATCGCTAATCCAAGCCTTTAATTGAACTATTGTACTTTATTTCGCTAAAAGTGCTCAAGTTTGCCTGCTTTTAGACTTTTTAAAACAAAAGACCCAGCAGGTGCTGGGTCTTATAAAAAACTGTAAAGCGTGCTTATTCAATATTCTGGATCTGCTCATTGAGTAGCGGGTTAGACCATAACAAAATCAATGGTTTATCGAAAAGAAACCGTTCAAAAATGCCTGTTTGCCCACCAAACTGCCCACCACTTGCCTATGGCTTTTACGAAATCTTAGTGGTTAGCAATGGAAAAATCTTAGTGGTTAGCAATGGAAAAACAGTGCCGTTTTTATGCTGCTGTTAGAGCTAAAACATAGCAGTTTTGAAGGGCTTTATCGAGTAATTTTTTCAACACCCCAACCATAAATGGATACAATAACATCCAATTTCTGTTTTATTTCGCTATAATGGGTATAACTGTATCCATTTGGTCCTTGCGGATGAATTTTACCTTACTTGATGATACCGATGTAAGCCAAGCCTATGCGGCTTATTTACGTGAGTTACGAAAGCAGGCAAAGCTGTCACGATCTGCGCTTGCTGAGCGAAGCTGTGTACCTGCGGCCACCATTAAAAAGTTTGAGCTGACCGGGCAAATTTCATTTCGCCAATTGCTGTTGCTATGGCAGACCCTTGATTCGCTAGAGAGGCTCTATCAACTCACACAACCTAGCAAAGAACGGGTCACTATGCCCTCTAGTATTGATGAGGTGCTAAAAGATGAGTTTTAAACCCATTCAAAAACTCGCCGTGACTCGCACCTTAAGTTCAGGTGAGCAGGATGCAGTAGGGGTCTTGGCGCAGAATCGGCAAGGTGTTTTTTTCCAGTATGCAGACAGCTATTTGCAGCAGTTTGGCAACTTATCACCTTTTACCTTGCATGCGAACGCGCAAGTTCAAGTCGCTCCTAAAGCGCCGCACCAAGGTGTACATGGCGTATTTGGAGATTGTTTACCCGATGGCTGGGGCATGCTGTTACAAGATCGTATTTTCCGGCAAAAGGGCATCCTACCTAATCAATTAACGGCGATGGATAGGTTAGCCTTTGTCGGTGATAAAGGCATGGGAGCATTGTCTTTTTCTCCGGTGTCTGAGTTTTCAGCCACCACGCACGCGGATATTGATTTAGCGACGTTAGGCTTAGAAGCACAAACGCTGTTCGATTCTTCGATGTCAGATTATATGGATGATAATCACGATGAGTTAGATGGGCATACGCAACAGGTGTTGGCCGCATTAGTCGCCGGAGGTAGTTCGGGTGGGGCAAGACCAAAGGCGCAGATTTATATGCCTGCTGGAGAAACTCAGCATTGTCGAACCTTTGCTCTGCCTGGAGATGAGGCCTGGCTGATTAAATTTACTTCTAAAAATCTCGCGCTCGGGCATGAAGAAGGTTTGTGCGAGGCAGTTTATTTACAAATGGCAGAACTTGCTAAGTGTCAACCACCGCTATGGCAACTCATTGAAGCACCACCTACAAGCGGTGCGTCTGCCTGGTTGGTGCTTAAGCGTTTTGATTATGTCACGGAGCAGACCAATTTAAGCGGCAATCGCAGTTCAGGTCGATTGCATATGCACAGCGCTTGCGGGCTACTGGATGCAGACTTTCGAACGCCAAGTTTAGACTACATTGATTTAATTAAAGCCAGCCGTCAGTTGTGTAAATCGCCAGCCGCTGGGCAGCTGCAATTTCGCCGTGCCATTTTTAACCTGCTGTCGTCTAATCAAGACGACCACAGTAAAAACTGGGCGTTCTTGCAAGCGGATGACGGTCAATGGGATCCTGCCCCTTTTTACGATGTTACTTTCAGCCCACATCCATTTAACGAACACGCCACTGCGTTCGGAGGTTATGGTAAAGCGCCACCGCTTAAGGTGATGCAAAAACTAGCGACCAGTGCAGGCTTTGCGAATTGGCATGAGGCAAAGCAAGTCATTGAAGAAGTCGCAGAAGCTATCAGCCAATTTACTCATCTTGCACGGCAGCAAGGTATCAGTAAAACAACAGTGTCTGCGATTGCTAAAACATTGGATCAGCGCAAACAGGAAAATGCAGCGCTTTTTCTACAACAATAAGAAGGGACAACAATGAAGCTCGGCCGAAACGATCCTTGCCATTGTGGCAGTGGTAAAAAATTTAAACGTTGTTGTATGAGCAGCGTTTCCAAGCAACATGCCCAAGTTTTCGATGATGTTGAAACCATGCTGGCAATGAACCCAAATTTGAGTCTTGATGAACTCAATACCGCTTTGCAGCACAAAGTGCAAGAACGCAATCATCAACCTCATCCCGATTTTTGTGGCGTGACGCCAACGCAAATGGCCAATTGGCTTTATGCGCCTTTTGATCAATTACAGTGGGTGACAATCAGCACTCCCGACTCTCTTTCTGCCAGCCCTGTGATGCGTTATCTAGCGCTCATTCTTGATGATGCCATGGCGCAAGAAGGCTCCTTCAAAGCCACAACTAAAGGCAACTTACCGACTAAATTAGTCAAACAGGCCAGTGAGTTATTGCCCGAATTTGCCGTTGCTCAATTCGAACGTAACATTAGTATCAGCGAGTTTGCGGGCAGCAACGAAGACAAGTTTAATGCTTTGCACTACACCCGAGTGCTTGCCGAAATTAGCGGTATTATTTATCGACGTAGCGGCCGCTACCATGTGAAAAAATCAGCGCAAAAGCAGTATCAGGTGTTAGGTATACAAGCATTTTTTAAACCTATGTTAGAAGCCGCCATCAGCAAATATAACTGGGGCTATTTGGACGGTTTTGAGTTTGATGCCGACTTGCGAACCTTTTGGCTGTTTATGCTGTGGCGTATTCAAAGCCACAGTAGTGTAGATCTGCTGGTTGAAGAGGTGAAAGTGGCTTTCCCAGATTTACTACAGGGTTTCCCAGCAGATGATTACTTCTCGCCGGAAAGAAACTTAAGCATACTCATCGAATCACGGTTTATTGAGCGATTTTTACAGTTTTGGGGATTTGTGACCCTTGATCCAAGAAGTTTTTTAAACACGGAATCTGTTGGTAGGACGGTACAGGTACTGCCTTTATTGAAACAAACTTTTCAATTCACAATAAATACATAGCAAGGTCATCGTGAGCGAATATCAATACTATAAATTTGAGCGTCTGGATGGGTATTTAGATGCTAAAGCACGTCAAGCACTCAGGGCCATTTCAAGCCGTGCCGAGATCAGCGCTACGGCCTTTCAGGTGTATTACACCTACAGTGATCTAAAGGCCGAGCCTTTTGAGCTGATGTTAAAATACTTTGACATCGGTTTTTACTATGCCGATTGGGGCTCAATCGATGCCTACATCAAGCTACCAGCAGGAACGCTTCCAGATGCGTTACTTGGCTTTTCAAGTGATGGGCTTCATATTCACGAAAACGATGAGTGGCAGTTGCTGATTTTTTCCCTTGAGGAGTATGATGAGTATTTTGACGATGAGCATGCTGACGACTTTTTCCAGCATTTAGCTGGGTTACGCAGCGGGTTAATGCAAGGGGATTGGCGCCTTGTGTACTTTATGTGGCTCAAAGCGTTTGATTTTAATGATGGCGTTGAGCGAGTGCCGTTAATTCAATTCGATTTTGAGCACCTCAGTGAAGAGGAGCAGGCGTTTGCTGCGCTGTATGATATTCCCTTAGCATTGGTTAAGGCGCTCGCCATGGTGCTGAGCGAACAACCCAGTCACCAAGCCAAACAAACTCAGCTTACGCTTGATGCGTGGATCCATAATCTCTCGCAAGCAGAGAAAGACACGCTATTACGCACGTTGTTTGAGCAAGGCCAGCTAACCCGTCACCAAGCCTTAGCGCTGACGCGAAAAGAACCTGTCAACACAGACGAGATCTATCAGTATTGGTTAACCCCCGAGGTAATTTCTCCTTTTATTGAGCAAGCGCAAAGCCAATTACAGCAAGAGCAAGCTGCAGCACTCGCAAAAAAATTAGCCATCGAAAAAGCAGAAAAAGAAAAAGCGTTGACGGATGTTTACAATCGGCGTGAGCACTACTGGCAGCAAGCACAAGAGCAAGCGGTTCGAACTTGCGCAAGTGGTTATGATGCGGCATCACGCTATTTGCATCAGCTGTTTGAGGCCTATCAGTTCAAAGCGGATGAAGCGGTGTTTGAACAACGTTTTAAGCGCTTTGTTGTGGCGAATAATAGCCGGAAAGCGCTGTTAAATCGCTTGAGTGATTTGCTTAAACGATGAGGCAAGAGACTGGCCAAATGACGTTAGCAAAAAACTGATTGAGGGTTAATGGAAGGTTGTAAGCCCACCAAAGGTCTACAAATTGTGGGTAAGCGGATTAAATGGTTGATCTTACCTTTGCATGAGAGTGAGACAGACCGGCATCTCATCGGATTATCTGGTTGATGCTTCACCTACTGCTGGTGCATGTTTCCTTCGCTAATTCCAGCAAGAACCCCACACGCCTCAACTTCCCGGTCATCGTTGCAACTCGCTCTCAGTGAAACGAGTTGTTTCTCAAGCGCTTGCAGAGCGGTTATCTGCGACCGCACATGAGAGATGTGATCATCGAGCAAGGCGTTGACGGCGGTACAAGGCTGATGAGGGTCGTCCTGATAGCTCTGTAGTTCGTGAATCTCAGCCAGTGACAGGCCCAGGATTCTGCAGCGACGGATGAAGGCCAGCCCCTCACCATGCTTCTCGGTATAGACACGGTAACCGTTGTCCTGCCGATCAGGCGGCGGCAACAAGCCCTGCTGTTCATAGAAGCGGATCGTCTGTGTTTCGACCCCTACCAACTGCGCCAACTGACCAATGCGCATCAGCCTCCTCCCCAACGGATTATTTACTCTATTGACCTTATAGTAGCTTTATAGTTTAAAATGGTACCACAACATTGTTCAAGTGGAGTCGTATCATGAGCAAATCCTGTGGTGGCGCCTGTGGCGCTGATGCAACGTCCGCAGCGGATACCGATATACAGGCCTCCTCCGAGGCGCCAGGGAGATGGGTCAGTGTTTATGCCGTGCCGAAGATGGACTGTCCATCAGAAGAACGAATGATTCGCCTAGCCCTGAACGGCTTTGAGGAGATTCGGGCGCTGTCCTTCGACTTGTCGAACCGCCGGCTGAAGGTCGTGCATGACGGCGAGGTCGAGCCCGTCACCTCGAAACTGAAGACCTTGGGGCTAGGCGCCTCGCTTCAGGAAACCGTCGCTGCAAATCCGGAGACCATCAAGGCCGCCGAGTTTTCGGCAGCTTCTGCTAAGCAAGAATCCGGGACCCTGCGCTGGTTGCTCGGCATCAATGCACTTCTGTTCGTGGTGGAAATGACTGCCGGTCTGGTCGCCCAGTCCACCGGCCTGATTGGAGAATCCCTGGACAATTTTGCCGATGCGGCGGTGTACGGGCTTGCCCTTTATGCGGTTGGACATAGCGTGAAAATGCAGGTACGTGCCGCGCATCTTGCTGGTGTACTGCAACTGATCTTGGCTGTGGGCGTGCTCGTAGAGGTGGTGAGACGCTTTGTATTCGGTAGTGAGCCTGAATCGCTGGTGATGATGGCTATCGCATTCGTCGCATTGATTGCCAATACCAGTTGTCTGCTGCTCATATCCAAACATCGGGAAGGCGGGGCGCACATGAAGGCAAGCTGGATATTCTCGGCCAACGACGTGGTGATCAACCTGGGGGTCATCACCGCCGGCGCCCTGGTCGCGTGGACCGGTTCCAATTATCCGGATCTGATTATCGGCACCATCGCGGGGGGCATTGTACTTAACGGTGCCAGACGCATTTTGGCGTTGAAGGGTTAAATAATGCTCATTATTGGCAAAAAGCTCTCGCCGTATGCCCTATTGTCCATATCGGGCCTGCTGGCAGCGTCTGATCAGGCTGTAAAGTGGCTGGTGCAGCAATCAATGGCCTATGGCGAGTATGTTTCGGTGACCCCGTTCTTTAACTGGGTGCACCTATGGAACACCGGTGCCGCATTCAGTCTTTTTGCGAATGGTGGAGGCTGGCAGCGCTACTTTTTTATCGGAATCGCGGTAGTGGTCTCGATTTTTCTGATCAAGCTGATCCTTGAAAATCGTCATAAAGGAGAAGCCATCGCTTACAGTCTTATCCTCGGTGGCGCCATGGGCAACCTGATTGACCGGGTCTTTCGCGGCTATGTTGTGGATTCCTTTGATTTCTATTGGGGGTTCTAGGGATTTTCCCCTCTAAAAAGACATAATCCTCTGTAGACCACACCAATAAATGGCTGCGGAGGTGGTTTACTTTCAGCTTGGAGCCTAATCATCCACTATCGGCCTTGTTATTTCGCCAATATTGGGCAATTTCCCAGTATTAGTGAAGTTATACGTTCCGCTTAAGTTGATATTTTGCCACGCAACGGGCGAAACAGCACGAGTGATACCCGCTTTCTCTTCATCTCCTCTCGCTTCAAAGTGTCCCAGCAGATGACTCAGTATCGCGGAGTTGAAGTAGATGATCGCGTTGGCAAGCAATCTTGCACATTCATTCCAGATAGCGATTTCACTCTCGTTTTTGCCTCGGAACTGATCGCCATTCACCGACGCAATAGCCCGTCTCAGGAAGTGCCACGCTTCTCCCCGGTTAAGGGCACGCTGAACGTACTGCCGCAAACTGGCATTGTCTATGTAATCCAGTAAATATTGCGCTTTGACCAGTCGATTATACTCCGTCAGCGCCTGTAATGTCGGGTGCCCCGAAGGATAACCAGACAACTTTCTTACCAGCATTGCCTGTGTCGTTCGCTTTGTCTGAAGTGACAGAACAATGCGCCTAATATCCTGCCATCCCGTTTCGATGACATTCGTCCTGATGGGCTTTTTCAGGGCAAGGTTGGTGCCGCCGTGTTCATTTTCAGTTACGTCAAACAGATCATTGATGACACTACTGAACTGCGCGTATCGCGGTGCAAAACTGTAACCGCATAGATCCAGTAAGGCGAAGTTAACATGATTGACACCGTGTGTATCTGTCGAGAGTACGTCAGGTTTGATTTCACTGCTGTTGGATTGTAACAGGTCATAAATATAGTGTGATTCGTGCTCGTTGGAACCGATGATCCGAGCATTGAGGGCGCTGTGGTTGGCCACCAGTGTCATGGCCGTGATCCCTTTGTTGGTGCCGAAATACTTAGAGGAGTACCGGGTTTTAAAGGTTTCCAGATGGGTTTCGAATTTCTGACCATCCGCACTGGCATGCAGCTGGTCCTCCTGAATATGGTAGTGGCGGAAGATGGGTAGCGCTGCAACCGCATTATTGATCACGTCGCTGGCGTCATGCAGCGTTTCAGGCCGGATATAGTTGGCCTGCACCGTACTCAGGTGTTCATAGCTTCGATCGGAGATCTGCGCCATGCCATACACACCACGGTGAGTGGCGTTGGCAATCAGAATGGCCAGTAAATCATCCTGATGAGTGAACCCTTGTTTTTGTATCGGAAGTACATGAGTCAGACATTTCATGAACCCGGTTTCGCGCTCTACATACCGCAGTACATCCGCGATACCGACCGGTTGCATTCGCTTAAAAAAGGGATTGTTGACCAGAGATGTAGCGCTTTTGGTCGGCAGACGCCAGCGGGTACCGGTACGATTTTTCATGATCACATTTCGATTGTCTCCCTCATCAATATGGAGAGCAACGTCTTTGAGTGCACTTTCCAGCCGGTGTTGTTTCTCCTGTAACAATAACTCTGCGGGCTGTTTTAGTCTGTCCAGTGTTGATGAGGCCAGCAAGGTATCCTGCGATGTCTGGGGGATCAGGTCGTCTTCCAGTGCGCGGTATTTGGTAACATTTGGCAAATAAATGCGTCCATTCAGTCGTGAGGTTAACTGCCGGTAGAGCAGCCATTCGTAACGTTGCGGGTTAACGTTATCCTGTTTAACCAACCATGGGAGGTGCTTTTTCGGGATGAGCGACGTATCCATCGTCTTCAGTGGTCCACCGAATGCGATTTCCGTCTGCATCTGTTGAAGTTGGGCGACGACGGCTTCTGAGCCTTTACCGGCCTCACATTCAAGGCACAAGAACACCTGCCTTAACAGTTGCTCCAGGAGATTGCATTGTTCATCGTAATGTTGCCACTGGTACTCTTCCACGGTCCGTTTCTGTTTTTTCAGGTAAAGGCAGAGGGTCTGGATATCCCTGTCATTCATGACCTTCAATGCCTGTTGTCTGACTACTGAGAAGGGTTGATTATCATCAATGTTCTCATCCACAAACAGATGCAGTAACTCTGCCGCTTTCGTGACATTGTCCGCGGCTGACTGCCAGGACAGGAACACTGCTTGTTGTGCAAAGGTGTTGGCAGCTTCTTGTTGCTTGCGGATATGGTAAATGAACCCATCAGTTAACCGTTCCAGTGCCAGTTGTATCCGCTCTGTCAGGTGACATAGCAACCATAGATGCTGCTGTGCGCGTTTGAATCGTTTGAGTTTACTACCGTAATAGTTGATGAGCTCACCGAAGTGTTGTCGATTTTTAAGAGACAGATTAAGCCCATCGATAACGCCATTGATTTGCGTGCGCCATGGCGCTAACTGATGATAAAGGGCAAGCTCTTTTTTAAGTTCAGGTACGGTCAGACTTTTTGCACCGCCTCTGAGCTGGTTCAGGCTTAGTCCGTCATCAATGGCTGTTATGCTGTCCAGAAAGACGTGAAGTTCAGGACTGGTGAGTTGATTAAGTTGGTGCGCCAGGTCTTTTCTGACCTGCTGCATCGCTCTGCTTATCAGTCTCTGGAGTACGGTGTACCTAGGGATAGCAATGCTGTGACTGGTTAGGAATTCAATAGCAGTATCAAAGAGGTAACGCGGCTCCAGCCAGGCATTGCCCACCTGAACAAGGTGGTCGAAAAGAGAATTGAAGTGCTGACTTTCGTCCCATTTGTGATAACCAGCAAGGTCTAATACTTTTGCGTAGAGTCGATCTTTTTGTTTTTGTGAGGGAGTGAATGGTCTGAGCCCCTTGCCGCCAAGCAGCTCTTTACTGATGAACATTAAATCCTTAGAAACCTGCGAGTAAGCGATATCTAGGATGACGGGCTTTGATTTGAAGTATCCCAAAATCGCGACAAAGTAACATCTATGAGCTCTGAGACGAATTGACCGAAAAACTGCCAATTCCGCATCGTTCAGAGAAAAGTACAGACGTTGTTCTTCGATTGAAAAAATGGGTGGGGAATAAAGATCTGCCTGTTCTGCTCTCGTGAGAATAGTAATTTCGTTTTTGATGGCCATATCAGGGCTGTTCCGTATTAAATGTACGATATTTACCTAATTTGCCACACTTATAAGTAGTAACCCACCTCCGCAGCCATTTATTGGTGTGGTCTACAGAGGATTATGTCTTTTTAGAGGGGAAAATCCCTAGAACCCCATCATGGAAGCTAAACGAAACTAATACTGCCGCTTATGTGATGTTAAATATGTCGGGCGAAATCGGCGATATTCCATTTACCGGTAATGTTGGTTTACGATACGCCAAAACAGAAGTTGAATCTACAGGTCATGAGCAAACTAATGGGGGAGGTACCGATCCTATTGCAATAGATCATGATTATGATGAATTTTTGCCATCGTTAAATATGGTTTTCAATATAACTGATGATTCACAAATTCGTCTTGGCTTAGCTAGAACCATGGCGCGTCCACCGTTGCTTGAAATGCGTACAGGTTTTTCGTTTGATAAATCACAAACTCAATGGACAGCATCAGGTGGTAACCCAACACTTGACCCCTACGTAGCCAACCAAGTTGATTTAGGTTATGAATATTATTGGGGGGATAGCTCAGCAGCGACCATTAACTTCTTCTATAAAGACTTAGAATCACACATTGGCCTCTCTGAAGGAACGGTTGAATTTGATGGCGACACTTATGCTTTCACCGGTACAGTTAATGGTGACGGTGGTACTATTCAAGGTTTTGAAGTGTTATATCAACAAGCTTTCGACATGTTACCTGCGCCATTTGATGGTTTAGGGGTTTATGCAAACTACTCATACACTGATAGTGATGTGATGGAATTTAAGCCAGCAAATAATCCTTATAACTTAGGTGGTTTATCAAAAGATATCGGCAGTTTAACCTTATGGTATGAGAAAGATGGCTTTGATGCTCGTGTTTCATATAACTACCGTAGTGAATTTACGGGCGTAAATAGCTGGTTACCTGCACAAGTTAATTTGAATTCTTCAGAAACAACGGTTGATGCAAGTATTGGTTATCAAGTGACTGAAAATTTAAAACTTACCCTTCAAGGACAGAATTTAACCAATGAGTCTTCTGAAAACTATTGGGATAACGACTTCAACAAACCAGCATTTAATGTTGAGTGGGGACGTCGCATCCTAGTTGGTTTCCAATATAACATGTAGTTACTCTCTACCGGCTTGGTTTAATACCAAGTCGGTAGTTGTTCAACTCAATATAACCTCAAGTCCGTACTAATTGATCCTAGGTTGCATATGTCTAAGCATATTTTAATTACAGGTGCCTCTTCAGGGGTAGGTCGAGCATTGGCTATTAAGCTCTCTTCGCAAGATTCTAGTTTAAATTTTAACTTGAGTTTATGTGGCAGAAATAGCACGAAGCTGGCACAAACTCTGGCTGATATTTCAAACAGAAGCCGTATTTTTTCTGAAAGCTTTTGTTTATCAAACAAAGACAAAATAAATGATTTTGTTTTGGCTGCAGAAAGTAAGTTTGGTGATGTCGATATATTGATCAATTGCGCAGGCTTAAATTCATCAAGAACACCAGCAGGTGAACCTGATTGGCAACAATTAGAATGGATGATGAAGATTAACTTTTTTGCACCACTTCGTTTTGTTGAATTAGTTTTACCCAAAATGTTAACCAAGAAAAAGGGGGTGCTGCTTAATGTATTGTCAACGACTTGTTTGTTTTCAAACCCAGGAACAGCGCAATACAGCGCGGGTAAATCAGCGCTTGATACTTACATTAAAGTATTAAGAAAAGAGCTGCATGGTACAGGCGTTAAGGTGCTTTCTTTATACCCTGGCGGTATAGATACCGACTTTCGTGACCAGACAAGGCCTGAGTATTTAAGTTCTATAGATGTTGCTGATGGCATTTATAACATGATTTTTACACATTCAAATGTACAGATTCATGAAATGGTTATTCGACCAGAAAATGAAAGTAATTTTTGCTAAAGCACGGTTATAAATAAAGTTAAACCGTATTCATTGAATTGTTTCCATTGAGAAGCGTTCATTAATCAATTTTTTTTGATTTTAAAGAAAAAAAGGAGTTTCTGGTGTTAAAACCATTTTTATTCATTATCTCTGCTGTACTGATAAGTACATTATTTGCCTGTAGTGAAATACAAGCTAAAACAATAACTTCTAGCACCGTTAACCTTAATGGAGAGTGGCAGTTCAAACGTTTAGATTCAGAGCAAAGTAAAGAGCAATGGCAATCAGTAAATTTGCCACATACGCCGAAAATAGAACCTTTAGTGGTTAATGAACAGTGGCAAGGCATTGCTTGGTATCAAAAAGATTTAGTGGTTGAGCCACAATGGGAAAATAATAAAATTTTCATTCGTTTTGAAGCGGCAATGAATCATGCTGAAGTTTGGTTAAATGATCAAAAAATAGCTGAACATTTAGGTGGTTATTTACCTTTCACATTAGACATTAGTGATATGGTCAACTTTAGTGGCCCGAATATTATTAAAGTAAAATTGAGCAATGTTGATAATCCGACTATAGGCCCTAAGCCCCTTAAGACCTTAGACTTTAATACTTACGGAGGGCTGTATCGTGGTGTAAGCTTATTGATTAAAAGTCCATTGCATATCACTGATGAAATGCATGCTAATAAAGTTGCCAGTGGCGGAGTATTTGTTACGTTTCCGAAAATAAGTGCCGATGAATCTGTTGTTAATGTTAAAACTCATATTGCCAATCAATACCCTGAGAACAAGGGGTTTGTGCTTAAACAGAAATTATTATTTGCTGGGCAATTAATGACAGAAACAGAAGATAAAATCACTAGTTTATTAGCCGGTGGCGATAAACAATTTAGCCAACAGTTAACCGTTAATCAGGCTAAATTATGGAGTCCAAAAACGCCTAACTTATACCAACTAGTCAGTGAAATATACTTAGATAATCAACTCATCGAGCAAAAACAAACCCGTATCGGTTTACGTAAATTTGAGTTTAATGCTAAGCATCAATTATTAATTAATGGCGAAATTACTTTTTTAAGAGGGGTAAATCGTCATCAAGAATATCCCCATGTTGGTTATGCCACGTCAGCACAAGCGGATTATCGTGATGCGGTAAAAATAAAGTCTGCTGGTTTCGACTATGTACGACTTTCTCATTACCCTCACTCCAAAGCTTTTATGGATGCCGCAGATGAATTAGGCCTTGTTTTAATTGATGCTATTTTAGGTTGGCAATATTATTTTGAAGATTATTCATTCAAAGCACAAATTATCCAAACTTGTCATGACTTAATTCGTCGTGATAGAAATCACGCCAGTGTACTTGCCTGGGAATGTTCTTTGAATGAGTCACAAATGCCAAAGGCGTTTATTGCTGATTTGCACCAAGTGGTTAAGCAAGAAGATTCAAATGGTTATTCTGCGGGTTGGCAACAGGGTTATGATCTGTATTTACAAGCACGTCAGCACCGTCAAAAACATTATGATGTGCCTACTCAACCTTATAATGTTTCTGAATATGGTGATTGGGAGTATTACGCACAAAATGCAGGCTTGAATCAAGATGCATGGGCAGACTTAAAAACAGAGGAAAGAACCTCTAGGCAATTATTAGGATCGGGTGAAGCACGATTATTACAACAGGCAAGAAACATACAAGAAGCGCATAATGATAATTTAACTATTCCTGCGTTTGCTGATGGATACTGGGTGATGTTCGATTATAACCGTGGTTATGCTGATGATCTTGAAGCTTCAGGTGTGATGAGTATCAATCGTCTGCCTAAATACAGTTATTACTTTTTTCAAAGTCAAAGAAGCCCACAAGAAAAGTCGGAACAGTATGAATCTGGCCCTATGGTTTATATTGCTAGCGAATGGAATAAAAACTCCGCTACCAATGTCCGTGTTTTTAGTAATGCTGAAGAAGTGGAGCTATGGTTAAACGGAATACTAGTGGCAAAACAAACACCGACTGAAAATAAGTTTTCAAGTCACCTACCTCATCCACCTTTTGAGTTTAAGCTGAATAAATTTTTACCCGGACAATTGAAAGCTAAAGCATTTATCAATGGTAAATTAGTGAGCGAACATCAAGTGACTACAGCAGGAAAACCTGTTACCCTTAAGCTAACACTAGATGTTAGCGGAAAACAGCCTATTGAAGGTGTTAAAGATATTGTTTTTGTTTATGCGCAGTTTACTGATAAACAGGGGAATTTAGTCCCTATAAACAATCATGAAATTGAGTTTATCAGTGAAGGTGATATTGAGATCATCTATTCAAATAAGAGTAATACAGAACAAGGAAAATCGGCAATATTATTGCGTATAGGTGAGTCTTTAAAAAATGCCAGTATTCAGGCTAAATCGACTTCACTCAATATTCACAGTGAGCCTTTGTCTTTTAATGACTATGCGGTTAAATAAATATTAGTTTCGAGAACGGATGAATATAGTGATTATCATTGCTGTATTAAGCTACTTGAAGGTGGACATTGGTATGATAATGAAATCGAGAGTATTAATTTAATTCGTTATTAATGCTATTTTAATATAATTAGGGTTTTCATCATGTTTTTTAATAAAAAAATCACAATAACATTGTTATTGACTGTAGTTACATTGCTGGGTGCATGTGGTAGTGGAACTAATAAATCATCAGAGGAAAGTCAGACTGAGGTTGTAGTAGATAACACCCGGACTAGTGATAGCTATATTTTAGGTGCGGATGTTTCCAGCTTAGCTGAGTTTGTTGACAATGGCGCTATTTTTATAGATACCGACGGTAATGAAAAAACACTATTATCGTTATTGAAAAACCATGGTTTTAATTATATTCGCTTACGCACCTTTGTTGACCCTAATGCCGAGTATGGCTATGCATCGGGCATAGGAGAGTGGTGTGAGACGAAAAGTGAGTCATATAATGATAAGGCGCATATCATTGAAATGGCTCAACAAGTAAAAGCGGCAGGGATGAAGTTGTTACTTGATTTTCATTATAGTGATACTTGGGCCGACCCCAATAAACAAGTCATTCCTCGAGCGTGGCGTAATATTAATACCATCGAAGATTTAGCTGTAGAGGTTAAAAACTACACGATAGACGTATTAACCGATATGAAATCTGTAGGTGTAGTTCCCGATATGGTGCAAGTTGGTAATGAAATTACTCCTGGTATGCTCATCCATATACCCACAGATGACACAGATTGCTACGGCAATAACTCTGTTGAAAGTACCGCTCTGAATGGTAGTGCGGCTAATTGGGAGAACCTAGCAACACTACTTAAAGCTGGCATTAAAGGGGTCAAACAGGTCAACGAACATACCCCTATTATGTTGCATATTGAAAATACTGGCGACAGAGAGGGCTTGGTTTATTGGGTTAACCAAGCACTTGAACATGATGTTAAGTTCGATGTATTAGGCTTATCTGCTTATGAAAAATGGCAAGGACCTTCTACTCAATGGCAAGGCACTTTAAATTTGTTAGCTGAAACGTATTCGGAGTTAAGTTTTAGTATTGTTGAGTATAATCCTCAGCGACGTTTATTAAATGATATTATGTTTAATTTGCCTAATGAACGTGGATTAGGGACATTTTTCTGGGAACCTGTATTATCGGGGGAATGGGGGCTGTCTATGTTTACTAAAAATGGAAATGTTTATACTGCTAAGCCGGAAGACTTTCTAATTTATGATAAAATAGTTCAAGATTATGGTTTATCGGAAAACCACAATGAATAATTGTAACGTGGTTATTTTTTTACTTTCTCACTACTGATGAATACACTAGCGATAGGCGAATTTTTTTAATCCTTTGGTGGAATGTTTGCAACATTATAATAACGACAAGCAAGGCATAATAAAGCCAAAACTCGCCTTAGGTATTGGCTTTTTTGCCATGTATTTTGCTAATCAAAGCGTACCAATTCTCGCAATTCCATTTTATCAAATGACATTGGGGGTTGACCCTTTTTTGTTGGCTATTGCGCTAACCATTCCTATGTTAATGAGTACGTTGTTTGGACCATGGGTCGGGCACTTATCAGATAATTGTCAAAGTAAATTTGGCCGCCGTAGACCATTTATATTTGTTGCGGCATGGGTTAGTGCGTTAACATTTGGTTTGATTTGGATGGTATCGCCTGACTGGTCAGAAGCAATTCAACTTAGCTATTTTACCGTGTTTTCAATTTTATTTTATTTCGCCGTAATGTTTTTGTCTGTGCCGATGACCTGTTTATCTTATGAAATGACAGACGATCATCACGAACGAACAGAAATAATGGGGTTTACCTCCTATTTTATTAAGTTTGGCTCTTTACTTTATCAGTGGTTATTCCCATTAGCTCAGCTTGCCATTTTTAGTAGTATTTTTATTGGCATAAAGTATGTAGGTTGGGGCGTAGGTATTTTTATCATAGGTTTACTCGGTTGTATTCCTGCTTTATTTTCAAAAGAAAAAGTACACCACCATAACGTCTCGAGCGCTAGGACAGACTTATTTAAGAGCTTAAAAACATTAAGGCGTAATAAACCACTATTAATACTGTTAATACTCACTGCATTGCAATTATGTGGTGGGGCTTTTACTGCGAGCATGGATTATTATTTGTTGGTTTACTACTTACACGATGGTGATGTAGCACAAGGTGCTATATGGAAGGGGATATTATCGAGTGCTTATGCTATTTTCGGTTTGCTCAGTATTCCATTGTTATCAAAATTATCAGTTAGTTATGGTAAAGTTAATACACTGAAAATGGTTTATTGGTTAACCGTTTGTGGTGGTATCATGAAGTGGTTTATATTTACTCCCGATTCTCGATGGTTAATCATTATTGATGCAATGTTTTGTACCGCGGTGTGGACAGTAATGACAATGTTAATACCGTCGATGTTAGCCGACTTATGTGATGAAGATGAACTAGAGCATGATAAAAGGCGTGAGGGCTTGTTTGTTTCTGTGCATACTTGGGTAGTGAATATTAGCATGGCCTTAGCGGTTTTGATTGCAGGCTTATGCCTAAATCTAATAGGCTTTGATGCGATGAAACAAAGTAGCCAAACAAGTGAAAGTATCATGTCTATGCGGCTTATTTTGTCAGTGGGTACGGTATTATTTGCTTTATTGCCTTTATTATTCTTACGGTATTACCACGTCGATGCGGATAAAAGTAGAGCAACACGGAAAAAGTTAGACGAGCGATTCGAACAAAATCAATTAAAAAAAATATAACAAAAGTAGAGTGTTTAAGATGGCTACAATTAAGGATGTTGCAAAGGTAGCGGGTGTTTCTATAGCTACAGTGTCAAGGGTAATTCATAACAAAGGCAAAGTAGGCGATGTTTGCCGGGCACGCGTTAAAAAAGTTATCGTAGAACTTGGTTATCGGCCTAATAGTAATGCTAGTGCTTTAGCCAGTAATACCTCAAATACTATTGGCGTAGTAACGCCGAAGCTGTCAATGCCATTCTTTGGCTCTTTAGCGAGTGGTGTTGAAAATGGCGCAAGAGAAAATAATTTCAAGTTGTTGATGGCAAACTCACTTTATGAAACGGAGTCAGAACTTAAAGCGATAGAATCTTTACGTGAAAACAACTGTAAAGCGATTATTTTACATAGTGAATACTCAGACGAAAAAACATTAATTAAACTGGCAAAAGAAATACCGGGTTTGGTTTTAATTAATCGTTACATTCCTGAAATTTCAAATCGTTGTGTCTGGTTAGATAATTTATCAGGCGCTCAATTAGCGACACAATACTTGATTGAAAGAGGGCATGAAAATTTTGCCGTGGTAACCAGCATTTATCAAAATAGAGATCCAGGTTGTAGAGTCGAAGGTATAAGAAATATACTCGAAAAAAATGACTTAAAACTCGATGCTAATAATGTAGAAGAATCAACTGCAAATATTGAAGGTGGGGAAAGTGCTGTTAAAGCATTGTTAGCTAAAGGAGAAAAATTTACCGCTTTGTTAGCTTATAATGACTTGATGGCTATAGGTGCTATTCATGCCCTTTTTGATTCTGGCATTCGGGTACCAGAAGATGTATCAGTAATTGGTTTTGATGATTTACTGGTAGGTATAGCTTGTCGCCCACGTTTAACGACGATGCATTACCCTGTAGAAGAAATGGCACATTATGCGACTAATTTAGCGATAAAATTAAGTGATACTTCAGTGCCTGTAAGTAAGCAAACGCATTTGTTTATTGCTGATTTAGTCGAGCGAGATTCAGTAAAGGATATTTCAGAATAGCTTGATTGTTATTTTTCTATAAAGATAAACTTTAAAGATTTAGCATCAGAAACAGATGCGTATAAATGGAGTGAATTATCTTTATGAATCACCAAATAAATACTTCATACTCGTTTTTATTTAAAACTAGTTGATTCTCGCTTAACTAATCTCGGGATGTGTTTATAGCTTTTATTGCTATCTATTTTTGTTTCAGAAGTGGATAACTCAAGCGACATATTAGCTGCTTGCATTGCCATTTCTTCAATAGGGTAGTTCAGTGTGCTTAGCTTAGGTCTTGAATACCTTGATAATAAAACATCATCAAAACCTAGAACTGAAATATCTGAAGGTACTTTAAAACCGTTATCTTCTAGGGTAGAAATTGCACCAATAGCCATTGCATCGTTATAAACGAATACCGCTGAAAATGATTTTCCTGATGCTAATAGTTTTTGTGTAGCAAGCTCGCCACCAAGATCGAATTTATCGCTGGGGTTACTTAGCTGTTCGCTTTATGTTTGAACGTCACAACAACGAACTTGATGCTATGTTGGCTCATACCCGAACTGGTAATTGGAGTGCCTATAAATCAAAAACTGTAGAGTGGGCCAATAATTATGAGAATGAATTTGTACAGTGGTGCGATGACTTAGTTGCAGGTACGAGCACTAATACCCCACCAATAGCACAAATTAATGGCCCATATTCTGGCATGCAAAATAACAGTATAAGCTTCACGAGTAATGGTAGTAATGATAGCGATGGTAGTATCGCTAGTTATCAATGGAACTTTGGCGATGGTAGCAGTTCAAATCTGGCAAATCCTACTCATAGTTACACAAGTGCAGGAGAATACACCATAACATTAACTGTGGTTGATAATGAAGGTGCAAGCCAAACTGTCACTACAGTAGCAACTATCGAAGCTGACAGTAGTGTTGATGATGGTGTGCTATTGAATAGCCAGCCAATTAACATCAGTGGCGCTCAAGATGAATTTTTATATTTCACTTTTGATGTTCCTTCAGGCGCCAGCGACCTTATGTTTAATTTAACTGGTGGTACAGGTGATGCGGATTTATATGTAAGTTTTGAAGCAGCACCGAGTGAAGCTATATATGATTGTCGCCCTTACATTGGTGGTAACGAAGAGTCGTGTGCTATAAATCCTGCACAAGTAGGCCGATACCATGTGATGGTTAGAGGTTATAATGCATTTGATAACGTTCAGTTAACAGCATCATTTACCCAAGTGACTTCTAACGTGCCAGATGTGTGTGCTAGTCAAGGTAGCCGAAGCAGTGGCCGCTTAAATGATGGCGAAGTAATTTGTCTAGGTAATAGCGATCCTATGTGGTTTAGCATTGCAGATGTTCAAGGCCAAAATGGTATTGCGATCACCACCGCTAATGGTAGTGGTGATTTAAGTCTAAGCTACGCTGCAAGTGGTTGGCCAAATGGTAACAATGAAGTGGCTGAGTCAAATAATAGCGGAAATGGAGAGTGTATTTATATTTCAGGCCAGAGTGAATACTGGGGCTACCTAAAAGTAGCTGGTAATAGCACTGGTGCAAGCTTAGTCGTCGACTTTAACAGTCAAGGGTGTCGTTAGTTAATATGTGAACTATCCAGCGACATCGCTTCGCTCTGATCACTGGGCTTCTACAGTTTAGCTTAACGGCTAGGCTGCTTCTTTTTTCTCAGATCCAAAATCCAACTTCGATAATTCGAAGACTTTCGTTTTAACGGATTGTTTCTCCTGAGATACGGGTGCTACTCTTGCGACGATTCCAGCCGCAATTAAATCTAATTCACCTGTCTTTTCTATGCTCTTAGCCGACGATAGATCACGGTTTTGATGCGTTCCGCAAGCTACACAAGTGAAATACCTATCGTTCAATGTTAAAACATGGTTTTGGCCGCACTCTGAGCAGATCCCAGTGGACTTCTCAAATCGACCAATTTCGTGATACAACTTACCCTCTAACTCAGCTTTGTATTTTGAAAGCTGAGTTATCAGCCCCATTACGTTATCGGCAACCATGCTGCCATTGAACTTTTGAATCGCTTTTACGTTTAAATCTTCAAAACACGCTATATCAGTTTCATTGATTATCTGTCGTGAAGTTTTGTGCGCAAAGTCCAGCCTTTGCCTTGAGATTTTTCCGTGTAATTTATTGATGCGTTGTTTTGTTTTTTGCCAGCGATTTGAACCTTTGGTTCGACGTGCAAGCTGGCGTTGCAATTGATTTAGCTTCTCTTTTGACTGTTTTAAAAACTTCGGATTATCGGCCACAAATCCGTTCGAACCAACAACCGTTTGCTTTGAGTTGATGTCAAAGCCAGTGATAGTTTCCAAAACTTGTTTAGCCGTTTTGCATTCCACTTCCTGAGTGATACTGCATTCCCATTTTCCGTGACGATATTGAACAGTGACGGTCTTAATTTTGCTCACTAGCTCACGATGCAGAACGATTGGCACTTTGCCGACCTTTGGGATGCTTATAGCGTCATTTTCAATTCGAATACAGTTGGAATTATTGAGCGCTCGGAAGCTATCATTGTGAAGCCGCTTCCTTTTGTAGGAAACTTTGTGCTTTGGAAAATGCTGCAAACGACCTTTAGAAAATGCATTCTTCATCGCTGTTTCCAAGTCGCGAGCAACCTGCTGAGCAGCAGAATCAAACGCTTTAATCCAGCTAGATTCCTCGAATGGCTTAATTTCCTTGAGGAGAGAAGCCATATCTTTGTAAAACAGGAATGTTTTATCGTATTCATATCGACGCATATTTTCAGACAACAACAGATTCCAAATGCCACGAGCTGTCGCACCAAACTTAATTGCAAAGGTTCATTTATTCAAAGTCAAAACACCCCTTTAGCTTTTTTCTGGTATTTAAACTAACTATAAATTGAACTACTTGGATGTAAAGTTGATAAATAAACATTCAATTGTACTTACGTTGCAAAAGTGTCGCCAAAGCTGACAACTTCAATATTGATGAGTGCATTGAAAGGTAATTAAATTAGGCCAAAGGTGGCTGAATACCAAGAGAAAGAAAGCAACATCAACTCAGTTAACGCTGGACTAAACAATGGTAATCTAAAGAGGAGGCAAAAGCCACTTTCTTGCGAAAGTGGCTTTTGTCCTATTGTTAAGCTTAGGACAAAGTTAGCTCTTGAATAAGACGAATAGGCTCACCATCAACATTTAAAATGGCCTTTACAGAAATCTGTTGTGGTTTGTCAGTTTTTGTTACTTTGAAGGTGTATGTTTTTTGTTCATAAGGTGCTATATCAACACTTTTCTGTTGAGATTTTGCGGGGGTGGCTTGCTCGAATAATGTTGAGGTTAGAATAATGTCCCCAGTTGTTTCTCCAGAATAAGGCCCAGATAAATTAAACGCTACTAACCAATGGTCTTCATGCTCTTTCGTTTTTACTATATTGAACTCAACGCCATTAAACGGGGTTACTCGCCTTGAGAGCGTAGTTTGGTGCGTTAACGACTTCCATTTGAGAGTTTGCGCAATAGTAATCTTATCAGCATTTATTTCTGTTGGCAGTGAGATATTATGTGTTCCTGAAGTCAAGTTGCGTTTTAGCTGATGAGTTTTGCTTGGCTTATCAGCGCTATCTATGAGTGTTACTTGTGCAGTAATTTCTAAAGGGGAATCAGTTGGATTGACAACTCTTAAAAAAGGCTTCTGTTGGTGATAATAAATATCAGATTTAACCCCGGAAAGTGTACTAAAACCAGCATTATTTAACGTGGCTATATATTTATTTTCCAAGAACTCTAGTTCAGAACTGGCTTCATCGTGCAGCTCTATAGAGGGGAGTTTTGCCAAAATATTACTCAACTCAAGATCGCATTGTGGTATAAATCTCGCGTGTTGCTGGCAGGTTTTAAACACTCGGTTTAATAGAGCATAATTTTTAAAAAGCCAAGGGTTTGTAAGCGCATTCTCTGCTGTGATAGACACCAAGCGAGTGGGGGTAGGGTTAAATAAGTACGGGGTGATTTTATGGTTGTTATTTTGACCTAATAAGCTGATCTTTTCGCTGTTAAGTGTTGAAATCATTTGCTTATTCAGGGGAATAGAAAATTGTTGGGTTACTTTTTGACTATTACTTTGAGCGTGTAAGTTAATGCTTAATTGTGCTTGCTCGAGCGTTAGGTTTATTGCAAGTTTCTTATCTGCGATTAATGCACTTTTTATCTCAGGTGTCAGGGCTATTTGCTTTGCTTTAAAGTTATCGTAGCTTTGTGCATTTATAATTAAGTGACTGCCATCTTCAATAAGCAGCATCAGCAATTGATCATCACTTGCCTGCTCTTCACCAACAAAAGTACGGCGATATTTTTGGTTTTTTTGGTTACGCTTTCCTTGTAGTGCTATGCCAATGTTTCCTCGATGTAATTGAGCAGCTTCGAACTCGATTAGCGCGGCCACTTGGTTTTTATTTGCTACATCAATGAGTGAACTCGGCTTTGGCGCTGGAAAGTCCATGACTGGGTGGTTGGCAGCTGAGGGGGGATTAATATCTAATCGTGATAACGCCGTTGATTGAGTATTACGTAGCCAGTAAGCGTTACCGTCTTGCTCCCAAGGCCCTGATACAATATGGAAACTAGGTTGGATATTTTCTACAAAATCAGCAAAACCTTGTTCTATTTCCGACCAATTTTTAAAAGTACTTTTAAGCAGTGAGTTAGCTGTTGAAAGTGTGGCTTCGCTGTGTGGGTTCGCTAATCTGAGCTCTTCAATAAAGTGAGCAAAGTACTGTGCCCGTTCAGGAGAGCTTAAAAGATAATGAATAATAAAAAAATTAAGTCCACGTTTTAGTGCTGGATCGTCATTTATTTCTTCAATTGTAGGTTTATTTGCGCTGTAATATTGTTTTAAACCGGTTTCAATGTAATTCATTGGGGCGCGATCAAATACCATGACGGTGAGTTGTTTTTGCTTAGGATCATAAACATGGTGAGCAATCGAATCAGCTAAACCTTCGGTGATCCAATTAGGTGCCCACGTTGAATGGCCGTTTAATGCCATATGAAAAGCATGCATGGTTTCGTGAATAACTATATAACGCTGATGGTGCTCACGGTGGCTGGGGAAATTATATCCGGCACGGTTATAAAACATGGTTTCACCACCGGCCGTTTTATGTACCCCACGTAAAAAACCATCATCAAGCATGGCTTCTCGTACACGGGAGCGACTACTACCATAAACAACTGCAATGCGTTGGCGCTCAATATTTGGGGGAGCCATACCAAATAAAGCAACATAATGTGGATATGCCATTTCAAGTAGCTCTAAGTATAGCGTGACCTTCTCTTTGGGTAGATCACTTTTTAGCGCAAAGTGCTTACTTACCCACCAGTTGTAGCCCCGACTATTTCCTATTTTGCCATCGCTGTATGTATATGGAATTGTTTTTCCTAAAAACTCAATATCGATATTATTGAGTGTGCTGGTATAGCCCTGGACGGTAATGTTTGCTTGCATTTTACTTGGGCCGCTTTTTATGTTGCCGATATCAGGTTTATTATTCGCACTAGTATTAGGCGTGGGCTGACAGGCAGTGAGTAGTAAAGTTAATAATGTGAGAGATATAATTTTTGTCATTTTAGTTGCTTTGTTTGTATATTGTATGCAATATAAAATACTGCGTTTAATTGAAAAAGTAAACTATGAATAATAACCAACAATTACAATCAGCAGCACAGCAGGGAACCGATAAAAATAAACAAACTTGGCGTAGCTTTGGGTTAGGTTTCTACTTGGCTAATACCATGGAAATTTTTGAGCGTTTAGCTTGGTATGGCTTTTTTGCAGTATCGTCGGTGTATATGACCACACCCATTGAGCAAGGGGGGGTCGGATTTAGTGATGCAGAGCGAGGCGCCGTACAGGGGATAATTCCGTTTTTTTTATACTTATTACCTGTGATCACTGGGGCTTTTGCCGATCGCTATGGCTATAAAAAAATGTTTACATGCTCATTTGTTGTGATGGCGCCAAGCTATTACTTCTTAGGTCAAGTGACTGATTTTAATTCGTTCTTTATGATTTTAATGTTAGTCGCTTTTGGTGCATCCTGCTTTAAACCTGTGGTAGTAGGCACTATTAGTCAAAATACTAACGACAGTAACCGAGGATTAGGCTTTGGTATTTTTTACACTATGGTTAATTTGGGAGGCTTCATTGGCCCGTTAGTGGCTGGGTATTTAAGGACTATTAGTTGGGATGCGGTATTTATTATGTCGGCATCTTGGATTGTTATTAATTTTATTCCATTGCTTTTTTACAGTGAGTCAAGCAGTAAACTACGTAGCAGCATAGGTGCGGCAGCGGTTTTACAGCAAGCTCAACATGTTTTGGGTAACAGCCGTTTCGCATTATTACTGTTTACCAGTGTAATTATTTTAATGACGGGGGGAGTTAGCTGGTTAACGTACACTCAAGCTTTTTCACTAATTACGATTTGGTTAGCTGCGAACTGGTTATGGGATAAGTGCGTAAGCGTGCAAAAAGCGTCTAAATGGTATCTACAACCGGTGAGGGTTAGCAATCGTAGTTTTGCACTATATTTAGCAATATTAACGGGGTTTTGGACGGTATATAACCAACTTTTTTATACTCTACCTTTGTTTATACGTGACTATATTGATACTCAAGATTTAGTTGTACTCTTGAGTTACTTTGGTCAATCAGCAGTGGATTTTTTTGCTTATGTTGATATTCAAGCTTTAAGTAACAAACTGCAAACACTGGCTGCTACTCATAGTGTAACACCAGTCAAAGAGGTAAATTTAGAGGCTTTGCGTCTAGAGTTAGTCCACTTAAAAGTTAATGTTCCTGTTGCTGAAATAGCGCTATTTTTTAAACAAGCCAGTGCTTCTAGCTTTTCGGCTGAGCAAAGTATGCAATTGGCGCAGCAGTGGCTTAAATACCGACAGGTAAACCCTGAATACCTGATTAATTTAGATTTTGCAGCTATTGTTCTGTTACAAATAATAGTAAGTGTTAAATGCCAGCATTTTAAAGTTATATCTGTCCTAATAAGCGGTTTAATTGTCACAGCAGGTGCTTTTTTAGTGTTGTTATTAATGAGCGCGGGGGTTTTACTAAGCCAATTGGGCGGTTTAATAGTGGTAACGGTTATATTATTAATTGCTTTTGGTGAAATGCTCACCTCTCCAAAAAGCCAAGAGTATGTAGCGAGCATAGCTCCAACAGGCAGTGCTGCTATGTTTATGGGTTATTACTTTGTATCTATGGCATTAGGCTTTTTATTTGCTGGATTTTTGTCTGGGTGGAGTTATGGTTACCTAGTCAAAGAGATAAAATCCCCCGAAATCATGTGGCTATTATTTGCAGGCATTGCACTAGTTACCGGATTTGGTTTTTATTTATTAGCGCTATACAAAAGGGTTAAATAAATGATTTTTAAAAATCTGTTTATTTTAATCACCGTGCTTTTAATCAGTCATTGTGAGGCTGCTGCTAGTGAGGTGGTTGATTATAAAAACTTAATAGATAGAACCGGAAGCCCATATTATATGCAGGACTTTGAGCAAGGCGGCCACCAACGTTTTAGCCCTCTTTTTGATCTAGGCGCGTGGCATGGACATTTGCTACCAACAGATGAAAACGTCGGTGCGTTCACCGGGCCTGCTATTGTTACTGAGGAGTATTTAAATTTTATAGCGCCTTATCTAGAAAAGCTGACTGTTTATAAAGGCCAGAAAATTGACGAGGCCAATAAAGTGAAACTAGCAATGCGGGCTTACAGTGAACCCGGCGCGTTAGTGCAAGAGCTAAGCGGTGATGGGGTAAACATAACGCTTACTTTACGCTTTGTGACAAATCGCACTTCATTAGTTAAAACACAGATTAAAACCACAGAGCCTGTTACATTACATTTCACAGGAAAGCTTATAAACCATTTACGTGCTAACAATGGCACCGAAAAAGCGGGGCGTTCGCCATTTGTGGTTTATCCGAAATTAAACCCCCGATGGCAAGTCACCAGCAATAGTATTGCGATTAGTTTTGGCAAAGTAAGGGCGCATGGACACATACTCACTTCGGGGAGCTCACAGTTATTGCTTAAAAAAACGTTAGCGGTTAGAACACGTCATGACGACCTAAGTTACTCAAGCACAACGCACATAAAAAACAATCGTACATTCTACACAAGCTATTCATATTTATTAAATAATCAAGAAGCGGTACGTGAAAAAGAGGTTATTGATAAAATTTTAAAGCAACCCGAATACTATTTATCACGTAGTAAATTACGTTGGCAAGAGTATATAAATAAAGCGACACAGCCAATAAGTAACAAGCAGCCAGCCTTACAAAAACTTGCGGTAAAAAGTGTTGAAACGTTAATTGGAAATTGGCGCAGTAAAGCTGGTGCAGTAGGTTTTGATACCGTTAGTCCTGCCGTGACCGGTCGTTGGTTTTCAGGTAATCAAACTTGGCCTTGGGATAGCTACAAGCAGGCATATGCACTGGTAACATTTAATCCAGAGCTTGCTAAGCAAAATTTGAATGCTGTGTTTGAGCATCAAATAACGCCAAACGATGCTGTCAGGCCATGGGATGCTGGATTTATACCTGACTTAGTGGCCTATAATTTTAGTGCAAAACGCGGTGGGGACGGCACAAATTGGAATGAGCGTAATACTAAGCCAAGCTTGGCAGCTTGGGCTGTGTGGCAGGTGTTTGAAAATACAGGCGATACTCAGTGGCTCGCGCACATATACCCTAAACTAGTTGCTTATCGTGAATGGTGGCTACGCAATCGTGATCATAATAAAAACGGTGTGCCAGAGTATGGTGCCACTGTTGATAAAGCTCATAATACTCGTGACGGCAAGTTATTATTTAAAGTAAAAACCTCGGCAGGTTGGCGAACAAGAAGTGGCTTAAAAAACTATAGGACTTACCTAAGCGATGAAGCAACCTTAGAAATTAAAGTTCCGGCACAAACAGCCGCATCTTGGGAATCTGGTCGTGATGATGCTGCTGTGTTTGGTTTTATAAATAATCAACAGTTAAATCGTTATATAAAAAACGGCGGGATTCGTGGTGACTGGCAAGTTGGTTTTGCAGAAAATCGTAATGATACAGGTACATTAGTTGGGTATTCATTATTGCAAGAATCTGTGGATCAAGCCTCTTATATGGCTGCTGATAACCGTTATTTAAGTAAAATAGCGAAGCAGCTTAAGTTACCGCACCAAGCAAGTTACTTTTTAAGGCAAGCCGCTCAGTTAAGGGATTATATCAATCGGTGCATGTTTGATAAAAATACAGGCTTCTACTATGACATTGAAATAGCAGATACCCCCTTAGCGAATGGTTGCGCTGGGAGGGCTTTAGTAAAAAGAGGCAAAGGTCCTGAAGGGTGGTCACCGTTGTTTAATCAAGTAGCGAATATGGAACAGGCCAGTGATGTGGTAAAAACAATGCTTGATAACAATGAGTTTAATACTTACGTTCCGCTTGGCAGTGCTGCGCTGACTAATCCGGCTTTCGGTGCGGATATTTATTGGCGTGGACGAGTATGGCTTGATCAAGCTTACTTTGGGTTAGTAGGTATGAGTCATTACGGTTATTGCAAACAAGCTCAGCAATTAAGTGAAAAGCTATTAAATCATGCCAATGGTTTGCTTTCTAATGCGCCAATACGTGAGAATTATAATCCGCTTAATGGTGAGCAACAAGGAGCGCCTAACTTTTCATGGAGCGCAGCACACTTATTACTAATTGCTCAAAAGCAAGGTAAATGGTGCCAATAATTGGCACTGTTTAATTCAGTTCACCAGACTAATCACACTATGGCATAAATTAATCACCACAGCTTAAGCTTCACAAATTACAAGAGAATTAACACAAATAGAATATTGTATACAATATTCTATTTGTGTTAATATTTATAGGAGTTACCTTTAAGCAACAGGAAATATGATGAAAACAACGAACACAGATTGGCGCTTTTCAGTTATGCCGGCCGTATTCACATGGCTAAAAGAGTCTGAATCTGGATCATTTGAAATAGACTTTGATACAACAAAGAAATACGCTGCAGAAATTTTAAAAGTACAAGGGAAAGGCGGTAGTAGAATGGGGGGGCTTGTTGGCTCAGGCACATTAGGTGAAAATAGTTATCTAAGTGTTGATCAGCGTCTTTCTTTACTTAAAGCTCTTTCTGATGTTGCAAAAGAATATGGTGTCCCACTGATCAGTGGCGCAGCGGCAGAAACCAAAGAAGAAATAGCAAAAATTGTAAAACAACTTGCATCTGTTGGCGTAGATACAGTCATGGTTATGCCGCCAAAGACCAAAGAAGCACCTAGTGATGAATATATGTATGAATATTATGCGCTTTGTGCAACAGCAGCTAAAGAGGCTAACATTACAATTATGCCTTATAACAACCCAGATGCAGCTGGCTACCATGCGCTTTCAACCGAGCTTCTTAAAAAACTTGCTGCGCTTCCTGAAGTAACTGCGTTAAAAATATCGACGTCAGATGTTTCAATCATTGAGACGATAATGTTAGAAAACAAAGATGCAAAAATTTTGGCAGGTGTAGACACTGTCACTGTGCATGCCGGACTAGCAGGAGCATGTGGCGGGATCACAGGTGTAGGTTGTATCTTCCCAAAAGCGAGTGTGACGATGCAGGAGTATGTAAATAAAGGGGAATGGGCTGAGGCTAACAAAATTTCTCAGGCTATGAATTCCATCTCTTACTTGGATGCTCAACCGCTACTTATGGAGTACCTTAAGTGCGCATTTGGAATTCATCATGACGATAAGGATGGTGGACTTCGTACTTTCGGTAATAAATTAACTCAACAGCAAATTGATGACGTTCGTGCAAGATATCTTTTAGCACGAGAGAGGCTTAAAGCTTTGGACTTGTTAGGCTAATTCGTTGTCTAGTTCTTTCAAGTACTAATTAGCTGCACGGTAAGTATTCGCCGTGCAGCAATGAGTATATTTATCTTATAACCCAAATGGGTTTTCGAGGCTATGAGCGGGTTCAGTGAACCACTTTGGGCCATTCTCTGTCATATAAAAGTGATCCTCTAAACGCACACCAAATTCACCAGGTACAACTAGCATTGGCTCATTACTAAAGCACATACCTGCGGCTAGAGGTGTTTTATCGCCGCCGACTAGGTAAGGCCATTCATGGATGTCTAAGCCTATACCATGACCGGTACGGTGTGGGCAGCCAGGTGTTTGATACTCAGGGCCAAGGCCTTGCTCTGCTAAGTAAGAGCGGGCAGCGTTGTCGACACTCTCACAACTTTGACCTGTTTGAGCTGCATCAAAAGCGGCCATTTGTGCGGCTTTTTCATAATTCCAAAATTGGCGTTGGCGGTCTGTAGCTTCACCAAATACGTAAGTGCGTGTAATATCTGATAAGTAGTCGTGTACTTTACAGCCAGTATCAATTAAAACCATATCTCCTTTTTTAAGAATCTGTGGCTCTTTGACACCGTGAGGAAATGATGTCGCGAGGCCAAACAAAACGATGCAAAAGTAGTTACCAGGCGCGCCAACTTTTTGGTGTGCTTGTTTAATAAATTCTTCTACCTCAGTTGTGCTTATACCCTCATATAGCATGCTAGCTGTGGCCTGATGAACTTTTAAGGTCATATCCATCGCACGCTGTATTAGCATTAGTTCATTGGCTGACTTATGCATGCGGCAATGAGCTGTAACAGGCTGTGCATTAACGAGGTTTAAGCCTGTTTGCGCTTTATTTATGCCATCGAAAATGAAAAACTGCGCGCTTTCGTCAATCCCTACAGTGCCGCTCTCAGCAATGCCCATTTCGGTGAGCACTTTGACAAATAATGCATAAGGACTTTCGTGTTCAAGCCAGCCGCGAATTGGGCCTTCTATAACTTTAAAGCCATTGAGAGAGCCAATTTCAAAATCAGGGGCTATATATTGTACTTCGCCCTTCGCGGGTAAAATAGCACCGACCATGCGCTCACTTGCGTACCAGCGCATACCCGTAAAGTAAGTAAGGTTAGTCCCTGCATTTAAGTAAATTGCATCAATATTATTGGCTTGCATATACTCTTGAGCACGGGCAATACGGGCTAGATGCTCATCAGCTTGAATGGGAATTAAATCGCGAGTCATATTGGAAAGACTAGCAAGTGCTTGTTCTTTCGTTTGAGTACCAATACCTTTGGTCATCATTAGGTTCTCCTATGTATTTGTTTAATTATAATTTTTAAAGAATTAGCGCATAAACCGGTTTATAGAATATGGCTCTAAATTTATGGAGGGGGCTTTATTGAGACACAAATCTGTAATTAACTCGGAAGTTATGGCTCCTTGTGTCAACCCTAAATGCTGATGACCAAAGGCAAAGTACAGGTTATTGTGATTGGGGGCTTGGCCTATTATAGGTAATGAGTCAGGCAATGATGGCCTACAGCCCATCCATGTAGTCGTGGCACTAAGAGGCTGGCTAGCTAATAACGCTTGTGCATGGGGCAGTAAAGCTAATGCACGTTTATTATTAGCCTTTCTATTTATACCCGCAAACTCCACTGTGCCTGCCACTCTTAACCCTTGACTCATCGGGGTCATGATAAGACTCCGTTCAGCAGAAGCTACGGGCCGTGTTAGGCCATGGTTAATATTAACCATACAGTGGTAACCACGCTCGGTATCTAAAGGTGCTGTGTATCCAAGCGGCTCGATGAGAGAGGCACTCCAAGCACCCGCTGCGATCACGACTTTATCGAAATTGAGACTATCTTGTTCATCACTCACCATAAAACCTTCACTTTTAGGCGTGATAGCAACTACTTTCTGTTGACGAAATTGCCCTTTTAATAAACTGAACTTTTGCGCTAATTGGATACAAAATAAATGTGGTTCAATACTATGAGCAACGTCTTCAAATAATAAAGCGTGTTTTATTTTGTCGGATAAACTGGGCTCTAGAGCATGTACTTGCTTTGTATCAAGTAGCTTTACTTTAATTCCTTGCGCTTGATACATAGCCAAGGTGCGCTGCACATCAACCAATGGGGTTTTTTCAAAGGTAAGTAAACTCCCTTGTTTAGTAAGCAGGTGGCCCAGTTGATAGTTTGCTAATAATCTTTCATAAGCATGAATTGCATGTTCATTTAAGGCTTTGAGAGCGTGTGTATGTGCAATAAATCTGGCAGTAGGCATATTTTTAATAAACTGCCAAAACCAAGGGAGAGCTTTTATTGCATAGCGCCAATCAATGCGCAATGGTCCTGATGGGTTAAAAAGCATAGCAGGTAATTTTTTTAATAATGCTACCTGCGCTAGAGGAAATACCTGTTCGGTGGCAAAGTGCCCAGCATTACCTTTTGAACAGCCTTGCGCTAGGCCATTTTCATCGTATAGCGTCACTGCAAAGCCAGCTTGTTGTAACTGTAAAGCTGTGCAAATACCAATTACACCGGCACCGATCACGGCGACTCTTTGAGTTCTTGTATTGGTCAAAATTACCTTCCCCTGATGATAAAAGTAAAACGCTATACGTTTTTTAAAAAATAAATCGATATTGTATTTACTGACAAGTAGTAAGAAAAAACTCTACAAGCTCTTTCTAACTCATTTTTAGTTATAATTTTCAATTAGTTATGTGTAATTAGTTATTTGTAATCTTTTAAGGGTGTGTACCTATAAATTTAATATTAAAATAGGATATTGATTATTGTATACAATATACTTATCATATCAAGCATAAATTCAGTTCGGAATAGGCAAATGAAAACCAATTGGCATGGCATAAACCCAGCAATGGCAGCTCAGTTTAATAGTGATGAGTTAGTTAGCTCTACATGGCAACTAGTTGGCAGCGCTATAGTAAAAGCTATAGCAGATTTTAAACCACTGGTTGTAAATGAAAAAACTTCTTCATCAACGCTTAACGATACTGCGAAAGCGTATTGTGTTGATGTAAATAAACCTAAATTGGATTAAGTGATGCGCAAAGGAACATTTTTTTGTATAGATGGCCATACTTGCGGTAACCCTGTGCGGCTTATAACAAGTGGCCACCCTCTGTTACAGGGAAATACCATGAGCGAAAAGCGCCAGGACTTTTTAGCTAACCATGACTGGATCCGTCAAGCGCTCATGTTTGAGCCCAGAGGTCACGATATGATGTCGGGCGGTTTTTTATACCCACCTACTAGCGAAGATGGTGATGCAGCCATTTTATTTGTAGAAACTTCCGGCTGCTTACCTATGTGTGGTCACGGTACAATGGGCATTGTAACCTTCGCCTTAGAGCATGGTTTGCTACATGCTAAAACCCCCGGTACTTTAAAACTGGATACGCCAGCAGGACGAGTTCAGGTCAATTATGAAATGACTGGTGGTAAAGTGCAGTGGGTTAAAATTTACAATGTGCCTGCTTATTTAGCGCATCAGTCTATATGTATCAATATTCCAGAGTTGGGCGAATTAAAGGTTGATATCGCCTTTGGTGGTAACTTTTATATTATTGTTGAACCACAGGGCAACTTTAAAGGTATTGAACATTTTAGTGCAGGGCAATTACTCAAATACAGCCCATTAGTGCGTGATGCTATTAATACCAAAATACAATGTATCCATCCGCTCGACTCTACCGTTCAAGGTGCTAGCCATGTGTTATGGACTGGTTCACCCAAAAATTCCAACTCAGATGCGGCTAATGCGGTTTTTTATGGAGATAAAGCCATTGACCGCTCACCATGCGGAACAGGCACTAGCGCCCGCATGGCTCAGTTGTTTAGTAAAGGCTTATTGCAGCAAGGCGATGCATTTATTCATGAAAGTTATATTGGCAGCCAGTTTATTGGCTGTATAGAGCAGGTGTCTGAAGTGGCAGGTCAAACTGCTATTTTACCTAGCATTCGCGGCTGGTCTCGGGTAACCGGAACGAGCACCATTACAGTAGATGACGACGACCCATATGCCTATGGGTTTCAAGTAATTTAACGAGGAGAAAAGCATGACATTAACAGGACAAAGCCTAATTGCCGGACAATGGCAAGGTCGCGCTGAGCAAGGTGAATTTCAAGCCTTTTCACCGGCTAAAAATCAACCATTATCGACACGCTACTTTAATGTAACGAGTACTCAGTTAAATATGGCAGTTGATGCTGCTAATAATGCTTTTATCGAGTACAGAAAAACGAGTTTTAGTCAGCGTGCAGATTTTTTAGCGTGTATTGCAGAGCAAATTTTAGCACTTGGCGATGATTTACTAACGCAAACCGCGCAAGAAACCAATTTACCTATGGCACGCTTACAAGGTGAGCGAATGCGCACGGTTAATCAGTTAAAAGCATTTGCCAGTGCACTGCGTGAAAACCCAGACTCACCACTAGGTTTAAAGCTGCTTGATGAAGCTGATAGTAATCGCTCGCCACTACCTAAACCTCGTACAGAGCTTAATTACTTACCTCTTGGGCCTGTAGCTGTATTTGGTGCGTCTAATTTTCCGTATGCATTTTCAACACTCGGGGGGGATACCGCCGCCGCACTTGCAGCAGGCTGCCCAGTGGTTGTTAAAAATCATACTGCGCATCCAGGCACTGGGGAGTTAATGGCCCGTGCAGCGCTTGCTGCGATTAAAGAATGTGACATGCCGCTAGGTGTATTTTCAATGCTGCAAAGTGATGTTTACGATATTTCGCATCAATTAGTCGCAGCTCCGGCCATTAAAGCAGTCGGTTTTACTGGGTCGTTTAATGTGGCTAACTTACTGCAAGCTACTATAGCGAAACGCCAAGAGCCAATTCCATTTTATGGTGAGCTAGGTAGCATAAACCCACAAATAGTTTTACCCAATAAAGCGCAAAATGAAGGTAAAGCTATGGCTGAAGCTCTTTGCCAATCAATGCTAATGGGTAATGGCCAATTTTGTACCAGTCCTGGCTTATGGCTGGTACCAACGGGCTGTGATGAATTAGAAGCCGAGGTAGCCAACTGCATTAGTGCAGCCGCCTCAGATACTTTATTAACCCCAGGTATTGTGAAGACCTTTAAAAAGCAAGTTAGCCAGCGCAGTGAGCTCGAAAACGTAGAGCTTATTGCTAAAGGGGAACTCACAGAAGACTTTCATGGTAATGCCCACGTATTTGCATGTAATGTTGATACTTATTTAGCAACTCCAATGTTACGTGAAGAAGTATTTGGCCCAGCCGCTTTATTGGTTCGTTATGAAAGCATGGAGCAGTTAAGCTTACTAGTAGCAGCGCTTGAAGGGCAGCTTACGGCAAGTGTGCATGACAGCGCTGATGATTTAGCTAAAGCTGAACACGTTATAGAAGAGCTGAAATACAAAGTAGGGCGTTTAATACACAATCAAATGCCAACCGGCGTAGAAGTATGTGGCTCAATGAACCATGGTGGACCTTTTCCAAGCTCCACAGATGTTCGCAGCACTTCTGTTGGGTTAAATGCAATGTTGAGATTTTTGCGACCAATTTGCTATCAGTCTTAGTTAATTGTAGCGGGAGTAGAAATTGCATTTCCCGCTATCTCTTTATTATGAAGGATTCTAACTTGGCATGCGTGTTTTCATAGGTATAATGCATATTAAATGCAATTTATAGAAATTACTATGGCCATAGAACATAAAACTCGAACTCAGCTTGTTGCAGAAGCTATCCGCGAAAAAATTCTTTCAGGTGAAATCAAAGCGGGAGATCCATTACGTCAAGCAGCATTAGCCACTGAGCTAAACGTAAGTCGGATTCCAGTACGTGAAGCTTTGCTTCAACTCGAAGCTGAAGGGTTAGTCAACTTTGAAGCTCATAAAGGTGCGACTGCTACACAGCTTTCGGCATCTCAAATTGATGAGATTTTTGATTTAAGAGCATTGCTCGAAGCGGAACTACTAAAACATTCGATAAATAATTTAACTGATCAGGATTTAATTGATGCAGAATTAATTTTAGCTGAGCTTGAAAGCGCTATGGACGCTGGCGATACTCATTTAGCTACTGGAGATTTAAACAGTCAGTTTCATGCTAAATTATACAGCCGCGCCGCGCGCCCACAAACCCGTGAGCTGGTTGATATGTATAGTAAAAACTCTGAGCGCTATGTACGTATGCATATTTTATTGGCAGGTGGTTTAACAAAAGCTCCTGAAGAGCACCGTACTTTACTTGAGTTATGCAGAAAAAAAGACTGTCAAAATGCCTGTGAATTTCTAAAAAATCATATTGTTAAAGCTAAAAACGATATAAAAAAATTACTAATAAAATTAGAAGGTGAAAAAAGTAATTAAAAAATATACCTAGCAACTAGTACAGGCTATTAAACTCTAATTTATAACTTTAGGCATTGCTTTCGCTTTCCAGCAGCAATAATACAGAAGTGATGCCTTCCCTCCCTTTTTATTATTCCAATTAGCACCATAAATAGATCCTTTCTGTTGGGTCGAAAGTTCATAAGAATTTTTCACTAATAAGATCAGTTGCTTAAAGATGAATATGAATTATGTGTATATTTAATATTGTATACAATATGTAATGAGTGTATATTTTTTGTCGTCTAAGTTAAATAGGCAATAAAACCAACAGGAACAAGGGAACATTCACATGTTTACAAATAATAAAAAGCAAACTCGGGGAATAGGCATTAAATCGCTGTTAGCAACGGCGGTAACGGCTGCATTAATAATGACTCCTACAGCAAAAGCAGTTGATGGTAGTAGCATTGTTAAAGGTCATGTAGTGGCACAAGCTGGCAACGATTTAACCGGGGCTACAATAACTTTAAAACATAAAAGTAAAGGCTTAGTGTATACCATTACTAGTAATAATGATGGTGACTATTTACTGCGCAATGTGCCAGTTGGTACATATGATGTCACTATAAGTAAAGAAGGCTTTGAGCCGTTAGTTGAAGAAAATGTTGCAGTGACGATTGGTCAATCAATTATTCTCGATGCACAATTATATAAAGCCGGTAGTGATATTGAGCGAATTGCTGTTACGGGATTCGCCGTGTAGATATGGCTTCGTCTACTTCAGGTCTAACATTCAGTGATGCTGAATTAAAAGCTATGCCAGTAAACACTGGTTTTGAAAGTATTGCGTTATTAGCTCCAGGTACAGCGGCACCGGGTGGCGCAAGTTTTAATGGTGCTTCAAGCTTTGGTGGTTCATCAGCAGCTGAAAATGGTTATTACTTTAATGGCTTAAACGTAACCAGTATCCGTACAGGTTTAGGCTCAATTCGCTTGCCATGGGAAGCTATTTCACAAACGCAAGTGAAAACGGGTGGTGTTAGCCCTGAGTTTGGTGGAGCACTTGGCGGTATTGTTAATGCGGTGTCTAAGTCTGGTGATAATGACTTTAACTTCGGTGCAGAAGTACGTTGGGATCCTGATGGTTTACGTAGCCAGCACGACTCTATTTATCAAGAAAATGGGACTATTAGCACTAATACGAAGCAAAGTAGTTACGATTTTAAAGAGCTTCAGTTATGGGCTAGTGGTGCAATCATCGAAGATACCTTGTTTTTTTATGGTTTGTTTGCACCGCGCCGTGAAGAGTCAACTGGCGCAGGACAAACAACTTATTCTGATTTTGAGCGCGATGAAGACCGCTGGTTTACAAAAGTAGATTGGTTTATAAATGAAGATCACTCAGTGGGTTTTTCAGCAATGAACAATAAGCGCACTTGGACCGATAAAACCTTTGCTTACAGCTGGCAAGAGAATGTGATTGGTGAGCAACAAGGTGTGGATGCACCAGGGGAAGATGGCGGTAAAGTATATAGCTTAAATTATAATGGCTACCTAACTGATACTTTTTCTGTTTCAGCAGTTGTTGGCCGAGTGACTGAAAACGTTGAAAATGTAGTCGCATCTCCAAATCCTGGAGTTTGGGATGAACGTGATGGTTTTGTCACTTTAAGTCAACACACAAATTCATCGGTAACAGAACAAGAATTTACGCGTGACCAAGCAAGAATTGATTTCAACTGGGATCTAGATATGCATTCAATCCAGTTTGGTATTGATTACACTAATGTAAAAGTTGATTACTTTGAAGGTCAAAACGGTATTGGTGATGCTGAGGGATGGTGGACAGTTAAAACTGCCGGTGAAAATGATGTATCTGGTGCTTCTTTGGGGAGTGACTTTATAGAAAGACGAGTTCGAAGTCGCGAAGTCGATTCAGATACAACTTCACTCGCTTTTTATATTAATGATTCATGGCAAGCAACCGATAGTTTAGTGCTTAACATGGGGCTACGCTATAGCCAGTTTGAAAACACGGTATCAGATGGTCGTGCCTTCGTTGATATTGACAATCAAATAGCACCGCGTTTGCAAGCTATTTATGATGTGTCGGGTGATGGCAGTGCTAAGATCTTTGCTACATATGGGCGTTATTTCCAACCCGTATCTGCGAACATGAATATCACCCAAGGATCTGCTTCGATTGAATGGTTTGAGTACTTTGAGTTAGATGAACTAGACGCAAACGGTGCACCAAGTTTAATGGCTGATGGCTCGCCAAGCAGAGGAGATATGCTGCGAGATAGGCGTTGGCGCCAGCGTGGTATTACTGAACCAGGGTTGATTGCTTCATCTACATTAAAACCAATGTACAGTGATGAATTTACTATCGGCTATCAGCAAGAAGTGTTCGATACTATGTCAGCAGGTGTACGCGCTATTTATCGTGATCTTGGGCGCAGTGTTGAAGACACTGATGTCGGACCGGTATTAGCTAAAAAGCTGGCAGAAATGGGCATTACCGATAACGTGGGTCAAGGCTCTTATTATGTGCTTAATAACCCAGGTGAAGCTATTCAAATGTCATATGATTTTGACGGTGATGGGCAGATTGATGAGGTTAATTTAAGTGCTGATGAACTTGCTTTACCAGAGGCGAAGCGAAAGTACTTAGCACTTGAGTTTACCTTAGACGGCAATGTGACGGATGATTTACGTATTAATACCTCATATACCTGGTCACATAGTTATGGTAACACCGAAGGGCTTGTGAAAACGGATAACGACCAAGCTGATCCAGGCTGGACAACCTCTTATGACTATGGCGATTTGATGGATCACGGCTACGGTAACTTACCTAACGACCACCGCCATGCATTTAAATTCAGTGGTGCATACAACATCACAGAAGCTCTGACCATTGGTCTTGTTGCCCGTACTACATCAGGCCGTCCTAAAAGTTACTTTTCAGTTCATCCAGCGGGCGTAGATAGCTGTGCAGAGGGGAATCCTTGGGATGCGTGTATTAGCCAATACTATGATCAAGCATCACATTACGATGAAAATGGTAATCCAGCTCCTCGTGGTAGCAAAGGAAACCTACCTTGGTTAACGAATGTCGATATGTCATTGACTTATAACACGGACTTTTTTGGTACCGATATGACTTTAAAAGGCACCGTCTATAACTTATTTGATGGTGATAGTGCTATGTCAATCAATGAAGAGCGTGCGCAGTACGGTGATAATGGCTTAGAACTGAATCCAGACTATGGACTCGTGACAGGGCGTCAAGGCGCGCGTTATGTGTCTTTAGTTGCACGTATAGAGTTTTAACTCCCTAGTGAAACAGCTGTTTGAAAACAGCGGACTAAGCTATTTATCTTAGGGTAATTTAGTTTGTTGTTTTGATGTTTAAGCACATGCTCATTTGAGCCATACAGCCTTAATGCTGAGCAGGAAACTGCTTGGCATTTTTCGTATAAATTTTAAGGTTAACTATGACGAACAGTTTATTTTCTCATTGGCAACAGCCTAAAGATGGTTGGCTGCAAGTGGATACTCTTGATATGCATACCGGCGGTGAACCTTTACGCATAATCATTGATGGGTTTGCTGAACTACAAGGGCAAACCATGATTGAAAAGCGAGCTGATTGCCTAACAAGATTCGATCACCTACGTAAAGCACTGATGTTTGAACCCCGAGGTCATGCTGATATGTACGGCGCGTTGATCACTAAACCTGAACGTAAAGATAGCCATTTTGGCGTACTGTTTTTACATAATGAAGGCTATAGCACAATGTGTGGTCACGCTATCATTGCGCTTGCCACAGCAGCTAAAGATAGCAGTATTTGCAACTTTATTGAAGGCGTTAATGAGTTACGTATAGATACACCTGCAGGGCTTATCAAGGCGTATATTACTCTTCGAAATAACCAACTAATAAGTGTTTGTTTTGATAATGTTGCAAGTTATGCAGAAAAACTTGATATGCCAATAGAGATACCTCTGTTTGGTACCGTCAATTGCGATATTGCTTATGGCGGCGCTTATTATGCTTTTGTAGATGCTGATACTTTGGATGTAAGTTTGGCGCCCAACGATCATGAACAAATTATTAGCTTAGGAAAAATCATTAAGCAGCATGTTAATAGCCACTACCAACCAAAACACCCGACCGATGATGCATTAAGCTTTTTATATGGGGTGATTTTCTATTCAAATTCACAAAAAAGTCATTCTGTATTTAGTCGTCATGTCTGCATTTTTGCTGAGGGCGAATTAGATCGCAGCCCTACTGGTACCGGCGTGAGTGCCAGAGCTGCATTAGAGTTTGCAAAAGGCAGGCTTAAATTAGGACAGCAAATAAAAATAGAGAGTATTTTAGGCTCTATATTTTCAGTTGAGCTAAAAGCGCAACGCATGTTAGCTGATACCCATGCAGTAATACCTAGAGTGAGCGGTGAAGCCTTTGTCACTGGCAAACATACTTTTTTAATTGATCCAAATGATCCCCTAAAGCAAGGATTTATATTTCGATGAAAAATCAATTTACCTCTCGCCAACAATTACTAAAGCAGGCATTAAAAAAAAATGGGTTAACAGCACTACTCGTATTAGGCCATGAAAATATTCGTTACTTAAGTGGTTTTAGCGGTAATGCTGCTTACGCGTTAATAACTGCGGAGGAAAGTGTACTAATAACCGATTATCGCTATTTTGGCCGAGCTCAAGAAGAGTCTATTGGCTTTGAGGTTGTCAGCCGTGATCGTGATAGTGAAACATTAGGTCAGTGCATAAATCGTTTTTTAACGACTAATAGTCAATTAGGTTTTGATGCCGCTTTTATTGATGTTGCACTTTGGCAGCAAGTGGCAAGTGAGTTAACTAGTCATACAGTTACACAAGTTACCGGTATGGTTGAACGTTTACGCATGGTTAAAAATGATTGGGAAGTCGAGCAAATAAAAGCGGCTGCGGCCATTGCTGACGAAGCGCTTAGACAAACATTACCCTATTTTAAAGAAGGTGTAACAGAGCGAGACCTAGCGCTGGAACTTGAATTCAGAATGCAAAAACTAGGCTCTGAAGGAATGTCGTTTGCCACTATTTTAATGTTTGGAGAGCGTTGTGCACTGCCTCATGGCAGCCCGAGTGAACGTACTCTATCTAAAGGTGATTTTATTACTCTTGATTTTGGCGCAGTGGTCAATGGTTACCGCTCTGATATGACTCGCAGTTATGTACTTGGTAAAGCTTCAAAGAAACAATCAGCAATCTATCAAAGCGTAAGTAATGCTCAGCAAGCAGCGATCAACCTACTCAAAGCAGGTGTTGACTGTCTAGACTTACAAAACATCTCACAGCAAGTACTCGATGACTCTGGTTTTGGTAAATGGGCAGGGCAAGGGTTGGGCCATGGAGTTGGCTTGTTTTTACATGAGTTGCCCTTTATTAATAAAAATTGCCGCCATGTATTAGAGGCAGGTAATGTGATCACGATTGAACCTGGTATTTACATTCCGAATTTTGGTGGTGTGCGAATAGAAGACGATATTTTAATAACTCAAAATGGTTATGAAGTATTAACCCACGCCCCTAAGCTGTTCGAATTGGAGGGGTAGGATGAAAGTAATAGATCAAACGCAAATTGATGCTGTCCTAGATTTTGACTCGCTTCGCATTGCTTTACAAAAAGGATTTGCTCAGCAGTTTACTATGCCCAAGCGTCATGTGTATGAGTTAGATAAAACAGACACAAACCATGACGCATTTGCCGTATTACCAGCATGGAATGAACAGGTTATTGGAGTAAAGGCATTTACCTACTTTCCAAGTAATACTGATAGTGAGTATGCGTCACTTTATTCAAAAATAATGCTGTTCTCTCGTGCTCATGGTGAACCTCTTGCTCTAGTTGATGGTACACGTGTAACACTTTGGCGCACAGCTGTAGTATCTGCTTTGGCAAGCTACTATTTATCGCGAAAAGATAGCCAGCATTTAGTGTTTTTTGGCAGCGGCAATTTAGCTGAGTATATGGTTCGAGCACACTTGAGTGTGCGCGATTTTAAATGTGTAACGTTAATTGGGCGTAATCAAGATAAAGTTGCTGTTTTACACAATAGCTTACAGCGTGCATTTACTGATATTGAGTTTGTTATCGGACAAAGTTGTGAAAAAGTTATTAAAAGTGCCGATGTGATCAGCTGCGCAACAGGTTCACCAACGCCATTATTTAAAGGTGGTTGGTTAAAGCCTGGTACGCATGTTGATTTGATTGGTAATCATCGCTGCGACTCGCGCGAATGTGACAGTGTTACTATCGCACAAAGTAAGGTATATGTAGATAGCAAGGAGAATGTTCTTGCTGAAGCTGGTGAATTGTTGATTCCTATTTCTGAGGGAGTTTTTGATGAAGCTAATATATCCGGCGAGCTTGCGGATCTAGCTAAAAAAAATAACTATGAGAGAAAATGTGAATCCGATATAACAGTATTTAAGTCTGTTGGCACAGCGTTAAGTGATCTTATAACTGCCCATTATATTTATAAGTCATTAAAAAAATGAGTAGCTTATTACTTTTATTATTAGGGCTTTGTTTCGTTATGTTGAGCTTACTAACATTTATAAGATGGCTCAGGATTCGTTATGATAAGCAACATTGGCGAGTTTGTAAAATTGTAAACATTAACAATGTAATTGATAATAACGTGCGCAATTTAGAGCTTTTGCACTACAAGAGGATGTTAGTCAGCTATAAATTCAAAGGTAATTTTTATAGTGTTTTTGTTGCTTTTGATCAGCAGCTTATAGCCCAGTTTAAAAATGGGATTGATTGTACAATTTTAATTGACTCTAATAATCCTAATGTCACTTATCTTAATAGTAATTGCTGGGTGAAATACTGTGGAGTTTGGCTTTTTTCGGGCATTATTTTTATAGCTTCAAGTTTTTTAACTTCTAATTAAATTGTAATGTCTAAGTTAGGTGGTTGGTTGAGTGTATAATTGTAGATGTCAATATACTTTCATCTCAAATGAGAATTGTTAGAGTATGGCTTTCATACTGCCGCATTAAAATTCGTGATGATGAACTGCGTTAGTGGATATAATAGAAATGGCAAAATTAGTTGGAAAGATGCTAATAATTATCAGTTAATGCATGTCTACTCAGCTTCTCATACTTGAAAGAAGTGTTGCTTGTTTTGTGAATAGTGATGAGCTATGCCAGTTGAATAGCACCATTACAAGTCTAAATACTTAGTATAGCTAAAGTTGTTAGTAATTTAGAAATTCATAATGTTTAAAATTTTAAAAATTGATCGTAGAATTAAAAAAATTCTGTGTAAGACACTTTAAACAAATGTCCCAAGATAAATACGTATCAATTACAGAAGCAGCAAGATATGCTCGAGAGAAAAAGTTATCCTCAATTAAAGAATGGCTTTAGGCCAGTGAAGGTGATGAATTTCCAGAGTCTATGCCTAAGCGCCCACCTAATGTATATGGCTGTAAATGGTCAGAAGTTTTAGCTCCTAAAAACTCACCTGGTTGTGGGCGATTCGTTGAGTTTCATGAAGCTTGTCGAATTGCTCGGACATTGGGTGTTGAGACGATGACGCAGTTTAGGGAGTTGAGTAAAGAGGGTGGTAGGCCTGCTAATATACCATCAAATCCAAATCTTCATTACAAAAGTGAATGGAAAGGTTGGGTTCATTTCTTAACTAGAAAAACTGAGTAAAGATTTAAGCTGTTATTAGTATTAATCATCAGTCTTTTTTCAAATCTGTTTTTATTTCAAGCACGCAATGGAGTTGTAGTTAATACTTAGACTGCTAATGGTAGTATGTCATGTCGGAGTTTTGTCACCTAGCAGAGCCACTATTTTGGTTCGAGAATCGGAAAACCAAACCTTCAGCCGTAAAAACTAACTCCACTTTCCCTAAATTATCTGTCAAAAATAGATTTTTTTCAGGCATTTCTGAAATCCATTTCAAGTAAATTAATAATCTCAACTTGATAGATTTTCAAATTTTTACCAAATTCAAAAAGGAATTCTATTTAGAATAACAACTTACTTTGGGTTCTAAAATGCTATTTCGTAAACTATTACTACTAGCCTTGGTATATATATCTTTAAGCACTAAAGCTGAAACCACAGTACATGTTGATCCTGTAAACACCTTGTCTTCTAAAAGCTTACTAAGTAGTAAAACGGATGAGCCGTTTACAATAATAAAGGTACCAACATTGTACACCTTGGAGGGAAATAAGGCTTTTGGTGAACAGCAGATCACATTTAAGTTACATAGTGACGCACCAAGCTCTGTTGTTGTAAATGGAATTACTGTAACAAAAGGGCAAACTGTTCAATTTGATAAGGCTGTTAACTCAGCTGGTGGTCTAGACATTCCAATTTACCCAGGGGTAGTTGGATCATCAGGAGCTGCAAATTATACCATCACTCTAAGTGTCAAAGGGGCAACATGTCCTGAAGGCTACATTTTATCTGGCGGAATGTGTTACAGAACCACGACTCAACCAGCAATTAAAGTATGTCCATCAGGTTATTTGTACAGTCTCAATTCGGGTGATTGTTCTAAAACATACACAGTAGACGCCACTAAGAACTGCCCTGCAGGTACAGCGTATTCAAATGGTGTATGTATGGGTTCATCTAGCTCGCCTGCTAGCTCATCTTGTCCCGCTGGATATACGCGCTCTGGAAGCAACTGTTATAAAGACACTCAAATTGATGCTACTAAGAATTGCCCATCTGGTACAACATACTCAAATGGTTTATGTCTAGGTTCATCTAGCTCAGCAGCAAGCTCATCTTGCCCCGCTGGATATACGCGCTCTGGAAGCAGCTGTTATAAAGATATTCAAATTGATGCATCTAAGAGTTGTCCATCTGGTTATAATGTTTCAGGTAACCAGTGTAGGAAAGTAGAGCAAACGGATTTTATCTACATGTCATGCAAGCCTAGTTATGAAGAGGCTGGGCCAACTAGTTATTGCCCTAATGGAAGTTCATTTGATCCAAATTCAACTAATTGTACACTAACGAATAACTCAGGTTCCCAATGTGCTTTAACCAAATATGAAGGGGGGAAGTATGTCTGCGGTTCTGGTGAAACCTTAATTCCTTCAGTCTATCCAACTTGCCAAAAAAAGAATGGACAGACAGTGCCTGCATCATATTCATGTCCAGCTGGAACCGTTGATTTAGGTTCTGGGGTATGGCGATGTATGTCAAATACATCTTATGCTGCGGATAAATATTGCCCAAGTGGATATACAGATGGCGGTGTTAGCTGCGAAAAAGTACAAACTACCAGTATCACTTACTCTTGCCTATCACAATACAGTTTGTCAGGGTCGAAATGTAATAAGAGAGAGAGTGCGAGTTTGGTTTACTCATGTCCAGCTGGTGGCACATTAAATGGCACTAGCTGCGTTAGCTCTACATCTGCTGCTGTGACTTACTCTTGTCCATCACAATATAGTTTGTCAGGGTCGAAATGTAATAAGAGAGAGAGTGCGAGTTTGGTTTACTCATGTCCAGATGGTGGCACATTAAATGGCACTAGCTGCGTTAGCTCTACATCTACCGCTGTGACTTACTCTTGCCCCGAAAATTATATTCTATCAGTGGATCTGTGTAGTAAAACTGAAGAAGTTCCAAGCACTAATACTTGCCCTGCAGGTTGGAGCCTAGAAGGGGAGGAGTGTACTAAAACCGAATCAGTTGCACCATAATACCTTCCACCAAGTCCAATTTTTAAAATGGTGGACGGATTCCGTATGACACTGCGGCTGCATGAGTACGTGGAGAAGGAATCCTTCAACCACCCCTACACCTTTGTGGCGGCACAGACCGGCCTGGACGAGAAGACGGTGCGCGACATCTTCAACGCCCGCGCCGAGTTCCTGGGGCACTGGCACCGCTTCGAGACGCCCCGCATCCTGGGCATTGACGAGCTATACCTGAACAAGCGCTACCGCTGCATTCTGACCAACATTGAGGAGCGAACCCTGCTCGACCTGCTGGCCACCCGCCGCCAGGACGTGGTGACCAACTACCTGATGAAGCTGAAAGACCGGCAGAAGGTCGAGATCGTCAGCATGGACATGTGGAACCCCTACCGGGCAGCGGTCAAGGCTGTGCTGCCCCAGGCCCGTATCGTGGTCGATAAGTTCCATGTGGTGCGCATGGCCAACGATGCCCTAGAGAGAGTGCGCAAGGGCCTCAGAAAGGAGCTGAAACCGTCCCAGAGTCGGACTCTCAAGGGAGACCGGAAAATCCTGCTGAAACGCGCTCACGAAGTCTCAGACCGGGAGCGCCTCATCATGGAGACCTGGACAGGCGCGTTCCCGCAACTGCTGGCCGCCTACGAGCACAAGGAGCGCTTCTACGGCATCTGGGACGCCACCACACGGCTCCAGGCAGAAGCCGCCCTGGACGAGTGGATAGCCACCATCCCGAAGGGCCAAAAGGAAGTCTGGAGCGATCTGGTCAGGGCAGTGGGAAACTGGCGCGAAGAGACCATGACCTACTTCGAGACGGACATGCCCGTCACCAACGCTTACACGGAGTCCATCAACCGACTGGCCAAGGACAAGAACCGTGAAGGGCGCGGTTACTCCTTCGAGGTGATGCGGGCACGAATGCTCTACACCACGAAGCACAAGAAGAAGGCACCGACTGCGAAGGTCTCTCCTTTCTACAAGAAAACCATCGGTTACGGACTGCCGGACTTCGCAGAGGAACTCAACTACGGAGTCGATCTATCAACCATCTGAGGGTGGTATCAGATTGATGGGGTGAAGGTGACCCATCAACCATTAAATCCGTATACCCCAAATTGTTACCTATGAAGTCACTTTGTGTAGACCTCGGGGTCTAAGCAACGCGCTTTTACCATCTCTGTGGTAAATACTGCGTGAAATACAAAGGCATCACGATATTGGTTTGCTCTAATGCGGATGAGCCTTGTGTACCCGTTAACTTAAAGGTTTTACTTGGAGTACATTTTTCAACGTAGGATGCCAACGATTTTGCTCTTGTACGTTTACCACTTTTGACCTCCACAGGGACGATATCGCCTTCATCGGTCGCCAAAATAAATTCGATTTCGGCGCGGGCGTCATGCCATGAATAGCTTGGGTCAACGCCAATAGCAGTGAGCTCTTGTTGCACAAAGTTTTCAGCCACATAGCCTCTGTAGTTATAAACAGAGAGATCATTGTTTTGTTGCTTAATTTCTTTATAACTGCTGCCGAGCATATGATTAAGCAGGCCCACATCAAACAGAAACAGTTTCACCATATTTTCTTTTTTATCGGCCGCTAACGGAGATTTCGGCAATCCTTCAATAGGGTAGTTTGGCAAAGCTAAGCGGCAGCAGTTAAGCCAATGGATCGCGGTTTCAAAATCGCTATAACGAGATTTACGCTCATGCACATGCTTAAATTTAAAGCGTTTAACCGACTCATCGCTGACAAGTGATAGCTGGGCTGGAATGCTATTAAATACCGATTCAATCAGTGTGGCGTCGACCTTGCCCGCGTACTTACCAAAATCGCGGCGATAACCTTCCACTAAATCGGCATGAATTTTTGTGACTTTTTCAACACGCTCTAGAATGCTTGAATCCTTATACTGATACCAAGCAGAAACGGCTTCCGGCATACCACCAGTAAAAAAGTAGTCAGTGAGTTTGTCCATCAATTTGGTGTGTACTGCCGGTGTGCTTGCTTGACTATCAAATGCTTTGATCAGCGCTTGCTCGTTGGATGCGTAAATAAATTCTTGGAAGGTCAGTGGTCGTAAATTGTATTGTTCTACCTTGCCCACAGGGAAGGTGTTGAGCAAACCAATATTCGAGCCGCTGGCAGCGACAAAATAGGACGGTGCTTTTTCAGCAAAGTACTTTAGTGAGGTAACGGCACGTTCACATTCGCCAATTTCATCTAATATCAGCAGATCGGTTTCTGGGTTGAACGCTTGGTTGGTTAACAACTCAATGTTCATTACTAGCTCGTCAGGTGACAGAGAGCCATCGAACGCTTCTTTGTAAGCAGGGTTTTCAAGGAAGTCGATACGAAGGATGTTGGCAAAGGTGTTCCCAAATAACTCTTGTAGCAGATAGGTTTTACCTGTTTGTCTTGCACCATCGATCAATAATGGCTTGCGCACCGGTTGATTTTTCCATGCTATTAGGGCGTTTAGTAAGTTGCGCTGCATTGTCATTTCCCGCCAATTAAGACTGTTAACTGCCTGTAGTATAACTCAGTCTACACTTTAACGCGCAGAAAAGTGTGGAATTATACATTTTTATGCGCATAAAAGTGTAATTTGGTTCTTATTGAGTATAAAACAGCCCTTTAATAGCTATCTTTCTTCTCTGAAGCTGACCTTGCTGGCCAAGTTTTAGTCATGTGGATATGGGCTACTGCTGCACTTATTTTTTATTCAGCAATTGGATGTCTTGCAGCTTTCTTCCCAGCTCGTCATCACGGGCAACCTTGGTTAGGTCGTTTAACAAGCCTAGGACTGCCAAAACCTTAACGTAGTGACCAAGTGAAACGGAAGGATCACCTTTTGATATTTTACGTAGTGTTGGCTTAGAAATCCCTGTCCTACTATGCATCATTTCTTGAGTAATGCCGCGTCTCTTCATCGCCAATGTTAAGTTTTCGCCCAAGATGTTTAACATCTTCCTTTGTCTAGGGAATATGACCGCAGTGCGTTTTGATTTTGGCTCGACAGTATCCATAGTGAAACTATATTTTCTTAAATATTAATTTAGTGAAATTATAGTTTCACTTTTGTCTTCAAGTTGTAAAGCAATAAATTGCCATCTCTCGAAGTAATGTGAGCCAAGATCTGAGCTGGTCATGTCGATTTTTTACTGTTTTTTCGACATGTCTTTCTTGTGTGTCGATACACTCGACATATAAACACTCCATCCATACGACTCACCAAAACCGAGTTTTGAGTAGGAAACTTCAAAGCAGTACGCTGTTCTTTGGGCTTTTGGGGCAGTTTGGGCAAAGCCTTAGTTCACGCCACTTAGCCACGCACTAACTCTGCCCACAGAGCATTTATTGTTTTGAGCACTATCTACAAACTGGGGCAAGTAGCTACTTGTACCCTCAGAAAGCTGCACGATCTGGGCATTTATCTGCCTACTGCGTCCGTTTAGTACTGGCAAACTCCTAACTGAACTTAACAGATCAGTGAGGAAGCAAACGATGAACCCAACTACACAATCATCCACCACATCAACACACCCAGCGCGTCAGCAGCGGATTTTGCGCTTGCCCGAGGTAAAGGCCAAAACAGGCTTTGGCCGCAGCACCATTTATGCCTTGATGGCCAACGGTGAATTTCCCCGTTCCATTCGTATTGGCGCGCGTGCGGTGGGCTGGTTAGAAAGCGATATCGACCAGTGGATTGAAACCCGCCGTATCGGTGCTGCTTATGGCCGCGGATAAACCATCAGCATCAACCCCGTTACCTGCAAGTGAGATGAATAACAGCGCGCCAACATTACCGCCAGGTTTTGCCTATAACGCGCAAAACTGGCTGGTGATGCAACCGGCAGGGCAAGATAGCCCAGTTAAAATCTGCTCCTGGTTGCAAGTAGCTGCTCGTACTCGCGATCCACAAGGGGACAACTACGGCTATTTATTGCACTGGTTAGACGATGACAATCGCCATCGCTACTGGGCTATGCCAGCAGAACTATTGGCCGGAGACGGCAGCGAGTACCGTCGGATATTACTCAGCCGAGGCATGCGGCTAAGCAACAGTGTCAAAGCGCGGCAGTTGCTCTCCCTGTTTATTCAACAAATGGGCGAGCTGGCCACGCAAAAGGCCATTAGCGTGAACTGCATTGGCTGGCATCACCACGCTTATGTGCATCCGCGCCTCACCTTTTACCCAAGCGAACACAGCAATAACCCGCGCATGGTGCTGCAAACCATGCACCCGATAGAAGGCTTTATTCAACAAGGTAGTAGCGACAGTTGGCGGCAGCACGTTGGCCGTTATTGTCTGGATAACCCGCTATTAATTGTTGGTGTCTGCGCTGCACTGGCCGCGCCTTTGTTGCACTTGTGCGGAGTGGATGGTTTTGGTTTACACCTCTATGGTGCCAGCAGCACTGGTAAAACCGCAGCGCTGTATCCGGCGTTATCGGTGTGGGGCGAGCCTAATCAACTGCGCCACAGTTGGCGTGCCACGGCCAACGGTTTAGAAGGCACTGCGTTAGCACATAACGATGCCTTGCTGGCGCTCGATGAAATGGGCGAAGTTGACCCAAAAGAGGCAGGCGATGTCGCTTATATGCTTGCCAATGGCCAAGGTAAAACCCGTGCAGGCAAATACGGTGAAATGCGCTTACCCGCCCGTTGGCGCTTGGTGTTTTTATCCACTGGCGAAGTGACGCTTGAAAGCCATCTTGCCAGTATCGGCAAGCGTGTAAAAGCAGGGCAGCAAGTGCGCGTGATTGATCTCAGTGCGGATGCTGGAGCGCAAATGGGCGTGTTTAACCAGAGTCATGGTATGAACGCTGCCGATTTAGCCGATCATCTAAAACAGCAAAGTCGCCAACATTACGGCTGCTTGGCCTTGGACTGGTTACGGTATTTAACGCAGCACGGCGCACAGGTGCGACCCGTTTTCCAAAACGTACGCCAACGCTTTTTAACCAGCTTACCTCCCGAGTCAGACGGCCAAGTGCGCCGGGTCGCCGAAAAGTTTGCCTTACTGGCCAGCGCTGGGTTGTTAGCCATTCAAGCCAAAGTACTCGATTGGCCAACCCCAAGTGTCGAGGCAGCCTGTTTAAGCCAGCTAAACCAATGGATACTCGCCCGCGGTGGTGTGGCTGCCAATGAAGATCAACAAGCCATTCGCCAGGTGCGCAGCTTTATTGAGCAGCATGGCGAAAGCCGCTTTACGCCCAAACAAACCGGTTACAGCAGCCAAGTACGCCAACGCGCGGGTTGGATTGACTCTACAGGCCCACAAACCCTTTACCTGTTTTACCCAACTGGCTGGCGTGAAGCCACCGAAGGCCTAAGTCCAGATCGCGCTGCCAAAGCACTGATGGCCGCAGGCTACCTAGTCCCTGATGGCAACCGACCACAGCGCAAAGTCAGCCTGCCCGACAACACACGCCCACGAATGTACTGTGTTAAAGGCAGTATTTTGGATGACTAACGAGGCGATTAATCTTGTATGGGCTTGTCGACTTGCAGTGAACCGCCAGTCAACATAAATAGCTAGCGATGTTTGAAGTCCAACGCAGACAATACCGCTAGAGGCATTCCCGTGAACCGCTAGCGTACCAACAACCAGCACCGAACGAATAACAAATACGCTCAATTATTTGGTTTTAACTTAAATAAGTTGAGAATAATCATAATCATGGTAGGGTAAGCAACAGTGAAAAATCCCCAAGTTTATGGTTAAGAAAACACCGTGGAGAGAGCATGATCCGCTGCCACCTAGCCCGATTAATGGGTGAGAGAAAAATGCGCATTAGCGACGTGATGCGAGAAACCGGCCTAAGCCGCACAACAGTCACGCTACTTTACAAAGAAACCGCGCTTAAGGTGGACTTAGAGGCGCTCGATCAGCTGTGTGATTTGTTTGATTGTGAAATCCAAGATCTATTACAAAAATCGCCAGCAGAAACCGAATTTAATGAGAACAAGTAATGACAACAACCAACGATAAAAAGCCATCAGAAGTACTCGCCATCGAAGATGGCATGATGCTGGATTACCTAACGAATAATCCTATCAAAGAAACACCTAAAGAATTGGTTCGTCAAAAAACCTTACGCGCCTTGTTCCATGAATACGGCATCAGCGCTGAAGATATGGAGCTTGATGTAAAAGTTAAGATTGATGGTAAGCAGAAGAAAATTGATATCGCCATTTTCGAGCATGGTTCTGAGCATATTCCTGAAAATATCCGCCGCATTGTTATCTGTGATAAAGAGCCGAAAAAAGGCAAAAAATCCGCAGTAAAAATGCGTGATCACGATCAAGCGCATAAAGACCTTCAGTTGATGGAGGATATGATGCGTGAACAGGTTGGTGATAAGTACCTGCTAGAAAAGTGCCAGTGGGGTTTATGGACCAACGGCATCGAATTTTTCTTTGTTGAAAAAGAAGAGTCGCGATTCGATACCAAGTTCAACGCAGTTGGCGATTGGCCATTAGCAGATGAGACTTTGGGGAGTCGAGACGTTGCATCAAACGCACAGCTAAGAACCGCTGACCGTGAGATGCTACTTACTGCATTCCGTCGTTGTCATAATTTTATTCACGGTAACGAAGGTATGCCTAAAGATGCGGCATTCTGGCAGTTCTTATACCTTATATTCTCTAAAATGTATGATGAGCGCATCGGCAATCGAGACCGTGAGTTTTGGGCATCACCAACTGAGCAGTTTGACGACGAAGGTCGTAAGAGAATCAGAGCACGCATTAACCCCCTATTTGAAAAGGTAAAAAAAGCCTATCCAGAAATTTTTGCTGGCAACGAAGATATCACTTTGTCAGATCGGGCTTTGGCATTCATGGTTTCTGAACTTGCTAAGTACGACTTTACCCGTACTGAAATGGACGCCAAAGGTGCAGCCTATCAAGAAGTGGTGGGTGATAACCTACGTGGTGACCGTGGTCAGTACTTTACACCTCGCGGTGCAATCAAGCTTATTGTCGAAATGATGGCACCGCAACCACATGAAAAAGTGCTGGACCCATCATGCGGTACAGGTGGTTTCCTAGAGCAGACCCTGAGCTTCATCAACAAGCAGCTAAGAGAAAAAGAAGCTATTAGCCTGGCAGCTGAAACCACCGAAGAATTTATTTCTATTCAGCAACAAATTAAAGAGTTTGCCGAAAACAATCTGTTTGGTTGTGACTTTGACCCCTTCCTGTGCCGTGCATCGCAAATGAACGTGGTGATGGCAAGTAATGCCATGGCTAACATCTACCACATGAACTCATTGGAATACCCACACGGACATTTAAAGGGCGTAGACCCCGCCAAGAAAACGATTCCTGTTGGCGATTCCAGCGGTAAAGACGGCAGTGTTGATGTGATCTTAATAACCCACCGTTTGGTTCCGATATCCCAGTTACCGACAAGCAGATTCTAGAGCAATATGATCTTGCCTATGTGTGGGAGCGCACTGAAAACGGCGGCTTTAGAAAAACAGAGCGCCGTAAAGATGCAGTTTCGCCCGAAATTTTGTTTATTGAGCGTTGCGTGCAATGGCTTAAGCAGGGCGGACGTATGGGTATCGTGTTACCCGACGGCATTCTAGGTAACCCAGGTGACGAGTATATTCGCTGGTGGTTAATGCAAGAGTGCTGGGTGCTTGGTTGTGTCGACTTACCTGTTGAGTCATTTATCGTTGAAGCTAACGTAAACATCTTAACTAGCCTGCTGTTCTTGAAAAAGAAAACTGATACTGAAAAAGATGCTATTGCCATCGGTGGAGAGCCCGAATACCCGGTATTTATGGCAGTTGCAGAAAAAGTAGGCTTTGATCGTCGTGGTAATACGCTGTATGAGCGTCACCCAGACGGCGAAGAGAAAGTTATCGAAGAAGAAGTTGAAGAGCGTATTCGCATCAACGGCCACAATGTGGTGCGTAAGCTGAAGCGTCGTAGCAAAATTTTAGATGACGACTTGCCAAAAATTGCTAAAGCCTGGAAAGAGTTTCGCGCTAACAATCCGGAGCCATCGGTATGATCTCAGATTTTGATACCGCAGCGCTCAACCCCGTTGATCCTAAATCGGTGATAGATGCCCTAAAAGTCCAAAACCGGGGGCGTAACAAGACTCACTCACAGCTGTATAAACGTATTGCCAAAGACGTTTTTTCCAAAGATTGTGCAGTTGACTCGTTTAACAGTTTATTGCAGCGGATTCAGATTTGGTATCCGGTGGAGCACCAATGAAAGTAAAGACTATTCCAAGTAGCTGGCTCAATGCTAATGGCCATAGATTAGATTGTAATCCCTTTATGGGAGGTGCTGTCGAGGTACGTGTTGCACTTAGCAAGCTAGAAAATCAATCTTCTGTTTTAGGTGATTTGACTTCAGGCAGATTTGGCGGCACTTATCATGCTGGAAGATATAAGCGTATTTGGGTAGCAAGCGCTCAAAATGGAAAACCATTTTTATCTAGTCGCGATGTATTGCAATCAGATCTTTCAAAGTTGAACTTTATAGCAACTAAATCAGTGTCGGAAAACCCTAAATTATTGGTGCATAAAGACCAGATACTTATTACGCGGTCTGGAACCGTAGGTCGAATGTCTTATGTTAACGATTTTATGGATGGAATGAGTTGTACTGAGCATGTCATGCGTCTTGACATAGACGAGTCAAAGATAGGTGCTGGTTTTATATACGCTTTTTTGAATTCTAGTTTTGGTATGCCAATGGTTCTTGAAGGCGTTTATGGTGCAATGATTCAGCATATTGAGCCAGAACACCTAACAGGGATGCTTGTGCCTCGGCTGTCTAAATCTGTAGAGCATGAAATTGATTCGCTAATCAAGAAATCCTCTAAGCTTCGAGCCGACTTCCAAAAAAATATTGATGCAGCAACAGAGCTATTGTTCTCATCTGCGGGATTAAGCGATATCACACCAGAGGAATGGCACAGTGAAGGCCCGGATATTGGTGATCAGATTTATCTAAAAAGCCCACGCTCCATCCGTGCTTTAAACTTCGGCGGGCGATTCAAGCGACTAATTGAGAATCTAAAATCTGTGCCACATAAAACCCTTGGTGAGATTTGTCGGGGTGGGCAGTTGTCGTCAGGGGCTCGCTTCAAAAGAATAGATGCGGATCAAGAGCACGGAGTTCAATTAATTGGACAAAAACAAGGATTCTGGTTCAAACCCGAAGGTCGCTGGATTAGCGCTGCTCATTCGCCGCAAGGAATTTTTGCTAAAGATGAAACCGTTATGATCGCTTCTCAAGGAACTCTTGGTGAAAGAGAGGTTTTCTGTAGACCTATATTCATTACGGGCAAATGGTTGGATTTTGTATATACGCAGCACTTCTTAAGAGTTTGTTCGGCTAATCCCGAAGTCTCTGGTGCTTACCTGTACGCGTTCCTTCGTTCAGAAACTGCATTCCGTTGTTTACGTTCTATGAGTATTGGAAGTAAACAACAAGATATTCACGTCGGTATGCTATCTGAACTACCTATTCCAATAATAGAACAACATGATAAAAGAGCTGTTGAGCAACTCATTCGCGATGCCTTTAAAGCCAGGGACTTAGCGGACGAATACGAAAATAAAGCCATAGCGATGGTGGAAACTGGAATAAAGGCAGCGGCGAAAGAAAATTAAGGAAGGTTTATGGCACAGGTATTTGCAATTGGTGATGTGGTTAACGATGAAGAGCGTAAAGCTATCGCTTGGTTAAAAGAAAAGTTACCAGACGATTACTTTATTATTCATAGCTTTGAAGTTGAACAGTATGACCAGCTGTTTGAAGTGGATATCTGTGTTGTTGCGCCCCATGCCATTTATTTAGTGGATGCCAAGGGCATCCACGGAAAAGTTGAGGTGGACGGCACCACTTGGCACACTACCCACAACAGTTATCGCTCGCCATTACCAAAATTACGCGGCAATGCTAAGTCGTTATCTGGCCTCATTTGTAAGCAAAATCGCGCAAATAGAGACTTAAAAAACATCTATGTAGACACTGCGGTGGTGCTCACTATAGATGATTGCGAGTTCAAGGACCCGGAAGATCGCGAGCGCGGCCATGTAGTGGCACTAAAAAACAGCACCCGTTTCTTCACCGACAGTGCCCGTATTCCAGAGCGCTTTGAGCGCAATGTGACTAAGTACATTCAGATTATCGCAGAGGCCTTGGGTAAATCGGCCAAAAAGCGTAGCCATGGTGTACGTTTTGGTAACTGGGAAGTGGCTGAAACTTTGACCGATAATCAGTACTTTACGGAATACCGTGTATTTAACATTACCGCTGGTCGCAAAGGCGGCACTGTGCTGGCTAAAGCCTATAAAGCCGACCCTTATCTGCCAGAAGAGGAACGCAGCAAGCAAAAGCGCTTAATTGAAAACGCGTATCGTGCCATTGCAAAAATGCCCTCGCATTCTGCCATTATTGGTGTGAAAGACTTTTTTGTTACCGAAGCTCAAGACAAGTATTTGCTACTAACCGACGACATTCCTGGCGAAATCCTCAGCAAAAAGCTTAAAGACGCAAGCTCACTACTCACATTGGATCAGAAAAAGCGCATCGTTAATGACCTGTTGTTGGCGTTAGCGCATTTATGCCGCAATGGCGTAGTCCATCGCAATATTACCCCTGAGCATATTTTAATGGGGGCCGATGGTCAGCCAAGGCTGATTGATTTTGACTACGCTCGGATAGGGAGTGAAAACACCACCACAATTGCAGACGAAGTACAGCAGCGGATCTCAAACCGTTATAAAGCCCCCGAACTCTGGGCTGATAGCCATGCAGCGAGCTGCGCCTCGGATATGTACAGTTTAGGTCTGGTTATTTTTGAGCTGTTTAGTGGTGATGCGGCCTTTGATTCGGTCACCCAAGCTATCGAGAAATCGTGTCTGTTCAGTACAAAGTTAAGTGAGCGATATAAACAGCTACCAGCAGCATTTGATGATTGGCTACAAACCTTATGTCACAAAGATGCACTGCAACGGCCAACCCCAGAAGATGCGCTGGCGCAATTTAATGCACTCTGGCAACCCAAAGCAGCAGTAGAAACTATTGAGGCTAATAAACCCGAACAACTGAGTGTTAAATCGTTAAATACCCATGAGCCTTCAGTCAATTACAAGCGCTTACCGAGTGGCTACCAGCTAACTAATAAATACGTCGTGCAGCAACCGCTGGGTAAACCTGGCGGTTTTGGTATTGTGTATAAGGTAACGGATACCTTTGGTGATGTTTCGCGTGCGGTGAAACTGATTTTGAATGATAGAGAATCGGTATTAGAGCGCTTAAAGCAGGAATACCGCACCTTGGTTAAACTGCCAGAGCACCCTTATGTGGTAAAGGTGTACGATGCAGACGTACTTCCTAATCAAGGTCCTCCTTATATTGTTTTTGAGTACCTTGAAGGCCTAGATGTCAGTGAGCTGATCCAGCAACGCTCATTAACGGCACACGAAGTGTGGACCATGGCTAAGCAGGTAGCAGAAGGTTTACAGCATTTACATGAGCACAATATTTTCCACTGTGACATCAAGCCACAAAATCTGATTTGGAAAGACGGTAAAGTTCGTATCATCGATTTTAATGTATCGGTAGATGCTGAAGATTTAACCTTGGGGGGCGGTTCACGGAAGTATTTACCACCAGATTTAAGTATTACCGAAACACCGCAAGCCTCTGATTTAGTTGACAGGGACTTATATGCCTTGGGCATTACCCTATATCGTGCCATGACCGGTGAATACCCATGGGCCAACGTGCAGTGCCCACCTATGGACGAGTTAGCTCGTCACCCTAGTGAGTTTACCCAGAGCTTTAATTTAACCGATGATGTTTCGGCGGTCCTGCTAAAACTGATCGCTCCAAAACGAGTTGACCGTTTTGAATCTGCCGAACAATTGCTGAAAGCACTGAATAAAGTCCAGCAATTGAAAAAGGCGCAAACTTTATCGGAAGAAAGTACTTCGCAGTTTCATTTGCCGCCACTTGCGGATGGCTCTAACCCAAGTAAATCTGCGTTTCATGATTTTATGCTGACGCTGTATAGCCAAAGTCGGCATTCAAATGCCGGCACCCGTGGCTTAGATGATTACGCAAAGTTAATTTACGTTGAAACCGCCTTAGATACCGAGCTTGCTCCTGCAATTCTGGCTGGGCAACTGCGCTTGGTACTGATTACCGGTAATGCAGGTGATGGCAAAACCGCATTTTTGCAGCAATTGGAGGCTCAAGTTGAAGCGCAAGGAACAAGCGTTCACTTAAACCCACAAGGGAATGGCAGCTGGTTTGAAATAAATGGTCATAAAAACCTGACTAACTACGATGGTAGTCAAGACGAAGGTAACAAAGATAATGACGCGGTACTCGAAGAGTTCTTTAGCGTCTATCAAGGTAACGATTCAAATGCATGGCCACATCACGAGACCCGGTTAATTGCCATTAACGAAGGTCGGCTAGTCGACTTTTTAACCCAACATTCAGAAAGGTTTTCTGCTCTAAAAGCCGTAGTTGAACAAAGTTTAAAAGATGGCTCAGTGCAAAATGACGTGGCGGTAGTTAACCTGAATATGCGCGATGTGCTGGCTTCGACGCAAAGTCAACCTGAGTCTATTTTTGAGCGAATCATCGGAAAAATGACCTCGGCCAAGGTTTGGCAAGGCTGTGATTATTGTGCGCTAAAAGACAAATGCTACGTTAAGCACAATATTGCTACCTTTCAAGACGAGCAAACTGGCCCTAAAGTCATCGAGCGTTTGAAGTATATTTACAAACTGACCAGTTTACGCAATCAGCTACATATCACGATGCGAGATTTACGCTCGGCACTGAGTTATACGCTAGTCGGTGAATACTCCTGTAACGAAATTAAAGAAATCTATGCCAATGGCGAAGCCGACAAAATTCTTCACGGTTATTACTTTAACGCTTGGTGCGGTAACGACAATACCCAAGATAGATTGTTAAAGCTGCTGAGAGAAACTGACATTGCTCAAGGGTCTGACGTTCGCTTAGATCGCGGACTGGACTTTTTAGGCTTAGATGCAGTTGATTGGTTGCAGTTTGATCAGCGTAGTGAACACGAAACTCAGCTGCTAGCCAATGTTCATCAGAGCTTACCAAATGGCACGGCACTAAGTGAGAGTAAGGAACGCTATCTATCTCATCGTAATATGGTTGGGATGTTACGCAGAAAGGCCTACTTTGAGCGCCGTGGAGAAAACTGGCAAACATTACTGCCTTATCGTTCAGCGAAGTTATTAGTACGTTACCTCGAAGACAGTACGTTACTAAATGAAGCGAAATCGCTTGCCATTAATGCAATTAACCGTGGCGAAGGTTTGCATAATCCGATGTATTTTAACGGCCAGCTGGCGATGCAAGTACGTAAGGTACACTTAGGCACTATTAGAAGTTATCGCTTATTCCCATCGGATGTTTTTTCCATTGAAGTGAAAGACGCAGCGATGAACTCGTCATTTGTGGAGCATAGTCCGCAGTCACTATTGCTCAAGTACCAAGATGCAACCGGCCTTACCGCAGAGTTGGAATTAGATTTGGACTTGTTTGAAATGCTGCATCGCCTTAATCAAGGCTATGTGCCTTCGGCGCAAGCGGAGCAGAGTTTTTATTTAAGTTTAACCGTATTTAAGAACGTACTGGCTTCAGCGCCTTATCAAGAGGTTTTGTTAACTACCAACGGCCAACAGTATGAAAAAATAACCCGCGACGAAGAAGGTGGTGTGTTGCAATTAGAACGATTGGTAGCGGAGGTTCAGCCATGAAGTTAGGTAAAAAAGATAAGGCTTTTCGCACCAATAAAGTGAGCTATCTTGATTACAAAATTGTTGAAATGGATAGGGTCTTAACTCATCTATTCGCTCGGCTAAAGCACAATGGCGCTTCTAGTAAACTAAGTGCTAAAGGTATGACGGTTGAGTTGTTTAAAGACGAGTTTCTAGACTCTCGTAATGAAACACATTTTAAAAACTTCTCTCAAGCCCCTATTACTATTGAAAAGTGGATTGAAACCCACTTGGTGGACTTAATTAATCGTGGCAAGGCTAACGAAGCGGTTGCTGCACCGAGACCACTTCACGGCAATACTTATTTGTTTCGAAATCCTAAAAATTGCCGGGATTATGGTGCCTCTAAGCAAGTATATGAGTTGCTTTACCATGCCAATAATGGTCAGACCGCGATTAACCGACTCAAACAGTTTTTCTTTGCTGGTGTCGATTCTACGACAGGTCAGTATGATAGTTCGTCGCAAGTAGATGTTGAAACGCAGGCAATATTAAGACTGTCTGATCAAGTAAAGTCTGACGCGCCGGATCATACTGACTTACAAGAACGGTTTGCGCCGCTTAATCAACAAGCTGCGGATATTTTAGCTGAAGATATCATTAAGCTTCTGACGTATCGCCAGTATATTCCTCGTTCAGTGATGGTTGAGTACATAAAGATATTGTTAGCCTTTCACCTGGCGCTATACCAATTGAAATTGTTTAAGTTGCTACCGGCTTTGGCTAAGAATAAGGGCCGTAATCTCCAAGAGAGCAATAAACAAAAGACGGCGCTCTATGTGGACATGACAAATGGCGCTAATAGCTTGAGTGAATCGATGGCTGAGCAAAGTGCGACGTTACACTACAAGCGTATTCCAGCTTTTATTAAAGCCTATTTCGGCGTTAAAAAACTCGATGAATTTGCAGAGTATCTATCGAAAAAAGGTAAATTATCGGGGGCAAAATCGATAAAACAAATGTCAGTGCCTGATTTGTTCACTCTGCTGGAGTCGCCGTTAGAGCAAGAGCGCGATCAGTTTTTTGGTCAACGTAACGCTGGAATTTTAGATGCGTCAGTGTCATCTGCACATGAGTCAGAGGAAATTCCGCCAGAGATTCATGCTATTACCCAGCTCGGCTTACCTGAGTATGAAACCTACATAGAGATTTTGTTGTTTGTCCAAGGTAATGCAATTCGCTCTGGTTTAGTCAAAAACCTAGATAGTCTTATGCTCAAGAATAAACCTGGTGCTTTGTTAGAACAACAAAGTGGTAGCACTGGTGGACGTCGATTTAGCGTTGATGGACGACTGCTAGAAGTGTTGTTACAGCTGGCGGTACTCACTAAAGGTGGTGACTTGGGTTTTCACACTAAGGAATTAAGAGTTGATGAGCTGTTAACTTTCTTAAAAGAACGATATGGCATTTTTATTGATTCGTTACCCGACACAGATGCTTTCTGTGAGTCATCAATTGATGTGAATAAAGCGCTTAGAGATAACTTATCTGGTTTTAAACGCCGGTTACGAGAAATTGGTTTTTATCGCGATCTTTCTGATGCGTATGTAACACAAACGGTTACTCCAAGGTATCAGATAAATAGTAAGCAAAATGAAAGTATGAAAGGACATAGCGCATGATTAAGGGAATTCAAACCGTTATTAAGTCAGATATTGACGGCAGCTTAATCAGTGTCCTTGTACCTAAGTTTAAGATGTTACTAGAAACTCGCGGTGCGGGCCACTGCATGAAGGTATCTGATTTAGAAACTGAGCTGATGTATCAGCTTAGTGAAGTCATATCAGGTGCGGTTGAGTATGCCCAGGTTGCCGTATTGGCAGAGAAAGCGACGCGCAATTTTTCGGTTACCAGTACCAAGCTTGTTGAACTGCGAAACCCTGATGAAGACGGCCAGCTTCGCCAGCCATTACTGATTTTTGTACCCAATGAATTAAAAACGTCCTCTGAAGACTCTTTTGGTGCTGCGACCTTTGAACAAATTGATATTTCAGATGCTTATTGGCTTGCGTTTAATCAAGTAAAGGCTGAATCTCCTGATCCGATTAAGCGGTTGTTGGACGAAGTTTACTTCATTCTTCAAGAAAAGGCGGCGTTAAAACTCAGTGCTTATCAATGGTTGCGATACGCGTTAACGATTAAGATTAATGGCTTTGATCCAAGTGTTGCTGGTGCTGCTCTTTACGAGTTGGGGTTGATTCCTGATCTTGAGTTGCATCAAGATCATTCTATGTTGGTACGCAAATTAGTTAAAAATCGTGAGTGTGTACAAATTATAAACCGCTCTGAGAAATCAGCGATTGCAACCGTTTATGACCTACAGCTAGAAGGTGAAGATTTTAACAAGAGATTAGCGCTCTTTTTAAATGATCAGGAAAATCTACTCGATAGCAGTTGGCGCAAGCAATTAGTGGTGGATAGCAGCAACTGGGCACTCACTTTTGATAAATGGCGCTTTCAATATGAGGAAGATGCCACTGATGCAGTTTGTTTAACGGTGACTGAGGTTGGTTTGCCGCTTATTCCTGAAGATGAAACAGACCCAAACTTGCAACAACTGATTGGCCAACAAGTATTAACTACTGGCCAAGGTGGTTTGAAAAAGTTTTCTGTGACTTTTTCTGTTTCACCAAAGCCTAGTGAAGTTAATGGTTTAGCGAAATATAAAGCTCAGGTGTTTACTCAACAAGGTGATTTTGTTGGGTTAATTAAGGTAGGTAAAGCTACATCAAAATCCACAGTTACAATCACGTTTAATAAGTTGACTGGAATCGAATGGGAAGAAGGTTGGCATTACATTCGAATTCAAGCGTTCGATGAAAACGATGAATTACTACCCTTGGTTGATGACAAACAGTGTCCAATACCGTGGGGTACGTCCAGTGCGGGGGAAGCTGGCTCACGAATTAATGAAAGTGATCTGTTTTATGTATTGCCAGCAGCAGATGCAGAGGTTGAGCCAATTGAGGGGCGAAAAGTCAGAGAGGCGTCATTAGCGCATGCGAAGATTAAAGCTGAATTTGCCAACGTCATCGAAACTGAGAAATTTGCCAATGCTGAAGTAATGGAAACGACTTGGCAGGATAGTAAGAGTAAGGCTGAGTCGATCGTCAATGTGAAATTCAAGAAAGGAAGTGGTATTCAAATCCCCGTTACCACTTACTTAAAAGACTTTGAGCAAAAAATTCTAGCTAATCCAATGGCCGCTTTGACTTGGCGTGTAGAAATTCGCAATCAAGAAGCAAGTGAGTCTGGTGCCGATGCTGTAGATTGGCCAATAAAGGGTGTAGAAAGCCAGTTTGAAAAGTTTAAAGTGGCACGTGAAACGTACTTTCAAATTATACATCAAGATGAGAAAGAGCTAATTTCTGTCGCTCATGATCATGTGTCTTCATCACATGAAGCCTACTTGTATTCCAGCAGCTATTTAGAATACCTAGCAGCGGTATTTCAGGAAACTGAAAATGGACATGACTATTCGACTGAATTAGCCGCGTTACTTCGCTTGGATTCACTTTCAATCGTGATATGGAATTATGACGGCAGCTATAAAAAAGCCATGTTACTGGGGCCTACGCATCCACTGAGGGCTTTATGGCTAGGTGGATGGGCTTCTCTTGCGGAAGCTTGGGCAAGACAGAGTGAGAAGGTTGGTAAGGAAATCGCGGTAGGAACTAAAAACAGTTTATTAGAAGAACTCGCATTAACCAATTTTCCTTACGTTCTGCCAGACTCTCAAGGCCAGTTGATGGTCGCACTTGATAGTATTCATCCATTTTGGAGTATTCTGTCGTCTGCACAAGAAAAAGAGCCACAAGCACTCATTGATAAAATTAAAACGGCATTTGGTATTAAAAATGATTACCAGCAAGTTGGTAAGCAAAGTAGTACCTTTCTCGCCACAAAAGTCGAAAGATATCTGATACAACACCCCTATGTGAATTGTTTATCGATCAATGTGTTTAACGCGGGGGCTGCGGGAGCCGTAGCGGGCATGTTGTTGGCTTTGAGAAAGAAACCGGAGCTAAAGCATATTAGTTTTGATATTCGTCTATTCGTAGCTGACCCATACGCGACAGAAGTAGGCGCTGATTTATTTAATCTGATAAATAGTGGCGAAGACAGTGAGAATGAAAATCAGCTATTTCATTCAGCAGAAAATCACTTGCAGCCAAAGTTAAGCATTTCGCTCAGAGCTAGCTCTGAGTTTGAGCAGTCGCCTGATGAGTTTCAGTCTCATCTAAGCATGTTATTCGATGTGTTCCCTGCACAAGAGTTATCGGTAGTAAAACCGCAGGCAGATGAACAAGTTGCGCCTATATATGGGTTGTATCAGGACTATTGCATTGATTACTTCGATGAGAATGGGGTTGTTGCTTGGGATCGTCACACGAGACATGGTGCTGCGAAAATGCTTTTTGGTGGCCAGATATCGGAGGCTATAGCAAAACTGCCTAAAATGATGTCGGGAATAACCGCATCATTAGCGACGGGCGACTTTTCTTTAGAACAGGTGCCTGTAGTCAGGTTGGCTCTTGATAGCGCTGAAAGAGCTTTGTTAAATCAATTACACGAAGTCAGTGATTGGGTATTCACTGTGGATAGAAACTTGGGCATTGAATTTTTTGATCACGGTGGTAAAGATGGTCGTCCAGATTATCTGATCGATCACAGCCCTGAAATGGCTTCTTCAAACACGCACAACTTTGTTATTACTTCGCGTTCTACTACAGAAATAGAAGCATTATTGAGAGGGACCTTAGAACAGCATCAAATTGTTTCTGATGTTAATAAGGCGACGAGGGTTTTAGACTCACTTAGAGCGTTGTCAGGCAGGCTTGCACTAAAACTGGCTTCAAATAGCGCTTCAAAGTCGGAAGCCTTAGGGTTGGCGCTATCCAAACTTTATCTTGAATACCAGGGGGTGTTCAAAGATCAGATCATTGTTCCTTTAGATGCCCACCTAGAGCTATATTCCGAGCTTCAAAAAGGAGATGGGGAGCTTGGTGCTGACGTTAGCTTTAAAAGAACTGATTTAGCATTGTTCGATTTAGATGCTTCATCACGCACAATTCGTTGTAATTTAGTCGAAGTTAAGTGTTATTCAGAAGTCGGCGATATGACGAAGTACGAAGGTTTAAAAAAGAGTATTGCTGAGCAAATCTCGGAATCTGAACGTGTTCTTCAGCGTCATTTTGATTTGACTCGTACAACACCGGATAGACCTGATCGCTTGGTTAAAACACAAAAGCTCTGTGTCCTTCTTGAACATTACCTTAAACGATCTGAACGTTTTGGTTTATTGACTTCTGAGGTTGTTGAGGAGGCGAGATTTTTGCTTCGGACCTTGGAACAGGGATACAAGCTTTCAATTACCCGAAGTGCAGTTATTTTTGATTTCGGTCAGAATAGTTCCGGCGTTGAAAAAGAAGTTGGTATCGAGTTTCATCGTGTTGGGCGAAACCATATTGACGAATTGCTCTCCGCTAAAGTGCCTGAGGATAATGAACACAGTGAAGGAACGTTGGATTCACTTGAGCTAACGCTGCCTAAGTTAACTTCGGCCGAATTTTTACATAAAGAGCGAGATAGAACCGTATCTTGGGCTGAATTAGTATCTCAAGCTGCGATCACTTTACCTGAGAAGCCAGATACTTCGAAAGATGAAACGATTAAAGTACTGCCTTTTAATGATGATGAGCCAGCTACTGTTTCGCCGTCGATTAATCAGGGCGTTGAAGAAGTAAAACCTGTTGGTAATCCAGCTCCTGCAATAACTAATACTGTAGAGCCAGAGCCAGAGCCAGAGCCAGAGCCAGAGCCAGAGCCAGAGCCAGAGCCAGACGAAAATTTGCACATCCCTAACATCACAACGGGTAATAAAATTGAGGTCGTTCCCCACGATATCGTTCTCGGTGTCAACGGTGACTCTGCTCAGTTTGGCCTATTGGGAGAGGTCCATGGACGGAAAATAGCCTTAGATTTAAACCATACACACACACTAAGTTTATTTGGTGTTCAAGGAGGGGGCAAAAGCTATACATTAGGCTCAGTTGTGGAGATGGCAACTAAATCAATTCCATCGATCAATACGCTGCATAAAGAGTTGGCCAGTGTGATATTCCATTACAGTGCTACTCAGGACTATAAACCTGAGTTTACGTCGATGATAGCTCCAAATGACGATTTTACGCAGTTAGCTAAGCTTAAAGAAGTATATGGTGCGGAGCCAGCTTCCTTAGATGATGTTGTGTTGTTAGCTCCTGAAGACAAGTTAAACGAACGTCGTGCTGAGTACCCTGGAATTGAGGTACATCCGTTGAAGTTTTGTTCTTCTGAATTGCAAGCTGGGCACTGGAAATTTTTGATGGGGGCTATCGGCAACCAAGCCGCATATATCCGCCAACTAGGCAATATTATGCGTAAAAATCGAAATAACCTCTCGATCCAAGCGATAAGGGATGGAATACAAAACTCTAGTCTTTCGGATTCACTTAAAGACCTAGCAGACATGCGTTTGGATTTTGCTGAACAGTACATTGATGACCAATTAAACGTTGGTTCGCTGATTCGACCAGGCAGAATGATCGTTGTAGATGTTCGAGACGAATTCATCGAAAAAGATGAGGCATTAGGCTTATTTGTGGTGCTTCTGCAAATATTCTCGGAAGCCAAGTACCAAGGGCAATCTTTTAATAAGCTAATTGTGTTTGATGAATGTCATAAATACATCGATAGTCCAGACCTAGTAAAAGGGCTTGTGGAAACGGTACGCGAAATGCGCCACAAGGGCACCAGTGTCATGATTGCCAGCCAAGATCCACCGTCTGTACCGGTGGAACTTATTCAGCTTTCATCACAGATTATTCTGCATAAGTTCAACGCTCCGGACTGGTTAAAGCATATTCAAAAAGCCTGTATCGGTTTGAAATCACTAACGCCTGAGAAGCTTGGAGCGTTAAAACCAGGTGAGGCATATATTTGGTCTAGCAAAGCCAGTGATAACGCATTTGTCAGCGACGCAATGAAGATTCAGTGTCGCCCAAGAGTTACTAAGCATGGTGGGGATACTTTGACTGCCGTGTAAGTATCTTGGTCACTTGATATCTAGCCGCTGACTGTATTGATGTTTTTTGTTGGTTAAGCTTTTGATTTATCGGGGGTAGCTGGTTACGCAACCAGTTACTGTACTAAGATAGTTACGATTGATAATTCACCCATTAGTGTAGTCGTGCTTTTTGTTTAAAATGTGACGGTTCGCGCAAATGCGATCACCCAGAAATTCTGGGCAGTTCTAATTGAAGCAAAGGCAAGCAGATTAGAGGTAGCGACATATATAAAAATATCGAGCTATTTGACGCTTTTGATATTAAAATCGCACCAACAACACCCCTCCCGCTACCCGTTAGATCAGCGCCCTGTGAGGGGTTACTCGTTTCTGGGGCTTGTGATTTCGGGTAGTTTGGAAGAGGTAAACCCCAGTCTTAACGGCGACTGAGGCGCAGCCACGAGCCAAAACGCTAGGTAAAGGCTCAACCAGTTTTAAATAGCTTGAGTGAAATTGTGGTTTTCTTCAAAACAAATATCAAGTTATTTAGCCTTGTTGTTGAGTTTCCTTCTCGTTAACAAAGCATTTGTTCGTAATCCACACATCATTCTCCGGCCCACAAAGGTGGTGCAGCAGCGCTAGATTGATTTGGTGGCTGATCACGTTGGCGTTTCGTTTTCCGTTGTCTTTTCTTAAACCACTCAGCAATAACCCCGTGCACGTTTTTCCTATTTGCTCCGGCGAACTGGGCAGGCAAAAAGCTCGGTTTTGCTGATTGGGGTGTAAGGTAGCGCGTTTCCCTGTTTTAGATAAAGGCGTAATGCACCAAAAGATACAGGCGTTGGCGGGCGTGTTTGCGAGCAATGTGTTGGTTTGACTCGTGCCATTCCTATCTGTCGGTAATAAATGTGCCGGTAACAAATGCGCTGGTAACAAAACTAGCCCGCCTTGGGCGTGGCCATCAACCTCAGGTAAAGGCAACCAATACAGGTTTGGCCATTGCTCGGGGTACTGCCATTTTTCTAAGATCGCTTTTGCACCAATGCTGTTCAGCCATTGGTAAATCGGGCAGCCAGGGTGTGCTTGTTTAACCCGCGGTAGCTGATAGGCCAGCCAGCGGGTTAAGCGTTCGGCGGCATTATCGCACTGGCTTAATGCTGGGTAGAGAGTAAACGCGCCATGCCCAACCAGTAACGCGACCAGCTGCTGTATCCATTCTCTATCCCAATCGTTACCACTTGCCCACAACACGTCACTTATCACCTTATGGTTCTTCATGCCGTCTATTTTCAGTCGTCGGGTGCAGACTCGGTGGTGAAATAGATGAAAGAAATGGCCATCAAACTAACCAGTCAAATCAGTTTTTTATGATGATCTGTGCGCGGCTAACTGTTTGATATACATAGTCCAATACGGCGCTGTTTGGCGGCATTTGGCTAGTGCAAAAAAATCGAGACGCCAAACGATCGTTTGCATTCTGGGTTTAAAAAATCAAACGGTTTGTACTTTTATGCCGAGGTTGGTTTAGGGTACAAAAAGTGCCAAACCTTGCTTTGTGCCAGTACCGGCAAGGCTTAGCAGCGTTGGATTTCAATCGAGAAGCCAAACAGTAAGTGGTCTAATTTCCCTGTTTGGCGTTTCGATCCAAAAGCCAAACGGATAGTGGTTTTGGCGTATGGGTATAAAAGTATGAGGAAGTGTTCAACGAAGAGCGGCTTGCTAATTTAACTTGGGATTTGATGGAGAGGTGTCTTCCAACTTGAGTGAAGGTTGCTTGTCACTGTTACCCTCAAAGTATTCAAGGGCGTACCCCATTGCCTTGTAGCTTTTCTCGCGTTTTTTAAACATGCGTTGCAGCATAGGGAGGGCGCAGTCCACATAGTCGTGAATGGTGACTTGTGTTTTTCCTTCCGATTCACGATGAATACGACCGGCATATTGAGCCAATGTACCTTTCCATGCGATGGGCATGGCCAAAAACAACGTATCCAGTCTTGGTAGGTCAAACCCTTCGCCTACATATTTTCCTGTTGCGACGACGACTTGAGCCGATTGCAGATGATTGTCAGCGTTCTTGCGTTCCGCAGCTTTCATGGCACCTTTAAGTACGACAGTGCTTATACCCATCTCGGTAAGTCGTGAGTGTATGTACTCTGCGTGCTCTCTACGCTCTGTAAGGACTAACGGGTGTCCACCATTTTGAACACACTGAGAGGCGTCTGAGACAATTTTTGAAGTGCGCTGTTGGTTATCGACGAGCCAGCGGTAAGCATCGCTTATTTTGGGTCGCTCATCTGTTTTTATTAGCTCAGCTGGCGGTATATCGTAGAGCTGATGAATCATCACGGTTTGAGTAAATTGCTCATCAGGACTTTGTTTCACTTTATAGCGAATGGGACCTGCCGCCATAAAAATGATCTTCTGATGGCCATCTTGTCGCTCTGGCGTTGCTGTTAGGCCCAATACATATTTTGCTCTTACCTCGTTGAGTACCATTTCAAACCTTGGCGCAGACAGATGGTGGCATTCATCAACAATAATGTGGCCGTAGTCTTGGATGAGAGGCGTGATGGAGTTGTCTTTTTTATTAACCAAGCTTTGGTAGGTGGCAATGTCGATAATGCCACTCGGCTTTCTTTTACCCCCGCCTATACTGCCAATGTTTACGTCGGGTAGAAACGTGCGTAATCGCTCTTGCCACTGTTCAAGCAGTTGTCGGCTATGAACCAGTATTAGGGTATTTACTTTGCGTTTTACGATCATGCCGATGGCAGTAACCGTTTTTCCAAATGCGGTCGGCGCATGCAAAATACCGAAGTCATGTTTAGATATTGCGGCCACTGCGTCACGCTGGTTCTTTCGCAAAGTGAACTCAGGGGTAAGTTTTAATAATGGTTTGCCGGTTTCACGCTTATCGTCAAACAGTGGCGAAATACTGTGCTCTTGTAGCAAAGCAATCGAGTCATCGAGACAGCCTCGCGGTAGTGCTAGATAACCGTTTTCAATACGAGCACAGGAAATAAACCTCGGAATGCCATGGGTTGAAAAGCGCAACGCTTGTGTTTTAAAAAACACAGGATTAGAAAAACTCGCTAATCGCTTGAGTCCTGCCAGTAGTGGCTCAGGTAACTCGCTCATCAAAAAGTAGATATGGTTAGCCAAGGTAATGGTCACGGTTTTCGGCAAAGACTCTAATTTTATTGGTGTGGCTTTGGCTGTGATTTCCCAAGGTGGGCGGTTATCTGTTAGCCCTTGTTCGGACAGTAATAGGGGGTTGGGTGAAATGGTTGTTATGAGTTGATCAATACTCGATTGCGTAAGCGTTTTAAGCTCAGCTAGGTACTGCCATTGATCGTCAATCGCATTCAAATCACTGTCAACAAAGCAACTACGACCTGAAAGGCGAGCCTCCTTTTGAAGTGGTAGCGCGATGAGATTACCAAACCCGCCTTCAGGAAGAACATCTTGGTTAGGAAAGAGCCTGTCATAGGAGTCAAACGATAGATTTGGAAATATTTCCATGGCTTTATCAAGCAAAGCGAAACCAAGTGCCCGAGCTTGGTTAGCTGGGATATTGGTGTCAAAAAAGATCCATAAGTGCGCCCCGTTGCCAGAACGCGAGATTTCTATCGCGTGGGGAATATCAAACGCTTGGCACGCTTTAGACATTGCTTTGACTTCTTCTTGCCAACAGCCTTTGTCAAAATCGGCTGCCAACAAATAGCACGTATTATCTTTCAGTAAGGGATACAGCCCCACCACTTGATGACCGGCAAGGTGCCTGTAAATAATGCGCTCGTTTAGTTCGCTAAACTTTCGGTGTGAACAGTATTGGCATTTAATGCGGGGTTTGTTGCAAACCCCGTTTACCCATTCATTATCACAGGCTACGGAATAGCCACTGCGGCCCTGTTGATTTTGCCAACGATTGGCAAAGATATCCTCTCTTCCACGAAATCGTTGTCTGAATAGGGCGACCTTTTGTTCTGGCGTGAATGTCTGTACTGAACGCTCGTTTTGAGCGCTACGCAAAGCCTCTCTTAATGCGAGAAGCTGCTGCTTTTCGTTTTCAAGCTCAGCTAGCCTGTTATCAATAGCAGAAATGTTTGGGTAGCGAGCGTCATTCATGACAACATAATTTTTATGTGCAGCGCTATGAAGCGCGAACTTGAGGCGGTTTGATGAGCGACTCTGCTGGAATACCTAGCCCTTCATGAAGTTTCCAAATCATTTTTAGCGTAAGTGATCGCTTATGGTTTAGGATTTCATAAACACGATTGCTTTTACCTATCATGGGTTCAAGATCTTTAACCGTTAAGCCTTTGCGCTCCATCTCAAACTTTATTGCCTCAACAGGGTCTGGCAAATCCATTGGGAAATGCTTTGCTTCGTAGGCTTCAACTAACGTAACCAAAATGTCCAGCTTTTCGCCTTCGACGGTATCAGGCTCCGCCATCATTAGGTTTTCGATGTCGTTTAATGCCGCGCGGTAGTCGGCATCTGTTTTAATAGGTCTGATGTCCATTATATTTACCTCTTGTTACTACCTTTTGGCTTCAAATCGTTTGCACATCAATTTTATCGTATTGCGCATGGCTGCCGATAAACCGTATGTAAACCACTTTGTAGGCATAATTGATCCAAACAACTAACCGGTATTTATTACCGGCAATGTTAAACACGACACGCCCATCTTTGAGGATGCTGGCATTTCTAAAGTCCTGTTTCACATCCGACGGTGATCCCCAATCAGCGTTTAATGCATGCCTATACCAAGCTAAAGTTGGCTCTTTAGCGTCAATGTATTCTGGGCTGTCTTCCCAAAATGTTTTTAAGGTTGATAGTGCGATAATTCTCATAAATAGATGGTAGTCCCATATTGGGACTTTTGCAAGTTTGGTATTTTTGATGCGGTTAGGAGTTTTTACCGCATCCCCAATTGCCCCATTCCTTGGGGCAGTTTGCTGTCCTCTTATTCACTTTCTAAAGCTCGCTGTATCAAGTGTTGCCCCATTGTCCCAACTGCCCACGGTAAGTGAGCAAATGGGGGATTGTTAGTTTCGCCTGATGGGCCTTTTCGGCATGCGGCTGCGTTTGCCATCGAAGAAGGCCAATACTCTGAACCAATAGAGTGATTCTTCATACCCCAAGCTGTGCGTTGGACGTGCAGGCGGGATGAGCCCCAGTTTGCGTCCTAAACTGATAATCACGTAGAACATGAGTTTTAGTATCAGCCAAGGAGCGAGTACCACGAATACCATCAGGCAATGCCGAGTAAGTGCGTAGCCTATACCATGAGACTGTTCGAGTAGGGCAATGCCAATACACCAGCCAAGCCCTGCCAGCACGGCTATTGGAAAGGTAATGGGGGCGAGTCGCATCATAAATTGCATGTTAATGCTCTCCTGCGTGCTGTTGCGAATGTGGCTCAAAGTTCACTAGCGGTTCAACCGCATCAGCCACGGTTTGATGGGCAATACGGCGCTCTTCAAAGTAATCGTGGCGGTCGTAGATACCCTCAACGCCTTTTAGCTTATGGTTAAGACAGCGTTCGGCCACATTGCCTGCAATGCCCAAAGAGGCGGCAAGGCTGCGAAAGGTGCGACGCAGATCGTGTACGGTGAAGTGTTCAAGTTTGCCCATTTTATTGGGAGGCTGTTTTTTGCGCCCTGGCTCGCGACCAAAGAGTTTAGAAATGGCGCGGTTCAGCGTATCTGGCCCCATATGTGGACGATGGCTTGCTCGTCTGGCTGGGAAAACGTAAGGCGAGCCACAAGCGCGGATTTGCAGCTCGTTAAACCAGGCAATGGCTTGGCGCGGTAAGGGAATGCTTATCGGCACGCCAGTTTTGCTGCGTTCCTTGGGTAGGTCCCATACGCCCGTGGTTAAATCCATTTCACGCCACATAGCTTCGCACAGTTCGCTTTTGCGTACACCCAATACCAAAAACAGGCAGCAAGCGAGGTAGTTGTCGCGGCCAAAGCTATTGATATGGGTATGAAACACGCTAAAGGCGTAGTGAATTTCCTCTTTGTTGAGCATCCTGTCTTTACTGGACTCCACGCCACCGGCATCGTCTACGGTAAATGCTGCGGCTGGGTTGTTCAGCGTTAAGTCGAGCTTTATCGCATGCCGAAACAGCTGCTTCATGTACATCAAGGTATCGTTGGCAATGGTAGGGCGGTTACTTTCTCGAATGCGCTCTAATACTTCGCGCACATGTGTGGGGCGCACAGCTTGGATAGGAAGTTGACCAATCACTGGTGCAATTTCTTTGGTAAAAACACGTTTGGGTATATTGGGGTGCTTTAACCGGCGACTTAAGTCTTTGGCATACCAGTCTTGAAACAGCTGGCTGACATTTTGGATCTCTGGGATGGTTTCAATAGCGCGAATTGCTAATGGATCTTCACCTTGCTGAAGTTGTAGCTGCATTTTAGACGATTCAAGTCGAGCCTCTGCTAAGGTCATACTTGGATATTGACCGAGCGTGGCTTCTCGTCGTCCGTTTAGGCTGGTATACCTTAGCATCCAATACGGCATGCCAGATTTTCTTACGCAAAAATATAGGCCATTACCATCACTGTATTTTTTGTTTGCTGCTGCGGTGCGAGCATAAGATTGCACCTGAGTTGCGGTTAGTTTTGCCATCGTTTGTTACTCTATATTCCTAAGAAATCGTTAAAATTTGCTCACCATTGCCCACCACTGTTTGTTTATCGATTGGTTCGATAGTTGAGTGATTGAACAATCTGCAAGCAGCACGATAAGTGGGGATGGCATAAGGCGGTGGTGAGATAGATGCAAAAATCTGCTCACCAGATACCTTGACTTTTTGCTTATTGAGTCAAAAAAACAGGTCCTGCCCACCATTTTGCCCACCACTTAAACAGCAACTGGTAACGGACATCTGCAAACCGATTTGGACAGGAAAAATAAAAAAGCCCTGTATTTACAAGCAAATAACAGGGCTTCTAAGACATTCTTGGACGGGTAAAAAAACTATTCGATGTTTTGAATTTGTTCACGCATTTGCTCGATTAACACTTTCAGTTCTACAGCAGCGTTTGTGATATCACTGTTGATAGACTTTGATGCTAATGTGTTTGCTTCACGGTTAAACTCTTGCATCATAAAGTCTAGGCGTCGGCCACATGCGCCGCCTTTAGTTAAGATTTTTTTGGTTTCTTTAACATGCGACTTTAAGCGGTCAAGTTCTTCAGCAACATCTTGCTTTTGCGCAAGGTAAATAAGTTCTTGCTCAAGGCGAGACTCATCAATATCTGTTTTTAGTTCTTCTAGCTTTTGGTTTAGTTTTTCGCGCTGCCATTTAGCAATTTCTGGTAAGTGGCCTTCAACAATAGTTACTTGCTCTAAAATAGCATCAAGGCGAGTTGCTATCATTTCTTGTAAGTTTGCGCCTTCATCGCCGCGAGCTTGTTTAAAATCTTCAATTACTTGGTCAAACCCTGCAATTAGCGCAGTGTTTACACTATCCATATCGAGCTCTTCGGCTTCCATAACGCCAGGCCAACGTAAAATATCAACAGGGTTGATGTCACCATTGCTTTGGTTTTGCACCCATTGTGCGCTTTTGATTAATTGCTCAGCGAGTGATTCATTAATCGTTAACTCACCAACATGCGCTGGATTTGCAGCAAACTTTAAGAAAACTTCAACCTTACCGCGCTGTAAATGTTTACGTAAACGCTCACGAATAACTGGTTCCATGCCACGAAATTGCTCAGGTGCGCGGATAAAAGTTTCAAGGTAACGTTGGTTTACTGAACGAATTTCCCAAGTGCCAGTGCCCCATTCGCCTTTAATTTCGCGGCGCGCATAAGCTGTCATGCTGTGGATCATGGATGATTTCCTAGTGTTATTAAATTTACAAAGTTGACTGATTATACCGAATCAGCTTTTAACCTCTAGCGTAAATTTTCTGAAATGTGCTTTTCTGATGCAGTTAATTATGTAAATGAACATGGCATCTGGCACCACATCGACTTATAATGTGGCAAATTCAGAATTAAGGGGATCGTTAATGCGTCCAAGCGAAAGAACACCTAACCAAATTAGACCGGTTACATTCACACGTAATTACACTATGCATGCTGAAGGTTCAGTATTAGTAGAGTTTGGAAATACTAAAGTTTTGTGTACAGCAACTGTTGAAGCAGGTGTACCACGCTTTATGAAAGGCCAAGGTAAAGGTTGGGTTACGGCTGAATACGGTATGTTACCTCGTTCAACACATACTCGTAATGGTCGTGAAGCATCGCGCGGTAAGCAGGGCGGTCGTACAATGGAAATTCAACGCTTAATCGCACGTGCACTTCGTGCCGCGGTTGATTTAAAGGCGTTAGGTGAAAACACCATTACTATCGATTGTGATGTTATTCAAGCTGATGGCGGTACACGTACAGCATCAATCAGTGGCGCGTGCGTTGCATTAGTTGATGCGCTTACTTACATGCGTAGTAAAGGTATGATCAATTCAAACCCACTTAAGCATATGATTGCGGCAATTTCAGTTGGTGTATATAAAGGTCAACCAATTAGTGACCTTGAGTATCTAGAAGATTCTGAAGCCGAAACAGATATGAACGTGATCT
>NZ_CP072675.1:705000-935000 GCF_023650795.1 Pseudoalteromonas sp. SCSIO 43088
AAACACAGCACTGTGCAAAATCGCAAGATGACGTATACGGTGTGACACCTGCCCGGTGCCGGAAGGTTAATTGATGGGGTTAGTTTTCGGACGAAGCTCTTGATCGAAGCCCCGGTAAACGGCGGCCGTAACTATAACGGTCCTAAGGTAGCGAAATTCCTTGTCGGGTAAGTTCCGACCTGCACGAATGGTGTAACCATGGCCACGCTGTCTCCACCCGAGACTCAGTGAAATTGAAATCGCAGTGAAGATGCTGTGTACCCGCGGCTAGACGGAAAGACCCCGTGAACCTTTACTACAGCTTGGCACTGAACATTGACCCTACATGTGTAGGATAGGTGGGAGGCTTTGAAGCAGAGACGCTAGTCTTTGTGGAGCCGTCCTTGAAATACCACCCTTGTAGTGTTGATGTTCTAACGTTGGTCCCTAATCGGGATTACGGACAGTGCCTGGTGGGTAGTTTGACTGGGGCGGTCTCCTCCCAAAGAGTAACGGAGGAGCACGAAGGTTGGCTAAGTACGGTCGGACATCGTACGGTTAGTGTAATGGTAGAAGCCAGCTTAACTGCGAGACAGACACGTCGAGCAGGTACGAAAGTAGGTCATAGTGATCCGGTGGTTCTGAATGGAAGGGCCATCGCTCAACGGATAAAAGGTACTCCGGGGATAACAGGCTGATACCGCCCAAGAGTTCATATCGACGGCGGTGTTTGGCACCTCGATGTCGGCTCATCACATCCTGGGGCTGAAGTCGGTCCCAAGGGTATGGCTGTTCGCCATTTAAAGTGGTACGCGAGCTGGGTTTAGAACGTCGTGAGACAGTTCGGTCCCTATCTGCCGTGGGCGTTTGAGAATTGAGAGGGGTTGCTCCTAGTACGAGAGGACCGGAGTGAACGAACCGCTGGTGTTCGGGTTGTCATGCCAATGGCACTGCCCGGTAGCTACGTTCGGAACTGATAAGCGCTGAAAGCATCTAAGCGCGAAGCAGGCCTCGAGATGAGTTCTCACTAGACTTTTAAAGTCTCTGAAGGGCCGTTGAAGACTACAACGTTGATAGGCAGGATGTGGAAGTGGTGCGAGCCATTAAGCTAACCTGTACTAATTACCCGTGAGGCTTAACCATACAACGCCAAACGCGTTTTATGACAGCGTAACGACAGAAGTTAAGTTACTAAAGTAGATATTTACTTGATATCAGAATTCCAAATTTATTAATTTGCTCAAAAGAGCGAATTAAAACCAAATTTGCTTGGTGACAATAGCGTTTTGGACCCACCTGACCCCATGCCGAACTCAGTAGTGAAACGAAACAGCGCCGATGATAGTGTAGCAGCTGCTATGTGAAAGTAGGTCATCGCCAGGCTCCAAATAAGAGAAAGCCCGATTCGAAAGAGTCGGGCTTTTTTGCATTTGGAGCTGTCAGCTTTCAGCCGTCAGACGTCAGTTGAAACACAGAGTCTCCCTCAGCAACACCCCAGTAGGAGGCACTTCAGTGCCGAATCTAGACCATAACAAACACATTCATGGCTAAGGCCATTCCTACAAGTACACTTTGCCTAGAACCTAGAACCTAGAACCTAGAACCTAGAACCTAGAACCTAGAACCTAGAACCTAGAACCTAGAACCTAGAACCTAGAGCCTCCGGCATAGGAAGACGCAGCACCAAACACCCAAACCGCGCGGCTGATCGCTGACGGCTGAAAGCTCTGTGTTGGGTTTCGCTTCGCTCTACCCAACCTACGCCAGACCTTAAAACTTTCCCCTCGCTAACTTTACTCTCGCTAACTTACTTTTATAACACTCATTCCCCTTGCCTTTGCTCTGCTTTGGCAAGCTGAATGTATTTTGTTTCGACTAGTTGTGAGAGGGGAACAAGCTCGAAGCCTTGCTGTTGTAATTCTGGGAGAGCTTGTTGTAGAAAAGCAACGGTTTCTGGATAGGGGTGGGCTATGGCGATTGCGTAGTTGAAGTGTTCAGCTTTGCTTTTTAGTTCTTCAAGTTGATGTTGTAGCTGGCTTTGGGTGACATTGTTATCAAGAAATACATGGCGAGATACATTAGCCACACCATAGAGGTTAGCAACGTTTTGTGCTTCACTTTGACTGGTTGTTCGGCTATCTAAGAAGTATAAACCGCGTTTCTTTAATATTTCCATCGTCCATTTCATTGGCTCTGTAAGTTGTGTTAACTCAGAACCCATGTGGTTATTGACCCCTTTTACTTGTGGTAGAGAGGCTAACGCATGACCAAGGGTTGTTTGTAACTCTGACTTACTCATAGTATCGGTGAGTGCACCCGGACCAAGTGCTTTAGTTTTATCAAGCGCTTGCATTGGTACATGTAAAAGTAATTCTTTATGAGTTTTACTAGCGCGCTCAGCAAATATTTGTGAATAGGGTGTATGGGGCAAGATTGAGAAGGTCACTTGCCCTGGTAAGTTTAATATTTCAAGGTCGCGCTGATGATTGCCTATATCATCAATTACTATGGCTATTTGCTTTGCTTGGCAGAATAGCGGTAGGCAACATACGGCGAGTAATAAGCCTGTTTTTAAATTCACTTTTTGTAATTATTATATCCGTTGTGAGCATTTACTTACTGCATAATAAAGAGCTGCTTTGCTGTAAGTTGCTTTTTGTCTTGTCCATCTAGAAGTGAGCTAAAAAGCGCCAATTCTTGGATGTTTTTTATTATAACGCCTTGGTCAATTTCTGAAAGCATTGTTTGATTAATACTCACATCTGGGGTGATCCCCTTTCCATCGATAGATTGACCCGCGGGTGTGTAATAACGTGCTGTAGTCAGTTTCAATGCGGTATTACCGTTACCTAAAGGTATCAGCGATTGCACTGAGCCCTTACCAAAAGAAGTTTCGCCAATTAGCACCGCTCGTTGATTATCTCTCAGTGCTGCTGCGAGTATTTCAGCCGCAGAGGCAGAGTTTTCGTTAATCAGTACAGCAATGGGAGCGCCACTGAGTATGTCGCCTTTATGGGCTTTATACTTCTGATTAGCTTCATTAAAGCGGCCTTTGGTTGACACTATGGTGCCGTTATCTAAGAACAGATCTGCAACTTCAATGGCCCCTTGTAATGTACCGCCTGGGTTATCGCGTAAATCAATAATTAAACCTGAAAGAGGGAAGCTATTGGTGACCTGCATTTTTGCAAGCTCCCGAGCAACATCGTGTAATGTGTGGTTATTGAATGAGTTGATACTGATAAGCGCAACGCCTGTATCTGCTAAATGGCCATGAACGCTTTGTAAGTTGATTTGTTGGCGCTTAATCGAGAAGTTTAGCTCAGTATCTTTCTCTCTTTTTACAGCGACATCGACAGCACTTTGACCGCTTTGGCGAATTAATTTAGCCACTTCTTCGATGCTTTTGTCTAAAATAGGTTGTTGATTAATCGCTATAACTTCATCATTTACCTGAAGACCCGCAAGCGCCGCAGGTGAGTTATTAATAGTGTTAACAATATAAACCCGACCATCTTCAACTTTTACTTCTATACCGAGTCCTGTGTATCTACCATTAGTGCTACTGAAGATAGCATCGAGCTCAGTTTCGTCGAGATATTTTGAGTATGGATCAAGGCGTTCGAATAACGCCTCAACTTGTAAGTTATCAGGCTGGGTTACAAATGAGTTTTGTAGCTTCAGATCATCAACATAATATGTATGGATATTAAATAGGATTTCGTTTAGTTGCTGATGCTGTAGAGACTGCAACGAGGGTTTTGCAACAGCCTGAAACGATTGCAGTATCAGGCATAGCAAGCTGACAAGTAATAAAAAAGACAGCTGAGTAAAAAACTTAGCTGGGGAAAAATGAGCTTTGTAAGAGTAAGTTGTGTTTAGCATCAGCTGCTCCTCATAGAGTGCAGCTATTTAATCAATTAAATGCGTCTGCACCATTTTACAGGATTTACTGCGCGTCCTTTGTGGCGTATTTCAAAGTATAGACCAGGATCCGGTTGTCCGCCGCTTTGACCGACTAATGCAATTGTTTCACCTTCTCTAACAAGGTCGCCAACATCGCGAAGTAGAGTTTGAGCGTGACCATATAAGCTCATAAAGCCATCGCCATGATCAATTGCGATAACCCAGCCAAAGCCATTTAGCCAGTCAGCGTAAACCACTTGGCCGTTCTGTACGCTTTTAACATTACTGCCTTCTTTGGCGCTGATAAGTACGCCTTTCCAATCTATGTTGCCGTGCTTGCGTTGTCCAAAGCGGTGGCGTAAAGCTCCTTTGGTTGGCCAGTCGAGTTTGCCCTTACTACTTTGTAAGCCTAGTAATTCAACTTTTTCGTTTCGCTCTTGTTCAAGCTCTTCAATGGCGGTGATCAGGGTTTGCTCATTTTCTTTTAAGTAATCAATTGAGCTCTTCGTTTCTTTTAACGCTGACTGGAGTTTATTGAGGTTAGTTTTACGCTCTTGCTGTGCATTGACTAGAGCTTGCTGGCGTCTTTTTTGCTCATCATATAAGGCAACTAGACGTTGTTTGGTTTTTTCAAGCTCAGCTTGGTTGTCTGCAATTTCTTGCTGCAGTGCTTTGAGCTCTTCGATTTGTTCGATACGTGCTTTATTTAGGTAATTGTAATAACTTAATGTGCGCTCAATTTTGGCTGTGTCTTGTTGGTTAAGCAACATTTTAGAGTAGTCATGGCTACCCGCCATATAGGCGCTTTTTAGTTGTGCAGCTAATAAGGTTTGGCGCTGTGCTTGCTGGGCTTTAAGTTGCTCAGCTTTAGCTTGTTGTTCTCGTTGTTGTTGCTCATTTTCTTTAACTGATTGGGCGGCAAGGTTTAATGCTTTGGCATTTTGAGCTATGTCGAGTTCATGGGCGCGCAGATCTTTGCGCATTTGGGCAATGGACTTGCGTTGACCTTTAAGCTCAGCCTCTGTTTTTTGTAAAGCTGATTGAATGTCTGATAAGTCTTTTTTGGTTTGATCTTCATTAGCAACAACCGAAGTTGTTACTAATGAAGTCAGTATTAAACCAGTTTTAAGGAAGTGGTTAATACATTTACTCATAGCTTATTTCAGCGTCATGATTGGTTTACCAGTCATTTCACTTGGCTGCTCTAAGCCGAGTAGGTGAAGCATAGTTGGAGCCACGTCACTCAATGTTTTACCATCATGTGGTGTTGCATCACGGCCAACATAGATAAATGGCACTGGCTCACTAGTGTGTGCGGTATGTGCTTGGCCCGTTGCTGGGTTAGCCATTTGTTCAGCATTACCATGATCGGCTGTAATAAGCGCTTCACCACCATGTTCTTCAAGTGCTGCAACTACACGACCAATACAATGATCAACTGCTTCACATGCTTTCACTGCTGCTTCGAATACGCCAGAGTGACCTACCATGTCTCCGTTAGGGTAGTTACAGATGATGGCATCGTATTTACCGCTAGCGATTGCTTCAACAAGTTTATCGGTCAGCATTTCAGAGTTCATTTCTGGTTGCAGATCGTATGTTGCTACTTGTGGTGATGGAATTAGTTCGCGAGTCTCACCAACAAATTCATCTTCACGGCCACCGCTGAAGAAAAAGGTCACGTGTGCGTATTTTTCTGTTTCAGAAATACGTAGCTGTGTTTTACCTTGCTTCTCTAACCATTCGCCTAATACATTTGTTAAAGGCTCTGGGGCAAATGCAATCGGCGCTTTAATGTCTGCTGCATACTCAGTCATCATTACAAATGCGCTTAACTGTGGTGATTTTTTCTTATCAAAACCACTGAAGTCAGCATCAACAAAGGCACGAGTCATTTCACGTGCTCGGTCTGCTCTAAAGTTAGCAAAGATAACAGTGTCGCCATCATTGATCTCAGCCGCTGTTTGGCCTTCTGGTACAACAGTTGTTGCAGCTACGAACTCGTCGTTCTCGTCACGTGCATAAGCAGCTTCTAGTGCGGTTACACCGTCAGTGTAGCTGTATTCTGCAATCCCACTCACCATAACATCATAAGCAAGCTCGACACGATTCCAACGGTTATCGCGGTCCATTGCATAGTAACGACCAACAAGCGTCGCTAAACGGCCACAGCCTAGTTCCGCAAATAGGGCTTCGATCCGCTCAATTGATGCTTTTGCGCTACGTGGCGGTGTGTCACGGCCGTCTAAGAAACCGTGGAAGTAAACTTCTTTTGCACCGCGCTTAGCTGCAAGTTCAATCGTTGCCACAATATGGTCTTCGTGACTATGAACACCACCTGGACTTAAAAGACCCATAATATGCACGGCTTTGCCTGCATTTACAGCTTTGTCGATATTATCAACAAGCGCTGGGTTGCTATCGAACTCACCATCATCAATGGCTTTAGTGATGCGAGTAAAATCTTGGTAAACGATACGGCCAGCACCTAAATTTACATGGCCTACTTCAGAGTTACCCATTTGTCCTGCAGGTAAACCAACATCAAGTCCCGAACCTGAAATTAATGTATGTGGGCGGGTTGCCCAAAGGTTGTCGAGTACTGGGGTATTAGCAGCAAGTATGGCGTTACTTTCTGTGTCTTCACGGTATCCCCAACCGTCTAAGATCATTAATACCAATGGTTTTTTATGCTCTGTCATTATAGCTCCTGAAGATTGGCACTTATATATCACTAGCATACCGTGTTTTATGGTTTTGATCAGCTATCAATATGTCATATTAAAATATTTCACGCCCTAGCATTTTCAATTGAAGCACGTATACTTGCGTGGCAAATTTTAATTAACCCATGGCTATGCGCTATGGTACCTAAATTTCTTAGTGGAAAACGCATGGATCAATATATTGAATTTATCTCGAATCATCCGGTTTTGAGCATTATCTGGTTAGCATTAGTCGCTATGCTGATCAGCAGTTGGTTTAAAAGTAAATTTTCGGCTATCCGTCAAATCAACCCACAGCAACTTACCTTGCTAATTAACCGTGATGATGGTCAAGTGATTGATATACGTGCACAAAAAGAGTTTAACTCTGGCCGTATTGCAGGCGCAACTCACTTAAATCCGGAAAAAGCAAAGCAATCTGATTTTTCAAGCCTTGAAAAGTTTAAGACTAAACCCATTATACTAGTATGTACCACGGGCATGACTGCCTCAGGTATCGCAACTGCAATGCATAAAGCTGGTTTTGAGCGTGTTTATGTATTAGCGGGCGGTATGGGCGCTTGGCAATCAGCTAGCTTACCAACAACGACCGGTCGTTAATAAGGCTCACTGCCCGATAGAGGAATTATTATGAGTAATGTTGTTCTTTACACAAAAGCATACTGTCCATTCTGCCAACGTGCTTTGGCGTTATTAGACAGTAAAGGTGTAGACTACACGAATATCGATATTGGTGTTCACCCTGAGCGTCGTGATGAAATGATCGACAAAGCAAATGGTGGTTACACAGTTCCGCAAATTTTCATTAATGATGAACATATCGGCGGTTGTGACGACATGATGGCAATTGAAGCGCAAGGCCTTTTAGACGCAAAGCTTAACGCTTAATAAACTTTAAATATAAAAACGAATACAAGTTAGGAATTACAATGAACGAAGAAAATCAAAACGCAGCAGCAGAACAAGCCGGCGCTCAATTCTCAATCCAACGCATCTACACTAAAGATGTTTCTTTTGAGACGCCTAACTCACCTGCTATTTTCCAAAAAGAGTGGACTCCTGAAGTTAAGCTTGACTTAGATACTCGTTCTAACAAATTAGAAGAAGGTGTGTTTGAAGTTGTTCTTGCGTTAACAGTAACAGCTTCAATCGGTGAAGAAACTGCATTCCTATGTGAAATCCAACAAGCGGGTATTTTCACAATTGGTGAAGTTGAAGAAGTTCAACTTGCACACATGTTAGGTGCTTTCTGCCCGAACGTACTTTTCCCTTACGCACGTGAAGCAGTATCAAACCTAGTTAACCGTGGTACTTTCCCACAATTAAACTTAGCGCCAGTTAACTTTGACGCACTATTTGCTCAATACATGCAACAACGTGCAGCTCAAGATCAACAGGCAACTGCAGACGCATAAGCTATGAGTACAGCACAATCAGCTGTTACAGTATTAGGGGCGGGGTCTTATGGCACCGCCCTTGCTATTTGCTTTGCCAGAAATGGCCACCCAGTAACTTTGTGGGGCCGCAATAGCGATGACGTTGCTACGCTTGCAGCTGAGCGAAAGAATCAACGTTATGTTCCGGATGTTAGCTTTCCTGAAACCCTCCAACTAGAAGCAGATTTAGAAACGGCAGTTAAAGCAAGCAAGATCATTTTGGTTGTTGTGCCGAGTCATGCTTTTGCTGGCACGCTGCAAAAAATCAAACCTTGGTTGTCAGAAGGTGCTGAAGTTGCATGGGCTACCAAAGGTTTAGAGCCAAATACAGGGCGTTTATTGCAAGAAGTAGCGGTACAAGAGCTAGGAGATGATGTTCCTCTGGCTGTGCTTTCAGGACCTACTTTTGCAAAAGAAATGGCAATGGGTTTACCAACCGCTATTTCGGTATCGTCTACCTCTAAAGATTTTGCCAAGCAACTAGCTGATCTTTTACACTGTGGCCGCTCATTTAGGGTGTATAACAATGATGACTTTATTGGAATACAGCTTGGTGGTGCAGTTAAAAATGTGATTGCGATTGGCGCTGGTATGTCTGATGGTTTTGGCTTTGGTGCCAACGCACGTACTGCCTTAATCACTCGCGGTTTAGCTGAGCTTTGCCGTTTAGGGTGTGCATTAGGTGCCCGTTCAGATACCTTTATGGGTATGGCTGGCCTTGGTGACTTGATCTTAACCTGTACAGATAACCAATCTCGTAACCGTCGCTTTGGTCTTGCTCTTGGCAAGGGTGAAGGCGTAGAAGCTGCAATTGAATCTATTGGTCAGGTTGTTGAAGGCTACAGAAATACCAAAGAAGTGTATTTACTTGCTGAACGCACAGGTATTGAAATGCCAATAACGGAGCAAATTTACCAAGTACTTTATGAAAATAAAGATGTAAAAGAAGCTGCGATGGCACTACTTGGCCGTGAGCAAAAATCTGAATAATTTAGATTGTGCACTGTTAAATAAAAAACGCGATTTATTAATCGCGTTTTTATTTGATGTACCGTTGCAACCATTAGCTAGATTGCTGCTTTTCTAGCGTGTCATTAATAAATTCGCTGACTTGATTGGCTTTTAATGGCTTGCAGTAATAGTAACCTTGTTGAAAATGACAGCCCATAATATGCAGCATGTAGGCTTGCTCTTCAGTTTCTACTCCTTCAGCAACCACATTTATGTCCAAATACTTAGCTAGCCGCACTATGGTGGCGGTGATGTTGCGATCTTGGTCGTTTTTATCGATATCTTTAACGAATGATTTGTCGATTTTGAGTGTATCGATTGGAAAACGCTTTAAGTAACTGAGTGATGAATGACCGGTGCCAAAGTCATCCAGCGCGATGTGCACACCAATCGATTTAATGCGTTTCATTTGCTGCTCTGCAAACTCAGGGTTATCCATCATGGCGCTTTCTGTGATCTCGAGTTCTAAGCAATGTGCCGGTACGTCAAATTTAGCTAAGTTGTCGATGAGTGTTTCAATAAGACTACTTTGCTGAAAGTGTAAGGCTGAAATATTAATAGCGACATTACCAAACGAAATGTTTTGTTTTCGCCACTGGGCCAGTTGATTAAGCAGCTGCTCCATCAGTAATTGGGTGAGCGGAATAATGGCACCATTTTGTTCGGCAAGCGGAATGAACTCATCGGGGTTAATAACACTGCCATCTTCTTGAGGCCAGCGAACTAATGCTTCAAAGCCGTATAACTGATTATGCTGGGCATCAAACTTAGGCTGAAAATAAAGCTCAAACTCATTGTTGGTAATGGCTTTAAATAAAGCGCTCTCTTTGGTTAATTCGGTTGGATCGAGAGTATGGCGCTCTTTATCAAAAAATTGATACGTATTACGGCCCATTTTTTTTTGCATGATTCAAAGCACTATTTGCGCTGCGCATTAAGTATTCACAGTTGTAGGCGTTGTCTGGGTAGATAGCAAGACCACAGCAGGCAGATAGTGAAGTCTCAAAGCCATCTAACATAAATGGGGTTTTAAACTGCTGAAGGACGATGTCTGCGGTTTTTTTGCAAAGAATACGGTTTGACCTGAATAAAGATAGGGCGGTACCAGTACCGCAAATTCATCTGCACCGAGTCTTGCAATGGTAAAGCCTGAATTTAGAGAGTCAGTTAAACGACAGGCTACCTCTTTTAGTAGTACATCGCCAATTGTGTGACCGAGCGAATCGTTAATTTTTTTAAAGTTGTCTATATCAATAAAGATGATCAACAGGCTAGGGTAAGTGTCGTTACAAGCATTGATTGCTTTTTCAAGGGACTCTATAAAAATGGCACGGTTTGATAAGCCTGTGACACTGTCTTTGGTAGTGAGCTTGAGCATAGTTCGCTCGTTATTCTTACGAGCTGTGACATCAGAAAACATGCCAACGTAACGTACAGAGCTTTTTGCAAAGCGTGGTGTGGTCACTTTTGTTATACATAAATCAATGGCGTAGGGTTGCCCATCTTTGCGTAAATTCCAAATTTCGCCAGACCAATAACCGTCATTTCTTAGTTCTTGTTGGATGATTTCTTCGAGTTGTGTATCACGGCCGGCTTGCGTTAATGCTTTGAATTTTTTACCAAGTACATCAGCTTTCTTATAACCCGATATTTCACTAAATGCGTTATTGATTTTTATGATCCTAAACTGTTCATCGGTGACCCAAATGCCATCTTTAGACTGGGAAAGTAGGGCATCCATCAGCGTCATCTTTTGGTTTCTTTGATAGTAAATGACTGCACCAATGAGGATGACAATCGCTAAAAGGATCAGTAGTAACAGGGGCGTTGTATTAGGGGCTTGCGAGATAGAGGGATTAGACACAGCAGCAGAAGCAGCACTATAAAAGTGCTGCATCAGCAAAATGATACTGCATACTCTGGCGAAAAAGCGCATTAAAATCCATCTTTAGGAACAAACTAACCTATTTAGGTTAGTCCATAAAAAATGGTCGTGCTAAACAATTAGTAAATATTTATTACAAGCGCTTTTTCAATGAGTTATTGACCGTTCACAAACCCCAGCTGACGCCAAGATTCATAAACAAATACAGCAACTGAGTTAGATAAGTTCATACTACGGCTATCTTTTTGCATTGGAATGCGTACACGTTGCTCTTTCGGCAACGATTGAATGAGTTCATCAGGTAAGCCACGCGTTTCAGGGCCAAACACTAAACAATCACCAGGTTGGTATTGTGCTTGATGGTGAAATTGACTGCCCTTTGTGGTGCAAGCATAGACTTTTTTCGGTTGGCATTTTTCTAGATAAGCTTCAAACGAGGCATGGCGCTGTACATGGCTAAACTCATGATAATCAAGACCTGCACGTTTTACGCGTTTATCATCCCACTCAAAACCAAGGGGTTCAATTAGGTGTAACGCATAACCTGTGTTTGCGCATAAGCGAATGATATTACCCGTGTTTGGTGGAATTTCTGGTTGGTACAACACAATATCAAGCATGTGAATCTCATTTATAAGGATTTGATCTGCTGCTGAGTATACACGAACTAGAATTAAAAGATGATATACTCAACACAGTTACTCACTAAAGGTAAGTTGTTGTGCAGCATCGTAGTTATGAGTTTTGGGTTAAAACAGCCAGTATAGTCACCATTGTTATGGTGAGTTTAATGATCGCAGCAAAAAGCTGGGCTTGGCTTGCATCTGGCTCGGCGTCAATGCTGGGTTCATTGACCGATTCGTTAATGGATATCACAGCCTCACTGATGAGTTTTTTAGTGCTAGGTTATGCACTACGCCCTGCTGATGACGACCATCGCTTTGGTCACGGAAAAGCCGAAGCATTAGCCGGGCTTGCACAGGCCGCTTTTATAGCTGGCTCAGGTTGCTTTTTAGCGTTTCATGGCATTGAGCGCTTATTTAATCCGGTAACCTTAAAGCATTCAGACCTTGGTATTTGGGTTAGTATTTTCGCTATTGTTTGTACGCTCGTGGTGGTGTTTGTACAAACTAAGGTGATTAATCACACCGAATCAATCGCCATTAAAGCAGACTCAATTCACTATAAAGGCGATTTAATCTTAAACTTGGCGGTATTACTGGCAATTGTGTTAGCTAAGTACGGCGTCGCTTATGCCGATCCATTATTTGCTATTGGGGTGGCTGTTTATTTACTTTATAACAGCTGGGATATTGCTCGCGAAAGTGCTGATCACTTAATGGATAAAGAGCTCCCAGATGAAGAAAAACAACAAATACTGGCCATTGTGAATAGCCATCAAGACGTATTTGGCGCCCATGATATTCGCACCCGCCAAGGTGGTAAAATTAAGTTTATTCAGATGCATTTAGAGCTGGAAGACTCATTATCATTGATAAGAGCGCATCAAGTTGCTGATGAAGTAGAAGCGTTAATTCAAACGCATTTTGATTGTGAAATGGATATTTTGATGCACCTAGACCCACTTTCTGTGGTTAACAAAACACGTCAAAGTTCTGCACAAAATTGATAAAAATCGCTGAGTATTGTTTGTCTGATCTCGTCGCGTTCACACAATAGTTCGTGGCGAGCGCCCGCATAACTTTTTAGTTGTGCTTGCTTTTGCCTATGGGTAAGTGCAAATTGCGCAGCGTTATCGACTACGGTATCTTGCTCGGCGCTTGCGATAAACAAAGGAATATCGACTTTTTTATCGACTAAAGAAGCAATAAAATCAAACGATGCATTGAGCCAGCCATAGGTTACGCCACCTAGTTGTAAATCACCTTCTGCTGCATAAAGCTCTCTGAACAGTTTATATCGAATTTCACTACTGGTTAGTTCATTAGCTGCAAAGTCGACTGGTAAATAATCGCTTTGGCCAAATGCGTAGCTGCGGCCAAGACCAAGTAAGGATGCAATTTTAGCAGCCAGTTTTGCTACAGGCTTTGGCGTGCCTTTGGTATAGATATCAAACATCGGCGCTGATAAAAAAGCACCCGCAAATTGATGCTGATAGCGCGATAGGTAATCATAGGCAATGGCACTGCCCATAGAGTGGCCAAGCAAAACCTGCTTTCCTTGCCAGTGTTGATGCACCACTTTTTCTATAAATACAGCAAAGTCATCTGCGTAGTCAGTAAAGCGGTTTACAAAACCCTTATGAGAGTTTTTTAAATGACGATAAGAGCGACCTTGCCCCTGGTGATCAACACTAAAAACTGCAAAGCCATTTTGATATAGCTCCCACAGTAACTCTTTGTACTTAATTAAAGACTCTATTCGGCCAGTACTGATAACGATGGCCGTTTTTGCTTGTTGGGGAATTGCATAGCCGTAATAAAGCTTGCCATGAGCGGTGCTCAGAAAGTCTTGCTGTAATTGCTCAGAAAAAAACTGATTAATATTAGGTAGGTTATTAACAAGACTTGCTTCGCTACTATAAAACATTTACTCACTCTTATAAGGTAGGCGGATGTTTACGCACAGTCCGCCATGTTCTTGGTTTTCAAGTGTTAGTGTACCATCATGTGCTGAGATAGCATTCTTTGCAATAGCAAGACCTAAGCCCGTGCCGCCAGTGCTTCTATCACGTGCATGCTCCTGACGGAAGAAAGGTTCACACAGCCTTGCTAGGTTTGCTTCATCAACCCCTTTACCGTCATCACAAATAGTGATGTAGATAGCATCTGATTCAACTAAGCCTATTGAGATTGAATGTTCTGCGTATTTAATGGCATTGCGAAGTACATTCTCAAGCGCGCTGGCTATTAAGGTTTCATCGCATTTTAAATCGGCTGTTAGTGTACCATTTACGATAAGCTCTTTATTACTTTGCTTGGCCTCAAATTGAGCATCGTTGAGTACATGATCAACAATCACTTGTAAGGATTGTGTACTCAGCGCCAGAGTCTGGCTTTTGGCTTCTAAGCGTGAAACTTGAAGTACATCGGCAATCATTTTATCGAGCTGATTGGCCTCTTTTTCAATGCGCTCTAAATAAGCGTGTTGAGCATCATCGGCTTGCATTTGTGCAAGGCCTGTAGCCATTTTTAAGCGCGTTAATGGTGAACGTAGTTCATGAGAAATATCTGCTAGCAGTCGTTTTTGAGCGCTAATAAGCTGCTCAAGTTGTACTGCCATGGTATTAAAGTCACGACCAAGTACACCTAACTCATCTTGACGAGTAGGAGATACATCGGCACGGGCAGTTAAATCGCCATGAGCAAGCTTTTTTGCGGTTTCTTTTAAACTATTAATAGGTGCAATTAAGTTACGGCTAAAGAAGAAACTCAACATCAATGAGGCGATTAAAGCAATAAGCAGCTTGAGCCAAACTGGCATTAGCCATAGGCTGACAAAAAACGGTTTCTTGCGTTTTTCATCGATTTCATAAAGATAAAATTTACCTTCGGGTACATTCAAAGCTACCGGCCCATAAGCTTGGTATTCATCGGTAAAAATAATTTGCGGACGCATATATTTGGTAAAGTTCAGCAAGCTTAAATCAATGTCTTTGGATACAGGTTCGCTAAGCATTTCAACACCATGAACCTCACCATTTAAGTACAGTAATTTATGCTTTGATAAGCGCGGATGAGATAAAACCTCTTGAGTTGATTTTCCGTGTTTAGCAACAATGCGTTCAATACTTTTAGCAGTGTACTCAAGATTTTTCAGCATGGGTCCACGCAGGTCGTCATTGCCGACATTGCTCGTTAACTGGCTTAAAAACACCAGTATTGTGATAGTCGCTATGACAGTAACCCAAAACCAAGCAAATATTTTTAAAAACAAATAATGGCGGGGATGCTTTAGCCAGCTTGGAGTTTGCATATTATTCGCCTTGTATTAATACATAACCACTGCCACGCATGGTTTTGATCCGTTCATTACTAACATGCTCTGCAATTTTTTTACGGATGTTGCTGACATGCATATCGATTGAGCGGTCAAAAGGAGCAAGGCGTCTACCTAATACTTGCTCACTTATTTGCTCTTTGCTGATCACTTCACCGGCATGTTGCACTAGCATGGCAAGGATCTCATACTCAGTGCCGGTTAGGCTCAGTACATTATCTTTAACAGAAGCTTCTCGTGTTGCGAGATTAATATTGATGCTGTTAACACTCAATGAGCTGGTCTGTTGGCTCGATAAGCTATTGATATGTTCGATGCGACGGGTAATTGCTTTAACGCGAGCTAGCAGTTCTCTGTGGTTAAATGGCTTAGGAATATAATCATCTGCGCCTAGCTCTAAACCAAAGATACGATCAAAGTCTTCGCCTTTCGCGGTTAGCATGATCACCGGAGTAAGCTTATGTTGTCTTAACTGCTTTAGCACCTCAAAGCCATCCATAGAGGGTAGCATCACATCAAGCAATATTAGCTCATAGTTATGCTTAATAGCTTGCTTTAGGCCTTCAGCGCCATCATGAACACACTCTACTGTAAAACCTTGTGCTGATAAGTACTCGCTGAGTAATTCGCACAATCCTGTATCGTCGTCGATCATTAATAGTTTCATTCTGACACCTAGCTATTTATTTCTTTAAGGTTATTTTACTCAGTAAATTGTGTAAAAGTGAATCTTTACACAACCTTTACACTGGTTTGCGTTCCTTTGCATTGAATTAGTTATAGTTAACCCATCAGTCGGAAACGACAACAGAGCACAACCCAACAAAAGGTAATGATTATGACTATTTCAAATAAGCTTTCTAAATTCGTACTTGTTTGTGGTTTAGCAGCAGCCAGTGTAGGTGCTACTTCAGCAATGGCGAAAGGAGACTTTAACCGTGGTATGAACCCACAGGCTCGTTTTTTACTTTCTGAGCGTGGTATTGATAAATTACAACTTACCGAAGAGCAGCAAACGCAACTTAAAGCAATTTTTGCCGAGCAGAAAACACAATTTGCAGCACTGCGTGGCGATAAAGATGCAATGAAAGCCGCTCGTGTAGCACACAAAGAGAAAATGGATGCGTTATTAGCAACAAAAGCATTTGACGAAAATGCAGCATTAGAGCTGATTAAAGCGCGCCAAGAAAAAGGCCAGCAGTTTGCCATGCTAAAAATGAAATCTGACCATGCGATTTGGCAGGTTTTAAATGCAGAACAGCGCGAAAGCTATCAAGAGATTAAAAAGCACCTGCGTAAAAAAGGTCACAAAAAGGGCCACCATGGTCATCGAGGCGAACGCAAAGCTGAGCGTTCTGAAGGTTAAAAGTGATAGGTTATATTAAAAATGCGGCATATGCCGCATTTTTTGTATTTGACGCTTTATTCTTTAAAGAATGAATCATCGTTTTTAGCCAGCATTGCTTCGATATCTTCAATCATATCTTGGCTCAAATCATTAGCATTGCTAATTGGGCTAGAAATTTTATTGTTTTCAAACGACCACTCGCCTAAATCAATTAGCTGGCAGCGTTTTGAGCAAAATGGACGATGCGGGCTTTGCTCTGACCATTCAACTTTGGCTTTGCATGTTGGGCAGTTTACAACTGTTGGCATGGAATAACTCTCAAATAAGCACTTTTGTCAGATCTTACTGAACAGTTAGCTGATAATCCAGTAACGAATTTGTTTAGAAACTCGTTACTCGGTTTATTTCTGCTAAAGAGGTAACGCCATCAGCGGCTTTTTTCAGGCCAGATAAACGCAGATCATTAAAGCCTGAGCGCAGAGATACTTCAGCGATTTCGAGTGAGTTACCACCACGCATAATAATTTGTGCTATTTCAGGGGTAATTTGCATTACCTCATAAATACCAACTCGACCTTTATAGCCTTCAGTACAGCTATCGCATCCTTTTGGTGCGAATAACTGAACCTCATTGAGCTTGTCTTTATCAAAACCTTGGCGAATCAATTCTTCATCAGGTAGTTTTTCTGGTGTTTTACACTTAGGGCAAAGTCGTCTTGCTAGACGCTGCGCAATAATAAGGCTGATAGAGCTTGCTACGTTATAAGCAGGAACACCCATATTTAAAAGACGAGTAAGGGTCTCTGGCGCAGAGTTTGTATGCAGAGTTGATAATACCAAGTGACCTGTTTGCGCCGCTTTAATTGCTATTTCAGCGGTTTCAAGGTCACGGATCTCACCAACCATTACGACATCGGGATCTTGTCGTAAGAAAGCCTTTAATGCATTGGCAAAGGTCATATCTGCCTTTGGATTAATTTGTACTTGGTTAATCCCTTCAAGGTTGATCTCTACTGGATCTTCGGCGGTACTGATATTACGCTCTGGCTGGTTAAGAATATTCAAACCCGTATAAAGTGATACCGTTTTACCAGAGCCCGTTGGACCGGTTACTAAGATCATGCCTTGTGGTTGCTCAAGTGCGTCCATGTAGAGTTTTTTCTGTTCTGGCTCATAACCAAGCACATCGATACCTAGCATAGCACTTGATGAGTCGAGAATACGCATTACGATTTTCTCGCCCCAAAGGGTAGGCAAGGTACTGACACGGAAGTCGATACTTTTACGTTCAGTAATTTTAAGCTTAATACGGCCGTCTTGAGGTTTACGTTTTTCTGCTATGTCTAGTCGTGACATAACCTTGATACGTGCAGATAAACGGCTCGCTAAGCTATTCGGTGGACTTGCCATTTCATGCAAAATACCATCGATGCGAAAACGCACACGGTAGCGGTGTTCATAAGGTTCAAAGTGTAGATCCGAGGCTCCTTTTTTAATTGCGTCCATCAAAATTTTATTGATGTAAACGATAATAGGGGCATCGTCTTTATCTTCATCTTTGCTAGCTAAGTCGCGAGGGGCTTCTGTTTCAAGCTCACCAAGTTCTTTAAACTCATCTTCACTTAAATGTAAGCCACCTGCGGCATCAAGTAATTGCTCAATTTTATTTTCAAGTTGCGTGTAATCAACAACGACCACTTCGCATGAAAGGCCAGTACTAAATTCAAAGTTTTCAAAGGCACCGTAGTCGGTTGGATCTGAGGCTGCAATGTAGAGCTTACGGCCCTTTTTAACTAGAGGTAAAATGTGGTGCTCACGAATTAGTTTATCTTTAACTAGTTCTTCGCTAATGTTCGCAACATCAAAGTCTTTGATGTCAAAATAAGGCACACGAAAAAGGTCTGTACATTGCTCTGCGAGCTCATGGCCAGCCATTCCACATGTTTTAGAAATAAGCTCTGCAGTAGAGTTATATTCGCGCTGCTTTGATTTTACGGTCTCTGCATCAATGCGACCGAGTGTAATAAATTTTCGAAGTAGCGGTGAGTTTATATTCATTGCGCACCTAGATTGATCCTTTATTGCCACAATCTAACAGAAAAAGTAAGGCTATTACATCAGTCTTGTCTGATTTTAGGAAAATTGCAAAAAAAATTAACCTAAAACTCAGTTATTTAGAATGTGTTTTGGTACTTTTGTATTGGTTTTTATGGGTTCAAATTCATGAGAATCTATAAATAAAATCAATACCCTAGTGAGAGTGCATTAGGTACTTTTTGTGCAGTTTTTGCACATCAGCTTTTACTTCTTCAAGAGGGCGGTTGTTATCTAAAATATCTCCCGCTTTTTGTTGTTTATCAGCTCTGCTCATTTGTGAGGCTATGATTTGCTCGGCTAATTCAACAGAGACATTATCACGGGCTGTTGTTCTTGTTATTTGTACATCAACCGGAACATCAATTAGTAAGGTATGATTGCAATATTTTTCTAAGCTATTTTCAAAAAGTAAGGGAGCAACTAAGATGACATAGTGGCTGGTGGCCTGCTTTAACTGGCTCAGCATTGTTTCTCTAATAAGCGGGTGCAATAAGTTATTTAGCCATTGTTTTTGTGATTCATTGGCAAAGATAATTGCTCTTAGTTTTGCGCGATCAAGCGTGCCGTTATTCGTGAGTATTTCATCACCAAAATGTGCTGTAATTTTTGTAAGGCCAACAGAGCCAGGCTCGACGACTTCTCTGGCAACTATGTCGGCATCAACCACCTGAATACCAAGCTCTTCAAATATGGCGCTTACTGCACTTTTTCCTGAGCCAATACCACCGGTTAGCCCTAAAACCCAGTTTGCCATAATTAGTAACCTAAATAGTTAAAGTAATAACTTTTAATTTGCTCACCCCAAAGTAAGGTGACCCATCCTGCGATGGCAAGATAAGGCCCAAATGGGATTGGCATAGTTTTGTCTTTACCTTGAATAATGATTTGCGCAATGCCGATGATGGCACCGACGACACTTGATAGCAGCACGATAGTTAAAATATCTTGCCAGCCAAGTAGCGCACCAAACACGGCTAACAGCTTAAAGTCGCCATAACCCATGCCTTCTTTACCTGTAGCAAGCTTGAATAACCAGTAGACACTCCATAAGCTCAGGTAGCCAACTGCTGCGCCGATAATGGCATCGCTCGGTGCAATGGTAATATCCATAGTGGCAGCAATCAGCGCTAACCAAACGAGCGGCAGGGTGAGCTGGTCGGGCAGTAACATATGATCGATATCGATAAAGGTTAATGCAACTAAAAACCAAGTAATCAATATATATAGAAGAGCTAGTTTTGTCGGGCCAAAAACAACGGCGACAACTAAACTTAGAACCGCAGTAAGCATTTCAACAATAGGGTAGCGCACAGAAATCGGTGTTTGACAATTTGCACAGCGACCTTTTAGCAATAGCCAACTTAAGACAGGGATATTTTGCCAAGCTTTAATCAGTGCTTTGCATTTAGGGCAGGTCGAATTAGGTTTTACTAAATTAAAGGGAGCTTGTTCTGTTTGCTGTTTTGAATTGAGCTCATCGGCCAATACAATACGGCATTCAGTTTGCCATTCTCTTTTCATCATCAGTGGTAAACGATAAATCACCACATTTAAAAAGCTACCAATACACAGGCTTACTAAGCCTACCGTCAAAAAATAAAACCACTGCTGACTTTGCATCGCAGTGGTTATATCAAGAAAAAAGTTTTCCATTAAAATACCTAACTTCTGGCCATTTGCAGGCCGATATTATTTCGCTGTGTTGAAGCGTTGTTATTATTTATTTAATGTAGCAAGCAATCAACTAGCGTTTATAGTTTTGCTTACAGCTTACAGCTTACAGCTTACAGCTTACAGCTTACAGCTTACAGCTTACAGCTTACAGCTTACAGCTTACAGCTATGTTTAAATCACCGAACCTAATTGGAATATAGGTAAGTACATAGCAACAATTAACCCACCAACAAGCACACCTAAAACCGCCATGATAAGGGGCTCAAGTAAACTTGATAAACCATCTACGGCATCATCGACTTCTTGCTCATAAATCGTTGCCACTTTTGCAAGCATACCATCAAGTGAACCCGACTCTTCACCTATGGCCACCATTTGCACCACCATATCAGGGAAGATTTTAGCGTTTTTCATCGCCCAGTTCATTAAGTTACCTGAACTTACCTCGGCTTTGATTTCTAAAATTGCATAACGATACACCGCATTACCGGAGGCACCTGCAGCAGAATCAAGCGCATCAACGAGGGGGACACCAGCAGCAAAGGTAGTTGAAAGCGTGCGAGCATAACGTGCAACCGCCGCTTTATTTAAAATCATACCAATGACAGGCAGTTTTAATATGGCTCTATCGTTAGCATCGCGGAATTTTTTACTTCTAAGTAAAGCTTCTTTGTATACGTAACCAAATGCGATTAGAGCGATTAGGATTATCCACCAGTATTCTTGCAGAAATTCGGAAATACCAATCACCATTAAAGTAAAACTTGGTAATTCAGCACCAAAGCCACTAAAAATATCTTGAAATTGTGGTACAACAAAAATTAGAAGGATTGAAGTAACAATGATAGCTATGACGATTACAGAAATAGGGTAAAACATGGCTTTCTTTATTTTTGACTTCAATGCCTCGGCTTTTTCTTTGTATATAGCAACACGGTCAAATATTTTATCAAGGGCACCAGATTGCTCACCAGAAGCAACCAGGTCGCAGTATAAATCATCAAAGTAACGAGGATGCTTTCGAAGAGCTTGAGAAAGTGGTACACCAGCTTTCACTTCATCACCGACTTCGTCCATTAATTTTGCAACACTTTTGTTTTTTGCGCCTGATGCTATAAGTTCGATTGATTGAATCAAAGGTACACCAGCAATAAGCATAGTCGCTATTTGACGAGTGATTAATGCTATATCTTTAGGGGTTATTTTTTGCACACTTTTTATTCCAAAAAGTGGCTTTGTGACGTGGTTTAATGGATTCGACTACCCCAGTTAAGAGATAATAATCTTAATTGGAGATCGAAAATGACAAAACGTAAAAAATATTCAAAAGAATTCAAATTGGATGCGATTGCATTGGTCGTTGAGCAAAACTATAGTCAAGCGGAAGCTTCGAGAAACCTGGGGATTAATCCCAACATGCTCGGCCGTTGGATCAAAGAAGCCGAAAATGATGATGGTCATGCTTTTCGGGGGAATGGCAAACTAACCCCAGAGCAAGAAGAGATCCGCAGCTTAAAAGCACAAGTAAAACGCCTCGAAATGGAGCGTGAAATATTAAAAAAGGCAACGGTCTTCTTTGCCAAAGAAACGAAGTAAAGTATTCGTTTATTGCCCAACATAAGAAGATCTGGCCTGTGGTCATAATGTGCCATGTACTGGGTGTTAAGAGTAATAATTATTATAGTTATCAAAAACGTAACGTTAACAAACCGGAAGACCCAACGCATCAAGAAATGCTTGATTGGGTCAAAGATATTGCCAAGTTCAGCGATAACACCTATGGCGAGCGACGTATTCAAAAAGTGTTAAACGCGCTGAGTTATCCCGTGAGTCGGCAAAAAACCGCGCAGCTCATGAAAGAAGCGGGTGTATGGGTTCGTTATAAAAAGAAATACAAAGTGACAACAAACAGTGACCACAATAAGCCTGTTTACGCCAATGAACTGAAGCAAAATTTTACTGTTGCAGCACCCAATCAAGCGTGGGTGCAGGATATCAGTTATGTTTGGACAACCGAAGGCTGGTTATATCTAGCGGTTGTCATTGATTTATATTCTCGTAAAGTGGTCGGCTGGAGTATGGGAGCGAGAATGAAAGCTCAACTGGTTTGTGATGCGTTGACTATGGCTATTTGGCAACGTCAGCCACTATCGGGATTGATTGTTCATTCAGATCAAGGCGTTCAATATGCGAGCCATCAATATCGGCGATTATTAGAAAAACATAGCTTTATTGGTAGCATGAGTAAAAAAGGTTGCTGCTGGGATAATGCGGTTGCAGAAAGCTTCTTCGGCAGTTTGAAACAGGAACGTGTTCACTGGCGTCACTATGAAACCCGCTATGCAGCGCAGCAAGATGTTATGAATTACATAACGATGTGGTACAACAGCCAACGGCTTCATTCTTATCTGAATTATCAAAGTCCAAATAACTTTGAATTGGTGGCTGAAGAATTAACTATGGTTGCTTAACTGAGGTGTCTGAATTTGGTTGACCACGTCATTGGTTTACGTTTAACTTTTGATGGAGTGATGCCTTGTTTACGCAACTGAGCTTTAATGAGAGCAATACTACTTCCCGTTAGCTCTCCTTCTAGCTTTTTACCCCTAGCATTAACACCTATCCACTGAAAGGTATCTAGATCTTTATCTTCCTGTTTTTTAGCCATGGATAAAACCCATCTTATTGTAATGTTTTAAAATATTATTCTGAAAGTTTAGACTGTTATATTTCATAATCTATGAGCGATAGACCAAAATCTTGGCCCAAATATATAACCTGTATCAGGGTTCATTTTTTGATAGGTTTCTAAAGCTACCCATCCATAAAAATACCACAATGAGGTTAATATAATAACAAAAATAACTAATTTCCATTTTGTAAAGTTAATAAATGTTAGAGTTTTACTTGAAGTTCGAGCCAGCAGTAGGGCCCATACTATAAATAGTAAAGTTTGTGAAACAGGCATTACATGTACACCTGATAACAGAGAATATATGAGGCCAGAGAGAAAAGAGTAAAGTAGTGCTTTTGACGTACTGTCTTCATTATTCAGTACAAGGTAAGCGACTGCATTTTTAATTGTAAAATAAATAGCTGAAGATAAAAAAGCAAATGCTAAAAAACCCCACTCGTTAGTAACCTCTATGACTGAGGAATGAGGGTGGCTCATTGGTGCTTTTCCCTCTAAAGAGGCTTGAAATACCCCAGGTCCATTACCTATAAAAAATTGTTTCCAGGTAAATTCAGAGATAGTTTGTTGCCAAATGAATAATCTACCTGAAGAGCCTGTTTTTAATGAAACTTCACCAGAGCTAAAAAGTACATTACAGGTGTAATAAGTTAACAAACCTATCAAAAGGCAAAATAATGCAGTTTGGTACTTTTTTCTTTCATGCTTATCAAAAAGCTGAGCTAATAAGAAAACAATAGAAAATGTTAGTAAAGCACCTCTTGCATATCCTATAAATATTAATAGAAAGTTTAAAGTAAGAAAAAAGTATACTACGCGTTTAATATCCTTATATTTCAATAAGAATATAAGCAAAGGTATTATGAAAACTTGGACTTGATTAAAAAATCGTATGTTAATGAAATTCTGATAGATAACAAATGGATTAAGCTTTACTTGGTCAACAATTGAAAAGATTACATTCAAAAAACAAACTAATACAAGAATGCTATGAATGATTGCAATAGAAGCTATAAAATAGGAGGTGGTCTGTTCACTTTCTTCATTTATCACTATGTAAAAAAACATAAATAGGAATAGGAAGTGGATAGTATAAAAAAAACTAAAAATTATTTCATTAGCAAAAGCAGATGAAATAAACCCCATGAGAATGAAAAGAAATACAAATTTGTTTATTGGGGAGGCTAGTAGTAGCTCTTTATCTTTGCTTACCTTAACCAAGAAAAGTATAGAACTTAAAAGTAGTAAAGTTACTTGTAGAAATCTCTGGTGATTATGATAATCAAATGAAAATATCGGAATAAACGGAAGAAGGGTTAATGAAAAATATAAAGTAATAAAAGTTAATGTATAAGGAAGTTTACTCATTATTTAAAGTAAAGCGCCTTTAAAAGGCGCTTTAGTAGATTCATATATTATGAATGAGGGCAGCTCTTAGGAGCTAATTCAGTTGCATCACCAGTTAAACCAGTGGTAGCGCAAGTCCATTCACCTGTAGCCGCTCTAGACCAAGTAATAACAGCCGATGATACTTGAGATGGAGCATTGTCAATAGTACAAACAATACTACCAGTACCATCAGATGCTAAGCTAGCAGTGATTGTACAATTTTGAGTAGAAGCATTTTTGATAGCTTTAAGATCTGATACTGAACCAATCGTTTCACCGTTATTAGCGTCAATTTCCATTTCGGTCTTTGCACCAGTAATTTCAGCTAGACCAGCTGTTAATTTTGATGATGCTTGGTAGTCAGAGTATGCTGGAAGAGCTACTGCAGCAAGAATACCGATGATTGCAACTACAATCATTAATTAAATTAGGGTGAAACCCTATTGGTTTTGTTGTGTCATTTGTTCCTCTCCTAAAGGATATGATGATTTAGTAAGTTTAGCTGTAACTTCAGCGTTGTAAAACCATTGCTTAATTTACAGGATAAATCTTACAGTTTTACTTAAAACAACTTTTATTAACGCTTAAATGTTAACAAAGTAGTAAAAACCTTACTGGTTAAGCGTGTATAAATTTACTTTAGCATCAATAAATGTTTTTGGAAGCTATTTTCCTGTTCAGTAAGCAGTTTTTCAGAACTTTCCTACCTTTGTTTGATGTAAAATAAGCTTAGTTACACATATTTGTACTATTTATAGACACCGCATCCTTGCAGGAACTTATTGAATTGATTGCAATCTTGTGTAGGTTCAGGACGTGCGTATACAAAATAGTCAAAAGCGCTAAAAAGATATTGATTTTTTGTTACCGATTCAGGCTTTCTGCGTATTTAATGCTTTTTTTATTTTCTTGTCAACGAATTAGGTAAAACATTAAATACGCATATGGGAAATTTTAGCCGTTAAATCGCATTGAAAGATCGATTGATTGTAAATTTTTTGTAAGTGCGCCACTTGAAATAAAGTCAACACCGGCCTGTGAATAGGCTTTTAAAGTTTCAAGTGTCATGTTGCCTGATACTTCAAGCTTTGCTCGCTTATCTGTAAGCACAACTGCTTGTTGAATCTGCTCTACAGTAAAGTTATCGAGCATGATGATATCAGCTCCCGCAGTGATCGCTTGTTCAAGTTCATCTAGTGATTCTACTTCCACTTCGACTGGCTTGGTAGGGTGGTTGATTTTTGCTTGAGCGACGGCTTTATCAATACCCCCGCAGGCTGCAATGTGGTTTTCTTTAATTAAAAAGGCATCAAAAAGGCCGATACGATGATTCGCGCCACCACCACATTTCACAGCGTATTTTTGTAGCGCACGTAAACCTGGAATTGTTTTACGCGTGTCGAGTAGCTGCGTAGTCGTGCCCTCAAGCTCTTTTACATAATGAGCTGTTGTTGTTGCTGTACCTGAGAGTGTTTGTACAAAGTTAAGGGCAGTGCGCTCTGCGGTTAAAATTGCGCGAGCTGAGCCTGATGCTGTAAATAGTGTACTATTTGCTGCTACTTTGTCGCCGTCATTTACGAGTACTTCAACGTTTACTGTAGGGTCAACTTGCTTAAATACTTCTAAAATAATGTCTTTACCACAAAATACACAGTCTTCACGAGTAATTACTTTGGCATTGGCTAGCTCGTTTTCTGGAATTAGTTGCGCGGTAATATCACCGTCATTTGCGCTTTGGTAATCTAAATCTTCATCAAGGGTGAGTTTTACCAGCTGGCTAATTAAAGTGTGAGGGACTGACATGTCGAAAGCTCATTGTTTATTAATAAATTGGCGAAATTTTACTATGTTTAACCCCTTAATAGAAGACAAAGATCGGCCACAGTAAAGTATCCTTACTCTTACTTTAAGTGATTGAATCAAAGCAACTAGACCCTGAGATTTTAACCCTTTACACTATTTAACTTTATTGTCATCGTTAGTTTTTAATATGCATATAAATGAATTGGGCCAATTAAACAATGTGTTACAAAGGCCCTGTACACATTACGATGAGCGCCCTGAGGGCGAGGTGTCATTACTTGTTATTCATAATATTTCATTGCCTGCTGGGCAGTTCGCAACGCCTTATGTTGATGATTTGTTCATGGGGGCAATTGATTGTACGGCGCACGAAAGCTTTACTGATTTAAAAGGCTTAAGAGTGTCTGCGCATTGCTTTATTCGTCGTACCGGTGAAATTATTCAGTACGTGCCTTTTGAGAAAAGGGCTTGGCACGCCGGTATCTCGACGTTTGAAGGACGAGAGCGCTGTAATGATTTTAGCGTGGGCATTGAGCTTGAAGGTACCGACAACCAAGCGTATACCCAAGCCCAGTATAATGCATTACACTTAGTGACTATGGCGTTGATGGCAAAGTACCCTGAGATAAACCGTTCACGCATTGTTGGCCACTGTGATATTGCACCGGGCAGAAAAACTGACCCTGGTGCGAGTTTTGATTGGCAATACTATTTTGATTTAGTGTTTTAGTTAAAGGATATAGGTAAAAGCATGATCTTAATTTCAATAATTATTGCTTTGGTAATTGAGCGTTTAGGGGCTCGAGCTAACTACTGGCAAATCGGTTTTTATGCCAATACCTACCTTAAGCACTCGCAAAAACAACTCTCAGAAAAAGGCTTATTTAATTCGCCAATTGGTTTTTTGATTTGGTTAATGCTGCCTGTCGTTGCCGCAGGTTTAGTTTATCAACTCTCTGATTTTATTATTTGGCAACTGGCTGTTAATGTTGCTGTACTTTTGGTTTGTTTTGGCTGTGCTAAGCAACGTGCTTTATATAAGTCTTACTTAAATGCGTTAACCCGCAACGATCAAGAAGCGGCAACCCTATTTGCGTTACAAATGGGCCAAAAGAAGACAGAAGATGACCCTCATGGTGAGACTTTTGGCCAAACTTTAGCTTGGTTAAATTTTCGCTTTTATTGTGCAGTTATTTTTTGGTTTGTGGTTTTAGGTGTGCCTGGCGCGGTGCTTTACGCATTAGTTCGTACTTTTGCTGACAAAGTAAGGGATGATCACAGTGTTGCCTATGCTAAGCGTTTTAAACTAGTACATAGCTTACTGTTTTGGCTCGATTGGTTACCAGCTCGGGTTGCAAGCTTTGGTTATTTAGTTATTGGTAACTTTAATAAAGGTACCAGTTGTTGGCTCAAGTATGTGCTCGACTTTTCAGTGAGTAACCGAAAAGTAGTTACGCAAACTGCACTTGCCGCTGAGCAAATTGAGCAGCAACATTTTGGCTGTACTTATGAAGCCACCTGTATGATGAAACTTGTAAAAAGAAATGTATTATTCTTTTTAGTGATCATCGCAGCACTTACTTTATTTGGTGGTTTGGCGTAGCGTGTAAAGTTAGCAAGTTACGAGATGTAGGACTGGCTTTAGCCGGGAATGTGTTTGAGTTAGCAAGTTTCAAGAGTAAAGCTTGTAGGAAAGTTACTAGTCATGAATCTCTGCGGTTGCACTTTGATTGAGTTTTAATTTTTCAGCACTGAAGTGCATCCTACTTCGAATATTTTTCAGCATTCAATTCAACGATGCGGGGTAAACCCGCTGCTACAAAGCTACTCAATTCATCTAACATCTAATACCTGACCACTAATCTAATACCTGACCACTAAAAGTTCTGCCGTTTAATCTGGTCTGACCATTTATTTTTTATTGTTTTTTCCTTCAGAAAAAGCCACTTTAATCCATACTGTTTAATCTTTAGACGAATTACGTTAGGGTGTAACTAGGCGCTGAACGTAGTGAAATTGACAGAAATACGGGTTTTTGATAACGTATGCGACAAATTTGGTATGACCAATTTACCTTTTTGGTCAAAGCACAAGGCTAAATACCCGATATTTATGGGGTTAGCGCATAACAATGCGGACGTTAATAAATGTCTTTAAAGATTAAAGCAGCAAAATTATCTGATGTAATTTTACAACAACTTGAGAATATGATTCTTGAGGGGTCGTTGGCGCCAGGCGAAAAGCTGCCTCCTGAGCGTGAGTTAGCGAAACAATTTGAAGTATCGCGACCTTCACTGCGTGAGGCAATTCAAAAGCTAGAAGCTAAGGGGTTAGTAACGCGTCGCCAAGGTGGTGGAACGTTCGTAAAAAATCAGCTTGAAGAGGGGCTCACTGATCCGCTTTTTGATTTGATTAGTAAGCATCCAGAGTCACAATTTGATTTACTCGAATTTCGTCATGCCCTTGAAGGAATTGCAGCATATTATGCAGCTATGCGCGGCACAACGAATGACTTCAAAAAAGTAAAACAAAGCTTTGACAACATTGCGCTCGTTAATGACGACATTGTGCAAAAAGCAAAAGCAATTAATGCATTTCATTTTAGTGTGGCAGAAGCGTCTCATAACGTTGTACTGCTACATTTAGTACGTGGTATGCAGGCCTTGCTAGAGCAAAATGTATTACAGAATTTAACTGTACTGTTAAAAAAACCACAGATCAGCCAGCAGCTCGCAGAACATAGACGGCTGTTGATGGATGCGGTTATTGAAGGAAACCCAGAGCAAGCACGTCTTGCTAGTAATGCTCACTTAGCCTTTATCGAAGAAGCCTTACTTGAGGCTGGCAAAGAGCATTCGCGGATTGAACGTAGTTTAAGACGCACCAAACAACATTAAGCAAGTGATTAGCTAAGTTTAGTTAACTACTTAATTTAAGATTTATTAAAATAATTAGTATTTTAAACATAAGGAAACCTCCATATGTCTGAAGTCAATAAAATTGACGTAGACGCGCTAGAAACACAAGAGTGGTTACAAGCCCTTGAGTCTGTTGTGCGCGAAGAAGGTGTTGAACGTGCTCAATTCTTACTTGAGCAAGTGTTAGAGCAAGCCCGTTTAGACGGTGTTGATATGCCTACTGGCACAACCACTAACTACGTTAATACCATTCCGGTAGATCAAGAACCTGCTTACCCAGGTGACGTAAACATTGAGCGTCGTATCCGTTCAATCATTCGTTGGAATGCGATCATGATCGTATTACGCGCGTCGAAAAAAGATCTAGACTTAGGCGGCCATATGGCTTCTTACCAGTCTTCAGCTGCATTCTATGAAGTATGTTTTAACCACTTCTTCAAAGCACCAAACGATGTAGATGGTGGTGATTTAGTTTATTACCAAGGTCACATTTCTCCAGGTATCTATGCACGTGCATTTGTTGAAGGTCGTTTAACAGCTGAGCAGCTTGACAACTTCCGTCAAGAAGTTGATGGTAAAGGTCTTCCTTCATACCCACACCCTAAGTTAATGCCTGAATTCTGGCAGTTCCCTACGGTATCAATGGGTCTTGGTCCAATTGCATCAATCTACCAAGCTCGTTTCTTAAAATACCTAGACGGTCGTGGCTTAAAAGACACTAAAAACCAACGTGTATACGCTTTCTTAGGCGATGGTGAAATGGATGAGCCAGAATCACGTGGTGCAATCTCATTCGCTGCACGTGAGAAGCTAGATAACTTATGTTACCTAATCAACTGTAACTTACAGCGTTTAGATGGCCCAGTAATGGGTAACGGTAAGATCATTCAAGAGCTTGAAGGCCTATTCAAAGGTGCAGGCTGGAACGTGATTAAAGTTGTATGGGGTAGTGGTTGGGATATCCTACTTGCTAAAGATACATCAGGTAAATTACTGCAGTTAATGAACGAAACGATTGACGGTGATTACCAAACATATAAAGCAAAAGACGGTGCATATGTTCGTGAGCACTTCTTCGGTCGTTACCCAGAAACAGCAGCACTTGTTGCTGATATGACTGATGAAGAAATCTTCGCACTTAAGCGTGGTGGCCATGAGCCTTCAAAACTTTACGCTGCATTCAAAAAAGCGGAAGAAACCAAAGATCGTCCTACTGTGATCCTAGCTAAAACTGTAAAAGGTTACGGCATGGGTGAAGCGGCTGAAGGTAAAAACATCGCGCACCAAGTTAAGAAAATGGACATGACTCATGTTGAGCACCTACGTTCACGTTTAGGTCTACAAGATTTAGTTTCTGATGAAGAAATTAAAGACTTACCATATCTTACTCTTGAAGAGGGTTCTGAAGAGTACAAGTATCTTCACGCTCGCCGTGAAGCGCTTCAAGGTTACACACCTAAGCGTATTCCTAAGTTTTCTGAAAGCTTAACATTGCCAGAAGTTGACGCGTTTAAGCCACTACTTGAAGAGCAAAAACGTGACATCTCTACAACAATGGGCTTTGTACGTGCACTTAACGTGTTACTAAAAGACAAAGGCATTGGTAAAAACATCGTTCCTATCATCGCTGATGAAGCGCGTACATTTGGTATGGAAGGTTTATTCCGTCAAATCGGTATTTATAACCCACATGGCCAAAACTACACGCCGCAAGACCGTGACATTGTTTCTTACTATAAAGAAGCAACATCAGGTCAGGTACTACAAGAAGGTATCAACGAGTTAGGTGCAATGTCATCATGGGTTGCTGCTGCAACATCATACAGCACTAACGATTTACCAATGATCCCATTCTACATCTACTACTCAATGTTTGGTTTCCAACGTGTAGGTGATATGGCGTGGATGGCCGGTGACCAACAAGCACGTGGTTTCTTACTAGGTGCTACGGCAGGTCGTACTACACTAAACGGTGAAGGTTTACAGCACGAAGATGGTCACAGCCACATTCTTGCTAACACGGTTCCTAACTGTATTTCTTATGATCCGACATTCGCATACGAAGTAGCGGTAATCATGCAAGACGGTATCCGTCGCATGTACGGTGAAGACCAAGAAAACGTGTTCTATTACCTAACGCTAATGAACGAAAACTACCATCAACCGGCAATGCCAGAAGGCGCTGAAGAAGGTATTCGTAAAGGTATCTATAAGCTTGAAACTGTGGCTGGCGATAAAGCGAAAGTACAGTTACTAGGTTCAGGTACTATCATGATTGAAGTGCGTAAAGCGGCACAAATCCTGAGCGAAGAGTATGGTATTGGTTCAGATGTATTCTCTGTAACGTCATTCAATGAGTTAACTCGTGACGGTCAAGACGCTGAGCGTTTCAACATGCTTAATCCAGAAGCAGAGCAAAAGACTGCTTACATCACGGAGGCATTAACTGATGCCGTGACTGTTGCAGCAACAGACTACATGAAGAACTACGCAGAACAAGTTCGTTCATTCGTACCAAGCAGCAACTACAAAGTGTTAGGTACTGATGGTTACGGTCGTTCTGATAGCCGTGAAAACTTACGTCGTCACTTCGAAGTGAATGCTGGTTATGTTGTGGTTGCAACACTATCTGAGCTTGCTAAACGTGGTGAAGTTGAGAAGTCAGTAGTTGTTGAAGCAATCAAGAAATTCGACATCGACACAAACAAAGTTAACCCGCTATACGCATAAGAGGTTCCAATGAGTATTGAAATTAATGTACCAGATATCGGTGGCGATGAAGTTGAAGTAACCGAAATCCTTGTTAGCGTTGGTGATAAGGTTGAGGTTGACCAATCGTTATTAACGGTTGAAGGCGACAAAGCATCAATGGAAGTACCTGCTGCACAAGCAGGTACGGTTAAAGAAATTAAAGTAGCTGAAGGTGATACGGTAACGACGGGTTCACTTATCATGATCTTCGAAGGTGAAGAACAAGCTGCGGCTCCTGCAGAGGCTAAAGAAGATGCGCCAGCTCCAGCAGCTGCGCCTGCAGCTTCTGCTGTGCAGGAAGTAACTGTGCCAGATATCGGTGATGATGAAGTTGAAGTAACTGAAATCATGGTTGCGGTAGGTGACACGGTTGAAGAAGAGCAATCTTTATTAAGCGTTGAAGGCGATAAAGCATCAATGGAAGTACCTGCTCCAATGGCGGGTACGGTTAAAGAGATCAAAATCGCGACTGGCGATAAAGTGAAAACGGGCTCTCTAATCTTCGTTTTTGAAACAGCTTCAAGCGGTTCAGAAGCGCCTGCTGCAGAATCAGCACCAGCTGAAGCAGCGCCGGCAGCAGCGGCATCAAGCACTAAAGAAGTTAACGTGCCTGATATCGGTGGTGACGAAGTTGAAGTAACCGAAGTGATGGTTGCTGTAGGCGACAAGGTTGAAGAAGATCAATCAATCTTAAACGTTGAAGGCGATAAAGCATCAATGGAAGTACCAGCACCATTTGCTGGTACTGTTAAAGAAATCAAAGTAGCTGCTGGGGATAAAGTATCAACTGGCTCACTTATCTTTGTATTTGAAGTAGCGGGTAGTGCACCAGCAGCAGCGGCACCTGCTCCTGCAAAAGCTGAAGCTGAAGCAGCGCCTGCACCTGCAGCAAAAGCGCCTGCGGCTGAAAAGCCAGCATCAGCACCTGCAAGCAACGAAGGTTTTGCAGATAACAAAGCGTATGCACATGCATCGCCTGTTGTTCGTCGTTTAGCGCGTGAGTTTGGTATTAACCTAGCAAACGTAAAAGGCACGGGTCGTAAGAATCGTGTTGTGAAAGAAGACGTACAAAACTACGTGAAAGACCTTGTGAAGAAAGTTGAGTCAGGTCAGCTGTCTTCAGGTAAAGGTAATGCTGGTGGCGGTGAGTTAGGTCTTATCCCTTGGCCTAAGGTTGATTTTGCTAAGTTTGGTGAAATCGAAGAGAAGAAACTTTCTCGTATCCAGAAGTTATCAGGTGCTAACTTACATCGTAACTGGGTGCAAATCCCGCATGTTACACAGTTTGACGAAGCTGATATCACAAGCCTTGAAGCATTCCGTAAAGAGCAAAATGCGCTTGCTGAGAAGAAAAAGCTGGGTGTTAAAATCACACCTCTTGTATTTGTGATGAAAGCAGCTGCGAAAGCATTAGCTGAATTCCCAACGTTTAACTCTTCACTGTCTGAAGACGGCGAAAGCTTAATCTTGAAGAAATACATCAATATCGGTGTTGCAGTTGATACGCCAAATGGTCTAGTTGTTCCAGTGTTCAAAGATGTTGATAAGAAAGGCATCATTGAACTTTCTCGTGAGTTAATGGATATTTCTAAGAAAGCACGTGACGGCAAGCTAACTTCATCTGATATGCAAGGCGGTTGTTTCACAATCTCAAGCCTTGGTGGTATCGGTGGTACAGCGTTCACGCCAATTGTGAATGCGCCAGAAGTTGCTATCTTGGGTGTATCTAAGTCAGAAATGAAACCTAAGTGGAATGGCAAAGAGTTTGAACCTAAATTAATGGTTCCATTATCAATGTCATACGACCATAGGGTTATTGACGGTGCACTAGCAGCACGCTTTACTGTGACGCTAGCAAGCTACATGAGCGATATTCGTCAATTGGTGATGTAATCGTCTCATAATTTATAAGAATCAAATCCCAGCAAGTTGTTTTTTGCTGGGATTTTTACCATTGGCAATGATACAATCTTTGCCATAGAACAATCTTGGTATAGATATCTGCTCTCCCTTTCTGCCTTGCAGAAACATGGCAGTTAAACTTAGGGGCAGTGTCCCGTTCAAACATTTAAGGTAATAGCATGAGCAACGAATTAAAAACTCAAGTTGTTGTACTAGGCGGTGGTCCTGGTGGTTATTCTGCGGCTTTCCGTGCTGCTGACTTGGGCTTAGAAGTTACACTGGTAGAATCTCGCAACACATTAGGCGGTGTATGTCTAAATGTGGGTTGTATTCCTTCAAAAGCACTTTTACACGTAGCTAAAGTGATTGATGACGCAGCTGAAATGTCATCTCACGGCGTTACTTTTGGCAAGCCTGAAATCGACCTAGACAAAATCCGTGATTGGAAAGAGTCTGTAATCGGTCAACTAACTGGCGGCCTAGACGGCATGGCTAAAATGCGTAAAGTGAAAGTAGTTAGCGGCTACGGTAAATTCACTGGCAGCAACACACTTGCTGTTGAAGGTGAAGACGGTACAACAACAATCACTTTTGACAATGCTATTATTGCAGCGGGTTCTCAACCTGTTAACTTACCTTTCATCCCTGAAGATGACCGTGTAATTGACTCAACTGGTGCGCTAGAGCTTAAAGACGTTCCTGAGAAGCTACTAGTTTTAGGTGGTGGTATCATCGGTCTTGAAATGGGTACTGTATACCGTGCACTAGGTTCTGAAATCGACGTAGTTGAGTTTGCTGATCAATTAGTACCAGCAGCTGATAAAGACGTTATCAAGATCTACCAAAAATACGTTAAGAACAAGTTCAACGTAATGCTTTCTACTAAAGTTGTTGGCGTTGAAGCGAAAGAAGACGGTCTATACGTTTCATTCGAAGGCAAAAACGCACCAGCTGACGCAGTACGTTACGACAAAGTACTTGTTGCTGTTGGTCGTACACCTAACGGTAAATTACTTGACGCTGATAAAGCAGGCGTTAACGTTGATGAGCGCGGTTTCATCAATGTTGATAAGCAGCTTAAAACAAACGTTGATCACATCTTCGCTATCGGTGATATCGTTGGTCAACCAATGCTTGCGCACAAAGCGGTTCACGAAGCTCACGTTGCTGCAGAAGTTATCTCTGGTCAGAAACACTTCTTCGATCCTAAGTGCATTCCTTCAATCGCATACACAGATCCAGAAATCGCATGGGTTGGTGTAACTGAGAAAGAAGCAAAAGAGCAAGGCTTAAGCATCGAAACTGCTGTATTCCCTTGGGCTGCTTCTGGCCGTGCAATTGCTTCAGCACGTACTGAAGGTCAAACTAAGCTAATCTTCGATAAAGACTCTGGTCGTGTTATCGGTGGTGCTATGGTTGGTATCAACGCAGGTGAAATGCTAGGTGAAATCGGCTTAGCAGTTGAAATGGGCGCAGACGGTGAAGACCTAGCGTTAACTATTCACGCTCACCCAACATTAAACGAATCAATCGGTCTAGCTGCTGAAATCTTCGAAGGTTCAATCACTGACCTTCCAAACAAAAAAGCAGTTAAAAAGAAGTAAGTTCTTTTGACTAATCTTTTTAAAAACCCAGCCCCGGCTGGGTTTTTTGTTTTTAACAATAAGCTTTTTAGAGGTTAGATATCAGATGTCAGACGTTAGTTGATCGAGAGAGTGGTTTTATTTTTTGTAATTGAACAAAAGCGTGTCATACATGAAATGAATTATACTTGTTTAACCACTAACCACTAACCACTAACCACTAACCACTAACCACTAACCACTAACCACTAACCACTAACCACTTTGATTAATATCTATTCCCCATATTTTTAGCTACAATACGCGCCGTTTAATTTTCTGGTAAATACGCAGTGGCTACTATCTCAAATAATTCAGTGTTAATGCTTCGTGCTCAGCAAATGACTGAGTCTCGTCGTGAATTTAAAGCGCGAGGAGCAAAGCTAACGCGTTGTGAGCGTTGTTTATTAGCGGAACACTATTGTATTTGTGAAGGCGTTGAGCAAGCTCAGTGTGATGCCGCGGTCTGTTTACTTATGTACCATAATGAGAGTTTTAAGCCGTCAAATACTGGCCGTTTAATTGCTGAAATCGTGCCAGATAACCATGCCTTTAAGTGGGATAGAACAAATCCAGATGAAGCCTTATTAAGCTTGTTGGCAAATCCTCAGTATCAGCCTATGGTTATTTTTCCTGCCAGCGATGTTGACGACGAAGAGCGCGTGATCACCGAAGTAACTCCTGTTGAAGGTAAGCGTCCTTTGTTTATCTTTTTAGATGGGACTTGGCGCGAAGCAAAGAAAATGATCCGTAAAAGCCCTTATCTAGATAATTTTCCTGTGCTTTCAATTACGCCTGAAAAGCTATCTGATTATCGATTACGTGTTGCTCCGCATGAGCATCAGTTAGGCACCGCTGAGGTGGCTATTATGGTACTTGCCCTTGCGGGTGAAGACGAGGCTACACAAAAGCTTGAGCAACATTTTATTAAGTTTAGAGATGCTTATCTGCTAGGTAAGCGTAATAAGGGACGCCCAGAGCAATAACTCTTTACTAAATTTTAGGCAAAAGAAAAGCGCGTACTATCTCTAGTCGCGCTTGCGGAATCTTCTTAATTTTTTGCATCCTGCAATTGAATCTAATCAACTCCCTAAACTTTGCCAATCCATGCGATTACACTTTACTTATTGGTTCTGTGCAATATAAGGCAATCCCGCCTTGTTTCCTTGTTAGTCCTTTACATCCATGCTGGTAATTACTTTACCACTCCCTTACGTGCCATCCTGACACTATCCCTCTGTTTGCAAATCCATTGCGATGCCCTAACGGCCTGTCCTTTATTCCACTTTTTGAACTTCCTGTATAACAACGTCCTGTTGTCATGCCATTCCACATCATCCTGATGTTGTCCGTAGGTTGTCACTCCATTGCGTTACTCTTCCTGAGCCTGTCCTTGATTCCTTATTCTCCTAATGAACCTTATTCCGCGGTATTATGAGTAATGCTTCCTTATCCATCTACTCATTAAGCTTCTTGCTTAGTTGATGTAAGTAATTATAGAGAAATGGGCGAAGCTGAGTAGGTCAAAATCTTACTTAATCTGCTGGTTATTTTATTGTCATTTAAAAGATGTTTTTGTATTTCAAGTGCTTATGTTATTTTGTGCAGTGTTTGCTGGTGGTTTTTACTCAATAACTGCCATGTGGGTGAGATATGTCTTACATGCAAATTCCTAAATGGCAGTTAGGTTGATTGAAATATAAGTTTAAACGGGTGCACTTTGCCCTAACTCTAGGTAAAATATTTTGATAATTGTTACTATTTAGGTGCTATAAAATGAAGAAAACAGCCTTAGTATTACTTAGCGCATTATTAAGCGCGCCTACATTCGCTGCAGATGTAGTAAATATTTACTCGTTTCGTCAACCATTCTTAATTCAGCCTATTTTGGATGATTTCACTAAGCAAACAGGTATTAAAACTAATGTGGTTTTTGCCAAAAAAGGTTTGATTGAGCGTGTAAAGCGTGAAGGTAAGCACAGTAAGGCTGATTTAGTATTAACCTCAAATTTTAGTGCGCTGATTCAATTAGAAGATTTAGGCTTAACGCAATCAATTAATAGTGATGTGGTTAATGCGAATGTGCCAAGCACTTTTCGTGATGCCGACGGTCAATGGATAGCACTTACTAAACGTGTACGTAATGTTTACTCTGCAAAAGAGCGTGTTGGTGCACTTGCTGAATTAACTTACGAGGATTTAGCCGATCCAAAATACAAAGGTAAGATCTGCACTCGATCTGGTAAACACCCTTACAATTTAGGTTTAGTTGCTTCTATGGTTGCTCACCATGGCGAAGCAAAAACTAAGCAATGGCTTGAGGGCGTAAAAGCCAATTTAGCACGTAAGCCGCAAGGTAATGACAGAGCGCAAGTCAAAACCGTAAAAGAAGGTTTATGCGATCTGGCGTTAGGCAACAGCTATTATTTTGGCAAAATGATGCAAGATGAGCAGCAAAAATCATGGGCTGAAGCGGTTTATATTAACTTCCCTAACCAAACAAACCGTGGCTCTCATATCAATGTATCGGGCGTTGTTATGACCCGTTATGCTAAAAACCCTGAAAATGCCTTGAAACTGGTTGAGTATATGACCGACAATAAGGCGCAAAATATGTATGCTTCAGTTAATATGGAATACCCCGTAAAGCAAGGGGTTGCATTATCTGAGATGGTTGCATCATGGGGTGAGTTTAAAGAAGATAGCCTTCCTCTTGATGAGATCAGCAAATATCGCCCTGTGGCACTGAAGCTGATTGACGAAGTAAAGTTTGATTTATAACGAGGATATTTCTCGTAACACATTTTTATAAAAGCTGTTTTTTAACAGCTTTTATTTTATCTGGTATTAATCCACTTATGCATGTGAAGTTTTCGCTGTCGCGTTGGCAGCTTATAGCCTGGCTTATTGGCCTGTTGCTTGTTACGCCATTAGGCTTTTTACTATTTGAATCTCTGCAAGGAGATTCAGATGTATTTCAGCACCTTTTCGATACTGTGCTGTGGGATTATACCCGTAATACTCTCATACTCATTGCAGGGGTAGGGCTGCTGAGCTGTGTAATAGCATTGCCGTTAGCTTGGTTAACTGCATATTGTGAGTTTCCTGGGCGTAAGCAATTTGAATGGGCATTAATGCTGCCATTAGCAATGCCAACTTATCTAATCGCCTATGTGTATACCGACTTGCTTGATTACGCTGGGCCAGTACAAATCGCCCTTCGAGACTGGTTTGGTTGGCAGTCACCAGACGATTACTGGTTTTTTGATATTCGTACATTATCTGGGGCTATTATTATGATTGCCTTGGTACTCTATCCTTACTTATTCCTTATTTTTAAAACGGCACTCAGAGAGCAGTCTTTTAAACTAGTACAAGCTAGTCAACTGATGGGTCTATCACCATTACAAAGCTTTTTACGCGTTAGTTTGCCTCTTGGTCGTGGGGCGATTGTGGCAGGGGTTACATTAATCAGTATGGAGGCCATGGCTGATTTTGCTACCGTCAATTACTTTGCTGTAAGTACGCTCACTACCGCTGTATACGATACGTGGCTTGGCTATTACTCATTAACGGCAGCGGCGAAAATTTCAGGTATCATGTTATTGATTTTGTTTTTAACCATTATGGTTGAACGCTTTAGTCGTCGCAATCAAGCTGTGTATGAACGTCAGTCAAGCGTTAACAGTGCAACCTTGTATCGCTTAAAAGGCAGTGCCGCATGGGCTGCAAGCTTGGCTTGCACAGTTGTGCTGGTATTGGCTTTTATCCTACCGGTTGGGGTGTTAGTTAAATACGCCATTGTCTATGCAGATGAAGCATGGAATGGGGCATTTTTTAATTACGCTTGGCAAAGTTTTAAAGTGGCTGTTGTGGTGAGCATTGCAACTATCCTATTGAGCTTATTGGTATTGTTTTATCAGCGCATTGCGAAACAAGCTTACCCTTTGATCCCAGGACGTTTAGCAAGTACTGGCTACGCCTTACCTGGTACTGTGTTAGCTATTGCCGTATTACTACCATTAACTCAGCTGGATGATGCGTTAAACAATTGGCTTGAGCCTTTTGGTTTATCACCAGGATTACTTTTGAGCGGCACTTTATTTGCGATGATTTTTGCTTATGTTGTACGTTTTTATGCGATTGCGCATGGCGCGCTTGAAAGCAGTTTTTTACGTATTAGCCCATCGCTAGATATGGCCAGTCAATCAATGGGCAAAGGGCCCTTACAAACCCTTTGGCGAGTACATTTACCGCTATTAAAACGCGGCATTTTAACAGCTGGCTTGTTAGTGTTTATTGAATGCATGAAAGAGTTACCTGCGGCTTTATTACTCAGACCTTTTAATTTTGAAACCCTGGCAACTCATGTTTTTCAATATGTTAGTGATGAGCAATTGGAGCTTGCGTCAATTTCAGCCTTGTTTATCGTGTTAGTTGGGTTAATCCCTTTGTATTTCGTTAATCGTTCGATGGAGCAAAATCACTCATGAGTCATTTGATAATTAAAGACTTAGCTTATCAGTACAATGCGACTCAAGTGTTGAGTGAACTAAACCTCAATGTTGAACAAGATGAAATCGTCTGTTTGCTTGGCGCAAGTGGCTGCGGCAAAACTACTACCTTAAAGGCAATTGCCGGAATTTTACAACCTGAGCAAGGCTATATGAGTATTGATTCAAAAGTGGTCAACGATAGTGGGCTGTTTGTTGCACCGGAAAAACGTAATATTGGCATGATGTTCCAAGACTATGCGTTGTTTCCTCATTTAACGGTAAGCGACAACATTGCGTTTGGCCTAAGCAATATGAGTAAAGCGCAAAAGCGCGAGCGTGTAGATGAAATGCTTAGCCTTGTTAAACTCGATGGTTGTGCACAGCGATATCCGCATCAGCTTTCTGGTGGACAGCAGCAACGAGTGGCAATAGCCCGTGCACTTGCTTACAAACCAAGTTTATTACTACTTGATGAGCCATTTTCGAATATTGATACACAAGTGCGTTTTGAGCTTATTGCCGATATACGTCGCATTATTAAAGATCAGCAGGTTTCTGCGGTATTTGTTACCCACTCGAAGGAAGAAGCTTTCGCGTTTGCCGACACGCTTGCGGTTATGCATGGTGGAAAAATCGCCCAACAAGGCTCTCCTGAGCAGTTATTTAGCCAACCTAACTCAAAGGTGGTTGCAGAGTTTCTTGGTACGGGCATATACTTAACGGCAAAAGTATTAACGCCAACTGAATATGAGACGGCGTTTGGTGTGGTTCACTCTTTGACGGCGAACAATGCAGATTGTCAGCAAGGCCAAGTGTATATAAGGCCGCATCATATTCAGTTGTGTGAAGCTGCGCACAGTGACGCAAACAGTTTAACTATCTTGCACAGGCGCTTTATCGGTACGCGTTATGTTTATCGTATCAATATTGCAGGGCAAGAGTGTGAAGTTGCTGCAGAGCAAGACCGCGTGTTAGCTGTTGAGCAGCCTGTAAAAATAAAAATAATGCCGCACACAGTCAATTTTTTTCATGATTAGTAATAAATAACAATCTTGAATCCTTGGCTTTGTGCAAATAACGAGAAGCTAAGGATTCACTATGGCGCAAGCGCAATCTGGGATTTGTGCTGAAGCAAACTTACATGGTTTGCACCTGTTTTTTAATGTTTACGATGGCCATGATGAGTCATTACGTAAAAAACTAAAACGCGTTAGCGTCATTCAAGATGAGTTTGCTGATCAGTTCTCAGAAGCCATGCTATCGTGTGTGGTTGCCCTTGGCGCTCAGTATTGGCCGCATATTCTGCCCGAGTTTATCCCAAGCCAATTGCAAAGCTTTCCGAATGTGACTCATAGTGAGCATGTGATTAGTGCGCAGCCATTTGACTTGTTTGTGCAAATTCGTTCAGACCGTGAAGATGTAAACCATCTATTTGCTCTGCAAATTCTAAAATTATTAACACCGGATGTTGAGCTGGTGGAGCAGGTCCGTAATTTTCGGTTTTTAGATGGACGTGATTTTAACGGCTTCATTTATGCAGGCGATACACCCCATGGCCGTCAAAAACGTAGTACAGCACTTATCGATAAACCGGGTCACTTTGAAGACCAAGGCAGTTATATTCATGTTCAGCGCTTTGTGCATGATTTGAGTGTCTGGCAGCATTTATCGTTGTCTGAGCAAGAGCAAATCATGGGGCGCACGCGTCTAGATAATACCTTGATTGTGCCTGCTGTAGAAACCAGTCATGCGGTTCGTAGTGAATTAAAAGATGAGCATGGCCAGCCACTTTTGCTAAACCAAAGCATGCCATTTGGTGATGTGCATAAGCAGGGAATTTTAATGGTTTCGTGTGCTGCGCAAGGGGATGCGTTTGAGCAGGTATTAAAGAGTCGCTTGGGGCAGGGCGATTGCTATGATCATTGGCTCGATTTTACTCAAGCCGATATGGGATCTGCGTTTTTCGCCCCGTCTGTAAACTTCTTAAAGCAACTTTAAACGGTATCGAATAAAGTGCGTACGCGATCAAGCGTTACATCAATTTCAGAAATCTTCGCAGGGGCGATAAAAATAGTGTCGTCGCCTGCAATGGTACCTAGTACGCCATCTGCTTTACCGAGTGAATCAAGTAAACGAGCAATTAATTGTGCTGCGCCTGGACTGGTGCGAATAATAATCATCATTTCGTTATGCATAATATCAATAACAAGCTGACGCAGTGGGCTTTTCGCTGTTGGCACACCCATTTCAGCCGGTAAACAATAGACCATTTCTTGTTTTGCATTACGAGTACGTACTGCACCGAACTTGCTTAACATGCGAGAGACTTTACTTTGACTAATATTATCAAAGCCTTGCTCTTTTAATGCTTCGACAATCTCACCTTGTGAGCCGAAGTTTTCTTCTTTTAATAGCGCTTTAAACGCTTTGATCAGTGCTTCTTGTTTGTCTTGTGGTTGCATGTTGCCGTTTCTTTATTCATAAAATGTAGGGTAATTCTACACAACTCTGCATATTTATGCAGTATTAGTTTACAAAGTCGTCCAAAATGCTGTGTCTTTACAGCCAAGTTTACAACTATGGTCGAAATTATACGCGAAATAAGCAGGATAAATTTGTTTTTAGTCGCTAATTTCATTATCTTTAGAGCCACAAATATTTCCTACCTCAAATTACGGAGAATTCCAATGAAAGTTGCTGTTTTAGGCGCAGCTGGCGGTATCGGCCAAGCATTGTCTTTATTATTAAAAACAAGTTTACCTGCAGGTTCTGAATTATCGTTATACGATGTTGCCCCTGTTGTTCCTGGTGTAGCGGTTGATCTTTCTCACATCCCAACAGACGTTAAAGTTGAAGGCTTTGGTGCTGACAGCCTAGACGCAGCATTAGCTGGTTGTGATATCGTTCTTATCCCAGCGGGTATGCCACGTAAGCCAGGCATGGACCGTGCGGACCTTTTCAACGTAAACGCAGGTATCATCAAAACATTAGCTGAAGGCATCGTTAAAAACTGTCCTAAAGCGTTAGTAGGTATCATCACTAACCCAGTAAACGGCACTGTGCCAATCGTTGCTGAAGTATTCAAAAAAGCGGGTACTTACGATGCTAACCGTGTATTCGGTATCACAACGCTTGACGTCATCCGTTCAGAAGCATTTGTTGCTGAACTTAAAGGTTTAAGCGCAACTGATGTTAAAGTTCCAGTGATCGGCGGTCACTCAGGTACTACAATTCTTCCTCTTCTATCTCAAGTTGAAGGTGTTACTTTCACTGACGAAGAAGTTGCAGCATTAACTCCACGTATCCAAAACGCTGGTACTGAAGTTGTTAACGCTAAAGCGGGTGGCGGTTCAGCGACTCTTTCAATGGGTGCTGCTGCAGCACGCTTCTGTATGTCTTTAGTTAAAGGCTTACAAGGTGAAGAAGTAGTTGATTACGCATACGTTGCAGTTGAAAACGGTGACGCAGCATACTTCGCACATCCAGTTCGTCTAGGTAAAAACGGCGTTGAAGAAATCCTTTCTTACGGTGAGTTAAGTGCATTCGAAGAGCAAGCTAAAAACGACATGCTAGCTACACTTAACAAAGACATCCAAGAAGGTGTTGATTTCATCAACGGTTAATTCCGACAGATGATAGGCGGTTTTTTAAATCGCCGAAAACAAAAAAGCCTGCAAATGCAGGCTTTTTTAATGGCTCGAATAAATAGCGTTTAGTGATCGCGGGCAACGGCGATGCGTGCCAAACTCTCTAAGGCTTGTTTGTACGGTGTGTCTGGTAAGAACGCAATACAAGCAATTGCTTTGTCAGCTTCTTGCTCAGCTTTTTGCATTGCAAACTCAAGGGCCTTAGTGTCAGCTAATGCTGCTAGAATGCTCTCTAAGTGCTCCATACCATTACCAAGCTCAATTGCTTCGCGTACTAGCTTAACTTGCTCTGGTGTGCCTTTTTGCATTGCGTAGATAAGCGGTAGGGTAGGTTTACCTTCAGCTAAATCATCGCCAATGTTTTTACCAAGTTGCTCGGCATCAGCATTGTAATCTAGAACATCATCCACTAATTGGAATGCAGTGCCAAGATGCATACCGTATAAGTTTAATGCTTCAAGGGTTTGTTCGTCTTGCTCGGTAATAATTGCAGCAAGGCCGGTTGCAGCTTCGAACAATTTTGCCGTTTTGCTGTAAATAACCTGCATATAGCTTTGTTCTGTGGTGTCAGGGTCATTACAATTCATTAGCTGTAATACTTCACCTTCAGCGATGACATTGGTTGCATCAGCTAAAATTTGCATGATTGGCATTTTACCTAGGCCAACCATAAGCTGAAATGAACGTGTATAGATAAAGTCACCCACCAAAACGCTCGCTGCATTACCAAACTCTGCGTTGGCTGTAGGCGTACCACGGCGCAAATGTGACTCGTCGACAACGTCGTCATGCAATAAAGTTGCGGTATGAATAAATTCGATGATAGTGGCAAGCGTAATATGGTCTTTGCCCTCATAACCAAGTGCTTTTGCCGCTAAAATGGCCAACATAGGACGAACGCGTTTACCGCCACTGTTTACTATGTATAAACCGAGTTGGTTAACCAATGCGACATCTGAGCGCATTTGGGCATGTATAAGTTGATTGACGTCATCCATTTCATTTTCGATTAACGTCTGGATAGCTTTTATATCCATTGATCTCCGAGCCAATATTTATGGGTATACGGGGCTGATTGTACAACAAAAAAAGCGCTTGCTCGATATTTTGTGATGATTCAGTAAAAAAACACTGTAAAGTTTTTTATTTGAGATCAATTTTGCCTAGATAAATTTATAGTCTTGATTAATAAGTGATCAGCTTTTTGAATTTTCAAGGTGCGTATTATTAGCGTAATTTAATTGTCATGAGATCGTAAAAACCGCTTGGCATGTGGTGTTTTTAGGATAGAATAGGGGAAAATATTGAATTGCTCTCAATGCAGCTATTTTTTATTCATTTTATCGAAAAAGAGGCTTGCTAGTTTTTGCACATTAGCGTAAACTTCGCGCCCTATTGAAGAATATTTTAGTTGCGTCGATTTGAGGGCGCACAGACGGAGTTAATTATGTACGCGGTTTTCCAAAGTGGTGGTAAACAGCACCGTGTGACTGAAGGTCAAACAATTCGTCTTGAGAAATTAGACGTTGAAACTGGTGCAGCAGTTGAATTTGATTCAGTACTTTTAGTTGCTGATGGTGAGAAAATCGAGATCGGTGTACCGTTCGTAAACGGTGGTAAAGTAACAGCTGAGGTTGTTTCACACGGTCGCGGTGAGAAAGTTAAGATTGTTAAATTTAGACGTCGTAAGCATTCTCGTAAGCAAATGGGCCATCGTCAATGGTTCACTGAAGTTAAAATCACTGGCATTAGCGCTTAATTAGAGGTACTGAGAAATGGCACATAAAAAAGCAGCTGGTAGTACTCGTAACGGTCGCGATTCAGAAAGCAAACGCCTAGGTGTTAAGCGTTTTGGTGGCGAATCAGTTCTAGCGGGTAGCATCATTGTTCGTCAACGTGGTACTCGTTTCCACGCTGGCGCAAACGTAGGTATCGGTAAAGACCACACTATCTTCGCAAAAGCAGATGGTAAAGTTCAATTCGAACAGAAAGGTCCTTTAAACCGTAAATACGTAAATATCGTAGCTGAGTAATCATCTCGATATTTGAAAAACCCCGCCTTTGCGGGGTTTTTTGTTTTAAGGCTCATAAATATATACCTAAGCGCCTTGGCATTGGGTGCTGAATAAGGCACTTAGGTATATAATAGAGTTATTAACAAGCCAATCTTAAAGTGAGTAATCATGAAGTTTGTAGATGAAGTAGAAATTCGTTGTGACGCGGGTGATGGCGGCAGCGGTGTCGTATCTTTCCGACGTGAAAAATATGTACCAGATGGCGGTCCTGATGGCGGCGACGGCGGCGATGGCGGCAGCGTTTATCTACAAGCCGATGAAAACTTAAATACGTTAATTGATTACCAATTTGAGCGTTTTCATAAAGCAGAGCGCGGCACAAATGGCCAAAGCCGTAACATGACTGGTAAAAAAGGCGCTGATTTAACGCTTAAGGTGCCTGTTGGTACACGTATCATTGATGTTGATACTGAAGAGTCATTAGGTGATTTAACCCAGCATGGTCAAAAGGTTGTTGTTGCAAAAGGTGGTTTCCATGGCTTGGGGAACGCACGTTTTAAATCAAGTACAAACCGTGCGCCACGTCAAAAAACACTAGGTACACCTGGTGAAGTTCGCAGCTTACGCTTAGAGCTAATGCTACTTGCTGATGTTGGCTTACTTGGTTTACCAAATGCTGGTAAATCAACGTTTATCCGCAGTGTTTCTGCAGCTAAACCAAAAGTGGCAGATTACCCGTTTACGACGCTTATTCCTAATCTTGGTGTAGTACGCCCAGATGCGAATAAGTCATTTGTAATTGCTGATATTCCAGGTCTAATCGAAGGGGCTTCAGATGGTGCAGGCCTTGGTATTCGCTTCTTAAAGCACTTAGAGCGTTGTCGTGTATTACTGCATATCATTGATGTTATGCCTGTTGATGGCACAAATCCGGTTGATAATGCCTTTGCGATTATTAATGAGCTACACCAATATAGTCCTAAGCTTGCTGAAAAGCCGCGCTGGTTAGTATTTAACAAAATTGACCTATTACCAGAAGATGAAGCTGAAGCGCTGTGTAATGAAATTGCCGAAGAGCTAGGTGAAGAGGTTAATGTTTACCGTATCTCTGCAGCAAATAAGCAAAATACTCAAGCACTATGTCATGACATTATGGCGCTACTTGATAGTATGCCGAAAGAGAAATTCGCTGAAGAAGAGAAAGAAGAAGTTGAATTTAAGTGGGATACTTATCATCAGAAAGCAACATCTCAAGACGATGATGATTGGGATGACGACTGGGATGATGATGACTACGATGTAGAAGTTATCTACCAACGATAAAATTTTAAAACTGAAAAGGAGCCATGCGCTCCTTTTTTATTAATAAGAAAAAAGTATTAAGGTTTAGTGTGAAAATTTCAATGATTGCTGCTATGGCAAATAACCGAGTAATTGGCCAAGACAACCAAATGCCATGGCATTTACCCGCCGATCTGCAACACTTTAAAAAAGTAACCATGGCAAAGCCTGTGATCATGGGCCGTAAAACATTTGAATCAATAGGTCGGCCTTTACCAGGTCGTCAAAATATTATTATCACGCGTAATGCTGATTACACAGCTGAAGGTATTGAGGTGGTTACTTCACCAGAGGCTGCGCTGGAATTGGTTGCTGATGTTGAAGAAGTAATGATTATAGGTGGCGGAAATATATACGAACAATTTCTATCTCAAGCAGATCGTCTATACTTAACATTCATCGACCTTGAAGTGGCCGGTGATACGCAGTTTCCAGATTACGAAAGTGTTGCTAATTGGACAGTTGCCGAGCAAGAAAAGCATCAGCCTGATAACAAAAACCCTTACTCGTATACTTTTGTAACCCTGTATAAAAACTCGTAACATTATTGCGGTAAAATTAATTAGTTGGTACAATATTACACAATCTTGGTAAGAAGAAAGTATTACATAAGGGCAAAATATGATGAAGTTACCAAATATGTTACTTGCAGCGGCTGTTGTTTCAGCGTCAGTTGCGTATACAGCACCAGCAAATAGCTGATGATCAATTAGCGGTTTCTATCTGTGAGTACATCGCAGCTGATGATAAAAACCGTTTACGTAGTAAGCTTAAAAGCTCACGTGTGAAAATTCGTAACATCTTTGATGCTGTAAAATGTAACGGCAACAATATGCTTCGTCATGCAATTGAAAGCGGCGCTGCGGATGCTGGTGAATACATCGTTAAGAACTTATCTAAAAGCTCTTTAGCAGACGGTGCAGACATCGCATGGGCAGAATCAAACGGCCACGGTGGTTCTCCACTAATCGCTGTTATTAAAGACCGCGCAGGCCTTTAATTGAAACGCCAATAGAATTTAAGAAACCGCACTCGTTGCGGTTTTTTTGTGCCTGAATAACACCTTATAAAGTGAATACATACAAAAAACCGTGTTTGTTTTCACAAACACGGCTTCTATCTTTGTTAACTCGTAACTCGTTTACAGCTTCTTAAACTTTAAACGCGTCTACCGATAAACGTAGTTCTTCGGCTAACTTAGCAACTTCTGAACTTGAAATATTGGTTTGGTTTGCGCCCTCAGCTGTTTGCTCTGCAATTGCCACAATTGACTCTAAGCGTTCACTAATTTCTTGCGATACTTGTTGCTGTTCGTGAGCGGCTGTCGAGATCTCTTCACTTACATTATGCGCTTGTGCAACGGCTGCTGTGATTGAGTCAAGGGCTGTGTTGGCAAGGTCTGATTGCTCAACACAAGACTCAGCCTGTTGCTTACCTTTCGACATTGCCGATACAGCAGCCTCTGCACCAACTTGAAGCGATTCAATCATAGCTTGGATCTCTTGCGTCGATTCTTGAGTCTTACTCGCTAGAGAGCGTACTTCGTCAGCTACAACAGCGAAGCCTCGACCTTGTTCACCGGCACGGGCTGCTTCAATTGCAGCATTCAGTGCAAGTAGGTTAGTTTGCTCTGCAATGCCACGAATAACATCTAAGATGCCACCAATTGATGCGCTATCTTTGTGTAGCTTATTGATAACTTGTGATGCATCATCAACTTCACGAGCAAGTTGTTCAATAGTCGCTTTGTTTTGCGAAGAAATACCTTTAACACGGTCAGCTTCTTTATCTGCGTTCTTGATTTCACTAAGTGCCTGTTGAGCACTGCTGCTTACCGTTTGTGATGTGCTGCTCATTTCCGTGGTTGCTGTAGCAGCTTGTTCTACTTGCGCTTGTTGATTACGAATAGCTTGGCTTGATTCTTCAGTGATTGCTGAAGTTTCTTCAGATGCAGCTGCAAGCTGTGTAGAGCGAGAGATAATGCCTTGAATAAGCGTACGTAAACTTTCGATTAGCGTATTACAACTACGTGATAGCTCACCAAACTCGTCTTTAGCAGAGTCGTCTAGGCGTTGAGTCATATCGCCGCTAGCAACAATATCAAGAATACGGTTTACTTCAGAAAGTGGTTTAGTAATACGGCTAACAGTAATTGCTGCAACAGCAATTGCAATTAAAGTGGCGATAACCATGGCAATCCAAGTCCAGATGGTTGCTGTAGATACGTTACCACTTACATCTTGCTGTAAGTCAAAAGCAAGTACAGTTGCTTGGTCAACAAGCTCTTTAAGTTGTTTTAGGGCTTCAGTCGTTGATTTCTCTGCATTTGCAAGTTCAGCTTGAGTTTGTGCAATTGCATCAATTAAACGCTTTTTATTTGCTGATAGGCTGTTGTTGCCACGTACGTTATTTACAAGGTTTTCAACATAACTGTTTAGGTCATTATATAAATCAGCATTACTTTCAATGATAGCTGGGCGAATAAGGCCAAGGCTGCGCTCAACTTCTTCTAAGTAATAAACTTGTTCGTTTTTCACGATATCTAACGTGTTAAGAGTTTTAACCGTTAGCATATCGGTACTGTTAGTCACTACCGACTGGAAGTTGTTTTCCATGTTGTTAGCAGCTTGGTAGGCACGTGAATGGTTCTCTTCAAGACCATCAATATCAATGATGTCAAGCACAACAGAGTTAGCATCTTCTGCGCTGATCTCAATATCTTCAAGCTGGGTGCGCAGCGTATTGTTAAGTTCAAGTTGAGTTTGTTTATCCTTAAAAAGGTTATCGACAGACTTGGCAAAGCGCTTATAAGTTTGCTCAACTTCTTGACTGCTTTGTTTTAATTTAGGGTCGTTACTCACTATTTGTTGTAGGTCTTGATAAGAGCTATCGTAACGCTTTTTCTGTTCGGTAAAGTTCTTGCGAATAGTTGCTAATTCATCTTGTGATGTAGTGTAAAAACTAGCTTGCGCTGATTTACTCATCAGGATGAATTCAACCTGCAACTCATAACTTTTGTCGAGGGCCGGTAATGACAGCTGATTAACTCGCTGTGTCGATTGATCAATGTTGGTAATTCTGATCAACGAGTTACCACCAATAAATAGCAGGAGTAACGTAATAACAATAAAGCCACCCCAAATACGCTGTCTAACGGTCAAGTTCATATGTAATTCCAGAAAATAGTACTAATCAACACTTATCGGCAAGGTTGCCAATTAGTTAAGTATTTAAATTTAATTAGCTTAAAATTAAATTAACTTTAATTGTTATAAATCTAACAGATGTTCAGCTATTTTTCAGTTTATTTAGATAAAAGAGTGGGATTTTTCGACAAAACAGTCTTTTTTGCTGAGTTCCATGAGGGTCATCGCGCCTCCCCATACACAGCCAGTGTCGAGGGCATGAATATTTTCGGCTTTAACTTTACCTTCTAAAGCAGCCCAATGACCAAATGTGATCTGTTGCTTGAGCTTACTTATACTCGGATGCTCAAACCAAGGGATTATTGAGCTATCTTCACTAATGCTGGTTTTATTGCTGAAATCGAGTTCACCAAGCAAATTAACGAAGCGCATGCGCGTGAAGTAATTAACGATATAACGAAATTTAGCCTCGTTAGGTAGCGTTGATTGCCATTCTAATGGGTGGGGTTCATACATATTGGCAAAGTAATGATAGGCATCACTACCTTGGTAGCAACTTTCGGCAAAGCGAGCGCGTTTTAATGCTTTTTTTATTGACCAATTTGGATTTAAGCCAGCATGGCTTATCAGCATGTCATAGCGTTCAAGCCAAATCGCTAATGGTTGTTGTTGCAAAAAGTGAATATATTCAGGGAGCTTTGGGCTGTCAAAAACACCAGCAAGCTTATCTTTTGGATTTGCTGGTTTATTTAGATAATGACAAGCAATTAGGTGTAAATCATGATTACCAAGAGTAATAGTTACACTGCCTTGCATAGTATGAAGGCGCTCGAGGCAAGCGAGTGAATCAGGGCCTCGAGCAACAATATCGCCAACTAAGTAAAGGTGATCTTGGCTTGGGTTGAAGTTGACACGTTTTAGTAACGCATCAAATTCACTATAACAGCCTTGTAAGTCACCAATTGCGTAGTTAGCCATTATTACCTAATGCAATATGTTTGGACGAGCTAAACGAAACACCTCGATTGGCGCTTCAAACTCAGTGCCAAATTCGTTACGCATGGTGTAATGGCCTTGCATCGTCCCAACAGGAGTATCAAGCACTGCACCACTGGTGTATTTGTAGCTTTCACCTGGGGCAATGGTAGGTGTTTCACCCACAACCCCTTCACCTTGTACTTCCACTTCTTTACCGTTGGCATCGGTAATTAACCAGTAACGACTCAATAGCTTAGCACTGCATAAACTGTGGTTTTTTATGGTGATTGAGTAAGCAAAAACGTATTTATCTTGTTCAGGCTCTGATTGACCTTCTACATAGAAGGTCTCAACCGACACCTTAATTGGAGAACCTAAATTACTGCTTGTTGTCATAAATCCAATTAGCTATATCAATAAATTGTTGTAAAGACAGGCTTTCAGCACGCAGAGTGATATCAATGCCGATGCTTGTTAGTTCTTCAGCTGTAAGTAAGTTAGATAAACTATTACGCAGAGTCTTACGGCGTTGATTAAAGGCTTCTAAACATACCGTGTTTAGTAACTTCGTGCTTTTAGCTGAACGTTGCTCAGGCTTTTTAGGGATCAAGCGAATAACCGCTGAATCTACTTTAGGTGCTGGTTTAAAGCACTCTGGCGGCACATCAATCACTGGCATTGCGTGACAGTAATATTGCGTCATTACACTTAAGCGACCAAATGCTTTACTGCCCGGGCCTGCGACCATACGTTTGACCACTTCTTTTTGCAGCATAAAGTGCATGTGCTCTACGTTATCTGCGAACTCAAATAAATGGAATAGCAGCGGAGTCGAAACGTTGTATGGTAAGTTACCAAAAATCTTTAACTTTTCGTCAGACTTGATCAAAGAGCTAAAATCGAATTTCATTGCATCGCCTTGATGCACTGTTAACTTTGGCCCTAAGAATGGGTGGCTCGTTAAACGTTCTGCTAAGTCTTTATCTAGCTCAACAACTGTTAGGTGGCCACTTAAATCAGCGACTGGCTCAGTGATTGCACCAAGACCCGGGCCGATTTCTACTAAATTGTCTTCAGGTTTAGGATCGATAGCCGTGACGATTTTGTCGATGATCATGTCATCGTTTAAAAAGTTTTGACCAAAACGCTTACGAGCGCGGTGTCCTAAATGTACTTTATCTGTCATTGATTCTGTGCTTTTTCATGGGCGAGCTTAATTGCTTCGCGGATCGCTAATTCAAAACTACCTACATCAGCAGTACCTGTGCCGGCTAAATCGAGAGCCGTACCGTGATCTACAGAGGTGCGAATAAATGGCAGGCCAAGGGTGATGTTGACCGAATTGCCGAAACCTTTGTATTTTAGCACAGGTAATCCCTGATCGTGATACATTGCAAGCACGGCATCTGCTTGCGAAAGGTATTTATCTTGGAACAGGGTATCAGCAGGCAATGGTCCAATTAAGTTCATGCCTTGATTATTTAACAGCTCTAAAGTTGGCGCTATGGTATCAATTTCTTCAGTGCCTAAATGACCATCTTCGCCAGCATGTGGGTTTAGACCACATACGAGGATACGCGGTTTTTCAATACCAAACTTAGTTTGTAAGTCATGGTTTAAAATAGTGGCAACTTTACTTAAACGTTCAACGGTGATTGCGCGCGATACATAAGCAAGCGGTATATGCGTCGTAACAAGCGCCACACGTAAGCCTTCTGTAGCTAACAACATCACTACATCGGCAGTATTCGATTGCTGCGCAAAATACTCAGTGTGACCGCTGAATGAGATACCTGCTTTGTTGATAATCCCTTTATGCACAGGACCTGTTACAACAGCGGCAAAGGTACCATCCATATTTTTTTCACTGGCGATACGTAGTGTATCCAGCACGTATTGACCATTGGCGTCATTAAGTACGCCCACTTCAACGTCAGAGCCTAAATCTACTTGATGTAAGTAAACGCTGCCTGCAGGGGCAATGCTTGGGGCTTGGCTGTCATCGAAGTCAATTAAATTAATATCTAAACCAAGCAATTTAGCGCGCTGTTTTAACAGCGCGCCATCAGCAATCACCACCAGTTGGGCATCCCACTGGTGCTGGGCTAACTTGATAAGTAAATCAGGGCCAATACCGGCTGGCTCACCTGGGGTAATTGCAATTCTAATGGTCATAATTTTTATTCTGTTGGGAAAATATCAACGTGCGCTTGTTCACGCATTTCTTGCTGCCAGTTGAAACTTTCTTCTTTAAATTTACGATTAAACAGTAGTTGGTGAGCGCGGTTACGCTTAGCTTGCTCTGTTTTATCAGCTACACGCTTATCAAGTAGCTGTACAATGTGCCAACCAAACTGTGTTCTGAATGGCTCACTGATTTCATTTTTATCTAGAGAAAGCAGGGTATTTTTAAATTCTGGTACATAGGTGCTTGGATCAGTCCAATCGTACTCACCCCCTTTTAATGCAGAACCCGGGTCTTCAGAGTATTCTTTAGCAAGTTCACCAAAGTCAGCTTTACCTTCACGTAGCTCTTTAGCAAAACCTTTTAGCATGTCACGCGCTTTTTCTTCGCTTAAGATGATAGAAGGCTTAATTAAGATGTGACGTGAACGAACCTCAGTTGTTTCAACAACTTGGCGACCACGAACATCTTGCACTTTAATGATGTGGAAACCAGCACCTGAACGAAGCGGGCCAACGATATCGTCTTTTTTATGGCCTTTTACCGCTTCTGCAAATAGTGATGGCATTTCGTTGATGCTCATCCAACCTAGCTGACCACCTTCAAGGGCTTTTGAACCGCTAGAAGATGAAATAGCGATACGCTTGAACTCTTTGCCTTCTTTTAAAAACTCGATAACTTTATCTGCACGCGTTTTAGCACTGGTGATTTCATCAGCTGTTGCATCACTTGGGATATCAATCAAGATATGACCAATATCATACTCTTCGGCATTCTTGCCTTGAGTTTCCATGATTTTAAGAAGGTTATCGATTTCTTGTGGGCTAATATAAATACGACGGTCAACGTTCGCACGCATTACTTGTTGCGTGGTGATTTCTTTACGAATTTCTTCACGGTATGCTGGGTAGCTCTCGCCTGATGCCTCGATAGTGCGACGTAAATCAGCGATTGTACCGCCTTGCTCACGAGCCATATTTTCAAGAGTTTGGTCTAACTGAGAGTCAGAGATTTCTAAGCCCATGCGCTCAGCAAGTTGCATCATCAGAGTTTGGTTTACTAAACGCTCGATTGCTTGAATGCGAAGCGTATCATCAGAAGGTAATTGCTGACCTTGCTCTTGCGCTTGAGTTTTTACGCGATTGATAATGGTGTCTACTTCACTTTGTAAAATAACACCTTGGTTAACTACACCAACGACTTTGTCAATTTCGACAGGTTTTGCGAAAACGCTTTGGCAAAGGCCAACTGTTAATAATGCAGATGCAAATAATTTTTTTAAATTCATACTTTTTCTAATACTCTTGCTAATAGTACTGCGGTACTAGTTATTAAGAAAATACGGTCTACGATAGCCAAAAATACCTTGTTGTAATAATTTTTGTGCATCATAACGGCTTTTACTTCCAAGCCCTTTTAATACGATATTGAAGCCAATACTGGTATCAAAGGTTGCTTGCTCTTGACCAATCGCCTGGTTTAAATCAGTTTCGATTTGACGACGGCCTGTGATTTGAAACGCCCAACAGCACGATTCATACTGAAGACCGCTGAAAACCTCAATGCTACGACCACTTTCTAAATCGCGGTGATAGCTGCCAACAAACTGCCAATCTTGCGATAGCGGAATGCTGGTAAATAGACCAACTTGCTCGATTGTATTGCCTGAGACATCATTTGCATAGCGATGGTTCAATTGCACGAGCTGTTTATCGTCACCTTTATAATCTAAGGTGATATTTGATTGAATAATTTCTTTACCATCAGTGTCGTATTGAATACCACCTGATAGATACCAGCGACGGTGCCAATGTAACATGGTTTGCGCTGCGAACAAGGCATTGTAGTTAGTATCAACATTAATACCTTGTGATGTAGGCTTGGCATCATCACTTAAATAGAAGATTTGGCCTGCGCTGAAATTAAATACTTCTTCGTTTTCATTGCTAAATAAGCGAGTAGTCGCACCTAACGTAAATTGGTTCGCAGTAGCAATACGGTCGATACTTGAGAAACGACGATCTCTAAATAAACCAAAAAAGTCATCTTGTAATTTTGCCGTATCGTAAAGGCCAATATTGGATTGGTCTTTATTTGGCGTATACAAGTACTGAATTTGTGGCTCAAGAGTTTGAATACCATCTTTGAAGAAAAACGCAGTATCACGTTCAAAATTTAATTGGCTGTATAAACGCACTTTTGGCAGGGTACGGGTGACTTTTTCGTCGTAGTCTGTCCCTGCTAAATCACCATGCTGGTTATATTCAGTATGTAATACGCTGAACTCAGATAAAAATGACCATGCGTATTCTTGATAACCAAAGCTTGCTTTAGGTTCTATGTGAACACGGCTTGCTTCATCAATAACTGCGTCATCATTCGTGAAATAACTAAGCTCACCATCAAGGGTTAAATCAACGCCATAAAAATCATACGCATCAGTTTGCGAAAAACTAATTTGTGGCAGCGCCGCATATGACTCGCGGTGATCACCAAGTACTTCAAAACTCTGTAGCTTAATATTGGTGCGCCAAGTGTCACCTAAGTGGGTGAGTGAACCTGTACGGTATAACTGAGTGTCTGTGCGAGTCGCATAGCCAGAATTTAAATCGGTTAAGTAGTTATCATCACTAACGTTAGTAATATCGATATTACCGCGCCAGTTTTCACCAAAGTAACTTTGCTGTTGCCAATGGAATAGATAACGCGAGTCAACATTTGGCTCTTCATCATCTTTATCTAGGTACTCAACGGCAATGAGGCCGTTGTTTTGCTCAGTTAAATAACGAAACTCACCAATCATTTGCAAGCCGCGCTTCGACATATAGCGCGGCGTAATGGTGGCATCGTAATTTGGAGCAATATTCCAGTAATACGGAGTGATGGTTTCAATACCGTAGCGGCCTGAACTTGAGAAGTTAGGTGTTAATAAACCTGATTTACGGCGGTCATCTAACGGAAACGTAAAATAAGGAACATAAAGAACTGGCGTATCAAATACCCGTAATACGGTATTGTGAGTTTCGCCCCAGCCATCTTCACTTGATAAGTCAATTTCGTCAGCTTCAATTGCCCACACCGGTGTTTCGCCCGGGCAGGTAGTAAAGCTTGCGTTCATCAGGTTTAGGCCAGACTCGTTGACTGTTAGTTTTTCTGCGCCACCATGACCAAGTTGGTCGGTGAGCTTATAATCAGCACCAAGCAAGCTTAATTCAGAATTATTTAAATCCGCATTGAGCCCAGAACTATTAATTTGGCTTACTTTATCGCGATAAACGATAGGGCCGGTTGCATTAAGTAACCCACGTTGTTTGTCAATCAGTGCACTTTGTGCGGACAAATTCATCGTTAGGGTGTTAATATCTACATTACCGGTAAATTCTGCGCTTTGGGTACCCAATAGTTCAATATCATCGGATTTGATATCGATCATATTAAGTTCAAGGCCAGGGAGCGGTTGCCAAGCTCTGGTTTGCATTGAAGTGCCACAAAAATTGTGTGTCAGTTCAGTTTCGGCGAACGATGGTGCGCTAAGTACGCTTAGCATCATTATGCCCCAGGTTTTGCTCATTTAATGACCTTAATGCTCTTTGGTTGGATATAAGCTAGACATAATAAAGGAAAACAATGGCAAATACAGTAATTGACTTAGTGAAAAATAGATATCTTACTAAATGAATCGTTATAAAAGTTTACAGCAGTTTTTGAATCCTCATTTTAAAGAGGATGAATATCAATTAGCCGCCATCACAGGGGATGCGAGTTTTCGCCGTTATTTCCGCGTAAATACAAGTGATCAGAGCTATATTGTCATGGACTCAGATCCAGATAAATTAGATAACACGCCTTATATAGAACTCAATAAAGTGTTTTCTCAGCATGGCTTTAAATTACCAAAAATTCTTCAAGCAGATGAAAAGCAAGGCTTCTTCTTGCTGAGTGATTTAGGCAATACTCATTTGGCTGATTTACTGGGCGACGAAGACCGCACTTTACACTACAAACATCTAATAAAGTTAAGTGCACAATGGGCGCAAATCCCGCCAGCCCAATACATGAAAGTATTTGATGGCGAGTTTTTACAATTTGAACTGAGCATTTTTAGAGATTGGTTAGTCGATAGCTTTATTGGTGAGCAACTTTCTGCTGATGAGCAGCAAATGTGGCAACAGGCTTGTGAGTTATTAGTTAACAATGCCCTTGAACAACCAATTGTTACAGTGCACCGAGACTTCCATAGCCGCAATATTATGCGCACGGGGCAGCAATGGGCAATTATCGATTATCAAGATGCGGTACAAGGGCCAGTGTGTTATGACCTTGTGTCGTTATTAAGGGATTGCTATTTCAAGTTACCAGAGCAAGAGCTAGATTACCTTTTACATTACGCTTATGACGAATTCAGCGAGCAACAGCTATTGCAAGACACCTCATTTGCGATGTTTAAGCGCTGGTTTGACTTAACCGGCGTGCAGCGTCATTTAAAAGCTGCAGGTATATTTTGCCGCTTAAAATTACGTGACGGTAAGTCTGGTTATTTGAATAATGTGCTGCCAACCCTTACATACATTAGTAATGTCAGTAAAGAATACCCAGAGTTAACAGCCCTTGGCCAGTGGATAGAGCAGACTATTATTCCACAGACTAAGCAGCGATTAACGAAAGAGTCCAAATGAAAGCAATGATCCTAGCGGCGGGCCGTGGTAAACGCATGATGCCGCTAACAGAAACGATGCCAAAGCCGATGCTAAAGATTAACGGCAAGCCATTATTAGAGCATCATATTAATAACTTACGCCAAGCAGGCATTACCGATATTGTCATTAACCTTGCCTGGCAAGGTGACAAAATAACAGAGTATTTCGGTAATGGTTCGCAGTTTGGTGTATCGATCACTTACAGCCAAGAGCAGGCTGGGGGGCTTGAAACCGCCGGGGGCATCATTCAAGCATTGCCGTTATTGGGTGAGCAATTTATTGTCATCAATGGTGATGTGTTTACTGATTATGATGTGACTTCGTTGATGCAGCTTCATCTGCAAGCAGGGGAGGCGCATATTGTCCTTGTTGAAAATCCTGCGCATAACCCTGATGGTGATTTTGCACTGAGTCACCTAAGCCCAGATAGTCAAAAGTATACTTTTTCCGGTATAAGTCGCTATCATGCTGATTTCTTTAAAGGTCTAAGCGTAGGTATTCGTCCACTTGGGCCCATTTTGCGAGAAAAGCTCAGTGAACATCAAGTTTCGACTGAGCTTTATTTGGGGCAATGGGATGACATTGGCACACCTGCCAGACTCGACGAAATCAATCAACGTTTCGCTTTGTAATAACAACAGAGGTTTGCCAAATTATGTGGGGAAAAGTACTCGGTTTTTGTTTTGGCTTTATGTTTGGCAAATTTATAGGAGCCTTACTGGGCCTATACCTAGGCCATATGTTCGATCGCAGCTTAAAACAAGACTTTGATAAAGCAGGTGGTTTTTCTGGTTTGTTTAAAGGCGATGATATTAACGAGCGCCAAGCACTTTTCTTTTCTAGCTGTTTTGCGGTGATGGGGCATATCGCCAAATCGAATGGTCGCGTTAGTGAAACGCATATTCGTGCTGCAAGTCTGTTTATGGACGAAATGGGCTTATCGGGTGATGAGCGAAGAGAAGCACAAGATGCCTTTCGTAGTGGTAAAGAAAGCGACTTTTCATTAAAAGAAACCGTTCATGACTTTAAAGAGCGCTTTGCTCGACGCCATGATTTATTGCAACTGTTCCTCGAAATACAAATTCAAATGGCCTTTTCAGATGGCCACCTTGCAGAGCAAGAAAAGCAGCTATTGCAAGAGGTGAGCAAGCAGTTAGGTATTTCACGTACTCAGTTCGCATTTTTATTAAAACGCTACCAAGCTGAATTTGCATTTCGTCAGCAACAGCAGCGTTTTTATGAACAGCAACGTCAACAAAGCCAGCAAAATCGCAGTAGTCATAGTGAACAAAGAGGGCACAGTGTGCCACAAAATAATGGTATGAATCGCGCCCAAGCGTTGGCTCTTTTAGGCTTAAATAATGATGCTTCTGCGAGAGATATTAAAGTTGCTTATCGAAAGCTTATGGCTCAGCATCACCCCGATAAGCTGGTATCGCAAGGTTTACCAAAACATATGATGGAAGTAGCGGTAAAGAAAAGCCAAGATATTCAAGCGGCTTATGAGTATTTAAAAAAGGCGGCGTAAAAAGCCGTCTACTTCTTAAAGCAGTCGCTGGTGCTGCTCAGGCTCTGAAGGCACACCAAATAACTCTCTTTGACGGTAGTCATATTTAGCGTGTTTTCTTACCCAGCGTTTTCTGTCTTTTACACTTTGCAGCGTGTCAGGGTTACCCTCACTATAAAAAATATCCAGTAACGGTGGGCTGATAGTTGAAAGCGTGGCATTGAGATGCTGGTTACGAACACTGTTAGGTAAATAACTACCTAGGCTAATAAAAGCGTTTAGTTCGTTATTTGGAAAGCTAGCATAATGCTCTATCAATAGCCCCGCACTGGCACCTTGTGCCACCACAATAATATTGCCGCCTTCATCCATTGCACTGTTATACAAGGCATTGAATCTGGCAATTAGCTTTAATTTGTAATCATCAAGCACGGCTTCACTGATATTGGGCTCACCCGTAACAAAATGCGGCGCTTGTTGCGTTTGGGCTGGTGGAGCAGAAGCTGCTTGCTCATCGCTTTGTTCAACAGTTTGTGTTGACTCATGTTCAGAGCTCTCAGGTGACTCGGGCGTTGCCATATCGGCAGGATGCCAATCAATGTCAGGCATGGTCATGGCAAGGGTTGCATAGCCAATTTCGTTTAACTGCTTGCGCAAAAAGTTAATACCAGCATTATTAGTGGGTAAGTGCTGCCAATCAGGAATGATTAGCACAATGCCGCGTTGACTGGCTGCCATCGATTGACGATATAAGCTAATGAACTCATCTTCACCAGCAAGTAGAGTGCGTACTTCATCGCTTGGTAAAAAGCGTTGAATATCGTTAGTGACCAAACTTGACCAAGGGGTGGGTTTAATAAAATCGGCAGCATTCACATTACCCATCGACGCAAAACAGGCTGCGTAAAGTAAGCGATGTGCGGGTTTTAAATTCATGCCGATATTACCTGAGTCTTTAATTAAATCAGTTATTGATTAACTATCGGCAGTATTTATTAAATATTTAGCGAATTGTCTTAAAACTCAGGAGCGGCTTCAAAAATCAATGTTTCACCGCTGGCTGGGTGAGCTAAGGTTAGCATTTCAGCATGCAGTTGTAAGCGAGGGGCCATGGCGAATGCCTCGGGGTGAGCATACAACTTATCGCCTAAAATAGGGTGACCCAATGACAGCATATGCACACGTAGTTGGTGAGAACGCCCAGTAATAGGGGTAAGCTCAACACGAGTTGCATTCTGTTCATATTCAAGCACTTTAAAATGGGTTAATGACGGTTTGCCATTATCGTGATCAACCATTTGCTTTGGTCGGTTCGGCCAATCACAAATAAGTGGTAAATCTACCGATCCAGTTTCTTGCTCAAGCTTACCAAATACACGAGCAATGTAGCGTTTTGCAGTTTTTCTATCTTGAAACTGAATGCTTAAATTACGATGCGCTTCTTTGTGCATGGCTAAACAAATAATGCCAGAGGTCGCCATATCAAGGCGATGAACAATTTTTGCCGTTGGAAAAACGCGATTAATGCGAGCAATAAGGCAGTCGGCGTGTTTTGGATCTTTTCCCGGCACAGTAAGTAAACCACTTGGTTTATTCACAATAAGCAAGTCATCGTCTTGATAAACAATACTTAAATAAGGTGTCATTGGGGGATTATAATTGAGTAACACAGCCAGCCTCGATGATATGCAAGTGCGCTATTTTAAAGGAGTATGAGCGCATACACAATGCCAGTGCTGGTTTTCGAGTAGCAGCTAAGATACAGTAAATTCAGCTATGGAGTTTAAATAAAAGGACAAGTGAATGTTTCGCCTTGGTTTAATTCGCAGTAAACCTTGTACACGTTGTGGCTTAGAAGTTAATGACCTTGAGCCAGAGTGTCCGCATTGTAAAGGCTTTTCAGACCTACAAGCAGTATATTTGAAGCAAGCTTACAAAGACGATTTAATAAAAAGAAACAAAAGCTTAGCTAAGTTATTTTGCTAGCTAGCGGCATTGGCCGTAATTATTACCCTTGTGGTGTTTTTTGTATAAAAAACGCGATGTGAAAGCACATCGCGTTTGTGGTTTTGAGTTTAGCGCTTCAACGTTAGTGTGAAACGACAATTAAACGAATTGCATCCAGTTTAACTTGGGCTTTTTCGATGTAAGTCGTGAGTTCGCTACGCTGTTTATCAAAGAAGCTAAGCTCTTCATCACGAATATTCGGGTTGATCTGCTTAAGTGCCGTTAAACGAGCTTGCTCTTCACCAAGGGCAGTTTGCATTTTCTCTAGTGATTCAGCACGCAGTGCTTCTAGCTTGGTTTGTGCCATGCCTTGTGCGCTGGTGATCATTGGGTGAATGGCACTTTGTAGCGCGCTGGCTAATTTACTTGCCGTTTGGCGACCAACCGCAGACAACTGCTGATTGAAAGCATCAAAAGCAACATTATCAGCCAGATTGTTACTACCCTTATCTAATAAGATACGAATAGGCGTTGGTGGCAAGAAGCGGCCAACCTGAAGTGCTTTAGGCGCCATCGCCTCCGCAATGAAAATAAGCTCAACAAAGAAGGTACCAGCAGGTAGCTTTTTGTTTTTCAGTAACGCCACAGAGGCAGTACCAAAGTCATCATCACAAATCATGTCTAAGCTGCCTTGCACCATAGGGTGGTCCCAGCTGATGAAATGGGCGTCTTCTTGCGAAAGCGAGGTGCTGCGATCAAACGTTACTGTGATGCCATCATCTTTTAAGCATGGGAAAGATGGATTTAGCATGTGCTCAGTTGGTTTCAAGATAATGGTATTTTCACCTTTATCTTCTTGGCTTACACCAAAGGTGTCGAACACATTGATCATATAACTTGGTAGCGTGAATTGATCGTCTAACTCTTCGATATCAGCAACAAGACTTTCTGCTCGGCCTTGGCCACTAGAATGCAGCTCTAGTAAGCGGTCACGACCACTTTCCATTTGCTTACGAAGCTTGGCATTTTGACCTGCCACTTGTTCTAGTAGTGGGTCTAGCTCTTCTTCGTCGCAATTGTGTGCACCAATAAACTCAAGTAGTTCTTCGCCATACTCTTTATACAGCATTTGCCCTGTTGTCGAGGTTGTTTCAAACGCATCTAAGCCTTCGTTGTACCAACGTAATAACACTTCTTGTGCGGTGTTTTCAAAATACGGCACATGAATGTTTACGTCTTGAGTTTGACCAATACGGTCAAGACGACCTATACGTTGCTCAAGTAAGTCTGGATTAAGTGGTAAATCAAACAATACTAAGTGATGCGAGAATTGGAAGTTACGACCTTCAGAACCAATTTCAGAACAAAGTAGAATTTGCGCGCTGTCGTACTCGTCGGCAAAGTAAGCCGCTGCACGGTCACGTTCAACAATCGACATGCCTTCGTGAAAAACAGAGGCTTTAATTGCTTCACGCTCACGTAAAATCTGTTCTAGGCTAAGTGCGGTTTCTGCTTTAGCACAGATAAGCAGTACTTTTTCGTGTTTAAGGGTTTTTAAAGTTTCGATTAACCAATCAACACGTGGGTCAAATGCGCCCCAGCTTGCATTTTCACCTTCAAACTCTTGGAAGATCTTTTCAGGGAATAGAGCGCGAAGTGCCGTTAGTTCAGCATTTTGAATGCCGCCCATGTTACCCAGTACCGACATCGCCGTTTTATATTGTTTAGGCATTGCCATAGGGTATGCATGAAGCTTGCGGCTTGGGTAGCCATCAATACCGCTGCGGCTATTTCTAAATAAAATACGACCCGTACCATGGCGGTCCAGCAGCATTGATAAAATTTCGTTGCGCGCCGTTTCATCACCTTGCTCCGCTTTCGCTAAAAGGTCAGTAATGTCGGTTTCTTTTAATAGCTCTTTTAATGTTGCACGAGATGCATCATCAAGGCCTTGTTCACCCAGTAATTGATTAGCAGCTTCAGCAACTTCTTTGTAGTTACTTTCTTCTTCAACAAACGCATCGTAGTCGTAGAAACGATCTGGGTCGAGTAATTGTAAGCGGGCAAAGTGACTGCGGTGACCAAGTTGATCTGGCGTTGCAGTTAATAAGATAAGGCCCGGAATGTCTTGGCTTAACTCTGCCATGCGTTGGTATTCAGTGCTTGGCTTACCATTATTGATACTTAAATGGTGCGCTTCATCAACAACCAATAAATCCCAATCAGCCAGAGTTGCTTGCTCAAACCAGCGTTTTTTCTTGCTTAAGAACTCAAGGCTAGTAAGTACTAACTGTTCTGTTTCGAATACGTTTGGAGAGTCTGCGAATGCTTCATCACAACGTTCTTCATCAAAGATTGAAAAACGTAAGTTAAAGCGGCGTAGCATTTCTACTAACCACTGATGCTGTAAGTTTTCAGGCACAACAATCAATACGCGGCTAGCACGGCCACTGATGATTTGTTGATGTAAAATCATACCTGCTTCAATGGTTTTACCTAAACCCACTTCGTCAGAAAGTAAAACGCGTGGTGCAAAACGTTTACCCACTTCTTGTGCAATGTAAAGCTGATGCGGAATAAGGTTTGCGCGCTGACCAATTAAACCTTTTAAAGGAGATTGTTGGCGCTCAAACTGGTGCTGCCAAGTTTGGTAGCGAAGCGTGTAGCGGTCAAAGCGGTCCACTTGACCTGCAAATAAACGGTCTTGTGGTTTATTGAATTTGATAAAGTGATCTAAAAAGGTTTCTTTTAACTGCGCTTTTTCACCATTATCAATACGAATGCCGTGATAGCATAGTAACTCGCCTTGCTCTTCAACAGACTCGACTTCTAATTCCCACTCTTCAACGCTGCGAATAATATCACCTGGATTAAATGCGACACGAGTAACAGGTGCTTCTGTTAAAGAATAAACTCTGTTTTCTCCACTGGCTGGAAATAAAATGCTGACCTGACGGCCTTCAAGGGCAACAACGGTGCCTAATCCTAAATCTGACTCAGTATCACTGATCCAACGCTGACCTAAGGAAAAATTCATGTATGTCTCGTCTATGAAGAAAAAAGGCGGCTATGTTACCTGTAACGCCATGCTACTTCAAGGCAGTAAACTCGCCGCACACAATTAAATTTAGTCAACCTTTTTAAGCTATTATTAACGGTAAAAATTGTATGTATTTTAACCAGTTAAATAATTGTATATTTGTTTGTCATAAAAAGGACTTTTGTCGTAAATAGACTAAACTGAGTATATACCTGACGAATAAACCATAGCTTCATCCGCCGCTTGTTTAGTTTATTGGGTATAGCATAAAAATCATAAAACGTAAGGAAAGTGCTATGGAAAAAGCTTCGAACCTTGATAGTAAAATGTATGTGCTCGATACCAATGTATTACTCCACGAACCCCTCGCTTATTTATCTTTCCAAGAACATGATGTTGTTATCCCCATGACAGTATTAGAAGAGCTCGACCACATTAAAGATAGGAAACATGACGTTAGCCGTGACGCCCGTGTTGCTATTCGTGGTTTAGATGAAGTGTTAAAGGACGCTTCGCCAGAGCAAATGTTGCAGGGTGTCGCGCTTCCTAGTAACAAAAAGGCTAAAACAGGATCTCGTGGCCGCTTAATTATCGTTAATGACCATTTATTTGCAGACAGTATTTCGGGGTTACCGGGCAACGAAAACGACCACCGCATCATCAATTGTGCTGTTCATTTACAGAAGCAACACAGCGATAGCAAAGTGGTGCTTGTCACTAAAGACATCAATATGCGCCTAAAAGCGAAAGGGGCAGGGCTTAAATTTGTTGAAGACTACAGAACTGACCAATTAATTGACGACATAGCATTGCTTACAAGCGGCTATAAAAAAATTGAAGGTGATTTTTGGCAACAGGTTGGAGAATGCGAAACAGAGCAGCAAGGCCGAGATACCTATCATCATGTGGCTAAAAGCACGATTAGCGATGTGTTCTGTAATGAATATATTTTAGATGAAAGCGACCACTTTGCGGCTCGAGTAACAAGCTACGATGATAAACACATTACTTTAAAGGATATTAGTGTTGAGCGCTTGATGAGCCATACCGCTTGGGGGGTTAAGCCAAAAAATGTTTATCAAGGGATGGCACTTGATGCGCTACTTGACCCAAGTATTGAATTGGTGATTTTAACTGGTCCTGCCGGCTGTGGTAACCTTGCTCGCTCTTGCTAGTGCCCTCGAAATGATTATAGAAAAAGGTATTTACGATAAAGTGATTGTTACTCGCAATACCCCAGAAATTGCTGAATCAATTGGCTTTTTACCTGGCACTGAAGAAGAGAAAATGGCGCCGTGGTTAGCTGCTATTACCGATACCTTAGAAGTGCTGCATAAAGGAGACGAAAATCCAATTTCGAGTCGTAATTACATTATGGAAAAAGCCAACGTACAGTTTAAATCAGTAAACTTTATGCGCGGCCGTAGTATTCAAAACGCGGTTGTTATTTTGGATGAAAGTCAAAACTTAACCGCTTCACAGCTGAAAACCATTATTACTCGCTGCGGTGAAGGCACTAAACTCATTTGCTCAGGTAACTTGGCGCAAATTGATAGTAACTACCTCACGCCAGTTACCTCAGGCTTAACCTATATTGTTGAACGTTTTAAAGATTTTCAGGGCAGTGCTACCGTTAATTTAAACGGTGTGGTACGTAGCCGCTTAGCCAGCTTTGCTGAAGAAAATTTATAACTTGCCAGTATTCCTATGCCTCGTTAACCTAGCTGTTATCGAGGTAAGGTACTTATAAGCCAGTGAATTTTTTACCGTTAAAGCATTATTATCGCTCTTTGGCAGTGGCACTTATTGTGCCGCTGCTGGTGGCGTTTTTTTTGTGTTTACACTTATATAATTTAAAACTTGAGCGGGCGATAGAAAGCAGGCAAAACGGTTTTAATAATATTTCAGCTCAGCTTAGCCATGCTATGCGTGCCGCAGATGGCCTTATAGACACCATGTTCAAGCTATATGAGCAGCCACTTTCTTATGATTTTGATCCTAGTTGGGCACGCAATGTGAATCAATACGATCACTATTACTACCAAAGTGTGGGCGATGGAGTGGGGGAGATAGTCGGGCAAGGAAAGTTTGCCTCAACCGCTTACGCAATTAATCAATGGCGACGAGTTATTGCCCTCGGTCCCTCGTTTAATACCACGCTGTCGCTTATTCAATCTTTAGAAGCGGTTGCTTATGTTAATGAGCAAGGCTTTGTTTATATTAAGCGCCGTAACACAGCAAAAAGTGAATTTCTGACCAGTGTGTTAGATAACAAATTTCGACCTTTATCAATCAATAGCAACAAGCTTGCTTCGAGCTCTGTGTTGACCATAAATGGCCATGCCTACTTTGCTATTGGCAAGCAACGAGCCGCTAATAGTCGTGATTACATTGTGTTGATTTATGACCTTAAAGCAATTTCTAACTGGTTAAAAAAAATAGCGCCTAACTATGGTGAGTATATTTTTATAAACCAAGATAACCAAGTCATTGCCAGCTCAAAGACAGAGCCTAATACTGCCATAAGTGCCAGCGAGCATTGGCCGAATGTCGCGATAGATATGAGCAAGAATAACCACAGTCATTTAGTGCAAGAAGCAACAAACTTACCTATTTACACTCGTTTCTATGAATCAAAGCAAGCCCTGAGTGAACCTGTAGGCTACGACATTTTTTTAGAATTCGCATTTTTGAGTGTGTTTTTAGTGATGATGTTCAGCGCTGTTTTTTGGTTGAGTCAGCGCATTTTTGTAAAACCAATGACGCACTTAATGAATTATCTTGAGCAGCATGATGAAGGCAAACAAGCGTTAGTTCATTATCGTATTCCTGTTGATTGGCAGCCTTGGTTCAGCCGTGTGAAAAAGGTGTTTAGCCGTAATGAAGAGCTCGTTCAGTCGTTACAAGAGGCAAATAAAGCGCTTGATTCGCAAGTACAGGTAAAGTCAAAACAATTGCGTCGTAGTATTGATGCGAAAGAGCGTCATTTAGCGCTATTAAATACTATGCTCAATAACGTACCTGACCTAATTTATTTTAAGAATATTGATGGCTCGTTTTTAGGCTGTAATAAGGCGTATGAGCGCTATATCGGCTTGCCACAAGAGAAGTTAGTAGGGCAGCAATTATGTGACATTAGCGATGATAATGGCGAGTTAAACGAGCTTGAAAAGCAAGTACTCAAAGACCGCCAAGCTTATCAAAAAAGATTGACCACAGAAGATAACAGTTATCTATTTAGCATCGTGCCATTTTACAACGAACATCAGCAATTTCTTGGCACTATGGCAATTGGTCGTGATATTACCGAGCAGCATAATGCGCTCAATGCATTACAAAGCTCCGAAGCAAAATTACGCAGTGCCATGGAGTATGCTGCTAATGGGGTGCTGTTGGTATCGCTTGACGATCAGGTGCTGCAAGCAAATAAAGCGGCACGCAAAATCTTTGCAATTGAAAACGCCAATGACCTCAAACTAATAGACTTATTTGCTGAGACGTCTTATCAGACATTAAAAAATACCCTGACAGAGCTGTTGCATGAGAAGAAAAAAGTGTATCACTTTAGCCTTGAGCAGCAAGAGCTACAGCGCTGGCTACAAATTAGTGTGTCATTAGTTTGGAATGCCGAGCAAACACCTGATTACTATGTTGTTCATGTACAGGATGTGACGGACTTAGTAAAAGCAAAAGATGACGCAGAGCGGGCAACATTAGCTAAGAGCCGCTTCATTGCAAACCTTAGTCATGAAATACGCACACCACTCAATGCTGTACTAGGCTTAATTGATGTCATCGCTTTACAAGGTTTAACACAGCCGCAGCGTAATCATGCCGAACAAGCAAAATCAGCAGCCAATAGCTTGCTTACTTTACTAAATCGTATGCTCGACTTTGCCCGCGCTGAAAGCTCGCAAGTACAACTTAATAAAGCCCCTTTTAGTGTGCCTGATTTAATCGACTACTGTCAGGGAATAACAGCCCCTTTATGCGCAAATAAAGATATCGAGTTTAAAGTCGAATGCGATAAAAGCATTAGCGATAACTTAGTGGGTGATCAAATTTGCTTGCAGCAAGTACTGGCTAATTTACTGACCAACGCTGCCAAATTCACCGAACAAGGCACAGTGACATTAAACTTAATGCTGGTGGAAGAGTCAGCTGAGCAGCAACTCATTTGCTTTACTGTTAAAGACACGGGCATTGGTATTAGCAAGGCAGATCAAAGCCGCTTATTTGATGCATTTACTCAAGGTGATGAATCATTAACGCGCTCTCATCAGGGCGTTGGCTTAGGCTTAGCGATTGTTAAGTACGAAGTTGCGCTAATGGGAGGCGAAATTAAGCTGGAAAGCGAAAAAGGTAAAGGCAGTGAATTTTGCTTTTGCTTACAGCTAGATAAAGCCGCGGAGCCTGTGAAAAAAGAACTGGTTTCATTGCCTTCTAGTACTGATTTATCTGGCATGTTAGTGCTGGCTGTGGATGATAACCCGCTTAATTTAAGCATTATTAAAAGTATTTTAGAGCAAATTGATGTCACCGTTGTGTGTGCACACAGTGGTGAAAAAGGCATTGAACTGGCAAATAGCTTAAGGCCCGATCTCATTTTTATGGATATTCAGATGCCAGAAATGGATGGTTGTCAGGCAACGCGTATTATTCGTCAGTCATTCACCAAAGAACAAATGCCGATTTACGCACTCACTGCACACAGTGAAAGCGAAGATATTGAGCATTCAATCGCGGCGGGTATGAATAAGCATTTAACTAAACCGATTGTTGCTAGTAAGTTGTTTTTAGCAATGAGTGAACTCGATAACACAAAAGAAGTCTTTTTTGATCAAGCTTTTATACTGTCTCAGTTTGCAAACAATACTAAGTTAGTATTAACTATGTTGTCGAAGTTTGCGACTATGGCAGCAGAGCAGTTATTACAAATCTCTACATTAAAAACTACCGATGAGTTGGTCCGTGTGGTTCATAATGTAAAAGGGTCAGCCGGAAATCTCGGTTTTAAGCGATTGTCAGCGTGCGCTCAGCAATGTGAAGCTAGGCTTAAAGCAGATGGCGAACTGCCCGAACAATTAAATGATGAGTTGCAATGGTAAATAAAACAGGTCATCGCATTTATCATCGAACAAGGATCTACTGATGTTGAAAAGAGCCAAGGTACTGATTGTTGATGACGATCCGTTAAACCGCTTGGTATTAGAGAAAACATTGCAGCAAGACTATGATGTTTTTTGTGTTGAGAGTGGCGAAAAAGCACTGACGTTTTTAAAAACGCAAACTGTTGATTTGTTGATCTTGGATATTGTAATGCCCGGCATTGACGGCTACGAAGTGCTTACTAAGTTAAAAGAAAGCGCGACTACCAGTATGCTGCCTGTAATATTTATTTCTGCCAATACCAGCCATGATGACGAAGCGAAGGGCCTTGAATTAGGCGCGATGGACTACATCACTAAACCATTTAGTGCTGCTATCGTGCGTGCTCGAGTGCGTAATCAGTTGCTGATCAAACAAAAAAATGACTTACTCGAAATGCTCGCCTCAATTGATGGCTTAACAGAGATCCCAAACCGACGTTATTTAGATGAAAATTTAGCGCGAGAGTGGCGTCGTTGCCGTCGAGATCAAACCCCGCTATCTGTGTTATTGATGGATGTTGATCACTTCAAGCGTTACAACGATTGCTATGGTCACCGAGCAGGTGATGATTGCTTAAAACAAATTGCTCATGCCTTAGTTGGGGCGTGTGAACGAGGCAGTGACTTTGTTGCTCGTTATGGTGGTGAAGAGTTTGCTGCGGTGTTGCCCAATACTTCAGCTAAAGAGGCTATGTCGTTTGCAAATAAACTGCGCAATGCGGTGAATGATTTAAACATCCCACATAAAGCGTCGCTAAATGCCGACCATGTCACAATTAGTATTGGTATTGCGACCACAGAAAATGGTCAGGTTTATGCAGAACAAACCTTACTTGAAGAAGCTGATTTAGGTCTTTATCAGGCTAAAGACGCCGGGCGAGATCAGATAGTATCGAGAATGATCGCAGTAAATGAACATGAGTAGGCAAAGCCTACTCATTCGTTTCAAATTATTTATTAACCATTGCTAAGTGATTTATAAATCGTATCACCTACGCCAATTAACTTATCATTTTTAAATACGAGTGGCGTACACTCGTCTTTAGTCATCTTGCCATCAGAGTGAATACTATGCGTTGCATAGAATAATACTTGGTAAACATCATCACCTTGCTTTAATAACTCGGTAAAGTTAGGTGTATTTAGTTTGTTTAATACAGTTTGGTAGCTCGTATCTAATGCAAGATTAGAAATCACTTCACGGTTATTTTTATGCTGTTTTTGCCAGCTAGAAGAGTTACCAGCCCAATGTGTGTCGGCTTCACCGTCAGAAACAGCAATGACACAACCAGTTAAAAATGGAGCTGTTAGCGCGGCAATAAGAAGTGCTTTTTTCATGTTATTTTATCCCGAAGAAATTGTTTTATAGTTATTCACTTAATAGCAAACTGCTTGCCAAACTTGTAAATCACAACTAAATCAATTGCTTAGATTGTGTTTGGTCAATGAGTTAAGTAATAAATTACTAATTACTTAGCTCTATTGACTAATAAATTGCGGTTTAGACCAACCTGTTACGTGTTTCGCCTTGATTAAATGCTTGGATATTTAACGCAATTTCGTTAACTAAGCGCACAATAGATTCTTGGCTCGCCCATGCAATGTGTGGAGTAAGTAATAAGTTTGCACCTTTGTATAGTGCCAGCGGGTTTTCTTGCTCTGCGGGTTCTTTACTGAGTACATCAACACCGGCTCCGGCAATAATATTATTAGCTAATGCATCAGCTAAATCGGCTTCATTGATGATCCCACCACGAGCAGTGTTAATGATGATAGCTGACGGTTTCATCATGCTTAATTCTGCCGCAGCGATTTGGTTGCGCGTTTCATCAGTAAGCGGGCAGTGAACACTAATGATATCGGCTGTGGTTAGGGCATCATTGAAACTAACACGACCTTCACGAGGCGTTTGGCCTTTTCGTTCACTAATGATGACATTGGCACCAAAGGCGCGTGCTACATCGGCAACGGCTTTACCCAGTGAGCCATAGCCAACAATAGCCAGTGTTTTGCCGGCAATTTCATTAAAGCTGTAATCTAAACGGCAAAACATAGGGCTTTGCTGCCATAAGCCTTGCTGGCAATCATTAATGTATCTGTGAGTATTGCCCAGTAAATTAGTGATGAGAGTAAAGGTATGTTGCACCACACTCGGTGTTGAATAGCCCGCTACATTTGTCACTGCGATGTTATGTTCTTTGGCTGCACTTAAATCAATGTTGTTAGTCCCTGTCGCTGCAACACATATTAATTTTAAATTAGTTAATTTGCTCATGGCGTTCTGATCAATCACCACTTTATTACTGATAACGATATCGGCATCTTGGCAGCGCTCAACAACCTGTTCTTTAGCGGTTAAATCGTAACAGGTTAATTTACCTAATTGCGCTAAGGCATCTAACGAAGTGTTGGCTAATGTCGCTGCATCAAGGACAGTAATATTCATGTGCTTTCCTTTTTTAATTTATTGCTTGACCTTGGGGTGTACTCCAAGGTTTATAGTGAGCATAATAAATAAACGCTTCACAATGGAGACGGTGATGAAAATAGGTGAGTTTGCCCGTCAGTTGGGTGTCTCAACAGATACGCTACGGTACTACGAAAAGCATGGTTTGTTAACGCCTAGTTCGCGTTCAGACGTGGGATATCGTTTTTATTCTGAGAATGACTATAAACAAATGGCGTTTATTCTCAGAGCAAAGAATGTTGGCTTTAGTCTGGCTGAGATCAAAGAGCTACTGCAAATTAAGTTTCATAAAGATCAGCATTCTTGTCATGAAGTTAAAGAGATGACGATACAAAAACGTGATCTCGTTGCACAACGAATTGCAGAGCTTACTCGCTTTTATGACTCACTATCATTATTAGCAGATAAATGCTGTGGCGGAGAAGAGCCTGCTGAAAACTGTTCAATACTAACGACGCTGGAGGATATCGATGGACTTACTCAATAATTTTTGGCATCTGTTTTTACTTTCAGCGCCTTGGTTAATGTTGGGTTTATTCATAGCTGGTCTTCTCAATGTGTATTTGCCTGCTAACTTTCTTAACCGGCATTTAGGCAAAGAAGGGTTATGGACCACAGTTAAAGCAGCCTTTATTGGAGCTCCAATGCCATTGTGTTCATGTGGTGTGATCCCTGCGGCCATTGGTTTGAGAAGGGCGGGGGCGTCAAAAAGTGCCACCACAGCATTTTTAGTTTCAACCCCTGAAACTGGGGTCGATTCGGTTTCGGTATCTTATGTATTACTAGGCCCATTTATGGCGGTAATACGTCCTATTGCCGCCGTGTGTAGTGCGATTATGGCGGGAGTATTAGTAGGTAAAGAGAGCGAGCTTCATCAGCATCAAAACACAGCATCAGATGAAAAAGACTCAGAATCAACATCTTGTTGTAGCAGTAAACAGCCTGAACCTGTGACCACATCAAGCTGTTGCAGTAAAGAAGCGCCTCCTAAGCCCGCACAAAGTTGTTGTAGTAAGCAATCACCTCAAGAACTTGAGCCTGCTAAAACAACAAGTTGTTGTAGTAGCAAGGAATCGCAACCAACACAGGAGCCGCAACACAGTTGCGCAACTGAAAAAGCAGCACCTTCGCAGAAAAGCTGTTGCAGCACTGAGCAGTCAACTAAAGCCGTTGAAAGTCGTTTTAGCAAACTGAAACGCGCGGTGAGCTTTAGTTGCAACAAGCTGCTTGAAGACACCATGATTTGGCTAATGATCGGTTTATTCTTTGCTGCTCTAGTACAAACTTATGTACCAGAATCTTTTTTAAGCCAGTGGGGTAATGGCATTCTGGCGATGCTGGTGGTTATTTTAATCAGTATTCCTATGTATATTTGTGCTACTGCATCGACACCTATTGCGGCAGGCTTATTACTCAGTGGTGTGTCTCCGGGGGCGGTGTTGGTGTTTATGTTGGCAGGGCCGGCAACCAACATTGCAACGCTTGGTGTGGTTGGAAAAGAGCTTGGCAAGCGTGCGGTATTTGCCTACTTAATAGGGGTGATTGGCACGGCGCTGGCATTTGGCTTTTTAACCGATTATTTAGTGGCGCAATATGGTTTTGTGGTGGCGCCGATGATGGGCGAAGAGCATGAAGTTCTACCACATTGGTTAAGCCTTGTGGCAGGTATTGTGTTGGCAATTTTAATGCTTAGATTACTGCTAAAAATGGTATTAAAAAAGGCGTCGAAAACTGGTAAGAGCATTGCTTAATTATTTGTTATAGATATATATTTTCTACATTAATTGGCATTTAATTTGGTTAACTATCGCGTCTCGGTTCGCATTTAAAATTGCCTGAGTTATAATCCGCCAATTATTTTTAACGGCACGCTCAGCGTGCCGTTTTTTAACTTAAGTAGTTTTTAATGAGTGAAAGTGTGGATAAATACGCCGACATAAGACCTTACAATGATGATGAAGTAGCTGATTCAGTAGCGCGTTTGATTGCTGATAATGCCTTTGTAGATGTAATCGCTAAGTATAACCTACCGCGCTTTTTATCGAACTTCCCATTTATTACTCGCCCATTAGTGCGCAGTCAGCTGCGTAAAAAGTGGGGCAACACCGCATCGGTTGAGCAAGTTCAGCATGAAGTGGCTGATTATTTAAATAAACTAATCACCCGTACGACTTCAGAAGTAACGTTTTCGGGCATCGATAAACTAGACCCAAAACAAGCTTACTTATTTATCTCTAATCACCGCGATATTGTGCTTGATCCTGCGTTGGTGAATTGGGGCTTGTTCAAGCACAACATGCCGACAGTTCGCATCGCAATTGGTGATAACTTGCTGCAAATTCCTTATATCACTGAGTTAATGCGTTTAAACAAGAGCTTTATTGTAAAGCGCTCAGCGAAAGCTCCAAAAGAGATGCTTAAAGCATTGTCGCAGCTGTCTGCTTATATCTATGACTCACTTGCTGAAGGCCACTCAATTTGGATAGCGCAAAAAGAAGGCCGAGCAAAAGACGGTTTTGATCAAACAGATCCTGCCTTACTTAAAATGTTGCAGTTACAAGGTCGTAAGCAGAAAAAAGAATTTGCTGAGTACGTACGCGAATTAAAAATTGTGCCAGTGTCTATCTCTTATCAATACGAGCCATGCGCGATTGCAAAAGCGAAAGAGCTTTATCATAAACAGCAACATGGTCAGTATGTGAAACAGCAAGGTGAAGATATTGCTAGTATTGTTGAAGGTTTTAGTACAGCTAAAGGGCATGTACATTTAGCGTTTGGCGAACCAATTGAATCGGGCTGCGAATCACCTGAAGAGCTGGCAAAAACCATTGATCAGCAAATTGTTGATTCGTTTTTCTTACACCCAGGTAACTATATAGCGGGTGGTTGTACGCAAGCTGTGATTGACGAAAAAGATGCTGCTGCATTTAACGAGCGACTAGCAAAAGTGCCAGAGGAGCTAAAACCTTTGGTATTAGCTATGTATGCTAAACCTTTTCATCGTAAAGCAGAACTTGCCACAAGCGAATCTGAGTAAGCGAAACAATTATACCAATCCGCAATAATACTTAATCATTTTGAGGGATTAAACCTGTCGCTACCTGCGTTAAAAATTTCTCATTTAGAACAACTAAATAACGAAATTTTCTCCTTGTTATCAACAAGGTTTTCTTGCCTCAAAATAAACTACTTAATTAAGCGAATTGGTATTAGTTTAAGAAGCCACTTTTTAAAGTGGCTTTTTTTATGGTTAATTTTCAGGCTATACTTTTAATATTCTTTATTAACCGGCATTTGTGATGCAACAAATTGAAATATTTGAAATTCCAAGCCCTTGCAAAGGGATATGCCAAGTTAATAACCGAGGCTATTGTAAAGGTTGCTACCGCAGTCGTGATGAGCGTTTTTATTGGAATAAGTTTACCAATGCAGAAAAACGTAAAGTCATTAGCTTATGCCAACAGCGTTATAAACGTTATCTTCAGAAAAAACAGCAGGCAGAGCAGCAACAAACAAATCCTGAGCAAGGCGGTTTTGATTTTTAAAATTTACTGAGGTTGTATTTCGATTTTAAAAATTGCACCGTGCCGTTTTCATCAAGCTTTTTAAGTACTTTAGTCAGTTGCGGAATTATCGCTTTATGCCGTTTATGCACAAAGTGAAAGCTCTGCATCGGCATTAAAACCTGTTTATGAAAGGCTGTTTGATCAAACCCCGGATGCTTAGTCGACAATAAAAAGTCTAGTAATATTGTCCCTTCAACACGTTTTTGCGTGAGTAAATTAAGCTGCGCAGTGACATTTCTAACCTTGATCACATCGCCTGCAAATGGGTGGTTATCGATATAACTCTGAGCCGCTGGGTAGCTTGACTGAATTGCTAACGATTTAAGATCTTCATATTGGCATTGTCGGCAGTTTTTCAGTAGCACTAGATTAAAATCAAAAAGCGCATAGTCTACTTTCAATAAATTAGGATAATCGTCTTTAACATCGGCAATGCGCCCTAGTTGCCCATCGAGCACACCTTGGTTTGCAGCAACCAGCGCATTTTGATGATTAAAATCGATTATATGGATCTCATAGCCAATTTCTTTGTATGCCATTTTCATTAAATCAATAACATAGCGAGCTTGTGGTGTATCAGCGGGGCGATTAAAGATCAGTAAATTAGTGCTGGCACTACTTGAGAAGCAAAAAAACAGCAAAAATAAGGCAAATCTGTGACTCAGATACTTCGACAACGTGCGTTCCTTGCGTACATAAATTGCTCGTTAATTTACTGATATGTGTTTCCAAAATCAAGCTTATCCCTGTGCTTTTTAAGCTAATAAAAGGGATTAAAGCCTGTTAATTTTGTTATACTTGTGAAATCAAAAAATTTATTGCTGAGAAAGTATGAGTTTCAATCTATGTAAATTGCCACGAGAGCAAAAATATCAAATTCAATTGGATTACGAAGCGTCTTTTTGGGCTTATCAAATAAAGCGTGGTAAGAACACCCGCGAAGGTGTTTACACTGCAATAAATAGTCGTCCAATATCTGAGCAAGCGTTCTTAAAGCAGCAGTTTGAGCATTACCTTTCGCTTATGAGCTAACCATGGCTGCGTTTAGATTTTGTTTACTTGAGCCAATTAAAACGCCGTTAGTAAACAAATTTTATGATAAACACAAGGCTCGCGGCCGAGCGAGCAAAGCTGACCAAGTATGGGTTGCTTACAAAGAAACAGAAATAATTGCCGCTTGCCGAGTTCAAAACCAAGCTGGGCTGTTATTTTTGTCTACCCTTTATGTTGATGAAGTATGGCGGGGTCAAAAAATAGCTTCACAATTACTTGCGGCTGTCACCGCCGCACAAAAAGGGACAGTTTTTACCTTCGTGTACCAAAATCTGATTGATTTTTATCTACAAAATGGGTTTAACTATGCATTAACATTACCCAATTCTTTGCAATCGTTGTTTGAGGTATATGCGCATCGAAACGTAGTTGCGATGCACTTTACGCGTGACACAGTGCCAAGTTAGCAATTTGGAACGTCAATGACTAAGTTCTTCTCCAGTATAGCGTTATTTTTTATTTTGACCTGTGGCTTGTTTAGCCATCCCGCTATCTCTCAGGTAAAACGTTTATCAACCAGTGAAGGCTTATCGCAAAGTTATGTAAACACTATGCTTATCGATAACAGTGGCTACTTGTGGTTATCGACTGAAGGTGGCCTCAATCGCTACGATGGTTATCAGGTGGTTCATATCAAAGGCCCTAATGGTGAGCTTGAAGATGCCATCATTGACCGTATTTACCAAGATCCACAAGGCTATATCTGGATAGCTTCACTACAAGCGGGTTTATTCCGCTATGATCCCACTTCCGATACTTATCAGCAGTTTATTGCTAAACCAACCACTGAAGAGCAAATTTTTATTGAGTCGGTGTTTAGCATGGTAGCTGTTGATGACAAAACACTTTGGCTAGGGCTAGGCTGGGATTTTGCCAAACTAGACTTAGAAACGAAAAAAATCACCTCTATTTTTGAAATTCCTGAGCGGGTTAAAAGCAGCGTTATTCGAGAGCTTTTCGCGTACCAAGGTTATATTTTTATGGGCACTAGTAATGGTGCTTATGTGTATGAGTTGGCATCAGGAAAAGTCCGTAAACTTGAACATCTCCAAAATGAGCCAAGTCATATTTATCAAAATTATGTGAAATCGTTCGCTATTATCAATGAACAAACATTGCTAGTGGGGGCTGTTAGAGGCCTTTATCAGGTTGATATTAGCAATTTAAAAGCAATGTTTGATACCCCTGATATCGCCTTCAAAAATAAAACACTCATCAGTGAATTAAATATTTGGAAAATTATTCCAGAGGCTAACTCTATTACGCTTGGCACTGACAAAGGGTTATTTGAATATAACCTTGACACGGGTGAGTTAGCTAAGAATATGCGCCTAAAGGAAAGTGGTTACACACTAGCTGCCACCAGCATTATTGATATTGTGAAAGACCGCTCAGGTGGAATGTGGCTGGCAACCAAAAATGATGGGGCGTTTTATCAGTCATACGACAATTACAATTTTATCAATGTAACAGCCAACTCATTAACAGGCGATGGGCTATCTCATCATTCAATTTGGAGTATCACTGAGTTTCAAAATCGTCTCTGGCTTGCCACCCATAATGGTTTAACAGCGGTTGATTTAGAAACCTACGAAAGTGAAGTGTTTTTAAAAGATTATCAGGTTGACCTGATTACTACTGAATTCAGTATTTACCAAATCATGCCCTACAAAGATAAGTTATGGCTGCACACTAATCGCGGTATTTTAAGCTTTGATCCGAAAACCGGGCAGGCCTCCCCAGTCAAAGCTGCAAATCCCGAGAACCAGGTTTTAATTAACGATTGGGTGCATGGCATATTGTTGATGCCATCGGGGGATCTTTACTATGTTCACCCTGATTACGGCATGTTTGTTTATAATATCGATAGCCAAAAAGTGACCCGACTAGGCGGCAAGTTTGATGAGTTTGAGCCGTTTTTAGCCTACGGATTTTTACCTGCGTTGTCGTCAAATCCAGAAGCGCCATTATTTTATAATGCGGGTATTCTGTATCAAGTTGACCCTGATACATACGAGCTCTCGACGATATATAAAGTGCCTGAACAACATGAAAATGTTGCTGTGAATGTGATGTCTTACATCATAGATAATAACAATGTGTTGTGGTTATCGCTTTCAAACTTTGGCCTAATCGGCTTAGATGCCAGCACTTACGAGCATATTTATACCATCGACCTTGAGAAAAATAAGTTAGGTACTTTGTTATACGACATGGTGCTTGATGAAGCAGGTATGATATGGATGAGTAGCCACAAAGGACTTTGGCGACTGAACCCAGATAATTTACATTTTCAGCAATTTACTGGCTCAGAAGGGTTATTCTCAACCGAGTTTAATAGTGGTGCATTTACTAAGCTTGAGTCAGGGCAAATTGTCTATGGTACGCTAAAAGGCTTTACCTATTTTTACCCTATGGATAACCACTATCAGCAAGCTTTAATTGATCACGTAAATATTACCAACCTTGATTTGATGTCTCGTGATTTACCCGCTGAGCTAAAACAGCCTATCGATAGTGTCGTCCTTGAGCATGATGATATAGGCCTTGAAGTTGCCTTTTCTGCGATGGCATTTAACTATCAAGAACGTATCATTTATGAATACCAGCTAGGTGATGGTCAAAAAACTTATACCCGCAATAACAACCGAGTACTCTTCCCAAAACTCAGTGCAGGAAAATACCACCTTAAGGTATGGGCAAAAGATCCATTAACCGGAGAGTTAACGCCGCCGGCAATTTTAAATATCGAAGTGAAATACCCCCCTTGGCGTGCACCACACTTTATTGTTTTATATGTGATTTTGGTTGCACTGTTTGTTGCTGCTTGGGTGTTTAGGCGTAACCGTATGCAACAAATACTGCTAGCCGCCCATAAAGAAAGTAAAGAGAGTGAAGCACGCTTAAAACTTGCTCTTGAAGGCAGCCATTCTGGAGTATGGGATTGGTCATCGCAAAGCCCGATTATTTATCAACCGCGTCTTAAAAATGAATTAGGCTATGAAACAGACAGCGTTAATTTAGATGATTATTTAGCAAAGATTCACCCACATGATAAACAAACTTTCAGGTTAGAGTGGTTAGAGTTTTTATCTACACAAAAAGGCTATTTCAATTGCACTTACAGACTACGTCATGCTGATGGTAATTGGCGCTGGTATAAAGACTTTGGCAAAGTGGTTGAGTGGCAAGACAGCGCTCCTGAAAAAGTAGCGGGCACCTACACAAATATGACCCGTGAACTGGTATTTGAAGAAAATGCCCGCTTGTTTGGTGCAGCATTTGAGCAAACTCGCGACTGGGTGTTTATCTTAGATAAGAATCTGCGTATTCGCGCTACCAATAAGTCATTCCAAGATGCCTTTGGTTTTCCAGCAGAGCCTCGCTCTAGTCGCTCGCTCACACTTGGTATGCCTATATCTACCCGTATTCATTACTTACGCATTATGCAAAAGCTTGAGTCGGGTGAGCACTTTTCAGCCGAAGATGTTGTTGAAGTTGCTGGCGGTGAAAAGCGCCAAGTATTAATAAAAATAAGTGCGGTTGCAGGCAATAATCGCCAACTTGATAGCTATGTGATTATAGTTACTGATATTAGCGCGCAAAAGCTGGCTGAAAACGAGCTGCATCTACTGGCCAACTACGATGCTTTGACGGGGCTGCCAAATAAAACCTTGTTCAACGACCGAGTCGTTCACGCTATTGAACAAGCTGATTACCATCAAACAAAAGTGGCGTTATTAAACGTTAATATTAAGCGCTTTAAGCACTTTAATGATTCGCTAGGCCGTGAAGAGTCTGATGAATTAATTAAGCGTGTTGCTAAGCGTTTAAAACACGTGTTGCGTCCACAAGATAGCGTGGCTCGTTTCGATGGTGACGAGTTTGTGATCCTTGCCGAAGATTTTAAACAGCTTGATGAGTTACTGCTGTTATGTGCAAAAGTGATGGATTGTGTCGATACCCATATTGAACTTAGCCAGCAAGCTGTAAAAGTGAACCTTAGTGTTGGTGTTGCTGTTTACCCTGATGATGCAAAGGACACCAAAGCCTTATTAAAAGCCTCTAATGTGGCACTGTACCACGCGAAAAGTCATGTCGAAGGCTGTTATCAGTTCTATAAGCAAGAAATGAACTTACAAGTGCAGCGTACTTTGCATCTTGAATCACAGTTAAGTAAAGCTTACCAAGAACATGAGTTTTGTAATTTTTATCAGCCAATCGTGAGCGCAGAGACTCGCCAAGTGGCGGGGCTTGAAGTGTTGTTACGTTGGCCGAGTAATGATGAATATAAACCAGAAGACTTTGCAAATGCAGCAGAAAGCTCCGGGCTAATTACCAAAATTATGCTGCAGACTTTATCAAGAGCATTGATTGAGCTGCGCCAATGGCGTACCACGCATCCTGATTTATATATTTCTATTAATCTCTCAGCCCTAGATTTTGAAAGCGAAAATCTGGTTGAGAAAATACATCAATCAATAAGCGCAATTAAAGTTCCTGCGAGCGCGCTAGTATTTGAAATCACCGAATCAGTGATGATGCATGACTCTGATAAAGCGCAGCAAAGTATGGAAAAACTCAAAGCCTTAGGCTGTCGTATTTATATGGATGACTTTGGAACGGGTTATGCGTCACTGACCTACTTAAAACGTTTTCCGGTTGATGTGCTTAAAATAGACAAAAGCTTTGTTAATGACATTGGTATTGATAAAGGTGATGAAGCGATTATCAATTCAACGCTTACTCTGGCAAAAAGCTTGGGTAAAGAGTGTGTAGCAGAAGGGGTTGAGAACCGCATCCAATTGCAATTCTTACGCTCTTTAGGCTGTGAGTATTTCCAAGGTTACCTGTTTAGCAAGCCTGTGGCAGGTGATGAGGTGAAAGCGCTTTTAGATACCCAGTGGGATGATGAATTTTCAGGGTAAAGCGAAAACTTTACCCTTTTCGTTAATCTTGGCGTTTACCACAGTGGCGGCAATACAGATTGCGATTGCGGTTTTTAAGCTCGTTATGAATCGCTTTATTCGCCTCTTGCTGACTTAAACCCAGTTTATACCGTAAGTTTTCTAAGTGCTCTTCTTCAACAGGCGATAATTGCCCATCTTCAACGGCTTCATGCACTGCATCGGTAAACACTTGTCTGCGTTTACGTAACTGCTCAGAAAAGCTTGAGGCTAACAAACCAGTTGGAATAGCCACCATGCCCATACTTACCAGTGTTATAGCACCACCAAATAAACGACCAAGAGGAGTCACAGGCACGACATCGCCATAACCAACGGTTGTTAATGTCACCATTGCCCACCACATTGCAGCAGGGATAGAGCCAAATTTATCGGGCTGTACATCGTGTTCTATTAAATAAATACCGCATGATGCAATGATCAGCACTACCGCCATTATAAAAAATGCCGCAAGCAGTGAGCTGCTTTCTTCTTTGAACGAGTTTAATAACAGTTGCATCGCCCTTGAATAGCGTGTCAGCTTGAAGATACGCATTAACCTAAGCACTCGTAAGAAGCGTAAATCAACACTCACAAAGACCATCAGAATGGTGGGTAAAATCGCGATAAGATCAATGAGCGCCATAGGCGAAAAGAAATACTTAATACGAATTTTTGAATTTGTTAACGGGCTTTCTTTATGCACGCTTTTATCAACACAGCACCAAAGCCTGAGCACATATTCTAAGGTAAAGATACCGACAGAAATCAGCTCGATCATTAAAAATTCGTGATGATATTGCTTTGCTAAAGGGCCGACTGACTCCAACACAATCGCCACCACATTAATCATGATCAACGACATTAAAAACACGTCGAGAGCTCGTCCTATACGTCGATATTTACCGTTACCTTCAAAAACTCGTGCAGTGTAATTTCTTAAACGATGCAAAATAATGATCCAGTTTTTAGTTAAGTTTTAGCACCATATTAATGCTGCCTTCTTCAAAGTCGCGGGTGATCTTAAACCCGAGTTTTCGTGCCAGTTCAATCATGCCGGTGTTTTCTGGCAAGGTAATACCAGCAATTTGTTTTACGCCTTGGTTTTTACAATGCTCAATTGCCGCATTCATTAATATTGTGCCAAGCCCTAAACCTTGGCAATCAGAGCGCACCACAATTGCAAACTCAGCATCGAGTTTGTCTGGATCCATAAGTACACGAGACACCCCTAATGTACAGGCTGAACCATTTTGCTCTTGGCTGACAATAAACGCCATTTCTCGGTCATAATCAATTTGCGTCATTTTCGCGAGCTGATCATGGTTAAATTGCGGTAATTCACCGAAGAAGCGTTTATATCTGTCTTCTTTACTTAATGATTGATCAAACTCTAAGTGAGCTTGCTCATCTTCCGGTTTAATTGGTCTTAGCTGTGCTTGGGTATTGTTTTTAAGGGTTACTTCTTTAACTAATTCAATCGGGTAGGGGCGAATACACAAGCGTTTACGGTTCGCTTTTGCTTTATAACGGCTAAGGCCGATAGTCGCATCAAGGACTAAAAACTGCCCGTTGCTGGCTAAAATTGGGTTTAGCTCAACACTGGTAATATCAGGTTGATCGATAACAAGCTGCGAGATACGGGTGAGTAGGGCACATAAACGGTATTTGTCGACTTTTTCTGGTAGTACGCGGTCTTTAAGTACGCCTTTATCGTGCGCCGCAGCAATTAGGTATTTTGCCAAGTTCATATTCAGTGGTGGTAATGCCACTGCAGCTTGAGCGAATTCAAGTCCGGTGCCTGCTTCACCCAGTAAGATCACCGGGCCAAAGTTAGGCTCTGTTTTAATAGCGATTCGTAGCTCATTAGCACCTGCTCGTGGCGCCATCTTTTGCAGTGAAAAACCTTCTATATGCGCATCAGGGTAGGTGTTTTTGATTCGTAGCAGCATGGCAAAAGCTGTTTGCTCAACTTCTTGCGCATCATTTAAATTAAGGACCACACCACCGACTTCTGATTTAGAAGGAATACTTGGGCTTATTAGTTTTAACGCTACAGGAAAACCTAGCTCAATGGCTTGCTCTTTGGCTTCTGTTGGTGTGTAAGCAACCTCAGTTTGAATACAATCAATACCATAATGAGTGAGTATTTGGCTTGCTTCATGGGTTGATAAATAGCTTTGCTCTTCGGCTAAAAACTCATTTACGACTGTGCGTGCTGCGTCTTTATTTATCTTTGCATCATCGGTGTTCGATTCTGGCGTTTGCGTTAAATGTTTTTGGTTACGGCGATAACTTACCAAGTGCATAAAGGCACCAACCGCACCTTCAGGTGTACGGTAGGTCGGAATGGCATTATTAGCGCAGACCTTTCGCGCGGTATACGCGGCATCTTCACCCATAAAGTTTGTCATAACATAAGGGCGAGCCATCTTCGGGATTTTCTCTAAGGTTTCGACAATGATCTCAGCATAGTCTTCACTCGGTGCAAGCGCAGAAGGGGTATGAATGATCAGCAGGTTTTTAACTTCTTTGGCTTGCAGCAAAATTTCTAAGGCTTGTTGATAGCGTCTTGGTGCTGAGTCACCAAAAATATCGACCGGATTCGAGGTCATTTCTGATTGCGGAATCACTTTATTAAGCGCAGCTCTGGTCTCGTCGCTAAGCTCTGCTAGTTTTCCTGAGCTTTGCAAGAGCGTATCCACAGCCATAACACCTGGGCCGCCGCCATTGGTTAAAATAGTCAGTTGTTCGACTTTAAGTAGTTTGGGGTGCATTGCCAGCGTTTGTGTTGCTGCAAAAAGCTCTCGTAAGTCGTTTACCCTTAGCATACCCGCTCGCTGAAACAACGCATCATAGACCGCATCAGAGCTTTGTTTGCCACCAGTGTGTATTTCTGCAGCAAGGGCACCGGCGCTGGTTTTACCGGTTTTAATGGCAATGACAGGTTTGCTAAACGCAGCAGCTCGCGCTGCGGAAATAAAGCTGCGAATATCTTCAATATTATCGATATACAACAAGATAGCCTTGGTTTTAGCATCGCGACCTAAAAAGTCGAGTAACTCATCAAAGTCGATATCAAGGCAATCACCTACAGACACAAAATATGAAAAGCCAATCTCTTTGTTCTTCGCCCAATCAAGAATGGTTGAGCAAACAGCCGCTGATTGCGATACAAAGGCGAGCTTTCCGGGGCTTGCAACTGTATGCGAAAAACTAGCATTTAAGCCAATATGAGGAATAAGTAAGCCCAAACAATTAGGCCCAAGTAAAGAGACATTTGCCTCAGCAGCTGCTTCTTTTAATGCGTACTTTTGGTCGGCGTTTAAGCCGGCTGCAATCACCACTGCATGTTTACAGCCAAGCTCCCCAAGCTCGTTAATGATGTTGATTAAGGTGTTTTTATTAGTACAAATAACCGCAAGATCAGGCACTTTGGGTAGTGCAGCAATGCTCGGGTAGGCTAGTACGCCGTGTACAGCGCTGTGATTTAAACTAACAGGCATGATTGGGCCTTTAAAGCCCCCTTGTAAAAGGTTGCGCATAACCACAAACCCCGCTCGGTTAGGGGAATTTGAGGCGCCAATGACCGCGACTGATTTAGGGTTAAAAAATTGGCTAATACGTTTAACGCTCATGCTGTTTCCTTCGCTTGCGCTGTTTGTTAAAACTTCAGGGTCTGTTAAGTTTAATACACCCAAACTAGAACCGACACGCTTCTAAAGTATTAAAAGTTATACTCATAAGATAACCTGTTTATAACTACTTTTCGAGTCAAAAACAGTGACCTACATCAAGGAGAAAAGCATGAATAAAGCGCAACCATTTAATATCGTTATTGCAGCGTGTGCATTGGCGGTTGGTTTGCTCGGATTAGGTTTTATTTTGAAAAGTGCAGCCCTTGATGTGAAAGGCATGGAGCGCACTGTTCACGTTAAAGGGTTAGCTGAAATGGAAGTGCCTGCCGACACCGTAATTTGGCCATTGCAGTTTTCTGATGCCGATAACAACCTTGAAAAATTAGTGGGTCGGGTTGAAGAGAAAAGCGATGCAGTCGTCGCCTTTTTAAAGCTACATGGCTTTAGTGATGAAGAAATTAGTCTTGGTAGTCAGTCAATTATTGATAAACAAGCCCGCGAATATGGCGGCGAAAATCAACAGTTTCGTTATATTGCCCGTAATAATGTCATTGTTTATTCAAATGACATCGAAAAAGTGCAACATGCCTTAGGCGCAGTAAGCCAATTAGCCAAGCAAGGCATTGCTATAGTACAAGACAATTACGAAACGCGTATTCAATATTTATTTAATGGCTTAAATGAAATTAAGCCAAATATGATTCAAGAAGCAACCGAAAAAGCCCGTGAAGTGGCAATGAAATTTGCCAAAGATTCACAATCTAAATTAGGTAAAATTAAAACTGCGCGTCAGGGGCAGTTTTCAATTTCTGATAGAGATTCAAACACACCTCAGCTGAAAAAAGTGCGTGTTGTTACCAGTGTTGAATATTATCTATCTGACTAAACCCAATACCACAGATAAAGGCAGCCGCATGCGTGTGCATACAATTACCATGCGGCAAAGCGCACCGAGCATAAAGCCGCCACTAAATGCCACAGCCACCCCCAATAAGCCAAACTGATCTTTTAACAGTACTGCCATTAAAACCGTGACACTGGTTGCGCCAAGTAATACGTACAAGTTAATAAGCGGGTTCCCTTTTAACTTGATCATGCTACTGGCTAAAATTCTTGCTGGTAATAACAGTTGCCCGAGTAACAGCAGCATTAAAATCCAAAACCCTTCCTGCAATTGGCTTTCGCCATAGAGAGTGAGTAGTGGCTTTGCGAGCAGGGCAAGTAGCAAAATAGCGGCAAAGTTAAAACGCCATACCACTTTCATTAATTCGCTAAGTTGCTGCTCGGTCGTTTCATCTGCCATTAAAATGGGTTTTAAATATTGGTTGGCGGCATTGCCTAAAATAGTCAGTAAGCCAGCAATCACTACCGCAGGAAAGAAGATACTCACGCCTTGTGCACCAAACCAGTGATGCACCAGTAATACATCGAGTTTTGCTACTAATACGGTGCCTGCGCCACTGGCGAGCATGATCAAGGAGTCTTTACACCATTGCTTGGTTTGGTAGCGGGCAGTGCTTGCGACGATCATTTTTTTGATTAACCAATATTGATAAATGACTACGCACAAGATGCTACAAAACAACAAGATACAAATCTCGACTAAAGATAAATCGCCACGTATCAAGTACACGAAAAAGCAAAACCCCGCGGTTAGCAATTCAAAAATACACTGCTGCGTTATCAGGCCAATTTTTGGTTTATTCAAAGCCACTAAAAAAGCCGATTGGCTTTGCATAATGGCGCCAATCGGCACCAGTAATAGTAAATAAACCACATGCTCTTGAGCACTTTGATGCGGTGAAATAGCCTGAAAGCTAATCACCACAGCAGCGACAAAAATCACCCCGAATAAACACGATGCAGCTAAATAAACATGTTTTAAGCCACGTAGTAAATCATGTTGCTGAGCTTTGTAGAGTGGGTAGCTAATACGCATTAAAGACGATGCAAAACCCATACTCGCGGGTAATAACAGAATTTCACACAGTGCGAGTAACGCGGCGAAAGTACCAAACTCATCAGTACTTAATAACCTTGCAAGGCACAAGGTAAGCACAATACGGCTACCATGGTTAAGGGCGGTAAAACTACTGAGCGATAAAAACGCTTTAACAACGTCCTTATTCATGAAGTTATTGATTGAGCGCGTTTAATAACTGCGCCGTTGGCACTTGCAAATAGGCCGCGCAAAGCAGCACTTTGCTGTCGCTACTCGTTGGTTGATTGGCACCATAAAATTGCTTAAGGGTATTTATTAAGGCGCTGACTGCGCTAGGGCTGTGGCTTTGGTCGACTTCCATCATGGCTAATAGCGCAGAGAACTCATGTTTGGCTAGCATTTGGGTCGTGCTGTTTTGCGCTATAAAGCAACCAATAGGAGTGAGCTGCTGTTTATTTAATGTTTTTAACGCTATGCCTAAGCTTTCGTTGCTTTCAAATAACATTAACGAACGCAAGTAATTAAAGGGTAGGTTATCAGCCTGACACTGCGTAAATAAATGATGAAGTAAGGTATTGCCCTGACTGTCTGTTACACAAAAAGCATTTTGAAACTTAAGACCAGGCGTGAAAAAGCTCAGTTTATCGATATCATTAATTAAGGCTACAGCTTCACTTGGCAGCGGGCTTGCTTCGAGTAAATGCGCTGCCACATTTTGTAAAAACAAGTATTTAACTTCACTACTGCAAGCTAATTGATAAATGTGCTGTAATTGTGCCGCTTGCAACACTCCCGATAAACTTTGGTAATCGGCAATGAGCTCTTTTAACTGATGATGTTGAAGCCGGCTGTTCAATTGCTCAATCGCGCTTTGCATGGAGATACTCGTTTTTTATTATTTATACATTTATAGCTCAACTAGTTGTTTAAATAAATAAAAAAGGCCGCTGAGCGGCCTTTTTCAAGTCTTTATAGGTTAAGCTGCTTGTTTTTTAGCAACCCATTGGTCAACAAACTTCTCTAGTACATTTAATGGTACTGCACCATTTTTAAGTACTACATCGTGGAATTCACGAATATCGAATTTATCGCCTAGTTTTTCTTTAGCCGCTTCACGAAGCTCTAAAATTTTCAGCATGCCCACTTTGTATGCCGTTGCTTGTGAAGGCATTACAATGTGACGCTCAACCATTTTAACGCCATCAGACGTCGCATTTGGTGTGTTATTTACGTAGTAGTCGATACCTTCTTGACGTGTCCACTTCATAGCGTGGATACCTGTATCTACTACTAGGCGACATGCACGCCATAATTCCATCGCAAGACGACCAAAATCTGAGTAAGGGTCTTCGTATAAGCCCATTTCTTTTGGTACTAGCTCAGAGTATAAACCCCAGCCTTCAACATACGCTGTGTAGCCGCCAAACTTACGGAACTTAGGTACATCTTCAAGCTCTTGTGCGATAGCAATTTGCATGTGGTGACCAGGAATACCTTCGTGGTATGCAAGTGCTTCCATTTGGTATGTTGGCATTGCTTCCATGTCGTAAAGGTTTGCGTAATAAATACCTGGGCGTGAACCATCTGGCGCAGGTTGTTGGTAGAACGCTTTACCTGCTGCTTTTTCACGGAATGCTTCAACAGCTTTCACTTTAAGGTCAGCTTTTGGCTTAACAATGAATAGCTCGTCTAGACGAGATTTCATGTTATCGATAAGCGCTGTTGCCTCATCAAGGTAACGTTGTTTACCTTCAGCCGTGTTAGGGTAGTAGAACTGCTTATCAGTTTTCATGAATTGCATGAATGCTTTAAGGTCACCTTTAAAGCCTACTTTGTCCTTAATTTCACGCATTTCGTCGTGAATACGCGCGACTTCAGCTAAACCAATTGTGTGGATTTCTTTCGCTGTTAAATCAGTCGTTGTGGTACGCGCTAAAGCATTATTGTAGAACGCTTCACCGTCAGGGAATTTCCAAGCACCATCACGGTCATCAGCGCGTTTTTCTAACTGAGCTAAGAAGTTAATTAGCTTAGTGTAAGAAGGTTTTACTGCTGCTTTTAAGGCTTTTTCAGCGTCGCTGATAAGTGCAGATTTTTCGCTATCGGCAATCTCTAATGCATTAACTTTTCGTTTAAAGTCGGCAAGTAACGTTGAGTCTTCACCATCATGGAATGGTGCGCCGCGTAAGATATTATTGCTTGAATCAATCACGTGTGGGAAAACAAACTTAGGCGCGATAATGCCTTTATCTGCTCGTACTTCAAGGTCTTTGATTAGCTGATCAATAACCGTTGTAACACCATTTAAACGTGAGATATACGCTTTAGCATCAGATACATCGGCAATTTGATGTTGGTTGATTAAAAACGCAGGGATCATCGAGTGAACACCAAACATTTGGTTCACAGGGTAGTTGTAATGACGCCATTTGAAATCAGCAATTTCGTTTTCTAAATCTTGCTTTTTAAGGTCGTAGCTTACTTTTGTTGCGTCATCTAATAGGTCACGGTTAATTGCGTTAAGCGCTACTAGGTCAGCTTTAGTTTGTTCAAAGTCTTCTAAAACGCGCTCTTCGCTGCCATCGTCCCATTTGTCGTAATCTTTTTTGATGCCCATGTATGTTTGATAGATCGGGCTTTTCATTACATCACGGTTAAAAGTATCTTCGAAGAAGGCATTAGCTTTATCGATTTCACTTTGTACAGGTTGGCTTTGTACACTTGGTGCAGGCTTCGGTTGCTCTTGCATTTGTTGGCAGCCGCCAAGTAATGCAACACTTACCGCCGCAGCGATGAAGGTCAGTTTACGCATTATCGTTCCTTTGTAGTTGTTAGAAATTTAATTATAATTCTTAAACGAATAATTCTAGCAGGTCATTTAAAAAGCGGTGGCCTTTTGGGCTTACCTGCCAGTTATCTTTATCATCAATTAGTAAGCCTTTTGCAATTGCATCAGTCAAGGCTTGTTCCTGACTTTGCAGTGACAAACTTGTAAGCAAAGGTAAATCAGCTTTGGGGCAGGGTTCGACTAAACGAAAACGATTCATAAAGAATTCAAAAGCTAAGTCGTCTTCTGCTACTTGCCATTGTTCGTATAAATACGGTTTGGCAAGATCCATATAACCTCGAGGGTGTTTTACTTTCACGGTACGGGTGATGAGTTTATTTTCATCAGTAATTTTACCATGGGCACCGCAGCCGATACCGAGATAATCGCCAAATCGCCAATAATTCAAGTTATGACGGCATTGGTAGCCGGGCTTCGCGTAGCCTGAGATCTCGTATTGCTCATAACCTGCTGCTGCGAGTAACGCTTGACCTTGTTCTTGAATATCCCAAAGGGTGTCGTCATGAGGTAAGGTCGGTGGCTTAGAAGCAAACTGAGTATTTGGCTCAATGGTTAGCTGATACCACGAGATATGAGGTGGATTAAGGGCGATAATTTTTTCAAGGTCGCTTAAGGCGTCTGCAACAGATTGCCCTGGTAAGCCATGCATTAAATCAAGGTTAAAGCTGTTTAGCCCTGCTTGATGCGCCTGTTTAGCCGCATAACTTGCTTCATCAGCACCATGAATACGGCCAAGGGCTTTTAGCTTGTCGTTTTGCATGCTTTGCACACCAATCGAAATACGATTGATGCCAGCGGCAACATATTCTTTAAAGCGGCCTGTTTCGACGGTACCTGGGTTTGCCTCTAGGGTAATTTCACAGTCATCAGTTAGGCCAATTAATTTGTCGACTTCACCAAGTAGGCGAGTATATGCGTCACCGGTTAATAAGCTTGGGGTGCCGCCGCCAATAAAAATGCTGTGGATTTTACGCCCTTGCACTAAGTGCAAATCGGCCTTGAGATCATCAATAAGATGCTGAACGTATTCTTTTTCGGGGATTGTGCCTTTTTGGCCATGGCTATTAAAGTCACAGTATGGGCACTTTTGCACGCACCAAGGCACGTGCACATATAAACTTAAAGGCGGTAAACTCACAGGCCGCCTTTTTGCTGCAATTGCGCAAGTAGTTGTTTTAAAGCTTGGCCGCGATGGCTAAGGGCATTTTTTTGCTCTTTAGTTAACTGAGCGCTAGTGCATTGCTCAGATGGTACGTAAAAAACAGGATCATAACCAAAACCACCTTGACCATCTTGGCTATGGGTGATTTCACCTTCCCAACTGGCACTACAAATAAGTGGTGTAGGGTCGTCGGCGTGGCGCATTAATACTAACACACACCAAAAACGCGCACTGCGAACTGGGTTATCAGCAAGCTCTTTTAGTAGCTTGTCGATATTATCTTGATCGCTGGCACCCGCTCCGGCAAAACGTGCAGAGTACACACCAGGTGCTCCATTTAGGCCGTCTACTTCAAGGCCTGAGTCATCAGCAATCGCAGGCATGCCTGTGATCTTTGCCGCATGGCGCGCTTTAATAATGGCGTTTTCAACAAATGTGGTGCCTGTTTCTGGCACGTCTGGCACTTGAAAATCGCTTTGTGGAACTACGTTAATATTAAGTGGGCTGAGCATACTTGCCAGCTCTTTTACTTTGCCAGGGTTACCCGTGGCTAAAACCAAGGTGTTGTTCATAGGTCTATTAATCTACGTAAAATTTTTGCTGAAACTTCAGCGTTTGTACTTTGCCATTTTGATTAATTTCGATATCAAAACGGTAAATTTCTTCGTTGCTGTAATCGATTTGCGCGAGGTAATAAATCGCATCGCCTTCCACAACTTCTTTAAATGTAAGCTGCTTTTTATTACCAAGTAGGTTACGTGCAGTGCCAGTTAAAGTTGCAGTCTGCGCTGTTTTATCGCTGTTTTTTAATACCGAAATATTAATAATCCCTTTGCTAGGGCTACGCTCTAAATCATAGTTTTTAGCAATGTTTGGCTGAATAAAAGTCGATGGAAATGCAATGTAATGAACTTCCCAAGGGCCAAGAACCTTGTACTGGGCGCCTGCTTGTTCATCAGCTTTGGCAAAGGTTGTAAATAAACTCAATACAATCAAAGAAAAATAAATAAATTGCTTCATGGTATATCTCACTTAACAAAAGAGGCCTTTCGGCCCCTTACTGCTTAACGTTAAACGCTTAGCCAATTAAATCCATTACTAAAAACTGTAAAAACTGTAGACCAATAATCAACACTAAGATTGATAGGTCTAGACCACCTAGTGGTGGGATAACCTTACGAATGGGACGTAACATCGGCTCAGTTAGCTGGTGGAATACAGCCTCAATTGGGTTATAGCCTTGGCTTACCCAACTTAGTAAAGCACGAATAATTAATACCCAAAATAGTAAGTTTAGGCCTTCTTTAACTACCGTAATTAACGCTTGAATAAATACCGGACCTGGCGCCCAAGCGTTATAAAACATCAGAAAAATAACACTGAGTTTTGCTACAGCAACTAAATAAGCAAGCACTAACGAAGCAATATCAAAGCCACCCACTCCTGGGATGATTTTACGAAGTGGGTTCACTGCGAACGAAGTGGCTTTCACCACAAACTGGCTCATAGGGTTGTAAAAGTCAGCTTTTGCCGCTTGTAACCAAAAGCGTAAAAGGACCACCATTAAAAAGAGATCAAAAATAATCCCAACTAAAAAGTGCATGGCTTGCATAGTTTTACCTTCAAAAAGTAAGCTTAAAGTTCTTTTTCCATCGCTTCAGCGCGAGCAATACAGGCATCCATTGCATCTGCAACTGTGCCGACTAAACCTTGTGATTTAAGGTGCTCAACAGCTTCGTGAGTCGTACCCCCTTTAGAGGTTACGTTTGCACGTAGCTGAGAAATACTGATGTCTGGTTGCGAAAGAGCCATTTCGGCAGCTCCCAGTGCGGTTTGTTGCACTAAACGGCGCGCATCTTCATCACTAAAGCCAAGTGCTTTCGCTTTTTCTTCAATAGCTTCCATAAATAAGAAGAAGTAAGCAGGTGATGAGCCTGTAACAGCAATGATGTCGTTGATTTGTGACTCTTGCTCAACCCAAACAACAATGCCTGTACACTCAAAAACTTGTTGTACAAACTCGTGCTCTTCAGCGGTTTCATCCGCGCCGTATAGACCTGAAACACCACGGCCTAGTAATGATGGTGTATTTGGCATACAACGCACCATTTTCACATCTTGACCTAGCATTTCACGTAAACGGCTAACGGTAAGGCCAGCGGCCACTGAAATAAATAGCTTGTCGCTAAAATCAACGCCTGAATCTTGGAATGATTGGCAAAGATCGCCCATCATTTGTGGTTTAACAGATAAGACAATCACATCTGCATCGCGAAGTGCCGCGTTGTTATCCGCGGTAGTTTGCACCCCGAAATCAGCAGCAACCTTAGCTAATTTTTCTTGGTTGCGATTGGTTGCAATGATGTTTTTTGCTGCAAAACCGTTCTTTACCATGCCGCCAATGATGGCGTAGCTCATGTTACCCGTGCCTATAAATGCGATTTTTTTGTCTGACATATGTCTGTTATCACCTTCTAATTTCGTTGGCCAAATATATCCGTGCCAATGCGTACCATGGTTGAACCTGCTGCAATCGCCGCTTCAACATCATTACTCATACCCATCGACAAGGTGTCTACTTGGGGATATTGGGCCTTTAGTTTATCAAAGCAAGCGCTTAATTGCTCAAAATATTGTAATTGTAGCTGGGCATCATCGGTTTTGGCAGGAATCGCCATCACACCGCGCAGGCATAAATTAGGACATTGATTGACGAATTCGGCCAATGCCATTAGCTCGTCTGGGTGGCAGCCTGACTTAGCCTCTTCTAAACTAATATTAACTTGAATTAATACATTGAGCGGAGCTTTGTCGGCTGGTCGTTGCTCATTAAGACGTTTTGCAATTTTAGTGCGGTCAACACTTTGTACCCAATCAAAATGCGTGGCTACTTGGGCACTTTTATTTGATTGAATAGGGCCGATAAAGTGCCAAACAATGTCTTTATAATCAGCCAATGCTGTGACTTTTGTTACCGCTTCTTGAACGTATGATTCGCCAAACTGGCGTTGGCCATGCTTATAGGCAGCAATAATATCGTCGGCAGGTTTTGTTTTTGAAACAGCCAATAGGTTGATTGATTGCTCATCGCGGTGATTATTTTTTGCAGCTTGAGCAATTCTTGCGTAGGCGGATGTAAGTCGTTCTGCTATTGTAACCATATAATTATCAGTTGGTTGTGGAGTCATAAATGGATATTACCGAATTATTGGTCTTTAGTGTGCAACACAAAGCCTCGGATTTACACTTGTCATCAGGCGTATCACCTATGATACGTGTTGATGGTGATGTGCGTCGTATTAATATTCCAGCATTAGAACAAAAAGATGTAAATAGTCTGGTATACGATATTATGAACGATAATCAGCGTAAGGACTACGAACAAAATCTCGAAGTGGATTTTTCTTTCGAAGTACCAAACCTTGCGCGTTTTCGTGTTAACGCATTTAACTCAAACCGTGGCCCTGCGGCGGTGTTTCGTACTATCCCAAGTGATGTTTTAACACTGGATGATTTAGGTGCGCCTGATATTTTTAAAACCATTTCCGATAATCCTCGTGGTTTGGTGCTAGTCACCGGGCCAACGGGGTCGGGTAAATCAACCACATTAGCGGCGATGGTTGATTATATTAACCAAAATAAGCATCACCATATTTTAACTATTGAAGATCCAATCGAATTCGTACATGAGAATAAGCTGAGCCTTATTAACCAGCGTGAAGTTCACCGTGATACGCATAGCTTCTCTAATGCACTTAGAAGTGCACTACGTGAAGATCCGGATGTAATCTTAGTGGGTGAGCTGCGTGACCTTGAAACGATTCGCTTAGCGATGACCGCAGCAGAAACAGGTCACTTGGTGTTTGGTACCTTGCATACCACATCAGCACCAAAAACCATTGACCGTATCATTGACGTATTCCCAGGTGAAGAAAAAGACATGGTACGTTCAATGTTGTCAGAATCATTACGTGCCGTAATCTCGCAAACTTTACTAAAAAAAGTGGGCGGTGGCCGAGTTGCAGCTCACGAGATCATGATAGGTATTCCTGCAATTCGAAATCTGATCCGTGAAGATAAAATTGCACAAATGTATTCATCAATTCAAACCGGTGCATCGCATGGTATGCAGACCATGGATCAATGTTTAGCAAACTTAGTTAACTACGGCATTATTACAACCAATGATGCGCGAGCTAAAGCGCAAGATAAAACCCAATTTGGTGGTTAACGGAGCTATTTAAAATGTCTTTACCTTTAAATCATTTTTTACAAGTTATGATCGACAAAAAAGGCTCAGACTTGTTTGTTTCGAGCCAGCTGCCTGTCAGTGCAAAAGTAAACGGTGAATTAATACCTTTAAGCGATGAGAAGCTCTCTGATGAGGATTCACTCGCTTTGGTCGAGTCAGCAATGAACGACAAACAGCGCAAAGAATTTCATGACAGTAAAGAGTGTAACTTTGCAATTGCGACTGATGAAGGCCGTTTCCGTGTTTCTGCCTTTTGGCAGCGTGATAGAGCGGGTATGGTTATTCGCCGTATCGTGACGCAAATCCCAGATGTCAACGAACTAGGTTTGCCATCAACATTAACCGACGTGATTATGGCAAAACGTGGTTTAGTGCTGTTTGTAGGTGGTACAGGCACGGGTAAATCAACCTCGCTCGCTGCGCTTTTAGGTTATCGTAACCGCAATCAACGTGGTCATATTCTTACTATTGAAGATCCTATAGAGTTTGTTCACGAACATCGTAAAAGTATCATTACCCAACGTGAAGTAGGCTTAGATACAGAAAGCTTTGAATCAGCTCTAAAAAGCTCGTTACGTCAAGCACCTGATGTGATCTTAATTGGTGAGATCCGTTCACAAGAAACCATGGAATACGCACTCAGCTTTGCCGAGACGGGTCATTTGTGTGTGGCGACACTGCATGCGAATAATGCCAACCAAGCCATTGACCGTATCATGCACTTAGTACCAAAAGAAAAGCACGATAAGTTAAAGTACGACTTAGCACTTAACCTTCGCGCCATTGTTGCTCAGCAGTTGGTGCCAACTTCCGATGGGGAAGGGCGTGTTGCTGCTATCGAGATTTTGCTTAATTCACCTATGGTGGCAGAGCTCATCAAGCGTGGTGATATTGGCTCTATCAAAGAAACCATGGCTAAATCGAAAGAAATGGGCATGCAGACCTTTGACCAAGCCTTATTTGAGCTTTATAAACAGCGCCGTATTAACTACGCTGATGCGTTACACCATGCTGACTCGCCAAATGACTTACGCCTAATGATTAAGCTGCAAAACAATGAACAAAGTGGTGCGGGCTTCTTACAAGGCGTGACTATCGATGGTCTTGATGGAAAGAGTGACGAATAAATGTGTTTGCGAGTAAATTTAATCGGTTGGTTATTTTTATTGCTGAGTACCTTTCAGGTATATGGCAATGATAATAAAAGTGTGGTTATTTTTATTCGCGATGATGTTTATGACGATTACAGTCGCTTTTTGAATGGTCGCAAACCTCTTGAAGTTAAAGACTTCAGTGGTGCTTACATTCGCCGTGATGTGGTCGATATGATCATAGCTCAACAAGCATTGAGTTTAGGCGGTTTTACCAAGCCATTTCGTTATCACAAAGGCAATGTTAATTATCGCAATACCAAGCTGTTAGAAGATGGCCAGCTACTATTAAGCTTCGATAGTGTTTGGTCTGTTGATGCAAAGCAGCTAGTTGAGTCGGTATATATCTCTGATCCTGTGATTAGAGATGGTGAGTATTTTGCGGGTATATTCACTTCACCGAACAATAAGAAAGTGCAGCAAGTAAAACAGCTTGCTGACTTTAAACAATTAACCGCAGTGTCAACGCCACGCTGGCAAACCGATTGGCAAACGTTATCTGCTCTGCCCTTAAAAGAGTTGCTCAGAGAAGATGAGTGGCTTGGGCAAGTCCGCACTGTATCGATGCAGTGGGTTGATTTTATGATGATGCCCTTAATGCCTAGCCTCAATAATCGCTACACATTAGAAAACATTGAACTGGTAGCTGTGCCAAACCTAGTGCTCCAGCTTAATGATAGCCGTCATTTTATTATTTCGAAGAGTCACCCCGATGGAAAAGCGGCTTTTGTTGCAATTCAAAAAGGGCTTGCGCAGCTTCGTAAAACAGGCGCAATTGAAAAAGCCTACCGAGAGGCAGGCTTCATTCCAGATTTAAACAACTATACGGTGATTAATAAAGCGCCTTAGTCGCCATAAAACTGCTCAAAAAAGCTTTCTAAGATGATCACCGCTGACATATTATCCACATTACCTTTACCAAGGTTTCGGTAGCCACCTTGTTCAAATAAACGGGCTTTGGCATCTGCTGTTGTTAGTCGTTCATCCTGCGTTTCAACCGGTATAGCAAAGTGGTTGTGTAAGCGGTTTGCGAACTTCTTAGCTTTAAAAGTAACTTCTTGATTGGTGCCATCCATATTAAGCGGTAAACCAACCACCATTAAATCAGGTTGCCACTCATCCACTTGTTTTTTAATAAGTTGCCAATCAGGGATCCCATCTCTCGCTTTTACAGCTTGTAAGCTTGATGCTGTTCCTGTGAGCTCTTGACCAATGGCAATACCAATACTTTTGGTGCCAAAGTCAAAACCCATTACGGTGCGTTCACCGAGTGGCTTAAAAGTTCGTTTTGTCATAGTCTTAAAATTTATAAATGTTAGGCGTGGCCAGCTTCAGAGCTTAATTGCCCGATATCAAAACCCAGCATAGAAACGGCTTTTTCCCAGCGTTTTTCAACGGGTGTGTTAAAGATGATCTCAGGATCTGCTTTGATAATTAACCATGAATTCTCTAGCAGTTCTTGCTCTAGCTGCCCTTGATCCCAACCAGCATAACCCAGTGTGATAATAAATTGTTCAGGTGCTTCACTCGTGGTTAGGCTTGCTAACACATCTTTTGAAGTGGTGATCATAATATCACTACTAAGTTTTTGACTCGCTGCATAACCTGGCTTTGGTGAGTGCAAAACAAATCCGCGATCGGTTTTTACAGGTCCGCCTGCGTACACAGCTAAACCTGCAGCTTGCTTGCTTTTGTCGTTATCAATTTCGATTTTATCGAGTAGCTCGCCCACGGTGATATTGATAGGCTGGTTAATTACCAAGCCCATCGCACCATCTTGATTGTGCTCACAAATGTAAGTGACAGCACGCTTAAAAAAAGGGTCTTGCATGCTCGGCATTGCGATTAAGAAGTGATTCTCTAATGACTGCATAGGTCGCCCCTTTTGTTGTTTAATTTAAGTATGGCTCAGTTTTCTTTCAATGGCATCAAATAAGTGACCAGTGATTGAAATGTTATAAGCGGCTTCAATCTCTTTTACACACGTTGGCGCAGTGACATTGATTTCAGTTAAACGGTCGCCAATGATATCTAGACCAACAAAAATAAGGCCTTTTTCTTTCAGCGTAGGTGCTACAGCCTCTGCAATTTTACGGTCTGAATCGCTAATCGGGCGTGCTTCACCTCTACCACCTGCTGCCAAGTTACCGCGCGTTTCGCCATTTTGTGGAATACGAGCTAGGCAATACGGCATTACTTCACCATCAACCACAAGTACGCGTTTATCGCCTTGCTTGATTTCAGGAATATAGTTTTGTGCCATTGCAAAACGACTACCATGTTCGGTTAGCGTTTCGCAGATCACACCAATATTGGCATCATCTTCTTTAACTCTAAAGATAGATGCACCACCCATACCATCTAGCGGTTTTAAAATAATATCTTTATGCTCAGCTAAAAATGCACGAATGTCTGCTTGGCTACGTGTTACTAAAGTATCTGGCGTATGTTCGCTAAACCAAGCTGTGAATAGCTTTTCGTTAGCATCGCGTAAGCTTTGCGGCTTATTGATTATAAGCGTGCCAGCTTGCTCAGCACGCTCTAAAATATAGGTAGCGTAGATGTACTCAGTATCAAAAGGCGGATCTTTACGCATTAAAATAACGTCTAAATCTGCTAAAGCAATGGTGGCTTTTTCTTCTAATTCATACCAGTGATTTACATCATCAAACACACGGGCTTTGGCGGCTGTTGCAAAGCCTTGACCTTGACGTAGAGAAAGGTCATCCATTTCCATGTAGTAAATTTCGTAACCGCGCTGTTGCGCTTCCATCATCATTGCAAAGCCAGTGTCTTTTTTAATATTAAAGCCACTAATTGGATCAGAGATTATGCCTAGCTTAATTGCCATATTTTTGCCTTAGAATCGTATGCCATACTATGTTTTGTTACTTTGATATATGGGTATTTTTACGGTTTTCAATTCGCTAAATCGCCAAACTGTAATTGTAATGCGCTCAATACCGTCAGAGCGGCTGTTTCTGTTCGCAGAACACGTGGGCCTAAGCGAATATCAACAAAGTTTTGCTGTTTAGCAATGTCAATTTCTGCATCGGTAAATCCACCTTCTGGGCCGACTAAAAAGCGCACTCCTTCGTTTGGTACTTGAATAGTTTTAATACTGTGCTCAGCACGCGGGTGCAAAGTAAGTTTAATCGCCTCACTTGCTTGTTCTAGCCACTCTTTTATATCGATAGGAGGGTGTACAACAGGCACAAAATTACGGCCTGATTGTTCTGCGGCGGCAATTGCAATTTTTTGCCATTGTTGATGTTTTTTCTGCAGTCTGTCACCACTTAGTTTTACGCCACAACGTTGGCTAAAAATTGGGGTGATTTCTGTGATACCCAGTTCAACAGATTTTTGAATAGTGAAATCCATTTTATCGCCACGAGAAATGCCTTGGCCCAAGTGAATTTTTAAAGGCGATTCAACATCATGATCAACAAACTCCTGAGGCTCAACGACGACATTTTTTTTGCTGACTTCAATAATTTCACTGAGGTATTCACCTCCTTCACCATTAAAAATCGAAACCTTATCACCGACTTGCATACGCAATACACGGCCAACATGACCTGCTGCATCATCATCAAGTGCTACTGGGGTGTTTAAAGAAATCGCTGAAGGTTGGTAAATATGTGGAACTCGCATGGCTGTCACTTATCAATAAATTTAGCAATATGGTAAGTATACAGCGGCTTAGGTGCAATTATTTATTTGTTATTTAAATTCGTCTTTGGCACTTAAAACATGTGCAGTGGTTTCGGCAATCTCAGATTGGCAAGAAAGGTGGTTAATGTGAGCAGCATCCGGGCAAGGTGTAAAACTAAAACTATGTCCATCTTGTTGCACTAAGTAACGTATTTTGTGAAGTGAGTTATAAATAAATTTTTGTGCATCATTCGCCAGTTGATAGTCAGTCTGATTAATCAGTACACCTTGAATATCGTGGTGTTCATGTAAATAGCTGGCGAGTTCTGAGACACTAATTTCATTACTAAAATCGCAATAGCAATAATCCTTAACGAGTTGATCAAACATGAGTTTAACCATATGGCGGCTATTAGCGCCAGCCACAACTAGAGTTGAATTTTCGGCATTTGCAAAGTAGTGCTGAGCAAATGCGCGGCTAAACTCATCATCTATATCAACTAATAAATAATTATTAACTTTAAAGGGCATAATGCCTCACGATTCAAATACTTCCGTATCAAATTGAAAACATACTTATTAGTAAATAGCCTATTGCACCGAAAACGGCAAACTCTATACAGGCTATGCCAATGTTATCTTGGTGATCTACTTCTAACGATGTGTCGATATTAGGTAGAGAGATATATTTAATAATGTAGCTCAAAATATATAACAATACCCACATTGCACCGCAATGAGATACTAGAGTGAATAAATTTTCTACCATCTTACCACTAATAAATGATGCACTGGCAAGACCAGCATAGCCCGCAAGTGCTAGGCCGATAGACTTACCCGCGTAGCGAATGCCAATAGAGGTATTTTCAAGGTTAAAGTTACTTTGTAGTGATGCACCTTGGTTGGCTTTTGCAAAGCGATATTCACGAATTTTACTATCAAGGGCAAACATACCTTGCAGCACAAAAAAGCTCACAGTGGCGATCAATAAGCTGCTGTAACCTTGGGTATGGCACCAGTTATAAAGGCCAAGAGCGATAATGCAGTTTGCGATTAACATGCCTGAATCAACTAAAGCAGCGCAGACATTTTGCTTTAGAATGGCTGCTTCTTCATTAAAGCGATGCAAAATCCATTTACGATGAATTAAATGGCCTATTTTTATAAAGGCAAACAACAGCACAATGAGTAAAAGTACTTTTAGCGGGTTAGATTGGGCTGCACTTAAGCTAATTTCATCAAATATATAAGCGATAGTGGCTATAACGACCATAATTTCGCTGGCAAAGCTGATCCCCATGGCAAAGTTATCATGTTGCGCAAGCTCTTCTTTAAGCGCTTGTTTTGCTTTGATTTGCGTTAGAATACGTAGCAGTACTATAGTGACGCAAATTACAGCGAAACTAATAGCAATCGCGACTAAACTAGTGTTAGATAGTGATAAATATGACATGCAGGTCCCTGCTAAATAATTCTTTGATAATCATTCTAGTACGGTTATTGGCAAGTTAAAAGAGAGTATTTAATGAGTAATTTACACGCGCTTCCCGAGTCACTTCATCAGTTAGGCCAAACCCGCTTCGCGAGCTTGTATGAGGGGCAAACTGAGCAACAAAAGATTATTAACTTGCTGTCTTTAAGTGACTTTGCGTGGAACTGCTTACAATCTCAGCCTGATTTAAAAGACTGGTTACTTGATGATAAGGAGCTCGCTAATCGTGCAGTTGAAGCTCCGTTAAGTAATTCTGAAATCAATGAACTGGATGACAATGCTGCGCTGGCAAAGTTACGTTTGTATCGAGAAAAATACTGGTTGAAAGTGGCTTTTCTTGATTTGTGCTGTGCAAACCCAATTGCCGATAGCATCGCTTATATCTCGGCCCTTGCAAACCAGCTTATCGATAGTGCCAATCAGTGGGCCTTTGCGCAGGTCGCAAAAGTCAGTGGCATGCCGCTTGATGATGACGATAATGCAATGCCAATGTTAGTTTTAGGTATGGGCAAACTTGGTGGGGGAGAGCTTAACTACTCATCTGACATAGATTTAATTTTTTCTTACCCTCGCGATGTTGCAACGCAAGGGGGGCGCCGCTCCATTGAAGCGCAAGTTTTTTATACCAAAGTGGCGCAAAAGCTAATTATGGCGCTTAACCAAACCACGGTAAATGGCCAAGTGTTTCGGGTTGATATGCGCCTGCGCCCATTTGGTGAAAGTGGGCCTTTGGTAATGAGTTTTCATGCAATGGAAGATTATTACCAAGAACAAGGACGTGAGTGGGAACGCTACGCCATGCTAAAAGGGCGATTAATTGGCACAGAAAATAGGTATTGGGATGAGTTTTATGAATTGCTAAGGCCGTTTGTGTACCGCCGCTATATTGATTTTTCGGTGATTGAATCGCTGCGCAAGATGAAGCAAATGATTGCTCAAGAGGTACGCCGAAAGCGCCTTACAAACAATATCAAATTAGGTGCTGGCGGCATTCGAGAAGTAGAGTTTGTAGTACAAGCGCTGCAAATGGTCCGAGGTGGCCGTGAAGCGAACCTACAAACTCAGTCATTACTGGTTGCTTTAAAAGAGCTGGTTAACAACCAAGTGATGTCGAATAAAGAAGCTGAGTTATTAAAACAAAACTATTTAGACTTACGTCAAATTGAGCAGTACCTACAGATTTTCGATGATAAGCAAACGCAAACCCTACCTGATGACGAGTTAAACCAGCAGCGTTTATGCTATTTGCTCAATAAAGATGATTTTGATCAGTGTTTAACTAGCATTGAGCAGACCATGTCTCAAGTACATGGTGAGTTCGAACAAGTGATTGGCTTTGAAAGCGAAACGGCAGATCCGTGTGAAAGTGAGTACATTAGCGCTTGGGAAATGACAGATGTTAGCCTGATGTGTGAGCCAAATCTTGACTGGCAAGCGGCGCTTGAAGATTTTAAAGCGCGCTTAACTAAGGCGAAAATTGGCAGTCGAGGTCGTGATATCCTCGACAAATTAATGCCGCTTTTACTTAAACAGTTAACAGTTACAAAAGCCAGTAGCGACGCTTTTACCATGATCTGCCAAGTGTTGAATAAGATCATCTCACGAACTGCCTACCTAGAGCTGTTATACGAAAACCCAGGGGCGTTAAATCAATTGGTTGCACTTTGCTGCCATAGTAAATGGATTGGCGAGCATATCTCTCGTTACCCAATTTTACTTGATGAGCTGATTGACCCCCAGGTGCTTTATAAACCGACGCCTTTATCTGCTTACAAAGATGAAATTAGACAGTATTTCTTGCGTATAGAGCATGGCGACTTAGAGCTGCAAATGGAAGCACTTCGTCAGTTTAAACAAACGCATCAGTTACGCATTGCTGCAGCCGATGCAACCGGTGTACTGAGTGTGATGAAGGTTAGCGATCACCTTACTGCGCTTGCTGAGGCTATTGTAGAGCAAGCGGTCAATATTGCATGGCATGCATGTGTCGAGCGCTTTGGTCGGCCGGCGAATACCTCAGATCAAGAAAAGGGCTTTGCTGTTATTGCTTACGGCAAAACTGGCGGCTTTGAAGTTGGCTACGATTCAGACTTAGATCTGGTATTTGTGCATAACCACGATGGCAGCAGTTATACCGATGGTGATAAGTCGATTGATTCGCGTCAGTTTTACTTAAAGCTTGCACAGCGATTAATGCACCTATTCAACACGCGAACTGCGTCAGGCATATTGTATGAGCTTGATACTCGTTTACGTCCTGAAGGGGCATCGGGTTTACTAGCTATTAATTTAGAAAGTTACTACCACTATCAGCAAACTCAAGCATGGACCTGGGAACATCAAGCTTTGGTTCGTTCACGCATGATTTATGGGCAAGATTCGTTGCGAGAGCGTTTTGCACAAATCCGCAAAGACGTTTTGTGCCAAACCCGCGATAATGAGAAGCTTAAGACTGATGTGGTTGAGATGCGTGAAAAAATGCGCGCTCACCTTGCTAAAGGTAATGATGATCTGTTTGATTTAAAGCAAGATAGGGGCGGTATCACAGATATTGAGTTTATCACTCAGTATCTGGTGCTGAATAATGCAATGCAGCACTCTGAGCTAACGACCTGGTCTGACAATGTGCGTATTTTAGCTGATGCTGCACGTTTAGGCTGTATTACTGAGCAAATGCAGCAAGAATTAGTGGCTGCGTATATTGCCTATCGTTCACGTTATCATGTAATGAGTTTGAATCAGCAAGGGCGTTGTGCGCAACGTGCTGAGTTAACTCAGCACATCGAATTAGTAAGTCAGGCGTGGCAACAGGTGTTTTAGCTTTTTAAGCGACGGCAGTTTTCGCGCACATAAGCAGAGGGCAGCTCAGTGATAACTGCGGCTCTTTGCTTAAAGCAAAAATAGGTGTAAACCTCATTTTCGAAATCATCGTTGATGGCGCGGCCAACCTGATAAAGGGTTGAGACAAAGTTACTATCAACGCGAAAATGATCTTTTACAACATAGTCTTTGCTTAAATACCAGTACAGTACGATATCTTCGTGACGAGCATAGTCAGAGAGTACATCTTTTAAGGTGTTACCATTTTCAAAGCGGCGCGGTTGAATATCACCAGTCCAGTTAGGTGATGAAGGCTCTACGACTTTTTCGCGTTCAAAAAGTGCGACATCTAAGCTGGTTTCTGGCGTAGGTAATTTAAGAACGTATTTATCGCGCTCATTATTCTTGTTATTTACTTGGTTACGTAGCGCCGCATAAAAGCGCGATAATCCTTGCGCTGCAGCATTTTTGGTATCTTTAATGTCCATTACTGGACCACTACCAAATAAAAAGTAAATAGCAGCAGCAATCAAAATAACAGCTAATGATAAATGCTTAACCCAAAACCACATTTCTAATACTCTTGTTGTTGATTAGCTTTATAAAACCATACAAACGGTAAAATGTCACTCTACTTGTAATAAGAAGGTGCATTCTTATCAGGGCGAGTTTTAAAGCGACGGTGAAGCCACATATACTGCTCAGGCGCTAAATCTATAGCTTGTTCCATACGCTGATTTACGTGGGTTACGTCTGCAAGGTCATCGCCACTTGGGAAGTTTTCAAGTGCAGGTAATACCTCTAGATGGTAGCGACCCTCTTCATCACGACGGCTCGTTAAGCTTACTGTTTCGCAGTTACGGCTACTTGAAAATAACAGCGTTCCTGTTGTTGTTGCTGCTTCTTTTACCGCATAAAAAGGCGCAAATTCGCAGCGGTTACGGCCGTAATCTTGATCTGGCAAATAGTAGCAAACCTTTTTATTTTTAAGCGCTTGCAGTAAGCCTTTAACATCTTTTTTGCCAATTAAGTATTCGTTAGAACGAAGACGACCGTTAGTCGTGAAATATTCCATTAAAGGGTTGTTATGCGGGCGATAAAAGCCAATACCTTGGTGTTTAACACCCATAATACGGCTCGCCATTTCTAGGTGTAAAAAGTGTGGCACAAGCAACAGCACACCTTTACCTGATTGCTGAGCTTTTTCAAAGTGCTCTAGGCCTTTAACAGAACCAAACACTTTATTGATTCGCCACTGGGGCCACCACCAAGCCATGCCGGTTTCCATCATTGCAATACCGGTATTTTCCATATTCTTTCGAACTAGTTCGCGTTGTTCATGCTCTGGCATATCAGGAAAACATAAACGAATGTTTACCTCAGCAATATGGCGACGACGTTTCATAAAGCGGTGTACTAAACGGCCAAGCAGTTTTCCAAGCGCTAGTTGTAATTTATGTGGTAACCAAGAGATAAGATATAAAAAGAACACGCCAATCCAAGTTAACCAGTAACGAGGGCCTAAAAAAGACGCTTTAAAAGGAGATGAACTAACCACAAAAAAATCTCTAAAAATAAAAAAGCTAGTTTAACTGTATGTCCTTAAAAACACAAAAAAGCCAGCACGAGGCTGGCTTTACAATAAGGACTTTATAGAAGAAATGCTTAGATTTCTTTTAAACCTTGGTTAATTGCAACAAGGTCTTCGCTAGTTAGTGTACCAGCAGCTTGTTTCAAGCGAAGTGTTGAAACAACATAGCGGTAACGAACGTTTGCTAAATTACTTTTTGCATTGTAAAGGTTTTGCGTGCTGATCAGTACGTCTACGATAGTACGTGTACCAACTTCAAAGCCTGCTTCAGTTGCTTTAAGCGCACTTTCAGCAGAAACAACAGCTTGTTGTAGCGCTTTATAAGTAGCAATGTCAGACACTACTTGGTTGTACGATGTGATAACCGAACGAGTTACTGCACGTAAGCTTGCTTCTAAATCTTCACTTGCCGCAACATAGAAAGCGCGTGCTTGATCTGTCGCTGCTGTTGTTGCACCACCTGAGTAGATAGGTAGGCTGAAGTTAACACCAATACTTGTACTATCTTCGCGTGGCTGGTGTGAGTTGCTGTTTAGATCAGTTAGGCTGTCACCGTATGAAGCACTTAATGTTAGCTTCGGATAGTGACCTGCTTTTGCTAAATCGATTTGATCTTTAGCAATATCAACCGTTACTTTTGAAACTTGCAGATTTAAGTTTTGGTCTTTTGCAATTTCAATGTAGTCAGTTGACTGCTTTTTAGGTGCAACAGTTGAAAACGTTTCAGTATTCAACATGTCTAATTTCGCGTGGTATTTACCAGTGATTTCGCGAAGTTGCTCACGCGCTGTTTCAACACTGTTCTTAGCAACGATTTCTTGTGCTACAGAGTTATCGTACTGAGCTTGCGCTTCGTGTACGTCAGTGATAGCTGTTAAACCTACTGCATAACGCTCTTTAGTTTGTTGTAATTGGCGCTCGATGGCACGTTTTTCTGCTTGAACAAACTCAAGGTTATCGATTGCGCTTAGTACGTTGAAGTAACCTTCAGCAACACGAACAATTAAGTCTTGGCGTGCAAAATCATACTGAGCGTTTGCTTGTAATGCTTGTTTATCTGCAATACCGAGTGAATTCCATGCACCTAAATCAAACAGCGTTTGGTTTAAGCTAATACCACGGCTAAATTCATCAGGATCATAGTCATAACCTGCATAACCCGTAGCATCATTACCCTCGTAAAGATCTGATTTGGTTGATTGGTAACCAAGGCTTAAACCAATTTGTGGTAATAGTGCACTTAACGCGCGATCGCTCTCATAGGCTTGTGCATCTGCTTGGGCTTTTGCTTTAAGTACGGTAGGATCGTTTGCTGTCGCAATTTCGTAAACTTGTAGTAAGTCTTCAGCGTAACTAGCTGTTGCAGTCAGTGCGCTTGAAAACCCGATCAGCGCAGCGAGTAGTGTTTTTTTCATTGTTCGTTCAGTCCTTAGACAATTTTGTACTGTGACCATGGTACTCTTTTTTAATGAATAACCAAAAAAAAATTACGTAAATCTGCATGTCCAAGTGTAACAGAATATAATTGGCCGTAACATTTACTTAAAACGCAAAGGAAATAGTGAATGAAAATATCAGCAATCTCACAATTTAATCATGATGACATAGAGTTAAAGCCGATTGAGCGTGTTTATGATGGTTTCTTTAAAATTAATACTTATCGCTTTCATCATGCATTGTTTGCTGGTGGTAAATCAGTAGAAGTTAAACGCGAAATTTTAGAGCGTGGCCATGCTGTTGCTGTACTTCCTTATGACCCTAAGACTGACCAAGTTTTATTAATCGAACAAATCAGAATCGGAGCGCTCGCATCAAAGCAGTCACCTTGGTTACTTGAGTGTATTGCAGGCATGGCAGATGGCAGTACTGATTATGAAGATGTAGCGAAGCGCGAAGCATTCGAAGAAGCCGGTATTGAGCTTAACGAGCTGGAATTTATGATGTCGTATCTTTCAAGCCCCGGCGGCACCACTGAGCGTTTGTATTTATATTTAGCGCGCACTGACTTAGCAGGGTATCAAGGCGGTATTTTTGGCCTTGATAATGAAGATGAAGATATCAAAACCCATGTAATGTCATACGATGAAGCTATGCTGCGTCTAGAACAGGGTGAAATAGACAATGCAGCGACAGTTATCTCATTACAGTGGTTAGCACTGAATAAGCAACGTATACTGTCTGATTGGAAAAACTCATAGGGGATTATTTTGTCGTACGTCAGTGCCCAGCAGCGTTATATTCAAAGCTTACCTAAGTACTTAACTTTGTGTGAGCATAATTACGTGCGTGCGCTCAAGCTATTACCCAATGAGCGCCGTATAGGTCAGGAACGAAAGGTACAATTAGGGCACAGTACTTTTGCGGTTAAAGTTGACGATACAGCAAAATACACCACAGATATTTCTATCAAACAAGAAGCCGGTCATTTACCTTCGGTTAAGCCATTGTATTTAACTGTGCGCATGTATCATGATGCGAAAGTCGCTGAAATTGTGCATCATGATTTTCATCAGCGCATCAAGCCTTCCTATGCTTACCCGAATCCGAATATGCATCAAAAAGATGAAAAATATCAGCTTAACGCCTTCTTATATGACTGGCTGGTGGCTTGTGTTGAAAATGGCCGAGCAGTTTTAAATTGGGATGTAAATAATGGCTTGGTTTAGTAACGCCTACCATTTTGATAAAACAGCACTGAAAGTTGCCCATATCACTGATTGCCACTTATCAAAAGACACAACGGGTGAATACTTTAACGTAAATACGGCAGCGTATTTTGGGCGCTGTTTACAGGCTATTGCTGAGCTCGATGTGGATTGTGTGGTATTTGGTGGTGATTTAACACAAGATCACAGCACTGAGTCTTACCAGCTTTTTGCTAAATTAATAGCAGACTCAGCGCTGAGTTGTCCGGTGTTTTGGTTGCCGGGTAATCATGATGAACTTGCCGAATATGAAAAGCTTACAAGCCCGCAAATTTTAAACAATAAGCGAATAACCTTTTTAGGTGGGCAGCTGCTGTTGGCAAACTCAAAAGGCCCAACGCCAGCAGGTTGGGTAACACAAACGCATTTAGATGAATTAAGCCAAGCGGTAGGGCAGGTACCTAGCGTGGTGTTTTGTCACCATAACCCGCTGCCTATTCAAGCCTACCTAGATAAACATATGCTAGAAAATGGCCCGCAGTTTTTAAATACCTGTGTTAATACTGAGCAGTGTGTGGGGATATTTCATGGTCATGTGCATCATGGGTACACGCAAACCTACCGTAATCTTAGTGTGTATGCGACACCGGCCAGCTCAATACAGTTTACCAAACACACTATGGCGTGGCAGCAAGAGGATTTGGGCCCCGCATTTCGAATCATCGACTTAATAATTGATGAGCAACAAAACTTACTGTTAAGCACGGATGTAGTATGGCTAAACGAGTAATTTATATTCATGGCTTTAATAGCTCTGAGCAATCTTACAAAGCAGTTCGTTTTGGTGAGCACATGGCGCAATTTGATGTCGATTATCAGGTGCCGCGATTAACTCATGAGCCATTACATGCAATTTTACAATTAGAACAACTGCTAAATGATGATACTGTATTACTAGGTAGTTCATTAGGCGGTTTTTATGCGACCTATTTGTCGCAACGTTATTCGATCCCTGCAGTGGTCATTAACCCTGCAGTTCGCCCATTTGAGTTACTCGATAATTATTTAGGGGAAAATTATAACCCGTATCAAGACAGTCATTATGAACTTGGTACCCGTCACATGGATGCATTGCGCAGTTTATATTTGCCGCAATTAGACACCCCTTCATTGATTTATTTGCTACAGCAAACGGGCGATGAAGTACTGCCGTTTCAGCAGGCGGTTAAATATTATTCTCAGTGTAAGCAACACGTTGAATTTGGAGGCGATCATAGTTTTATCGGCTTCGAACAAACCTTTGCAAGTATTGTAGATTTTCTTAAAATCACGTAAAACATAGCTAAGCGCATAAAAGATATAAAAACTATGAGTCAGCAAAATTATAACGCCGAAGCAATTGAAGTCTTAAACGGATTAGAGCCCGTAAAACGCCGCCCAGGTATGTATACCGACACGGTTCGACCTAATCATTTAGGTCAAGAAGTTATCGATAACAGTGTCGATGAAGCAATGGCAGGTCATGCCACTAAAATAGATGTCATCCTTCATGAAGATAACTCCCTTGAGGTTATCGATGATGGCCGTGGTATGCCGATTGATATTCACCCTGAGGAAGGTATTCCTGGTGTGGAACTTATTTTTACCAAGCTGCACGCCGGTGGTAAGTTCTCTAATAAAAACTATCAGTTTTCGGGTGGTTTACACGGGGTAGGTATTTCGGTTGTAAATGCGCTATCGACTCGTGTTGAAGTAACAGTACGCCGTGATGCGCAGCAATTTCGTATGGCCTTTGAAAACGGTGACAAGGTTGAAGATTTAAACGTCATTGGCACTGTGGGTAAGCGTAATACAGGTACAACCGTGCGTTTTTGGCCTGATGCTAGCTATTTTGACTCAGCTAACTTTTCTATCACTAAGCTTAATCACTTATTAAAAGCCAAAGCGGTATTGTGCCCAGGCCTGCGCATTAAGTTTACCAACAAGCAAACCAAAGAAAGCCAAGAATGGTATTACGAAACAGGTTTAAAAGATTACCTAGTTGAAGCAGTTAAAGGTTTTGAAGTATTACCAAAAGAGCCGTTTATTGGTGACTTTTCAAGTTCAACAGAAGGCGCTGACTGGGCTGTTGTATGGCTACCTGAAGGCGGTGAATCAATCGCTGAAAGTTATGTAAACTTAATTCCTACTGCACAAGGCGGTACGCATGTTAATGGTTTACGCCAAGGCTTGCTTGAAGCTATGCGTGAATTCTGCGAATTCAGAAACTTATTACCGCGTGGTGTAAAGTTAACGCCAGATGATATTTGGGAGCGCTGTAGCTACGTATTATCGGTTAAAATGCAAGACCCACAATTTGCAGGCCAAACAAAAGAAAAGCTTTCATCTCGCTCATGTGCTGCATTTGTATCTGGTGTAGTGAAAGACTCATTTAGTTTATGGTTAAACGAGCATACAGAAACGGCAGAATTATTAGCTGAGTTATGTATCTCAAATGCGCAGCGCCGTTTACGTGCTGCTAAAAAAGTTGTGCGTAAGCGTGTTACCTCAGGCCCTGCATTACCGGGTAAATTAACTGACTGTAGCGCCCAAGATAATGACCGTACTGAACTGTTTTTAGTAGAGGGTGACTCAGCGGGTGGCTCAGCAAAACAAGCGCGCGACCGTGAATTCCAAGCAATCATGCCGCTGCGCGGTAAAATCTTAAATACCTGGGAAGTTGAATCTGGGCAGATTTTAGCATCGCAAGAGGTGCATGATATTTCTGTCGCTTTGGGTATTGACCCTGATTCAAGTGATTTATCTGGTCTGCGTTATAACAAAATATGTATCTTGGCCGATGCTGACTCGGATGGATTGCACATTGCTACCTTGCTTTGTGCGCTGTTTGTTCGCCACTTTCCATCGCTTATCAAACAAGGCCATGTGTATGTAGCTATGCCACCGCTATTTCGTATCGACATTGGTAAAGAGGTTTACTACGCCCTTGATGAAGACGAAAAGAACGGTATTTTAGCGCGCATTGAAGCTGAGAAAAAACGCGGTAAGGTTAATGTTCAACGCTTCAAAGGGTTAGGTGAAATGAACCCGTTACAATTACGCGAAACCACCATGGATCCTAATACGCGTCGTTTAGTGCAACTAACTTTAGACGAAGAAGAACAAACCATGGAAATGATGGATATGTTACTTGCGAAGAAACGTTCGTCAGACCGTCGCCAATGGTTAGAAGATCACGGTAACCGCGCAGAAGTTTAATAAAGGGTGTAGCAACTTAGTTGCTAGCAAAGAATTAAAGGGCAAGACAAAAATGAAAAAACTACTGACCTCATTATTATCGCTGAGCTTGTTATCAGCGCCTGTAATGGCAAAAGATATTCTTGATAAATTAACAGTTGCTGATGGCTTTTCTATAAGCCTGTTTGCCGATGATGTTGAAAACGCGCGTCAAATTGCGGTATCAAAAAGAGGCATTGTTTACGCAGGTTCGCGTAAAGCAGGTAATGTTTATGCACTGATTGATCATAACAGTGATGGTGTTGCAGATAAAAAGATTGTCATTGCTACTGGCCTTGAAATGCCATCAGGTTTAGCGATTAAAGATGGTGATTTATATGTGGCTGAAGTGTCACGTATCATTCGTTTTAAAGACGTAGACAAAAACCTAAAAGATCCTAAATTTGACGTGGTATACGACAAGTTTCCGACTGATCGTCACCATGGTTGGAAGTTTATTAGTTTTGCGCCAACCGGTGAGCTAATTGTGCCAGTGGGTGTGCCATGTAACATTTGTGTGGAAGACGACAAATACGGCCGTATCTTCTCGTTAGATGTGGATACAAAAGAAATTAAAACCATCGCCAAAGGTGTTCGTAACTCAGTTGGTTTTGATTATCACCCTACAACGAATGCATTTTGGTTTAGTGATAACGGCCGTGACATGATGGGCGATGACATGCCACCATGCGAAATTAACCGTGTTGGTGAAGGTGAAGAGGGCGCGCATTATGGTTTCCCTTATGTTCACGCTGGTGCGATTTTAGATCCTGAGTTTGGCAAAGGTAAAAGTATTGCTGACTATAAATCGCCAGCCCTTGCACTTGGTGCTCATGTTGCTCCTCTAGGTATTCATTTTTATAACGGTAAGCAGTTTCCTGCTAAATACAAAGAGCAGCTTTTTGTTGCTGAGCATGGTTCGTGGAACCGTAGTAAAAAATCAGGCTATAAAGTGATGCTAGCGAATGTTGAGCAAGGTCGTATTACTAAGTACACCCCGTTCATCACAGGCTTTATGCAAAACGAAGAAACATTTGGTCGCCCGGTTGCATTTGCAGAGCTTGCAGATGGCAGCTTATTGATCTCAGACGACTTTGCTAATGTGATCTATCGCGTTAGTGCTAAGAAAAAATAGGTAAGCGTTAATGAGTGATACAGATACCTTGCTGATGCAAGGCGTAGAACAACAAACAATGGGGCGCTTTACTGAAGACGCCTACTTAAACTACTCAATGTACGTCATCATGGACCGTGCTTTACCTCATGTAGGTGATGGTCTTAAGCCTGTACAGCGTCGTATCATCTATGCAATGAGCGAGCTGGGGCTATCGGCGCAAGCAAAATATAAAAAATCAGCCCGTACCGTGGGTGATGTACTGGGTAAATACCACCCCCATGGCGATAGTGCTTGTTACGAAGCGATGGTGCTAATGGCGCAGCCGTTTTCTTACCGCTACCCGCTGGTGGACGGTCAAGGTAACTGGGGTGCAGCTGATGATCCTAAATCATTTGCTGCAATGCGTTACACCGAAGCGCGTTTATCTAAGTTCTCAGAAGTTCTGCTAAAAGAGCTGGGTCAAGGCACTGTAGATTGGACCGCAAACTTTGACGGTACACTTGATGAGCCAATGGTGTTACCTGCGCGTTTACCACACATCTTACTTAATGGTGTAACGGGGATTGCGGTAGGTATGGCAACCGATATTCCACCACACAATGTGCGTGAAGTTGCCAGTGCCTGTTGTCTATTACTTGATAAGCCAAAGACAGAAATCGAAGAGTTGCTTGAGTTAGTGCATGCGCCTGACTACCCAACAGAAGCTGAAATCATCACACCAAAAGACGATATTCGTAAGATTTATCAAACCGGACGTGGTTCTATCAAGATGCGTGCAATTTACACTGAAGAGCAAGGTGACATAGTGATCACCGCGCTGCCTCATCAGTGTTCAGGTGCAAAAGTGCTTGAGCAAATTGCAGCGCAGATGAATGCTAAAAAGTTGCCAATGGTTGCTGATTTACGTGACGAATCTGATCACGAAAACCCAACTCGTATCGTGATTGTACCGCGTTCAAACCGCATTAAAGCTGAGCCACTAATGGCGCACCTATTTGCAACCACAGATTTAGAAAAGAACTACCGCGTAAACTTAAACATGCTTGGCCTTGATGGTCGTCCGCAAGTTAAAGATTTACGTAGTATTTTAACCGAGTGGTTAACGTTCCGCCGTGAAACAGTTCGCCGCCGCTTACAGCACCGTTTAGATAAAGTATTAGCTCGCTTGCATATTTTAGAAGGTTTATTAACGGCCTTTTTAAATATTGATGAAGTTATCGAAATTATCCGTACTGAAGATAAACCAAAGCCTGTATTAATGGAGCGTTTTGGTTTAACTGATATTCAAGCGGAAGCGATTTTAGAGTTAAAACTACGTCATTTAGCAAAACTTGAAGAGTTCAAGATTAAAGGTGAGCAGGATGAACTTGCCCTTGAGCGTGACAAGCTAGAGCAAACGCTTGGTTCAGAACGTCGTATGTCGACCTTGATGAAAAAAGAAATCCAAGAAGCGGCTGAAATGTATGGCGATGATCGTCGCTCACCAGTTGTTGAACGTTTAGAAGCTAAAGCGTTAAGTGAAAAAGACCTTATTCCTTCAGAGTCAGTGACCGTTGTGTTATCTGAAAAAGGTTGGGCACGTGTTGGTAAAGGCCATGATTTAGATGTTGAAGGGCTGAGTTACAAGTCAGGCGACAGCTATAAAGCCTCAGCGCGCGGTAAGAGCAATCAACCTGCAGTGTTCTTAGACTCAAGTGGTCGTGCGTTTGCTACTGATGCACACAGTTTACCTTCAGCTCGAAGCCAAGGTGAGCCAATGACAGGGCGCTTTAACTTAAGCGCAGGAGCCAACTTTGAGCATGTGGTGATGGCAGAAGACAACCAAGTGTTGTTAATGGCCTCAGATGCAGGTTATGGCTTTATAAGCGACTTTAAAGATCTGGTGAGTAAAAACAAAAACGGTAAAGCGCTGGTCAGTGTTCCTAAAGGCGGTGAATTACTCGCGCCAATTAGAGTAACTGATGTAGCAACAGATTACTGTATGGCAATTTCTAACGAAGGCCGTATGTTGTTATTCCCACTGCGTGATTTACCTAAGCTTAGTAAGGGTAAAGGAAATAAGATTATTTCTATCCCAAGTGCGAAAGTACAAGCCCGAGAAGAGTTTGTAAAAGTACTGGCTGTGGTGCCTGCGGGCAGTAGCGTAACCCTGCATGCAGGGAAACGAAAACTGACACTTAAACCGGCTGATCTTGAGCATTATCATGGTGAACGTGGTAGACGAGGTAATAAATTACCGCGTGGCTTACAGCGTGTTGATGAAGCTGTAGTCGAGGTGACTCAAACAGATGATAGTGATGAGTCGCCAAGCGAAGTAACAGAGTAAAAAATAAAAGGCCTGCAATTGCAGGCCTTTTTTATTGTTAAAACGTTATGAAATTTTAAGCGTACACATGTGCGCTTAAAGCTATGGAAATGGTATTTTTCACGTTATAATGCGCGCTGATTAGTACGAGGAGAATTCGTTTGTTAGCTATTTTTCGCATAATTTTCATGGCGTTATTCATTGTTTTGAGCTGTGTTTTTGGGCTGCTTTTATGCATCGTTAAGCCGTTTCATACTAATAACGTGCATATTATTTCGGGTTGGTTTTGCAAGGTAGCTAAAATTTTAGGTGTCAAACTAGAGCTTAAATATCACGAGGCTCCAAAAAATATTGGTCCTGCTGTCTATGTAGCAAATCATCAAAATAACTATGACCTATTCACTTTACCTGCCATGGTGCCAGAGAATTGCGTAAGCCTAGGTAAGAAAAGCCTCAAATGGATCCCATTTTTTGGTCAACTTTATTGGTTATCGGGAAATATCTTAATTGACCGTGCTAACCGCTCAAAAGCGGCAGGTACAATTTCTAAATCAGCTGAGAAAATAAAACAAAAAGGTCTATCGGTTTGGATGTTTCCTGAGGGCACGCGAAGCTATGGTCGTGGTTTATTACCCTTCAAAACTGGGGCATTTCACACAGCAATGAGTGCTGATGTGCCAGTTGTGCCTGTTTGTATGAGTACAACGCACAAAACTATTAAGCTAAATCGCTGGGATAATGGTACAATTTACCTCGAAATGTTAGCGCCGATTTATCTTGATAAAGACGTATCTGCTCGTGACCATGCTTCACATGTTCATCAGATTATGGCTGCTAAAATAATTGAATTAGATGCTCAAGTGAGAAACAAATAATGGAAAATTGGCGCGAAATTACTGAAGACATCGTTACTTCATTACTTGAAGATGGCTCAGATCCTGAAGTACTTTATGAAGTGGAACACCACTTTGTTAGCGAAAATTTTGAAAAGTTAGAGCAAGCCGCTTTAGCCGCTTTTAAACTAGGTTACGATGTTGAAGAACCTGCAGAACTTGAGCTAGAAGACGGCGAGAAAGTGTGGAGCTTTGACGTGGTTGTTGAGTGTGAACTTGAAGTAGAAGCGATTATGGAAGACGTAGACAAGCTAGAAGCGCTTGCTCAGCAAACCGACGTTGAATACGACGGCTGGGGTACTTACTTTAAGGAGTAAAGTTAGCGAGTTGCTAGGGATGGGAAGTTAGCAAGTTTCAAGAGTAAAGTTAGCGAGTTTCTTGAGTCGTTAGCTAAGCGATTCTAGCTTTACTCTTTCTAACTTTCCCCTTTCTAACTTCTTAACTCATACCTATTTCGTATTCGCTACCCAATCTATAGACATTTGTAATCAATTAGCGATAATAAAAAACTCGATGTTTTTATGCGCTAAGCTCACATATGCTTATTACCTTACCCATTGCCGAACTTGTACCAGGGATGTTTGTTGACAGTGTCAGTAAGCAACAAGAGCATGTAAATAGTATTAAGATCAAAACACGTGGTTTAGTGCGTGATAAAACGATTATTCAACGCCTTATCTCTGAGGGGGTTGAAGAGCTACTCATCGACTTTACACAAAGCGATGTTGCACTCCCTAAAAAATACCAACCAAAGCCTGAACCGGCTAAACCTAAGGTTGAACAAAAGCCTACAGCTAACGAAGCACCACAAGGGATAACGGTTCAACAAGAGTTTCTAAAAGCCAGCGTGCATTACGAGCAGCACAGCCGAAAATTGCAAGGTTTCTACTCAGATATCACATCGGGTTTAAAGGTGAATGTAGCTGTGCTTGATGATATCGCCGTTGATATAGTCAGCTCGGTATTTCGTAATCACAATGCCTTAACTATTTTAACTCGCCTTAAAGATAAACATATTTATAACTGGCGGCACATGATCAACACCGCTATTTTGGTGAGTGTGTTTGCTAAGTACCTAGGTTACAAAGAAAAGACAATTAAAGAGCTGGCAATGGGTGCATTGATGCACGATATCGGTCAGGCGAAAATGCCACAAGGTGTATTGTCTAAACCAAGTGCCTTGAACGACAACGAAATGCAAGTTGTTAAAAAGCATGTGGCGCAGAGTTTAGGTTTAGTGAAAGGTGAAAAGGGCATTACGCCGTTAATGCTCGATATGATAGTGAATCACCATGAGCGTTTAGATGGTACAGGTTACCCTCGCGGTATTGCAGCTGAAAAGCTGAGCCGTGCAGCCCGTATGATGGCAATCGTCGATGTTTATGATGCTATGACAGCAGACAGGCCGCATCAAATGGGAGAAGAGCCAATCTCAGCGCTGCGTTATTTACTTGCCAATAAGCAATTGTTTGACTCTGAGTTGGTGCAACGCTTTATTAAATGCCTAGGGGTGCACCCTGTTGGAACGATTGTGAAGTTGAATAATGAGCGCTTGGCGTTAGTGATGGAAGGTAACCACGAAAACCCAATTAAGCCGAAAATAAAGATCTTCTATAATGCCAAGCATAAGCATCATATTACTGCCAAAGATGTCGATTTAAGCGTAGAAAAAGAACTAAAAATTATTGCGAGTATTAAGCCTCTAGATTATCAGCTTAATTTGGCTCGTTTGTTAAAAGAGCATCTGCTTGTTTAGACTTAACACAGCGTTTTTTGGCACTGCGTTTTGCTGATATAAATGCACCACTAAAACAACTCGTCATTAATACCAACCACAGCAATGTGCCTTTTTCTACATGTAAGGCCACACAACATAACAGTAGTGATAAAACAGCACTCAGCATGGCGCCTAGCCAATAGTGATTGACTGGGTTATCGCAATCACCCGCTTTAGTGCACGCGCAATAGTTTGCTTTACAAAAATAATGAACACTCACACCACATAACATCAGTGCCGCAATAATCAATGCGATTTCCATACTCAAACTCAACAGTAAAACCTTTATTTTTAGTCTAAAGGGACAAGAAATAGATGTCAATGCAAATGATAATTACTACTGTTTGTTGTTTTTGTAATCAGAGCTCTGATGAGTTTTAATAAGTTGTTATCTTGTTGTTAAAACGCGGGTTTTTTACCTATTTCTAACGAAAAATTACAGTTTTTTGATCTTAATTAAGGTAATGTTCGAAAGTTTGTAATCATTAGAATAAAACATCTAATACCAACATACAGCGCTAATCTTTTATGCTTAACTAATAGGTTGCCCTCATTGTTGGATTAGCTTTCGCACAAGTTTGCAAGAGGACACAGATTTATGAAGTTCACTAAAACACTAATTGCAGCATCACTTGCTGTTGTTTCTGCTGACAGCTTCGCTGCAGCTTTCCAATTAGCAGAGCAAAACGTTTCAGGTTTAGGTCGCGCATACGCTGGTGAAGCAGCTGTTGCAGATGACGCATCAGTTGTTGCTCGTAATCCTGCACTTATGTCTTTATTCAAAGACAAGCAAATCTCAGTAGCAGGTATTGCTGTAATTCCAGATGTAAGTTTAAAAGGCGAAAGTGCTGCATACGGCTTAGATGAAAGCTCTATCGATGACGATAGCATCGCACCATCTGCATTTATCCCTGCAGGTTACTTCACAATGCCTTTAAACGATAAAGTGTCTTTAGGCTTTGGTGCTTTTTCAAACTTCGGTCTTTCAACTGAGTTTAAAGATGACTACGCGGCAGGCTCTATTGCAGGTGAAACTGAAATCGTAACAGTTAACATGAATGCTAGCGCTTCATATAAAATCAACGAACAGTTTAGCTTAGGTCTTGGTTTAAACTATGTTTATGCTGATGCAAAAGTTGTTCGTACTGCAGGTACTAATCCATTTGGTTTACCAGCTAGCACGCAAATTGCTCACCTTGAAGGTGACGACTACGGCTTTGGTTGGAACATTGGTGCTATGTATCAGTTAGACGAAAACAACCGTTTTGGTTTTAACTACCGCAGCGAAACAGATATCGACTTTGAAGGCGAGTACTCAAACCAACTTCCAGCTGCAGTTGGCGGTTTAGCGGGTACTACAGTACCGGGTGAGTTAAAATTGACTTTACCAGCAATTGCTGAGTTCTCTGGCTCACATCAACTGGATAAGAAGCTAGGCGTACACTACAGCATCTTATGGACTGGTTGGGACAGCTTCCAAAAATTAGAAGCTTATACACCAAGCCTTGAAACGCCTGTATTCTCTAAAGAAGAGAACTTCTCAGATTCAATGCGTTACTCTATCGGTACTGACTACCAGTACAGCGATGCACTTTTACTTCGTGCAGGTATTGCATACGATGAGTCACCAGCAGACCAATCACACCTTTCAATCTCTATCCCTGATACAGATCGTTTCTGGTTCTCGTTTGGTGGTAACTACGCATTCAGCGAAAACTCAAATGTTGACTTAGGTGTAAGTATCCTTCGTGGTAAAACACAAAACTTCTCTGAAAAAGACAGCCTAGCTGCTTCTTTAGGCCAAGATGTTTCATGGGAATATGAATCAAAAGGTCACGCAGTTCTAATTGGTGCTCAGTACAACTACAAATTTTAATACCAATTCGCTTAATAAAGTGGTCTATTTTGAGGCAATAAAACCTCGTTGATAACAAGGCAAAAATTTCGTTATTTAGTTGTTCTAAATCAGAAATTTTTAACGCAGTTAGCGACAGGTTTAATCCCTCAAAATGATTAAGTATTATTGCGGATTGGTATAATTTTGACGCGACGTAAAGTCGCTGCTACAGAGCATTAAAAAGCCGCGCTATAACAATGTTATAGCGCGGCTTTTTTGTAAGCGCGAATAAATCGCGCTTTATATATGCTGTTATAGACTTTCGATTTTCGCTTTTTGCGCTAATAGTTTGTCTTTCGCATCTGTAAACTCAGCCAGCTTAGCATGCTCTTTAGCAAGCACGGCTTCTGGCGCGTTATTTACGAACTTCTCGTTAGCTAATTTGTTATTAACTTGAGCTAAGCCTTTCTCTGCTTTTTCAAGCTGCTTCGCGATACGAGCTAGTTCAGCTTCAACATCGATTAGGCCAGCCATTGGGATCATGATCTCAAGGTTACCAACATACGATGTTGCACACGCAGGTGCTTCGTCTTTGCTATCAAGAAGCGTGAACTCTTCAAGCTTAGCAAGAGACGCTAAGAAAGCTTCGTTTTCCGTTAAGCGGCGTTTGTCTTCGTCAGACGCATTAGCAAGCAATACCGATAATGGTTTGCTTGGGCTGATATCCATTTCACCACGGATGTTACGAATAGCAAGAATGAATTGTTTAACCCACTCTAGGTCGTCCATCGCTTGGCTATCAACATTTGCTTCATTGTAAACAGGGAAACCTTGAACCATGATGCTAGTGCCCGCAGTTTCGATACCTGCAAGTGGTGCAACACGTTGCCAAATCGTTTCTGTGATGTATGGCATTAACGGGTGCATTAAGCGAAGTAGGCTTTCTAATACCGTGATTAAGGTATGACGAGTGCCACGTTGCTGTGCTTCGTTGCCTTTAAACAATACTGGTTTAGTAAGCTCTAGGTACCAGTCACAGAATTGGTTCCAAGTGAACTCATAAATAGTGTTTGCGGCTAGGTCAAAACGGTAGTTTTCTAGATGCTCAGTATAGGTTTTAACAGTTGCTTCAAACTGGCCTAAAACCCAACGATCAGCGAGTGAGTACTGTTTTTCAGCATCTGTAGCGAAACCACAGTCTTGCTCTTCTGTGTTCATCAATACGTAACGACTTGCGTTCCATAGTTTGTTACAGAAGTTACGGTAACCTTCAAGACGGTTCATATCCCAGTTGATATCACGACCCGTTGAAGCCATTGCTGCAAGGGTGAAACGCAGTGCGTCTGTACCGTGTGCTTCGATACCGTTTTCGAATGTTTTACGAGTGTTCTTCTCAATCTTCTTCGCTAGTTGTGGCTGCATCATGTTACCAGTGCGCTTTTCAACTAGGCTTTCAAGATCGATACCGTCAATCATGTCGATAGGATCAAGTACGTTACCTTTCGATTTAGACATCTTATCGCCGTTTTCATCGCGGATAAGGCCAGTTACGTAAACGGTTTTAAATGGTACTTGTGGCTTGCCGTCTTCATCTTTGATGAAGTGCATGGTCATCATGATCATACGAGCAACCCAGAAGAAGATGATATCGAAACCTGTTACCAATACGTCAGACGGGTGGAAAGTTTTTAAATCATCAGTGTTTGCCGGCCAACCTTGCGTTGAGAAAGTCCAAAGCGCAGATGAGAACCAGGTATCTAAAACGTCTTCGTCTTGCTTAAGTGCAACATCATCAGCAAGGTTGTTATCGCGGCGTACTTCAGCTTCGTCACGACCAACGTATACGTTGCCTTCGTTGTCGTACCAAGCTGGGATGCGGTGACCCCACCAAAGCTGACGTGAAATACACCAGTCTTGTACGTCGTTCATCCACGAGAAGTACATGTTCTCGTATTGTTGAGGCACGAACTTAATGTCGCCATTTTTAACGGCTTCTTTTGCAGGCTCAGCAAGTGGTGCTACGCGCACGTACCACTGATCAGTAAGAAGTGGCTCAATCACTACGCCAGAACGGTCACCGTAAGGAACTGTTAGGCTGTGATCTTCAATTTTTTCTAATAGACCAAGTTCTTCAAATTCGCTCACAATCGCTTTACGTGCATCAAAGCGGTCAAGGCCGTGTAAGCGCTCAGGAATCGGCGCATCTAATTCAAGCTCTTTACCGTCGAATGTGTAGCTTTCGCCTTCGCTTAATACCGCTGCATCTTTATTGAAGATGTTGATCATTGGTAGTTGGTGACGTTTACCTACTTCGTTATCGTTAAAGTCGTGGGCAGGCGTGATTTTCACACAACCTGTGCCTTTTTCCATGTCTGCATGTTCATCGGCAACAATTGGAATACGGCGGTTTACGATAGGTAGTAAAATTTCTTTACCGATCAGATCTTGGTAACGCTCATCATCAGGGTTAACAGCAACACCTGAATCACCTAGCATTGTTTCAGGACGTGTTGTCGCAACAATGATGTAGTCTTTACCATCTTTGGTTTTTACGCCATCAGCAAGTGGGTAACGTAAGTTCCACATGTGACCTTGTTTGTCTTTGTTTTCAACTTCAAGATCAGAAATCGCAGTGTGTAGCTTAGGATCCCAGTTAACTAGGCGCTTACCACGGTAAATTAAGTCTTCTTTGTGAAGACGTACGAATACTTCTTTAACCGCTTCAGAAAGGCCTTCGTCCATAGTGAAACGCTCACGGTCCCAATCTACAGAAGCGCCTAAACGACGTAATTGTTTAGTGATCGTGCCACCAGAGTGGTTTTTCCACTCCCAGATTTTATCGATAAATGCTTCACGGCCAAGGTCGTGACGTGTTTTACCTTCTTCAGCTGCAAGCTTACGCTCAACAAGCATTTGCGTTGCGATACCCGCGTGGTCAGTACCTACTTGCCATAAAGTGTTGTTGCCTTGCATACGCTTTAAACGCGTTAGCGTATCCATGATGGTATCTTGGAATGCGTGGCCCATGTGTAAGCTACCCGTGACGTTTGGTGGCGGGATCATAATTGAGTATGCGTCACCTTGGCCAGACGGTTTAAAGTAGCCATTTTCTTCCCAGCCTTGGTATAAAGACTGTTCAATATCTTGCGGATTATAGGTTTTATCCATTACACAGAACCTTAAATAAATGCTTAAATGTCAATTTCTTGCGTTGCAATATGGGCGCCCAGTTGGCGAAGCTTTTTAAACCGCTCACGGGCGGCTTGTTTAGCATTTGGCTCAACGGGTACGAAATCATAAACCTGCTGAAAACGGCGGATAAAATCCGGTAGGTGTTCAGCTAAGTTGATTAATATTTTTCTGTTGCCGACAGGTGGAGTCATACCAATTTCAACCGGAGCGCCACCTTTAGGGCCTTCACCTTGTAAGTTGTGAGGTACAAAACTATCTGGTTCAAATGACCAAATGATGTCGTCGATTGTGTGGGCCGTGTCGGTGTTATCAGCGTAAATAAATACGCGATGACCTAGACGATACTGATCCGCAGCAATTTTAGCTGCCAGATCGAAAACAGCGCCAGCCGTTTGGTGGGCACTATCATCTTGTTTTAGAACGTAAAATTGTGCGTTCATATTCATAGTGACTTTCGTCCCCACAGATACACAGATCAAAGCAGGGATTTTGACATAGAACGCGAATTGCTTCAATTAATAAGGCGCCATTTGGCGCCTTATTTAGGGATAGTTTTAAGCTTGCGATAAGGCTTAATCGTGACTTGCTTCACTCACGCCTGCGCGGTTTAGTAAATACTGAGTCAACATAGGTACCGGACGACCGGTTGCACCTTTGTTTTTACCGCCGCTGCGCCATGCCGTACCTGCGATATCCAAATGCGCCCAGTTATATTTTTTGGTGAATTTAGATAAGAAGCATGCCGCTGTAATGGTGCCTGCGGCACGGCCACCTAAGTTGGTGAAATCAGCGAATGGGCTTTCAAGTTGCTCTTGATAGTCATCCCATAAAGGTAACTGCCATGCGCGGTCGCCACTTTGCTCAGACGCTTTTAGTAGGTCATGGGCCAGTGGGTTGTGGTTTGATAGTAAACCTGTGGCATGTGAACCCAGCGCGATAATACACGCACCTGTCAGTGTTGCTACGTCGACAACGGTATCAGGTTCAAAGCGCTCAACATAAGTGAGTGCATCACACAGTACTAAACGGCCTTCAGCGTCGGTATTTAACACTTCAACTGTTTGCCCCGACATAGTTGTTAAGATATCACCCGGGCGATAAGCGTTTGAGCCTGGCATGTTTTCACAACCCGCTAAAACACCGACAACGTTAATTGGTAATTGCATTTGCACTAAAGCGCGCATAGTACCAATAACACCTGCTGCACCACCCATGTCGTATTTCATTTCATCCATGGCTTCGCCTGGTTTGATTGAAATACCACCTGAGTCAAAGGTTAAGCCTTTACCCACTAACACGATTGGCGCTTGGTCTTTGTCGCCACCTTGATAGTTGATCACTGACATAACTGATTCATTAGCACTACCACGGCCAACTGCTAGGTATGAATTCATGCCCAGTTCTGCCATTTTTTCTTCGCCAATAATATCAACGCTTACATTATCGAAGTTATCAGCAATTTCTTGTGCTTGCTCACCTAAATAAGCAGGGTTACAGATATTTGGCGGCATGTTGGCAACATCTTTACATAACTTGCTACCTGCAGCGATGGCTAAGCCATGCTCAATTGCACTTTCGCCAATGGTTAACTCGCGACGCGTTGGTACGTTGAAAACAATTTTACGTAGTGGGCGACGTGGGTCGCTCTTTTTGCTTTTCAGTTGATTGAAGGTATACAAGCAGTCTTGAGTTGTTTCAACTGCCTGGCGTACTTTCCAATAAGTGTCACGGCTTTTAACGTGTTGCTCAGTTAAAAAGCATACCGCTTCCATCGAACCAGTTTCGTTTAGCGTGTTAATCGTTTTTGAGATGATTTGTTTATATTGTTTGTCATCAAGCTCACGCTCTTTACCACAGCCTACTAGTAGTACACGCTCGCTCAGTACATTAGGTACATGATGCAATAGCAATACTTGGCCTGGCTTACCTTCAAGGTCACCACGGCGTAGTAAGTTAGAGATATAACCGTCACTGATTTTATCTAATTGTTCACCAATGGGGGATAAACGACGTGGCTCATAAACGCCTACTACAATACATGCGCTACGTTGCTTTTCTGGACTACCACTTTTTACGCTAAATTCCATTGTTACTCCTGATATTGAGTCGTATAACCTTAGTTTATAAGGGTAAGAAATTCTTTTTCGAGTCCTTTCTTACATTTTTTAGTTTAATAGCACTAATCTTAGTACATAAACTATGACTCTATTTATGTGTTTTTGAACTTTATCTTAATGTGAATATCAATATCACATAATAGACGCCATCTGCACCATTTATGCAAGATTATATGTTCTTGCTAGGTATGATATTTAACTTTGATGGCATATAATAAAGTGAGTAAAATAACTAGTTTACTCAAAATTCCTTACTATTCCAGTGAAACTCGATGTTTAACAGGGGCGAGCATTGCTAATTTTTCGTTATTTGACCACTGAAGTCTTCAAGTCGCAGGTCGCCGTATTTTTAACTTTGATGACTATTTTTGTGTCTCAAAAGTTTGTTGTTATATTAGGAGACGCCTCAGAAGGGGGTCTTCCAGCTAAACTTGTGCTTTCGATGATTGCACTGAAACTTCCTCAACTTGCTTCACTTATCTTGCCTTTGAGTATCTTCTTAGGGATTATTTTGGCATACAGTCGCATTTATGCAGACAGCGAAATGACTGTTCTCAAAGCCTGTGGTGTTAGTGAGTGGTATGTGGTTCGTGTCACGCTTATCTCAAGTACTGCGATGGCTATTTTAGCCGGTGCGCTTACTCTTTATGTTGCGCCATGGGCCAGTGAGCAAGAATATCAATTAAAAGAGCAAGCCAAAGCTGATGCAGGCTTATCGGCATTACGTGCAGGGCGTTTTCAGCAAACGGGTAATGAGAAAGCCGTAGTCTTCATTCACAACATCGAAAATAGCGGAAAAGAGCTACACAAAGTATTTGTTGCACAGTTACCAGATCGTGAAAAAGGTGACTTAGCCCGTTTAGTATATGCAGAGCGTGGTGTGGTGATTGAGCAAGATAACGGTGAGCAGCAACTTGTTCTTAACGATGGTAAGCGCTACGAAACAGATGGCGAGTCTGCTGCGTTAAACCTAACAGAGTTCGATGGTTACAGTGTACAAATTCAAGATCAAGAAATTGAGCACCAGCGTCGTAAGTTAGAAGCTATACCAACGTTTGATTTATTCAAAATGAAAACCTCTGAAGCTATTGCGCAGTGGCAGTGGCGTTTAGCTATTCCGCTTTCAATTCCGTTATTAACTTTACTTGCAGTACCTCTGAGTGTGGTGAATCCGCGCCAAGGTAAATTCGCTAAATTAGTGCCTGCAATCAGCTTGTATTTAGGGTACTTCATTTTATTGAATGCCGCTAAGTTTGCTGTTGAAGATGGTAAAATTCCACCTTCAATTGGCTTATGGTGGATCCATTTATCAGCCTTGTTTATTGGTGGTTTCTTGATTATTAAAGGTCGTCCGCTCGGCGCATGGTTAAAGGCAGTTGTGACTAAGCGGGAGTTAAACGCATGATGAAAACACTCGACTGGTATTTAGGTCGCAGCATAATTCAAACCACCGGTTTTGCATTAATGGTGCTGGTAGGTATTAGTACCCTCATTAAGTTTATTGAGCAGTTAAAATCAGTTGGCCGTGGTAGCTATGATATTGCAACTGCGCTGATTTACACCCTGTATAGCATGCCGGGTGATTTAGTTATCTTTTTCCCAATGGCAGCCTTGATTGGTGGCTTAACAGGTTTAGGTGCATTGGCATCAAACAGTGAGCTGGTCGTTATGCAAGCGGCGGGTATGTCACGCCTGCAAATTATTGCATCAGTCATGAAAACCGCGATGTTTATGGCGATTTGTATGATGGCGCTAGGTGAATGGGGTGCCCCAGAAGCACAGCTCAAAGCAAAAGAAATACGTAACCAAGCGATTTATGGTGGTGATGTATTTAATGCTAAGCAAGGTGTGTGGGCGAAAGATGGTAGCAACTTCATTAATATTGAAGATGTCGATCAGCAAGGCACTTTACGTGGCGTGCATATGTATCACTTTGATAAATCGTTACAACTTACTCAAATTACCAAGGCAGAAGAGGCAATAAACCGTAAAGATGGTTGGTTACTTCGTGATGTAAATAAAGTAATGATCACGCCAGAGCAGATCAGTACTGAGCAGCATAAAGAAGAGTTTTACGACTCGCAGCTGACCGCCGAAAAATTAGGAGTGGTGTCGGTTAAGCCCGAAGCGCTGTCGTTTACTGGGCTTTGGTCATATTTAGGTTATTTGCAGCAAAATGAGCAAGACACCAGCACTTATGAGCTAGCACTATGGCGTAAGATCATGCAGCCAGTATCTATCGCCGTTATGTTGTTAGTTGCTTTATCGTTTATATTCGGCCCGCTTCGCACAGTAACTATGGGTGCACGTATCATCATGGGTGTTATAACCGGTATTACTTTCCACTTAACTAATGAGATATTTGGTCCTGTGGTGATGGTTTACCAAATTCCAGCTGTGGTTGGTGCTGTGTTACCAAGCCTGTTGTTTATTGGATTTGCGACTTATCTATTGAATAAACGAGTTTAATGTTCGTTTAAAAAGCACAAAAAAAGCGTGGTTTGAGCCACGCTTTTTTTGTGCTTGCTGTGTTGCTTAATCACTTAATCACTTAATCACTTAATCAAGTGAGCGATAAATACGTTTATTTTCTTCTTTGGTGAGGGTGATCACTTCTGTTTTTGCGATGTAATCTTGTAAGGCACGCTTATTTTTAAAATCGACCAACACCACTAAGTTACCTAAACCTAATAGTGCAGTAATGGCTCTAAGTGCGCCTTGATGCCAGCTAATTAAATGACCATCGAGGGTTTGCACCTTCAAACGCCATGCACGCATACCAATTGTTTGGCCGCTCTTAGCCCAGAAGTAGCTAAAGAAACTAATACTCACTATCACCAATAACGCACTACGGATGCCATACAATAATGGTGAATTTTGAATGAAAGCGGATACATCTTCAGCGTCACCAATGCTTAGTAACTCTAAAGAAATTAGCCCTTGAACAGCTAATAAATACAGTACGGTTGTCAGCATCGCAAAGGCAATGATAACCAAGGTATCGTAAATTAAAGAGGCAAATCGGCGCCAGAAACCGGCACGTGGAAACTCAGCTGACATAAACAATCTCATCCAATTAAATTGCGCAGTAGTTTAGCAAAGTCCTGAGCAAACAAGAAATAGTTAGCAGTTCTTTAGTAAGTCGACAAACAGGTCTGACCTGCTATAGTTGAGAAAATAATAAAAATGAGTACACAGTTATGGCCGTTTCTCAAAGCGAAACTCATCAGGTATTTAATCAACCCAAACCACTTGAAAACTACAATGCCTATGAGGCCGACACGGTTCTTCAATATTGGCAAAATCGTTTTGCTGGGCAATGGGGAACTGCGCATTTAACGGCGTTTGGGGAGCAAGTGGGAGGTGTACTACTGCAAGCTGGGTTTTTAGCAAACAAACACTTACCAGAATTAACCACTCACAGCCGCTTTGGCGAGCGCATAGACCAAGTTGACTATCATCCAAGTTACCATCAGCTAATGCAGCACGCTATAGAGCAAGGGCACTGTGCATTGCCTTGGCAGCAACAAAAAGCCGGTAGCCATGTTGTAAGAGCGGTAATGGCGGTGCTGCATAATCATGCTGATCCGGGATCCGGCTGCCCATTAACCATGACCTTTGCCAGTGTGCCTGCCATTGCGAGTCAAGAAAATGTAGCGGCTATGTGGCTACCTAAAATACTGGCAAATCATTACGATTCAGATAATAAGCCTTGGACCGAGAAAAAAGGTGTCACCATAGGTATGGCGATGACCGAAAAACAAGGCGGCTCTGATGTTCGGGCGAACACGACCAAAGCAGATGCCATCAATGAGAGTGGTGCAGGGCAATTATATGCTTTAACTGGGCATAAATGGTTTTGCTCAGCACCTATGAGCGATGCATTTTTAGTCCTCGCAAATACCGATGACAAGCAATTATCTTGCTTTTTAGTGCCGCGCTGGCTCGAAACTGGCGAGAAAAATGCCATGTATATTCAGCGCTTAAAAAGTAAATTGGGGAATCAATCAAATGCGAGCTCTGAAATTGAATTCAGAGGTGCACATGGTTGGTTACTCGGTGAGCCGGGGCGAGGCATTGCCACTATTATTCAAATGGTCGCTTTAACTCGTTATGATTGCATGCTGGGTTCAAGTTCGCTGATGTTACAAGCAGTAAAAGAAGCGATATGGCATACAGCTGGGCGCAGTGTATTTGGTAAAAACTTGCATCAACAGCCACTCATGCTCAATGTTCTAGCAGATTTAGCTATAGAGGCAGAAGCTGCACTTGCCATTTCAATGCGTATTGCTCATGCCCTTGATAACCAAGGTGATAGCAATGAAGTGGCATTAATACGCAGTGCCACAGCAATCGGTAAATATTGGATCTGTAAGCGGGCAGTGCAGCACACTTATGAGGCTATGGAATGTATTGGTGGTGTGGGTTATGTTCAAGACAACATTACCAGCCGACTCTATAAAGAAGCACCGGTTAACTCTATCTGGGAAGGCTCTGGTAATGTGCAGTGCCTTGACCTTTTACGTGTGTTTAGCCGTGAACCTGAATCACTTAAGGTGCTTATCAATGAGCTTGAAAAAGCGCGCAGTTTGCATCCTGATTTTGCGATAAAACTCGATGAACTAAAAGAGATGCTCACAGATACTGCAAACCTTGAAATGCATGCTCGGCGTATAATTGAAAAGCTCGCGTTACTTTGGCAAGCTGCAACGCTATTACAATTTGGTGAGCCACTTATTGCCGATGCGTTTGTGAAAAGTCGTTTAAGTGGCGCAGGGTTTAGTCAGTACGGCTGCCTGAGTCATTATATCGATTGTCAGGCGATTGTTTCGCGAATGATGCCAAAACTCTAAAGTTAACAACTTGTTTAATTATTGTGCGGTTGAGCACTGGCGCCGCACAAAACGCTTGCCGCCTTACCCATTCTTTGTATAATGCTTGGCATAGAGACAAAAGCAATTAAAAAAGCTCTTGCTCTAAAGTGGTTTTTCTTTATCTTCTCGTGTTTAGAAGGTTAAAGAAAAATGAAGCCAGTATGATGGAATTGGTAGACATGACGGATTCAAAATCCTTTGCATGGAACAGCATAAAATTTGAAATAATGACTTTGAAGATGGCAGCGTGGTGGAATTGGTAGACACGCTAGATTCAAAATCTGGTTTCTTCGGAAGTGCGAGTTCGATTCTCGCCGCTGCTACCAAGTCATTGAAAAACAATGCTTTTATAAGGTGGTTGGCCGACGTAATGTCGGTTTTTTTGTGCCTGAAATAAATCTATATCAGTTATTAAGTGCCTTCTATTTCAAATCTATTTGTCTAATTCATATCAAATATATAGTGCTTAAAATTGCTAATTAGGTTCATATCCTGTCTTGTGTCTGGGTAATTTCTGGGTAGATATGCGTCTACTTCGGTCTAATAACAACTATCTACAGCTAACTTAGCCTTATCAACTTCAATATACCCAATAACATGAACACTCTAGGTATTTAGGTCGGAAAGCTCGGCAACTAGGGCAGTTTCTTGTCTTCTCCCTGTCTTTTGCAAAGCATACTTGATCCATACAGTGAAAAAAAAGACATAATAAAGTAACGAATATTAAGTATTACATATTGATGAACTTAAATATTTAGCGTAATTTCAGGTTGTACAGATCGAAGCCCTGTTGTATCAGTGCTAGTAAATTTACTATAAATTTAAGGAGTATGGCGATGAATGAAGGTATTATTCAAGGTCTTGGCAACGGTAAAAAATAAAAAACCGTTAAAGAAAAATGATAAAGCTAACCCATTACAGGTTAGCTTTTTAGTTTCTGCTTACAGGTTAACAACTAGTCCAAGCATCAGCATCCCAAGCTTTGCACTCTTTGTTATAAGTACCGTCAGCATTAAAGCGTATAGTTTCGTAGTTCCAACCATCAATGCCAGCCATTACTTTTTTATACTCAACACGTAAGCCATTTTCTTCAACCATTTTGGTTAAGATAACAAAACTAAAGGTTTCGTATAAGGCAGTAGTATCACTAATGTCATCATCATAGTGGTAGTTCAAACCATCAATTTCAGCGTTGATTGCGGTATAATCTAATTGGTTTTTGTTTTGATGAAAACGCTCAATGTCATTAAACATCATAAATTGTTCAGTTTCTGCATCGAAACGAATGATATACTGCCCAATAGTGCCTAGGCGTTTATCCCAATCACTCCATTGCATATTAAAGACATATTTACCATTATCTTCATCAGCACATGTTGAAGTGATGTTAGTCATTTCACGCTCATGTACTTCATTAGTGCCTAGCTGTTCATAATAGTTCAGGTATTCTCTGGTATTACAAGTCTCCTCCGAAGTAGCTAAGATAATTTTATCATCGCCAATATTCTTACCAGATCCCCTACGATTATAAAAATCGATTTGTGAACCAATTGTTTCTAAATCATCACTTACACTGTGAGTAGTTGATTCAACCTTAGCGTGTGACGACCAGCCATTACTATTGTCATTGCCACTGGCAGTATAGATGTACTCTTTACGCACCCAACCATCAGAAGTTTTTAGGTACTTAACGTCAACAAAGCTATTCGGATGATTCTGCTTAAGCTCGCTTGCCTCAGCAAACCCTTTCTTCAAACCTTTAACAATTAGCAATGCAAGTTCGTGTGTAGTGTTATCACCGTTCGCAATGTAATCGGCAAAAATAGCGTCTTGGCTAATGTTATAATGACGCACAATATCACCAAGCGTTTGCTCTATATGACGAGCTAATTCATCAATTTTCTCATGATTATCACGAATAGCATCACAGGCTAAATTTGGGTTATCTAAATCTTCATCTTTTAATAAAAATTCAGACTTGATGGATTCCCAAATAACCGTAGTCAATGGCGTGATATCAGTTGAATCTAAAGCATTACCTACCATTGGTGGAAATACCATTTGATACGCTTCGGTAACTTCACCTGTATCGCTATCAGTAGCACCAACAGGAACATCTACCACTAAAGGTACATAAGATTGACAATCATATTGCTCAGCATCTAAATCTAGTGAATATTCGCCATTAGCCCCTGTTGTTGCTGATGGCTCATTGTTATCAAGTACAGTATTACCGTTCAAATCCAAAAATACCGTGGCACCTGTAACATAACCATCAATGACTTTACCTGATATGGTTGCTGCTGGTGGTATGGGTTGAATTTCTACAGGTGCTTCACTGTCACTACCTCCACTGCCACCGCCACATGCGGTTAAGGCTAAAAGACTTGTTGCAATTAAAGAATGTTTAATTTCCATTTTTTACTACTCCATTAACGTTTAAAATATAATTAGCTGAACAGCTATAGAAAATATATCAAATTCAGCATAACAAGTAAGTGATTATAATTTCTTTAATTTAAATCACTTTTTAAAAGAAAAACCACCATAGACCAATAGCAAAACCAAATAATGTGATTTTAGGTGGTAACTCTAATAGTGCTCCCACAATAAATGTGACAACAACAAAAACAATAAAACTCAATAATAGCGATAGCATATTACCCCACACACTTAACGAGAAATAAAAGTAAAAATGCCGCAGCTATAGCTGTTTTTGGATTATCTACTGCTTTGATCAAGGCAAGAACAAGAGCGACAAATAAGCCAAAATAAATTAACGTATCCATTACTCATTAGCTTCAACTGGAACTTCTATTTCTTCATCTTTAGCAATAACCATGGCGACGGTTAACAACCCTACAACACCAACAATTAGCGCAAATAGATGACTTGGTTTGAATGTACCATCAAACATGAACCATATAGATACACCTATGAAACCTAATGATGGTAACCCACCAAGTAAAATAGCAGTATTGTAGAGCTTTCCATCAGTTGGCTTTTTAAATATTGCTACTAGAGTTGCGGCCATACCGATAGCAAAACAAAATCCAAAGAAGAAATATCCTAAGTTTCCTTTTCCAAGTTCAGTGATCGCTACAAAGCCGAAGTACCCTGATAACACTAGTGCGCTTAATGCTGCTAAATACCTTTTTGTGCTGTCTTTCATTGTGAATATTCCTTTTTAGTTTTTTTGCTCAGATAAGAGAGCGTGTTAATTGAAATTGTAACTACCTACCTCGACAGGTTGTGTCGAGTTGGTATGAATAGTTGAAAGTAAATTGAAACGCTTGATATGCCTTATCTGGCTGATAACAAAAGCGTTAGCGTGGAGGCTTGAACTGAGTAAATATTTATTCTTTCTCGACATGCCCTTGCAGGTGCGACAGATAAACTATGTGGATGCACACACATGATACTCTTGCCAAGCGACTAGGATTGATACTCACCCGATTAAACATGGGCGAGCGATTAGTGCTGGAAACGTTGTCACAAGATTACGGGGTATCAGTGCGTACATTACATCGAGATTTAAACGAAAGGTTAGGCTACTTGCCAATACAACGTACTGGTTCAACCTACTACTTAAACCCTAGATACTTAGGAAGAAGCAGTAAGTCAGATATTAAGCCTGTACTTGATATGTTAGGGTTGTCTAAAATATTTCCTGCCTACGATGCGCTATCATTCAGCAGACTATCAAATAACGAAGTACCACCGTTTTTGTTTCGTGATATGAAAGTTGAAGATGTAACCAACTACCAAGCAACCTTCAAGTCACTAACATTAGCCATCCAAAACCTTCAAATAACAAGCTTCACATATAAGCAACAGCAGTATCAAAAAGTAAGCCCCTATCGCTTGGTAAACGATAGAGGTTGGTGGTATTTAGCTGCTATACACAATGACATGCTCAAATCGTTCAAAGTAGCGAACATAAGTGAAGTAGTGGTAACACAGCTAAACTTTACTCGTAGCAAAAGTATTGATAGTGAAATAACAAATTCGTCCATGCTTTGGCTAACTGACAAACCTATTGAAGTGGTACTGAAAATAGACAGTGCTATCGCTAGTCATTTCAGCAATACGGTATTACTACCAGACCAGCAATTACTAAAAGTGCTAGATGATGACAGCTTGTTAGTAACTTCAACCATCACCGATAAAAAGCAAATTATTCCCGTACTAAAGTACTGGTTACCTGATATAGAAATACTCTCGCCAAGTGAGTTAAAGCAATCGCTAGTATACGAATTACAGTTTTCAATTGATCAATTGTCCATGTAAATCATAAATAAAACCAAATGTGATTTAATTTTTATCAAATATGATTTATAGTTTGGTTGTTGTTTGATTAATTAATGAGGTTGCATCATGAGTAAAAACATTGAGCTTTCTGATACTACTTTTTCACGTCTAGAGAAATTAGCCGTGGGTTTTGATTCCCCAGAGTCAGTTATTATTCGCTTACTTGATGGAGCCGAGGGTAAAACCGAAACCAAACCAGTTCTTACATTTTTCCCCAGTGACGAGAATGTATTTAAGCTTAAGTTAATAGAATCAAAAGAAGCTGAAGTTGTAATGTATAAGCACGATTCTACTAGGGAAATAACTCACTGGAAGGCCAATAGGCTTAGTGAAACATCAAACCTTAGAGGAAACCTATGGTCTGGAATCCTTCGTGGCTGGAAGAGTAAGGGTATAGATAAAGTTGAGCTTTCTGTTTTACCTCAAGATGAGGATTCACAACAAATTAAGATCCTTGCATTAGAGTTACAATTAACTTTCGATGAAATGAGTCAATTAACGTATGAACTCGATCAAAATGAAAGTGAGGATGGTCTTATATATAATTATATTGTGCAATTCGATGATGGTAATGATAAAGAAATCTTATCTAAAATTGATGGATTAACCGAGCACCTTTGGGTAAATGTTGATACCTCGGCTTTTAGTTAATAGTTTTCATATCAAAAGGAAGTTAATAATGACGACTAAGACTTCACTTGTCGTAGAGAGCCGTGAATTTGCATCTCGTGCAGCCGCCGCTAGGCATTATGGTATTAATCCTAAGTTAGTGACTGAACGAATGACTAAGTTCAACTGGTCACTAAGCCAAGCTGTTGAAGTTGATCCTCGTCCTAAAGGTGAATACCGTAAGCCAGTAGTTGTTGATGGTGTTAAATATAACAGCTTGAGAGAGGCAGCTAATAGCCTAGATATAAAGCAGAGTACATTGATGAATCGTATAAAATCAGGAACCCAACCTGAAAAAGCACTATCAATACACTATGATTCAACTGAGATCCTAAAAGGTCAAGCAAAGCCTATTTATTATAAGCAAAAGTTGTACCCGTCAGCACGCCACCTATTACTTGATAATACCGAGCTATTAAATGGGACAGATCTGTCTAAAGCTATTAAAAAACTTAGTAGTCAAGCTCGAAAAGCGTGCAAGTTAGGCCAGATTAAAAACCATTCTATCGATGATATAAATAATAAGTACGACTTTCCAAAGATTCGTTTTAAAAGTGAATTTGAAAAACTTGAAAGTAAGTTGATCAAGCATTTTGGTAATGACTTTTTTAGATTAGCAGCTATCGAATAACTGCTTTTATGATAACAGTCACGCGGTTAGTTAATTATCCTAAAATACACTTAACGGATTTGGAATCCGTTGCGTCACTGCAACAGCTAACCAAGTAAAATCCTTTAGTAGCAAGACTTACAGAGTAAAATAAAAACAATTAAAACCGTAGCTGACAACAGCTACGGTCTTCCTCCGTTCTTTTGAGGTAAATTTTAGGTTACCTCAACAGTAAAACATCTATTTCCACATAGCTAATTAAGTCAAACACAGTAAAATACAACCGCCCAGTACTGAACGTTAGTTGCATAATGATTTCCTTTTGAGCTTTACTAGACGGTACTACTGCAGGGGTTGCAGTATGAAGTGGTTTGATAAACTATTTAGCAGAAGCTTTAGCTAGTAGCTGCTCTCTTACGCTCTCATAATTGTTAGGGAGCATATGTAAATATTGTGATTTTTCTGTTGAAACTATCAGGTTGATATCTTTTGAACGCAATACCGCAGCAAGAAAAGAAGCGTTATTAGCGCTTGCTCCTTTAAATACTGATTTGAACACCGTAGATTTAAAAGGTTTGTCAGTTACTTGCACATTAAGAACATCAATAATAGCAGTAACCGATAGCCATTCTTTCGAATGCAGTCCACCGCCATCATTGCCAGTAAGTCTAAGTTCAAGTTCACCAGAATCAATACAAGTAGCTAAGGTAAAAGTAACAAAGCCGCGTTTCTTGGTGCTTAACTTTGCTGCCTTGCCATCAACTAACACAACATGAGTTTCGACAATTGATCCTGTCTCTGTGGCAGCTTTGTTGCTACTTTCGTTTGAAGTAGTCGTAATTGTTTGCACAGGATTTTTTGAAGTTGTTTGAGCATCAATTTTCTTTTTAGTCGCCATAAGTTTTCTCCTAGTTGGCTAATGTTAAAGTTGGTTGAACAGGTTTTGTGCTTGTTTTCTGTGATGAGGTTTTACTTGTGTCTGTAACGAAGCTAATGCTGCTACAAGTACGCTGAGGTCGTCAGCTAAACCAGATACAGGAATTAAATCTGGAACAGTATCTACAGGTGTAATGAGGTAAATAAGAGCAGAAATTGCTAAGGTCTTAACCCAGAGTGGCGTATCACCATCAAGTACCAAGGCATAAAGTACTAACGCACATTCGATCAATTTTTTGAAACCTTTGAGCTGTTTAAATTTGCCCCATGCTTTATCGTGAGAGAGCTTAGCCATTTACTTCACCTTAATTGAATTTGGTAATTCAAAACCTACAGGTGCAATAAGATAAACCCCGTTACCTTCATCATTGGTTATAGATAACTTGATAATGTAATTTGTTGAAAGGTGCTCTTTGTACTCAGGGTGGTTATGTGCAAATTCGATTTGGTGCTGAATTTCGTCATCAAGCAATAGTAAGGGATCGTTAGTATCATTTTCTGTAATTACAATGATCATGGATGGGTATTCTTGCCAAAAAGTTTTAGCACTTTCTTGATCTCCAAATGGTTCGATAAGATGTGCTAACAATGCTTGCTTAACTTCTTCTGGTAGTGAAATATCACTTTCATTAGGCCAGTGATTGACTAGTTGCATAAAATTTCTCCGTATAGAAACTAAAAAAGCCAATACCCGAAAAGGTATTGGCTTGGTTCATCATTGAAGTGATATATGGATAAAAGGGGGTTAGTTACTGGGTGCTTTCAAGTAAAGACTCCATACTTTCAGAGGTCTGCCGCTGGCGTTCAATACTCAGTTTGGCATATCGCATAGTGCTTTGAATACTCTTGTGGTTGAGCAATTCTTGTACAGATCGAATGTCTGCATGTGTCTGATTTGCATGACTTAACAGGTTAGAGGCAATAGAGTGTCTCGCTGTATGGAATACTACTTCGTTTGGGTTTTCAATACCTGCCCGTTCCTTGATCAAATCAAAAGCCCATCGACTTGCGCAAACAGGTTTGTTCTTTTTGGTGCCTGCAAAGATAAACTCATTACCAGCAACTTTAGTTAAATCATCTAAAATTGCCATCATCATATCCGTTAAGTAAACAATGTGCGGTGTACCATTTTTGGTTTTGTCGATGGTAAGTGTTCGTTGCTGATAGTTAATATCTTTCCACTTACGAAAGCGCATTTCAGATGCACGGCAACCTGTTAGAAACAACATAGCAATGTAGGCACCACTTGGTTTGTGATGATAAGCCAATGCTTCCTTGATGATCCGACGTACTTCGTCAACAGAACAAAAACGTGTTCGCATATTATTTTCAGGTAATTGAGATACCCTAGAGGCGACATTAGGTATGTCAAGTAACCGCTCAGATAAAGAACCGATAGTTTTTATTAACGCAATAACTCGATTACATGTTGCAGGCTTGTACTTCGACTCTCCGTCAATCTCAATCATCATTTGATTTTGAATATCCTGAACATCAATCGCTTTTAATTTGTCGTAGGGGATTAAAGCAATACCACCACAAAAGCTCTTGAAACGTTGAACATCATCTTTCCATGACTTCTTACGTTTTTGCGCTAACGGCAAATATGTTTGGTGAAAGAAATCACCAACGGTAGGCATGCCAAGATAACCATCACGCTTAGTTTTTGGATTGATACCTTCGGCAATCTGTACCTTATGTTTTTTGGCAATATTACGTGCAGCAGTAACATCTAAATCAGGAAATCGACCTAGTGTGATAGCGTGTTTTCTGCCTTCCATGGTGTAACGCAGCATCCAGCGCTTGTTACCTGATTTACCCGACAAACACTTTAGACCAATGATTTCAGTATCTGCATATTCACATTCAGTACTTTTTGACTCTACTGGATTGGCAGGTAATGCTTTGATACTGGCATTAGTGAACTTGAACTTTTTCTTTTGCATAAAAACCTCGATTAGTTTGGTTATAACCAAGGTTTTGATATATATGTCAAAAAGGCTTTAGATCACCTTTTTAAAATTGTGCAATTATCGTTCAAAGAAGCTTGATTTACTATAATGCATACCCATATATGATCAATATTACCTATTAAAAACTCAAGGGATAACATATGCATGATTACGCCGTGTTTGGACATGACAGAGCTAATATCGGACGATGGCTTGGGTTTTTAGCGATAGTTGCTGCTGGTGGTGCTTCTCAAGTACTTACTTGGTTAGGATCAACAACTGGCTGGGAAGCCTTTTCAAAAGCAACAGTTGCAACAGGTGTTGTTTATTTAGCATTACATTGGCTTTTTAATAATATTTTATGGAAGATTAAATGGTTTCAGATTCCTAATATAAGCGGAATTTGGAATATCAATGGACAAACGCTTGATGAAAATGGAAATACGAAATATGAATGGCCAGCAAAGCTAGATATAGAACAAAACTGGAAGCAGATAAGTATTAATATCAAGACAAAATCAAGCCAAAGTCAAAGTTATACTGCTACTTTGTCTAAAAGGTTTGGTGTTAGAGGAGGCTGGATTCTTAGTTACAGTTATCGAAACGAACCTGAACTAGAGCAATCCCATGAATTAAATTCACATAAAGGTTTCTGCGAACTTGAAATAGATAAAGATTTGAAAATTGGTAAAGCAACATACTTTAATAGTAATGGTCGTCGTACGTATGGTGTTATGCAGCTTGAAAGGGAAAATGGATGATTAACTTTGAAAACAGACTAAAGAGTCTTAAAGACAGAAGACAAGGCACTAGAGAGCGAATACTATTAGAAAAAGGTTATAATTCATGGGACTCTGGTGATTACAGAACACGGGAAAGTTATGAAGCATTAACTGAAGCTAATGGGGTTAAATATGCTATTGGAGCTATGGCAGCAGTTAGCCAGCAATCAACGGATGTTTCAGTTCGTGAAGGAAACCGTGTTGCAGATACTTTAATTTCAAGTCTATCTACTGCTGGTATTTCAGCGACTAAACGGCTTCAAGGCTCTGTAGCATTAGATGTTCATATTGAAGGGCATTCTGATGTAGATATGTTAATTATACTAACCAGCACAGTTCAAGTTCAAATGCCAACGGTAGATGGCTCAACTTGTTTTGCTTCGGATAAGCGCTCTATGGAAGACATAATAAGGGAATTAAGATTAACGTCAGAAGTAAAACTTACATCTCGCTACCCAGAAGCGACAGTTAATTGTAATGGAAACAAGTCGATTGCTCTAGAGGGGGGAAGCCTACAACGTAAGGTAGATATAGTTCCTAGTTGTTGGTATAACTCTCACGCTTATCAACATTCAAATCAAGAGTTTGATCGTGGTGTTAAAATTTACAATAAACAAGAACATAAACTTTTACTCAATTGGCCTTTCCTCCACATCAAAAGAGTTAATGATCGAGATAATAGTTATTCAGGAAACCTTAAACGAGTAGTGAGGCTAATGAAGAACATGATTGCAGACATGCCTGATTATAAAAAAAGGGTAGCTAAAAAACTTAGCAGTTATGATTTAGCCGCGATAGGTTATCAAATGGATAAGGATCTTAACTTACCAACATACATGACCTTAGGGTTAGTTGAAAAGACACGAGAAAATTTAAGCATGTTAGTCTTGTCTCAGAGATTACGGGACTTAGTTATGGTGCCTGATGGGAGTCGGAAAATATTTGATAGTGAAGATAAATTTGAGGCTCTCAAAATATTGGAAAGTGAAATGGATGACCTAGCAAAATCTATCTTTAAAGAGCTGCGTCCTTTTGCCACAACATATGAATCAAGTACTCTAACAGATAAAGCGATTTTTTAAATTTTTCAACTGCATACAGCGGCATATAGTGTGACATAAAAAAGCCCAAGGCGATTAACCTTGGGCTTAGTTTTCTCCTGTTAAAACAAGTTACTATTTTGGTCTAGGAGCAACACGTCTTTTAGGCTTATTGCTACCAGAACTACCAAGTGATGCTTTTTCTGGATCTGCATTGGCTAAAAGCCAGTCATCTAAAAAGTGATCTAATAGCAGTGGATTTTCTTTCAGCATCTTACGTAAAAGGTAAGCTGTCTTAACGTTAATCCTGAAATCTTGAACTCCGCATCCTAGTATCATTGCAGGCTTTCTTTCATCCTCATCAAAATAGCCAAAGCAAACATCTGTACTGTATTGTTCTGAATTCTGCATTTGACCTTGGTAGTAATTACCAACGTATGAATCAGGTGTCTCGAAATCTCGGTCTGTGTGTTCGTAAGTCATAATTTTCTCTCTTAACCTTAGCCTGTTGCACATCAATAGGGGTTTCGGGGTTTTGGTTAAAACACCTAGTAAACAACAGGGAAAATGGAATTTGTAAAAAGGGGATTGAACAACGCTGTGTCCAAAATGTTAGGGGTTACGCGGAGGTTAGAGCTCCGCCAATAAACCTATTCTTCGTCGGCAAGCATCTTGTCAATGATAAGCTCTTCGTCACTTGGTATATGTGCATATTGACCTTGTTCATAAAAGCTTTGATCATCGTCGTCTTGAGGCTCTTGGAGTATTTTGTCAACTATATTGCTATCAGATTCTGCCTCAATATCCTCATCTAGTGGATCAGTTGGTAAGGTGTCACCAATGAATTCATAGTCAATACAGTAGAAATACTGCCTTTTACCAATACTGGGTATTGTGACTCTGTACTGTTGCTTATCACTATCATGTGTAAGGACGCCAAGTTCTTTTAGCTTATTACCGACTTGTGACGGCGTAACATCATTACATAGACCTCGAAATATCTCAGGTAATAGTAATATGCACTGATCATTGTATCGGTAACCATCAACACTACCTTTTATCTTAGTCGAGTAAGAATCAGGTAACTTATGAAAGTTCTGACGACACCAATCTTTCAGTCCATCAATAACACGCTCTAGATCACTTTTGCCCATTTCAATATTGGCTTGCCAACGGTCTATCATGAAGACAATTGCGTCACTTATTTCTTCCTCAGACCATGGTAGTAAGCCAAAACTATGAGCAAGAAGACCAGCAACAAGAACTAGAGCAAAACGACGAATTACACGCCTCTGAATGCTATTTACGGCATAGTCAGATAACTGTTCAACAATAGCTTCCCATTGCTCACGTATTTCATGTTCAAGCTCTGCTTTACTTTCGTAAGCATCAAGTAAGTGTTGAACAAATGATGCTCCTAGATGCCCTCCATAAGCGTTGCAGCTATCTTTGAATCTTTCAATTCGTTGAGCTGTTTCGCTATGAGATTCGCTTTCAAGAGCCATGTGTGATGGTTCAATCAACATACTAGGAAGTCGTGCTAATAGACCTGCATTAATAGGTGATTTACTTTGTCTCAGCTTGTCTTCGATGGATAATTCGCCAGTACTTAACATCAGAACAGAAGCTTTTTGTTGCTCAGCTACTTGGTAGTTAGACGTCATCCTTGCTTTTCCTGCACCTGACAATATTTTGTAAAGTGCAGAGCTAAGGTTGGATGATCTAAACGCACCTAACTCGTCAATACAAACACCAAGCCCTGAACGTTCCGTAGTCAATGCCTCCATACCGTTTGAGGTAGATGACCATGAGATGATGAACGATTCGGTAGAACCATCTCCTGGCTCGCTACCTGATCCCATAACACTTGCCATAGCTTGTAGTATGGTACTCTTGCCTGATCCTGAAGGGCCAAAGACGTGAAATCCTGACCCTTCTAAGCTCATAAGTTCAGCTAAAGGTGCGGCAAGGCCAACACAAATAGCGAACTTTTGCGGTTCTGTAAGACATTGCTTGAGTACATTCTCAACATAGCCTTCTAAATCACCTTGAACGATAAGTCCGTCTGCTGGTTTGCCTTTCTTGGGTCTGTAGGTGAAGTCTTTATTTGACTTCTTTACCGACTCAGCCATTAGCACTAGCTTACCAATAGAATAAACTAAGTAATCTTCAACAAAACCCGTTGTAGTAATCACGTAACGTACTGGTAGATAAGGCATAAGAGTCACTTGCTGCAAGTAGCGTTTAAAGTCATTAGTTCTTTTGGTAAGAATGTTTATGCCTTTGTCAGCTAACTCAGCAAGCACCGAATTAAAATCACCATAGATTTTCTTCATATCTATAATAATTTCTTGCTCCTTACCATTTGAGCTAAAACCAAGAATGACACCATTATGACTAACACCATCTACAGAGCGGTTTCTTGCTATAGGTATTAACGGTTGATCACAAAATTGGTTTAAATTGCCACTTGGATCAACAGCAAACATTTTTCCATCAAAACAAGGGTAGCCCGTAGGTTGTTCCTGTTTTCCATTTTCTTCTAAGGTTAAGGTGGGTAGGTGGCTCATGCGGTAACCTCATCTTTGAAAGCTTCAATTTGAGCATTCAACCAACATTGAAGTTGGTTAAAGTCATACCTGATGCACTTCTTTGACAGACGGACATATGGAATGATTTCACTTTTCTCCCCATAAGCTCTCTGCTTTGCAAGAAAAGATGGCGATACATTTAAGTATTCTGCCGCTTCTCTCTCGGTTAACCATTGCTTGTAAAGCTCGGTGGCTTTGTTTCTTACTTCAATAGATTGATCATTATTTCTCATGATAATCCCCAATGCAGCGGTAGTAGTAAAATTACTACCGAATAAATCAGGAAACATCTCAACTACTGATATTTTTCACTTACATCAAGTATTGTCATTTCTAGAGTGTGACAGCTTGTCTTCCCAATACCAGTTCCATACTAATAACCCTAGGTACTCCCATACTTGATTTACGTTACATGTTGAGCTGTTAAACAGCCTCATTGATTTTTTCGTTGTGAAAAAGCGTTCATTGAGATCATTGGATACTAAAGACCCAATTTTTTGGCGTAGTCATTTGAAATTTGACTCTGCTTTTGGTTGCTAATAGCTGAATAAACAGCGGTACTAGCACTCGAACGATGGTGTAGAGCTACTTGTAGTTGATAACTACTACAGCCTAACTCCAGCAATTGAACAGCGAAAGTGTGCCTCATTGCATGGCAGCCTCTCTCTTGTAAGCCTACTTTGCGGCAGACTCGTTTGAGTACAGCACTAGGACAAGATATTTGTGATTTCATATCGATTCCTCGAAATATGTACCCTGAATTGCCATGTTTTAAACATTGCTGTTCTATGATTACTTTTGCTGGCTCACTTAGCACTAAATAGCATCCTTCACCGCTTTTCGTCATTTCGACTAGCAATGTGCCATTATGTGAGTCGTAGTGTTCCAACTTAGCCGTTCTAGCTGTGTTTCTTCTACAACCTGTCAGTAACATGAATTTCAAAATGTTTTGAGCTTCTAAATTACTTTCGCGTTGTAGTTCAGGCAAGAGTATTTGCAACTCTTCACTGTTAAAGTACTTGCGTTGAACCTGCTTTTCGGGAAAATTAGCGATGCCTTTAGCTGGCGATTCTTTCAATACTCGTAGCTTGTCCACTGAGTGCGTGAAAATCGCTTTGAGTAAAGACAGATGCCTATTAGCACTAGCAGCTGACAATTTTTCCGTTAGTTGAGCATGGTAGCGTTCAATACTAGTACGGGTAATCGCACTAAGTTGTTTGCTACCAAAGTAAGGTAGTAAGTAATTCCTAAACTTAGAGTCATCAGAATCCCATGAAAGCTTCTTAGCCTTTGTTTCGGCTTGGTATAGCTCTACAAGATCTGAGAATAACATTTGAGCCAACTTACGAGTACCAATAGGATCTAAACCCTTTTGTATTGCTGCTCGCATTTCGTTAGCTAAACATCTCACTTCTGATATTTTAAGTGTTTCTGCATCACCCAATCTGTCGCGGTATCTTCTTTTTCTATAAGATAAAGAAAAGTAAAATACCAAGTTGCCAGAAGCATAATGAATCATACTGAGACCAGATGTTTTACTATCTGAGTATTCAATCTGTTTCTTTCCTTCTGGTAAACCAGACTCAACTAATTTTCGCAAGTTCTCACGCGTTAGGTTAATTTTCCTACCCACGTTAAAACCTTATTTTAATCCAAATTGTTAAAGAACTTTTCACTAAGACTCATTCGCTTAGGTGGTGCATTAAAATACAAACCTAAGTGATACACAAGTGTTAAATATGTTGGATCCCTTAGTGGTAAGGTTTATAGGGTTTGCGTTCGCTAACCTTTGTTTTTTTTGGTATGGAGTTTGCTTTAAATGGTTAGTGTCGTCCCATCGATACCCTTTCATTTTGCACTTTGCGAATATGAACATATTTGAGTATTTTCTTAAAAATCGCAGTACATAAAACAAACACTACTTAAAACTATTAGTGATATGAAGTCATGATTTTCGATAAAAAGAATCTAATTAAAAATGTAGTACCTAACCGAAAGTAACTCGTAAATACTATTGATGGATAATGATGTCTGGGAAATATCTGGGTAGATATGCGTCAATTACGGTCCATAGGTAGGTAATAAAATGGTAGTACATTGTAAACTTAGGCCATAAATATCTACGAATAGCTAGTAACGTATAGGTCATTGTGATTTATTCAAAATCCGTTGCCTTCGGGCGTGGCGGTTCAAGTCCGCCTACTGGTACCACTTTTGAACCCTAGCCAATTGGTTAGGGTTTTTTTATGCCTGAAAAAAGTAGTTAGCGGACTTGAGCGCCACGCAGGGCGTGGCACTGGAATAAGTAAAAGTCCGCCTACTGGTACCACTTTTGAACCCTAGCCAATTGGTTAGGGTTTTTTTATGCCTGAAAAACCCCAGCCATCAGCCATCAGCTGTCAGTTTTTAGCTAGAGCGGTGCGGTGGTTGGGTTTTGAAACCACCCTCAGCAATTCAATTCGTAAAGTATTGTAGGAGGTAGTTTACTGCCGAACCAGCAATGCTGAAAAATATAATTCATGGCTAATACCAATCCGCAATAATACTTAATCATCTTGAGGGATTAAACCTGTCGCTACCTGCGTTAAAAATTTCTGATTTAGAACAACTAAATAACGAAATTTTTGCCTTGTTATCAACGAGGTTTTATTGCCTCAAAATAGACCACTTAATTAAGCGAATTGGTATAAAGCCATTCCAACGGGTACATTTTGCCTAAAGCCTAGTACCTAGCACCCAGAGCTAATAACTCAAATCTAAGTACCAATTCAGCCTCTATTAAAGCAACTTTTGTTCTATTTCTAAGCGGTCAAGTTCAAACTATGCTTAATCTAAAAATAACCCTGTAAAAAGTGTGTTTATTTGGTTGAAAATTAATCGTTTAAGACTAGAGTACGATGGTGTTTGAATACATCTTATAATACAATTTGTGGCCTTAAGTATAAGTGAAGTCAATCACTTAGTGCACATTATCGGGTAAGGTAGCTTAGCGTGGGTACATACGACTTAAAGCGTATTGTTGAAAGTATTTCAAATCTTAAAAGTGAGAACTTTTATAATGCGATATGCTTGTCTTTATCAGAAGTGCTTGGTGCTTCTCATGTTTTTTTAGCGCAAGTCGATGAGTCAACTTTGCATGCAACGACTATCGCTTTGTGTGCGCATGACGAAATTGTTGAAAACATCAGTTACGATATACGCTGTACGCCTTGTAACGATGTCAGCTGTGGCAGTATCTCTAGTTTCAGCTCGGGTGTTCAGCAGTTATTCCCAGATGATCAGATGCTCGTTGATATGGGTATCGAAGCCTATGTGGGTGTGCCTTTACAAAGTATATCGGGTAAAACCGATACCATTCTTGTCGCGCTATTTCAGCATGAAATAAATGATGCGATGCAAATTGAGTCTTTTTTCTCGTTATTTACTGGTCTTATCCAGCGAGAAATCGAAAAAGATCGCTTTATAGCTAAACTTGATTTTGCAAACCAATTGATTGAGCAAAGCCACGAAGCAATTTTTATTTGCGACCACAATGTGCAAATTACTTACGCGAATACCGCATTTACTAAAATGACGGGTTATTCATTGGATGAAGTCTTAGGGCAAAATCCTAAAATTTTAAGCTCAAACAAGTATGACCCGCATTTTTATAAAGCAATGTGGCACCAAATTAACACTGAGGGTAAGTGGTCTGGTGAAATCACCAATAAAACCAAACAAGGTAAGTTGTACACGCAGTTTTTATCGATAACCAAAATGCAAAATAATGGTGAAGATTGCTATGTGGCGTTTATTTTAGATATCACCGAGAAAAAAGAAGCTGAGCAGAAAATCTATTTTCATGCAAACCACGATCAACTCACCGGTTTAACTAATCGATTTTACTTTAAAGAGTACTTATGCCAGTTGCTATCATCTTTGTCTTATCAAGATGATGAGAATACTAATCTAGCCGTGATCTACTTTGATGTTGATAAGTTCCAAGATATCAACACAGTTTACGGCTTAACCTTTGGCGATAAGGTTTTATGCGAGCTTTCAGAGCGACTAAATAGCAGCTTTAAAGAATCTGCTTTTTCGCGTATCGATGGTGATAGTTTTGCAATTTTACAAACTTATCAGCATGTCAGTGAACTTGAGCATGTTTGTAAACAAATTACCGCGTTACTTGTTGAGCCTGTATCTATTGGCGGTATAAGTCAGCAGGTGTCAGTTACGCTGGGTATTAGCCAATTTGAACAAGCAGGAACGGCGACTTCACAAGAAGATATCGAAAAAATAGCCCGTCGTTTAGTTCGCCAAGCTGAGCTTGCCACCTTAAATGCAAAACAAACAGGCGATGAGTATCTGTTTTTCTGCAAAGAGATGGATAACAAGGTCAAAAAGCATAATTTACTGGTTGAGCAGCTTACACAAGCCGTAAAGAACAACGACATAGAAGTGTATTTTCAACCTATTATTGATATTGAAAATAATACGGTCGCTAAATTCGAAAGTTTAGTGCGATGGAACAACCAAGGGCAATGGGTATCACCTGCTGAGTTTATTCCGCTTGCAGAAGAGTCGCGGGTGATTATTCCCCTCGGTGAACTTGTATTGATTAAAACCTGCCAGCAAATAAAGGCGTTAGAAGCACAAGGTTATGAAAACTTTGTTTTTAATGTGAACCGTTCTTTATTTGAATTTACTGAGTTTAACCCTGAACGTAATGCATGGCTTGAGATTATTAAAGGGCAAGGGGTTAAACCATCACAAATTTCATTTGAATTAACTGAGAGTGTTTTAGCGCCAGAAAATACTAACCATCTCGATGTGTTAAAGCAGTTGAAGCAAGCTGGGTGTTTAATTTCATTAGATGATTTTGGTACGGGTTATTCGTCTCTTAGCTACTTGCGTCGCTTTCCGGTTGATGTACTTAAACTAGATAAGTCATTTATTGATGAAGTACATGTTGATTTAGGCGACGAAGCGCTGGTTAAATCGATTATCCAAATGAGTCGTGTTTTGGGTATTAAAGTCGTTGCTGAAGGGGTTGAAGAGCGCGAGCAATTGGCTGTGCTAACCGAAGCCGGTTGTGACTATATACAAGGCTATTACTTTTCTAAACCATTGCCAGCAAATGATGTAATTCCATTTTTAACGCAATTTTCTCGAGAGCAGTAGGTAATTACGGTATGATTTTGACATCAAACAGTTAGCAAAGCTTGTGATGTCAGAATTAACCGCAAAGCAAAACATAAAGGCGATTGTTACAGCCATTAAGGCCGAAGAGCAGTCGCTTAGAGCGCGTTTCCCTATACTCAACCAGCAAAATACACTTGCGATGTTTATTCTGCTGATGTCGTTGTGCTCACTAATCGGTGTTGCAACACTTTATTACTTAGCGGTTATTCCCTCGTGGCTGTGTATCATTCTGGTTGCCTTTATTACCTCGGTATCGCATGAGCTTGAGCATGACCTTATCCACAAGCAGTACTTTAGTAATCGTCCTTTTATACATAACTTTATGATGTTAACCGTGTGGCTTATGCGGCCAAATACGGTTAATCCTTGGTATCGCAGAAAGATTCATTTACATCACCATAAAGTATCTGGCACGTCGCAAGACTTAGAAGAGCGTTTGGTGGGCAATGGCATTAAATCGCCATTTTTGAGAGCCTTGGTCATCACTGATGGCTTGCTAGGTTTGCTAGTTAATACCAAGCGATTTAGTAAAGAAATTAGCGGTTTTAAGTTTTTACGGGTATTTAATGCGGGCTTTCCGATTGCAACCGCATATTTTGCGATTCTTTATGGGGTAATTGCTTATTACGCTGTGCAGTTTTTGCAGCCATTTACATTGCCAGATTGGGGAGCTGAGTTATTGGCGATGGCAGAGTTTTTAATGGTGGTACTTATCGTGCCTAATATTATTCGTTCTAGTTCTCTTAACTTAGTGACATCTTCAATGCATTACTATGGCGGTGTAAATAATTTGCTTGAGCAAACACATGTGATCACCAGCCGCTGGTTTTTACCGTTTCAGCTATTTTGTTTTGATTTTGGCCGAACCCATACAATCCATCATTTTGTGCCGAATCAGCCCTTTTACATTAGACAATTGATCAGCAAAAAAATACGTCCTATTATGGCCCAAAACGGGGTACGTTTTAATGACTTACAAAGCTTAAAACAGGCTAATCATTACCCTGTAAAAGGGCAATCATCTCAACAAGGAGTTTAATATGAAGGTCACTGGTCGTTGTCATTGTGGTGAGGTAACTTATCACGCAGAAGTGGATGAAAATAAAGTGATTAACTGTCACTGCACTGACTGTCAAATTATCTCGGGTGCGCCATTTCGTACTGTTGTTGTGTCTGTGCCTGATGGGATTACTTTTACAGGTGCTGAGCCAAAAGAATATATAAAAATTGCCGAGAGTGGTAATCAGCGTGCGCAAGGGTTTTGTGGTAACTGTGGTACAGCCTTGTACGCGACTTCTGTAGGAGCTGGCGAGCGTATTTATGGCTTACGTATTGGCGCCGTAGAGCAAGCTGATGAGCTTATTCCAAAAGCGCATATTTGGTATCGCTCATATAAACCTTGGCTAGATAACCTAAGTAATATGAGTGCCTTTGAAACCGCACCTAAGTAGCTGCGGTTTTATTTCTCTTGTTGGTCGATAGTGATATTTCGGCCGCTTAAGTAACCAAATAAAGCACACAACAGGCTAGATGCAATACACAGCCAAAGTGCTCCTGCCCAGTTATTAAAATAACTATGTAAGGCGCCCGCAATAATAGGGCCTGTTGCAGCCAATAAATACCCGATACATTGTGCCATACCCGATAACGCTGCAGCTTGCATTGAGTCATGAGTGCGCAGGCTTACAAATGATAAGCCCAATATAAAACAGGCACCTGAGCAAAAACCTAAGGTGACTGACCAAAGCATCGCAAAGCTAGGCGCAACTAATAATCCAACAGAACAAAGCGCGCCAAGTAATGCCAAGCTTAGGGTTAAGATGCGTTGATCTTTTAATTTGGCAAGTAGTGGAATAAGCACAATACCTGGTAGCGCTGAGGCTACTTGAAAGGCGCCTTGCAAAGCACCCGCGTGCTGCGCACTGTGGCCGCCTTCTATTAAAATGCTAGGTAGCCAACCTAGCATGATATAAGTGAAAAATGAGTTAAAGCCGAGCAATAACGTAATTTGCCAAGCAAGTGCAGAGTGCCAAATTTTGCTTTGTGTACTGTTTGAAACGGATGCCTGTTTTGGCATGGTATGTTGCTTAAGTTGTGGTAACCACACCACAATAGCTAGCACAACCAATAAGGCATAACTGGCAAGCGCCAATTGCCAACCAAGTTCTTTATACTCAGCCAGCGGAATGATGAGTGCTGAATAGCTGCCACCAAATATGCCCATTGCCAAAACATAACTAGACGTCATTACTGCCACTTTGTGTGGAAAGTCTCGTTTTATCAGGCTTGGCAATAACACATTACCAATCGCGATACCGACACCAATCACTGCAGTGCCAATAAATAATACGGTGGCAGAATCAATAACACGAGAGACAACCCCTATGCCTATTAATACAAGGGCAATGAAAAGTGATACTTCAAGGCCATATTTTTTAGCAAGGCTTGCTGCCATAGGTGAAGCAATAGCAAATGCAATTAAAGGTAAAGTCGTCAACATGCCTGCTTGCGATGCATTTAACTTAAATTGATCAATGATCTGTTCAAGTACTGGAGCAATACCAGTGATAGGGGCTCGCAAACTGGCTGCAATAAGAAAAATGCCCAGCACTAAAAGAAGGTTACGAATTAGATTTTGAGAAGATGACACGCTGTTTAGGAACTATAGCAATAGATACATTTATCATACCAAAACACTAAACAGCGTGGGTGAACTATGAGATAGCTCACCAAATAATGCGGTTATTTAAAACTGATAACTTGCTGATAACATGGCGTTGCGCGGTCTACCCGGAAAGTAGCGATCGCCACTAAATGTTGTGTAGTCAGCGCGCTCTGCATAACGTTCGTCGGTTAAATTGTTTATACGTGCAGTCACAGTAAAGTTAGCTGATAGCTGCCACGCCGCTCTTAAGTTTACTAATGAGTGACCTTCGTAGCTATGCTGGTTTTCAGGATCAGTAAAGTAGCTGCTGGTGGTATGTAGCTCAAGCCCAACACGCGTGATGTCGTTTGCTTGCCAAAGTAGCTGTAAGTTTGCGATGTTACGTGGTGCAGTATCAATGAGGTTGCCATTGATATTAACCCCACTGAGCAATTGGTCATAACTGTATGTATGCTTGGCGTGGCTCGCGGCTAACTGCATCGATAAGCTTGGCGTAATGGCATAAGCTAACTCTAGCTCAACACCACGGTGCTGGGTTTGGCCATCATTGACGTAATAAAAATCACTGTCGCGGAAAATCGTGTTCTTTTTATTCATTGCATAAATGCTAACTACATAATGCAGTTGTGCTTGTTGACCTTTTAAACCTAGCTCGAGGTTTTTAGCTGTTTCAGATTTAAGATCTGCGACATTTTGTTCGCGTTGTAACTGATAAAGCTCTGCCGCTTGCGGTGCTCGATAACCTTCTGAAGCATTGGCGTAGATAAACTGGTTATCAGCATATTGATAGCTTAAACCAAGCTTAGGCGAAAAGTTAGTAAAGCGATTTTCGCCGCTTTCTGGTCGAGAATAGCGGCATCCGCCCATTGCGCATGCTGTGCCATCTTCTTTTGTGCGACCAGCCAACATATGGTTGTCGTAGTCATAACGCATACGCTCGTATCGACCACCAAGGCTGATGAGTAACTCATCAAGTTGCCAATCAAGATTCACAAACGGTGCTAATAGGGTGCTTGTTACTTGATAATCATAATGTTTTCCTTGAGGCACGGTGGCAACTAAAAACGCTGAGCCTTCAGTTGGGCTATACTGATATTGTAAAAAATCAGCATCCGTAAGCTCACCATCAAAGCCAACTGTTAAGAGGCTAGAGCCTGTTAACTTATGCTGCCAGCTTGATTGAAGGCCAACACCTTGCTGAGCATTTTCTTCAAGGGGAGTACCCGGTAAAAAGTGCTTAAAGAAGGTCATGTTTTGATCGCGGATATAAGGCGTTAGGGTAAAGCTGTTAGCCTCATCTTGTGTCCAATTTAGCTTGGACCAAACACGCAAAGAGCGAGCTTTACGAAATGCATCAGGATCAAAATTAGACTGAGCTATTTGCTCATCCTTATAGCTTTCAAAGCCTTCTATGTAACCAGCCGTTTGTTGATCTAAATGGGTGTAAGTCAGGCCTGTATTTACACTTAGTTTTTCGCCATCAAAACGGTGACGCAGTGATAGCTTTTCTTGATCAACACTTTCGTCATCACGATAACCCGTATCTCGGGTGATCGTGGCATTAATGCCTAAACCTTGCTGGCCAAAGTCACGGCCCGTACCAAGTTTGTAGCGAGTGTAGCCAAACGAGCCGTAATCAAAACCAAGTTGGTTGTGGTCATAGGTTGTATCTGGCGTGATCACGTTGACTACACCATGGACTGCGTTTGAACCGTAAAGAGCAGAGCCCGGGCCTTTCAGTACTTCGATACGTTCAGCCATTTCAGTGTGGGCTTCGAATAACTCATTGATGTTGCAAAAACCAGCTGCGCGAAGTGGAATACCATCTTCAGCAGTAAGTAAGCCACCGCATGCACCTGCGCCAGAAAGTACAGGTGAACGTAAAGCGGGTAAATACTCCTGGCCATTACCGTGTTGAAGATTAGCACCGGCCACTTGCTTAAGGGCTTGTTCAATATGAGTAGGAGCGATAAGCGCCAGTTGCTTTTGTGAAATACTGCTGACCACAACAGGCAAAGGATCTGCCAACACTTCGCTGCGCGAGGCGGTCGTTGTAATATGTTCTAGCTCATTATTAGCGAAAGCTTGATGGTTAAACAATGAGGTGCTCACAAGCACTGAGAGTATCGACAACTTCATGAAAACCCTTTGGTTAGGTACAACAAAAACCAAAGGGTAACTGCTTTTTAGGATGGGTAAAAGCTTTCGCGATTAATAACTTTGTCTGTTATGCGCTACGGCGATGTACGGCAAAACCAGCCAGTGCTGCAACTAACCAGAACAAGCTACTGCCGCTACTGCCGTTTCTGTGCGTGACATTAGCTACTTTTTCTTCTTTAACGCGGGTTTTAAATTGCGCCAATTCAGTATCTAGATTTGTGATCATGTCATCAACAGCGCCATTAAAGCTTGCCAGCGATTGCTCTTTAGCGACTTCATCGATGCCAATCGCTGTGCTGCGTTGCTCTGCTTTATGTATACCTGGAGCGCGAAACAGCATTTTTCGGCTTTTTATATCAAATACGGCTGTATCTACAAAGGTTTGTACTGAGTTTTCACTGCCCGGAATCACATATAAACCAACAATCGTTAGATATAAAAAAGCGGCGTTATTTTCTAAGCTTTGCGACACTTGGTCGTACGAAACAAGGGCCATAATATCCACATCATATAATCGTGATACTTGCTCTAATGCGGTAAATCCTTCGCCGCCTTTTAAATAAGTACTTGGGATCACTTCAATGCGGTCAATATAGTCATATTGCATAAACTGCTTTTTAACTTTGTTCAGCAGTGCCACTTCGTCACCGTGGTGTAAGCCATCATTGTACTTGTTAGGAATAAAGGCAATCCCAACAGTAGCAGGTAAGTTTAAAGTTGGGATCGTTGCTTGGTGTGCCGCTCTGTCTTGCTGGTCTGGGTAAAGGTACTCAACCAATGAACTTGATTGCGTTTTTTGATTGCCATATTGGCTCATCATGGCACTACAACCCGTTAGTGCAGTAATGCTAATGACCAAACACCATTTTAGTACATTCATAAATTATCCTTATTATGTAGTGAGGAAGCGTTTGTTTCTGTTGCAAATATAACGACAGACGCCCCAAACGGAACTGTAACTCAGACTCGATTTTTCGTAAATAGTGCCAAAGTAGTTTAAAGAAATGTAAAGATTGGCTTTCTAATGTATTGATATGTAAATAGTTACGTTTTTAAATTGTAACCCTTCATCTATGATTCAGGCTAAAACGTTAGGCTTTTTACCAAGAGCAAACGTTGAGGGTCTCTATTATGAATAAATTAATTACTATCTCAGTTGCCGTTTTAGGTTTGAGTTTGATACCTATGGAAGCAAACGCGAAACATGATCGTGACCATGATAGATACGAACATAAGCACGAACGTAAAAAGCATAAAAAGCATAAAAAACACCACAAACATCACCATCATGACAGATATGATCGTTACGATAGATACGACCATTACAGCTACCGTGATTTACCACCCGGTTTATACAAAAAAGTAGGGCATGGTGGTGGCTTACCACCAGGTTGGTATAAGCGTTATCACCATGGTGATATTCTTGACCGAGATATATATCGCCATGGTCGAGTGATTAAACGTCGCGACCGAAATGGCATTATTGCCATCGAAATCGATGACCGCCTTATTCATCTAGTACACGATACGCGAGAGATTTTATCAATCGTTACTCGCCATCGTTAATCCTGTCAAAAGCCGCTTAGCGGCTTTTTTTAGCTGTTTCATACCCAGTTCAGAAAAACTTGCTACGCTTAACTAGGACTAACAAAAGGAGCACTCGTATGAAAGCATTGTTAACAGTTGCAGTGATTGGTTTAAGCCTAGTGACGGCTGGCGCACTTGCAAAAGACAAGGATAAGGACAAAGGTAAAAGTCTGCCACCTGGCCTTGAAAAGAAACTTGATAATGGTGGTGATTTACCACCCGGTTGGCAGAAGAAATTACGCAAAGGCGATATTCTTGACCGTGATATTTACCGCCGCGGTAAAGTGATTAAATCACGAGACAGAGATGGTCTAATTTCAATTCAAGTAGACGATACTGTCGTGCGTTTAGTGGAAGATACCCGAGAAATTATTTCTATTTTGAGTCGCTAATTTTGCTTGAATCGATCATGACTTATGGATTGAGTTCACTATTGGCCATGCTGCTAGTGGTCTCAATCTTGCCATTTTCATATTCCCAACATTATTTAATTCGCAGTTGTGACTTTGTACGCTTGCAAGTGGTTTACCTTGCTTGTGCGAGTTTAATTGCTGCAAGCTATTTAATCAGTCGTACGGGATCAATGCTTTATATTGGTTGTGCTCTGGCGAGTATCATCGTGCTGCTTTTACAAGTTGGCTGGATTTATCCTTACACAAGACTAGCTAATAAGGAAGTTGCCTCAAGCAATAAAAGCGATAAGCACAGTATTCGTATTATGTCGGCAAATGTACTGATGTCGAACACCGAATATGCCAAACTAATTGGCTTAGTCAAAACTCACCAACCTGATTTCCTCATTACGTTAGAGTCTGATCAAACTTGGCAAAATAAACTGAGCAGTTTAGAAAAAGAGTACCCATATCGTGTCTACTGCCCAAAAGATAATCGTTATGGCATGCACTTGTACAGCAAGTTTAAAATTAAACAACAGCAAGTTTGTGAGCTTATAGAAAGCGACATCCCCTCAATTCATATTTTGTTTGAAGATGCAGATGGCGTAGAAGTACAAGGGCACTTTATTCATCCTGCTCCCCCGAGCCCCACAGAAGAAGATAGCTCACGACCGCGTGATACTGAGCTGATAATTTTAGCTAAAGCACTTAAAAACAGACAGCGACCTTGTATTGTTGCAGGAGATCTAAATGATGTTGCATGGTCGCGTAGTACCCGCTTGTTTATGCGTATCAGTGGTTTGTTAGATCCACGTAAAGGTCGCGGCTTTTTTAATACGTTTCATGCCAGTTATTTCTTTATGCGCTGGCCGCTTGATCACCTTTTTCATAGTAATGAGTTTAGCGTTAAGCGTATTGAGCGTTTGGCAAAATATGGCTCAGATCATTTTGCACTACTTACTGAACTTGTTTATAACCCCGATTCTGACAATCAAAAACAACAAGAGCAGATTGATAAAGAAAAAGTAGTGGATGAGTTAAAAATGCCAGCAGCGTCTAAGCAGCAAGTGCCAATGTTTAACAAGTGATAACCTTATTCAGGGCGGACAATTAGATATAAGAAAGGGCTCTAATGAGCCCTTTTTTTGTGGTTAGTCGTTGACCATAATGGTTTTGATATTAACAAATTCACGTAGCCCAAAGCCGCCGTGTTCACGGCCATAGCCACTGTCTTTTACACCACCAAATGGTAAGTTCGGTTGCGCAAGGCCATAACCATTAATATTCACCATACCGGTATCAAAATGATGCTTTGCAAGCTCAATAGCTGCTTGTTCGTCTTTTGAGAAAATACCGCCACCAAGACCATAGCGAGAGTCATTAGCAATTTGCATTGCCTCATCATTATCTTTTGCCCTGATAAGCGATGCTACAGGTCCAAATAATTCATCATCATAGGCGGGCATGCCCGGTTTAATGTTTTCAAGTAGAGTCGGGGTGTAATAAAAGCCTGTGTGCTCAGCAACTTTACCGCCAGTAACAATGCTCGCACCTGCATTGACTGAATCAGTCACTTGCTGATGAAGTTTATCGCGCAAATCTTTACGGGCCATTGGACCGAGCGTGGTTTTTTCATCATTCGGGTCACCAAGAACAACTTGTTCAAATTGATCTTTAATTAAGGCTTTAAAATCATCGTATAAAGCATCAACCACAATAAAGCGTTTTGCGGCAACACAGGTTTGCCCGTTATTGATCAAACGCCCTTGTGTACATGCGGTAATCGCCGTATTTAAGTCAGCATCATCAAGTACAACATAGGCATCGTTACTGCCAAGCTCAAGTACCGTTTTCTTAACCTGTTTACCTGCAAGCTCAGCAACTTTTTTGCCTGTTTCGTCGCTACCAGTAAACGTCACACCTCGAATAGCTGAGTGCTCAATCAGTTTGCTTGCGGTTTTTCCGTCAATCAGTAAGTTTTTAAAGCAATAGTCATCAAAGCCTGCTTGAGTAAATAACTGCTCAATTTTTTCAGCCATGCCAAATACATTACCAGCATGTTTTAGCACTGTAGTATTGCCCGCCATGATATTCGCGCAAGCGTAGCGAATGACTTGATAAAGCGGGAAGTTCCAAGGTTGGATACCTAAAACGACACCGATTGGTTGGTAGCTAATAATTGCACGGCCGTCTTGCATATCACGGCTTTCATCAGCAAGCACTTTTGGCCCTTGTTCTGCGGTATAGCGACAAATTGCAGCGCATAATTCAACTTCTTGTAGACCTTGTTGATATAACTTGCCCATTTCATCGGTCATCAATTGCGCTAATTCTTGTTGATTAGACTCAATCACTTGTGCAAGTTGACTGAGTAACTTAGCGCGCTGTTCATGGGATGTTGTGCGCCACTTTAAAAAAGCTTGATGACATTGGTCAACTTCACTCTGTGCTTGTTGCAATGATAATAAATTATACGTATTTAAGGTTTGCTCATTGGCTGGATTGATTGTAGTAACAGTATCAGTCATCATTATCTCCTTACAAAATTGTAGGAAAAGGTTTGCAAGGCTAATACCTAATTTTCGATATCCTAGCTATCTGATTTAATTGCCTTTTATTTTAACTTAATATTAGCTAGGCACTCTTTTTCTGTAAAAACTGCAACAGGCTGCAAAACTTACAAGGAATACGTAATGATAAATTCTGTGTTAAATACCGAGCTTGCGATTATTCAAGCGCCAATGGCGGGTGTGCAAAACGCCAAACTGACAGTGGCTGTGTGTGAAGCTGGGGGGCTTGGTTCGTTACCTTGCGCTATGCTCTCGGCTGAGCAGCTTGCCTCAGAGCTTGATTACATTAGTCAGCATACTGATAAGCCGTACAACCTTAATTTCTTTTGCCATCAAACACCTGACTATACACTGGCTCAGCAAACAGCTTGGCATAATGTGCTTGAGCCTTATTTTGATGAGTTTGCTGTCGATGCCTCACAATTTACCCGTAACGCTTCACGCCAGCCAATTAATCAACAAGTGATCGATCTTATCGCGCCTTATAAGCCCGCTGTTGTGAGTTTTCACTTCGGTCTGCCCAGTAAAGAGATTGTTTCTCAGATTAAAGCGTGGGGTGGGGCTGTTCTTTCATCAGCCACAACGCTTGACGAAGCGCGCTGGTTACAAGCAAATGGTGCCGATGCGGTTATTGCACAAGGGATTGAAGCTGGTGGTCACCGAGGTCATTTTTTATCGATGGATTTATCGCTGCAACCAACCACAGCGCAATTAGTGCGAGAATGTGTAGAGCTTGAAATACCGGTTATTGCACAGACTGTGTGAAAACTCTGATCACCTTTTGGTCTAAGTATGTTCTGCTTATGATCTATTAATCTATACATTTAGTTCACTTAATATACTGATATTTATATAATTAGACTATTGATTCAGTTGAGGGTTGAGGCAGTATGTCAAAGTTTATAAGCGGTGAAAGTCGTGACCAATCAACGTTATTTCCAGAATCGTTGGAAGACTACGTCAGTGAAGATAATACGGTCAGAGTGATTGATGTTTTCATTGAGGAACTAAATCTAGCTGAATTGGAGTTTAAAGGGTTAACTTTAAAGTCCACAGGCCGCCCTAAGTATCATCCAGCCACATTATTAAAACTGTATCTTTATGGTTACCTCAACCGTATTCAATCATCCCGCCGATTAGAAACCGAATGCCAACGCAATATTGAACTGATGTGGCTACTTGGTAAGTTGGCACCCGACTTTAAAACGATTGCTGATTTTAGAAAAGACAACGGAGATGGTATAAAAAATGTGTGCAAAACGTTTGTTGAAGTCTGCCGTCGTCTGAATATGTTTGAGAAACCAGTTGTTGCCATCGATGGTAGTAAGTTTAAAGCTAGCAACAACAAAGGCAATAATTTTACGCCAAGCAAAGTTAAATTCCACATCGACCGAGTCGAAAAGAATATTGAACGTTACCTTGAATTACTTGATGAAGCCGATAAAGAGCAAGCTAACGTCACAAAAATTAAAGCCACAAAAGATAGGCTAGCTGACTTTCGCAGCCAGTTAAAAAAACTACACGAGATTAAAGAACAAGTTGAAGCTCATCCTGACAAGCAAATATCCACTACTGATCCTGATTCACGTTTAATGAAAACTCAAGGTTTTACAAGAGTTGTGAGTTATAACGTGCAAAGTGCGGTTGATACCAAGCACCACCTTATAGTGGCGCATGAGGTGACCAACGTGCCAGATAGAGGCCAGCTTGCGTCAATGACAAAACTCGCACAAAAAGCATTGCGCAAGGAAGATATAAGGGTATTAGCAGATAAAGGTTACTTCAGTCAGCCCGATATAAAAGATACTATCGATTTGGGTGCAGAGCCAATCATGCCCAAGACGGATACATCGTCCTCTGAAAAGAAAGGGATATTTAACCGCTCACTCTTCAAATACGATGCAAATAAAGATATTTACTTATGCCCCGCTGGTAATGAACTTCAAAATCGAATGCAGGTATTTGAGCAAGGTAAATACCTTGATGTTTACTTCAATCACATTGCTTGTCGAGATTGTAAAATAAGAAGTCAGTGCACTAACTCTAAAAAAGACCCTAGGCGAATAAGGCGGTGGGTGCATGAGATTCTGACAGAAGAAATGCTTCAAAAGCTAAAGAATGAACCTGAATTGATGCTTCATCGCAAGCAAACTGTTGAGCACCCCTTTGGCACAATTAAACTCTGGATGGGAGCTACCCACTTACTAACACGAGGTTTAAAAAGCGTGGGGACAGAAATAAGTCTTCATGTCCTAGCTTACAACTTCAGAAGAATGATAACAATTATGGGAGTTAACGGCCTAAGTAAAGCAATTAGAGTAGCGTTGCCATAGCAGTTTCGCTCGCGCGGAGAAAATTGCGATACTGAGAAAAAATCGATCGCAACCATCTTAAATGGTTTCAAACTAAGAACATACCCAAGACAATTTATTAAAAATTAGTTTTCACACAGTCTGTGCAGCAGGTGGAATTTGCTCAGCTGAAGATGTAGCTCAGTACCAAGCATTAGGTGTATCTGCTGTGCAGGTGGGGAGCGCTTTTTTACTTTGCGAAGAAGCGACAACAAGTGCTTTACATCGTGAAGTATTAAAAACGGCTAAGCCAGACTCAACAGAATTGACAACCTTATTCTCTGGTCGCCCAGCACGAGGAATACGCAACAGAGTGATGCAAGAGTTAGGGGCGATGCCAGAGCAAGCGCCGCCCTTTCCATATGCATCGATTGCGATGACGGCATTACGTGCAAAAGCAGAGACTAAAGGCGACAGTGGTTTTTCTCCGCTTTGGTGTGGTGAGCGCTTTGTGGTTCGAGAAGGGGTTAACGCCCAGCAAATTACTGAATTACTAATGCAAGGTTGGCAGTCTTGACTGATACCCAGTTACTTCCACTAGGTGATAGTTATCATCAGCTAGCCGGTGAATTTCGTAACAAACTTGCAGGGCAATGCGCTATAAAGCGGTACGCTAAAGGTGATGTTTTATTGCAGCAAGGCGACGAACAAGATGCAGGTTACTTAATTATATCTGGGGTGCTTGGGGCATTTCATGCATCCTCGCAGGGTACGCAAAAGTGTAAAGAGTTTTACTTTCAAGATGAATTTGCACTGCTTTATGGTAACTGGTTAATTAAAACCCCAGCGCTTTATCAGCTAAAAGTAATACGTGATGCTGAGCTTATTAAGGTGCCTTTGGCTTTACTTGATAGTGCCGACTGGCAAGCAATTAAACATCAGTTAATTAGTCAGCAATTATTGTTTAAAGAAGCAAAAGAAGCGTTTTTATTACTCAATACCCCCGAGCAGCGTTACCAATATTTACTAGAACAAAAGCCGCATTGGCTTGAACAACTGAGTTTAAACGAGGTTGCTATGTATTTAGGGATCTCTGCGATTTCTTTATCGCGAATTAGACGGCGTCTTAACTTAAGTTAAGGCGCAGCAAAATAGTGAACATTACACTGCTGATTTTTCAGGAGTCGTTATGTTTATTTTATCTCAGTGCTTAGTTGCCATTGCCACATTACTCGATTTGGCTTCATTTCAGTTTAAACAAAGGCAGGCAATTTTAGCTTGTTTGTTTAGCTCGGTTCTACTGACATCTGTGCACTTTATGCTGCTCGATAACTTCAGTGCAGCAAGCTTAATGCTGATTGCAGCACTACGTTATGGCTATTGTATTTTTGCCCGCAAAACCTGGGTGATGATAGCTTTTATGCTTTTGAGTATTAGCGCAGTACTATTTACTTGGCAAAGCTGGGTTAGCTTTATCGCGCTGTCGGCAACGTTACTGCAAACTTATGCTTCATTCCAAGGCAAAGATTTTACCTTACGCATACTGATGATTGTTGGCACGATTGGTTGGATAGCCCATAACACTTTGGTTTTTTCACCACTAGCAGTGGTAATGGAAACGGTATTTTTAATAAGTAATTTAGTGGGCTTATGGCGTTTTTATGCTCACCCTAAGCCCGCTTAAATTTGATTTAAGACTTACCTAGCATGCGACTAAGCATGCCATCTTTGTCAACAAACTGGTGTTTAAGTGCTGCGGCAATGTGTAAGGCTAAAATCACCACGATAATAAGCATTGAACTGTGATGCACAAAGCTGCCTGCATCAGCAAGCCAAGGTGTTTTCTCTGGTGCGCTCAATAGCTCAAACTCAAAGAAGCTAATTGCACGACCACCCGCATAGCTCATGATAAAACCAGATAACGGCATAGCTAGAGTTGCAAGTAATAATAAGCCATGAGTGAGGTGAGCAATCGCTGTTTGCCATTTAGGCATTGCAGATGTCGCGGGTAATGCACCTTCTTTAATACGCCAAATAAGCCTTGCAATGGCAAAAACTAATACCACTAAGCCCATTGATTTATGCCAACCCATATAAGTAAATTTAGCGGGTGGCTCGGCAAAATCAGCAACATAAATGCCCATCGCGAATACGCCGATAAACAAAATGGCAACGGTCCAATGTAAAAGGATGGTTGGCTTTGAAAGGGGGGCTACTTTACTCATGGTTTACTCTCATAATTGGTTTTAACTATAAATATAGACTGCCACAATATCTGATGGTTGCGTAAAGTAATGTAAAATAACTTAAAGAATGTCAGCAATGAGCTTTAATAAAAAGGTCTCGCGCTGAATCGATAGTCCCTGTTTTTCACTCATTGCCATGGTGGTTTCGTTGTGTGCGATGGCATCAAAAATATTCACCCACTTAGGGTGCATGCCATTTTGCACTTCGTAATGCTCCATTTTAGGGTCTGCAAATTCATCGCTAATTTCACAGAAGTAGCAATAGGACTTGATATGAACACAATCAAAGTCGTCTTTATACCAAGGCCTGATTTCTTCGTATAATCCTAATGGCTGCTTTATTTGAATTTGTAGTGCACCCGTTTCTTCATGTAACTCTCGCAGGAGCCCTTGCTCAATGCTTTCGCCTTCATCAACGCCACCACCAGGTAGGCTGTAGTCATCATAACGGGCGGTGTATAAAAGTAGTATTTGTTCACCTTTTAAAACAATGGCGCGGGCAGTGTGACGAATGAACACCGTTCCATAGTCATTACTTAAACTTGGGTGAATTACTTTTCTTAATAACTTCATAGGATTACAACTTTAAATTAATGCAAGTACAGCTTAGCTTAATATTGAACGTGCCATAATAACCTTTTTTTCGCATTTAATTCATTATGCTTACCCCAAATTGAAACTAATAAGGTAATATAACTGGAATTAAGAACTATTTAGGTATCTAACGTTTAGTTTTATTTTCGAAAAAACTTTGCGTAGAATGGTAGAAAAAGCTTAGGAAATTAATATGTTGAACGTACTTTTAGTTGATGATGACAGTGAATTTAGCGATGTAGTTTGTCATATAGTTGAGTTCCTAGGACACAATATAAATACCGCAGCGAATCTTGCTGAAGCTGAGCAATGGTTTGAAAACAACACGTTTGATCATGTCTTTTTAGATTTTATGTTGCCAGATGGCAGCGGCCTTCATTTACTAGAGCACTTAAAAGCTATCGGTCAATCGCCTCGTGTTACGTTAATTTCAGGTCACCCTTCAGTAAAAGGTAAGTTGGCTGAAATGTGTGAGCCAAATGTCGGCCACCTAGTTAAGCCACTGCAACGTGAAGATATTGAGCGTGTACTTAACCCTAAAAAAGCAGCCCCTAAGAAAAAAGCAACGCCAGCGATTAAACGCCACTTCGGCACTCTAATAGGTGAATCTGAGGTGATGCAAAAGCTTTACACTATGATTGAACGAGTCGCGGCCACTTCTGCCAATGTAATGTTGATGGGTGAAAGTGGTGCTGGTAAAGAAGTGGTTGCTCAGGCAATTCACAACGCCACTGAGTGTGATGGCCCTTTAGTGGCAACTAACTGTGGTGCATTTTCAAAAGAGCTGATTGGTAGCGAGCTTTTTGGCCATGAAAAGGGCGCATTTACAGGCGCGATTGCGCGTAAAGAGGGGGTGTTTGAGCAAGCTGCTGGTGGTACTTTATTTTTAGATGAAGTAACTGAAATGCCAATTGATATGCAGCCAAATTTACTGCGCGTGCTTGAAAGCAAAAAAGTAACTCGAGTGGGGGGTACCAAAGAGCAAGCAGTTAATTGCCGTGTTATTTCTGCAACAAACCGCACCTTGACCGACCTTGCGCAAAACAATGTTATCCGTGAAGACATTTACTTTCGTTTAGCGGTATTCCCCATTGATATTCCACCGCTTCGTGAGCGCAAAGAAGATATTCCACTGCTTGCCAATGCCTTTTTAGAGCAGCTTAATGAAGAAAACGGCACCGACTTTAAATGGCAAGCGGTGCAAATCAAAGAGCTTGAAGCCCATGATTGGCCAGGTAACGTGCGTGAGCTTCGCCACGCTATTCACCGCGCCTTTATTATGAGTGACCCTAAAGGCACAGCTGTTACTTTACCTGAATCGCTAGAGTCGCCATTTTCTAAAGTGAATAAAGAGAGCCAAGCAAACCAAGTTGTTGCAGGGCAAACCATTGAAGAAGTTGAAAAAGAATTGATCCACGCTACTTTAGATAAAGTACAAGGTAACAAGACAATTGCAGCACAAATGCTGGGGATCAGTACGAAAACACTTTATAACCGTTTAAATGCTTATGGAGGCATTGGCGAATACAAATAAAAGGATAGCTATGAATAATAACGAGTCTTTACGAAAAATGGTGCACGATGCCCGTGCGCCGCTGAACCGTATCTCAATGAATGCAGAGTTAGTTAAGCTCGTATTAGAAAATGATATGCCAAAACAAAAAGCATTAGAGGCATTAAATAAAATAATAGCTAATTGTCAGCAGTGTAGTGAGCACTTACAAGAAATAAGTGACACTCACGCTGCAGATTAAGCACTCATAGATTAGGAAGCAAATGCAAAAACAAAAAGGAAAGATAGCGGTCAATTGGTCAGGCTTTATAGCTGTGGTGCTCTGTATCGTGGTGGCTAATGCGTTTTTAGCTCTTAATAGCATTCGCTCACTCACCGAAACACAAAGTAGTCTTGATAACACCAATTCGCTCAACACCGCGATTGAGCGTTTGCACTTATCTGTGGTGCAAGCTGAGTCAGGTCAGCGTGGTTATTTACTTAGTGACCGAGAAGATTATTTACTCCCTTACAATGATGCAATCGCTTCAATGCAGGCGCAGATCATGCTTGTGAAAAGTTTGCACTCAGAAATTGAAGGGCAAGCAGACCGCATTGCTCGTTTAATACATTTGGTAAACGACAAAGTGGCGGTAATGACCAAAACAACTGATCTGGCACTTGCGAATAAAGATGTTAAGGCTCGCCGCTTGTTACTAACAGACCAAGGTCGCGATCTATATAAAGATATTCGTACAGCAGTTGATGAAATACAAATGCGAGAGCTTAACTTTAAGATAGAGCAGTTTGCAAAGCTCTCGCAAATCAAAAACGAAGCGAAGATTACATTTGCTATTACGGCTGTGACCAGTACCTTATTGATTATAGGTATGTTTGTATTAACACGTATCAACTTACGCAACCAAGCTAAATACAGAGCTGAGCTTGAAAATCAAAACGAGAATCTAGCGGCAAAAGTTGCAGAACGTACGCAAGAGCTAACTATCTATTCTGATGAGCTAAGCCGCTCAAACAGAGAGCTTGAAGACTTTGCTTTTGTTGCAAGTCATGATTTACAAGAGCCACTGCGTAAGATCCAAGCCTTCAGTGACCGCCTTGAAAAGATGTTCAAAGATGAACTAGGTGAAAAAGGCATCGACTATATTAGCCGGATGAAAAATGCGGCTCAGCGTATGTCTAATTTAATCAATGACCTGCTTGAGTTCTCACGCGTAACCACCCGTGGTAAAGATTTTACTGATACTGATTTAAATGAAGTTGTTGCAGAAGTTCTTGATGATCTTGAAATTGCGATAAAAGAATCTGAAACTACGGTTAATCTTGATACTTTACCGCATATTCAAGCCGATCCAAGCCAAATGCTGCAATTGTTCTTAAATATTCTTTCAAATGCGGTGAAGTTTAGACGTGAGAATGTTGCGCCTGTGATTGATATTATATACCAGCGAACGTCAGAATTTAGCGAAGCTCACAATAGTGATGTGGAGTGGGAAGTTATTACCATTTCAGATAACGGCATCGGCTTTTCTGAAGAGTATCTTGAAAAAATATTTGTTCCGTTTCAGCGACTGCATGGTCGTTCTCAATATAAAGGTACAGGCATAGGTTTATCGGTTTGTCGTCGTATTGTTGAGCGTCATGGCGGAGAAATAACCGCAAGCAGTCGCGTTGGTGAGGGTGCAAGCTTCACCCTTAAACTACCCGTGGAAGCATCGCTTTTCACATTACAAGGAGAGGCGTAATGCCACTTAATAAAGTTAAACCAATTACCATTTTAATGGCTGATGACGACGAAGATGATCGTTTATTAACCCAAGATGCATTGGCCGAAAGCCGTGTATTGAACGAGCTGTTTTTTGTTGAAGACGGTGTAGAGTTGCTTGAATACCTTGAGCGTAAAGGCAAATTTAGTGAAAAAGAAAACTCGCCTCGTCCGGGCTTGATTTTACTCGATTTAAATATGCCGCGTATGGATGGCCGAGAAGCATTACAAGCCATCAAAGCCAACCCTAACTTAAAGGGTATTCCAGTAGTGATTTTAACCACATCAAAACAAGAAGAAGATATGGTTAAAGGCTACGACTTGGGCGCTGCATCATACATCACTAAACCGGTTACTTTTGAAGGTTTAGTTGAGTTAATGCAAACACTAGGGAAATACTGGGTAGAGTTTGTAGAGCTACCACCCTCGCAGAACGACTAAGTCCAATTCGCATAAATACTTAATTAAGCTAATTGGAATAAGGAATAAGAATGTTAGACAAGGTAACCCGATTACTCTTAGTAGAAGACGACGAAGACGATTATATTCTTACTTGCGACTACCTAGACCAATTAGGTTCCCATACATTCGATGTTGAGTGGTTAAGTTGCCCTGAAGAGGCCATTAGTGAGCTTAGCGAAAACAAACATGATATTTGTTTGTTAGATTATCGCTTAGGCGCATCAGATGGCCTCGAAGTACTAAAACGGGCTGTGGCAAATGGCTTTCGCGGCCCGATTATCATGCTTACCGGGCAATCAGATGAAGCTCTCGATTCTGCAGCGCTCGATGCCGGTGCGGTTGATTATCTGGTTAAAAGCGAGATGAACTCTAGCCGCTTTGCCCGTGCTATACGCTACGCTTTAGCTCGCCGAGATGTTGAAGATGAGCGTGTTGAACGCTTAAAAGCAGAAGCTGAAAACCGATCTAAAGACCGCTTTTTGGCCCATTTGAGTCATGAGTTACGTACACCTCTGTCTTCTATCTTGGGTTACACTGAGTTACTCATGCAAAGTGATAAAAATCAGCATGCTCAAAATGAGTTGGGTGTGATCTACCGAAATGGTAAACACTTACTGAGTTTACTAAATGATGTGCTCGACCTATCAAAGATTGCTGCCGATAAACTGGAGCTCAATTGCAGTGATGTTAACTTAGATAGCCTAATGGCTGACGTCTATACCTTAATGCGCGTTTCTGCGCTTGATAAAGGCTTAACTCTTAAGTTTGAGTCGCAGCAAGCTCTGCCTTTAGTTATAAACACAGACGCTACACGGTTACGCCAAATCCTCATTAACATCATCAACAACGCAATCAAGTTTACCAACCAAGGCGAGATCACAGTGCGAGCTTGGACTGCTTGGGTTAATGAACGAGAAATGCTGTTTTTTAGTATTAAAGACACAGGCCTTGGTATTCCAGCTGAAAAACAAGCACTGATTTTTAAACCATTTGAACAAATTGCCGATGTAGAATCACGAGATGTCGGTGGAGCAGGATTGGGCCTTGCTATTTGTTCAGAGTTACTTAGTCGTATGCAAGGTTCTATTGAACTTGAATCAACGCAAGGGGTGGGCTCTGAATTTACTCTTTCGATTTACCCTGGCAATATTCGAGATATTGAACGCCAAGTGCTGCGCTTTGATTCAAACCCCGATTGCCAGCAAAAACTAGCAACGTTAAAAACCACTGGGCGAGTATTAGTGGTTGACGACCTAAAAGATTTACGTAATCTCGTTGGCCATATGATCACCAGCACCGGCGCAGAAGTAGAGTATGCAGAACACGGTAAACAAGCAATTGAAAAAGTAGCTAATGCAGAGCAAGCGGGTAAGCCTTTTGATATTGTATTTATTGATTTGCATATGCCGGTTATGGGCGGCAAAGAGGCCACTATAGAGCTTCGTAAAATGGGTTATCAAGGACCAATCATCGCGCTTACAGCTGCCACCATGAAAGGGGTGAAAACTGAGTTAAGCGCGCTTGGTTTTAACGATATGATTGCAAAACCGGTTGATTCTGGGTTGCTTTACCAAGTGCTCAATCATTACATTTGCGAAGGCAATACAGAACCAGTAGTTGAGCAAGACGACAGTCCTGAAGTGACATTACAGAGTACACGCTATTTATTGGTTGAGGACGACAGTGATGCGGCGCAAATCACTCAGTTATTGCTTGAAAGCTTAGGTGTTGAAACTGTTATAGCGCCAAGTTGTGCTGCATGTCTTGCGACCCTGAGTGACGATCAAAACTTTGCTAAAGTGTTACTCGATATGCATTTGCCGGATGGTGAAGGGCTTGATTTAGCCCATGAGATAAAGCAGCGCCACCCTGACTTAAATCTAGTCATTGTTAGTGGCGCAGAGCCAGAGCCAGAAAAAATTGAACAACTTGAGATTGAACAAGTGTTATTAAAGCCGATTAACCTTGGCTTGTTATCTGAGCTGATTGGCGGCTAATTGAATGTCTAACTATCAGCTCTGGTTCAAATAGCGTTTGTAGTGGTGGGGTTTGTTTTTGATAAACATGATTTAACACCCAATCTGCTGCCATGCGACCCATCTCATCTATTGGGTAATTAACGGTGCTCAATTGTGGGTAAACGTGACGGGTGAAAAATACGTTATCGTAACCCATAATCGACAATTGCTTAGGTAAAGTTAACCCTAAATCCCGCGCGCTAGCCATGGCGCCTACAGCCATTTCATCATTGGCACAGATGAGCGCTGTGAATGGATGCGTTTGTTGATGAAGTGCTTTTAAACCTTCGTAACCACTCGCTTCCATGAAGTCACCTTGGAATAATAGGTTTTCATCAAGTTCAAGATCAAACTCAGCAAGGGCCTGTTTATGTCCTTCTAGACGGTCTTTGGCATCTTGTTTCCAAAGCGGCCCGCTGATGTAGGCAATATTTTTATGACCTTGCTCTAACACATGCTTCGCCGCTAAATAGCCACCTTTAATGTTGTTAAGCAAAATACAGCGGTCACTGAGTTCGCTGATATAGCGGTTGATCAAAACAAACGGCGTCCGACCTTTACTGAGTTTTATAAGGTAGTCGTCGCTGACCGCTTCAACATGCAAAATAAGGCCATCGCAGTTACGGCTAATTAAAAATTCAATCCCTTGTTTTTCGCGTTCTTCATCACTGTGACCCGCAGCAATAATCAGATGTTTGCCTTGGTTACGAAAGGTATTTTCAATGCCGCTCATCATAGGCCCGTAAAACGGACCCTGTAATTCAGAGACCAGTAGGCCAACACTGTTCGAGCAATTTGATGCCAATGACTGAGCAATTGAGTTAGGTCGATAGCCAAGTTCATCCATTGCGGCAGTGACTTTTTTACGTGTTGCATCACTGACATTTGCATTGTTGTTCATTACTCGTGAAACGGTTGCAAGAGAAACACCTGCAAGTTTCGACACCTCGTAAATGGTGGCCATGTTATTCCTTTTTAAACAAAATTATGGATGCTGCTTTGACGATAAATCGGCACTGATCTGCTCAACCGTTTGGTTATCCAGAATATACCTTTTCATTATGAAAGCGACAAGCATACTACCTATTGCTGGGTAAAGGGTAAACGAAATTAAGATACCTGAAAGCGTGTGTTCACTGAGTTCGGTATTAGCTTCATAGCCATAAAATGCCAGTAACCAACCTGCAATGGCACCGCCAAGGGCAAGACCAAGCTTAATAAAAAAGACCACGCTTGCGTAGACTAGGCCTGTTAGCCTTTCACCGGTTTTCCATTGCCCGTAATCTATGGTGTCGGCCATTTTTGCCCACAGTAGCGGGGTTGCCATTTGCGTGAAGAAACACCATAAAAAATACACCGCAAAGGCAAGTATCAGCTGTTCGCCCGGCAACCAAAATGCCACGCAACTAATAGCTGCAGAGATATATTGTAAACGAATATAGGCGGTTTTCTTATCAACACGTTTGCTGAGTGGGTTTGCACAGGCACAGCCCAAAATATTACCTATCATGCCGATGGTAACAAAGTAGGTGACTAGCTCGGCTTCACCAAGTACATATTTTACATAGTAAATGGCAAGGGTAGTGCGCAGTACCATACTGGTTAACAGCATAAATGCAGCAAAGCACAACACTTTAAATGGGCCATTTTGCCATAGCGTGTTCATGCGGGTTTTCCAGCTCAACGATGAGCTGTTATGCGCCGCTACGCGCTCTTTGGTAAAGCGAAAACAAATTAAGAATAAGATCACACCTAAGCCGCTCATCAGGGCCATCGTGAGTTGGTAGCCCGTAGCGTTATCACCTTTGCCAAGCCAGTTTACCAAAGGTAAAGTACAGGCACTGACAATTAAGCCGCCCAGCATACCAAACACAAATCGATAAGATTGAATGGATACTCGCTCTTTCGGGTCGCCACTTAATACCCCACCTAACGCTGAGTAAGGAATATTAATCGCGGTGTAAACTAGCATCAGCAAAGTGTAAGTGACAAAGGCGTAAATGACTTTGCCTGACTCTGGTAGGTCTGGTGTGGTGAAGGTGATCATGCTGATCACCCCAAATGGTATAGCAAGCCAAAGCAAATAGGGGCGATAGCTTCCCCACTTAGTGCGGGTTGAATCAGTTAAAGCTCCCATTAATGGGTCGGTAATTGCATCAACGATTCTCACCACCAAAAACAAGGTGCCAACAATCGCGGGTGAAATACCAAAAATATCAGTATAGAAAAAAGTTAAAAATAACATCACCGTTTGAAAGATGATATTACTTGCTGTATCGCCTAATCCGTAGGCTATTTTTTCTCTTTTTGTCAGCATGTGTGTTCTCGATTGTAGTTATTTTTATCGCTGTTTGAGCAGCGCGCGATATTGTTTTGCGCTTTCTTTTAAAATGCGTTGTTGGCTTTGATAGTCAATATAAACTAACCCAAAGCGCTTTTCGTAGCCATACGCCCATTCAAAGTTGTCCATGAAGCTCCACGCAAAGTAGCCTTGAATATCGACGCCTTGGCGAATTGCATCACATACCGCATTTAAGTGAGTGTGATAATAATCTACTCGTTCTATATCGTTCACTTCACCATTTTCTAACGTATCGGCCATGGCTGCGCCATTTTCGGTAATATACATTTTTGGTAAATCATATTGCTGATGAAGTGATACCAAAAGCTCAGTTAAACCTTGTGGGTAAACTTCCCAGCCCATATCGGTGACGCGAACATCCGTAAGGTTTGCTTCTTCAAACCAGCCATCAGCGGTATTTTTGTAGTGTATGCGGGTATAATAGTTAACGCCAATAAAGTCGACAGCTTGACTAATAATCGCCATATCGCCAGCAATTATAATTGGTTTAACTTCATCTGCTAAATCATCCAGTAACGATGGGTAAGCACCTTCTAAAACCGCTTTGATATACCATTGATTATGGTATTGATCAGCAAGCTCAGCGGCTTTTTTATCATCGGCGGTTAAAGGATAAGTTGGACTGAAGTTTAATACGATACCCGCTTCTGTGTCAGGGCAGTTTTTACGTAATACTTGCATAGCAAGGCCGTGGGCAAGTAATAAGTGGTGCGCTGCTTGTCGGCCAGCTTGTTGTGATTTTATGCCAGGTGCATGTACACCCACCTCATAACCTAAATAAGCACTACAAAATGGTTCGTTCAAGGTGGCGAATGAATCAACCAAATGGCCTAAATGTTGAGTAACAAGCTCGGTATATTCTTTGAATTTATAGGCCGTATCGCGGTTTAACCAACCGCCATTATCTTCAAGGTATTGAGGTAAATCCCAGTGATATAAGGTGACGTAGGTCTTAATATTACGTGCTTTTAACGCCGATAATAGCTGAGCGTAAAATGCCATACCTTGCTCGTTAACCGAGCCATCTTGCTGCATGACTCTCGGCCACGAAATAGATAAGCGGTAAGCATCGACAGCCAAATCTGCAATCATCTCGATATCTTGTTGCCAGCGTGCAACATGATCACAAGCTACATCGCCATGGCTGTTATCTGCAATGGTGCCAGGCTTTTCGCAAAATGTATCCCAGATGCAATCGAGGCGCTTATCGCGTGCCCCTTCAATCTGGAATGAGGCTGTTGCCACACCGAACGTGAACTCGGGCTTGAGTAAAGATGAATCTGGTAACAGTGAAATTGATTTATACACAGTTGATACTCGTCCTTCGGGTTAAGTGTAAGGCTTGGCTAATTAGAGCTTAGGCTCAACTGTAAGCGCTTACAATTTTTCTGCAAATAAATTGCTAAATATGATTTATATGTTATAAATGTAAGCGCTTACATTTAATGTTGCAACATATTTCGCTATTTGTTGTTAGTGATTAAGTACCAAACGTTGCTGTAACAAACTGATAAATATAATTAACTAGAGAAGAAAAATTATGGCTCATGTTTCAACCCCTGTGTCGGCTGCTGCAAGCCAAGCAGATATGCCTAAGCAGCACTTTGCGCTGGCATCATTGACCACATTATTTTTTATGTGGGGATTCATCACCTGTCTGAATGACATTTTAATCCCTTATTTAAAAGGTATGTTTTCACTTAACTATACGCAGGCTATGCTCATTCAATTTTGCTTCTTTGGTGCGTATTTTGTGATGTCGATCCCCGCTGGTAAGTTGGTCAGTCGTATTGGCTACCAATTTGGTATTGTGGTTGGCTTAGTGGTTGCAGCCATTGGTTGCGCGCTGTTTTACCCAGCTGCTGTTGCTCATGTGTATGAGTTATTTTTACTGGCTTTGTTTGTACTTGCCTCGGGTATCACGATTTTGCAAGTATCTGCTAACCCTTATGTAAGTGTTCTTGGTCCACAAAAAACAGCGTCTTCGCGTTTGACTATGACGCAGGCTTTTAATTCTTTAGGAACAACAGTCGCGCCAATTTTTGGTGGTTGGTTAATTCTATCTGAAATTAGCCAAGCTACAGCAGAGGAAGTGAAACTCCCTTATTTAATGTTGTCGTTAACCTTACTTGTGCTTGCCGTTATCTTTGCGTTTTTAAAATTGCCAAAATTAGGTAAAGAAAGTGATAGCGAAGCCGCACACCAAGATTTAGAAGACTTTGTTGATTTAGGCAGTGTTTGGCGCTATCGCCACCTAATTCTAGGTGCTGTTGGTATTTTTGTGTATGTAGGCGCAGAGGTGGCAATTGGTAGCTTTTTAGTCGGCTTTTTGACCCTAGATAACATTGCGGGTTTACCAGAAAACGAAGCCGCTCATTATATTAGTTACTATTTTGCAGGAGCCATGGTTGGTCGTTTTATTGGCGCAGTGGTAATGCAAAAATTTAATGCAGGTAAGGTGTTAGCATGTCATGGCTTATTGGCTGTTTTACTGGTTGTGATTGCTATGACTGGAGAGGGCAGCCTGGCTATGTGGGCAATTCTGCTTGTGGGTTTATGTAACTCGATTATGTTCCCAACTATTTTCAGCCTTGCTTTACACGGCCTTGGTAAGTACACATCAAAAGGTTCTGGTATTTTATGTTTAGCGATTGTAGGTGGCGCAATTATTCCATTACTACAAGGTGTGTTAGCCGATTCTATTGGCGTACAAATGGCGTTATTCTTACCTATCGCCTGTTATTTATATATTACTTACTTTGCGCTGGTTGGCTCAAAAGTATCGACTCAGACTCAGCAATCTTCATAGGTGTAAAAATGAAATTGAAAAAAACATTCACACTCTTCTCGTTAATGATGGCAGGCGCCAGCATGACAGCTTGCACTGGGCAAGATAAGGTGACCAACGTGAACGCTGAGCAAGAAATTTGGCCAAACATTGAAACGGGTATTGCTGCAAATCCAGAGATGGAAGCAAAAATTGCAAACATGCTGGCAAATATGACCCTTGAGCAAAAGATTGCGCAAATGATCCAGCCAGAAATCCGCGATATTACTGTTGAAGATATGCGTAAATACGGCTTTGGTTCTTACCTCAATGGCGGTGGCGCATTCCCAAATAATGATAAACATGCCAGTGCTGCAGATTGGATTGATCTTGCTGAAAAAATGTATCAAGCCTCAATTGATGACTCGCTCGATGGTAGCTCAATTCCGACTATGTGGGGCACCGATGCCGTGCATGGTCACAATAATGTTATTGGTGCGACACTATTCCCTCATAACATTGGTTTAGGTGCAACAAACAACCCTGAGTTAATCGAAAAAATTGCCGCCGCTACTGCGCAAGAAGTGATGGTAACAGGCATCGATTGGGTATTCGCGCCTACGGTTGCGGTTGTTCGTGACGACCGTTGGGGCCGTACTTATGAAGGTTATTCTGAAGATCCTGAAATTGTGAAAGCATATTCGGCAGCCATTGTTAAAGGATTGCAAGGTGCAGTTGATGACGACTTTTTATCAGATAAGCGCGTGATAAGTACCGTTAAGCACTTTTTAGGTGATGGCGGCACAGAAGGCGGTGATGACCAAGGTAATAACACAGCATCTGAGCAAGAGTTATTTGATATTCATGCGCAAGGTTATGTAGGCGGCTTAGGTGCTGGAGCACAAACTGTAATGGCGTCATTTAACAGCTGGAACGGTGAAAAAATTCATGGCAGCAAATATCTTCTTACCGACGTACTAAAAGGCAAAATGGGCTTTGATGGTTTTGTTGTTGGTGACTGGAACGGCCATGGTCAAATTCCGGGTTGTACTAATGGCAACTGCGCACAAGCAGCAAATGCCGGTCTTGATGTGTACATGGTGCCAACAGATGCATGGAAACCTCTTTATGAAAATCTTATCAAACAAGTTAAAAGTGGCGAAATTGCGCAAAGCCGCATCAATGATGCAGTAACACGTATCTTACGTGTAAAAATGCGCGCAGGTTTGTTTGATAAGCCAAGCCCCGCTAAGCGTCCGCTGTCAGGTAAAACGGAGATCATTGGTAGTGCAGAACATCGCGCAGTTGCAAAACAGGCAGTCCGTGAATCACTGGTTCTTCTGAAAAATAAACAACAGTTGTTACCGCTATCAGCAAATTCAAACGTATTAGTTGCCGGTCAAGGTGCTGATAACATTGGTATGCAGTCAGGTGGTTGGACAATCACTTGGCAGGGTACAGGCAACGAAAATAGCGACTTCCCTGGTGGCTCTTCAATTTTTGATGGTATCAAAAATACCGTTGAGCAAGCCGGTGGTCAGGTTCAATACAATGTGAATGGCGAATTTGAAATTAAGCCAGATGTAGCGATTGTGGTGTTCGGTGAGCAGCCTTATGCAGAAGGTAATGGTGATTTAGATAACCTTGAATACCAACGCGGTAATAAAACTGATTTAGCCCTGCTTAAAAAGCTAAAAGATGCTGATATTCCTGTGGTGTCACTATTTATTAGTGGTCGCCCAATGTGGGTGAATGCAGAGCTGAATGCCAGTGATGCGTTTGTCGCAACTTGGTTACCAGGCAGTGAAGGTGATGCAATCAGCGATGTTATTTTTAAAAAGCAAGATGGTTCTATCAATCATGACTTTAAAGGTAAGTTATCGTTCTCATGGCCAAATAACCCTGTAGGTAACCAAAACCGTGGTGATAAAGATTACTCGCCACTATTGCCTTATGGCTTTGGTTTAACTTACCAAGATAAAAACACATTAGCGGATAACCTTAGCGAAAAATCACAAGTCGCGGCTAAATTAGAAGACTTAATATTATTTGAACGTGCCGTAAAAGCACCGTGGTCACTGCAACTACAAAGTGGTTCTGAGCAACAAGCCATGACTAGTAGCCGTGCAGCGCTTAACGCTGTTAGCGTAAAAACCTTTGATAAAGACGTACAAGAAGATGCGCGAGCAATCAGCTTTAATGGTAAAGAAGCGGCTGCGGTTCGTTTAATGGCGGCGTTCCCATCGGATTTACGTTCATACGTTGAAAAAGCGGGTCAACTGCAAATGCAAATTAAGGTAGACCAAGCTGCTGATGCGCCGCTAATGCTGGGTATGCAATGTGGTGAAAACTGTGACGGCCAATTTGATATTAGCAAACAGCTTAAAGCAGCAAATGATTGGCAAACGCTAACCGTGGATTTGAGCTGCTTTGCAGAGCAAGGTGTGCAGCTTGGGCAAGTATTCTCGCCTTGGCAATTAGCCACTGAAGGTGCATGGCAAGTATCAATTTCTAAACTATCAGTAACGAGCGGGCACACAGAGGACGCAACAGTCTCATGTCAGTAAAATCGTCTGCTGTTATTTTGCTAACAGGTGCGCTTAGTGCCTGTCAGCAAACCCCAGCGCCTGTCAAAGCCAGCCTAGGAGAAGGCTGGCAGTTAGTTTGGCAAGACGAATTTTCGCAAAATGATCTCGACCTAACTAAGTGGCAACACGAAGTAAATTGTCGAGGTGGCGGTAATGATGAGCTGCAATGCTATACCGCGCGTAGCGAAAACAGTTTTGTTAAAGATGGCATATTGCATATTGTTGCTCGCCAAGAGCAATACACTGGGCCATTGCATAATAGCGATGAAGTGAGTAGCGATGCTGAGCGAGAAAAACAAGCGACTCAGCCGTTCACTTCTGCACGTTTACGCACTAAAAACTTAGCTGATTGGCGATAAGGGCGTTTTGAAATTCGCGCTAAATTACCAGCAGGGCAAGGTGCGTGGCCAGCAATTTGGATGTTACCGACTGATTGGCGTTATGGTCGCTGGGCATCATCAGGCGAAATAGACATCATGGAAGCAGTTAATTTAAAGACTCTCACTGATGACAAAACAGCGCCAGCTGGCAGCCTTGAAACGCGCGTACACGGCACCTTGCATTACGGTGGTCCTTCACCCAAAAATGTTTACAGCGGTACGCCGTACCGTTTCAGCGAAGCTAATAACCCGGCTGATAACTTTCATGTTTATGCCCTTGAATGGCAGCAAGATGAAATTCGTTGGTATGTTGATGATGTTCACTATGCGACATTTCGCCACGACCAGTGGTATTCAACATCACAACAACAAGACGGCTCGTTTATAGAAAATACCGGCTTTGCTCCGTTTGATCAGCGTTTTCATTTACTTCTTAACTTTGCTGTAGGCGGAAACTGGCCAGCAAATGTGAATGATAAAGGCGTTGATTTTGCGGGTTATCCTAAGCAAATGCTGGTGGATTACGTACGTGTTTTTCAATGTAGTAAAAATAGTGAAACAGGAATCGGCTGTGCAACAACACAGCCATCAGCAGTACAAATAAAGGGTAAGACCAATCCGCAATAGTACTTAATTAAGCGGATTGCTATAAGTGAATTATGAACCAAGAGCCTGCAGATGCTTCGCCGAACTCGTTGCATCCGCTGGCTTTTGGTTCATTCTATCGGTTGAGCTTTTGTAGTAATAGCTGTCTTATTCTTCTGGCTGTTAGTTCGTCGATATCCGCTAATATCCCTTGCGCAGGCTCAGCAACGTGGCTTGCTAAATCCACATCATCAGCAAACACATAATGATTAAAGAGTTGCTGCCATTTCTGTTTATGCTCGTTTGGCAAGTCTTTAATTGCCAGCATACTGTGCAGCATGGCATCAAATGGGTTTGCTAAATACTCTGGGGCCTGTCGCCACCAATAGTTCACCAACACATTAAACGGACTGGTTGCGCTAACCTGATGCCACCAAAGCGCTGGAATATAAATAGCATCGCCAGGGCCAAGAGTTGCCGATTGCGTCTTTGCTATAGCCTCTTTAAAGCGTGGAAAGCGGCTGAAATCGGGGTTATTAAAATCAACCAAGCTAACCGCTTGCCCAGCGGGTGTAAATTCGAGTGGACCAACGTAAAGATTATTGACCTGATCAGTTGGCAATAGAGTAAACGTACGCTCACCTGCAGCAACACAAGCTAGGTTATCGGCGTTGTCATAGTGAGCCGCAATCTGACTATGATTTCCCACCCAGAGGCTGGTTAGGCAGTTATAGTCGGTCACTGTTAATGGGTTTTCAACACTAAAGCTCGGAGCGCAATACTCCACAGCAGTAGAGCCCATATACAGTGAATCACTGTCGGTTTGTGTGAGTGTTAGTGCTAATTTTTGCAGCACAGAAAGTAGGTTATCGGCGTGCTGTGAAAAATTAAGCCCCGAGAAATCAGCGTTATAAAAATAGCGTCCCTGATGAATTGCTTGGCTGCTAAAACTGCGTACTGGGGCGGTATTAGCAAGCCCTAAAAGATAGTCTAAGGCGTTTTTAGAACCTTGTTTAGCGGCAATGACTTGGGGCCAATTAGCGCAGAGATCTCTGATGACCAGTGGCTCAGTTAGCTCAGCTAAAAACGCTTTTAGATCAGTAATGCTTGAAGCCTGGCATTCTTTTATTGGTGCAGCCGCAAACATTACTGTTGAGCCCATTTTTTATTAAGCAAATGAGGAATGTGCTCCATTGATGCCAGCACCATATAAACAGCTTGTAGGTCACCTTGCTGTTGTAACTGCTTAAGTTGTTCAGCGGTTAAGCCATTGAGTACCTGTTGGTTAATAGTATAAAAGCCGCTCACTGTGACTTTTTCGCCATTTTTATCTGCATATTCAAGACTAAAAGCTTCGAGTAGATTAACGCTAAGCAAACGCTCAAAAAACTGATTAATCGTTTGGTGTTCTTGATGTAACGCGTTAAGTACTTGAGCAATATGATTTAAGTATTCGCTATTTCCACCATGTTCAAGGAAGATTGCTTCGCCATCATGTGTGCTTATGCGTGGGCTGTCTAAATCAATATGTACCACCAGAGATTGATCAGGAATACCATTGTTATACTGGGTTTGTTGGCCAATTAAAAATGGCTGGCGCTGCATACTTAGCGGTAAGTAACTCAGTTGCAATTCGCCTTGCTCGTTTAGCAGCAAGTTCTCGCCATTTTCAAAACCAAATAAAGCGAGGGCTTCGAATTGACCTGTTTGCGGGTGCTTACGAAATACGATAGGTTGATTTGCTTGAACTTTAGCAAACTCACTTGGAAATACGGTAGCGCAGCTAATATTGTCGCCCCAGTTAGCACCGCGTGTGGTGATCACTTTTAGGTCTTTATGGCTGATGTTATCAAGTAAGACATGATTGGCCATTGGGCCTCCTAATACTGAGATTAAATAGGTTGTATACCAAATTGCTGAATATGATTTAAAAGCTCGCGGTTAGTGGGTAGTTGTTGTAATCCGCGTTTGGCTTGTTGTTGGTTAGCACTAAAATGCTCAGTAATTGCCGCTGGCATTGCAAGTACAGGAAATTGTGGCAATTGCTTCATTCCATAAAGTACATACTGATAACTGGCTGCAGAGAAGACTTCTTGAGCGCGGTCAAAGTCGTTTAACCACGGACTTTGATATTGCCAAAGTGCTAAGTTTTCTTGAAGTTGCAGAGGGATTGAGTTTGCCTCTTTATGGGCTTGCCAATAGGGGCTAGTGCGCTTTGACAACACATAATGCAGCTTTAAAAATTCAATGATACGTTGCCAGCGATAATGGCACTGCTCATCAAACCGCTTTGCCAGTGTCGGCATTGCAGCACGATGTGTTGGGAAATTAGCAAGTAAGTTATTCAGGCCAAGCTCCACCATGACTAACGCTGAGGCTTCAAGTGGTTCAATAAAGCCTGCAGACATACCAATAGCTAAACAGTTTTTATACCAAAAACGGCGTCTATAGCCGGGCGTAAAACTGATTTCACGAAATGTCAGTTCATTTTGCGCGGTGCCGGGCTGGGTTTTTGCAATGTAGTGGCTAAGCGCTTGTTTCGCATCTTCGCTGCTGGCAAAACGACTTGAGTACACCATACCTAGACCACGGCGGCTTTGTAAGCCGATATCCCAAATCCAACCGGCATCTTGCGCAGTGGCTTTGGTATAAGAAAGGATCTCTTGCTGCGGGTTTAAATAGGGCACCTGTACGGCAACGGCTCGATCGTTAAATAACACATCGTGTTGCTCAATTAGCTCTATCCCGTAATGTTGATGTAACAGCTTTGCGTGGGTGCCAGAGCAATCAATAAATAAATCACCCGCAATAGTGCCATGATCGCGGGTTTGCAATGAACTAATATAGCCATTTTCATCACTATTGATACTTTCAACATGACTGACGATATGCTCAACGTTTAGATTGGTCGTGCAGTGCTGTTGTAGCAGCATGGCAAACTTACCGGCATCTAAATGATAGCCATAGTTTGCTTCACCTTGATAGGCGCTATGCAAGTGGTTTTTCGGTGCTTTATGGTGATCGCATAAGTAGGTTTGGCTTGCCACTGCGTGGCTGAAACTCACGGCATCTTTGCTGGCAAACCAGTAAGGTGCAATATTTAATTGCTGATATGCCACCGGTAAGCTGAACGGGTGGTAATAATGTGCGTCGCCTTCATCGTCGCACCAGCCATCAAAGCGTGAGCCTTGTTTAAAAGATGCATCACAGCGTTGAATAAATTCACTTTCGCTAATGCCGATGGTTTTTAAGGTTTGTCGCATGGTTGGCCAAGTACCTTCACCGACACCAATGGTGGCAATATCGGGAGACTCAATCAGGGTGATCTGTGCGTTGTGAGTTAAATGGGGCTGGGCAGCAATTAAACCTGCAGACAACCAACCTGCAGTTCCACCACCTAAAATGACGACTTTTTTTACTTCATTCTTTTGCATGTTTAAGGCCATCTCAAATGCTATGTAGACAAACTAGCATAAATACGAAAAAAAAAGCCGCTGTTGAGCGGCTTTTTTTGACAACAAAATGCTAGAACGAGTAGCGGAAGCCGATGTTGTAGCGCGCACCGTATTGGTTTGCACGTAACAGCTGCTCAGAGTAACGAACGTAAGTACGTTGCGTTTCATCAGTCAGGTTTAGACCTTCAACAAACACCGTTAGGTTCTCATTAACAGAATAGTTCACGTTGATATCCCACTGGCCATAAGACTCAGTAAAGATAGGTGAAGCATGTTGGTCAAAGCCAGTTAAGAACTCATCACGCCAGTTATAAGAAATACGAGCCGATAAACCATTTAAATCATAAATCGCAGAGAAGTTAGCTGAATCACTTAAACCCGGTAGGGCAAATTGATAGCCGATAGCATCTCGGTCTGCTTCAACATCACCAAATACGAATGTCGCGTTAGCGGCAATACCAAAGCCTGTTTCACCAAACATATGTTGCGCTGCTAGTTCCCAGCCCCATAGGTTTGCTGTTTCAACGTTGTTATCACGCGATACGAAGAAGCTTGCCAGTGGATCTGTATCGTTACCAACGATAGGCGTGCCTTCTTCTGTGCCTTGGTTTTCGTTGATCTTATCGTGAATAGCTTGGTCAGATGGTTGCTCACCCGCTGCTGCTAAATCTTCACGCGCTTGCTCTGCACGATCACCAATAAATGGGTCTGTAATACCGTCAATCGTTTCTTCGGTTGTGATATTTACAAGGAAGTTATCAACTTGCTTACGGTAGTAACCAGCAGACACATAGCTGCCTTCACCGTAGTAGTATTCAAGTGACAGGTCGATATTATCTGAAGTATAAGGTTTTAAGTTCGGGTTACCCACAGCCACTTTACGTTGACCCACTTTCGGGTTACCTAAGAATGACGTTGTTGAGCGAAGCGCGCCAACAGGAGGACGAGCAAGGCTGCGGCTGTAAGAGAAACGTGCAATAACGTCTTCAACTACTTCGATGTTCATATCGATGCTAGGTAAAAACTCTTTGCTGCTACCTTCACCGTTTGAGAATGAACGTTCATCAGCGTAAATGTAAGACCATTCGTTACCGTTAACCCACTCCATTGCAACAGCAGGACGCTCTAAGCTGTTTGCTGTAACATCGGTTGATTCGTAACGTAAACCCGCAGTGATGTTCACTGGCATACCGTTAAATTCTGTTTCGAAGTTAGCTTGTGCGTATACCGCAGTTGTTTCTTCGCTTACACGGTGATCGTCATCGATTGGACCCGCTTGCACCATGCCGTTTACATCAGCAGGCCAGCTACATGGGCCAATACCGCCATCTGGGTGATCACAGTCAATACTTTCGGCAATCGCGACAATGTCATCAAAATCAGCATCGTAGTAGTAATTCAATAGCTTATCACTACCACCACCAGAGAAGCCATCAAGTAAACCTGAGCTATCGACACGAGTGAACATGCTGTCATCGTACCAATCCGCAGAGTTTAACCACCAACCAGCAGCAAGCTGACCTGAGTAGGCTGTTGTTGTACGGAAATCAATTTTTGTGTGTGATACGCCAAAGTTAATGCTTGATAGGGCGCCGCTGTCTTCGTTATACCACGTACCTTTTAGCTGGTATTGGTCAAGATCGTTGGTGTTAGTGTCTTTGTTTACACCGGCGAAAAGGGTCCCCATGTCGCTCGGTAAAATTTCTGCTTGGCCATTGGTTAATGTCATATCGATAAGCGGAATTTCGCCTTTGCTGAAGTCAGCCATTTTTTCGTCGATATTAACTGTTGGGTTCTCACACCATGAACATGATGTGTTACCAATAATCATAAACGCATCATGGCCGATACCCACACCGGCACTTTCAGCTGATGAGTTGTGAGCATCAAACTCGATGTTTAAATTGTCTGTTACCTGCCAATCAATGTTTAAACCAAGTGATTTATTTTCGTTAGTTGTTGCACCGCGATTTAAGTTTGTTGAGTAGTCACCACCAATTTCAGTTACTTGCGTGTAAGTACCGTTTTCATTGATAGTTGCTGCGCTAACGTTACCACCATTGTTGAACCACACACCAAAGCTACGGCCATCTTTTTCAAACTCTAGCTTTGAGTAAGTGTAATCAACGGTTGCAGTAATGCGGTCATTCGGTGCGTATTGCAGCACAAGTTGACCATTGGTACGTTTACGTGAATTGTCTGAAAACGCATAACCAGCATTTTGCGGATACCAGGTTGCGCCATCAGCGCGTTGGTTGTTATCTGTCAGTGCTAAATCAGGAGACGATGAAATATCAACATTTGGGATCCAGTTATCAACCGCCATTGATTGTTCGCGGTTGTCACGCTCTTGAACTGAGCCTGAAATTAAAATACCGAATTTGTCATCGTTGAATGTATTGCTGTAGATACCTGATAACTCAGGCGTTACATCATCACCTGTTTCGTTTGATGTGTCGTGAACTGCTTTTGCACCAATCGAAGCGTGTAAACCAGGGTTAGAAAGAGGTTTAGCTGTGGTGATATTAACTGTTGCACCAATACCACCGCTAGGGATATCAGAACGCGCTGTTTTATATACTTCAACACCGCTTACACTTTCTGTTGCGATGTCGCCAAAATCAAATGAACGACCGCCAGTTGTTGGCATTTGGCGATTGTTAAGGGTTACTAAGTTAAATTCAGGACCAAAACCACGAACCGTAATTTTGCTACCTTCACCATTACTACGGTCAATAGACACACCGGTAATACGTTGTAAAGATTCAGCTAGGTTGGTATCAGGGAATTTACCAATGTCTTCAGAGGTAATTGCATCTACAACACCCGCAGATTGACGTTTGATATCCATTGATTTTACTAGGCTTCCGCGAATACCTGATACTTGTATTACTTCAATATCACTTGCTTTGTCGGGCTGTTCTTCGGCGACAGCTGAGTGAGGAATTAGCGCGCTTAGACCCATTGCCATAGACAGGCTAATAGCAAGCTGCTTTTTCTTGAAAAGTGTGTGGTTCATGCAAATCTCCAGATTTGGTTTTATTTTATGTTGTTGTCTATTTTTGTAAGCGCTTACATTTTCTTTCAAAAAAAATCGCCGAACCCGATTTTATAAATGTAACCGCTTACATTAAGTTATTAGAAAGTAAAACAATCGTCAACATAAATAACGTTTCAAGATCAGAGGTAATATCTATGTTTATGTTATTATGGGAAATATTTCATCAAAAACTTTCTGTTTTTTAGGTACAAAAGCAACGTCTTTCAGCTAAAATTAGAAAATGAGAGTTTTTTACATTTGTTAAAGCAAGAGGTATTTTCGTGCAATCAGTGAAATGGAATGAAGGTCTGTTTACCCCAAGCAAAATCATTTGTGTTGGCCGTAATTATGCAGCGCATATTGCAGAGCTTAACAACGAAACGCCTACAAGTATGGTGCTGTTTGCAAAACCAAATAGTGCTATCACCGATTCCCTCAATAGTGAACACTTAGGTGAGGCACTCCACTTCGAAACTGAGCTTTGTTTTTTAGTTAAAAATAAGCAACTGGCTGCGGTCGGGCTTGGGCTTGATTTAACCAAGCGAGGCCTACAAAGCACGCTTAAAGAAAAAGGCCTACCTTGGGAGCGCGCAAAAGCATTTAATGGTTCTGCGCTTTTTACTGAGTTTGTTGTCGTTAATTCCAACTTACACTATCAATTTAGTCTAAAGATTGATGGTAAAGACACTCAACTAGGCGATACAAAGTTAATGCTGCATAACGCAGAGCAAATCTTAGCTGAAATCAGTGAATTTATGGACCTAGAAGATGGCGACATCATTATGACTGGCACGCCTGAAGGAGTAGGGAAGGTTGTCGCTAATTCAACCTTTGCTGTAACACTTATGGATGGTCAGCAGCAGTTGATATCTCATCAATGGCAGGCTCTTTAAGCGGGTCTAAAATGTAGCGCTGATAATACGATGAAAACTCAGGAAAGCTTTGTTTGAGCCAAACTCGTTGGCTTTGCTGGTATCTCTCACTTGGTAATACCTTGTTTTTCAGTGCTTCATTAATTTCTGCTAGCACTTTTTCGGCATAATTATTAGGTGCGCTTGTCGAGCAGCCTATGGCACCAAAAACCACATTCTGGGCTGGGTTAACAATAGTAAGCTTTTGAATATTCTTTTGGTGTTGTTGGTTGTAATAATCAGCTACAAATGGGTAATCAATGGTGTAATCAATGTAGCCATGCTCTAGCTGTGATAGCAAAGCAAAATTTGGACTACTGCCATTACCACTTAGTGCTGCACTTTCGTAAAGCTTGGTATTTTTCGCTATCTTATCCAATTTACTGCCAAATTTACGTGCATCGTTTTGACCATAAATAAAGTTGGCATCTGTGAATAAAGAAATCAGTGATACAGGATTACCGTGTTTTTGCTTAATTTTTAGTGTTTTTTCTTCGGTACTTAATACGCTAAACGGGGGGTACACTGTGGTTGGGATTGAGTAAGTAGCACGGTTGGTTTTTTTATCACGATGGATCATACATGCATAGCATGCCATATGTCCGTCATCGAGATATTTACTGCCACGTTTTTGCGGCAACATCACTTTGCTGTGGTTAATGTCAGGTAATGCTTCAATCAACATATCGGTAATTTCATTGCATAGCCCACCATGAGAGGTGGTGCTACTTTTCTCGATAAAGAATGGCTTACCATCATTTTCAAGCCAGGTAATAGAGAGCTGGTCGGAGGCATGAGTAATTGGGGCTAGCAACATCCCTGCAACCACACATAATACTTGTTTTATGTATTTACTCATTAACAACCTACATAGTGAAATGTTATGAATAACTATACACCAAAGTATGGGTAAACTTGTAGGTGGAACGGAAAAATGATGAATTAGTGTTAGTGAGCCTACTGAGGGTAGACTCACTTATACTTTCGAAGATTAACTAGAAAGGCATAGGATAGCGGGTAAATACGTCAGCGATTTTATCGTTGGCTTCATCGCTTAATTGCACTGAGAAAGCATCGATATTTTCTTTTAACTGCGCCATTGATGTTGCCCCAATAATTGTTGAGCTTACTCCATCCACTTGATCACACCAAGCCAATGCAAGTTGTGAAGGTGTTAAATTAAAGGCGTTAGCAATTTCAACATATTCAGCAATCGCAGCCCGTGATTGTGCTGTGTCTCTAAATAGGCCATTACGTTGCACTAGCGTCCAACGGCTACCTTCAGGGCGAGCACCATTTAAGTACTTACCGCTTAACATGCCGCCACCTAGCGGTGACCAAGGTAGGTAAGCAATATCTTCATGAATACATTGTTCAATCAAATACGGCCAATCTTTGGCGTGCAGTAGACTAAATTCGTTTTGAATCGATACCATACGCGGAAGGTTATGCTGTTCACTTAAACGCAAGTACTGGCTGATGCCCCAAGGAGTATCGTCTGATAAACCACAGTGCTTAATTTTACCAGCCTTGATACAGTCATTCAGACCTTCAAGAATATCTAACATGCCAGCAATATTTTGCTCAGTGTCAGCCTCAGAGAAGCACACTTTACCTGGCCACTGTTTACCAAAGTGCGGTGATGTACGGTTAGGCCAATGTAATTGGTATAAATCGATAACCTCAGTTTGTAAGCGCTTAAGAGATGCATCAACGGCTTCAACCACTGCTTGGCGAGTAATATCGCCTGCATCGCGTACCCAAGGTAAGCCGTTACCCGCAATTTTAGTGGCAATGACAAGATCATCGCGTTTGTCTTTATTACGCGCTAACCAATTACCGATGATCTCTTCTGTCTTACCGTAGGTGTCTGGAGAAGGGGGAACGGCATACATTTCGGCAGTATCAATAAAGTTAACGCCTTTATCTAATGCATAGGCGATTTGTTCATCGGCATCGGCTTGGTTGTTTTGCATACCCCATGTCATGCTACCTAAGCTGACACGAGATACTTCAATACCACTTCGACCAAGTGGGCTATAAAGCATAATAGATCCTTGTTAATCGCTAGAATGGGCTCTAAGTGCAGTTAATAACTCATCATTTAACTGAGCTTTTTTACCCGTTTTAAAATTAAACATAACCACTTGTGATGAGCCAATGGTTGTTACTGCGTCCTGGCTTTCACTAAATACAGTGTAATGCATCATAAAACGATCTTGTTCAATGTCACTAATCTTTACACCAACATGCACAGTATCAGGAAATGTTACAGGGCGTTTATAGCGGGCATTGTTTTCGCTGATCACCGGACCAACACCTGTTACTTGTAAATCTTTAAGGAAACCCAGTTGAGTAAAGAAATCGATACGGGCTGTTTCAAAGTAGCGAAAATACACCACATTATTGACGTGCTGCAGGGCATCCATTTCACCCCATGCAACATTAATTTTTGTTCTGATAGGGTGTTGTTCTATAAACGATTGCATAGTAAATCTTCGTTGATTGTGAGAAAACTTAGGTTAGCAATATGCTGCTTTTAGCTCAAGGAAATTAGAAAACTCAGTAGATTGTGCTAGATTTATAAGTTCACGCTTACGTAAAGTGTGAGCAAAATGAACACACATTAAAGGACCTTAATTATGCAGCAACTAACCTTGAGGGTGATAAAGTGGATTGCACTTTTCATCTTGCTAGCTCTAGCTTTGCTCTGTTATAGCATGGGCACAATGTCAGGATTTATCGCTTTAATTGTCGTGGGCTTGTTATTCGAAGCCGCGTTTTGGTTATTTGGTTCACGGCTTATTAGCCGTAAAAAACCAAACCAACAAACAAGCCAAACCTCTTAGCTTGCACTCTCAGGAAGTTTAAATATAATAACTGTATATATAAACAGTTGTTGTATTCCTGATGAAAAAATTCATTCACATCGATATGGACTGCTTTTATGCAGCCGTTGAGATGCGTGATAACCCCGCGCTTGCCAATGTGCCACTGGCTATAGGTGGTAATAGTCGTCGCGGGGTGCTTTCAACTGCTAATTATATTGCCCGTAAATATGGTGTGCGCTCGGCGATGTCGAACTATCACGCCAAACAACTGTGCCCCGATCTGGTTATCGTGCCCGGACGAATGCAGGTTTATAAAGAAATCTCCACGCAAATTCGCGCCATTTTTGCAAAGTACACCGACCTTATTGAGCCGTTATCGTTAGATGAAGCCTACCTTGATGTAACCGACAGTACTGCGTGCAAAGGCAGTGCAACACTGATGGCGGAGCAAATCCGCCAAGAAATCTATGACACCACCGGACTAACAGCCTCAGCAGGCGTCGCGCCAATTAAGTTTATTGCCAAAATTGCCAGCGATGAAAACAAGCCTAATGGTCAGTTTGTGGTATTGCCCGAGCAAGTTGATGACTTTTTGGCGAGTTTACCGCTTGGCAAAATCCCTGGCGTTGGCAAGGTGACATTAGAAAAGCTGCAACTTAAAGGGCTTTACACAGGGGCTGATGTGCGCGCGAAAGGGGTAAATTGGATGCAGCAGCATATTGGTAATTTTGGCGTGTCTTTATATCAAAAGTGTGCAGGCGAGTACGTTGGCAAAGTGTCAACTGAGCGAGTACGAAAGTCGCTCAGTGTTGAGCACACCTATGAATACAACAAAAATAATTTAGATGAGTGTTTAAGCCAGTTACCCCGCTTGATGGATGAATTAACTCGCCGTCTTGATAAACAGCAATTAAACAACCGCATCAATAAGTTATCTGTGAAGGTCAAGTTTGCCAATTTTGTCGTGACCAGTGCCGATCAAAGCCACCATCAATTAGACGAACGCATTTTTACTGAGTTAATGAGTAAAGCTTATGAGCGAGGTAACAACCAGCCAGTGCGCCTGTTAGGAATAGGTGTCGGAATAAAGAGTCAGGCTCACGAGCATTTTCAGCTAAGTATATTAGACTAAAGGTTAACACCTTGGTGCTTGAAAGTTTGTTAGTGTCTAGTTGGGGTGCTAGGCCTGCCTAGTTCAACACCTTAGACAACATTATAACTTAATAAGAGAGATGACTATGCAATCGGTCGTAATCGTGCTGCTCGGAATAGTCGGTATGTTGTTCGGATGGTTCTTTTATTCGAAATTCATCGCCGAAAAAATATTTAAAATGGATGATAATTTTGTCACACCCGCTCATGAACTTGAGGATGGTGTGGATTATGTGCCAACTAACAAAGTTGTGTTATGGGGCCACCATTTCACCTCTGTTGCAGGTGCTGCGCCAATTGTTGGCCCTGCCATTGCCGTATATTGGGGCTGGGTGCCTGCGGTACTGTGGGTGGTATTTGGTACTATCTTTTTTGCTGGTGTTCACGACATGGGCGCTCTATGGGCCAGTGCGCGTAACAAAGGCAAATCAATGGGCGCTTTGTCTGAAAGCGTAATTGGTAAACGTACCCGTGCATTATTTATGATTGTGGTGTTCTTAGTACTATTGATGGTGAATGCGGTATTTGGTGTGGTGATTGCCAAATCATTTGTATCGCAACCTAACGCGGTATTCCCTGCTTGGTCAGCGATTGTTGTGGCCTTAGTTATTGGCCAGTTACTACGCCGTAAAGTGTCGTTAATTCCGCTTTGTTTAGTTGGTGTGGGAATTCTTTATTACACCATTTACCTTGGTAGTGGTATGCCAATTTCATTACCTGATGAAATGTTTGGTCTAAGTGCGAATGCGAACTGGATCATCATCTTATTTATCTATGCAGCCATTGCTTCATTATTGCCAGTATGGATGCTGTTACAGCCACGCGACTTCATCAATGGTATGCAGTTATTGGTTGGCTTAGTGCTTCTTTACGGTGCGGTGTTTGTGTCAATGCCAGATATCACAGCGCCTGCGTTTAATACGCAAACGGCGGTAGATACACCAAGTATTATTCCATTGCTATTTGTGACCATAGCCTGTGGTGCGGTATCGGGTTTCCACGGTATTGTGTCTTCAGGTACCAGCTCTAAGCAGTTGAACAAAGAAACTGATGGTCGCTTTGTGGGTTACTTAGGTGCGGTAGGTGAAGGTATGCTTGCGCTTATTACACTAGTTGCAGTAAGTGGTGTTGCACTTGCAGTATCACCTGAAGAATGGCACGAAATTTACAGTCACTTAGGCGCCGGTAGTGTGAGTGCCTTTATTAATGGTGGCGCAAACTTAATTGAAAGTGGCTGGGGTATCTCGCAAGAGGTGGCATCAACCTTACTTGCCGTAATGGTGGTCTTGTTTGCGGGGACTACCATGGACTCTGGCGTGCGCCTGCAGCGTTATATCATTCAAGAGTGGGGTGATATTTATAATATCAGCATCATTCGTAATGGTATTGTAGCTACACTCATTGCAGTACTTAGCTGTTTACTGCTTGCTTTTGGTGCTGGTGGCGCTGACGGTAGCGGCGGTATGATCATTTGGCCATTATTCGGTTCGACTAACCAAATCTTAGCCAGCTTAACCCTACTGGTTATCTCGGTAATGCTAATTAAAGCGAATCGCCCAGCTAAATACACGCTTATACCAATGAGTTTTGTATTAGTTATGGCGTTCTTTGCTGGGGTTATTAAACTGGGCGAGTACTATCAACAAGGTAACTGGTTACTGGTGACACTTGATTTGTTAGTACTGGTTGTGAGCGTACTGGTTATGCTTGAAGCTTGGTCTGTAATTGTTAAGCATCGTAAAGACTCAGCACACATTACAGAGCAGTAAACTTAGCTTGCCAGCCATATCGTAAGCTGTCTTACTTGGCTGGCAATAGCGCTCTAAATCAATGATAATAAGGTCCTATGTTTCTAACCGCAGGACCTTTTTTATGGCATACCCTCATGCAGTTGCAGCCCCGCAATTAGCGGATGCAAATCACGATGCATTGATTATTATCGGTGATGATTTTTCTTCTTTAGCAGATGCAAGCTTAAGCCAAGCTATTAGCGCTCAACAAGCTGTAGACGCACGTATTGGCAAACAAGTGACATTACTTGTTATTGATTCTAAACGCGTTATTTTAGCGCCTACAGGCCCTCTAAATCGTGATTATGATGATGTACGTCGTTACTTTGATGCAGCGAAGCAAGGTGTACTAGAGGCGAAAGCATCGGGTACCACTCAGCCTGCAATTTTACTTGCTAACGTAAATCAAGATAGCCGTTACAAGCATGCCCTTGAAGTGGCTTATTTAGGTGCTTGCCAAGCGCTTTGGCAACCACTTGAGGCACGTGAGTTCCACGGCCAAGCGATTGAACCAATTAGCCAAATTAGCCTAGTGGGTGCAGATGAGGCAATGAGCAAAGCGCTTAATGCTATTGCTGCGGGTCAATACGCTGCACGTGATTTATGTGGTACAGAACCTGAGCGTATGGCACCACCACGTTTTGCTGATTACTGCGTTGAGTTATTTGCGGGTAGCAAGGTGTCTGTTGAAGTGATTTCAGATATCAACACTATCGATAAAGATTACCCAATGATGAGCACCGTAGCGCGCGCATCTTACGCTGTTGAGCGTCATCACCCACGTGTTGTGAAACTAGAATACGTGCCTGAAGGCGACGTTGAGCGTACCTTAATGTTTGTTGGTAAAGGTTTAGTTTACGATACCGGTGGTGCAGACCTTAAAGTGGGTGGCTTTATGGCAGGTATGAGCCGCGATAAAGGCGGTGCAGCTTCTGTTGCTGGCTTTATGAAATCAGTGGCTGACTTTGCACCAAAAGGCGTTAAAGTGATTGCTTACTTGGCCGTAGTTCGTAACTCAATTGGTTCTGATTGTTTTGTTCCTGATGAAATCATTACCAGCCGTGAAGGTGTACGTGTACGTATCGGTAATACCGATGCTGAAGGCCGTTTAGCAATGGGTGACCTATTAAGCGAAATGAAAGATCGTGCTTTAAACGAAGTAAATCCAGAGCTATTTACTGTTGCAACACTAACAGGCCACGCAGCACGTGCGATGGGCCCTTACAGTGCGTATGTTGAAAATGGTCCAGCTCGCGCAGCGAAAATTTCGCGCCAAATTGCTGACTTAGGCGATTTATGGGCAGATGGCGCCGAAGTATCTCGTAGCCGTCGTGAAGATTATGACTTCATTCGTCCTCGCACTTTAGCTGACGATGTTTTATCAAGTAACAATGCTGCTTCTGCAGTGACAGCTCGTGGTCACCAGTTCCCAATGGCATTCTTAGCGATTGTTGGTGGTTTAGATAAACATGGTACTGAATCAGCGCAACCATTACCGTATGTTCATATGGACATCGCAGGTAGCGGCGTAGAAGGCGGTGATTGGCAACATGGTAAGCCTACCGCAGCAACAGTAAGCAGCTTATTCGCTCGTTATTGTTTATAAGCTAAAAGCTATAAGTTTTTAGTTTGAAAAGCCCCGCACAGCAGTGCGGGGCTTTTTTGTGGCGTTAATCGAGCTTGAAGCGGTTAACGACATCACTTAACGCTTGTGAGCTTTGCTTTAAGTTTTCACTGGCGGTCGAAAGCCCTTCGGTATTCGACAGTGATTGCTCAGTTGATTGTGAAAGCTCATTAATCCGTAAATTAACCTCATCTGCTGCGCTAGTTTGTTGCTCGGTAGCGCGGGCGATTTGGCTGTTCATATCTTTAATAATAGAGACAAGTCGCTCAATCTCACTCAGCGAGCTATTTGCTTCACCTGCTTGTGAAACCGTTTCAGTTGATAACTGTTGGCTTGCCGATACAGCATCAACAGCAGCTTGTGCGCCGGTTTGTAGTTTACTGATCATGGCTTGAATTTCGTCGGTACTTTTACCTGTACGGCTTGCTAATGTACGCACTTCGTCAGCCACTACGGCAAAGCCTCGCCCTTGTTCACCAGCACGAGCCGCTTCAATGGCTGCATTGAGTGCCAGTAAGTTGGTCTGCTCGGCAATGCTACGGATAACATCAAGTACTGAGCCTATGTTGTTACTCTCTGCAGCAAGATCCGCCGTTACCTTACTCACTTGTTCAATATTATGCGACAGGGTCTCAATGGCGGTGATGGTCTTGTTGAGAACCTGCTTGCCCGCTTCGGCATTTTGCGCCGCTTCATTGGCGGCATGTTCTGCTTGGTCGGCATTTTGACTAACATCGTGAATTTGATGAGTCATCTGTTCCATTGCGGTTGCAACTTGAGTCGAGCTGTCGTTCTGTAGCTCAATAAAAGAGTGATTTGTTTTACTCGCATCATCAACGCTATGGGCAAACTGATTTACTTGCTCTGCATTGTGGGCAACATGTTTGAGTGACTCACGCATTTTCGCGGTGTACAAGTTAAAGTAGCGCGATAGACGAGATACTTCATCATTACCATTTTCATCAAGCTTTTGGGTTAAATCGCCTTCCCCTTGCGAGATGTCTTTCATCATGTTTGCGGCAAGTTGGGTCGGGCGAAGAATGCTATTGGCAATTAGGTAGCTTAGCGCAACCAGTAGGGCAATGATCACTACCGCGGTAATAATCACATGGTTACGTAGCGAAGAGAATGCCTCTTCAATAGTATCAATATAGACACCAGAACCTACAATCCATTGCCATTTATCAAAGCCTTTTACGTAGGCAATTTTATCAACAGGCTTATCTTTACCTGGCTTTGGCCACTTGTAGGGAATAAAACCTTTACCTTGTTTTTTGACGATATTAACCATATCGACAAATAACAACACGCCATCTGGATCTTTACTGCCCGCTAGTGATTTACCATTTAATTCGGGCTTAAATGGGTGCATGACCATCACGGGTTGATAATCGTTGATCCAAAAGTAATTGCTGTTGTCGTAACGAAGTGCAGAAATTGTTTCGAGGGCTGCTTGTTTGGCTTGTTGCTCACTCAGCTTACCTTGCTCAAACAACTCATAATTATGCTCAATAATAGAGTAAGCAGACTCAACAAGGTTTTGGGTCTTAATGTATTGCTCTTGCTTTAGCGAGCTGTATTGCTGCGTTAAGCTCGAGACGCTCAAAAATATCAGCCCTATCACGACCACACTCACTAACATGGCGAGGCGCTGAAAAATTGTAAAACGGCGTAAATTCATGTGTATTCCTTCGTCATGCCCATAGGAGCAATGTATTAAGCGTAGCTAAAATAGGTCGAAAATCTAGTTAAATAGTAGAATACATTGAGACAAAAAAAAGGCTGATTTAACAATCAGCCTTTAGTCTAAGTCACCGAAATTAAACGTGATTACTCAACGTTAAAGTGTCGGTTGAAGAAACTTGTGATGGTTTGGTGTAAGTGCGTTTGTACGCTCTTGCCACGTAAACTGTGTTTTGAACCCGGGTAAGTCATCATTTCGAACTGCTTTTCTTGATCTTGCAGTTGTTTGAATAACTTTGTGGCGTGAGTGAATAACACGTTATCATCTGCCATACCGTGGTAAATCATCAGTGGGCCTTTTAAGCCTTCGGCATATGGGAAAACTGCACTTGCTTCGTAACCTTTCGCGTTAGTTGCAGGGTGACCTACATAACGCTCAGTGTAGTGAGTATCGTAAAGTGCCCAATCAGTTACTGGCGCACCAGAAACACCGGCTTTGAAGTAGTCGCCCGCTTTAAACATAGTCATAAGCGCCATGTAACCACCGTAGCTGTGGCCATAAATACCAATACGTTCAGGGTCAACGTAATCAAGGGTGCGTAAGAACTCGACACCTTTAATTTGGTCTGCCACTTCAGTAACACCTAAGTGCTTATAAATCACGTCTTCAAACTTTTTACCACGGTTGTATGAACCACGATTATCAAGTTGGAAAATAACATAGCCTTGTTGTGCCATGTACTGGAAGTATAAGTTTTTACTACGCCAGCTGTTCGTTACGCGCTGAGCATGAGGGCCGCCATACACGTTAACAATAACTGGGTGCTTTTTACCATCTTGGTAATTAGTTGGCTTGAATAAACGGTAATGCATGATTTGCCCGTCTTCAGCCGTTAACGTGCCGTATTCAGGCGTGGTCAAATCAGCTAGGTAAGGCGTTAATGGGTGTGACTTATCTAACTTGTTTTCTTCAAGCCAAGTGATAAATTCGCCATTAATTTTACGTAATGCTGCTGAGCCTGGCTTATTCACTGAAGAGCTGTTATCGATAAAGGTTTTGTTATCTTTAGCAATCACCACATTGTGGTAAGCACCTAGCTCTGTTACGCGCTTAATTTCGCCTTTTTTGAATAGCGGTACGCTGTAAAGGTGGCTCTCAAGTGCTGTATCTTTGCGACCTGCAAAATAAACGATGCCTTTTTTCTCATCGATACCTTTTAAGCTATCAACAACCCATTCACCTTGGGTGATTTGACGGATCATTTCACCATTTGTGCGGTATAAATAAAGGTGTTTAAAACCGTCGCGCTCAGATGCCCAAACGAAATGTTTTTTATCGTTTAAGAACTGCAAATCAAAGTGCAGGTTAATCCAAGTATCACTGGTTTCTGTTAGGGCAACCGTTTGTTTTTTAGTGTCGCTATTATAAAAACGTAACTCTAAGTTATGTTGCGAGCGGTCTTGCCACTGATAAGAAAGTGTTTTGTTATCTTTTAACCATTTTGCGCGAGCGATATAAATATCTTGCTCGTCGCCTAAATCAACCCAGTCAGTTTTTTGATTGTTGATGCTTACAACACCTAACTGAATTTTAACGTTGTCGGTACCTGTAAACGGGTAGCGTTGATTAAATAGCTTTACTTCATCCGCGTAAATCTCATTACGGATCGCTTCTTTTACTGGGCTTTCATCAACACGGGTATAAGCGATTTTAGACTCATCACCAGACCACCAGTAGCCAGTCATACGGCCCATTTCTTCTTGCGCAACAAATTCGGCCATACCGTTTTTAATAACGCCGCCACCATCTTTACTTAATTGGATTTCTTGACCCGTTTTTAAGTTAAGTGCATACAAGTTTTGCTCACGAATAAACGACACAAAGTGCCCTTTAGGTGAGAAGCGTGCATCGGTTTCAAATGCTTCTGTGTCGGTTAATTTGCGGCTTTTAGCTGAAGCAAGCTCATAATAGTAAAGGTCGCCATTAAGTGGGAATAAAAGCGCTTTACCATCTTTAGACCATTTATATTCTAAGATCCCTTTACCAAAAATACGCTGGCGCTCACGGCGTGCTTTTTCTTCGTCAGATAAGTTTTCTGGACCAGAAAATAGCGCAGCAGAGTCAACTAATAAGCGGTTTTTGTTATCTTTTAAGTTGTATTCCCATAAGTCGTAACGGTTGTAATCATCGGTTTTACCTTGCAGGTAAGTAACACGACTTCCGTCTGGAGAGAATTTAAGTTGTACAGGCGCTTTGCCTGCTAAGCTTGGATCGTCAAAAATACGCTCAAGAGTAAGAGGTTCAGCGGTCACACTGAATGCTGTTGCCACCACTGGCAAAGCAAGTGAGAGAGATTTAATTTTTTTTAGCACAGGAGTACCTTCGCTCGAATAAAAACTGCCACGATGGTAATGGTAAGCTTAGGCAACTGCAACAAAATGCTATAAAGTAGGGATTGTTTACCCAATATCAAAGGATTTATTGATGAAAAATACTGATACGTCGTTTTCTTTGGCCCCAGAACTACAACGCGACTGCATTGAGCTTGCTGATTGGCCATTGTGTAAAGTATTGCTGATGAATGATAGCCAATACCCTTGGTTTATTTTAGTGCCAAGAGTCGCTGGCGTTAAAGAGATAATCGACCTTTCTGAAGAGCTACAAATTACCTTATTACAAGAGTCGGGCAAACTGAGTAAATTATTACAACAGGTATTCAACCCAGACAAACTCAATGTAGCAGCACTAGGGAATATGGTACCGCAATTACATGTTCATCATATTGCGCGTTTTACAACTGATGCAGCTTGGCCAACACCAATCTGGGGGAAATTACCTGCAGTGCCTTATACAGACGAACAAATTGCCGTATTAAAAGCGCACTTTTAAACTGTTTGTTCTACTAAGATTGGACTAAGCTAAAATGGATGATGCGCGAAGGGGTACGGAATAAATGAAACACACAGTGTTTGCCGTGTTGCTTATTCTGAACTCTTTTTCTTGTTTAGCAAAAAGTTATTACTTTGTTGGTAGTCACTTTCCAGCGATTTTAGAGCAAGACCAACAAGGCACAGTGGTCGGCTTAGGTGCCGATATCGCACACGAAATTTGCAGGCGTTTAGGGCATGAGTTGGTTATAGATATCATGCCACTAAAACGCGCTCTAAAAATGGTAGAGCAAGGTCAGGCTGATGCCATTATCGGTCCTTACAAATCCCCTATGCGTCAGCAGTATATGCAATTTAGTGACTTGCCCTTTTACGAAGACCCAATTGTTTTATATACCAAAAAGAACAATGATGTGACCTGGGTTGGTAATTTTGCTAGTTTACGAAAAGATATTATTGGTACCATTCGAGGCTGGAACTATGGCCCTGAATTTAAACGTAATGAAACAAGTCTATCGCTATCTGAAGTGGGCAATGTGCGGGCTAGTTTTTTACAGCTGATGTATAACCGAGTTGACTTAATTCTCACCCACCCTCGGGCAGCAAAGCCTGTCATCGACAGTTTAGATATAGCAGATAAAGTGATTATGTTATCGCCGCCGGTGACGGTTAATCAGGGCTACTATGGCTTTAGTAAACAACGCGAACTCGATGAATTTATTGATGCTTTTAATGCCGAGTTTCAAAAAATGCTGATCAACGGGGATATTGTAGAACTAAACTCCAAATATGGTTTGAACTTCGTTGCACACTAGTCGTGATTTACTCGACTTCAGGCAATAAAAAACGCTGCAATTGCAGCGTTTTTTTATTAAAGGAGAATAAGGCTTAAAGACCTAATACTTCTTTACCTTGTTTGAAAGTAACATCAACAGGGATATTAGCTTGGCTTAGTTTTTCTAAGTCTTTAGCTAGTTCAGCTTTGATTTCGCCATGAGTTGCGATTAGCTGATCAACTTTTTGGTAATCACCGTCACCTTGAATAGTAAGGATTAGGTTAGATAGTTTCTCCATTGCTTGGCTCATTTTCTCCATGTTAACGCTGTATAAGCCGTCAGCATTTTTAGAGAATGCACCTTCTTCAGCGAAGAAGTTAAAGCGGATCATGTTCGCTTTACCGTGTGCGCTTGATGCACCAAAACGCACTGAGCGGAAGATACCAGCCATAAAAGTGATGTAGTAATCTTCTAATGTGCCCTCTGTGATCTCGCCTTTCTTAAGCAATTGTTCAACCATGTAAAGACCTAAGATATCCGCTTTACCTTCTTCAAGGGCACTTGCATGCTCTTGCAATGATTGGCGAACAGTTCCTTTACCAGTAATGGTGTTTTTAATACCTAAACCGTGTGCTACTTCGTGGAACATAGTGTTTGCGAAGAAAGCATCAAAGGTAATGTGTTTACGCTGCTCAGGAACAATTAGCTGCTCTGAAATTGGCACTAAGATTTTATCGAATTTAGCGCGCATTGCGTTTTTAAGCTGTAATCGACGTGTGCCTTTTTCCAGTTGTACTTGCTCATCATTTGGTAGGTTGATAGCAATTGTTTTACTACCTGCATTTGAGTGGCCTGCGTAATAAACAACATCGTAAGCATTTAGGTCAGCATCAGAGCCAGGGACTTCTTGCTTGTACTTTTCGTCTACAGGTAAACCTTTTTGTAGCTCAGGTAAGAAAGCGGCAAATTTAGCTAAACGCTCGCTCCATGCTAAATCTTTAATTAGTACATAAGATTCATACGCTGCACGATAACCAAATAATTGATCTTCATAGGTTTCGATAGGGCCAATAACCACGTCAATTGGGTTATTTTTCATATCCATCCATGCAAAATCAGATGGTTGGAAGTCATCACTTACTAGTGCGTCTGCGCGCATGCTTAGGTAGTTAGCAAATTCTTTATCATCAGCCAGTTTACTTGCTTCGCGTAATAAATTAGCTGCTTTTTCTAATTCTTGTGCATACTCAACTGAGTAAGCCACGCTATAAAGAAGACCTTTTTCATCGCGCTTGATCACCGAGTAAAGACCGGTTTTGTCATCAACGATTGCGTTGTTTAATTCTTCTTTTGTGATATCGCTTGGGTAAAATTCAGCGCCTAGTGGCTTTTCTTCATAACCAGATAAGAATACTTGGTCACCGTTTAAGCGATCCCAAGGGCCGTAGTTAATATCTGCAAATTTCTGAACTTTTTCATCATTAATTTTTGCTAAGAAAGCGTCTTTGCTCTCACCAAATGCTTGGCGCCAAAATAGCTCATCCATGATTTTTGAGGCATCGATTAACTTGCCAATCATTTGCTTCTGGTTATCGCTTAAGTGGCTTAGATCAGAAGTAAGCGTAAAGTCAGTGTAAATGTCTAAGCGGCTTTTCTCAGCATTGATAAGTTGTGGGTTGTTTTGTTCAGTAGTTTGCTTTGTTTGCTCTGCAGCAGGCTTAGTTTGAGAAGTGGTAGCTTGCTGGTCAGAACATGCACCAAGGAAAACAGCACCTGATAAGATAAGTGCTTGGCTAATTTTATTTAATGTCATTTTTTTGCCCGTTAAAAAAGTGAGAGTCATTGCTTAGAAAACAAAAAGTCTATGCATTAAAGCAAACCTGACATATATATGGCAAGTTTACAGCACTAGAAGCAATATTTATTTATGAGTTAAGAAGTTAAAAAATATAAAAAATAGATAATTTCTGTGAATTTCTTAACTTTAGCGCTAAGTTAGACAATACTAAAACTATAACTAATCTAATAATGTCAGTCATTAGTCTGTCTTTGTTTGGGCGGGCTAACCCAAGAGGATGGCACACATATGTCAACAGAAAATGCATTACTGACCATATTGGTCGACAGAATAAATAATGACACTTTAGTGTTACCTACCTTACCAGAAGTTGCAGTGAAGGTAAGGCAAGCCGCGGATAACCCCGAGGTAAACTTGATGGATATGGCAGATGTCATCTCTCATGATCCGGCATTATCAGCACGAATGATCAAAGTCGCCAACAGTGCATTTATGGGGCGCTCAGTTAAAGTTACAAATCTACACCAAGCTGTAACACGAATTGGCCTACGTCAAATTAAGAACATTGCAACTGCAATGGCAATGGAGCAGCTGTTTGTATCGCATAATGAGCTTATCAAAGGCTATATGGACAAGGCATGGCAAAAAACCCTTAAAGTAGCGTGCCACTCAATTACCTTAATGGATTTCTTCTTACGCAGAAATAAGCAAACCTCGCTTAATCGCGACACAATTACCTTAGCGGCATTAGTTTATAACATTGGCGTACTGCCCATTTTAACAGAAGCTGAAAAGCACCCTGAGGTGTTCGCAAACCCAAGCTTCCTTGCTCATGCCATTCAAAAGCTGGGTGGTAAAGTAGGTGGCGCAATTATGCGAGCTTGGGGCTTCACTGATGAGTTTGTAGAAGTAGCTGAAAGCTGGGCAAATCCAAACTATCGTCCAGAACATATTTGCTATGTTGACTTCATTCGTATTGGCGCGATTTTAGAAGGGATCTTACAGGTTTCTGATAAGTCTGCGGCATTGCAAACTTACATTGACAAAGGCGTGATTGAATCACTTGATATGTTCAGTGACGATGAATATAACGATATGCTTAACGAGGTAAAAGCTATTTTTACTGAATAACAGCAACAAAAAGCGCGACTAAGTCGCGCTTTTAATGTTAACCATTATCTGGGTTAATTTTATAAATCTTCTGCGTCACCTAAGCCTTGAGTTAGCTCTTCTAGCAGCTGTTTAATTTCTTCTGACGCTAATATAAAGTCAGCATCAAGTTTTACCGCCATATCTTCTTTTGGAATGTCGGCGTTTTCTTCTTTTAATGTTTCTGAGTAGCTTAAACGCTTAATTGAACCATCGTTTTGTAGCATGAACTTAACGCGTTCTTGCCAATCAAGAGCCAGCTTAGTTACGCGCTTACCATTTTCTAAGTGTGACTTTACTTCGTCGCACGATAAGTCATGGCCTTTTAATTTAACCTGTGCGCCACTGTCATCGGCTTCTTCAAGCTCTGCATCGTTACCGATAGAAAAGCCTTCAGGGGTGCTGAAATTAGTTAGCCAATCTGTTAAAAATACATCTAAATCGTAATTCGCAAATGCAGGTACGACAGGTAACGTGCCAAGTGATTTACGTAATAGGGCTAATAGCTCTTCTGCTTTATTAAAGCTTGCGCTGTTAACCACAACCCAGCCATTCTTTTGATCAATAAACGCAAACTGTAGGCTCGATTTTTTGAATGCTTGAGGCAGTAAAGTGTGCAGAATATTTTCTTTTAGTTCGTCTTTTTCTTTTTTCTTTACTGGACGGTTTTCTTCAGCTTCGATTTGCTCTACTTTCTCTGCAACCAATTCGTTGATAACGGCAGCTGGCAGTACTTTTTCTTCACGTTTAGCACATACTAAAATGCTGTCTTGAGAGAAATGAGATAGGGTTTGACCATGTTTACCAAAGGCTTTTGTCCAACCGAAAGTTGAAAGCTCTTGGCCTGTACATGAGCGGAACAAGTCTTGTTCTAGGGCTTTGTCGAAGTCTTCTTGAGAGTATGAAACGTCTTGTTTAAAACGGTAACAGATAAGGTTACTAAACCACATAATTAGGCTAATCCTTTCAATAAATTTGCCCAATCATAGCAATAAAAAACTGATGCCGAAATGAATCATTTCGGCATCAGCGTTAATTGCTTATGAGTTAAACATTGAAAGTGGCTTTGGCATATTTTTCGGAAAACTAATATGGTAGTGCAAGCCTTTACCGACTTCGCTTGATACCTCAATATCGCCACTCAGGGTCTGCTTAACAAGGTTAAAAGTAATATGTGTGCCTAAGCCACTGCCGCCTTGGTCGCGCTTGGTTGTAAAGAATGGGTCGAATAGCTTTTCTAACTGCTCTTTTGATACGCCATTACCATTGTCTTTAAAGTCGATAACGACTTCGTCATCTTCTTCTTTGATAACAATATCAATGATGCCACTTTCAATTCCTTCGAAACCATGAATGAGTGAGTTCATAATCAAGTTTGTGAAAATTTGACTAATCGCACCCGCAGGCAGGTTAAGTGTTAAATCATCAGGGCAATCTAAATTAATATGATGCGATGTTTTCTTAAGTTTTGGATGAAGTGAGCGGATCACTTCACCTAAATACTCTTTAAAGTTAATGGTACGTACCGCTTCACTGGCTTGGTCCACTGCAATTTGCTTAAAGCTAGCAACCAGCTCAGAAGCTCGGTCTAGGTTACTAGTGAGTAGGCTAGTACTTTGCTTGGCGTCATTAATAAACTCTTCAAGCGCTTTTGGCGATAGGGTTTTTTCTTTATATGCCGCTTCAATTTGGTCCAAGCGTTCTTGTAAAAATGACGTTGCGGTAACACCAATACCAATAGGTGTATTAACATCATGAGTAATACCCGCCACTAAGCCACCTAATGCTGCCATTTTTTCTGAGCCAACTAAGCGTTCTTGCGCCATATTTAGTTCATCAAGGTAGCGTTGTAATTCAGTTTGCTTGGTAATGAGCTCTTGTTCAGTTTGTTTACGTAAATCAATTTCTTCAGTTAGTGTCAGCTTTTGTTTTTCAAGCTCGTATTTTTGTTGCTGCAAGTCCATCATCGCTTGGCTTAGGTTTGATGTTTTACGCGCTACTTCTTGCTCTAACTGTAAGTTATGTTGGTCGAGCTTTTCGTTGCTTATTAAAAGCTCTTTTTGCGTATGTTCGAGCTCTTCACGGTAAAGTACTACCTTATCTATTAAGCGGTTGAAAGACTCTTCCATTACTTTTAATTCGTTGTGCTCAACAGTTTTGATCTCGATATGGCGGCCTTCAAGGTCATTTAGTTCAAGATCTTCAATTTGTTCTGTGAATTGTGCCAATGGCTCGGTTAAGCGCTTTCTAAATGCAAGTAAGAAAAGAATGATCAAAAAGGTGGTTTTGATCATTGCATTACCAATTAAAAAGTAGATAGAAATCATGATGCGGCTAAATACCACTTCACGACTTGAGAACAGGGTTACATCACCTACTTGGGTTGTTTTACCCGAAAATTCAAAAATGAGTGGGAATGTGTAACCGAATAAGCCTGATGGCGTATCTTCGATAATCGCTTCTTCTTGCACTAACTGTTGACTGTATAGCTCGTGAATATCTAACGAACGACCTAACTGAGAGAGTACCTCGCCGCTATCATCACGCACAATAATACCCTCGATCATAGGGATTGCCAGTAAGCCCTCAGCCGTGGTGATGGTTTGTTTATCGTTCAGTTCCCAAATAGCGCGGGTTAAACTACGGCTAAATGTTTTTTGTAAAGTCGTTAACTCGTCGCGAATATAATCTTTGGTATTAACGTACTCAGCAATAACTTGTCCACAGGTCACTACAAAAGTAAGTAAAAAGTAGACTGAGAGTACATTTGTTAATAATTCTTTGGACAGGCTTTTTTGTAGCATGGAATATCCATAGCTCCTTGGTGACAATTGTAATACATTCAGCTAGTTCTAAAGTTAGCTAATAAATGGTTAAAAAGAAATAAATATATCCTTTTTTACTGGAACATTTATAAATTGTTAGTAAATTTTGAAAAAACTTGCCCTTACTGCGCTTGAAAAAGTGTGTTATAAATTTATTCCATCTTTAATTTAGCCTTTTTTGATGTTGTATTTGCTACAGCGAAGATTTTTATTTCATGAATAATCCTAATTTTTCAGTACTGGTCTGTGATGATTCAAATATTGCCCGAAAGCAGGTAGTACGCTGTTTAGGGGATTGCTTGGATGCAGATGTTCAACAAGCCACAAATGGCCGTGAAGCTCTAGCCTTATTACGCGAGCAAAACTTTGATCTATTGTGCTTAGATTTAACCATGCCAGAATTGGATGGTGTTGCAGTGCTCGAAACGATCAAAGCAGAGAAAATTGAGTGCTTTGTTATAGTGATTTCGGCTGATATTCAGGCTGAAATGAAACAAAGAGTAGTAAAATTGGGTGCTATTGACTTCATTGATAAACCGATAGATCTTGTGCGACTAAAAGCAACTTTGCATAAATTTGGTATTCACTAATCTTTTATATAACACAAACGCATAATTTATCTTTTCTTTAAGGGTTGACAGGCTGGCTATATTTAAGGCAGTCTACAGGCTATGAAAACATTTAATCACGCAACGACCATTATTATTACAACCATCATCCTTACGGGATAGTGGCATAGGTCGGTGCAACAAAATTATAGGCCTGTGTTCACTAGAACACAGGCCTTTTTCGTTTATGGAATGAGGAAACATAAATAATGCGAGTATTAAAATTTGGTGGGTCGTCCTTGGCCGACTACGCATGTTTGCAACAGGTAGCTCAGTTAGTCAAAGAAGAATTACGCGATGAAATGCTGTTAGTACTGTCAGCACCGGGTGGTATGACAGATTCATTAGTAGCATTAGCAAGCGCTGCAGAGCATGGACAAGATTTTAGTGAGTTATGGCAAGCATTGGTTGCGCGCTGTGAACAACTAAAAGCTGCTGTTGAAGCTGACTTTGGTCAGGTAGCAAGTTGGCCTGATTTGAGCGAACTTAAGAATAAACTAGATGGTGTTGCACTTTTAAAGTGCTGCCCAGACCAAGTACGTGCTTATGCAATCAGTTTTGGTGAGCGCGTAAGTGTAGCCTTAATGGAGTGTATGCTTAAAGAAAGTAATGCTCGTTATTTAGAAGCGACAGATTGCATAGCTTCAGTGGGGGGCTTCATTGATGCTGAAGCTGACTTGGCTGCAAGTAAGTTACGTTTTCAAGCAGCATTAAAAGCGGCACCGAGCACTATTTATATCATGCCGGGTTTTACTGCTGCCAATGAGCAAGGTGAGCTAACAACACTTGGTCGCAATGGTTCCGATTACTCAGCAGCTATTGCGGCAGCATGCCTAGAAGCTGAAGTATGCCAAATCTGGACTGATGTTGACGGTGTTTACAATGCAGACCCGCGTTATATCAAAAAAGCATCTAAGGTTGATTCGTTATCTTATAAAGAAGCAATGGAGCTGTCTTACTTTGGTGCGAAAGTATTGCACCCGAAAACGATTTTACCTTGTGCCAAAGCGGGTGTGCCGTGCGAGATCAAAAATACTCATAACCCACGTGCAGAAGGTTCTGTGATCAGTAACGACAGTGTGTCGAACGATCCAGTTAAAGCATTATCAAGTTTACAAAACCTCGCTATGTTAACGGTGTCTGGCCCAGGTATGAAAGGCAAAGTTGGCATGGCGTCAAAAGTATTTAATGCACTGGCGCACGACAATGTTTCAATTGTACTAATCACTCAATCTTCGTGTGAATTTAGCATCAGTTTCTGTGTGCATGAGAGTGACCTATCTCTTGCTTTAGAAGCATTACAAACTGCTTTCGAATTAGAATCACAAGCAGGTTTAATCGAACCAGTACAAGTACAGCGTAACCTTGCGATTGTTACTCTAGTTGGTGATAACATGCGTGCGCACAAAGGCTTAGCAGCTAAGTTCTTTGCTTCATTAGCTCAAGCGCAGGTTAATATTGTTGCTATTGCACAAGATTCGACTGAAAGCGCCATTTCAGCGGTTATCGACGGTGAACTATGCAACGACGCAGTAAAAGTGTGCCATGAGAACTTCTTTACTCACATTCCTTCAATCGATGTGTTTTTACTTGGCTGTGGCTTAGTTGGCCAAGAGCTTATTCAGCAGTTAGAGCGTCAACAAGCATGGCTTGAAAAACGTAACATCAAGCTGAACTTGTACGGTGTTGCTAACTCAAGACAGCTTTATCTAGATAGCGAAGGCATCGCTTTTGATGGCTGGCAAGACAAACTAGCCGAGTCAGAACAAGCATTTGATTTAAATCTGGTTGAGCAATTTGTTAAACAAAACCATTTAATTAACCCTGTGATCGTAGATTGTAGCTCAGCAGATAAGCTTGCTGCGCAATATGTTGATTTCTTGAATGCCGGTTTCCATGTGGTTGCGGCAAACAAAAAAGCCAATACTAGCTCGTATGCTTACTACCAAGATTTAGTAGCAGCAACACAAAAGAATAACCGTAAGTTTTTATACGAAACAAACGTAGGTGCAGGCTTACCAGTACTTGATAACTTGAAATCACTATTTGGTGCCGGTGATGAGCTTATTAAGTTCAGCGGTATCTTGTCGGGTTCATTATCGTATATGTTTGGTGCGCTACAAGATGGTTTATCTCTTAGCGAAGCAACGTTAAAAGCAAAAGAAAGTGGTTTTACAGAGCCAGATCCACGTGATGATTTATCAGGCACTGATGTTGCTCGAAAACTACTAATCATTGCTCGTGAATCGGGTCTTGAGTTAGAACTAAGCGATATTGAAGTTGAATCAGTTTTACCAAAAGGATTTGCAGAAGATGATTCTGTAGCAGATTTCATGGCAAAACTACCATCACTTGATGCACAGTTTAACGACCGCATTCAAAGTGCTGCAAGTGAAGGTAAAGTACTTCGTTATGTGGGCACTATTGAAAACGGTCAATGTAAAGTAGGTATTGAAGCCGTAGATAGTAGCCATGCTCTTTACGATATCCGTGACGGTGAAAATGCATTGGCAATCTTAAGTCAATATTATCAACCACGTCCGTTTGTGATTCGTGGTTATGGCGCCGGTGCTGAAGTAACGGCAGCAGGCGTATTTGCTGATATCTTAAAAACATTAACACGTTAGGAGCTGGTCATGATCCGTGTATATGCACCCGCTTCAATCGGGAATTTTGCTGTCGGCTTTGATGCACTAGGTGCTGCGCTGGCACCTATCGATGGCACTTTATTAGGCGATGTTGTAGAGGTGAGTGCCGCTGAGCAAGATACTTTTGTCTGCTCAGGCGACTATGCCCATAAACTACCTGCAAATGCTGAAGAAAACTTGGCTTATCAATGTTTAATTCACTTTAAAGAGCACGTTGCACCGGCTATGCCAGCGGTAAAACTTGAGCTTAAAAAGAACCTACCAATTGGCTCAGGTTTAGGTTCAAGTGCTTGTTCTGTAGTGGCAGCGTTTGCTGCCCTTGATAAATTTGCCGAAACCAAATTATCTCAAGAGCAACTTATCGAGTTGATGGCTGATTTTGAAGCCATTGTTAGTGGCGGCCGTCATTACGATAACATCACACCGTGTTATTTAGGTGGTTTGCAATTAACGGGTGAACTCATTCCGAACAAGTCAATTTCGTTACCCGTTGATAATCAATGGTATTACGTAGCGGCTTTTCCAGGTTTTTCACTGAATACTGCAAAAGCGCGTTCGGTATTGCCAACGCAATTATCAATGCACGACAGTGTTGAGTTTGCACAGCGACTGTCTGCATTTAGCAGCTTATTGCTAACAGGTCGTTTTGATGCTGCGTTATCAATTATGACAGATGAAATCGCTGAGCCACATCGCGCACCATTAATCCAAGGTTTTGCGGAAGCTAAAAGTGCTTTACCAGAGCTTGGTGCAGAGATTGTCAGTATTTCTGGTGCGGGCCCAACATTATTTACCGTGTGTAAGAGTCTTGAAGCTGCTCAAAAGTGTGCAGCTTGGCTGAATGATAATTACGTAAATGAACAAGGTTTCAGCCACATCTGTAAACTTGATCAGCTTGGCACACGACAGCTTTAAAGAATTTAAGGAATAAACATGCAATTACATAATTTAAAAGATGAAGCACAACAGGTGTCGTTTGTTGAAGCGGTAAAAACGGGGTTAGGACGTAACCAAGGGGTATTCTTCCCAGAAAGCCTTTCGCCAATTCAAGACATTGATGCGTTACTTGATTTAGACTTTGTTAGTCGTAGCAGCAAGATTTTATCGCACCTAATTGGCGATGAACTACCTGCCGATACCGTTGCACAGATGGTACAAAATGCTTTTAACTTTGATGTGAAACTGGTTGAAGTAGAAAAAGACATTTATTGCTTAGAGCTATTTCATGGTCCAACGCTTGCGTTTAAAGACTTTGGTGGCCGTTTTATGGCTGAGTGTCTTGCACAATTTAACCAAGGCGAAAAAGTAACAATTTTAACTGCAACATCGGGCGACACGGGGGCTGCGGTTGCCCATGCATTTTATAATAAGCCAAATATCGATGTCGTGATTTTATACCCGAAAGGTAAAATTTCACTAGCGCAGCAAAAGCTATTTACAACATTAGGCAATAACATTCACTGCTATGCTGTTGATGGTAGCTTTGATGATTGCCAAAGCATGGTAAAGCAAGCTTTCTTAGACGATGAAGTTAAACAAAAGCTAGGTCTAAATTCTGCTAATTCAATCAACATCAGTCGTTTAGTTGCACAGGTTTGCTATTACTTTGAAGCCATTGCTCAATTACCTAAAGAGCAGCGAAGTAAAGCGCATATCTCAGTACCAAGTGGTAACTTTGGTAATGTGTGCGCTGCGATGATCGGTGCTGTGCTTGGTATGCCAGTAGCGAAACTAAGTGCTACAACTAACCAAAACGACACTGTGCCACGTTTCTTACAAAGCAAAGAGTGGGCACCGAATGACACGCTTGAATCGTTATCGAACGCTATGGATGTGAGTAAACCGAATAACTGGCCACGTGTTCAGTTTATGTTGGATAACAAATGGTTTAGCTATGATGATTTTTATTCAAGCTGTGTTGGCGAAGAAGAAACAAAAGAGGTGATGAAAAAAATTCATCAAACGGGTTACATCGCAGAGCCTCATACTGCAATTGCTTATCAAGGCTTGAAAGAAAATCTAGCAGATGGCAGTGCAGGTATCTTTTTAGCGACTGCACACCCAGCAAAATTTAAAGACAGTGTAGAAGAAATTTTAGACATCGAACTACCTATGCCGAAACCACTTGCTGATGCGCTAGCAAATGAGTGTTTGGCTGAAGATATTAACTTTGATTATCAATTGCTTCGAACTGAGCTGTTAAATAAATTAGCATAACCTTGATTATAGAGCGGCTAAGCCGCTCTTTTTTATGCAGTCTTTTAATAAAGCACTCAATGAAGTAACGAATGGCTATGACGGTTTAAAATCCGCATGCTTAGAATGACCCCTGCCGAGATACACAGCAAAATACTGATCACCGAAACGAGTTCATTTTGCGTCCATTGCATCAAGGTGAATGCCGAAATAAAAATGATAAAAGGTTTAAATTCATAGTAATAGCGACGTTTTCTTTGCTTGACTCGCTGGCTTGAATGATCGGTTCTTCTGGCTTCAGAACGCATCCGCCAAATGTTAGCACCTAATAAAAATAAGATTACACCGATTAATGTAGGCACATAATTATTGGCTAATGTGATACAACTGATGCCGAGAAAAAAGTATCCGTAGGGGACTAATTCGTATATTGGTTTAGCTAACATGTACTTATACCATCCTTGATATTGACCAGTCTTATAAGCTTAGTTTGCCCTAATAAAAACGCAATTTAACAGAGCGATTTTTGTTTAAGTAACATTTTAAATATCTATGAAATATTTTAAATTTATAAATTTTTGTTATGTATCAATAAAAAAATATCATTATTAAAACACTGTGAAATAAATTCAATCCCTGTTTAAATATGTTCATCTTTACAAGATAGGCAAAAGTGCGTTTTAAGCGTACAATACAGCCTTTAAAAAACACCATACACGTTGCCTTAGGAGACCCCATGTTAGAACGTAGCATGAATATTTCGGATTTCGATCCAGAGTTATTTGCAGCCATCAATAAAGAGACGGCTCGTCAAGAAGAGCACATCGAACTGATCGCGTCTGAAAACTACTGTAGCCCACGCGTACTTGAAGCGCAGGGTTCTCAGCTTACCAACAAATATGCTGAAGGTTACCCAGGCAAACGTTACTATGGCGGTTGTGAGCATGTTGACGTTGTTGAGCAATTAGCAATTGACCGTGCAAACGAATTATTCGGCACAGATTACGCTAACGTTCAACCACATGCGGGTTCACAAGCAAACGCAGCTGTTTTCCAAGCTCTTCTTCAGCCGCACGATACAGTACTAGGTATGAGCTTAGCTCATGGTGGTCACTTAACTCACGGCTCACACGTTAACTTTTCAGGTAAAACGTACAATGCAATTCAATACGGCCTAAACGACGAAACAGGCGAAATTGATTACGCTCAAGTTGAAGCACTTGCATTAGAGCACAATCCAAAAATGATCATCGCTGGTTTCTCTGCATACTCAGGCGTTGTTGACTGGGCTAAATTCCGTGAAATCGCTGATAAAGTAGGTGCATACTTATTCGTAGATATGGCTCACGTTGCTGGTCTTATCGCGGCTGGTGTATACCCAAGCCCAATCCCTCACGCACACGTTGTTACAACAACAACTCACAAAACATTAGCAGGTCCTCGTGGCGGTCTAATCGTTTCTGCATGTGGTGATGAAGAGATCTACAAAAAGCTAAACAGCGCTGTTTTCCCTGGCGGTCAAGGTGGTCCTTTATGTCACATCATCGCTGCTAAAGCGGTTGCTTTCAAAGAAGCATTACAACCAGAATTCAAAGCGTACCAAGCGCAAGTTGTTAAGAACGCACAAGCAATGGTTGAAGTACTGCAAGAGCGTGGCTATAAAGTTGTTTCTGGTAAAACAGACAACCACTTATTCCTTCTTGACCTAATCGATAAAGATATCACAGGTAAAGATGCTGACGCTGCACTAGGTAACGCAAACATCACTGTAAACAAAAACTCAGTACCAAACGACCCACGTTCACCGTTTGTAACGTCTGGTCTTCGTATTGGTTCTCCGGCTATTACTCGCCGTGGTTTCAAAGAAGCTGAGTCAAAAGAGCTTGCAGGCTGGATCTGTGACGTACTAGACAACATCAACGATGAGTCTGTACAAGCAGAAGTAAAAGAGAAAGTTAAAGCTATCTGTAAAAAATTACCAGTTTACGCTTAATTACTAGTTAAACCGTAATTAAGATAACAATAGCGTTGTTTTTTGCTATTATAAAGGCCGCTTACTAAGCGGCCTTTTTTTGTTTTTTATAAACGGAAGTTGAACCCTATGCATTGCCCTTTTTGCACCGCAAAAGATACTAAAGTAATTGATTCTCGACTAGTTGGCGGTGGTCACCAAGTGAGACGTCGACGTGAATGTAACGAATGCCATGAGCGCTTTACCACCTTTGAGGGCGCTGAACTTGTGATGCCAAGAGTCATCAAGCAAGACGGTAGCCGTGAACCATTCAATGAAGACAAGTTACTGAATGGCTTGCATCGCGCTTTAGAGAAACGCCCAGTGAGCACTGAGCAGGTCGACGAAGTCGTTAACATCATTAAATCTCAACTTCGTGCTACGGGTGAGCGTGAAATCTCTAGCCATTTAATTGGCGAATGCATCATGGAGTCACTAAAGAAACTCGACAAAGTAGCCTATGTGCGCTTTGCATCGGTTTATCGTTCATTTGAAGATATTCGCGAGTTTGGTGAAGAGATCGCTCGTTTAGGTGATTAATCATGTCGTTTACAGAGCTTGATACTGCTTATATGGCGCGTGCCATTGAGCTTGCTAAACAAGGTCGTTTTACTACGACGCCAAACCCGAATGTTGGCTGTGTTTTGGTTAAAGATGGCGAAATAGTCGGTGAAGGGTTTCATCAATTAGCAGGGCAGGGCCATGCTGAAGTGAATGCCTTGGCTGTAGCTGGCGACAACGCGAAAGGCGCCACTGCATATGTGACTTTAGAGCCTTGTAGTCATTATGGGCGCACTCCACCTTGTGCCGAAGGTTTAAAAGCAGCAGGTGTAAGTAAGGTCATTGCAGCTATGGTTGACCCAAACCCTGCGGTGAGTGGTCGCGGCCTACAAATTTTAGCCGACGCCGGTATTAGCGTTGCATCTGGTTTACTTGAACAACAAGCGCGCGATTTAAATAAAGGTTTTTTAAAGCGTATGGAATCTGGATTGCCATATGTGACTTGTAAAATGGCATGTAGTTTAGATGGTAAAACTGCGCTAAATAACGGCCGAAGTAAATGGATAACAGGCCCTAAGGCGCGCCAAGATGTGCAAGCATTTCGTGCGCAAAGCTGTGCTATCTTAACCGGTGCAGACACCGTTATTACTGATAATGCCAAACTTAATGTCCGTGTTGATGAGTTGCCATTTACCATGCCAACCTCGTTGCCTTTGCGCCAACCAACCCGGATCATTATTGACTCACAAAACAGGTTAACGCCTGAACTTGCGTTATTCAGCATCGAGAGCCCGGTGATAATTTTTACCACTTCGCTTGATAATCACACCAAGTGGCCTCACTTTGTAAAACACGAAGTAGTGCCAGCAATTAACAATAAAGTTGATTTATCGGCGGTTTTAAAGCGTCTTGCTGAACTACAATTTAATCATATTTGGCTCGAAGCGGGTGCAACCCTTGCTGGGGTGTTCGCAGAGCAAGATTTAATTGACGAATACATTGTTTATATTGCCCCTAAGTTAATAGGTGATATGGGCAAAAGCTTACTAAACTTTGCAGAAGTCACCATGATGAGTGATATCACTGAACTGACCTTTACTGATACAGTGATGATTGGCGATGATATTCGCTTAACAGCGATAAAAGCAAAGCAAGCCACAGACATTGAAAATAAAGAGTAGCACTATGTTTACTGGAATTATTGAAGCAACAGGTAAAATTGTTGAACTAACACAAAAGCAAGGTGATCTAGCTATTCGTATTCAAAGCCCTAATTTGGATATGAAAGACGTCAAGCTCGGTGACAGTATTGCCACCAATGGTGTGTGTTTAACGGTTGTCGCTAAACATAGCGATGGTTTTAGTGCTGACTTATCAAACGAAACAATTAGCTTAACTGGGTTTGCACATTATAAAAAAGGTCAAACAGTTAACCTCGAAAAAGCCATGCAACCGGTTTCTCGCTTAGGTGGGCACTTAGTGTCAGGGCATGTTGATGGTATTGCGACTGTCGAAAGTATTAGTCCCAATGCTCGTGCAACCGAGTACTGGTTAAGCACAGACAATGATTTAATGAAGTACATTCCGTACAAAGGTTCGGTGTGTATTGATGGCATTAGCTTAACCGTCAACGAGGTTGAGCAAAATCGCTTTAAGCTGACGATTGTTCCGCATACTGCAGAGCAAACAACGATTGCAGAATTTCAGGTGGGGACTCAGGTGAACTTAGAAGTTGACCAGATTGCTCGCTATTTAGAGCGCCTAATTAAAGGGGCTGAACAACCTTCCCGTTCAGACATATCAATGAGCTTGCTAGCACAAGCTGGCTTTATTAAATAAGCACAGATACGTCACTATTAATCATACTCTCATGGGCACATTATGAATTTACACAGCGCGCAAGAAATTATCGATGACATTAAAGCCGGTAAAATGGTTATTTTAATGGACGATGAAGACCGAGAAAATGAAGGCGATTTAATCATCGCAGCAGAGCACATTAGTGCTGATGCTATCAACTTTATGGCAACACATGGCCGTGGTTTAATTTGTTTAACAATGACACAAGAGCGTTGTCAGCAGTTAGAATTACCACTGATGGTGAAAAATAACGGTGCAGCTTTTTCAACTAACTTCACTATGTCGATTGAAGCGGCGAAAGGTGTAACTACAGGTATTTCAGCGGCCGACCGTGCACGTACCGTTCAAGCCGCAATCGCTAAAGGTGCCGTGCCGAGCGATATCGTTCAGCCAGGGCATATTTTCCCAATTATGGCGCAGCCTGGTGGCGTGTTAACACGTGCAGGTCATACTGAAGCAGGTTGTGATTTAGCGCGTTTAGCGGGTCTTGAGGCGTCATCTGTGATTGTTGAAATCTTAAACCCAGATGGCACCATGGCGCGTCGCCCTGATCTTGAAGTATTTGCTAAAGAGCATGACTTAAAGATTGGCACCATTGCAGATTTAATCGAATACCGAAACCTAAACGAAACCACCATTGAGCGCGTTGCTAAATGTAAACTGCCAACAGATCACGGTGAGTTTGATTTAGTGACCTACAAAGACACCATTGATGGTCAGCTTCACTATGTTTTACAAAAAGGTGAAGTATCGAAAGACGAACCAACGTTAGTACGTGTTCACTTACAAAGTACCTTTAACGATATTCTATTATCAGATAGAAGTGCTGATCGTAGCTGGGGCTTATCAGATGCGATGGCTTATATCGCTGAGCACAACGGTGTGCTGGTTATCTTGGGTAAACAAGAGTCAACAGAAGACCTAGAAGCAACCGTTAAAGCCTTTGCCGCTGAAGATGCTGGCGAAAATGTGAGTCATCGTAAATTCCAAGGTACATCGCGTACTGTGGGTGTGGGCTCGCAGATTTTGGCTGATTTAGGTATTGAAAAGATGCGCTTAATGAGCCGTCCTAAGAAGTACCATGCGTTATCTGGTTTCCACTTAGAAGTGGTTGACTACGTTGAGCCTCGCTCTTAATTAGGGAAAACAGATTTACTAGGCTACTTTTATATTTTTGTGGTATTATGCGCCGTAATTTTTGCGCAATCGCAACCGCTTAAACTTATTTTTTAGGGTTATTAAATGAAAATTATTGAAGGTAACAAATACGCACCGGGCAAAAAATTTGCCATTGTCATTTCTCGCTTTAATGACTTTATTGGTAGCAGCCTATTAGCAGGTGCTGTTGATGAGCTTAAGCGCACAGGTGGCGTATCTGAAGACGACATTACAGTTGTTTACGTACCAGGTGCCGTTGAATTACCTTTAGCAGCGAAACGCGTTGCAGCAAAGAAAGAACACGATGCAATCATCGCTCTAGGCGTAGTGATCAGAGGTGGTACACCACACTTTGATTTAGTCGCTGGCGAATCAAACAAAGGTCTTGCGCAAGTATCTCTTGAGTATGATATCCCGGTTGCATTTGGCGTATTAACCACTGAAAGCATTGAGCAAGCAATTGAGCGCGCAGGTACCAAAATGGGTAACAAAGGCGGCGAAGCTGCTTTAGGTGCGCTTGAAATGGTTAATGTGTTAGACAAAATTTAAGTTTAAGGAATCTCTGTGAAACCAGCAGCAAGACGTAAAGCACGTATCTTAGCACTTCAAGCCGTATACTCTTGGCAGTTAAGCGGTAACCCAATTGCTGATATTGAACAGCAAATGTTAATTGAAAATGATGTGACTAAGATCGACGTCGAATATTTCAAAGACCTAGCACGCGGTGTTGTTGTTAACTGTAAGCAATTAGATGAAATCGTTGCACCACATTTAGCACGCCCAGCTGATGAGTTAGACATGGTCGAAAAAGCAATTTTACGTCTGTCTGGCTATGAGCTGAAATTCCGTGAAGACGTACCTTACAAAGTGGCAATCAATGAAGGCATTGAGCTTGCTAAGATGTTTGGTGCTGAAGACAGCCATAAGTTTGTCAACGGTGTACTTGATAAAGCAGTGAAAGAACTGCGTAAGTAAGTAACCCCGTAAAGGAGAGCCGGCTTGGGCCGGCTTTTTTGTGTATGAAGGAATTTGAACTAATCAATCGTTACTTTAAGGGGCGTGGCATTATTCGCCGTGATGTTAACCTAGGTATTGGTGACGATTGTGCCTTAGTAACTGTGCCTGAAAACTGTCAATTGGCGGTAACAACAGACACCTTAGTTGCGGGCGTACACTTTTTTGATGACATCTCTGCACGTGCCCTTGGGCATCGAGCTTTAGCTGTTAACTTAAGTGATCTTGCGGCAATGGGCGCTGAACCTACGTGGATTTCGGTAGGCCTAACTTTGCCTGAAGCAAATATAGAGTGGCTTGAAGAGTTCACTGAAGGCATGCATGAAATTGCAGAGTACTTCAATGTGCAAATCATTGGTGGTGATACCACTCAAGGCCCTTTAACTATTACGATTTGTGCTAAAGGTATCGTGCCTGAAGGCAAAGCACTGCGCCGTAGCGGTGCTAAAGTTGGCGATTGGATTTATGTAACAGGTCCATTAGGTGATGCTGGTGTAGCCATTGAAGCCCGTAAACAAGGCCTCGATATCGCCCCTGAACACTTAAGCTATTTAAATAATCGCTTTGATTACCCGACTCCACGTGTTGCAGCTGGTCAGGTTCTGCGAGGCGCTGCCTCTGCAGCAATTGATATTTCCGATGGCTTATTAGCTGACTTGGGCCATATTTTAGCGCTATCGCAAGTTAGTGCGGTGATCAATGTTGATAAAGTGCCTGTTTCTGATGCATTAAACTCGTCGATTCCACGAGCAGAGCAATTTGACTATATCTTAAATTACGGTGACGACTACGAGCTGCTGTTTACTGTGCCAGAAAGCAATAAAAGCATGGTTGATATGAAGCTACGCCAATATGGTGTTGAAGCAAGTTGTGTAGGTCAAATTAAAAGTGGCGAAGGTGAGATTGAGCTATTACTTGATGGTGAGCAATTTAATTATCAAGGTAAGGGCTTTCAGCACTTTACGAAGGAGCCGGTTTGAGCAGTAACCGATTATTCAATTTAAAACGCCCACACCAATTTTTTGGTTTGGGTTTTGGCTTAGGCCTTGCCCCTAAAGCACCTGGCACCTTTGGTACCTTTGCTGCCTTGCCATTTATTTTTACTACTATGTACTTTCCACTGTGGTTACAGATTGTGTTTGCCATCGTGATCAGTGTATTTGGTATTTGGGCATGTGGTAAAACAGCAGATGACTTAGGGGTACATGATCATCCAGCCATTGTTTGGGATGAAGTTGCTGGTTATTATATCACCATGATTGGTGCTGCACTGAGTTGGCAGTCACTGTTGGTTGGTTTTTTATTGTTCCGCTTTTTTGATATCGCTAAACCAGGCCCTATCCGAATTCTAGATAGACGTTTACACGGTGGCTTGGGCATCATGGCTGATGATATTTTAGCAGGTATATTTTCATTAATTTGTGTTCAAGCCTTGTTTAAAGCAGGCTATTTGCCTTTTTAAACGATGAGTTAAGTGTTACTTGGTGGCAAGTATATGATGCGATTTCTAGTTGTCTGTTTGTTGATGCTTTGCAGCACGTCTGCGTTTGCATCTATTACTGACTATGTCGTCAAACAGTGGAACATCCAAAATGGCTTGCCATCGCAATCTTTAAAAAGCATTGCTCAAGATGAGCAAGGTTATATGTGGCTAGGTACTCAGTTTGGCTTAAGCCGCTTTGATGGTAACACCTTCACTAACTTCAATACGCAAAACAGCGATTTCCTACCAAGTAATGGTATTAATAAGCTATTAGTTGATAGTACTGGGTTACTTTGGGTTGGTACCAAAAATGGCTTGGTAACACTTGATCCTAAAACCATGATGTCGCAAACCTTTAACGTTAAAGGTCCGGTTCGCGATATTCTTGAAGACTCCAAAGGCAGTATATGGATTGCAGCGAATGGCCTTTATTACGTTGCTCGAAATCAAGTCACACTCAATCAAAACTCAGCGTTAATTGTACCTGTATCTAATGCCACAGCAATTACGCAAATTGTTGGTTCAGTGAGCCAAATGGCGTTGTCGCCAGAAGGCATTTGGCTGGTCAATGAGCGTCATTTATTGCGTTTAACCAATACCTCTTCTGACTTTGCAAAGTTACGATTAGAGCTGACTGCCAAAGTTTCATTACCTGAGCGTTTAGCACAAACCATTATTCATGATATGGCTTGGCTTGAAGGGAACTTATACCTAGCTTCAGAGCTGGGTGCTTACTTTCTTGATTTAGATGACGAGCTGCGCCCATTCCCACTGCCAAATGCCAGTAACTCTGCCGTTTATAAGTTTATGAGCGACTCAGATGGGGCGCTTTGGATTTCGACCTATGGCCGACTGTTATTTCGTGATAATTCAGGGGATTGGCAATGGGTTGAGCCAAGCCAGCTCGATCAAAGCATTTGGTTTGCCGATATTTTCCGTGACAATCAAAATAATATTTGGCTGGCAAGTTTCAGTGAAGGCTTATGGCTTGCTCACGAAGGACGTATTGAACGTCACTCAGCTATCTCAAATATGACCGAAGCGGTGATGGCGATTAGCCAAGCACCTGATGGCAAACTATGGGTGGCTAACCGCAGCGGTGTTGGCTACTTTGATTACAACAAGAATTTTGTAAATCAAATTCCGAGTAACCAGTTTGGTCGAGCTGCAGTGCACGACTTACAATTTGATGGTGATCGTTTGTACATCGCAACAGGCCGCGGTGTGTTTTATTACGAAAATCAAAACTTGTATACGGTACCGGGGCGAGCGCTGCGCGATAACCCAGTATTCGCAATTAGCCGTTCTAGCAAAGGCGGTTTTTGGCTCGGTACTGGCCGTGGTATGTACCGCTTAAGCTACGGTGGTTTAACACCCTTTGCATACAATGCATTCTTAAGCAGTAAATTTATTACCTATGTTCTGGATGAGCAAAACTTTGGCTTAATTGGCACCAGTAAAGGGGCTTATTACTTTACCGACCGCGGTATTGAAAAAATTGGCGACCAAACCAGCTTAGAAAGTGCCTACGTTACTAGTATTTTGAATATTGAAGGGGTGGGGATATTAATTGGCTCACTTAACGATGGTTTATTTTATCGCAGTACCAAAGGTCAGTGGCGTCAGTTAGATGCGACAGATGGTCTGCCGTATGGCTCTATTTTTAGTCTTGTTTACGATAAGCAATTAAAACGTATCTGGGTTAGTACCATGAAAGGTGTATACCGCATGCCAGTAGAGCAGTTTGGTACTGATATCGAGAGCTTAAAAGTAGAACAAGTGATCTCATCGTTCGACCGTCAACTTGATGGTAAAGCAAGTCAGTGTTGTGCTGGTCTGGGTCATGACGCTGTAGCAGATACCGGTAACTCTATTTGGTACCCAAGCCTACAAGGTGTGGTAGAAATACCAAAGAGCGTAGAGCTTTTTGGTGTTCAAGCTCTTAAGCCTCGTATTGAAAGCTTGATCACGCCGCTTCGTCATTTAAGTACCGCAACTTTAGGTAATAAACCAGAGCTGCAAATTGATGAACGCGATGTAACGTTAAAATACACCGCGATTGATTATTATGCTCCTTCAAGTATTGAGTTCCGTTACCGTTTAAGTGGCTTAGACAGTGACTGGCGTTATGCCAATACTCGTCGTGAGGCAATCTATACCAACTTACCGCCGGGTTCGTTTTTATTCCAACTTGAAGCAAAACGCCGTGGTGAAGATTGGCAAAAAGCACGTCGTACTGAGTACAGCTTTGTAGTGCCGCGCCGTTTTGATGAGACTATTTATTTTAGACTCTTGATCACCAGTAGCTTTATTTTACTGTTCTACCTTGTATTTTGGGTATTTAGAGCGCAAGAGAAACGTAAGCAATTAGCCCTTGAAAGCTTAGTAACAGAACGTACCGTAGAGCTTCGAGAAGCTAACGATAAGCTTAATCAAGTGAATTCACAGCTTAAGCTAGTAAGTCACTCAGATGAGCTTACAGGCCTACGTAGCCGACGCTTCTTGTTTGATCAGCTCCCTAAAGATATCGAACACTTCCAGCGTAACTCGCAGTCATTGCAAGCACAGGGTAAGTCGCTCGTTCTATTGATAATTAACTTTGATAACTTCAGTCGCATTAATGATGCATATGGCCCGCTCGCTGGCGATAGCTGCTTACAGCAAATGGCGACTTTATTGAATAGCCGTACTCAAGGTTCTGACTATGTTGCACGCTGGAGTGGCGATGAGTTTTTACTCTTACTACGTGATTTCAAACGCACAGCGATAGACAATTATGTGGCTGACTTATGCGAGGCAATTGCAGCAAACCCATTTAGATTACCGAATGGAGAATCGACCACGATTACTGCGTCGGTTGGCTGGTCTTTCTATCCTTTACCTTTATTAGGTGGCCAAGTTATTGGTTGGGAAACCTCAGTTAACCTTGCTGATATTGCATTGCATCAAGTTAAAAAGCGCGGTGGTGATGGTGTAGCAAACATTACCTTTGACGAGCAATTAGATGCCTTTGAGTTCGAACAAAGCCACAATGTTGATCAGCAGCTTAGTGCACTACAAGCTAATGGTTTAGCCGATATTAAAATTTGGATGCGTTAGCGTTTCTATTGGTATTAAAAAAGGAGCCTTAAGGCTCCTTTTTTGTGAATGCTGTTTGGCTTAAGCCATGAACTCTTTGATGCTAGTTAAGATACCACTTGCATCTAGGCCCATTTCGGCGTGCATTTCATCTTGCGTACCATGCTTAATGAACTCATCTGGAATACCTAAATTTAAGATAGTCACATCCGCTTTGATTGCAGCTAAGTACTCATTCACAGCAGAACCCGCACCGCCTGCAATAGCGTTATCTTCTAAAGTAACAATTACATCATGGTTGCCAAGTAATTCACTGATAGCGTCAGTATCAAGAGGCTTAATAAAGCGCATATCAATCACTGTTGCGTTAAGCTTTTCAGCAGCTTCTTTGGCGTTCTCTAACAGCGTACCAAACGACAAGATGGCCACCTTATTACCTTGTTTGATGCTACGCGCTTTACCAATTTCAATTGCACTCATGGTTGATTCAACCTCACAGGTGCCGGCACTACCACGTGGGTAACGAACAGCAACAGGTTGATTGCATTGGTAGCCAGTGTAAAGCATTTGGCGGCACTCGTTAGTGTCGCTAGGCGCCATGATAATCATGTTAGGAATACAGCGCATAAAGCTTAAGTCATAGGCGCCTTGGTGAGTTTCACCATCAGCACCAACAATACCGGCACGGTCAATAGCAAATAAAACGGGTAAGTTCTGTAATGCTACATCGTGGATAAGTTGGTCGTACGCACGTTGTAAAAAGCTTGAATAAATAGCGACAACAGGCTTCAACCCTTCACAAGCAAGACCAGCTGCAAGTGTTACAGCATGTTGCTCAGCAATTGCTACATCAAAGTATTGCGCTGGGTACTCTTTAGAAAAACGTACCATGCCTGAGCCTTCACGCATCGCAGGGGTAATTGCCATTAGCTTGTCGTCTTGGGCTGCCATATCGCATAACCAGTCACCGAACACATTTGAGAATGTCGCAGCGCCAGGTTTAGATTTTGGTAATTTTGACATGCTCGGATCAAATTTTGGTACGCCGTGGTAACCAATTGGATCCGCTTCGGCAGGCTTATAACCTTTACCTTTTTGCGTTTTAATATGTAGTAATTGCGGGCCTTTAAGGTTACGCATATTACGTAAGGTATCTACCATCATATTAACATCATGACCATCAATTGGGCCGATGTAATTAAGGCCTAACTCTTCAAAGAAAGTGCCCGGAATGACCATACCTTTTAAATGTTCTTCCATTCGGCTGGCAAGTTCTTTCACTGGCGGTAAACCAGAAAGAAGCTTTTTACTGCCTTCACGAATATTGGTGTAGAAGCTACCAGATAAAATACGGGCAAAGTGATTGTTTAGTGCACCTACGTTTTCTGAAATCGACATTTCATTATCGTTTAAGATAATTAACACGTTAGGGTTAACATCACCCATGTGGTTCATCGCTTCAAATGCCATACCAGCAGTGATCGCACCATCGCCAATAACAGCAACTGTTTTACGATCTTTACCTTCTTTTTCGGCAGCAATGGCCATGCCTAAGGCTGCTGAAATAGAGGTGCTCGAATGGCCAACACTAAATGTATCGTAAGGGCTTTCTTCACGGAATGGGAAAGGGTGCAAACCGTCTTTTTGACGAATAGTATGCATTTGGTCACGACGACCCGTTAAGATTTTGTGCGGATATGCTTGATGACCCACATCCCATACTAAACGATCTTCAGGAGTGTTATAAACATAATGCAGCGCAACGGTTAGTTCAACAGTGCCTAAACCTGATGCTAGATGACCACTACTTTGCGAAACTGAATTAAGTAGGTATTCGCGTAACTCTTTACTAAACGCAGGTAACTTGTCTTGCGCTAAATCACGCAGCTGTGCTGGTTCGTCAACCAAACTTAATAATGGATACTTGCTACTATCAAGTGTCATGATTTTTTATACATCCTTCGCTAACCAGAGTGCATTATAGCCCATTGCTGCTCTGATTTTTTAGTTATTTTGTCTTTCTTTTTTAGGCATTAATAATTACGTTCAACGATATAGCTAGCAAGGCTCGCCAGTTCGCTGGTGTCGTAATCAATTGCCTCAAGAGCTTGATGAGCTTGAGCTAGTAAATCTTGTGCTTTTTGCTTTGCACCAGCCATACCTAATAAAGCAGGGTAAGTTGCTTTATTAGCCGCAATATCTGAGCCTTGTGGCTTACCTAATGTTTCAGTATCAGCTTCTACATCAAGGATATCGTCTTGTACCTGAAAAGCTAGCCCTATTGCTTGGCCAAATAGGTTTAATTGCGCGAGAGTATGTTCATCACAGCTTTTTGCACTCAATGCACCGAGTGTAATAGCACAATTAAGCAAGGCGCCCGTTTTTAGCTGATGAATGCGCTCTAACTGCGCAACGGTAATTTCTTTATCGGTCGCTTCAATATCCAGTGCTTGCCCACCTACCATACCTTCAATACCTGAGGCTTTGCTTAATGAGGCAATCATTTTTACTTGCTGGCTCGCAGGAACGGCAAATTGATGGTTGGCAATTAAATCGAATGACAGCGTTTGTAATGCATCGCCCGCGAGTATGGCTTGCGCTTCGCCATAAACAATATGACAGGTAGGGCGGCCACGTCTTAAGTCATCATCATCCATGGCAGGTAAGTCATCATGGACTAAAGAGTAGCTATGAATACACTCAATAGCGGCAGCAAGAATATCAAGATCGGCCTTGTCTGCGCCCATCATTCGACCCGTTGCGTATACAAGGTATGGACGTAAGCGCTTACCACCATTTAAAACACCGTAATGGGTGGCTTCTTTGATGGTTTTTTCGGTATTAAGTGGTAGTTCGAAATAGCGATTTAAATGTGCTTCAACGTCTTCACGAGCGCGTTGTAGTTGTTCTTTTAATTGCACTTAATTAGTCCAAGTTTGAATCAAAATTGCTAAGAGGAGCTTGGCTATCGTTACCCATTAAAATGGCAACCTTTTGTTCGGCTTGCTGTAACTTACCAGACGAAGCATTCGCCAGTGCAATGCCGCGTTCAAATTGTTTTAGCGATTGTTCTAGTGACAATTCACCTTGCTCCATTTGTGCAACAATTTGAGATAATTCATCCAGCGCTTCTTCAAAGCTTAAGTTTTCTGGTTTCTTTGTTGCCATTGTGGCCTCGATAGCTGTTAGAAAGTGAGGCCAATTTTAGGGGGAATGCTAAACTAGGTCAAAGAATGATGTGTTTTTTTACGCATAATCCATTTTCAATATGCTATTTTTACGGTTTTAGATACAGCTTAAACTTGTAGCTTAAAAATCTTACATTAAAATAAAATTAATTCATTTAATGATTTAAGTATTTCAACTGCTTGCCGATAAGCAGTTAATAATAAAAATTTGATACCTGAGGGTGTCGTGTAATTGTTCCTCTGGAGGGGTATGTGGATTTAGCAACCATAATAGGTATTCTTGGTGCCATAGGCTTAATTGCTATGTCGATGGTGTTAAGTAGTGACGGCCAAGTTGCAATGTTTTACAACACGCCTTCGGTGGTCATTGTATTTGGTGGTTCGATTTTTATCGTATTATCGAATTTCACTATGGGGCAATTTTTGGGCATAGGTAAAGTCGCTGCAAAAGCCTTTATGTTCAAAATCGAATCTCCAGAAGAATTAATTGAAAAAGCAGTAGAATTAGCTGATTCAGCACGTAAAGGTGGTTTCTTAGCATTAGAAGAAGCCGAAATCCCCAACGGTTTTATGCGCAAAGGGGTCGATATGTTAGTGGATGGTCATGATGCTGATGTTGTTCGTGCCACCCTACAAAAAGATATTTCTCTTACAGCTAACCGTCATGAACTAGGGGCTGGGTTATTTAAATCACTTGCCGATATTGCCCCTGCGATGGGTATGATCGGTACGCTAATCGGTTTGGTTGCTATGTTATCAAACATGGATGACCCAAAAGCAATCGGCCCTGCAATGGCGGTTGCACTTTTAACTACTCTCTATGGTGCGTTCTTAGCAAACGTTGTTGCTATTCCAATTCAGGTAAAACTAGAGCTACGTAAAGACGAGGAAGCGCTTAATCAACGTTTAATTCTCGACGCGGTACTAGGTATTCAAGATGGTCAAAACCCGAAAGTAATTGAAGGTATCTTGAAAAACTACTTAGCTGAATCAAAACGTAAAGTTGATACCGAGGAGTAGGGCATGTCAGATCAAGAGTGCAAATGTCCACCACCGGGTTTACCCGCCTGGATGGGAACCTTCGCAGATTTAATGTCATTATTAATGTGCTTCTTTGTTCTCTTGCTTGCTTTCTCAGAAATGGACGTACTGAAGTTTAAGCAAATTGCCGGCTCCATGAAGTTTGCTTTCGGTGTACAAAATAAAATTGAAGTAAAAGATATTCCAAAGGGAACCTCGGTCATTGCCATGGAGTTCACTCCGGGTAAACCTGAACCCACACCTATTGAAACGATTCAACAACAAACCGTAGAAATGACGCAACAAATGCTTGAGTTTCAGGCTGGCGACGAAAGCTCTGCCGGTGGTCGACAAGAACAGCGCGGTAATAAACGAGGTGGTGAATCGCAAAGTACGGCTCAGCAACAAGCTTTAGAACAGTCAATTTCAGCAGCTGATCAAGAACAAACAAATGAACTTGTGAAGAAAATTGCTCAGCAACTAGAACAGCAAATTATGGATGGTGCGATTGAGCTCGAGTCATTAGGCCAGCAAATTATTATTCGTATCCGTGAGAATGGCTCATTCCCATCAGGTAGTGCTTTTTTACAGCCAAAATTTAAACCTATTATTCGTGATATTGCTACGCTGTTAAAAGATGTGCCAGGTGAAATAACCGTGTCAGGTCACACTGATGACTTCCAAGTATCGAATGAACTTTATACTAATAATTGGGATTTATCATCAAAACGTGCGGTGGCAGTTGCCAGTGAAATGGAAAAAGCGCCCGGTTTTGATAAATCTCGTATGATGGTGGTAGGTCACGCAGAAACAAGGCCTCTTGTACCGAATGTGACCGATGAAGATCGCAAGCGTAATCGCCGTGTTGAAATCTCTATTATGCAAGGTAAAGCACACGAGTCTGACCCTATTGATGTAAGGCAATAAATCAATTAAAGTGAAACTTCATTAACACATGTAATGGAGTATAAAAATGAAAAAAGTTGATAAATATAGCTATATGCCAGGCAATGGTGATGGCGGTGATGATGATAAAACTGATTAAGGCACTGCATTTTGCCTGATTGGTTTGTAGAAATTAGAGTTATATTAAGCAATAGCTGGGTGTTCATTTTGAGCCCGGCTATTATTATTTTTTACCTTCGTAAAGATTGGCCCGCTTTTTATTTCTCTATCATTACTGCTGCTTTTTTCCTTTATGGAACTCTTATTTATTCTGCTTTAAGAGAGTTTGATGATATCTATATCTGGCGCTATGTAGTCTGGGCTTTTAATGATATTGCTTGGATGGCAATCATTGCTTACTTGGGTATTAAAGATAAAGTCTACTTATGGCAAAGTGTTTTAGGGCAGTTGGTTGTGATAATGGCGCCCATTCTACAGTTGTTCCGTTTAGTTGACCGCCACCTTTGGGATTTGTCTTACAGCACCTACATGTACAAGACCCTGCTACCGCTAATCAATATTGGTACTGTGGTCGTATGTTACCTACCGCTTATCTACCTCTTTACTCGACGAAGCCAGCAAGCATAAGGCGTTTCTTCGTTAAAAATCCTGTGCTAGACTACTGTTTATAAAAACAGTATTTAGTGTTGCGTTATGAAACTTTACATTGCCGAAAAACCATCCTTGGCGCGAGCCATTGCAGATGCACTGCCAAAACCACAAAAAAAGCATGATGGCTATATAGAGCTAGGTAATGGTGATTGTGTCTCATGGTGTATTGGTCATTTGCTTGAACAAGCAGAACCCGATGACTACGATGCAAGTTTTAAAAAGTGGCGGTTTGAGCATTTACCTATCGTGCCTGAACAGTGGCAATTAAAGCCTAAATCAAAAACACGTAAACAACTCACTGTATTAAAAAAGCTAATCAAGCAGGCAAATATAATTGTTCATGCCGGCGACCCTGATAGGGAAGGCCAGCTATTGGTTGATGAAGTGATCGAACAGGTTAAACTTAGCCAAGTTAAAAAACAGCAAATTCAACGACTCTTGATCAGCGACTTAAACTTAGGTGCAGTTAAAAAAGCGCTGAATAATTTAAAATCGAATCGCGATTTTATTCCATTGAGTGTATCTGCTTTAGCTCGCTCACGTGCCGATTGGCTATTTGGCATGAATTTAACTCGCGCTTATACGCTTGCTGGGCAAAAAGCTGGGTTTGGTAATGTGTTATCTGTTGGGCGTGTTCAAACTCCTATTTTAGGTCTAGTTGTAAATCGTGATAATGAAATAGCTAACTTTGTAGCGAAACCTTTTTATGAAGTATTAGCTCACCTTGAAACTCAGCAGCAGCAGGCATTTTCTGCAAAGTGGCAGCCAAGTAAAGCATGTGAACCTTATCAAGATGAAGAAGGGCGGGTATTACATAGAGGGCTTGCTGAAAATGTTGTGTCACGCATAACTAATCAACCGGCTAAAGTGGTTGAGCTTGATCAAAAGCAAAAAAAGCAACAAGCGCCGTTACCTTATAACTTGTCGGCTTTACAAATTGATGCGGCAAAGGCGTTTTCAATGCCAGCACAAAAGGTGCTAGATACCTGTCAAAGCTTGTATGAGCGCCATAAGTTAATTACGTATCCTCGTTCAGATAATCGCTATTTACCAAAAGAGCATCATAAAGATGCAGCGAGGATTATTGCCGCCATCACTAATAATGAAGGTCAAGTAAGTGAAGCTTGCAAGCAAGCTGATACCAATAAGCGGAGTAAATGTTTTAATGACAGCAAAGTGGCAGCTCACCACGCTATTGTTCCTACCGAAAAACAGCTTCGCTCAGCATCATTAAATAGTGATGAACAAAAAATCTATCGGTTGATCTGCCGTCATTATTTAATTCAGTTTTATCCAGACTATATATTTAACGAAACTAAAGTAACGGTTGAAATTGCGGGTGGGCTTTTTAAAGCTGCTGCTAAGCAAGATGTTAGCTTAGGCTTTAAAACATTAATGGGCAAAACAGAGTTAAAAGATGAGCAAACCTTACCGCCACTTGAAAAAGGTCAGCCGCTACATTGCAATCAAGGTGAAGTGGTAGACAAAATGACGACACCGCCAGCGCATTTTACTGATGCTACCTTATTGAGTGCTATGACAGGCATAAGTCGCTATGTAAAAGACCCAGAAATTAAAAAGATCCTCAAAGAAACTGATGGCTTAGGCACTGAGGCTACAAGGGCTGGTATTCTTGAGCTTTTATTTAAACGACGCTTTTTAGAGCGTCAGGGTAAAAACATTCTAGCTACCGCAACAGGCAAAGCTCTTATAAGTACATTACCAGAGCAGCTTGCTAGCCCTGACTTAACAGCTAAGTGGGAAGCATCGTTAGGGAATATAGCTGAGCAACACATGAGTTATCAGCAATTTTTAACGCCATTGTTGGCAGAGTTACATGCTTTAGTTGAGCAAGCCAAGCAGTGCGACAGCCAAGTCTTTGCTCAGTTACCAAAAACGCCGCAAAAGCGACGTTTTAAAAGAAAAACTAAGCCTAGAGCTAAGTCAGCCTAAACTATTTTTTGTTGAATAGGGCAACCGCAGCATTACTCATCGCTGTAATCCCTGTAGGAAGAGCCTTCTTGTAATCAGGTGCAAACTTGCTTGAGTGTAAAGAAGGTAATGTTGCGCCAGATTGCATTGCTGTATCATATTGACTCGGTTCAACACCGCCTAACCAAAACAAAGTAATTGGCACGTGCTGCTCTGTACGACCGTATAGACCAAAATCTTCGCCAGCCATTACAGCTTCAGTTTCAAGAACATTGTCTTCACCAATAGCATTAGCAATTGCTGAACGCACTACATTGGTTTGTGCAGGGTTATTGTAAGTCGAAGGAATTGACTCATCTTCATGTACATATACTTCAGGCGCTAAGCTTTCATCAAGGCCAGCACTTAATGCGATACCTTTAGAAATTCGTTTAATCGCCGCGATTTGTTGCAAACGTACTTCAGGGTTATAACTGCGAAGTGTGAGCTGTAGTTTTACTTCATCAGAAATGACATTGTGTTTAGAGCCACCATGAATTGAGCCAACAGTGACCACTGACGGTTCAAGTGGTGACAATTCGCGACTAGTAATAGTTTGCAGTGCCAATACAATACGTGAAGCAATCACAACAGGGTCTATTGTTGTATGTGGATAGGCACCGTGACCGCCTTTACCCTTTACAGTAATATCAACAGAGTCAACACTTGCCATCGTATACTCAGTTTTCATGCTAACTTTACCAGCAGGAACACTCGCACTTACATGTAAACCAATAACATGGTCTGGAGTAGGGTACTTAGTAAAAAGCCCTTCTTTAAGCATTGCTTTTGCACCACCGCCTACTTCCTCTGCAGGTTGTGCGACCATCATTAACGTACCTTGCCATTGATCTTTATGTGTCATTAACTGTTGTGCTGTGCCAATAAATGAACTCATGTGAATATCATGACCACAACCATGCATTACGCCAACTGTTGCACCAGCATTATTTATTACAGTCACTTTAGAGGCGTAAGGTTTTCCTGTTTGCTCAACAATTGGTAATCCATCAGTATCTGTGCGGATCATTACTGTAGGGCCATCACCGTTTTCATAAATACCAACAACGCCGTAACCACCCACATTATCAGTAACAGTAAAGCCCAGCTGTTTTAATTGCTTTGCTAGCTTTTGACCAGTTTCTTTTTCGTGGTAAGACAGCTCGGGAGATTGATGTAAATCTAAATAAAGCTTTTCAATCTCAGGCATAGTTTTTTTGAGATTTAAATCGAGCGTTGTTGCTTGTGCGAATGGACTAAGAAGTAATAAAGCTGCAGAAATAGCAGATAATTTCATAATGACCTCGACCCGTGGGGCTTGTAATTGTTATGTTTGCCACTATATAAAAACCTAAATACTTATATAGTGCAATCGATCAAATGAATAATATGATAAAACTTACCCAGCAAAATTTGCAGCAAGCACTGGGTGAAACGTCCGCTGAAAAACTAGTGCTACTTACTTTTTACTCTGCGCAAAACCCTGAGTGTCATCAGCAAGCTGCAATTTTAGAGAAAATAGCAAATGAGTATGGTGAGCATTTATTAGTAGCAACATTAGATTGTGATGTTGAGCAAGCTCTTGCAGGGCAACTTGCGCAGCAAATTGGTTTACAAGCATTACCTACGCTTGTGATGTTAAAAGAATCAGCGCCTGTCGATATGTTACCGGGTGCTCAAACAGAGCAGCAAATTCGCGATGCGCTAGCCAAACATTTACCAGCTCAACACGAGTTATTACTAGAGCAAGCTAAGCAAGCGTTAATCAATCAAGATTTAAATAATGCTTTTAACTATGCAAAGCAGGCTTATGAGCTTGATCCAAACCATACACGGGTAAAGTTAGTTTTAGCTGATATCTGTATTCAAATTCATAAATTAGAAGATGCACAAGCATTATTAGATTCGGTTGCAGAAAATGAACGTGATGCGTATTTCACAAATATCCAAGCAAAATGTGAACAAGCATTAGCAGCAACAGATTCACCAGAGATAAAAGCACTGCAGGATAAAGTTGAAAAATACCCAAATGATTTAGAGATAAAAGTAGAACTAAGTAATGCTCTTAATAGCGCGGGTCGTAAAGAAGAAGCTTTAGAGATGCTATTTAATGTACTTAAAAAAGATCTTAACTACGCAGATGCAAAACCAACCTATCTAGAAATTATCGCTTCTTTACCTGATGGCGATGCCTTGGCATCTAAGTATCGTCGTAAGTTATATAGTATCTTGTACTAATTCAGAGTTGATTGATAAAAGCGCCACTAAGATTGTGGCGCTTTTTTTTATTTAAAAACTTGCGTATTACCTAATTTCGATAATACTTAAGATCCTCTCGAGAAAAGTTGACTGTATTTTGTACAGTAAACTGTGTTTTTTACTGCCTTTAGCTTGTTTTTTGCGCGAAAGGTAAGTTTTTAGTAGTTTTCTACAAAAAGTGCTTGCGTTAATTCTTCGCATCCCTATAATGCGCATCCACTGACACGGCGGGCAGCAATGAAAAGCGCTGAACAAAGTGACACAGAGTTAAGTAAAACTTCGGTTTAAAACGGTCTAAAAAGAAAGTTTGAAATTAAGTGTTGACTCGAAAAATTAAGGATGTATTATACGCACCCCTAGCGACAACGTCGCAACGTTCTTTAACAATATAAAGCAATCATCTGTGTGGGCACTCGTACAGATTGAGTTCTAACAGCGAAACTTAGTTTACTAAGTAACGCAAACAAATTTAGAGTCTCAATTGAACTGAGTGACCAACGGAAACAAGTTTACTTGTTTCAGCACAGTCAATTCGATTCGAAAGAATCAAAATTCAGAATTCATTGAGCACGAAACTTCGGTTTCAAAAAACTTTTAATTGAAGAGTTTGATCATGGCTCAGATTGAACGCTGGCGGCAGGC
>NZ_CP072675.1:937500-3865000 GCF_023650795.1 Pseudoalteromonas sp. SCSIO 43088
AACGTTGAAAAGTTAGGGGATGACCTGTGGCTAGGAGTGAAAGGCTAATCAAACCGGGAGATAGCTGGTTCTCCCCGAAATCTATTTAGGTAGAGCCTCGGACGAATACTTACGGGGGTAGAGCACTGTTAAGGCTAGGGGGTCATCCCGACTTACCAACCCTTTGCAAACTCCGAATACCGTAAAGTACTATCCGGGAGACACACGGCGGGTGCTAACGTCCGTCGTGAAGAGGGAAACAACCCAGACCGCCAGCTAAGGTCCCAAAGTCATAGTTAAGTGGGAAACGATGTGGAAAGGCCCAGACAGCCAGGAGGTTGGCTTAGAAGCAGCCATCCTTTAAAGAAAGCGTAATAGCTCACTGGTCGAGTCGGTCTGCGCGGAAGATGTAACGGGGCTAAACTATGCACCGAAGCTGCGGATTCAAACTATGTTTGAGTGGTAGGGGAGCGTTCTGTAAGCCGTTGAAGGTGTACCGGGAGGTATGCTGGAGGTATCAGAAGTGCGAATGCTGACATGAGTAACGATAATGCGGGTGAAAAACCCGCACGCCGGAAGACCAAGGGTTCCTATCCCATGTTAATCAGGGTAGGGTAAGTCGACCCCTAAGGCGAGGCCGAAAGGCGTAGTCGATGGGAAACGGGTTAATATTCCCGTACTTGGTATAATTGCGATGGGGGGACGGAGCAGGCTAAACAAGCATGGCGTTGGTTGTCCATGTGAAAGTGAGTAGGTTGAGAGTTTAGGAAAATCCGGACTCTTAAGACTGAGACACGAGACGAGCACCCAAGGGTGTGAAGTTGTTGATGCCATACTTCCAGGAAAAGCCTCTAAGCTTCAGATTATACCGAATCGTACCCCAAACCGACACAGGTGGTCAGGTAGAGAATACTAAGGCGCTTGAGAGAACTCGGGTGAAGGAACTAGGCAAAATTGTACCGTAACTTCGGGAGAAGGTACGCTCCTATCTGTGATGAGACTTGCTCTCTAAGCGGACGGGAGCCGCAGTGACCAGGTGGCTGGGACTGTTTATTAAAAACACAGCACTGTGCAAAATCGCAAGATGACGTATACGGTGTGACACCTGCCCGGTGCCGGAAGGTTAATTGATGGGGTTAGTTTTCGGACGAAGCTCTTGATCGAAGCCCCGGTAAACGGCGGCCGTAACTATAACGGTCCTAAGGTAGCGAAATTCCTTGTCGGGTAAGTTCCGACCTGCACGAATGGTGTAACCATGGCCACGCTGTCTCCACCCGAGACTCAGTGAAATTGAAATCGCAGTGAAGATGCTGTGTACCCGCGGCTAGACGGAAAGACCCCGTGAACCTTTACTACAGCTTGGCACTGAACATTGACCCTACATGTGTAGGATAGGTGGGAGGCTTTGAAGCAGAAACGCTAGTTTTTGTGGAGCCGTCCTTGAAATACCACCCTTGTAGTGTTGATGTTCTAACGTTGGTCCCTAATCGGGATTACGGACAGTGCCTGGTGGGTAGTTTGACTGGGGCGGTCTCCTCCCAAAGAGTAACGGAGGAGCACGAAGGTTGGCTAAGTACGGTCGGACATCGTACGGTTAGTGTAATGGTAGAAGCCAGCTTAACTGCGAGACAGACACGTCGAGCAGGTACGAAAGTAGGTCATAGTGATCCGGTGGTTCTGAATGGAAGGGCCATCGCTCAACGGATAAAAGGTACTCCGGGGATAACAGGCTGATACCGCCCAAGAGTTCATATCGACGGCGGTGTTTGGCACCTCGATGTCGGCTCATCACATCCTGGGGCTGAAGTCGGTCCCAAGGGTATGGCTGTTCGCCATTTAAAGTGGTACGCGAGCTGGGTTTAGAACGTCGTGAGACAGTTCGGTCCCTATCTGCCGTGGGCGTTTGAGAATTGAGAGGGGTTGCTCCTAGTACGAGAGGACCGGAGTGAACGAACCGCTGGTGTTCGGGTTGTCATGCCAATGGCACTGCCCGGTAGCTACGTTCGGAACTGATAAGCGCTGAAAGCATCTAAGCGCGAAGCAGGCCTCGAGATGAGTTCTCACTAGACTTTTAAAGTCTCTGAAGGGCCGTTGAAGACTACAACGTTGATAGGCAGGATGTGGAAGTGGTGCGAGCCATTAAGCTAACCTGTACTAATTACCCGTGAGGCTTAACCATACAACGCCAAACGCGTTTTATGACAGCGTAACGAACAGAAGTTAAGTTACTAAAGTAGATTTTACTTGATATCAGAATTCCAGATTTATTAATTTGCTCAGATGAGCGAATTAAAACCAAATTTGCTTGGTGACAATAGCGTTTTGGACCCACCTGACCCCATGCCGAACTCAGTAGTGAAACGAAACAGCGCCGATGATAGTGTAGCAGCTGCTATGTGAAAGTAGGTCATCGCCAGGCTCCAAATTCAGTCGCAAGACTTTAAATTAAGTCGAAAGACTATAAAAAAATAATAAGAAAGTTGAAAAGAATTTTCTTGGTGACAATAGCGTTTTGGACCCACCTGACCCCATGCCGAACTCAGTAGTGAAACGAAACAGCGCCGATGATAGTGTAGCAGCTGCTATGTGAAAGTAGGTCATCGCCAGGATCCTATTAAAGAAAGCCCGATTCGAAAGAGTCGGGCTTTTTTGCGTCTGGGAGCTATCCACACAACGTGCCCTATTCATTCGCCAGGTAGGTTGGGTAGAGCGGAGCGAAACCCAACATGAGTTAGCGAGTTGCTAGTTAGCAAGGGTAAAGTTGAACTGTTTGGTTGTTTAGTACAGAGTCACCCTCAGCAACAAACCCCGTAGGAGATGTATGGACTCCTCCCCCAAATGGGGTGAGTACGGTATAAAGAGATTGGACAATTACTTTTACCAATAAGGAATCCATACATGTCAAAATTTAACCTAATTAGCATCGACTTGGCAAAAAATGTTTTTCAAGTCGGTAAGTTTTTTCATCAAAAACTTCAAAGTAATAAAGCGGTGGGCAGAAAAGAGCTACTGACCATACTCACTACGTCACCTCGCTGTAAAGTTGTTATGGAATCATGTGGTGGTGCTCATTATTGGGCACGCAAAGCACGTAGTGTTGGTCATGAAGTCGTGATTCTAGATCCTCGATTTGTCAAAGCATTTAGAGTTGGCCAGAAAACAGATGCAAATGATGTCATTGCAATAGCTGCCGCTTCTTTCTCACCTAATGTCCGCCCGTGTAAATCACTGACACAAGCACAGCAAAGCTTACAGTCAATAGAGCGAATGCGCGCCTTAGCTGAAAAGCAGAAACGACAGCTGGCTAATCAAATCAGAGGCTTGTTACTTGAATTTGGGATTGTAATCAAGCAATCGGAATGCGCGTTTAGGCAAGCTATCCCTGAGATTCTAGAGGATAGCGATAATGGATTAACCGCTGGTTTAAGGCAGTGTCTAGCTCAGTGCTATGAATTATTTAAAGCGCAATCAACATTAAAAGAAACATTAAATGAGTTACTGACAGGTTTAGTAAAACAAGATGAGCAGTGTGAACGTTTACTGGCGCTTGAGGGGGTCGGGCCTATCACAGCGGTTGGTTTATTAATAAGCTTAAGTGACACAACCCATTTTACGAGTGGACGTAATGCGGCAGCCAATGTTGGTGTCACCCCTCGGCAACACTCAAGTGGTGGAAAAGTACGAATAGGTCATATAGCCAAATACCGTGGAGAGATAACATTACGCAGTCACTTGTTTCTCGGAGCCAGAGCGGTTATCAGTCAGTTAAAGCATCGAGAGCCAAAAACGAAAAAAGAACAATGGCTCAAAGCATTAGTTGAAAGACGCGGTGTGAAGTGCGCCGCCATTGCATTAGCAAATAAAACAGTTAGGACAGCGTATGCCATGCTGAAAAAGGGCACGAGTTATGAACCCAGTTTACTAGCCAATTAATATTTAGCCTTCAATAACAGAAACAACAGTATTGACCAAGAACCTGCGTTAAGCGGTTAGACCCACCCTTGATAGCCTGTAAAGTGCCTGGCGTGTTAAAACACCGAGTAGGAGAAGAGGCACAAGGGCGCGAATACATCAAAGGGCCGAGGTAGCTCCTCATTATGAGCCCGCATATAAGCACGCAGTCTGACAAAATTAACGAAGGGTATTGTGCAATAGGAGGAGTCCATATAAGGCACTTCAGTGCCGAATTTAAACTATAACAAACACATTCATGGCTAAAGCCATTCCTACAAGTACACTTTACCTAAAACCTAAAACCTAAAACCTAAAACCTAGAGCCTAGAGCCTCCGGCAGAGGAAGACGCAGAACCAAACACCCACACCGCGCGGCTGATCGCTGACGGCTGAAAGCTGATAGCTCTGTGTTGGGTTTCGCTGCGCTCTACCCAACCTACGCCAGACCCTCAAACTTTCCCCTTTCTAACTTGCAACTTTACTCTCGCAAACTTGCTTCCCTAACCTTGTTATGCGATAAAGCGTTTTATATTTGTAATACAATTAAGGTGTGCTGTGTCTCGTAAGAAAACGACCAAGTCAAAAGGCTCTTCAGGTTTAAATCGTAAAAATAGTGAAGCATTTATTGCTAAGTTCTCTTCGCATCCAGATACACATCTATGCCCGTCGGGTTTAATGTATAAAGTGATTGATGATGTTGAAGGAGAACGCATATCAGAATTCGATACAGTGGTTATTAACCAACGTATTATGCTTGCTGATGGCAATGTGATTGCCGACAGTTATAAAGCGGGTATGCCCGAAGTGTTCGCTTTATCTGAAGCTATAGAAGGGTTAAGAGAAGGTTTATTATTAATGAATATCGGCTCTCGCTATGAATTTGTGATCCCTCCAGAGCTTGCTTGGGGTAAAAAAGGTAACGGTGGCAAGATTGGCGCAAATGCAGTGCTACATTTTGACGTTCGTTTAATGCGTTTAGCTTAACTCTCTTCGGATGAGTCCCTTAGCATAAGTCGACAGACTACTTAAAACGCGTTAACGTTCACTATTGGTTTACTGAGGAACATTATGGGCGCATTTACTTCACGAGTTTACTTTCTTCGCCATGGCGAAATCGCTACGCCTGGAATTCTTTCTGGGCAAATCGATGTCGGTTTATCTGAGCAAGGCCTTGAACAAATGCGCCAAGCCTCTGCTGAGTTCATAAATTTAAATGCCATATATAGTTCACCGCTAAAGCGTTGCTCAGTCCACGCTGATTATTTAGCAAATCAACACTCACTGCATGTACACTATTATAACGCTCTGAAAGAGTTTAATTTTGGTGATTGGGATGGCCAAGATTACCAACAGCTTTGGCAGCAAACGAGTAAGCCTCATATTGGTGATTTTTGGCAACACCCTTGGCAAGTAAAAGTGCCCAATGGTGAATCTATGGCTGATTTTTACGCTCGGGTAGAGGCATGGTGGCACACGTTTTTGCAATCATTGTGTGAATCTAAGCATGAACAGTCATTGGTAATAAGTCATGCAGGTGTGATTAAACAAATTCTCGCTATTGTATGTCAGATGCCAAAACAATCAGCCACGCATTTAAATGTTTTTCACCTTCCTTATGCGGGGCTTATTACACTCGATGTATATATAGATGAACAAGGACAAGCTTGGCCTAAAATTGTTTTTTAGCCATCTAGAGCGATATTCATTGAATTATTTACTTAGCCCGCCATAATACTCATATGCTATGGAATGGAGTGAAATTCTCCAGCTGTTCCCGCAACTGTAATCCATCTAAATAATGGTCAGCCAGATACTTAGCACTAACAATTAATCATCGAGCGGGTCAACTCACATCATTTTCTGGTACTTACCAGTGCTTTCTTGTGCGTTGCGATTACTCGCCAAGAGAGAATAAGCTTGCAACAAAATAGCCTTAGCGCTGCGCCATTAATATCAGTGTCTGATTTAAGTTGGGGTACTGCGAATAAAACGATACTTAAATCAATTAGCCTTGAGTTAAAAGCAGGGCAATTTATCGGTCTACTCGGCCCTAATGGTGCGGGTAAATCAAGCTTGCTGCGTTGTCTTTATCGTTACTTGAAGCCTCAGCATGGGGTTGTGCTGCTGAGCGGTCAAGATATTTGGCAAATCAGTGCTGATGAATATGCAAAGCAGGTTGCAGTGGTTTTACAAGAGTCTCCATCGCAGTTTAATTTGTCTTTGTTCGATGTAGTGAGTTTAGGTTTAACGCCTCATAAGCGACTTTTCAGCGCCACGTCTGCCAATGATAAGCAGCGAATATATCAAGCGATAGAGCAGGTAGGTTTGTCTCATCATAGTGAGCAAGCATTTGATTCGCTCTCTGGTGGCGAAAAGCAAAGAGCGCTTATTGCACGCTCTATCGTACAACAACCTAAGTTGCTCATCATGGATGAGCCTACCAGTCACCTTGATGTTAAATACCAAATTCAAATAATGGAATTAGCAAAGTCCCTCGATGTGACAGTGCTTGCCTCTTTCCATGATTTAAATCTCGCAGCGAGTTTATGTGATGAATTATTGGTGATTGATGAAGGGCGTTTGGTTTGTCAGGGGCAACCAAAAGCGGTGCTTACTGAGCAGCTGTTGAGTGATGTATTTGGTGTCTGCGCAGCGGTATCTGCTCACCCGCAATCAAGCACTGATAAGTTTATTCCGCACATCACTTATTTTTATGGCTATCAGACACAGGAGCATCAAAATGACTGATGCAATGCGTTTAAGTATCTGTGTTGTCGTAGGGCTTATTAGTTGTTTTTTAGCATTGAGCTTTGGTGCTGCAAATACGCCACTGAGTGATGTTTTTAATGGTTTGTTTAGCCAAGATAGCGATGAATTTGTGCAGCGTATTATTTGGCAATTGCGTATGCCAAGAACGGTGCTGGCATTTTTAGCAGGCTCAGGGCTTGCTCTGGCAGGACTAATTTTACAGACCGTAACCCGAAACCCGCTTGCTGACCCTTACTTGTTTGGTATTTCTTCTGGGGCTTCATTTGGTGTGGTGTGCTTTATAGCCCTAACCGGTGTGAGTTTTGGCTTTAGTATGTCAGTTGCAGCATTTGTCGGAAGCTTACTTTCTATGCTGTTGCTTATTGCTATTGCAGGGCGTCGCCATGTTGGCCAAGTTGAAGCCATGTTACTCGCTGGTGTTGCTTTATCTTTTTTATTTAGTGCTCTGACTAGTCTGCTGCTTTATTTTAGCGACCCTCAAGCTATAACCGCTATTTTGTTTTGGACGATGGGCAGTTTTTCTCGTGCACAGTGGGACACTCTTTGGCTGCCGTTTACAGTAATTATTGCCTGTATGACGCTGATGATTGCATTTCGTCGTCAGCTTAATGCAATGCTGCTTGGTGATGAAAGTGCTGCAACCTTGGGGATTCATGTGCAACGCTTTCGGATCATGATGCTGCTGCTAAGTTCATTAATTACAGCTGTGCTTGTTGCTATGTGCGGTGGCGTTGGTTTTGTCGGCCTGATGATCCCACATATTGTGCGCTACTTTTCACCGCAAGGCAGCAGCCATAACTTAGTTATGACCTCCTTGGTCGGAGGTATTTTTATGGTGTGGGTAGATGTGTTATGCCGAACCCTATTGAATAACCAAGAACTACCCGTAGGTGTGATCACAGCCGCTATTGGTAGCGTGTTCTTTTTATTCTTACTTTATTTTCGTAAACAGAGCAGGTAGCTAATGTTTAATATCATGCCTATTAATCAGCGATTTTCAGCTGTAATTCAACAAAAAATAGACCTCAAAACAAAGCCGTTAGGAGCTTTGGGTCAGCTTGAAAGTTGTGCTAAACAATTAACGCTTATTTTTTCAAAGCAACTTGATAGTGAGCAGGCGCTAGTTGCCTTTAAACCGGTTATTTCAAACCCTTCTCTAGTTGTATTTGCGGGTGATCATGGTGTGGCAAGCCAAGGTGTGTCGATTGCTCCTAGCTGCGTTACATCTCAAATGGTGGCAAACTTTGCAGCAGGAAGTGCAGCGATTAATGTATTTTGTCGCCAGCTTGGCTGGCAGCTAGAAGTTGTAGACGCTGGAACACTCAGTACTTCACACAATAAAAGTGTGCATAACCAGCGTTTAGGTGAAATCACTGCACCACTGAATACTGAAATGGCCATGTCACTTAGCCAGGTTGAAAAAGGGTTTGCATTAGCCAAACAGCGAGTTCATTCACTCTATGAGCAAGGTTGTAATACCATCGCCTTTGGTGAGATGGGTATTGGCAATACCACAAGTGCTGCGGCATTAATGGCTGCCTTGTTGTCGTTACCTGCTAGCCAATGTGTTGGTAAAGGCACAGGTGTGAGCGACGAGGTTGTTGCTAAAAAAATTAAAGTTGTTGAGCAAGCCCTTCAATTACACCAAGCTCATTTTAGCGATCCGCTAATGACGCTTGCGGCATTAGGTGGTTTTGAAATTGTACAGATCACCGGTGCTATTTTAGCTGCTGCGGAGCTTGGCATGGCAGTGATCGTGGATGGCTTTATTTGTACTGCTGCAGCGCTTGTTGTAACTCACATTAATGCAAACGCTCGTGATTACATGTTATTTGCTCATGCCTCTGATGAACAAGGGCACAAAGCAATGCTCAATGCCTTGCACGCATCACCTTTATTGCAGCTTGATTTAAGGTTAGGAGAGGGCACTGGGGCTGCGCTTGCCTTACCTTTACTGCAAGCATCTTTGGCGTTTTACAATGACATGGCAAGTTTTGCCGATGCCAATGTTGAGCAAGTTGTCTGATATGAGCGCTGAACAACACACTTCTGACTCTACCCCAAGTCAGTTTCAACTATTTTTACTGGCGCTTAGTTTTTTAACGCGTATACCCGTTAAGTTAAACTTTGCAGTATCGAGTCAGGCACTCAATCAGGCCAGCCGTTATTTTGCATTGGTCGGCGTGATTTTAGGTGTAGTTTTAGCGCTGAGTTTTTTACTGCTAAGTTGGTTATTCCCCGCAGCCATTTCAGTTGCCTTAGTTATGGCGTTTAGCTTGATAATCACAGGGGCATTTCATGAAGATGGCCTTGCTGATGTCTGGGATGGCTTTGGTGGTGGTTGGCACGTTGCAGATAAGCTGAGCATTATGAAAGATAGTCGCTTAGGTACCTATGGTGCAGCGGCGCTTGTGATGGCCTTATTAATTAAATACCAAACACTCGTTGCACTTAGTGAAGTAACCAGTACTGTGATTATTGCACTTGTTTTAGGGCAAAGCTTAAGTCGGGTTGTAGCAACAAGTTTAATTGCAGGTATGGACTATGTAAGTCAGGACGCCACATCTAAAGTAAAGCCAATTGCGATGCATTTAAGCACGCAAAGTTATCAAATACTGCTAGCAACTGGCGGTGCGGTGTTAGCAATTGCATGGTTGTTTTTTGGCTTTACTTTAGGGCAATTATTAATCCTCATCAGTGTGCTTTTTGTTACTCGTTTACTATTAAAGCGCTGGTTTGAAAAACAGTTATCTGGCTACACCGGCGATTGCTTAGGAGCAGCCCAGCAAGTATCTGAGCTTGTTACCTACCTTTGCTTGGTGAGTTTATTATGAGCCAGCAAAATACTTTAATTTTAGGTGGTGCTCGCAGCGGTAAAAGCCGTTTTGCTGAGCAGCTGGCAACAAATTCAAACAAGCCGCTTATCTACATCGCCACAGCCAATGCGGGTGATGAAGAAATGACAGCCCGAATTAATAGGCATCAAGCTGAGCGGGCTAAGCATTGGCAACTTGTTGAAGAGCCTTTGTATTTGGCTAAAGCACTACAACAACATAGCCAAGCTGAAAACTGTATTTTAGTGGACTGTTTAACGCTGTGGTTGAGTAATTGCCTATGCCAGCAGGGTGAAGCATTTTGGCTTGAGCAAAAAGCGTCCTTACTCGATGTGTTATCGCAATTGCCGGGTGAGGTTATTTTTGTCAGCAATGAAGTGGGTCATGGCATTGTGCCGCTCGGTGAATTAAGCCGTCAGTTTGTTGATCATTCAGGTTGGTTGCATCAAGCCTTAGCACAGCAAGTTGCACGTGTTGAGTTTGTGATTGCAGGTCTTGCACAAACCTTAAAAAGAGAACAATGATGAAAACAATAATGGTGCAAGGCACGACCTCAGATGCAGGTAAAAGTACTCTTGTAGCAGCACTTTGCCGGATCTTTGCTGAGCGAGGCATAAAGGTTGCGCCCTTTAAGCCACAAAATATGGCGTTAAATAGCGCTGTAACCGCAGATGGTGGCGAGATAGGTCGCGCACAAGCTTTGCAAGCTGTAGCGGCAAAAGTCCCCGCAGAAGTCGATTTTAACCCTATCTTATTAAAACCTAACAGTGATACTGGGGCGCAGGTAATCGTTCATGGTAAAGCGCTGTCGAATATGGAAGCAGGCAGTTATCACGACTACAAAAAAGTGGCGATGGATGCAGTTCTTACTTCGCAGCAGCGCTTAAGTGAGCGTTTTGAATTACTGGTTGTTGAAGGTGCTGGGAGCCCTGCAGAAATTAACCTGCGCGAAAACGATATTGCCAATATGGGTTACGCCGAGGCGGTAGATTGCCCAGTGATCATTATTGCCGATATTGACAAAGGCGGTGTGTTTGCTCATTTAGTCGGAACGTTAGCCTTGTTGTCTGAGTCAGAGCAGGCTCGCGTTAAAGGCTTTGTGATTAATCGTTTTCGGGGCGATATTGCGTTATTGCAAGGTGGCCTTGATTGGTTAGAGCAATACACCAATAAGCCAGTACTTGGGGTATTACCTTATTTACATGACTTAGCACTAGATGCTGAAGATGCCGTTGCTATAACTAATCAGGTCGATAAACCGCAATTATGCATAGCAGTGCTGCTACTTCCTCATATTAGTAATCACACAGACTTTGATGCACTGCGACTACAACCAGAAATCGATTTACAGTATGTACGTCATACTCAGGCTATTCCAAGTGTTGATCTGATTATTATACCGGGCAGTAAAAATGTACTCAGCGATTTAGCGTTTTTAAAAAATGAAGGTTGGCATAAACAAATAACACGTCATTTACGCTATGGCGGTAAAGTGCTTGGAGTATGCGGTGGGCTGCAGATGTTAGGTAACTACCTTGCTGATCCACATGCAGTGGAGTCTAATTTAGGCAGCGCAGTAGGGCTTGGGCTTGCTGACTTTGAAACGCAATTAGGGCAACAAAAAATACTAAGCCAAGTCTCTGGCATACTTCATTTAAACAATAGCGATAAAGCAATATCTGGTTATGAAATTCACGCCGGGATCAGCCAAGGGCCAGCACTTGAAAAGCCATTTTTGAGCTTTAATGATCACCCAAGTGGATTCAAAGTAGATGGTTTTATTAGTGATGATAACCAAATAGCAGGTACTTACTTACATGGCTTGTTCGATACCCCTGAGGGCGTATCTGAGCTAATAACTTGGCTTGCAACAAATAACCAAATTAAACCAATTGATATTAATTTAAACCGTGAACAGCAGTTAAGCCGTTTAGCAAACGTGGTAGCAGAGAATCTCGATATTGAACAAATCATCAATATTTATGAGAACTTCAATTTAGAGACATAAGGAACAACAATGAGCGAACAGAATCAAGATAAGCACCAACAACGCCAGCAAAAAGTAAAAGAAAAAGTCGACGAACGGATTGCTGCTGCACAAAAAGAGCAGGGTATTTTTCAGGTTATAACTGGCAACGGTAAAGGGAAATCGACTTCTGGGTTTGGTACTGTTGCACGTGCGGTAGGTCACGGAATGAAAGCAGCTGTGTGCCAGTTTATTAAAGGCACATGGGAGTGTGGTGAACGCAACCTACTCGAAAAAGCAGGGGTTGAATTTGTTATAATGAACACTGGTTTTACTTGGGAAACACAAAATAAAGAGTCAGATACTGCTGCTGCGCAAGTGACATGGCAAGAAGCGAAAAGAATGCTGAAAGATGAGTCGATTAACCTCGTTATGCTCGACGAAATAACCTATATGATCACCTACGGCTATATTGATTTAGACGAAGTGCTAGAAGCAGTTAGCTCTCGTCCTGCTATGCAATCGGTGATAATTACAGGTCGTGGTGCGCACCGTAAACTGACCGACTTAGCTGATACAGTCAGTGAAGTCAGAAACGTAAAACACGCTTTTGATGCAGGGATCAAAGCACAAAAAGGGTTCGATTTTTAATATGAGAACCATCAAGTTTGCACTCTTAGGGGTTTTATTTTATTTACCTGCATTGGCTCAGGCTCATGAAATTAAAGAGCCGCAGCGTATCGTTGCCTTAGCACCGCACATCGTTGAAAACCTATTTGCGATTGGAGCAGGAGAGCGCATTGTCGGTACCGTTGACTATGCAGATTTTCCTCAGCAAGCGAATGATATCGAACGGGTCGGCGGCTATTACGGAATTAACATGGAAAAACTGTTGTCGTTAAAACCAGACCTAGTTCTGGCTTGGAAAACGGGTAACAAAGCCGAAGATCTCGCTTACATTGAAAAATTAGGTATTCCGGTAGCGTACAGCAATCCAAATCAGGTTGATAATGTGGCTGATGAACTACGTAAACTAGGCACGCTTACGCATTTGCAAACCAAGGCAAATAAAGTAGCTAAAGAGTTTGAAACTAAACTCGAAGCTATTCGTACAGCGCAAGAAGGCAAACCGAAAGTGTCGGTGTTTTATCAATTATGGCCTGAGCCGATGATGACAGTTGGTGGAAATACTTGGATCAATCAGCTATTAACTATTTGTCATGCGGATAATGTGTTTGCTAATAGCGATACAGACTACCCGCGCATTAGTATTGAAAATGTATTGGTTGCCAATCCAGAGGTAGTGATTATTCCAGATGAAAAATCGAAAAAGCCTCAGCCTAAAATTGATTGGCGACAATGGCCTGAATTACCAGCGGTACAGCATAACCAGTTTATTAGTGTAAACGCAGACTTATTGCACCGTTTTACAACCCGTATGCTTGATGGTTTAACTGATATGTGTGGTAAAATAGATGTTTCTCGTCAGCAAATACAGGCTTCAAAATGATCGATTGGCAAACATTTCTAGATACCGAGCTTGCTAAGCCCTACATGCAAGAAACCTTGCAATATGTGGCCGATAGACGCGCAGCAGGCGTTACCGTTTATCCGAAAGACGAACAGGTATTTTCAGCTTTTGATGCTACACCTTTAAATGAAGTTAAGGTGGTTATTTTAGGCCAAGATCCCTACCACGGAGAAGGGCAAGCCCATGGTTTGTGCTTTTCGGTATTACCAGAGGTTAAAAAATTACCACCGTCTTTGAAGAATATGTACAAAGAGCTGGCAACTGATATCGATGGTTTTGAGATCCCTCATCATGGCTATTTGCAAAGCTGGGCTGAGCAAGGCGTGTTCTTACTCAACACGGTATTAACTGTTGAGCAAGGGCAAGCTCATTCTCATAAGCACCTTGGTTGGGAAAAATTTACTGATACAGTAATTGCGCTTATTAATCAGCACTGTGACGGTGTGGTGTTTGTGTTATGGGGGGCACATGCTCAGAAAAAAGGTAAACACATTGATACCTCGCGTCATCATGTGATCCAAGGCCCGCATCCATCACCGCTTTCTGCACATCGTGGCTTTTTTGGTTGTCAGCATTTTTCAAAGACAAACCAGCTACTTACTGATCAAAATAAAGCGCCAGTAAATTGGTCGTTGCCGCAAATGCAAAAGGCCCTTGCGGGCCTTTAATTAAAAGTCTAATTCATCAAGCTCAATGCTGTCTGTGAAATAGTCTAACTCCTGTAGTTCTTTGCGAAGTCTATGCTTGTCTTTCAAAGCTTCGATTTCGCGCCATTTTCTCTTTTTATTTTTTGTAGAGGTCTTTTTTGTTTTACTAGGACCTTCTAATATTTCTAAAATATCGTCTAGGCTATCCATGAACTTCTCCTATTGATTTTTTGAACCTCGGAAATACCTATACCACAGGCTGCTCAAAAATAGAATAAAAAAGTGACAATACTGTTACAGAAGTGTGATTGATAGATGAATAGATCAAAGGATTAGTTATTTTAGAAACAAAAACGCCACCTAGCGGTGGCGTTTAAAAAATGCTGTAATTTGAATTACATTGCTTTAAAGCGTGCTTCTAATTCAAGCTGTGCTTGTGCAAAAGAGCGAATACCCTCAGCAAGTTTTTCTGTCGCCATAGCATCTTGGTTATGTAACCAACGGAACTGGCTTTCAGTTAGTGGTGCTGGTTTTTCTTCAACAGTAAAGTCGCTCTCTAGTAGGTACTCTTGTGCATCCGTTAATTGGCCTAACTCCTCTAAAAGACCTGGGCTAATCGTTAACTTATCACAGCCAGTAAGTGCGATGATCTCGCCTGTGTTACGGAAGCTTGCGCCCATAACAACTGTTTTGTAATCGTGGCGTTTGTAGAATTCGTAAATGCTACGTACAGATTGCACGCCTGGATCGTTTAGCGGATCAGTTGGTTTTTCCATACCGTTAGCAACGTGCCAGTCTAAGATACGGCCAACGAATGGTGAAATTAAAAATACATTTGCATCGGCACATGCGCGTGCTTGTGCTTCAGAGAATAACAGCGTTAAGTTACACTTAGTGCCTTCTTTTTCAAGCTGCTCAGCGGCTTTGATACCTTCCCACGTTGATGCAACTTTGATTAGGATTTTATCTTTGCTAACACCTTCTTTTTCGTAAAGGCTTAGTAAAGTGTGGGCTTTATCGATAGTCGCTTGGGTATCAAATGATAAACGTGCGTCTACCTCTGTTGAGATATAGCCCGGTACGATTTCGCTAATTTCTTTACCAATTAATACAGCAAAGTAATCACATGCTAACTCAAGTTGTTTAGCTGCATCTTGCTCGGTTTCTTTGGCATATTGCCACGCTTTATCTAAATAAGGCTTATACGCTTCAATTTCACTGGCTTTTAAAAGTAGAGATGGGTTTGTTGTTGCATCTTCTGGTTGGTGCTTTTTGATAGCTTCGATATCACCTGTATCTGCAACAATAGATGAATGCTGTTTAAGCCTTTGTAGTGCTGAAGTCATTTGCTTTCCTCATTCCAAGCAAGTTAAAAGAAAATCCATTATAGCGGCCTTTATGCTGCAACACTATGACAGTGTTTAATAGGTCAAATGTCCTTAATACAGAAAACTAGAACATTATGTATGAAAAGAACAGCGGATAAAGGCAGGACGAAACAAAACGTGCATTTTGATTCAATTAATGTTGAAATTGACATCAAACAAATTACAAGTCAATAGCTAAGTATGATCACTGTTATTTCACCTGCAAAAAATTTAGATTACGAAACACCAGCCACGACCGATAAATTCACTCAACCTGAATTACTCGAGCACAGCGAAGAGTTAATGTCAGTTTGCCGTGATTTAACACCAGCGCAAATTGGTAGCCTAATGAAAATCAGCGATAAACTAGCTGGTTTGAATGCGGCACGCTTCGCCGAGTGGTCACAGCCATTTACCCAAGACAATGCAAAACAAGCCGTGCTAGCCTTTAATGGTGATGTATACGGTGGCTTAGATGCGCAAACTCTAAGCGGTGCTGATCTTGATTATGCACAGTCGCACTTACGTATTTTGTCTGGCCTTTATGGTGTGCTTAAACCATTAGATTTAATGCAAGCTTACCGCCTTGAAATGGGCACTAAGTTAGAAAACCCACGTGGTAAAAACTTATATGAGTTTTGGGGCAGTGTTATCGCCGAAAAGCTAAATACAGTGCTTGCTGAGCAAGATAGCAAATACTTGGTAAACCTTGCTTCGAATGAGTATTTTAAAGCGGTTGATAAAAAAGCATTAAACGCACAAATCATCACTCCACATTTTAAAGACTGTAAAAACGGTCAATATAAAGTGATTAGCTTTTATGCGAAAAAAGCTCGCGGCATGATGGCACGTTACATCATTGAAAATAAAATCACCCAATTAAGTGATTTAAAAGATTTCACTGTGGCGGGTTATTACTTTAGTAGCGATGCAACAACAAAAGAATTAGAGCCTGTTTTCTTACGAGAAGAGCAGAACTAATTTTTTAGTAAAATGAATTAGAAGAGCCGTGCTTAGCACGGCTTTTTTATGGTTTTAATACTCTAAATTAGAAATGGCGTTCATCTTGCTAAGTACTTTGTTGAGCAATTAATTCAACAAGGTACAAAAATGTTAAAAATTCCGACAGTAAGTGAAGCCGAAAAGCTGATAGAAGAAAAACTCGGTGGCTGGGTTGATATCATCATAAGCCATATTCCAAACTTTATTGTCGCAGTAATTATTACTATCGTGTTTTCATTGCTGGCGCGTATCGTTGGGTCAATGCTCAGAAAGCTATTACGCCGCTCGTTAGAGTCATCGCAAATAGCAGACTTAATGTCATCGATAGTAAAAGTCATCGTGTTATGCGTAGGCTTATTTGTAGCCCTTGATTTCTTGGGTCTTAGAGGCACTGTCACCTCATTACTTGCTGGTGCTGGTATCGTAGGTCTTGCAATTGGTTTTGCCTTTCAGGACATGACAGAGAACCTTATAGCGGGTATTGCCATGGGTATTCGCAAACCATTTAAAACAGGTGATGTAATCCGCACCGAAAGCGTGTTTGGTACCGTTAAGGCGATTAACCTTAGAAATACCCTCATTGAGAACTTTTATGGGCAACTTATCTTAGTGCCTAATAAGATTCTATTTAGAAATATACTCAGTAACTACAGTACCTTAGGTGTGCGTCGTATCGAAGTGCCTGTAGGTATTTCGTATGCTGACGATCCAGAACAAGCCGCTGAGGTGATTGTTAAAAAAATCAATGAGTTTGATTTTGTGATTAAACAAGAAGAAACCGCCGTTTACGCCGAAAGCTTTGGTGATAGCAGCGTTAACTTACTAGTTTGGTTTTGGATTAAATACCCCGGCGAAGCAGATTTCATGACCGTTCGCCACAAGGCTGTTGTGGCAGTTAGAAACGCTCTAAGCGAAGCTGACATGACCATCCCATTCCCAATCCGCACGTTAGATTTTGGCATCAAAGGCGGCGAGAAATTAAATGCCATGATAAGCGAAAAACAGCAAGATAAAGACGCTGAGGCACCGCAAACCGATGAGTAAAATTTACTGACTCATCGGCGTGATTTACACAGGGAAGTGTTTGAGGGGTGGGGGAGAGTTTATTTTTGACTAGATAAAGTGAATGGTTTTTGCCTCTAAAAACTTTTTGTCCAAATACAAGCTTGCTCTCACTTTTACTGTTTATTAGAAATGATTGGCGTTTTATTTGTTAGAAATTAACCCTCGCGCGAAATAAATTTCACGCCTACGGTGAGCTATTTTTGCCTTAGAGCTTAAAATTTACGGTTTAAAGCTGGGTTCCCGTGTTAGGTTTCGCTACACTCAAACCAACCTACGGGCTTAAAGTTTTTGTCCTACAAAAAAGCGCAAGCAGTTTAACTGTTTGCGCTTTTTATTTATTTGTTATATCAAAGATTAGTGAAGGATACGTGCTCTGATTGTACCTTCAACAGCACTTAGCTCTTTAAGAGCGACTTCAGATTGGTCTGTATCGACATCAATTACAACGTAACCAATTGATTCGTCAGTTTGTAAGTACTGGGCTGCGATATTAATGCCGTGCTGTGCAAACGCTTGGTTAATTTGCGTTAGAACACCTGGGCGGTTGTGGTGCACGTGTAATAAGCGGCTGCGGTTTGCAAGCTCTGGCAGTGATACTTCAGGGAAGTTAACTGCAGTAATAGTTGAACCATTATCTGAGTACTTAGCAAGTTTGCCTGCTACTTCAATACCGATATTTTCTTGTGCTTCTTGTGTTGAACCACCAATATGCGGAGTCAAAATCACGTTATCGAACTCGCGCAGCGGTGATACGAACTCTTCATCATTTGATTTTGGTTCTACAGGGAACACGTCGATTGCAGCGCCGCTCAGCTTTTTATCTCGAAGTGATTCTACTAATGCATCGATATCAACAACAGTGCCGCGAGAAGCATTGATCAAGATGGCGCCTTGCTTCATTACTTCAAGCTCAGCCATACCAATTAGGTTCTTCGTTTGCGGTGTTTCTGGTACGTGTAAGCTAATAACGTCAGCACGTTGTAGTAACTGAGTTAGGTTATGAACTTGTGTTGCATTACCCAGCGTTAGCTTGTCTTCGATATCGTAAAACTCAACGTTCATACCGATATTTTCAGCCATGATACCTAGCTGTGTACCAATGTGGCCGTAACCAATAATACCTAACGTTTTACCACGTGCTTCAAATGAGCCGTTGGCAGATTTTAACCAACCACCGCGGTGTGCTAGGGCATTACGCTCTGGAATACCACGAAGTAATAATAAGATTTCACCAAGTACTAATTCTGCTACAGAGCGTGTGTTTGAGAATGGTGCGTTAAATACCGCAATACCACGTTCACGCGCACCTTGTAGATCGACTTGGTTAGTACCGATACAGAAGCAGCCGATTGCGACTAGCTTTTCAGCTGATTCTAATACCGCTTCATTAATATGAGTGCGAGAACGAAGGCCTACAAAGTGCACATCTTTAATGCGTTCAATCAGCTCGTCTTCAGGTAAGGATGTTTTTACGTAATCAATATTACTGTAGCCATTACGCTTAAGCGTTTCTACAGCACTTTGGTGCACGCCTTCCAGCAAGAGAATTTTAATTTTGTCTTTTGCTAACGATACCTTACTCATATCCTCATTCCTATTTACTTTATTTGCGGCCCATTTTTGGTGCCGATAATGACTTTATCTGCGCCGCGATGGGCAAATAAGCCGTTTGTTACTACACCAACAATCTGGTTGATTGTTAGTTCTAATTCTTTGGCGTTGCTGATATCTAAATTGTGCACGTCTAAAATGACGTTACCGTTATCTGTTACAACACCCTCACGGTAAACAGGGTCACCGCCTAGTTTTACTAGTTCACGAGCTACATAGCTGCGTGCCATTGGGATTACTTCAACCGGCAGTGGAAATGCGCCTAATGTTGTAACTTCTTTAGATTCATCAACAATACAAACAAATTGTTTTGCTACCGCTGAAACGATTTTCTCGCGTGTCAGCGCTGCACCACCGCCTTTGATCATCTCATTGTGTGGATTGATTTCGTCTGCGCCATCAACATACACATCAAGGCTTGATACATCGTTTAGTTCGAATACTTCAATACCCAGTGCTTTTAACTTTTCAGTTGAAGCCTCAGAGCTTGAAACCGCACCAGTAATGGTGTCTTTTACTGTATCAAGTGCATCAATAAAGTGATTCACTGTAGAGCCTGTACCTACACCAACAATGGTATTTTCGTTTACAAACTCTAGGGCTGCCCAGGCAGCGGCTTTTTTTAATTCATCTTGCGTCATAATTATGTGCTCAGTTAGCTGTCAGAGAGGGCCTATAGTATACAAACAGTTTGCTTACCATTGGTAGATTTTCTCTGGGGTTATAATGTGTTTTAACGGTACATCCCACGATTCAATTGGCAATGCTGAAACATGCTGACATTGATGGGCAAGGCCTATCAAAATCGGTTTTTGCCAGTTTTCTTGGTAATACCGAGCCAACGTTTTGTCATAAAACCCACCGCCCATTCCTAAACGGTTACCTTGATCATCAAATGCCACTAATGGCATAAGTAAAATATCAAGCTTGTCTAAAGGGCATATTTGACTGCAATTTAACTTGGGCTCCAAGATACCATAGCGGTTTGCAGTCATGGGTGAATTTTCTTCATACCTCTGAAAGTATAAAGTTGTGCCATTGAAGGGGTGGATAATAGGCAGATATAAATGCTGCTCTTGCATCCATAATTCTTTAATTAACAATGAAGTGTCTAATTCGCCATCATTGCTGAAATAAATGCCAATATGGGCGTTTTTAGGTGTTTTTAGCGATTTTAAGTGTTGAGTAAAATTCACTTTTAGCGCAATTGCTGCATTTTTTTGTTGTTCAACAGTCAGTGAATTGCGCTTTTTTCGAATAGATTGTCTGATTTCTGCTCGTGTGTTGCTCATGTCAATATTAGTGTTAACTTTCTAAAAAGGAGAAAAGTTCAGGGAAAAGCTCCACTACACCCAAAATGATCAATAACACAATGACCATTGCAATAAGCGAATAGAGTAGGGTATTTGAGCGTTTTTTAACAGGCTCTGTTAATTCGTCTTCAAGTAGCAAGTCATCTTCTTGCCAGCTATCGTCGCTATCAGCAACGCTGTTATTTTCAAGCTCAGGTAAACGCTGCTCTAAGTCATCAAGTTTTTCTTCTAGCCGAATAAGACTACTGGTGATGTAATCGAGGGCATCAAAAATACGTTCTTCACGCTCTTTGGCCTGTGCAGCTGTATTGTCTGATTGGCTGCTGGTGGCTGCTTGGTTAATCGGTTGGAGCTTGGCTTTAATGCCAACACTGGCGAGTAACTTTGCTTGTTTTAGTGCTTTATCTTGCTCGCTTGGTGCAAATAATGGCTTATGCTCAAACAGGGTCGCAACTTTGTCTTTTGTTGTTTTTAGTTTTGCAGCTAGTTGTTCTGTTGCTTGTACTTGGTCGACACCGGCTTCAAGCCCTGCAAACATTACGCGAAATTTTTCTGCCATTTGCTGATTATCCAAATCCTTAAATCAATGACTTGAGTATATACCCAAAAAGATTAGTGGAAAAACAAAAGCCCGTATAAAACGGGCTTTTTCTATTATGGTTTTGCAAATACGCTGTTTAGTATTTTGCTGCTTTGCCTTCGGCTGGTAGTGATTTCAGGATGAAATCACGTAAGTCATTATTTGATGACTCTAAATCTGCATGACGTAAATACATCATGTGACCACTGCGATAGCCTTTAAAGCTTAAACGATCTTTCATTTTGCCACTTGGATCTAACTGCCACATTGTGTATTTAGCATCAAAGTAGTTTGTTGCACCGTCGTAGTAGCCAGATTGAATCATCACGTTTAAGTATGGGTTTTGTGCCATTGCTAAACGTAAGTTTTCACCTGTGTTGTTGCCTGAGCGATCCCAAGGGTGAACATTACCAAATAGGTTATATTTGATATCGGTTTTGTAGTTAAGCTCTTCACGTAGGTAATAGTTTATCGCTGGCGTGAATGAGTGTAACCATGATGTAAGCTCAGCCCAGTAATCAGGTGACTCACCTGCATCACGTTTGTCGATACCTAAATAGCGAGAATCTAAACGGCCCACAGTTTGGCCGCGCTCGCGTAATAGCTCTTTCCAGAAGAAGTTATTTGGAATATCAAGGTTATTTTGCTCAACAAACTTTTCAGATAAACCTGCGTATTTTGCTGCTTGCTTGATGATTGCACGTTTTTCATCAGCAGGTAAGAAACCACCTTTAGCAATTGCAGGTAAGAACTTGTTCACGGTGAACTGTTCAACTTCAGGGAGTAACTCGTCTAAGTCTTTTGCTTGTAAGTCTGCGCTAAGGGCTTTGTGGTACCAAGCGGTTGCTGCAAAGTAAGGTAGGCGGTTAGCAGCTTCTACAGGGCCTTCACGTTTAATACCAATTTCAGTTGGTGATACTAGAATAACGCCGTTGATATACATCCATTGGCGATTTTGTAATTCGTGAGCAAGACCAGAAACACGAGTCGTACCATAGCTCTCACCAATTAAGAACTTAGGTGAACGCCAGCGCTCGTTGCGAGAAACAAAGGTATTTAACCATTCAGCTAAGTATTTGATGTCAGCGTTAACACCAAAGAACATTTTTTGTTGGTCTGACTTACTTGGCAACTCACCTTTTTCGTTTTCAAGAACGCGCGAGTAACCGGTGTTAACTGGGTTGATATAAACAATATCAGCCACGTCTAAAATTGAGTAAGGGTTATCTTTTACGCCATAAGGTTGAACAGGGTAACCTTCGTCATCAATTTTTAATACACGTGGTCCAGTATAGGCAAGGTGCATCCATACTGACGCAGAACCTGGGCCACCATTAAACGAAAAAACTAAAGGACGTTTTGTTCTATCGTCTACTTTATCGCGGGTATAATAAGTATATTGCAGCGTTGCAACGGCATCGCCTTGCTCATTCCAAACCGGTTGTGTACCTGTGGTTGCGGTATATGAAAAACGCTCACCATTAATGCGGGCTTTGTGCTCTGTTACCACTTTGCTGTCAACGTCAATACGACGTCCGTTATCAGCAAAGCTTGGAGTACTGAAGGTCAGTGTTAGTGCTGTCACTGACAAGCCAATAAAACTAACTAGTTTCATGTTGATTCCTTATTATTCGAATTGCAGCTATTAAAAAGTAAAGCAAACTCGATGACAAACTAATGAGACTAGTGACCAATATTAGCTGTTAAACAGAAAAATAACTGAAAATGCTGAGCTGGTTACAAAAAAGTGCATTTTTTTAGCAAAGATATTTTGCTTAATTATTTAGCTAGATTAAAAAATGGCGTATATTTAGCGTTTTTATAATCTGTGTACACGTGCTTAAGAAAGAGAAGTTGCAATGCAAAGAGTATTAGTAGTTGAAGACAGTAAAGTAGTACAGCAAGTGTTACGTCACCTCGCTGCTCACTATTTAGATGTGGCTGTCGACTTTGCGTGGTCTTTAAAAGAGGGCGTCTCTTTAATTTCCGAGCACGATTACACCTTGGCTTTAGTCGATTTAACGCTACCTGATGCGATGAATGGCGAAGTAGCTAAATACACCTTATCAAAAAACATCCCGACCGTTGTTCTAACATCAAAAATTGATGAATACATTCGCCAGCAGATGTTAGAGCTTGGTGTGGTTGATTACGTGGTTAAAGATAACCGCGACTCATACCATTATGCGATCAAACTTGTTGCACAATTACTTAGAAACGATGGTAGCAAAGCGCTGGTGGCTGATGACTCAGTACTAAGTCGCACTTTGATGAAGCAAATGCTCGAAAAGCAGTTGTTTGATGTACGCGATGCTCAAGATGGTGAACAAGCACTACAAATGCTTAAAGACGATCCTGAAATCAAGCTGCTTCTTACGGACTATGCAATGCCAACAATGGATGGTTTTGAGCTCGTTAAAGCGGTGCGTAATTTCCGCGGCCGTGATGATTTAGCTATTATCGGTTTATCAGGTGCCGGTAAGCATGGTTTATCGGCGCGTTTTATTAAATACGGCGCTAACGACTTTTTAACTAAGCCGTTTATGAATGAAGAGTTTCATTGCCGTGTTATGCAAACCATGGAGCAGCTTGCTTTAATAGCCGATATAAAAGAAAGCGCATACCGCGACCATTTAACTGGCTTGTATAATCGTCGTTATTTTTATCAATACGCAGAAAAACTGCTTAAAAATGTTGAGCAAGAAAACGTATTGGCTTTGCTTGATATCGACTTTTTTAAAAATGTGAACGACCAGTTTGGTCACGAGGCGGGTGATCAGGCGCTAAAACAAGTGTCTTCATTTTTAAAGACTAAGTTTGATGACTTCACTATCGCGAGAATCGGCGGCGAAGAATTTGCCGTGGTACTGCATAATATGGACTTAGCTAAGGCCGAATCAAGGCTCAATACCTTCAGAGAGCAGTTAGCAAGCCATGCCTTTTCAATTAACGGTGAGCCTTACTCATTAACCATGAGTATTGGTATGACTCAATTCCAAAAAGTATCGCTTACAGCTGCGATGCGCATTGCTGACAAGGCCTTATATCAAGCCAAACAGCAAGATCGGAACTGCTTAGTTAAACTATAGTTGTGCTAATTGCACCAGCGCTGGTTAATTGTTAAAAAAATGCACCAATAGGGTGCATTTTTTTTGTGCAAAAACCAATTTTTATTTTTAAGTTATTGAAAATAAGTAATAAAAAATAGTGGCACAAAGGTTGGATTGTATAAGCCAACAGGATAACAATAAGCGTCCGAAGGGGGCCACTATGAAAATGATTAGTGCAATAATAAAGCCATTCAAACTTGATGATGTACGTGAAGCATTGGCTGATTTAGGCATTGAGGGGATGACAGTTGTCGACGTTAAAGGCTTTGGCCGTCAACGTGGTCATACTGAGCTATATCGTGGAGCTGAATACCAAGTCGATTTTATTCCAAAAATCAAACTTGAAATTGCAACTCGTAGCGAAAATTGTCAACGCGTTGTTGAAACCATCACAAAAATTGCTTCAACAGGCAAAATTGGTGACGGCAAAATTTTTGTTTACGACTTAGACCAAATCGTTCGTATCCGTACGGGCGAACTTGATGAAGAAGCAATTTAAGGGGGAATTATGGAAAACACTATCGTAGAGTTGAAGTTCTCACTCGACACTTTTTACTTTTTAATGTCGGGTGTTTTAGTAATGTGGATGGCGGCTGGTTTCGCTATGCTTGAAGCAGGTTTAGTTCGTGCAAAAAATACAACAGAAATCCTAACTAAAAACGTTGCACTATTTTCTATTGCCTGCACTATGTTCTTATTAGTGGGTTACAACATCATGTATGTTGATAACGCAGAAGGTGGTTTCATCCCTTCATTTGGCGCATTAATCGGCACTCAAGCTGCTGATGCGGATCACTCTTTAGAGTCTGATTTCTTCTTCCAAGTTGTGTTCGTAGCAACAGCTATGTCAATCGTATCTGGTGCGGTTGCTGAGCGTATGAAGTTATGGGCATTCTTAATTTTCACTGTTGTTTTAACTGGTTTCATCTACCCAATCGAAGGTTACTGGACTTGGGGCGCAGGTTTCTTATCTGAAATGGGCTTTGTTGACTTCGCTGGTTCTGCAATCGTTCACGGTGCAGGTGCTGCGGCAGCGCTAGCTGGTGTACTTTTCCTAGGTGCTCGTAAGGGGAAATACGGTAAAAACGGTGAAATCTACCCAATTCCTGGCTCTAACTTACCGTTAGCAACTCTAGGTACATTAATCCTTTGGATGGGTTGGTTCGGCTTTAACGGTGGTTCACAGCTACTTGTTTCTGACGCTGAAAACGCAACAGCGGTTGGTAAAATCTTCTTAAACACTAACGCAGCAGCAGCGTGTGGCGCAATTGCAGCACTATTCGTATGTAAAGTGTTATGGGGTAAAGCTGATTTAACTATGGTTCTTAATGGTGCACTAGCAGGTCTAGTAACGATTACTGCAGAGCCTGCATCTCCAACGCCATTACTTGCTTGTTTACTTGGTCTATTAGGTGGTTCACTGGTTGTATTTAGCATCGTTGCTCTTGATAAAGCGAAAATCGATGACCCTGTAGGTGCTATCTCTGTACACGGTGTGTGTGGTGCACTAGGTATCATGTTAGTACCACTTTCAAATTCTGATGCAACCTTTGTTAATCAATTAATTGGCTTAGTATGTATCTTAGGATTTGTGTTCATCGCGTCATCAATCGTATGGGCAATCCTGAAAAATACCATGGGTATCCGTGTTACCGAAGAAGAAGAACTAAACGGTATGGATCAACATGATTGTGGTATTGATGCTTACCCTGAGTTTGTATCAGTTCGCAGTAACTAATCTTGGTGCGTGCAAATAGCACGCCCATAACAATATCATTGTGTGTTCAAAACAAAGCTCTACTTAGGTAGGGCTTTTTTGCGTTTAAATAAGTCTTTTCTGATAGGCGAAATCGCTATTTTTTGACTATGCTTAATGTTCATTTCTAACAAGGAAAAACGATGGATAACAAACTCTTGCTTATAATTATTTCGCTATTTTTACCGCCTGTTGCGGTATTCTTAAAAGCGGGCGCAGGTAAAGACTTAGTGATTAACATTATTCTATGCTTTATCTTCTTTATACCTGCTGTGATCCACTCACTCTGGTTGTGTACACGCTAAACGAGTTTAAGTGACTGTTAATTTTACAGGTGTTAATATTGCGCTGTTCAAGGCGTAATCCTGTAAAATTAACTGACCAATAGCGAACTCAATGGCTGATAAAAAAACTCCTGCAAAAAAATCGTCTAGTAAACCGAAGGCGACATCAAAAAAAACTACCGCTAAGCGCTCACGCGCACCTCAAGGGCCAGCTAAAGCTAGTGTATTAAGAAAACTTTGGTCAATTTTTTGGAAGCTTTCACTTGCTGTGATTGTTGCCATGGTGCTGTATCTAATTTATTTAGATGCAAAAATTACTCGCCAATTTGAAGGCAATAAATGGCAGTTACCTGCACAAGTGTATGCTCGTGCAATGAGCTTTTATCCTGGGCAGTATTTGTCTCAGCAAGAGGTTATTTGGGAGTTAAACCGTTTAAATTACTCATCTGTAAACAAGCTAAGCCGAACTGGCCAGTATGTTAAATCAGCTAACAGTATTAAAGTGTACCGCCGTGAATTTGAATTTTATGATGGCCTTGAAGATTCACAAGTGATTGAGCTGCGTTTTTCAGGGCAGAAATTAGCAACTATCAAAGATAAATTTGGTCGTCGTTTAAACAGCGCTCGATTAGAGCCAGTTCAAATAGCTCGCATTGGTAATGATTCAAAACAAGACCGCGAGTTTGTGCCGCTAGATAAATTTCCGCCGATGCTAAAAGACACTTTACTAGTGGTTGAAGATCGTAATTTTTATCAACACCATGGCGTATCTGTGTGGTCAATTATGCGCGCTTTATACAGCAATATTAAAGCCGGACGTACAGTGCAAGGGGGCAGTACCTTAACCCAGCAATTAGCAAAGAATATATACCTTACCCGTGAGCGTTCTCTGGTGCGTAAGTTTAATGAAGCGCTTATCGCCTTGATATTGGATTACCGCTACAGCAAAGATGACATTTTAGAAGCTTACCTCAATGAAGTGTATTTAGGTCAGTCTTACAATCAAGGCGTTCATGGTATGGGCCTTGCCGCTGAGTTTTATTTCTCAAAGCCTGTGGATGAGCTTGAATACGACCAAATTGCGCTTTTAGTGGCTATGGTGAAAGGTCCATCGTATTACAACCCACGTCGTTATAGTGAGCGCGCAATGGAGCGTCGTGATCTAGTACTGCGCTTAATGGTTGAAAATAAATTGATTGATACCCGTGAATATCGTGCGGCATTAAAGCGACCAATTGATATTGCACCAATGAAAGACAGTCTGCAAAAGTCGTATCCGGGTTACTTAGAATTAGTTAATCGAGAATTAAAGCGCCTGCTACCTGATCAGCAAGTGTTAGATGCCGGGGTGCGTGTATTCACCTATTTTGACTTACAAAAGCAAACGGCCATGGAAGAGTCGATTGAGGCAAGTTTACCTTATCTAGAAAGACGCCCTAAAACAGAAGAGCTTGAAGCGGCGATGATCTCTGTTAACGTTGAAAAGGGTGGGGTGTCGGCATTAGTTGCGGGCCGTGACGTACGTTATTTTGGTTTTAACCGTGTGCTTGATACCAAGCGTAATATTGGCTCACTCGTTAAGCCTGCCGTTTATTTAACGGCATTTGAAAGTGGTCAGTTTAATGTTGCTACGTTGGTGGATGACTCACCGCTGCAAGTGACTAATGAGCAGGGGAAAGTATGGCAACCAGAGAACTTCGACAAGCAGTTTCGCGGCCCTATGCCACTATACAAAGCATTTAGTAACAGTATAAATATTCCTGCGGTTAACACGGGCCTTGATGTTGGGGTTGATAAAGTAGCTGATACCTTGAAGCGTTTAGGTGTAGAAGGGCGAATTGATCAATATCCATCATTGTTATTAGGCGCTCTTGAGCTTTCAAGCTTTGAGGTAGCGCAGCTTTATACAACCCTTGCTGCTGATGGTCAGTACCGCGAATTAACGTCTATTTCAGCACTGACAGACTCAGTAGGTAAGGTGCTTTATAAACATGATGTCAGCTCACAAAAACGTTTTGATGATGCATCAATCTACATGACTAAGTATGCAATGAAGCGCGTGACTAAAGATGGCACGGCTAAACGCCTAAATGCTCATTTCCCATCAATTCAGCTTGCTGGTAAAACAGGCACCAGTAATGACTTACGCGATAGTTGGTTTGCAGGTTTTGACCAAAACACCGTGACTGTTGCATGGATTGGTCGCGACGATAACAAGAGCACAGGTTTAACAGGAAGTGTTGGCGCACTAGAAGCTTACATTCGTTACCTTAAGCCACTCAACCCTGAAGCCATAGCGGATACTCGCCCTGCTTCTATTCGTTGGGCCTTTATTAACGAAGAGACTGGTCTGCAAGCGCCTCCGGGTTGCGGCAAAGTAGTGCAGCTACCTATACGTGCCAGTGAGTTTGAGCCTAGACCAACTTGCGTTAGAGATTAATAACACCAACTCGCATTAATACTTAAATAAACGAATTGGCAAAGAATAAAAAAAGCCCCAGCATTGAAAAATGCTGGGGCTTTTTATTAACTTGCTTAACGCTTATTAAAGCTTCGCGAATGCGCGCTCTGCGGCAGCAATGGTGTCGTTGATCTCTTTTTCAGAGTGCTCAGCGCACACAAAGCCTGCTTCAAACGCCGAAGGAGCTAGATAAACACCTTCTTCTAGCATTAAGTGGAAGAACTTCTTGAAGCGCTCTAAATCACACTCAGTCGCTTGTTGGTAGCTAGTTACTTTTTCTTTATCAGTAAAGAAGAAGCCGTACATACCACCTGCGTAGTTTGTTGTAAGTGCAATGCCTGCTTTTTTCGCAGCGGCTTCAAAGCCTTCACAAATTGCTTTGCTCTTTGCTTCAAGTTCATCGTGCAGGCCTTCAGCACTTAATAGCTCTAAAGACTTTAAGCCAGCAGCCATGGCAATTGGGTTACCTGATAATGTACCTGCTTGATAAACTGGGCCAACAGGTGCGATGTAATCCATGATTTCTTTCTTACCACCAAATGCACCCACTGGCATACCGCCACCGATCACTTTACCTAAACACGTTAGGTCTGGCTTGATGTTGTAGTAAGCTTGTGCGCCGCCTAAAGCAACACGGAAACCTGTCATTACTTCATCAAAAATAAGCACAGATTTGTATTCATCACACACCTCACGTAAACCTTCTAAGAAGCCAGGTACAGGTGGAATACAGTTCATGTTGCCAGCAACTGGTTCAACGATGATACAAGCGATTTCGTCAGCGTATTTTGCGAAAATTGCTTTTACTTCATCAAGGTTGTTAAACGACACAGTTAATGTGTGCTTAGCAAAGTCTTCAGGAATACCCGGTGAGTTTGGTACACCCATAGTCAGTGCGCCTGAGCCTGCTTTTACTAGTAGTGAGTCAGCATGACCGTGGTAACAGCCTTCAAACTTTAAGATTTTGTCACGGCCAGTGAAACCACGTGCTAAGCGAATTGCACTCATTGTTGCTTCAGTACCTGAGCTTACCATACGTACTTTTTCGATTGATGGTACTAGCTCTTTTACTTTTTCGGCCATTAAGATTTCAGTTTCGGTTGGTGCACCATAACTTAAGCCATTTTCAACGGCTTCTAATACCGCTTGCTTAATAGCTGGGTGGTTATGACCCATGATCATTGGTCCCCATGAACCAACGTAATCGATATAACGGTTACCATCAGCATCAAAGGTAAAAGGGCCTTCAGCTTTAGTGATGAATAAAGGAGTACCGCCAACGCCATTGAAGGCACGAACTGGTGAGTTAACACCGCCTGGGATTGATTCTTGCGCGCGATTAAAAAGATCTTGGCTAATTGTCATGAATAGTCCTATTGGGTTGTCACGTTAAATGAGTTGGTTTGCAAGGGCTCAAAGAGCCCAAACGAAGTAGCTTAGCTATTACGTTTACGGCTAAACCAAGGCACGTCGACTTCATATTGCTCAACTTTGTCGGCAACATCTAAGGTTAGAGCAAACAACGCCATGCGAATTAACACGCCATTTTGCACTTGGCGGAAAATCGCTAGGTTGTCGTTGCTATTTAAATCGTTATCTAGCTCGTTTGCTTCTAAACGGCTATCACGAGGAAGTGGGTGCATCAGTACTGAGTTAGGCTTACAGTGTGCGTTGTAAATTGCCTGACTGATACGGAAACCACCACGGTATTTGTTAGCTTCTTCTTGTGAAGGAAAGCGCTCTTCTTGGATACGGGTTTGATAAACAATATCGGCGGCCAAGTTGCCTTCCATTTTATCTACTACTTGAATTTTATGACCTGCGTTATCAACAGCATCTAAAATGTAGTCTGGCATTTGTAAGCCATCAGGTGCCACCATAGAGAATTTAACGTCTTTATAATGACAAAGTAATTTAGATAAAGAGTGCACAGTACGGCCGTATTTTAAATCACCTACTAGGGCAATATGCATACCGTCGATACTTTGGTTGAAACGACCTAGCTCACGTTCAATCGTTAGTAAGTCTAGTAAGGCTTGTGTTGGGTGCTCATTCGGGCCGTCACCGCCATTAATCACTGGCACGTCACACCCGGTGGCAAACTCGGCAACAGAGCCTGCGTCAGGGTGGCGCATTGCGACTGCATCTGCATACGCTGAGATCACGCGTGCGGTATCATACAAAGATTCACCTTTTGCAAGCGCTGAGCTTTGCATGCCCGTTGTTTCACGAACTAAACCACCTAGTAAGTTAAATGCAGTACCAAAACTTACGCGAGTACGCGTGCTTGGTTCAAAGAACAAGTTCGCTAAAATTGCGCCCTCTAAAACATTGGTGCGCTTTTGCTTTTTAGCATAAGGCTCCATTTTCTTAGCAACTGCAAAAATACGTTCAATACAATCTCGATCAAGCTGATTGACCGACAGGATATTTTCACCTTGGAAACTTAGCATGGGGTTTGTTCCTAATCACATTTATAGGGCGCTGGCACTCGGTATGGGAGGCCGCATAAATTTGCGCAGTACTATAGCAAATTTTTAGCGTTCACAGCAGCAAATTATAAGTTAGGTTTAATAATTGCCAGTGCCACTATAGCTAAAAGGATGAGTACCGGAACTTCATTAAAAATACGGTAAAAGCGATCGCTACGTGTATTGCGATCATGCTTAAAGTCAGCCAGTAATTTAAAGCAATAGCCGTGGTAGATATAGAGAATAATCACTAACACCAGTTTGTAGTGCAGCCACATGCTGTATCTAAACCAGTCTCGACCATATTCAAAAATGGTCAGTACGCCAAATACCAATGTTAAAACAGCAAACGGTGTCACAAAAAACAGTAAGCGGCGTTCCATTACTTTCAGCATTGAGTTACAGGCTTTTTCTTCACTCATTGCGTGGTAAACAAAAAGACGTGGCAGGTAAAAAATACCGGCAAACCAAGCAATCATAAAGAATACGTGGAAGGTTTTATAAACTAATAGCGCAGTCATTTAAGCATCCATTTTAATTGTTATAACAAACTGTTGCGAATGGTAAGGATATGTCTGATTTGGTCCCAACGCAAAAGGCCCATAATCTGTTGGTTATCAAGCAGGTTGTAAATATATACCGCACCGCTGCGTTTATCTTTTAATAAGTCAAAAGCATCGGCTAATGTTGCTTGGCTACTAAGGCCGGCAAGGCTGACATATTTGATATTACTTTCTTGGTCAGACATCAGGCTTAAATCATATTCTGCAAGACGATAGCCATTCTCTTCATCATGAACAATCAGCGGGGTTTGGCTATCAAGGGCATCGAGCGACTCTTTAATTTGTTGTTTGTCGTCACTGTAAAGCAGCTTGAATTGCTCATCCATTTCATCCATCACACCTACTTTTTGTAATGCTTCGGTAGCTGGTGATATTTGATATTCAAGCCCTTGGAAATCAAGTTGTTGCATGAAAATAGAGCGGTTACCAAAAAACTGCAACGCCGTGACATAAGCCGTTGAGATCACCAACATGGCTGGCACAATGATCTCGGGGCTTGAGGTCAATTCCATAACCGTAGTGAGAGCTGCCAGTGGTGCGTGTAATGTTGCTGCCAATAACCCTGCCATGCCAAGCATGCTATAGGTACCTGTGATATCAACACCCGGACTAATAAACTGCGCGAAAAAGGCCATTAAGGTGCCCATTAATACCCCAAGTCCAATAACAGGGCCGATGATCCCACCTGGAATACCTAAACCAATGGCAAATAAGGTGGCGAGTAATTTAGCAATCAAGATGGTAGTTAAAAACTGCACATCATCTGGTGATTCAATAGCAATAGTGATAGCACTCATACCAGAGCCCATTGCATGAGGAACCATATAAGCAATTAAACCAGCTATTAATCCTGCTAGTAATAGACGAGGGAACATACTTAGTGGTTTGAAGGTACGGATTATAAGCATCAAGTTTTGGTTAAATGCATAAGCAACAGCGCCAAGTGCCATACCAAAAATGATTAAAAATGGGTAATGCCAACCACTCAATGGGTTCATGGTGATAAGTGCAAGCTCTGAAGCGTCACCAAAGACAAATTGAGTGGCTAATGCGCCGGTAACCGCTGCGAGCATAATGGGCACGAAAATATGCACCTTATACTCCCTCAGTACCACCTCCATGACAAAGATAACGGCTGCAAGTGGGGTGTTAAATGAAGCAGCAATACCAGCTGCAACACCACAACCGGTGAGGGTACGCATTGCATTGTGCGGAAGGTGTAGTTTATCGGCCAGTAAACTGGCACCCGTTGCACCCATATGTACTGAGGGGCCTTCTCGACCGACCGAAAAGCCACTAATAAGGGCTAATGCACCGCCGACAAATTGGTTTACCGTGTTGTAAAGCGGCATATGGCCATAATGTTTTTTAATACGGTGAATTACAAATGGAATGCCAAGACGATAATGCTTAAAGCCTGTTAGGGCGGCGAATAAGGCAATTAGTAAGGCTGCACCAACTGGCAGTATCATCCGCTCATAGGTTGGTAAAGTGGTGAAGTCATCAGGCTTATCTAAAAATAAGCTTTGAAAAAACATGATTGTGAGGCGAAAAAGTATGATCAACACTGCCGCAATTAACCCTGCACTTACACCAAGTAAGCACAATTGCACAGATGTTTTAGGCTTTGCTAGGCGACGTCTTAGTCTCTCAAGCCACATGCATATTTCCTCACAGCACTTTTGAGCCGCAGTTTAGCAAATCAAATTAACTAAGTCGTTGGGATTTTATAATTTTATCTGCATTTTGGGTAAATCTAGCTAATCTTTGCTGTCGTTATTAATTCGCTGCGTTAATTCAGGTAAGCGAGCTGTAATGGCTTTTGATATTTCATCTACCAACGGGGCATGTTTTTTATGAATAACCGTGTTGATAGCCATTTGCCTTAGTACAATTACAGAAAAATCTTTTTTAAAGGTAGTTATATCGTTATTGAGCGCAGGATAAAGTGCATAATCGACACGACCTTTTTTTAGCATAGTAAGCGTATGGCTCAAGTCTTCGTTATGAATGATCTCGGCTTTAATATCAAACTCATTAAGAATTTCGATATCACCAATCGAGCTCATAATTCGGTTGTTTGGGTTGTATAAATTATCTCTATCGCATGGCAGCGCTTTTCGACATAGAAGCACTAAGTTAATAACGCCAAGGCTAGGTTCTACGACAATAATATTCTCGAATTTACGCATATTACTTTGTGAGCGCACAATATCGCCGTCAACGATGCCTGCATTTAATAACAATACGCCTCTTCGAGATGGTGTTGCTTGCATCTGGACTTTGATATTTAAATCATTATAAACATCACTCATTAACGCTTTAAATGGTGCTACACGCGGAATATCTATATAGGTTAACAACAGCTTTTTTGGCCGAGAGTAATTTGTTGCAGATGGCTTTGCGTCAGTAAATAAATCATTGAGTAAGGCTATTTTAGCTTTGTTTTCAGCGTCATTGCGTATGCCAATCACTAATGGGGAGTCGGTAAACTGAGTTACTATTTTTGGCTCAGATAGGTTTTGTTGCTCAGCAAAATAGTTAAGCACTTTTGGTGCAGTAATCGCAAAATTAATCTGCTTAGTTTGAAATAAGTGAAATAGTTCTTCATCGTTTGCTGTTTGCACTATGCTGTCAGCATAGGATTGAATTACTTTTTCGACCACACCCGGGTAAATATAAGGCTCAACAACGCCAACTTTGTGCTCATTAAAAAGCTGTTCAAGGATTTCAAAATCTTGTGGATTAGACTGAGTGGTAATGACAGCTAGTTGAGAATTTAAAATAGTGGGTGAAGCAACAAAGCCGGGCATCATTTCAGATGGCCAAGCAGGGTAATAACCCAGGTAGCCGGTTAACTGGGCTTTTTTTATTGCATCTTGCCAAGGTAAATATTCAACTTCGAGGTTTATCGATTTTTTGGCAAGCCTGTCTCTTAGTAGTGCAATAGCATCACCGCCATTTTCCATTGTACTACTTGCATACGGCGGGGCTTCTAAAGAGGTGATTTCCCATGTTTCTTGGTACGTGCTATCAGCAGCTGCAAGCGAGCTAAAAACAAGTACCATAAAATAATAAAAGCGAGAAAGCATGGAAAAAGAATCATTATTAATTGTTTAATAAGTATACGTCTAAATTAGATTTTTTAGCATTATTAATTTGCTTATTTGCAGTTCATAACATTACAACTAAAGCAGTGATGTTTTTGGTCATACATACGCTTATCGGCCATGCTAAGTAATTCGTCAAATGATTGCGCATCGTCAGGATATAATGCAAAGCCAACACTCGCCTCAACGAGCAAGTCACCATACTCTGATTTTATCGGCGCCTTAATCGCACAGATCAATCGTGATAGTGCACGGTTTATTTGTACTTGGTTTTCTATGTCGGTAACAATAACTACAAACTCATCACCACCAATGCGTGCAGCACAATCGGTTTTGCGAGCAGTATCTTGTAAGCGTTTAGCAACTTCTACCAGTACTTTATCTCCCACTGCATGGCCATGGGTGTCGTTAATCGGCTTAAACTTATCAAGATCAAAATACAGACAACCTACCTTAGAGCCTGTGCGCTCAACACGGGCAAATTCTTGCTTGATGAATCGCTCAAGCGCACTACGATTTGCTAAACCAGTAAGGTAGTCTGTTTGTGCTAATTGCCTAATTTTCTTCTCTGCCATGACGCGTTTCGTGATATCGAAGTTAACGCCAATCATGCGGTTGCCGTATATTCTTCCATCTGCATTGATATAGCGTGTTTTGCCAGAGGGTAGAACAATCTGAAACTCTGCGTGAAACTCTTCGCCATTTAAAATTGCGAGTTTTAGCTTGTTAGTCACGTCTTCATATTCATCTGGATGCAAGCTATTTGCCCATGCTGAATAGTCCCCTTTGAATTCTGATTTTGGAATTTCAAATAAGGTATGCATCCAGTCATCCCAAATCAGTTCATTAGTGTCAAAATTCCACTCCCATATACCAATATGAGCAGCATCTGCAGCCATAGACATGCGTTGGTGTAAGCTTTCAAGCTCGGTTTTTGCTTGTTTTAATTCAGTAACATCTTCAGAAACGTCCAATAAATATTGCGCTTTACCATTACTGTCTTTAATTGTGAGTTTCCGTGTTCTTAAGTAATGAGTATTGTCATCAATAGTAACCGGCTTTTCCTCTATAGTTAGAGTGTCATCACTTTTCAATACATCCCGATCGGTTTGCACGAAACTGACTGCTTGTTCATTACTGAAAATATCAAAGTCATTTAAACCGATTAGTTGGTCTTTATTTTTACCGAGGAGTTGCTCACCCGCTTTATTTACATGGCTAAATGTAAGATGCTCAGCTTCTTTTACAAACAACATGATGGGTAAATTATCGAAAATAGTTTGTGTAAAGGCTTCTTGGTTTCGAATATCAGAGAGATCTTTTATTGTCGCCACATAAGGACCTGACTCTTTTTTACCAATTGAGCTGATTGTTAATGTAATGGGAAATCGTTTTTTATTGGCTCGTTGTCCTTTTAAGAGCCGACTGCTACTTTTACCCGCCGTTTTTTTACTGAGCTGTGAATCTCTGAGGATTTCATCAAGTTCTAACGATCTTTCGGGGATCAGGGTACGAATATGTTTGCCTATTAAATCATGTGGCTGATAGCCAAAAACTTGGTTAACAGCCGGGTTTGCAAATTCAATTTTTCCTTCATTATTAAAGCTAATTACCACATCTTGTACGGTATTAAGTACTGCTTTTAGTTTTGCTGATAATAAGCTCCTTGCTCTGAGCTCAACAGCACCCAATACAAACAGACTTAATGCCACCAGAATAAAAATAATAAGTTGTGCTAACGTCGAGTAGTCGTGGGTTGTAACATAGGTGGTGTATTCAGTTTCAAAAACAGACATCGAAATCATGCCGATGTAATGCATTCCCGAAATTGCACTGCCCATTATCAAAGCCACCACCAAGTTCATCCGTGTTTGATGAACCCCTTTAGCAAGTCGAAAATCATTAATTTTTAATGCGATACCTGACAGTACAATAGCGACGATAATAGATAAAGAGAACAACCAAGGCTCATAAGCCATTTTTGCAGGCATCACCATCGCCATCATGCCAACAAAATGCATCGAGCCAATCCCAGCACCCATTAGCACACTTCTAAATAGTAGCCCTTTGTCGGTTTGTAGTGCTGGTGAGAGTACGATGTAACTGGCAAACACACTTGGCAAAATTGATATCAAGGTAATGCTAATGTTGTATTCAATAGGGATGGGTAAGGTATAGGCAAGCATACCTACAAAATGCATACCCCAAATACCTATACCTAAAAAACACGATGCCATGATGGTCCAGATCTGACTTTCATTTTTTAGATAAGAGTGTTTGATACGAGCAGATAATAAAAATGAGATATACGAAGCAAATACGGCTGTGAGGATTGAAGCAAAAACAAGGAGTAAATCGTATTCAGCTGGAATGACCTGCGCACTGCTTAAATTATCAGTTATAAAATGCAGCTTGAAATGCTCTATCACAATTATCTTCCCTCAGTGCAAACTCATGCCAGCCCAAATGTAGTACAAATTAACTTTAGTCCAAGTCGAATGGCTTAGCCAGTTGCCCTCACCATAATTGAGATGCTCTTCTGGTGATACTTGATTAAAACACTCGGGTATTAGATAATTGCGGCCAATATAGGTTTTGAGGGTTTTGGTATGTCAGATGAGTTGCCAATCAAGTTCAGCGATGCAGCAGCTGTTCGTGTTAAACAGTTAATCGAAGAAGAAGAGAATCCAGATCTTAAACTACGTGTTTATGTAACAGGTGGTGGTTGCTCAGGTTTCCAATATGGTTTTACTTTTGATGAAAAAGCTAACCCTGGCGATTTAGAAATTGTTAAAAATGGTGTAACGCTAGTAATTGACCCTATGAGTATTCAATATTTAGTTGATGGTACCGTGGATTACACTGAAGGGCTTGAAGGCGCACGCTTTTTTGTTAATAACCCGAATGCAACAACAACCTGTGGTTGCGGAGCCAGCTTCAGCGTTTAATGAATTATTTAAAAAAGCCACTTTATGTGGCTTTTTTATTGCTTTAACTTCTCATAGTATCCCGCCTCTGCTAAATTTTACGCATTATTAGAAGGAATTTTGCGTTGCCAAATATAACTACAATTATAGAAAAGAAACCCTATATTTTAGCTATCGCCATTGTTTTGGTGATTGTACTGTGGATGCTGTCTGGGGATAGCAAAGCAGATCAAAAAGCACTGCAAGGTGATGAGCAAGTTCAAGAGCGCTTACCTAAAGTGCAAGTGATGCCGTTGGTCGCTAAGAATATTAATAAAAACCTAACTTTTTATGGAAAGTCAGAGCCTGACAAAATCTCGAACATTAGCGCTAGGCAAGCAGGGCAAGTACTCGAAATTTTGGTTGAAGAAGGTCAGTTTGTAAAACAAGATCAGGTTATTTTACGTCTCGATAAATCTGATTTAGCCGCCCAAATCACATCAGCAGAAGCCTTAGTTGCCCAGTATCAAACTGAATACGAAGGCGCGCTTAAACTTAATCAGCAAGGTTTACAAAACAAAGTATTGACCATGCAAGCACAAGCTATGTTGCAACAAGCAAAAGCAACTTTGGTAAGCCTTGAATTAAAGCTAGAGCGCACTGAAGTACGTGCTGCTTTTGATGGCGTTATCAACAAACGTTTAGTCGAAATTGGTGATTATGTTGGCATAGGCGACCCTATTTTGCAGCTTGCTGATTTAGACCCGTTAATTGTCAGAGCCGATGCGACTCAAAAAGAAGTGCAAGGCTTAGAAGTTGGGCAAGCTACCTTTGCTCATGTGTTAAATGACAAAACCTATCCGGGTCGAATTCGTTATATTGCCTCTGTTGCTGATGACAGCACTAATACATTTCGCATCGAAGCGGCGTTTGAAAACCCGGGTATGAAATATAAAGCAGGTTTTTCGACTCAGCTTAATATTGAGTTGCCAACTGAGCCTGCCATGTTATTAAGCCCGGCTTTTATGGCCCTAGATGAACAAGGTAATATCGGCGTAAAAGTCCTGAATGACGACAATATTGTAGAGTTTAAGTCAGTAAATCTAGCTAAAAGCACCGAGCAGGGCGTTTGGCTTTGGGGTTTAGGTGAGCAAGCGAATGTTATTACCCTTGGTCAAGGTTTTGTGCGTGCCGGTGACAAAGTTGAGCCTGTGTTTACTGAAGCAACGAGCAACTAAGTATGAAAAACTTAATTGAAGCGTCGTTGACTCACACGCGTACAGTTTTATCTATTTTCATCTTGTTGCTGATCTCGGGGTGGGTGACATATCAAACCATCCCTAAAGAAGCGAATCCTGATGTCACTATTCCTTTTATTTATGTGTCGATTATTCATGACGGTATTTCCCCTGAAGATGCTGAGCGGCTATTAGTTAGGCCAATGGAGATTGAGCTACGCTCGATTGAAGGCGTAAAAGAAATGTCAGCGGTGGCAAGTGAAGGACATGCCTCTGTGACCCTTGAGTTTATTGCGGGTATGGATCCCAAAGAAGCCTTAGCTGATGTACGAGATAAAGTTAGTTTAGCTAAGGCAAAACTGCCTTCTGAATCAGAAGAACCAGAAGTTCATGAAATCTTGATGGAAGATCAGCAGCCAACCATTACATTAACCTTGTCAGGCGATGCGCCAGAGCGAGGTTTACTAACCCTGGCCCGTAATCTAAAAGATGAACTAGAAAGCATTTCTAGTGTATTAGAAGTTGATGTAGGTGGTGACCGCGAGGATATGGTCGAAATTGAGGTCGATCCATTGGCGATGATTTCTTATGGCCTTGAACCGAATGACATTATTCAACTGCTATCAAATAACAACCGCTTAGTTGCTGCTGGCACCCTTGATACTGGTAAAGGCCGCTTTGCTGTAAAAATCCCATCGGTATTTGAGACGATTCAGGATGTGATGGAGCAACCTGTGAAAGTTGTTGGCGATAGGGTGGTGCGTTTTATGGACGTAGCAAAAATTTGCCGAGCATATAAAGATCCAACCTCAATCGCACGTATTAATGGCCGCCACGCGGTTTCGCTGGAAGTAAAAAAACGTGCTGGCGAAAATATTATTGATACGGTCGATCAAGTTAAAAAAGTGGTGAATGAGGCCAAGGAAATTTGGCCTGAGCATATACGAGTGGATTACACCGGCGACATGTCAAAAGACGTGAAAATGATGCTCTCTGATCTGCAAAATAATGTGCTGTCTGCTGTATTGTTGGTAGTTATTGTGATTGTGGCGGTACTTGGCGCGCGCACCGCCTTCTTAGTAGGTATTGCCATTCCTGGTTCATTCTTAACCGGGATTTTAGTGATCTCTGTATTTGGTTTAACGGTGAATATCGTGGTGCTTTTTGCACTCATCATGGCTGTCGGTATGCTGGTGGACGGTGCAATCGTTGTCAGTGAGTTTGCTGACAGAGCGATGAGTGAAGGCAAACCACGCAAGGCTGCTTATAAACTAGCTGCTGAGCGAATGGCGTGGCCAATCATCGCTTCTACGGCAACGACATTAGCTGCCTTTGCACCGCTAATATTTTGGCCGGGAATGATGGGCGAGTTTATGAAATACTTGCCGATTACGCTTATTGCCACCTTGACTGCGTCATTACTTATGGCATTGGTTTTTGTGCCAACCATTGGTGGATTAATAGGAAAATCAAGGCCGCTTTCTGAGCAGCAAAAACATGATTTAGAGTTAGCTGAGTCTGGTGACTTAACACAAATTAAAGGGATGCTTGGGCGTTATATTCGAGTGCTTGATTATGCAACAGAGCGTCCTTGGTGGAGCCTTGCTGCTGCAATCGTGTTTTCTATTTTGGTGTTCTTTGCATTTGCTGTTTCTAAGTTAGGGGTTGAGTTCTTTCCTGATGTTGAGCCAAATGGCGTCAATATCAAAGTACGCTCTTACAGTGACTTATCTATTTTTGAAAAAGACGTGATCATGAAAGACATTGAGTCACGCATCTTAAAAGTGGAAGGTATTAAAACCTTGTATGCCCGTACTGGCGGTAAAGATCAGGTAGGCACGTTTAGAATGAATCTAAAAGACTGGGATGAGCGCCCACCTGCAGAAGATATAATCAGTCAAGTTAACGAAATCACGGCAAGTTATGCTGGTGTCGAAATTGAACTTCGTAAAGATGAAAACGGCCCCGGTGGTGGCAAAGCGCTGAGTATTGAACTCAGCTCTCGATTTGTTGATGTGCTTAACAGTGAAGCAAAACGAGTAAGACAAGCTATCGAAAATGATGGCGCGTTTCGAAATGTTGATGACAGTGCTTCAAAACCGGGCATTGAGTGGCAACTTAAATTGAATCGTTCGGATGCGGCTCGTTTTGGTGCGGATGCCAGTATGCTAGGGGCGAATGTTCAGCTTATTACTAATGGTTTAAAACTAGGGGAATACCGCCCCGATGATGTTGATGACGAGATTGATATTCGCGTACGCTTTCCTCATGACAAGCGAGATTTAGGACGTCTTGAAACGTTGCGTGTAAAAACTATGCACGGGCAAGTGCCAATTAGTCACTTTGTTGAGCGCCAAGCAGCCCCTAAGGTCGATACAATTCGCCGTGTTGATTCTCAGCGCGTTGTTACCGTTAATGCAGACATGAAACCGGGTGAACAACTTGCTAAAGCGTTGCCACGCTTACAAGCGCAACTAGAGAAGCAAGGGCTAGATCCGCGCGTGAAAATTAAAGTGCGTGGTGAAACAGAAGATCAAGATGAATCAGAAGCCTTCCTTGAGCAGGCTTTTGTGGTTGCCCTGTTTGTGATGGGGATCATTCTGGTAACGCAATTTAATAGCTTTTATCAAGCATTTTTGATTTTAAGTGCTGTACTGTTTTCAACTGTGGGTGTGTTCTTAGGTTTAATCGTATTACAGCAACCGTTTGGTATCGTGATGTCAGGCATCGGGGTTATCTCGCTTGCAGGTATTGTGGTTAATAACAATATTGTATTGATTGATACCTATAATGTTTTACGTAGCCAAGGTCTTGCTGCAAAAGATGCGATTTTACGAACTGGTGCTCAGCGTTTAAGGCCAGTACTATTAACTACCGTAACCACCATATTGGGATTAATGCCGATGGTACTGCAAGTGAATATTGACTTATTTAACCGTCATATTGATTTTGGTGCGCCATCTACTCAGTGGTGGGTGCAATTGGCCACGGCTGTTGCGGGTGGATTAACATTTGCTACTGTATTAACACTGGTACTTACGCCTTGCTTGTTAATGCTGCGAGATCGTCGTCGGTAATCGGTAATTTCGTTACTGATTAATTAAAAATGAGTGACCCTAGTGTTGGGTCACTTTAATCATCAGTAAAAAGAAGCCTAAAACTAACGCAGAGGCGATCAAAATATACACAAACCCCTTCTTACCTTGCTTAATTGGTACACGATTCTGTTTTAAAAATAGGTACCACGCGACACACAGTACAATTGGCAACAAAAATAATATACGAAACATTTCTTAACCTTTTTCAGTATTTACATACACTTTAAGCATAAATATGCAGATTTTAAAGTGATACTTTCATCCTGTTACACTTCCAATTGATCAATTTTTTGGTACAGTTAACCAGTTAACTATAGAGCACATGCTTTAATTTTAGCTACACTTAGACTTGTATACTAAAACGGTCCATACCTAAAAGGTGGACATTTGTATAATTAATCATTCAAACTGAAAATTATTAGTATATAATGTGTCCAAGAGTGAGACGGGCAAATTTCACTCTTAAATTATTAACTTGAATCATCTAGTAGGAGATGTATTTTATGATGGGTAAAACAGTTTCTTCTGAAGAAAACTCGAAATTAACGAAATGGCTTAAAACTAAGCGTCATGAGAAAGGTCACACAATGCGTAGCCTTGCACAGGTTTTAGGTACGCCGCATTCTTTCATTGGTAAAATTGAAAACCAAGAACGTCGTTTAGATGTAATTGAATTCATGCGTTATTGTGATGCTTTAGAAGTTGACCCGTACGAAGGCCTTAATTTACTTAAAGACGCTTAATTATTCATTACTAAAAGCGAAACGCCGCTTTTAAAGTAATATAAATAGTGCAAGGAAGCGCTATTTAAAGCCTCTCCCTTGCATCATCCTCTCTTTAATCACATACGTATCAGATTTGTTAATTGTTTTGGTGATAGTTGTTTTCTAACGCATAAAGCTTATGACGAATTAAGAATAAAAATACCAGTGATGGGATCACCATCAATGCAGTTAGCACAAAGAACATCGCCCAGTTTCCACCTAACCAGTCATCAATAACCACGCCGCTGTAGCTCGACAGTAAAGTTCTGCCTAAATTACCCAATGAAGCAAGTAGTGCATAGTGGGTCGCACTAAATGCTCTGTCGCATAACATTGATATAAACGCCACCATGGCTACCAGTGACCAAGCTTGGGTAAAACCATCAATAATAATAGCAAATGCATACAGACTCAGTTTGGGGCCTGCAATAGCGATCCAGGCAAAAGCTAAGTTTGAAGCTGCCATCGCAATACCGCTAATAAACAAGCCTTTTACAATGCCATAGCGTTGATTGAATAAGCTTCCTAAAAAAGTAAAAGCGATGGTGAGCACTGCAGTGCCCACTTTTGAGAAGGTCGCTATGTCACTATTTGAAAAGCCGACTTCTTTATAAAACACGATAGACATTCGCCCTAAAAAGGCTTCACCGATTTTAAATAAGAAAATAAAGGCCAATAATGCCAATGCTGTTTTTACGCCATTACGGGCAAAGAAGGTTCTGAAAGGATCAAAAACGGTTACAGCAAGCCATGCAATCACTTTAGCAAAGCGAGTCTGCGTACTACCAGCTAGCTTTTGTTGATAGGTTTGTTCAAGCTCAGCTTGAACAGCATCACGGTTTGATTCGGGTTCTTTTGCCCACAATACGCTGCTCATTAATAGCAGCATTACCACAGATAAGAAAAAGTAAACTTGTGGCCAATCAATTGAAGGGATGTCGGCCATATAAAATGGCAGGGCGCCTAATAGGGCGTAACCGCTCCACCAACCTGAAGTGGCCATTGCAGCTGCTGCGGTGGCTTTGTGGCTTTCGTTTTCGGCTAAAGTGTCGATACGAAATGCATCAATAGCAATATCTTGAGTCGCAGAAGCGATAGCAATAACTAAACACAGCGCGGCAGCAAACCAGAGGTTGGCCTTGATATCGAGCCCAGCAAGTGAAAAGGTGCCAATAAAAATCACTGACTGGCAAAGTAAAATCCAGCTACGGCGCTGGCCTAGCCAGTTAAATAAAACAGGTAACTTTACACGGTCAACGAGCGGTGACCATAAAAAGTTAATGCTATACGCACCAAACACTATGCCAAATAACCCGATCATACTGCGGCTTAAGCCTTCGTCTTTTAGCCAAGCCGACATGACAGAGCCAATCAATACCCAAGGAAAGCCACTGCTGATACCAAAGATGAATATATTGATTAAACGTTTATCTTTGAAGTACGAGAAATACTCTGAAATAGAAAGGGGTTTTGTCATAGTGTTGCCAGTTTAAGGGGCGTGCGCCCCTATTTATTATTGATTAGCGTCAAGCACTTTTACGTTTAAGATAACAACAGGATCTTTGGGTACAAAGCTGTAACCGATTTTTTCGTTAAAAGCGGTTTCGACACGCATGATTTTGTCTAGTGTGTCATAGCCATCCATGACCATACCGAATACGGCAAAGCCCCAGTCGCGACCAGGATTAAGATGATCGTTATCGTCCATATTAAAGAAAAACTGACGAGTACCTGAGTGAGGTTTACGGTCTTGATATGCCATTGCGATGCTATACATATCGTTTTTTAACCCGTTGCCACTTTCATTAAAAATAGGGTCACCTTCGTACAGACCATCATAGTCTTTATCGTAACCACCGCCTTGAATAACAAAATCACGTTCGTTGTCTTCATCACGTTCTACACGGTGAAACACACTACCTTGATAGCTACCGTCGGCAACGTAAGTTAGAAAGTTATTTACGGTTATTGGTGCGCGTGAACGATCCATTTCGACCACAATACTGCCAAGCGTAGTGACAATTTCTACGCGTGGAAACATATTATCTTTTTGAATAAATTTACCCTCAGTCGCTGCGAATGAACTGTGAGCAAAAAACAATATAAAACTAAGTAATAAAATACGCTTCATAGTTAACCTTCTAAATAGGCGATTAATTCTGGGTCAGATACAATGCGGGTAATTATTTGCTCAGTCAACTTATTAAGCTGACCTTCTACTTTTGCACGGTCATGGCTGAGTGGCCCTTCTAGGTTTGCATTACCACGGTATATCTTGCTGAAAGTGCTTGAGTTTCTGATTACTCTTAAGCCTAATTCAATAGTTGCGTCACTTGTGTGAGTCATCATCTTTTCAGTAACAACTGCTTGTAGCTTATGAATATCTAATTCAAAGCGTTTTGTTGCCAAGTTTGAGATACTCGCCCCATTACGGCTTAACGCACTGTCTAGAGCGCTTTTCACTGAATCAGTAATACCTGGGCTGGCAAGGGTTTTAGTTTTATCTGATTCAATAATTTTTAGGGTCACGTTGTCGCCGCGTAAATCAATTACGCTAGTACTAACGCTAGTACTAAGGTTTGAAATTTTGCCGCCTTGATAAACGGGGTTTAAAATTAATTGATTGGGTTGGTTGCTACATGCCGCAAGCGCAAGCACCGCACATAAAGGAAGTATTTTTTTCATTTAGTTAGCTCCATTAATTATTCTTTGTTGCACTTAGTACGACAAACTTTTTGTTAGACCCTAACAACTTACAATTGCCGAACATGCGTTTTAACTTTTCATGATAGTCTAGATGACGATTACCAATAATTCTTAATTCACCACCGTGCTTTAATGTGTGTTTTGCCTGTTTGAACATTTGCCAAGCAATATGATCAGTAACCGCTTGCGCTTGGTGGAATGGCGGATTACATAAAACGAGGTCAACACTGTTAGGTTGAAAATCGGTTAAGCAATCGTTTTGGACAAACTCACACTGCTCTAATTGCTCTGGTAGATTGTGAGCGACGTTTAATTTAGCTGATTCAACGGCCATAAACGACTCATCAACGAAGGTCACATGGGCTTTAGGGCAACGCTTTAAGGTCATTAAGCCAACAACACCATTACCACAGCCTAAATCAATGATGCTGCGAGCTTTACTTGTTTGTGGCAAATAGTTAAAGAAAAAGCGCGCGCCAATGTCTAATGAGTCTCGAGAAAATACATTGGCATGATTTTGGATTTCAAACTCACTTCCTTCAAGTGGCCAGTTAACAGGGAAGGGGGCAACTTTATTAAGACCACTGGTTTTACTGATAATTAAGCGGGACTTTTTAACCGCTAAGCTGGTTGATGTTTCACCGATATACTGACTAAAAGCCTTTATAGTTGAGTTGTGAATGTCTTTCGTTTTTCCAGCTGCAATAACATCAATGTCGGCAGGTAAAGCTGCACTGATTGCGGCAAGTTGATGCTGAAGATAGCCTAAATTGCGTGGCACTTTTAATATCACTAAATCAACCTGATTAGGTAATGCTGCTAATGAGTCCAGTTGCGTTAAAGAATCTGTTGATAACTCATTAGCTTGTAAATTATAGCGGGTAGCTTGATGACCAATATACGAGTCGTTAACTGAATAAACTGTTAACGTATTAAAGGCACAGGCTAAAGCGCCAAAACTGTCATTGAGTATCAGGATTGAATTTGCATCTGGATAGTGCTCTTGTACATAATTGACAAGGTACTCATCGCCTGAGTCCCACGCTTGAAGACTGCGATTCTTTTGATCTAACGGAAAGCGTTCTAGGGTATAGGTGTTATCACCGAGCTGTGCTTGGGTGGTCATCATGATTTTACGAATGTATTAATGTATAGGTAAATTCTAACATGCAACAGCCAAACGCCAACCCTAATCATTTACCTGATGGGTTTTCTTACCAAGCTAATGCATTGAGTGCACAAAAAAGCCTCGAATTATTTTACTTTCTTCAGCAGCAGCTAAATTGGCAACAACCAACTATAAAAGTGTACGGAAAAAGCCATGTGATCCCACGTTTGCAATGCTTTATTGCTGATCAGAATGTAAGTTATGGCTACTCGGGTTCACAGTTAATCGTTGAGCCATGGCCGGAGGTGCTTGATGCTATGCGTGTACGCTTAACAAGAACTTTGCAGATACCATTCAATGCGCTTTTAGTTAATTTGTATCGAGATGGTCATGATTGTATGGGTTGGCATAGTGACGATGAGAAAGAACTTGGGGAGCAACCGACAATCGCTTCTGTATCACTAGGGGCCGAACGGATATTTAAAATAAAGCACAAACATAATAATGAACAACATAGCATTGTGCTGCAAAGTGGTAGCTGTTTAATCATGAATGGTTTTAGCCAGCGCGATTACCAGCATAGTTTGCCAAAGCAGCAAAGACTCAAACACCCTCGAATTAACCTTACCTTTCGTTCAATCATATAAAATCATTGGCAAAATGACTCATGCCCTTGATATAGTAGCTGCCAATTATTTTCTTATTAAAGGTCTATGACACATGTCAATGCAACAACAAATAGAGCAAAAGCTTGCTGCGGGTATCGAATGTAAACACCTGAATGTTGTCAATGAAAGCCATATGCATAGCCGTGGAACTGAATCGCATTTCAAAGTGGTGGTTGTGAGTGAAGAATTTGCGGGTAAACGTTTACTTGCCCGTCACCGTCAAATTAATGAGCTATTAAAAGATGAATTAGCAAACCATATTCATGCATTAGCAATTCACACATTTACTCCAGAAGAGTTCAGTGAACAACATGGACAGGCACCTGAATCACCAAAATGCTTAGGTGGCTCAAAGTTCGACTAAATTAGCAGGACAGCCACCTAAAGTTAGAAGGACAGTCACTCAAAGTTAGAAGGACAGTCATTCTAAGTTAGAAGGACAGTCACTCTAAACTGCTTGTCAATTGGGGTTTTAAGCTCGAAAGATTTAAGTGGGTCTGAAAAGTTTTACTGATCAGACCTGTATTTTAACTATTAGCCTTTAAACTAGCGCTAATTTTTATTGTGATAGATATAGGATGATCAATGGTCATTAAGCCGAAAATTCGTGGATTTATCTGCACTAACGCGCATCCAGTAGGGTGTGCTGAGCACGTACAAGAACAAATTAATTATGTGAAAGCGCAAGGACCACTGAGCAATGCACCTAAGAATGTATTAGTGATTGGTGCGTCTACAGGTTACGGCCTAGCATCACGTATCACAGCTGCATTTGGTGGCGGTGCCAAAACGTTAGGTATTTTCTTTGAAAAAGAAGGTAGCGAACGCAAAACGGGTTCTGCAGGTTGGTACAACACAGCAGCATTCCAAACAGCTGCTGAAGAAGCAGGTTTATGGTCTAAAAATATCAATGGCGATGCGTTTTCTAACGAAATCAAGCAAAAAGCAATTGATACTATCAAAGCTGATCTAGGTAAAATTGATTTAGTTATCTATAGCCTTGCGTCACCTCGTCGTACTGATCCAAATACGGGTGAGACTTACTCATCAACACTTAAGCCTATTGGCTCAGATATCACTACGAAGAACCTAAACACTTCAAAGCGTGTGATTGATGAAGTAACCGTTGAAGCAGCAAGCCAAGAAGACATCGACAATACAATTAAAGTAATGGGCGGTGAAGATTGGGAAATGTGGATTGACGCATTAAAAGAAGCGGATGTGCTAGCAGATAACTTCAAAACAACCGCTTACACATATATCGGTAAAGAATTAACGTGGCCAATTTACGGTCATGCGACAATTGGTAAAGCGAAAGAAGATCTTGACCGTGCAACACAAGCAATCAAAGAGTCTACAAAAGGCTTAAATGGCGAAGCGTATGTTTCCTCATTAAATGCGGTTGTGACACAAGCAAGCTCGGCAATTCCAATTATGCCTTTATATATCTCTGCTTTATTCAAAGTAATGAAAGCAGACGGTACTTACGAAGGTACCATTGAGCAAATTCATTCACTATTTACTGAAAACCTTTACGGTGAAACACCACGTTTTGACGAAGGTGGTCATTTATTCCAAAACTACAAAGAGTTAGAAGATGATGTTCAAGCTCGTGTACAACATGTTTGGGATACAGTGGATACAGATACAATTGACGAATTAACGGACTACGTGGGTTACCACAATGAATTTTTACGTTTATTCGGCTTTGGTATCGACAGCGTAGATTACGAGCAAGATGTGAATCCTGATGTTGCGATTTCACAATTAATCGATTAATTGCTAAACAAACTTGATTTTGTAAAGTCGCTTTTTTAAGCGACTTTTTTGTTTCTGGATGAAAATAAAACATCATCAATAGCACTTTGGTCTATATTGAATTTTATTCAAAAGGTTTTTGTAGTCTAAATAACCGTATCTGTCGTATAAATTTCATATTTGCTCTCGCATAGTCACCCTGATTGATGTTAAAATTCGGGCAATATATGTGAGGAGTTTACTGCGTTGCTTGTTTGGGGTGTTAAACAGGCTATTCTTTGATACTTAGAGTTTAACTTGAGCATATCAAATGGCGACGTGGTTGGTACGATTTTTCAGTTTCTTTCCGTTAATGTAATGCAAGTGCGTATGATCAACATAAAAAAAGGTCTGGATTTACCGATAGAGGGCGCACCTCAGCAAGTTATTCACGATGGTTCTGCCGTCAAACGTGTAGCTGTGCTAGGTGAAGAATATATTGGTATGCGTCCAACCATGCATGTTCGCGTGGATGACCAAGTCAAAAAAGGCCAGGTACTTTTTGAAGACAAAAAGAACCCAGGCGTCTTATTTACTGCACCAGCTTCTGGGGTAGTTAAAGAAATCAATCGTGGTGCTAAACGTGTGCTGCAATCTGTTGTTATTGAAGTTAATGGCAGTGAGCAAATCACCTTTGACTCTTTCAAGGCCGACGAGCTTTCGGGCTTAGACCGTGAAAAAGTTAAAGAAGTACTAGTTCAGTCAGGTCAATGGACAGCACTACGTGCTCGCCCATTCAGCAGAGTAGCTGCTTTGGATGCAAATCCTAGCTCTATCTTTGTAACGGCTATCGACACTAACCCGCTAGCTGCAGATCCTGCAGTAATCATTGCTGAGAACACTCAAGCATTTGAAGCTGGTTTAGCTGTGGTATCTCGTTTAACTGACGGCAAAGTATTTGTTTGTAAACAAGCTGGTAGCCAAGTGCCTAGTTCATCAATCCCTCAAGTAGAAGTACATGAGTTTGGTGGCAAGCATCCGGCAGGTCTTGTTGGTACACACATTCATAACTTAGACCCAGTTTCTGCAAGCAAGCAGGTTTGGCACTTAGGTTACCAAGACGTAATCGCGTTTGGTAATTTATTCCTAACAGGTGAAATCTTCACAGACCGTGTTGTTTCTCTTGCTGGTCCACGTGTTAAAAACCCACGCTTAGTGAAAACTCAGCTAGGTGCATCTTTAGATGATTTAGTTGCTGGTGAATTAGAAGACGGTGATAACCGTGTAATTTCTGGTTCTGTATTATCAGGCGCTATCTCTCAAGGTCCACACGCGTTCTTAGGTCGTTACCATGTTCAAGTATCTGTATTACTTGAAGGTCGCGAAAAAGAGCTATTCGGTTGGATCGCACCAGGTGCTAACAAGTTCTCAGTAACACGTACCTTCTTATCTCACCTTGCTCCTAGCCGTCTATTTAACATGACGACTTCAACAGGTGGTTCGAAGCGTGCCATGGTTCCAATTGGTAGCTATGAGCGTGTTATGCCTTTAGACATCCTACCTACACTATTATTACGTGATTTAATCGCACGTGATCTTGATGGTGCTATTTCGTTAGGTGCGCTAGAGCTTGATGAAGAAGATTTAGCATTATGTACCTTCGTTTGTCCAGGTAAATACGAGTACGGTTCAATCCTACGCGATTGCTTGACTACGATCGAGAAGGAAGGCTAGAGAGATGGGTTTAAAGAAATTTCTAGAAGATATTGAGCCGCATTTTGAACCGGGTGGTAAACACGAAAAATGGTATGCGCTTTACGAAGCTGCAGCGACTATTTTCTACACGCCAGGTTATGTAAATAAAGGCAAAACACACGTTCGCGATAACATCGACCTAAAACGTATGATGATTTTAGTGTGGATGGCGACGTTCCCTGCAATGTTCTTTGGTATGTTCAACATCGGTCATCAGGCCGCTGGTGCTTTAGCGCAAGGTTTTGAACTAGCAAACACATGGCAAGTTGGTCTGTTCCAATTATTCGGTGGTGAATTAACTGCTGACTCTGGTTGGGGCGCGAAAATGTTTTACGGTGCCTGCTTCTTCCTACCAATATACGCAGTAACGTTTGCTGTGGGTGGTTTCTGGGAAGTACTATTTGCTTCAGTGCGTAAGCACGAAGTAAATGAAGGTTTCTTCGTAACATCTGTATTATTCGCACTAATCCTGCCTGCGACGATTCCTTTATGGCAAGTTGCACTAGGTATTACGTTTGGTGTTGTAATCGCTAAAGAAATCTTTGGTGGTACAGGTCGTAACTTCCTTAACCCTGCTCTTGCCGGTCGTGCGTTCTTATTCTTCGCATACCCAGCGCAAATTTCAGGTGACACAGTATGGACAGCAGTAGATTCATTCTCTGGTGCAACTATGCTTGGCCAAGCTGTTGTTGGTTCACTTGATTACAGCAACATGGAGCTATGGTGGAATGCGTTCTACGGTTTCATTCAAGGTTCTATGGGTGAGACGTCAACACTAGCACTATTAATCGGTGGTTTATTCCTAATTTACGTGCGTATCGCTTCATGGCGTATCGTACTAGGTGTATTCCTAGGTATGGTTGCAACGGCATTCTTACTAAATACAATTGGTTCAGAAACCAACGCTGTATTTGCTATGCCTTGGCACTGGCACTTAGTTCTTGGTGGTTTTGCATTTGGTATGTTCTTCATGGCAACAGACCCAGTATCTGCATCATTCACAGACAAAGGTAAGTTCGCTTACGGTGCGTTAATCGGCTTTATGGTTGTAATGATCCGTGTTGTTAACCCGGCATTCCCAGAAGGTATGATGCTAGCAATCTTATTTGCTAACTTATTTGCACCATTATTCGATCACTTTGTAGTGCAAGCTAATATCAAGCGGAGGTTGGCACGTAATGTCTAGTAATAACGAATCAATCGGCAAAACGCTAACCGTTGTTGTTGCACTATGTTTAGTGTGTGCAATCATCGTATCGTTTGCTTCAGTTCAGCTTCGTCCTTTACAGCAAGCTAACAAAACACAAGATATTCAACGCAATATCTTAGCGGCTGCAGGCATTGAAGTATCAGGTACTGTGTCAGATACCTTTAACTCAAAAATTGAAGCACGTGTTGTAGACATGAACACAGGTGAGTTTGTTGAAGGTGCTGATCCTAACTCATTTGACTTCGAGAAAACAAAATTCGACCAAGCTCGTAGCTTTGCGTTGAAAGCAGAAGGAATTAAAGACATCGCTGGTATTCAGCGTATGACAAAAAATTCACCTGTATATATTTCGAAGAAACCTGATGGTTCTACAGACGCAATCATTCTACCAATCCAAGGTTATGGCCTTTGGGGTGTAATGTACGGCTTCTTAGCGCTTGAAAGCGATGGTGAAACAGTTAAAAACATCAACTTCTTCAAGCACAACGAAACGCCAGGTCTAGGTGGTGAAATCCAAAATCCACAATGGACTGCTAAATGGCAAGGTAAAGAGTTACCAATCAATATCATGAAGAGCGGTGCGAAGAACGAACATCAAATCGATGGTCTTTCTGGTGCAACATTAACTTCAAACGGTGTTGATCACACAGTTGACTTCTGGACTGGCGAGCATGGCTTTGGTCCATTCCTTGCGAAAGTACGTGAAGGAGCGTTGAAATAATGGCTGATACTAAAGAAATGAAGTCGGTCCTATTTGGCCCGGTATTCGCAAATAACCCGATCGCATTACAAGTACTAGGTATTTGTTCTGCGCTAGCGGTAACATCAAGCTTAAAAAATGCACTAATCATGTCAATCGCATTGACACTAGTAACTGCGTTTTCTAGCTTGTTTATTTCGTCAATTCGTAACCACATCCCATCATCTGTGCGTATCATCGTGCAAATGACGATCATCGCATCACTTGTAATCGTTGTTGACCAAGTACTGCAAGCATTCTCTTATGCAACTGCTAAAGAGCTTTCAGTATTCGTTGGTCTAATCATTACAAACTGTATCGTAATGGGTCGTGCTGAAGCATACGCAATGAAGTCACCACCGTTAATGTCTTTCTTAGATGGTATCGGTAACGGTTTAGGCTACTCAGTAGTACTACTAACTGTTGGTTTCATCCGTGAGTTATTCGGTAAAGGTTCACTATTCGGTGTTGATATTATTCCATTAGTTCAAAATGGTGGCTGGTATCAACCAATGGGTCTATTGATTTTACCACCGAGTGCATTCTTCATTATTGGTTTATTCATCTGGGTACTTCGTACCTTCAAGAAAGACCAAGTAGAAGCAAAAGCGTAAGGGGCGAGCAGTGGAACATTATATTAGTTTATTTGTAAAAGCGGTTTTCATTGAAAACTTAGCTTTAGCCTTCTTCCTAGGTATGTGTACTTTCCTTGCTGTATCAAAGAAAGTAACAACGTCAATCGGCCTAGGTGTGGCAGTTATCGTGGTACTAGGTATCTCAGTACCTGTAAATAACTTGGTTTATCACGCTGTTCTTGCACCTGGTGCATTAGAGTGGCTTGGCTACCCAGAAGCAGACCTTAGCTTCTTACGTTTCTTGACTTTCATCGGTGTTATTGCAGCACTTGTACAAATTCTTGAAATGGCATTAGATAAGTTCTTCCCTGCACTTTACAACGCGTTAGGTATCTTCTTACCACTGATCACAGTTAACTGTGCGATCTTCGGTGCGGTATCTTTCATGGTTGAGCGTAACTATAACTTCGGCGAGTCTGTTGTTTATGGTATCGGTTCAGGTGTGGGCTGGGCACTAGCAATTACTTTACTTGCTGGTATCCGTGAAAAAATGAAGTACTCAGACGTTCCTGATGGCTTACGTGGTTTAGGTATTACTTTCATCACTGTTGGTCTTATGGGTCTTGGCTTTATGTCATTCTCTGGTATTTCACTTTAATAGGTAGCGAGGATAAATCATGAATGAGATTTTCTTAGGCGTTGGTGTTTTCATCGCTATCGTTGTTATTTTAGTTTTAGTTATCATTGGTGCTAAATCTAAATTAGTAGCAAGCGGCGATATCATCATCGGAATTAATGGCGACCCAGAAAAAGCTATTAAAACATCTGCAGGTAGCAAGCTATTAGGCGCGCTAGCTGATTCAGGTATCTTCGTTTCATCTGCATGTGGTGGCGGTGGCTCTTGTGGTCAGTGTCGTGTACACATCAAAGAAGGTGGCGGCGATATCTTACCAACAGAACTTGATCACATCTCTAAAGGTGAAGCTCGTGAAGGCTGCCGTTTAGCGTGTCAGGTAAATGTTAAGAACGACATGGAAATTGAACTTGAAGAGTCAATTTTCGGTGTTAAGAAGTGGGACTGTACCGTTATCTCTAACGATAACAAGGCAACGTTCATCAAGGAACTTAAGTTACAAATTCCTGATGGCGAGTCAGTACCTTTCCGTGCCGGTGGTTATATTCAAATTGAAGCACCAGCTCACCACGTTAAGTACGCTGATTTCGATATTCCAGAAGAGTATCGTGGCGACTGGAACCACTTCGGTTTCTTCGATCTGGAGTCTAAAGTAGACGACGAAACAATTCGTGCATACTCAATGGCTAACTACCCAGAAGAAGAAGGCATCATCATGCTTAACGTGCGTATCGCTACGCCGCCGCCAAGAGACCTAAGCCTTCCATGTGGTAAAATGTCTTCGTACATTTGGTCATTAAAAGAAGGTGATAAAGTGACTATTTCTGGCCCATTCGGTGAGTTCTTCGCGAAAGACACTGATGCAGAAATGGTATTCGTAGGTGGTGGTGCAGGTATGGCACCAATGCGTTCACATATCTTTGACCAACTTAAGCGTTTAAAATCTAAGCGTAAGATGAGTTTCTGGTATGGTGCGCGTTCTAAGCGTGAAATGTTCTACGTAGAAGATTTCGACGGCTTAGCAGCAGAAAACGATAACTTTGTATGGCACACAGCACTGTCTGATCCACAACCAGAAGATAACTGGGAAGGTTACACAGGCTTCATCCATAACGTACTTTATGAAAACTACTTGAAAGATCATGAAGCGCCAGAAGATTGTGAGTTCTACATGTGTGGTCCTCCAATGATGAACGCGGCTGTTATCAACATGCTTAAAGATCTTGGTGTAGAAGACGAAAACATCTTATTAGATGACTTCGGTGGCTAACACCATACACAAAACAATAAGTTTTGGTTAGAATACAGGCCTCGTAACACTCAGTGTTACGAGGCTTTTTTATTTCTATACCTAACCCTGTGGTATCTAAAAGGTGAATGCTATGAATAGAGTGTTTTATCGCCAAGGCTTGATGGCCTTTTTTCTATTAACTATGACTTTACTCATGGCTGGCTGCAGCCAAGCTGATAAGGCTGAAGAGCTTTATTTTGAAGGTAAGACAATGGGCACCACTTATCATATTAAGGTGTTTGCAGAGTCTTCAAAGGTTGCAGGTGTTGATTTACATCCTGAAATTAAGCAAGTGCTTAAAGGTGTAAATCAATCTATGTCAACTTACATTCCCGATTCAGAAATTAACCAGTTCAACCAGTTACCAGCAGGGCAGGTAATGCCAATAAGCGCTGATTTTAGAAACGTGGTCGCTGAATCAATTCGCCTTGGCGAATCAACAAAAACGTTAGATGTGACTATGGGGCCACTTATTGACTTGTGGGGCTTTGGTCCAGATAAAAAGCCGACTAAACGCCCAAGCGATGAAGCTTTGGCTGCAATGGTTGCCAAAATTGGTGTTGATAAGCTTGAACTTACAGATGCTGGCCTGATGAAAACAATTGATGGTTTAGAGCTGTCGTTTTCTGCTACAGCAAAAGGCTATGGTATTGATAAAGTCGCAGAAGTGATTGAAAGCCATGGTTTCACTAATTATATGGTTGAGATTGGTGGTGAGCTTCGTGTGTCGGGTATTAAGCCAAATAATATTACTTGGAAAATAGCTATTGAACAGCCTGATGCTGAACCAGGCGTGCGTAAAGTACATAAAGTAATTGAGCCGGGTACTAATGGTATTGCGACATCGGGCGATTACCGAATTTTTTACGAAATGGATGGTGTAACCTATAGCCACTTAATTGACCCTGTAACAGGCATGCCGAGCCGTCATGATTTGGTATCAGTTACTGTTTTACACCCATCAGCGATGACTGCAGATGGCTTAGCGACGGCAATCACTGTGATGGGCATGGAAAAGGCGCAGAAATACGCCGAAGAGCACGATTTGCCAGTGTATTTAATTGGTAAGTCAGACAATGGCTTAGTAACTTATTCAAGCCCTGCATTTAAACCATATTTGTAGCAGGGCAAGAAGCAGTGCATACCCAAGCCATCTCAAGATGCAGAATTCAGCGTTTCACAGGTGTTTAATATCAAGGCGTTACTTTGCAACAATGGCAGTCCCTTTTAAGAAGTAACAACGATGAGACTAAGCGCCTGTGAAGCGCCCAAAGGGTTGGTTTAAAAGCGATTTATACTGCGTTATTGATTTTAACAATAGAACCACTATTGCTTGCAATCAATGCCTTGCCTAAATCGCTTTTAATTCCAACTGAAACTCGCACCTTGAGGTGGTTTGGGTATATAATACATGCAGCCTAATTAGTTGGGCTCGATTTAATTGCTGACGATAGGGGCAAAGCAATGTCACTTTTTCTTCTTACATTTGGTCTACTCATTTTAATTGTGGCAGCGATGGCTGTCGGCATGATTGTGCAAAAGAAATCTATGGCCAGTAGTTGTGGTGGCCTAGGCGCTGTTGGTATCGACAAAGCCTGCGACTGCGACGACCCATGTGACAAGCGTAAAAAGCGCATGGCAAAAGAACAAGTCTGGAAAGAGAATCAAATTCTTTAACCACAAAAAAGCGCCCAAAGGCGCTTTTTTAATAGCTAAATTTTACAAGGACAGTCACTGTATTTTTATATAGACAGTCACTTTTATCTGTTAACTTACTCTTGCAGTAAAGAAGATTTTGTCTAAACTTTAGTTACAGCTAATGCATTTCAAATTATCAGTTCAAGGAGTGAACGATGGCTTTAGCAAGGAAGCGGCAAATCTGTTTGTCGAACACTAAGTATTATCACTGCGTATCCCGTTGCGTTAGACGCGCTTACCTTTGTGGAGAAGACGCACTCACTGGTAAATCATATGAACACCGCAGAGGATGGGTTGAAGAGCGCCTGCTTTTTCTTGCAAAGGTATTTTGTATTGATGTGTGTGCTTACGCAGTGATGAGCAATCATACGCATCTTGTTCTTTATGTTGATGATAAAAAAGCAAATAGGTTATCGGATAAAGCCATTCTTTTACGCTGGTTTAAGCTCAGTAAAATGACGCCTTTAGGTCAAAAGTTCCTTCATGGTCAGCCTTTAAGTGACGGCCAACAAGTCTTCTTAAAGAAAGAGGTTGCAGAATACAGAGCGCGTCTTTCGAGCATTAGTTGGTTTATGCGAATGCTTAATGAATATATAGCTAGACGTGCAAATAAAGAAGACGAGTGTACAGGTCACTTTTGGGAAGGGCGATTTAAGAGCCAAGCATTGCTTGATGAGTCAGCACTTTTAGCATGTATGGCCTATGTTGATTTAAACCCTGTTCGTGCTAAAGCTGAGAGCACGCCGGAGCAATCGGACTATACCAGCTTTAAAAAGCGATGCCAGAGCGCGAAGGAGTCAAAGCAACCTAAATTACTAGCTCGTTTTATTGGTGGAATGAGTAAGTATAAATCAAAGGGTATACCTTTTGAGTTAAAGTCATACTTGTTACTGGTAGAGAAAACTGGGCGTTGTATCAGCGCGGATAAGCCTGGATATATAGAGCATCATTTACCTCCTATTCTTGAAAGGCTGAATTTCGAACCGGAAAAATGGTTAACACTAACAACTCAATTTGAAAATTTATTTCGTGGAGCTGCAGGTCGAGTGGGTGCTATTGAAAGTTATTGTAGTAAAACTGCTCGTAAGCGACGAAGTAACCTAACAAGTTGTAAGTTATTACTTGCTAGTTAACCTTAAATTTCTCTAGACTTTTATTTTTTGCAAACTATTGCAGCTAATTTGCGCTTTCAATTCTCATAAAGCTAAATCTTTACCTTGGTTTTTATTATTAGATTAAGCTAATAGGCTAGCTCGACTACACAACTATTATTTTAGGTTACAAATTTAAGGTATTTGGAGATTTAACAGGCACTTTTAAGAGTGCCTGTCCTTTTAAATCGTGTTTAATCTAAATTAATTAGCTCAGCCCCTAAAACTGCGTACTTATTTTTGCCATTTGCTTGTAAGAAAAAGGCGGCAGGTGCATTAAGTGAAGGTGTTGATGTAAATACACTTTTGCATGCGTAAACTGGCCAATTTGTGGCGTTTTCTAGCATATTAATATCGCCAGAAAAGCAACTATACCCTTGTATTAAAAGCTCTTTATATTTATTTTCGGTAAGCGTTAACGGCTCATTTAATACAAAGCTATTACCTACCTTAAAGTTCAGGCTACTTGCATCTAAACTGGTGTAACCTTGGCGGATACTGCTTATATCACCCAATTCTTTAATTATGGGTGACTGTCCTTTGTTGTTTATAGCAATATCTATCTGGTAATCACCAAGTTCACTCTTTACTGTTACATCGTCTATTAGTAAGTCTACCCAATTGTCTTTAGCATTAAATGGAATAGCGTGGTACTGGGCTATTTTAGCGCTTTTCCATTTCTGTGAAGTTATTGAATCAATGGCCTTTTTATATAAAACACGGTTAACTTTACGTGCTATTTGGCGATTTGGGTCGTTTGGGTAAGCACCTGATTCAATTAATATTGTTCGGATACCTTTTTCCGAAAAAGTATCTCCAAAACTGCGATAGGAGTAACTGTCGTTGTACTTCCCTAAGTGCCCTGGGATCATTGATTCAACCGTTTTGGCTAAGTGGGCAATAAACTGCATAGCCTCACCACGACTTTTATTTACTTCTCTTGCTTCATTATAGGCGGGTGCTAGCACTGAAATAGTGGCTTGTTTTCCCATTTTACCTGCACCGTAATATGCATTCTGATCATGTAAATTAAAACCAAAGTCAGGTTTGAATTCATCTGCTGCAGCCATGAGTATTTGCCCTTCTTTTGTGCGAAGGGCTTTAGCATCACGATTTAAATCAATACCTTGTGCATTATGACGGGTCTGAGCTGCGGCGCCGTCTGGGTTCACCATAGGGATAATGAGAAGAGTTATTTTCTTTTGCCAGCTTTCTAGCCATTGTGCGTTTTCATATGTGGTTATAAAGCTTAAAAAATCCATTAATGCGGCAGTAGCCGTGTTTTCATCGCCGTGCATTTGGCTCCACATCATCACTTTGATTGGGCCGGTACCAATTTTGATAGAATTAAGTGCCTGTCCTTGGAATGAGGTGCCGATTTGTTTTAATGTGACGCTGGGGTGTTTTGCTGCGCTTTTTAAGTGGGGTTCTATATCGGCGTAGTAAATCGCAGGTTTATCTAAGCCAGCTACAGCGGTATCTTCAATCGTATTTGCAAGTGTACTGGTACTTAGTGCTAAAAAGGCTGTGGCGAGTGCGTATTGGCGCATAACTATCTCTTTTATTCTTTATTTTAGTGTTGTTAAGAATATTATATTTTTAGTGGGTTGGCTAATCCTTGTTCAGTAATAAAGCTTTGATTGCTACTGACTAAGTATGCTTTAAATCGCTATTTTTATGCTATTTTCTTTTTCTTCATTGCTTTTCGCTATATAAAATACAGTATTACTTTTAACTACTTAGCTTTAATTTGTTTGGTTTTTTACAGTTTATTATCAAATGGCTAAACAATACTTAACCGTGTGCTGTTAAATTCTACTTGTACCGTCTGTTGACTTTGTTATACTCCACATCGAAATTTCAGTAATTACTGAAACTTTATTGATGAAGATCATGTTACCGCATTTAAAAATAGGGTAAGTCATTTACCTGAAATGCAGTAAAAGCGATAAAAGGCGAGAGTTTTGCGAGCAATTAGTCAGTCACAAGATGTCAAACAGTCTAGCTTAGCTAGATTGCAATTGGCTGCGCGTGCGTTTTTTGCTGGTAAAGAGCTAATGTCAGTTTTAGCCTTGTTGCTGATTAATTCAGCGATGCTAATCAACGGTACATTAGAAGATGCTCAAGGGCTAAGAAGCTTATTAAGCGAAGGTGCTTTATACGAAACACCATTGCTTAACGTGTTGAGTTTTTTAGCTTACCCAGTGGTGTCTTGCCAATTACTGATTGGTTTATGCTGGTTGGTCTTCCATTTCTTCCCTGCGCGTCGTGCAGGTGTCATTTTACGTAAAGCGGCCTTCGCTGCGCGTGAAACGATAAAGTCTTTAGTAGTACACAGCGCTCATGGCTGTCGTGCTCCTCCTCGTGTAAGTGGTTGTCTGTAAATAAGCTTTGTTGCTTAAGTTCAGCCATTTTAGTCATTTTCTAAGTTGTCTTTACTAAGCACCTAGTGGGTTTTTTACGCCCAAATTTCAGTCAGCCAATCTAAAATCCCTCACTTTTTAGCGTGCCTATTTGTCGTGCCCGTTATTCAGCCGAGGGATATCTGTAGCATCTGTTGCAGAAAAGCGTCGTGTTCTTATTTCGACAAGTGTTAACTTTTAGGTTGTAGGATATTCCTTTGTCAATTCGAAACCTTTGTAATATTGCTCTAGCGTCTTTAGTGCTGGCTTTGTCTGGCTGTAAAGGCGGGGTACTCGATCCAAAAGGTCAAATTGGTGTCGACGAGAAGTATTTAATTATCGTAGCTACGGTGTTAATGCTGATTGTTGTAATTCCAGTTATTGCCATGACAATTTATTTTGCATGGAAATACCGTGATGGACGAGATCAAGAAATTTACGCTCCAAAGTGGGCGCACTCTAATAAGATTGAAGCTGTAGTTTGGACCATTCCTATCATCATCGTTGCGATTTTAGGTGTGATCACGTGGCAGTCAACGCAACAACTTGACCCATATAAACCACTTGAGGGTAAAGGTAAGCACCTTACTGTTGAGGTTGTTTCTTTGAACTGGAAATGGCTATTCATTTATCCAGAGCAAGGCATCGCCACAGTGAATGAGCTTGTTTTTCCTGCCAATGTGCCAGTGCAGTACAAGATCACCTCAGAAAGCACCATGAACTCGTTTTTCATTCCACAGCTTGGTAGCCAAATTTACTCAATGGCCGGTATGGAAACAAAGCTTCACTTAATCGCTGATGAGCCGGGTACTTTTAAAGGCTTTTCTGCTAACTACAGTGGTGCAGGTTTCACTGGTATGAAGTTCGATGCCATTGCAACAGCCACAGAAGCTGATTTCGATGCTTGGGTAAACAAAGTAAAAAATACCGGTTCTGCATTGACTAAGCAAAGCTATGTTGAACTTGCAAAACCAAGTGAATACGACCCAGTTAAATACTATGCCAGCGTAGATAAAGATATGTTCCATTCAATCGTAATGAAATATATGCAAGCGCATGGCTCTCACGGTGCAATGCAACACGCTATGCCAGAGCACTCAGCTCATAAGAAGCACAGCGAGGACGAGGAATAATCATGTCGTTGTTAGGTAAATTAACATTAGACGCAATCCCGTTTCATGAACCAATTATCATGGTTACCATGACGGTTGTTGCTGTCTTAGGTCTGTTAGTGGCAGGCTTAGTAACAAAATATAAAAAGTGGGGCGTGATTTGGCACGACTGGATCACCTCAATTGACCATAAGCGTTTAGGTGTCATGTACATCATTCTTGCGCTTATCATGCTTTTCCGTGGTTTCGCGGATGCCATTATGATGCGACTGCAATTAGCAATGGCTACCGGCGGTGCAAGTGGTTACTTACCACCAGAGCACTATGACCAAATATTTACGGCACACGGGGTGATTATGATCATCTTTATGGCGATGCCGTTTATGATTGGTTTAATGAACATCATTTTACCGCTGCAAATTGGTGCCCGTGATGTTGCATTCCCATTCTTAAATAACCTTAGCTTTTGGTTAACTGCTGGCGGTGCAATCCTAATCAATATCTCATTATTCTTTGGAGAGTTTGCGAAAACGGGTTGGGTGGCATATCCACCGTTGTCAGAGTTGTCATTCAGTCCAGGTGTCGGGGTCGATTATTATATATGGGCCTTGCAAATATCCGGCTTGGGTACCTTATTAACATCGGTAAACTTCTTAGCGACTGTATTTAAAATGCGTGCACCAGGCATGACATTAATGAAAATGCCTATTTTTACTTGGGCATGTACGTGGGCGAATATCTTAATTGCAGCATCGTTCCCAATTTTAACGGCTGTACTGGCAATGCTAACGCTTGACCGTTATCTCGATTTCCACTTCTTCACAAATGAACTAGGTGGTAACGCGATGATGTACATCAACTTATTCTGGGCATGGGGTCACCCTGAGGTTTACATTCTGATCTTACCTGCGTTTGGTATTTTCTCAGAAGTTATCTCTACGTTTGCTGGTAAACGCCTGTTTGGTTACAAGTCGATGGTTTACGCAAGTGGTGCAATTTCGATTTTAGGTTTCATCGTTTGGCTTCACCACTTCTTTACGATGGGCTCAAGCGCTAACGTTAATGCCTTCTTTGGTGTTATGACCATGGTTATTGCGGTACCGACCGGGGTTAAGTTGTTTAACTGGTTATTCACTATGTATCGTGGTCGTTTACGTATTACTGTGCCTGTCCTTTGGACTTTAGGCTTTATGGTGACGTTCACTATCGGTGGTATGACGGGTGTTCTACTTGCTATTCCTGGTGCTGACTACGTATTACATAACAGCTTATTCTTAATCGCTCACTTCCATAACACCATTATTGGTGGTGCGGTATTTGGTTATTTAGCTGGTTTTGCGTTTTGGTTCCCTAAAGCAATGGGCTTCAAACTTGACGAGAGCTGGGGCAGACGATCTTTCTGGTGCTGGTTAATTGGTTTCTTCGTGGCATTTATGCCGTTATACGTACTTGGTTTCTTAGGTATGACACGTCGCTTAAACCACACGAACAACCCTGATTGGAACATTTGGTTATACATTGCAGCTGGCGGTGCGGTGATCATTATGTTCGGTATCTTGTTCCAAGTTGTGCAACTTGTAGTGAGCTTCAAAAACCGCGAGCAACTTGATGATACAACGGGCGATCCGTGGAATGGTCATACTCTTGAGTGGGCATCGGCTTCACCTCCGCAGTACTACAACTTTGCGAAAATCCCTCATGTTGATGACATCGATGCGTGGACAGACATGAAAGAAAAAGGCTTAGCTTACAAGCAAGAAGACTCTTATAGCCCAATTCATATGCCAAAAAATACATCGGCAGGTGTATTAATGAGCGCGGCTTTAACAACCTTCTGTTTTGCCATGATCTGGCACATTTGGTGGCTTGCAGCCTTTGGTTTACTGGGTGCTATCGTGGTGTTCATCAAGCGTTGTTACACCAGCGATATTGATTACTACGTGCAACCAGATGAAATTGTTGAACTAGAAACGGCTCACAATACAGCCGCTACGAAGGAGGTGAATGCATGAGTACCATTTCTGCAGGGCTCGACACCTTAAACGGCGCACACGGTCATGTCGATGCACATGACCATGAGCACCACGATACAGGTGGTAACACCGTATTTGGTTTCTGGCTTTACCTTATGACTGACTGCCTGTTGTTTGCATCATTCTTTGCAACCTACGCAGTATTGTTTATGAACACTGCTGGCGGTGTGTCGGGTAAAGACATTTTTGAACTTGATTTTGTGGCGGTTGAAACCGCAGCTCTACTACTCAGTAGTATCACTTTTGGTTTTGCGATGATTTCTGCTCATGGGCAGAAAAAGGCGGCTACATTAACTTGGTTGCTAGTTACCTTTGCCTTTGGTGCAGTGTTTATTGGTATGGAAGTGTACGAATTTCATCACCTAATTGCGCATGGTAATGGCCCTCAGCAAAGTGCCTTTTTAACATCGTTCTTCTCTCTAGTGGGCTTACATGGTCTTCACGTTACAGCTGGTCTTATTTGGATGACTGTCCTAATGATTGAAGTTGTGCGCCGTGGTTTAAACCCACAAACAGTGACACGCCTAAGTTGTTTAAGCCTATTCTGGCACTTCTTAGATGTGGTGTGGATCTGTGTATTTACCGTTGTTTATTTAATGGGAGCAATGTAATGAGCCACAGTGAATCACATGTAATTAATAACTTAGAAGTTCATACGCATAATGAACAATCACATGGCAGCGTTAAAGACTATTTAATTGGTTTTCTACTGTCAGTGGTTTTAACGGCTATTCCATTTTGGGCTGTGATGAGTGGTTCGTTTTCGAAAACGACCACTGCATGGAGCATCGTGAGCATGGCGATTGTGCAAATTTGGGTGCATTTGAAATATTTCTTACACCTAAACTTCAAAACTGAAGACGGCAAGGCAAGTTCATTGTCGTTTATCTTTAGTGCTTTAATCATTGTAATGGTGGTTGGTTTGTCGGTGTGGATCATCTACGAATCGAACGCCATGATGATGTACTAATAACAATTACTTGGTAATTGGTAAAAGATTTACGAGAGGAGCTGGTTAGTCTGAGGTTGTGTCTCCAGTTCTCACAGTCTGTTACTAACTAGTTTCTTTCGTAATATTGCGTTTGTGCTGAAAATTAGAGGAGTCGAGGAAGTGTTTCGACGTTATTTAAATGTCACTAAACCTGGCATTATCATGGGCAATTTGATCTCTGTCGCGGGGGGATTCTTGCTAGCCTCTCGTGGTGATATTGACCCATGGTTAATGATCGCAACCTTACTAGGGTTATCTTTAGTAGTAGCATCAGGATGCGCGATCAATAACGTAATTGATCGTGATATTGATGTTGCTATGGCGCGCACTCGCAAACGCGTCACAGTGACTGGCGAAATGTCAGCAAAGGCGGCTATGGCACATGGCATCGTGCTTGGTGTTATTGGTTTCGGATTATTAGCAGTGTATACCAACGTAGTGGCACTCTTATTTGCTACTTTTGGTTACGTCATCTACGTAGGTGTGTACAGCTTATATATGAAACGTCGTTCTGTGTACGGCACCTTTGTAGGAAGTTTATCTGGCGCAGTACCACCTGTAGTGGGTTATTGTGCCGTGACTGGGCAGTTTGATGCTGGTGCTGTGATTTTATTGGTTATGTTTAGTCTATGGCAAATGCCTCATTCATATGCAATTGCAATCTTTCGTTATAACGACTACCAAGCGGCCAGAATTCCTGTGTTACCAGTAGCGCAGGGGATCGAGAAGGCAAAGCATCACATTGTTTTATATATCGCCGTGTATGCGTTGGTTGTGATGTTATTAACCATTAGTGGTTATACAGGTTTAGCCTTTATGGCTGTAGCCTGTACAACGAGTTTTTGGTGGTTGCTAATGGCGCTTCGTGGCTATCGTCGCAATATTGATGTAAGCGGCTGGGCGCGCCAAGTGTTTGCTTTTTCAATTGTAAACATCACGGTTTTGAGCATAGCGATGGCTTTAGATTACCATTCGGTAGCTCCACAGCTACTTGTTTTAACTTAGAAAAAAGTTGCTAACATATCCCAATGTTACAGTAGCAAAGGCCCGGTTTTTTCTCCACCGGGCCTTTTTTCTTTGTTATTTTTTAAAAACGAGCAGCTTGCTCTACCACAATACCATGGCGAGCCGCTAAACGGCGATGATCTTTATCATAGCCACCACCAATTACTGTTGCGACAGGTACATTGTGCTCAAGGCAACGCTTGAGGACTAAATGGTCGCGTTGCTCTATCCCTTGCCAGCTTATATCGAGTTTCCCTAAAACATCTTGCTGCCATACATCTACACCTGCATCATAAAGCACTAAATCTGGGTTTAGGGTGTTTAATAAATAACTCAGAGTATCGTCAACAACGCCTAGGTATTCACTATCAGCGACATTCGGCGCTAAACCTATGTCTAAATCGCTGGTTGACTTTCGAAATGGAAAATTCTTTTCACAGTGAATAGAGCAGGTATAAGCATAGGGCTGATGCGCCAGCATTGCTGCGGTACCATCACCTTGATGAACATCTAAATCAAAAATAAGTATATTGGTTACTTCACCACTTTTTATCAGAGTTTCGCTGGTAAAAGCGAGGTCGTTTACCATGCAATAGCCTGAGCCAAAATCAGTATGGGCATGGTGAGTGCCCCCCGCTAAGTGACAAGCAATGCCATGTCTAAGTGCTAAACGTGCTGTTTGTAAGGTGCCTAGAGGCGCAGTAAAGGTACGTGCCATCAGCTCTTTTGACCAAGGTAAGCCAATACGGCGCATCGCTTTTTCATCTAAGCGGTTGTGCCAAAGGTCGTGGATATAGTTTTCGCAGTGCACTAATTCAAGGGGCTCAGGGCTGCCAAGCATCGGTTGAGTTAGGTTGTCATTTATTAATCCAAGGTTTTGTACATGCTCATATAAATAAGCAAACTTACTCATCACAAAGCGATGATTAGGATCGAAACTAAACGAGTAATTTGGATGATACACCAAGGGTAAGTGGGGATTTAACTGCATAGCTCATTGAATAGCTGAATTTGCTACAGCATAACGAATCTACCGACAAAAGTTTACTCTGGCGCGTGAATTAAATGGGCTAACTCGCGATGTAATAATGCTTCATCACCCAGATTTAGCTCAATCAACCGTTTTAAGTGAGTAATACTATCAATATCGATATGTTCACAGCGAAGGCCAGCATGTTGATGCTCAACATGACATAGCTCCACTTGCATTTTAATCTCGATAGTTGATTCTGGCAGGGTGAAGATTAAGTCAGCTTTACTATGAATAGGCACTAAAAATGAATCACTTTTAGTAATGAGCGCACCTTGCAAAGATAGATCAAGTAACTGACAGTGATAGTCGTTATCTTCGATACGAAGGATCGCAGGGCAAGAAAATAATACCCGCGAAAACTCTCTGCGTTCATTCATAGCTGTATCTCCTACTTTAGTGACCTAATGAGTATAGTCGAGTCAGCGGTTGTCGCCTGATTAAATGGCAGCTGAGTATTGAAATTCAAAATCCGGTGGGTTGCCATTATTTGCAAATTAATCTCCTCGGTCTATCTTTAATAGGCATTGATAGGAGTATGATGTGATTACACTTGCAGAAATTGAAGCGGCACTTGATAACAATGAATTCTTTTTAGAATACTTACCCACAATACGTTTAAGTGATAATCGGTGTGTTGGAGCAGAAGCGCTTATTCGTTGGCAGCGAAATGATAAAGTCGTCCCACCTCTCGAGTTTATACCGTTAATTGAAGGTTCTGTATTAAGTGGCATGATCACATACTGGGTCATAGATAAAGTAGCCGAAGAGCTTGCTGAGTGGCTGAATAAGCATGACAACGTACATGTAGGTATTAATGTTCCACCAGAGCTTTGGGGGCGAGGCGGAGTATTCTATACCCTGAAAAAGTCAGCTTTGAATAGTAATGCCAGCAAAGTGATATTTGAATTATCTGAGCGAGGGATCCCCGATAGAATGGGTGTTCAAACTATTCTAGAAAATATCTCTAAGGCAAAAATGGCGTTAGATGATATGCAATTAGGTGAAGCGAATATCTTAGCGCTTGCGCAGTTAAATGTTGATTATATAAAAATAGATAAGTCGGTAATCGATCTGATTTTACAAGATGACTGGGCTACTTCATTACAAAAGAAACAACTCGCAAATTGTGGTTATGACAGTAATCATGCCTATATTGCTGAGGGAGTCGAAACCAAAAAACAAGCCCAAGTAGTCGCTAAAGCGGGGATACAATTTGCACAAGGTTGGTATTTTTCGAGATCATTGAAAGTTGATGAATTCCTTGCATACTTTGCACAAAAAAGCCCCTAAATAGGGGCTTTTTGAGTATCAGCTAATTAGCCAATTTTTTTGTATTTAATACGCTTAGGTTGTGCTGCTTCTGCGCCTAAGGTTTTCTTCAACCACTCTTCGTATTCTGTGTAGTTACCATCGAAGAAGTTAATTTGGCCTTCGTCACGGTAATCAAGAATATGTGTAGCAATACGGTCAAGGAACCAACGGTCATGCGAGATACACATTACACAGCCAGGGAACTCTAAAATAGCGTTCTCAAGTGCACGTAGTGTTTCAACGTCTAGGTCATTGGTTGGCTCATCCAGTAGTAATACGTTGCCACCTGCTTTTAATAGCTTAGCTAGGTGTAAACGGTTGCGCTCACCACCTGATAGGTCTTTAACGAATTTTTGTTGGTCGTTACCTTTGAAGTTAAAGCGGCCAACATAGGCACGGCTTGGGAATTCAAAGTTACCAATTTTTAATACGTCTTGGCCGTTAGAGATTTCTTGGAAAACAGTGTTGCTTTCGTCCATGTCGCCACGGAACTGATCAACCGTTGCAAGCTCAACTGTGTCACCAACAATAATCTCACCGCTATCAGGCGTTTCTTCACCACTTAGCATTTTGAATAGCGTTGATTTACCCGCACCATTGGCACCGATAATACCTACGATAGCGCCTTTCGGCATTGCAAAGTTTAAGTCATCGATTAATACACGCTCGCCAAAGCTCTTCTTCAGGCCTTTCACTTCGATAACTTGGTCACCTAAGCGTGGACCCGGTGGAATGAATAGTTCATTCGTTTCGTTACGCTTTTGGTAATCGTTTTGTTGAAGCTCAGAGAACTGTGCCATACGTGCTTTAGACTTAGCTTGACGGCCTTTCGGGTTTGAACGAACCCATTCAAGTTCTTGCGCGATTGATTTTTGACGTGCTTTTTCAGATTTCTGTTCTTGTTGTAAACGTAAATCTTTTTGCTCAAGCCACGATGAGTAGTTACCTTCCCATGGAATACCTTCACCACGGTCAAGCTCTAAAATCCAACCTGCTACGTTATCTAAGAAATAACGGTCGTGGGTTACAGCAACCACGGTACCTTCGTAGTCGTGTAAGAAGCGCTCTAACCAAGCAACTGACTCAGCGTCTAAGTGGTTGGTCGGTTCGTCAAGAATAAGCATATCTGGTTTTTCAAGTAGTAAACGACAGATCGCAACACGGCGACGCTCACCACCCGAAAGGTGTTCAATTTTTGCATCCCAAGGTGGAAGGCGTAATGCATCAGCTGCACGCTCTAACACGTTGTCGATATTGTGACCGTCGTGCGCTTGGATGATAGCTTCTAGTTCGCCTTGCTCTTTAGCAAGTGCATCGAAGTCAGCACCGTCCATTGCATACTCGTTGTATACTTCATCAAGGCGATTTAGTGCATTTTTAACTTCGCTTACAGCTTCTTCTACTGTTTCGCGAACTGTTTTGCTTTCGTCTAGCACGGGTTCTTGCGGTAAGTAACCGATTTTAGTGCCTGGTTGAGGGCGAGCTTCACCTTCAAAGTCTTGGTCAACACCGGCCATAATGCGAAGTAACGTTGATTTACCTGCACCGTTTAGACCTAGCACACCAATTTTTGCGCCTGGGAAAAAGTGTAAAGAAATATCTTTTAAGATAGTGCGCTTAGGTGGCACAACCTTAGATACTCGACTCATCGAGAATATAAACTTGTCTGGTAACACCATGAAAGAAGCCTTCAATTTATAATAAAAATTAACAGCAAGTATTGTATACCCAAACTACCTCAAAATACAGAATTCAGCGTTTATGATAGGCTTAATATCAAGGTGTTATTTACTCAAAGAGTCATACATTTTAATTAATGACCGCTCAGAAATACTATTTCATTTAGACATCTAAACATCTAGAGGTTGAAATTTCTAACTATCCGTTCATAATTAGCAGTCAGATAAGTATGCTCGGAGCCAGCTATGCCCATTACAGTAAAAGATGAATTGCCTGCCATTGCAAAGTTACGTCAAGAAAACGTGTTTGTAATGCCAAAAAGTCGTGCTAAAACGCAAGAAATCCGCCCAATGCGTTTGGCCATCTTAAACTTAATGCCAAACAAAGTTGAAACCGAAGTGCAGTTTATTCGCTTGTTAGCAAACTCACCGCTGCAAGTTAATGTTGAGCTGTTGCGCTTAGATACCCATCGCACCAGCAGTAACTCTGAACAGCACATGGATACGTTTTATCGTTATTTTTCAGAAGTGAAAGATAATAACTACGATGCCATGATCATAACGGGCGCACCGCTTGCTCATTTAGAGTATGACGAAGTTGCCTACTGGGATGAACTAAAAATTATTTTAGATTGGGCAGAGCAGCATGTGACGTCTACGCTGTTTTCGTGTTGGGCGGCCCATGCGGGGCTTTATCATCACTATGGTCTTAAACGTGATCTGAAACCAAACAAATTAAGCGGTGTTTTCACCCATAAAAGCTATTTTGACCACGCAGCGCTAACGCGTGGCTTTGATGATACCTTTTTAGTGCCACATTCTCGTTATGGTCATATTGATATCGATAAGATCAATGCCTGCGAGGAGCTAGTGGTGTTAGCCGGATCAGAGCGAGTAGGTGCCTACTTAATTAAAAATAAATCAGGTAGCCAAGTGTATATTACTGGCCATCCAGAGTACGATGCTCATACCTTAAAAGGGGAGTATTTACGCGACCAAGAAAAATCAGCGGATGCACCTAAGCCAGAAAATTACTTCCCTGACGATAACCCAGACAACGAACCGTCGAAAACGTGGCAAAGCCATGCCTTTTTATTGTTTTCGAATTGGTTAAACTATTATGTGTACCAAACTACACCGTATGATATTAACTTAGTTAGCCAAGATGTAAGGACTAACAACTATGCCGAGTAATGCAGTGAATAAACGCGAACAATTAACCGAGGCGCTAAAACAGCGAATTTTAATCCTCGATGGCGCGATGGGCACCATGATCCAAGAATATAAATTAGAAGAACAGGATTATCGCGGTGAGCGCTTTAAAGACTGGCACGTACTTATTAAAGGCAATAACGATTTATTAAGCCTGACTCAGCCAAAAATCATTGCTGATATTCACCGTGCTTATTTAGAAGCCGGTGCCGATATCATCGAAACGAATACCTTTAATGCCACGACTATTTCTATGGAAGATTACGACATGGCGAGCCTTAGCCGCGAAATCAACCTCGAGTCAGCGAAGCTTGCACGCGGCGTGTGTGATGAACTTGAAGCAAAAGATCCTAGCAAACCGCGTTATGTAGCCGGTGTACTTGGGCCAACGTCAAAAACCTGTTCTATTTCACCAGATGTAAATGACCCAGGTTATCGTAATATCAACTTTGATAAGCTGGTGGCTGCGTATGTTGAGTCAACACTGGCATTAATGGAAGGTGGTGCTGACCTTATTTTAATAGAAACCATCTTTGATACCCTTAATGCTAAAGCGGCTTCGTTCGCAGTAGAAGAAGCATTCGAGCAAGCTGGTCGTAGTTTACCTGTGATGATTTCGGGCACCATTACCGATGCCTCTGGCCGTACTTTATCAGGGCAAACCACAGAAGCATTTTATAACTCAATTCGTCATATTAAACCGCTATCAATCGGCCTTAACTGCGCCCTAGGCCCTGACTTACTGCGCCAGTATGTTGAAGAGTTATCGCACGTTTGTGAAACCTTTACCTCGGTGCATCCAAATGCAGGTTTACCGAACGAGTTTGGCGAATATGATTTAGAAGCTCCTGAAATGGCAAAAGAAATTATTGATTGGGGCAAGTCTGGCTTTATCAATATTGTAGGTGGTTGTTGTGGCACGACACCGGCTCATATTAAGGCGTTTGCGAAAGGCCTTGAAGGTGTAAAACCTCGCCAATTACCTGAGCTTGAAGTGCGTATGCGCTTATCGGGCCTTGAAGCGTGTAACTTAAACTAGGAAACCGACATGACTGACCAAATTGCTGTATTTACTAACGTCGGTGAGCGTACCAATGTAACAGGCTCGGCTAAGTTTAAGCGCTTGATCATGGAAGAAGATTACGAGACCGCTCTCGATGTTGCCCGTGAACAAGTAGAAAATGGCGCGCAAGTGATTGATATCAACATGGATGAAGCTATGTTGGACTCAAAAGCGGCGATGGTAAAGTTTTTAAACTTAATTGCCTCAGAGCCTGATATCTCAAAAGTACCTATCATGGTCGACTCATCTAAATGGGAAGTGATTGAAGCAGGCTTAAAGTGTATTCAAGGTAAGGCCATTGTTAACTCAATTTCACTTAAAGAAGGTGAAGAGCCATTCATCCGCCAAGCTAAGCTAATTAAACGCTTTGGTGCTGCTGCGGTGGTTATGGCGTTTGATGAAACCGGGCAAGCAGAAACTGCTGATCGTAAGTTCGAGATTTGTCAGCGTAGTTACAAAATACTCGTTGATGATATTGGCTTTCCGCCAGAAGACATTATTTTTGACCCAAACATTTTTGCCGTCGCAACGGGCATTGAAGAGCACGATAACTACGCTGTTGAGTTTATTGAAGGTACGCGCCGAATTAAGCAAGGCTTACCGCACTGTAAAGTGTCGGGTGGTGTATCGAATGTGTCGTTCTCGTTCCGTGGTAATAACCCAGTACGTGAAGCTATTCACTCAGTGTTTTTATACCACGCGATTAAAGCGGGTATGGACATGGGCATTGTAAATGCGGGCCAATTAGCGGTTTACGATGATATTCCCGAAGAGCTGCGCAAAGCTGTAGAAGATGTGATCCTCAATACCGACCCAGGTGCCGGTGAGCGACTTGTTGAACTTGCACCCAAATACTCTGGCATGGCGCAAGCAGAGAAAGTTGAAGATTTAGAGTGGCGTACTTGGCCTGTTGAAAAGCGCCTTGAACATGCACTAGTAAAAGGCATTACCGAATACATCGATGAAGATACCGAAGAGTGCCGCAAGAGCAAAGCTAAGCCTATCGAAGTGATCGAAGGCCCGCTTATGGACGGCATGAACGTAGTAGGTGACTTATTTGGCGCAGGTAAAATGTTCTTACCTCAGGTTGTTAAGTCTGCTCGTGTGATGAAGCGCGCCGTAGCCTATCTTGACCCTTTCATTGAAGCTGAAAAAGAAGAAGGCGCAACCAATGGTAAAGTGGTTATGGCAACCGTTAAGGGTGACGTACACGACATTGGTAAAAACATTGTAGGCGTGGTACTGCAATGTAATAACTACGAGGTTATTGACCTTGGTGTGATGGTGCCGGCAGAGAAAATTTTGCAAACCGCCATTGACGAAAAAGCCGATATTATTGGTTTATCAGGGCTTATTACCCCTTCGCTTGATGAAATGGTGCATGTTGCGAAAGAAATGACCCGCCGTGGTTTTGAATTACCGCTACTGATTGGTGGTGCAACAACCTCTAAAGCGCATACCGCGGTTAAAATTGAACCTCAGTATGATAAAGGTGTGGTTTATGTAAATAACGCCAGCCGCGCTGTGGGTGTGGTTTCTAATTTATTGTCGAAAGAGTTAAAGCCGGCATTTTTAGAGAAAACCAAAGCTGAGTATGAAAAAGTACGTGAACAACAAGCACGTAAAAAGCCGCGCTCAAAACCCGTTACTTTACAGCGTGCTCGCGACAACGCTGTAAAACTCGATTGGGACAACTACACGCCACCTGTGCCGAAAAAACTGGGGGTGACTGAGTTTAAAGATGTTTCGATTGCGACGTTAAGACAGTACATCGACTGGACACCTTATTTCATGACGTGGTCAATCGCTGGTAAGTACCCACGTATTCTTGAAGATGAAATTGTAGGTGAACAGGCTAAAAGCTTATTCGCTGATGCCAACGCAATGCTTGATGAGCTTGAGCAATCAGGTGCGCTACAACCTCTAGGTGTCATTGGTTTATTCCCTGCAAACCGAGTAGGGGATGACATTGAGATTTACACCGATGAGTCGCGTACAACGCTTTTAACTACAGCGTGTCATTTACGTCAGCAAACAGAAAAAACCGACTTTGCTAATTATTGTTTAGCTGATTATATTGCGCCAAAAGGCACCCCTGATTACTTTGGTGCTTTTGCGGTTACTGGTGGTCTTGAAGAAGACGACCTTGCCGATGCCTTCGATGCTAAGCAAGATGATTATAATAAGATCATGGTTAAAGCCGTAGCAGATCGCTTGGCTGAGGCATTTGCTGAGTACTTGCATGAGCAAGTACGTAAAGAGTATTGGGGCTATGCGGTAGATGAAAATCTATCGAACGATGAACTTATTCGTGAAAACTACCAAGGTATTCGCCCTGCGCCAGGTTATCCTGCTTGTCCTGAACATACAGAGAAGAAGAAAATCTGGCAGTTACTTGATACCGAGCAGCGTATTGGCATGAAGCTAACCAGTTCATATGCAATGTGGCCGGGTGCGGCGGTTTCTGGTTGGTATTTCTCTCACCCTGAAGCTAAGTACTACGCTGTAGCGCAAATTCAAAAAGATCAGGTTGAAGATTACGCTAAGCGTACCAACATGACTCTTGCAGAAGCTGAGCGTTGGTTGTCGCCTAATTTGGGCTATGAACCAGAATAATAACCTTTAGTTATTAGCTTTTGTTTAAATTAAAAACGAGCCCACAAATGGCTCGTTTTTTTATGCTCATTTTTTATCATACTTTTTTCTTTTTAATTGTTTTAATACTGGTAAATTCCTTCTAATTTATATATTTGTGTTAAAGTTATACCAATTCGCTTAATAAAGTGGTCTATTTTGAGGCAATAAAACCTCGTTGATAACAAGGCAAAAATTTCGTTATTTAGTTGTTCTAAATCAGAAATTTTTTTGTTCTAAATCAGAAATTTTTAACGCAGGTAGCGACAGGTTTAATCCCTCAAAATGATTAAGTATTATTGCGGATTGGTATTATTGAGATTGATCAAGAAATCTAAGGTGAAATTGTGATTGATACAGTGAATGCAAGTGACAAAGATAAAGCACGATTTTTACGTGTTTTCGCATTTATTGGTTCGATTACCTCGTTTTTAATGGCGATCACCAGCTATCAAGATGGTTACCATGCCCTTAGCTATTTATTGATTATTGGCGGCTTTGTGTTTGCCTCACCTTTCGTCATTAAAAATCGTGACGAAACCATCGCAGTACTTATGCTGTACGCCCTCTATTCGATGATGTGTTTTTTAATTGTCTCTGGGGGGAGCAATGGCACTGGGCCGTTATGGCTGTTTATTGTATCTCCTGTGACATTTTTTATTCGTGGCTTAAAGCGCGGAGCGTTCGATCTTATCTTGCTTGCCAGTATTATCTCTGTGCTTTTCTATTTTACCGATCAATTCGGTTATTACAGTTATCCGAGTCACTACTTTCCGACACGTGTCATGCTGTGTTTCTCGATTTTATGTATTTTGGCTGGCTTCTACGAATATTACCGCAACAAGTACAGTTTGCAGTTAATGGAACAACTTAAGCTTAATCAAAAGCTTGCACGTACTGATGCGATGACTGAACTCGCTAACCGTCGCTACGCAACTGAATGCTTGCAAGATAAGCGCTTTGGCGAAGGGGCAGTGTTCTTGCTGATGGATGTTGATAACTTTAAACAAATCAACGATACCTACGGTCATCAAGTGGGCGATGAGGTGCTAATATTTTTCGCTGATGTCTTTAAAGAAGTGTGCACAGAAGAAGATGTTATTTCCCGTTGGGGCGGCGAAGAGTTTTTAATAGTGATCCCAACAGGGTATGAGCTTAGAGCCAGAAAAGTAGCTGAAAAAATCCATAAGAAGCTTGCTGAAAAGCCATTTACGAGCGGCCAGCATCGTTTTAATGTCACCTTAAGTATTGGCTTGTACGTGCGCGTTGCTGATGAGAGCGTGGATCACTGTTTGAACATTGCCGATAAACGGCTTTACCGCGCTAAATCGCAAGGTAAAAATCAAACGGTTGCTGAAGCCGATTTAGCAAAGCATGAGCCTGCTTGATAAATAAAGCCGCAATTAGCGGCTTTATTTATTGCTCAAATTAATGGCTTTTTTCAAAGTCGCTGACTTCATGCTCAGCTTCTTCCTTAGATTTACCGTATTTTTGCTGAAGTTTACCAACCAGCTCTTTACGGCTACCTTCAATTTTATCTAAATCATCATCGGTAAGGTCACCCCATTTACGTTGTGCTTTACCTTTAAGCTCTTTCCAATTGCCTTCTAAACGATCGCTGTTCATCATAATCTCCTTACTTTGTTAAACATTCATCTTAGTAAGAGCAATCGCTGTACCAATTTGGTGAATTTCATTAACTGATTGATTTATAGTTGTTTTATGCTTTTACATATAATGAGTGGAATTTATAAGTTTGCAATTACTACGTAGTTTTTAGAATCAGCCTGTAATATTTTCTGTTGCGCTAGTTTTTAGATACTTAGTGGCTCTTAGAGGTATAGCGATTGATTATCCGCGTGTATTCTTCAGTTGATTTTAGTTTACGCAAGTTCTCGTTAAACAGGTCTCTTAAGGCTTCGTCTCGAAATAAAAAGCCACTGGGGTTTTTGCCAAACAACGCAAATCGTTGCACAGGTTTAGAGACATCAATTTCGTCATTGATATTAATTAATGCTCGATAATAATCAAAAATTTTACCGTCCATCTGGATCACCTCGTAGCGCTCTCGATACAAAAGCTGTACTTGTGCAAGTTGATCATAGGTTTCTGCGTATTGTGGGTTTTCTCTGGCCATTGCTTGATATTCTGGTGTGAGTAATTCTTTTGCACCTTGCCATGAAAGAACACTAAAGTGTTTTAATTGTGCAATAGAGCTAAGCTGCAGGTTTTGCTTGGCCAGACTAAAAGCGAAGTTCTCGTAGCTGTAAGCAATATCTGAAAAGTAACCGCTCATTTGATGGGTTTCGATAACTTTTTCATTAATATCAGACACAACATCAACTAAGTTCTCAGTATACAAAGGGATCCGCCTTGCATAGGGAACGTAGACAAAGTGTATTTGATAACCGTGAACACCGAGTGTCGCACGAAGTAAGTCAGGAATTATGCCTGTGTTGTCTTCAACCATGACCCAAGGGGGTAGTGTATTGCCAAGTGCAACCGTAATTTTTTGCTGACTAAACGCTTTTTGAAACGGGAAAACTAAAAGTAGCAAGGTGATTAAAATACGGGTGTAAATCCTGAACAAGTTAATTCCTTATTCTGATTTTTGTTTGGTCGTTTAATCAAGAATAAGTCTAAACTGGCAGAATGCAATGTTTTCACTTCTAAAGCCCGAGATAAAAATAAGCCTATAGCCATCGCAATTTTTAGTTTTTTGATACAATGCGCGAAAAGAAAGTAAGAGATACCTAACGTGCTGCCAGTTCAAGATATTTATCAATCCCTGTTAACTACATTACAGAGTAACCCAATGGCCTTATTGCAAGCGCCACCGGGAGCGGGTAAATCGACATGGCTGCCTCTTACCTTAATGCGCGAAGGGCACTTTAAACGCATTGTTATGTTAGAGCCAAGACGACTGGCTGCACGCAATATTGCCCAGTATTTGGCAAGTCAGCAGAATGAAAAAGTCGGTGACAGTGTCGGCTTACGCATTCGTGGTGAATCAAAAGTAAGTTCTACAACTAAACTCGAAATTGTCACCGAAGGCATGTTGACGCGTATGTTGCAAAATGACCCAGAGCTTAGTGATGTAGACTTACTTATTTTTGATGAGTTTCACGAGCGCTCAATTGCCGCAGATACGGCTTTGGCATTTGCCCTCGAAACACAGTCGGCACTTCGCGATGATTTAAAAATCTTACTGATGTCGGCAACCCTAGATGGCGATCGTTACAGTAAGTTTTTCAGCTGTCCTATTATCTCATCACAAGGTCGAAGCTACCCCATTGATGAAGTGTATATTCCACTTAAAGACGAAAGCCGTTGGCTCGATGACATACCTGCACTAATAAAACAGGCGCTTAGTGAGCAAGCGGGCAGTGCTTTAGTATTTTTACCAGGGCAGCGTGAAATCATGCGCGTTCAGCAGTCTTTAAATGATTTAGGTGATAGCGTCGAAGTATTTAGCTTGTATGGTGAGCAAAATAAAAACGAGCAACAAGCTGCTATCGCGCCTGCTAAAAATGGCAAACGCAAAGTGGTATTAACCACCAATGTCGCTGAAACCAGTTTGACCATTGAAGGAATACGTATTGTGGTTGATAGCGGCAAACGCCGTGCTGCCAATTTCAATTTAAAAACCGGTGTTACAGAGCTTGTTACGCAAAGTATTTCTCGTTCTTCTGCCATACAGCGCGCTGGTCGTGCTGGGCGAATTGAGCCGGGGGTTGTGTATCGATTAGGCTCTAAGCAAACCTTTGAGCGCCGTAACAGCCATGATGCGCCAGAAATTCTGACCAGTGATATTAGTCAGTTGTTATTAGAGGCAAAGCAGTGGGGGGCATCACTTGCTGAGCTTAGCTTACTCGACCCACCTAGTCGCCAGCAGATTAAACAGGCAACGGCACTTTTGAAAATGCTCGAAGCCATTGATGAAAATGAAAAGCTAACACCCCTTGGCAGCCAAATGCTGAGCTATGGAGCCGATATTCGCCTCTCGCATATGCTCATTAAGGCAAAGCAACTAGAGCAGCGCATGTCTGGTATTTATGTATTAGCGGGGTATTTAACTGCACTGCTTGAAAGCCGTATCAGTATGCCAGCTGATCTTAATTTGGCATTACATAGTCAGCACAGCAAACCGCACCCAGTATTTAAGCAGCAATTAAATTATTGGCTATCGCGCTTGCAACTCAAGCCGGTTAATGAGCTTAAAACAGAGTACTTGTCGCTGCTGGTGGCGCTTGCTTTTCCAGACCGCCTAGCCAAAAAGCGCGGAAATGGTTATTTACTTGCCAATGGTGCAGGCGCCGATTTAAGTGAGGAGTTTTGGCATAACGATGACTATATTGCCATTGCGCATATGGGCGGTCATAAGGGAAACCGTGTTTTTGCCGCTGTTGCCTTTTTGCCAAGTGAGCTTGAAGATGAGCTTTCGCATTTATTTACTGAGCAAACTCGCTGCGAATACGATGAAAAAGCAGGGCGTTTTATCCATCAAGATGAGCTCAAGCTGGGTGCCATCACCATAGCGAGTCAACCAAGTAAACAGCCACTAGATAAAAACGAGCGCACCAAAGCTTGGTTAAATTTATTTAGTAAGCAGGGCTTTTCGGTATTTAATGAACAGCCCGATAGTGAGCAGTTACTTATTCGAATGAGCTTGGCAAGTAAGCTGTTACCAGAGTCATTTCCGCGTTTAAATCATGATGATTTAATTGCCGATAGCCAATGGCTTGCACCTTATTTGGATGATATTAAAAACCTTGAACAATTAAAAAAGTTCAATTACAGCGAAGCGATTAAAAGCTGTTTTGATTGGCAGCAGCAAAGCTTATTGAATGAGCACCTGCCCTTGCGATTAACGGTGCCAAGTGGTTCAAATGTAAAAGTGACCTATCAGCTCGATGGCCCTGCGAAGCTTAGTGTACGCATGCAAGAAGTGTATGGCATGACCAGCACGCCTTTGCTAGCCCAAGGTAAACTGCCATTATTAATGGAGTTATTATCACCAGCGAGGCGACCGCTACAGTTAACTCAAGACTTAGCTAACTTTTGGCAAACGAGTTACCGAGATGTGCAAAAAGAAATGAAAGGGCGTTATCCAAAACATTTTTGGCCAGACGACCCAGCCACCAGCCAAGCGACTAATAAAGTAAAAAGTAAGATGTGATTTTAATGAAGCTGAGTGCTTAGCTCAGCTTCATCACTTGCCTTAGTTCTGCACGCTTCATAAACCGTTACAATTTCAAGCCTTGTTTTGGTTTCTCTTTTGTTGGTTGTTTAGTAGTCTAATTGAGTCATTAGTAAAAAAGAGAAATCCTGTGTCTGCAGCTATTACCCTTGCTCAATACGTTAAAAAACGTACAGGTGTGCCTCTTGGCCATAAAGATTCGTTGCGCAATATGCTGATACGCTCGCTGGGTGCTAGCTCGTTTTATTTATTTTGGCGATATTGGAATCCGGTGTGGAGCTATTACTTATCTCGGTATGTAATGAAGCCTTGCAATGACATTATGCCGGCTTGGTGTGCCCTTGTTTTGACTTTTGCTGTCAGTGGGGCGCTGCACGATTTAGCGGTGAGTTTAGTGAAGTTAAAGCCACTATTCTTTTTTACTCCTTGGTTTACTGTGATGGGCGTGTTGGTATTAGTAAGCAAGTACAGCCAACTCCAGTTTAGCTCTGCTCCTTGGTGGTTAAGAGCGCTCGCCAACATCAGCTTTATTGTATTGAGCTATTGGTTGACGAGCCACCTTTTTTAGCGCGTTACTGCGTTGCTAAAGGGTAATCAGTGTAACCTTTAGCACCGCCTCCAAATAAGGTATCTGGATCATGCTGCGCAAGTTCAATACCTTGCTCAATACGTGCTGGCAGATCAGGGTTTGCAACAAACGGGCGACCAAAGCCAATTAAATCAGCCCAGCCTGCGGCTAATGCTTGCTCTGCTTTCTCGCCAGTGTACTTTCCTGCATAAATCATTAACCCAGCATAGTTTTCACGCAGTGCTTGCTTAAAACTTTGCTCCATTAAAGGCGCATCATCCCAATCAGCTTCGGCAATGTGCAGATAAGCAACGTTGAGATCACTGAGTACTTTTGCTGCGCCAATATAGGTTTCAAACGGGTTATCATCGACCGTACCATTGAGGGTTGTGAGTGGAGCAAGGCGCACGCCAACACGCTCAGCGCCAATTTCATCACAAACCGCTTGTGTCACTTGTTGTAAAAAGCGTAAGCGGTTTTCTAAACTGCCGCCGTATTCATCAGTGCGTTGGTTTGACTTTGAATCAATAAATTGATTAATTAAGTAACCATTAGCAGCGTGAAGTTCAATACCATCAAACCCTGCATCAACTGCATTACGGGCTGCTTGGCGGTATTCGTTTATAACCTGTTTGATGTCGTCATGGCTCATTGCGCGTGGCTGTGCTGTGGCAACAAAGTCAGGTTTGTCATCTTCATCAATAAAAACTTTTACGTCTTTAGCTGCAATAGCAGATGGCGCGATTGGTTGCTCGCCACCTGTGTTACTTGGGTGAGATACTCGGCCAACATGCCAAAGCTGAGCGAACATAATGCCACCAGCTTGATGAACTTTGTCGGTTACTTTCTTCCAACCGGCAATTTGCTCGGCAGTGTAAATACCCGGTGTCCAAGCATAACCCTTACCTAGGGCTGATATTTGTGTGCCTTCGCTGATAATTAAGCCAGCGCTCGCACGTTGTGCATAGTAGTCGGCCATTAACTCATTGGCGATATCACCCGGTTGTGATGAGCGAGAGCGGGTCATCGGTGGCATAACAATGCGGTTTTTTAATGTATGACCGGCAAGTTGTACAGTATCGAATAATTTGTTCATTACGGCTCCTTGAAAGCGAATATGCTTTCAGCATAACGAAAATTATTTATGAAATTAATGCCACTAATCACAAAACACTTTTGTTAAAAGTGCAAAAACTAAAGCGTTAACCTGGGTGCTATAAAGTCTAAAAACGCTAATACTCGTGATGACACACCGCTGTTTTGATAATACACCGCATGCACTTTTTCGCGGCGATTAGGGCTCAGTACCTCGCCTTCGAGCACTTTTACTAAACGGCCTGCTTTTAAATCTTCGTTGATCATAAATTCCGACAACAAGGTAATGCCGTGACCTTGAATACAAAGCTGGCGCACAGTTTCACCACTTGATGCACTGATTGAAAATTTAAGGTCTAAAGGCGTGGTTAGCGGCCAGTGATTTAAATGCGGCGCATCGGTAAAACCAATAAGCTGGTGCGAGGATAAGTCGGTTAGCTCGTTTAATGGCGGTGCCGCTTTTAAATAATCAGGGCTGGCAACGAGCTGTAGTTTGCTAACTCCCAAAGTGCGCGCATGCAAGTTTGAGTCAGCGAGTTCGCCAATACGAATAGCAATATCGGTTTTATGCTCAAGTAAATCGATAATGTTGTCGTGGCTGGTGATTTCGAGTTTTATATCAGGGTAAGCTTGGTTAAAGGCTTTTAAATGTGGTGCTAATTGGTGAAACACAAAGGGGCTTGCAGCATCGACTCTTAATTTTCCTGATGGGGCGCAGTGCAAAAGCTTTAAGGCCTCTTCGCCTTGTGCGAGCTGACTCAGTGCTTCTCTAGCATAGCCTAAAAATAACTGACCTTCTTCGGTCAGCTCAATGCGCCTTGTAGTGCGGTTGAATAAGGTAACGTTTAAGGATTTTTCGAGCCGAGTTACCGCCCGTGATATTTTTGCTACTTGCTCATCTAATGCATTGGCTGCACTTGAGAACCCGCCGGTATCAACCACGCTAATAAATGCTTCTAAATCTTGGGTGTTGGAGATCACGCTCATGGTTTTACCTTTTCATTTTTGACAAAAGTATTTTGTCACTACTGCTATTTTTTGCAAATTTAATTTTAGCCACAATAGCCGCACTTTCAAAATTAAACAGAGGATATGTGATGCCAATAGCATTACTTGCGTTAACTCTCAGTGCGTTTGCCATAGGCACCACTGAGTTTGTGATTGTCGGCTTAGTGCCAACCATCGCTGATGATTTAGCGGTTTCGTTACCGAGTGCCGGACTACTTGTTAGCTTGTACGCATTAGGGGTTGCGGTGGGGGCGCCAGTATTAACCGCGCTTACCGGACGCTGGAATCGAAAACATGTATTACTTAGCTTAATGAGCCTATTTGTAATTGGTAATTTACTGGCTTGGCAAGCACCTAGTTATGGTAGCTTGATCACCGCAAGGATTCTAACAGGCCTTGCCCATGGGGTGTTTTTCTCAATTGGTTCAACGATCGCTACTGGGCTTGTCAGTAAAGATAAAGAAGCCAGTGCCATTGCGATTATGTTTACGGGGTTAACGGTTGCATTAGTAACCGGTGTGCCATTAGGGACTTGGATTGGTCAGCACTTTGGTTGGCGAGCGACCTTTTTAGTGGTGTCTTTACTGGGCTTAATTGCACTTGTTGGTAGCGCGTTTTTAATTCCTAGCAACTTAAAGCAAAGTAAACCGGCGACTTTGGGTGAGCAGCTAAAAGTAATGGTTCAACCTAGGCTTTTACTGGTGTACTTGATGACCATACTTGGTTATGGCGGCACATTTACTGCCTTTACATATTTAGCGCCCATTTTAGAGCAGCAAACTGGTTTTGCATCAGCCACCATTAGCTTAATTATGCTGGTATATGGGGTATCGGTTGCTGTTGGCAATATCTACGGCGGTAAATTAGCTGATAAAAAAGGCCCCATTAGTGCGCTGACCATTATCTTTAGTGCTTTGAGTATTGTGCTGTTAGTGCTGACCTTTACCATGCAATCTAAAGTCGCTGCGGTACTGACCATACTTGTATGGGGGGCATTTGCGTTTGGTAATGTGCCTGGGCTGCAAGTTTATGTGGTTAAACTTGCCGAAAAGTTCACACCCAATGCCGTCGATGTGGCCTCAGGGTTGAACATTGCAGCGTTTAATATCGGGATTGCGCTAGGTTCAGTGTTAGGTGGTGTTGTCGTTGAAAACTACTCATTGCAAGACACTGCTTGGATTGGCGCTATCATCAGTTTAGCGGCGTTAATTGCAACACGATACAGCGGCTATTTAGATAAACGCGAGATCCCAAAGCCACAAACAGCTTAAAACTAAATTGTTGATAGTTTGATGCTTTGTCGTTATTTTTGGTGCGTAGTTTGATTATTAGTCAATAACTAAAACCACAAGGAATAACGATGAAGCACCTTTATTTTCTAGCTATTTGCCTGTTCAGCACATTTAGCAGCCAAGCAAAGCAAGTTAACCCAGAGCTCACATCATTAGCACAGCAGTACTTTAATACCATGGTTGCAACACAAGCACCCAATGCCACCAACAAAGAGTTAGAAGCCTTTTTAGCTTTATTAACTGACGATGTAGCAAACCAACACTTACCTTATCAAACAGATGATTCAAGGGAGCCAGATGGCAAAGCGATGATGCGTAAAGGCATGACTTTTTACCTTGGGGCGCACACTGAATATCAAGCAAACTTACTCGATACCTTTATTTTTAATGATTCTGCCATTGCCTTGCGTTATACCCATCATGCTAAAGGTATACACCCACAAAACCAGCAAGAAATTGAATACACGCAGACCATTATGGATGTGCTCGAAATAGAAGATGGCAAGATAGCGGTTATTCGTAAATACCACGAATGAGCTTAGCTTAACTTTTAGCCTAACATAAGCGCTTTTTTATTAAAATACGCCTGCAATAAATTTTCTCTTTTTTCCGCATTTCAGCTTAAATTCATACTTTTTAGGCTTTATTTTGAATAAATTTAAAACTTTTTTATATTTCGGATAATAAACGTAAGAACAGTGGGTTAGCTTAACTTACGAGTGTAGCTTTGCGGTTGTTTACAATTTGTCAACCTTGAATTGCCATGCTCATTACCTTAACCTTTATTTTAATTGAACGTTCAATCAATAAAAAATTATGCCGAAAGTTGGAATGGAACCTGTTCGTCGTCAGCAGTTAATTGACGCCACAATAGAGTCGGTTGCAGAGCTTGGTTTGCAAGGCACCACCATAAATAGCATTAGTAAAAAGGCAGGCTTATCGTCTGGCATTATCAGTCATTATTTTGGTGGTAAGCAGGGCTTAATTGAAGCCACTGTGCGTTATTTATTGACCAGCTTAAAGCAAGCACTTTTGAATCAAGTAACGCCACAAACTAGTCCAGAGCAACGATTAATGTTTATCGTTGAAGCAAACTTTTCGCGTATTCAGCAGCAAAGCAATAACACCAAAACTTGGTTGAGCTTTTGGGCGCATTCAATGCACGACGCCCAGTTGCATCGCTTACAAAACGTAAATAGTAAACGTTTATTTAGTAACTTATTAAGCTCATTCAAACAGTTAATGAGCGATAGCGATGCCAATTTAGCTGCTGAGCTAAGTGCAGCCATGATCGATGGTTTATGGCTAAGAGCCGTATTAAGTAAGTCAGACCAAGATCAATTCGAAAATTGTGAGCGTTTAGCCAAAGACTACATTCGTTCACTGATAAAACAGTATGGAGCCTAAAATGACCACACCTGTTTACGAAAATTTTATTAATGGCCATTTTTTAAAGAATCAAACTGGCGATACCTTTGCAGTTAAGAATCCTGCAACGGATGAAGTGATTTATCACGTTGAAATTGCTGATGAGTTTATTCAAAACGCGGCAATCGAAAGCGCAAAACAAGGGTTTGCAGCATGGTCTGCAATGACGCCAATTGAGCGTAGCCGTATTTTATTAAAAGCCGTGGCAATCTTACGCGATCGTAACGATGAACTGGCTAAAGTAGAAGTACTTGATACGGGTAAGCCTTGGCAAGAAGCCGAGTGTGTCGATGTTGAAACTGGCGCCGATGTTATTGAATATTTTGCTGGCCTTGCTCCTGCGCAAGTGGGTCAGCAACAAATGGTTGGCAATGATTTTTACTACACACGTAAAGAGCCTTTAGGTATCTGTGCCGGTATTGGTGCATGGAACTACCCACTACAAATTGCTTGTTGGAAATCAGGCCCAGCACTGGCTGCAGGTAATGCGGTTATTTTCAAACCTTCTGAAGAAACACCACTTGGTGCAATTAAACTTTCAGAGATTTTCATCGAAGCGGGTGTACCTGCTGGCGTATTCAACGTTGTGCAAGGCGCTGCTGAAGTAGGGCAATGGTTAACAGCAAACCCAAATATTGAAAAAGTGTCTTTCACTGGTGAAGTAGGCACAGGCAAAAAAGTAATGGCAAGCGCTGCTGGTTCACTTAAAGATGTGACCATGGAGCTTGGTGGTAAGTCACCGTTATTAGTATTTGATGATGCCGATGTATCACAAGCTGTTAGTGCGGCAATGTTAGGTAATTTTTATACGCAAGGCGAAATCTGCACTAACTGTACACGCATTTATGTGCATAAAAATGTTTATCAGCAGTTTATTGATGAGCTGAAAACACGCACTGAGCAAAATATTATTGCTGGCGACCCAATGGATCCTGAGGTGAATTTAGGGGCGCTTATCTCTAAAAAACACCAAGAGCTAGTACTTGGCTATATCGATAAAGGTATTCAAGAAGGCGCAACCTTATTAACCGGCGGTAAGGCACTATCACCAGTATCTGCGCCAAACGGCTACTTTGTGGAACCGACCGTTTTTGTCGACTGTAAAGATGACATGACCATAGTTAAAGAAGAGATCTTTGGCCCGGTAATGAGCGTGTTGGTGTTTGATGATGAAGATGACGTTATTCAGCGTGCAAACGATACGCACCTAGGCTTAGCCGCAGGCGTGTTCACTAAAGATATTCAGCGTGCACACCGCGTTATCCACCAGTTACAAGCCGGTATTTGTTGGATAAACAGCTATGGTAATTCACCTGCAGAAATGCCAGTAGGTGGTTACAAGCAATCAGGTATCGGCCGTGAAAACGGTATCGAAACTTTAGATCACTATACCCAAACTAAATCGATTTATGTGGGTATGAGCAATATAGAGAGTCCATTTTAATGAGTACACAGAACTATGATTACATCATAGTCGGTGCTGGCTCTGCAGGCTGCGTGTTGGCAAACCGACTATCAGCAGACCCTTCGAATAAGGTGTTATTACTTGAAACGGGTGGTAGTGATAAAAGCATTTTTATAAAGATGCCTACCGCGCTATCAATCCCAATGAATACTGACAAATATGCATGGCAATTTCATACCGAGCCAGAGCCATATTTAGATAACCGTCAAATGCACTGCCCACGAGGTAAGGTGTTAGGTGGCTCATCATCGATTAACGGCATGGTCTATGTACGTGGTCATGCCAAAGATTTTGATGAGTGGCAGCAACACGGCGCTAATGGTTGGGATTATCAAGCATGTTTACCGTACTTTAAACGTGCGGAATCATTCTACTTAGGTGGTAACAGTTACCGTGGCGATAACGGCCCATTAGGGGTTAATAACGGTAATGAAATGGCTAACCCGCTTTATAAAGCCTTTATCAAAGCGGGCCAACAAGCAGGTTATGCGCAAACTGATGACTACAATGCAGCCCAGCAAGAAGGTTTTGGGCCAATGCATATGACGGTAAAAGACGGCGTAAGAAGCTCTGCTAGCCGTGAGTATTTAGACCCAGTTAAGTCACGTAAAAACCTAACGCTAATCACCGGTGCCTTAGCTGAAAAAGTTCTGCTAGAAGGCAAAAAAGCCGTTGGTGTTGAGTTTTCAGTGTCTGGCTCTAAGCAGCAAGCATTTGCAGCAAAAGACGTTATTTTAAGTGCGGGCCCAATTGGCTCACCGCATATTCTGCAATTATCAGGTATTGGTGATAAAGATATCCTGAGCGAAGCGGGGGTTGAGGTTAAACATCACTTACCAGGTGTTGGTCAAAACTTACAAGATCACTTGGAGTTTTACTTCCAATATAAGTGTAAGCAACCAATTACTTTAAACGGCAAATTAGGCCTTGTTTCAAAAGGGCTAATTGGCGCTCGTTGGCTATTAAACCGCTCAGGTTTAGGGGCGACGAACCATTTTGAATCATGTGCATTTATTCGCTCAAAACCGGGTGTTGAATGGCCAGATATTCAGTATCACTTTTTACCAGCTGCAATTCGTTATGACGGTAAAAGTGCCTTTGATGGTCATGGCTTCCAAGTTCATGTTGGGCATAACAAACCAAAAAGCCGTGGTGCAGTAACGATTAAGTCGGCGGATCCACAGGTTGCACCTAAGATCCAATTTAACTACTTACAGCACCAAGATGACATTGAAGGCTTTAGAGCTTGTGTACGTTTAACTCGTGAGATTATCGAACAAAATGCGTTTGATGAGTATCGCGATGGTGAAATTCAACCCGGTAAAGATATTCAAAGCGATGAAGAAATCGATGCGTTTGTTCGTCAAGCGGTTGAGAGTGCTTACCATCCGTCATGTTCGTGCAAGATGGGTGAAGATGAGATGGCCGTGGTTAACTCGCAAACTCAAGTGCACGGTATCGAAGGTTTACGGGTTGTAGATTCATCTATTTTCCCAACCGTTCCTAACGGTAATTTAAATGCACCAACCATTATGGTGGCAGAAAAAGCGGCGGACCACATTTTAGGTAAGCCTGTGTTATCGGCATCAACTGCAGATGTTGCCATGGAAAAACAATGGCAATCAACGCAGCGTAGTTCGGAGATCTAATAAGGCCACCCGCAGTTTCGGCTGTGGGGCTTGCAGTGGCGCGCATCACGAGTTGTTTGTGATGCGTTAATGCGAGGAATAAAACTGGAGAAACAATGAAGTATTATTACTTATTTTGGGGGGGGAACTATGACCTTTTGGCTTAGTGCTGGCATCATTTTTACCCTGTTAGCAATTGCGGTTATTTTATTTAAATGGGGCACGGTAAGGTGTGTTGGCGTCACACCGGTTAGAACGTTTACGTTCATTGCAATTTTATTTACATCGGGCCTAGATGTTGGCTTGATTATGTTTCCACTGACAGAGTTTGCAGGTTATGCAGACATAAAAGCAAGCCCAGAGTATGCGTTTGCCAATCCATTAGCCATCGAGTTTGGTTTTTGGGGCTTCTTGATCTGGGGATTTTATTTCCTTACGTGCTTTTATTTCTGCGTAATAGAACCTAAAGTAAAATTCTTTGAAATTGCTTGGGTAAAACTAATTAATAACATCGTTATTATTGGCACATGCGCATTTACTGCATTTTTACTGCTGTCGAATTTACCTTGGTATTTACCGTCGCTTGGTGATGGTGAGTCAATTATTCCGACATTCTACTTAATGGTGTTTGCAGCGATTTGTTTTGCTGTGTATTCGAGCACAGACATTAAGTATGTACGCTTTTTAAGTATTTCTACTACTTGGTTATTTATCGCTTTAATCGCATTTATGTGGTTCGGTGCCTTTGTGGGTTCTGATGCACAAACATCAGCATTTGTTGATAACCTTGCGTTAATTGGCAGCTACTTTGGCAACATCAATGAGTTTGTATTACCACTGAATGATTACCATGCCTTCTACCTGTTTTGGTGGTTTGCTTGGAGCATCATGATTGGTCAATTTACTTCGCGCTTTGTGGGTGGCTTAAAAACTTACCAAGTGCTGGCGGCTATGTTGATTTTCCCGTCTATTCCAATCGCTATCTGGTTTAGTGTTTTGTATCAATATCATGAAGCGGGTATTGCAACAGCAGGCCTGAAAAACATCGCTATGGTGTTTGTTGGTGTGGTGTTTGTGATCAACTCACTTGATTCTTTGATCCGTTTATACACAGATAACCTAAACTTAACGGTGAAGCGTTTAGGTAAATTTAATTACATTGCCTTAAATGTGGTGGCGCTTTCATTATTAACCCTGCTGTTTAAGTTCGACTTTTTACAGATCCAATGGGTTGGTGCGCTCGTTATCGCGTTATTTTTCGGCTGTGCTGTGTTTATTGGCTACAGCAAGTTAAAAACAGTGAAAAATATCGAAGGCTCACCAAAAGACAACAAATTAGATTACACAAAAATAGAAACAGTTAGCTAAGGGAAACCAACATGACAACAAGACAAACAGTATTAGCAGCAGCGTTGCCATTGGCATTACTATCGACATCAGCTATGGCTGACTTATCGACTACGGTTACATTGGCTTCAGATTACACCTTTAATGGTGTAAGCCAAACCATGAATGACCCCGCGATTCAGGGGAGCTTAGATTATGCCTTTGCAGATTCAGGTATGTATGTAGGTACTTGGGCTTCAAATGTAGATTTTGGCGATGACACAGACATCGAGTGGGATGCGTATTTTGGTAACTATGCTGAGTTAACTGACGCTCTTAGTATTGATTATGGTATTGCTTACTACTCATACCACGGTGAAGATTACTCAAGCGATGGTAATTATTTTGAGACTTATGCAAAGTTTGGCTATACCAATAGCCTAGGTTTTACAGAACTTAACTTCTGGTACGCTTGGGATTACTTCGGTACCGATGCTGGGCATGTGATTTCTATGCTTGCCCATACCTTTGAAATTGCCCCAAATCATGCAATTCGTGCCAGTTTTGATGTATCTAACTCATTAGATGGCAATAAGTTTGCTTGGGATGGTAATGATAAGTCATACAACCATTATCGTTTAGCCTATCAAACAAGCTTTGCAGGTTTTGATTTTGAGCTTGCAGGAGAAAATACCAGCCTTGACTGGGATACCGCAGATGAGCGCATTGTCGCGTCTATTTCACGTAGCTTTGATTTATAAGTAGCGTTTTGCTAGCGCAGCTTTAATAAAAACGGCTAACCTTTGTTAGCCGTTTTTTTATGCTTAGAATATGGGTATTAAATCTCTTCGCCTTCGTGCTGCATCGCTAAATCATCAAGCTCAGCAAGGGTGTAATCAAAGCCACTGGTATCGACTTCGTAGCGTATTTTCACGCCATAACCACCTTGGCAAAGACTCGCAGTGACTTTAGCCACTGACCAATGTTTAAGCTTGTTTAAAAACCGATTAGCGGTTTGCTGTGAGTCAAAGCGATAACTGACTTGCGATTCCATCTCTTTTCTAGCCTAAATTTTTTCGAGAGTGTATGAAATTGCTCTGTTTAAATCAATTGCTCATTGAAAAACGCCAATGTGCGTTGCCATGAAAGCTCCGCCTGTTTTTCATCATAACGAGATGTAGAGTCGTTATGAAAACCATGATTTGCTTGTTCATACATGTGCATCGTGTAAGGCACTTGATGCGCTTTTAAGTCGCTCTCATATTCTGGCCAAGTTGCATTAACGCGGTTATCAAACTCAGCTAAGTGTACTAGCAGTGGGGCTTTGATATTTTGTCTCAGCTCTTTAACAGCCGGAGTGCCGTAATAGGGTACGCCCGCATTAATTAGTTTGCTATCAACTGCAGCTAGGTAGTTAACCATATAACCACCAAAGCAAAAGCCTACCGCACCGAGTTTACCGTTACTATTTGGGTGTCTTTTTATGTATTCAGCTGCGGCGATAAAGTCTTGTTGGATTTTTTCTTTATCCATAGAGCGCTGCATTGCGCGGCCTTCATCATCATTACCAGGATAGCCACCAAGAGGGTGCAATGCATCTGGCGCAAAGGCAATAAAACCGGCTTTGGCAAGGCGGCGAGCAACATCTTTAATATAAGGGTTTAAGCCTCTGTTTTCGTGGATCACTAATACTATTGGGAGCTTGCCCGTTAAATTAGCGGGTTCGACTAAATAGCCTTTACCTTCGCCGTGACCTTTAAACGAATCAAAGGTTTTATAACTGGCTTTAATATCAGGGTCATTAAAGGATACTTGCTCAGCTAATGCGTAGTTCGGTAGTAAAGCGCTACTTAGCATTGCCATTGAATAGCCAAGGGCAGCTAAGCCACCCAGCTTTTTCATAAAGGTGCGACGGTCCATTAAGCCATGTGCGTATTCATCGTACCAATCGAAAGCTTCTTGGGGAATGTGGTTATGGCGTTGCTCAGTCATACTTATATCCTTTAAAAACGAGTTAGGTTTATAACTTTAGCTGAAATATCAGCGATTAACAGCCAGTTGTTTTGTTTGCATTACTACGTCCATAAAGCGGCGTTGCCAAATAGCCTTAAAGGCTTTGTTAAATAGGTATAAAAATATTAGCGGCATTAATAACAGCTTTAAAATCAGCAGTGACAAGATATTCAAAAAGTCGATAAATAAGTCTTCGACGGCAGCCACCATGTTGCTAATACCAGAGGTGACGGTATCGATAATTTTACTCACCTGCGACGATTGGTCTTGATTGAGTGATGCGTTAAGGTTTTCTAGTTGCTTGTTTAAGGCGTCTTTGTCTAGGTTCAGCTGTCTTTGCTGGTTTAGTACCGCATTAAACTGCGCTGTTAATTGCTGCTTTTTATCAAGTAATGGCTTGGCTTGTTCAAGCTCAGTAAAGGTCAGTCGCTCAGACAAGCTGCGGGTTGCTTGAATCGCTTCTATTTGGGCTTCGACCTCTGCTAAATCACCTTTGAGCTCAGTGGCTCGCTGGTGGTTCTTAATCTGCTGCTCATTTAATAGCGAGAGCTTGTCGAAGATGGTTTGTTTTTCACTATCGACCTCGGCTTTTAGCTTGGCTGATAGGGCAGAGGTGTTATTTGCACTACTATTCACCGTCTCGACTTTTTCGCTTACGATTTCACTTTGCTGGTTTATTTGCTCATCTAAGAATACTTGGCTCACGAGGCCTGTTGTAAGCACCACAGCAGGCACTAAAAAGCGAATTAAAATAAGACTCGCCATAATTTTATGACGTAAGTTGGGTAAGAAGTTACGCCATTCACAAATAAAGTATGCGACAACCGAAACTGTAAAGAGACTGCTAAAAATAACCCCAGAAGAAATGGTGTATAAAATGCGTTGTAAAAATAACGAGCCTATAGCTAAGCGCATAGCATCCGACATGTATTCAGCTAGGTCATTTACTGGGTCGAGTAGTTGTGCAGGTTGAATACTCGCAATACCAATGCCCACTTCGGCTGATTGCAATAGCGAAATAGCAGCGTTAACTGTACGTGATGAAGCGTACACTAGGGTTGATTGTACTAGGGCGCTGTCGATAAAGCGCATAATGAAATGGTTATAATGCTCTAGCCAACAAAGAAGTAGCAGTATTGTAAGAGATAAATACTTGATAATATGTTGTTTAGTTAGCATAACGCCCCCGACAGTTAGTACGCTTCTTCACGCTACACTATTCATAGCTGTTGAAGCAATCTAATAGGATTGAATTATTTTTCCGATTAACTGTCTATGAATTGCTATTAACCGCTTTAGAGGAAATATGAAAGAACCTGCATCAATTGGCCAGTGCTGTATTGAAGATTTAGATCCCGTGCAAGACTTAGGTCGCTTAGTCTCTTACTTACGTTCAAACCTAGTGACTCATCTTGATGATGCTTTAGAGGATAAAGAGCTAACGTCGGCTCAGTACATTGTGGTTGTGCTACTTGCGCGCGGTAAAGTAAATACCTTGGCTGAGCTTTGTGAGCACATGGTGTATGACCGTGGTGCCATGAGTCGATTACTTTCTCGTTTAGAAGACAAGGGCTTAGTTGCTAAAAAGCAGTCAGTTGAAGATCGCCGTTCAACTCTTTTATGCCTGACTGAAAAAGGCCAACAGCTTTACCCAGAAATTTTACCTACTGTAAATGATATCTATCGCAAAGCACTCACAGGCTTCTCTGATGATGAGCAAGAGCAACTCGCAAGCTTATTGTTTAGAGCAATTCATAATTTAAAAGCATAAATTTCTCTAAGCGGTACATTGTCGCTGTAGACGCATTTTGATAATATAGTTGCCTAGGCATTTAATTTTAACAAGTCCGGGTTGTTATGTTTGAATCATCTTTGCTTGCGCAGCTTCACGCTCAATTTCCAGCTCATCAATTTAGCCCCGAAGGTTTGTCGGTTGTTCACACAGGCCGCTTTGCCAATGCCATTGTTTATCGTTATAAAGACGCGAAATTTGATTTAATTATTAAAGATTTTCAGCACAGCCCATGGTGGGTGAGAAAAACCATCGCGCCGCTTTTTATCAATCAAGAGTACAAGGGGCTGGCACGCCTGCAAGATGTAGACGGAGTGGTCGATAACTTTTGTCGTTTGTCATCAATTGCTATTGCTTATGATTTTATTGAAGGCACGCCACTTCGCCAGCTTGCCTTGCAACAGCAGCATTTACCGAGTGAGTTCTTTAAAGAATTTGAGCGTTTGGTAGCAAAAATGCATCGCCGCGGCGTGGTGCACCTCGACTTACGTAATTTAGGTAATGTTATTTGTTCAAAAGACGGCAAGCCTTACATTATTGATTTTCAGTCAGCGATTCGCTTTGCACGCTTTCCTCGCTGGTTACAGCGTTTTATGCGTGGTGCCGATATGAGTGGGGTTTATAAAGCATGGCATAAGTTAGCCAAAGACTCGTTACCGCAAGCAAAGGCTGATTATTTGCACGACTTTAATCATGTGCGTAAGCGTTGGATTTTTAAAGGTTATCCGATTCAACGTGCCTATTTATGGTGTAGCGGGGCTGTAACTCAGATTCTTAATTCTGAATTTGTTCGCAGTATATTAGATAGATTGTAAAAAGCGCGCTTGCACGCGCTTAGTGGGGAGAACTAGTATTTAGGCCAACCATTCGCATCCCAATTCAGGGTGCTGATGAGCAATTTAGGGGTACCATTATCACCTGCATCATAGGCATGACGAACAATCACATCGGTATTTAAAATGTCTTGTCCACCTGGACCTACCCATTGGCTATTACCCGCATCAAGAATGCTCCCGCCGCTGGCTAACATGTCGGTACCATTTTTATCTAGGTATGGGCCGCGGATGTCACTAGAGCGACCATACGCAATATGGTAAGTACTATTCGTGCCATCACAGCATTTGCCAACTGAAACAAACAAATAGTAATAGCCTTGGCGATACACTATGGTAGGTGCTTCGATGCCACCAGAGCGACTTGCTAAAGAGTAGATTTGACCAAATGGTTTCATGGTCATTGGGTTAATACGCGTTAGTTTAATACCCGAATTCCATGAGCCAAAGGCAAGCCAAGGTGCTCCATCTTTTGCTACCACGAGATCGGGGTCAATGGCGTTATAATTATTGCTATTGGTCGTGTTAATTACTAAACCATCATCACGCCAATCACCGGCTGCCACACTACTTGCTGAGGTAAGGCCAATAGCGCTAACACGTGAACCAAAGGTCGAAATCGAATAATAAAGCCAGCTACGACCATTGTAGCTTTTTAATTCAGGCGCCCAGACATCAATTCCATCATGATCTGGCACATAGTTACTCCACCAGCTTAAACCATTTGAGAAAATTGGTTGCGCATCATTCCAATCTACACCGTTGCTTGAATATTTACCGTAAATACCAGGGCCTGTTTGAAAAACCCACCAAGTGCCATTTTCATAGCCAAGTGTTGGATCGTGGGTGACTAAATTACCTGTAAGTGGCCAGTGGTCTGCAGCGCCATTAGTTGTGGATGGATCCCAAGGGGTTGATTCAACATTAGCAAGCTTGGTTAGCTGCCACTGCTGTGCATCGCTGCCGTTATAGCTCCACTGGCTAATATTTGCGCCATCGTTGCCATCAAAAGCATATAGGTCAAGAGCCTTACCACTGTGATCGTTAATAAAGCTGTAATAACCGCTACCTTCCTCATTAATTTGCCAGTGTTGGCTGGCAAGATTAGCGTACTCATATTGCACCACATTGCCGCCATCGGCGGTCGAGAAGTCAAACACCTCTAGGGCTTTACCACTATTTAAGTTAATAACCGAATAGTTGCTGCCACCTATGTTGGTGATTAACCAGCGCTGGGTGTCGTGATTAGTGTCAGCCCACTGACTAACATTTGCACCGTCGTTGGTTTGCGCGCTGGCTACTTCAACAAACTTAGCACTGTACTTTGATTTAATGGTGTATACGCCATTATCAATCGCATAAGCACTGGGCAGAATGAGGGTTGTTGCCAAGCTGAGTGCAGCTAGGGCTTTTTTTGAAAGTATCATTGTGTCTCCAAATCATTGTTATTGAGCTTTCCTTGTGTGTTTTGCTCCTTGGATGAGTTTTGATCTACAGCTACTAACTCAGTTAAGAGTATTGGTGCAAATGAAAACTATTTATAATACTTTATTATATTATTACTTTTGTAAAGGTGAATGGTAAAAATAATTAACAAAAATTTTACCTTTAACTATTTTGGAAGGGACTTTAGTGTTTAGCTGAGATACAAAAAAGCCACTCAGTGAGTGGCTTTTCGGATGTTATTGAGTAATAAACTGGCTGGGAATATCCCATTTGAGGGTATGCAGTTGGCCTTGCCAAGTTTGGATGGTGATCCACAGTTTATCATCTGCTGAGATGGTTTTAGGGGCTATCGCATGGGCGTGCTGACCATGATTGGTGCCATGCATTATGCCTTCTTCATCTTTAGCAAACTCCGTTAGTGCTAAAGGCGCTTGGCCAATATTTAAATACGCCTGACGAACATTGCTTATGTCACCTTGATTAAAGGCGATAAAGAAATCTTTCACATACTCATTGTGGTGTGAGTACGGGGCATCTTCATTTAGCGGCATCGGGGCGATTTTAAATTCGCCCGCTTGTTGCTCTTGCCAAAGTGCAGGAAACTGAGGGTTTAATGACTGATAAATAAACCATACAGGTAAAGCCAGTACCACAGCATGTAAAACATACTTTTTACGTTGCCACCAAGTTGCTTGTAAACGAGCCATTAGTTTGCCTCCTGAACGTTATTCACTGGCGCTGATTGGCGCGCTTTTACAGGTTTGTTATTTACTAATTTTGCGGCATACATCATAAAACCAGTGATCGACATACCACTTAAAATTAAACCAAAGATAAACCAGATAACCTTTGTCCACAGACCGCCAATGTTACCGTAATGCAGCGGATCGGCGATATGTGAAAGGGTGAGTAATCCCGACATGGTTTCTGGGCTTTTACTTGCTGCAATTTCACCTGTCCAAGGATTGATTGAAGTTGAGTAAGCGTAGTTATCGTAGAAAATAGTATCGCCACTGCCCATGATATTAAACATGCCGCGGTTATGCTCTGGCAGCATCACATAACTAGGTTTGAAATCTGGGAATTTCTCTTTGGTAATAGCCAGTGCCGCTTTTAAGTCGGTTGGCGGTGTTTGTTTATCCGCAGGTAAAGTTGACACTGCCACGAGCGGTGCGTGCTCTTCAATGTCTATTTCGTTATGCCACATGATGGCTTGCACTAAATACCACAGACCTGTGAGTGCCATTACTACCATAAACCAAATTGACCAAACACCACTTAGGGTATGTAAATCTTTTAGAAAGGTTTTTTTACCTTGGTTAAAACGTAGTTTTGGCTGACTAAATGCACGCCAAAAGTTTTTATAAATCACTAAACCAGTTACTAGTGCACCTAAAATAACAAAGGCCATGGCGCTGACGAGGTAGTAACCTATGCTGTAACCTTCTTGCCAAGGGAAGAATAACCAGCCGTGTAGGGTACGCATAAATTCAATGAATGAGATAGTGTCATTAACCGCTTGTACTTCGCCGGTGTATTGATTGACATAAGCCACAGCATAAGGTTTGTCGGTATCAGTGAAAATAACCGCATTAACCAAGTAAGGCTCATAAGTAAGCACGCTCATTACATCGGCAGTCGGGTAGGCTTTTTCAACGCTATTAATAACTTGATCAACACCAAGTGCAGGTAAATCATTTGGGTTGTTTGCGCGTGCCTCACTGTTGGTGAGCCAGGTAAGCTCATGGCTTATCACAGACACAGTGCCTGTGACACAGATAAAGCAAAATAGCACCCATACAGGGAGTGAAAACCAACCATGTAGTTGGAACCAAAGACGTTTACTCATGGTAAAAATAGCCCGACGTTAATTGATGATAGTAATTGTTATCATTTAAATTGTACTACAATCTTTTGAACAAACACAATCTCTGTCGACGAGCTGCAAAAAAGGCGCTTTAAGCGCCTTTATCATTAGTTTGATTGAGGGTAACAATTCGTTGTGGGAAAGGAATTTCGATATCCGCTCCTTGAATTGCTTTAAATACATTGCGGTTCACCGCTAATTTGGTCTCAATAATTTTGGTGGTTGGCACCCAAAAGCGATAGCTCAAGGTAACACCGCTCTCAGCAAAGCGCTCAATACCGACTTGTGCATGAGGAGAGTCACTAACTAGCTCATGCTCGTCTAACACTTTTTCGATAAGCTCAATAGCGAGGTCTGCATTGGCATCATAAGCGATGTCTATTTCACCTTTAACTAATGAATAGCTAAACGAATTATGTAAAATCTCACCAACAATATGTTTGTTAGGAATGGTGATTTCGACTTTTTCTTCGTTAATCAGAATTGTGTGACCCAGCTCAATGGTTTTAACTTGCCCACTCACGCCTTTTACTTCAATAGTATCGCCAACAACAAATGGCCTTGTTGCAATGATGGCAAGGCCCGCACCGTAGTTTGAAAGCATGCCTTGCATTGCTAAACCAGCACCGAGTGATGCAGCACCAATGGCAGCGACAAATGGGGTCACGCTAATGCCAATTTTGCCAAGGGCAATAACCAAGAACATAATGATCAGCAATACTTTGATGACATTACTGACAAAGTTGGTGAGGGTGATATCGATATTGTGACGCTGCATGAGGCCAGCAACCATATTCGATACTTTTTGCGCAATCCATAAACCAATAAATAGAATTAAGATGGCACCTAAAATTTGCATACTGTAGGTGACCAAATATTCCATAATCAGATTGTAGTATTTTTCGACTTGCTGAATTTCTGAGTCAATCATGTGTTTTCCTAACAAGGTTACTGCGAATTCTGACTATACCAGAACATGCTGAATAACAGGATAAAGTATCGGCACTATTATCGCGCTGAGTAGCGCACTTAATGCCATCGCCACAGAGGCAAAGGCACCTGCTTTTGGCTGATCACTAATCAGTGATGCTGTGCCAATGGCATGGCAAGCGGTACCAATGGCAACACCTTTTGCTTGGGCGTTGCGGATATTTATAAGTGAGAAAATCAAATTACCAAATATAGCCCCAAGTACGCCAATAAAAATCACCATGGCTGCCGCCAAAGAAGGAATCCCCCCCAGTGACTCAGTTACTAATAAGGTGATGGGTGTTGTTACAGATAAACTTGCTAGGGATGCGCTTAGCTGAGCAGGGGCAGCAAAAAAATAACATATTAGCGAGGCGACCAAGGTGGCATTGATCACCCCTAAGCTACAACTTATGAGGATTAGCAGTAGGTTCTTTTTTACGTGGATAAATTGCTGATAAAGCGGTAAAGCCAATGCCACAATGGCAGGCTCAAGCAACCAGCTTAAAACTTTACTGTGCTCGGCAAAAGGCTCATAAGGGAGCTTAAATGCCACTAACAACGCTGCAGTTAACACAATTGCCCAGCACACAGGATTACTAAGCGCTTTGGCAGTGGCATGCTGGGTTTTCGCGTTTAAAAACCGCAGTACTAAGAAAAGCGCAATAATGCACGGAACGCAGAGCCACCATAAACTAACTGTCATTTTCGCGGCCCTTAAAATAAGCGATAACAGCGCCTATGAGTAAAACACTGGTCAGTGGCACGACAATAAAAATAGTTAGTAATAAAGGCCAGTTCTGCGAAATTAAACCTAGGTGCTCAATAATGCCAACCCCTGCAGGGATGAAGAACAACGGCATATAATTAAGTAAAGGGCTGGCTGTTGGTTTTAAATGTTGTTCTTTAACGAGGCCCGTTAACAGTAGCACGAGAAGTAACACCATACCGAGTAATGGGGCAGGGAAAGAGCTTTCAAGCAAAGCCGTTAAAAACTTTGCAACGGCTAAGCAGGTAAGAATAATGACACTACTGATAAGGTATTTCATAAGTCAGGATAATTGCGAATAAAGTACAACTACATCATACCCTTGTCAGTTGTACTATGCGACTTTAGCTTACCATGATTTGGCATTATTAAATTGAATATCCCCTGCACCTTTCGCCTTTGCAATCGCCTTTTTAGTATTAGGGTTCATCAGTAAGCGAATTTGACTCCAGGTTTCTTTAGCGAGAATTTTACGCTGCTGTGAACGGTAGCTTTGCTGAGTAATTCGTTTAATTGCTGCCAGAGTATCTGGCGAGCGCGCTAGTAGCGTTTCTAGTACGGCATCGGTTTGTTTATCAACGTCATCAGTGAGCTGTGTAACTAAGCCATATTCTTTAGCGTCTTCAGCAGAGACTGGCCCTGCATGACTTGCTAACCAAAGTGCTTGGTCACGCTTCATTAAACCTGCAAGCACCACGTTAGCCCCCATATCAGGGCATAAGCCCCAACGAGCTTCCATGATCGCTAATTTAGCGTTTTTATCGACGATGCGGTAATCAGCACCAAGTGCGATTTGCATACCGCCACCAAAGCAGTGTCCGGTTACTTTCGCAATCACCGGAATACTTAAGTCTTGCCAACCTAGTACAACTTTTTGCGCTAAGTTTTGGTTTCCTGGTAACCACTTGAATAAAAGCTTGATGATATTGCTTGGCTTTTTCATCACCGCAGCAACATCCAATCCAGAGCAAAAGTGTTCGCCTTCACCAGAAATAACCACCGCACGTAAACTGCGATCACGTTTAATTTTTTTGATTACGTTTGAAAGCTCGACAAACATGGCAAAACTGAGTGCATTTTGTTTCTCGGGACGAGCAAGGCTAACCCATGCGACGTGTTGTTTTATTTCTAGTTTTATCATGGTAACTCCTCTGACCTGTTTGCTAGAGCTTACGAGTTAATTACAACTAAGTAAAGAATTGCTGATGTGTCGCAAGTAATCATTATATTTTCCAAAAATGGGTAACCTTGTCATATATTTAGTTACAAATTGGTGTATATTTTTAAAACAAAGATGCTAGTTCATCGCTAGTTTGATTTTGTGATTAGTTAGATACTTTCGCAAAATCCCATGACACGACTAGACTTAGTTTTAAGTCGCGCAACAAGGAGTAAATATATGCTGATGCGCAAAACAGCTCGCATAACTAAACAATCATCTCGTTCTTTGGCTTTTGCTGCAATTTCTGTAGCATTAACAACTACATTGGTTGGCTGCTCAGATGATAAAGCACAACAACAAGCTACGCCGCCACCGGCCGTATCAGTATTTAATGTCGTCACACAAGAAGTTGGTAATTACCGAGAGTTTGTCGCGCGTACTGAAGCATTCCAAGAGGTTGCTATTAGAGCCCGAGTTGAGGGTGAACTAATTGAACGTCACTTTAATGAAGGTTCATCGGTCGAAAAAGATCAGCTTTTACTGCGTATTGACCCATCAGAGTACCGCTCTACTGTGGCAGAAGTTGAAGCTGACTTAAAAAGTAAAGTTGCCGCAGCGGGCGCCGCTGAACGTGATTTAAAACGCGGCAAAGATGTGGCTGCGCAAGGTTTTATTTCACAATCAGATCTCGATAAACTAACCACTAATTTTGAGCAAACCACCGCAGCTGTTAAAGCCGCAGAAGCTGAACTTGAAAAAGCAAAACTTAATCTAAGTTATACCGAAATTCGTGCGCCGTTTGCAGGGCGTATTGGTAAAGTGAACTATGATGTGGGGAATATTGTTGGGCCATCATCCAATGAGCTTGCGGAGCTGACCGATGTAGACCCAATTTATGTAAGTTTTCAGGTTGAAGAAGCAGACTACATCTCTTATCGCCAAAATCATCAAGCACCGTCAGATAAAGACCCTCGCGATGTGCCAATCGATTTAACTTTACGCTTACCGAATAATTCGACCTTCCCTGATAAAGGCGAACTTGATTTTGCTGATACCAAAATTAACCGCAACACAGGCACGGTTGAGCTAAGAGCCGCTTTTGATAACCCAGATGGCATTGTCATGCCGGGCTTATTTGTCACCTTGATCGTTGAAAGCACCAATAAACAAGACTTGGCACTCATTCCTCAAGTAGCGGTACAAGAAAACCAGCAAGGTAAGTTTGTGCTCGTTGTTGATGACGAAAACAAAGTGGCTATGCGGATTGTTAAACTTGGTCGTCGTATTAATGCAATGTGGGTTGTTGAGTCAGGCTTAGAGGCTGGTGAAAAAGTCATTATTGAAGGTTTACAAAAAGTTCGCCAAGGCGCTGAAGTGAAAGCTGTTGAAAAAAATGTCGATGAAACAACCGGCACTATTTCTAGCAAAGCTAACTCTTAGGAGTGAGATATGATCAGTAAATCTTTTATATCTCGCCCAAAATTTGCCTTGGTAATTTCGATTGTTATTACCATTGCGGGTTTAATTTCAATGGCTTTGCTGCCTGTGAATATGTATCCGCAAATAACCCCTCCGCAGGTACAAATTAGTGCTAGTTACCCAGGTGCAAGTGCGCAAATTGTCGAAGAGTCGGTGATCCGGCCCATAGAAGAGCAGGTTAATGGTGTTGAAGATATGATGTATATCGAATCAACATCGTCGAATAACGGCACGGCCAACATAACTGTGTATTTTAAGGTCGGCACAGATACAGATATTGCCCAAGTTAACGTACAAAACCGTGTGGCACTTGCAGAAGCAGGCTTACCTGAAGAGGTTAAGCGCCAAGGTGTGTCGGTTAAGAAAAAATCGAGCTCGATGCTACTTGGTATCAACTTGTACTCTAACCAAGAAAATATCGACGCTATTTTCTTAAGTAACTATGCAACTAACTATTTAACCGAGCCACTTGGCAGAATAAATGGAGTTGCATCTGCTGAGGTAATGGGTGAACAAACCTATTCAATGCGTTTGTGGTTACGCCCAGATCGAATGGCGTCACTGGGTTTAACTGTGTCAGAAGTTCAAGCTGCGCTGCAAGAGCAAAATACTATCGTAGCAGCAGGTAAACTGGGGGCTGCCCCCTCTGCACCGAGCCAGCAATTTGAATATTCGATTCAGGCAAAAGGGCGTTTAAAAACCCCTGAAGAGTTTGGGCAAACCATCATTCGCTCAAGTAAAGATGGTAACTTCGTGCGCTTAAACGATATTGCCCGTATTGAATTAGGTGCGGCAAGCTACAGCACAACAGCAAAGTTAAACCAGCAAGACACTGCATTCTTAGTTATTTATCAGCTAACAGAAGCGAATGCGACACAAGTGGCTACCGATGTAAAAGCCCGTATGGCAGAGCTTGCTAAGCAGCTACCTGATGGCGTTGAGTACTCAATTCCTTATGACACTACAGAGTTCATCAATCGCTCGATTGACGAAGTGGTTGTCACCCTTGTTCAAGCGGTTGGCTTAGTTATTTTAGTGGTGTTTTTATTCTTACAGAATTGGCGCGCTACGCTCATTCCAACGGTGGCTATTCCGGTATCCTTGGTGGGGACTTTCGCGTTTATGATGATGATGGATTACTCCATCAACTTAATCACCTTGTTTGGTTTAGTGCTTGCAATAGGTATCGTGGTAGATGATGCCATTATCGTTATTGAAAACGTTGAGCGAATACTAAAAGAAGAAAAGCTGCCGATTAAAGAAGCGGTTACCAAAGCGATGGAGCAGGTATCGGGGCCAATCGTGGCAACGACCTTAGTATTGCTTGCGGTGTTTGTGCCAGTAGGCTTTATGCCGGGAATAACCGGTGAGCTTTATAAACAGTTCTCGGTGACGATTTCTTTTGCGGTACTCATTTCATCATTAAATGCACTGACATTAAGCCCTGCTTTGTGTGCTTTATTGTTAAGTGAAAAAGCCATGAAGCCGATTAAATGGCTAGCACCATTCGAGAACATTATTACTCGTTCAACTAATGGTTACAGTAAAGTTATTAACTTTATCCTCAAACGTACCGCCAGAATGGCATTATTTGCAGTGGTTATTTTTGCTGCTGCAGGTTGGTTGGTAAAAACGGTGCCTACAGGCTTTGTACCAGCAGAAGACCAAGGCTTCCTGTTTGTTGATGTGCAATTACCAGATGCGGCAGCTAGCGGTCGTACCCAAGATGTAATGCATAAGCTGGGTGATATTGTTAAAAATGAACCAGCGGCAACCGATTTTATTGCGGTGTCTGGTTTTTCATTACTCGGTGGTGCGGGGTCTAATAATGCGCTTGGTATCGTAGTACTGAAAGACTGGGAAGAGCGAACTAGCCCTGATCTTGGTTTACGAGCGGTGCTAACGCGCTTAATGGGGCAGTTCTGGGCGATGCCTGATGCGCAAATCATGGCCTTTAACCCGCCTGCAATTCCGGGGCTTGGTAACAGTGCTGGCTTTGAGTTTAGGTTACAAGACAGTGAAGGGCGCGAGCCTGCAGAGCTTGCTCAAGTATTAAATGGCTTAATTTATGAAGCGAACCAGCGCCCAGAGCTATCAAATGTTTACAGTACATTTAGAGCCAATGTGCCGCAGTATTTCCTTGAAATTGACCGTAATAAGGCAAAAGCTCAAGGGGTCGCGCTTAGCGATATTTTCTTAACTTTACAGGCGCAACTGGGCTCATTATACATTAATGACTTTAACCAATTCAGTCGTACTTACCGTGTCATCATGCAGGCGGAAAGCCGTTTTCGTCAAAACCCTGCAGACTTACAGCACTACTACGTGCGTAATGATGAAGGAGCAATGGTGCCGCTCACTACATTGGCTAAACTTGAGCCAATTCTTGGCCCTACAAGTTTAACGCACTTTAACTTATACCGAAGTGCAAGCATTAGCGGACAACCTGCGGCGGGTTATGCCAGTGGTGATGCTATTAAAGCAATGCAAGAGTTGGCTGAGCAATTACCAACAGGCTATGTGTACGAGTGGGCTGGGCAGTCTAAACAAGAGATTGAAGCGGGTAACATGGCGCCAATTTTGTTTGGCTTAGCGGTAGTATTTGTGTATCTATTCTTAGTAGCGCAATACGAAAGTTGGACAATTCCGTTTTCGGTCATTGCAGCGGTACCGCTGGCATTATTTGGTGCCATGCTTGCGCTGTATGTAATTGGTATGGAAAACAACATCTATGCACAGGTTGGTTTAGTGCTACTGATTGGCTTGTCCACCAAAACCGCCATTTTGATTGTTGAGTTTGCTATGGAAGAGCGCGCGGCAGGCAAAAGTATTTTTGAAGCGGCTCTTAACGCGGCAAGATTACGCTTTAGAGCGGTGTTGATGACGGCACTGTCGTTTGTACTTGGCGTATTGCCGTTGGTGTTTGCAAGTGGCGCAGGGGCAGGTAGCCGAATATCGCTCGGTATTACCGTGTTATTCGGGATGTTAGCTGCAACCATTTTTGGTACCTTGCTTGTTCCTCTATTTTATACGCTCGTGCAATCAATGCGCGAAAAAATAAAAGGCACAGCAAGTGATGAGTAAAATCTGTTATTAATTACAAAAAAGTCAGGGCAACCTGGCTTTTTTTTTGGTAAAACTCAAAAGAGGTTTGTTATCATAACCAGATTCAAAGCGACACACATGTGCAGAGGTTTAAGGAATGGCTGGTCCACGCTTATTTAGTGAAGAAGAAGTAACTCATCAGGCTTATGATATCTTTTTAGAATTAGCGCCTGATAATTTAAGCGAGCAAGATATTGCTGATTTTAACGAGCACAGAGAAGAGCTTGGCTTTATTGAAGAAGGTGAGCCTGACGAGCAGTGGCAAGATTTTGTTGCACTCGAAATTGAACCTGAGCTATTTGTGCAAGTCTTAGTAGGACTTGAGTTCGACAATCAAGATATCTTGTTTGCGAAAATTTTAATTAGCCGAGACAAAGATGCACCGTTTTGCCACATTCTTTGGAAAGATAGCGAATAACTCTCCAGCCGATGTTTGACTCTACTTTTAGTTGTTTTAATTCAATAAAACGAATTATTTTGCCCGCCCTGCTAGTTTGCAGTTGGCAGGCTTTTGCTGTTGATCCGTTTGAAGACTTCCATGAGTACGGCCAATTATCAGAAGAAGAAATCCATAAAATTCATAAAGGCGAGTTGCTGTACGGAGATATGGAGTTTGGTTTTATGGTAAGCCGTGGCAATACCAACTCAACCAGCTTCAAACTTAAAGGTAACCTATACCAAGATTTCGAAAAGTGGCGTAACCAATTTAAGCTCGATACTTTATACAAACGTGACCGTAATGAAGAAACTGGTGATGAAGAAGTCTCTGCTGACCGTATTTTTGTATCGGGCCAAGGTAACTATAAGCTAAATGTGAAAAATGAGTCATTTTTCATTTATGGTGACTATGAGCGAGATAAGTTTAGTGGTCTTGAGTTTAAGAGCACCATAGCAACGGGTTACGGTAACCGCATTTACCAAGGCAGCAAGAATAAAGTCGATATCGATGTGGGGCCGGGTTTATACCGCTCGGTGGCTGATCAAGAGACTGCAACAGAAGAAGATGAAACAAAAACAGGTTATCTGCTTCGTTTAGCGCTGCAGTGGGAGCGTACGGTCTCTGCTCGTACTCGCTTTAATCAAGATGTCAGTTATGAACAATCATTGTCAGGGTTAAACTCGCGTTTAAAGTCAGAAACATCCCTGATCAGCAAAATTATGGGTGATGTATCACTCAAATTTACTTACATGTATCGCTATAACTCAAAACCAGAGGAAGATAAGCTCAAGTACGATTCTGAGCTGAGTGCAACCTTTGTTTATAGCTTTTAAGAGAATACTTCAGAATGTATCAACATAAACAGTACGCTATTTTTATTTTTGTTATCTTAGGCTGGATTGGCGCCTTCATTGCCTTAGCTTGGAACTTAATTGGTGCAGATATTCCTCTTATGGTGTTTAGCGCTATCTTAGTGCTGGTGGCCTTTTTGTTTCATGGCTTAACGATTAAGGTGAGCGATAAAACAGTAAGCTGGGCATTCGGTCCGGGTGTATTTGGTAAAACAGTGACTTTTGATGAGATTGAATCAGTTCGAGCGGTAAGTAATTCATTTCGCCATGGTATTGGTCTGCGTATCACGCATGATGGCTGGGTTTACAGTGTATCTGGATTTAGTGCTGTTGAATTGGCAATGAAAGACGGTACGCACTATCGCTTAGGGACAAATGACCAAGAAGGCTTACTTGCTGCGCTTAGAGAGCATATTGCTGAACCTGTGACAGACGCTTCTGTGGATACAGAAGAAGTAGTCGAATAAGAACACAGCAGATATAAGAAAAGCGCCAATGGCGCTTTTTTTATAGTAATGGTTTAGTGGCTGTGACCACAGCCACCTTCACCGTGCACATGACCATGTGCTAATTCTTCTTCAGTTGCATCGCGTACTTCAAGTACTTCAACATCAAAATGAAGGGTAATACCTGAAAGAGGGTGGTTACCATCTACAATAACGTCTTCGTTTTGAATTTCAATGATCATTACTGATTGGTCGCCAGCGTCTGTCGTAGCGCGGAACTGCATACCAACTTCAATTTCCATACCTTCAAACATTGATTTTGGCACTGCTTGCATTAGGTCATCGTGACGCTCACCATAGCCTTGCTCTGGCTCAACTGTTACGCTGAATGTGTCGCCCGCTTCTTTACCTAATAGCGCATTTTCGAGGCCTGGAATTAAGAAACCCGTGCCAACGATAAACACTAGTGGCTCGCCATCGAAAGAGTTGTCGATGGTGTTTTTGTTATTATCCAATACTGAATAATGCATTTTTACCACTTTGTTTGCTGCTACGATCATAGTCATTCCTATTTATTCATCTTCGAGAGAGTAAGGCAGAGCTTGAATAGATAACTCTACCTGAGGGAGGTGTTTTGCTCGCAAAATTTGGCCTGCTTCATTGTCGTTAGGAAGCACAACCAGACCCATTAAGTTTTGCGTTTGTTGATTAAAACTTTGGCTAATAAGCTTGCCAGCACGGCGCCAGTTTTCGCCCATTTGTGTTTCGAGTTCAAGCTCGTCAAGTAAGCATTCAGCTTTGCCCGAAACTATATACATAGCACGTTTATTTTTGCCTAGGTATTTCATACGAGCGACGGTTTCTTGCCCTGTGTAGCAGCCTTTTCTGAAACTGATACCACCAAGCGCTTGCAAGTTAACCATTTGCGGTACGTATTCGCCAATAGCGTCGCTGTTTAATGACGGCTCGCCTGCGGCAATAGCTGCCTGTTGCCATAACGCGTCATCATCAAGAGCTGTGACGTTATCAGGTAAGCTAAATTCTTCGTTGACCATAAGCAATACACGGTTATTTGCAAGCTTTAATGCTTTACCGCCAGCAAAATCGACTGCGCTGTGCTCGTCGTCAAAATTAATTGCTAAGGTTTCTAGAGTCGCTGTTAGGTCATCACCTAGTAAGCCAATTAGCGGTTTTTCAGATTGCTGAATTTCTACTTGCGAAAATACCGCATATTTTTTTAACTCGACTAGCGATTGCTCTACTTCAGGTTTTGAGCCCGCAAGGTAATAGCTATCAAGGTGTGAAAACAACCTAAACACACCCCAAAGCTTGCCTTTTGCATTACAGTGGCCAGCCCAAAGGAAGTTATCATCAGTTAATTTGTTGATATCTTGCGTAATTTGTCCGTGAAGGTAAGACAACTTATCTTTGCCAGTTAGGCTGATAAGTGAATAAGATAAAGGACATGCGTAAACAGTCGACATAAAAACCTTCTTTACGATATGAATGAGCGCTAATGATAACTTAGTTAGGGTAGCAATTTAAATAGCTGTTTATTCGATAGCAATTTGGTAAACTGCAGACAAATAAGTACGAGGTTTAAAATGACTGAAATTCACAGTAAAGAACGTATTCGTTGGGCATGCCGTCGCGGTATGTTAGAACTAGATGTTTTATTTATGCCATTCGTTGAAGAAGCGTTTGACTCACTATCAAAAGAACAGCAAGCCGTTTTTCAACGCTTACTTGAGTGCGATGATCCTGATTTATTCGCCTGGTTCATGGGTCATGAAGAGTGTAAAGACCGAGAGCTTAACGGTATGGTCGCGTTAATTTTAGACCGAGTTCGTGTATAGATTTACCGTTACAAATAACACCCCAGACCACAAACCCTTTGTGGTCTTTTTTTGCTTAACAGCCATCACTTTATGCTTTGTTTACCAGCATGTTTTCGCTCAACTTTTGGCTTGTTTAGCGTGCTTCTTCTTAGCCATTCTTAGTTTTAAAAAAGTTCAACAAGCACAGCCTGAAAAGGGTTTTATAATTTTAGAGCAAGCAGAGCTCAGGTTTGTTAACGACAAACTTAAAATTCAAGGCCAGATAACAGCTAAAAGTTATGTGTTTGCTAATTTTGTAGTGCTGAGGTTGGCTGGGTTTTATCAATCACACTGGCTGATTATAAGCTCAGCCAGTGTTGATGAAGAAAGTTTCTCGCGCTTAAAGCGTGCGATTATTGCAGTGCAGCAACCGACTTAGGCGTTAAAATTGTCGGTGTTGGATTTTCGTTTTGCTCTGGGTAATCAATCGTGTAATGAAGACCGCGGCTTTCTTTACGTTCAAGGGCGCTGCGAATAATAAGCTCTGCAACCTGTACTAGGTTTCGAAGTTCTAATAAGTTATTTGTAACTCTAAAGTTGGCGTAATAGTCGTGAATCTCTTGCTGCAGTAATTCAACGCGGTGAAGCGCACGTTCTAAACGTTTTGTTGAGCGTACAATACCCACGTAATCCCACATAAATAACCTTAGTTCATGCCAGTTGTGGGTAATAACAATTTCTTCGTCTGAGTTAGTTACGCGACTTTCATCCCAAAGTGGTAAGGCTTCAAGGGCAGGGCTTGCATCGATTTTGCTCAGAATATCTTTCGCGGCAGCATGGGCAAACACGATACATTCGAGTAGCGAGTTACTCGCCATACGATTAGCGCCATGTAAACCTGTGTAAGCTACTTCGCCAACCGCGTATAAGTTATCTAAATCTGTACGGCCATTAAAGTCGGTCATAACACCGCCACAGGTATAGTGTGCAGCAGGCACCACAGGAATGGCTTCTTTGGTAATGTCGAGGCCAACACTTAAGCATTTTGCGTAGATAGTTGGGAAGTGTTCAATGATAAAGTCTTTGTCTTTGTGACTAATATCAAGGTATACACAGTTCGCACCAAGGCGTTTCATTTCAAAATCGATAGCACGAGCAACAATATCGCGAGGGGCAAGTTCTTCGCGCTCATCAAAGTCTTTCATAAAGCGAGTGCCATCAGGGCGTTTTAAATACGCACCTTCACCGCGCATTGCTTCGGTGATCAAAAAGTTTTGCAGCTCTGGGTGGTACAAACTTGTTGGATGGAATTGGTTAAACTCCATATTGGCAACACGGCACCCTGCACGCCATGCCATTGCTATACCATCACCACTCGATACATCAGGGTTAGAAGTATATAAGTACACTTTACTTGCGCCGCCTGTTGCCAGTGATACGAACTTAGCAGCAATGGTTTCAACTTTTTTATCAACACAGTTCCACACATACAAGCCGTGAACATGCTTGCCTTTTTTGGCTAAGCTTTTATCTGTGATTAAATCGATGGCATTGTAGTTTTCTAACAGAGTGATGTTAGGGTGTGCTTGTACTTGGCTAATTAAGGTTGTTTGCACTGCTCGGCCAGTTGCATCGGCAGCATGTAAAATACGACGATGACTATGACCACCTTCGCGAGTTAAATGAAAACGCTCTTTACCTTTTGAATCGAATTCCATATCAAAAGGTACGCCTTGCTCAATAAGCCACTTTAAACATTTTTTAGCATTGCTTGCTGTGTAGTGAACCGCATCACGGTCACATAATCCGCCGCCTGCATCGAGTGTATCTTCAACATGAGATTCAATACTGTCATTCTTTTTATCAAATACTGCTGCAATACCACCTTGAGCATATAAGGTAGAACCTTCAGTTAATGCGCCTTTACTAAGTACCGTCACCTTACAGTAATTAGCAAGCGATAAAGCAAGAGAAAGGCCAGCGGCGCCGCTGCCAATGATAGCGACATCAGTAATGTGATGTTTATTTTGGTTCATGTCTGTGGTCTTTGCGGTTACAATGCTCGGCTAGTAGTGCCAAAAGTTTGAGCAAATAAATTTTTATGTGGTATACGTATATGTACCATATTTGCTTTAACACTATTAGTCATTTTAATACGTTATACCAATCTTATTAGTTTTATCGTCACATAAACAGTTTATTGTTAGCTGTTTTTAATTGTGAATTCAATTTAGATAACCGTTGATTTTTAAGCAGTTATTGAGGTTGTCGTGTAATAAGATTGGTATGACTCAATTTATTTGCGTGCTATTTTATAAAAAAATCATTTTAAACTGAACTTTTATATTCATGGTGCAGTCAGAGTTTGTGTAAACAATGGCGAGTATATGAATAGCAAGCAAGAATCAAACAGAGGAGTACCGGCTCGAATGAGCGAGCAGGATTTGGATTTAGCGCTAGTTAAAAGGGTCCAGCAAGGAGATAAAAACGCCTTCAACCTATTAGTTAGAAAATATCAGAATAAAATTGCAGGTTTGATTTCACGTTATGTATCGAACCAAGGTGATGTTGCTGATGTCGCACAAGAAGCTTTTATTAAAGCCTATCGTGCTTTACCTAACTTTAGAGGTGATAGCGCCTTTTATACTTGGTTGTACCGTATCGCCGTAAATTGTGCTAAAAATTACTTAGTTGCGCAGGGCCGTAAGCCCCCAGCTAACGATGTTGATGCCGAAGAAGCAGAATTTTATGACAGTGCAGATGCAATGCGTTCAAACGCATCGCCAGAAAACCTGTTATTAAGTGACGAAGTACGTGCTGTAATTTTTAATACGATTGATAGTTTGCCTGAAGATCTTAAAACCGCGATTACCCTTCGTGAAATTGAAGGTATGAGCTATGAAGAAATAGCCGTGGTTATGGATTGCCCAGTGGGAACGGTGCGTTCACGTATTTTCCGTGCCCGTGAGGCGATTGATAATAAATTGAATCCATTAATAGGTGAGTCTTAGTATGACAAAAGCAGACGTTAACAAGTTGGATAATGAGCAGTTGTCCGCGTTACTTGACGGCGAGCAGCAGTTAACTGATCAAGCGATCACAAACGACGATGTATCTACATTTGGTCGTTACGCAATGATTGGTGATGTAATGCGTGCTGAGGCAAATAACAACGCTTTTAATTTTGACATTGCAGATGCAGTGGCAGAATCACTTGAGCAAGAACCTGTTTACGCAGATTTCGCGAATAAAACAACGGCACCAAAAAGCGAAGAGATCGTGGCGGCAACAGGCACAGATAACGTGGTAGCATTTAATTGGCGTCGTCCATTTGCCCAAGTGGCTATTGCTGCTAGTGTTGCTATGTTTGCGATTGTGGGCGTACAAACATTGCCACAAAACAGTGAGTCACCGCAAAGTGATATTCCAACATTACAAACAGTACCATTAACAGGTATGGCTTCTCCTGTAAGTTACTCATCTGAGCAGCCTGCATTAGAAAATGCAGAGCAAGGTTTACGTGAGTTACAACAGCAGCGTATTGGCGCATTAGTTCTTGAGCACCAACGTCAAGCACGTGTTGCATATTCGCTAGAAAAATCGCAAACTGCAGAAAATGCAGACGAGGAAAAAAACTAATTAAATGAAAGTTTTTACTTTTATTTTGTCGCTGGTATTAACGGCTCCAGCCATTGCCAGCGACGAAAATCCCGCCAAGACTTTATTAAATGATATGGCTACGGCCGTTCATACTCGCAACTTTGACGCATCATTTGTGGTTGTAAAAGGCCAAGCTATGGAACCTTATCGCTGGCTACATGCAAAACAAGGTGATATTGAACTTGAGCATCTAAGTTTACTCAACGGCGCTGGCCTAGAAATGGTGCGCGTTGACGATCAAGTTACCTATTTTGAGCCTCATTCAGAGCCTTATTCAGTTAAAACAGACTCTATCGCTGGGCCAATTCCTGAAGTACTTTTTAAAGATATTAACCGACTAAGCGCTCATTATGATTTTGTACTTGGCGGAAAAGGCCGTATTGCAGGGCGCTCAGCACAGTTAGTGCGTATTGAATCAAAAGATGAATACAAATATAACTATTGGATTTGGTTAGATACTGAGTCATCGTTGTTACTTAAATCTGCCTATGTGAATCACAAAGGTGAGATGCTTGAGCAGTTACAGTTAACTCATATCAGCGTAACAGAACAGCCAGCACCTATGTTAGTTGAAATGCAAAATCGTGACTTTCCTGCGGTGTTGGCGACTAACGATTTAGCCAATAATGAAGACAGCGCAGCGAATGATTGGAAAATTGGTTGGTTGCCAGATGGCTTTAAATTATTAAAGTCAGATCGTCATAAACTTGACTTAAACAATGAACTTGCTGACTATTATTTATATTCAGATGGGTTTGTTGAAGTGTCTGTTTTTATTCAAAGACCTTTACCGGGTAAGCGTGCAAGCGGTGCTTTAACCTCAGGCGCAACGACTGTGTATGTGCACAATGGTGGTAGCTTTGATGTATCGGTTGTTGGTAATATCCCTGCTATGACAGCCAAAGCTATAGCTGAGTCGGTAGCGCGACCTCTTTAAATCATGATTGAACAAACACTCACTGTCGTGTCGGTAAAAGGCACGACAGCGAATTTAGAAGCAGAGCAAAAGCAAGCCTGTGCCGGCTGTAATGGTCGTTGTGGTTCGCAAGTTTTTGCAAAGCTGTTTGGAACAGCTAAAAAAACCTTTCCTTATACCTTCGAAAAAGAGCTCCAAGTAGGGCAAAAAGTAACATTAGCACTCGATGATAGTCACTTAGTTAAACACGCTATGGCTGTTTACATGCTACCTCTTTTGTTTAGCTTAGGGTTTGCTTTGATCGCATTTTCGGCTTTTTCGCTTACAGAAGGCTGGCAAATTTTAGCCGCCGTGATTGGTGGCATAACCGGCTATGCGATAGCAAAATCAAGGGTTAAGAGCCTTAAGCATGATATTAAAGTAATAAAAATTCACCCAATTACTATTCCTTTCACTCAAATAGATGGTGATTAAAGCCAATTAAATGTAAAATTGTCGCTTTATACACTTAGTCCATTTTATATAGAAGTTTAGAATCCAGTTTATGAAGCATATCCGTAATTTTTCGATCATCGCCCATATTGACCATGGTAAATCGACTCTCTCTGACCGTCTTATCCAAGTTTGTGGTGGTTTAACAGACCGTGAAATGCAGCAGCAGGTGTTAGACTCAATGGACATTGAGCGTGAGCGTGGTATTACCATCAAAGCGCAAAGTGTAACGCTAAATTATAAAGCTAAAGACGGCGAAACATATCAGTTAAACTTTATCGACACGCCAGGACACGTTGACTTCACATACGAAGTATCACGTTCACTTGCAGCCTGTGAAGGTGCACTTTTAGTTGTTGATGCGGGTCAAGGTGTTGAAGCTCAAACTTTAGCTAACTGCTACACAGCAATCGAAATGGACTTAGAAGTTATTCCAGTTCTAAATAAAATCGACTTACCACAAGCCGATCCACTTCGTGTAGCAGAAGAAATTGAAGACATCATTGGTATCGATGCTCTTGATGCTGTGCAATGTAGTGCTAAAACCGGTATTGGTATTGAAGAAGTACTCGAAATCATTGTTAAAGATATTCCGCCGCCAGAAGGTGACAAAGATGAGCCACTACAGGCGCTTATCATTGACTCATGGTTTGACCCATACCAAGGCGTTGTATCATTAGTACGTATTAAGCACGGTGAATTGCGCGCGGGCGATAAAATTAAGATCATGTCGAATGATCAAGTTCACATCGCAGATAAAGTGGGTATTTTCACACCAAAACAAACCAACACGGGTATCTTAAAAACCGGTGAAGTAGGCTTTGTTATTGCGGGTATTAAAGAAATTCATGGTGCACCTGTAGGTGATACCATCACTTTACAACGTAATTCTGCTCCAGAGCGTTTACCAGGCTTCCAACGCATTAAACCGCAGGTTTATGCTGGTATGTTCCCAATTTCATCAGATGACTATGAATCATTCCGTGATGCGCTTGATAAATTAAGCTTGAACGATGCGTCGTTATTCTTCGAGCCAGAAAACTCAACAGCACTAGGCTTTGGTTTCCGTTGTGGCTTCTTAGGTATGCTACACATGGAAATCATTCAAGAGCGTCTTGAGCGTGAATACGACATTGACCTTATTACCACTGCGCCAACAGTAATCTACGAAGTAGAGACTAAAGACGGAACTAACCAGATAGATAACCCGTCTGACTTACCGCCGGTGAATAATATTCTTGAAATCCGTGAACCAATTGTTGAAGCTAACATATTAGTTCCGCAAGAGTTTTTAGGTAACGTAATTACGCTTTGTGTTGAAAAGCGTGGTATGCAAACTAAAATGAGCTACCATGGTAAGCAAGTTGCGGTGACGTACGAATTACCGATGGCTGAAGTAGTCATGGACTTCTTTGATAAGTTAAAATCAACAAGCCGTGGTTTTGCATCGCTTGATTATAACTTTAAGCATTTCCAAGCTTCAGACATGGTACGTGTTGACGTATTAATTAATGGTGAGCGTGTTGATGCGTTAGCGATTATTGTACACCGCGATATTGCACAATCACGTGGTCGTCAGTTAGCCGAAGCACTGAAAGACTTAATTCCACGTCAGCAGTTTGATATTGCGATTCAAGCAGCGATTGGTCAGCATGTTATTGCCCGTACAACAGTTAAGCAATTACGTAAAAACGTAATCGCGAAATGTTACGGTGGTGACGTGAGCCGTAAGAAGAAACTACTACAAAAACAAAAAGAAGGTAAAAAGCGAATGAAGCAACTAGGTAACGTTGAAGTACCTCAAGATGCATTCTTAGCTATCCTTAAAGTTGGTAAATAATTAGAAGTAAATAAAGGAATTAATGCATGGCGGGTTACTTTTCTATTTTCTTAGTGTTGTTAACGCTAGGCTCAGGATTAATTTGGTTAATTGACCACTTTATGTTTGCGCCAAAGCGTCAGCAACGCATTGCCCTTGCTCAAAACGCAGCAGGTGGCGAATTAGACGAAGAAACCGCTGCATTAATTGCGCCTGAGCCAAGTATCACTGAAACGGCAAAGTCAATTTTTCCGATGATTGCAGCGATCACTATTTTTCGCTCTTTCATTTTTGAACCGTTTCAAATTCCATCTGGTTCAATGATGCCAACCCTATTAGTGGGCGACTTCATTTTAGTGCAGAAGTACTCATATGGCGTTAAAGATCCTATTTGGCGTAGCCAGTTAGTTGATGTTGATGAACCTGAACGTGGTGATATTGTGGTATTTAAATACCCATTAGACGAGCGCGTAGATTACATTAAACGTACGATTGGTTTACCGGGCGATAAAATTGTATATCGCAATAAGCACCTTTATATTCAGCCAAAATGTGCCGAAGGTGTAACGCAGCAAGGTGATTTGCTGTGTAATGAATACAACAAAATTGATATGGAAATCCTCAATAGTGACGAGTTCAAGCAGGGTTCGATGAATTTAGTGCGCTTAGAAGAAAACCTAAGCACATTGAATCATAATATTTTAATTAACCCGCAAGCTCCTGAAATGAAAGGCCGTTATTATCAACAACCAGGTACACGCTCAGACGAGTGGGTTGTTCCTGCCGATCATTATTTCATGATGGGTGATAACCGTGATAATAGCCAAGACAGTCGCTTTTGGGGCTTTGTACCTAAAGAAAACTTGGTAGGTAAAGCCGTCTTTATATGGATGAGTTTTGAATTTGAGAATGGCCCAGATGACTTTTTACCAGGCTGGGTTCCAACTGGTGTTCGTTTTGAACGCCTAGGTAATATTCAGTAACGATGAAAAAAAACGTAACAGAGTTATACAACAAAATAGGTTATACATTTACTGATCAAGCTTTGCTTGAGCAGGCAATGACGCACCGCAGTCATAAAGGCCAACACAACGAGCGCTTAGAGTTTTTAGGTGATTCGATTTTGAGCTTTGTGATTGCGAATGCGCTTTACACTAAATTTCCAAAAGCACGCGAAGGTGATTTAAGCCGCATGCGTTCGACCCTAGTTCGTGGTCAAACGTTGGCTGAGTTTGGCCTAGAGTTTGGCTTAGGCGATTACTTACGCTTAGGTCCAGGTGAGCTTAAAAGCGGTGGTTTTCGCCGTGAATCAACCCTTGCTGATGCCGTTGAGGCGATCATTGGTGCGGTGTTCTTAGACTCAAACATTGAACAATGTGGTGAGTTAATTTTAAGCTGGTACGAGTCGCGTCTTGATGCAATTTCGCCGGGCTTAAATCAAAAAGATCCAAAAACATTACTTCAAGAATACTTACAAGCGCGCAAATTATCGTTACCTGGCTACACTGTAATTGATACAAAAGGCCAAGCGCACAATCAAACATTCACGGTTGAATGTATTGTTGAAGGGATGGATAGCATTATCTCAGTAGGTAGCTCACGTCGTAAAGCTGAGCAAAAAGCCGCTGAAAAAGCCTTAAAGATACTTAAAAATGAATCTTGATGATTTAATTAGCAAAGAACCTGCAGAGCTAGACACGCACTGCGGTATGGTTGCCATTGTTGGCCGCCCAAATGTAGGTAAATCAACCTTACTTAACTATATTGTTGAGCAAAAGGTGTCTATTACTTCTCGTAAGCCACAAACCACACGCCACCGTATTATGGGTATTCATACCGAAGGTAAATACCAAGCTGTTTATGTGGATACACCAGGCCTACACGTCGAAGAAAAACGTGCTATTAACCGTTTAATGAACCGTGCCGCATCAAGCTCAATTGGCGATGTGGAACTGATCATCTTTGTGGTTGAAGGCACACACTGGAACGAAGACGATGAGATGGTACTAAATAAAGTACGTCAGAGCGGTCGTCCAGTATTATTAGTTATGAATAAAATTGACCAAGTTAAAGACCGTGATTTAGTGCTTCCGCACATGCAGTTTTTAGGTGGTAAATTTGATTTTGTGGCTATTATGCCGGTCTCAGCAAAGCAGGGTAAAAATATTGATTTAATCAAAGATGAAGTGAAAAAGCGTTTACCGCTTTGTGAGTTTTACTTCCCTGAAGATTACGTAACAGACCGTTCAATGCGCTTTATGGCGGCTGAAGTGATCCGTGAAAAGCTGATGCGCTTTATGGGTGATGAGCTACCATATTCAGTCACCGTCGAGATCGAGCAGTTTAAATGGCAAGAAAACGGTGTTTGGCAAATTAATGGTTTGATCCTCGTTGAGCGTGAAACGCAAAAGCGTATGGTGATCGGCAATAAAGGCGAAAAGCTCAAAGTGATTGGCCGTGAAGCTCGTAAAGACCTTGAAGACATGCTTGATAACAAAGTGTTTTTAGAACTTTGGGTAAAAGTGAAGTCTGGCTGGGCTGACGATGAGCGTGCGCTACGTAGCCTTGGCTATGGTGAAGACTAAGTAAAGTCTTACACGCCATGGATAGCGAATTCTACACAGCATACTTGCTGCACCGACGTCCATTTAGCGACTCGCAAGTCATGCTCGATATGCTGGTAGAAGGCGTAGGTCAGCTGAGAATGCTGGCCCGTGTTAGTGGTCGCCAGGCCACTAAACATAAAGCACAATTACAACCTTTCCAATCTCTGCTCGTACAATATAGCGGCAAGTCTGATTTAAAATACATTAATCGTTTTGAACCCCATGGCCGGCAAACTATGTTGCAGGGTACCGAGCTTTATTGCGGCTTCTATATGAACGAATTAACCAATCGTATCGTACCTATCAATGAGCCGATGGAAAGTGTATATCATCTTTATAAACAGCATCTAGACGAGTTATCATGCACTAAAAACCTACAAGCTGTGCTGCGCTCTTACGAGTTTCAACTGTTAGAGATGCTGGGTTATGGTGTTGATTTTAGTGTTGATGCCGAAGGTGATGAAATTAACGATGCAGCAAATTACCAGTACTTTGCTGAATACGGTTTTTTACTGCATGACGACCCCCATAGTGGCTTTTCAGGAAAGCAATTAAATGCCATAGCAGCTCATGACTTTAGCGCCCCTGATGTGTTATATATGGCAAAGCAATTAAGTCGATACCTACTCAAGCCTTTACTTGGTAAAAAGCCATTAAAAAGCCGTGAGTTATTTATTAAGTAGGCTGATGTTCAGCCTTGAATCGTTGTTTTAAACAGGTAAAAAAATGAAAGATATTCTTCTTGGTGTAAACGTTGATCACATTGCCACTTTACGCCAAGCGCGTGGCACGAGTTACCCAGATCCTGCGCATGCTGCAGCTGTTGCAGAGCATGCTGGTGCAGATGGTATCACCATTCATTTGCGTGAAGACCGTCGTCATATTCAAGACCGCGACGTATATGTGATGGCAAAAACGATTCAAACACGTATGAATCTTGAAATTGCAGTCACCGATGAAATGATCGACATCGCCCTTGAAGTGAAACCTGCTTATGTTTGTTTAGTGCCTGAAAAGCGTGAAGAGCTCACCACTGAGGGTGGCCTGGATGTTGTGGGTAATTTTGAAAAAGTAAAAGCAGCAACAGAAAAGTTAACTGCAGCAGGAATTAAGGTCTCGTTATTCATTGATGCCGACAACGCACAACTTGACGCTGCAAAAGCGTGTAATGCTCCATACGTTGAAATTCACACCGGTGCTTATGCTGATGCTGAAAATGACGAAGAGCTTCACACTGAGCTTGAGCGTATTCGTAGCGGCGTACAATATGCTGATAGCTTAGGTTTAATCGTTAATGCCGGCCATGGTCTTCATTATCACAATGTAAAACCTATTGCGGCAATGCCAGAAATTTATGAGTTAAACATTGGTCATGCGATTATTGCCCGTGCAGCGATTGATGGTTTAGAAAAAGCAGTCAGCGATATGAAACGTTTAATGATTGAAGCAAGACTTTGAACTGTCGCTCTTTTATAGACGCTGGTAAGTTTGAATACTGAGCGCGGTGGATATGATATCCACCGCGTTTTTATTTACTCATTTATTTACTCAGATAAACAATAAATTGTGCAAGCAATGAAGATAGCCAAGGCGAAAGGCAGAGTAGGGCCACTAAATATTGATGTTTTTTCTTAAAGCTTTTTAAAACATCATCATCTATTGCCGACAATTCACCTTTCTTGATTGAATGAAAAACCATTGAGTTAGGTTTTGCCTTCATTAAACGGGCTTGGCTTTCGTATGTTTGCCACTGCTCTGTGTAATTGGTTTTTACGTAATTATTAGCTTCAATACTTAGTTTTTTATAGCGGAGGAAAAACCAAGTGAGTGAAATAGCACTAAAGATGATAAGTAAGATAAAATACAAAGCAAGCTCCCTTTAATACTTCACTACGCGTGTACCCGTGGAATAAATAATATCTGAACTAGGGCATGAATAGTTAGGTTTTAGCTTTTTGCAAGATTGCTCAGGTGTGTCAAAACAAAAATCAAAGCGAGTTTGGGTTTTCACCGCTTTATCAGTAATATTTTTCGCCAGTACATTCCAGTGCCAATTAGTGATTACATCTTTTGCTGCAGCGGCAAATACAGGGTTAGTTGAGGCAACTACCTGAATATCTCTAATCTCATTTTGTGGCGTAATGACATACTCAATAGTTGCGCAACCTTCTTTTGCTTGGATAACTGCTTTTTTGGGGTATCTGGCAGGAAAGCGTTCAAGCTGTTGCCATTTTGCTGACTCCATTTCATTATAGCTAACAGCTAAATCTGCATACTCTAATTTTACGGGTTTCTCTTCGGTTGATGCGCAACCAAATACAAACAAACTACCAGCTAGCAATAAATAGTTTTTCATTAATATATTCCTTTATACAATTTATTGAGTGTTCTCTTATCGTTGTTGCTCAACCATTCCCGCATCACTTAACAAGTTATTCAGCTCATCAATCAGCTCAAATAATTCAGGCTCAATGTAATTTAAATCGCAATCGCCTTTTAAAGCGGTTTCGAGTGTTTCTGCAAGTGATTTTAGTTTTGGTACGCCGGTGTAACAACATGCGCCATGGAACTTGTGGACTATACTAAGTACATGTTCACAATCTTCTTTTTCTATAGCTTCATTGAGTAGGCGCAAGGTTTCAGGCACGCTGAGTAACAACATATTGAGCATTTCAAGTGCTAGTTCTTCTTTTCCGCCTGCGCGTTGTAGTGCCAATTGCCAATCGAGGCGGGCACTTTCAAATGGAGGTTCAGAGTCAACTGCGGCAGTTTTGCTACGTTCACGATTAATCGGCGCTTGCGGGCTATGATCGCTAATTATTTGTTTTAGCATGTCTTCATCAATAGGCTTAGTTAAATAGCCTTTAAAGCCATCTTTAAGTAGTTGCTCTTTTTCACCTGCGAGGGCGTGAGCAGTAACCGCAATGATGGGGGTATCTTCATTGAGAGATGACTCGCGAATAAGTTTACATGCGGTAATACCATCCATAATTGGCATTTGGATGTCCATGAAGATCAAGTCATATTTATGGCTTTTACTTAAGCTGTATGCTTGTGAGCCGTTGTGTGCGGTATCAATTAGCTCAATTTGTTCTTCAAGCAAGGTGCAAATTAGTTTTAGGTTGGCATCGTTATCGTCAACAACTAGTACTTTAAGTGGTAATAATTTTTCATCACCTTGCTCAATGTTATGCACTGGATGGTCAAGACGGTAAGGCGCAGCAAGTACCTCACATAATTTACGGTGGTTAAGCGGCTTACTTAAGCAAGCATCTGCACCGCTACCGACAAAGGCTTCACGCATATTATGCGAAACCGTATTAAGCATTATGTATAAATAATCAGTTACAGGACGCACTGCTTTTACATAACTCTTAAGTTGCTGCATATCGTCAATAGTAGCGGTATGGCCAATAATACAAATATCGTAGCTGAAGTCTTTGTTGATCTCATTTAAGAAGCTTTCTTCATCCATGCAGGCGGTAACGCGAGTTTGCCATTCATGTAGTAGAGATAACGTTGCTTGATGGGTATGCTCATGAGGCTCAAGATACAAAATACGTTTATTGATCAGTGATTGAGTCGGTAAGTCACTGGTAATTGAGTTACTTGGCGTTCTGAATACGGCATTGAACGTAAAGCAGGTACCATTACCAGGTGCTGAGTTTAGGGTAATGCGGCCATTCATCGCTTCAACAATATGTTTAGTGATGATTAACCCAAGACCTGTGCCACCAAATTTACGGGTGATACTCGAGTCTGCTTGGCCAAATGGTGTAAATAACGCATCTTGTTTATCCATAGGGATACCCACACCGGTGTCGGTGACAGACACCAAAATAGAGGCGCGCTCTTCATCTAATAAGCGGTAGCCAACATCAACCTTGATTGAGCCTTTTTCAGTAAATTTAATGGCATTACTTAATAGGTTTATCAAAATTTGTTTAAAGCGGGTCGGGTCGCCAGTTAGGTTGTCAGGTACTTGCGGATGGATAAATATTGAAAGCTCAAGTTGCTTTTCGTGGGCACTTGGTGCCAACAAGGTCATAACTTCATTAATATTGTCACGGAGCTGGAATTGCATTGATTCAAGTTCCATGGCACCGGCTTCTAATTTCGAAAAGTCTAAAATATCACTAATAATGGTAAGTAAGCTATTGGCCGACAGTTCAATGGTATCTAGATAATCTTTTTGATGCTTATTGAGCGGGGTTTTATAAAGCTGGCGCGTAAAACCTATTACACCGTTTAAAGGTGTACGTAATTCGTGACTCATTTTAGCTAAAAAGTCTGATTTTACTCGGTTCGCATCTTGTGCATCTTTTTTAGCAATACTTAACTGAATATTTTGTGTTTCGTATTGTTCGAGTGTTTCGCGGTAATCAGAGGTTGCTTGGTCAATGTGCTTTTGCATCTCATCACGTTGTACAACCATAGTTTCTGAAATGGTATTTAAACCAGTACGTAAGAGCTCAAACTCGCCAAACATTTTTTGATCAAGTCCGGTGTCTACTTTACCTTCAATGAGTTTGTCGGTAGCTAGTACTAACTTATTAAGTGGCTGAATAAACATGCGGGTTAATCTAAACGCTAATACGGTGGCAAGTATGAGTGCGAGTAAAATCACCACGCCACTGACTAATAATGCCCGTTGCTGGCCAATAATGGCTTGTTGTTTGTTGAGCATGATCACCACAGTGCCTAGCGATGCTTGGTAGCTGTGATGATTCCAAATCATGTCTTGGCGGCTATGATTAATTATGGCAGTAGAAAATGTTAAATAGTGCTCAGAATTTTGTACTTGAATGCCATCCATGCTGTTTGCATTGCTGCTAACAATTTCTTTGAATTCACTTTGGTATTTACTAAAAATCACTAACTCATTGTTTTCATCAAAAATAGCAATTGATTGGATAGCAGGGGAGTGTTTGTTATGTGTATGACTAACTAAGCGAGTTAATAAGGCTTTATCACGCTTTATTAATGGTTGCTCAACAGCAATGGCGAGGGGCTCAATAATAGTCACGCCCTGTTGATACAAAATTTCATCGAGCTCAATGTAACGATTTATTGTAAAATAACCGCCCAGCAACAAGCCTATGATCACAGTCGGTATAAGTGTAAGGGTTAAGACTGAGTCACGTAAGCCAAATTTAGTCATAAAGAATGTTGTTATCATTATTATCGTTGTTTAAGAGTATATACTTACTCCCGCTTTATCAATAATTAAGGTGTTGCCCGATGGCACAGATTTTCAAAGCCAAAAAGAAATCCGTTTCGCAAAAAATGCTAACCCTCAATGTCACTGCTATGGATCACCAAGGGCGGGGCGTTGCTAAGCAGGGAAATAAAGTCTGTTTTGTTAATGGTGCTTTGCCGGGTGAAGAAGTAAAAGCGTTATTGATTGAAGATAAGGCACGTTTTGCCAGTGCTGATTGTAAAAAAGTACTATCAGCCTCAGCGCATAGGGTTACTCCTTTTTGTCAGCATTATCAGGTTTGTGGTGGTTGTCAGCTACAGCACCTTAATGCAGAGCAACAATTGGTTGAGAAGCAAGCTGCGGTGAGTCAGCTGTTTAGCAAGTTTGCTAAAGCTGATGACTTAAATTGGCAAGCACCTCTGCTTAGTGAAGAGCACCATTATCGTCGCTCTGCGCGTATTGCTGTAATGCATGACAAAGCTGCGAAGAAAATGCGCGTAGGGTATCGAGCTCAGGGTTCTAAACAATTGGTGAGTATTGAAAGCTGTGATGTGCTGAGCAGCACTTTTAAAGACGTTTTTTCAGTTTTTGATGTTCTTATCAACAGCCATTCAGGTCTGAGCAGTATTAGTCACTTACAATTATGTGAAGCTGATAACGCGGCCTTTGTGGTTATTAGGCATACCAAAGCTATTAATGCAGAGTTAAAAGCCATAGTCGTAGCGGCGTGTGATGAATATAGCTGGCGTGTTGTGTGGCAATCACAAAGTGGTGAAATTGATCACAGTGACCATCAAATGCCGTACTACCAGATACCAGCTTATGATTTACGCTTTGAGTTTGGCCTTGAAAACTTTATTCAAGTTAACCCGCAAGTGAACCAAGCTATGCTGCATCAAGCAAAACAGTGGCTTGATTTACAAGGTCATGAGCAGGTATTGGATTTGTTTTGTGGTATTGGTAACTTTTCATTATTGATTGCAAAGTATGCTAAATATGTTATTGGTGTTGAAGGGGTCGATTCTGCGGTTGCATTAGCAAAACAAAATGCGCAAACTAACTCATTGTCGAATACCGATTTTTATTGTTTTGATTTAACAAAATCAATGCAATCAGCTGCTTGGTTTAGTGCCGAACTTGACGTGTTAGTTCTTGATCCATCACGTACTGGCGCAATGGCTATTTTAGAGCAGTTACCACTTACTCAGTTTAAAACGATTTTATACGTCTCTTGTGATCCTGTTACTTTAGCCCGTGACAGTGCAATTATTTTACAAGCAGGCTTTAGCATTGAAAAAATTGGGCTTATGAATATGTTCCCGCATACCGGGCATATTGAAACGATGGCGTTATTTCACAGGAGGTAAAGCGCACATGGTAGCCACTAGACAGTCACATCAGCTAACTAAGCCGAGTGATTTTGCCAGCCGTATCGAGCTGTTAGCGCTAACAGAAGACAAACATACCTTATTAGAGCAGGCCCACCAACTGTGCCTGCATTGCGATGATGCAAAACGTGAAAACACAGCCATTGAAATGGTGGAGATTTTAGCTGAGCTAAATTTAGATGCAGACTCTCTTGCCACTGCTTTTTTAACGCCTTATTTTTTAGCCGAAAAAATCTCAATTGAGACAGTCACCGAAAAGCTGGGTAATCACGTTGCGTTATTACTAACAGGCGTAAGCCAAATGGCTACCATCAGCACCTTAGCCCATCAAGGAAAAGGCACAGTACAAATCGATAATATTCGCCGTATGCTGTTAGCCATGGTTGAAGATGTGCGCGCCGTAGTGATTAAACTTGCAGAGCAAGTGTGCCACCTGCGTGATGTTAAAGACGCAAGTGAAGAAGAGCGCGTCATTGCCGCTAAAGAAACACGCGACATTTTTGCTCCCCTAGCTAACCGTTTAGGGATTGGTCAGCTTAAATGGGAACTTGAAGATCTTTCGTTCCGTTATTTGCACCCAGATACCTATAAAAATATCGCCAAACAGCTGGATGATAAGCGCCTTGCCCGTGAAGCCTACATGGAGAACATGGTTGCTTTAGTAAAAGCACGCTTGGCTGAAGCAGGTATTGAAGGTGAGGTGTATGGCCGCCCTAAACATATCTACAGCATCTACAAAAAAATGGCACAGAAGAACTACGAGTTCGACCAGCTTTTTGATATTCGCGCTATGCGCATAGTGGTAGAGCGCCTGCAAGATTGTTACGCGGCATTAGGTATCGTGCATACTAACTGGCGCCATTTAAATAAAGAATTTGATGATTACATCGCAACACCTAAGCAAAACGGTTATCAGTCAATTCATACCGTGGTATTTGGCCCAGAAGGTAAAACCGTTGAAATTCAAATTCGTACGAGCGAAATGCACCAAGATGCTGAGCTAGGTGTTGCTGCGCACTGGATGTACAAAGAAGGTGCATTGCCAGGACGTGGTTCAGGCTACGAGCAAAAAATTAGCTGGTTACGTAAGTTACTGCAATGGCAAGAAGAAGTTGTTGATGGCAGTGACCTAGCGGAAGAGCTTAAAAACCAAGTAGTAGAAGACCGTGTTTATGTGTTTACGCCTAAAGGGGATATTTTCGATTTGCCGCTGGGTGCAACACCACTTGATTTTGCTTATTACATTCACTCAAATGTAGGGCATCGCTGTATTGGCGCAAAAGTGTTTGGCAAAATTGTGCCATTTACTCACCAATTAAGCACCGGCGATCAGGTTGAAATTTTAACTCAAAAGCAACCTAACCCAAGCCGTGATTGGTTAAACCCATCGCTAGGTTATATTAAGTCTTCACGAGCACGCTCTAAAATCCATCATTGGTTTAAGCAGCTTGATCGCGATAAAAACTTAAGTGCCGGTAAAGAAATACTCGAAACTGAGCTGCAAAAACTAGATTTAACAACCAAAGATCTAGTGCCAGCAATCGAGCGCTTTAACCTTAAAGGCCTTGACGACCTTATGGTTGCGGTAGGTGCTGGAGATGTTCGCTTAAACCAGTTATTAAACTTCATTAGTGACCGTGAGCATGACGAACCACAAATTAAGTTTAAAAAGCCAAAAAGTGTCACCGGCGATAAGAACGGTATTGTTGTTGATGGGGTAGGTAGCTTAATGAGCCATGTTGCTAAATGCTGCCGACCTGTGCCGGGCGATGAAATTATTGGCTACATTACGCAAGGCCGAGGGATTGCAGTTCACCGTGAAGACTGCGATTCGTTTGAGAAACTTCGTGAAAAGCATCCTGAGCGGGTTATATCAGTAAGTTGGTCAGACGATGTCAATGGCTCTTACTCATTAACGATTAAAGTTGAAGCGACCGATCGCTCAGGCCTTATTCGAGATATCAGCTCAGTGCTTGCAAACGAAAAAGTGAATGTGCTGAACATGAACGTCAACACGGTTGAAGATAAGCAGCTTGCGCTGTTTTCAATGCAGGTTGAAGTACATGACTTATCAAGCACCAACCGCTTATTGTCTAAGTTACATCAAATCGAAGGTGTACATGATGCAAAGCGTGGTCATTCGTAATGTGTGATAAACAGTCAATTGAGCAGTCGCTTGCTATTATGGCCAAACTACGGGACCCAGAATCTGGGTGCCCGTGGGATTTAAAACAAGACTTTAAGTCAATAGTGCCGCATACCCTTGAAGAAGCTTACGAAGTAGCAGATTGCATTGAAAAAGGTGAGCTTACTGAGCTTAAAAGTGAACTTGGCGATTTACTGTTTCAAGTCATCTTTTATGCTCAACTTGCCAAAGAGCAAGGATTATTTGATTTTGCCGATGTGGCTAATACGCTTAATGATAAGTTAGTGCATCGTCATCCCCATGTCTTTGCAGAACAAAGTGAGCTGACTGACGCTGAGCTTTCTGAGCAGTGGCAGGCTATTAAAGCACAAGAGCGAGCAGAAAAAGCAGCTTCACCACAAATGAGCCTGTGGCAAGACATTCCTGATGCTATGCCGGGCCTTTCAAAAGCGAAGAAGATTCAACAGCGTGTAGCAAGCTTAGGGTTTGATTGGCCAAGTTATCATGGTGCGCTCGATAAAGTTGCTGAAGAAGTAGACGAAGTAAAAGAAGCGCTGGCTCACGACCCTTATTCAGAGCACAGTGCAGAAGAGCTTGGTGATTTACTGTTTGCAACAGTGAATGTTGCCCGTCATATTAAGCGCGATCCTGAGCAATTATTACGAAGTGCCAATGCTAAGTTCGCGTCACGCTTTGAAAAAGTGGCTGCTTACTTAGGTGAACGTGGCCAGAGTTTAGAAACGGCTAGCCTTGAAGAAATGGACAACGCATGGGAAGCCATTAAAAAGCAAGCCAAGTAAGTGCATTGTAGAGCAGTTTGGGTACAGTGTAACCAAGCTCGTTTTTTGTGCACTTATTTGCTAATTTTATCTGGATTGATAGCAGCCCCTTTGCTATAATATCGCCCCGTCTTGATTCTATATTATTCCTTTTAATTCCTGATATTCTAGGGTTCGCATGAGTACAAAATTTATCTTCGTAACTGGCGGGGTTGTTTCTTCGTTGGGTAAGGGTATTGCAGCAGCGTCATTAGCCGCTATTTTAGAAGCACGTGGTCTTAACGTGACTATTTTAAAGCTGGATCCTTACATTAACGTTGACCCAGGCACTATGAGCCCAATTCAGCACGGTGAAGTATTTGTAACTGAAGACGGTGCAGAGACTGACCTTGACTTAGGTCACTATGAGCGTTTCATCCGTACCAAGATGACTAGCCGCAACAACTTCACACAAGGTCGTGTTTATGAAGATGTATTACGACGTGAGCGTCGTGGTGAGTACCTTGGTGCAACAATTCAGGTTATTCCACACATCACAAACGACATTAAGCAACGTGTATACGACGGTGCTGAAGGTCGCGATGTAGCAATCGTTGAAATTGGCGGTACAGTTGGTGACATCGAGTCACAACCTTTCTTAGAAGCAATTCGTCAGCTTGGCACTGAAATTGGCCGTGAGCGCGCATTGTTTATCCACCTAACGCTAGTGCCATTCTTAGGCCCTGCAGGTGAAGTTAAAACTAAGCCAACACAACATTCTGTAAAAGAATTACGTTCGATTGGTATCCAACCAGATATCTTGATCTGTCGTTCTGATCGTAAATTACCAAATAACGAGCGCGCGAAGATTGCACTTTTCACTAACGTTGAAGAAAAAGCTGTTATTTCATTACCAGACGTAGAAAGCATCTATAAGATCCCTGCGTTACTTAAGTCACAAGAATTAGATAACTTCGTATGTCGTCGTTTCTATCTTGAGTGCCCAGAAGCAGATTTATCTGAGTGGGAACAAGTGTTATACCAAGAGTCTAACCCAACAGGTGAAGTGACAATTGGTATGGTTGGTAAGTACATCGAACTACCAGATGCATATAAATCAGTAAACGAAGCATTAAAGCATGCAGGTCTGAAAAACCGTTTAACTGTGAACATCGAATACGTTGATTCACAAGACTTAGAAAGTAAAGGTACTGAGTTACTCTCTCACCTTGATGCTATCTTAGTTCCAGGTGGCTTCGGCGGCCGTGGTGTTGAAGGTAAGATCTTAGCGGCTAAATATGCACGTGAAAATAAAGTTCCTTACTTAGGCATTTGTTTAGGTATGCAAGTAGCGCTTATTGAATATGCGCGTAATGTTGCAGGCCTTGAAGATGCAAACTCAACAGAGTTTAATGCTAAATCAGCACACCCAGTTGTTGGTTTAATCACTGAATGGCAAGATGCTGACGGTAACGTTGAAATCCGTGATGAGCAATCTGACCTAGGTGGTACTATGCGTTTAGGTGCACAGAAGTGTCACTTAACACCGGGTTCTAAAGTAAGTGAAGTATACGGTAGTGACGAAATTGTTGAACGTCACCGTCACCGTTACGAAGTGAATAACCACTTTGTAGAGCAGCTTGAAAAAGCAGGCTTAAGTTTCACTGGTTTATCTGAAGATAAGAAACTAGTCGAAATTATCGAGAATAAAGATCACCCTTGGTTTATTGCCGCGCAATTCCACCCGGAATTCACGTCAACACCACGTGATGGTCACCCGCTGTTTGAAGGGTTTGTTGCAGCTGCACACACTCACCAAAAAGCGTCATCGTAATTTAAATAGGCCGTGCTTTATGCACGGCTTATTTGTTTTAATAAGCCAATGGCATTAAGGATAATTAATAAAATTGGCACTAACTCACCATTTTCGGGAAAAGAGGAATCAAGATGTCAGAAATCGTAAAAGTGATTGGTCGCGAAATCATGGACTCGCGTGGTAACCCAACTGTTGAAGCTGATGTACATTTAGCTGATGGTTCATGGGGCCGTGCTGCAGCACCATCTGGTGCATCAACAGGTACTCGCGAAGCGCTTGAATTACGTGATGGTGATAAAGCACGTTACCTAGGTAAAGGTGTTTTAAAAGCAGTAGGCTATATCAATAACGAAATCGCTGAAGCTCTTAAAGGCCAAAACGCAGTTGATCAAAAAGCTGTTGACCAAGTGATGCTTGACTTAGATGGTACTGAAAACAAAGAAAAACTAGGTGCTAACGCTATCTTAGCTGTGTCTTTAGCAACAGCTAAAGCGGCTGCTAACTCTAAAGGCGTTGAGCTTTATGAGCACATTGCAGACCTAAACGGCACATCAGGTGTTTACTCAATGCCATTACCTATGATGAACATCATCAATGGTGGTGAGCATGCTGATAACTCTGTTGATATTCAAGAGTTCATGATCCAGCCAGTTGGTGCTACAAACTTCCGTGAAGCATTACGTATGGGCGCTGAAGTTTTCCACAGCTTAGCAAAAGTACTTAAAGCTGAAGGTCACTCTACATCAGTAGGTGATGAAGGTGGTTTTGCTCCTAACCTTGAATCTAACGAAGCGGCACTTGCTGCAATCAAGGTTGCTGTTGCAAATGCAGGTTATGAGCTTGGTAAAGATATCACTCTAGCTCTAGACTGTGCGGCATCTGAGTTTTACGACAAAGAAGCGAATATCTACGACCTTAAAGGCGAAGGTAAAAAATTCACTTCTGAAGAATTCAACCACTTCCTTAAAGGCCTTACTGAGCAATACCCAATTGTTTCAATTGAAGACGGCTTAGATGAGTCTGATTGGGATGGTTTCGCACACCAAACACAACTAATTGGCGACAAAGTACAATTAGTAGGTGATGACCTTTTCGTAACTAACACGAAGATCTTAAAGCGTGGTATTGATAACGGTATTGCTAACTCAATCCTAATCAAGTTCAACCAAATCGGTTCATTAACTGAAACGCTTGCTGCTATCAAAATGGCTAAAGACGCTGGTTTCACAGCTGTTATCTCACACCGTTCAGGTGAAACTGAAGATGCGACAATTGCTGATTTAGCAGTAGGTACTGCAGCTGGTCAAATCAAAACGGGTTCATTAAGCCGTTCTGACCGTATTGCTAAGTACAACCAATTACTTCGCATTGAAGAAGTATTAGGTGAGAAAGCACCTTACAACGGTCTTAAAGAGGTTAAAGGTCAGTAATCTGGCTTAGCTCATCAAGACTTTAAAAAACCTCCTTCGGGAGGTTTTTTTATAGCTGAAATTGTTGTTTTAGGATTTCGCCAGTAAAGCTGGTTTTTAGGTAAAAGCCGCGAGGTAAGGTTTGTACTATCTGGCCATTTGGGCCAATAGCGTCAGTCAGCGCTTTGCTATTGGCAGCTTTTGGCCTTATTTGCATTACATCACCTAAATGACCCGAAATTTCATCTACGCGACCAAGGGCAATTAGCTCCATTTGTTCTTCCCAATCACGCTGTAAAAGGGCATCTTGCTCTGCACTTGGCTGCCATAAAAAGCCACTGCCTATGGTACGGTGAAAAGGCAGTATCTCGCGCTCGCCTAAAATTGGTAACCACAAAACATGATTCAACTTTTTACGAACCGTACTTTGTTGCCAAGTCATTCCGGTTACATTTAATAGCGGCGTTACCGAAACAAAGGTTGTTTCGAGTGGTTTGCCTTTAAATGAAATAGGAAGAGTTTTTAGCTCAATGCCTAACTCTTCAAAATCAGGTGTTGGTTTTGAACCCGCTGTTGCGCCAAGCACATATTCGATAAGTTGCCCGGTCCAGCCTTTTTCACGAAGTAAATCGTCAGGGGTTTTAAACTGATATTGCTCAGCTAGCTGCCCTAGGGTGAGGCCTGCAATAGCATCAACACGTTGCATTAATTCGTTTATAGAAGCGGGTTTTATTGGTCGCATAAGGCGTTTATTTGATTGTCTATTTATCCGGTTCATGATAGCAAATGCACGCCTTAGTGGATATCTTTGTGTTTGGGTGTTTTTTGCGCACGTTAAGTGTGAGCTAAAAATAATCAGTTTCACTTTTGGATGTTTGATTCTAACTATTTGATATTTAATTGTTTTACTGTTTTTGTATGTTGTTTCTATTTCATTAATTAAACAGTTGTTTGTATAAATACAGATATATAAACATGTTTATCCACAGTTTCTGTGGAGAAAGTGGATATTTCAACTATGGATTGTGGATTTGTTTGCAATTTAGGCATGATTTATAAAAGTTATGCACAAGCTGTGGGTAAGGTGATAAAAATACGGTTGTAAATAGTTATTTTAATCAAACTGCACATTTTTATAATAATTGCTTCGTAACATCTTGATTAAACATGTTTGTTAAAAAATAAATTTTCAATCTAATTTAGGCTTAGGTGTAAAGTGTTTGCTGTATCGCAGGTTATGTGGAACAATCAATAAAAATCGACTTACAAATGAGGCACTAAGGTGATTGATGCCGAAGGTTTTCGTGCCAATGTCGGAATTGTAATTTGCAATAATCAGGGACAAGTATTTTGGGCTCGTCGCTATGGTCAGCACTCTTGGCAATTTCCCCAAGGTGGTGTTGATGACGGCGAAACAGCAGAGCAAACCATGTACAGAGAATTACACGAAGAAGTGGGCTTGCTTCCTGAAGACGTTGAGATCGTCGCAAGTTCTAAACATTGGTTACGCTATAAATTACCCAAGCGTTTAATTCGCAGAGACTCAAGTCCTGTGTGTATTGGGCAAAAACAAAAATGGTTTTTACTGAAACTTCGTTGTAAAGATGAAGATGTAGATTTACTTAAAACTCATCACCCCGAGTTTGATGATTGGCGATGGGTGAGTTATTGGTATCCGGTTAGGCAGGTTGTTTCGTTTAAGCGCGATGTATATCGTCGAGTAATGAAAGAGTTTGCTCCGTTTGCAATGCCGTTTAATAAACGAGAGCAACACAAAGATCATTGGCGACATAAACGATAAGGGCAACCTTATTTAAATCAAAGGAGCAGCATCATGTTAGCCACGCTCAGATCAATTGCTGAGGCAGTGTCGCAACAGGCGGACTTAAATAGTGCGCTGGGGTGTTTTGTGCAAATGGTAAAAGATGCCATGCAAACACAGTGCTGCTCGATTTATTTTGCAGATTATAGCCAAGATAACTTTGTATTGATGGCCACCCAAGGCCTCAACCCAGATGCAGTGGGTAAGTTTCGTATAGGTTTTACTGAAGGTCTCGTTGGTCTTGTTGCTCAGCGTGAAGAGCCTATCAATATTGCTTTTGCTAAGTCTCACCCTCGTTTTAAACTCTCACCAGAAGTTAATGAAGAAGGCTATAACGCATTTTTATCAGTGCCAGTCGTGCACCAGAAAAAGGTTTTAGGCGTTATTGTTGTTCAACAAAAACTAGCCCGTGTTTTTAGCCCTGACGAAGAGTCATTCTTAATTACGCTCTCGGCCCAGCTAGCTTCTCAGTTAGCTCATGCAGAAATAAAAGAAATTTTACGCGTCGATGAGTTTTCACACCAAACCTCAGTATTAAAAGGGGTATCAAGTGCACCAGGTATTGCCATAGGTGAAGCCTTTGTGGTGATCCCTAAACTTGACTTTAGCTCTATTGAACTGCAAAAAGACGACGATATGAGCACCCAGCGTAAGCTATTTACCCAAGCAGTGGCTGCGACGCGGAACGAGTTTAATACCTTATCGATGACACTGAGTGACTCTATTCCGCAAGAGGCACTGGCGGTATTTGATGTTTATCAGCAGTTACTTGATGCCAAAAGTCTTGGTCAAAATGTTGAAGCGCAATTACAACAAGGCTGGAATGCTAAAAGCGCCCTGAAAATTGTTATTGAGAAATTAGTGACTCAATTCAATGCCATGCAAGATCCTTACATTAAAGAGCGTGCTGTTGATGTTAAAGATATTGGTTTACGGGTTTTACATCACTTAGTAAATACTGAGCATGCGGCAAAACCTTACCCTAAAGACACTATTTTAATTGCCGGTACATTAACCCCTGCAATGCTTGCTGAAGTACCTAAAGGGCACCTTGCCGGGGTTGTGAGTGTTAATGGTGCGGCAAATAGTCATGCTTCTATATTAACTCGTGCTATGGGGATCCCTGCTATTTGGGGCATTGAAGATGTGCCGTTATTGCAGTTTGAAGGCAAGCAAATGATTTTAGATGCCTATGCAGGGCGTTTATATATTTCTCCTTCACAAATGCTGCAAGAGGAATACAGTCAGCTCAAATATCAAGAAGCCTTATTGAACGACCGTTTTGTCGCAGAGCAAAACTTAGATGCCGTCACTAAAGATGGCGAACACATTAGCTTATTACTAAACGCAGGCCTTGAATTAAATACTGAGCATGATAATAAGCCATTTTGCGATGGGGTAGGCCTTTATCGCACCGAAGCCTGGTTTATGCAAAAAGGCCAATTTCCTTCACAGTCAGAACAAGAAAAGTGGTATCGCGAAGTGCTAACGAGCTATCACCCTAATCCTGTGGTAATGCGTACACTCGATATTGGTGGCGATAAAGTTTTAGATTACTTCAATATAACAGAAGAAAACCCATTCTTAGGTTGGCGAGGTATTCGCGTGACCTTAGACCATCCAGAGCTATTTTTAGATCAGCTCAAGGCAATGTTAAAAGCCAATATTGGTTTGGGTAATTTAAAAATCATGCTGCCAATGATTAGTGGCTCAGAGGAAGTCGATGAATCGTTAAAACTGCTCGAACAAGCCTATTTTGAGTTAAGTGAGCAATACCCCGAACAGGCAATAGAACGCCCAGAAATCGGGGTGATGTTAGAAGTACCTTCAAGTGTATTTATGCTTGAAGAGTGGTCGCAAAAAGTCGATTTTTGCTCTGTAGGTAGCAACGATTTAACCCAGTATATGCTGGCAGTTGATCGCTCTAATGCCCGCGTTGCTGAGCTATTTAACCCTTATCACCCAAGTGTACTTAGAGTGCTGTTAAAAATAGCACAAGAGTGTCAACAACATGAGTTGCCATTTAGTTTGTGTGGTGAGTTAGGGGGCGACCCAGAAGGCGCTTTACTACTTATTGCGATGGGTTATCGAAGCTTGAGTATGAACTATGCTTCGATTAGTAAAATTAAGTTTGTGCTTAGGCGATTAAATGTCAGTGATATGGAAAAGTTACTTGCAGAGTGTTTATTACAACCCACTGCAAAACATGTACTTAGGTTAACGCGTAACTTTATGATTGAACATCAACTCGGTGAGCTATTTTATACTCCAAGCCAAGGTCAATCATGAGGGAAAATTGTGCTGTGAAGCGCCTATACCCAAGCCATCTCAAGATGTAGAATTCAGCGTTTCACAGGTGCTTAATATCAAGGCGTTACTTTGCAAGAATGGCAGTCCCTTTTAAGAAGTAACAACGATGAGAGTAAGTGCCTGTGAAATGCCCAAAGGGTTGGTTTAAAAGCGATTTATACTGCGTTATTGATTTTAACAATAGAACCACTATTACTTGCAATCAATGCCTTGCCTAAATCGCTTTTAATTCCAACTGAAACTCGCATCTTGAGGTGGTTTGGGTATATATATTAGTTTAGTATATGTATATAACAAATTGAATATATGAGTGTGCTATGCATGACGTAATACTTTTAATGGTGTACTGCGCAATTTTGGGCAGCGTGGTTGGATTTTTAGCAGGATTATTAGGTATTGGTGGAGGTCTTATTATCGTACCGGTGCTTAGTGCGCTATTAGTATCGTTCAATGTTGCCGACCCAAGCCATGTATTAGTCATCGCGATAGCAACCTCGTTAGCATCCATTATTTTTACCTCGACTTCTTCAGCCCTTGCTCATCATCGTAATGCTAACGTGCCTTGGGAAATTGCCCCATGGGTTATGACTGGTGTTGGCCTAGGCGCATTGATCAGTGGTTTTGCAGCAAGCTTTATCCCCGAGCAGCTACTGCGCTTTGTTTTTGCTGGTAGCGTGGTGTTTATCGCGCTCAGAATGGTGTTATCGACACGAAAAAAAGCCGCCAGTGAAAAACCGCTTCCATCAGGGCCTATTCTTGGCTTTTTATGTGCCATAATGGGGGCGCTGTCGGGGCTAATTGGTATTGGCGGCGGGGCGCTTATTGTGCCGCTACTGCATTATTTTTCTGTTGATATTAAAAAGGCCATTGGTTGTGCTGCTGCATGTGGTATTGTCATTGCGCTATTCGGCTCGGTGGGTTACGTATCTGCCGGGTGGCAATTAACATCTTTCAGTGATGGATTTGCCGGATTTGTGTATTTACCTGCGTTAGTCGGGATTGTGGTTACCTCGTCGCTCATTGCGCCAATAGGTGCCAAAGCCACGCATTACTTGCCTGTGGCAACAATAAAAAAAGTATTCGCGCTATTACTTGTCATAATTGCGCTTAAAATGGTGTTTAGTTAAAGGTTTTTATTTTTATGGCTCTTCAATTTCCAGATATCGATCCGGTTATTTTTTCGGTAGGCCCGCTTAGCGTACGTTGGTACGGTTTAATGTATTTAATTGGTTTTGCTTTGGCTATGTGGCTTGCTAATCGTCAAGCAGAAAAACCAAACTCAGGTTGGACAAAAGAACAAGTTAGTGACTTATTATTTTACGGTATGCTCGGGGTAATACTAGGCGGCCGTATTGGTTATGTATTGTTTTATCAGTTCAGCTACTTTATTGAAAACCCATTGTACTTATTCAGAATTGACCAAGGTGGTATGTCGTTCCATGGTGGCACTCTGGGTGTAATTACAGCCATTGCAATTTTTGCTTGGACCCGCAAAAAATCATTATTTGAAGTGGGCGATTTTGTAGTGCCACTGGTGCCGCTCGGTTTGTTAGCAGGGCGAATTGGTAACTTTATTAATGGCGAGTTATGGGGCCGAGTGACTGATGTACCTTGGGCGTTTATTTTCCCATCAGGTGGTCCAGAGCCTCGTCATCCATCACAATTATACGAAGCCTTTTTAGAAGGTTTAGTGCTGTTCTTAATCTTACAATGGTTTATCAAAAAGCCTCGCCCAGCGGGAAGTGTTGCTGGGGTGTTCTTACTTGGCTATGGCGTGTTTAGATTTATTGTTGAATATTTCCGTGAGCCAGATGCTCATTTAGGTTTATTCGCAGGCTTTATCTCGATGGGGCAAATACTGTCATTGCCGATGGTAATTGGTGGCCTTGGTTTGTTAATATGGGCCTATAAAAAGCCGCAACACAGCGTGGCAAGTAAAGCATAACAAGAGCAAATCAATGAAACAGTATTTAGATTTATGTCAGCGTATTGTTGACGAAGGTGTGTGGGTTGAGAACAAACGCACAGGGACTAAGTGTTTAACCGTTATTAATGCCGATCTTGAATATGATGTGGCAAATAATAAGTTTCCGCTAATAACAACGCGCAAGAGCTTTTACAAAGCGGCGATTGCGGAGTTACTTGGTTATTTACGTGGTTACGACAGCGCTGCACAGTTTCGTGATATCGGCTGTATGACTTGGAATGCTAACGCAAACGAAAACAAAGCTTGGCTTGAAAATCCACATCGTCGTGGTGAAGATGATATGGGGCGAGTGTATGGTGTGCAAGGCCGCAGTTGGCAACGTCCGGATGGCAGCCACCTTGATCAACTTAAAAAAGTTATCGATAACTTATCAAAAGGGATTGATGATCGCGGTGAAATCGTCACTTTTTATAACCCAGGTGAGTTTGAGTTAGGCTGTTTACGCCCTTGTATGCACACGCACACCTTTTCTTTGTTGGGCGATACCCTATACTTAACATCATACCAACGTAGCTGCGATGTGCCGCTTTTATTACCCTATAATAGAAATGCACAATATGGAAAAAAGGAAATTAAAAAGTCCTTTTTTTTATACCACAGTAAAAGTAAATCGGTACATTAATTAATTGCATAGTACGCTATGAGTACTATATTTTAGAGTGAAATAGGTATTAAATGAGATTTAAGATAATTGAAGGAGGAATACTAGAATTTAAGGATACGTACATTTTTAATAAACAAATTCCAACAAAAAATATTGAGATTCCAGAGCAATCAGCAGTAACTGGAGTAGTTGTATTTAACTCAAAACACCAAGTTCTTCCAAATGTCTCAAATTGGCTGTCAGAAGCTTTACGGCATGGAAAAACTCCGCTAACTACAATATCCACTTACGCAAAAAATCTTTCGTATTTGTTTGATTATTTGAACGAACAAAGCACATTGAAACATCAGGAACTGGATAATGCATTGCTGGATATTCAAGAGCATAATTTTAGTGAATATTTTGCTTACTTAAGGCAAGCCAAAGGTCTTGCTTCAACCACTATTAGTAACAGGGACGCTACGTTCCAAGCGTTTTTTAATGACTATCTCTGTAAGGCTCGGAATGATGGTAAAGCACTTCGTGATGATAATCCTTACGTAGACGGTTTAATTTACGGTTCTTCAAAGTCTAAGTTAGTTGAAATGTGCAGTTTAGATGAATTAACTGCATTGATGATGTGTACTAATCACGAGCGAGAAAAAGTCTTACTGCAATTCATGTACGACACTGGTCTTAGACGCTCGGAAATACCTAGAGTGAAGAAAGAGCACATTGATACAGCTTTATCTACAGATAATCACATGTACATGTTAGATGCTGACACGATTGTAATTCCTTCTGAATACAAACAAGTATTTGTTGCAGGTTCTAAAGGAAGAAAGCGCCAAATTAATGAAAGATATACATTAACAAGTATTCACACTTTAGCGAGGTTGCGACGATATTTTTCAACACCGGAATATAGAGTTAGAACGAAAGAATTTGGCATAGACGCCCCCGCATTTCTTAATTCTCATGGTACACCATACAATTCGGGATCTGTAAGTAAGTTATTAAGTCGTGTATCTAAACGTGCATTAAAAAAAGGGCTGATAAAGAGAGCGATTCATCCACATATGTTAAGACATGGCTTCGCTGGGTCTGTATTAAGATCCCCGGATTTAGGCGATCATGCTGTTGATAAATTAGTATTGCTTCAGACATGTCTTGGACATGCATATTTGAAAACAACTCAAGTTTATACTCAATTACCTTACGAAACCTACGGCAAGATTGCCGACAATAACGGAGAAATATTAACTCGTTCGCGTTTGATGGAGCAGTTGAACGCTCAAACTAAGACTAAAAGAAAGTAGTCAGGAGTTAATAATGCAAAATCCAAAAGTTAAAATTTTAGAAAACTTCGTAAATGAAATAGATACGAACCGCTATAATGCTTGGGGTATTTCGGTTTCTCATATCCCTAAGAAAAATGGATATTCAGCAGCCGCATCTTGTGCTGAGTTAAACAGAAATCTTGGACTTAAGATTGCTTCATCAAAAAGTAATGCATACAGCCCTTATCTTGAGAAATTGAACAATATTCTTAAAGAAGAAGGTGTAATTTTAAAAGAGCAGATCGCGTCAGCACTGGAAGTCCGAAGAACAACAAAGTATTGGTGGGATAACCTAACTACAGAAGAAAAGCTTGGTGTTAAAACTTTCGGAAATTCAATTCGCTTTAAGACGTATATTAAGAATTGGCGCGGAGGTAAAGGGTATCAAATTGTTACAGATCTTGGTAACGAGTTGAACGCTGAGCTAATACAATTAGGAGGGCTTGATTGCAATTACCGTGCAGTTAAGGACAGAGATGTTCTTTATGATCAAGAATATAGGAACAAACAACAAGAAGCAGTGCAACGGTGGGACGAATTAGCGACAAAGTCACTCAATTCATATAAAGAATTTGTTGGAGTTGATAGTTCCGATGAACCATTCGTGCAGCTAAAGCAATTAGCCGCTTTAGTTAGAAATGGAGCAGCATCAGCCTCAAGTAAAAAGAAGCCGCAGGAAGCGTACAGTCACTTGTGCAGATTTTTAGAGCAGAATGATATTGATCCCAAATCATCGCTTCAAGATATTTTAAGTGAGTTTTTACTAGTTAGATTTAAGCAAGACTATGTTATCCCTAAAATGCATGGCGGAAGCATTGCACCTAGCAACGCTCCAACAATCGTTAGTTCGGTTCGACAGCTACTGAAACGCGCTACAAAACTCAAGGACATCAATTTTCACAGTTTCTATGACGTCGAAATGAAAACTAGCGGTCGTGTTACAGATACTTATAAGCCTTATTTAAAAAGTGAGCGTCAGGCTATTACTGACGCTATTCAAAACTCAATTGATGAAACAATAACTTTATTTGAGCCATATCAAAAATCAGGTGATGGAGAATACCCTTTAGACGAAAACGGTTTCATCAAGCCGGGCTTTTCTAAAATTGAGAATGCACGATACTTGTTTGAAAATAAATTGGATTGCAATCCGACTTCTTTTAATGATGCTAAAACGCCTGAAGAAAAAGGCTTTCTTAAAATAATCGGAAAGCTAGATATTGGGTTGCACGATGTATATCGAAGTTGGGGAGTACCTTCGATTATTGATGCGGATGTGATCGCACCATTTGTTTTTCGTTTAGCGCAAATTACTGGAATGAATGCGGATCCTCTATTTGATCTGTTCGTAGATGATTTTGTAATTGCCCACGAAACCACACAAAAACCATGTTTGAGATATTGGAAAGAGAGAAGCTCTGGAGGTATGCAACTCCATTTAGACCTTTTTGAATCTAAGCTTCAGTGGTTATCAAAAAAGCAAAGCGAAGAAGTAAAGGAACTATTCGAGAACGTCATTAGAGTAACTGAGAGCATCCGCAAAGATGCTCCGGAGCATATTAAAGATAAGTTGTTCATATATAAGAGTACAGGGCAAACAACTCATGGAGAAATTAGATCTTTTTCCGATTTGAAGCGGCAAACAACTTCTATCTATTCTAATTTTGTCGTGAAACATGATTTAAAGTCTGAAAGTGGGGAACCATTAGTATTTACAATTAGTCGATTTAGACCAACATTCGTTAGTGAATTATTGGAAGCAGGTGTAAGTATTAGAGAAATCCAATTAATGCTGGGCCATTCAAACATAGAAACAACAATGAATTATTTGGACAAGTTAGACTTTAATCGCATAGCTAGGGAAAAGTTAACTGATGCAATTAGCAAGATCCATAATCGTATTTTTGTTAAAGCTGATGATGAAGTGTCTAATAAGTTTTTAGACAATCCGGATAAAGTAATTTTCACAACCCCACTTGGGGGCTGCTCAAATATATTCTCGCCACCAGATTTTGTTAAGAAAATGTCAGGATTTAAGAAGGGAAGTCCTTGCTCTCAGTATAATAAATGCCTGTCATGTGAAAATGTAATGATAACCGTCGATAAGCTGCCTATGCTTTTTGCAATGAAGAGAGATTACATGCTCTTGATGCAAAGAAATCGAATTATGGATACTCCACATGGTTATGTAATTGAAGAAAATCTATGTCTGTTAGATGAGATTCTTAACCCTAAGAAGTCTGATTTTGATGCAGAAGTTCTGTTTAAAGCTGAGAAACTTGCACAATTTGAAGAAACAGCAGTCATAGATGGAGTAACAGCATAATGGAAAATTACAACATCGATGCAAGCGTGACATTAGTTAAAAACTTCGCTCAAAATAAAACTGTTTTGATTCCAATTATTGAACAATTCAACGAACTTAAAAATGATATGGAATTGCCAGCTACCGTCAGTTGGTTACCTAATTTATTAAATTTAAAAGTCACAAAGAAAAGTCAGTTTCATGAGCATGTCTGGGATTATAATGAGGACTACCTTAACCCTCCTAAATCAGTTCAGGGGGCTAAGCTTCGAATTGACTTTAATGATTATCCCTGTATTCCTGATTTTGTTATGACAGAAATCAAGTGCCTTCTGCATATGTGTACTTTAATTCCTGTGGCTTTTAGGAAGAAAAAGAAAAAGAGAGCAGAGCGAATTGCTATCAGGCCAAATACGGTGATAACTCAATTTAGAGCTGGGTTAAGGTACATCGATAAAGTATTTGAAGATTTGAGTTCTCTAGGTCAAGAGTTCGTAGAAGAACGCTTTCAAAGTTTGACAGATATTTTGGATAGTGACTTTAGGAAAACAGCGAAAAGTTTTGAATTTACAGCGGGAACAGAGCTGAGGCAGTTTTTTAATTATTTGAACCATCCTTATACCAAAAATATTTTAGGCTCTAGCATTAAAATCGATTTTGAGTCATTGGAATGGCCTGCTCGTGAGATTAAAAGAAGAGAAGCAAAGCAATATTTTGAAAACGAAGACTTTGAACAGTTGATGCTTCATTCTACTTTTACAGTGATTGACTTTTTATCTCGAATGTCTCAGGAAGTTGAAGATAAAACTGCATTAAAACACTTTTACGCTTTTAATAAGAAACTCGACTTAAACTTTGATTTTGATGAAAGTACTCTTAATGATTACGTTTTATTAAGATTATGGTCCAAAGGTTACTCTCAAAGCTTTATTGCTTCTAAATGCCATATCCCCAAAGAGTTTTGTGACCAATCTGGGACTTTGTATTATCACGAAGAAATTCGAAAAATTATGAATGGCAAACATAATATTCGACACTTTGATCATGTTAGAAAATATATAAACCAAGTTTATTACGCTTCGGCATTTTTAACTGCTCAGTTAACTGGCATGCGACCAGAGGAGTTGAGTGAAATTAGAATTAGTAGTTGTTTGATTGAACATGAAGGGTTTGACGTCTTAGTTTCAAATGTTAAGAAAAATGATTTAGAAAATTTAACCTTGTTTGACGATAAATGGGTTGCAATACCAATAATGAAGGACGCTATTAAAGCTGCTTCCTTGATTTCACCTTTAAAGAATAACGACTTTTTATTTAGCAACATGGATACAGTTTCACCAGATAAAACTCCAACTAGTATGGGTTCAGCGGGAATTAAGCACTTTATTGATAACTACTTAAATGTTGTTTTAGGAAAAGAACGAACTAAGGCAATTAAATTCAATGCTTATATGTTTCGTCATTCCTTAGCCTATCAACTGCACCGAATTGAACTTGGGCTGCCATTTATTTCTTTTCAGTTGAAACATGTTGTTGATGACGTTGGTAAATACACAAGTTTTGGAAGTTCAAGTGGAACAACTTTGGGTTACGGTGAAATAGCGGAAAACATAATAGCTAATAAGTCGATGAATAAGTCAATTAGACGCGACGCTGAAGTTGAGCGAATTAAAACGGTTATGGATCCTGATGGTGTTTATGCTGGTCCTAAAGCTCAAGAGCACAAAGCTAGGTTAAATAAAGTTTTTCAAGGCTATATGGATCTAGGGTATACCAAGGATGAGATCTTTGATGCTATGGCAGAGCAGGGAATGGCGGTGATTAATGTTGGAACTGGGTTTTGTTTTGGTGGAATGGAGGATTATGACAAAAGTATCCCTTGTATTGGCTCCCTCAGGTGTAACCCAATTAGATGTAAAAATGCCATAGTGGGAAAAGCAAATATCCCTAAATGGAAAGAAGTGTACGCGTCAAATGTGTCCTTATTAAGTAAAGATGGATATGAAGATAGAAAGAGCCAGCTTATTGAAGCAATTGAAGAAGCTAAACAAGTTTTAATTTACTTAGGGGAGGCACTAGATTGATGAGCACACAAGCCTATGATGAAAAAAATCAGCTCGATTATGATGAGTACACCCGTAAATTAAATGATGCCCTTAATGAAATAAGTAAAAACACTAAATTGAAGGCTACGATCAATGAAGTTGCTCGATTGTCGGGAATTGGTAGAAATACAGTAAGAGACAGAGGATTTCCCAAAAAACGACTAAAAGAAATTAAAGAAGAAAGGAAAAAAAAAGCTCTTGAAGAAAAAAAACAAAAACAAACTGAACTCGAAATTATTACAGAAGAACGTGATAAACTAGCAAAAGAAGTTGTTCATTGGTTTTCTGAATTTGTAAAAGCAAAAAAAGATAGGGATTCTTTTGAAAGACAGCTACAAAGATCGATTGATAATGCAAGTTATTACAAACGAGAGTTCAACAAACAGAAAGAAACAATAAAGGCTCTTGAAGCTAAAAATGAACAATTAAAAGATTTACTAAGAGATTTAAAATAATGAAAGCATATTTAGAATTATTAAAAGATGTACTCGAAAACGGCACGAAAAAAGGTGATCGAACGGGGACTGGAACAACTTCTGTTTTTGGCCGCCAGATTAGGCATGATCTTTCAAAAGGATTTCCGTTACTGACTACCAAGAAACTTCACTTTAAAAGTATTGCCAATGAGTTAATTTGGTTTTTGAATGGTGATACAAACAACAATTGGTTAAATGAAAATGGTGTAAAAATTTGGGATGAGTGGGCTTTAGAGGATGGTTCATTAGGGCCAATCTATGGTGCTCAATGGACGGCATGGCCTACAAAAGATGGCGGAACAATAAACCAAATTGACTATGTAGTTGATACACTTAAAAACAACCCAAATAGCCGAAGAATACTATTTCATGGATGGAATGTTGAGTATCTTCCTGATGAAACCGTCAGCCCTCATGAAAACGTAAAAAATGGCAAAATGGCATTACCTCCTTGTCACTTGCTTTATCAATTCTATGTAGCTAACGGAAAGCTATCTGGTCAATTGTATATTAGAAGCTCAGATATTTTCTTGGGACTTCCATACAATATTGCTAGCCTGTCTTTGCTCGTTCATATGCTCTGCCAACAATGTGATCTTGAGCCGGGTGAAGTTATAGTGAGCTTTGGTGATTTACATGCCTACTCTAATCACATGGAGCAAATTCAAGAGCAAATGTCTCGTGAGCCTAAATCTTTACCCGAACTTAAGATAAATAGAAAACCAGAATCTATTTATGATTACAAGTTTGAAGATTTTGAAATTGTCGGTTACGACGCACATCCAAATATTAAAGCGCCTGTCGCGATTTAAATTCTTAAAATTTGGAAACCAATATGGACAAAAGTTTGATTTTACTTTTGTCCATGAACATAACTCTAATATCAAACTTATGTTCATCCCTAAAACAAGGTGAACAAATATTAATACTTTTGTCCATTTGCTTCAAAATGGCAGTAGTTAATTTGGGCCTTGCCAAGCAAGGCTTGGATAATATTACTTGTTACTTGTTACTTGTTACTTGTTACTTGATCTGAACATAGTAGATGCAATTATTACACTTGTTAAAATCTTTTGATTTATCTAAGTGACATGCAAGTTTCTTTTCTCCTACAAAACAAAGCGCTGTTCTCGTTAAATCTCGATTGATGTCGAGGTTGTCAATTTTAATCGCGGATGGAGTCTTAGTTGACGAATTAGCTAGCTGCTCTTTTTCCATGTTTGGGACCTCAGGTTGGCTACTTAAGTAAAAGCTTATTTTATATTTAGACAATTTATGTTTGATTACAGGTTATTCATCACGAATACGCCTGATAGTTGTTCTTGATACTTTATATTGCTGCGCTAGTTGATTAATACTTGCTGAATTTTCGGAAAGCTCTGCTTTAATTCTATTTCGTGCTTGTTCTTTTAGTATTTGAGGTCTACCGAAATGAGTACCAGCTTTCATTGCAGCATTGCGCCCTTCACTTGTTCGAGAAACAATAAGATCACGCTCTAATTGAGCGAAAGTACCAATCAGGTTAACCATAGCTTTTGCAAAAGGACTTTGATTACTTGTATCTATGACTCCATCAAGACTTTTGATTGTTGCACCTTTCTGGTGAATATATTCAATTGTTGATAAAACCGATTTTAGCGACCTACCAAGACGATCTAACTTTGTGACTAGAATGACATCACCTTTACGAGCATAGTTTATTAACTCAGTTAACTTTGCTTTGTTTTCATCTGATGTACCGGACTGCTTTCCGTGGAAAATAGGATCGCACCCCGCTGATTTTAGTGTGTCTAATTGAAGAGTGAGATCTTGTTGATTTGTAGAAACTCTAGCGAAGCCTATGTATGCCATTTTATGCCTCAAATTTAGTGATTTGAGATTCGACTTGGTTTCTGCCAGTTACTTGCTGTGCGACTGCCCAACTCATATAACTAAGAAGCATTAACTTATTAGATAGGATAAATTTATTCCGATAAATTGCCCCATCTGTCGCTAAGCTTTCAAGCGTTTGAAATTGCTCTTTTTCGATCTCTACAATATCGTCACTGCAATATACTTCCTCGCCATCATCTTCAAAAATTAACCATTGGCTAGTCACTTGGTCTAAGACTAGTATTTTTCCGTTATTTAAGGTTTCTGCTATTTTTTGGTCGGTATTAATTATATGTTTCACTCTATTCCCTCATATCTAGGATTTGATTAATTCAATATCGCCCGGAGAGTAGCCATTTCTGAGCATTTCTAGCTCATCACCAGATGCTTTGACGCGTTGGCCCGGTCCGACAAGATTGTAGACGTGATTCGTTTTTGTAATGACTTGTCGTGAATCAGGATAAATAGCTGTAATTAGAGATGTGAATACATAGTCCCCATTTTGGAATCTTCCTAATAGGTCTTTACTAACAAGCCCCCATAAAAATAGTCTTTTTTGATGAGGGCTATCTTCTGCAACCAGTTCTACAATGGCCCAATCGAACAACGTTGTCGTAAGCATAACTCTTAACTAATTCTCTTAAATCTCATTAAAAAATCACCACACCATTTAATCCATTATAATATGTTTTTTCAGTTTTAAAATTGGAAAAATGCAATAAAATCAATAAGATAGTACACAATGAGCACTATGGTGATTTTTATTTATTTAAAAATCAGTTAGTTAAATGCGCTAAAAATTTAAACAAAAATTTCAATTTATTTAGAAAATAAGAGGGATGTTGATTTTGAGCATAATTATTGAGTAGCAGTTAGTGGAGCTTTGCACCAGAACTTTAGGGCTTATACAAAAGATGCTATCAAAATGATTGCTTATTCGTTTCTATTAATGTAACTTTGATAATTAATAATCATAAAAATAACTTATGAACTAGATGAATTTAGAAAAGCTAAATTACGCACAACGAGAGCGTATTGCGTTTATTGATTTTTGCTTGCAATTTGTAGGGCAAATAGCGCGTGCAGATCTGATCAATCATTTCAAAACTGGCCTCGCATCATGCTCAAGAGATCTAACTCTATACAAAGAGTTAGCACCTAATAATCTTGAATTAAAACACGAAGACAAACAGTACTATCGTACAAAAGAATTTCGGCCTGTATTTACTCATAACCCTGAAGCCGTTTTAACTAGCCTTTGCAGAGGTTTTGGCGATGGCTTATCAAATGGTTTACAACCTTCAAATCATTGTTTTGATGCAACTCGTTTGATTCATCCTGATTCAGAAGTGATCGCCACTTTAATGCGTGCAATCAATAACAAAAAAGCAGTCAGGTGCGATTATGTTTCTCTGTCATCTGGTGAAAGCAGTAGAGAGATTGTCCCACATTCCATTGCGAATAACGGTCAACGTTGGCACGTAAGAGCATTTGATTGCAAAACCAATGAGTTTCGTGATTTCGTCTGCACGCGATTACAAAACGTTTCAGAAATTGTTCAAGCAGTAAGTGACAATCAACTTGCAGCAAATGACATGAGTTGGAACAACATACTCAATGTTGAGTTAAGTGTTCACCCGTCTATAAAGCATAAAAAAGCGATAGAGCTAGATTACAACATGCTTGAAGGTGTGTTGCGGTTAGAAGTAAGAGAAGCTTTGCTTGGCTACCTAATGCGTCAGTGGAATGTAGATTGTACTAAAAATGCCTCCTTAGTGGGTGATGAGTATCACCTTTGGCTAAGCAATATAAACGAATTAGAAAACGTGGCGAGTATGACAATCTCGCCCGGATACAAATAGAATTTTAAGATTTAATCAAAGCGAAAGAATTGCTTTTTATAGGAATAACAATGGATCACAGCGTACATAACAAATTAGTCTCTTTCATTTGGTCAATCGCAGATGACTGCTTACGTGACGTATACGTGCGCGGTAAATACCGTGACGTAATCTTGCCTATGGTTGTGCTTCGTAGGTTAGATACTTTACTTGAGCCAACTAAAGAAGCCGTGCTTGCGGAAGTTAAGTTTCAACTAGAAGAAATGGAAGCTACCGAGCTTGATGAAGCGCCATTAACGGCTGAAACAGGTTATGTGTTTTACAACACTTCAAAGTGGACTTTAAAAAGCCTATTCAGCACGGCTACAAACAACCAGCAGATATTGTTGGCTAACTTTGAAGAATACCTAAATGGCTTCAGTGCGAATGTAAAAGAGATTGTCGAGTGCTTTAACCTAAAAGCGCAAGTCCGCCACATGGCGGGTAAAGATGTGTTGCTTGATGTACTTGAAAAGTTTGTATCGCCATACATCAACTTAACCCCGCACGATAAAGAAGACCCTGATGGTAACAAACTGCCGCCATTGTCAAATCTAGGCATGGGTTATGTTTTTGAAGAGTTGATCCGTAAGTTCAATGAAGAAAACAATGAAGAGGCTGGTGAGCATTTTACACCTCGTGAAGTAATTGAGTTGATGATCCACCTGTTATTTGACCCGTTAAAAGGTAATTTACCTGACCCATTAACTATCTATGATAGTGCGTGTGGTAGTGGCGGTATGCTTACCGAGGCGCAGAACTTTATTGAAGAGAAGTTCCCAATCGAAGGCACAAAACGCGATATTCACCTATTTGGTAAAGAAATCAATGACGAGACTTACGCCATATGTAAATCCGACATGATGATCAAAGGCAATAACCCAGAAAATATTCGTGTTGGCTCTACGCTCTCAGTTGATGAGTTTGCAGGGAAAACCTTTGATTTTTCTGCACAAAATCCACCTTATGGGAAAAGCTGGGCCAGTGAACTAAAGAACATTAAAGATGGTTCTGACGTTATAGACCCGCGCTTTATTGTGGAACTATCGGATTATTGGGGAAATAAATCAAAAGTTGATGCCATCCCTCGCTCAAGCGATGGGCAATTGCTATTTTTGATGGAGGTTGTAAGTAAGATGAAGCCGCTAGATATTAGCCCTCTAGGGTCTCGTGTCGCTTCTATTCACAATGGCTCCAGCTTATTTACAGGTGATGCAGGTTCTGGAGAAAGCAATATTCGTAGATACATCATTGAAAACGATATGCTCGATGCCATTGTGCAGCTACCAAACAACCTATTCTATAACACGGGTATCACCACTTACATCTGGCTGCTTAGTAATAACAAACCTGAAGAGCGCAAAGGTAAAGTTCAGCTTATAGACTCCAGCCTACTCTTTAAAAAATTGCGAAAAAACCTAGGTAACAAGAATTGTGAGTTTGCGCCTGAGCATATTACAGAGATTATGCAAACATACCTTAGTGCTTCCAATGTAGAGCGTAAGTTAAACGACAACAATGATCCTGTCGGTGTTGCAGCTAAGGTTTTTGATAACCAAGATTTCGGTTACTACAAAGTCAATATTGAACGCCCAGATAGACGGTGCGCTCAATTTAAAGATGAGCTTATTGCCCCACTGCGTTTTGATAAATCACTACGTGAACCAATGGAATACTTGTTTAGCGAGTATGGCGAAAAGGTTTATGAAACAGGCTTCTTAAAGAGCATAGAGAAAGAGGTAGTCGCGTGGTGTGAAGACAATGATATTAGCTTAAATGCCAAAGCAAAAAGCAAACTGCTTGATTCCAAGCAGTGGCAAAAACTTAGAGAACTTTTAAATAATGCCAACCAATTAAAAGCTGCGTTTGAAAGTAAGGGCTTAAGTGGAAGCTCTGTTAATGAAGGCAACGACTTTAACCAATTCAAAGCCGATGTTGATGCCGAACTAAAAACGTTAGAGATCAAACTTAGTGCTTCAGAGAAGAAAGCGATTTTAGATGCTGTTAGTTGGTACGATGAAAATGCCGTAAAAGTGGTCAAGAAAGTCGTTAAATTTAAACAAGATAAGCTTGACGAGCTATTACATCACGTAGGCTGTGAAACATCTGACTTAGCCGACTTTGGTTATTATGCCGTTGAAGGGAAAAAACTAGAGTTTACTACCTATGAAACTAACTCTGAATTGCGCGATGCTGAGTCTGTACCACTTACTTACCTTCAAAATAGAAAGCAGCAAGATAAAGACACAGACAACAGCGAAATTCACCAATATTTCCTTGATGAAGTAAAACCTCATGTTTCAGAGGCTTGGATTAATTTAGATAGCACTAAAATTGGCTATGAGATCAGCTTTAACAAGTACTTCTATCAACATAAGCCATTGCGTTCAATGGATGAAGTTGCCACCGATATTATCGACTTAGAGCAAAAAGCTGAGGGCTTAATAGCCGAAATTTTGGGTGTGGGTTTAGCTGAAGTACAAGGAGGGTAAGATGGCTGAGTTAGCTTCTATGCAAAGATATGATTCATATAAGGATTCTGGTGTCAGATGGTTAGATAAAATACCTGAGAATTGGGAAGTAGAAAGAAGCCAGTGGTTGTTTACTCAAAGAAAAGAAAGGGCTAGGAAAGAAGACAAGCAACTAACCGCATCCCAAAAGTATGGAATGATATCTCAAGAAAAGTTTATGGAGATTGAAGGCCGAAGAGTAACTCAAGTTGAGTTTAATCCTGAGATATTAAAACACGTTGAAGCCAATGATTTTGTAATCAGTATGAGGAGTTTTCAAGGTGGTATTGAATACTGCGGAGAAGTTGGCTGTGTTAGTTCTGCCTATGTGCCTTTGATTCCTTCTAAAAATATCCATGCGCCTTTTTTTAAGTATTTACTTAAGAGCCAAAGATATATAGAAGCGTTACAAAGCACCTCTAATTTAGTGCGAGATGGTCAAGCTCTTAGATACGACAATTTTAGAATGGTTGACCTTCCTATTATTCCAATAGACGAACAAACTACCATAGCCAACTTTCTTGATAAAAAAACAGCACAAATTGATGAAGCGATTGCCATTAAAGAAAAGCAAACAGGGTTGCTAAAGGAGCGTAAAAAAATTGTTATTCAACAGTCTGTTACTCAAGGTTTAACCCCTGACGTTCCAATGAAGGACTCTGGAGTCGATTGGATTGGAAAAATTCCAGAGCATTGGGATGTTCGAAGAGCTAAATACATATTTAAAAAGCAAAGTAGAGCCGTTAGAAAACAAGATGATGTAATAACTTGCTTTCGTGATGGAGAAGTTACACTTCGCACAAACCGAAGAACAGAAGGGTTTACGTTTGCTTCAAAAGAACATGGTTATCAAGGTATCAGAAAAGGAGACTTGGTAATTCATGCAATGGATGCTTTTGCTGGTGCAATTGGAGTTTCTGATTCTGATGGAAAATCATCACCAGTTTACTCAGTGTGCACACCTCAAGCTCATGACACAGTTAACTGTAAATATTATGCTTTATATTTGAGAAACCTTGCTATAGGAGGCTTTATTGAATCATTAGCTAAAGGGATCAGGGAAAGATCTACTGATTTTAGGTTTAATGATTTTGCAGAACTATTTTTTCCCTTACCTGATTATAGAACGCAGTGTGAAGTTGTATCTTACATAGAGCAGCAACACGCTAAAATTGATTCAGGAATTCAACATTTAGAGAAACAAATTGTAAAACTCAAAGAATACAAAACCACGCTAATCAACAGTGCTGTGACTGGTAAAATCAAAGTGCCGGGTGTGGTTTAGCAGGGATGACGATGCAACAGGACGTAGTAAACAATTCAATGGACATTGCCGTTACCAGTGTAACGGCTGCACAGTTATTCTCTGGTGATGTGATTGATGTTGATAAAAAGCCCCTGCATGGCTTAAAGGTGCGGTTAAACCTTCCTGAATACCAGCGACCTTACAAATGGTTGCCTAGCGATGTCGAAGCCTTTCTTGATGACCTAAAAGCTTATTTTACTGCGAGTACTGAAATGATTGATTCGCAAATTAAGCCTGCAAAACCGTTACTTTATTTGGGTAGTGTGGTGTTGCATCAGGTTACTAATGGCTCTGAAATCATTTTGAATATTATTGATGGTCAACAGCGAATTACGACCTTGCAGTTGATTTGCATGGCAATAGCAACTAAAAGTGGTAACAGTTACTCTCTGCCAAATATGCGTTATGGTTCGCCAAGTAGCCATGAGCGTATTGCCAAAAACTATCAATGGCTAACAGCACAATCTCTCCCGGAGTCGTTGTTAGCACTCGATTTAAACCGTATTAACTTCACAGTGGTAATCACACAATCTGAAGATGAAGCCTATCGTTTTTTTGAAACGCAAAATACGGGGGGCGTAAGACTATCTGGCCCACAAGTCATTAAAGCTCACCATTTACGTGCGATACCCAGTGAAATACAAAATAACTTTGCGCGTAAATGGGAGTCTTTTAACTATTTAGATGGTGTGGTTAACAGGCTGCTTAAGGCAAGACGCTGGCAGGCATTTGGTTTTAAATATGTGCCTTCTCACCGATCACCTGAAGGTGTTAAAAAAGCCATTGTAAAAGAGTTTGCCGAGAATACTGGCAGTAAAAATGAAGATTTAGCCTTTAGCCGTGGCGCTCAAATTAAAAGCTTATCGGGAGCAATATCTCAGCAGCTTGTTGATGGCTATTTAGCTAAACAACCTCTAAATGCAGGTATAAATACGGTTAATTATTTAGCCTACTTTAATGAGCTATATCACACCTTGATGGTTGAGCAGTCTCAACCTTATCTAGAGCCATTCTATTCGTTTTACAACGAGGTGGTGTTAAAGGCGAATAACAGCGATTTTTTAACAGAATTATTTGATATTACTATTTTGCTATATGTCAGTGAGTTTGGAACAGAGCACCTTAATGAAGCCAGCTTTTGGTTAGCTCGATGTGTCTTTTCTATTCGACTTTACAATGAGAAAACAGTCAGAGAAGACTCTATTTCTTCATTTGTTAATAAGTACCCATTACTTGACTGGATAACCACAGCTTATGAGCACAAGCAGCTAGTTACAATGTTGCAAAGTTTTAAGCGAGATATAACGCCCGAAAACATAGGGATATCAGATAGAGACGGTAAGCCTGCTAATGGAGTAAAGCAAAAATTCTTAAAAGGTTATGCTAAGTTTTTTAACATTCTTGTAGCAGAGCGCTCTGGTAATCAAATAGCTGAGTCTTTTGACGCTGATTTAAAACAAGGTATAGAGAACAAATTAGCTGAACCCAAAGATCGTAATATGCCAGCATTGCAGGAGTGTGTTGCATGAGTTTAGCCTTATCAAACAACGCTTCAAGCGTTAGTCAGGTCGAAACAATAGTACAAACGCCACACGATTTATTAATTAACAAAATCGCGTTTGAAATCCCATCTTATCAGCGGCCCTACGTGTGGGGTGGCGAAGGCGTTTTAAAGCTGTTACAAGATATAGAGCAAGCATATATTGCAGATGAGCACCAATATTATATTGGCACTGTGCTTTCTTCTCAATTGCCGAAAAAAGCTAACAAAGATGCATCCGTGAGCTTTGAATTGATCGATGGACAACAGCGCATGACAACCTTAATGCTGATTGCCATTGCATTTAAAAAAGCCAATGTTGATTGTGAGCTTTCAAACGTTGCGACATTAGCGCATTTTCCTCGTGTTACGTTTTCAATTAGAGAGATGGTACAAGGTTTATTGTGCTCATGGACTGATTTAGAGTTTACACATAAACCTTCTGATGAAGATATTCATAAGAACGAATACACCAAACATTTAGCCGAAGCGTTAAATACTGCAACGAGCTTTATTAAAGAAATACGTAAGGACAGTAAAAAAGGTGAAGCGCATTTAGTTAACTTTGCTAAGTACTTTTATCAGCAAGTACGTTGGGTTAACAACATTATTCCTGCTGGAACCGATTTAAATAAACTGTTCGCGACTATGAATACCAGTGGTGTGCAGTTAGAGCAATCCGATATCTTAAAATCGAAACTATTAGGTAAGTTAAGCAAAAACCGTCATGAATATGATGGCTTGTGGCAAGTGTGTGAAAACCTAAATAACTACTTTGAGCGCAATGTGAGGCGGGTGTTTACAGCATCTAACTGGAAAAAAATTCAAGATATAGATCTAGCTAGTTTTGACAAAACAAAGTTTAAGCTTGTTGATACTAATATGCTTCAAGATCTCTCCGATAAAGGCTCTGAGAGCGTTAGAGGGTTAACGCTTGAGGAGATCATAAGTGACGAGTCTCTGTTAGAAAAGCCAGAATCGAAACAAAGTAGTAGCAGTAGCGCTGAAGACGATGAAGTATTCTGCCGCTCAATAATTGGCTTTCCGTTGTTTTTAATTCATGCATTTAGAATCTATAGAGCGCAAGCAGGTAACGAAGACATTGAAAGTCGCGTTAATGGTGAGCGACTCAATCAAGCATTTGAAAAGTTTGTATTAAAGGCTTCTGAATTAGAAGTAATTAAGTTTTTAGATTGCTTATGGCAAGTACGCTACCAGTTTGATAAGTGGGTTGTTAAGTGGGTAGAAAAGGCTGAAGAATCCACGGCAGTTTTACGATTAAGTAATGTTAATTTCTCAAAGACACAAAGCAGATTAAACCGAGTGCCTACAGAAATTACAGAGTTAAGCCAACTTCAAAGTGTTCGATACTTTACTGGTGAACGAAGCGCTCAGTATTGGCTTACATCTTTTCTAGGTTGGTTAGTTGAAAACAACACGGAAGATAAAAATATAGTATTAGCTAAGTTAGAAGATATTGATAATAAGATGTCACTAGCTTTGTTCCATGCCGAACTTAGCCAAAAACAAGCAAGTTTTAACTACCTTACGAAAACAGATGGCAGTTTTGGATCTTCAAATGAAATGAATGATTATCTAAAACAAATCAACGGCACTGGGTTTGAGCATTATTGGTTTCAAAAGCTGGAATATGTGCTTTGGAAAAATGAGCAAAATAGAGCTGATGAGAAATTCAAAAAATACCGCATAAGCTCAAAAAATTCTGTTGAGCATGTTCACCCACAACATGAAGAATACGATAAGCGGTTAGAAGATAACTATTTGAATGCTTTTGGCAACCTTGTGTTACTGAGTCCGGGTGAAAACTCTTCCTATAGTAATCAAACCGTTGGTAAAAAACAGGAAGATTTCAAAGCTAAACCAGTATATGACTCACTCAAGTTAAAACAAATTTTTGAGTTGAAGCAAAACGATGAGTGGGACAAAGACAAGATTAAACAGCATCAAAAAGAGATGATCTGTTTATTGGAACAGCATTATTCAGGACGAGAGGCATTTAATGGGATTTAAAGCTTTCAGAGGGAGCGCATTTAACCACAGTCATGAGAACCAAGCGTTTAATGCTTTGCATGATATGCTGCAAGCAGAGTGGGATGGACGTGATGATCAGTTATATTTGTTCGGTAACTTTTTTGTTGCAGGCAAAGAGTTTGATGCATTAATCGTTAAGAATAATGCGATCATTGTTATCGATTTCAAAAATTTTGGCGGTGAGCTAACATTTTCTGAAAATGGCCCTTGGTACTGTGACGATGTTGTTGTTAAAGGCGGTAATAGTCGAAACCCATTTTTACAGCTTCGCAGCAATAAGTTTGCTCTACTCGATTACATTAAAAGTGGGCATATAGAAATTCAATCTAAACCAAACCTTGGTCATATAGCGGGTTTAGTGATGTTTCATCAACCAATAGAAATAGATGAAACTCAGATACCACAACAAATTAAAAGTTGGTTTCATATATGTGACTTAGGTAAAGCTATTCGAACAATTGACGGTATAGCAAGCGCAGAGATTGATATGTCTTTGCATGAGCTTAATATGATTGCTGATGCTTTTGCCGCGCCTGAATACTTCCCTGATGGTAAACCTGTTATTAGAACTATAACCGCTGAACCTGAAAAATCATTTAATTCTGAATTTACTCCTATTGGGTTTCAAAAAACAGCCTTAGAACAAGTAGAGCGATGGTTAACATCTGATATATGTGCTTTGGTTTTGAAAGGCATGTCTAGCACGGGTAAACGAACCCTAGTGAGAGAAATAATTAAGCGAATAGAGAATAAAAATAAGAGTTTGTTGCTCTTGGCCCCGAATGCTCGAATTGCAAATAAGTATACCGAGATGGGGCTTGGAGAGTTTAACTCAATATATCAAGTACTCTACAGCAGTAAGAGTGATGGAGTAGTAAAGAAATCAAATGGCGTTGAGTTAGCTAAGCACCCAGTGATTCTTACTAGCGAACAAGTTAAAGACAAAGTTTTGGTTGTTGTTGAGTCGCATTTAATTAGCAATAGTTACTATGACATGGATAATGCGATTTTTGGGTCAGGCCATATGGTTAATGATCTATTAACTGCGTTTGAGAATAATCCGCCCAAATTACTTTTGGTTGGCGACCCATATCAACTATCTCGTGGCGACTTAGACCTATGCTTGCTATCCGGTCAGGCTATTCGAGACAAAGAATTAACGATTGACGAAGCATTTTTAGAACAACAGATCGAGTCAGAACCTAAAGAGTTACATGACTTTCAGTTTGAAATTGCACAACAGATGCAACACAAACACTTTAATAAACTGCCTAATGCAGACAGTGAAGTAGTATCACAGATAGAAAATAGTCCTACAATTGGTACTGATATAACATCAGGGCGTTATCACGGTGTTTATTTAACAGCGTTGAATGATATGGCTCAAAAAATCAATTTTGCGGCTAAGCAAAAAGTTCTAAAACAAGCCAACCCTTATGTTCTAAATGCTGGAGATCTTATTGATTTCCACACAAGTTCACCAGTGATTAGCCCCAAAGATATATCGGTTGATATAGAGTCCAGCAATGACTGGGTGCATTCAGGAGAAATAGCTAGCGTTACTGAGGTTGATGACAAGATTGATACCATTGAGTTACAGCTAAAAGGTCGCGATATGCCGACAGTTGTGCGTATAGGTTATTTGAATTGCCGAGTGCCAAGCTTAGGTGATGTGAACGTTTCTTATATTATTGATTATTTACATGCGGATAAGCCGGAATTAAGTACTGATCAAATGTTAGTGCTAAGTATTAAGGTAAGAGAGCAAGCTGTCGAAGCATTTAAAGGGCTTAAAGGTAAATTGGACAGCATCAATGACAAGAAATCTGATGAATATTTATCAGAGAAGAAAAAGTATTCTGAATTAATACAAAATCATATCGCCCATAGTCCTTTATTAAATGCGGCTAGAATTCGATATGCATACGCCATGACGGTACATAGAGCGCAAGGAAGGCAATGGAATTTAGTTTATTTGGATGCTAGTAGAGGCCCTAGTGGTGACTCTATTACCAATGATGGTTTTTTTAGGTTTTTATATACAGCAAGTATGTCTGCTGAGAATGGTTTGAAGTTACTTAAATACCCTAAATTAACTCCGCTATATCAGACTCAATTCATTCCAAACAACAATTGTAAAATTGGAATGTTTCCTGTAAGCAAAGGCTTTAACTATCAAATTCCTGAACGAACAGAATTAGAAAAATTCAATTATCCCGTTGGAATGAATACTGATGTAGTTGAGCTTAAAGCTATTTGCTTTTCCGTATCAAATTGTCTTAGTAACTCTTCTTGGCGGATCAGTGAATTAAAGCAGCATAGCTATCAAGAGCTTTATACTTTTGAGCACAGTACGGGTAAGAAAGTTCGTGTTCGATTTACCTATGACAAAAATATTAAAGTCAAAACATTAGCTTTTCCTGATGAGTCAAAAGAGCCGAGTTTAAGCGAAGAATTAAAAACACTCTTAGCAAGCGAAATAACGTTTGATGAATCTAGACTAAATACGGCTCTACAATCACTTCGAAATTTTGTGGAAGAATTAGGTTTCGAAATAGTTGACGCAAAGCGTTCAGGTGACTGGGAGATGCAAGTTCTTTGCGCGAAAGGTAATGAGGCCATTCAATTTAAAACTTGGGTCGTAAAAACTGGATTACTATCAAAAATAATGCCTGAAAAAGCGACTTCTGAAGAGGTTATGGTTCTTTTTAAGGAAGCTTTAAATGAGTAGTGAAGTATTTGCCCAAATTCGTGAACTGAAGCAGCAAGGAAATTTTGTAGATGCATGGAATTGTGGTTCTGTGGCTTTTCAAAATGAACCACAAAATACATATTTAAGAACATCCTTATTTTGGGTTTGTTATGCTGCAATAAAGGCGATTCAAGACCCGATTTTAGCTAGGCAAAATAAGGCTCCCAATGTCAATGAGCAGGAAATAGTTAATTCATGGATTAATTGTATTGGACAACTCAATTTAACAGTGCCATGTGAAGAACTAGATTTCAGATTCTTCAATTTGTTTAAGGGCTGTGGAGAGCATTACCAGTCTTATATCCAGATGTTAACTTATTATGGCTCTAACCTTTATCAACCTGCCGACCTAAAGCCATATAAAACAGAAAAGGGAGAATACCCAAGTTTACTAGTTAGGTTATCAAGGCAAACAAGTAAAGCGTGGTTACAACATCATAAACAATGGGATTTGAATCTGGATGGTATATTAAATTTACTTAATTATGCGCTGAATAATGCTCTTGATAGGAACAAAACTTGGCTTCAGTTTGATATTTCTAAATGCTTGGTTAGTGCGGGTAGATATGATGAGGCAAGAGAATCTGCTTTATCAGTTTTACGACAAAAAATGTCTGAATCTTGGGCTTGGGGCGCTTTAGCTGATACTTATATTAGCCAAGAGCCTAAGGCCGCAATAGCTTGTTATAGCAAGGCAATTTTGGAAGCTCACGAACCTCCTTTTTGTATTCCAATGTTTTACGGGTTAGCCCAGCTTTTTGCCAATAAACAAGAGTTTGATTTTGCATCAGCAGCGTTGAGTAAATTAATACAAATATACAACGCAAATGGTTGGCACATAAAACCAGAGCATGAAGAGCTTATTCAGCAAGGGTGGTTTGATGCCTCAGCTATTGAGTCGCTTAACTTTGATGAAGTCATTAAAACCAGAGCAAATGATGCCCTTCAATATGCAACCAAGAAGTTAGAAGTGGCGGTAGGTATTGTTGATTCGCATCACCGTTCAAGTAAGGGTTTTAGTATATATCTTGATTTGGATAAAAAACTCAGTGCAAGAAAAGGTGTGTTTTTTGGTAAAGGATTACCAGAGGTAGGAACGTGGCTAGAGTTAAAACTTGCTAATGACGGACAGCAGTTAGAAGTATTGGAAGCGCACAAGGTTGAACCAAAACAAAGTGAGAGAGTGAAATTAATTGAAGGCACTCTAAAGCTCAATCCCAAGGGCTTTGGCTTTGTTGATGATGCTTTCGTTGCTCCTTATTTATTGAACGGTTTTAACGATCAAGAGTATGTCAAGGCAACAAAAATTTGGGACAAAGATCCCAAGAAAGGAACCCCTAGTTGGCGTGTAATAAAAATAGTTAAAAGCCAGTCAACGCATTAAGGAGAATAAGAAATGGTTAGTCAAACAAACGAACAAGCATTAGAAGCTGCGATAGAAAAAGCATTAACGGGAACTTGCCTAGAAGACATTAAAGCAGGTGTGCAAGAAGCTGCACCTGATTTTGGCAACAAGTTTTATAAACTTGGTCAACCGACTGACTTTGACATGCATTATGCGTTAGACACTAATTATTTCTGGCAGTTTTTAGAAAATACGCAAGAAGATGAGTTGGAAAAACTTAAGCGTAATAGTCCGAATGATTGGCAGCGTAAAGTGCTTGAACGATTTGATAGGCTGATTAAAAAACATGGAATCTTGCATCTACTGAAAAAAGGCTTAAGTGTAGATGACGCGCATTTAAACTTAATGTATCCAGCTCCGTTAGCAAGTAGCAGCGACAAAGTTCATCAGAACTTTGCGGCAAATATTTTCAGTGCAACTCGACAGCTTCATTATTCAAAAGCAAACCCGCTTCAAGAAATCGACATGGTGCTTTTTATTAATGGTATTCCATTGATAACGCTTGAGCTTAAAAATGCGTGGACAGGGCAAACAGCGCGATATCATGGTCAAAAGCAATATCGTAATGATAGAGATATAACTCAATCGTTACTGCAATTTGGTAGGTGCTTAGTTCATATGGCGGTTGATACCGATGAAGTGTATATGACCACGAAGCTTGCAAGTAAAAGTACTTTCTTCCTGCCATTCAACAAAGGTAATGGACATGGACAAGGTAATCCGCCAAACATGTTTGGTCATAAGACTTCATATCTATGGGAGGAAGTGTTTACCAAAGAAAGCTTGGCTAACATTATTCAGCATTTTGTTCGCTTAGATGGTTCAAGCAAAGATGATCTCAAAAAGCGCACGCTTTTCTTCCCTCGTTATCATCAAATGGATGTTGTTCGTAAGTTAGTAAATCATGCCGCCACGCATGGCGTGGGTCAAACCTATTTGATTCAGCATTCGGCAGGCTCAGGTAAATCAAATTCTATAACATGGGCTGCGTACCAGCTAATTGAAACTTACCCACACTCATCAGATGCTCCGGGAAGTCGAGGTATAGAGCAGCCGTTATTTGATTCGGTGATTGTTGTAACGGATAGAAGACTTTTAGATAAACAGTTAAGAGATAATATTAAAGAGTTTTCTGAAGTTAAGAATATTGTTGCTCCTGCTTTTAAATCATCAGAACTCAAGTCAGCACTTGAAAATGGTAAGAAAATTATTATCACTACCATTCAGAAGTTCCCATTTATCATTGATGGTATAAGTGATTTAAGTGATAAACGTTTTGCTGTGATCATTGATGAAGCTCATAGCTCACAATCAGGCTCTGCCCACGACAACATGAACCGAGCGATGGGTAAGTCTGAAATAGAGGAAGCTGAGGACGCTCAAGATAAAGTCCTTGAGGCAATGCGTTCAAGAAAGATGCGAGGTAATGCATCTTATTTAGCATTCACAGCAACACCTAAAAACAGTACTTTAGAGAAATTCGGACAGCAGCAAGAAGACGGTAGTTTTAAGCCATTCCACCTGTACTCAATGAAACAAGCGATTGAGGAAGGCTTCATTCTTGATGTTATAGCGAATTACACTACGTACAAGAGCTATTATGAAATTGAAAAATCAATTCAAGACAACCCTGAATTCGATACTAAGAAAGCTCAGAAACGACTGCGAACCTACGTTGAGACAAGTCAACAAACCATCGATACAAAAGCTGAGATCATGCTTGAGCATTTCATACCGCACGTTGTGAATAGCAAAAAGCTTAAGGGGAAAGCAAAAGGGATGGTTGTTACTCAAAATATTGAAACAGCTATACGTTATTACAAAGCGATAACTAGACAGCTTGAACAACAAGGCAATCCATTTAAAGCTGTTATTGCGTTTTCTGGAACCAAAGAAGTTGATGGAATCGAGTATACCGAAGCTGATATGAATGGCTTTCCAGAAAGTGAAACCAAAGACAAATTTGATACAGATGAATATCGTTTACTAATAGTTGCTAATAAATATTTGACGGGCTTTGATCAGCCAAAATTGTGTGCAATGTACGTTGATAAAAAGTTAGCGAGTGTGCTTTGTGTTCAAACATTATCACGTCTTAATCGCTCAGCACCTAAGCTTGGCAAAAAGACAGAAGATCTGTTTGTACTAGATTTCTTTAACAGTGTTGATGATATCAAAACATCATTTGACCCATTCTATACCTCAACAACGTTATCAGAAGCTACTGACATCAATGTCTTACATGAGTTGAAAGACTCTATGGATGATGCTGGCGTTTACGAATGGTACGAGGTTGAAGACTTTATTAAACGTTATTTTAATAACGAAGATGCGCAAACACTAAGCCCAATTATAGATACCGCTGCGAACCGTTTTAATTATGAGTTAGAACTTGAAGACGAAGATAAAGTTGATTTCAAAGTAAAAGCTAAGCAGTTCGTAAAAATCTATGGGCAGATGGCATCAATCATGCCATATGAGATTGTTGCATGGGAAAAACTCTTTTGGTTCTTAAAATTCTTAATACCGAAGCTTATTGTTAAAGACCCTGACTCTGAAGCACTTGATGAATTATTAGAGTCCGTTGATTTAAGCTCCTATGGCCTTCAGCGGGTTAAGTTGAATTATGGTATTGGACTTGATTCAGAAGAAACAGAGTTAGCGCCACAGAACCCTAACCCGCGTGGAGCGCATGGCGGTGAAGAAGAGCGAGATCCGCTAGACGATATCATCAAGAATTTTAACGAAAGATGGTTCCAAGGCTGGAGTGCAACTCCAGCGGAACAAAAAGTTAAGTTTATTAATATTGCAGAAAGTATTAAACAGCATCCTGATTTTGAAGCTAAATACCAAAATAACCCTGATCCACATAACCGAGAACTAGCATTCGAAAAAATGCTGAAAGAGGTAATGTTGGCTAGACGTAAAGATGAGCTTGAACTTTACAAGCTTTTTGCTGGTGATCCGGCTTTTAAAGCATCTTGGATGCAAAGTATGCAAAGAACAGTTGGCTTATAAATATAACGGAAACTAAGCGGTAATAGTTTTTCACCGTTAGTAGCAAGAATAACAAGTGAATGTAGTTTTAGTAGGAAACATTATGGAAAAATTAGATTGGTTGGTCCCTGACTTTTTGAACTTTAAAGAGTTAACATTTGAATCACAGCTCAGTGCCACGTTTGTTGCATTTCTTCTACTAATTACACTCTATTTTCTTGGCAAATCTTTAATTTCATATTTTAAAGCTAGAGGTCGAGTTTCGATTCTAAATGAAGCGTTAAAGGATACATCAACGGATAACATCGCTTCTAAAAGAAGAGATTTGATTAGCTTTATCACAAATAAAGACAAAGAAAAAAGCCAGCCTGTAAGACATATATGGAAAGAGTTTGATGAAACATTAATCGAAGTTAAGGCTGTCGGTAATGTTCATTTACATAATACTTTTGATGCTTCTCATTTTTTTAATACTCATACCTTAGCAAAGGGAGTTACTGATAACAGGTTAATTGCTGCTGTACCCGGCTTTTTGACTGCTGTTGGGGTTATAGGTACTTTTGTCGGGCTTCAAATTGGTCTATCGGAAATGAACATTTCATCTGAAGTATCAGTTGAAGAAATGAAGGCTGGTGTTTCTGCGGTCATAGGTGGTGCTAAGGTCGCGTTTATGACATCTGTTTGGGGCGTATTATTAAGTGTTTTATTTAACTTTATTGAGAAATCACTAGAGCAAAGTATTAGAAAAAAGATAAGCCTACTTCAAGACAAAATAGACGATATTTTTCCACGCTTAAGTCCTGAGTCTCAACTCCAAGTTATCGCAAATAATAGCATCGAATCACGAGAAAGTTTGCAAGGTCTCGCTGAGCAAATAGGCATTAAGATGCAAGAATCAATGCTAACTGCAACAAGGGGAATTAGTGAGGCGTTGGAGACAACGCTAAATGAGATAATGGCTCCAGCAATAAATAAATTGGTAGACGAAACTTCTGAAGGAAATCAAAAAGCATTAGAGGACTTGCTAACGAAATTTATGGATGGCTTTGGCGCTCAAGGGAATCAACAAAGAGCTGCAATGGAAAGTGCTTCAGAAAAAGTTAACGAATCCATCTCTGGCATGAATAGCACAATGGAAGCGTTTATTTCTAAGATAGAAGCATCTCAACAAGCGTCAGGAGAAAGGGAAAAAGAACTTATTTCTTCAATTTCATTACAAGTTTCTCAGTTAGTTGAGCAAAGCAATGAGCAAGGTCGGAAAATGACCGAATTGATGGAAACTCAAATTGGCAGTTTAAATGAAGCTTTCGACAGCAGCCAAGCTCGTGCAAAAGAAAGAGAACAAGAGTTTACGAACAATATCGAGCAACAAATTAAGTCACTAACTGAAGGCATTGCGTCTCAAAGCTCTGTTTTAACTGAGTTTGTACAATCACAAATGTCTTCCTTAAATGAATCGTTCACCAAGCGTGATGAGCAGAGTGCGGCCATTTCTGAGCAAAGGAACGCAGCTTTAGAGCAGCAAACACAAGCAATTTCCAAGTCAACACAAGAATTAGTTTCTCAAATAGAATCAAGCATACAGAACCATAAAACTAGTTCCGAGCAGATTATTGAGCAAGGAAAATCACTTCAACAAAGTGTTGAATCTTCTGTCTTAGCAAGTGCGAAGGCTACTGATAGCATGCGTGAATCTGCCTCTGAACTTAGATCTGCGGCAGAAAAAATGAGTGTATTTGGTTCGCATGTTAGAGAAGCTGGAAATAAATTGTCTGGTGCTGTTGCTGAGGCCATTGAGTCAACTAAAGATTTAGCTAGCCAAAACCAAACAACTTCTGAACGAATGGAAAATTTACGAGAACAATTGATTGCTGATACTGCTCGCTTCAAAGAGTTAGCAGACCAGATAAATAGTATGATCGTGAATGCTGGTAATACATTTGAAAACTTGAAATCTTCTCAAAGTGAATATTTATCACAATTACAGAAAAATGTGTCTGATTTGTCATCTCAAATGACCAACTTACTTGCTGATTATGCTGAACAAGCAAATTCTCAAACAAAAGATCACTTAACGATATGGGCTGATTCTTCAACACAATATGCGAATACTATGAATAACGCAGCAAGAGCGTTAGCAGGTGTAGTTGAGGATATTCAAGATAAAGTAGGTGCTTAATAATGAAATTTGCATCACGCAATCATGTAAAGGTTGATGAAGAGAACCCATACTGGATCTCTTTTTCAGATCTAATGTCGGCACTGTTGGTAATTTTTATTTTGGCGGCTGTGGCGCTAATTATAGAGCTTACTCAACGGACACAAGATATTGATGCTGGCATTGAAGAACTAAAAAAGGCGGAACAAGCAAGACAAGATATTTTGAATGAAGTTAGGGAAGAGTTGGCGAAACAAAATATTAAGGTGGAAATTGCGGATAATGAGACAGTAATTCGTATCCCTGAAGAAACACTTTCTTTTAAATCAGGCGAAGATCAAATCCCAGAAAATATGGTTACTTCAGTTAAAAGTATTGGTGCTGTTCTTCATACTGCGATTATGAAAAATGATCGCTTTAACTATTTAGATACAGTGTTTGTTGAAGGTCATACAGACAGTGTCCCAATTAAATTTGGTAAATACTGGACTAAAGGTAACTGGGGATTAAGTGCTGATAGAGCTATAACAGTATGGAAGTTATGGAGTGAGGAATTGGCTTTAGAACCAAACTTGAATGAGTTGTTAAATCACTCTGAAGAGAAGCTATTTTCAGTAAGTGGATATGCGGCAACTAGACGAGTCGAATTAGATGAGTCAACACCAGAACTGAGGGCTAAAAATCGACGGATTGACATTAGGTTTACTGTTAAACGACCTTCAATAGAAGATCTCGAAAAGATAAAGCCTAATTACGGCAAACATTAAGTGGTGTTGTAAATGAGAATAAATTTAAAAAAGCTCAGATTTACACTACCAGAAAAGCCTTTTGGTAATAACGCTAACGTGATGCTAGAGCTGGTTAATGGACTAAGACAAATTACAAAGAAAGCTGGTACTGATAGCGACAGCTTTAAGGCTGCTTGGGCAAAGATTTATAATGCAATTCAGACGAATAAAAATATTGAATATACGATTGAAAATAAATTAGATATTCGTGCATTTGGCTTTGCTCTAAACACAAAAATTGGAAAACAAATCCAGCTTACAAATTCTATTTTGGATAAAATCAACTCGATTACAGATAAGCCAAGTTCTTTGTTTTTAGAAAGCTTTTATCAGTATTATTTAAGCTGCTTTAGCATGTTAAATGATGTGGCATATGTCTCAGACTGGTTGGTCGAGGCTCGAAAGAAGCGTAAGCAGGCAAAATGGTTTGATGAAAATTTACTTTCTCCAAATGGCCCCAAATGGTTAGCACAACAAGCAATAGAGAAAAATAAAGATTTTGATTTTATTGTTAAAGAGTTCGAACTAGATCAGTTTCAGTCTGGTCAGTTTATGGAACAGGCTCAAAGAATTTACTATGTCGAGCAACTTAATAATATTCCAGCGAATAAACCACACGAACTTCTTAACGAAGTTCAAAAACAAGAAGTTTATGAATCCAACTTTGATAGTTCAGAACTATTGGGGCATAAAGTCCTAAAAATTCTTATAGAAAGAGCACCACCGCATGATATCCATGAATCTTGGCTCAATACCATTATGTCAATAGCAGGTGATCCTAGAGTGCCAGTTAGTCACCCTAGATTTAGGAAGTGGTGGAGTCATGTTTCAAAAGACATGGCTGCCAAGGTAAAAGGTTGGTTGTCAGGGCTTGACTTAAGGCTTTTCTTAGAAGCATTAGAAGACTTTTCATATTCATCATACGACCCAGACATGGAGAGAATGTTTCCGTCACGGAAAAAGTTTTTGGAGGGTCTTTATGATAAAAAACTGATTAAAAATACCAAGCTTTACATGTGTAGAAGCATGGCTCGCTTTTTAAAAACGAAATACAAAGAAGAGCATTTGCCTGATTTCTCACTAGTAGATGATGGAGAAAAATCTATTATCTATGTGGATTTAGGCACAGCTCATATGATTGAAGGAAGTCACCAATGCCAATTATGGATCTATCGCTCCTTACATGAGTCAGCCCCTGTACTCCAATATGATAAACAAAGGCAATCGTATCGGGGATTAACCGTTGGCTTAAACAATAAGATGTCATCATTAGGGCATGGAGCATACGACCATTTCAACCATACACCTCAGAATTTTAGTTGGCAGAGAAAAGCCGTTGAAACTTTAAGGCGACTGCGAGTTCCGATAATGATGAAAGACGTTTTACCCGCAGATGATTATCGTGTTTATGTTCGAAGATTTGGAGCAGAATAGTGGCACTTTCAGATTTAATTAATAAATTTTTTAAAAATGCAGATCGATCTGTTTCATTTAACTTTCTTCCAGATGAGCTTGATGGGGCTTACTTTTCTTTAGAGAAAAAAGAGTTTGAAAACGTAAAAAATGGAACAGCTAATGAATGGCTAATACAGCAGTATGTAACCTTGAAGATGTTAGAAGAGCAAGGTGAAGCTGAGAGCATACCTAATGGCTTCATCGTACCTGCAAATGTTTTGTGTCGTTTAGATGATTATGTTCGAGAATCTTTATCATTACCTTCGCATTGGGATGGTGTTATTTATTCCGATATTAAAGGGAACACGAGTAGATCTAATTTTAATATCGAGCTTGCGGTATCAGATCCTGACGGCAGGACTACTCATAGTTATTCCATCGAAGGCCCGATCATAAAGTTTGGAGAATCTTCGCAATATCTGCTAACTCAAGCGCAACTAATTGCTTTTGAAGCCAAAAAGAAACATGAAACTTCTGATAAAACAGAGTTTGATAATTTAACTTTGCTGCATAACTTGCAATTAAGTCAGAAACAAAACGCCAATTTACAACTACAGCATTTTGACAAGCTAAAAATACATACCCCAGAGAAAATAGCTGTTGAAGCTGAGGTTGATGCCTTTGGTAATTTGATACTAACGCCCTACATGGGTCAAGATTCAAGCCATGAAGATATGCAGAAAGTATTGGGGCAAATCGTAGCTCCCAATGCTAATACAATAAAAGTTGGTGACGAAATTATTTTGTTCACTGAAGAAAAAATCAAAGCCGTAAAAGAAGTTTTGGATAATAGGGTTGTACCTAAAAGTAAGGTTAAAGAGTTTTTGCAAAACCCAACCGCTTTTATAGATGCATCATTGGTGGATTTAGATCTTGGATTTTCGTTGCGAGTTCATGGGGCTACAACATTTAAACATGCTTATTTTGGTGAAACAGATGACTCTGGAGTTGATTGGTTTGGTAAATCAGCTTCACTAGAACAAGTGCTGCCTATATCGAAAATAGGTCCACTGGTAAGCGATACACCATCATTAGAAAAAGTAAAAAAAGTAATTGATGATGCAGTTAGCACTGGAGCTAATGAAATCGAGTTTGAAGGCAAATTTTTTGATATTTCTGACTCTGGCAATGTAAGTAAAACTCTCGATGAAATTGAGAAAAAAATACACTCTGGTAGTGATGAAGCAGAAGTTGATAAAGGTTTAGATCCAGATAGTGAGAAAGAGCCAATAGAATCTGAAGAAACAATAGTTGTAGACATTGATCTTAATGATGAAGAACTATCAGAAAATTCACCTATAGTTTCAGAGAAAATTAATGATGTATGCAGAACGGGTGAACTAGATTGGGGCAATTATTTAAGAAATCCATATAAGCATCAAGATATAGGAGTTCGGTGGATTCTTGGCTTATTGGATCAAAGTCATGAAAATAGTGCTATCAGTGGCTCTTTGCTTGCTGATGACATGGGTTTAGGAAAAACATTCATGGCACTTTCTGCTGTAGAACACTACTACAGAGAAGTAAGTCAAATTAATGAAACTCAGAAACCGACCTTGATTGTTGCTCCTTTGAGTTTGCTAGAAAACTGGAAAGATGAGGTTGAAAAAACCTTTAAAACATCACCGTTTAGAGACATTGTAATTCTTCAGTCGGATGGAGAATTAAATCGGTTTAGAAATGGTGGCGTTGAAATTAGATCAAACTCGATAGATGAGGAAGGATTTGAACCAAGATATTCATTAAATATTGGTAAAGAGAGCACTGACAGGCTTGATATGCCGGGCCGATTGGTTATTACAACATATCAAACGTTAAGAGATTATCAATTTTCTCTTTGTCTTATTGACTGGGGGTTAGTAATTTTTGATGAAGCTCAAAATATTAAAAATCCTAATGCCCTAGCTACAAGAGCTGCCAAGGGGCTTAAAGCTCAATTCAAGTTAGTGGCAACAGGCACACCAGTTGAAAATAGTTTAGCGGATTTTTGGTGTCTAATGGATACTGCCTGTCCTCAATATTTAGGAAGCTATCAAGATTTTAGATCGAAATATATTTCACCAATATTACAGGCTGCCAGTGATGAAGTTGAAGATATAAGAAATAGAGTGGGTAGAGAACTAAGGATTAAAGTAGGAGCTATAATGCTTCGTAGGATCAAGGAAGACAACTTAGATGGGCTGCCTGAAAAGCGCATGTATGTTGGGATTGAAAATACTGACTGGAAATACTTGCCAGAATTAGGTAAGACAATGACTGGTTATCAATTAAAGGTCTATGATGGTGCTATAGAGTCGATTGAAGAGTCTGAGTCTAATCATGTATTGAGCACACTACAAAGACTTAGAAGTAGTTCATTGCATCCGCGACTAGCGGATGGGGGTAGTTTAAATTGCCCTAAATCTAATAAAGAACTAGACGAAATACTATTTGAATCTGAGAAGTTAAAAAGCTTACTAAAGTTATTAGATTTAATTAAAGCTAAAAATGAAAAGTGTATTATTTTTGCGGTAAACAAACGTCTTCAAACTTTCTTAAGTATCGCCTTAGGCAGAAAATATGGGCTAGGCCCTCTTTCAATCATAAATGGTGATGCCAAAGCTGTTTCCAAAAAAGCTTCCACTCCTACTCGCAAAACAATGATTGCTGATTTTGAGGCAAAAGACGGATTTAATATTATTGTAATGTCTCCTGTTGCAGCAGGAGTTGGCTTGACTGTAGTTGGGGCTAATAATGTGGTTCATTTTGAGCGTCACTGGAATCCAGCAAAAGAAGCCCAAGCTACTGATCGAGTATATAGAATTGGGCAGAAAAAAGACGTTAACATATATGTCCCAGTGCTCCTTCACCCTGAAATGGAGTCTTTCGATGTTAATCTGCATAAATTACTTACTAAGAAAACTCAACTCAAAGATGCTGTTGTTACGCCAGAAGAAGTAATTCCAATGCCGGGAGGTATTGGCGGTGCTAAGGGCTTTAGTGATGAGCAGATAATAGATTCCGAGGATATTAAAAAATTAAGTTGGCAACAATTTGAGGCTTTAACTGTTGAAGTTATGAGTAAAGAGTTAGTAGCAGAAAGTGTTTGGCTTGCAAGTAATGGTGCGGATAAAGGCTCAGATGGGATATTGATTGCAAATAATGAAATGGTACTGATTCAAGCAAAACACACTACTAGAGGCCGATATGATGGCTACAAAGCTGTGCAAGAAATTTTTGCAGCCAAACCAATTTACGAGCATCAAATCGGCAAAAGTTGTTCAAAATTACTCTTCATAACCAATGCTACTATGCTTTCTTCAAGAACTAGAGAAGTTGCAAAGCAATGTGGTGTTGAAGTTATCAACGGTACTAAGTTGTCTCAGTTAGTTGAGAAGTATCAGATTACATTTAAACAGATTTTAATACGTTTAGATAAGAAAAGGATGAAAGTATGACAGAGAAAAGCATTACTACAGGATTTAAAAGGAATTTACATGGATAAAACATATCGATTATTTATCAGCCACTCTTGGGCTTACAGTGATGGATACACAAAAGTCATAGACCTCATTCAAAAACAGGGAATTAAGTTCTTTGACCACTCTGTGCCAAAAAACGACCCAATACATACAAATGGTTCAGACTGGCAGTTAAAACAAGCTATAGAAAACAAGATGAAAGGAACAAGCTGTATCATCATTATGGCTGGAGTTTATTCAACGTATAGCAAATGGATAAACAAAGAGATTGAGATAGCAAAAGCATATGGTAAATCAATAATAGCTATTGAACCTTGGGCTTCAACAAGAACGTCATCTGTTGTGAAAAACAATGCTGACATAATAGTTAAATGGCAAGGTGCTTCCATTGCAAGAGCTATAAGGATATACGGCTAATGAGAAAGGCGTTGATAGTTGGGGTTGATTACTACCAAAACGCGAACTCGTTGTTTGGGTGTGTTAATGATGCTTACTCTGTCAAATCAGTATTAGAGCGACACAGTGATGGCTCTATAAACTTCGGGGTCAACCTGATGGTTGCAAATGGCCCTGATAGCGCCATTTCAAAAAGAGATTTAAAAGACAATATTCAAAAGCTCTTTGCCGATGACTGTGATGTAGCGCTATTTTACTTTTCAGGTCATGGCTATATCGAAAGTACAGGTGGTTACTTAGTGACTTCTGACTGTAATGATGGGGATGACGGGTTATCTCTGAATGAACTACTAACAATTGCAAACTCATCAAAAGCCAGAAGCAAAGTAATTATATTGGATAGTTGCCACTCAGGAATTGCTGGGAATGGAATAGTTTCAAGTGAACAAGCCTTGCTTAGCGAGGGTGTTACAATTCTTACTGCTTCTAGTGCTGAACAGTATGCATTAGAAGAAAATGGTAGTGGCGTATTTACAAGCCTGTTTGTAGATGCTTTAAGTGGTGGAGCTTCCAATTTGGTTGGCGAAATAACTCCCGGCAGTATTTACGCACATATTGATCAGTCGCTAGGTCCTTGGGAGCAAAGACCGATTTTTAAGACAAATGTTAGAAGTTTTACAACACTCAGAACTGTGCAACCTCCTATACCACTATCAGACTTAAAACAGATAACAGAATTGTTTCCTGAACCCGGCTATGAATTTCCACTAGACCCGTCCTTCGAACCTGAAAGTGAATCGCCTCTTGAAGATAACACTGAAAGGTTCGCGATTTTGCAAAAATTCAACAGAATCAATCTTGTTGTCCCTGTTGGTGCAGAACATATGTATTTCGCTGCAATGGAATCCAAAGCGTGTAAGTTAACTGTTTTAGGCGCTCATTACTGGAGCCTTGTTAAAAAGGAGAGAATATGAATATATGGGAGCTAGATAAACTTTATTTGTTTATATTGTTCGTTGTGCCGGGATTTATAGCACTAAAAACATATGAGTTATGCTTTCCAAATATTCAGAAAGACTCATCAAAGCAGCTCATCGATGCCGTAACATATAGCTGTGTTAACTATGCTTTTATGTTCATATTCATACGTTGGGTTGAGATGAGCGAAATGCAAACACAGTCTCCCAACCTGTATGTATTGTTTTATTTCTTTGTGATTTTTATTTCGCCAATATTATTGGTACTTAGTTGGCGAAAGGTTCGCTCAACAAACTTAGTACAAAGTAAAGCACCGCACCCTACGGGGAAACCGTGGGATTATGTGTTTTCACAGAGAGAACCTTATTGGGTAAAAGTGACTTTAAAAGATGGACAAATATTAGGTGGACTCTATTCAAGCAAGTCATTTGCATCTAGTAACCCAGAACCAGAACAAATTTACCTTGAGCAAACTTGGGTGTTGGATAAAGATGGTGCATTTGAAAGAGCAAAAAATGATACAGCAGGGATCTTGATTTTATCTGCTGAAATTTCGCATGTAGAACTGAGGAAAGTAAAATATGACTAAACAAAGAGCAAACAATGGGTATCAACCTCCCAAAGTTCAAGAAAAAGGTTATCAACCCTCTAGACCCGGCAGCGATGGGAAACCTCAAGGCGGTTACTCACCAAGCTCCACAGGTGATAACCCCACCAATGTTCCCACTCCACCCGGTAAAGAGTAGTTTGTGAATAGGCAGTTATTGCCTAGTAGCAAAAGCTGTCATACTGTGCGAAAATAAAAAATGCACAGGATGCTTGATGAAGTTGGATTTTAAAATATAACGTACTGTGCAAAAATTAGGGGTTGCAAAACCGCTGGGTTTGAACTTTAATCAAATTCAATGTTTTGTGTTACTTGCTTTAGTTGCACAAATCACCGGCCACAAACCGGGTAAGGCGTATCATAAAATAGCGAATGCGCATATTTATGAAAACCAACTTGAGTTGATGCGTGATGTGCAGCTTAAGCGTGAGCCATTCGCGTCGCCAGAATTAAAAATAAACCCAAATATTAAATCACTAGAAGACATTGAAACCTGGGTTACAAAAGACGATTTTGAAGTAGTAGGTTATCAGTGTCACGATGCAATTAAGTATCCGTTTTCAGTTTAAGAACAATAAAATTTAAGGAGAAATCAATGAAAGCAGTGATCCCAGTTGCTGGTCTTGGCACGCGTATGTTACCTGCAACAAAAGCAATCCCTAAAGAAATGCTTCCTATTGTTGACCGCCCGTTGATTCAGTACGTTGTAAATGAAGCAATTTCAGCAGGAATTAAAGAAATTGTTCTAGTAACGCATTCAAGTAAAAACTCAATTGAAAACCACTTTGATACCAGTTTTGAGTTAGAAGCAACGCTTGAAAAGCGTGTTAAACGTCAGTTACTCGCAGAAGTACAATCAATCTGCCCGAAAGATGTAACAATTATTCATGTTCGCCAAGGTGAAGCGAAAGGCCTTGGTCATGCGATTAACTGTGCTGCACCTATCATAGGTGATGAACCGTTTGTTGTTATCTTACCGGATGTGATCATCGATGATGTAGCAAGTGACCTTAAAAAAGATAACTTAGCTGAAATGATCCAGCGTTTTGAAACCACCGGCGAGAGCCAAATTATGGTTGAGCCTGTGCCGCAAAACGAAGTAGACAAGTTCGGTGTTGTCGACTTAGGTGATGTAAAAATCAATCAAGGTGAAAGCGCAGCTATTTTAAATATGGTTGAAAAGCCTCCAGTTGATCAAGCACCATCAAATCTTGCTGTTGTGGGTCGCTATGTATTGAGCAAAAATATTTGGCCATTACTTGCAAAAACCCCAGCCGGTGCAGGCGATGAAATCCAATTAACAGATGCCATTGCCATGCTCATGGAAAAAGAGATTGTTGATGCTTACTCAATGAAGGGTAAAAGCCATGATTGCGGTAGCAAAATTGGTTATTTAAAAGCCATCGTTGAGTTTGCACTGCGTCGTGATGAATTCAAAGGTGAGCTTACAGACTTCATAAAGTCGCTGGTTAAATAAGCAATTCAAATTACCTAGTTGAAAATTATGTAAAAAAAGTGTCTATATGGCACTTTTTTGTTATTTACATGTTCCTCCCAATTGTCGATTATTACCCAATAAAGGATTTTTCTGATATACCTAAGTCTTAACGCATTGTTAAGATTAAAGATCAGTGAGATGCTTATTTACCCCTGTAGGATAGTTAAACTCAGCTATACTTATAAAAATACCTATGTAAAGACGGATTTTTATTGCTTTAGGTTGTCTAATATGAAAACTTAAGTATTAGGGTGTCATTAAGTTTTTATTGCAGTTAGTTAAGCATTGTACTGAAAATATTATAATAACAAATAATGTGTTAGAGTTTTCTTATGCAATGCCGTAAATCACTTTTATGGTTTTTGTATAGGTAAGTGCTAACAGATAGACTTCTTTAAAAAGAAGCAAATTTTTAATGGTACGTTTAAGAATCCTACTTATGAAATATTGCTCAAAACCTTTGCGTTACAGTATATACCTGTTGGTGTTATTGACTGTGTCTGGTTGCAGTAATAAGGCATTTCCTGATATCTCTTTTAACAAGCTTCCTGTTTTCAATGTTGTTCAGTACCTTAGCGATGTAACGCTAATGCCAAACTCACTTTTGTTGGCGCAAACCCAAAGTGAACCTGTCAGTACAGTGTTAGATCAGGCTGATACTTCTCAAGCACTATCAAGCGACTCTAAAGACTCTGTTAAACCTGACTATGCATTTGCTTTGCAATTAGCGTCTGTTAATACGGAACAAGATCTAGCTTATACATTAAAGAAAATGGCTAAACGAGCACCCAGCATTTTTCAAGGAAAGCCGATACTTAATGTTGAAGTCGCTGATGTAAATGAGCATACCTACTATCGACTTAAGTTTGGTGGCTATAAGTATTTGAAAAACGCGAAAGCTGATTGTGAAGCGATTAAACGACAAGGCATTGATTGCTGGGTAAGTAACTACACTGACAACCGAATTTATTTTTAGCGTCAAATATTCACTCTAAAGATGGCATTTTTATTGCTAAGATTTAAGTCTGTTTTTTAGAATTGACGTCACCATGCATTTTTCTATTTTCTCGAAATATCTATTTATAACCATCTGCTTAACTGCTCTAACAGCATGTATGATGAGCCAAGAGCAAACCCAGCCAGCTTACACTGAGCAGCAAGTACAGCAATTTGCTGCCGAGTGGCAAAATAAACAACCTAGTATTGAACGTCTTGCGTTGATGGAAAAAGACCTTGCGTTGTTAATCGAAGTGCTTTCAGCCAATAGCGATTTAACCGCACAACCATCACAATTTGAGCCACAAAATGATGTGATTATTCATCAAAGCGAACAAACGCAAGTACAGCAAGCATCATCCACAGACTCACTTGAGGCGATTATTGCAGCAAATAAAGCGGCTGAAGCGGGCGTGCAATTAGGTTTATATTTAACGCCGAAAAAAGTTAGTCATCAGGTCTTAAAGCTTAAACGTGATTATCCTGCTGTTTTAAATGACCTTGATTTTCGTTTTAAAACACGAGAGCAAAAAGGCGTAACCTTGTATGGATTGAGGGCTGGTCCATTTGCAAATTATACTCAGGCTACTGCATTTTGTGAGATAGCCAAAAGAATGGGGCAAACCTGTGTGACGGCACCATTTATTGGAGAGATGCTTTAAGCATCTTTCCTCTTAAAAATTAGGTAATTAATCTTAAAGTATTTGTTCTAGAGGTCGATAAAGCTTAAGATACAGAAAAATGGCTTAGCCATTTAATTATAAGGACTTAATATGAAATTACCTCTTTCTCTAATTGCATGCTCATTAGCATTTTCTGCTTTTTCTTCTTATGCCACTACTGAATCTTTCAGTGCAACAGTAAAGGTTCAAAACTCAGTTGTTTTAACAAAAGGAAATGATCTAAATTTTGGTACTATTCGTGCCGTAGCCGATCCTTTAGGTGTTGCGCAAGCTGTTTTAACTATCAACCCAGAACCTGATGCAAGCCCTGTTTCAACAAGAACAGATGTATCTCCTGCGATTATTTCAATTATTGAGCAAGGGTCTCCTGCTTCATTTACGGTATCGGAAGCGGTGCCAAATGCGCGTTTGTCGATTACTGATCCCACTGCTAATACTTTAGCTTCTGATGGGCAAGGTTTAAATGAGCCAAACTTTATTGTTGATAGTTGGAGATATTTTATTACTTCTGGCCCAAATGCCAACGCTTACTATCTTCCTGGCAGCCCAAATTTAACAGCAGATGCTGACGGCAGTGTTGAGTTTAACATTGGTGCCAATTTATCTACCGCAAATACATCATCATCTGAGCCTTATCGTGATGTTGAGTATACAGGAACTTTTCAACTAGAAGTTGCCTATTAATTATTAGTTTGGGCAATTTATCATGCGCTTCTTGCTATTAGCCACTGTGCTATTTTCTGTTTTCTCTTTGCCTCTACAAGCAGCGAGCTCAGAGCAACAAGCGCTTGATTTTGGCACTCTGGTTATTTTAGCTAATACAAATACCAGCTCTGTAATTGTCAAAGATGATGGCAGTATCAATACACAGGGCTCTGTTTATGTACTTAAAAATGGCCGCCCAGCAGAGTTATTACTCACTGGCTTACCAGCCAGAACTCAGTTAGAGATAAAGCCACTTTCTACAGCTCAGCTAATACATGATGTAGATGGCAGTACAAGTGCTGGATTTTCTGTACGTCTAAATGGTTTTCCCAAATTTGTGATTAGCAATGAGTTCGGTGAGGCAAAAGTATTTATTGGCGGTACATTAACAACAGATCGCAGCGCTAAACCATACGCAGATGGTCATTACTCTTCTTCAACTTATTTAGAAATATCGGTCGATTACTAAGGATAGATATGTTCGCAAAACGTCTTTTATGTGGACTCTTTTTTGTTTTATTCAGTCAATACGCAACGGCAAATTTACTTATTTCACCAACGCGGGTTTCATTTGATGAGCGCCAACGTAGCGCAAAAGTCACCGTTATTAATAGCTCAGAAGAGTACCGTACATACCGCGTGGTATGGAGCGAAAAATTAGCGCTCCCCGCAGGTGGTTATCAAACATTGAGTGAGCCAGAAACCACGAGCCTTTCTCCTATGGCACGCTTATCTCCAAAGCAAATTCGCTTAGCACCGGGCGAAAGGCAAACGATTAAAATAGCAATTAGAAAGCCTAAGAATTTGGCTAAAGGGGAATATCGTTCTCATTTACTATTTCAAGCCTTACCAAATGAAGATAAAGCAGCTAAGGCTGGGCTTAAAGTAAACATGATTTTGAGTTTTAGTATTCCAGTTATATATCGTGAACAAGGTGAGCTACCAAAAGTTACATTTCAAACTGCAGAAATAGTTGAAGATTCTCTAAACAAAAAACCAAAAATTGCCGTTAAATTAACAGAAGAACAAGGTTTTAGTAGTTACGGTCGACTTAGCGCGTATGTTACTAACTCTGCAGGTAAACAAGAAAAAATCGCAGAAATCGGGAATCTAAGCTTATACCCTGAAATTGAACAAGCGACTGTATTATTAGATTTATTCTCTGGTAAACAGATGCCAAAACAAGGGAACATTGAGCTTAAATATCAAGGTGCCGATGAGTATGAAGGCGTCGATTTTGGCTCATATTCATTGCCTATTCGACATTAGGGATTAATGCGAAAAAATTTATGAATCGCTTATTTGCGTTAGGGCTTATGCTATTAAGCCCTATTAGCTTTGCTAATTCGACTGTGAGTACAGAGGATGTACTAGCTAGACTCAATGCCATAAAGGCTAAGCTAAATGGCGAACAGCTTCATGCTCCACAATCAAAGCATACACCTGCTGTCAATCATTCTGCAGACACCTTAGACACCCAGCAGCGAATTGCGACTGGGGAGTTTTTGCTATTTTCAATTTATTTAAATGAAAATTATTTAGGTGAGGTTTTTGCCCTTAAGTCTGATCAAGACATATTGCTGGGGCTTTCAGGGCTAGTTGATATCTTACAATTAGCAATCAATGTCGATTTATCGGCCGAGAGGGCAGAAGGTTGGTTCATCAACACAAATAAAACATTTCAATTAACAGCTCAAAAAGAGCTGATTACAGATAACAAAAAGTGGCAGCTTACTGAGCAACAAATTAGTGTTGACGATGATATTTATATTGAGGCAGCAGTACTTGCAGAGGCTTTAGAATTTAAGCACCGCTCTGACTACGCAAGCTTAGAGCTACATATTGAAACTGAGTCTGTTTATCCAGTTGTCGCCCAAGCGCAGCGTCATAAAAAACAACTGCAAAGCTATAGTACTCAAAAACAAGCAACCTTACCTTGGAAACCAAGCCCATATCAGGCCTTATCTGTCCCTGTGGCTGACTTACAATTGAATTATACCCAAGATAATGATGGCAGTCAGGCTAGTTACTCATTACTTGGCTCGCAAGATTTTGCATATTTAACGATGGAATACTTTTTATCGGGTCGTGAAAGTGATTTATTGAATAACTCAAGGCTAACTTTCTCCAAGCAAGATGTGAATAATCAATTGTTAGGTCCACTTGCTGCAAGTCTTATTGAAGTAGGTGATGTCACAGCTACGCAAGTTGGCAGCCGTTATAACAACCAATACGGTCGCGGGGTTAAAATTTCGAATTATCAACTAGGGCAAGCTATTGATAATAATCGGGTGAATCTAACTGGTGCAGTACAGCCAGGTTGGGATGTTGAATTATATCGTAATGGCATTTTAATTGATCAGCAGCTGAGCTTGACTGATGGTCGCTATGTTTTTGCTGATATAGATTTACTGTTTGGTGAAAACAGCTTTGAGTTGATCTTTTATGGCCCACAAGGACAAGTAGAGCGAAAAACTGAATATTACTACATTGATGGCACGCAGCTTGAGCAAGGGGAAGCTGTTTATGAGCTATCTGTTTCAGAGCAAGGTGAGCAGTTACTTGGCAGCAGTAACTACAGTGCCAACAAGGGCTGGGTTGCTGCAGGGCGATACCAATATGGTGTGAGTGATAACATTGCCATGTATTCAGGCTTCATGGCGCAAAAACGAGAGCAAAATGAGCTATATCATGTTGCTCTAGGAACGAACCTTAGCTTGTTAGACAGGTTTTTGGTTAATCTGGAATATGAAGAAAATAATCAACAACAAAGAGAATTTGAATTAACTACAAGAACTAAATTGGCTGATCAGTCTTTGCTATTCAGCGCAACGAACCGTACTGATAATCAAAATGGTCGAGATATAACGCTGAAAAGCTATCAGTTTGATATGTCTGGTGAGCTGATGAAAAATGATTTTGGGCGGCTTAATTATCAGAACAACTTTCTGATTCAACATGCACAAAGTGGTGATTTAAAGCAAATTTATAACCGTTTAAATTACAGCTATGCAAACGTCTCTATAAATAATTTATTGCAGTGGCAAGACTTAAGTGTTGGGCAAGAAAGTGTTGATGGTACGACGCGTTTACAAACACGCCTAGGTAGAGTGTATAGTCGATTTGGGGTTAATTATCGACTCTCTCCGGTTAGTGAAATAGTGAGTTATGAAGCTGAGTTTAGCAGAAGTTTAGGCCCAAGCTTACAAACAGAACTAACGTTAAGGGATTCTCTAGATTACGATGTTCAGTCTGCCGAATTAGGATTAACGTGGCAAAATGACAGGATTAACTTAAGCAGTAATGTTAATTACGACAGCAATGATCAATGGCAGATTCGCTTAAATAGTCGATTTAGTTTTGGCTTTGATAGTCAATATAATCAGCCATTTATGAGTAATCGAACATTGACCAATACTGGTAGTTTGATGGTTAATGTGTTTTTAGATGAAAATGATAATGGCCTTAAAGACTACAATGAAAAGGGCTTGGCGGGTGTTAAAGTAAAAGGCTTACAAAATTATCGCCAAGCTATTACCGATGAACAAGGTATTGCGATTCTTTCAGCTATGCCAGCTAATCGCACAACAGATATAGTGCTAGATCGTGACAGTTTTGCTGACCCTTTTATGATCCCCGCCCACGATGGTTTCTCCATAACACCACGAGCAGGTTTTGTTGAGTACATGGATTACCCAGTAAATAATGCCAGCGAAATAGAAGGTACTGTTTATCAGCAAACAGAGCAAGGCTCTAATGTTCAACCTTATGCCCAAATTACTTTAGTGGATGAACAAGGTAATGATGTAGCTACTACGCAAGCGGCTTATGATGGCTATTACTTGTTTACTGATATTAAACCCGGTAAGTATAAGGCGGTAGTTGATAAGCAATACCAAGAGCAAAAATCACTGACCAGTGCTCAAACACACAAAATAAAATTATCGCCTAAAGGTGATGTGCTGGTGGGGGTTGATATTACTTTGCGGCCACTCGAAAAGCGCCAGGGATATTTAGCGAGTATTGGCAAGTTTAATTCACTGAAAATTTTAAAGGTGTATTACTCATTGGTGAAGCAGCGTTTGTTACAGCAAGGGTTACATAACGCTTTTTATATACACGATAAAGCAAATGCACACTACACGCTTGCGATTGGCTTTGACCCACAGTCTGCAAACAAGCTTGAGCAGCAATGTGTGCAGCTAATATCACAAGCAATTAAATGCCATGTAACAGAGCAGCATGTTCAACACTAGCAAGGAGCAAATTATGGTTTTTACGACTTTTCAAAATCTGAAGAAAGTATGGCTAGTCTTACTGGTTACTCCTATCATTGGTTGCCAAAGCATGTCAAAGCCACAAGTGAGTGAAGAAAACTTAGTAAAAATTAGCCAGCAAGAGCTTATAGAGCTGAGGCAGTCGCATCAACAATTCCAAGCGATGAAGCCAAAGCTTGAGCGCTTGCTGACAATAGAAAGTGAGTTAACCTTACTCACTGAACAACTTACTTTGCTAAATGCGCAGCAAACTGAGCCTGAAAAGACTAAAAAGTCATCTGTAACCGCACCTCAGTTTATAGCTGAGCCTTCAGCCAAATTTGCACTACAACTTGCTTCCGTAACAGAATTACCTAGACTAACAGCTCGCCTTGCTGAAATTAAAAAACAAGCGCCGGCGCTATTTAATGGCCAGTTTATTGCTAATGTAGAGTCAGTAACAGTGAATGGCAGCACTTTTCATCGTTTGAAAATTGGTGCATATCAACAAAAGCAGCAAGCAGCTAATGATTGTAAAAAGTTAGCATCAGTCGGGGTGGCATGCTTGGTATCACATTATGTACAGAATCCGCTTGATTTATCCCATCAACAATAATACTTAGGCATAATTATTGCTTTGTACTTACTAAATTTAGTGAGGATGGCAATTATGCGCCTGTTATTTTATTCAGTTTTTTTAGTGTTGGTGGGTTGTAGCTTAACTGAAGAGCCACAAAAAACGCCCCCTAGAGAAACCCCAAAATCGCCGATGGCACCTTATACGGTGCATCAATACGTTGCTGATTTAAGTAGTCAGCTGAGCCGTATTCAAGGCCCTTACAAAGGCAATGCACGTATTGCTGTGACCAGTTTTTATATGGCTGATGGCTTAGGTACTGATTTAGCTGAAGATCAGGGCAGTGGCTTGAGTCAGCAAATTCAAGAAAGTTTATTAACGCAATTTACTCAGCTTGGTTTTCATACCATTGAGTATCGATTAGAAAATACTTTAAATTTGCAGCAATCGGCCGATAGTGTACTTAGTCGTGATGTAAATACCTTACGTCAACGTCAGAATATTGACTTTGTTATTACCGGCACACTGACGCGGCAACAACATGCCTACATAGTAAATGCCCGATTAGTGAATACCAAAGATCTGCGAATTGTGTCAGCAGCAAGCACTGAGATCCCTATCAATGTAATGTGGGGCGCTGAAAAAGTTCAGCAACGTGATGGCCAGTTGTATCGAAGCGAATATTAAGAGGAACTCATTTAATGAAACGTTTAATTTTAACTTTATGTTTGCCGTTTGGCTTTGGTTGCTCGTCAATGTTAACTGGTGATGCAACACAACACGAAAATGATCCTCAGTTAGCTGCGCAAAGAGAAGTTGCCGCGCCGCATAGTAATGACAGTGTGTTTCAAACCAATCAGGCGGTAATGAATAACAGCACTTTTACAGCAGCCCCAACGCGTAAAAATATCAATCACTATGTACGTGGTATCATGCAGGATTTAGTTGAAAACTTGCAATATGTTAGTGATAACACACCAGTTGCTGTTTCAAGCTTTGTGTACCTTGATGCAGATTACAACTCAACAAATTTGCTGGGTAATCAAATTGCCGAAAGTTTTATTCATGAACTTCATGCGTTTGGTGTGCCTGTCATTGATTTTAAAACCACGGATTATATGCGTGTCACGCCAACTGGTGATTATGTTTTCAGTCGTGATTATTTAGAGCTTAGCCAAGACCAAAACTTCAATTATGTATTGGCAGGTACTTTGGTTAATCATCAAAGTGGTGTGCTCGTGAATGCGCGTATTGTTGGTTTAGCAAGCAAAGCAGTTGTAGGGTCAGCGCAAGGTTTTATCCCGCAATCAGTGGTTGATGCCCTTGATAGTACCAACCGCAGTGATGGCATTACACTTAAACAAGCAAGTGAGTAAGCTATGAAAGGTTTTGTCTTAGCATCGTTAACGCTCGCACTATCTGGCTGCCAATTGTTGCCAGAGCAATCAGCAGAGCCGCAAAATACAGCTCAAAATATGCCTGCATCAGCAAATACTCAAGTCGATTACGTTGCTATGCTACAAGCGCTTGAGCAAAAAGATATGCAGCAAGATAACGCTAACCATCGTTTATTTGTGCCTTATCAACATCATAAAACCGTTGTTAATTATGTCGAGCAAATGGCCCTTGAATTAGTGGATACCATGCAACAAGAAAGCGAGTTAGGAATAGCCATTACTAGCTTTGTTGATTTAGATGCGAGCCTAAAAAATAGTTCTCAACTTGGTAATCAACTCTCTGAAACAATGATGCACCAGCTGCAAAAATTTGGTTTTGGCGTTGTTGATTTTAAAGCGATGGATATCATTAGTGTGACCTCACGTGGTGATTTTGTGATGTCGCGTGATGTAGAAGAGTTGGCAGAGCGTCGCATCGCGAGCCATGTTCTTACTGGCACGCTTATATATCGCCCAAATGGTGTTGAAGTGAATGCTCGAGTAATTAATTTAAACTCAAAGCTGGTTATTGCCAGCGCACAAAAAGTGATCCCTTATTTTGTGCTAAAGAATGAATCAATCAAATCAGCAACGGCTAGCATTAACTAGCCTAATTACTTTGCCAATCGACTTACTAACAAGTCGATTGGTTTATTCTCTTGATTACCAAAGCCTTAGACCGTTATAATTTTAGCTACAAGCTACAAGCTACAAGCTACAAGCTACAAGCTACAAGCTACAAGCTACAAGCTTTACCTCAGCTTTTGAGTGGCCTCTTAGTTAAATGGATATAACGGCCCCCTCCTAAGGGGCAGTTACAGGTTCGATTCCTGTAGGGGCTACCAATAATGAAATCAACAATCTAAGTTGATTGACTTTGCAGCAACATAGTTCATAACATTGCTTGAACCTTCATAGGTGAACCACCAGAATTTATTGAAGAAATTACTCAGTCATAGTTGAAGGCGCTTGAAGAAATCAACTATGGCTGAGTGATAGAACAGATTAAATACTTAATTAAACATGTTAGCCTTGTAGGCCTTATACATGTCTTTTTTATCACCAATTAATTGAAGTAAATCAAAATTGATAAAAACGCTATTGTCATTCTTACCTCGGTGAGTAAATCCAAAGCTATAGGCATTATCAACATGAAACATTAAACCTGTACCCACATCACTGGTTTCAGCAATATCTTGATAAGTACTGACTATTGATACCCCCATCTTGTATTTCCATAAATTCACACCGAACCATTCAACAGCTAATGCAACTTCATCCTGATCACCATCAGGTAAATTACCAATGCGTTCATACACAATAGATGGGTGTAATAAAAAATACTGGGCAGTTGGAGGGCCTGATAATCCTTTTCCTTCGAACAAATCATCCGAAAGTTTCGTTGTTAACCAAACATCTAAAGGTGTTTGATACCGAGCTTCCTCGATGAATAAGTTCCAATCCGCTTGCATATTTCTGAGTAAGTCAGCGTTAGTCGTTAAAATGTTATCCTTCACCAATGAAACAAAAGGGTTCACTGCATCACTTATAAAGCGAAAATTCTCTAAACAGCCGTTACTGCTCTTAATGACTGTCTTACACTGGTCATTTAAAGCCTTATCAAGAGAAATTGAAGGCCGGTTAATCGTATGATACTTAGTGACAAATACCTGCCACTGATTACCTCCATCAACGTCTAATGTTGATTGTATAAACCCAAGGTAGTTTGGATTATTGTAATGCTTATTCACTAACGAAGCCCAAACATCAACAGTATCATGCATAAAGTTAAACTCATTTCCCTTGAACATTTGTCCAAAGCTTGCTTTTGTCATTGAGGTAAATTCATTAACCGCTTTAGCAACTTCCTTTTTCTCGGTATCTGTTATCTGAAGAACATTTCGACAAACTTGAATACCAACAGACTTAGCAAGTTCGTTATATTCTTTCAATTGAGGTAAGGGTGTAGGCCCATCAGCAAAAAAAGATTCAGAACATGGGATATACTCAGGTTCATCACTCGCTAATGTTAAATTGGGCAACATTAGAAAACTTATTAGTAAAAAAGCTAATTTTTTCATTGTTCAATCCTTGAATTATTCTGTTTCTTTTATGCTTTCAGCTAATTTTTTAAACTCATTAGCCACATTAAAGAACACCTTTAACGCCTTAACTTTATCGGTAATGGTTGCATCTTCTAACTCAAAAGCAGTTAATTTAAGTTGTTCAAACGTCTCTTTAAGTTCATCAAATTTGTCGGTAATCGAAGACTTTGCATGTTCAGCAACATAAGCCTCATAGGCATCATCATAAATCAATTCCTGACAAATCGTACCTAACATCGAACGTGCAACAGCTGGCGCAAGCACATACTCTGTCAAATCATGAGTATTGATTTTTCTTACAGTCCCTAAACGCAGCAATCCCCCATTTACAGTAGGGCGCTTGTAGGTTTTACACCAGGTAAAGGGATCATATGCGTTACGAACGCTATACAATAAATGGCAAGCAGCACTTCCATCAGAGTTCACAATCGATCGGTTCGGATCATCCACCTCACTAAGCAAATGAACCAACCGACTTACATTGGCCAATAGATAAATAGAATCAAGGGCAAGTAAGTTGGTAGGCAAATTGGGAATATCCCGTCTTAATGGTTCATCTGGGTCATACAATTCCGCTAACGTGTCATGTAGCACTGCGGTACCGAGACTATGTGCAACAACGTGTACTTTTCTGGCATGTTTATTGGCAATTTTGAGAATCTGAATCAACAGGTATGCCAAGTCGACTCGAACCTTTTCACCCCAATACGTTTCACCGTAATATAAGACATCCATCCAGTGCGTATAAAATGCTTTATCTTCATCAAAACCGGAGAGAGTGTTGATGAGTTTAGATGCGAGTTTAGCACCTAAGCCATGCCCACGCAGAAATTGAATGTGAGTGACAAGACTGTCCCCATGTGATCCATCTTTTTTACGTAATTGGTCAAAGAACTCACTGTAATTGAACTCCACCAGGTTAAGGCTTTTTGAGAAATCAAAATTCTCAATACCCATCCCCTTTGCAGCCACATTAAGTGCATCTTTCACTTCATTTTTAGTGGCTCCATTCTCATGGGTTCCCATACCATGTATGATAATCACAAAATCATTGGAAAGATTAAAATCCGATTCCTTCAGTTTTACTGGTTTTTCCATAACTCTATCCTTTTCAATAGTTCCTATCCCATCCAACAGCTAAGCTTTGTTTCATGCTACGTGGGATAATTTTAATATTAGATTGTTTTTTGAGCAATGCATAAAGTTCAATCTCATTTTTTAATGACAATTGACTCCTTACATTAAATTGCGGCGGGCTATATCTTTGGTTTAATAGCAGTTGTGGCTTGTTATTTAAAAGTAAAAAAAACAGTGCAACAGATAGCAGAATGAACTTTTTTGAACAAAATCAAGTCTGATCCCAGCGCCATTATATGATTTAGTAAACGTTAAAATGTATCCAGAGTTTGAACAGGATCTAGCTATGAGTATATGAGATGAGTTTGACCCTGATGCAATTAATGCCTATCAGTTAGTTGACTTTGCAGATGAAAATGGAATTTCAAATAAGTTACTACAAAGCCATCTAACTAAAATAGCGACAAGTATTAAAAATAATTTACAACAGGCAATATCGCTTGTTGATAGCCCTTCAGAATCACAAGTGTCATATCTAAAGCATTACTTTGATATAGTTAATACACGTTGTGATCACTTTCTTGAACAGGCAAATGTAATCCCTGATATCGAACTATAGTTTATAGCTTAGAAATTAACGTTTGATTGTTAATTTCTAAGCTGCAGAGTTATTACTCGTTTTTAAACTAAATTAACCCGTTACTTTTTCAAGCTCGCCTGTGCGCCATGGTTCAATGATGATTTTGATATGGTCGTTTGGTTTAAATAAGGTATCAAATGCACCTTGTACGCCGTCTATGCCGACTTTACCAGTACGCATTTTTTGCCATGCAATTTTGCCTGACGCGATGTTCTCAAGTGATTTTGCAAACTCTTCTGGCTGGTAGTAATAAGAGAAAATAAGGTCGAGCTCTTTCACTGTGGCATAGGCAAAGTTAACGTTTAGCGGCGCGGTATGTACACCAGTTACAATGATTTTTGCTTTTGCTGGTGCACGTAAAATGTAGTCGTTCAATAAGCGGCTTACACCGGCACATTCAAAAATAACGACCTTGTTGTTACCCGCAAGCGCTGCGGCTGTAGCAACTTCATCATCCGCCATAGGGTTAACATATTCTGTGGCGCCAAATTCAAGGGCAATTTGTTTTTTGCTCTCTTGTGGATCAGAGGCAACGATGTGTTTTACGCCTTGAAGCTTTAACGCGGCAATCGCGGCAAGGCCAATTGGGCCACAGCCAACCACAATGGCAACATCATCATTATTCATTTGTGCGCGGTTCACTGCATGCAGGCCAACAGCAAGTGGTTCTGTAATGGCTGCCGCTTCTGATGGAACAGCATCAGGGATAGGTAATAGCAAGGCTTCATCAACAATAAAGTATTCAGAATAGGCACCATATAGTCCTGGGGTTACACCTACGCCAGCGCCGCCAGCAGAAAGTAAAATAGGCACTGAGGTTACACGGGTGCCTTTAGCTAATTCGCCTTTAGTATTTGGACCGTAGCTAACAATTTCTGCCGCGTACTCATGGCCTAATAACACTTCTTGGTCATCGCCTGCATCTTTAGCCATGATGCCAAGGTTTTTATATATATCGAATACATCGCTGGTGTGGCGGGTAATATGAATATCAGAACCGCAAATGCCGCAAGCTAGGCTTTTTACCAGTACTTGGCCGGGTCCAGGTGTAGGAATATCAATTTGTTTTACATGCAGCTTGCCATTTTGCATGGCAACAGAATTCATTTGGCTCATATGTGTGTCCTCAATTCACCTTATTTGTGAATTATTAGACTAAAGTAAAGCGCCTGCCTTAATCTTGACTTTTTACGACAAAAACACAGCTTATTACGACATGTCTGTTTATAAACTGCTCATTGTGGAATATTTCAAGTAAAAACCCTCAAAGTGATAAGGGTTTTTACTTTATTAAGTCTTAGCCGAAGTAGGCTGTATTGAGGTATAAATGAGTTAATACTCCAGCAAAGTAACCTAGTAAAATGACCGGCGACCATTTTAAGTGGCTATTAAATGTGTAGATCCCTCGCGCTTGACCCATTAGTGCAACTCCTGCCGCAGAGCCAATTGATAACAGGCTGCCACCAATTCCTGCTGTTAGCGTAATAAGCAGCCATTGACCGTGCGACATATCAGGCATCATTTGTAACACTGCAAACATCACTGGAATGTTATCGACTACCGCTGACATTAAACCAAGAATAATGTTCGCACCGGTAGCAGACCAGTTGTTATAAAGTAAGTCAGAAAGCAGCGCTAAGTAGCCGATAAACCCTAAGCCTCCAACACAAATAACGATGCCATAGAAGAACAAGAGCGTGTCCCACTCGGCTCTCGATACACGGCTAAATACATCAAAAGGAACAACGTTACCTAAGCGAGATAAGCGTTCTTTGTCACCTTCACGCTCTGCCATCGCGCGCTTTCTGGCAAGAGAGCCGGGGAGTGTCACGCGTAAGAAGTAACCAAAAAACTGTAAATAGCCAAGACCCATCATCATGCCCACAACCGGTGGTAAACCAAAGGCGGTTTTTAGCACCACCGCGGTGAGTATTGTCAGTAAGAATAAGCACAATATGCGAAGCGCACCGCGTTTAAGTTCAATATCTTCATCGGCCGTATCCGGGTGACGGTTATTGATAAATAAAGACATAACAAATGCAGGAATAATATAGCTGACTAAAGCTGGTAGGAATAAAACAAAAAACTCAGTAAAGGCAACAACATCGGCTTGCCAAACCATCAGTGTCGTGATGTCACCAAATGGGCTGAATGCGCCACCGGCATTTGCGGCTATTACAATATTGACGCACGACATAGCAATGAAGCGGTTATCATTTGCTGCTACCTTCATTACCACTGCACATAAAAGTAGGGCAGTAGTTAAGTTATCGGCTACAGGTGAAATACAAAATGCCAGTACACCGCTTATCCAAAATAATTGCTTGTAGCTAAAGCCTCTAGCAACCAGCCAGCTTCTTAGGCCATCAAATAAACGACGCTCTTCTAGGGCGTTGATATAGGTCATCGCAACGAGCAAAAATAGCATTAACTCCGAAAACTCTAACAAGGCGTGACGAAATGCGTCGGTGCTAAGATCAGATAAGTTTTGTGCACTGTACTGCCAAGCAATAAGGGTCCAAATAATCCCGGCTGCAACCAATACGGGTTTTGATTTGCGTAAGTGAATTTTTTCTTCGAGTATGACGAGCACATAAGCAAAGATAAAAATAACAAGGCATATAATGCCAACAGGATGGGTGAGTAAATCGATAGTACCAGTTGACGCAGCATGAGCTTGGCCACCGAAACATAGCAAGGAAAGGAGCAATCCTTGTATTAGTTTTTTCATTGTATATTCCAATTAAATCATCTTAATTTCGTTACGGTTTAAGTAAATGTAGCTGCAGACATTTTAGATTCATTCTTTGCTTTATGTAACAAATTGGTAACTAAGATGTTGGTATTTTGAATATAAATACGGGTGATGGCGAGAGCAGACCAGTTATATAATTTATAACTTAATCAATGGTTTGAGGTTTTAAAGTAATAAAGGGCTGCAATTAGCAGCCCCAACTTGAAAATTATGCAAAGTGTTTTTCTAAATCGTCAGAGCCACCAATGTGCTCACCGCCTATGAATACTTGCGGCACTGTCTCACGACCAGAAATCGCTTTTAAACTAGTTAATGAAGCGTGTTGACCTAATACGATTTCTTCGTACACATAACCTTTCGTCTCTAGTAACGCTTTAGCTTTTGTACAGAACGGACAATTAGGCTTGGTAATAATACTCACTGATTCTGGTTTTACCTGTGCTGGGTTAATGTACTCAAGCATGGTATCTGCATCAGATACTTCAAACGGGTCGCCAGGCTTTTGTGGCTCGATAAACATTTTTTCGATAACGCCGTCTTTTACCAACATAGAATAACGCCAACTGCGCTTACCAAAACCTAAGTCGTTTTTATCGACTAGCATACCCATGCCGTCGGTAAATTCGCCGTTGCCGTCTGGCAATAGAGTGATATTTTGCGCTTCTTGGTTTTGTGCCCATGCATTCATTACGAAGGTATCGTTTACAGAAATACAGACAATGTCATCAACACCGTTTTGTTTAAATACAGCCGCAAGCTCGTTATAACGTGGCAAGTGAGTTGATGAACATGTTGGTGTAAAGGCACCTGGTAATGCAAATAGCACAACTGTTTTACCTTTAAAAATTTCGTCAGTGGTCATTGATTTCCACTGCTCGTCTACACGTGTTGCGAATGTAACGTTTGGTACTTTTTGGCCTTCGATATTGTTTAACATTGTTTTGATTCCTCTTGATTTGTTGAGTGTCATTATGCGATTTAATTTATGATAGCTCCAATCGTTTGTTTGTATTAGTATGATAGGTAAAAGCTATTGGTGGTGTGATATGAATTTAAAAGACTTTGAATACGTAAAAGCGGTTGCACAATATAAGCACTTCAGAAAAGCAGCTGATGCTTGCTATGTCAGCCAACCGACATTAAGCGGACAAGTTAAAAAGCTTGAACAAGAGCTAGGAGTTGTTATTTTTGACCGTTCAACAAAGCAAGTAACGTTGACTGTGCAAGGTGAACAACTTCTTAAGCAGATCACACTGATCCTAGATCAAACCCAAGTGCTTAAAGAAATAGCTGCCAGCTCACATGACCCACTAAAGGGTAAAATCAATGTAGGTATTATTCCTACCATTGCACCTTATTTACTGCCAACACTCTTAACTTCGATGAAGCAGGCATTTAGTGAAACCCAGTTTTCATTTATAGAAATGCAAACAGCGCAAACGCTGGTGGCCCTTGATAATGGTGAGATTGATATTGCAATTGTTGCTGATGTTGCCGATTTAGCGCCTTATCATGTGTCACCGCTTTATAAAGAAGACTTTTTAGTTGCGGTTTCTGAGCAACACGCTTTAGCACAACATACTGAAGTTGCGTTGGCTCAATTACATGAATGTGACTTATTAATGTTAAACGAAGGGCATTGCTTTAAGGAGCAAGCTGAGCAATTTTGCTTTTCAGCTGGGGTTGAAGTCTCGAATCAATATAAAGGTAACAGTATTGAAACCTTACTCGCGCTGGTGGCAATGGATGATGGGGTAACCTTTGTTCCTAAGCTTGCATGTACACCACGTGAAGGAGTGAAGTATTTAGCTATAACACCAAACCAGCAACGCCAAGTTGTCATTGCAACTCGTAAGCACTACCCACATATAGCTGGTGTTGAGCAATTAGCTAACTGGCTAAATGCTCATGAAGGCCTACAAGCTCATTTACTCACTAGCAGCTAATTCAACAATATCGTTAATTTGAATGTTAGGTAGTGGTTGCTTATCTATACTCATGGCAACCGCTGATTGCTGATAAAGCTGAGTCACTTTTATTTGATTAAGTGTGGTGATTTTGTGCGGAAGCTTATTACCCTGTGCATCCGTTAGGTAATTATGATGGGCTATATTTAAAATTTGCCCTTGCTCAAGCCCATGCGCCTTACCCAAGTTGATGATTAGTCTGTCGTTTTCGATATGCAGTATTTTACCTTGGGTGGGTAAGCAGGCCATGGCTGCTTGTAAGTCATAGGTTAGGGTTTGGTTTATATCGCTAATAGCTTGGCCATAGTCAGTTGCCCAAAATCGGTCGCTATATACATCGATGATCTCAGTCTTTTTATACGGCCAAATACCTTCTGTTTGGTAGCTTTTTTGCCAGAGCTTTTCGTAAGTGGTGCCATCAAATAAGACGTAATCTACTTTGTATGCACGCTTGAAACTATCATCTTGCCAAAATGCATAATCGTTATTGATCTTATGGTTAACCGATAAATCACGAATACGGCTCAGTAATACATATTGCGAGTTACTGCGGCTAGTGATCTCTTCAAGTAGCGCATTACTGTAATCGTATTGCTGAGTGAAAAAATGATCTACTCGCAACGGCATATTGTAATAGGCTGTCGGTTTAGCTGCCATTTGCGTATTACTTAAGCTGGCATATAAGTGTTCACTAATGGCTTTGTTTACGTCAAAAATTTGGCCCATACGCGCTTGCTCGCGATTGGCGAGTTGGCTTTGTGTCACGGCAATAAATTTGGTGTATTGGTTTGCAGGGCATTCTTCTGCTTGAGCAAAAATATCGAGGCGAAGCGTGATGGCATAGGTGTCGTTATGGCGATCTTCGCTGATCAATTCTATTTTCTGGATTTCACCATGGCTGCTTATTTTTAGCTGATCTTGCGTCAAAACCCCGTCAACTAGTGTCTGTACAGAGCTTACTCGAGCGCCAGAAAACACTAAAGCTTGAGTTATGGCGTCTTTAATGGCGGCAGATTTGGCTTGGCTCGTATCGCCATTTTTTACAACTGCATGGCCTGTAGATTCAAACCACTGCGCTAAGCTATTGTTAGAAAACAAAATTGTAAAGGCTAAGCCAAGGCCTTTTAAGCTGGCTATTGTTTTATTTTTCATGCTGACACCTAGCATTAAAACCAATGAATAACCTAAATGAGCAAGGACTGTACCACAGTGGCATTAAACGTGCATATTTGTAGCCAAAGAGTTTTAAGCGGAAGCAAATTATGCGAGCACTTCTATTCGGTGGGCTGGTTGCCTGCGCAGCATTAACCGGCTGCAGTAGTATTTTTGATAAACATGTAGAATACACTTACATTGAGCCAGATAGCTACCCAGTGCTAAAAGCCGTGGGTTATGCGCCAATTAGTGCTCAACCAGGTAGCAATGAATCGCAGCGTACTCTACTTGCGATTAAAGCCTCAAAGCTTGAAGCTTACCGGGAGCTTGCTGAGCAAGTTTACGGGCAAAGAATTTCCGCAGGCACTACAGTGCAAAACAGCATTGCTCATAATGATCAATTACAAAGCCAAGTACAAGGTGTAATCAAAGGTGCACAGGTTATTAAAACCTATGCAGTAGGGGATACCTACGCAACTGAATTACAGCTTGATATGAAGCGAGTGCACGATTTATACATCGGCGAAGTAAAACCGCGCCAAGTGAAAAAAGTAACATATTATTAGGTGCAACTTAGTCTAGTTGTAACCTACTGGCTTGCCGCATAAGTTCAGCAAATTCTGCAAGCATTAAAAAAGCGCGATAACTTAGTTATCGCGCTTTTTTAATGAAATAGTATTTAGGCTTTCAAGTTGTGAACGATTTTCTTATCGCCTTGAATCACGCTGCCGCCTTGGTCGTAGGTCATCGATGATGGTGCACCGATTAAAATATCTTTAAGTTGCTTTACACTCAACTGTGCTTGATGGGCCGCGTGAGCGTTTACATCATTTTTCTTCTTGCAGCTTGCTAGGAGAGTATTTACTTGCTTAATGAGTGCACTTACTTCGTCATCTTGCGATTCGTTGTGCGCAACAAGCTTTTGCACTTCTTTATCAATGGTTTGAATTTGTTGGAGCAAAGAGATTTTTTGTTGGGCAATACTCTTTAATCCGTCACCACGCTTTGCAGCAATGGCTGTCAACTCATCATCTAATAGCGCAGCAATAGACTCCAAGCACGAAACTTGTTGTGTTAATTTGCTAGCTATTAAATGATTATGATCAGCCATAGACATCAAACTCGAATGCAGCGATGTTCTTTGCTAGCTTTTCAGCATCAATTTGGTATTTACCTTCACTGATTGCTTTTTTCAGCTCAGCCACTTTATTGCTATCAAAGCCAGATGATTGCTCTGCTTTTTCTTGCAAAGATTTTAGCTGTTTAGCTTGAGGAGTTAAGCTCACAGAATCTGCACTTGCTTTTGGTGCGGCCGATTTTGCAGCGGCTGCATTAGCATTATCTTTTTGTAAATCAAGCTTTTTTTGCTTGGTATTTGTCAACACAGAAGGCTGTTGTTGACCATTATTGACATTGCTTACCATAATTTTGACCTATACATTACCCAACATATGCCTTTATATCGGCGGGCACAGCGGATACTTTAGCATAAATATAAAAAATTAAATATTTACTTGTACAGACTCGACCCCATCCACACGTGCATTTAATACTTTACCTGATTTTTTGTTTTTTACACGTACTAATTCGTCTAACGTGCCATCTTCTAGAGCAATTCCGGTGGTTTTAATTCTTAAGCCGCGTAATGACGCATAGATAGTTACATTATCGCCTTTACAAACCATACACACTTGGCTCATTACAATCGGACTACCATCACGCAAGTTACGCTTGCTGCGACTGCCAATAAGTATAGCCTCATCTTGAACATATTGCGTTCTAACAAATTGCTTAGGTTTCATTTCTAGGCGTAAATGTTCAGGGCGAATGACCTCTCCGCGGGCTAAATTAGTGGTAACAACAACCACAGGTTCGAGCTCAATAATGCGCACGTGAACGTATTGGGTCCAACTATTTAAGTCTTGGCACTTAAGTTGTACAGTTACCTGCCGATTAAAAGGAGGCTCAGTTGGTAACTCTTTGTTAATTGGTGACTCACATAACCTCTCAGGAATGCGACTATCTAATGGTAAAGCACTAATTTGAGGTGTGGTGTCCAGATCAGGGAGCTGCTCGCTAACAAAATCGATGGCGATTTGTTGAAGTTGCTCGGTATTATAAACTTCTGCCTGTAGTTGTGTTGTAAACAACAGGCTAGTAAGAAAATAAAAAACACTGTATCTTCGGCTTTTTTTTAACAAACTCATATTGTTTCGACTATGCTTATGGTTGAAAACAAGGTATAAATATTTTGCGTCAAAAAACAGACGCTTTGTAACCTTATGTAGCTTTAACACAAAGAAGGCAATTATTGTTCCAGCTCTGATTGTTTATCTTTAGGAGATTGAAATGGCAGGCATTTTAGACTCAGTTAACCAGCGTACTCAGTTGGTTGGGCAAAACCGCCTTGAATTACTATTATTCAAACTCAGAGGGCGACAACGCTTTGGTATTAACGTGTTTAAAGTAAGAGAGGTTCTGCAATGTCCACCACTTACTAACATGCCTAAATCAAATGCGTACATTCGCGGTGTTGCGCATATCCGTGGTCAAACTATCTCTGTTATTGATTTATCGATGGCTGTAGGTGGCCCTGCAATTGAGAATATTAAAGACAGTTTTATCATCATTGCTGAGTACAACCGTTCAGTGCAAGGGTTTTTAGTTGGTGGTGTTGAACGCATCGTGAATATGAACTGGGAAAAAATAATGCCGCCGCCTTCGGGAGCCGGACGTTATTCTTACCTAACTGCAGTCACTGAAATTGAAAACGAGTTAGTTGAAATTCTCGATGTAGAAAAAATCTTGAATGAAATTTGCCCGGTTAACACTGAAGTGAGCGCTGAAGTAGTTGGCGAAGGCGAAATTCAGCGTGATTTAGGTGAGCGTATTGTCTTTATTGCTGACGACTCTGCGGTAGCTCGAAATCAAGTCAAGCGTGCACTCGAGCCGCTTGGGGTTCAGACTGAGCTTGCTAAAAACGGTAAAGAAGCATTATTACGTTTAAGAGAGATTGCTAAACTTGATTGTCAAAATGATATTACCGAACGCGTTGGCCTCTTAATATCTGATGTAGAAATGCCAGAAATGGACGGTTATACACTAACCGCTGAAATTAAGGCAGATCCAAAATTATCACCTTTGCATGTGATCTTGCATACCTCTTTAAGTGGGGTGTTTAACCAAGCAATGATCGAAAAAGTGGGTGCTGATGATTTTATTGCAAAATTTAACCCAGATGAATTAGCGACAGCTGTGAAAAAGTGGGTTCATTGTGATTAATTATTTATAGGTGGTATTACTTTGGAAAATAAGCATTTACAACAAAGCGAATACGATCAATTCCGCTCTTTTTTAGAGCAGCAATGTGGCATTGTGCTAGGCGATAATAAACTTTATTTAGTTAAAAGCCGCCTTGCGCCACTTATGGCTCGTTTTAATGTTGAGTCTTTATCACAGTTGGTAAGTAAAACACTGAGTCCTCATGAGAGGCAGCTTCGTGCCGCTGTGGTTGATGCGATGACGACCAATGAAACGCTTTGGTTTCGTGACCAATATCCGTTTGAGTTATTGAAAACGAAACTCTTTCCTGAACTTAAAGATGTACGTAGGCCACTAAAAATATGGTCAGCGGCAAGTTCATCAGGACAAGAGCCGTACTCAATTGCCATGTCTGTTGCCGAATTCCAGTCAAAAAATCCAGGTGTATTGAAGATGGGTGCGCAAATTATTGGCACTGACATTTCTAATACTATGCTTGATATGTGTAAGAATGCTGAATATGACTCGCTAGCACTTGCTCGTGGCTTGTCGATGGAGCGTCGTCAAAAGTTCTTTAAAGACAGCGGTAATGGAATGGCTCAGGTAGTTGACCCTATACGTAAAATGGTGAGCTTTAGACACTTAAACTTACTCGATTCATATGCCCTAATGGGCAAGTTTGACATTATATTTTGCCGTAATGTGTTGATTTATTTCTCACCAGAAGTAAAAGCTAAAATCATTTCGCAATTTGCTCAAGCATTAAACCCGAAAGGTTACCTGTTTTTAGGTGCGTCAGAATCAATGGCCGGCTTAAGTGATAGCTTTGACATGGTTCGTTGTAACCCTGGTATTATCTATCAAAAAAAGTAAACTTTCCTTAGCAACCTAGTCCTTAGGTTGCTAAATTTACTTATTTTTCAGTCTCTTATATAAATCAAATTACTCCTAAATTTTTGGCTTAGCTTTTGCATTAACCACTACAGAGTCAATTTTTTGGAGATGGTTATGGCTATCAGTTTTGATAAAGCATTTGGTGTTCATCCTCATGCGATGTTGATCCGTTCACAACGCGCTGAGTTATTAGCGACAAATATCGCTAATGCTGATACGCCGGGCTATAAAGCGAAAGATATCGATTTTGCCTCGGCATTAAAAGCGGCAAAAAGCAACCAACAAGGCGGCAATAGCATGGTAAGAACCGATGCTAAACATATTGTCGGGGGCAGTCGTTTTGTTGGCAGTGCAGAAATGTTTCGTACGCCAAATCAAGCAGATACAGGTGATGGTAACTCAGTCGATATACAAGTGGAACGAAACTTGTATGTACAGAACTCATTAGAGTATCAGGCAAGCCTGCAATTTATGAGTAGTAAAATTAAAGGCCTTAAAAAAGCCCTCGGTAGTCAAGGAGCTTAATCATGAGTTTGTATAATGTTTTTGATATTTCAGCAACCGGTATGAGTGCGCAAAATGTTCGCTTAAATACCACAGCCAGTAATATCTCGAATGCGAATACGATTAGTTCTAGCCAAGATCAGACATACCGAGCGCGCCATCCTGTTTTTGCTGCAGAGCTGACTAAAGCGTCATCATCACAAAGCAATCCTCAGGGCTCTTCTGTTGGCGTTAAAGTATTAGGTGTTGTAGAGAGCGATAAACCTCTTCAAATTGAATATAACCCGAACCACCCAAGTGCGGATGAAAATGGTTATATCTACAAACCTAACGTTAATGTTGTAGAAGAAATGGCAAATATGATTTCAGCCTCTCGCTCTTACCAAACAAATGTGCAAGTTGCTGATGCAGCTAAGCAAATGTTAAGTAAAACACTGTTGCTTGGGCAGCGGTAACCGAGGATAAGTTATGAGTAACGACATCAGCAGTGCGTCATCCACGTATTTAGATAATTTACGTTGGCAAGACAATCAAAATAAAACAGAAGAGAAAGATGATACTTTAACGCAAGAAGACTTCTTCTCACTTTTAACACAACAGTTGTCGTTTCAAGACCCAAGCAAGCCAGCTGACAACGATCAAATGATTGCGCAGATGACGAATTTCACTATGGCTGAGGGTATTTCAAACTTAAATGAGAAGTTTGAATCACTGACTGCATCAATGACATCTAACTCTGCGTTACAGGCTTCAACGCTCGTTGGTAAGCAAGCGTTACTTGAGTCTGACACCATTGATTTTGACGGTGAAAATCTCGCAAAAGGCTCTGTGGTTGCAGAGACTGCTGTTGAATCTTTAACGTTGAGGATCACGGATTCATCGGGTCAGTTAGTACGCACCATGGAACTTGGTTCGCAATCAGCGGGTGCACTTCGTTTTGAGTGGGATGGCAAAGATAACGATGGCAATGTACTCCCAGAAGGTGAGTATGACATCAGTGCTGAAGGCTTTGTCAATGGAGACTACAGCAGTATGCCTATGGCGACCTTTAAGAATATTGAAAGTGTCAATATTAATGGCGCAAGCGGCATTATCGTAAATACAAAAGAGGGTGCGGTTAGGCTAACTGATATAGCTGAAATCGCATAAGTAAAAAAAGGTTTGGGTTAGCTTAGGCTAAGAGATAGGTTAGAGGTGAGTTATGAGCTTCAATATTGCATTAACAGGCTTAGCAGCCGCGCAAAAAGATTTAGACGTTACAGCAAATAATATTGCTAACGTTAATACTACGGGCTTTAAAGAGTCTCGTGCAGAGTTCGCTGATGTATACGCATCATCAGTATTTAGTTCTGGTAAAACAAAAAATGGTGACGGTGTAAGAACGACAATGGTGGCACAGCAATTCCACCAAGGTTCGTTATCTTTCACAAATAACTCTCTTGACTTAGCGATCACTGGTGAAGGTTATTTCGCAATGGCGAATGACCTAGGTGCGCAAGACTTCACATATACTCGTGCAGGTGCGTTTAAATTAAACCAGGATAACTTCATTGTTGATGCAAGCGGTAACTACTTACAAGGTTTCCCTGTTGATGAAGCAACCGGTGATACCACTTCTGTAAGCTTAAGTACATCTTCGGCGTTACAAATTCCTGATGCGTCAGGTTCACCGCGTGCAACCACGAATGTTTATTCATCATTTAACCTAGATTCACGTGCCTCTGCGCCAACAGTGACACCGTTTGATCCTGAATCAAGTGCTACATATAATAGTTCAACATCAACAACTGTGTATGATTCATTAGGTGAGCCACATATTTTACAGTTCTTCTTCGTTAAAACTGATGCAGCTGTGACAGGTAATGACAATGAGTGGCAAGTATACGCCACACTGGATGAAAAACCATTTGATGCAAGTGGTGTAGAGCAAACAACAACGCCTTATACACCACTAACTACATTCCAATTTGATTCAAGTGGTTTACCACTTAACACGGATGGTGTTGCTAATACTGATGCATCATTTAACCCATTAACTTTACCAAATGGCGCAGGCGCTGCGACAGGTTTATCTGACTTACTATCTAATGGTGCTAGTTTCCCTGATGATGTAACGATGAACTGGCGTGATGAAGCGGCAACAGCGAACAAAGTACCTACTCAATATGCTAGTAACTTTGAAGTAAAAGCACTTGAACAAGATGGTGCGACTGTAGGTCGTCTATCAGGTATCGATATCGGTTCTGACGGTAAAATTGTTGCTTCATACAGTAATGGTGACACTTCATTCTTAGGTCAAGTTGCGATGGTACGCTTTTCGAACTCACAGGGGTTACAACAAGTGGGTGATACTTCTTGGAAGAAGAGTTTAACGTCAGGTGAGCCTATTGCTGGCGAACCAGGTTCAGGTACCTTGGGTTCAATTAACTCATCTGCGCTTGAACAATCAAACGTAAACCTAACTAACGAACTTGTTGACTTGATTAGTGCGCAGCGTAACTTCCAAGCAAATTCACGTGCGCTTGAGGTTAACTCAACACTACAGCAAAACATCCTACAGATCCGTTAATTTTAACGGCTCTAAGCTTAATCCGACACGAAGGCTGCTCCCTCTATTGGCAGCCTTTTTTCATTCTAATTATTCATTTTTCTCTTCTATTTTAGCGTCAATTTTACTTTGGCACTTTTATTGCATTTCTTAGTTATCGTATTTTTAGTGAGTCAATGTTATGGACAAAATGGTCTACATTGCCATGTCGGGTGCTAAGCAAAGTTTGCGAGGTCTTGAACTCAAGGCCAACAACCTTGCGAATGCTAACACCACTGGCTTTAAAGCTGATTTTGCACAAGCTCGCTCTATGCAAGCCTTCGGTGAAGGTCTGCCATCTAGGGTGTTTGCAATGCAAGAACGCCCTGGATCTAATATGGAATCGGGTGGTTTTGTTGAAACTGGCCGCGAGCTTGATATCGCGATGAGTGACCGTGGTTGGTTGAGTGTACAAGATGCATCAGGCAATGAGGCGTACACCAAAACTGGCACATTAAACATTACTCCAGATGGCGCGTTGATCACTAGCCATGGCCGTCAAGTAATTGGCGAAGGTGGTCCAATCATTTTGCCATTACCTATCGAGAAAGTTGAGTTTAGTGAAGACGGTGCTATTCAGGTTCGCCCACAAGGTGCGCCAGCTAACTTTTTGGAAGTGGTTGATCGCTTAAAAGTGATTGAGGCTGATAACACTCAGCTTGAAAAAGGTAATGACGGTTTATTTCGACCAAAAGAAGATATGTTGGTCAATGACCTTTGTGGCTTTTGTGATATTTCACCAAACGTAAAAGTACTGTCGGGTACGCTTGAAATGTCGAACGTAAACCCAGTGCATGAAATGGTCGACATGATCAGCAATCAACGCCAATTTGAATTACAAGTTAAATTAATGAAAACAGCCGAAGAGCTCGACGAGCGTCAAGATCAGCTGTTACGCATTGTTTAAGATGACTGAGAGGGTAGAGTTATGAATCCTGCATTATGGATCAGTAAAACCGGGCTTGACGCCCAGCAAACCGATATTTCGGTGATCTCAAATAATCTCGCAAATGCCAGCACGGTCGGTTACAAAAAAAGCCGCGCCGTATTTGAAGATTTACTATATCAAAATATAAATCAACCAGGTGGTCGTTCATCGCAAGACACTGAAATGCCATCGGGTTTAATGCTTGGTGCCGGTGCAAAAGTGGTTGCTAACCAAAAGAACTTTTCACAAGGTAACATGCTTACCACAGAAAATTCATTGGACTGGATGATCTCAGGTCCTGGCTTTTTTGAAGTGCAATTACCAGATGGCAACATTGCATACTCACGTAATGGTCAATTCACCACTGACGAAGATGGTCGCATTGTAACTTCTGGTGCGGGTTTTCCATTACAGCCAGAAATGAACGTACCAGACGATGCACAATCAATTACTGTTTCGCAAGACGGTGAAGTGTCGGTACGTATTTCAGGACAAGCAGAGAACGTGGTCATTGGTCAGCTAACAATTAGTGACTTTATTAATCCATCAGGTCTTGAGCCTATGGGGCAAAACTTATACACAGAAACCGCTGTGAGTGGCGCACCTGTGCAAGGGAACCCAGGTATCGATGGTTTAGGTACTGTGGTTCAAGGTTCACTTGAAACGTCTAATGTGAATGTAACAGAAGAGCTTGTTAACTTGATCGAAACGCAACGAATTTATGAAATGAATTCAAAAGTGATTTCAGCGGTTGATGAAATGCTTAGTTACATCAATCAACAGCTTTAATGGGTAGGAGGCAGCATGCGTAACATTATCTTAGTCACATCGGCAGCATTAATGCTGGGTGGTTGTATGACAACGCAAAATCATCATGTGGTTCAGGATGACCCTTACTATGCGCCTATGTAAATGTTAATAATCGCATGGGATTTATAAAAAGCTTGGTGGCTTGACGTTCCTTGTTGCAAGTTTAACTCACCTACATTTAAGCCATGGCCTGCTAATTTATGACGCAGTGTTTCTAAATGCGGATGAGCAAGCGCTGTCACTTCTTGTGAAGAAGCGAGCAACTGGCAATCAACTGCTTTATCCATCACCTCTGCGGTAATTTGTAACTTGCCAAGCTGTGCATAATCAAAGTTCAAGCGCACAAACCAGACATTTTTCGCTTCGAGTTTATTTTTACTTGGCTTTTTATACTGTCCTAAGCTGATTTCTGTTTGCCCTGTTTCAGGAGGTAATTTCATCGGCAAGAAAAATTGCGCTAAAGCACTGTTATCTTGTTGCTGATTGATAGGTGTTGTTTGCACCTGAGCCAAAGTGTTTTTTAGTTGTGAAGCTTCAGCCGCCATGGCTTGTATCGCAGGCTGCTGTAGCTGCTCGAGTAATTTATTACCGTTAACGGCTTTAAAGTTGGGCACTAACACTTGCAGTAAGGCATCAAGACCTGTTTGATTATTAAAACTAAGGTTGGTTGGTGCTTGATTAATAATTGGCGCGGCAAGTGAAGCCACAGCTAATTGTTCTAACCCTTGGCTAAAGCTCGCTTGCTGAGTCTGGCTGGGTAATGCTGTTGGCCTGAGGATACTTAAAAGCTCTCGTTCAATCGTAGTAGGGTGCATGTTTTGACTCGAGATCATGCGATTAAATGCTTGATTTACGAGTCGATTCAAATCTACCGAAGACGATGTGTTTTGCTCACTCAGAGCTACAAGTTTTTCTGTTAATTGCACTGGTATAGGTGTGCTTGCTAAAGGTTTGCTTTCAGGAAGCGGTAATAGCTTCGCAATCAGTGCAGCCTCAATCGGTCTTATCGGCAACAATGGCTGACTCAAGTTGGGTTCTTTCAAAGCTAAGTAGGGGGCATGTAATTGAGTTTGCTGCTGGGCAAATTTTTGTAATCCTGCTGTTTGCTCAGCTGGTGTTCGAGTCGCTAGATTATTTTGTTTTACTTGCTCGTTAGGCTCTGCCGCTACAAGGTTTTTAACCACTGTTTTTACAGCCTGTTGTTGCAAAGGGGCAGGTGCTCCTTTTAAATCAGGCTTTACATTTAGCGCAGAAGAATTTGGGTCTGTGCTTAATGTCGCTTGTTTAGTTTGTGTAACCTGCTCACTCGGGTTTTTAACTACTGAATTAGCAAGGTTACTTTTAGCTTGGGCGAGCTGCTCTGAGGCTGGTTTGTCAGATTTCATGGTAGTAACAGCGCCGCTAACTGCTTTGTTGTCTACAGGTGTTTGTTGTAAAGCCGTATCTTTATTCAAAGCAGGAGTTTGCGCTTTACTATTGATTGCTATTTGAGTGGCAGGGCGCTGCACGCTAACAAGCGGCTCTAAGCTGACTTTTATCCGTTGCAGTAACTGTATTAAAGGTGGAGTCTTGTTATAACTCACGGGTAAGCTAACTTGCCTTGTAGACTGACTTTCGGTTAATGGCTCTGTCTGTTTAGTCGCAGGTAATGGCGTATTTGCTGAAACTGGTCCACTGGTTTTTTGCGATACTTGGGGGACGGCGTGTTGTGGCGCGCTTTGTTGAATAGCGGCAAACTTTACTATATTGATTTTATTAGCATTAAAGCCCAGTTGGCTAATTGTATTTTTGCTTTCAATCAGCTGATGCGTTGACTGGTTAACAGCCGCTTTGGTGGTAGCGGGGAGCTTTTCAAAATAGCGCACTGCATCACTAATACGCGTTTTTAAATCAGCAAAACTGTCTTTTAGCCAAGAGCTAATGGGGGAATTTGAGCTGCTCGATGGCGCTATCAACGTACTCTTAGGTTCAACAGCTTGGCTTTTTAATGCTTGATTGAATGTCTCTGACAGAGAGTTCTTTAACAGTATTTGTTGCACAGGTGCTTTATTTATAAGTTCAACAGTATTTTTAACTTGCTGGGGTATTAGTTTTAATGCATGAGGATGAAATTGCCACTGCGCTTGAATTTGCTTAGCTTGTTTTGGCGATATTGCCGGTAGCGGTAAAGTTAATTCATTACTTTGCTTGTTTGCAACGCTTAACTGTACTTGTTGCCCAGCTAATTTTAAATTCATTTCAGGGGTTAGCTTAGCCACCAACTCAGCTACTTTTTGTTGGCTAACACTTTGCTGATGGAGAGAATCCCCAAAGCGATTAATAATGTTTAAATTAAAGCTATTTTGTTGGTTGGTAGCAGGCAGCAAAATGGCTTTAAGTGGTGCTTCAGCTTTTAAAAGAGCAACCAGGCTATTGTTAAGAGCAAACTCAGCTTTTAATGCCGGTAGTTGTAGTAAAGGTTTACTTGGCGCAATCTGAGCCGGGTGCGGCATATTTGTATTTGCACTCCCTTGCGTTAGCAAGTTCAGTAGTGCTTGTAATTGCTGGCTTTTGCCAAGTGTAATCGTCAGCGGTGCTGGTGTGATAGTCAGCTGTTTACCATCACTACTTAATTGAATATTGGCCGCTAAAAAGCGCTCAGTTTTAAGGTTTTCTTGCTCTGTTGATAAGCGTAATGTTTGCCATGAGTTATTGATTAGCACGTCCATTTGCACACTGTGCTTACCAATCACGATATTACGGGCAGTTAGGCTCTGCTCAGCCAGCATTTTCAATGCATCATTAGGTGATTGCTGTGATGCACTGCTGATTGCTTTTGGGTCTAGATTAAGCTGAGTGCTGAGAGTCAACTGGCTTTGTTTATTCATTATTTTAGATCAAATATAAGTTAATCGTTTTAAAGCAATATTCGTATTACCCTATCATTATGGTAGACTAACGCCTAATTTTGGGTATAGAGAATCGTCATCTTGTTACACATTAAGGCCGTCACCTGCATCAAGCAAGATCGTTGTTTGTTTGCGGATCTTAATTTCAGCTTGAAATCGGGACAAATTATGCAGTTAGCTGGTCCGAATGGGGCTGGTAAAACATCATTATTGCGTATTATCGCGGGTTTCGCTATGGCGGATGAAGGCGATGTTTTGTTCCAAGAACGCTCGATTACAAAATACTATGATGAATATGCACAAGAGTTATTATTCATCGGCCATAAAACAGGGGTAAATACACAACTTACTGCCCTTGAGAATGTCGCATTTTGGCTAAAAATTAATGGCTACGATAGCAAACAAGACTTGTATCCGATCTTAGCAAAAATAGGCTTGGTGGGTCTTGAGGATGTGCCTGTTCGTATGTTGTCAGCAGGGCAACAGCGTCGTGTCGCCCTAGTAAGACTGTGGTTAAACAGCGCCAAACTATGGATCCTTGATGAGCCATTTACAGCCCTTGATAAAAGCGGTGTGGCATTTTTACAAGAACGCTTTGTTGAGCACCTAAATGCTGGCGGCGCGATTCTTTTAACTACCCACCAAGATTTAACGACACATTTTAGTGACTTACAAACAGTGACTTTGGAGTATCGCCACTGATGGTAAAACAGCATTCGTATTGGCAATTATTCTCTGCGGTTTTTTCTAAAGATCTTAAATTAGCGTTTCGTCAGCGTGCTGAAATCGTTAACCCTATCTTGTTTTTTCTTATTGTTATTACACTTTTTCCGTTAGCAATTGGCCCTGAACCCGGTCTACTTGCTCGTATGGCTCCGGGCATTATTTGGGTCGCTGCGTTACTGTCGACCATGTTAGGCCTAGATAAGCTATTTCGTGATGATTATCACGACGGAACACTAGAGCAATTAATTGCTTCATCATACCCATTACCGTTAACTGTCCTTGCAAAAGTGGCAGCGCATTGGGTGATCACGGGGTTGCCTTTAGTGTTAATGACTCCGGTATTTGCTTTGTTATTGAATTTAGAAAGTTCAGCGCTTTTAGCAACCGTTCTGACCTTATTGTTAGGTACGCCATTGCTTAGCTTCATTGGCGCAATTGGCGCTGGACTCACTGTGGGGCTACAAAAAGGCGGCATTTTAATGAGTTTGCTTGTTTTGCCTTTGTATATCCCTGTACTAATTTTTGCAACCTCGGCTATTGATACCAGCTCTATGGAGCTTGCCTATAGCGGACAGCTTGCAATCCTTGGTGCCATGCTAATCGTAGCGATTATAGCGGCGCCAATTGCCATATCGTCAGCATTGAAAGTGAGTGTAAGTTAATATGTGGAAGTGGTTACATCCCTACGCAAAAGCAGATCGTGCTTACCAATTGTGTAACACCTTACTGCCTTATTTCGCCGTCGTTACGGTGGTTTGTATGATTGTTGGATGGGTCTGGGGGCTTGCTTATGCCCCAGCCGATTACCAACAAAAAGACAGCTACCGAATTATTTTTATCCATGTGCCTTCAGCTATTTTATCTATGGGCGCTTACTCTTCTATGGCGATTGCAGCAGTGATCGCACTAGTATGGCAATTACGTAATGCAGAACTTGCAGTGATTGCAATTGCACCTGTCGGGGCATGTGTGACAGCGATAGCATTAATTACCGGTGCAGCATGGGGTAAACCTATGTGGGGTGCATGGTGGGTGTGGGATGCACGTCTTACCTCTGAGTTAATTCTGTTATTTTTATACCTTGGTGTGTTATCGCTTTATCATGCTTTTGAAGATAAAAAAGCAGCGGGGCGTGCTGCTTGTATCTTAGCCATTGTTGGTGTTATCAACTTACCGATTATTCACTTCTCGGTGGAGTGGTGGAATACCTTGCATCAAGGTGCAACCATTACAAAGTTTGATACTAAAGCCATTGATCCAAGCATGTTTTGGCCATTAATGGTTAACATTGTTGCGTTTGCAGGTTTTGTTGGTGTGGTGACGTTAATCCGCCTTAAAAACGAAATTCTCCAACGTGAAAAGCATCGCCCTTGGGTGCGTGATATGGTTGAGCGAGGTTAATCATGCAGTTTGATTCTTTTGCAGATTTTATTGCCATGGGTGGCTATGGCTTTTATGTATGGTTGTCTTTTGGTAGCTGTGCATTAATTTTACTCGGTATTTTATTTAGTTCGTTAAACGATACAAAACGTATTTTCTCTTCAGTAAAGCAGCAAGCACAACGTGAAGAGCGCATTAAGAAAGCGAAGCAAGAGGCAGGGCAATGAATCCAAGACGTAAAAAACGTTTATTAGCAGTTGTAGCCATTATTTTTGGTGTGGGTGCAACGATTGGTTTAGTGCTGTACGCACTGCAAGAAAACATTAATTTATTCTATACCCCAAGTGAACTTGTTGAGGGTAAAGGACCAAACAAAGAAAAACCGCATATTGGCCAAAAGTTACGTATTGGTGGCATGGTTGTACCTGGTTCAGTTGTTCGTGACGAATCAAGCTTAAAGGTAAGCTTTAAACTGATTGATAAAGGCCCTATGGTGACAATTAATTATCAAGGGATTTTGCCGGATTTATTCCGTGAAGGCCAAGGGATTGTGGCGCAGGGTGTGTTAGTTAAAGCCAATGAAATTGATGCCTTTGAAGTACTTGCAAAGCATGATGAAGAATACATGCCTGCAGAAGTTGCTGAAGCTGTGAAGGGTATCAAACACGAAAAACCGACGTATAACTTAGATAACGGCAATTAATATGATCCCAGAACTCGGTTATTTTTCTTTAACACTGGCCATGGTGCTCAGTGTTCTATTGTGTATTTTTCCTTTGTGGGGCGCGCATACCGGCAATTTACGTTTAATGCGTGCAGCCCCATCACTGGCAATTGGACAATTCGTATTTGTACTTTTGTCTTTTGCTGCACTTGTTTATGCCAGTTTAACCGACGACTTTACTGTTTCGTATGTTGCTTATCACTCAAGTAGCACCTTACCTTGGTACTACAAAATAACCTCGACATGGGGTGGTCATGAAGGGGCAATTTTACTCTGGTTAGTAATGCAAGCGGGTTGGACCGCTGTAGTTGCTATGCGTTCGCAATCATTACCTTGGGTATTACGTGCTCGTGTACTGGGTGTACTAGGCTTTTTAGGTGTTGGCTTTATGTTATACACCTTATTAATGTCGAGCCCATTTGAGCGCTTATTGCCTTATTTCCCTGTTGAAGGGCGCGATTTAAATCCGTTATTGCAAGACCCTGGTATGATTATTCACCCGCCATTGCTTTACATGGGCTATGTGGGTTTATCTGTGTCGTTCTCATTTGCTATTGCAGCGTTACTTACAGGTAAGCTTGATAATACCTGGGCTAAGTGGTCTCGTCCTTGGACCATGACAGCATGGGGCTTTTTAACACTCGGTATTACCATTGGTAGTTGGTGGGCATACTCAGAACTTGGCTGGGGTGGCTGGTGGTTCTGGGATCCAGTTGAAAACGCATCATTAATGCCATGGCTTGTGGCAACAGCATTACTGCACTCATTATCAACCACCGAAAAGCGTGGTGTGTTTAAGTCGTGGACCGTATTGTTGGCTATTGCAGCATTCTCGTTAAGCTTACTGGGTACCTTTATTGTTCGCTCGGGTATCATAGTATCTGTGCACGCTTTTGCCTCAGATCCTAACCGCGGTATGTTTATTTTAGCTTTCTTAGCCATTGTAGTTGGTGGTGGTTTATCGCTTTATGCACTGCGTGTATCACAGGTGAAAAGTGAGGGCCGTTACAAGTTTGCCTCACGTGAAGTTGCGCTTTGGTTAAATAATATTTTCTTAGTTGTGGCAACGCTGATTGTATTGCTAGGTACATTACTGCCTATGATCCACAAAGAACTTGGCTTAGGTAGCATTTCGATTGGTGAGCCGTTCTTCAATAAGATGTTTGCTATTTTACTGGTACCGTTTGCCATTTTAATGGGTATGGGCCCGCTGTTACGCTGGAAACAAAATAAGTGGTCGATGTTGCAAAACAAGTTTGCACTATCGGCTGTAGTTAGTCTCGTGGCTACGGCAGCGTGGTTATATTCAAGTTACGATGTAATTGCGCCAATTACCTTTATTGCAACTGCGCTAGCGGTATGGATTGTTGTTACAACACTGGTTGATTTAGCGGCAAAAGTAACTATTCACAAAACCTTAGGCGAAGGCTTTAAACGTTTAGGGCTAAGCTATTGGGCGATGGTTTTAGGCCACGTTGGTTTAGCGTTCGTGATTGCAGGTGTAACGTTAACCTCTGCTTATTCAGTAGAGCGTGATGTATCAATGAAGCCGGGTGACACTGTGGCGTTAAATGAATACCAGTACCGCTTTGATGGTGTTAAATCTATTCGCGGCGCTAACTATAGCGGCCATGCTGGGGTTGTCACTGTGCTGAAAAACGATAAACAAGTAACCGTTTTACATGCTGAAAAACGCCGTTATGACATTGGCATGCAGTTTATGACTGAAGCGGCTGTTGATGCAGGCTTCACACGTGACTTATATCTAGCGCTTGGTGAGCAATTAAGCCAAGGTGCGTGGTCGTTACGTATTTACCACAAGCCTTATGTTCGTTGGATGTGGCTCGGTGGTATCTTGATTTCACTGGCAGGCTTTTTAGTACTTGGTGATAAACGCTATCGTCAAAAATCGACTAAGCAGGAGGCTTCAGCATGAACCGTAAACTACTCGCACTAGCACCTTTACTGGTTTTCGTTTTACTGTGTGTGTTTTTATATCAAGGTTTGTTTGCTAACCCGCGTGAGCTGCAAACAGGGCGTATTGGGCAGGCTATGCCAGCTTTTAACCTGCCAGATTTGATGGATGAGTCAAAGCGTTGGACTGATGCAGATTTAAAAGGTGAAGTTTACTTACTTAATGTGTGGGGCACATGGTGCCCGACCTGTTTAGCTGAGTTAGGCTATTTAACCGAGCTTAGAGAGCAGGGCGTTAAGATTGTTGGCTTATACTACGAGCAAGGCTACGACCCTGACTTTGATGGCCAGTTTGATATTAACGCACTACGCGAAGATGTCACTAGCATGCTTAATCGTGCTGGCGACCCATATCAATTTAATATCTTAGATTTAAAACGCACATTAGCCCTTGATTTAGGTGTGTCTGGCGCACCAGAGACCTTTTTAGTCGATAAACAAGGCACTATTTTGCTGCACCATACCGGCGATATTAATCCGCGTGTGTGGCGAGCCAAATTCGCACCGTTAATGCAGGAGTTACAGTAATGAGACTCGTGATTTTTTTAGCAAGTTTGCTTATCACGTTTAGCGCATTTGCAGAGCAAGACAAGTATCAATTTGATGATAAAGAGCAAGCTGTTCGCTTTAGTGAACTTACCAAAGAGCTGCGTTGCCCTAAATGTCAAAACCAGAACATTGCCGATTCAGACGCCGTTGTAGCCAAAGACTTACGTGACAAAGTGTTAACGCTGGTAAAAGATGGCAAAAGCAAAGATGAAGTCATCGATTATATGATTGACCGTTACGGTTACTTCGTACATTACGATCCACCAGTAACACCAGCAACCTTAGTGTTATGGGTATTGCCAGTATTAATTGTGGTACTTGGCTTTGGCTTTATTGTTTTACGCCAACGTAAGGCATCTGTAAAACAAACATGGACAGAGCAAGACGAGGCGCTGCTTGCAAAGTTAATTGAACAAAATCAACGTCAGGAGCAAAGCTAGATGGCATTAATGTGGGCTTCTTTTGTTTTACTCACACTGGTTGCATTGCTATTTGTTGTCGTTCCGTTTTTTAAACGCGAACGTATTCAACGCCTTGATCACAATGCAAACTCGGAGTTAATCCGAATTTATCATCAACGTTTAGACGAGCTTAAAGCTGACTTAGATAACCAGCGTATTGATGCACAAATGCACGATGAGTCAGTTATCGAACAAAAGCGTCGTTTACTCAATGAATTGTCTCCAGAAAAAGCGCTAAATAGTAAAGGTAACAACCGTATTTTTGCCCTTACTGGCGCTGGCTTTTTAATTGTTTTAACGGCTATCTTTTACGGTTACACGGGTAGTCAGCAGCAAATTAAAGGCTGGCATGACGCGATGGCAAACCTTAAGTCGTATGGTGAGCGTGCCGTAATGCAAGATGGTGAGCCGTTAACACCGAATGAGCTGCAAGCATTTGCTTTAGCATTGCGTACCAAGCTTGATCAAAGTGGTGATGATGAAGTGGCGTGGATGCTGCTAGGTCGTGTTGCGATGTCATTAAATGAATTTGATATGGCAATGCAGTCATTTGATAAGGTTCTTAAAATGAACCCAGATAACAAGCAAGTGCTGATCAGTTACTCGCAAGTTCTGCTAATGGAAGGCAGTGATGCGAATATGTCACGTGCAGCGACTATGTTATCGAGAGTGTTAAAAGCAGAGCCGACCAATATTGATGCTATCTCATTGCTAGCCCTAATTGCTTATGAGCGTAAAGATTGGCTGCAAGCAAAAACTGCGTTTGAAGTACTGCTTGCAAGTATGCAGCAAAACGACCCGCGTTATAGCATGATTGCAGAGCGAATTGCTGAAATTGATGCTCATTTAAATAATCAGCAGCAAGTTACAAATACAAAACTCGCAGAAGCTTCAAACAGTGAAATTAGCATCACGGTTGATTTAGACTCTGCACTTGCAGATTCGCAGCCACAAAACGGCACGTTATTTGTTTTTGCAAAAGCAGCCAGTGGTCCACAAATGCCATTAGCTGTGGTAAAAATGACCGAATATAGCTTTCCGCTAACCGTGACGTTGAGTGATAGCAATGCCATGGTAGAAGGCTTGAATCTATCAAGTGTCGATAAAATTATTTTAACTGCGCGTTTATCAAAAGATGCAACTGTGGTAACTTCTAGCGGCGAGTTGGAAGGCAAGTCGGATGTTTTAGAGCGCGCAAACGTAAAAGAATATTCGTTGCTAATTAATGAGTTAATACCTTAAGGATAGCCGATGTTTAGGCACAGTATATTTTTTATCTTTTTTGTAGTGCTTGCAGGATGCGCACAAATACCTGAAGAAAAAGCGGATGAGCGAGACCCATTACAGTCGTTTAACCGTCCTATGTATGATTTTAATATGGACGTGCTTGACGCTTATATTCTTCGCCCAGCAGCTGTTGGCTACGTTACAGTCACGCCAACACCGGTAAGACGTAGCATTGTTAATTTTACCGATAACATCACCGCACCAACAGATATGGTTAATGCTGGCCTGCAAGGTAAACCTGGTAATATGGGTATTAGCCTAGCGCGCTTTTTAGTGAACTCTACGGTAGGTTTACTCGGCTTTTTTGATGTCGCTTCATCGCTGGGTTTAGAAATTGTCGATGAAGACTTTGGTCAAACCTTAGGTGTATGGGGTGTAGGTGATGGCGCATACTTGATGATCCCAGGTATGGGGCCAAGTACAGCACGAAACCTAACAGGTGATGTGGTAGATAACTTTGTGTTACCTGAAATCACGTTAACAACACCACAGACAATATTAGTGTTCGTGCTGAAAGCGGTTGAGGCCCGTGCTTCATTAATGCCACAAGAGAGCCTATTAAATGAGTCGCTAGACCCTTATATCTTCATGAAGGATATTTACTTCCAGCGTCAATTATATGAGCTACATGATGGTAATCCGCCAGTAGAAAAAGAGCCTGATGATTTTGACGAAGACTTCTTAGAAAATCTTTAAGATTATTCAAATAAAAATGCCAGCAATTGCTGGCATTTTTTATAGCATTAATAGATTGATATTCATCAGTCTCCAAACACACTCATTTGGTCATTAGACCAACTTAATGCGTCGTGGTAAGCGTCCGGTACTTCTTCTGGCTTAAGGCCCAACTGTTGTTGGATTTCTTTCGCTTTTTCCCAATTTGCTTGCTCATAGAATTTTACAAGGTTTAGATAGGTAGCGAGTAAGCCTTCATCTTTAAGTAGAGCGTCTTTAATTTCGTTGGTCAGCGGTAACTTATTCATAACGCTTGGCATATCTTCATCTAAGATAGCATCCATTAATGACATCATGCCTGTTAAGAAAGCCATACCTGTATCGCGTAACTTACCATGACTAATTGCCAGTAATTCAGCAAACCGGGCGCGGGTTAATGATAAACGTATTAACTCAGCAGGTTTATCTGCAGATACTTGAGCTGCAAATAACAGCGACAAGAAACGTTTAATTTCTTCGCTTCCTAATACGATAAGCGCTTGCTTGATTGTGCTGATTTCGGCACGGCGTTTAAATGCCGCGGAGTTTGAATAGCGTAATAGCTTATAAGATAAGTTAACGTCACGTTCAAACACCTCAGTGATTTTTCTAAGGTTTAAATCAATACTTGATGTTTCGTATAGGAGCTCGGCAAGAGCCATCTCAGAAGGTGGCAAAGTTTTACTTTGTACCATCTCCGGTTTTGAAAAGAAAAAGCCTTGAAAGTAACTAAAACCCATTTCTAGGGCAAGTTGGTATTTCTCGTAAGTTTCGACTTTTTCGGCAAGCAACTTGATGTGCGGGTGGGGTTTTATCGCTTCAATAACCGCTTCAATCGACTCTTTGTCTGTGGTTAAAAAGTCAATTTTGATCATATCGATATACGGATAAAAATGACGCCAGACAGGTTGATGAATGTAATCATCAAGGGCCAGTGTGTAACCACGCTCTTTTAAATCTTTAACCAGAGCAAGTAAACGTTTACCTGGTTGAATAGTTTCAAGAATTTCGACAACGACTTGTTCTTTACCCAGTAATAAAGGGTAGCCTTTTTGGAGTGTCTCTAAAGTGAAATTAATGTAAGCTGGTTTGTTATCCGTTAAATCTTCTAAACCAAAATTGAACTGACTACCTTCAATGAGTCGTGATGTTGCTTCATCGCCATCAATGTCTGGAAACACGTTATCTACGCCATCCCTAAAAAGGAGTTCGTAGCCGACAAGTTTCTTTTCCTTATCTAAAATAGGTTGGCGTGCAGCGTAAAAATACATAGTCCTAGCATGTCCACTTCGGTTAATTCATTTATCCATCAGCAATATATGTCATTGTGCCTGAAATAGCATTAATTAAATGCGAGTATTTGAGGATAAATACTGATTTTATTCTGATCTTAAGACTAGGATAAATTGCAATTGAATTCTATAACTTGCGATTAAATATCATATTTTTGTTATGAAAAGGTTGAAATTGTAAACCCTGCCATTGAACTGCTTGATTGGAGTTGTAGGGGGGAAGCATGTTATAGTCATGGGTGATATCGGTTTTTACCCCAATAATGTCTTAAAATTAAATAACTTGCGAGTCATTATTCGGATTAAAAGCCAACATTAAACAACTTTTGGAGGCTAATTTGGAAACAGGAATGATAATTTCGTTAGCAATGTACTTCATCGTCATGCTGGGGATTGGGCTGTATGCTTATAAGCAATCTACCGACGATGTATCAGGCTATATGCTAGGTGGTCGTAATTTATCACCAAGTGTTGCTGCGCTTTCAGCTGGCGCATCAGACATGAGTGGTTGGCTGCTAATGGGTCTACCGGGTGCAATGTATTTGTTTGGTTTAAGCAAGGTTTGGATTGCCATAGGTCTAGTACTCGGTGCTTGGGCTAACTACTTCCTAGTCGCGCCTCGTTTACGTGTTTACACAGAAAAGGCGAATGACTCAATCACCATTCCAGATTACTTCGCGAACCGCTTTGATGATAATAAAAATATTCTGCGTGTGATCTCTGCGATTGTAATCATTGTTTTCTTCACCTTGTATACCTCATCAGGTGTTGTTGCAGGCGGCAAGTTGTTCGAAAACTCATTTAATATGAGCTACGAAATGGGTCTGTACATCACAACCGGTGTTGTCGTGTTATATACCTTGTTTGGTGGCTTCTTAGCAGTGAGCCTGACTGACTTTGTACAAGGCTGTATCATGTTTATCTCGTTGCTGGCTGTGCCAATTGCAACGTTTACCATGCTTGATCAGCCAGTTATGGATACACTTGCAAATGCACGCTATGACTTATTATTAAGCTCACCAAAAGAATCAGAAATTCATGCACTTAATATGATGGATTGGTTTGCAGGTGGTTCAACGATAGCGATTATCTCTGCAATGGCATGGGGCCTTGGTTATTTTGGTCAACCACATATTATTGTGCGTTTTATGTCTGTGCGCTCTGTGAAAGATATGCCGACTATGCGCCGTGTGGGTATGTCGTGGATGACGCTTTCAGCTATTGGTGCTGTGCTAACAGGTCTATTTGGTGCTGCTTATATGCTTGAAAACCAAATGCCAATTGATGATAAAGAAACGATTTTCCTAGTGTTGTCTGAGCTTATCTTCCATCCTTTAATTGCCGGCTTCTTATTGGCAGCTATTTTAGCGGCGATTATGAGTACTATCTCATCACAGTTATTAGTTTGTTCAAGCTCACTAACCGAAGATTTTTATAAGATTTACTTAAACCGTAGTGCATCGCAAAAAGAGCTGGTTTTAGTAGGTCGTATTAGTGTTATTTTGGTTGCTCTATTTGCTATTTACCTAGCCTATGACCGCAATAGCTCTATCTTAGACTTAGTGAGTAATGCATGGGCAGGTTTTGGTGCTGCATTTGGTCCACTCGTATTACTGAGCCTTTACTGGAAGCGTATGAACTTACAAGGCGCTATTAGTGGTATGGTTGTTGGTGCTGCAACAGTGCTGTTTTGGATTTACGCGCCAATTACAATTGATGGCCAAGCATTAAGTGCAATCATTTATGAGATTGTCCCAGGCTTTATTTTATCAACAATTGCTATTGTTGTTGTTAGCCTTACAACTGCTGAGCCGAAAAAAGAAATTACAGACTTATTTGATGAAGTTGAGTCGTCACTGTAGTTTTTGATTAAACACAAAAAAGGGCAACATCTGTTGCCCTTTTTTATGATCTAAATTTGCGTTTAGCTTGCCGCTTTTTCTTTTATATCAGCAACGTTGTCGTCTGACTTTGCTTTTTTAGGCTTAGCTGGGGCGTCTTTTGCACCTTTAAGTACCGCCATAAATTGGTCTTTTTCTTTTGCCATTTCAAGCGCCAGTGACTCAATTTGTTGCTCGCTTAATGGTACATCAACTTTTTCAAGCATTAGTTCTAATGACTCAGCAATGTCGAGCATTTTGTCATACGCATCAGCTTCTTTCTTAGTAGTAAACGTCATGCGCTCGACTCCGTTTCTTTCTACAACATATTTAACAACAACAGCCATGATTTCTCCTGCATTTAAGCGTGGCATTTGCAGCGTAATACCGCTACTTTGATTACTGTTTTTATATACAGTAATGCTTCGGGGCTTACTTTGCAAGTAACTTGAGAAAAATTTTATTCAGCAAATTTGACAATAATAGGGACATTGGCTTTATTTAAATTGTTACCCAAGGTTAAACACAAGCGATGGAGTGAGTGTTGGGTAATAGCTAACTACCTGTCCAAGATGGACATCATGGAGGAAATTATGAAATTACTATCAAGTACTTTACTTGCCATAAGCATTGCGTTACTACCTGCTACATCGGCATTCGCCGTTAAACCAACCGAAGCAACACAAGTTAAAATGCAAAAGCTCAGTATAAACAAAGCCAGCATAGATCAACTTACTCAATTACCGGGTATTGGAGAGTCAAAAGCTAAAGCGATTGTTGAGCACCGTAAAAAGCAAGGTCCGTTTAAGTCGGTAGAGCAATTAAAAGAAGTAAAAGGAATTGGCGATAAGCTATTTGCTAAACTTGAGGGGAAAATTACATTATAAATAGCGGGCTATACACCTAAACAGGGCGTTATTCGCCCTGTTTAAATTCATCGATAGCTTTGTCTAAATGCGCAAATGCGAACATGTTTTCGATAGGTGTTGTGATGAGTGGGTAACTTAAGCCTGCTAACAATAACCAAGGAATAAGCATCCAGCCTTCAAAGTAGGCCAAGCCTAAAAATAATGGTGCTAAAAAGGCAAGCTTACATACTGATAAAATGATCTTTTTGCTTGGGCTTAAATGAGCCAAAGCAAGGGCAATAATTTGCTGGCGTTGCCTTACTTTAAAGCTTTTTAAAGCAGGGATTTGGCTAGTAAAAAAATAAATCATTATAGCGACTTTTTGCTCACTAATCGGCTAACTAGAACAGCCACAAATACCACTGAAAATGCTGCAAAAATCACTTCCATCCATGCAGGCATACTCATAGAAGCAAACTGCCAATCGATATTTCCGCAATCACCAGTAGCGGCAAAGAAGCTAGGGATCCATTCATGCAAAGGCATAAAACTTGGGAAGTTAGGTTCAAATGCACAGCTAAATGCAAAAGGGTCAGTATTGTTTTGCATTGCAATGTGTTCTTTGGCAATAAAGTAACCCCAAATTGCAGAGACACCCCAAGTGGCAAATGCGACTAAGCGAACAACCATATTTTGTGGGTTAATTGCACCAATAACACCCGCCGCAAGTAAGCCTAAAACAGCAGTTCTTTGATAAATACACATGATGCATGGCTCAAGGCCCATGTTGTATTGAAAAAATAACGCAGTGATTTCAAATGCGAGGGAAATAACGGCTAATAATAACCAAGGTGTTCTTTTAGTTGCTAATTCTGCTAACCAATTCATGAAAGTTCCAATTTCAAATTGTTTTCAAGATTATGCTCAGACAGGGCAGTGGGTGCAAGTATCTAAGATGAAATTATACGAAAAAGGAGCCAACGAGCTCCTTTTCATTAATCATACCTAGGTTGGCTATTACACACTAACAGCTTGCAAAGACTCACTTTGATAGCAGCCTAATACACGGGTGTATTGGGTGTGTTCTTTTAGCTCTTCAAGCGCTTGCTTAACATGTAAGTCATCAAGGTTTGCTTCAAGGTCAACATAAAACACCTCTTCCCATGGGTTTCCAGGTACTGGACGAGATTCCAATTTTACTAGGTTAATTTGATGTTGTTTAAAAATCATCAAGGCATCAGCCAATGAACCCGCTTGTTGTTTGGTCGCCATAATCAAACTGGTTTTTGTTGGAATTTGCTTAGATACTTGCAACGGGTTACGCGCGACGACAATGAAGCGGCTATGGTTTTCGCTTTGGTTTGCAAGGCCTGATTTAACGACTTCTAACCCTACATTTTTACCTGCTTGTGCTGAGCCGATAGCGGCGCTGTTTGTAGTTTCAACCGCTGATTGTAATGCATGGAAGGTTGAGTCACAGGTTTCATGTTGAATATCACCTAAACCCTGAATGAAGCGGCTACATTGAGCAAAAGGCTGTGGGTGAGCAAAGATTTTATTAATGTGAGAAAGCTCAGTACCTGGCATTGCTAATAAACAGTGCTCAACGCTGTGAGTGACCTCACCGACAATTGATACTTGTGCATGTTGTAATAAATCGAACACTTCATTAATACTACCTGAGCTGGTGTTTTCAATTGGCAGTAAGCCAAAATCAGCTTGGCCACTTTCAACTTTACCAGTGATTTGATCAAAGCTCGAACAGCCCATCTCAATCAGCTTACCTGGGCGACGGCTAAAATATTTATGGCAGGCTAATTGGCTATAAGAACCTTGACCACCTAAATATGCAACACGATGACTTTCGCTCATTGCTTCAGGGTTTAGATTCTTTTGTAGCATTGCTTGTTGATTCAAAACAGAATCTTCAAGAATAGTTTGGAACACATTATTGATGTAGTACGCATCTAGACCTAGCGACTTACCATAATTAATAAGCTTTTCGAGTAATGCTTGTTCGCGGGCTTCATCGCGAATTGGTTTGTTATTGGCAATTTTATATTCAACTACGCTGTGGCTAATACGGCGTCTTTTAGCCAGTAACACCAATAAGTCGGAATCTATTTCATTAATATCGTGTCGTAACGCATTTAATGTATCAATGCTCATGTTGGTTTCCTCATTCCAAAACAGTGCACAAACAAAAAAGCCTCCCAAGTGGGAGGCTTTAGCTATTCGGTGAATTTATCTCGCAAACAGTTAAGCCTCCTCTATCTAAAGAAGCTAAAAAACGAAAAATAAGTGCGAGAGATAATTTGTTTCATTGAACTAATGTAAAAACACTTGTATGTAAAGTCAACTGCCTATCGCAGCTAATTTAGAAAACATCGGTGTTTACTCAGAAAATTCATTTATATTTATAAAAAATTTATAAATATAAAAATGAATCTGGTATATTTGTTTTTGCACAATAAATAATAACAATTATTAATAAGGTAGTCCTGTGGTGTATCGACGACCGCCATCACGTTTTGGTGTGAATTCATTAAGTATGAAATTGTCGCTGCTGATCTCTGCGATTTGTTTGATTGCAGGTATATGTGCTGCGGCTTTGATGCTTAAATCTGAAGAAAAACAGCTTGTGTTTGAAGAGCACGAACTTTTAAAGCACTCTAGTGAACGCTTGAGTCGTCAATTTAACCGCTTGATCAAAACCAAAATCAATATTGCTGAGCAGGCGAATAACGTCGTAAGCAGCCAGCTCCTTCACAACGAATCGCATTTACAAAGTAAACGCAGCGCAGAACTCAAATTTGCCCTCGATGGCAGTATCCGTAGTACCTCAGAAGATGGCTTATCGGCTGCATTTCTCCCTCAAGATAAATATTCTGAATTTTATAAACAGCTTATAAACGATTCTGAATCGCTATGGAAAATCGTTTCACCGACCTTAATTCAAGATTTCTTTAATTTTTACCTTGTCACCAAAGATAACTTTATTCGGATCGCGCCACCAAACTGGGCACTCAATGTACCTGGTGACTTTGATTTTACTAAAGGCGAAACCTTCAATTACGCTCAGGCTGCAACTAACCCAAGCCGAGAAGCGGTGTGGTCAAAAGTGTATTACGATACTATTTGGCATAAGTGGGTGGTGAGTGTGCTTGTGCCAATCTACCTTGATAACGATTTTTTTGGTGTCACGGGCAGTGATATCGCGCTTGAAACCTTATTGGCACAGCTACCTATCGGTGACCGTGAGCAGCATCTGTTAGTGTTTGATGCAAAAGGTCAGCTATTAGCTCACCCTGATTTAGATAAAACCACGCTTGAGCAATATGGTCGTGAAGGTAAAAAATTACTCACCGAAGATTTTGTAAACCCTGATCTGCAAAAACTAGTGTCTGAAACCATTCGTTTAAAGTTACCTGAGTCGGCAAATTCATTCGTACAAGATGGCGAAACTCACATTATCAATATTCGTAAAGTCGAGAATCTAAATTGGTATATTGGAATTTATAAAAAACGTTCGTCGGCACTTTCTGCGCTTGAAGAGTTAAAAGTAAAATTCTTTGGCTTGTTTATCTTGTACGCTATTTTAGTTGCTTTGTTATTGCATCAAGCACTTTATCAATTAGTACTGCGTCGCATTCATTCGTTGGTTAATGCGGTAGTTAGTTTTGGCAAAGGGCAATTACAAACTGAGTTTCCAAAGGCTAATAAAGATGAAATTGGCACGCTAAATGGCTCGTTTAGAGATATGGCTATTGAAATTCGTAAGTTGATCGATGGCTTAAACCAGCGCATTAGTGAAAAAGAAATAGCGGAAAAAGCGGCGAATCGTTTATCTAAAGCTGTGGCTTTCTCTGGTACCGGTGTGGTGATCACCAATCAAGACTTTGAGATCAAATACGTGAATCCGAAAATGGTTGAAATGACCGGTTTTGAGGAGCGTCACTTTATTGGCTCGCCGCTGCTGAATATCATTTCACAAGAAATGGCGATTTTAGTCGATGATATTGATATCGATTTGCGTAGCCGTAATTATTGGCGCGGGGATACCTTATTACAAGGGAATGAGCGCCAATCAGTTTGGGTTTCGTTAAGTATTTCACCAATTCGTGAAGATGGTGGTGAGATCACCAGTTATGTGGCATCAGCTCAAGATATTTCGTTTGTAAAAGAAAGCCAGCGTAAGATGGAGCAATTGGCTTACTTTGATACCTTAACGGGGCTTGCTAACCGTACTTTCTTCAGAATGCAGCTGCGTAAATCAATGGCACTGGCTGAACGTGGCCATTATGCATTTGCCTTATTCTATTTTGACTTAGATGAATTTAAACGTATCAACGATACACTAGGGCATGATGCAGGGGATCAGTTATTAGTTGAAGTGGCTAACCGTTTGAAAAAGCGTTTGCGTACGGAAGATACAATAGCGCGTTTAGGCGGCGATGAATTCGCGGTCCTGTTAAGTGGTATTGAGCATCAAACACATGCCATGGAAGTGGCTAATACGATTCAGCGCACACTTAATGAGCCAATCAAATTAGGTAACAATGAAGTGATCATCAGTGCCAGTATTGGTATCACAATGGCACCATTTGATAGCCAAGAAGAAGATCAGCTACTTAAACATGCCGACCTTGCGATGTATGAAGCAAAAGCGAAAGGGCGTAATACTTTCCACTTCTATAGCCAAGAGCTCAATGCTGCAGCAAACGAGCGCTTATTCATTGAAAATGAGCTTCGTACTGGTATTCGCGAAGGGCAGTTTAGGGTTTATTATCAGCCACAAGTTGATTGTAGAAATAACCAAGTGGTTGGCTACGAAGCACTTATTCGTTGGTTCCATCCTAAAGAAGGAATGATCCCACCAACTAAGTTTATTCCTATTGCTGAGGCAACTGGTTTAATTGTTGAATTAGGCGCATGGATACTGCAAGAAGCGTGTGAGTTTGCTGCACGTTTAGCAAGCCAAGACTTAAAGAATAATATTTCAATCAACCTGTCGGCACGTCAATTTAAAGATGCGAACTTGGTGTCGACACTGGATAAGATCATCAAGCAAACAGGTGTTGAGCCTAAACGCTTACACCTTGAGCTAACAGAAAGTATGCTAATGGGGCATGTTGAAGCCGCTATTTTACAACTGCATCAGTTAAAAGCCTTGGGTGTATCAATTTCAATCGACGACTTTGGTACTGGCTATTCTTCACTGAGTTACCTAAAACGTTTCCCTGTGGATATTTTGAAAGTTGATCGCTCGTTTGTGAAAGATATTCCACAAGACAGTAATGATATGGAAATTACCGCTGCGATTATTGCTATGGCACAAAAGCTGAAGCTTAACGTTGTTGCCGAAGGGGTGGAAACTATTGAGCAGATTGAGTTTTTACAAAACAACAACTGTTATATTGTGCAAGGTTACTACTATAGCAAGCCTATCCCTGAAGATGAGTTGCCAGCACTTTATGAACAGCTCAACTCGTTGAATTCATAAAATACAGAACGCAAAAAAAGGGGGCGATTAGCCCCCTGCAATTTTAACTTTAAATTTTAGTCCTTCGAGAATCGCTTTTAGCTTATCTCTGTCATCACCTTGTACTTCGATGATACCGTCTTTTACTGCACCGCCTTGGCCCATTTTACTTTTAATGGTTTTGGCTAATTTTTTTAAGTCATGCTGCTCGCTGTCGATACCAACAACTAACATCACGCCCTTACCTTTGCGTCCTTTGGTTTGACGTTCAATGCGTAAAAAGCCGTCTTTAAAAATTTTACCTTTGCTTGGTTTACTTTCTTTAGGTTGCTCAATGCGACCCGTAGCAGTTGAATAAACTAGATTATTTTCGCTCATGGTAGATCTCTTTATAAAAGCTTGGCTAAATGATAACAAATTTCATCCTAAGTGTTTTAATTTTTGGCTTATTTGTTTTAAGCGGTTATATTTAGTTAAGTATCAGGAAAGATTTGTTTATTAGGAGTTTATTATGAGTTTAACGCGCAGCACTTCTGCTGATGGCGCTATATTAACCGTACAAATCAAAGGAAAATTTGATTTTAATTTGGTGCAATCTTTTCGTCAGGCGTACGCCGATCTCAACGACAATATCGATAAAGTGGTTATAGATCTCAGAGAAACAGATTACATGGACAGCTCAGCGTTAGGTATGTTGCTGAACATGAAAAAAAACCTAACAGGCAAAGTTGAAACAATTCAAATTAGTAACTGCCAACCGCAACTGAAAAAAATCCTGCAAATATCACGTTTTGATAAAAAGTTCGATATTGATTGATGCTTAATATTCTGGTTGTAGACGATCTTGCCTTAAATCGTCGCTTATTAACCGTGATGTTAGAGCAGCAGGGCTACCGTGTTTATAGCGCTGAAAACGGTCTTGTTGCTTTAAACCTGCTCGAAGAACACACCATTGATATTGTGTTACTCGATGTCATTATGCCTGTGATGGACGGCTTTGAAACCGCTGCTATTATCAAAGAGCGCTTTAGCCAAGTTTACTTACCGATTATTTTTATTACCTCTTTAGAAGACGAAGCGAGTTTTGAGCGTTGCTTAGCGGTTGGCGGCGATGACTTTTTACATAAGCCGTTTCAAGAAGTGATTCTTAACGCGAAAATTAAAGCGCATAGCCGGATCCGTAATTTAAGCCAAAAGGCAAGAGAGCAAAATCTACAACTTGAATATCATCAAAATCAAGTTGAGCGTGAACATGAAATTGTCGAACATATTTTTAATAATGCTCTTGAGAACCAGCAATCTTTTCCAAAGCATTTAGATTTTCATTTATCGCCTGCGGCTATGTTTAATGGCGATATGTTTTTGGTCGCACAAAGCCCATTAGGTAGCTTATATTGCATGCTTGGTGATTTTACTGGTCATGGTTTAGCCGCTGCAGTCGGAGCTCTCCCTGCTTCAAGAGTATTTTATACCATGGTGAGTAAGGGCATGTCTGTGAGTGATATTGCCGCAGAAATCAATTCAGTATTAGGTAAGTTATTACCAGGCCACATGTTTTGTGCTGCAACCATCATAGAGCTTAGCAGTACCGGAAAAAGTATCTCGGCATGGCTAGGGGGCTTACCCGATACCTATATCATCAATCAAAGCGGTGAAGTTATTCGTACCCTTGAATCTCAACACATGGCACTGGGTATTTTAGAAGAAGATGAATTCGAGCGTGCACTTATTCACATTGAAGTAGAAGACACATGCCGTATTGTCATGGCAACCGATGGTATCATTGAAACGACTAGTCCACATGACGAGTACTTTGGTGAGCATCGCTTTAAAAAAGTGCTAGCCTCAAAACCTGCTATTTCTACTGAGCAAGTACTTGAACGAGTCAATAAATTTGCCCGTGGTAGTAAACAACAAGACGACTTGAGCCTCGTATTATTAAATTGCTTACCAATGCGCGAGCCTGAGCAAAAATCAGAGCCGCTATCCGCATTACCTTTTAATTTTTCATTGAGCTTGAACTCAAAGCAAATCAAAAGTACCGATCCGGTGCTGGAAGTTGTTGATGTAATAAGCAAAGTAGCGGGGTTAAATGCACATCGCGCTAATATCTTTTTGATACTCTCAGAAGCGTATAACAACGCTTTAGATCATGGGGTGTTAGGTCTCGACTCAGAGGTCAAAAATCAGGAAGATGGCTTTTTAATTTATTATCAACAACGTGAAGAGGCCCTCGCAAATTTAACCGATGCCTTAATCATTATTGATATTCGTTATTGCCCAGAAGAACTTGCTTTATATTTTACTGTTTGCGACTCAGGAAATGGTTTTAGTAAAGAACAGGCAAATCAACAAAGCCTTGCAAGAGAGCATGGTAGAGGCTTGTGCTTGCTTGGGGAAGTAGCTTCAAAAGTGACCTTCAATAGTGCAGGCAACCAAGTCGAAATTTATTATCAATTAACAGCAAGCAGTACTAGCTCACACTAAAATCGCATGTTATCATTCTGGCATTATAGATGTTTGGATGGCTAAATGATTTCTAACTACTTATCGACAGCTCAGCTTAAATTACCAGAAAATTTGGTTGCTGAGCAATTATCAAACCTTGAACATTATCTTGCAGAGTCAGCTTTACCAGCAGTGCGTTGGGAGTATCAAATTCCTGAGCTAGGCGAGGGTGGTGCGTGTAGCTTGTTTGGCTACTTACAAGATGAACCATTCAAATTAAATGATTATGTTGCCGATGATGCTACCAATACTGAAAAACTGGCTAAGCTTCAACAAATTATCGATTTTGTTGTTGCCCAAACTCAAGTTGATTGGTTTGGTATTTATCAAGCGACAGAGACTAATGAAGGTTCTCAGTTATTAAAGCTGGTTTATCATGGTGCACCGAGCCGTCCATTATTCCCGTTAACTGAAGCATTTGCTAAAGGCAGTAACAATGTTCAAGTTGCGCTTTCTAAGCAAGGGCGTGTGATCAATAACGTAGCCGATTACCTTGCACAAGGTGGTGAGTATTATACTTGCGACCCGAAGGTGAAAGCTGAGACTTGTTTACCATTATTATCAGACAAAAATGAATGCTTAGGTATTATAGATGCAGAAGCATTTAATAATGATTTCTTTGATCAGCAAACCCTTGCATTACTTGTGGCTTGTTGTATTAAAATTCCTCAACTCTTGGTCTAATTTAACTAGTAATCAGGCTGGGTTTTTATGTTAAGCTAGTGGCAACGCTAACCCCTATAAAAAGAGATAGTCAATGTTCTCAGAATTAAAACCATTACCAACAGATCCTATTCTTGGCCTAATGGCGGCCTTTAAACAAGATACAAACCCAAAGAAAATCGATTTGGGTGTAGGTGTTTATAAGGATGAGCAAGGCAATACGCCTGTATTAAAAGCGGTTAAAAAAGCGGAAGCGTTTCGTTTAGAAAACGAAACCAGTAAATCGTACATTGGCTTGGCAGGTAACCTAGATTACTGTCAAAAAATGGAAAACTTATTACTGGGTGAGCATCCAGCACTTTTAGCTAACCGTGTTCGCACTGCACAAGCACCAGGTGGTACAGGTGCATTACGTGTTGCAGCTGAATTCATCAAGCGTTGCAACAAAGATGCGACTGTATGGGTAACTACGCCAACGTGGGCAAACCACATCAGCTTATTTGAAGCGGCGGGCTTAACAGTAAAAGAATACCCTTACTACGATTACGAAAATAAAGACCTTTTATTTGATGACATGATTAATACCCTTAAGCAAGTGCCTAAAGGTGATGTTGTGTTATTCCACGCATGTTGTCACAACCCAAGCGGTATGGATTTAAATGCTGAGCAATGGAGCACCGTTGCTGATCTTGCTGTTGAAGTTGGTTTCACGCCTCTGGTTGATATTGCTTACCAAGGTTTTGGTTCAAGCCTTGAAGAAGACGCAGCGGGTCTTCGTAAATTAGCAGCAGCGGTAGACGAGTTAATCATCTGTTCTTCTTGTTCGAAAAACTTCGGTTTATACCGCGAGCGTATCGGTGCATGTTCAATCATTGCTAAAGATGCAGCAACTGCTGATATCTCTAACTCTGTATTATTAAGTGTTGTACGTAGCATCTATTCAATGCCGCCTGCACATGGTGCTGATATTGTTAGCACGATTTTAGGCAGCATTGAGCTGACGCAAATGTGGCACGACGAGCTTGATGAAATGCGTAATCGCATTAATGGTTTGCGTACTTTAATTAAAGAAAGCTTAGCTGCGAAAGGCATTGAGCAAGACTTCTCATTTATTGACCGTCAAAATGGTATGTTCTCATTCCTAGGTATTAATAAAGAGCAAATCGAGCGCTTACAAAAAGAGTACTCTATCTACATTGTGGGTTCTAGCCGTGTAAACGTTGCTGGTATCAGTGATGCAAACATTGATTACTTTGCAAATGCAGTAGCAGACGTTTGTAAGTAACCTGCTTTATAGCGATAAAAAAACCGCAGTGACTGCGGTTTTTTTATGCCTGTAATATGTGTTACTACGAGTAGGTATTAATGCAGCCAGCGAATGGCGTCATTGATCATACTGTTGTAGCTATCAAGTGGAGCGCCAATACTCGCTATTAAGATAGTATCCGCTCGCTCACCACGGTTGATGTGGCCAGCGAAACGCTCATCATTGAAATCGTCAGAGCCAGTGCCAAATGGTTGCTCGTCAGAAGGCACAATGAATACCGTCATCGGGCCAAAATCAGACTCAAATACCAAGTGCAGACCTTTTTTGCCTTGAAAGTCACAAAACATTAAATAGGTTACTTTACCTGGTAGCTCATCTAAATGTCCGCCAATGGTGGCAAACTTTTCGTTCACATAGGCAAGATCTATCGCTTCATGTTTATCTAGCGAGCCTATCTCATGGTATAGGTGCGCAAAGGCATGCTCACCCACGCTGTATAACGTATGTTGTTTGTTAGTGACAAAGAACACACTAATTGCTACTAAAAACGACGCTGCAGCGGCTAAATACAAGCGATTAAAGGCAAAGCGCGACTTAGCTTCAATAATGGTGTCTAGCGGCTGCTCTGAAGGCGCTTCTTCTGCGGCATAGGTATTATCAATAATTCGCTTTGCTAAATTTTCAGGCACGGGGATGTTAAGCGCATTACTTAGTTCATCATCTAAAGCGCGCACATCATCAATAAACGCCTGTTTATCTGTGTCCTGCTCGGCAAACGCTTCAAGTTCCTTATCAATAGTGCTTGGCTCGGCGAGGATGCGGCGGCGAAACTCGAGTTCATCCATTAATTTGATGCTCCTCTAAGTTGATCATCATCACTGCTTAAAGCCTCTTTAAGCTGGTTTCTGGCACGGAAAAGTCGTGTCATGACAGTATTTTTATTTAAATCGAGGATCTGGGCAATTTCATCGCCAGAGCAACCCATTACTACTTGTAATAGCAATGGCTCTCGATACTCTTGTGATAACTTTCCTATTTGTCGTTGAATCACTGTTTGTTCCATTTCAGCATCAAGGGTTGTACTTTGTTCATCTACAAGGGTGTCGTTTTCAACATCGGCGTAATCAAATTGTTTACGTTCAAAGCGGCGTGCGTTCTCGCGGCGCAAAATAGTTAACAGCCAAGGTTTGACTGCTTGTTGATCTTGCAGTGAATCCAAGGCACGCCAAGATCTCAGGAAGGTTTCCTGCACTAAGTCTTCAGCAATGTTCTGATCACGACACAACCAATACGCAAAGCGAAAAAGCTCACTGTGGTAGACATGAACCAGCGCTTCATATCGCTTTTGTTTTTCTGTCATAGTAACTAAGACCTGCCTATCAGAAAAAAACTTTCTGAGATTATTATTTTTTTCTTAAAAAAACGGCTAATTCAAGATTAGCCGTTTATTTTCTAATAGTTAATCGTAAAGATTTTTTAATTCAGTATCATTACTTGTCGATTTAGTGTGCTTTTTTGCTTGGCTTAGCAAACTGACGATTAAGCTTAAATCAACCTGTTCATCTGCTGAACTATAAAGTTTAGTGCGTAATTTAGCAATTTCATTATTAAGTTGTGTATTTTTCAGTGATGCTAGTAAACACTCGATTGCTGCAGCATTTTTACCTGTCTGCTGTTTTGCATAAAGGTTCAATGCGTTATAAAACCCTGAGCTGTTGTTTTGCTTTGCAAATTGCTTAAGTTCATTCAACGATGCTGGTGAACCACTGGTAGGTAATGGCTCAGCTGCCGACTGTTGAGGGCGCTTTTTAATGTAAAGCACTAAGGTGATTAACCAAAGCCCATAGCCGGCAACTGCCACGATAATAAGCCACACAGGGGTTGTAACTTGCGTAACTGTTTGTACATTAGTTGGCGTATCACTCAGCTCATTGGAGCTTGCGGTTTGCGGCTCTGCGATAGCTGGAGCTGTTGGTGTGAGTGGATTTGTACTTGGTACTACCGTTAGTGTGCGTGAAGGTATGGTCGCATAGCTAATACGATTGATTTTAGTATTAAACCAAGGCAGCTTTATTTCAGGCAATGTGTAAGTGCCCGGTGTTTGCGGTAATAAAGCATAAGAAGCCGTTTGTTGTGAGATAACACGGCCATCACGTACCAGATGATTACTCTCTTTTTCATCAGGGTAACTTCTAAAACCTTGCACCTGCGGCATATCGATATCAGGAAGTTGCTCTTTAGTAACCCCCAATGCGGTTAAGGTGATAGTTCGAGTGATTGGCGTGCCAACTTCAACGGTGTCGTCTTTTGGTTGCCATTGCTCATCAAGGTTAACCAGTTCACTTGGTAGCCATGCACCTGTGTAGTTATCTGGAATTGGCTTGATTTCAACATCAACATCTTCGCCCATCGCTGACACAGCCATTTGGCGATAGTTTTGACGAATACGGCCGTTGAACACAGGTGCCGTAATAGTATTTACGCCACTTTTTTGTGGCTGCACTAAGTACTCACGGGTGATCACTAAATAGCGTTTGCCATCAATTAACTCATAGTCTTCAGATTGCTTGTTAATTGGGGTTAGCTCAGCGTTTTCCATTTCTGGCGTAGTTAAGTTGCCATCAAGCAATTCTTTGTTGTTGTCTAAATACAATTTAACTGTATAAACACCGGCTTCTTGCACGTATAAGCTAGTTGGCTTGATGCTTGTTTTAATGAAGGCTTCTTTATTTTGCTCTGAGGTTTGACTGCGCTTAGCTACCGTTAGCTCAATGGGTTTTGAACTGACACCAGCTACAGTAAATGCTGGGATGGTATAAGTGCCTTCTTTGCGGGTCATCAGCTTTACAGACCAGTTAGTTTGCTTACTGATTTCACCATTAATAATATTAGTGCGCGAGCTAACACTGGTCGGCCCAACAACAAAGTCTTTTAATAGCACCGAAGTGTCTGGTTGTTCGCTGTTAATAGAGTCGTCTGCTGAGATGGTTAAAACAAAAAACTCACCGGCAAGGACAGGATTTTTATCAACACTTGCCTGTAACTGGGTGGCAGCCCAAAGCGGCGCTGCCGCGATTAGCAATAAACAACATAATAATCGCATTACCATGATTTTTCGGCTCCTCGTGGACGACGTTGGTAGTTTCGTTTTTGTGCTTCTAATTGCATTTTATTTCTTAATAAGATCGCTGGATCATCGGGAACTTTACGCAGCAGCTGGTTAAGTTGCTGGGCTTTTTCTTTCTCTTCATTAGTCAGTTCAGCCGCTTGTGCCTGCATGGCTTGTTGCTCTGCTTGCTGTTTAGCTTGTTCATCACTTTGCGAAGGCTGTGGCTGGGCCTCTTGTTGCTCAGGAGCTTGCTCTGGCTGTTGTTCTCCAGATTGTGACGACGTGTCTTTTTCAGATTGCATTTCAGGTTTGTTTTGCTGGTCACTTTCAGACTCGCTTTGCTCACCTTTTTGATCTGATTGCTCACCTTGGTCTGAAGGTTGTTGGCCATCTTGCTGCTCACTCTGCTCAGAGTTTTCGCCTTGCTGTGAATTTTCACCCTGTTGCTTTTGCTGGTTATCTTGCTGGCCATCAGAGTTTTGTTGATCATTGTTTTGCTGTTGATCTTGTTGCTGCTGCTGTTGCTCTTGCTGCTGCAATAACTGTTCTACGAGGGCTTGGTTTTCTTTTGCCTCAGTGAAGTCATTTTTAAGCTGTTGGGCTTGCTTATAAGCTTCTATGGCTTGCTCTAGCTCACCGGCCTTAGCAAGGGCATTACCGTAGTTGTACAAACCCGTTGCGGATTTATCTTCACTAAACGCATCCATGGCCGCTTGGTAATTACCTTGCTGATAAAGAGCTGCGCCTTTAAGTTGTGTGTTTTCAGCTTGGGCGGCTTGTTCAAATTGATTTTGCTGATAGGCATCAAGAGCACGTTGGTCTTGGTTTTTAAACACCTCAGGTAATTCGGCGGCGTAAACCTGTTGCTGAGGTAGGAACATAACAAACAAAAAGCCAACTACTAGGCTACTACGGCGAATTAAAAAGAGCGCTAACGGCAATAAAATAATCAGGCCGTAAATACCTGCATCAACACGCCATAACGCTTGGCTTTGCTTCTCATCTTTGAGTACTTCAGCATTGGCTGTTGGGGCAAATGTTTGAATATCTTGATTACTGGTTTGATACAGTGCAAATTTGCCACCGCTGTTGCGTGCAAGCGAACTTAAGCGGCTGACATTAAGCGTTGGAATCACAATCTGTCCTTGAATGTCTTTTAAAAAGCCTCCTTCAGGTAGCTTAATCGGCGCACCTTGCTCTGTGCCAACTCCGTAGACATTTAAACGATAATTAGACTGAGCGGTAAAGCGGCTAATATCTTCTTGATCTAGGCTATCAACTCCATCGGTGACTAAAATAATATCACCATCTAAATAGCCAGCTTGTTTAAGTAAGTCGTCGGCTTTTTCTAGGCCTTCAATAACATTTGAACCTTTGCTCGGCATGATATCAGGGCTTAGGCTTGGGATAAGGTTAGCCAAAGTGCTAGCGTCATTGGTTAGCGGCGAAATGGTAAATGCAGAGCCTGCATAAGCCACTAATGCCGTATCACCTTCTTTGAAAAGCTCAATCATATCAAGTGCTTTAAAGCGAGCCTGCACTAATCGGCTTGGTGCGATGTCGGTACTGAACATGGAGTACGACATATCCATCACAATGACCCGCGCATTCTTTGCTTGAAACACGGGAACTTGTTTTTTCTCAAAGCTTGGACCTGCTGAAAAAACGATGGCTAACAGGATAAACACCGCAACTAACCAAAGCGGTTGGCTTTGTTTTTTATGGTTATCGCTCATTACAAATTGTGCCAAATGGGGGGCAATTAAATCAGCGGGGGCGCTTTTTTTGTTGCGTACCAACAGCACACTAAAAATAATCAGCGCGGGGATTAATAACCAAAGTAGGGCAGGGCGAATAAATTCAAAATCCATACTAGCTCTCCTGCTTAAATTGGCGAATAAAACTGACGAGCATTGCTAAGCTTATTGAGCCTAGCGCCACAAGCAGTGGAATATAAAACAATGAAATTTGTGGGCGGAACGTTTGTTCATCGCTACTAATTGGCTCAAGCTTATCGAGCTCTTGATAAATTTGCTGTAAACCAGCCACATCTTTTGCTCTAAAGTATAAGCCGCCAGTTTGCTCGGCAATGCGCTTGAGTAGGTTTTCATCTAAGTTACCGCCACTCATACCCCCCATATTAAATAGGCTGAAACCACGAGGGTTATCAGAGCCAACACCTATGGTATATACCTTAATGCCTTCTTCGCGGGCTAACAGCAGGGCATCTTCTGGATCAAGGTTACCGGCGGTGTTTTGGCCATCGGTTAATAGTACAACGATACGGTTACTTTCATCTTTATTAGCAAAACGCTTTACAGATAAACCTAATGCATCACCAATGGCTGTTGCTCTACCTACTAGACCAATTTGCGCTTCGCTGAGCATTTGGCTTACGGTTTTAACATCACGAGTAAGAGGTGTTTGTAAAAATGCGGTATCACCAAATAAGATAAGACCAAGGCGGTCACCTTGACGCTGTTCAATAAAGTCACTGAGTACGGCTTTTACCATGGTAAGCCTATCAACATACTGATTCTGGTAGGCCATATCTTGCTCTGTCATCGAGCCAGATAAATCCACCGCCAGCATAATATCGCGGCCTTCATTAGGCAGTGTGATAGGTTCATCAAGCCAAGTTGGATTTGCAATAGCGACAACTAAAGAGATCCAAACAGCCCATTCAAGCAATGAAACTTTTCGGCTGTGTTGCTGTACTGCTTGATTATTTAAGCCAAGCTTAGCAAAGCCAGGAATACGTAAACGTAACTGCCCTTGTTGCTTTAACGGCATAAAGCGGCTTAATAACCAAGGTAAGGGTAAAAGCACAAAACACCATGGCCAACTAAACTCAAACATTAATTGGCTCCTTGAGTTTAAAGTTGCTAATAGCACTGCGTAATTTAGCCCCGAGCTCAGCATTATTACTTTGTTGTTGATAAAGCGGCATCAACTCGTCGTAACTAAAGTTGTCGCCACTGAGTTTAGATAAACTTTCAGACCACTTAGCCAAAGGCTGAGAAGCAAGCTGACTGCTGTAATAATGACGAGTTAAGCGTTTTAAAATAATGTGTAGCTCTTGCGCGTCATCATCACTAAGGGTTTTACTTAATTTAATGGCTTGTTTTTTGGCTTTTTTAAATTGCTGGTTTTTATATAAAAGCACTAAGCCGAAAATTATTAACGAACCAACTAAGGCGATAATTAGCCACCAAATTGGAGCAAGTGGCCACCATGCAACCTCGGTCGGTGCAATGACATCATGTAAGCCATCTAGCGGATTTTTTTGCATTGTTACTTTCTCACTAATTGCAGCTCAAGAGGAGTGGCTGCACTGAATGAAATTAAACTAAGCCCAGATTTTTGTAAGCGTTTTAATCTGTTAGAAAACGACTCTTCGGCAGACTTAGCAAAGCGCTCGCGAAATTGCTTATCCATTAATGGTAAAGCAAGCTCTTGGCCATTTGCCGACACTGTCACCGTTTGTTTAAAAGCAGGTAGCTGGTGCTCGAACGGATCACTTATATGACAGCCAATCAATTCACAGTGCCTGCTCAGTATTTCAAGTTGTTTGAAACTTGCTTCATCAAGGGCGCTAAAATCAGAGACGATATAAACCAAGCTTCCTGGTTTTGCTAAATGATTAAGACGTTTAAGGTTTTCGCTAAATAAGCTGGTGGCTGTTTGATCGATATTAGTCAGAGCTTGGCTGTGAATATCACATAAGTTGTGACAAAGCTTTAACACTGCTTTCTCTCGTGAGGTCGGTTTTAATTCGTGATGACCTTGCTGGTTAAACACCAAGCCACCAATGCGATCACCTCGTTGACACGCCGACCAAGCAACCAGTGCGCTAATGTGCGCTGCTTGCACCGACTTTAACAGTAACTTTGAGCCAAAAAGCATCGAGTTAGAAAAGTCGGTAAAGACAAAAACAGGGCGTTCTTTTTCTTCTTGAAACAGCTTAGTGTGGGTTTCGCCAGTGCGTGCGGTAACACGCCAGTCGATAGAGCGTATATCATCACCGGCTTGGTAATGACGCACCTCGGCAAACTCCATACCGCGCCCTTTATGAGGTGCAAGGTATTGCCCAGCTAAGCTGTTTTTGATTTTTACTTTGGGCGCAAGTTCTAGCAAACGAGCTTTGGCTTTGTAATACATCAACTCTTTGAGTGATAAATTGACGCCTTGACTATGACTCGCTGCTAACCACGCCGCTGTATCAAATTGGCTCGACATAGCTTATGGCACTGCCACCAATTCTAAAATACGGCTGATCACATCGTCTTTACTGATGCCATCGGCCTGTGCTTCGTAACTTAAGATAATACGGTGACGCAATACATTATGCAGCACTGCTTGAATATCATCTGGGGCAACAAAGTCACGGCCTTCTAGCCAAGCATGCGCGCGGGCACACTTATCAAGGGCAATGGTTGCACGTGGGCTTGCGCCATATTCAATCCAGCGTCCAAGTTGTTCATCAAGCTCTGCTGCTTCACGAGTGGCAACAATTAACTGTACTAGGTATTTCTCAAGCGGCTCAGCTAAATACAAACCTAATATCGCTTTACGGGCAGCAAATAGCTCACTTTGACTAATTTGCTGTGTCGTTGCTTGCTTGTCAGAAATAGCCTCGCCACGGGTTAGGCGTAGGATATCTAATTCGTGTTCAGCACCCGGGTAATCAATGCTCAAATGCAATAAGAAGCGGTCAAGCTGAGCTTCTGGAAGTGGATAAGTGCCTTCTTGTTCTAGCGGGTTTTGGGTTGCCATAACCATAAATAGATCAGACAGTGGATAGGTGTTTTTACCTACCGTTACTTGGCGTTCAGCCATGGCTTCTAGTAGGGCTGATTGCACTTTAGCAGGAGCACGGTTTATTTCATCTGCCAAAATTAGGTTATGAAATAATGGGCCTTTTTCAAATACGAACTCACTGGTTTGCTGGCGATAAATATCGGTACCAGTTACATCTGCAGGTAATAAGTCTGGGGTAAATTGTACACGTTGGAAACTGCCTTCAACGCCTTTCGCTAAGGCATTGACTGCACGCGTTTTCGCAAGACCCGGAGGGCCTTCAACTAATAAGTGGCCATCTGCCAAAATTGCGATTAACAGTGCTTGAGTTAATTGTGGTTGGCCGATAATTTGCGTGTCTAGATATGATTTTAATTGTGAAAATGCGTTAACTGCCATAATAAAAAGACTGTCCTAAAAGCGTGAGTCAAAAATTGTTTTTGTTATGCGCCAATGCGTTATATTCAGTACCGATAAATTATTTGCGCGGTACCGTGGTGGGGCGCTATTAACAAGTTATAAGGATTCAAAAGTTATAACACAAGTGTTAGACACAAAATCCTCAAATAGTTCGTTATTTTTTAAGGATTTTTAGCCTACCATATAAATACGGTGTTTTTTTGTAAATAGGCCGAAAAAAGCCTATGGTTGAAAACTTACTATTGGCATTCGTACACGGGTTGTTTTAGAATCAGGAAAAACAAACAGGTCAGACCTGTCAGCGGGAGAGCATAAATGTCTGAGCAAAATATACTTAAAACAGCAAAAGGCGATCGTATCGCTATCGTTAGCGGCCTGCGAACGCCATTCGCAAAGCAAGCCACAGCATTCCATCATGTACCAGCCCTTGATATGGGTAAGTTAGTTGTCAACGAAATGCTTGAACGACTTAACTTTGATAAATCTGAAATTGACCAACTTGTATTTGGACAAGTAGTGCAAATGCCAGAAGCGCCAAACATTGCCCGTGAAATCGTATTAGGTACGGGTATGCCTGTTTCTGTTGATGCATATTCTGTTTCGCGTGCGTGTGCAACAAGTTTCCAAGCCATTGCTAACGTAGCCGAGTCAATTATGGCAGGCTCAGTGCAAGTAGGTATTGCTGGTGGTGCTGACTCATCGTCTGTATTACCTATTGGTGTTAGTAAAAAATTAGCGGGTAGCCTTGTTGATTTAAACAAAGCACGTACGCTTGGTCAGCGATTAAAGATTTTCTCTAAACTACGTCTAAAAGATTTACTTCCTGTTCCGCCTGCGGTCGCTGAGTACTCTACTGGTTTATCTATGGGTCAAACAGCAGAGCAAATGGCGAAAACACATAGCATCAGCCGTGAAGATCAAGATGCCTTAGCACATCGTTCGCACACCCTTGCAAGTCAGGCGTGGGCTGATGGTAAACTTAAAGATGAAGTAATGACTGCACATGTTGCACCTTATAAGAGCTTTATTGAGCAAGACAATAACATTCGTCATAACTCAACAGTTGAAGGCTACGCGAAATTAAAACCAGTATTTGACCGTCAACATGGCTCAGTGACCGCAGCTAACGCAACGCCATTAACTGATGGTGCCGCTGCGGTATTAATGATGAGTGAGAGTAAAGCAAAAGCATTGGGTTACGACATTCTAGGTTATGTACGCAGTTTTGCTTTCTCAGCAATTGGTGTACATGAAGATATGCTAATGGGTCCGGCGCACTCAACGCCAATTGCCCTAGATAGAGCAGGTATCACATTAGCTGATTTAGATTTAATCGAAATGCATGAAGCATTTGCAGCGCAAACACTGGCTAATATGAAGATGTTTGCGTCAGATAAATTTGCACAAGAAAAGCTAGGTCGCAGCAAAGCGATCGGCGAAATTAACATGGACAAGTTCAATGTATTAGGTGGCTCACTTGCATACGGTCACCCATTTGCGGCAACAGGTGCGCGCCTGATCACGCAAAGCTTACATGAACTTAATCGTCGCGGTGGCGGCTTAGCGCTTACGACTGCGTGTGCAGCGGGTGGCTTAGGCGCAGCCTTTGTATTGGAGAGTGCGTAATGACAGATTCAGTATTTAGTTTATCAGTGGCTGATGACGGCGTAGCCGTTGTAACCATTGATGTGCCGGGTGAGAAAATGAACACCCTGCGCAGCAGTTTTGCAGAAGATTTAAAAACCTTACTCAAAGACGCACAAGCGCAAGCAGTAAAAGGCATGGTATTTATTAGTGGTAAAAGCGATAACTTTATCGCCGGTGCTGATATTAAAATGCTTGATAGCGCCAATAGCCGTGAAGATGCATTAGCGTTAAGCGAAATGTGTCAGCAAGCATTTTTCGATATGAAAAAGCTGCCTTTCCCAACAGTAAGTGCTATTCATGGTGCTGCATTGGGTGGCGGTTTAGAGTTTGCTTTAGCGTGTGATTATCGCGTGTGTTCAGACAGCGATATCACTAAGCTTGGTTTGCCAGAAGTACAGTTAGGCTTATTACCTGGTGGTGGCGGTACTCAACGTTTACCAAAATTAGTTGGCTTGCAAAAAGCACTTGAGTGGATGCTTACAGGTAAGCAAGTGCGTGCTAAGCAAGCGAAGAAAACAGGCTTAGTAAATGACTGTGTACCACACAGTGTATTACTTGACGTTGCTAAAGAGTTTGCCCTGAAAGGTAAGGCGAAGGCTACTAAACCTAAGCTAGACCGTTTAAGTCAATTACTTGAGTCAAACCCATTTGGTCGCAATATTATTTTCAAAAAAGCACAAGAAAACGTGCTGAAGAAAACAGGCGGTCACTACCCGGCACCTTTAGCCATTATTAAAGCTGTTCGTGCAAGTGTTGAACTTGATCAGTTAAAAGCATACAAAACTGAAGCTGAAGGCTTTGCCACGCTGGTAATGAGTGATGAGTCAAAAGCATTACGCGGTATTTTCTTTGCAACCACTGAAATGAAAAAAGAGTGGCGTAATGATGATGCGCCAGCAATCGCTAAAGCGGCAGTATTAGGCGGCGGCCTCATGGGCGCAGGTATTGCCCATGTTAGTGCTGTAAAAGCGGGTGTTCCAGTGCGCATTAAAGATGTGGCTGAAAAGGGCATCAGCAATGCAATGAACTACAGCTATAAGATTTTAGATAAAAAGCAAAAGCGTCGTATTTTATCTAAAGCTGATCTACAACAAACCATGAACCGCATTACCGGTACCACCGATTACAGCGGCTTTAAACACATTGATATCGTTATCGAAGCCGTGTTTGAAGATCTTGCTTTAAAGCAAGGTATGGTGGCTGATGTAGAACGTGAGTGCCAAGACAACACGATTTTTGCAAGTAATACCTCATCATTACCAATTGCACAAATTGCTGCTGATGCAGCACGCCCAGAAAATGTAATTGGTCTGCATTACTTCTCACCTGTTGAGAAAATGCCACTTGTTGAGATCATTCCACATGAAGGTACGTCTGAAGAGACTATCGCACGCGTTGTTAACTTCGCCCGTAAGCAAGGTAAAACACCAATTGTGGTTAAAGATATGGCTGGTTTCTATGTAAACCGTATCTTAGCGCCTTATGTCAATGAAGCGGCTAATTTACTGCTAGCAGGTGAGCCAATTGAAAAGATTGACCAAGCATTGGTTGAGTTTGGATTCCCGGTAGGGCCTTTAGCGCTTCTTGATGAAGTAGGGATTGATATCGGTTCTAAAATTGCGCCAATCCTTGAAAAAGAATTGGGCGAGCGCTTTAAAGCCCCGGATGCCTTTAATCGCTTAATCGATTCTAAGCGTTTAGGTCGTAAGACTGGCCGTGGTTTTTATCTTTACGACAAGAAAGATAAAAAAGTGGATGAGTCAGTATACGAGCTACTTGGTGTTACGCCATCACCTCGTTTAAACAAGAGCGAAATTGCTAAACGTTGTGTTGCGCAAATGCTAAATGAAGCGGTGCGCTGTTTAGATGATGGCATTATTGCAAGCCCGCGTGATGGTGATATTGGTGCTATTTTTGGTATTGGTTTCCCACCATTCTTAGGCGGTCCATTTAGCTATATGGATAAACTGGGTGCAGCACAAGTGAGCTCTGAAATGGCGACTTTTGCTAACTACAACCCAATTTTCACACCTTGCGATACGTTAAAAGCAATGGCTGAAAAAGGTGGTCGTTTTTACCAAGCAGAAAGCGAAGAGCCGGCAGTAGTTGAAGCTACGCCTGTCGATCCGGTTGAAGTAACCAAAGAAGTGGTTGAAGACGAGCAAGCGTCAGAAGATGCTGATACAGAAACGACTAAGAGCTAATTCTTTAAATTAGTTAATTTTAAAAGCCCTGCTCATTGAGCGGGGCTTTTTTCTTCTATATTGGCCATAAGTGGTATTTAACTCACGAAATCAGTTTGTTATAACTAGGTTTATTTACAAAGCGATTAATCACCATGACTCTCACCACTGCGCGATTAACATTACGGCTGTTAAATGCCGATGACTGGCCATTGTTTTATACTTTGCATAATGATGCCGAAGTTATAGCTAAATGCTTCGATAAGCCCTCAGAGGCGCAGCTGCGAGCTAAGTTTAATGAACGCTTAAAGCCTTGGCAGCCAAATTCGAATTCACCACTTTGTTTAGTTATTGTTGAAACCAGTACTGGCAAAGAGGTGGGGGTAACTGGGTTTACGTCATCAACAGTGCCTGATAGTCAAGAAGTCGGTTATTTGTTGCTGCCTAATTTTCATGGTCGTGGCTATGCCACAGAGTCTTTGCAAGCAGTGCTTGATTACGCCAAATCAGAACATGCTGTACGTGAATTTAAAGCGGTTGTCACCGAGGGTAATATCGGTTCAGAAAAAGTACTTGAGAAATGTGGTTTTCAGTTAGTCGATAGGCAGCTAGATGCGTATGCTATTGGCGGTGTTTTGTATACCGATCATCATTTTCATTTAAGTTGCACTGATCACAGAGCGTGATCAGTGCGCAATTTTACAGATGAAGCTCAATCGCTTTTCTGTCTTTTTCTGGCATATTCGCAACCACTAAATCAAACGAATTATCAATCATTCGTTCAATCTCTCCTTGTGGTACGGTGCCGTCTAAAATAACCGTATTCCATAAACGTTTGTTCATGTGATAACCCGGGATCACCGACGGGAAAATATCACGCAGTGCTTGGGCTTCATCTGGATCGCATTTCAGATTTAGCCACCATACAAGGTTTCCCTCATCGTCTGTTTGGCCTTCTTTGCCCTCGGCAAGGGTGGCAAACATTTTATGATTCACCTTGTAAACGTCGACATCTTGGCCAAATGGTTGGGTGATCATCACCAATGGCTTTTTCATTAAATACTCGTGTACTGTGTGTTGATTCATGATCCAATCCTTGAAGTCATTTTTCGTAGTTATAAAGATAGCAGCTTTTTCGTAGTTTTGAGACAACTATTGTCATAATTTGCTGAAAAATCGAATAAATAACGGCTGCGAGTCAAAACTGTAAATTTTTATTGAACAAAAGCCATTACGTGGTAAATTTCTGTCATCAAAAAACGATAGGAATACACCCATGCCTAAGGCAAGTGAAGTTAAAAAAGGCGCCGCTATCGAGCATAACGGCCGTGTTTTAGTAGTTAAAGATATTCAACGTTCAGTACCACAAGGTCGTGCTGGTGGCAGTTTATACCGTATGCGTTTATACGATGTGGTAACAGGCGGTAAAGTTGATGAAACATTTAAAGACAGCGACATGCTAAAGCTTGCTGATCTCATTCGTCGTGAAGCTATGTTCTCTTACATTGACGGTGAAGAGTATGTTTTCATGGATAACGAAGACTACACGCCATATAACCTAAATAAAGAAGCGATCAGCGAAGAGATTTTATTCGTTAATGAAGAAACTCAAGGTCTTCACGTTATTGTGATTGATGGCTCGCCAGTTGGCTTAGATTTACCATCGAGTGTTGAGCTTGTAGTTGAAGAAACTGACCCTTCAATCAAGGGCGCTTCAGCAAGTGCACGTTCGAAGCCTGCACGTTTAACAACGGGTTTAACGATTCAAGTTCCTGAGCATATTTCAACAGGCGACCGTATTCGTATTAATACCGTTGAGCATAAATTTATGGGTCGCGCAGAAAAATAATTCTGTAACCCCTTTGAAAGCCGGCTTATAGCCGGTTTTTTTGTTTTATTTGTAACGCGCTCATAACAAAATTCATTGAAAAAGGAACGAAAAACGCGCATTATTATTGGCTTACGAAAACAATAATAAATACCAGTAGTAGATTAATGTTGAACCACGGATTGGAAAACAGAGAATACATCAAACTCCCCGAAGGCGTTGATATCGCCATAACTCCCGCTGGCGTTGTTGCCCGAAGCTATGCCTACATTATCGATTTTATTATCCGTAGTTTGGTTTTACTTGCTGTAGGTACTGTATTTGCCTTTTTTGGCGATGCTGGGCAGGGACTTATATTAATTGCTTACTTTTTAATTTCATGGGGCTATAACATCCTGTTTGAAATGGAAAGTGGCCAAACGCCGGGTAAAAAACGCCTTAAAATCCGTGTTGTGCAAGACAACGGTTTACCGGCAAGCTTTTCGCAAATTGTAGTGCGTAACTTACTACGCCCAGCCGATATGCTACCTATAGGCTATTTCTTAGGCCTTGTGGTTATGTTGTTTAACAACCGTTTTAAACGCATTGGTGATTGGGCTGCAGGCACCATGGTTATTTACGACGATGAGTTAGCTACGCGCCCTGAATTATCTCAAGGTGAAGTGCATATTCCTACCATTAGCTTAACCACCGAAGAGCAATTAGCGGTGCTTGCTTTTGCAGAGCGTCATGATGAATTATCTGATGCAAGGCGCCGTGAGTTGGCAGCTATTTTAGCCACACCGTTTTTTGCTGAAGAGCATGAGATTGAGGCGCAGCTCGTTAGCTATGCACGCCACTTTGCAGGTCAAGTTCAACACGATAGCGATTACCCGCAGCAGGAGGGTAAGCAATGAAGCAAACTCAATTTGTAAAATCAAATAGCGTCAGTTGGGATGAGTTTAAAGCGCTTTGCGAGCAAAGTAGTGCGGAGTCTTTACCTGTTAATTTCCCTAACTTGTATCGCAAAGTCTGTAATGATTTAGCCATTGCGCAAAGTCGTCAATACAGCCCGGTGTTGATTGAGCAAATAAACAGGTTGGTACAGTTAGGACAAAAGCGCCTTTATTTATCTCGAAGCAATCAATTTTCTGAAATATGGCATGTGGCCCGCACGGCATTTCCGCGTGCACTGTATGAAAATCGTTTAATGCTTGGTATTAACTTATTGGCATTTTGGGGATTGGCCTTAATTGCTTTTATTTGGGTAACTATCGACCCTGATGCTGCGTATACATTTTTAGGGCAAGGCACTGTCCTTAATATCGAACAAATGTATAACCCTAGTGGTAGCGTTCAATCGGCGGAGCGCGGCGCATCGCAAGATCTGATGATGTTCGGGGTCTATATCTACAATAACATTGGTATCGCATTTCAGATGTTTGCAGGTGGCGTATTGTTCTGTGTTGGCGCTGCTTTTTTTCTATTGTTCAATAGTTTTTATTTTGGTGCTGTTGCAGCTCACATTGTGAATGTTGGATTTGAAGGGCCGTTTTTTTCGTTTGTAATAACCCATGGCTCATTTGAGTTAACCGCTATCATCATTGCCTCAGCGGCCGGGTGTCAAATAGGTTATGGCTTGTTAAATCCTGGGCAGTATACTCGCGCATATGCGATGAAACAGGCTGCACAAAAAGCGCTTCCACTGATTGTTGGCGCATTTTTAATGTTAGTCATTGCCGCTTTTATCGAAGCATTTTGGTCACCCCGTGATATTGCTAACGAAGTTAAATATTTAGTTGGCAGCGGTTGTTGGGCTTATGTCGTTTTTCGCTTATACAGGGGAATGCGTTATGGAGCTTAATCGACTTAGCTTCAATCCTCGCAAGCGCAGTGCTTACGAAACCTTTGATTTAACAGTGTTGCTAGTTAAGCAGCATGCTCTAGCGTTGGTTTCTTTGTATTTGATGATGGCAGTACCCGTATTTTTGATTGTTGGCCTTTTATTAAGCTGGGGCATAGGTGGCTTTGTTGTTTGGTGGCTTAAACCTGTATTTGAGCGACCTTTACTCGATTACATGTCAAAAGCGGTTTTCAATCAGCCAGTCAACATAATGAGTAGCTTAAAGTCACTCAAGCAGTTAAAAATCGCTGATATGTTAGCGCATTTAACCGTTTTTAGGCTTAGCCCAAACAGAGCATTTTTAGCCCCTGTAGAACAACTTGAACGACTATCAGGTGAGCGCAAAACTAAGCGTAAGCAGGTGTTGTTTGCTTCAACTAAGCCTAAGCAGACATTGTGGATGCTGTTCTGTGTACATTTTGAGTTTATCTTATTGATGGGAATATCGGCACTGACAATTGCACTTGTGCCCCATTCATTCTCTGCACAAGAAGCCATGTACCAAATATTCGAAGCGCCAATCTGGGTTGAGATAGCGTTTAACTTTATTTATATCATCAGTATCTCGTTAGTCGCACCGTTATTTGTAACAGGTGGTTTCCTTGCTTATTTACACCGTCGAGTTGAACTAGAAGGCTGGGATATCGAGCTGGCATTTAAAAATATTCGCACCCGTCTTGCAGGCGTAGTCAGTGCTGTAGCACTACTTATACTTACAACGTTTACACTGCAACCATCAACAAGCTATGCAGAGCAAATCGATAAGCAAGCGGTAAAAGATCAAGTTACGGCTCTTTATAATGAGCCTAATGTCATTGAAACTGAGACCACGTGGGTGCCAAATATCGAAGCAAAAGGTAGCTCATCAGAGAGTGATTGGTCTTGGCTTATCGATGTGTTTACTGCCATTGGTGAAGTGTTTGGCATATTTGTTTGGGTACTGGTCGGTTTATTAGTTATTTGGTTGGTTTATTACCTAATGCAAAAACGCGGTTTTTTTGCAAATTTAAGCTTACCAGAACGTACAAAAGTAAATGAAGAGCCAGTTATCCCAACCTTATTTGCAGAAATTAAAAGTAAGGATTTACCAGCAGATTTAATTGCCGCTGCAAAGCAATGTTTTGAGCAAGGTGAGCACCGCTTGGCGCTGGCGTATTTGCTTCATCATGCGCTGAGTTGGGCGCAGCAACAACATGAAGTGCGCTTGCACCGCTCGATGACTGAGCGCGAATGTAAACGTGCAATTGATGCTAGGGTGCCAAATCAAGGACAAGCAATTTTTGCCCGCTTATTTTCTGCGTGGGTCACGGTTGCTTGGGGCCATAAAACCCCTGATATCGACTTTATCGAGCTGACAGAGCAAATTACGGCAATGACAACAGAGACTAAGGAGCAAGCCCATGAAGCTTAAGGTTGTGCTCATAGCGGTGCTAGTGGTGTTTAGCTTATTTGTTATTGCTGGTATTGCTTCTTTAGATTGGCAGAAAAAAGAAATAGAAATTGGCTTTCATAGTGATGTGGCAAAAGATAACTTCACGATGGCTAAGCGGCTACTTAAAGTCAATGGTATCGATTGGAATAAAAACAAACGCTTGGCAGAGCAAGCACAAAGTGATGAGTTAAACATAGACCCACAAAGTATCTTAATTTTGGATGAGGCGGTGCTTGCTGACTCCTACCAATTAGATGTACAGCTTGCTGATTGGGTCGCTGATGGCGGACGTTTAATTTATGTATTAAACAGGCAACGTGATGAGCTGGCGATTGATAGCACCGTATTTTTTAGTCAGCTTGGCATCAATGTACAAAGCCAAGAAGATGTTTTTGAATATGATTTTGCGATGCTCAAAGAAGGGAATAAAAATAGTAATTTATTAATTGATGAAAACACTCAGCTTGACCTTGAGCTAAGCCGTGCCTTTTTTATTGAAAACTGCCCCGGTGTGAGTACAAATAATGATAACGGCGATACCTTGATGTGTGACTTTGCATTTGGTCAAGGTAGGGTCATTGTGATGCCATCGCTGTTACCTTTTACCAATTACCGGCTTCGCCATCTGGATCATGGCAGTTTATTGCTTTGGTTAAGTAAAGGGGCTGAAAAAGTAACGTATGTACCTTATCTGACTTACCCAAACTGGTTTGCTAAATTATGGCACTGGAGCTGGCAATTTGTGGTGACGTTGCTGTTATTAATTGTGCTTGCAGTGTGGCATATCAGTAGTCGTATCGGCCGCTCTTATGCTCCTGACTTCGATATAAAAACCAGCTTTAATCAGCATATTCGAGCAGTAGCAAACTTTTATTCAGAGCATGGTCACGAAGCCGTGTTATTTACTGCACTCAAGAAAGATTTTTACGCCAAAGTAGAGTCGCGAGTGCCTAACTTTAAGATGCTTAGTGCTGAAAAGCAGGCGCAGATCATCGCTAATTTAACTCATTTTGAAAAACAACAGGTGGCTGAGTTGCTTGCTAGCAAGTTGCCTGAGTCCAAAGAACAACGAACAGAATATATAAAACGATTTAAACAATTAAGGAATGCCTTATGAGCACGGAATTAGACACTAATCGCATGAGCTTAGTTGAGGCAGCTGATGCAGTAAAACAAGTAAAGCATAATATTTCGCGTGTGTTAGTTGGTCAAGATGCTATTGTTGAAGATGTGCTTACGGTGCTCTTTGCGGGTGGTCATGTATTACTTGAAGGGGTTCCAGGGCTTGGTAAAACGCTACTGGTTAGAGCCTTAGCAAAAAGCTTAAATGTAGACTTTTCGCGAGTGCAGTTTACACCGGATTTAATGCCTTCAGATGTTGTTGGTCATAGTTTGTATGATATGAAATCAGGTGAATTTAATATCAAAAAAGGCCCAGCATTTACTAATATTTTGCTGGCTGATGAAATCAACCGTGCACCAGCTAAAACGCAATCAGCTCTTCTTGAGGTGATGCAAGAGCAACAAATCACCATTGATGGCGAGTCATTATCTATTGATTCACCGTTTATGGTATTAGCCACTCAAAACCCATTAGATCAAGAAGGGACGTACCCACTACCTGAGGCTGAATTAGACCGTTTTATGATGAAAGTGGAGCTTGGTTTTCCTTCTCATGAATCGGAAGTTGAGCTTTTAAAACTGAATACACAAATTGTCTCTAATGAAACCAAAGTAGAGCAGCTCCCTGCGGTATTGGATGCTAAGCGAATTGCTGAAATTAAACAGCTTTGTGCAGATATTTTAGTAGACGAACAAATACTGAATTATGCCGTCGATATCGTGCGTAGTTCACGAACTTGGCAAGGTGTGCTCCACGGCGCAGGGTTACGTGCCTCAATTAATATCATTAAAGCGGCAAAAGTAATGGCATTAATGAATGGCCGTGACTTTGTAACTCCTGATGATGTGAAGTCAGTGTCTGTGAATATTTTAAGACACCGATTAATTTTATCGGCTGATTTGGAGCTGGAAGGGGTGTCATTTGATGAAGTGATCAATGCCATTTTAGCCAGTGTTGAAGCACCACGCTCATGAATCGCATTAAGCATAGACCTGCAAAACGCTTAGTACAATTAACAGCTTTGTTGTTGTTATTGTTGCTTGTCTGTGCCATTGCATCAGTTGACAGCTTAGTGCTAACGGCCTTGCTCTTAGTGCCTTTATTGCTCGCATTTGTAGATTACATAGCGGCGAAGTCAGAGCCTTTACTTGAAGTAAGTGCACAAACGAGTCTCAACATGGCTTTGTATCGCCGCCAAGCATTGCAGCTAGTGATTAAAAATAAAGCGAAGCATGCGACCATGCTAGATGTCAGTGTTCATTTAAGTAATGCAATTGAGCTACAAAAGCCACAGCAAACGGTGTTTATAGATGCAATGCAACAAGCAAAGCAGAGCTTTAGCTTACGCGCTCACAAACGAGGTGATGCGCAGATCAGTGCCATTGAAGTTAGGGTAGGGTCGCCATTTGGCCTTTGGCAAACAAACTGGTTAGCTGAGCAAGCAATTCAATTAAAAGTGTATCCCGATTTTAGCCGGGTTACTTCAAAGCAGCATTTAAATGGCGTAGTGAATAAGCCTATTTCAGGCTTAAAGCTCACTAAAAAGCGCGGTGATGGTATCGAATTTCAGCAACTACGCGAATACCGCCAAGGTGATAGTGTTAGGCAAATAGACTGGCAGGCGACCAGTAAGCGTCGAAAACTCATTTCTCGTGAGTATCAAGAAGAGCAAAACCAACATGTCATAGTGATGCTAGACGCTTCTAAAAAAATGGCCATAGAAGCCAATGAAGGCAGCCACTTTGATCATGCTTTAAATGCATTGCTACTGCTGTCACACACAGTTTTAAAGCAAGGTGATTGGTTTAGCATGCAAAGCTTTAACCAAAATCTGCGTTGGTTACCTGATGTAAAAGGTGCGCAGAATGTATCACGGGTAATGAATCACTTTTATGATCTATACCCAGATAAGAGCAGCAGTGACTATTTAGTGGCTGTGAACCAATTAATCGCTAAACGCAGTAAACGTTCTTTAGTGTTATTAGTTACCACCCTTGATGAGCAAAGCATTGATGAGTTAATGCCTGCAATTAAGCTATTACAAAAACACCACTTAGTGGCACTTATTAATATTAATAACCGTGCTGTAAATGAGGTGCTCGATGAGCCTATTGAAAAGTACGAAGATGCAACCAGTTACTGTGCAGCATTAGCACTACTAAATTCACATAAAGCCAATATGGCGAAGCTGAAAAAACAAGGTGTAATAGCCATTGACTGTAACCCTGAGCAGCTGCTACCGCATGTGCTTAACACCTATTTAAATGTGAAGCACTCCGGGGCATTGTAAGACCAGCTAGCAATAAAAAAGGCATTGAATTCAATGCCTTTTTTATTAAATAACGAAACGATTATTTTTGATTATCAATAGCTTCGTTAATTTTGTATTGGAAATAAATAACGTTAAAGAAAAACGTTAAAATACCACCTAAATGAACTGGTTCATTACTGCCTTCATTAATCAACTCTTTAATCGATGTACGAAGAGAGAAAATTAATACAATGGCAACAACAAACGAAATCAGTGACACAATACCACCAATTTCAGGTGAAACTCCTGTAAAAGACAACGCAATATTCACAATGTACAAAGCAACATAGCCATAAACTAAGCCTTGGCTTACCTGGTTTTTTGCTAATGCATTGGCTTTATTGGTTCGGCTTACTAGCCAGTATACGGCGTAGATACCAAATGTGAAAAGACATAAAAAGAACACGCCCCAAGCAGAAAAGCGGTCAAAGTTTAAAATAGGTTTATTACCGCTGGTATTTTGCTGTGTAAGCTCAGCTTCTGGCGCTTCATAGATGTTAGCTGATTCTTCAGACATAACGATTCCTCATAATTATTTTTGTATATTCCTTTGTGCAAATTGCACGTACCGATAATAGCAGTGAGGCTGGTTTTTGTACATCATTTCAACAGCCTAGAAAGTAAGGTTAACTACCATAAAGGTCAGTATAAATAAGCCTTATAGAGGGTATAGCATGAGTGAAGTTTTAAAGGTTGCTGAATTTATGTACACTGCCGCAGATTTTAATGAGGTGCTGTGTGTTATTTGTATTTTTGAGCTGTGTATTTATTTTGGTGATGTATTTAGAGTCTTTGTCTAAAGGGATGCCGGTAAAGCGTTGGATGCTGCTAGGTGGAATGCTTGGGCCTATCGCTTGGTGTTTATTTAACGTGCATTATCGCCGCGCATTTGTGCGCCATGTTGGCCGCCAATCTTGTGGCTGGCGCCCTTAAACTTTTGCTGTTTTTAACAGGCTCGGCGCAGATTTATCGAGTTGTTTTTGTAGGAAGGCGGTAAATTCAGGCTGAGACAGTGGCTTAGAGTAGTAGTAGCCTTGAACCGTCTGGCACTTTAACTGCTCTAACATCACAACCTGTTCGGCTTGTTCAACCCCTTCTGCAACCACATGCAAATCAAGGTTATGGGCAATAGTCACAATTGAGTCAACCATATTGCGGCCACGCTCTGATTGCATGTCGTCAATAAAGGCTTTATCAACTTTCAAGGTATTAAGCGGGAACTGTTTAAGATAGGCTAAAGATGAGTAACCCGTGCCAAAGTCATCCATCGCAAGGTGAATACCCCGAGCACTGAGTGAACGCATTACTGCAATTGCTTCGTTAGGGTCGTCCATAACCGTACCTTCGGTGATCTCCAGTTCAAGGAAGTAAGAGGGCAATTCATTCTTTTGCAAAATCACATCAATACGAGTGGTTAAATCAGGTAAGCTAAACTGCTTAGCTGATAAGTTCACAGCAACACGACCGTTGAATAAGCCTTGATCTATCCATGCTTTTACATCGCGGCATGCTTTGTTTAAAACAACTTCACCAATTTCGATAATTTGCCCAGTTTCTTCAGCGATAGGAATAAACACTCCTGGGCTGATCACACCTTTTTTCGGGGTAATAAAGCGCACAAGAGCTTCCATACCATCGAGTTTACCTGTACGAATATTCATTTTCGGTTGGTAATACACTTCAAAGTGATCTTCTTTTAAGCCGTAACGCATTAAGTTTTCGATTTGTAAGCGTTTAACTGCTTCACGGTTCATAGTGTCGTTGAAGAACAGATAGCTATTGCCTTTTTTCTTAGCGTGATACATGGCTGTATCCGCATTTTTAAGTAATAGTTCTGGGGTATTGCCATCTTCAGGGAACAGCACGATACCGACACTTGAGGTGATCACTAGTTCGTGACCCGCCATATTAAAAGGTGTGGCAATGGCGGCTAAAAAGAGTTTTGCCATGCGAGTAATGGTATGAATATCGTTGGTACCCGACATGACCAGTGCAAACTCATCACCGCCTAGGCGATAAAACACATCTTTTTCGCGGGTTAACTTATTCAAGCGCATCGCAAGCTTAGATAGCAAGCTATCCCCAAGTTGGTGACCCAGAGAGTCGTTAATTTTTTTAAAGTTATCTAGGTCAAACACTAATAAAGCTTGATGGTTATCTTGCTTAGCGAGCTTTTTCAGGTTGGTGAAAAATAAGTTTCGGTTAGGTAAGCCCGTTGTGCGGTCTCGGTTCGATAAGTTATGTAATTGTGATTCGGCTTTTTTACGCTCAGTTTGATCTGAAAACACAACGACATAGTTACATATTTGGTTATGCTCATTTTTGATTTCATCAATTGAAATTTCAATCGGTAACAGCTGCCTTTTCGCATTGCGAAGTTTAACCTCTTGCTGCCAATGCTCCGTGGCTTTTACGGTGGCTTTAATTTCATCCACATAGCTTTGGTCATAGCCATTTAAGGTAAAATCTTTCTTTAAATATTGCTCTCGGGTACCACCAAATAGCGTTAAGAAGCTTGGGTTTAAGTCAACCAGCTTAAAGTTTTTATCGAAAATGGCGATGGCGTCAGTTAGCGACTCAACGCATTTAGCGAATAGGTTTAAACGGGCTTCTGTTGATTTAAGCTGAGAAATATCTCTTACAGTGCCTGTCATACGCAAAGGGTTGAGGTTTGCGTCTTTTTCGATGATTTTGCCGCGATCTAGTACCCAATGCCAACGACCGAGGCTGTCTTTAATCCGGTAACTTGCTTCAAAAAAGGCGGTGTGTTCGGCAAAGTGTTTTTTTAGTGCTGTTTCAACGTGTTGTAAGTCGTGTGGGTGAATCAATTCGCGGTTAGGGGGAAAGCCGCTGCTACTGTTTGTATCTGAGGTGTATTTATCGTTAATTCGCAGCACTTCTCCGGTTTTAATATTCCAATCCCAGAGGGTATCGCCACTGCCTTCTACGGTACTTTTTAAGCGATGTTCTGAAATACGCAGTTGTTTTCGAGAGCGCTTTAATTTGAAAATTATAAATAATAGGTACGGCAATAACAGCATCATAATAGCACTTGGAATAAGCAGCAATGTGCTCTGTTCAAGCTCTATGGGGCTGGCGGATGCTGAAAAAATCCCAGCCATACTTATTGTTAAAAAAGCAGAAATCATTTTTATTATTTTTATCATTAATGCATTACCGTAATTCGCACCAATTAATCTAATCTAAGCTCGCGTTCGAGTCAAAGAGAATGCGAAGAAAGGCTTGCTTTTGGCTGTTTTTTAGCCTTTGGCTCACTTAAAAGTTCTATTCTTGGCCTGTTTTCACTGAACGTTTCGGTAATATACTGCTGCATTTGAGTAAGGCTTAACTTATCAAGTGCCTCTAAAAGCTGTTGTTGCATATTAAATTCAGTATCGCGATTACCAATAGCTAACCATAGGCGCTGTGAACGTAAGCGTAAATTTTTATCTTTTTCAGCAATGTGTGTAACAAGACCTGCTTTGGTATCGAGCCATTGCTGCTCAGAAATGTTGTTTACTTGTGCCACATAATTATTAATAAATTGCTGGTGACGCTGAAGTATCTCATCAGCACTATGCATAGGTGACTGCACGTAAAAAGCAATACCAGCACGGGTATTAAAAGGAGCATAGCCCGCACCAACTAAGTAGCCGAGCTGTTGCTTGGTTCTTAACTCATTAAAATAATCTTGGTTTATTAAATGATTAAGTACCATCATTTGCACCTTTTCGGAAGTGTCATCCGTTTGTGCTTGATAGTACAGCACCATCGCATGATCGCTACAATTTAACGTGAAGCGCTGTTGATCTACTTCGGTTATATCGTTAAGTGGTCGCGTTAAATCAATAATTGTGGTGCTGTCAGCTAGGTGTTTAGTCACTTGCTTTTGGAACTTAAGCGCATCACTACGTTGCCAGTTACCATGTAAAAAAGACTCAACGTGCAAGGCTTTAAAAAACTCATTTCTAAAGCAATTAAATTGATGGAAGCTAGTATCCTTTAAAGCTTGTGCTAAGGCATTAGGCTCTGGGTTCCATGGCATGATTTGCGCACCCAAAATACTAAATAGCTCACTAACAGGTTTGTTTTGATTGCTGTCTCGCCAGTGTCTAACGAGCTGCTTTTTATATTCAGCAAAGCGTTTTGCGCAGATTTCAACATTAAAGAGTGCTTCAAGTAACTCATTAACCAGCTCTAACTGACTCGATGAAAGACCCGCAGTATGTAGGGTTAAGCCACCTTGGTGAGAGGTTAAGTGATAACTAAGACCAGCCAATTCTGCTGGATAAAATTGCTCAGCAACACTGTCCATAAACAGGTCTGCAAATAAGCGGGTAAGGGCCATGTGTTTAACATCTTTAATTGCAAAGGTTGAGTCCATTGCTAAGTAAAAATGCCCTTTAGCTACTCTGAAAGTTGCGTCTTGTTTAAACCAAAAATCAAAGCCGTCTCGTGTGACTAAAAGCTCAGGTGATTTATTTGGCTCGTCTAATGGTAATAGTTCAACATCTTTTGTGAGGTATGGGTTAGCACTTGGTAAGCACATCTGTGGTAATGGCGTGTTTATTTCACTAAGCGCTTCTAACCAACTTGCTGAGATGTCTTCTACTTTATATGGGGTGTTGTACCAAGCAGTGGTGTGCTCAGGCTCAACACCTGGATGAATGAGTACTAAGCGCATGTTATCAGGTGTTAGCCATTGCATAGCAATTTCATGGGCACAACGGTTAAAGCCTTCCATTAAATAATCGCCTTGCACATAGTTGGCTTCATCGTAATGCTGCATATTAATGCTTAAGTTACTTACCCAATCAATTAAGCGCGCTTTTTCTTGGTTATCAAAGGCGATTTGTAATAGGTTCTTTTTGTCTTGATAAAGACGCGGCAATTTATCGCAGTTTTGGTTAATTAAGCAGATATACTCAAACACCATTTCAACGATATCTTCATAGTATTCAATACCTTCATCAGTTAACGCCATACTGATGTTAAAATCTTTGAAATTACTGCCATTAATGCCACCACCCGCTGAAAGGGCATTGATCCAGCCTTGCTCTTTTAGAATAGAGTACAGCGACCCTTTGCCTTCGTAGCCGAGTAAGTGGGCAATAAAACTAACGGTTTTGTGACGATAAAAGTCATCTATATTTGGCATCGCAAAGCTAATAATGAGCTTTTGCATATGTTTATGTGGCTCAATGTGTAACACCTTACCTAAGTCTTGTTTACGGTAAAGTGGCTGTTCTATGATCTCTTTACTTTTTGGCTGACCTTTAATTTCGCTAAATAACCGTTTTACCCAGGTGGTCATGGTCGCAATATCTTCATTGCTACATATCACAAGTGTCATCCACTGAGCCTGATAATGGCTATCGAAAAAAGCGCGTAGCTCATCACTGATACATCCCTCACGATCCGCGAGGGTTTGCTGGTTACCGACAGAAAACTTTGCAAAAGGGTGTGCTGGGTTAACCGTTTCTTTATGAGCCTGATAAATACGGCGGCCGTCATCTTTTATTTTTAGTTTAAATTCTGCGTCTATAGCATTACGTTCTTTTGTTGTCTCTTTAGGATTTAAGAGTGGGGCAATAAAAAAACGACTGAATTGTGCCAGTGCTTCAGCAAACTGTTGGTTATTAATATCAAAGAAGTAGCAAGTGTGCTCAGTGCCAGTCCAGGCATTGGTGTTGCCACCAGATTGCGATACAAAATTAGAAAATCCGCCCGATTCCGGGTACAGGTCAGTGCCTAAAAAAAGCATATGCTCTAAAAAGTGCGCGAGACCTTGCCTATCAAGGGGGTCATCGAAATGGCCTGCGTTAATAGCCATTGAAGCCGCTGATTTTGTTGACTCTAAGTCTTGCACTAAAAGTACTTTTAGACCATTGTCCAGTGTTAGGGGTTGATATGTTCTGTTATCATTGCGGCTGATATTCAAAAGATGCTCCTGAAAGAGTGCGTTAATGTCCTAACAACAGATGATATTTTCAGGAAAGCTAAAAAAGACAGAGCTACGAAAATCTACCTGAATATCATAAGCGGATGTTTAATGTATCTAGTGATGATATTCTAATATAGCGAACAATCAAGCAAACTGGCTACTGTTTTATATTCTTTAATCGGTTGATTTTTTATGAAAACAATCTTAATCATGCGCCATGGCGAAGCTACGCCAATGCAAGCAGATGATGCAGCAAGACAACTGACCGAGACCGGTCACCAAGAAGCCAGTCGAATGGGGCAGTGGTTAGCGACACACCATAAACCTGATGCTCTGTTGGTAAGCCCTTACATTCGCGCACAACAAACTGCTTTGGATGCGACGCAACATATTTCGTTACAATTTAACGAAACTTGCAGTGATATTACCCCCGATGGTGTACCGCAAATTGCTGCTGATTACCTAGAAACCTTGATTGCTATGCATCCAGACTGCAATACCTGGTTGGTCGTTGCCCATATGCCCATCGTTAGCTACTTAGTTGATCAGTTAAGCCCTGGTCATATGCCAATCTTCAATACAGGGGCGGTTGCTGTTATCGAATATGATGAACACAAACAGCGCAGTCAGTACCTCAGTATTCACTCGCCAAATAACGTCGAAATCTAACAGTGGATTTGCTAAATTAGCGCCACTGTTAATTTTTTAAGTTCTTACTATGACAATCGAACGTTTACAAACCGGTGCGCGTATGAGCCGCATCGTTAAGCATAACGGCACAGTATACCTATGCGGCCAAGTTTGTGCTGATGCCGAAAAAGATATCACCGAACAAACTCAAACCATGCTAGATAAGGTCGAAGCGCTACTTATTGAAGCAGGTAGTAGCAAAGAGCACATGCTAAGTGCCACAATTTACCTGAAGAGCATGGAATACTTTGCACAGATGAACGCTGTTTGGGATGCATGGGTGCCACAGGGTCATGCACCAGCTCGCGCTTGTGTTGAGGCAAAAATGGCGCGCGATGCATTATTAGTTGAGATTTCTGTCGTTGCAGCCGTTAAGTAACGAGCAGCGTATTGCGCAGATGATTGCTCGCTTTAATGAGCAATCAGGGCGCGAACTGATTGAACTGCCACATTGGCATTTTTGCGACAATGAGCAAGATGCCAATGACTGCGCATTGCTGGTTTTAAATGGCGTAAAACAAGCAACAACCCCTTCACTTTATTGGTTTAAAGCCAATAATGAAGCCCTTCCTGAAGTTGGTGATTTAGCCATTTTTACCAATTGGCAGGGACAGCCACTCGGCATAATTGAAACCGTCTCTGTAACTATTACCCCATATAATCAAATAAGCGCCGATTACGCCGCATTAGAAGGCGAGGGCGACAAGAGCCTTGAGTACTGGCAGCGTGTGCATTGGGATTATTATCAGCGAGAGCTCGCGGACACAGAGTATCAATGTCACCCTGAGATGCCGTTGGTGTGTGAGCAGTTTAAGTTAGTTTTCAAGGAGTCAGAATGAGCACGAATCCTGTGGTTCTTATTACCGGAGGCGGCCGCGGTATAGGTGCAGCAACAGCAAAACTATTTGCTAAACATGGCTATGATGTGTGTATTAATTATAAGTCAGATCACGCAAGTGCAGAGCAGGTCGCTGATGAGATTAAAGCGCTTGGCGTGAATGCTTATTTGTTGCAAGCCGATATTGCCGATGAGCAGCAAGTACTCGCCATGTTCGCCAAATTAGATGCTCAGGTTTCGCGGTTAGATGTGTTAGTTAATAACGCAGCGATGATGATGCCGCAAATGCCGTTATTAGAGATGGATGCTAAGCGTATCAACGCTATTTTAAGTTGTAATGTTACAGGGGCATTTTTGTGCGCGCGAGAAGCAATAAAGCGTATGGACAAAGGCAGTATTGTCAATGTTTCATCGGGTGCATCGCGAACAGGCTCGCCAAATGAATATTTAGATTATGCTGCATCTAAAGGAGCGCTTGATACTTTCACGATTGGCCTTGCCAAAGAAGTCGCGAGTAAAGGTATTCGAGTTAATGCGGTAAGGCCAGGCCTTATTTATACCGATATGCACCGTGATGGCGGTGAAGCAAACCGAGTTGATAGGTTAAAATCTAAGTTACCGCTAGGGCGAGGTGGTGAAGCTGACGAGGTTGCCTCAGCGATTTACTTTTTGGCAAGTGAGCAAGCCTCATTCACAACGGGCAGTTTTATAGACGTATCGGGTGGGCTTTAGTAAGCCTTGCTGGTGGTAACTGCTTTGAGGGGTTATTATTTCCTAATATAAACCATAAAAATAACCCAAGGTAGCCCATGGATTCACAAAAGAAATCGACTTTATTTCTGTTCGGCTTATTTATGTTCATTATGTTGGTGGGGCTGTTTGGTGTATCGCAAACAACACGCTGGAGTGAACCTTTAGCTAACAATATATATGCAATTGCGGGCCTGTTTGCTTTTAGTGGTGATTGGACACAAGAGCTTTATAAAACCAATCAAATGAACCCGTTCATTGAATTTGCTCGATTTGCAGCCCCCTTAACGACAGCATTAATTTTCTTTTATCTAATTTTTGATGGTGCAAAGCAGCTCATTGTATATTTACTGAGGCCTCGCTCTGACTTTCAGCTTGTTGTGGGTTTGGGAAATAAAGGTTCTGCCATTGCTCTATCTGCATTGGCTGCGAATAAATCAGTTATAGCAATCGAAAGTAACCCTGAAAATAGTCATATTGCCTTACTGAAACAAAAAGGTGCGATTGTGCATGTTGGTGATATTAATCAATCAGTTGCTGATAAGCTTCATTTACAGCATGCTGAGGCGGTATTTTTCTGTTGTGGCGATGATAGCCATAACATTACTATTGCTCAGCAAGTACTTACTAACTTACCCAACTTGAAAGCGCCCGTTTTTGTACATCTGCATAGTCGGGTATTAGCGGATCAACTTAAACAACTCCCTCGATTTATTGAGAATACCAGCACCGAATTACGCTTTTGGCGTAAAAGCCAGTTACTAGCAGAGCAGCTTTTTGCCAAGCATTCGCCGTTACCACTGCTTAATATTCAAGGAAAAGACCAAGTTCATTTGGTTATTTTTGGTAGTAATGACGCGGCGTTAGATTTAGCAAGAACTTACGCGAAAAGTGCTATCTACAGTAGTTTAAAGCCGGTAAAAATCACTTTAATCACTACCGAATCTAATGCAGAGTTGAGTGCAGAGCTTACAGCTATTGACGCTGCCGCTGAGCTTAATGTTATTAATAAGCAAGTTCATGAATTAATCGCAGATAATAAACTGCTGCTCGATATCATTTCTAATGCAACGCAAATTTATATTTTCGATACACAGCAATTAAACTGTTTCTCAATCGCTTTGACACTTCGCAATAAGATGCTAGTTGAATGCTTATTTATGGCACCCATTTACTACGCGACTAGCTACACCGAATTTAGTGAACAACAACAAGCTAAAACAAGGCAAATACCTGATAACTTGGTGGCTTTTAATGATAACAGTAAAGATATCAATATTAGCGCAGTGACTCAGCCTCGTGGCTCTGTGTTAGCTAAGCGAGCTCACGAACAAAGCTATCAAGCAAATCAAGATAATGTTACTTCATGGCAAGACCTACCTTATAGTTTAAAGGAAGCCAATAGAGCTTTTGCGCTGAGTTGGCGTGAAAAACTGGCGATGGTAAATGCACGTTTTAGCAGCCACTCAAACAGCATTGAATTATCAGATAACGAGCTCAATATTATGTCGTCGATGGAACATGCTCGCTGGTGCGCTGAGCGTAAAATTGATGGCTGGCAGTTTTCTAGTACTCGCTCAAATATTGCAAAACGCCATACACTGATAAAACCTTGGCATGATTTAACACAACAACAGCAGCAAGGTAATAGTGATTTTTTTGCCGCAGCTGTTAACGATTTACTGTTACTGGCAAAAGATACAACGCAACCTTTTGGCATTGAAAAAGTGGTCACCGTGGCAGTCACAGGCCATCGCTTCACAAACCTTGAAAGCCAGCAACATGACACTTTGGTTCGAGACATTGATCAGCAGTTAGATGCGCTTAAGCAGGCTCATCCAAATTGTCATTTTCAGTTTGTTTCTGGTCTGGCTGAAGGAGCTGATAGATTAGTAATAGAACGAGCGCTAACCCGTTTAGACGCTAGTTTTATTGCTCTACTGCCCATGGCTTACGAACTGTATAAATTGGATTTTAGTAAACCAGATAGTGAGTTTGAACAGTTGCTCGCCAAAGCACAGTGGTTTGCAGAAATCCCCCCTGTTTATCGAAGTTTAGCCGAGATGGAAGATACAGCTAATGAGTCTCGTGCTTTGCAATATGCCTCTTTAGCAGCGCACTTGGTTGCTATGGCCGACGAGCTGATAGCTGTTTGGGATTCTCAACCTAGCAGAGGAATTGGCGGTACAGCTGATGTTGTAAACTGGTGGCAGCATGGTGTGCCTGAACAGTTTAAGCGCCATTACCCGTTTACTAGTAAGGGACTTAAAGCTGAAGTGCGTATTGTAGACTTTAAGAGAGATTAGCTAATGAGTGAGAAGTTAGTTAAGCATCAATACTTGGCGTTTATTTCATATCGTCACGCTGATAATAAGCAAACTGGACGGCAGTGGGCAACCTGGTTGCATCAAGCAATCGAAACCTATGAAATCCCAAAAGATTTAGTGGGTCAAAAAAACGCCCGTGGCGAGTTGATCCCTGAGCGTATTTTCCCCATTTTTCGCGATGAAGAAGAGCTCCCAGCCGATGCTGATCTTGGCAATGCAATTACACGTGCACTAGATAATACTCAACTGCTTATTGTGTTATGTTCGCCTAACGCAGTGGCATCTACTTATGTTGCAGATGAAATCGATTACTTCAAAAAGTTAGGCCGAAGCGATCAAATTATTGCCGCAATGATTGACGGTGAACCAAATGCAAGCTGGGATAAAACAAAGCAATCGCAAGGGGTTACGCCAGAGGATGAATGTTTTCCAAAGCCCTTACAATATGCTTACGACGCACAGGGCAACCCAACAACACAATTAGCTGAGCCTCTAGCGGCTGATTTTCGGGTTAATCATGATGGCAAGCTTGAACAAGGCTGGACCTCAATTGAAGCATATAAACAGTATTTAAAATCGCGCACTGAATTTTCAAGCCAAGATTTAGCTCGATATGTTGAGCAATACCAAGCTCAACAAAAATTGATGCTGTTAAAAATTATCGCAGGCATTTTAGGTGTGCCACTTGGGGCATTAACTAAGCGCGACCAAGCTTATCAATTAGAACTTGCTAAGCAAAAGGCAAAGCGTTTGCGCCAATGGTTAAGCGCCGTCGCTATGCTGGCTGTTATTGCAGTGGTAGCGGGTGTTTTTGCTTATATTAAACAGCAACAAGCCATTAAAAATGAACAGCTTGCGCAACAGCAAACTAAAATAGCAACTGAGCAGCGTGATGCTTCATTGTTAAATCAAAGTCGCTTTTTGCTTGATAGGGCCCGTCAAGCTAACGATGATGGAGAGCATGATACTGCGTTGCTATTAGGCCTCAATGCACTACCCGGTTTATATGGCGGAGAGCGTCCAATGCCCGGTGGAATAGGGCAATTGCGTCGGGCGATTTATGCCAATAACAAACACTTTTATTATCAAGCACAAGAAAAAATTGAACAGTACCAATATGTTGAAAATGAACAGCTGTTTGTACTTTCAAATGGCAAAGTTAAGCGTTTATCAATAACAGACAGTGACGAAGATAAACTGCTTAAAACTGAACAGTTTGTTCAAGGCTTTAGTCTGAGCCGTGATAACAAACAACTTGCTATAGCGACTCGTGAGGGCGAAGTCAGTGTTTGGGATAGTGATACCTTAACCAAACAACAAAGCACCGAAATTAAAGCCGAGATAAAAAACCTAGTATTTAGTCCTGATAACAAAACCCTTTATATGAGCAGTCATTTTGACCGGCTCATTGCTTGGGATGTCACTAATAATGCGCTTTTATACGATGTTAAACATTCTCAACAATACGGCTTGGCAGACATTCAAATTAGCCCAAATGGTCACTATATTTTAACGACTCCTGAGCTCGTGGGGCCACTTAAACTCTTCAACGCTCAAAATGGAAATGAAATACGCTCATTGGATTTAGCTTATGATTTTACAGCTAAAAATAGCTTAGCTCGACAAACAGGCTTTACCAATGATAGCCAAGGCTTCGTTATTTACGATCTAAATGGTACCCGTGTTGAAGCAGTTGAAAGTGGCGAGCAACAAGGAGTTACTCCGCATATTCATACCTTGATGAGTAAAAATGGAGAATACGTTTATGCAATGGCCACTGTTAACCAAGTGCAATCGACAACCGAAAATGCTGATTTTATTCGTAGTTTAGAAAAGGCACCGACACTTTGGAATATCAAAACAAATCAAGGTAGTCAGCTTAGCCATTTTTCAAATGTTGAAGATGGCGCATTTACACCAGACGGTAAGCTTTTGATCACATTAGCGTATAAAAATGTGCGTGTGTGGGATGTCGCAACTGGTATTGAAGTTAATAACTTTAAAATTAATCAGCGCACAAAGCTTGTTTTAACAAACAGTGAGTTGGTTAACGCCTCGAGTGATGACAAAAGTATTTCAATTTGGTCATTACTGAAAAATAGCCCTAGCATAGCACTTAGCGAAAAAATTAATTTATGGGGCGCTGAATTTAGCACTGACGGGCACACTCTAACAGCACAGAGCCTTGATAATAAAAACCAGCTTTATATGTTTAATAGCTTGAGTGGTGAGCTTGTTCGACGCATAGATTTGTGTGAACGACATCGTGTTAATATCGCCGATGTAGCCAATGCAAAACGCTTTATAAGTGTGGAATGTGGTTATGGCAATCACCAAGTATTTGATCTAGAAAAGAACAGCTTAATTGAGTTTGGTGACAAATATGATTCGTCTTCGGTGGTGTTATTAAATGAAGCACAGCATTTTGTTTTATTTATTGAAGATTCTTGGAACAAAAAAGCGCTTTACTTAGTTGACTTGATGAGCGAACAAAGCATCGCCGAAATCCCCCTTATTGAAGATACCATAATGACCGAGCCTAGGCTGAGTGCTGATGGGCGTTATTTATTGCTAGGTAATAATAAAAAAGGGGTGATGCTTTATGATTTACAAGCGAAAAAGCCGCAGTTTAATACAACTAAAATAGCCCGAGTTCTTGATGCCTACTTTGTGTCACAAGCAAAACGTTTGGTAATAAAAGCAGCCAAGCGTAAAGTGGGTATCTTGGATTTGCAAACCGGTGAGGTTTTAAAACAACTGACCTTCCAGTCTGATATTGCAGACCTACTTGTTAAGGGGAGTGAGCTGGTTATTGGATTAAAAGACAAAGCTGTTGTGGTTGTTGACACTGTTAGCTTGCAAGAACTTTATCGATTTAACACCACTGAAGAAGCTGGGGATTTAAGCTTATCAGCATCAGCAGAATATTTAATAATTAATCAAGGCAAGCCTAGTATTTATCATCTTGACACGGGTCAGCTGTTTTATCAGGTTGATGATTATCAACAGCAAAAAATAGCGTTTGATGAGCATGCTGACCGCTTAATTATATTAGCTAATCAAGGCAAGTTGTTTAGCTTACCCGCATTGAGTCGTGAAATTAATGATGCTGCGAAAAATGCATTGCCAAAAAGACGCAACTGCTTAACGCAAAAACAGCGTGAAGATAACTTTATTTCGCCATTAAATGTTCAGCAAAAACAAGTGCGAGGATGTTTAAAGTAAAATACTTAACCAGATGCTAAAGCTCACCACACTCAATACTGTTGAAAGCACGACGCTACTTGCCAGTGTCGCTTGGTGTTGCTTAATTTGATTGGCGATTAGATAAGCGTTGACCCCTAAAGGAGAGGCGCTTAAAAGTACTAACACGTTCAGTAATGATTGCTCTAGATTGAATACGCTGCCTGCAAAAAAGTAGACCCCGCACGGTAATACAACTAGCTTGATGATGGTTGCGATGATTGAGGCTTGTAAGTTGTCGGCCACTTTATAAAACGCAAGGTTCGCCCCTAATACAAACAACGCACAGGCAATGGCAGGTTTGGCAAGTAGACTCAGGCCATTTGCTAAATTATCAAAAAGTGTAAAGCCAAGTAAGTTAACAGCCAAGCCGCTACTGATGCTTAACACGACTGGATTCAGCAGCATGTTTTTAGCAAATGCTCGCCAAGAGAATGTTTGCTGCGACTTAGCACTGAGCAAAAAGGTAAGGGTAAACAAAAGTGCGCTATGAAAAGTGATGATCATAAACACAATGCCGACCATCTGTTGCCCAAGTGCAGCAATAATTATAGGTAAACCTACCAGTACCGTATTTGAGTAACTACTGCCAAGGGCAAAGACAGCATGACGTGACGGCGCAGACTGCTTGCTAATAAGGTAGCGGTCAAGAACATAGCCAAGTGCGTAAATGGCCAATACCGGGATGTAAAAGCTCAAAAACCCCGCAATGGACACACTATTTTGTAAATCGGCTTGGGCCATATTTAAAAATAGAAAAGCAGGCACACTGATATAAAAAGTAAACTTACTTAAACCTGCTATATGCTCTTTCGATAAAAACTTGCTTCGCGAGCTGATGTAACCACTTAACACGATAAAAATCAGTGGAAAGATAATCGAAAAAATATGCACTTTAGGCCTTATGATAAGAAGACGTTATCGTCTGAACTCATCACTTTGTGGAAGATTAATTAAAATAAGTACTGCACCTTTACCACCAAATTCAAGAGGCGCTTGGTGCATAGCAATCACATCAGGGTGTTGAACTAAATATTGCGGTACCTTGTGTTTAAGTATGCGCTCACCAATGCCATGCACAACACAAGCGCAATAGTAATGCTGTTTTTTACACTCATGAATTAAACCTGCCAACTCATCTTTGGCTAATTCTTTATTTAAGCCATGTAAATCAAGGGTTAAATCTGGTGGGTAATCTCCACGGCGAAGTTGTTTTGCTAAAAAGCTATCGTGACCTGGTTTGACATAACTTACGGTGCCATGAGTGTCGATGTCTGGTACATATTCATCAGAAAAGAAAAATTCTGCCTGATGTTGCTTTTTTTGCTGGGAAAATTGCTTCGCTTGTGACACTTTAGGCTTATTGGTGAATCGAATAGTGTCTTGTTTAAATGCTTTGGCACCACTGATACTCTGACGAAATAATTCAATATCGTCAGTGCTAATGTGGTTGTTGGCGTGGGGATCTTTTTTCATGGCGGCAGTCTAAACAAAAAAACGCTAAAAATCGAGTAAAAACCAACTGAAAAGACGGTACAATACGCGTCAGAACAGACTTTGAAAGTTAAGGAACATACATGAACCATTTCCAGATAGAAGACGCAATTTTAGACGAGGCAATTGCAGAACTTTCAACGTTGCATGATTGGTTACGTTGGACAACCAGTCAATTTGCCAGCAGTGGTATTTTCTTTGGGCACGGCACAGATAATGCGTGGGATGAAGCAGTTAGCTTACTATTACCTGCATTAAGTTTGCCAATAGATGCGCCAAAAGAGTTAATGCATGCGCGTTTAACCAGCACCGAGAAAAACCGTTTAGCTGAACTAATTGCAGAGCGTATTAATGATTGTACGCCAGTACCGTACCTGACCAACACAGCGTGGTTTGCAGGTATGCCGTTTTATGTTGATGAGCGCGTGTTAATTCCACGTTCGCCATTTGCTGAGTTAATTAACAATCGCTTTGCGCCTTGGTTAGAAGAGCCAAGCTCAGTAACGCGCATTCTTGATTTATGTACCGGTTCTGCATGTATCGCTATTGCACTTGCACAAGCATTTGAAGATGCACAGGTTGATGCGGTTGATATTTCATATGAAGCGCTCGAAGTTGCTGATATTAATATTAGCGATTACATGCTAAATGACCGTGTACTGCCAATTCAGTCAGACGTGTTTAGTGGCGTTCCGGGTCAAAAATATGACCTGATAGTAGCTAACCCACCGTATGTTGATGCTGAAGATATGGCTGATTTACCGCGTGAATTCCATCACGAGCCAGAGCTTGGTTTAGCATCGGGTCATGATGGTCTTGATGTTACTCGTACCATCTTAGCTGAAGCCGCAGAGCATCTAACTGATAACGGTTTGTTATTTGTCGAAGTTGGTAACTCTATGGTACATATGGAAGAGCTGTACCCAGGCGCACCATTTGAGTGGGTTGAATTTGAACAAGGTGGTCTTGGCGTGTTTGTGATCAGCAAACAGCAGCTTGTTAAATATTTCGCAGATTAACAGCAGATTTTAAAAGCCGAGCCTGAGGGCTCGGTCTCAGTAGTCATTAGGAATGAGGAAAATTAATGGCAGGTAATAGCATCGGGCAACTATTTAAAGTGTCCACCTTTGGTGAGAGCCACGGCGTTGCATTAGGTGGCGTTGTTGATGGCACACCAGCAGGCCTTGAAATTAGCGAGGCCGATTTACAAATAGATTTAGACCGTCGTAAGCCGGGGCAAAGTCGTTATACAACACAGCGCCGCGAAAGTGACGAAGTAAAAATTCTTTCAGGTGTGTTCGAAGGTAAAACTACTGGTACTAGCATTGGTTTACTGATTGAAAACACCGATCAACGTTCAAAAGATTACGGCAAAATTGCCGAGGTATTTCGCCCAGGTCATGGTGATTATACTTATTGGCATAAATACGGTATCCGTGATTACCGAGGTGGTGGTCGCTCTTCTGCCCGTGAAACTGCGATTCGTGTAGCGGCGGGTGCAATTGCAAAAAAATATCTAAAACAATTTCATGGTATTGAAGTGCGTGCTTGTTTGAGCCAGCTTGGGCCAATTAAAGCTGAAGATTACAACTGGGATGAAGTGGAAAACAATGCATTTTTCTTTCCAGACACCAGCAAGCTAGAAGCGCTTGATGAGTACATGCGCGACCTAAAAAAACAAGGTGATTCGGTAGGCGCTAAAGTTAAAGTGGTTGCTAAAAATGTGCCTGTTGGTCTTGGTGAGCCAGTATTTGATCGCCTAGATGCAGAGCTTGCACACTCATTAATGAGCATTAATGCGGTAAAAGGCGTTGAGATTGGTGATGGCTTTGATGTGGTTGAGCAAAAAGGCTCTGAGCACCGTGATGAGTTAACTCCTGATGGTTTCACATCAAATCACGCGGGCGGTGTACTTGCAGGTATCTCGACAGGGCAAGACATCATTGCCTCTATCGCACTTAAGCCAACTTCAAGCATTACCATTCCGGGTAACAGCATTAATACCAGCAACGAAGCGGTAGAGATGATCACCAAAGGACGTCATGACCCATGTGTAGGTATTCGTGCAATTCCTATTGCTGAGGCGATGATGGCGATTACCTTAATGGATCACTTATTGCGCCAACGTGGTCAAAACCCACATGTAAGCCACGAACATGGACCAATCAAAGGTTCGATTTAAGCGCAGTCTTAAATAAAGTAAACGCAGTTAATGAGCGCGATGATTATCATCGCGCTTTTTTATGCCTGTTAGAATTTTAATAAGGGGAGTAGGCTGTGTTTGCTATCAGTCCACATGGTCAGTTCGCTAAATGGGTAGCGTTTAATGGGCGACAAATCACTGATAGATACACGATTTTAAAAAAGCCTGATTATCAGTTAGCACTACCCAGTCTGAGCCTATGCCTGATGGGCTATGGCCTTGATAGCTAAACTTTAACATTGCTTTATTAAAATGTTGGCTATGTGCCTGTAATACAGGCAGTAAGTCGATATGATTATTTGAAATATGCACAATCAATACGCCATTTTCATTGAGCCTTTGCCAATAAAGTGACATTGCTTCTTGGGTTAGCAAATGCGCAGGAATTACATCACTTGAAAATGCATCAATAATCAAGACGTCAAATACTTCGTCCGCATTATTTTTTAGCGCAATACGACCATCCCCTAAGCTGACTGTGAGCTTGGCTTTACTGTTTTCTAAATATGAGAAATAGCGCTTTGCCATCTCGACCACAGCAGGGTTTAACTCAAAAAAGTGAATACTATCCTGTTGGTCTGCAAACCGCGCTAAAACGCCTGCACCCAAACCAATGACGCCAATGTTTAGTGCGCTGTGTTGCTTTAGTATGGCAAGTGATTTAGCGACACCAGTATGCTGATGGTAATAACTTTGCTCAAACTGTTGGTTTGGATTTAGTGGCTCTGAGCCATGAATCGTGGTGCCGTCAATTAAGCGCCTTTCTTTTATTGATTGAGTGTTTATATCTTTTACCGCTAAATAGCCATAAAAGTTGCGGCTAGTGGCAACGTTATATTGGTTAAAGTTTACTGCTAAAAAGCAATAGCATGCTAACCAAGCGATGGAGCTGGTTGCGAGAGTGAATTTGAGCTGTTTTGTCGTTGTTTTAGCATTTAATTGGAAGTAGCACACAAAACTAAAAATAACCGCTAATGTAAGTAAATACTCGTCAATCTGGACAAATAGCAATGGGGCAATGAGCGTACTGAAAAGCGACCCTAACACACCACCAAGGGCGATATAAAAATAAAAAATGGTAAATTGCTCGTTTTCAGGGGCTTTGTTTCTCAGCTCACCATGACAAACCATACCGGCGGTTAATAGAATCAGGCTGTAAATTATAAGCTGGGCTAGGGCATTGAATAAGCTGCCAAAATAAAACATCAGCAGACCTGCAAAAGCCGAGAATATAAACACATATGCCCACACATGACGCTGATAATTAGCTCTGTTGGCAAACGTATAACTAAAGGTGAGCAAGTAAATTACAAGAGGTAACGACCAAAGTAATGGCATGGGTGGAATATTAGTGCTGATCATATGCGTGGTAGATACCAACATGGCTGAGCTTAAGGCACTTAATAACAGCCATTGACCTTTACCTTTTAAAAGCGTGAAAGGCCTAGTTTGAATAGATGCTTTTGATAAATCGGGTGCTTTTTTGAGTAAAAATATTACTAGAAGTGCTAATAACAAGCAGTAGCTGATAAGTCCAAATAGCCAATATGTAGTTTGCTGCTCTAAAGAAAATAGTAATTCATAAACGAGTGGGTAGCTCATTAACGCCAGTAAAGAGCCCAAGTTTGAGATGGAATACCAATGGTAAGGCACCTGTGCTGAAGCAGTTTGCACATACCATCTTTGTAAAAGTACGCTGGTAGCGCTCAGTAGAATAAATATTGGACCAATTTCTATAAATAAATTAACAAACACCGCAAGCGCAGGTGGCCAATTTGTGAGATTTGGGGCTGCAAATTCTGTCACAACAATGAGTGTGGCAAAGGTGACTAAAACTATATGGGTGACTACCTGCAACTTAATATGAAAGCGCCCTATGTTATGCGCATAGAAATAGCCAATAAGTAACATGACTTGATAAAACACTAAACTCGCAGACCAGATAGAGGCACCACCACCAAATTGCGGTAGAAGTTGCTTTGAAAGCATCGGCTGAATTTGAAAAATTAAAAAAGCACTGATGAAAATAGTGAGCGTTGATAAATATTTATACATTGTTTTTATTACCTATTTTGAGATAGCAAAAACAATCTATTAGCCAGATTAAAGTGACAATGGAGTAACGCTTGAGTTTCTCTTAAGAAAACCTTAATCTTTGATTCGTAAATATTTATTGGAGAAGTCAGTGGCGCGTTATCGAATCGGCAAATTTGCAATTGATGATAGTCGATGTTTAATTTCATCGCAAGATTATGAGCAAATAGTCGAGCCAAAGGTCATGGATGTATTACATACCCTTTATTTAAATAAAGGTGAAGTTGTAAGCCAAGAAGTAATCTTTGCAAATGTGTGGCCTAATGCTACCTACAACCCAAGTTCGGTACAGCGTTGTATCGCATTACTACGAAAAGCACTCCAAGAAGATGCCAAAAATCCGCAGTATATAATTACACACCCTAAGCGCGGTTATAGCCTTGAAAAAGTAACACAGGGGCAGAGCAAAAAACTAAAAGCGCAAAATCTTGGGTTGCTGTTTTTTTTACTAGTAAGCCTTATCGCTACTGCGTGGCAACTAATCCCTAAACAGCAAGATACTGCTCACTTTACCCAGCTGATGCCACTCACTTCGAGTGAACTAAATGAAGCTAATTTGTCACTTTCACATAGTGGTAAGTACCTTGCTTTTGTTAGAGGTGATAAAGGAAGTCAGCAAATTTGGCTTAAAGAGCTTGCGACAGAGCGAGAAGTGAGGCTGACTGAAGATGCTGCAAGCTACTATGCTTTGGGGTGGTCGACCTCCGATAATGCGATTGCGTTTGTGAAAAGTACAGAGCAGAAACAACATCTAAACACTATAAGCATTGATTTATCTAAATTTCAGCCATTAGAACAAGCGACGGTGAGTGTTTTTGATGACACCGTTGTAACCAGTCACCACATCGATTGGCATGCTGATAAGCTTTATTACATAGAAAAGGATAAACTACACAACGATACTCGACTCGTTTCACTTAACTTAGAATCTAAACAAAAGGCACATTTACTAGCTGCCACACAGCAAGATTGGTTAGTTGTTAATGCGTTATCGAAAGACGGCCGTATAGTCGCAATGGGGATTGAAGCGGGGCAAAACAAATACCGTATTGATGTACTCGACCTAGCCAGTAAAAAAATACAAACTATTGCCATTATAGAAAACGGTATTCAAGGATTAAGTTGGCACCCGAATAATCAAGCACTATTGATTAGCCAACGAAATCAGCTTATTAATTTAGAGCTTGATGGTGAGCAGCAGTTAATTTCATTTAATAATTATCAAATAATTCGTGATGCCCAGTACACACCAGACGCTGAAGCCATTTTGATGGAGCTAGTGAATGTTGATGTAGATATTGTTAGCCAAACACGTGCCACCCCTGACAAATTGACCAAACTCGTAGATACCTCATCGATCGACTTTCTACCCGTGTTTTCGCCAGACTCAACTAAATTTGTTTTTGAGTCTCATCGTTTTGGATTAAAGCAATTATTTTTATACGATAATGGTAAGCAAACGCGCATTTTTGCTAACCCTGATAACCATGAGTTATTTGGTATTGTTTGGAGCCAAGACGCACGGCAGGTTTACACCGCAAGTAAAGATACATTGTTTAAAATTGATTTAAGCAGTGGCACTTATGAAACAATTCCCCATGGAAATCACTCTTTTTACTTGCGAGAAATGTATCACAATCAAGACGCGATTTTAGTTTCATATCGAGCGGAGGATGGACAGACGTTTCATCCGGCAAAATTCGATTTAACAAGCCTAAATTTGACACCTTTCACAGGCTCAGGGAAACGTTTAAGCTGCTATGGCATGGATTTAGATGAGCAAGATCAGATCTATTTTTCAAATAGCAACGAAGTGTTTCGAGTTAATAGCCGAGGAGATACTGAGACTGTTTGGCAAGCTGCTAACAATGACATCATTGGTATATCTGTAAGTAACCAGCAATTAGCGGTCACTATGGAGTATGCTGATACCATTAATTTCCAACGTATTGATTTGGCAACCGCTGCAACAGAAAGTTGGCAATTAACTCAACCTAAGCAACATATGCTGATCAACAGTGCCCATGATTTAACAGAGTTTTTATACCTTACAGAGCCTAATAGAACTCGTAAGTTAGTAAAGCTTCTTTAGCTTGATATGTTTTTTACGTATTAATCAAATCCACAAGCTGCTTAAGTTGCTCATGACTTAGTGGGTTGTGGGCATGATTACCGTAAAGCAGCACGATATCAATGACAGGCAGTACCGGAAGTGAGGTATCGCTGATCTCTTCCACACCCGATTGCATGCTTATTCGCGCCATACTGCCAATTGCCAGTCCCTGTTTAATCAAACCATGTAACGCTCCAGCTGAGCCACAACAGGCAATAATATTAAAACGACGCTCGGCTTTTAATAGACCCTCAATACTGGCTTGGTGAAACTTACAGTCTCGTTGAAATAAGGCGATAGGAAGTGGGGTTGAATCGATAATCTCAAAAGCAGGGCTTTTCACCCACACGCCTTGGCTTGATTGCAATAAGTAGCCTTCTTCGCTGTCTGGCGAGCGAGTGGCAATCACCAAATCGAGCATACCTTGGTCTAGTTTGGCTCTAAGCTCAGTACTAGGGGCGCAGCTTATTTGTAAATCCAGTGCATTAAACTGTTGGTGTAAAGCATCAACAAGCTCTGGTAGTAAAGAGTGGGCATAGTCATCAGGACAACCAATGCGCACACGTATATTGCCAGTGCCTGCTTTTAATTGCTTAAAGGCTTCATCATGAAGCGCTATCAATTGCTTTGCATAGCTTGCTAGCTGGTGGCCTTGATGGCTTAGCACCAACTGACGGCCTTGCTTTTCAAATAGCGGACTTGCGAGGTCTTGTTCAAGCTTTTTCATTTGCATACTTACCGCAGATTGGGTTCTGCAAATTTGTGCTGCAGCGCGGGTGAAGCTGCCTGTATCAACAAAGGCACAAAAAGTTCTGAGGGCATCAATATCCATAATGTATCAGCTTTTCTTATAGGTAGCATAAAAACAATTGGCGAGTAATTACCCAATTGCTGTTTTATAGTGAGCCTAATCTAAACGTTAAAGGAAGCACAATGCAATTATTTATTGGCAATAAAAACTACTCAACTTGGTCATTGCGGGCGTGGTATTTGCTGAGTAAATTCAATATCTCTTTTACAGAGCTGCAATTAGTTTTAGATACGTCTGAGTTTTATGAAGCATTAAAAAGTAAGTTTCCCGTGCAAAAAGTGCCGGCCCTTATTGATGCTGAATTTATCGTGTGGGATTCACTCGCTATTTGTGAATACATCAATGATGCTTATCTAAATGGTGCTGCTTGGCCTAGTGAAATAGCCCAAAGAGCAAAAGCGCGCAGTCTAGCGGCTGAGATGCACTCTGGTTTTGCTGCACTTCGCAGTGAAATGCCAATGAATATTCGCGCTAACAGGCATGTTGAATTATCAGAGCAAGCTAAAAAAGACATTGCGCGTATCGATGAGATATTTTCTGCTCAGCAGCAAAGTTACCCTAATGCATGGTTATTTGGTGAGTTCTCTATTGTTGATGCGATGTTTGCACCTGTGGTGCTGCGCTTCAAAACGTATCAGGTGGAGCTTTCGCATGCTGCACAAGCTTATTGCCAGCACGTACTTAGTTGCCCGGTAATGCAAAGCTGGATCAGCGAAGCCCTTAAAGAAACCGATATTGTAGACTGTGATGAAGCGGGTGAAGAAATCAACTAACTGAAATTTAGAATATTTTCCTATTTAATTTATTGTCTACTATACTTTTATTTAGGGTTTTTTGTAGTATTTTTATACAAAAATACTAGTTTAATTAGTGAATATACACTCTATACTAGAGTAGTTGCTCTTTAATCGAACACCCCCCTTTCGTAGTAGGCATTTATTTATGGGCGCTTTTGCAGCAAAATTATTTAATCAAGATATGACGATAGATCGCTATGCCTGTCAATTTAAGTCGCTGCAGGTAGAGCAAATATTTTTACAAAGTAAATTTGCACAAGATAAAAAAATAGCGCAATTTTTTTGCTGCATAATTGCTTTAGTTACCACGCTTGTAACCTTCTTCGATAAGATGATTATTCAAGCTTCATTTTGGCCTGATATTGCTCTAACTGGCCGAATTATTATGGTTTCAGTATGCGTACTTAGTGCTTTTGGTCTGAGTTATATCAAAACTATCCAGTTATTTCGTTTGGTGATATCTGTATTTATGCTGTTCTTATTTTTGAATATGCAGTTTATGGCTATTACTTATGAACGTTTTTACATTCTGCATATGTTTTTTGATTTAATCATTTTGATTACATTTTACTTTTCGACCTTAGTATCAATTAAGTTATCTGTATTTTTAAGTACTTTATATAGTGCACTTGCTATCTCTGTTATCTATTTTAATAAAGAAATTTCTAACCACTCTCTTTATATGGTCATTTTAGCGCATCTGGCGGCTAACTTAGCAGGCATGATCATGGCTGCTCACGAACATATTATCCGTAGGGAGCTATTTGTCAGAAATGCTCAGCTTGCGCAACTTGCTCACGAAATGAAAACCCAAGCACTTAGAGACTCACTCACTCAACTGCCAAACAGACGCGCTTTTGATAATGCTTACCCAGAGTACCAAAGGCTCACTCAGCAGCAACAGGGTGAGTCAAAACAGGTGTGCGTCATTTTGGCAGATATTGATTATTTTAAACGTGTTAACGATACCCACGGTCATGAGGTAGGAGATGTGGTATTACAATATTTTTCTGCATTTTTAACGCAGTCGTTGCGTACCTCAGATGATGTATATCGCTTCGGTGGTGAAGAGTTTGTTATTGTGTTGCCATTATGTTCAGTGCCAGATGCTACTGTCATTATTAATAGTATGATCTCACGGCTGAATGCTGAGATGTTCCAAGTTGAGGGGTTATCTCTACCGATCCGAGCAAGTTTTGGTTTGACTGTGATGCGAGAAGAAGAACAAAAGTTAGTAATTGCAAGGGCTGATGCTGCGCTATATCAGGCTAAAGATGCTGGGCGTAATCAATTAGTTATTAAACTTTAACAGCTTTAATATGAGTTAAAACATGTACCTTATAGTCATTTCGGTATAATCTTTAATCAGATTATTTTCTTAGATTAGCAAGCAAGGAGTCGCGAATGCTAACACGCCACGATAAAGGGTATAAAATTTCAATTAGGGCTAGTGTTCTGCTGGTATTTGTCCTTGCAAGCTTACTCACAGCCGTGGTGGCGATTAGTTTGCATTATTACTTTAGTGAAAAGCTGATACTGCAAACTAAATCTGAGCAATTTAAACAAACTAGCCAACAAATAGCCGATCACATCACCCGAATCAATGAGCGTGCCGATAATACCTTGAGCGTGATGATCCACGACACGCGATTATTTTCGAATAGCCAAGATAATAAAGAGATTTTACAGCATGTATTGCTCGAAATTTTAACGCGCCATCCAGACTTTTATTCGCTTTTTCTTGGTCATGCTAATGGCGACTTATTACAGGTTATTAATTTAAAAGGCTATGCCAAGCTTCCTTCATCGTTTCAACTTGATGAAGACGATCATTGGCTGGTGTATCAAATTACAGGGCAGGGTAGCGATCGTAAGCAAGTAACCACGTATTTAGACGAGTCGCTCAACGTTCGTAAAAGAGACATTAAAGCGACAGATTACGACCCGCGCACCCGTGTTTGGTTTCAGGATGCAATCAGTACTTCGGTGACGAAAACTGAGCAGTACGTGTTTAACGTATTTGATGTACCAGGTTATACCTATGCAATTAAATCAGCGCAAACAGGCGATGTATTAGCGATTGATATTGCCAGTGCAAGTTTGAATCACTTCTTAACCGCACAACAAACTAAAATGAAGCACTTAGTTGAAAGTGAAATGTATGTTTATCGGGGTGATGGCGAGATTATTGCGAGCAGTAAAAATCAAAGCCATCAGCATAGTTTTGCTGATTTATCCCAGTTAGTTAAATTAGATGAGCAGCAATCAGGGCTTGCCAATAAAGCGCATCAATTTGGTAAAATGCTGAGCGTCCATGAAAAGGGGATAGAAAAGTACATGTTTGTGCTGCCTCTGCCGCTCAGTAGCGATATGCAATCTGATGAAGTGGATTATTTTACAGTACTGGTATCTAAAGATGATGTGTTAGCGGTAATTAAAGAAAAAATACGAATTTCAATTTTAGTCACGGGTTTATTTTTACTCTTGCTGCTGCCCGTTTCTTGGTTTTTTGCCTCTTCAATCGTTAATCCAATACTTAAACTAGTGGGTGAGAATAAAAAAATTCAACAGCGCGATTACAATGAGGTATCAACGCTTTCGAGCCATATTTTAGAAATTCATTATTTAGCTAGTTCGATGGTCGATATGAGTCGCTCCATTGAGCAACATGAAGATTCTCAAAAAGCGCTGATGGAGTCCTTTGTTGAGCTTATTGCGCAAGCCATTGATGATAAATCTCCCTATACGGCAGGGCATTGTGAGCGGGTGCCAGAGCTGGGTATTTGGCTTGCTGATGCAGCATCTGGTTCAACAGATGAGGCGTTTTCTGAGTTCAGCTTTAAAACCCCTGATGAGCGACGCGAGTTTCGTTTAGCAGCGTGGTTGCACGATTGCGGTAAAATCACCACACCAGAGCATATTGTTGATAAAGGCACTAAGCTCGAAACCATTTATAACCGTATTCATGAAGTACGCACCCGGTTTGAAGTGCTGCTGCGTGATGCAAAAATTGCTTACTATGAGCAACTATTAGCGCACCCAGAGCAGCAATCTGTGCTTGAGCAAAAGCTTGAGCAACAAACTGAAAAGTTACACGCAGACTTTAGCTTTATTGCTGCCTGTAATATTGGTGGTGAGTTTATGGATGAAGAGCAGCTGTCTCGTTTACATGAGGTTGCTAGCATTAAGTGGCAGCGTCATTTTGACGCTAGTTTAGGTTTATCGCCCCTTGAAGAAATGCGTATGGCTGATTTGAAGAATCAGCATTTACCTGTCGAAGAGTCACTGCTAAGCGATAAGCCAAGTGATTTAATTCCACACGAAAAAGCCGTTGAGTACCCAGAGAGTTTGGGCATTAATATGGTCATTCCTGAGTATAAATATAACCTTGGCGAAGTGTATAACTTGTCGGTTGCACGGGGCACGTTAACAGCGGAAGACCGATTTAAGATCAATGAGCATGTGATCAGCACAATTCGTATGCTTGGAAGTGTGCCATTCCCTAAAGAATTAGCGAGAGTTCCGCGTTATGCGTCAACCCACCACGAAACCTTAAAAGGCACCGGTTATCCACGAAAATTAACCGCTGAGCAGTTATCAATACCTGAACGTGTGTTAGTACTTGCTGACATCTTCGAAGCATTAACCGCAGCAGATAGACCTTATAAAAAAGCGAAACCTCTGAGTGTTGCTATTGATATTTTAGCGAAAATGGTCGATGACGATCACATTGACCGTGACGTATTTGAGCTCTTTTTAACTTCAGGCATATACCTAAAATATGCAAAACAGTTTTTACATGAGTCGCAAATCGATTCGGTCGATATTCAAAAATATCTAAGATAATTATTTGCTTATGCTTTAGGCTAATATTGCAGTGTTTTTGTTTGTAATACAAAGTTATTGGTGTATAAAGATTATACAAGCTAATATTATTTACGAACAAAGCATTGCAAGGAGATGCATAAGTGCTGGTATCTGCTTTTCAAAAACTTAAACAAAAAATTCGTTTCTCGATTCGTCTTACCGTTGTCGCGGTGTTCGTATTAGCCACCTCATTAACAGCCCTGATTGCAATTAGCCTGCAATATTATTTCAGTGAAAAAATGGCTTTAGAAGCCAGTGTTAAAAACTTTAATTTAGCCACCGGCTCCGTTGCTGATTACCTTACTGGGGTGAATGAAAAGTCAGAAAACACATTAAGTGTGATGGTACAAAACAGCAGCCTTATCAGCGCCGACAGCGAAGATAAAAGTGAACTGAGAGATGTCATGAGCGAAATCATGCAGCTCAATCCATTGTTTTATGCCTTATATGTCGGCTATGAAAATGGTGACTTTTATGAATTAATTAATTTAGAAAGTAGTGAAATTGTTCGCCAGCAGTTGCAAGCCATCGAAGCAGATCGCTGGGTCGTGATCCACATTACCGGCGAAGGGGCTGAGCGTGTTCAGCATACTCATTACTTTGATCAGCAATTTAATTTGCGTATCTCTCAAACAAAGAGTACCAGCTATGATCCGCGAGAGCGTTTGTGGTTTAAGCAAGCAAACTCGACCCGAGTCAATAAAACCAAGCCGTATTTTTTCACCCACCTACAAGCTCCCGGGCAAACCTATTCGATAAAGTCGGCAAGAGAAAACAGTGTATTGGCGTTAGACGTGAGCTTATCGAGCATCTCTGAGTATTTAAGTAAACAGCAAAGTAAAATGAGCAGTCAGTATTTAAGTGAGCTGTATATTTACAATAAAGAAGGTGAAATTGTTGCCTCTAACCAACAAAAAAATGGCTTACTATTGCCAAGGCTTGAAAAACTGCCTCTTACTGAAGATCAGCAAAGTGTATTGGCGAAGTACCCTTATTTAAGTGTTTCTAACGAAACCAATTGGCCACCAATGGACTTTAGTGTTGGCGGAAACCCAAAAGGCTATAGCATTGATTATATTAATGGTTTGGCTGAGTTACTTGGAATTAAGGTGACTTTTATTAATGGCTTTACCTGGGCTGAGTTTTTAAGCCAATTTGCAAAAGATGAAATAGACATTATTCAGCCTATTTTTAAAACGCCTGCCAATGAGCCGCTTGGTCTTATGAGCCAAACTATGGCGACCTTACCGTTCAGTATCATTACAGCAAAAGGGTCCACACCAATTGTTACTATGAAGCAGTTAGCAGGCAAACAGTTGGCTATAGGCGAGGGCTGGTCGGTGATTAAAGTGATCAAAGAGCACTTTCCCGACATCGATATTGTTGAGCTACCGAGTACTAAAGCGGTGCTTGATGCAGTAAGCCAAGGGCGCGTCTATGCTGGTTTAGATAACGAGGCGGTATTCAAGTACACCCAAAAGCAGTTTTTTATTGATGGTATTCAGTACAATCAGCTTGATAGTTATAGCCACGATCTACTACCCGATACCCTGCATTTATTGTTTCATCCAGAGGATGCAGCGCTTAAAGACTTAATTGATATGGCAATTACTCAGTTGCCAAATTCGTACATTGCGGCACTCGAGCGAAAATGGTTAGGGAGCGATGCCAGTCAGCAAACACAAGTTATTGGCACTGTGCCATATCCTGAGTTTTTAACTTTAATTACAGATGAAACAAACTTTGCCCATTTACGTTTGATGACCCTAAATGGCATTGAAAAGTACGTGTATATCACTCCGCTTTCAGAAGGGGGCATTAATAGCGATTACTTAGCGATAGTAGTGCCGAAAGAGGGGGTACTAAGCTCTACCCGTGAGAAAATTAAGCTCTCTATTTTTATCACTGCCGCATGCTTAATTATGGTATTGCCGGTGTCGTGGTTTTTTGCCTCACCCATTGTTGCACCTATTAAGACCTTAGAGGGCGAAAACTTAAAGATAAAGCGGCGTCAGTTTGACCAAGTTTCAACGTTAAAAAGCAGTATTAAAGAAATCAATAACCTGGCCACCTCTATGGTGCAAATGAGTCAATCTATTCAGCAGCATGAGCAAAATCAAAAAGCCTTAATGGAATCATTTATTGAGCTTATTGCGCAGGCCATCGATGATAAATCGCCCTATACAGCAGGGCACTGCGAACGAGTACCAGAACTGGGCATTATGTTGGCCAAAGCGGCTTCAAGTTCCAATGAACACGCTTTTAAAGAGTTTGCCTTTAAAAATAAAGACGAGTTAAGAGAGTTTAGCCTCGCGGCTTGGCTACATGACTGCGGTAAAATCACCATCCCAGAGCATATCGTCGACAAAGGCACTAAGTTAGAAACCATTTATAACCGTATTCATGAAGTGCGCACACGTTTTGAAGTGCTATGGCGAGATGCAGAAATCGCTTATTTAAAAGCGTTGCAAAGCTCACCAGAAAAGCAACCTGAGCTTGAGGCCGAGCTTGGCAAACGCCAAGCACAATTACGCAGTGATTTTTCGTTTATAGCTGCGTGCAATGTGGGTGGCGAGTTTATGGATGAAGCAAGCCTTAAGCGTTTAGAGGCGCTCAGTAACATAACGTGGCAGCGACATTTTGACGATAAAATAGGCCTTTCGCCAGTTGAAGAACTACGCGTTCATAGTAATGATGAGCAGTTGCCTGTTACTGAAAAGCTACTTTCAGATAAGCCAGAACATCTGATCACCCATGATAAACCTATTGAGTATGACGAGCGCTTAGGCATTAAAGTAAGCATTCCTGAATACAAGTATAATCTAGGTGAGCTGTATAACTTGCAAATTCAGCGCGGTACGTTAACAAATGAAGATCGCTTTAAAATTAATGAGCATATTATCAGTACCATTCGAATGCTCGATAATGTGCCGTTCCCTGAAGAGTTAGCACGGGTGCCACGTTATGCCTCGACCCATCACGAAACTCTAAAAGGCACGGGGTATCCGCGTAAGTTATCTGCAGATGATTTATCGATACCTGAGCGTGTGCTAGTGCTGGCTGATATCTTCGAAGCATTAACCGCTGCCGATAGACCTTATAAAAAAGCCAAGCCACTCAGTGTTGCCATTGATATTTTAGCCAAGATGGTAGCCGATCAGCATGTTGATGAAGATGTGTTCAAATTATTTTTAACATCAGGTATTTACCTTGAATATGCAAAACGCTATTTAAACCCAGAGCAAATCGATGATGTTGATATCGCAAAATACCTGTAACTGAGGGCGGTTGCTTTTACTTTAGAGTGAAAAGTCCGTACAATTCGCCTCGTTTTTAGTGACGCTTTTAACGAGATGAATTCAAGCCGTATGCATCAGATTGCTGACTTAATCGCTATTTTTGAAAGCACCTTTTATCAAAGCCATAACACGCGTTTGATAAAGGGTGATGATGAACCTATTTACCTGCCTGCTGATGAGCAAACGCCTTATCACCAAATTGTGTTTGCCCACGGTTTTTATGCCAGTGCTTTACACGAAATTGCCCATTGGCTGGTGGCTGGTGAGGCACGTCGGTTAAAAGAAGATTATGGCTATTGGTATTGCCCAGATGGTCGTGATAAGCACCAGCAAGCTGAATTTGAAGCAGTTGAAGTAAAGCCCCAAGCTATAGAGTGGGCGCTCAGTACTGCAGCAGGTTTTGATTTTAATGTATCGGTTGATAATTTAAATGGCGAGCAAACCTGTCGATTCGATTTTCAAGCGCGAGTTCACCAGCAAGTGTTGAGCTTTTTAGCATCTGGCTTTAATCAGCGCACGACAGCACTTCTTAAAGCATTGAGTGATTTCTATAAAACCCCATGGCCACTATCGGCTGCTCAGTTTACGTGGCAGCGCGATTTTCATGGCAACCCAGGAGCTTTATCTGATGCAGTTTAAATTAGGTTTGATTGTAAATCCGGTTGCCGGCTTAGGTGGCAGTGTCGCACTAAAGGGCAGTGATGGCGCAGATACCGCCGCAAAAGCAATGCAACTTGGTGCTGAGCCAAAAGCAAACTTACGCACCCGAGCGGCACTTGAAGTGCTGCTTGCCCATCAAGATGACTTAATCATTTACACTGTAAACGGTGAAATGGGCGAGCAAACGGCAAAGCAACTAGGCTTTCAAAGCCAAGTTATTTACCAAACAAACGATATCACCACCCCAGATGACACAGAGCAGGCTGCCAAGCTATTAGTTGAGCAAGGTGTTGACCTTATTTTATTTGCGGGGGGCGATGGTACTGCCCGCAATATTTGCCATGCGGTTGGCGATAGCACTCCTGTATTAGGTATTCCTGCAGGCTGTAAAATTCATTCTGGGGTTTATGCTATTACCCCAAAAGCTGCTGGGCGTGTTGTTGAGATGCTAGTTAAAGGTGAACTTGTAAGCCTTGGCGATGCTGATGTGATGGATATCGACGAAGAAGCATTTCGCGAAGGCACGGTAAAAGCTAAGCGCTATGGTGAAATGCAAGTGCCTAGTGAAGTACGATATGTACAGGCAGTGAAAAATGGCGGTAAAGAAACCGATGAATTAGTGCTTGCCGATATAGCTGCCTATGTTGTTAGTGAAATGGATGAAGACTGCTTATATGTGATGGGCAGTGGTTCTACAGTCGCGGCAATTATGGAAGAAATGGGTCTTGAAAATACCTTGCTAGGTGTAGACTTAGTGGCAGACCAAGAGCTTATCGCGCAGGATTTAACTGCTCAGCAATTACTTGAACTCACACAAGGTAAAGAAACCAAATTGGTGATCACCTTAATTGGTGGCCAAGGCCATATCTTCGGCCGAGGTAATCAGCAATTAAGCCCTGCACTTATTCGTGCTATTGGCCGTGATAACATTATTGTTGTAGCCACTAAAACTAAATTACAGGCTTTAAATGGCCGACCACTGATTGCCGATACTGGTGACAGTGACTTAGACGATGAATTAAGTGGTTATATTCGCGTAACCACAGGTTTCAATGACCATATTATGTATGCAGTGGGTCATCAAGATGGGCTGCACCCAGAGGAGAAGTAACAATGAGTTTAGTAAGTTATATTGATGCAGCGCAGCAATATTTTGATGATTTAGTTGATAAAGCAACAGACGACGAGCTATTTGCTGGTGGTTATTTACGTGGTCACTTTGACTTAGCTGTAGGCTATGCACAAGTAGAAGAATTAAACTTATCGATTGATGAGTTAAACAATCAAGTTGAATCTAGCCTAGTTAAAGCTTATCGCAACGGTGAGCTAAACGAAGAAGATAAAGAGCTTGTTGTACGCTTATGGGATGAAGTTAAAGCACTTGCAGCCTAATCTAATTAAATAAAACTCTGTAAAGCGACCTGTGTCGCTTTTTTTACATAATCACTTTACCTTTATCAGGTAATCCCATTAACTTAAAATTTACCTTAGTAGTTAGATACGTTAAGGTTAATGAGATATTTTTCCAGGGAATTTGAAAATGAATAACAATAATGATGTGCAGGCACCAAGTGGTGCAATCGCACGTTTTCTAAATACCATAGAAAGGGTAGGTAACAAGCTACCTGATCCGGCGATTATATTCTTAGTCGCCATGCTACTTATTTGGTTTTTATCTTGGCTTTTCTCGGGCACTACATTTGATGCAATCGACCCGCGCACTGGCGAAGCCATCGTTGTAAATAACCTATTAGCAGGGGACTCCCTTGCCACCTTCTTATCTTCGATGGTTAAAACCTTCACTGGTTTTGCGCCGCTTGGTGTAGTGCTGGTTGCTATGTTAGGTGTTGGTGTTGCTGAGCATTCTGGCTTTATCAATACCGGCCTTAAATTAATGTTAAAAGTAACGCCTAAGCAGCTTTTAACACCATCTATTATTTTAGTGGCGATTGTCAGCCATACCGCAACTGATGCCGGTTACGTACTAGTTATCCCTCTTGCTGGGGTTATTTTCTATGCGATGGGGCGTCATCCGCTTGCAGGTATTGCAGCTGCGTTTGCTGGGGTAAGTGGTGGCTTTAGCGCAAACTTTATTCCGTCAGGGATTGACCCGTTACTGCAAAGCTTTACCCAAAGTGCGGCGCAAATTATTAACCCAGATATGGCGATTAACCCGCTCAATAACTGGTTTTTCACCTCAGCTTCGAGCTTATTTATTATCTTATTAGGCTGGTATATTACAGATAAAATCATCGAGCCGCGTTTACAGAACACACCACTTGATGGTGATACAGAAGACCTACCTGCCTTTGATGAAGCACGCAGTGATGAAAAACGTGCGTTCTATATTGCAAGCACAGTGATGATTGCAGGCCTTGCTCTACTTTGGTTTGTCTCAGCGCCAGCCGACTCAGCAATGCGAAGCAGTGATGGCTCGTTAACTAATTTCCGCTCACCGTTAATGCAATCAATTGTGCCACTTATCTTCTTACTGTTTTGGATCCCTGGTGCCGTCTACGGTTTTGCCGTGGGTACCTTTAAAAGCTCTAAAGATATGATCGATGCAATGAGTAAAGCGATGAGCGGCATGGCTTACTATATTGTTATGGCGTTCTTCTGTGCGTTATTTATTGCTGCATTTAGTAAGTCAAACCTAGGTGCATTACTTGCAATTGAAGGGGCGCAACTATTAAAAGCAATGGCTCTGCCAAGTTCAGTCACTGTGGTAGGTATTATCTTCTTAACGGCGTTCGTGAACCTATTTGTTGGCTCAAGCTCAGCAAAATGGGCGCTATTAGGGCCAATCTTTGTTCCCATGCTGATGCAACTGGGTATTTCACCTGATTTAACGCAAGCTGCGTACCGTGTAGGTGACTCTAGTTCGAATATCATCACGCCGCTGATGCCATACTTCCCACTGGTTGTTGTGTACTGCCAAAAGTATGTTAAAGGCACCGGTATCGGCACCTTAATCGCGATGATGTTACCGTATTCAATCGCCTTCTTAATCGGTTGGAGTATCTTCTTACTCGCGTACTGGGGTTTAGGCATTCCACTAGGTCTTCAATCAAGCTACGCATACCCAGCCATCGGCTCATAACGATTAGAGTAACAAAGCCTCAGTCATCCAACTGAGGCTTTAAAAAACTGAAGTCTGATAGCTGACGGCTGACAGCTTTACTACAAACACAAAAAAACCTTGTCACTCTCATGACAAGGTTTTTTATTGCTTACAGCTTACAGCTTACAGCTTACAGCTTACAGCTTACAGCTTACAGCTTCGATTAGTTCGCAGTGAAGCTCACTGGACGACGCTCTTTACGAGGGCCACCACGTTTTTCGCCACGGTCTTTGAAGTTACGCTTCTTATCACCACGATCACCACTTGGGCGCTCAGAGCGAGGAGCCGCAGGACCTTGGTCTTGCGTTAGCGTCATATTCATCGGACGTTTACAGATAAATACCTTTTGGAAGTGATCAAGCACACCTTTTGGCATGTTCTGTGGTAACTGTACCGTACTGTGATTATCATGTAAGCGAATATCACCAATGAACTTGCTTGAGATATCAGCTTCGTTAGCAATCGCACCAACGATATTTTTAACTTGTACACCGTGCTCACGACCTACTTCGATACGGTAAGTGTCCATAGGACCCATGTTACGGCTGTTGCGCTCACGCGGCTCACGAGGTTTACGCTCGCGTCCTTGGCGGTCGCCACGATCACCACGTTCATTGCGACGACGCTCATTGCGTTCGCCACGTGGTTGAACTTTAACTTCTTCAACCTTGATTGGTGATTGTTGCTGCGCTAAACAAAGTAATGCACCTGCTAAATCTTCAGTACTTAGCTCAAGTTTCTCTGCCATGTTAGCAGCAACTTGATTAAAGAAAGTGATGTCTTTGTTTTCAAGAGCAATTGTAAGCTTGTCTTGAAGCGCTTTAATACGCTTTTCTTCAACAACTTTAGCTGTTGGTAAATCAACTTGTGCGATATCAGATTTCGTATGACGAATGATATTTTTAAGTAAATAACGCTCGTTATGTTTTACGAAAAGAATCGCTTTACCTTGACGACCCGCACGACCAGTACGGCCAATACGGTGAACGTAGGCTTCTGAATCTTGTGGAATATCGTAGTTAATTACTAAGCTTAAACGGTCTACATCAAGACCACGTGCAGCAACGTCTGTTGCAATAACGATATCAACTAGGCCGTTTTTCAAACGATCTACTGTACGTTCACGTGCTTGTTGGTTCATGTCACCGTTAAGTGGTGCCGCAGAGAAACCTTCGCGCTCAAGTAATTCAGCTAACTGTACCGTGTCGTTACGTGTCCGTACGAAAACAATTGCACCATCGTATTGTTCTGCTTCTAAGAAGCGAACGATTGCTTTGTTTTTGTGTACGTGTGCATTCCAAAATACTTGCTCAACCGTTGATACAGTTGAGTTACGCGCAGAAATATGAACTTGCTCAGGCTCATTCATGTACTTGCTGCTGATATTTTGAATTTGCTTAGGCATGGTCGCAGAGAAAAGACATGTTTGCTTTTCACGTGGCGTTTTCTCCATGATGCTTTCTACATCATCAATGAAGCCCATGCGTAACATTTCGTCTGCTTCATCAAGAACAAGGGCTTGTAAGCTCTCAAACTTGATTGTGCCACGGTTAATGTGGTCAATTAAGCGACCCGGCGTTGCAACAATGATTTGCGCGCCACGACGAAGTGCACTTAGTTGGATGCTATAGCTTTGGCCACCATAAAGGGCTAAAACTTCAACACCACGAGTATGCTTAGCATATTGTTCGAATGCCTCAGCTACTTGGATCGCAAGTTCACGCGTAGGCGTTAAAACAAGGATCTGTGGCTGCTTCACAGACGGGTCAATATTATTTAGTAACGGCAGTGCAAATGCTGCTGTTTTACCTGTACCCGTTTGCGCTAGTCCCAGTACGTCCTTTCTTTCTAGCAATAACGGTATACATTGAGCTTGGATTTCAGATGGAGTCTTGTAACCCAACTCTTCAACTGCTTTAAGGATTGCAGGAGAAAGATTTAGAGATTCAAACGTGACTGGTTCTGACATTAATACGCCTCAACGAATTTAAAGAGGCGCGCATTGTATAGGAAATACAATGCAATTGCTTGTATAAATTACAACTAATTTGTATGTGGTTGATGTTGGTCATAATTTAATCAGTTTAAAATTGCCAAAATCAACCACGTTTACAATTTATTGATATAACCCTAAATTTTCTTTAGCGTATGCTTCGAATTCAGTGAAGCCACCAATGTGGGCTTGGTCAATAAAAATCTGTGGTACGGTTGGGCAAGGTTTGCCTGCAGACTGTTCTAAATCTGCTTTGCTGATGCCTTCTTTAATGATGTCGATATAACGGTATTTAAAATCGTCACGCTCATTTGCTAGTTTTTCAGCAACGTCTTTTGCACGAACACAGTATGGGCAGCCTTCACGGCCAAAAATTACAGTTAACATATCGCTCTCCTCGATTTGAATGTGTTTATCATCTTAACGGATTAAATGAATAAAAACAGCGCATAAAATCGATTGCACTATTCTGTTTTTTCTCACTAAAAGCGATTGAGCTAATCAAGTGTGCGCATCCTAAGGCCAAGTTCTGTTGAGTAACCCATAGAATGCGCAGTAATGGCCAATTGCTCATCAATAACATAATAAGTTGGGTAGGCACTGATTTTATAATCTTGACCTGTACTTTTACTGCCAAGTAACACCGGCATTATTAATTCGAGTGAATCGGTAAACTGTTTAACTTCAGTAATGTTTTGGTAATCAAGGGCAATTGCTATGGCATTTAACTTACCTTGCTGATGAGCCTTTTCTAAATTTGGCATACTGTAACGACAAATTGAGCACCAAGGCGCAAAGAAATATACCACTGTTTGCTTTCCTTGTAATTGTGCAATGGTCATCCGCTCTGTCGGGTTTTTTAGCGTGGCTAAATTAAAATAGGGGGCAGGAGTTTTATCAGTTGAGAGTAAATTACGTTGCTGAAATGCGGTCACGGCATACACAACGACTGCCATTAACACGACATTTTTTAGCACATTGATAAATTTTTTTAAAAAAGTTGGATTTTTTTTCATTGTTATTTTGTACGTTGTTAGCCCTTTAAAATCAACTAATTCAGACCAGTTTGAGGGGGTTAAAATTTCAATTGATTTAAAAAAATTACAATTTTTTTTGCTAAAAATCTTGAAAAGATTTTACCCGCCCATAAATAGTTCAGTGAGGACGCCTGATGGGTCCCAAACAAACTAAAGTAATTGAAATATATAGTATTAATTTAACTTTGTTAGCACTGGTTCAATAGAAGAGTACTAACAAAATATCGCTTAAATATGAGGATATAATTATGCGTACAGTAGACTTATCACCACTTTATCGTTCATTCATCGGTTTCGATCATTTAGCATCATTAATGGATGCGGCAGCTCGCACAGACAAGCAGCCAAGTTTTCCTCCGTACAACATCGAAGCACTCGATAAAGACAAATATTGTATCACTATGGCTGTAGCAGGTTTTAGTGACAGTGAATTGACCATTGAGTCAGAAAACAACACATTGAAAGTCAGCGGTACTAAAGCTGATAAACAAGATAATGCTGAACGTAAGTTCATTCACCAAGGTATTGCAGAGCGTAACTTTGAGCGTAAGTTCCAATTAGGTGACCACGTTAAAGTGCTTGGCGCTGACCTTGAAAATGGTTTACTAAGTATCGATTTAGAGCGTGAAATTCCAGAAGCTTTAAAACCACGTAAAATCGAAATCGGTAATGGTAAATTACTCGAAAACAAGTAATTACCAACAGCATTGTTTCCCCTAGTTAGTTTTGCCGCCTCATTTGAGGCGGCTTTTTTGTAGTTAAAGCTTTTCTAAATTATCCAAGCACCAGTTAGCCCGTTTGAGAGTGGCTTGCTGTACAGATTCATCCTGTTTATACCAGTTGTTATAAATCATACCGATACGTGGGTTTTGTGATAGCTGTTGTTCGTGCTCTAACATAAAATGCCAATATAGGCTGTTGAATGGGCAAGCATCCTCAGTGGCTTTTTCTTTTATGTTGTAGCTACAATGTTTGCAGTAATCACTCATTTTGTTGATGTAATTTCCACTGGCTGCATAGGGCTTAGTGGCAATTAAGCCCCCGTCAGCAAATTGGCTCATTCCCCGAGTGTTGGGCATTTCTACCCATTCTATGGCGTCGATATAAATACCTAAATACCATTCATCTACTTCACTTGGCTCAATAGCGGTTAATAAGCAAAAGTTACCCGTGATCATCAAACGTTGTATGTGGTGTGCATAAGCTGTCTGCAGGCTTTGTGTAATGGCATGGTGCATACAATTCATGTTTGTTTTGCCATGCCAAAAATAGTCGGGTAGGGGGCGCTTTGCATTTAAGGCATTTTTGCTGGCGTAATCAGGCATATTTTGCCAATAAATACCACGTACATACTCGCGCCAACCGAGAATTTGCCTGATAAAACCTTCAACTTGCGCAATATCAATAGGTTGCTTATCAAAGCTAGTTAACACTTGCTCGATGACCTGCATCGGGTGCAGCATTTTAGTATTAAGGGCAAACGATAAACGGCTGTGATACAAAGACCATTGGTACTGGGACTGGCATGTCATAGCATCCTGAAACTGACCAAAATGAACCAGTAAATGATCGCAAAAAAAATCGAGTAACTGCTTTGCTTCAGCGCGTGTGGTTGGCCAAATTAACGTATCGCTGCACTCACCAAAGGTGTTTAGTTTGTGCATTTCTACTCGTTTAAGGATGTTGCTAACATCGTGACCGAAACATAAAGGTTCTGGGATTTCTTTAAGATCGCTGGGTTTTAACTTGTTTCTATTTTGCTGATCAAAATTCCATTTGCCACCACGAGGTTGATTATCATCGTCCATTAAAATATTAAAACGTTTGCGCATAGCACGATAAAAAAACTCCATTTTTACCGGCTTATTTGGCTTAAAGTGCTGGTCAATATCATTAAAAGGTAGTAGAAAGTGTTCCGAATCAACTGCATTGACATCAAATTCGCTCTGCTGTGAAAAGTCTGCAAGTTGCTTTTTAAGGCGATATTCGTCTGGGTATTGGTACTCAATGTTCTGGCATTGATAATGCTTAGCTAACCGGGTAAGTAGCTCTGGTAGTGAGTCATCATCTTGTGTGTCATCGAGTGTCAGATGCAGGCAGTTTAAATTCGCTTTTGTCAGTGCATTAGCAAAGTTTTCCATTGCAGCAAAGAAGGCGACCACTTTTTGCAGGTGGTGCTTTACGTAGTTGGTTTCTTGTTTTAATTCGGCGATGACATACAGCGTGTCTGGTTGTGATTTTTCTTTAAACCAGCTGTGGCTTGCATTAAGTTGATCGCCAAAAATAAATCTTAAGGTGGTGTATTGCACTTCTAATAGCCTTTGCCGCAAGTAATCTAGGTAACTACGAAGCAATCACAAAGATAGATCGATAAATATAGTCTATAAAAGGTACATTAGTGGCATTTTTAATGAGTCACTACTAAGGAAGGGTCGAGATGAAAATTAACTTACATTTACTATTTATAAGCCTGTTAGTTTGCCCTTTGGGCCACAGCACTGTTTATCACTGTGAGAAAAACGGTGTTGCTGAATTTAGCCAACAGCCCTGTGGCAAAGATGCAAAGTTGATTACCATTAAAGAACAAAATCCACACCTTTCGGGCGCGTCAGATAATGCTGCACAAGCATCAGCAGGTAAAGATACCGCAGAGGTCGACCGTTATATCCGCTTAAAGCAAATCGATGCGCAAATAGCAGAACATAACAATAAAATTGACACATTCAAGCTCAAAATGGACAGGGAGATAGTGGCTTTAACTGAGCAATCAGATGCTCAGCTACGTAACTTGGTGGGGGCTAAAAAACAAGCTGCAATCGCCAAACAAATGACAGCAGTATCTGAGCGTTACGGCGTGCTTATCGACAGTGAGCAGCGCAGTATTGATAGACTCACGGCTGAAAAATACACGTTAACTTCATCTGCAAATACGGTTGCTAATAATGAGGTTGCTAGTTTTATTCGCTCAAAACAAATTATGCGTAAAATTTCAGAGCATGAAAATAAAATAGATACTTATCAAAGTGAGTTAAACATGCAAATGTCAGAGCTTGAGCAACAACTAAGTAGCCGCCCTCGTAATTTAGCTGGTGCGAATAGCGATAACGCACTAGCTGACAAAATGACAGCTTTAACGAGTCGTTTTAACACCTTAATCGCCATTGAACAAAAACAAATAGATAGGCTCAACAGCGAATTGACCAAACTATGAGCTTAAGCGTGCTGGGCAATAGGCGCTAAACGACACCACATTTGAATAAGCAAAAAAGTAACTTTTTACGATGTTGGCAAATATTCTCGTAGCTTGCAGCCAAGCTTGATGTAATTGCGTACTAATGTGGTGAATATACGATTTGCGCGTATCAATAAAGGCATCGCAAAGGGTATCGATATCTTCAAATGACACGTTTAAAAAGCTCAAATTATTCGCTAAATAATGAATAAACGGCGTGACTTGCTGTAAGTCATCGAGGTGGCTTACTACTTTGTTGAGCGCACAGTAAAGAATATAGCTGCGCTTAGTTATGCTTTCTTGCTCAGGCACTGTCATGGTTAATTGACGAGTACTAAGACTGCGATGATATGCGCTTGTAAACTGATGGAAATCCGGTTTTAGCAATTCAATATCTTGTAGTAACAGTCTTTTTTGAAATGAAGATAGACTCATAGTAAATCGCTTAATAGCCAAGGCTATAGGTTGTTCTTATTATATGACTAAATACAGACGAGAATTTTCAGTTATGGGAAATTTTATGACAAGGTTGTCATAAAATTTTTAGGCAAAAAATAGTCTAACTAATTCATGTAGGAAGGTTGCTAATTGAGCGCTACATGCTTATAATAGCCGCCATTGAATTGAGGTGTTTAACACTCGATTAAATGATATTAAGTTACTTTTAATATCTATTGGCGCGGGATGGAGCAGCCTGGTAGCTCGTCGGGCTCATAACCCGAAGGTCGTCGGTTCAAATCCGGCTCCCGCAACCAAATACATGCTAAGGCATTGTAAGTGTACTTAGTATGCACAGTAATTTTTACTGTATGAAGTCGCGCATTCTGGTAATGCGCGTTTTGCGTTTAGGCTATCTAGTTTAATTTAGTCAGGTGACTGACTCGCAACCAAGCTTGGCCCTAGGCCACACAGTTTTATGCTTTAGGTGTGACGCCCCGCTTGGTTCGGGGCGTTGTTGTATCTGCTTGGCGGTGATTTTAAATCATTATTAAACTCAGTATTTCAGGGCTATATGCCCTTTTTTTGTTTGTATGGAGGATTTTCGTGACAAAACTTGAGCAAGATTTAGTAGCCATGCTCTCACCGGCCGTTGAAATGTTAGGCTTTGAGTTACATGGTCTTGAGTTTGTGCAAGCTGGTCGCCACTCTACATTACGTGTTTATATCGATCACGATGCAGGGATTACGGTTGACAATTGTGCCGACGTTAGTCGTCAAGTTAGCGCAATTTTAGACGTCGAAGACCCAATTACAAATGAATATGATTTGGAAGTTTCGTCTCCTGGTGTTGATCGTCCATTATTCAAACAAGATCACTACGAGAAGGCGCAAGGAGAAGAAGTACGCGTGCGTACAAAGCTTCCGCAAGATGGTCGTCGTAACTTTAAAGGCGATTTAGTATCAGTTAGCAGTGATATGATCACACTTTCAGCAGATGGCGCTGAGCATATGATTATGCTTAGTAACATTGAACGTGCGAACATCATCGCAAAGTTTTAATTCGAGTGCGAAGGAATAGGGCAAGCGAGGCATAACCCATGGCAAAAGAAATATTATTGGTTGCTGAAGCCGTCTCCAATGAGAAAGCGGTTCCAAAAGAAAAGATTTTTGAAGCGTTAGAGTTCGCATTAGCGACTGCAACAAAGAAAAAACACGATGGCGAAATCGAAGTTCGCGTATCAATCGACCGTAAAACAGGTGATTACGACACATTCCGTCGTTGGAAGATTGCTGAAGTTCTTGAAGATGGTTCTTTAGAAAACCCTTACAGCGAAATCACACTTGAAGCGGCTCAGGTTGAAGACGAAAGCCTACAATTAGGTGATTACGTTGAAGAACAAATTGAGTCAATCAAGTTTGACCGTATTACAACACAAATGGCTAAGCAAGTTATCGTACAAAAAGTACGTGAAGCTGAGCGTGCATTAGTGGTTGAAGAATACAAAGATCAACAAGGCGAATTAGTAACAGGTGTTGTTAAAAAAGCAACCCGTGATGCAATCGTACTTGACCTTGGTAACAATGCTGAAGCGGTTATCTACCGTGATGATATGTTACCGCGTGAAAACTTCCGTCCAGGTGACCGTATCCGTGGTCTTCTTTACGAAGTTAAGCCAGAAGCACGTGGCGCGCAGTTATTTGTAACGCGTTCTAAGCCAGAAATGCTAATGGAACTTTTCCGCATTGAGGTGCCAGAGATTGGCGAAGAGATGATTGAACTACGTGCAGCTGCACGTGATCCAGGTTCTCGTGCAAAAATCGCGGTAAAATCTAACGACAAACGTATCGACCCAGTAGGTGCGTGTGTTGGTATGCGTGGTGCACGTGTACAAGCAGTTTCAACTGAGCTTGGTGGTGAGCGTGTTGATATCGTTCTTTACGATGACAACCCAGCGCAATTCGTTATCAATGCAATGGCACCAGCAGAAGTTGCGTCAATCGTAATGGACGAAGATACACATTCAATGGATATCGCTGTTGAAGCCGATAACCTAGCACAAGCAATCGGTCGTAATGGTCAAAACGTTCGTCTTGCTAGCCAGTTAACTGGTTGGGAATTAAACGTAATGACAGTTGATGACATGCGTGCGAAGAACGAAGCTGAATCAGATAAGCTAATCAACTTATTCACTGAATACTTAGATATCGATGATGAGTTTGCAACTTTACTTATCAACGAAGGTTTCTCAACACTTGAAGAAGTGGCTTACGTACCTGCATCAGAATTCTTAGAAATTGACGGTTTAGATGAAGAAACAGTTGATATCTTACGTTCACGTGCAAAAGACGCATTAACAACGAAAGCGCTTAAAACTGAAGAAAGCCTAGAAGGTGCAGAACCTGCAGAAGACCTACTAGCGCTTGAAGGCTTAGAGCGTCACCTTGCATTTGTTATGGCAAGTAAAGGTGTAGTAACACTTGAAGACTTAGCTGAGCAAGGCATTGATGAGTTAGTAGACATCACTGAACTTTCAGAAGAAGAAGCTGGCAAGCTGATTATGGCTGCGCGTAACATTTGTTGGTTCGCAGACGAGTAATTTATTAACGGAGGTATTACACACTATGGCAGAAGTAAATGTTGAAAAACTAGCCGGAGATATTGGTACAACTGTTGATAAATTACTACAGCAGCTAGAACAAGCCGGTATTTCTAAAAAAGCAGGTGATATGGTAACTGAGTCTGAAAAGTCGACGTTATTAGATCACTTGAGCAAGCAGCACGGCGGCACGGGCTCAGAAGGCCCAGCTCGCATGACTTTGCAACGTAAAAGCAAAAGTACGCTAAGCGTAACTGGCTCTACAGGTAAAGCGAAGTCTGTGCAAGTTGAAGTACGTAAAACACGTACTTACGTTAAGAAAAGCGCCATTGAGCAACAGCAAGAAGAAGAGCGTTTAGCTGCAGAAGAAGCTGCACGTAAAGCAGCAGAGCTTAAAGCCCAGCAAGAAGCTGAGGAGCTTAAAGCGAAACAAGAGGCAGAGCGCAAAGCGAAAGAAGAAGCTGAGCGTAAAGCCAAAGAAGAGGCTAAACGTAAAGCTGAAGCTGAGCGTAAAGCGAAACAGAAGCAGATGACCCCAGAGCAAAGTGCTAAGTCTGAACAAGATCGCGCCGAAGCTGAGCGTCTGCAAAAAGAAGCAGAAGAGGCCGCATTGAGAAAAGCTGAAGAAGAAGCGAAACGTCAAGCAGAAGAGGCAAGAAAGCTAGCTGAAGAAAATGAAGCTCGCTGGAAAAAGGAAGAAGAAGAGCGTAAGCAGCGTGAAGAAAACGCTGATCACCACCTTACGACTTCAACTTACGCACGTGAAGCAGAAGATGAATCTGATGCACGTGAAGAGAATAGCGCTCGTCGTAAGAAAAAGAAAAAAGGACCTCAAAAAGATAAACAGGCTGCCGGTCCTAAAGGTAAGAAAGGCAAGCTTAAAGCACCAACGTCTTTACAACATGGTTTCCAAAAACCAACAGCTGACGTGAAAAACGAAGTTCGTATCAGTGAAACAATCACTGTTGCTGAGCTTGCATCACGCATGGCAGTTAAAGGTGCTGAAGTTGTTAAAACGATGATGAAGATGGGTGACATGGTTACCATCAACCAAGTGATTGACCAAGAAACAGCGCAGCTTGTTGCTGAAGAAATGGGTCACAAGGTTATTATCGTTAAAGAAAACGAATTAGAAGAGAAAGTTCTAAACGACCGTAGCGAAGAAGGTAAAGCGATTCCTCGTGCACCGGTTGTAACAGTAATGGGTCACGTTGACCACGGTAAAACGTCAACACTTGACTACATTCGTTCAGCAAAAGTTGCCTCTGGTGAGGCCGGTGGTATTACTCAGCACATTGGTGCATACCACGTTGAAACGAATGGCAACATGATTACTTTCTTAGATACTCCAGGCCACGCCGCGTTTACATCAATGCGTGCACGTGGTGCTAAAGCAACGGATATCGTAATCCTAGTAGTTGCTGCGGATGATGGTGTAATGCCACAGACTAAAGAAGCGGTTCAGCACGCGCGTGCTGCAGGCGTTCCTTTAATCATCGCAGTAAACAAAATGGATAAAGAAGGCATCGACCCAGATCGCGTTAAGAACGAGCTAGCACAACTAGACGTTATCCCAGAAGAGTGGGGTGGTGAAACACAGTTTGTACACATCTCTGCGAAAACTGGTTTAGGTATTGATGACCTACTTGAAGCGGTATTAATGCAAGCTGAGCTACTTGAGCTAACTGCGCCAGCTGAAGGTATGGCTGCAGGTGTTGTAATTGAATCGCGTCTAGATAAAGGTCGTGGTCCAGTTGCGTCAATCCTAGTTCAGTCTGGTACGCTTAACCAAGGTGATATCGTACTTTGTGGTCTTGAATATGGCCGTGTACGTGCGATGAAAGATGAGAACGGTAAAGACATCAAGTCTGCGGGTCCATCTATCCCAGTTGAGATTTTAGGTCTATCTGGTATCCCTGCTGCTGGTGATGAAGCAACAGTAGTTAAAGATGAGCGTAAAGCGCGTGAAGTAGCACTTTACCGTCAAGGTAAGTTCCGTGAAGTGAAGCTTGCTCGTCAACAAAAAGCGAAGCTTGAAAACATGTTTACGAATATGGCTGAAGGTGATGTCTCAGAAGTTAACATCGTTCTTAAAGCTGACGTACAAGGTTCAATTGAAGCAATTGCTGATTCATTAACTAAGCTTTCTACTGATGAAGTTAAAGTGAAGATTGTTGGTTCAGGTGTAGGTGGTATCACTGAAACTGATGCAACGCTTGCAGCGGCGTCTAACGCAATCGTTGTTGGCTTTAACGTACGTGCTGATGCATCAGCTCGTAAAGTAATTGAGTCAGAAAACCTAGATTTACGTTACTACAGCGTAATCTACAGCCTGATTGAAGAAGTTAAACAAGCGATGTCAGGTATGCTTGCACCAGAATTCAAGCAAGAGATCATTGGTCTTGCTGAAGTTCGTGACGTGTTCAAGTCACCTAAGATTGGTGCAATCGCAGGTTGTATGGTTACTGAAGGTATCGTTAAGCGTAGCGCGCCTATCCGTGTACTTCGTGATAACGTGGTTATCTATGAAGGTGAACTTGAGTCACTACGTCGCTTTAAAGATGACGTACAAGAAGTTCGTAACGGTATGGAATGTGGTATCGGCGTTAAGAACTACAACGATGTTAAAGTTGGCGACCAAATCGAGGTATTCGAGACGGTTGAAGTACAACGTTCACTTTAATTTCGTTTAAGTTATTGCTTTAAATGGGGGCCTAGCCCCCATTTGTGTATTCGTAATTAAATTAACTTATTCTTTAACATCAATAAGTTATTATTTTAGAGTGAAATGAAATGAGAGAATTTTCTCGCACTGATCGTGTTGCACAGCAAATTCAAAAAGAGATTGCTGTTATTCTGCAACGCGAAATCAAAGATCCACGCTTAGGTATGGTGACAGTGTCTGCGGTTGAGGTATCTCGCGACTTATCTTACGCAAAAGTATTTATCACAGTGTTTAATACTGATGATGAAGATAAAGCCAAGCAAAGCGCTAAAATCTTAAATGAAGCAACGGGTTATATTCGTTCTTTATTAGGTAAACGTATTCGTGCGCGCATCATGCCTGAGTTACGCTTTGTGATCGATAACTCACTTATGGAAGGTATGCGTATTTCAAACTTGGTTGACTCAGTTATTCGTGAAGACAATGCCAAGCATGTAGACGAAGATGACAGCGAAGAAGGCACTAAAGACTAATGGCTAGACGCAGTAAAGGTCGTGCTATTGACGGCATCTTATTACTTAATAAGCCGCAAGGTATTTCATCAAACAAAGCATTGCAGCAAGCAAAGGGAATTTACTTTGCTCAAAAAGCAGGCCACACCGGTGCGCTTGATCCGCTCGCGACGGGTATGCTGCCTATTTGTTTTGGTGAAGCGACTAAGTTTACCCAGTTCTTGCTTGATACTGACAAAACCTATGTTGTACGCGCCAAACTTGGTGAGCGAACCACGACCTCTGATTCAGATGGTGAAGTGGTTGAAACGCGCGACGTATCGGTCACCCGTGAACAATTAGCTGAGCAAATTGCCAGTTTCTTAGGTGAGTCGGATCAATACCCTTCGATGTACTCTGCGCTTAAATACCAAGGTCAGCCTTTGTATAAATATGCTCGCGAAGGTATCGAAGTGCCGCGTAAGTGTCGAAAAATTAATGTATTTAGTTTAACGCTTGATGAGTTTGATGAAGCTAATAACGAAGTACAAATGACGGCACATGTGTCTAAAGGCACTTATATTCGTACTATTGTTGACGACTTAGGTGAAAAGCTCGGCTGTGGTGCGCATGTCATCATGTTACATCGCAGTGCAGTTGGCCATTATCCAAGTGAAAAAATGGTCACTCTTGAGCAACTTGAAGAAAAGCTACAGCAAGCAAAAGCAGACGATGTTGCGCCTTCAAGCTACCTAGATGAGCTACTATTGCCAATGGATACTGCTTTGGTTGATTTACCTGTGATTGAGATTACTCAAGAGCAGGGCGTGGCATTTAGTCATGGTCAAACAGTCGTGATTGGTAAGCCTGTACCAGATGGTGTGGTAAAGGTAATGGCTGATGGGGTGTTCATTGGTACCGGTGAGCGTCATAAAGACGGTCATTTAAAATCAAAGCGTGGCTTATCAAATCAACTGCCTGAGTAAAGATTACCTTGTAGTTATTAGCAAAGCTGGGTAGAATACGCCCCGCTCAATCGTTTTGGCTGAATTAGTGATCGGCTAAAACACAATTTAAATTAATTTTTGGAGTTACTATGTCACTAAGCAATCAAGAAAAAGTTGAAATCATCGCTAAATTTGCACGCGCTGAAGGCGACACTGGTTCACCTGAAGTACAAGTTGCACTTCTAACTTTCGATATCAACAAGCTTCAAGGTCACTTTGCTAGCCACAAGCACGACTTCCACTCACGTCGTGGTCTTCTTCGCAAAGTAAGCCAACGCCGTAAACTGCTTGACTACCTTAAAGGTAAAGACATTGCACGTTACACTGCGTTAATCCAAGAGCTTGGCCTACGTCGCTAAGAACTAGATTACGAGAAAAGGGGCTATTTAGCCCCTTTTTTTGTGCGCGCATGAAAGGTATACTAGCGCACACCTAGGTAGTGGATACTGCTTAGATATTAAAAAACATCATTGCCAATTGTAGTACTTAATCGTGTTTTCATAAGCACAATTAAGTACTGTAATTGGTACTTTGATGGACTATTTTTTACCAATTCGGAGCACAGCTCTGAGTTGCTTTTACATTTAAAGGACATTTTTAAGTGCAAGCAATTATTAAAGAATTTCAACTAGGTCAACACACTGTGACCCTAGAAACAGGTGCTATCGCTCGTCAAGCTGACGGCGCAGTACTAGCAAGCATTGGCGATACTTCAGTATTAGTTACAGTTGTTGGTAAGCGTGATGCACAACCAGGTCAAGACTTCTTCCCACTAACAGTTAACTACCAAGAGCGTATGTACGCTGCGGGTCGTATCCCTGGTGGTTTCCTTAAGCGTGAAGGTCGTCCTAACGATGGCGAAACACTTATCGCTCGTCTAATCGACCGTCCAATCCGTCCACTTTTCCCAGACGGCTTCGTAAACGAAGTACAAGTAATCGCGACAGTTGTTTCTGTTAACCCAGAAATCCAACCTGACATGGTTGCTATGATTGGTACTTCAGCAGCACTTGCTATCTCTGGTATTCCATTCAATGGTCCTATCGGTGCATCACGTGTTGGTTTCATCAACGGTGAATACGTACTTAACCCAACATTAGCTGAGCTTGAAGAAAGCCAATTAGACCTAGTTGTTGCAGGTACTGATAACGCTGTACTTATGGTTGAATCAGAAGCTGAAACACTATCTGAAGACGTGATGTTAGGTGCGGTTGTTTATGGTCATGAGCAATCTCAAGCTATCATCAACGCAATCAACGAGTTCAAAGCTGAAGCGGGTAAACCAGCTTGGGATTGGACTGCACCAGAGAAAAACGTAACACTTGCTGAGAAAATCTCTGCAATTGCTGCTGATAAAGTAGGTGAAGCATACCGCATCACTGACAAAGTAGCGCGTAAAGAAGCACTAGGTGCAGCGAAAGAAGAAGTTGTTGCTACATTAACAGCTGAACTTGCTGAAGGCGAAGAGCTAGATACGCAAGAAGTTGGCAAACTATTCGGTTCTTTAGAAAAAGAAATCGTTCGTGGTCGTATCATCGCTGGTGAAAAACGTATCGATGGTCGTGAACCAGATATGGTTCGTGCACTAGACGTAATGACGGGTGTTTTACCACGTACTCACGGTTCTGCAATCTTCACGCGTGGTGAGACGCAAGCACTTGTAACTGCAACACTTGGTACTGAGCGTGATTCACAGTTAATCGACGACTTAACAGGTACTAACAAGCATCACTTCATGCTTCACTACAACTTCCCTCCGTTCTGCGTAGGTGAAACAGGTTTTGTAGGCTCTCCTAAGCGTCGTGAAATTGGTCACGGTAACCTAGCTAAGCGTGGTATTGCTGCGGTACTACCTACACTTACTGACTTCCCATACTCAATCCGTGTTGTTTCAGAAATCACTGAATCAAACGGTTCATCGTCTATGGCATCAGTATGTGGTACGTCACTAGCACTTATGAACGCAGGTGTTCCAATTAAAGCATCTGTTGCTGGTATCGCGATGGGTCTAGTTAAAGAAGGCGACGATTTCGTTGTTCTTTCAGATATCTTGGGTGATGAAGATCACTTAGGTGACATGGACTTTAAAGTAGCGGGTACTTCAAACGGTATCACTGCACTACAAATGGATATCAAGATCGAAGGTATCACTAAAGAAATCATGCAAATCGCTCTTAAACAAGCGAAAGCAGCACGTTTACACATCTTAGGTGTTATGGACGAGGCGATTGCAGCACCTTCTGAAGAGTTATCTCAATTCGCACCTCGCATCTACACTATGCAGATCCCTGCGAAGAAAATTGCTGAAGTTATCGGTAAAGGTGGCGCAACTATCCGTCAACTTACTGAAGAAACTGGCACAACGATCGAAATCGAAGATGACGGTACAATCAAGATCGCTGCAACTGATGGCATCAGCGCAAACGATGCAATCAAGCGTATCGAGCAATTAACTGCTGAGCTAGAAGTAGGTACTATCTACACTGGTAAAGTTGTACGTATCGTTGATTTTGGTGCGTTCGTTAATATCCTTCCGGGTAAAGACGGTCTAGTGCACATTTCACAAATCAGCACAGAGCGTGTTAACAACGTAACTGACCACCTAAGCGAAGGCCAAGAAGTTAAAGTTAAAGTTCTTGAAGTAGATCGCCAAGGTCGTGTACGTCTAAGCATCAAAGAAGCAATGGAACCAGCTGCTGAGGAAAAAGCAGAAGAGTCTAAAGACGCTTAATGATGATTGAATAACCAGTTATTTGCTGGATATAAGAAAAAGGGGCTGTTTAGCCCCTTTTTTTATGCTTTAATGAAACCTATCCGCTTCGCCTTTGTCTACAGAGAATTCAGGTATTAAGGAATTTAATGATTTTTAAACACTTAGCATTGACCGCTGTGGCTATTTTTTCTTTAAGTGCATGTCAAACAACTTCACAACCTGAGTCAGTCCCTATTGTTAATGTGCCTTTTACTGCACCATTAGCACCTGATTTTCGTAACGAAATTACGATTGCTCGTTATTCTGAACTACTAAATCGTGCTGATTTAAGTGCAGAGCAACAAGCCAAACTTTATTATGATCGCGGTGTATTATTTGACAGCTTAGGTATGTCGACCTTGGCGCGTATTGACTTTAACCGTGCGATTAAGCTCAAACCAGACCTAGCAGAAGTGTATAACTTCTTAGGCATTCATCACACACTAATGCAGCAGTATGAACAAGCTTATGAGTTCTTTGATTCGGCACTTGAGCTTAACGAGCAACACGAGTATGCCTATTTAAATCGTGGTATTGCCCTTTACTATGGTGACCGTCCATCACTTGCACAAGATGATTTACAGCAGTTTTTAAATCGTTCACCGAGCGATCCTTATCGTGTGTTATGGCTTTATTTAGCCCAATCAGAAGCTGATAAAGCGCAGGCCTTAATTGATTTAAAAGCTAACTCGCAGGGTGTTGATGAGTCTCAATGGGGTTACCAACTGTTGGCACTTTATTTAGGTGACATCAGTGAGTTTGAGTTTTTATCTGGCATTATTGAAGGTGTAACTTCAGAGCAAGAGTATGCGCACCGCTTATGCGAAGCCTATTTCTACCTAGCGAAGATGCATCAAGCGGCGGGTGATAACTATCTTGCTGCCGATTACTTTAGACTTGCCCTTGCCACCAATGTGCATGAGTTTGTTGAATACAAATATGCCCGTTTAGAGCTTGAGTTAATGGCTGGTGAAAACGCAAGCTAAGGTTTTTTTTACTGCTATTCTATTACTGAGCTTGGGTTTCGTACCAAGCTCAGTGTCTCGTTTTATTCCCGCTTACGCTTATTACGCAAATACTATTCCTTCACAAGCAACAGCTATCTATCATTTGGCACCCAGTGCCATTAATTTGCAGCATTTAGTGCTGAGTAACTCACAGCTTCGCCAGTTGGCAACGCTTAATGATAGCAATGCGGCGTATCAGCTTGCGCTCAGGTTTTTGCAGCAACATGATTACACCGCAGCAAAATTATGGTGGCAGCCTTACTTTGCTAAATTCAATTCAGCTCAGCAACAAACCTTAGCGGAGCAGCTAGTCAGAGCAAACCAGTGGCTCGATATAAGTTACCTAGGTAAAGCTGGCAAGTTACCAGAGGGAAATGCCAAGCAAGCTTGGCTGTTGCAGCAACAAATGCCGCCAGCTCAAATTGACCCAGCTTATGCGCAGCAACAGCAATTAGCCTTATCAACATCAAGTGTACAAGCAAGCAGCCAGTGCCAATTTAATATTTTAATGATGACAGATCATTACAAGGGCATTGATACTTTAAAGCAGTATAAGCAGCAATACAGTAAAGCGCCTGAGCCTGCAAAAGGAAGCTTTTGTTTTACTGACGTTGTTTATGTTGCTGATAAGTTTAGTTGTGATGATAGTAGTGGGGCGCTTAAGTGTAACTGGCAAAATGCGGCAGCGCATCCGTGGCCTGAAGGTTTTGACTTTATTGTGATGATGTCAAAGCAAGGGGCTGCTAATGTGCTTGGCGGGATTATGCATATCAATTCATCGCAATCTTATGCGGTATTTTTACATGAGCTAATGCATTTCAATGGCTTTGAAGATGAGTATGCTTTACCAGAGCAAAAACAACAGTGGCTGTGTAAGCAACAGGGGCTGGTTGCACCAAATCTGTTTATTGCAAATAAGGTTTCCCCACCAAAAGGCTGGCAAAAAAGTATCGCTTGTAGCAATCAGTTTGCCTATAAACCAAGCCCTAATTGGTCGATTATGCAGTACCAAACAATGAGCTTGTCTGAGCAATACCGTGAGCTTTGGCAAAAACAAATTAACCAGCCCTTAACAAAGCCGATTCGGTTTTCTGAATATTTTGCCTTTTTAGGCTTAAAGCCAGTGTTTACAACAGCTTCCAAAGAGCAGAAATTTTCTGACTAATAGTCTATTTATTGCTATTTTAGTATGCAAAGCGGTTAAATGTTGTGCAAATAGGTGTGTCTCCTATAGACAAAATAGCACCTGATCAGTATAACTATACGCATTGTAAGCTTTTTTTGAAGCCAACTTTTAACCATCCAAATGAACAGTACGCAACTAATTAAAACTAGAGCGGTATTGATATTCTTATGACACTAAAAGGCTCCTAATTATGACTTTGCTCTGGATACCCCTGTTATCCTTAATCGGCAGTGTTATTTCATCCTGCACTTCAAAACTAACACGTAACCAAAGCACTGCTTTGACCATGTTAGCGCCTTTGATTGCCCTTGGAATTGTATTTTCGTATACCCCTGCAGTCTTTTCTGGTGAAACAATTCGCTACACTGCTGAGTGGATCCCTCTTTTAAACATGCAAGTTTCGTTTCGACTTGATGGTTTAACGTTACTTTTTCTATATATGATCTTGGGTATCGGTACCCTGGTGATTTTTTATGCGCGTTATTACTTAAGTAGTAGCGACTCAATGCCAAAGCTATACTGCTATTTAATGCTATTTATGACCGCAATGGTCGGCATCGTGATGTCGAATAATGTGATCCAGCTGTGGTTTTTCTGGGAGCTCACCAGTATTAGCTCGTTCTTATTGATTAGCTATTGGTGGCATAAGTCAGAAGCTCGCAAAGGCGCGCGTATGGCACTTGCTATTACAGGTGCCGGTGGTCTTGCGTTACTAGCAGGTTTATTACTAATTGGTGATATTGTTGGTAGTTATAATCTTGATGTGATTTTAGCAAGCAAAGCGCTTATTCAATCTCATGCACTTTATGAGGCTGCGTTGGTATTAGTGCTTTTAGGTGCATTTACCAAATCTGCACAATTTCCATTTCATTTTTGGTTACCACATGCCATGGCAGCACCGACACCAGTCAGTGCCTACCTACACTCTGCAACCATGGTTAAAGCAGGTATCTTTTTATTAGCGCGTTTTTATCCTGCGCTTTCAGGCACAGATACATGGTTTATCTTAGTGGCAATGACGGGTCTGGCGACTTTATTGGTTGGCGCTTATATCGCGTTATTTAAGCATGATTTAAAAGGCTTGCTGGCGTATTCAACAATCAGCCATTTAGGTTTAATTACCTTACTGCTTGGTTTAGACACTGAGCTTGCTACAGTGGCTGCTATCTTCCACATTATTAACCACGCAACCTTTAAAGCGTCGTTATTTATGGCAACGGGTATCATTGACCATGAAACTGGCACCCGTGATATGCGTAAACTTAATGGGATGTGGCGCTTTATGCCGTATACCGCCACACTTGCTATGGTAGCAGCGGCAGCCATGGCGGGCGTGCCACTGTTAAATGGTTTCTTGTCGAAAGAGATGTTCTTTGCCGAAACACTGCATCAGCAAGTGCTTGGCTCTATGTCTTGGTTAATTCCAGTGTTAGCGACTATTGCTGGTGCACTCTCTGTTGCGTATTCAGCACGTTTTATTCACGACGTGTTTTTTAACGGCGACCCAATCGATTTGCCAAAACAGCCTCATGAGCCACCACGCTATATGCGTGTACCAATCGAAATTTTGGTTGTGTTGTGTTTACTCGTCGGTATGTTCCCGCACTTCGCTGTAAGTGATATTTTAGCTTCGGCATCTTTCGCAGTGCTTGGCGATGCAGCCCCAGATTATAAGCTATCTGTATGGCATGGCTTTAATTTACCGCTGTTAATGAGCTTTATTGCAACAAGCGTGGGTGTGATGATTTATGTGCAGCGTAAGCACCTGTTCCACTTCCAAGCTTCATTGCCAACTTTGAATGCTAAAAAAGGCTTTGAGCGTGGCTTATATAGCTTAATTAAGTGGTCACAAGAAAAGATTAAACGAATCGAAAATGGCTCGTTACAGCGCTATGCCTTTGTGATGATTGCTGTGGTGCTTATGTGTGCGGGCTGGCCTTTATTTGAAATGCGCCAGTTAGCAGGAGCAAGTGAGTTAACGCCAATCGATTTCCATAATGCTATTGGTGCTGGCTTACTAATAATAGGTGCGCTGGCAACGGTTATTTGGCATCGCTCACGAATGATATCTTTGATTATGATTTCAATCGTAGGCCTGATGGTATCTGTTGCATTTACTCGATTCTCGGCGCCAGATTTAGCGCTGACTCAGTTAACGGTTGAAGTTGTCACCGTAATGCTACTGATGCTTGCACTGTTCTTTTTACCACAGCGTACTCCGAAAGAATCAAGCTCATTGCGTATTTTGCGTGACCTAGGTATCTCATCGGCAATTGGTGTGGTTGTGGCGAGTATTTGTTATGCACTTCTGACAAGACCACTTGAGTCAATTTCTGACTTCTTTGTTGCTAATGCAAAAACTGGCGGTGGTGGTACTAACGTTGTAAACGTTATCCTCGTTGACTTTAGGGGTTTTGATACCCTAGGTGAGATTACCGTATTGGGTATTGCTGCGTTAGGTATTTATAAGCTTCTTATTAACTTGCCGCTGTTTATGCCTGCCAGTGATAGTGAAGGGCGCCCATGGGCAAGAGAGCGTTATCCAATCCTACTATCGAGTATTTCACAAAGCTTGTTACCACTTGCATTACTTGTGTCAGCGTATATTTTCTTACGTGGTCATAACTTACCAGGTGGTGGTTTTATTGCAGGACTGGTCACTGCGATTGCATTTATCTTGCAATATATGGCTAATGGTTCGCACTGGATTGCAGACAGATTTGACGTGAATTATCGTAAGATTATTGCGTCAGGTATTGCTATTGCATTGTTTACAGGTATTGGAAGTTGGTTCTTCGAACGTCCATTCCTAACAACCTGGTTTGATTATTTTGATATTCCGCTAGTCGGCAAGACAGAACTTGCTAGTGCTATCGTATTTGATTTAGGTGTGTATTTAACTGTTGTAGGTGCAACGCTGATGATTTTAGCAAGTTTAGGTAAATTAACTGCTGATACACCCAAGCAAGAGGTAAATATTTAATGGAAGTATTGTACGCATCATGCGTCGGCGTGCTGGTTGCATGCGGAATTTACTTAATATTACGGGCTCGTACCTTCCCGGTAGTACTCGGCCTGACTATGTTGTCGTATGCAGTTAACCTGTTTTTATTCTCTTCAGGTCGTTTAACTATTAACAAAGCGGCTGTACTTGGTACAGGCAGTGAGTATGCCGATCCACTCCCTCAAGCACTGGTTTTAACCGCCATTGTAATTGGCTTTGCGATGACCGCTTTTGTGGTTATTTTAGCGATTCGTGGCCGTGCTGACTTGGGTAATGACCATGTTGATGGTCACCTTGTTAAGTCATCGAAGGAGCAAAAATGATTCAGCATTTAGCTTCTTTACCAATTTTAATTCCGATGTTGGCAGGGGTGATTTTACTCATGCCGCCATGTGGTAAAAACTTACATATTCGTCGTGTTTCGTCGGTTATTTTGTCGATTGTCACACTATTGGTCAGTGCTTATTTATTATTTCACGTAAATAGTACCGCACCGCTTGTTTACGCAATCGGTGATTGGTCTGCACCATTTGGTATTGTGCTGGTTGCCGATAGGCTAGCAACGCTACTTGTGCTACTTACCAGTTTCCTTGGTGCAGTTGTGGTGCTTTATAGCTGTGCAGGCGATGATAAAAAAGGGAGCTTTTTCCATCCGTTAGTGCACTTTTTAGTGTTAGGTGTAAATGGCGCCTTTTTAACTGGCGATGTATTTAACCTGTTCGTATTTTTTGAAGTGCTGTTGATTGCTTCGTATTCATTATTGATGCATGCCGGCAACAAACATAGTACCCGAGCTGCACTGCAGTACGTCATTTTAAACCTGATTGGTTCAAGCGTATTCTTAATTGCGCTGGGTGTACTTTATGGTGTGTTAGGCACATTGAACATTGCTGATTTAGCGCAAAAAGTACCACAGCTGACGGGTGATGATGTTTACCTTGCTAAAATTGGTGGCTTGCTGTTAATCGTGGTATTTGCGTTAAAAGGCGCGTTATTACCGTTACATTTATGGCTACCGAATACCTACGCCAGTGCAATGCCATTAGTTGCTGCATTATTCGCGATTATGACCAAGGTCGGTGTGTATGCCATGTTGCGCGTGTATACCGTAATATTTGGTGATAATGCTGGCGAACTCGCTCACATGGCACAGCCTTGGTTATGGGGCTTAGCACTAGCGACCATAGTGATGGGTGGTATTGGTGTATTAGCGAGTCAAGATTTTAGAAAGCTTATTGCGAATCTGGTGGTTGTATCTGTGGGTACTTTAGTGGCATTGGTTGCGATTCAGAATGTCTCAGCAACAGCTGCATTACTTTACTACTTAGTGCATTCAACCATTATTTGCGCTGCACTATTCTTAATTGCGGATTTAATTGCTCAGCAACGTGGTAAAGTTGCTGACCGGTTAGTTGCAGGGCGCGCCGTTGCACAGCCATATTTACTTGGTACTTGTTTTGTAGTGGCTGCACTTGCTGTTGTTGGTATGCCACCGTTATCTGGCTTTGTCGGCAAAGTATGGATTTTAAAGAGCACGTTAGATAGCGAAAAAGCCATGTTGTTTTGGCCAATCTACCTAGTTTCTAGTTTAGCGTTATTAGTGGCGGTTTCACGAGCCGGTACCAGCTTATTTTGGGATCACACCCATAAAGACAGTGAAGCAATTGATGGCACTAAAGCACACCCTGTTAAAGTGATAGCTGTAGTTGCATTACTTGCGTGTTCACCATTAATGGTTGTATTTGCAGGACCGATTTCAGACTATATGTTAGCAACGTCAGAGCAGTTGTTTGATATCAACACTAGTATCAACGCTGTATTACAAGGAGGCCAATAATGCGTTTAGAATCTCGCTTTCGTTGGTTGCCAACACCATTTCGCAGTGTTTTATTATTCATTGTATGGCTGTTGTTAAATAATAGTGTGTCGCCAGGACATCTGTTTTTAGCTGCATTTTTTGCTATTACTATTCCGTGGATCACATTCCCATTTCGTGATCCACAGCCTCTTATTGTCAGGCCAGGTCTTGCGTTTAGGCACTTATTGTTAGTGCTGTACGATATTGTCACTGCTAACTTACAAGTTGCTCTGTTGATCCTTGGACCAACGAAAAAGTTACGCCCAGGTTTTATTAAAGTACCATTGGATTTAAGCCATGAAATGCCAATCACTATTTTGGCCAGCACAGTATCTTTAACACCAGGTACAGTGAGCGCAGAGGTTTATCCTATTCCTGAGTCACTCGAAGAGGGCGAAGAAATTCAGCAGCGCTACTTATTGATTCATGTACTCGATTTAGCTGATGAACAAGCGTTAATTAATACTATTAAGCAGCGCTACGAAGCACCGCTTAAGGAGATTTTTCGATGCTAGATACCGTTTTTCTAATTGTTTTTGCAATGATAGCCATATCGTTACTGTTAAACCTATGGCGTTTAATTGTTGGGCCGTCGGTACCTGATCGTATATTGGCTTTAGATACTATGTTCATAAATACCATTGCTTTAATTATTCTATATGGCATGAGCATGGGCACCGATTTATATTTTGAAGCCGCATTATTAATCGCCATGCTTGGCTTTGTGAGCACTGTAGCGGTATGTAAATACCTGCTGCGTGGCGATATTATTGAATAAGGTAACGAATGATGAGTGAATGGATTGTATCAATCTTATTATTAATTGGTGGTTGCTTTATTCTTATAGGTTCAATCGGACTTGTGAAAATGCCTGACTTTTTTATGCGTTTACATGGTCCAACTAAAGCAACAACGCTTGGCATGGCATCATTGCTAATTGCTGCCATGGTGTATTTTAGCTACACCCACGATGGCATCAGTGTGAAAGAAATTTTGATTTCGATTTTCTTACTGATCACCGCACCTATTAGTGGCTATATGCTGATCAAATCAGCCATCCACCACAAGCTTCGTGCTAAAGATGGCACCAAGGGCCTCGATAACATCGAAGAAGATTAATACCAGCTCGCAATAATAGTTAAGCGAATTGGTGTGATATCTGAGTAACCAGAACAATGTGATCTACTACAGTGGCTTTTATTGCGCTCGTAGATCGCATAAAATGCCCCGTCATTTAGTACAGTAGGTAAATAGAGCATTATGCGAGTAGCACTTGGAGTAGAGTACAACGGCGCGCGTTACAGTGGTTGGCAACGTCAATCACACGTCAATAGCGTACAACAAGAAGTAGAAACGGCGTTGTCGCGTATTTGTAATCATCCAGTCGAAATAGTTTGTGCAGGCCGCACCGATGCGGGTGTACATGGCACCGGGCAAGTGATCCATTTTGATACTCACGCTGAGCGTGAAATGGTCGCGTTTACGATGGGTATGAATACCTTACTGCCAAAAGATATTGCTATTCGCTTTGCCAAGCCTGTAAGCGAAGACTTTCATGCTCGTTTTAGTGCCACAGCACGTCGCTATCGTTATGTGATTTATAATTACACCTATCGCGGCGCTATCATGAGTGAAGGGGTGACCCATTTTCATCACCCATTAGACGAAACTAAAATGCAAGAAGCCTGTCAGTATTTAATAGGTGAGCATGATTTTACTTCGTTTAGAGCACTACACTGCCAAGCAAATACAGCTAATCGTACTATTCACCATTTATCGGTAAAACGCCAAGGTGATTATGTGATCATTGATATTAAAGCCAATGCGTTTTTACATCACATGGTACGAAACATCACCGGGTGTTTGATGGACATTGGTCTTCATAAGCATGAACCTGTGTGGTTAAAAGAATTACTCGATTTAAAAGAGCGCGCTAAGGCAAGTGCAACAGCAAAAGCCGCTGGCCTTTACTTAGTTGATGTGGATTACCCAGAACATTTTGGCATTCCTAAAACACCATTAGGGCCTTTGTTTTTACCTGATTCAGACAATTAGACTTTAGTAGACTACTACTAAGACCAGTTTTTTATATCGTCTGCGGGTAATTCATGTTTTAATTGAAAAAATCTGTCTGTTTATTTGTTATCAGAAACACAAGCGAGTGTTTCCAATTAAACAGACTGCGACACAGAACAGCATTAAGAGAGTTGCAAATGAGTTGGTTAGAAAAAATCTTACCTAAAACGACTAAATCGTCAGGTCGTAAAGAAATCCCAGAAGGGGTTTGGGCTAAGTGTACAGACTGTGATTCAATTTTATATAAAGCAGAATTAGAAAAAGCACTCAACGTGTGTCCTAAGTGTGATCACCACATGCGTTTAAGTGGCCGTAAACGTCTTGAAAACTTTTTAGATGATGCTGATCGGCAAGAAATTGGTGCAGAGCACGAACCAAAAGACGTATTAAAGTTTAAAGATTCTAAAAAATACTCTGACCGTATTACCCAAGCACAAAAAGCAAGTGGCGAGAAAGACGCACTTGTAGCAATGAAAGGCCGCCTAAAAGGCATTCCTGTTGCTGCTGTTGCTTTTGAGTTCTCGTTTATGGGTGGTTCAATGGCGTCAGTAGTAGGTGCTCGTTTTGTTGAAGCTGTAGATCAATGTTTAGAGCACGACATGCCACTTATTTGTTTCTCTGCATCAGGCGGCGCACGTATGCAAGAAGCTCTTATGTCATTAATGCAAATGGCTAAAACAAGTGCTGCACTTGCAAAAATGAGCGAAAAAGGCTTACCGTTTATTTCAGTATTAACTGATCCAACAATGGGTGGTGTATCTGCATCACTGGCAATGCTTGGTGATGTAAACGTTGCTGAACCAAAAGCGCTTATCGGTTTTGCGGGTCCTCGCGTAATTGAGCAAACAGTTCGTGAAACGCTTCCTGAAGGTTTCCAACGCAGTGAATTCTTGCTAGAGCATGGTGCAATCGACATGATTGTAGACCGTCGTGAAATGCGTGACACCCTTGCACGTATCTTAGCGAAATTTATGAACTTGCCTTCTACTGAACAAGAGCATAGAGTAGCGTAAATTTCAGCTTAACTGATTAAACGCTATGACAGAAATCCTTCCTAGCCAATCATCAAGCCTTGATGATTGGCTTTGTTATTTAGAAAGTGTCCACCCTGCTAATATCGAAATGGGTTTAGAGCGCGTAGAACGCGTGGCAAACCAAGTCGGCTTACTCGATACATCAAGCAAAATAATCCTAATTGCAGGCACCAACGGTAAAGGGACCACAGCCCGTTGCCTAGAAAGCTTATTACTTGCACAGGGTTACAGTGTCGGTACTTATGCTTCGCCGCATCTTATTCGGTACAACGAGCGTGTACGTATTAATGGCCAAGAGCTTGACGATCAATTCCATGTTGATGCTTTCGATATGCTTGAAAAAGGCCGTGGTGACACGCAGCTTACTTATTTTGAGTACGGTACCTTAGGCGCACTGGCTATTTTCAAACGTCACGCTGTTGATTATGTGCTGCTAGAAGTGGGGCTGGGTGGCCGTTTTGATGCGACTAATATCGTGAATCCGTATGCTTGTGTGATCACCACCATAGATTTAGACCATAAAGAATACCTAGGTGATACTCGTGAACTTGTTGGGTATGATAAAGCCGGTATTTTCCGTACCAATACACCCGCTATTGTTGGCGATTTAGCGATTCCGCATACAGTGACTGATTATGGTAATGAAATTAACGCTGATATGGTGCTATCGGGCCAAGACTTCATATTCACAGAAGATAATGAAGGCTTTAACTGGCAGTACCAAGGTAACGATTGGCGCTTAGCTAAGCCCGCTATCCCTTGTCAAAATGCAGCAACCGCGTTGACCCTACTTGCAAAACTTGAGCTATTGCCAAGTGAGCAACAAGTGCGTGATTGCTTGGCGGATCTAACTGTAGAAGGGCGCTTTCAGCATTTAAGTCAGCAGCCGCTTGTTTTTACCGATGTTGCACATAATCCTGAGTCAGCTCGATATTTGGCACGCAAATTAAGCGTGTATAAAGATCAAGGGTTTAAAATTCATGCATTAGTCGCTATGCTTGCAGATAAAGATAAAGTGGCTGCAATGTCGGCCGTGGCAAATGTTGTTGACCAGTGGTCGTTAGCAAGCTTAGATTGTTTTCGTGGCGACAAAGTTGAGAATCTTGCTAAAGCACTAGCCGAAACCACATCAACAGCGCCTAGTACGCACTATGAGAGTGTTGAAACTGCGCTAGATACGTTATTACCAAATGTTGATGAAAACACGTTAGTGATTGTGTTCGGTTCGTTTATAACTGTGGCTGCAGCCATCAATTACTTTAAAAAATAGAGAGGAAATCGGTGAACGCAGGGTTTATTAATCGCTTAGTAGGCACCACGATTGTGGTTGTGGCGGCTATTGTCTTCATTCCAAACATTTTGGATGGTGAGAAGGTTCATTATAAAGAAGGCTTTAAAGCTATTCCTGAACGCCCTGAGTTCACTACGATAGACTTGCAAGAGGTGATTGATAATAAAGTCGCCTCTGCCGAGCAACCTTCGCAAATCCCGGTTGAAGATACGCAAGCAAACGATGCTGATCTTGTCGCAAATGAAACCCAGCAAATTGATACTGCACCGCAAATGGTTGAAGCTTCAACTGATGAGCCGGTAATTAACAAAGCTGAGCCGAAAGTTGCAGTGCAAGAGCCTGCCAAGCCAGCTGCTAAAACGCCTGAGCCAACCCGTAAGCCAGAAGAGAACCTCACACAAATGGCTTATGTTATTCAACTGGGCAGTTTTTCTCACGCACCTAATGTGAAATCACTACAAGAAAAATTAAAAGCGAATGGTTTCAAAACCTTCACTCGCCCAATTAAAACCCCGAACGGCACACTGACAAAAGTCTTTGTAGGTCCTTCACTTAGCAAGAAAGAGTTAGAAAGTAAGCTTCCTGAGTTAAAGCAGTTAACCAAGTTAAACGGCAAAGTTACTCAGTTTGAAATTACAAAATGATCTGGCATCCAAATACCCAAACCACCTGTAGATCCATGATTCAGCGCTATCACAGGGTTTTCAATACAAGGCGTGGCGATGCAGGAATGTAGGTACCTTTCAAATTGCCACAACACAGTAGTGGAAGCCCTGTGAAGCGCCCGAAGGGCATGGCTAAAACGCATTTATTCTGCGTTATTGATTTTCACAAGGGGACACCACTCCCTACAATCAATGCCTTGCCTAAATGCGTTTTATCTCATGCTGAATTCTTGCATCCACAGGTGGTTTGGGTATAGAATGCGCCCCAAATTAACGACTAGTTGGTTCTTATGATCTGGGTTGATTACGCCATACTTGGCATTATTGCACTATCCACTATCATCGGCTTAATACGTGGCTTTGTAAAAGAAGCAATGTCATTAGCTGTATGGGCTGGCGCATTTATCATCTCTAGTTTGTTTTACCAATATTTAGCATCCTTCCTAACAAGTATTTCAGAACCCCTTTTAAGAAATGCAGCCGCAATAGCCATATTATTCTTTGCGACACTCCTGTTGGGTGGGTTACTAAACTATATTTTAGGTGAACTTGTACAACGTACTGGTTTATCTGGCACAGACCGTGTTTTCGGCATAGTGTTTGGTGCTCTTCGTGGCGTGTTGGTCGTAAGCGCGTTACTCTTCTTTCTTGATGCTTTTACCGGTGCACCTAATACGCATTGGTGGGGCAACTCTATTTTGATTCCAGAATTTGGCTTTGTTGTTGAGTGGTTCTTCTCGTACCTCGAAAACAACTCGAGCTTTTTAAATTCTGTAAACCGTTAATCGGCGAGGATAAATTTAATGTGTGGTATCGTTGGCATAGTCGGAACTTCTCCTGTTAATCAGGCGTTATATGACGGCTTAACTGTTTTGCAACACCGCGGTCAAGATGCAGCTGGCATCATTACCATTGAAAACAACACGTTTAGCTTACGTAAAGCCAATGGCCTTGTAAAAGATGTATTTCATACACGCCATATGAAACGTCTGCAAGGTACAATTGGTATTGGCCATGTTCGCTACCCGACAGCTGGTTCTTCTAGCTCGTCTGAAGCGCAACCTTTCTATGTTAACTCGCCATTTGGTATCGCACTTGCGCACAATGGTAACTTAACAAACGCAGAAGCATTAAAGCAGCAATTATTTTCAGAAGCTCGCCGTCATGTTAATACAACATCTGACTCTGAAATTTTACTTAACATCATGGCGCATGAATTAAGTAAATCGAACAAGCTAAAACTTGATGCTGAAGATATCTTCACAGCGGTAACTGAAGTGAATAATAAAGTAACCGGTGGTTATGCAACAATTGCAATGATCATTGGTCACGGTATTGTTGCGTTTCGTGATCCGAACGGTATTCGCCCATTAGTATTTGGTAAGCGTGAAACTGCAAATGGTACTGAGTACATGTTTGCATCAGAAAGCGTTGCTTTAAAAACAGATGGCTTTGAGTTTGTTCGTGACGTTGCACCAGGTGAAGCAATTTACGTAACTGAAGATGGTCAACTTTTCTCACAAGCGTGTGCTGAAAAAGCAACTTACTCGCCGTGTATCTTTGAGTTTGTTTACTTTGCGCGCCCAGACTCAACAATTGACCGTATGTCTGTTTATGCAACACGTGTAAACATGGGTACTAAGTTAGGTGAGAAAATCGCACGTGAATGGGCTGACAAAGACATCGATGTGGTTATTCCAATCCCAGAAACATCATGTGACGTAGCACTTGAGATTGCATCAGCTCTTAACCTGCCATACCGCCAAGGTTTTGTTAAAAACCGCTACATTGGCCGTACGTTTATCATGCCAGGCCAAGAAATGCGTAAGAAGTCAGTTCGTCAAAAACTGAATGCCATTGACCGTGAGTTCAAAGGTAAAAACGTATTACTTGTTGATGACTCAATTGTTCGTGGTACAACGTCAGCGCAAATCGTTGAAATGGCTCGTGAGTCAGGTGCGAAGAACGTTTACTTCGCATCAGCAGCGCCAGAGATTCGTTTCCCGAACGTTTACGGTATTGATATGCCATCGGCAGCAGAGCTAATTGCTCATGGCCGTGAAGTTGAAGATATCAACGCCAGCATTGGTGCAGATGGTCTTATCTATCAATCGCTAGATGATTTAATCTCAGCAGTAAGCCAAGAAAACCCAGAAATCACCCGTTTTGAAACATCAGTATTTGATGGTCAATACATCACAGGTGATATCGACCAAGATTACCTAAACCACATTGACCGTTTACGTAATGATTCAGCGAAATCAACTCGTGAAAATGCGATGTCAGCAAGTTTAGAGTTACATAACCAAGAAGAAAACAGCGCTGATTAATCAGCCTTGATTTGATTGGTATAAAAAAGGAGCTTCACAGCTCCTTTTTTGTTTATGGAAAGAAAGGAAAATAACAATGAACTTAAGTAAACATAGGGTGGACAATTCCGTTAGTCCATAAAATAGCTGTCGCAGCTAAAATAATTACCAGTAAGATCAGCCCACAGGTGACTACTGAACTGGCATAGATAAATCCTCGCTCTTCAGGAATGTGCATTAAAATTGGCACCCCTGTGTAGAGTAAGTAAACTGAGTAGGCCAGTGCTACAAGGCCTACACATACCACAAACCATAGTTCAGGTAAGAATGCCGCAAATGAAGACATAAATACCGGCGTTGCAGTATAAGCTGCAAGCTCTAGGGTTTGTGTAAAGGTGGGTTTTGCACCAAAGGTCACTGCCATCCAATGAGCTAAATATGCCAGTGCAAAAACGCCCGCAATTAGTGCAAAGTACATCGCAACCGCGATAAGTAATGCACTATCATGGGTTAAATATACAGCCTCACCTGCGCCAATACTCCAGCCCAAATAAACTGATGAATAGTAGCCCATTAATGAAGGAATACAGGCGATTAATAAAATGTGCGATAAGCTATAGCGCAAGCTTTCGTGACGGTTATCAATTGTTTGCCATTCTTCGAGTGGGTGAGCGTATAAGCCCCATAAGTGGTTTAGAATCATAATCATTGCCCCTGTAAAAAAGGAATATGAGCTGTTTTATTTTTGTACAGCTTTGATTAAGTTATGGTTCAGTAATTAAGTCTTGTCAAGAAGCTGAAATAATCGATATAGCCGATTAAATGTAACTCTTTAGTGCATATAGAAAATTACTTTGCACTGATGTGGGTCATGGAACGTGGGCTAATTTATGTGATAAAATCCAATTAAGATTTTAGATGAGAAGTTATTCAGTGCCTTATTCTGATTTATTAGCGCCCATTCATTCTTTTTTAGAGTGCGAAACGCCTGATGAGTGGATTGCTGCGGCAACCAAAAAAGAAAACTTAGATGTGGTTTTAATCGACCACCTTATCTGTGAATTAAAAGCAGCTCAGTCTGCCATGTTTTTAATTCGTAAGTACGCGGTTGATAAAGAAAGTAGTGATGCGTTGCTTGAGTGGTTAAAACCATTTGAGACGCTTGTATATAAGCGAGAAGGAGATTGGCGTGAGCTTGCAGATAAAAACAAGCTGACTAAATCAATGATCCCAAAATCTAACTCACCTTATGGGCAAGATCTCATTGATAAAATGGTGATGCTCATTAAAGAAGAACTACATCACTTTTATCAAGTCCTTGAGATCATGGATGAATATGGTATTGAATATAAAAGTATTACCCCATGCCGTTATGCCAAAGGGATGCTGCGCCATGTAAAAACATACGAGCCAGATGCCTTGGTAGATAAGTTAATTATCGGTGCTTATATTGAAGCTCGTTCATGTGAGCGCTTTGCTAAATTAGCCCCACATGTTGATAAACGCTTAGGTGATTTTTATATCTCACTACTGCGCTCTGAAGCGCGTCATTACCAAGATTATTTAACTCTTGCGCAAGAAATCAGTGAGTTTGATATTACTGAGCGTGTTGAATTTTTTGGTCAACTTGAAGCTGAGCTTATTTCAACCCCAGATGAAGACTTTAAATTTCACAGCGGTGTGCCTGCATAATATATTAAATCAGAGCGCCTGTTTGGCGCTCTAGTTCATTTATCTTGCCAAATTAGTGGGTTTTACCCCTATTCAAATTAACTAATTCTCATTACTTTTCTAATACTTATTCATTTATTGTTTTAGTAAATAATTTGTATCTTTTAAAATCTTGCACTACCTTTGACCTAGGTTGCTATTAACATTCGTAAGATAGAATCATAAGTTGTTAAAAGGAGAAGTCATGCGTGATTCTAATGTGCCTTTCGAGTTTAAAGAAGATGCTTCTGAACAATCGCATACTCAAAAAACATGGAAAGTTTTAACGGTTGAAGACGACTTAAATTATCAACAAGCATTACTAAACAGTTTTAATGCCATATCTCTAGATAACAATGAGTCTCTTGAGGTATTAACGGCAAATTCAGTGTCAGAGGCATCGTCTGTGTTATCGCGTCACAAAGACATCGCTATTGTATTTCTTGATGTGGTAATGGAAGAAGATGATTCAGGCCTACGACTTGTGAATACTATTCGCCACGTATTAGGCAACAACGATATACGCATAGTGCTATTAACAGGGCAGCCAAGCTTTGCCCCCGAACCACAAGTAATGCAATCGCTTGATATTGACGAATATTGGAATAAGTCTGACATGACGGTAGATAAACTTAAATCTATCGTTAGTAGCCATCTTCGTACGTATCAATATATTTCGCAAATCTCAAATGCCAAACAAGGACTGCAGTTAGTACTTGATGCGGCAAGAAGCATTAATAGTAAACACGACATACGTGCATTTTCTCATGCGGTGCTAGATGAAATAGGTAAAATTTTGCATCTATCTAAGGGAGGCGGCGTATTATGCGTTGGCAATGAAAAGCACGTTGATAAACACCCAAAAGTTCTTACTAGTGTCGGTTGTTACAGAGGGCTTGATGGTAAAGAGCTCAGCACTGATGTGCTCAGTGAAGAAGCACAGCAATCGTATATTTTAGCAAGAGATAAAAAAGAGCATGTGTTTTCTGAGCATTACAGTGTTTTTTATTTTGATACCGCTGATGTTGATGTTAGCTATTACATCACGATTGTTAAATCAGATGTTCCCATCGACGAGCATAATGTATTTTTACTAAAGGTATTTAGTGAAAATGTCAGTACAGGCTTTTCGAATATTGCACTGATGAACCGCCTTACTGAGCTTGCTTACACCGATATAACGCTAAACATGCCCAACAGGAACTGGCTCCAGCGCGAAATCGATAACATGAACAAATACGAACAAGCTGAAACTCAGTTAGTGGTGTTTGAGATACTTCAGTTTGACGAAAAGTCTTTTCGGTTTGGTCATGAATTTTGTAAAAAAACACATCTAAAAATGCGCGAGAATATTTTGCAAGCCTTAGCGCCGTATCACCCTCGTATCGCTGTTTTTAAAAGTGATTGTTTAGGTGTTTTAGTGTCAAGCCATGCATTTGAAGATGAAAGCGTTGTTGACTCTTTAAAACGTCAATCTTTTGAAATTGATGGGGTAAAACAGTATTTAGATGTGCGTATTTTAGTTATGCAATTAATCGCCTTTGAAGATCATAGCGCAGAGCAAATATTCAATTTAGCAGAGTCTACTCTTAATGATGAAAACACACAAAGAGCTGAGCTTCTCTATTATACGTTAGATAATACCAAAGCGATTACACGGCGCTATGAATTGATGCAAGAGCTGCGCACCGCAATACGCAACAAAGAGCTCCAAGTAGCCCTACAACCCAAGGTTAATTTAACCACTAATGAAGTCATTGGTTTTGAAGCTCTGGCGCGATGGCAAAGAGGTGATGGAACATTTGTCAGACCCGATGAGTTTATTGAACTTGCCGAAACTGCAGGACTTATTAGTGAGTTAGATAAACTTATTTTCGATAAAATAATGCAGACGATTAAGCAATTTGCAGAGCAGGGCGTTAGTTTGCCAATCGCGTTTAATGCCTCTACGTTTGATTTGTTAGCCGATGATTACTTTGTTGAGATTGCGGCACGTATTGAGGAATATGGCATTTCACCTTCGTTACTTGAGCTTGAAGTAACAGAGACCCAAGCAATTTTTAACTATGAAAAGATCAATACATGTTTATGTCGTTTTGCGGGCTTGGGTATAAAAATTAGTATTGATGACTTTGGTACTGGCTATTCGTCACTTGCCCATATTAGTGAAATTCCTGCGCAGATAATAAAAATAGATCGCTGCTTTGTAACCGATATTCAAGAGTCAAAATCTAACCAACACATTATCGAAATGATAATGTTGCTGGCAGAAAAATTTGGCTTTGCAGTAACAGCAGAGGGTATTGAAACAGAAGCCGAACACAACTGGCTTATTGAGGCGGGGTGTAATATAGGCCAGGGCTACTATTACGCAAAACCCATGTTTTATGATGATGCATTGCAGTGACTAAAGGGCAGGTCTAATTAACTTTTATGGTAGAAGTAACAAGCCAATATAAGCCACTGAAAAAAAGTCTACTTTTTAAATTTATGGTCATGGTTGCTGTTAGCTTATTAATTAGCTTGATGGTTTATGTGATTCAATACCAAATACAAAAAAGTAGTGTCATGCTTTTGCAAGATAATACCTTACTTGCCGCTCACAATACCCTAAGCAGGGAGCTTGGTGATGTACGTAAAGTTGTTAAGTTGCTGGTGGCCGATGATATATTAAAGCAAAGTGGTGAAAGCGCATTACTTGAGCATCAAATACAAACCCATTTTGTGAACTTTGGTTTAGCCGCAGAAAACATTTCTCAAATACGTTGGCTAGATAGTGAAGGCCAAGAAAGGTATCGGGTTAACTTTAAAGCAGGGCAAGCGGAGCGAGTACCAACAAAACAGTTACAAAATAAAAGTAGCCGTTATTATTTTACCGAGGGGATGGAGCACAGGAAGGGTGAAGTTTATATCACGCCAATAGATTTAAATGTAGAGCGTGGCGCAGTTGTTACACCGTATGAACCAACATTAAGAGCATCTTACCGAACCACAAGCGATGATTTTATTCTAGATGGGTTAGTGGTTGTCAATTTTGACCTGTCGAAAACTTTACAGCAAATAAAGTCACTCAGCACCTTACAAGCACAAATACAATTAATTAATGGCGAAGGTTATTGGTTGTTACATCCACACAAAGATAAAGAGTGGGGGTTTATGCTGGAGCAACCTATGCTGACACTCAGAAATGAAGATAGCTCATTATGGCAAGTAATCGCCCAACTGCCGAAATATCAGGATCTTATTGCATCGCACAGTCATGCAACTAGTTTTTTAAAAATGACCTTAGGTAATAATAGCGCAAATGGTACAAACGATATTATTGTACTGGTAAAGGCGGATGATTCTGTACAAAACGAGATTATCTTACGATCTTTTATTATCGCTTTAGCTTGTGCTATTAGTTTGATATTAATTTCTGGTTTATATCTGAAACGCAGTTATCGAGATCAACGTAAGATTATAAAAGCCAGAGCGCACTTAGAACACGAACAGCAGGAGCTGCTTACAGCCAATAGTAAGTTACAACGCTACATAAAACAGCAGCATCAACTACAAGGTGAACTCATTGAAGCACAAAGGTTGTCATCACTCGGTTTAATGGTGTCTGGTGTAGCCCACGAAATGAATACGCCACTGGGTGGTGCTGCTATTTCACTATCGAATGCACAATTAATTAATCAACAACTCAAAGATAAAATAGATGAAGGCTTTACTAAGCAGTTTTTAGAATCAAGCGTAGAAAAAGTTGCCGATAATTTAAGGCTTTCAAGAGTAAATTTAGAGAAGGCTATTGATCATGTGAAGAGCTTTAAAGAAATGGCCCATGATCGGTCAAACGATCAATATATTAGCTTTAATATCGAAAAAGTCATCGATGATCTACTACTTGGTTTAAAATCCCGCTTTAAAGCTTCAAAAGTAACCATAGAAACTAAAATCGATGTCAAAAAAGACATTGTTAGTCGCCCTGGGATTATCTCTCAGGTTATTGAGAGTTTAATCGTTAATGCAATTTCTCACGCCTTTGACGAGCTTGATAACAAACAAATTCAATTGCATGTACATTTAAATCAACAAGGTGACCTTTGTATTAGCGTTTCTGATAATGGTTGTGGGATTGATGACTCTTTGCGTAGTAACTTATTTGACCCCTTCGTGACTACATCTAGAAACCATGGTCATACAGGGTTAGGTTTGTACCTTGTGCATGAATGGGTTACGAGTGTTCTTAACGGAAAAATCCAGCTAGTTGCAAGCAAAGACCTACCTGAAGGAATCGCAACGCAGTTTAAGATAACCTTGCCACGCTTGAAAAAGAACAAAATTAGTTAGCATAGGTTTTTTCATATAGTTGCGTAATGTGACTAATTTCTTTTTCATTCAGTTCATAATGCTTCAGTATCTCTAAAAGCTTGCCTGACGCCGTAATTGCTTTAAGACCTAAAGATAAATTTTGTTGGAAATACTCAGCCTGAGGGTGATTTTTATCAGTAATCACATGTAAGTGTTGAGTAGCAAGATAGGGGGTAACTATTTCTAATTCTGTTTGCTTTGCTTGCTGTAAGCGCTCGCTATTATCGAGCCAATACAAGGCAACCTCTTTTGTGCCTGCAACTAAATCAACACGACCATGCTTTAATAGCAATAAGCTCTCAACCAAGCTACCCGTTGTTACTACGCTAAGGTTTGGGTGGTGCTCAAATTGCTCACTAACCACATAGTCTTCACCCTTGCTAATTGTATATGGCTTTAATGAATACAAAGAGCCTGTGTAGGTAATTTTGCTATCAACACGCTTGAATAACACGGTATGTGCGGTAGCTAATGAAGGTGAATATGTAAAATTTTTTGCTCTTTGCTTGGTATAAAAAGCACCTAGCACTGCAACACGTTTATGGCGTTTGGCAAGCTTTAGAGCACGTCCCCAGTGGGTGTATTCAATGGTGGCTTGATGTTTTTGTGTTTTCAGTGCTGCGATGATGACTTCGTGCAGCCAGCCCGGCTTGTTTGGCTTATCAATAAAATAAGGAGGAAACGGCTCTGTGACCAATTGCCAAGTTTGGCAATTGATTGAAAAGCTAAATAGTAAACAACAACATAAAAGGCTTAACCGACTCATCATAGATAATGCATTTTTTGACAATACTGGTTAAAGCATAGTTAAAATATCGGCTATTTAAAGGGCGTATGGACTAGTTTTTGCTGCTCTGGAGTAGCTCTTAAGTATGAACCTTGCTCATACCAGTCACCCAGTACAGTGCGGGTTAGTGTTTTTCCATTTTGCTTATAGTGATGCACATTAGGGCGGTGAGTATGACCGTGGATCATATTAGCAACCTGATGCTTTTCAAACATGGCTAAAACCGCATCTTCGGTAACATCTAAAATCTCTAAGGCTTTGCCAGCTTGGCTTTGTTTTGATTTTTCGCGGGCGTTGCGGGCAATCTTCTTACGATACCAAAGCGGCATAGCAAGCATTAGTTTTGGCCACCACCAACCACGGCTTTTTTTACGAAACTTTTGATATTCAATATCTTGAGTGCACATTTCATCACCGTGCAAGATAACTGTTGGAGTACCGTATAAATCAATAACAACTTGTTCAGGTAGTAAAGTCATACTTGCGCTTTTTGCATAGTCTTCTCGCATAATGAAATCGCGATTACCATGAATAAAAAACACCTCAGTACCACTTTCACTGACTTGGCTTAAACGTGCGGCAACACTCTTTGAAAGGTCAGTTTGATAGTCATCACCTACCCATACTTCAAAAAAGTCACCCAAAATATACAGTGCATCAACGTCATCATTAATAATCTTGCTATCAAGAAAATCAAAAAATGCCGCAGTGATGTCTGGGCGGTTTTCTGTTAAATGGAGGTCGGCAATAAAATAACTTTGTTTCATGGTTACTCGCAAAAAAGCGGGCAAAGGCCCGCTTAAAAAGACTAAACGATTAAATTAGCTAACCGTTACTTTTTCGATGATTACATCTTCAAGAGGTACGTCTTGGTGGAAGCCAGCGCTGCCAGTAGCAACACCTTTGATTTTGTTTACCACGTCCATACCTTCAACAACTTCTGCGAACACGCAGTAGCCCCAGCCTTGTGATGTTTCACTGCTGAAGTTTAAGAAGTCATTGTCGTTAACGTTAATGAAGAACTGCGCAGTTGCTGAATGTGGATCCGGCGTACGTGCCATTGCTAATGTGCCCACTTTATTTGCAAGGCCGTTGTTTGCTTCGTTTTCGATTGGGTTGTTTACTTCTTTTTGAACCATACCCGGCTCAAAACCACCGCCTTGTACCATGAAGCCATCAATTACACGGTGAAAGATAGTACCGTTGTAAAAGCCAGCATTCGCATACTCTAAGAAGTTTTTAACTGTGTTTGGTGCATCGCTTTCGTGCATCTTGATAGTGATGTCACCAAAGTTTGTGTGTAGTACAACCATGAGGTTTCCTATATCAGGTTTAATAATGGGGCTATTTTATAGTAGTTGTCTTTGATTAACAAAGAGCTTGTTTAAAACGATTAACAAAGTGCTTATTCAATTGATAAAGCGCTAGAGCAGCGGCTTTGCAAGTGTTACCATAGAGAATCTCGAAACACCGTTAAGGACATTTTATAAATGGTACAAATTTACAACACACTTACGCGACAAAAAGAGCAGTTTAAACCCCTTGTTGATGGCAAAATCGACATGTACGTGTGTGGTATCACCATTTATGATTACTGTCACATTGGTCATGCTCGTACTTTCGTTGGTTTTGACGTGATTGTGCGTTACCTACGCCACATCGGTTACGATTTAAAATACGTTCGTAACATCACTGATGTTGACGACAAAATCATTAAACGTGCTAACGAAAATGGTGAGTCAATTAATGATTTAACGACTCGTATGACCAAAGCCATGCATGAAGATTTCGACAGCTTAAATATGCTGCGTCCGGATGTTGAGCCAACAGTAACAAACCACATGGATGAAATAATCGCTATGGTTGAGCGTTTAATTGCCAAAGGCCATGCGTATGTTGCTGCAGACGGTGATGTATTGTTTGATGTATCAACCTTTGAGCAGTACGGTGCTTTATCACAACAAGACCTAACCATGCTACAAGCTGGCTCTCGTGTTGAAGTTGCACAAGATAAGCAAGATCCACTTGATTTCGTGCTTTGGAAAAAAGCCAAGCCAGGTGAGCCGTCATGGTCTTCACCATGGGGTGAGGGTCGTCCTGGTTGGCATATTGAATGTTCGGCAATGAGTTCTAAGCACTTAGGTGAGCACTTTGATATTCACGGTGGTGGTTCAGATTTACAGTTCCCGCACCATGAAAACGAAATTGCTCAGTCATGCTGTGCAAATAACGGCAAGTACGTTAATACGTGGATCCACACAGGTATGGTTCAGGTTAATAAAGAGAAGATGTCTAAGTCTTTAAACAACTTCTTTACCGTACGTGACGTTTTAAAAGAATACGATGCTGAATCAGTTCGTTATTTCTTAATTTCAGGTCATTACCGTAGCCAGCTTAACTATTCGCAAGAAAACCTTGAGCAAGCACGTTCGTCACTTGAACGTATTTACACTGCATTGCGTGGCGTAACGCCAATCGAGTGCGATTTAGCTAGCAATGAATATGTGGCTAAATTCAGAAAAGCGATGGATGATGACTTTAACACACCTGAAGCACTACCAGTATTATTTGAATTAGCAAAAGAGCTAAACCGTGTTAAAGATAGCGATGCAGAGCAAGCAGGTAAGCTAGCTTATGTACTACGCAGTGTTGCTGAGGTATTAGGGGTAGCACAACAAGACCCAGAAGCCTTTTTACAAGGTGGCCAAGCTGACGACGAAGTAGCACATATCGAAGCGTTAATAGCAAAACGTAACGAAGCCCGCGCAAGCAAAGATTGGGCGGCAGCTGATGAAGCACGCGATGCATTGAATGCGCTTGGTGTGGTACTTGAAGATTCAGCTGGAAAAACAACATGGCGTAAAGCCTAACTATTCATCGAAGCATAACTCAATAAAAAAGGTTGCCAACGAGGCAACCTTTTTTGTTTTTAATCAATATAGCTATTGACCTCAACTGTACTTGAGCTTTTACCTTGCCATCTCTTCGTATTAACAAGGACAGACATTGAATATTTTACTTGCCATGATCCCCGCCTTTTTATGGGGCACCACCTATGCAGTGACCAAATATGCCACACCTGATTGGCCGCCACTTTTATTAGGCGCATTACGTGCATTACCTGCAGGGTTATTACTTTTATTACTTAAACCTAGTTTGCCGACCCGTTCGCAGTGGCCAAGTTTATTGACTTTAGGTGCGGTGAATATCGCGCTATTTTTTGCCTTTATTTTTATCATGGCAGTGAATCTTCCTGCAGCTATAGCAGGGGTAGGGATGGTGTCTGTGCCAGTTGTGGCTTTGTTATATGCTTGGCTTACTAAAGGACAGCGACCTGCAAAAATTCAAGCAATTTGCGCTATAGCGCTGGTGGTATTGGCTTGGCTGTTGTTCGACCCAGCACATGTGTCATTAAATGTATTGGGAGTGGCCGCTTTATTTGGGGCCTTACTGACTATTGTGATTGGTAGCACCTTAGTACAAAGTTTGTCGGTGCATATACATTGGTGGGTTGTGCTTACCTGGCAGTTAATCATTGGTGGCACTATTTTATTATTGGCTGCGTTTATTGATGGCAGTTTACTTCACCCAGAACAATACCAAGTGATATTTGAGCCTATCTCAGCGCTGCAATATTCTGCGCTATTTTGGTTAATCGTGCCCAATACCGCTATCGCCTATATTCTGTATGTTTGGTTATTAGGACGCATGACTGTGGCTGAGTTTTCATTCGGCACTATTGCTAACCCAATCGCAGGAATAGTATGCGCTGTTTTACTCATAAACGAACAATATCAAGACTGGCAATACCTATTAATGTTTTTGATGATTGTGTTTTCAGTGCTCCCCCAGATGCTAAAGCTTAGGCAGTTCAAACTACAAAACAATTAAAAGCAAAAAAGGCTGCCAATTGGCAGCCTTTTGCAATAATTTAGCTCTTCTTAGCTGTGGTACTTTTCACACGCTTCAAGGGTGTTTTCGATTAAGCTTGCCACAGTCATTGGGCCAACACCACCTGGTACTGGTGTAATGAAATGTGCTTTTTGTTCAGCGATATCGTATTCAACATCACCAACAAGCTTGCCAGATTCAAGGCGGTTAATGCCTACATCAATTACGATAGCACCTTCTTTAACCCAATCACCCGGAATGAACTCAGGTTTACCAACCGCAACAACTAATAAATCAGCGCGGCGAACATGCGTTTCTAAATCTTGAGTAAACTTATGACACACCGTTGTTGTACAGCCTGCAAGTAAAAGCTCAAGTGACATAGGACGACCAACAATGTTTGACGCACCAACAACAACTGCGTGCATACCTTTGTAGCGGACACCGGTAGAGTCGAGTAGGGTGATAATACCCTTCGGTGTACAAGGACGAAGTGCCGGCATACGCTGAGCTAAACGACCAATATTATAAGGGTGGAAACCATCAACATCTTTATGTGGTGTGATGCGTTCAAGAATTTTTTCAGCATCAAGACCCTGAGGTAAAGGTAACTGTACTAGAATACCGTCTACTTCTTTGTCTTCGTTTAGTTGATCTATTAATGCAAGTAAATCTTGCTCAGTTGTGTCGCCAGGTAAATCGTAAGACTTAGATACAAAGCCGACTTCTTCACATGCTTTACGTTTAGAACCAACATACACTTGGCTAGCTGGATCTTGACCAACTAACACTACTGCTAGTCCTGGAGCGCGTAATCCATTCGCTACACGCTCTGCAACTCGCTCTGCTACATTGCTGCGTACTTGTTTAGCTATTGCCTTACCATCGATGATGTTTGCCGTCATGGGTGACCTTTAATTGGGGTTAGTTAACTTGATACTGATACATCTAAATATGATTATCCAATAAAGGGGGCGTGGATACACAAATCATGTTTGTTTGATCATATTTATTTATGTTGCGTATTTTCGCAGAAAAGCATCATAGCGCCAAGATGCAATCTTATATAAAGCGCTACTTTATAAAAAAGAGTTCAAATTTTAGCTTATATTTGCAATATTTAACCATTATGAACTAAAAGTGACCGATTGAATTATTTTCTTAAAAAAATGTTTGACCTGACTCGGTCAAATCACTATTATGCACCCCGTTGTTAACGAGGTCACTCGCAAACAACGGTAAGCATCGGCGATTAGCGCAGTTTGGTAGCGCACTTGGTTTGGGTCCAAGGGGTCGCAGGTTCAAATCCTGCATCGCCGACCACTTTACTCTTTGTAAATGGTGCTTACAGGCAAACTTATGAAGTTTTCGATGCGCCCGTAGCTCAGCTGGATAGAGCAACGCCCTTCTAAGGCGTTGGTCGAAGGTTCGAATCCTTCCGGGTGCGCCATTTGAAAATATGTAAATGCCGTGGTGATTGTAGCTCAGTTGGTAGAGCCCCGGATTGTGATTCCGGTTGTCGTGGGTTCGAGCCCCATCAGTCACCCCAATTTACTCTAAGATATCGGCGATTAGCGCAGTTTGGTAGCGCACTTGGTTTGGGTCCAAGGGGTCGCAGGTTCAAATCCTGCATCGCCGACCACTTTTAATAAGTGGTCTTTATTTTCAAAACTTCTCTCAGTATCGGCGATTAGCGCAGTTTGGTAGCGCACTTGGTTTGGGTCCAAGGGGTCGCAGGTTCAAATCCTGCATCGCCGACCACTTTTAAAGATTTATGGTCAAAGAACAATTGGTTTGGGTATATCCAATTCAGTCGCAGGTTCAAATCCTGCATCGTCGACCACTTCTCAATTTCTAAATACATCCTTTAATTCAGCTTAATTCTCCGTTGTTATTTTGTTGCGTTCGTTTTTTACGCATTTAAACGCTGATTGCTGCTATATACGCCAAATAATTGCCCCCCAGACTCGACTATCATAAATATTAGGTTATAATGCCGCGTCTATTGTTTAACATAGTGCCCATAGGGGCAAAGCAGCAATGGTATCTCATGGTTACAATGCGCCGTTTTAAGTTGAAATATTCAGCGTTAAAACTTGCTATCACTCATGGAGATCACCTTGTTTGTAAGGAAGGCGAACAGTCGCCAAAATTGAAGATTGAGGTAAATCATGCAAGTTTCTGTTGAGACGACTCAAGGCCTTGAGCGCCGTCTGACCATCACCGTTCCTGCAGAGAACGTTGAGACTGAAGTAAAAAAACGCTTACAACAACTGTCTAAAACCCAGCGTATCGATGGTTTCCGTCCTGGTAAAGTACCAGCGTCTATCATCAACAAGCGTTACGGTGCTGCAGTACGTCAAGAAGTTGCTGGCGAATTAATGCAACGCAACTACATCGAAGCAATCGTTTCTGAAAAAATTAACCCAGCTGGTTCTCCTACTTTCGCTCCTAAAGCGTTAGAAGCTGGTAAAGATTTAGAGTTCGATGCAACTTTCGAAGTTTACCCAGAAGTTGAAATTCAAGGTTTAGATAAAATTGCTGTTGAAAAACCAGCTGTATCTGTAACTGACGAAGACCTAGCTAACATGCTAGAAACTCTACGTAAGCAACACGCTTCTTGGGCTGAAGTTGACGCAGCTGCAGGCGAGAACGACCGTGTAACTATCGACTTCGTTGGTTCTATCGAAGGCGAAGAGTTTGAAGGCGGTAAAGCTGAAGACTTCCCACTAGAACTTGGTCAAGGTCGTATGATCCCAGGTTTCGAAGACAACATCGTTGGCAAAAAAGCGGGCGAAGAAGTTGTTGCTGAAGTAACTTTCCCTGAAGAGTACCACGCTGAAAACCTTAAAGGTAAAGCTGCTACTTTCGCAATCACTGTTAAGAAAGTTGAAACTCAAGAGCTTCCTGAGCTTAACGACGAGTTCGCAACTAAATTCGGTGTAGCTGAAGGCGGTGTTGACGCTCTTAAAGAAGAAGTTAAAAAGAACATGACACGTGAGCTTGACCAAGCAGTTAAAGCTAACGTTAAAGATCAAGCTATCAAAGGTCTTTTAGCTAACAACGAAATCGAAGTGCCAAAAGCGCTAGTAGATCAAGAAATTGATGCACTACGTCAGCAAGCTGCACAACGTTTCGGTGGCGACGCTAAAAACATGCCTGAGCTTCCAGCTGAATTATTCCACGAGCAAGCTGTAACTCGCGTTAAGACTGGCCTATTACTAGGTGAAGTAATTAAAGCGAACGAGCTTAAAGTTGACGACGCTAAAGTTGAAGAGTTAATCGCAACTGTAGCTTCTGCATACGAAGATCCAACTGAAGTAGTAGAGTACTACAAAGCAAACGATCAGCTTATGCAGCAAATGCGCAACGTAGCGATGGAAGAGCAAGCAGTTGAAGCTATCCTAGCTAAAGCAAACGTGACTGACGTTGAAAAAGCATTCGACGACATCATGAATCCACAGCAAGGTGCTTAATAAGTCATTGACTTAAGCTCTCGCTAGCGATTAAATGGCTCGTGTTACCCTGTATTTATACAGCGTACTCGGGCCATTTTAGTTTGTGGTATCAGTTTCAAAAAAACCAACAATACTGATGTTATTTCAGAACTTTTTTCGGCGAGGATTGAATTTGTTCTGATAAGTTCCTATATAGTTATAAAGATTGAATAGACAGCTTAACTTACATTAGTATAAATGTGCTTTCCTTATAGTAAGGATGAGTCGCAGCGGATAAGGAATTAAATAAGAATGAATAGCGGTATGATAGACCCTCTAAACGCACTAGTCCCTATGGTTGTTGAACAAACAGCTAAAGGTGAGCGCTCATATGATATTTACTCACGTCTTTTAAAAGAGCGCATTATTTTCTTAACTGGCCAAGTAGAAGATAACATGGCTAATTTGATTCTTGCGCAAATGCTGTTTTTAGAATCAGAAAACCCAGAAAAAGATATTTATCTTTACATTAATTCGCCAGGCGGTTCTGTGACTGCAGGTATGGCAATTTACGATACAATGAATTTTATCAAGCCTGATGTAAGCACTATTTGTGTTGGCCAAGCGGCAAGCATGGGTGCATTCTTGCTATCAGGTGGCGCTAAAGGTAAGCGTTTTTGTTTACCTAACTCACGTGTAATGATCCACCAACCATTAGGTGGCTTCCAAGGTCAGGCATCTGACTTTGAGATCCATGCCCGTGAAATTTTATCAATTAAAGATAAGTTAAACCGTTTAATGGCTGAACATACTGGCCAGCCACTCGATGTGGTTTCTCGTGATACAGACCGTGATAACTTTATGACTGCTAGCGAAGCAGTTGAATACGGCCTAGTTGACTCAGTATTTTCAAGCCGCGATTCGAAGTAATCTGAATAGCTAATAATAACGTATTGTTAGCTATCACCCTTTACTATGCGAAAACTGATATTCTTTGATATAGTTAAACATAGTGAATTAGCAGTAGCCCAGTGCTACTGCCAACGTAATAAATGAGGTAGCTGAATGTCTGACACTCCTACAGACGGCGACAAAAGTAATAAATTGTTATACTGCTCTTTCTGCGGCAAAAGCCAGCACGAAGTTCGCAAACTAATTGCTGGCCCTTCAGTATATATTTGTGATGAATGTGTAGAGCTGTGTAACGATATTATCAGGGAAGAAATCAAAGACATTGCGCCGAAGCATAATGCGTCTGATAAACTGCCTGTGCCGAAAGAAATTCGTGATCACTTAGATGATTACGTGATTGGCCAAGACCACGCTAAAAAAGTGCTGTCGGTTGCGGTATACAATCACTATAAACGTTTACGCAATCAAACAATCAATGCAGATATTGAGCTTGGTAAGAGTAATATTCTACTAATCGGTCCTACAGGTAGTGGTAAAACATTACTTGCTGAAACCATGGCTCGTTTACTTGACGTACCATTCACGATGGCCGATGCAACGACACTAACTGAAGCAGGTTATGTAGGTGAAGACGTTGAAAACATCATTCAAAAGCTACTGCAAAAATGTGATTACGATGTAGAGAAAGCACAACGTGGTATTGTTTACATTGATGAAATTGACAAGATTTCTCGTAAGTCTGACAATCCATCGATCACCCGTGACGTATCGGGCGAAGGTGTACAACAAGCCTTACTTAAGCTAATTGAAGGTACGGTTGCATCTGTGCCACCACAAGGCGGCCGTAAACATCCACAGCAAGAGTTCTTACAAGTTGATACTTCTAAGATCCTATTTATCTGTGGCGGTGCGTTTGCTGGCCTGGATAAAGTGATTGAACAACGCAGCCATAAAAATACCGGTATTGGTTTTGGTGCTGAAGTTAAGCAATCATCAGGTAGCCGTAGCTTAAGTGAAACATTCAAAGATGTTGAACCAGAAGATTTAGTGAAATACGGATTAATTCCAGAGTTCATCGGTCGTCTTCCGGTTGTTGCGACACTCACAGAGCTAGATGAAGCGGCGCTTATTCAAATCTTAAGCGAACCAAAAAATGCATTAACTAAACAGTTCTCTGCATTATTTGCGATGGAAGATGTTGAGCTTGAGTTCCGCGAAGATGCACTTAGCGCAATTGCTCATAAAGCAATGGAGCGTAAAACAGGTGCTCGTGGCTTACGTTCAATCGTTGAAGGCGTATTACTTGATACTATGTATGAATTACCTTCGATGGATGATGTTAGCAAAGTGGTTATTGATGAAACCGTTATTAAAGGTGAATCAGACCCAATTTTGATTTACCAAAGCGGTAACCAAGACAAAGCTGCATCAGAATAAAGCTGTAATAGTTTAAAAGTTAAGCAGTTGAACACGAAAAAGGAGCCAAAGGCTCCTTTTTTTATAAATATGTTGAACTTTCCCTTACATATCCCCATATACTTGAGTAATCTTTAAAATAAATGAAGTGCGAAGAGAATATAATGACGCTTGAGAGAACAGATCGAGTCGAAATCCCCGTGTTGGCACTGCGCGATGTAGTGGTTTATCCACACATGGTGATCCCGCTATTTGTTGGTCGTGAAAAATCAATAAAATGCCTAGAAGCGGCGATGGACAAGGACAAACAAATTTTCCTAGTGGCGCAAAAAGACGCCTCTGTTGATGATCCGCAGCAAGATGATATCTACCGTGTTGGCACCATTGCCACAGTACTTCAGTTATTAAAGTTACCTGATGGCACCGTTAAAGTGCTTGTTGAAGGCACACAACGTGCGAGCGTTGAAACGTTTTTAGATAACGATGATTTCTTTGTGGCAGAAGCACAGTTCATCGAATCAAGCCATATCGACGAGCAAGAACAAGATATCTTTATTCGCAGCGCAATTAGCCAATTTGAAGGCTACGTAAAGCTTAATAAGAAGATCCCACCTGAGGTACTTACTTCTGTGTCTGGCATCGATGAAGCTGCACGCCTTGCTGATACCATGGCAGCACACATGCCGCTTAAGGTACCTGAAAAGCAAAAAGTACTTGAGATTGCCGATGTGACTGAGCGTCTTGAATACTTAATGGCACTGATGGAAGGTGAGATTGACTTACTGCAAGTTGAGAAAAAAATCCGTACCCGCGTGAAAAAGCAGATGGAAAAGTCGCAGCGTGAGTATTACCTCAACGAGCAAATGAAAGCGATTCAAAAAGAGCTTGGCGAACTTGATGATGTACCCGATGAATTCGAAGCAATTAAAAAACGCATCGAAGAGTCTGGTATGCCTAAAGAAGCGCAAGAGAAAGCAAATGCTGAGTTATCTAAATTAAAAATGATGTCGCCGATGTCGGCGGAAGCAACTGTCGTGCGCTCGTACATTGATACGTTAATCAATGTACCTTGGAAAAAACGCTCTAAGGTGAAAAAAGACTTAGCTGGCGCACAAAAGATTTTAGATAGTGACCATTACGGCTTAGATAAAGTTAAAGAGCGTATTATTGAGTATCTAGCGGTGCAGCAGCGCACTAATAAGCTTAAAGGCCCAATTTTATGTTTAGTCGGTCCTCCTGGTGTAGGTAAGACTTCACTTGGTCAGTCAATCGCACGTTCTACAGGTCGTAAATATGTGCGTATGGCATTAGGTGGCGTTCGTGACGAAGCGGAAATCCGTGGTCACCGCCGTACTTACATTGGTTCTATGCCTGGTAAGTTAATCCAGAATATGACTAAAGTTGGTGTAAAGAACCCATTATTCTTATTAGATGAAATCGATAAGATGTCATCAGATATGCGTGGCGACCCAGCATCAGCATTACTTGAAGTACTTGATCCTGAGCAAAACAGCCATTTTGCCGATCACTACTTAGAAGTTGATTACGACTTATCTGATGTGATGTTCGTGGCAACATCAAATAGCTTTAATATTCCAGGTCCATTATTAGACCGTATGGAAGTGATTCGTTTATCGGGTTACACCGAAGACGAGAAACTAAACATTGCTAAACAACACTTGATTCCAAAACAAGTTAAGCGCAATGGTTTAAAAGAGCATGAAGTTGAAATTGCTGACAGCGCAATTATTGGCATTATCCGCTACTACACACGTGAAGCGGGCGTTCGTAACTTAGAGCGTGAAGTGTCAAAACTATGCCGTAAAGCAGTTAAAAACATCCTGCTTGATAAAGACACTAAAAAGGTCCTTATCGACGATAACAACCTTGAAGAGTTCTTAGGTGTACAACGCTTTGATTATGGTAAAGCAGAAGACGGTGACCGTATTGGCCAAGTAACGGGTCTTGCGTGGACTGAAGTAGGTGGTGATTTACTAACTATTGAATCTGCAGCTGTACCAGGTAAAGGCAAGCTAACTTACACAGGTTCGCTTGGTGATGTAATGCAAGAGTCAATTCAGGCTGCGATGACGGTCGTTCGTAATCGTGCTGAAAAACTTCGCATTAATAGCGACTTCTATGAGAAACGTGACATTCATGTTCACGTGCCAGAAGGTGCAACACCAAAAGATGGCCCAAGTGCTGGTATTGCCATGGTAACTGGTTTGGTATCGAGCTTAACGGGTAACCCAGTGCGCTCAGATGTTGCAATGACAGGTGAAATCACATTACGTGGTGAAGTATTACCTATTGGTGGCTTAAAAGAGAAGCTATTGGCAGCGCATCGTGGTGGAATTAAAACCGTTATTATTCCAAAAATTAACGAACGTGACTTAAAAGAGATCCCAGACAACGTATTAGAGGGCCTTGAAATTCACCCAGTTACATGGATTGATGACGTTTTAAAACTGGCTTTGAAGCACCCAGTTGAGAGTTTTTCTGTCGAAACTGAAAAAAACCAGTAAAAAACCGCAAAAAAGTGCATTTAGGGGCTTTTCAAATACAAAGGGTATGATAAGTTAAGCACTAGTTTTCAAGCCTAGGCCTTATGTGGCCTAGGGTTGAGAAAAATATAATAAACTGAGCATAAACTTAATTTGCTCATAAATTTTCAAAACAGTGATGTTATTTTTTATAAAAACAATCGCTCTTGATAATAACAATGAAAGAGGATGATATTGTGAATAAATCTCAATTAATCGATCAAATCGCAGCTGACGCTGACATTTCTAAAGCGGCTGCAGGTCGTGCACTAGATTCATTCATCGAGGCTGTTTCAGGCGCTCTTAAAGATGGCGATTCAGTAGCGCTAGTTGGCTTTGGTACTTTCTCTGTACGTGAGCGTGCAGCGCGTTCAGGTCGTAACCCGCAAACTGGTGAGACTATCCAGATTGCTGCAGCAAACATTCCTTCTTTCAAAGCAGGTAAAGCGCTGAAAGACGCAGTAAACTAATCATTAAAGATTAGTTGGTGAGAGATACCTAATCACACTTAAATTGAATTTAGGTAACTTATCACCAGTTACTTCAAGTGAAAAAGCGTATCTGGTAAGATACGCTTTTTTTACATGAGCAGGGTTAATTTGTACCTGATCAGAATAGAGATAGATAAATGCTTGAGAAAATCAGAGAAGGTTCGCAGGGACCTGCAGCCAAAATTATTTTAGGCGCGGTGATTTTATCTTTTGCTTTAGCTGGGATCGGTGGTTATTTAGGACAAACCACAGAGCAACCCGTTGCAGAAGTAAATGGAGTTAAAATTAGCCAAACCGAATTCAGCCGTGCATACCAAAACGAACGTAACCGTTTAGAACAACAATTTGGTGAATACTTCGCACAAATCGCTGCTGATCCAAATTACATGGCACAAATTCGCCAAGGCGTAATCGACCGTTTAGTACAACAAGAATTGCAAACTCAACTAGCGGCAGAATTAGGTCTTCGTGTAAGTGACGAAAGTGTTCGTAAAGCAATTTTAGAAATGCCTTACTTCCAAGTAGGCGGCCAGTTTAGCAACGACCGCTACTTACAAGTTATTCGTCAAATGAATTTCCAACCAGATGCTTTCCGTGAATATTTACGTGAAGACATGACACGCAGCCAATTAGTAGGTGCTGTTGCTGGTACAGATTTCATCTTAGAAAATGAATTAAACAACAGCGTTGCTCTACAACAGCAAACGCGCAGTATTGATTACTTAGTTGTTGCTAAAGAATCATTACAAGCAGGTATCGAAGTAACAGAGCAAGAAATTGCTGATTACTATGAGTTGAATCAACCGCAATTCTTAGCACCAGAGCAAGTGTCTGTAAGCTACATTGACTTAAATGCAGCTACCTTAACGCTTGATTCAAGTGTTTCAGAAGAAGATATCAAAGCTTACTATGATCAAAACAGTGCACAATATGTTGAGCCTGAAAAACGTCGTGTATCGCACATCTTAATTGATAACAGCGAAGACGACGATGCAGCAAAAGCGAAAGCTGAAGAGCTACTAGCGCAGTTACAAAACGGTGCTGATTTTGCTGAGCTAGCTGAGTCATCTTCTGATGACGTAGTGAGTGCAGAAATGGGCGGCGACCTAGACTGGATTGAACGTGACATGATGGACCCTGCGTTTGAAGATGCAACGTATGCACTTGAAAGCAAAGGCGACATTTCTGACGTTGTAGAATCAGAGTTTGGTTATCACATCATCAAACTTACTGATATTCAAACACAGCAAGTTAAACCATATACTGACGTAAAAGATGAGCTTCGCGCTGAACTTGAGCGTACTAAGAAAATTAATGCGTTCTATGAAAAGCAAACTCAAATGGGTGAGCTTGCGTTCGAAATTTCAGATACTTTAATTGATGCAGCAGAAGCAGCAGGCGTTGAAGTACAGAAAACAGAACTTGTTACTCGCAATGCATTACCTGAGCCGTTAAACAACCCACAAGTTGTTACTGCTATTTTCTCACCTGAAGTGTTAGAAGACCGCATGAACTCAGAAGTAATTGAAGTAGGCGATGAGCATGCTGTTGTTGTTCGTGTAAACGATCACAAAGCTGCGACTACGAAAGCACTAGCAGATGTTTCTGAGCAAATTAAGGCGACGTTAGTTTCACAAAAAGCATCGGAGCTTGCTAAAGAAAAAGCACGCACTCTATACGCTGAGATCGAAGCTGGTAAGAGCCTAAACGAAGTTGCACAAGCTGAAGGCCTAACAGTACGCCAAGAAGCTGCACTTGCTCGTCAAGCTTACACAGTGTCACCAGCTATTGTTCAACAAGCTTTCAAAATGGCTCACCCACAAGGTGCACCAGAGGTTGAAGTTGTTGACCTAAACAATGGCGATGCGGCAATTGTTGCGTTAAAAGCAGTTAATCCAGCGACTGAAGTTGAGATTAATGAGCAACAAAAGCAAAACATCACTATGGCTCAAGTGAATAAAAACTACATGGTATTTATTGCAGCACTAAAAGCACAAGCTGAAGTGCAAGTACCGCAAGCGACTCAAGCTGCTGAATAAAATAATTAGCAAACTGAGTTAAATAAAAGGCGCCTACTGGCGCCTTTTTTGTTACCGTTAAAGGTAATGCAAGTTACAAGGAGCATTTATGGAGTACAGTCTGATCGAGCAGCTACCAAGCGCAGAAGAGTACTGTGATATGCGCCTCAAAGCTGGCTTATCAGCACGTTCATTAGCGGCTGCAAAGGCGGGGTTACCAAACTCTCTTTATGCTATTTGTATTCGTAAAAACGATGAGTTGATTGGCATGGGCCGCGTTATTGGTGATGGCGGTTGTAATTTTGAAGTGGTTGATATTGCAGTATCACCTGAATATCAAGGACAAGGGTTAGGGCGTGTCATTATGGAACATGTTGACCGCTACATTGAATCTGCCGCCTTTGAAGGTAGTTATGTCACTATGGTCGCTGACAAACCTGGCTTTTACGAAAAGCTTGGCTACAAGTTTGTCGCACCACAAAGCCAAGGGATGTATAAAAAGTTTTGATACGAGTGAAAAGTAACAAGGGGAAAGAGTAAAGCTGCAAGAGTAGAGTTAATTGAGTGATCAAACCGCTCGCGTAGGAGGCGTTTTAACGCCGAATCAAACTGATAGCTTACGGCTGACAGCTGAGAGCTCACTATCAGCAGTTCAACAGTTTCTGCGTTACGCTTGATTGCGGGTTTTGGAAAATCGCTTCAGTTTGGCCGTATTCAACAATCTCACCGTGATCAAATACCACAAGTTGGTCGCTAATATGACGCACCAAACTTAGGTGATGAGTAATAAGCACATAGCTAAGGCCAGTATCTTTTTGTAGACGCAGTAATAAGTTTACCGTTTGTGCGCGTACAGACGGGTCTAGAGACGATAACGCCTCATCGAGCACTACAACCTTAGGGTCTAAAATTAAAGCCCGTGCAAGCGCTATACGTTGCAATTGTCCACTACTAAACATATGCGGGTAATAGTGCTGATGATCTAAAAGCAAACCCACTTTTGCGAGGGTTTGTTTTATTTTATCTTCACGCTCTTCTTTGTTTAAGTCAGTGTTGTACTGTAAACAGTCGTTAAGCATGTCGCCAATGGTTAAACCCGGGTTCAACGACGCCTCAGAGTCTTGGAAGATCATACGAATGTGGCGACAGTCGTTATCACGCAAGCCATCATTTTCGATGATATTACCATCGAGCAAAATTTGCCCTTTATCAGCGTTATCGGCTCCTGAGAGTAATTTAGCTAAGGTACTTTTGCCTGAGCCGGTTTCGCCGATAATTGCAATGGTTTCACCTTGCCCTAAGCAAAACGAAATATCTCTTAAAACAGAGAATCGTTTGCGTGAAAACAAGCCTGCACGCAGGTTAAAACTCTTTGATAACGCTTGAACTTTGAGCAGTGGTTGCATTATTTCATCGCCTTAATTAATGGGAAATGGCAGGCATAACTATGACTATGATGCTTGGTCAATTTTGGGGTAACCACACATTCTTTTTGTGCTTGTGGGCAACGTGGACCCAAGCGGCAGCCTATTGGCAAATGCTGCAAGGTCGGAATGGTGCCTTTTAAAGCATAAAACGGCTCTTTGTGAGCCAGACCTTGCTCGTAGTCAGGCAAGCTTTTTAACAGTGCTTGAGTATAAGGGTGATATGGCTGACTAAAAATACGATTAGTTGGGCCAGCTTCAACCATTTGTCCGCAGTAAAGAACATGCATGCCATGAGACCACTCAACAATTTCTTCAAGTTCGTGAGAAATCATCAAAATCGACATGTTCTTTAGCTGGTTCAAGCTTTTTAACAGTCTAAATACTTGCGCACGCGTGGTGCTTTCAAGGGCGGTAGTTGGCTCATCGGCAATCAATAGTTTTGGGGTACGCGCAATGGCCATGGCAATCATCACTTTTTGACAAATCCCTTCAGAGAGCTCATGAGGGTAGCTGTCGAGCACCTTTTTATGATCTTTAATACCGACCTTGTGGATTAACGCTTTTACTCTGTCTTTACGCTGTTTATTTCGCTTTAAGAAAAAGCCACTGGTTGCTTGCGCAGGCAGGGTCTCGGCAATTTGGTCGAATATCTTGGCAGTTGGATCTAGGCAGCGACTCGGATCTTGGTAGATCATAGCAATGTCTTGACCTACTAGTTTACGGCGTTGCTCGTTAGATAAGCGCATTAAATCAACACCACGCCAATGCATGCGATCAGCGGTGATATGCCAGCGTTTATTTAAAACCCCAACAATGGCTTTTGCAATTAAGCTTTTACCTGAGCCAGACTCGCCAACTAAAGCATGCACTTCACCTTCTTTTAAGGTCATGCTGACTCTATCAACCGCACGAATAACGGTATCTGAGGTGCGTAACTCTATCGTGAGATTGCGAATATCGAGTAATTGCATAATTAGTCGGCCTTACGTTCTTTAAGCACTTGGCGTAAACCGTCACCTACTAAATTGGTAGACAGTACTGCTAAAAATAATAATACGCCCGGTAAGCCAACAGTCCAAGGGGCAAGGTAAATTAAACCAAGGTTTTCAGCCAAAATAGCACCCCATTCTGTGGTTGGGGGCTGTGCGCCCAATTTTAAAAAGCCAAGTGCCGAGATATCCAAAATAGCGGTAGAAAGCGCCATGGTAAAAATAACCACAATATGCTCGTAAATATTCGGGAAGATACCACGGGCGAGAATATGCCAGTTTGACGCACCATCCAGTTTAAATGCCGTGATGTAGTCTTTGTTAAGCTCTTCAACAATTAAGTTACGTACCGAGTGAATAAACTGAGGCAGTAAAGCTAAAATAATCGCCCATACTGTATTCATTAAGCCCGGGCCAAGAATCGCAATAATAATGATGGCTAGTAACAGCGATGGAATAGATAACGTAATATCAAGCAAGTGATTCAAAAAGCTTGAGCGAATTCCCCGGCTGATCCCAGCAAAAGTACCTACTAACACCCCAATTACTGTGGTGATCAAAGCGGCGACAACCGACAAACCAAAGGTGTAGGTTGCACCATTCATTAAGCGCGATAACACATCTCGGCCTAAATCGTCGGTGCCTAATAAAAAGCGTACGTCACCTGCATCATGCCACGATGGCGGTAACAGCAGTGCATCGCTGTGTTGTTGGTTCACGCCATAAGGTGCAAGGAGTGGTGCAGACACGGCCAGTAACACTAAAGCAATAAACAACCATAAACCCACAAGGGCAGGGTGATTGGTTTTAAATTTTTTCCAAAATCGCGCTAACGGCGATTTATTCGACTCTTCAGAGAATAAATTAAACTTTGCCATGAGCTTGGTTCCGCGATAATGGGTCGAATAATGTATAAGTGAGCTCAGCAATAATGGTAGCTAAAATAACGAACATAGAAACAGCGAGTAAGCCACCTTGAATCGCAGGATAGTCGCGCTGATAAATACTATCGATAAGCCAACGACCAATGCCCGGCCATGAGAAAATAACTTCGGTGATCATCGCAAGGGTGATCAAGGTACTAAACTGTAAACCTATTTGTTTTATAACCGGTAGCAGCGCATTACGCAGAGCGTGGTGAAGGATCAGCTGTGCACGGTTTAAGCCTTTAGCGCGTGCTGTTTTAATGTAACTTTGATCGAGTACTTTCAGCATAGAGTCGCGGGTAAAGCGAACCAATACTGTGGTCGGATACATGGCAAGTACAATAGTAGGCAAGGTTAGGTGGTGTATTGCATCTAAAAATGCCATGCCATCATACGGAAAGTCACCTAATATGATATCGATTAAAATAAAGCCGGTAATTGGTTCAATTTCGTAAAGTAGACCCATACGGCCCGACATCGGAAACCAACCTAGTTGTAGTGAAAACACCATGATCAACAATAGCGCTAACCAAAAAACAGGCATCGAGTAGCCAATAAGCGTGCCTGAGTTTATAAATTTGTCTGGCCATCGTTTGTAGTAAGCAGAAGCTAAAATACCACCCGGTACGCCCACAGCAACCGAGACAAACAATGCGTAAAGGCTAAGCTCTAGCGTTGCAGGAAATAAATCTTGAATATGCTGAAAAACACTTTCGCCTGATGCAAAAGAGACACCCCAATCGCCGTGTAAAATACGGTCTAAAAAGGCAAAGTATTGCACCACATAGTTTTCGGTAAAGTGGAACTTTTCTTCAAGTGCACTGGTTTGTGAGAAGGTGCTATTGGTAATACCGCTTAAGTTAGTTAGCGCATCACCCGGGAACAAAAAGCTCAATGAAAAGGTAAAGATACTCAGTGTCAGCATCATAAACATTAACAGTGCTAAGCGGCGCAGAATATAATCTAGGATCATTATTCTTTCCTCGCGTTAGCTAGTGAAATGCCACCAAACGGGCTTAAGCTGATGCCTTTAACATCACTACTTGCGGCTTGAAAACGCATACCATGGGCTATCGGTAAAATAGGCAGCTCTTGCACTATGATCCGCTGTGCCTGATTGTAGTATTGTTTACGCTTTTCAAGATCTGTTGTATCTAAGGCTTGTGTAAGTAATAAATCAAACTCAGGGTGACACCAATTTGCTGGGTTTTTACCACTGAAAGTCGCAGTACAACTTAATAATGGGCTCATAAAGTTATCAGGGTCTGGCGTATCTGCAGCCCAACCAAGTAACACGCTATCGTGTCTATGTTCACCAATTCGTTGTAAAAAGGTATTCCATTCGTACTCGACGATATTAACGTTCACACCAATCTTGCGTAAATCACTTTGCATCAGCTCAGCCATTTTACGGGCATTGGGGTTATAAATACGGCTTACCGGCATGGCCCAAATATTCATATCAAAGCCATTTTTGTAGCCAGCTTCTGCGAGTAATGTTTTGGCAAGTGCAGGGTTAAATTCAGGCATGGCTTTTTGCGCTTCAAATGCCCAAGAAGCAGGAGGCAGTAATGACTGCGCTTTAATGCCGTTACCGTAATATACCGCTTGCATGATTTTATCGACATCAATGGCGCTTGCGAGTGCTTGGCGTACACGTACATCATCAAAAGGCGGGCGCTCAGTGTTAAAGGCCCAATAACCAATATTTAAGTTTTGCTCTTTTTGAACTTTAATATCTTCGCGTTGCGATAAAATACTCAACTGTGCGCTGCTTGGGTGCGCAGTAACATCACACTCTTTGGTGAGCATTTTCGCAACGCGTGTGGTGCCGTTTGGCGTAATGTCATACACCAGTTGCTCAAGTACTACAGGGTGTTTCCAGTAATCAGGGTTACGGTAATAGCGAATTAAACGGTCGCGACGATATTCTTTATATACATAAGGGCCAGTACCCACAGGGTATTGGTCAAATAAGTTTTCTTGATTGCGTGCTTTAAGCTGCATGGCGTATTCTTCGGATAACACCACGGCAAAGTCGGTTGCAAGGTTTGCTAAAAAGCTGCTTTCAGCATTATAAAGCTCAAACCGTACTTGGTAATCAGAAACACGCACAATGCGACGAATAAGCTGATCAATACCCACACTTTGAAAATAAGGGTAGCTGGCATCGCCAACAAAGTGATAAGGGTTATAAACGTCGAATAAGCGGCTAAAGGTAAAAATTACATCATCAGCGTTAAAATCACGGCTTGGAGTAAAGTATTTTGTGGTATGAAATTTAACCCCTTTACGCAGGGTAAAGGTAATTGCTTTGCCGTCTGGGCTAATTTTCCAATCAGTTGCCAGCTCTGCTTTAAACTCGGCAGACACCGGATCAATACTTAACAGGCGATCATAAAGCTGATTGGCGATAATATCGATAGTCGAACCTGTCGTTGTCACTTGCGGATTAAACGACACAGGGTTTGCTTCAGCGCAATAGACTAAGCCCTGGTTTTTTTGTTCTGTGGTTTTTTCTTCGTTATCTAGGCAGCCTACTAAGCACACCAAAGACAAAGCAAGTAACGGTTTAAACACCTGATTAGCCTCTAACTATTGCTGCTGATCTAATAAATTGTATTTTTTCAAATAGCCACGTAATTGATGATACGTTAATTCTAAGTGTTCTGCAGTTTTCTTTTGGTTAAATTGGCTATGTTCAAGCGCTTTTTTAATGACATCAATTTCAAAGTCGTTAGACAGCTGCTTTAAATTACAAGGAAATTGAATGTCGGGCTTATTGAGTGTCACAACGTCTTGATTTTGTGTCGTGGCGATAGGCGCAGCTTCGACGTTTGCAACAGGGGCACTGCTAACTGCAGCTTTAACGCGCTGTTTAGGTCTAAATTTACTCGCAAATGGGTCTAAAATAATCTGGTGAACGGGAATATGTTCGTTACCATGACGATATAAACTACGTTCAACCACATTCTTTAATTCACGAATATTACCCGGCCACTCATAAGATTGTAGCGTTTCGATGGCGCTACGCGTAAAGCCACTAAATAGCTCCCACTCAAGATCGCGAGCCATGTTAATTGCAAATTGTTCTGCCAATAACATGATATCTTCTTGGCGTTCACGCAGCGGGGGCAGGGTAATAACATCAAAGGCGAGGCGGTCGAGTAAGTCGCTTCTAAATTCGCCTTGCTCAGCTAGGGTTGGTAAGTCTTCATTGGTCGCACAGACTAATCGGGTATCGACTTTAACGGTTTGCTTACCACCAACGCGTTCAAATTCGCCGTATTCAATAACGCGTAGTAGTTTTTCTTGTACCATCGCCGAGGTATTGGCTAATTCATCAAGGAATAGCGTACCGCCATTAGCACGTTCAAAGCGGCCTTCGTGGCGTTTACTGGCACCGGTAAATGCACCACTTTCATGACCAAATAATTCACTTTCGAGCAGGTTTTCGTTGAGCGCTGCACAGTTGAGCTTTATATAGTTTTGGTCCCAACGCTTAGATAAGAAGTGCAAACGGGCTGCAATAAGTTCTTTACCCGTACCGCGCTCACCAATAATAAGGACTGGCTTTTCTAAACTGGCTAGTTGCGAAACTTGATCAAGCACACTTAAAAAGCTGTCAGATTGGCCGAGTAAATTATCCTGCTGGCGAAATTGGCTCATATTCCCTAACTCTTAGTCATTTTTACTAAGATCTAGTGTATTTCATTATCTATGAGAACTAAAGAAATTTATAAATTTAGTTTAACTGTTTGAATATATTAAGTTATTCTAAGTTTATAAAAGTTGGCAAGCATATTGATACTAGATATACCAACTGATTAAGTTAAAACACCAAAGAGGTAAATGTTATGGGAATTTTTTCACGTTTTGCAGACATCGTTAATTCTAATATCAATGCCATCTTAGATAAAGCAGAAGACCCAGAAAAAATGGTTCGCCTGATCATCCAAGAGATGGAAGATACATTAGTAGAAGTTCGCTCTACATCAGCAAAAACACTTGCTGAGAAAAAAGAGCTAGTACGTCGCGTTGAAACTTTAAAAGTTCAAGTTGCAGACTGGCAAGAAAAAGCTGAATTAGCACTAAATAAAGACCGTGATGATTTAGCGCGTGCAGCACTGATTGAAAAGCAAAAGTCAGCAGATGCAGTCGCAGCGGTTGAAACTGAGCTTGAGCATGTAGAGTCTCATATCGAGAAACTACAGCAAGAAGTCAGCACGTTACAAGAGAAGCTAGCTGATGCAAAAGCGCGTCAAAAAGCAATCATCTTACGTCAACGCTCTGCTGAGTCACGTCTTGAAGTTAAAAAAGCACTCGACAGCTCGAAAGTTGAAGACGCTTTAAACCGCTTCGAACGTTACGAAACTAAGATCGATGGTCTAGAATCACAAATAGAGTCTTATGATCTTGGTAAAAAATCATTAGCTGACGAAATTGCTGGTCTTCAGCAAGACGAAAAGATTGATGATGAACTAGCTGAGCTTAAGAAAAAACTAGCAGATAAAAAATAATAAATGGGGGCATGTCCCCCAATGCTTAAACACATAACGGATTGACAGGAGAGTACCATGTTCGACGCAGAAGTTTTGATGGCACCGATTATTGTTTTTATGGTGGTTGTTGCCCCACTTTGGCTAATTTTACATTACCGTAGTAAAAAACAAGTGAGCCAAGGTTTAAGTGAACACGAGCACCGCCAATTATTAGAGCTTGCACAAAAAGCAGATAAAATGGCAGAGCGTGTTGAAACATTAGAAGCCTTACTTGACCAAGAGGCTCCGCAGTGGAGACGTAAAGTATGAGTACCAAACGCGAATTATTTAGAGACGCAGAGCGTGGCAAAATAGCAGGTGTGTGCGCAGGTATCAGCGATTACTTTAACATGGAGCTTTGGCTAGTACGTATTTTAGTCGTGACAGCAGTACTATTATCAGGTGGTCCATTTATTGTCGTTGCTTACATTGCTGCTTGGTTTATTTTAGATAAAAAACCAGCAGAAAAAACAGAGAAAAGCACAGACAGCATTCACCAAGACCCGCTTGAAGTAAAATTTAAAGTATGGCAAAAAGGGGAACCACCTCGCCGTGCATTGCAAGACTTAAAAGATCGTCTTGCTCGAGTTGATGGTCGTTTACAAGAGATGGAACGCTATGTCACATCAACAGAATTTACGGTTAGCCGTGAAATCAACAAACTTTAAAGGATATATACGCACCTTGTTTGCATCGTGATACCCAGCGCAAATAAGGTGCTAGACACTTTATGAGCCAATCATTTGCAAAGAACACCTTTAATTCGTTAAAAAATAAAGCGGAAAAAGCCCTTCACCGTAGTTTAGATCAACACGTGAAATTAGCCGTCACAGGCTTAAGTGGCAGCGGTAAAACCGCTTTTATTACCGCCTTGGTTAAACATTTAACCAGCCAAGCTGACGATAAAAACTTACCTTTTTTTGATGTGATGCGCGAAAAGCGTCATATCGCCACAAAAATAGTGCCGCAGCAAGCACTGACAATACCGACATTTGAATATACAAATGCTTTATCAGCGTTATTACCTGTTGAAGGTGAGCCTGCATGGCCTGCATCTACCGAGCGTATAAATACGCTACGTTTAGCAATTAAGTACCAAAGTAACTCGGGGCTACGCGGTCACTTCGCACCGCAATCAACGCTCTATTTAGACATTATTGATTACCCTGGTGAATGGCTACTTGATTTGCCAATGCTAGAGCAATCATTTGCTGATTGGTGTGAGTCACAATTCTCACTCTTGCAGCAAACAGCACGCAACGAAAAAGCGAAGCCATTTTTAACAGCCCTTGCTGAACTTGATTTATCAGCCAGTGTTGATGAGAGCAAACTTGCTGATGTCGCTGCGCTTTATCAGCAGTTATTAGTGGGCCTTAAAAAAGACACCAAACTTGCCATGCTGCAACCAGGTCGCATGCTGATGCCAGGCGAGCTTAAAGGAGCGCCGCTACTGCAGTTTTTCCCGGTTGCGTATGTGCCTGATGACATAACCGAAGGGTCGAATTTAGCGCATCTTAAAAAGCGCTATAAAGCCTATGTAAAAGAGGTTGTAAAACCTTTTTACGAGCAGCATTTTCGTCATTTTGACCGACAAATTGTGCTGGTGGATGTGCTCAGCGCCTTGAATGAAGGCAGCGAAACCTTGCATGAGCAAAGCCGTGTTATTAACCAATTGTTGGCGCACTTTAATTATGGTGAAGCAAGCTTCTTTAAACGTTTGTTTAAACCAAACATCGACAAGCTACTGTTTGCGGCCAATAAGTCAGATCATATTAGTGCGCAATATCATAAAGATTTAGCGCTATTGCTTGATTCAATCGTGCATGACCAATCAAATCATTTAAAGTTCGAAGGCGTGCAAATCGAAACCATGGCAATGTCATCTATCTGCGCTACAGAGCCGCGCCAAGTGGCTGAGAAAGGCCAACAGTTAGCTTGTATTTATGGCAAGCCTTTAGGCGAGCAAGAATGGCTAACGTATTTACCGCCGCAGCCACCGTCACGCCTTCTCAACAAACAAGAGTGGCCAAAACAGGGCTTTGAGTTCTTATCGTTTTCGCCACTGCCATGCCCTGATAAACGGTTAAAGCATATTCGTTTAGATCATGTCATGCAGTACCTGATAGGAGATAAACTAACATGAGTGAGCAACCAAAGGAGATGAACTTTCAGGCAGGTCGCCGTATTTCAAGCTCTGCAAGTAACGAAGCTCCTACAGAGGAGTTAACCGTTGCTAAAGTCATAGAAAACGCTGAATTTATCGACACTGAAGAAGATCAGCAAGATAGCATTGAGCTTGAGCCTGTGTATAAAAAGTCGAAATGGCAAACCCTAAAAGGGGTGTTTGTTGTTAGCTTTTTAGCGTTAGTGTTACTTGAGTTTGCACTGTCATTGTTTGTAACGTTTCAGCAATCAATTATTTTAGGTTCGGTGTATTTAACGGCTGTTCTCAGTGGTGTGCTGCTGATTGCCCGTGTTATTTGGCGCGAGTACCGCATGCTAAGAAGTTTAAAGCGTAATCAATTGCATCGTACCGAGGCCGACCGCTTACTCAATAGCGAGCAAGTAGGTGAAGCATTACCCTGGCTTGAAAAGCTTAATGAACATCAAACGCTTACTGGGTTTGAAGAGTTTAAGCAACAAATAGCAAGTCACCATACCGATAAAGAAATCATGACCTTATATGCCGATAGCTTATTGGTAAGCCAAGATCAGCAAGCAAAAAAACTGATTAACCGTTTTGCCACTGAGTCTGGCTTATTGGTTGCGCTAAGCCCGTTGGCTTTAGTCGATATGATGGCGGTGCTATGGCGTGGCACTAAGCTCATTGAGCAAATTGGCCGTATTTACGGTATTGGTTTTGGTTATGCAAGCCGTATTAAATTGTACCGCTTATTAGTGAAACAAGTATTGTTTGTTGGTAGTGCAGAGTTAGTTTCAGATTTAGCTGCAACGGCACTAAGCGCTGAATTACTGGGGAAATTGTCGGGCCGAGCAGCGCAAGGGCTAAGTGCAGGTATTTTTACCGCGCGTATAGGGTATAAAGCGATGGAGCTTAGTCGCCCATTACCTCGCTTAGAGCATAAGCGCAGCTTGTTAAAAGAAACCGCCAATAGTATTGCCCGTAAAATTGCCTCACGTACGAGCGACAAAGAGACCGAAAATACAAAATGACAACTTTTGTGTACAGTTAATAAAAACAGCTGAGTGATATTTAGCCATCTGAGCATCCGGCATGCTTGTGCATTGTGGGTATCTACGTTTTATTTATGAGTATGAAGTACTGATAATAAAAACGAGAACACACAATGACTAAGCATCACTTACATACACAATGTATTCATGGTCCAGAAAAACCAAATGATCCACATGGCGCACTGAGTGCGCCACTTTACCAAACCTCTACCTTCTCTTTTGCTAATGCAGCCCAAGGTGCAGCCCGATTTGCTGGTGAAGAGCAGGGCTTTATTTATACCCGTTTAGGTAATCCGACAACCCAAGAGCTAGAACAAAAAGTGGCTCAGTTAGAAAATTGTGAAGCAGCGGCTGCCACAGCAACGGGTATGGGGGCGGTGTCTGCGTCTGTGCTTAGCTTTTTACAACACGGTGACCACCTAGTCGCATCAAGCGCGTTATACGGTTGTACCTTTGCATTTTTTGCTCACATGTTGCCGCGCTTTGGTATCGAAGTTACTTTTGTTGATATGACCAACGAGGCTGAACTTCGCGGCGCGGTTAAAGACAATTCAAAAATGATTTTTGCAGAAACGCCAATTAATCCGACCATGGCGGTGCTTGATCTAAGTTTGATTGCCGATGTTGCCAAGCAGCATCAGCTGATAAGCGTTATCGACAATACCTTCTTAACGCCTCTGCTCCAGCAACCTACCTCGTTTGGCATTGATATTGTGGTTCATAGCGCAACTAAATACCTAAATGGCCATGGTGATGTGGTGGCAGGGCTTGTATGCGGCACAGAGGAACATATCAACCTAGTCAAAATGACGGTGCTAAAAGATATTGGTGCAACGATTAGCCCTCATGATGCATGGTTAATTAATCGTGGTTTAAAAACCCTTGCTGTACGCATGGAGCGCCACTGTGCAAGTGCCCAAGTAGTTGCTGAATATTTAGAGCAACACCCGTTAGTTAGCCAAGTTTATTACCCTGGGCTTAAATCACACCCGGGTCATCAATTTATTGGCTCACAGATGAAAGCCGCTGGTGGTGTTATTGCCTTTGAAATAAAAGGCAGCCTTGAAGATGGCGAAACATTTATAAATAACACCCAACTTTGTACCCTTGCTGTGAGTTTAGGGGATGCTGAAACCCTCATTCAACATCCTGCATCGATGACACATTCGCCTTATACACACGAAGAAAGAGCAGCTGCTGGGATCAGTGATGGTCTAATTCGATTATCAGTTGGTCTTGAGGATGTTAACGATATTATTAACGATCTTAAAACTGCATTTACATTCATTGGTTAGGTTGTAATTTTAGGTTTACGGTTGCGTTTGCTTTTGGCCCTTTAAAAATGTGCCATGTAAACTTTTAGATCTTTTGGTGTAATTATATCTTTACGATGGGGCTGTTTCTGCAAACCTTAGAAACAGCCTTAACTATTAAAATTTCGCTTACTTTTACATAGTATCGACTTAACAAGTTAATGAGATTCTGATCAATGCTGATCAAGATTTAACGAAGAAGGTTATTATGGCTAAAGCAAGTAATTACACCTCCAAGCAACCTGATGAAAATGGGGTTATCCATTGGAGCGAAGAAGAAAATAAAATATGGTCTGAGCTAGTTGCTCGCCAACTCGCTTGCATTGAAGGTAAAGCCTGTGATGAATATTTAGCAGGTCTTAAGAAAATTAATTTACCAACAGATCGTATTCCACAACTTAGTGAACTCAACGAAGTGTTACTCGAAACAACGGGCTGGCAAGTTGCGCCTGTTCCGGCACTGATCGATTTTGATGAGTTCTTTCGATTACTAGCAAACAAGCAGTTCCCAGTAGCGACTTTTATTCGCAGCCGTGAAGAGTTTGACTACTTACAAGAGCCAGATATCTTCCACGAGATTTTTGGTCATTGTGCGATGCTTACCAACCCAGCATTTGCTGAGTTTACACACAAATATGGTCAGTTAGGTTATGCCGCTGAAAAGAAAGATCGTGTTTATTTAGCACGCCTTTACTGGTTTACCGTTGAGTTTGGTTTAATGCAAACCGAACAAGGTCTGCGTATTTATGGTGGTGGTATTTTATCAAGCCCAGGCGAAACACAGTATGTGTATTCAGATAAGCCAGAAATCAATGCGATGAATGTGCTTGATGTATTACGTACACCATATCGTATTGATATTATGCAGCCTGTGTACTACACCATTAACTCAATCAATGACTTATTTGATATTTCACAAATGGATATCATGTCGCTGGTGAGTAAAGCAAAAGAATTAGGGCTACATGAGCCAAAGTTTCCTCCTAAAGAAAAATTAGCAAGTTAAGGATTTATAATGTCTTCATTAAGCACACAAAAGTGTGAAGCGTGTCGTGCGGATGCGCCTAAAGTATCTGATGCTGAATTAGCAGAATTGATCAAAATGATCCCAGACTGGGTTCCTGAAGTGCGCGACGGCATTATGCAATTAGAGCGTGTTTACAAGTTTAAAAACTTCAAACAAGCACTTGAGTTCACTAATAAAGTGGGCGATATGGCTGAAGAAGAAGGTCACCACCCAGGTCTGTTAACCGAGTGGGGCAAAGTAACTGTTACTTGGTGGAGCCACTCTATTAAAGGGTTACACAAAAATGATTTTATCTGTGCTGCTAAAACAGACGATGTATTCGCTGCACTGTAAATTTTAAGTTCTGCCCAGAACGATAAAAGGCGTAACCTCAGGTTGCGCCTTTTTGCTTTTTTAGAGTCCAAGAATTAACATTGAACTCTTATCTTTGCGAGAACACTAGAAAAGAAATAATGAAAAACAAAGCGCTTATTCTGCCATTCCTACTCATTTTACTGCCCTTAATTGATAGCTTGTTTATCCCGCAAACATTTGGCATTCAATGGCATAGCCCTAAGCTGATGTATCAAATAGGCGTAGCACTGATGATTGTAAAGCTCACTATGGTTGCTATTGGGCTTTGGTTATTACTCAAAGCAAAGCGCCTTTATATGGAAGCTAGTAAATCGACTCGTATTCTTAAATTTTCAGTATTTTTACTCGGCGGCTTACAAGTGGTGATAATGACAGCAATATGCTTTTGGTATTTAGTAGCGGGCACGCAAGCGAAATATTTTATGCTGCAAGACAACATTGCTGTATTTACCGCTGATTATGGCGTATTTGCTCCGGTACATCATGAGTTCTCATTTATATGCTTTGATGCCAATGGTTTTTACCATATGCAACCAATAGCCCAGCTACCTTGGCTCGGAACCTTTACCTTTACTAGCCAAGATTCGCGTTTGATCATTCAACATAAAAACCAAAGCGGCGCGAATACTCAAGAAATTTCATTAAAAGGGTATGGCTGTTTGCAGTGAGAGGTGTTGGCTTTGTGAAAGGAGGCTGCAATTATAAGTGGTTTTCAGGAAGCTGAGATTGGTTTAGTACGCCCGAATTCAGATAATAAGTGCACCACTCATGGTTAAACGGTGAGAAGAGATCAACTGCCTGTTGGTGGTACTCTATCGTCGCCAAACAAACAGAAGTATTTACCATGAGTTACAAGCAGTTGATCGAAGGACAAAGATACCAGATAGAAGCCTACTTACGCGAGGGTTTTAGTTATCGTGAAATAGGCAAACGCCTGAAAGTCAGTCATAGCACTATCAGCCGAGAAGTCAGACGAAATAGGGTCCGGGAAAATCACTATCTACCCGAAGTCGCCCAGGCTAAGACACTCAAAAGGCGCGTTCAAGCCGCAAAGTCGTGTCTATCTAAGCAGACCATCACCTTTGTTGAGTTCGGATTAGAACAAAAGTGGAGTCCCGAGCAAATTGCAGGCGTGGGTCGAATTATTGGGCTTTCAGTGAGTCATGCGTGGATTTACGGCTATGTGCAACGGGATAAATTGAGCGGTGGCAAGTTGTTTAGGCACTTACGCCAAGGTCATCGACGATATCGCAAAGGTCGTCGTGCGAAGCGTGTCATTATCCCGAATCGGGTGGGCATTGAGCACCGTCCAGCGATTGTTGACAAGAAAAAGCGGTTTGGGGACTGGGAAGTCGATACCGTTCTCGGTAAGCAAGGGACAGGAGCCATAGTCAGCCTGGTTGAGCGCAAAAGTAAGCTGTATCTGATACGTAAAGTACCAGCAAAGTGCGCGGCTGATGTGAGCCGAGCTATGGTCGGCATGCTGTGGCGTTATCGCCGTCACGTTCATACCATAACGGCAGATAATGGGTGTGAATTCTGTGACCACGAACAGGTTGCAAAGAAACTGAAAACGGATATCTATTTCGCTAATCCATACTCATCATGGGAACGTGGATTAAATGAAAACTTTAACGGCTTGCTGCGCCAATACATACGCAAAGGCACTGACTTACGCACGGTAACAGACAAGCAAATTGCTGAGATTGAACGAGCGTTAAATGCCAGACCGAGAAAATGTCTGGGGTATAAACAGCCAGCAGTCGTATTCGAAGAATTACGCAAGGCGGCTTAATTTAGCGAGTGGTGCACTTCGGAGTTGAATTCGCGCGGCAACAATCATTATAAAACCATCTTCTTTAATAAAATAAGCAGTGTGTTTACCAATAGGAAAGTAAAAACCATTTGGATAAATGTCATTACAGCTACGCCCAATTTTTGGATTTTTTACTACTCTTTTGCATAATGTTTTATAAAGTATCCAAGAAGTCTTTACCATCAACTACATTACCTTGAGCTAAGTCTCTTTTTGCGTTTTCAAAGCAATGCTTAATATAGTCAACTTTCTTAGTTTTTAGTTCTTCATAATCCTTATTAGACATGACCAATACAGCGTCCTTGTTGTTTTGACTAATTTTAATAGGCTTACGTTGGGCGTTTAAAAGTCGTTCACCAAAATTACGTTTTGCATCATTTGTTGTTAGTGTATTCATGGCTGCTCTCTACAATAAAGTGATAGGGGAATTGTATTAAAAAGCATGAAATGGTCAAAATAATTAAATCGCGCGATTCGTGTGAGTTCTGTAGTTTTACTTGCAAGGCACTGATTATATAAGGCACGTAACATACATAAGAGAATAATGAAATTTATATTAGATGACATAGTAATCGAGCATATTGAAAACTCTGATCCTATTTCAATAAAAGTAGGAAAGGTTGGCTGTAGCCATGGTTATATTGACTTAGAAGTAAATATGCTATCTATCTCTCAAGCAAATGAAGCACTTACAATAGGTAGAAAGCCAAAAAGCTTAAAATTTGGTTCAGCCCTCAAAGGGTGTAAGTTTAAATTTAGTAAGCAAGAGACAAAATTTTACACAGGTTCAATGCTTTGGTGGTGTTTGCCACTAAGCTTTCGCTGGGAACCTCTTTATTGCTATGAAATAAAAGAGGTTATTAGAATGATTCACTATTTTAAAGCATTATAAGGCGAGTATTTTAAACGCGAATCGTAGCTGTTAACTTAGTTCTGCGTTAGTGTATCTAGTTGGTCATTTCTAAATCATAATTGTGACATAACACATGGAGACAAATTGAATAGTTTAAGGATAGTAAAATACACGTTAGTCATGCTGGTTTTGAATACCGTATTAAGTACTTTTATCACTCTAATAATTGGAAGTGATAACTTAGCTTCATTCTCATTCGGCAAATATTTTACATACCAGTTATTACCATCTTATTTATTGAACGCAGGTATCTTTACCGTAATGGCTAAGCGCAATGTTGTAAAAGCTTGGAATTATGCCCTAAGTGTATATTTACTGAGTTTTATAATGGGAACAGTAATTGTATCGATACTATTACAAACGTTATTTATCCCACCTTTATGGTTTGTAGAAGTGCCTCTGAGTATAGCCTTTGCGATTGTTGGTACTGTCATCGGAATTAAGTTAGGTACTCTGGATAGTAAGGAAGCCCAAGGGCCCTGATCTTGTTTTTTCTTTCATAAGGCAAAAGCAAGACTTGGCCCTCTTAAAACTTTAGGTTGGGAAATATGAATATTACAAAAGCATCAGAGTTGATGGCCCTTCACAGAGCCATTGTCGAGGCAAAGTTCAAAGAGTCGCACTTTGATTCCGCCATTCCATATAGTGGGATTATTGCAGATTTATCATCAAGGATTCTTGCTGATATTGTCCATGCTCTGCAAGAAAACGGCGAGCACGATGAAGCGATTGGTTGGTCGTCATTAATTAAACTAAATGAAGATTGGCATGGCTATGAATGTATAAAGAATTGGATACGAGAAACTAGAAGTTGGATTGATATGGATGAGGAAGATAAATCACAATTCATTAAAGTTTTGTGCTCACCATACCAAGCATCAAAACATCAACTAAACAACTTAATTAAGTTTGGTGATACAAATTGTAAGGTTTAACTTTTTAGTACCCTGTAGCTGGTAAAAATAATGAATTGTTTAATTTTGAAGGCTTAGGTCTTGTGCCTATTGAGTAAAAAGTCATAAGCAAAATCTAACCCAATAGATTGAAAAAATTAAAGGTAATAGATAAATGTCAGGTAAAAAGTTGTATACATTTTTAATGGATTGGAATGGCGGTACTTTCATATCTCAGTCTAGGGGTGACAATATTCAAGAAGCAACGAAGGGTTGGTTAAATCAATTAAGTATTGAAGAAATAAAAACATCTGAAAGAAGTCTTTCTTTGTTTAAGAGTAGCTTACAGGACGATTTGCAGCCAATTGCAATAGAGGGTAATACATCTGTTTGGTGTCTTTCTGAATTCATAAGTGGTGAGTTAGCAATCATTAATATAATCGCCACTCTCGAAAAATAAAATTACTCTACTGGTTAGAGCAAATGGAGGGTGGAGCTACCTTTCGGCTTCTAAAAAGTCTAAAACTAAGAGGCAATAGATTTATGCCAAAGTTAAGTCAAATAGAACTTTACCTTGACGGTAATTATTCGGAAGAAGATAAAAAGGTGTTTCTTTTTAAGTCTCGTTGCTTGTGTAATTTTTGGGAAAGGGAAATCAGTAAACTCAAGTTTACCTCTAAATACTCACGAATAAATGTTTATGTGACAGATGGCAGTACAGAGATAAGGGTGCAGCCAATGAAAGTTGTGCCTTTCCTCGAAGTTGTAGTTCATTACCCGTTAGAGAAAATAAGCCATTTAAAGGATTCTCAGTTTCAACAGCATTACATAAGGATATTAGAAAAAGCTTTGTCGGCTGCTATATCTGCAATGCCAATTCCTCTTGAACAAAGCTTGGATATATTGCAACGGTTCGAAGCTAACAATTATGAGAATGAATGGGTTCAATCTGAAAAAGTATCGGCCAAGAAATCAATAGAATCTAAAGTCATTGCTACACTCTCAATGCATGAATTTAAATTAACTCAATTTGTTTATTTGGATTGCAAATTAGCAGATCAACTAATTATTGCTAAGACTCTACCAAGAGAACTCTTGTTTAATAGTTATCTAGGCAAGCTTTCTATATCAAAGGGCAATATTCTTGAATATAAAAAAGGAAAAAGTACATTGTCACAATTTGATCTTACTTCAGCTAAATTTATTTAGTTTTTTAACTAAGCGTATATGAAGTGGGCTGCTCTATCTTTTTACTTTAATAAGTAAAAAAACATGACCTGATAATCATTATTACCCTTTATCAGAACTGCCAGTTCTCAACATATTTAATCGCTGGCAGTCATTCCCTAGCTTATCTGTTATTGCTTTACCTGAACTTCGACTTCTTGCCCGGTTTGTAGTTGCTCGGCGCCGCGCACTGCAACTTTATCGCCCGCATTTAAAGCGATGTTAGAAGTCGGGGTGACTTCAACAAGTTTATCTTTACCATTACCTACTTTTACGGGAACTTGCAGGGCTTTGTTGTCGTTGTCGATTTTGACGATATGGGTGCCTTTTTTGCGTAAGATAAGCGCATCGCGATTCACCAGTAGTACATCCCCTTTGCTTTTTAGTGGCACGGCTACATCAACCAGTTGGCCAATCGCCCATGTTTGCTCGGCGTCTCTTGGTAGTAGGGCGCGTACTTCTACAGTTTGTGAACGCGGATCGGTTGATGGGATCACCGCTGTTACGGTAGCTGTTGTCATATCAGGGGCTGATAAGTCGCCGGCTTGAATTGGTAACTCTATGCCTTTGTGTAAAAACTTTAAGTATTTAACAGGCACGTACAAACGCACTTCTAAGTTATTAATATCGAGAAGGGTGACCAGTTCATCAGCACGATTTATTTCGCGGCCAGCGCGTTTAAAACGCTCGCTGATCACGCCATCAAATGGGGCGCGAACGGTTGCACGGGAAAGCTGATCGTCTATCACTTTTAATTCAACCTTAGCCAGTGCGATATCAGATAACGCAAGGTCATGCTTATTTTGCATATCATCAACTTGGCTTGCTGCTGCACTGCTGGCTTTGGCGAGTTTTTGTAAACGAGCTAGCTCTTGTTGATATAAGCGTAAGTTTATTTTGGCGCGATTGAGCATTTCTTGCTGGCGTGCTTTTTCAAGTTCAAGCGGCAAAGTATCCATACGTACTAGGGTATCGCCACTTTTAACCAGAGTACCTGGCTCAACAACATATAATAAACGGCCGCTAACGCCTGCTGTTAAGGTTACATCATCTTTGCCATACAAAGTGCCACTAACTTCAATTTCGCTTGTCAGCGGAGCTTGTGTGACGGTTTCTACAGTAACCGGCACGACTGCAAAGGCGTTAAATGCGATAAGACTAAATAGCGCACAAAAGCGAGCGGTTAATTTACGAAAAGGTGTGTTCATTGTTTTAATACTCATTGATTCGATACTAAGCTTAAAGGCGTTTTTTCTGGTTGCTGTTTGTTATTAACAGGCGGCAGTTGTCTGCCAAGTTGCAATAAACTTGGCATTAATATCAGGGTGAATAGGGCGCTAATGGCCATGCCGCCGACAATCACAGTGGCAAGGCCACGGTAAATTTCTGATCCTACCCCCGGCATTAGCATCAGTGGCAGCATGCCAAATAAGCTGGTTAAGGTACTTAAGTAAACGGGTCTTGCGCGCAGCAGCACTGCTTGGCGAACGGCGTCTTCTCGACTGAGCCCAGCGGCCATTGCGACACGGGTTTGGTCAACCAATAAAATGGCATTATTTACCACCAGACCCAGCAAGATAATAAAGCCAATCATGGTCAGTAAGTCGAGCGATTGGAAGGTAAATAAGTTAAGTACAAATAAAGCCAGTACACCGCCTGCAATTGCCAGTGGCATAACCAGTAAAACTAACGCGCTGTCTTTGGCTGACTTAAACAATGCGGTCATTAGCAAGAATAAAATAAACAGAGCCAAGATAAAGTTGATTGTCATTTCTTGCATGGCCGAATTCATCTTTTGTGCGTTACCGGCCAAAATTGCGCCAGAGCTGTCGGGCAAGCTTGCACGAACTTTCGGCATAACTTGCTCTGAGAGAATGGTTTGCGCTTGTTGTAAGCTCATATCTGCTGGTGGCGTGACAACAATACTCACGGTACGGCGGCCATTAACACGTCTAAGCTGGGTTGGCCCTACGGTGCGTTCAATATTGGCAAGCTCGCCTAAAGTTTGAATACCTGATTGTGGGGTCACAATGGGCAGTGCTTTAAGCTCCTCTGGAGTTTGCCACGGTATACCGCGCAAAATCACGTTCATGCGTTCGTTGCCATCAAAGTATTCATTAACAAATAACCCACCTGTATAGGCTTGCACTGCTTGAGATACATCACGACGAGTTAGCCCTGCTTGGGTTATACGGCGGTCATTAGGTGTGAGCCTAAGTTCTGGCTCTGCCATATCGAGTCGTGGTTGTGGCCTTGCAGTGGCATTCGGCATTGCTTCAGTGACAGCTTGCAGCGCCACATTAGCACCGGCTATTAGCTCGTCCATATTCGGACCCGTTAAATCGATATTGATATTGCGACCATCACCGCCATTAGCAACTTGGATCATCGACCCTCTAAAGAAGAATACTTGGGTGTCGGGCAAATCAATGAAGATCTCTTCTCGGGCAACCTTCATTAATTCTTCAACACGTTGTGGATCGGCAGAATAAATAAAACCGCCAGCGTTCGAACCAAAAGCATAAAAGTTAAAATCTTTAATTCCCGGCTCTTTTTCACCTGTGTAATAAGGCATTAAACGCTTTTTAATACGCATCAGCAGCTCTTCTTCCATAAACTGCACATTGCCGCCAGGCGGGGTATTTAAGTTAAAGAAAAAGCCATCGGTTGGTGCGCGCGGCATAAAATCAGTTTTCGGGAGCATGGTCATGGTCGCGACGAGTGAGCCACCCAATAACGACACTATCCATACTATTTGTTTAACGCGGGTATTGGTAAGCGCCATGATGAAGTTAGTTAGCTTCTGCCAATATTCACGATAAGGATCCGCTTTTAGCTCTTTGTCTGGCCAAAAATGGTTAGCCAACGGAATAAGTGTAATTGCGCAAATCATAGAGGCAATAACAGCAATAGATAAGGTGAGCGCCAAATCAGAGAATAACTGCCCCTCAATACCTGCCATAAATAAAATTGGCAAGAAGATAGCAACGCTAGTGGTGGTTGAAGCAAATAAAGCGCCAGTTACTTGAGCTGCGCCTTTTAGCGCGGCTTTTTTACTATCAAAGCCTTCACTTCTGAGCCTTGCGATGTTTTCTTGCACAATGATGGCGGCATCAAGTACTAAGCCAACAGCAAAGGCAAGACCCGCCAGTGAAATAACATTTAAACTGCGGTCAAAAATATTTAACGTTAAAAACGCAACTAACAAAGAGACAGGAATTGTCGCTGCAATGACAAACGTGGCCTTTAAGCCCCTAAAGAACAACCACAAGATTAAACACGACAGCAAAACACCTAGGCCTAAGTTACTTTTAACCAAGGACAAGGCATTACGAATATGCACTGAGGCATCAAAACTTAATTCAATCGATAAGCCATTTTCAGCCAGCGGCCCTTCGTTTAGCTCTTTAATGGCAAGGTTAATTTCGTCGAGTAGGGCAACGGTATTGGCTTCGTTAGCGCGCGAAATACGAATGTAATACGCGGGTTTACCATTTCGACCACTCATTCCTAAACGGTCAGAAAAAGTGCGTTCTACACTTGCGATATCGCCAAGGTAAATGGGTCTATCGCCTGAATAACCAACGCGCATTTGTGCCATGCTTGATAAATCATATTGCCCAGTAAAACGTACGGTATATTGACGACGGCCAACATTGGCAAGGCCACCAGAGGTATCGCGTGAGCTGGCTAATACGTTACTGATTTGGTCAAGGCTGACGCCAAGTGCGGCGGCTTTGTGAGGGTCAAAGGTAATACGTAATTCTTTTGGTCGCTCACTGGCTAAGTCAACGCGGGCAACACCAGGAATACGTGCCAAACGGGGCTCAACAAATTCATCGATTTGTTTTTGGAACTGCGCCATGTCTAAATCAAGGCTGTCGCTATTAAAATCTTTTGGGGTGACCAGTAACGTTGCTGCGGCTTCACCATTATTACCGCCAGCAAACACCACAGGATCAAATGCATCTAACGGCAGGGGCGGCGCTTGGTTAAGGCTAGTTAACACATCAAGCATGGCCTGTTGCATGTTTTGCCCAACAGCAAAAGTCAACGTGATAGAGCCATTGCCACGGTTAATGTAAGTATTAACCTCTAGAGCACCCGGAGTGTTTTTTACTGCGTTCTCGAGCGGCTCAATGATCACTGATTCAATCTCTTCAGGTGCAGCTTGGCGCCAGCCAGAGAAAATAGTGATCTGCGGTTGCTCAATATCTGGTGTGAGCTGAATTGGCAGCTTAAAAATGCTCAACATGCCAAACAACATAATCAACACCAAGATGACAATAACACTCGCAGGGTTTTTCAGCGAACTACGTGTCAGATTCATTGTGTGTGTTCCAAAATCAGTTTGTGTGCATTGTAGTGCGATGTAAAAAAAGTGCCAGTGAGGTAAATGAAATGTGTTTCAGAAGTAACGCTGAATAGCCGTAATTAAGCGATAAAATGTGTATTTGAAATAAGATGTAACAATTTAGCTGAGGCGCTTTAAGTTTTAAGCATTAAGTAATAGCGCCTGAAACTAGTGAGCAGTATCTTTTCGGCTAAGGGAAGCCACATTTTGCTCAAACACACGTTTTACTTCTGCACTGTAGTGATTGTGGTCGTTAATGGTGATAAATGGGTTCGTAAAACTAACATCACAGAAAACCGTATAACACTGGATTTTAACTGCAACTCGATCTGGGGTTGCAAGGCCATCTAAGGTTGTTTGCAATGCTTCAAAAACATAATCTTTATTAACGTGCGATGTTAAAGCAACTTCAAGTTCTTTAACTTCTATGCGATGTGAATTCATATCAGTTACAAAAAATTCGTATAGGTAACTACGTGATACAAACAGCAAGATTGCCACAAGGTAGAATAACCCTGTGTAATAAAATAACTCCGTGTGGGTAAAACTCCGAAAAGACTTAAACATTTTCACTATTGATTTGTTTGTTTTTTATACTAAAACATATTTGCGGGTATATCTCAACAAACTAGCTAAAAATCATTGCATTACAGATAATAAAAAAGCGCGAAACTAGCTAGCATCGCGCTTCTTAACCTCTAAAACTTAAAGCTGACGGCTGACGGCTGACGGCTGACGGCTGACGGCTGACGGCTTAAAGCTCAGTCTTGTTATTCATCAATCGAGCGAAGTAGGGCATTAATACCTACTTTTTCGCGAGTTTGCTGATCTACTTTTTTTACGATGATGGCAGCATATAGGCTGTGCGAACCATCTTTTGACGGTAAAGAACCAGGAACAACAACCGCACCGGCTGGTACTCGGCCGTAATGGATTTCGCCAGTTTCACGGTCATAGATACGTGTGCTTTGGCTGATGTAAACACCCATTGAGATAACGGCGCCTTCTTCAACTACAACACCTTCAACAATTTCAGAACGTGCGCCAATAAAGCAGTTGTCTTCAATAATAGTTGGGTTAGCTTGTAGTGGCTCAAGCACACCACCAATGCCTACACCGCCCGACAAGTGAACGTTTTTACCAATTTGTGCACATGAGCCAACCGTTGCCCATGTATCAACCATGGTACCTTCATCAACGTAGGCGCCAATGTTGACATAAGATGGCATAAGCACTACGTTTTTACCTACGAAGCTGCCTTTACGTGCCACAGCATTAGGCACAACACGCATGCCGCCTTGTTGGAATTGCTCTGGTGTAAAGTCGCTAAATTTAAGTGGTACTTTGTCGTAAAACTGATTAACACCATCGCTCATTGGTTGGTTATCACGAATACGGAAAGACAGTAGCACCGCTTTTTTTAACCATTGATGTACAACCCATTCACCACTGATTTTTTCAGCAACACGTGCAGCGCCGCTATCAAGTAATTCAAGCGCGTCGATAATAGCTTGTTTTACTTCACTTGATACCGTGCTTGGGCTGATGCTATCGCGGTTGTCCCAGGCGTTTTCGATCATGGTTTTTAAATCTGACATAAGATCCTCTTATTCGGTTTCTGCGTTGAGTTTTTTACGCAATGCTTGATGAATTTTAGCCTGTTCTTCGTCTGTTAATGCTTGGTATTCGTTATTTGATACCACGAAGAAATCTTCTGCACGCTCACCAACTGTGGTGATCCGTGCGGCATGAATATGTAATAAGTGCGCTTGAAATACTTCCGCAATTTTTGTTAATAGACCCGGAATATCCACCGCTTGAATTTCAATTAAGCTGCGGTCTTTACGGGCATGCGGTCTAAGCACAATTTTTGGTTTGATATTAAAGTCTTTGAAGCGCTGTGAGCGATTCTTTTTAAGGCGAATTTTCTTTTTCGGGTCGCTAATTGCAAGATCTAAAGCACGTTTAATGCCTTGCGAACGGTTACTCGCAATCGGGTCACCATTGACCTCTAAAATAACAAAGCTAAATAGCACGTAGCCATCTTTAGTGGTCAGTACCTGCGCATGTTGAATTTGTGCTTTTTTCGAACCAATTACACTTACCAAACGGGCGAATAAGCCACCTGAGTAAGGGCTATAAGCAAATACTTGTGTACCACCATGCATTGCGGTGTTAGACACGGCAACGCTAGGCTGGCTTAAATCTTCACAGCTTAGTAGGTGCTCTGTGTGCCACGAAATCTGTTGCTCGCTAAAAGCGGTAAAGTAATTGGCTTTAAAGCGACTCCAAATTAAGTCGATTTGATCTTCGTTACAACCGTGGTTCAGTAAGCGCTGTTTGGCTTGCTGTTTTTTATCACGTATTTGATCACGTTGGTCCATTGGGTTTTCAAGCCCTAAACGAAGCGCGCGCTGGGTGTGTAAATACAGCTCACGTAGTAGGGTATTTTTCCAATCGTTCCACAGGTTATCGTTAGTTGCGCGAATATCGGCTAACGTTAAGCAGTACAAGTAGTCAAGCTGGCGCTCATTTTTCACTTTACTGGCAAAGTCTTTAATCACATCTGGGTCATTAATATCTTTGCGCTGCGCTGTAACCGACATAAGTAAGTGATTAGCCACTAACCACGAAATCAGCTTGCCATCTGAGGCTGGGAAGCGGTGTAGCTTAGCAAACGCAATTGCATCAACTGAACCAAGCTCAGAGTGATCGCCACCACGGCCTTTAGCAATATCGTGGAAAATACCGGCTAAATAAAGTAACTCAGGCTTGTCCATGCGAGTGACAATTTCACTACATAACGGAAATTCGCTGACTTTTGATTTATCAAAGTACTTATAAATATTGTTGATGAGTTTATGGGTATGTTCATCCACGGTGTAGGCATGGAATAAATCAAACTGCATTTGCCCAAAAATATTACGCCACTGTGGTAAGTAGGCAGCAATAATGCCGTGCTTGTGCATCAGCGTAAATGCGCGGCCCATACCGTTAGGGTGTTTGATTAAACGCAAAAATGCTTCGCGACAGGCGGCGTAGTCTTGTAAATCACCCAATAAACGACGGCGAACTTGGCGCATTGTACGTATGGTACTTGGGTAAATATGGGTGATCTCTGGGTTATCAGCAATATGCTCGAACAACACAAATAGCTGATCACGGCGGAAGAACACCGATGGGTTCTTAACACGAATTTGATGGCCAATACGCTCAAAGTTACGGTCAAGCTCAATCACAGGTAACTCACCGGCACCCGGTAAAATGCTTTGCTCAAAGTATGAAAGCAGCATTTGGTTAAGCTCACGTACGCGGCTCATGATCCTAAATAAGCGTTTCATCATGCGCTCTACCGAGGCTTTACCATCACTACCAAAGCCAAGAATTTCAGCGGCGTTAGGTTGATGATCGAACAATAAGCGGTTTTCAGAGCGACCCGCAGCGATGTGCAGCGCAAAACGAATGTTCCATAGGTTTTCTAAACACTCAGACAGCTCTTGGTATTCTTCGTGAGTAAGATAGCCGTGATTTATGAGTTCTTGTAATGTTTCGGCTCTAAAGTGCTTTTTAGCAACCCAAATAATGGTCTGTAAGTCGCGCAGGCCACCCGGGTTTTCTTTGATATTCGGCTCAAGGTTATAAGCAGTACCATGGCATTTTTTATGGCGTAAACTTTGTTCTTGTACTTTTGCCAAAAAGAATTCGTCTGAGCGCCAAATAGGCGTATCTATTAAATGATTTTTTAATTTTTCGAATTCGATATGGTTACCGAAAATTAATCGGCTTTCGAGTAAGCTGGTGGCAAATGTCACATCTTCGCGTTTTTGTTCTAATGCTTGTTCTATAGTGCGAACGCTGTGACCAATTTCTAAATTTAGATCCCAAAGCATGGTAACGAACTGGCCAATTTTTTCGCACACGGCTTCACTTGGCTGCTCGCTTACTAGCAACATAAAGTCGATATCGGAATAGGGGTGTAGTTCGCCACGACCATAACCACCCACAGCAATCAGGGCAAGATCACTTTCGTGAGCAAGATCGTAATCGTGAAACAGTTTAATTAATAAGCGGTCGATAAACTCAGCGCGGGCATTAATTAAGTTGCTAACGGGTTGTTTTGAGAATTCGTTCTGTAGCCATTTATAAAAATAACTAGAACAGTCGCGATAATCGCTAAGTTGCTCAGCTTGGCTGAGCAACTTTTTTACTTTATTGGGTAATGCCACTGGGGCTGGCTCCTAGTGTTCGATGATCCTGTCAATAGTATCATCTGATCGGAGCGTTAAAATTTCAACACCATTTTCAGTCACTAACAGTGTATGTTCCCACTGTGCAGACAGTGAACGGTCTTTTGTTACGACAGTCCAGTTGTCTTTTAGTAGCTTACATTGGCGTTTACCAGCATTAACCATAGGCTCGATTGTTAAGCACATACCTGCTTTTAATACTTCGCCAGTACCTGCTTTACCATAGTGCATTACTTGTGGCTCTTCGTGGAACTCAGCACCAATGCCGTGACCACAATATTCACGAACGATTGAATAGCTAAAGCCCTCTGCGTATTTTTGAATTGCAGCACCAATATCACCTAAGCGTACGCCTGGTTTTACCATTTTAATCGCAAGGTAAAGGCTTTCTTGTGTGATATCAGCAAGACGCTTGCCTTGAATGTTAGGCGTACCAACGTGGAACATCTTCGATGTATCACCGTGATAGCCATCTTTGATCACAGTTACGTCGATATTTACGCTATCGCCTTCTTTAAGTGGTTTGTCATTTGGAATACCGTGACAAATTACATGGTTCACAGAGGTGCAAATTGATTTTGGGAAACCGTGATAATTAAGCGGTGCTGGAATAGCATCTTGAACATTAACAATATAATCATGACAAATTGTATTTAGTTCATCTGTGGTTACACCTGGCACCACATGCGGTTCTATCATTTCTAGTACCTCGGCGGCTAAGCGCCCGGCAACACGCATTTTTTCGATTTCTTCAGGGGTCTTGATCACAGCACTCATTGAGGCTCCAAAGTTGTTTTTCAGGTCAGTTTTTAGTGCACAAATTTTGCACTAGACGTTGAGTTTTCAATTTTAATATGGTATAAAGCGCGCCGTCTTTTTACAAATAAATTCTTAACTGATTTTTTGTATTTAAGGCAAACACAATTTTATTTTAACACACACACGTATCGTCACATACACTTGGGTGCACTTAAGTTACAATTTAACTACGGTGTTGGTGCTATGGGATATGTGGAGGCCTAACCCTAAATTATAGAGGATTATACAAATGGCAAACGTTTCAATGCGCGATATGCTTCAAGCTGGTGTTCACTTTGGTCACCAGGCACGTTACTGGAACCCTAAGATGAAGCCTTTCATCTTCGGCGCTCGTAACCGTGTTCATATCATCAACCTAGAGCAAACTGTACCAATGTTCAACGAAGCACTTAAGTTCTTATCGAACGCAGCTTCTAACAAAGGTAAAGTACTTTTCGTTGGTACTAAGCGCGCAGCAAGCGAAGCAGTTAAAGAAGCAGCGATCCAAAGCGAGCAGTTCTACGTAAACCACCGTTGGTTAGGTGGTATGTTGACTAACTGGAAAACAGTTCGTCAATCAATCAAGCGTCTTAAAGACCTTGAAGCGCAAAGCCAAGACGGTACTTTCGAGAAATTAACTAAGAAAGAAGCGTTAATGCTTACTCGTGAAATGGAAAAGCTTGAAAAGAGCCTTGGTGGTATCAAAGACATGGGCGGTCTTCCTGACGCGCTTTTCGTTATCGATGCAGACCACGAGCACATCGCTATCCGTGAAGCTAACAACCTAGGTATTCCAGTTGTTGCTATCGTTGATACTAACTCTAACCCAGACGGTGTTGATTACATCGTACCTGGTAACGACGATGCGATCCGTGCTATCCAACTTTACACAGGCGCTGTATCAGCTGCGATCACTGAAGGTCGTGAGAACAACATCGTTGCTCAAGCTGAGAAAGACGACTTCGTAGAAGCTGAGTAATTAGCTGTCATCAAGTCTTCATCTATTTAAGGTGAAGACTTGTTATTCTTGTTAAGCGGCCTATACCGCTTCCCTATAACAGAATTCAATTGAGGATATTCTAATGGCTGTAACTGCTGCCCTAGTTAAAGAATTACGCGAGCGTACTGGCGCTGGCATGATGGATTGTAAAAAAGCGTTAACTGAAACTAACGGTGACATCGAGTTAGCGATCGAAAACATGCGTAAGAGCGGTGCTGCAAAGGCTGCTAAAAAAGCAGGTAACATCGCTGCTGAAGGTACAATCTTAATCAAAGAAGGTAACGGTTTCGCTGCACTTCTTGAAGTTAACTGTCAAACTGACTTCGTTGCTAAAGACGCTAACTTCCTTGGTTTCGCTAACCAAGTTCTTGACGCTGCTGCAGAAACTAAAGCAGACATCGAAGCACTTAAAGCACAATTCGAAGAAACTCGTGTTGCTCTAGTTGCTAAAATCGGTGAAAACATCAACGTTCGTCGCGTTGAGTACATCGACGGTGACAAGCTTTCTTCTTACCGCCACGGCGACCGTATCGGTGTTGTTGTAGTTGGTGAAGCTGACGAAGAAACACTTAAGCAAGTTGCTATGCACGTAGCTGCGTCTAAGCCTGAGTTCGTAAACCCAGAAGACGTACCAGCTGACGTTGTTGAAAAAGAAAAAGCAGTTCAAATCGATATCGCGATGAACGAAGGCAAGCCTGCTGAAATCGCTGAGAAAATGGTTATCGGTCGTATGAAGAAATTCACTGGTGAGATCTCTCTTACTGGTCAAGCTTTCATCATGGAACCTAAAAAATCAGTTGGCGAAATTCTTAAAGAGAAAGGCGCAACTGTTTCTAACTTCATCCGTTTAGAAGTTGGTGAAGGTATCGAGCGTAAAGAAGAAGACTTCGCTGCTGAAGTAGCTGCTCAAATCGCTGCTGCAAAAGGCGAGTAATTTTCTAACTTAGTGACGTAGGGCAATAAGATGAAATTAATCTGCTATTAGCTTTTGCGTCACTGATGAAAATTCTTTAAAATAACCGCGTTTTATGTGTAACCATAGCGCGGTTATTTTTTATCTCATTACTAAGGCTGGCCCAAATATTATGACTATCAATCGTAAACCTATTTTTAGACGTGTTCTTCTTAAACTTAGCGGTGAAGCATTAATGGGAGACGAAGGCTTCGGCATCGACCCAAAAGTACTTGACCGTATGGCTCAAGAAATTAAAGAACTTGTAGAGCTCGACGTAGAAGTAGGTTTAGTTATCGGTGGCGGTAACTTCTTGCGTGGTGGTTCATTAGCAGAAGCGGGTATGAACCGCGTAGTTGGCGACCACATGGGTATGCTTGCGACTGTAATGAATGGTTTAGCAATGCGTGATGCACTGCACCGTGCATTTGTAAATTGTCGTTTAATGTCTGCTATCCCACTTAACGGTGTGTGTGATGCTTACAACTGGGCAGAAGCTATCAGCCTATTAAAATCTGGCCGCGTTGTAATTTTCTCAGCGGGTACAGGTAACCCATTCTTCACGACTGACTCAGCAGCGTGTTTACGTGGTATTGAAATTGAAGCAGATACTGTAATCAAAGCGACTAAAGTGGATGGTGTTTACTCTGATGACCCAGTGAAAAACCCAGACGCTACACTATATCGCCACTTAAGCTACAATGAAATCATTGATAAAGAGCTTAAGGTTATGGATTTAGCTGCATTTACGCTGGCGCGTGACCACAACATGCCATTAAGCGTATTTAACATGAATAAATCAGGCGCGCTTAAGCGTGTTATTATGGGCGAAGATGAAGGAACGCTTATCTCTTCACAAGCCTCAGATGAAACTAGCAAATAGATTAGGATTGAACCGTGATTAACGATATCAAAAAAGATGCGTCAGAACGTATGCAAAAAAGTGTTGCGGCACTAGGCAGTCAATTATCTAAAATTCGCACAGGCCGTGCGCACCCTGCATTACTTGACGGTATTCAAGTGTCTTACTACGGTGCAGACACACCATTAAACCAAGTTGCTAACGTAACAATTGAAGACTCACGTACACTTGCAATTAGCGTGTTCGATAAGTCACTAGCTCAAGCAGTAGAAAAAGCGATTATGGCTTCAGATTTAGGTTTAAACCCAATGTCTGCAGGCACTGTTATTCGTGTTCCACTTCCTCCACTAACAGAAGAGCGTCGTAAAGACCTGATTAAAATCGTACGTGGTGAAGTTGAAAGCGGCCGTGTTGCTGTACGTAACATCCGTCGTGACGCAAATGGCGACATTAAGAGCTTATTGAAAGAAAAAGACATTTCTGAAGATGAAGCACGTCAAGCAGAAGACGAGATCCAAAAGCTTACTGATAAGTTCATCAAAGAGATGGACGCACAACTAGCTGCAAAAGAAGCTGAGTTAATGGAAATCTAATCGCTGCTGTTTATCTTTCAGACATTGATTCTGCAAGTAAACAGGCGCAACTAAATTTATTAGTTTTGAAACGCCGTCTAGGGTATACTAGACGGCGTTTTTTTATGGAATACTCGATATTTATGGTTCTTAACGCTGATAAAATTTCCCAGCAAAGTTTGCCTAAGCATGTCGCTATAATCATGGATGGCAACGGACGTTGGGCACAAGCGAAAAATCGCCCACGTGTTTATGGGCACAAAAAGGGCGTTGATGCGGTTCGTCAATCAGTGCAATTTTGTACTCGCTTAGGTATACAGTCGTTAACACTATTCGCATTTAGTAGCGAAAATTGGCGACGTCCAGAAGACGAAGTAAATACGCTCATGGAGCTATTTTTATTTGTACTGGGCAAAGAAGTTAAAAAACTTCATAAAAATAATGTAAAGCTAAACATAATTGGTGATTTATCACGCTTTTCAGAAGGTTTGCGCAATAAAGTTGATGCAGCCCATGAATTAACTCGTAATAATACGGGTCTACAGTTAAACGTGGCAGCTAATTATGGTGGACGTTGGGATATTACTAACGCCGCAACAACGCTTGCGAAAAAAGTCGCAGCCGGTGAAATGGCCGCAGAAGATATTACTGAAGAGCTAATGGCTGAACAAATGAGTATGGCCGACCAAGGTGAGCTTGATTTAATGATCCGCACCGGTGGAGATTTACGCATCAGTAACTTCCTTTTATGGCAAGCGGCTTATGCTGAGCTTTACTTTACCGATACGCTTTGGCCAGACTTCAATGAAGCTGCATTTGCTGACGCTATCGCATGTTACGTTGCCAGAGAGCGACGATTTGGTTGTACAGGCGAACAAATAAAACAATTACTCGCCGAGACCTAATTACTAGTTGAAGGTACACACATTGCTAAAACAACGAATTTTAACCTCGCTCGTGTTGGCACCACTTGCACTTATTTTGGTTTTTTATACCCCATTAACACTATTTAGTTATATCGCCGCCGGTATTGTTTTACTCGGTGCATGGGAGTGGTCTGCATTTATGGGCCTATGCGATAAAGTTAAACGTTTTGGATTTGTTGCAGCAACGGCTGCATTTTTGGCATTACTGAACTGGCATTGGCCCATTGAATCACTTTGGCAAAATGGTCAATTAGTGGGTGATGCAAACTACCTATTTACCTTGTCATTTGCATGGTGGATTGTGGCAACTTATTTAGTTTGGCGCTACCCAGCTATGGCAAAGGCTTGGAATGAAGGCATTGTAATGCGTGCCATTGCAGGCTTTTTAACGCTAGTGCCACTTTGGCTTGCACTAAATACACTACGTAGCGCAGGTTATGGCGAATCTACTCACTTTGGTTCAATGTTAATTTTAGTTGTACTTGGTATTGTGTGGAGCGCAGATATTGGTGCTTACTTTACTGGTAAGAACTTAGGTAAACGTAAACTAATGCCAAAGGTAAGTCCCAATAAAACAATTGAAGGTTTATTAGGTGGTGTAGTGGCTTCGGTTGTTTTTGTTTTAGCCTTTTGCCATTTCACTAATGTTGATATGAGTGTTTGGCCAATCTATGCCGTGATGACGGCATTTATCGCGTTATTCTCAGCGGTAGGCGATTTACTCGAAAGTATGTTTAAACGTGAAGTTGGCTTGAAAGACAGCGGTTCATGTTTACCAGGTCATGGCGGTATTTTAGATCGTATCGATAGCTTAACCGCAGCTGCGCCAATCTTTGTACTTTGCTACGCATGGACACTGAGTTTATGAGCAAAGTAGAGCAACTTGTCGTACTGGGCGCAACTGGTTCAATCGGTTTAAGCACCTTAGATGTTGTTTCTAGAAACCCAGAGCGCTTTGCGGTTTTTGCTTTAGCGGCGGGTAAAAATGCCGAGCAAATGGCTGAACTGTGTGTCGCACATCAGCCTAAGTTTGCTGTAATGGCTGATCAACAAGCCGCTAGTGCGCTATCAAATTTACTTGCAAATAGCTCGTGTAACACACAGGTGCTAGCAGGTGTTGATGCGATGTGTGAGCTTGCTGCACATACCGATGTTGATGCAGTGATGTCGGCGATAGTAGGTGCAGCGGGTCTGTTACCGACTCTAAGTGCAGTTGAAGCAGGCAAAAAAGTGTTGCTAGCGAATAAAGAGTCGCTAGTTATGTCGGGTCAGTTGTTTATTGATAAAGTAAAACAACATGGCGCCACTTTACTGCCTATCGATAGCGAACATAATGCGATTTTCCAATGTATGCCAGCATCATTACAAAATGCATCTGGCCTACTTGCCGACAATGGCGTGAGTAAAATCTTGCTTACAGGTTCTGGTGGTCCTTTCTTAAAACGTGATTTATCGACACTACCATCAGTGACTGTTGCAGAAGCAGTGGCACATCCAAACTGGTCAATGGGACAAAAGATTTCTGTCGACTCAGCGACTATGATGAATAAAGGCCTAGAGTTTATAGAAGCCAAGTGGCTGTTTAACTGCTGTGCCAGTGATATTGAAGTGGTGATCCACCCACAAAGTATTATTCACTCTATGGTGCAATATCAAGATGGCTCAGTGCTTGCGCAAATGGGCAATCCAGATATGCGCACACCAATTGCTCATGCTTTAGCTTTTCCTGAGCGTGTCGATGCGGGTGTAAAACCGCTCGATTTTTCACAAATGGCAGATTTTACTTTCACTAAACCAGATTATGCTCGTTACCCTAATTTAAAACTTGCCATTGATGCGTGTGAAATGGGGCAAGGTGCAACCACCACAGTAAATGCGGCGAATGAAATAGCGGTTGCAGCATTTCTAAATGGTCAAATCGGCTTTACAGATATTTATCGAGTTAACGCTGAAACGCTTAATGCAACACAAAATATCAACGTGCAGACCCTCGATGAGATTTTAGCTTGCGACCAAGCTGCACGTGTAAAAGCGACTGAGTTTTTAAAAAGAGGCATCAACTAGCATGTTTGATTTTTTCTGGAATCTTGGCTCATTTATTCTTGCTCTGGGTATTTTAGTGACTGTGCATGAATATGGTCATTTCTGGGTTGCGCGAAAAGCCGGCGTGAAAGTGCTGCGTTTTTCAATTGGCTTTGGTAAGCCGTTGATCAAGTGGTACGACAAACAGCAAACCGAATATGTGATTGCAGCAATCCCACTAGGTGGTTATGTCAAAATGCTTGATGAGCGTGTTGACGAAGTCCCGCCAGAGCAGCGACATTTATCATTTAATGCTAAATCAGTAAAAGCACGTATTGCGATTGTGGCTGCTGGCCCGATGGCAAACTTTTTATTCGCTATTTTTGCCCTTGCTGTAATGTATATGGTCGGCGTTCAGTCATTAAAACCTGTGGTGGGTGAGGTGTCTCAAGGCAGCCGTGCCGCAGCTGCTAATATTCAGCCAAATCAGCAAATTATTACAATTGGTGAAGACGATATCAATACTTGGCAAGATGCAACATTCTCGCTAATGAGCCGCTTAGGTGAGCAAAGTGTTGTGGTAACGCTTCGTGATCAGAATTATCAAAAGCATGTGCGTACTCTTAACTTAGATGGTTGGAAATTAGATCAACAAGACGTACCACCATTAACCTCGATTGGCATTGTGCCGTTTCGTCCTAAAGCACTTTTAGAAGTGGCAATGATCAGTAAAGGCTCGGCGGCAGAAGCTGCAGGCTTACAGATTAAAGACAAAATCCTTGCTGTAAATGGTGAAAATATCAGCAGTTGGACCCAGTTAGTTTCACTAATTCAGCAATCACCTAACAAATCCTTACAATTTAGTGTACAAAGGCAAGATAGTATAAAAGAGCTGTCAGTGACGCCACAAAGCAGAACCAATGATGCGGGCGTTGCTCAGGGCTTTTTAGGTGTGTCTCCAGTGGTTGAGCCATGGCCAGAAAACTATATTGAAACTAGACATTATGGCCCTGTCGATAGTATTGTGCTGGGCATACAAGAAACATGGCGTTTAATTACCCTTAGTTTTGACATGATTGGTAATTTAATTACCGGTCAGGTGTCGGTTAAAAATTTAAGTGGCCCGGTGGGCATTGCAGTTGGCGCGGGAACTAGCGTAAGCTATGGCTTGGTTGCATTTTTAAGCTTTTTAGCATTAATTAGTGTAAACCTTGGCGTATTTAACTTATTACCGCTGCCAGTGCTAGATGGTGGGCACTTAATGTATTACATAATTGAACTTTTTCGCAAAAAGCCGGTCTCTGAAAAGACGCAAGAATTTGGTTTTAAAGTGGGGGCCTTGCTGCTTCTGTTTTTAACATGTTTCGCTTTGTTCAATGATGTATCGCGTTTATAACAAGTAAGCGAAAAATTCCAATTTGAACACGATTGTAAAACACCGCAAAAGTTAAATTTATAAGGTGTTGAGCGGTAATACAGTTGTAAAGGATAAAGATAACAAAATGGCTATAAAAAAACATTTGGCAGTTTCAAGTTTATTAGGTGCTAGCTTTGCAGCCCTAGGCCAAAACTCCTTTATTGTAGATGATTTAAAAGTTGAAGGTTTACAGCGTGTTGCACTGGGTGCAGCGTTAACGCATATTCCGATCAACGTGGGCGATAATATTGATGAGTACACAATTTCTAGAACCATAAAGGCTCTCTATCGTTCAGGTCACTTTGACAATATTAAAGCATTACGTGATGGCAACAGTGTTATCTTCCGAGTGACTGAGCGCCCAACGATCAGCATGATCGAATTTGATGGCAATAAAGACATCAAAGATGAGCAACTTAATGAGTCGCTAGACCAGCAAGATATCCGTACTGGTGAGCCGCTTGATAAAACAGTCCTTGATAACATTGAAAAAGGCTTAGTTGAATTCTTCCACAGTATTGGTAAATACAATGCAAAAGTGGATGTAAGCATTACTAAGTTACCGCGTAACCGTGTAAAACTTTTATTCACATTTGATGAAGGTGACGCAGCGTCAATTCGTCAAATCAACTTGGTTGGTAACGAGCTTTTCTCAGATGAAGAGCTTCTTAAGTTAGCCGAGTCTCAACAAGATTTGCCTTGGTGGCAGTTCATGTCGAGCGACCGTTATCAAAAGCAAACTATCGAAGGCGATTTAGAGAAAATCCGCAGTTACTACCTAGACCGTGGTTACCTACGTTTTAATATCGATTCGACACAAGTATCAGTTAGCCCTGAGCGTGATTCTGTTTATGTAACAGCAAATATCACCGAAGGTGTTAAATACAAAGTTAAAGGCTTTGACTTTATTGGTGACCTGTTAGGCCGTGAAGAGCTTATTAAGAGCGTTATCCCGCTAAAAACTGGCGAGCTTTATAACGGCTCTGTGGTGACATCATCAGAAGAGTTTATCAAAAGCTACTTAGCACGTTTTGGTTATGCCAATGCTGAAGTACGTACCATCCCTGAGATTGATGACGAAAACAAAGAAGTTCAATTAACGCTTTCTGTTAATCCGGGCAAACGTGTTTATGTTCGTCGTATCATTGTGGGCGGTAACCAAAATACTTCTGATGAAGTGGTTCGTCGTGAAATGACACAGCTTGAAGGTGCATGGTTATCAAACCAAAGCCTTGAGCGCTCTAAACTGCAAATCCAGCGTTTACCTTACATGGAAAGCGTTGATTTTAATGTTGTACCAGTACCAGGTGTAGATGACCAAGTTGATGTAGATTTTACTGTTAAAGAACAATCTGCAGGTAGCTTTAACGCAGGCCTTGCTTATGGTTCATACTTGGGTCTGCAATTTAACATTGGTGTGAGTGAATCAAACTTCTTAGGTACCGGTAACCAAATTGGTTTTAACATCAATACTTCACGTGGTTCTGAGCGTATTAGTGTGTCTTACACTGACCCTTACTTTACGCCGGATGGTGTATCGCAAGGTAGTAGCATCTTCTACAGTAACTATGATGCAAGTAAATTCAGCCTAATCGACTATAAATCGAAGAGTTATGGTATTGGTACAAACATTGGTTTCCCAATCGATGCAGTAAACCGTATTAACTTTGGTGTGCGTTGGGTGCAAGAAGAGCTGTCTGATATTGCAGAATATGAGCAAACACGTGTTATTCGTGAAACATTCTTAGACCCTGAAAATCCAGACGCAGGCTTTGACTTTACTAAGTACGAGTTAAGCGCAGGTTGGTCACGTGTTACTGTTAACCGTGGTTTATTTCCAACAGCAGGTTCGCGCCAATCTCTTAACTTAACTGCGACAACGCCAAACTCTGATTTACAGTACTTTAAGCTAAATTATGACTCGCGTTTCTACTGGCCAATCAGTAATGACCACCGCTGGGTGTTCTCAACGCGTGCGGCACTTGGTTACGGTAATGGTTACGGTACAACCAATGGTTATGACCAAACACTGCCGTTCCAAGAGTTCTTCAGAATTACTGAAATGGAACTACGTGGCTTTGACCGTAATACGATCTTACCTCGTGCTGTATCACGTTTTCCGCAAAGCATTCCTGGTACACCGTTACCTGATGGTACGACAACAGGTAGCATTGGTGGTGCATCAGAATTTGACCAATTACAAACAGCAGGCCGAATTGGTGGTAACGCCAAAGCGGTAGCAGGGATGGAGCTTATTGTTCCAACACCTTTCTTAGATGAAGAAAACACCAGCTCTGTACGTACTAGCTTCTTCGTAGATGCTGCAAATGTATGGGATACAGAGTTTAATATTGACCGTTATCAAAACCTTTCAACAGATGAACGTGCAAAATTGGATGATTACTCAGATCCAATGCGCTTTAGGGTTTCAACCGGTCTTTCTCTACAATGGATCTCTCCGATGGGTCCAATGCTGATCAGTTTTGCGTATCCATTGCAAAAAGAAGAAGATGACGATACGAAGACCATCAGCTTTAACATTAGTAATACATTCTAAAGGAGTTTTTTCGTGAATAAATCAATTAAATCAACAGCTTTTGCACTACTTGCTACTTTATCTATGGGTCTATCTACTAACGCATTCGCGCACAAAGTAGGTATCGTTGATATGCAAGAAATCTACAAGCAAATCCCACAAATGGCGAAAGTAGAGCAAACTTTAGAAGCTGAATTCTCAGAGCGTCGTCAAGAACTAGAAAAACTTCAAGGTGATATCCGTTTTGAAGCTGAAAAGTTCAAGCGTGAAGCAACAACGATGAGCGACAAGCAAAAAGAAGAATTACGTACTAAGATCCAAGGTATGCAGCAGCAACTTGCTGAAAAAGGTCGTCCTTTAGAGCAAGAAATCAAAATGCGTCAAAACCAAGAACTAGCTAAAGTTCAAAAGTTAATCTTAGATGCAATCGAAGAAGTAGCGAAAGCTGGCAAATTCGATGAAGTTAAAGTTAAAGAAACAACGATTTATGTTAACCCTAAAACTGTCGATGACTTATCAAGCAAAGTTGTTGAAAAAGTAAGTAAGCAATAGAAATCATATATGCAAAACTACACGCTTTCGCAGATAGCGGATCTTCTGGGCGCTGACCTTCAAGGTGACGGCGCCACAGAGATTAAAAAAATATCTACACTTGCAAATGCCCAACATGGGCATATTGCATTTTTAGCGAACAAGAAATATCGCTCGCAATTAGAAGATACTCAAGCAAGTGCGGTGATTTTATCACCAGCAGATGCTGAGTACTTTTCGGGTAATAAGCTCATTGTTGCTAATCCTTATGTTTGTTACGCCAAACTTGCTCAGCTAATGGATACCACACCGCGCTCAGCAGTGACCGGTATTCACCCAAGTGCAGTCATTCACGATTCAGCCTCTATTGGCGATAATGTCGCGATCGCCGCCAATGTGGTGATCGAAGCGGGTGCTGTAATTGCAAACGATGTGCAGATTGGCCCAGGCTGTTTTATTGGTGAGCACGCAAAAATTGGCCAAGGCACTAAGCTTTGGGCAAATGTAAGCGTTTACCATGAAGTAGAGATTGGCAGCGACTGTTTATTCCAAGCGAATACGGTAGTGGGCAGTGATGGTTTTGGTTACGCTAACGAGCGTGGCGAATGGGTGAAAATACCGCAACTTGGCCGAGTAATCATCGGTGATAAGGTTGAGGTAGGCGCGTCTACTACGATTGACCGTGGTGCGCTAGACGATACTATCATCCATAGTAATGTAATTATCGATAATCAATGTCAAATAGCGCATAATGTCGAGATCGGTTCGGGTACAGCGGTTGCTGGTTGTACGGTATTTGCTGGCAGCACAGTGATCGGTAGGAATTGTCAGATTGGCGGTATGGTTGCAATTAATGGTCACATTAGCGTATGCGATGGTGCTATAATCACCGGCATGAGTATGGTGACTAAGGCAATCACAGAACCTGGAATTTATTCTTCAGGCTTGCCACATCTAACCAACAAAGAATGGCGACGTAGTATTGCCCATATCCGTAACCTTGGCGATATGAAAGACCGCATTAAAGCACTTGAGTCACTGACTAAGTCACTCAATATTGAAGACAAATAAGGATGCTATTTTGGCAAATGAATTAAATAGTCTTGATATCCAGGATATCTTGAGTTTACTTCCGCATCGTTACCCGATGCTACTTGTTGACCGTGTACTTGATTACACGCCAGGCGAGTCGTTACATGCTATTAAAAATGTAACAGTGAACGAACCTATTTTTACGGGTCATTTTCCTAATCAACCTATCTTTCCAGGTGTGTTGATTTTAGAAGCAATGGCTCAAGCAACTGGCTTACTTGGTTTTAAGACAGTTGAAAATCGTAGCGATAACGAACTATATTTATTCGCAGCGATCGACAATGCGCGATTCAAACAGCCGGTATTACCTGGCGATACTATGCATTTGCATGTAGAGTTTGTAAAAGAGCGCCGCAATATATGGAAATTTGCAGCAGAAGCAAAAGTTGACGGCAAAGTAGTGTGTACTGCCGAAATCATGTGTGCGAGAAGAGAGTTTTAATAGTGATCCATCCTACGGCGATAATCGAACCAGGTGCAAAACTTGGAAATAACGTATCAGTTGGCCCTTACAGCTATATCGGTAACGATGTAACTATTGGTGATAACTGTATCATCGAATCTCATGTGGTTGTAAAAGGCCCATCGACGATTGGTTCTGGTAACCATATTTTCCAATTTGCTTCGGTCGGTGAAGCTTGCCAAGACAAAAAGTATGCGAATGAGCCAACGACTTTGATCATTGGTGACAACAACGTGATCCGTGAGTGTGCGACAATTCACCGTGGTACGATTCAAGACCAAGGTGTAACAAAAATTGGTAGCAACAACTTATTTATGGCTTACACACACGTTGCACATGATGCAGTTGTGGGCGATAACGTTATTTTTGCTAACAATGCCTCTGTTGCTGGCCACGTACACGTAGGTGACTGGGTGATCCTTGCAGGTAATTCAGGTGTTCACCAGTTCTGTAAAATTGGTTCACATGCATTTGTAGGTATGTACTCAGGCGTTAATAAAGATGTACCGCCATTTGTAACTACTATTGGTACACCGGCAGGCCCTGTAGCAATCAATACTGAAGGCATGAAACGCCGTGGCTTTGAAAGCGATGAAATCATGGCAACACGCCGAGCATATAAAACGCTTTATCGTAAGAGCTTAGGTGTTGAAGAAGCAATCGCTGAGCTAAGTGAAGATGCTGCGAAGTACCCAGCTGTTCAGCTGATGATAGACTTCGTGAAAAGCTCTGAGCGCGGAATTATTCGCTAATCATAAGCGAACTTCTATAAAAGCCACCGTAAGGTGGCTTTTTTGTTTTTATACTCATTCGCTTAATTAGGTAACTTGATATAGTTCAGGTTTTGCTAAGTCAGTGCTTGCTATCTTCACGGCAAAAAAGGATCTACTAATATGAACAAACTCATCGTTTTTGCATTATTAAGCTTAATTATAACTGGTTGTAGTAGTGTGCCTTCGGTATCTAAAGGAGCAATAGAAAAAGGCAAAGCCAGTTATTACGCTGATAAATATCATGGCCGAACGACAGCAAGTGGTGAGGTGTTTAATCAACGGGCATTGAGCGCGGCTCATCAAACGCTTGGTTTTGGCAGCAGAGTAAAAGTTACTAATCTTAGTAATAATAAAAGCGTGATTGTTACTATTAATGACCGCGGCCCATTTATCCGCGGTCGTATTATCGACTTATCAAAAAAGGCGTTTTCACAAATTGCCTCAGTCAAGCAAGGTGTGATTGACGTCACCGTTGAGCAGCTCGATTAAAAACGGGTAATAAGCTCTACGTAGTCGGCTTCATTCGCCACTAATTCAGCATGACTCGCAAAGGCTCTTACTTGTCCTTGCTCTAACCAAATAACCTTATCAACACGACTTAGCATTGCAGGGTCATGGGTAATGGTCAGCATAGTTTTATTTGCCCATATTCTCTCAACTGTAGTCAGCAAGTTTTGCTTAGTGTGATTATCTAAGCTCTCTGTTGGTTCATCAAGAATGATTAAATTACCTTGCCTTAATAGAGCTTGGGCAATAGCAATACGACGTGACTGACCATGAGAAAGCTTTCTGCCTGCGGTTCCTAAACGAGTGTTTAGCCCATCTTTTAAGTTACTAAGCCAAGAGCCAAGTTCAGCTTGTTCACAGGCCTCAATAAGCCTCTCATCTGTCGCATCAAAAGCTGCATAGCGAAGGTTTTCACGTAGCGTGCCATCAAAAATATGATGCTGCTGGGCAACTATCGTTAGCTGCTTAAAGCGTGTTGCAGTGCTCAAGCTTTCAAGTTCAAAGCTATCTTGTTTGGTGGTGAGCTTTAATGAGCCTGATTGCAGCGGCCAAAGGCCCGTGAGTAAGTTAACTAGGGTGGTTTTTCCACTGCCACTAGCACCGACTAGGGCAACTTTACTGCCGGGTGTAATCGCAAAATTGATATTGCTAAGGGCTTTACTTTTTGCCCCCAAGTATTGGTAATTGACCTCGCTTAACTCAAGACCAAGCCCTGATTGATCCGCTAATTGGTTTGCTAGCTGATCATCTAAGTTGTTTGGCTTTTCGGCTAAGCTGCTGTGTTTATCTTCAAGATCAAACAGTCGCTTTGCGGCACTTAAAGTAAGTGGCAATTCAATAAACGCCGTAGGCAGGGTGAGCACGGTTTCAAAGCTTGCTAATACAAATAACGCGAGCATCGCCAGTTCAACGTTTTTCATAGTCCCCATTGCAACCAGTGGAATTATCATAAATACACTGGCCAACATGGTAAGTTGGATCACCAAAGTGCTTAAACCATTACTATTTGCCACGGCTTTGTGGCGATTATAGAGCTGGTTGTTGTATTGTTTACTGAGTGAGTCACAATGCGCTAATTGCGCAGCCTGTGCTTGATAGACAGCAAGCTCTCTGGCACCTGATAGTGTATCGGCAAGTTCAGCCCTTAACTCGGCTGAAAGTTGGGTTTCAGTATCCGCTTGTTGGTGAAGCTTATGGCTTAACATTGCGGGAAGCAGCACGCCAATAATCATCAGTGAAGTAAAGCAAACTAAAGCAACCTCAGCGTAATACATGGCCATGAAGGCCATTACTATAGGAATGCTGATCAAGGCGACAATAATCGGCAGCAGCACATTGAGGTAGAATTTATCCAGCGCATCTACATCATTCTGTAGGCGGTTAAATAAATCGCTACTACGTCTCATTGCTAAGTCAACGTTGTTCAGTTGGCTCAGAGTCTTGAACATGTTTACGCGAATTTCGCTCAGCAATAAAAAGGTAGCATTATGAGTTATCATCCGCTCACCGTAACGAGACGCTGTGCGCACGATAGCTAAAAAGCGGATCACTCCAGCTGGGGTAAAGTAATTCATCTGCACACCAGCAATGCCCGCCGCTGCCATGGCTGCTAAAAACCACCCAGATATAGCGAGCAAGCCCACATTAGCGAGTACCGTTAAGCTTGCTAAAAAAGCCCCTAAAAGCAACATGCCAGTATGAGGTTTGCACAGTTTTAATAGACGTATAAAGTTATGCATGGTTTTCACCTTGGCTCACAAGTTTAGCAAATAGGCCTGCTTGCTCAGTCAGTTGCTGGTACTGACCAGATTCAACAATGTGACCTTGTTGCATAACGTAAATATTATCGGCGTGTTTTACCGTATTCAGTCGGTGAGCAATAACCAGTACTAAATGGTCTTTTGCATAATCGCGGATTGCTTGATTGATTAAATGCTCTGTTTGGCTGTCTAAGTGAGCGGTAGGCTCATCTAGCATCAGCACAGGGGCATTCTTCAAAAATGCACGGGCAAGGGCTATGCGCTGTTTTTGCCCTCCAGAGAGGCCTTCTCCTTGTTCACCTAGCAAGGTATCAAAGCCATCAGGTAGTGCAGTAATAAACTCAAGTGCTCCAGCTTTACTTGCTGCTTCATCGAGCTCTGCTTGGCTTGCATCGGGTTTAGCTAAACGCAGGTTGTCTGCAACGGTTCGATAAAATAACGTGGCTTGCTGTGGTATCCATGCCAGCTGTGCTTGCCAATCAGCTAATGCAGTATCACTCAGTGGTTGCTCGTTAATGCTAATGGCACTATTGGCCTGATGATGAAAACCCAATAGGCAATCAAACAAGGTACTTTTACCCGAACCACTTTCACCCACAAAGGCAATTAAGCCTGAGCTTGGTAAGCTTAAGTTGATATCAGTTACCCCTTCGTTTGTTTCAGGGTAGTGAAAGGTAAGCGCACTCAGCTGTATATCTTTTATCGGTAACTCAAGCTTAGATGACCCGACATGTTTATCAGCGTCGCTTTGATTGATTATGTCGACCATATCAGCAGCAGCGCTGATCCCTTCAAGTTTTGCATGATAGTGAGTACCCATTTGTCTAAGTGGTAAGTAAAACTCAGGGGCCAGTAGTAACACCACAAATCCAGTGGCAAAATCGAGCGTACCAAAAAATAATCTAAAGCCAATGATCACAGCAACAAGGGCCACACTAATGGTGGCTAAAAACTCAAGGGCGAAAGACGATAAAAAGGCGACTTTCAATACACCCATGGTTGCTCCACGGTAATCATCAGAAATCTGACTGATGCTATTTAGCTCACGCTTGGTTGCATTGAAGAGCTTGAGTTGAGTCAGTCCATGTAATCGGTCAAAAAAGTAATTACCAAGTACCGCGAGTTGTTGCCAACGTTCTTGGTTTAACTGCTCCGCTTTATGGCCCACTAAAATCATAAAAAATGGGATCAGCGGGGCTGTTAAAAGGAATATGAGGCCTGCTTTGTAATCGGTTGGAAAAATCACCACCAATATCGCTAATGGAATAAGCGCACTGTAAGCCACACTCGGAATGTAGTTTGCGTAATATTGATGCAGTGCTTCCACCCCATTATGTAAGGTGTTAAGTGTTGCGCCGTGACCTTTTTGTTCACTGTAGGCTGGCCCAAGTTTGTTGAGCTTTTCTAGCAGTGTATTACGCATCACGTTTTTTATTTTTAATGCGGCGAGGTTACTCACCCGTTCACTTAGCGTAACCAACAAAGCACGAACTAAAATTAGCCCAGCCAGCGGCCATAATAATGGGCTTACGGCTTGCAAGTTTGCTTGTTCAAACATGACTTGATGAGCCGCGTTTGCAAGAAGATAACAAGAGGCAATCATTAATAGGGCGTTGAGTGTGCCCAAACTAATGCTTAATTTAAGAAGCCCTGAAGCGGACTGGCTATACTGCTTTAAAAAAGCGCGCAGCGTTTGCTGCTGCGCGCGATTTGGTCGGGGTTTAGTTGTCATCGGTGTTTTTGAGTCTCGCGTACAGCTCTAGCTCATCATCAGCAATCGAATCTTTATGTTGGTGAAATTCGTACCACATTACGTTGATCACCCCAAGTGTACAGGCTAATAGAACACCTAAAATCCAGGCAAAATACCACATATTTAAATCTCCTTAATAGCTACCGTGAGTGTTGTTTTCAATTTCACTAATCGTTACTTTGCGCCACATCTTCACATAACACCATGTTGTGTAGATAAGAATAAGTGGTACAAAAATAACCGCAGCGATAAACATCACGTTAAGTGTCATATGGCTCGAAACCGCATCCCACATAGTTAAACTAATATTTGGGTTGTTGCTCGAAGGCATCACAAACGGGAACATTGACATACCCGCAGTTAAGATAACGCCTGCGAGCATTAAGCTTGACGCAGCCAATGCCATTGCTGGTTTTTGTAATTTAGATAATACAATTGCCAGTGCCGCCATCACGAATGCTAGGGCAGGGAACAGCATGGTTAATGGCATTTTTGTATAGTTATCAAGCCATGCACCCGGTGCCTGCGTTACTGTTTTAGCAAGCGGGTTTGCAAACCCTTGAGTATCGCCCATGCTAACGATTTTATAACCGTCAATTTGTGATACCCACACACCAGCTAAGGCAAACAATACAATAAACGCCATCAGTGCATATTGACCATATTGTGCTGAGCGTTTAGCAACCTCTGCATCAGTACGAAGTTGTAACCACATACCAGCGTGACCAACCAGCATCAGTACACTCACTAAGCCAACTACAATGGCAAATGGGTTTAATAACGCAAAGAATGAACCTTGATAACTGACACGCAGTAGGTCGTCGATATGATAAGGCACGCCCAGTAATAAGTTACCAAATGCCACACCAAATACTAAAGCAGGAATAAAGCTGCCAGCAAATAGGCCCCAATCCCAGTTATTACGCCAACGTGGTGAATCTATTTTTGAGCGATAATCAAAACCAAGCGGTCTGAAAAATAACGCAAATAACACCAGCATCATAGCAAAGTAAAAGCCAGAGAAAGCGGCTGCGTAAACCATAGGCCAAGCCGCAAACAGTGCGCCCCCAGCGGTTATGAACCAAACTTGGTTACCATCCCAGTGAGCACCAATGGTGTTAATAACTGTACGGCGTTCAACATCGGTTTTACCAACTAGGCGAAGCAAAATTGCCACACCCATATCCATGCCATCGGTCACTGCAAAGCCAATTAGTAAGACACCAATTAACAGCCACCAGATTAGTTTTAGTGTTTCGTAATCAAAAATCATGACTGAGCTCCTTGGCTTGCAAGTGAATCCGCTTTAGCAAGTTCATGGTGATATTTACCGGTATGAAGTGAGCTTGGGCCTTGTTTAATAAAGCGAAGCATCAGCCAGCCTTCTACAGCAGCAAGACCTGTATAGAAAACTAAGAAACCAGTAATACTAATCAATAAGTCATTCACCGTGAGTGACGAGGTTGCCAAGAAGGTCGGTAAAATTTCCGAAATTGCCCACGGTTGGCGGCCGTACTCCGCAACAATCCAACCAAATTCAATGGCAATCCAAGGCAGAGGAATACTCCATACCGCAGCCCATAATAACCAGCGCTTTTGCTCAATAATGCGGTGTGCGTTGTAATAAAATGCAAGGACGAATACACCAAGCATGATCACGCCACAGCCAACCATGATTCTAAATGACCAGAACATAGGGCCGACTTGAGGGATTGAGTCTTTCACTGCTTTTTGAATGTGCTCTTCTGTTGCATCTACCACGTTAGGGGTATAGCGCTTAAGTAGCAGACCATAGCCAAGGTCGTCTTTTAAGGTATCGAACTTTGCAATGTTTTCTGGTGTGTCTTCACCGCCACGAAGCTTTTCTAAGTATTCGTATGCAATCATGCCATTGCGAATACGTACTTCGTGCTGCTCTTCAAGGTCTTTAATACCCGTTACTTGCTCGTCGATAGAGCGAGTCGCAATGATACCCAGTGCATAGGGGATTTTTACAGCGGCGTGGGTGACTTGTTCTTCTGAGTCAGGAATACCAACCAAAGTAAATGCGGCAGGGGCTTCTTCGGTATGCCACTCAGCTTCAATGGTTGCGAGTTTGACTTTTTGCACCTCGCCAACTTCGTAGCCAGATTCATCACCAAGTAAAATAACACAAAGAATAGACGCTAAACCAAACCCTGAAGCAACCGAGAACGAACGCTTAGCAAAAGCAAGGTCGCGACCTTTTAAGATGTACCAGCTACTAATACCAAGTACAAACATAGATGCTGCAACATAACCTGCTGATACGGTATGAATAAACTTAACCTGTGCGACTGGGTTAAATACCAATTCAGCAAAGCTAGTCATTTCCATGCGCATGGTTTGGTAGTTAAATTCAGCACCTACTGGGTTTTGCATCCAACCATTTGCTACTAAAATCCATAACGCAGATAAGTTAGTCCCTAAAGCCATTAAGAAGGTAGCACCTAGATGCTGACGTTTACTCAAACGCTCCCAGCCTAAAAAGAACATACCGACAAAGGTTGATTCTAAGAAGAAAGCCATTAAGCCTTCAATCGCTAGCGGTGCGCCAAATATATCGCCCACATAGTGAGAGTAATAAGACCAGTTGGTACCAAACTCAAACTCCATGGTTAGACCTGTTGCCACACCAATCGCAAAGTTAATACCAAACAACTTACCCCAGAACTTAGTCATATCACGATAAATTTCGCGACCTGTCATCACGTAAACGGATTCCATGATCACTAAAATCCACGTCATACCTAAGGTAAGGGGAACAAATAGGAAGTGAAATAGGGCAGTGATTGCAAATTGCAATCGCGATAGATCCACAAATGTTTCATCTATCATTGTTTAGCTCCTTGTTAGCGGGTGCGGTAGACACGACAAATATTGATTATGAAGTTTCAGTAATTATTGAAACTTTGCAAATATTAAACCTGTATTCATTTTAGTCAATAGGAAAATACGAAATAAAGATGAATTAATCCTGCTCACCTTTTCTACAGATTAGAGATAAAGCTCTAAAGTTTCAAATATTTAATCGTTATAAAAAGCCGTTTTGCTATGGCTTATTTTATTCTTTTTTAAGCTCTTTTTAGATAGTAGCGAGTAAACCTGCAGGCTACACGCGCAAATAAATGCTCAACCAATGAGCAAGTAGGCAGGCTAATTTCGATTTCTAGTATTTATTAACTCTGTGACATTTATCCGACTGCTAAAACACGGTAAACTCGTTTTTATTAGTGCCAAAAGTTGCGAATTATCAACGAATGAAAGAACAAACAAAGCCGTTACGTATTGCCTTGGTGGCAGGTGAGTTATCAGGTGATATTTTAGGTGAAGGGCTAGTAAAAGCACTTAAACGCCGTTTTCCGGATGCCATATTTGAAGGGATTGCAGGCCCGCGTATGCAAGCGGCTGGCTGTAAAACATTATTCGATATGGACGAATTATCTGTAATGGGCCTAGTTGAAGTACTAGGCCGATTACCGCGCCTACTAAAAATACGCAAACAATTGGTGCAGCATTTTATCGACAACCCACCAGATGTATTTATTGGTATCGATGCCCCTGACTTTAACTTACGTGTCGAAAAACCGTTAAAAGAGGCGGGTATTAAAACAGTACAATATGTTAGCCCATCAGTGTGGGCGTGGCGCGAAAAACGTATTCATAAAATCAGTGCCGCCACTAATTTAGTGCTGGCATTATTACCGTTCGAAAAAGCCTTTTACGATAAGCACGATGTACCTTGTACCTTTGTGGGTCATACTTTGGCTGATGATATTGCCCTTGAGCACGACCAAACCGAGGCTCGTAACCAACTAGGTTTAGCACAAACTGATAAAGTACTTGCGTTGTTACCAGGTAGCCGAGGTTCTGAAGTAGGGCTTTTAAGCGAAACCTACATTGAAACAGCGGCTAAATTGCAAGCGCAAAACCCTGACCTTAAAATTGTGGTTCCGTTAGTCAATGAAAAACGAAAAGCACAGTTTTGTGAAATTTTAGAAAAAACAGCCCCTGATCTAAAACTGCAATTATTGGATGGTCAGTCAAACCTTGCAATGCAAGCGGCTGATGCCATTTTACTTGCCTCAGGAACCGCAACGCTTGAAGGTATGCTGTACAAAAAGCCGATGGTTGTGGGCTACAAAATTAAGCCACTGAGTTACTGGATTTTCAAAACCTTATTTACTTTTAACATTAAGTATTTCTCGTTGCCTAATTTATTAGCCGATGAAGAACTCGTTCCAGAATACTTACAAACTGAATGTAATGTTGAAAACCTATCGGCTGCGCTAACACCTATGTTGAATACCGATAACAGCGAACTAAAAGCGCGCTTTTTAGCCATACATAAAAACATTAGATTAAATGCCAATGAACAAGCTGCAGCAGCAGTCGCGGAGTTACTAAATGCAAATTGAACGACCGAATGTTAATTATATTGCTGGTGTAGATGAAGTTGGCCGTGGCCCATTAGTGGGTGATGTTGTTACCGCTGCGGTAATATTGGACCCAAATAAGCCTATTGCAGGGTTAGCAGATTCTAAAAAGTTATCAGACAAAAAACGTCAATTATTAGCTGCAGAAATAAAAGAAAAAGCCCTTTGCTATGCTATTGGTCGTTGTAGTCCAAGCGAGATTGATGAGTTAAATATTTTGCATGCCACTATGCTCGCGATGAGCCGCGCGGTTGAAGGCTTAAGCGTAAAGCCTGAGTTTGTCTTTATTGATGGTAACCGTGTGCCTAGCCAATTAACTGTGCCAGCACAGGCGGTAGTAAAAGGCGATAGCCTAGTTGAAGAGATTTCAGCAGCATCTATTTTAGCGAAAGTTGCTCGTGACGAAGAAATGATTGAGCTTGATAAGCGTTACCCTGACTATGGTTTTGCAGGCCATAAAGGTTACCCAACTAAAGCACACTTTGCAGCACTTGAACAATACGGTGCTATTGCAGAGCATCGTAAAAGCTTTAAACCTGTTCAGCGCATTTTGGCGTTAAAAGGAGAGCAACTGTAATGCCTGCGCCACAATTTGTTCACTTACGTGTTCACTCAGATTTCTCAATGGTGGATGGCCTAGCTAAAACTAAGCCAATTGTCGCTAAAGCAGAAGAGCTGCAAATGCCTGCGTTGGCTATCACCGATCAGATGAACTTATGTGGTTTGGTGCGTTTTTATGGCGCTGCCCATGGCGCTGGTATTAAGCCTATTGTCGGCGCAGACTTTTGGTTAAGAAGCCCTGAATTTGAAGATGAACCTAGCCGAATTACCATCTTAGCGAAAGATAACGAAGGTTATAAAAACCTTACTTTATTGATCTCTAAAGCGTACCAGCGTGGACATCTATTTCACCGCCCTGTGGTTGACCGTGAATGGCTGGTGGAGCACAAAAATGGCCTGATTTTATTATCTGGCGCTAAAGATGGCGACTTAGGTAAAGCCCTATTAAAAGGTAACCCTGGGCTTATTGAATCGGTCGTTAGCTTTTATAAGCAACATTTTAGCGATCATTATTACATTGAGCTTATTCGTACTGAGCGTGCTTTAGAAGAAGATTATTTACACCTAGCTGTTGAGCTTGCCACAAAAGAGCAGTTACCTGTAGTGGCAACGAACGAAGTGGTGTTTTTAAAACCAGAAAACTTTGAAGCCCATGAAATCCGCGTAGCAATCCATGACGGTTACACCTTAGAAGATAAACGTAGACCAAAACGTTTTTCTGAGCAGCAATATCTTAAAACAGCAGAGCAAATGGCTGAGCTATTTAGCGATATTCCTGAAGCGTTAGAAAACACCGTTGAAATTGCTAAGCGCTGTAATGTGACCGTACAGCTCGGGACTTACTTCTTACCAGATTACCCAACCGGTTCGCTGAAAATTGAAGACTTCTTGGTTAAGGTCTCTGAAGATGGCCTTGAAGAGCGTTTACAGTTTTTATTCCCAGATGAGCAAGAGCGTAAAGAGAAACGTGGCGAGTATGATGAGCGTCTGAAAATAGAGCTCGACGTAATCAACCAAATGGGTTTCCCGGGTTACTTCTTGATCGTAATGGAGTTCATTCAGTGGAGTAAAGATAACAATATTCCGGTAGGTCCAGGGCGTGGTTCTGGTGCCGGTTCATTGGTTGCTTATGCACTGAAGATCACCGACCTTGATCCGCTTGAATTTGACTTACTATTCGAACGTTTCTTGAACCCAGAACGTATCTCAATGCCCGATTTCGACGTCGATTTCTGTATGGATAGGCGTGATGAGGTAATTGATCACGTAGCGGCACTTTATGGTCGTGACGCGGTATCTCAGATCATCACCTTTGGTACCATGGCTGCAAAAGCGGTTATCCGTGACGTAGGCCGTGTACTTGGTCACCCTTACGGCTTTGTTGATCGTATTTCTAAACTAGTACCGGGCGATCCGGGTATGACCTTGGCTAAAGCGTTTGATGTTGAGCCTCGTTTACAAGAAGCCTACGACGGTGATGAAGAGGTCAAAGAGCTTATTGATATGTGTCGCATCCTTGAAGGCTGTACACGTAACGCCGGTAAACACGCTGGTGGTGTTGTAATATCACCAACCACTATCACTGACTTTGCAGCCCTTTATTGTGATGATGAGGGTAAATTCCCGGTAACGCAATTTGATAAAAACGACGTTGAGACGGCGGGTTTAGTTAAGTTTGACTTCTTAGGTCTAAGAACACTTACCATCTTGCAATGGGCAATTGATATGACTAACGAGCGCTTAGCCCGAGAGGGTAAAGAGCCAGTTGATATCAACGCTATTCCACTTGATGATAAGCCAAGTATTGAGTTACTGCTACGCGCCGAAACCACCGCGGTATTCCAGTTAGAATCTCGTGGTATGAAAGACCTTATTCGTCGTCTAAAGCCCGACTGCTTCGAAGATATGATCGCACTGGTAGCACTATTCCGCCCTGGTCCATTGCAATCAGGCATGGTAGATAACTTTATCGACCGTAAGCACGGCCGCGAAGAGTTATCTTACCCAGATGTGCAGTGGCAACACGATAGCTTGATACCCATTCTAGAACCGACCTACGGTATCATTCTTTATCAAGAACAGGTAATGCAGATTGCGCAGGTACTGGCTGGTTATACGCTAGGTGGCGCTGACATGCTGCGTCGTGCGATGGGTAAGAAAAAACCAGAGGAGATGGCAAAGCAACGTTCAACCTTCGAAGAAGGTGCTGTTAATAACGGAGTTGACGGCGAACTTGCAATGAAAATCTTCGACTTGGTAGAGAAGTTCGCAGGTTATGGTTTTAACAAATCTCACTCAGCTGCTTATGCCTTAGTATCGTACCAAACGTTGTGGATGAAAACCCACTACCCAGCAGAGTTTATGGCTGCGGTAATGTCGGCGGATATGGATAACACCGATAAAATTGTTACCTTGGTAGATGAATGTGAAAACATGAAACTGACCTTGTTACCGCCAGATGTAAATGCCGGTGAGTACAAGTTTACGGTTAATCTACAAGGTGAAATTGTTTACGGTATCGGTGCCATTAAAGGGGTTGGTGAGGCGCCTGTTGAAGCTATTTTAGAAGCCCGTAGCGAAGGTGGCCCGTTTAAGGACTTATTTGATTTTTGTGCCCGTGTTGACTTAAAGCGTTTAAACAAGCGAGTTGTTGAAAAGCTCATTTATGCCGGAGCGCTCGATCAACTTGGCCCAGATAAAACCCAACCTGGCCGTGCAACCTTATTAGCAAGCTTAAAAGATGCTATGCGAGCGGCCGATCAGCATCATAAGGCTGAGTCATTAGGGCAGGCAGATTTATTTGGATTACTTGCCACAGAGCCAGATGAAGTTGAACAAGCATTTATCAAAGCCACAGATTTAACCGACAATGAGTGGCTAGATGGTGAGAAAGAAACTTTAGGTCTGTATTTAACTGGCCACCCAATTAATCAGTATCGTAAAGAGTTAAAGCATTATACATCAGGAAGGCTGGTCGATTTACAACCCACTAACCGCGATGTGCAGTCAACGGCTGCAGGCTTAGTGATTTCTGCCCGTACCTTGATAAACAAAAAGGGAAATCGATGGGGTCTTGTAACTTTAGATGACAAGAGTGCCCGTATTGATGTACGCTTATTCCCAGAACAGTTTGAAATGTACCAAGATTTGCTGCAAGTAAACAATATCTTGGTAATATCTGGACAGGTCAGCTTTGATAACTTCTCTGGTGGCATTACAATGACCGCTAGAGACATATGCACCATCGCTGAGGCGCGAGAAAAACGTATAAAAGCGATTAAAATGACCTTGAATATGGTGCAGATCGAGGCGAACTTCTTCGATAATTTACAAAAAGTACTGGAACCTTATAAGTTTGGTACTTGTCCTATTAAAGTATTCTATCAACGTCCGGATGCGTTGGCTGAGATTACCTTAGGAACCGAATGGTGTGTTACGCCGAGTGATGACTTAATTCATAAGTTATCGCTGATGGCGGCGCAAGATGTAGAACTAGAATTTAATTAATTAGGTAGTTTAGAGCATGAGCCTCAATTATCTTGATTTTGAGCTTCCAATCGCAGAATTAGAAGCAAAAATTGAAGAATTACAAAATGTAAGCCGCGCTGGCGAATTAGACCTTGGATTAGAAGAGGAAGTCAGTCGATTAAAAGAGAAAAGTGCTGAAATGAAAGAGAAAATTTTCTCTGAATTAGGTGCTTGGCAGGTTTCTCAGTTAGCCCGTCATCCGTTGCGTCCTTATACTCGTGATTACATCGAGCGCATTTTCACGGAATTTGACGAACTAGCAGGCGACCGTACTTTTGCTAACGATCCAGCTATTTTAGGTGGTGTTGCACGTTTTGAAGGTCAACCAGTGATGGTTATTGGCCAACAAAAAGGGCGTGACACGGCTGAAAAAATTAAACGCAACTTTGGTATGCCAAAGCCAGAAGGTTACCGTAAAGCATTACGCTTAATGGAAATGGCTGAGCGCTTCAAAATGCCAATCATGACTTTTATCGACACCCCAGGTGCATACCCAGGTGTTGGCGCTGAAGAGCGTGGTCAAAGTGAAGCAATTGCGCGTAACCTTAAAGTTATGGCTGCGTTAAAAGTACCAACTATCTGTACTGTTATCGGTGAAGGTGGTTCTGGTGGTGCATTAGCAATTGGTGTGGGCGACCGCGTTAACATGTTGCAATACAGCACTTACTCTGTAATTTCGCCAGAAGGTTGTGCATCAATCTTATGGAAAAGCGCAGACAAGGCACCATTAGCTGCAGAAGCCATGGGTGTAACAGCTGCACGTGTTAAAGAGCTTGATTTAATCAACAACGTAATTGATGAGCCACTTGGTGGCGCACATCGTAATTACGATGCGATGGCGCGTAACCTTAAAAACCAACTTAAGCGTGACCTAGCTGACTTACAAGGCCTTTCACTAGATGAAATGCTTGATCAGCGTTACAAACGTTTAATGTCGTTTGGCTATTGCTAAACACAGCTTAAAATTGAAAAAAGCCGCTTTTGCGGCTTTTTTTGTTTTATAATGCCGATAACAAAGACGCTTGTATACTCATTGGTTTTAAATGCAAACATCAGATTTATACCACCATTTTTTAGCACAATTGCAGCCTTTACTGAACGCTCAGCAAAGTAGCTTTAGCGTTGCCTTATCTGGCGGTGTTGATTCGGTTGTATTGTTACATTTAATAAAACAAGCTCAACAGCAGCACTCAGAACTTAAAATTGAAGCTGTGTATGTTAATCATGGTTTGAGCAAGTATGCTGATAAGTGGCAGGGGTTTTGCCAATCGCTGTGTGAAGAGCTCGATGTCGCATTTAAAGCGGTGCATGTTGAAATTTATGAGCGCTCGCGTACATCACTTGAGGCACAAGCAAGAGAGGCTCGTTACCAAGCACTAGACGAAAACTGTATACCAGGTAGTGTAATACTGCTTGGTCAGCACTTAAATGATCAACTTGAGACCTTCTTACTTCGTCTAAAGCGTGGTTCTGGCTTGCAGGGTTTAGCATCGATGCCACAAACGCGATTGTTAGCGTCTGGGCGTGTATGTTTTAGACCGCTGATTAATATCACTCGTGAGCAAATTGAACAATTTGCCAGTGAATTTGCTATTACCCATATCACCGATGATTCAAATGTTGATGAGCGCTTTGACCGCAATTTTTTACGTCATCAGGTTCTGCCCATTTTAACGGAGCGTTTTCAAGGGTTTGAAAAAAGTGCAGCGCGCAGTATTCGGCTGTTACAAAAGCAGCAATCACTGCTCGATGAATATACGCAAAGTGACCTTGCACAGTGTCAAAATGCGCAGGGTGGGTTAAGTTGCCTGGCAATTGCGCCCTTTAGCCAGCCTAGACAAGCAAACCTTGTGCGTGCGTGGCTGAATCAGTTTACCCATCAACTGCCTTCAGAAAATCAGCTACAGCAAATTATTGAGCAAGGTTTAACGGCCAAAGCCGATGCCCAGCTAAAAATTTGTCTGCAAAGCGGTGATGTTCGTCGTCATCAGCAGCATTGGTACTTTGTGAAAGAGCAGGCAATACCTGAGGCGATGGATATAACTTTGCAGAGCATTGTACTGACAGATGGCCGAACGCTAGCCGTGAAACAGGGCAAGGGTATTAGAAAGCCACGGCAGGATGAGCAGGTACGGGTTGAATTTAATAGGCCGCAAGCGCGTATCAAACCATTGCATAAACCAGGCTCAAACACCTTAAAGCATTGGTTTAAAGATGCCAAAGTAGCTCCTTGGTTACGTGCGCAGACACCACTTATTTTTTATAACGATAAACTTGTGCAAGTTGTTGGCTACTTTGTTAGTGAGCAGCACAGTGTTGATGATGGAATCCTATGGGAGACACTTTATGAGTGAACAACCACATGTTGGTTTATCACTAGTTAATAAAGCACCACTTGGCTTTTTGCTGTCGGTGTTAGTGGCTGTTATTGCTGGTTTTGCTTATACAGAACTGACAATAAACACACTTTTTTATGCGCTTGCTGGCGGCCTTGTTTGCTCGTTATTGCTACTCGGTTACTGGTCTGGTAAAGGCGGTATTTTCTTTATATTGGGCGTGCTAACGCCTTTGGCATTAGTGATGGTATCGCCCCTTACCACCATGGCTGCCTTACTTTACTTACTAAGTGGCTTTTTCTGTGGTTTTTGGTTGGTATTACTTGGTTATAAATTTATGAATAAAAAAGCCTAGCGGGGGATGCTAGAGCGTGTTGATCTTTGCTGTTCACTTTTCAATCAACCCACATTGGTAGCCACATCATGCTAAATGCAAGGGCTACCATCGCTTGGTAATTTCTCGCCAACTTATCATATCGTGTTGATATGGCTCTATATTTTTTAATGTTCATAAACGCATTTTCAACCAAATGCCTCAAGTGATACATGCTCCAATCGATATCGTGGTTACCCGTCTTGTTATTAATTCGCCGTGGTATAACGGGTTTTGCGCCTCTGCAACGAATAAATTCTCTTAGCGTTTCGCTATCGTATCCTTTATCGGCGGCAACGATTGCTGTACCCGATATGCCATCAAGTAGTGATTCGCCATGAACGATATCATTCACGTGGCCACCTGATATTTCAAAGTGAATTGGTAAACCGCCGCTATCAACAGCTAAGTGGATTTTTGTCGTTTTACCACCCCGGCTGCTGCCAATTGCTTCATTTTGGCTGTTACGAATAGTTGTGCAGTCTTGATGAGCTTTGACAATACTACCGTCAATAAAAACCCACTCTGGGTCATGTAAAGAGCTGAGAAATTTAAATATTTCAGCCATCACGCCTTTGCGTGACCACAGGTTGAAACGTCTGAATATCTTACTCCAGCGACCAAACTCCTGCGGAACATCCCGCCAAGGAACACCTGTTCGCATTCGATATAAAATCCCCTCAAGGGTCATTCGGTGTTCCGGTTTTTTGTAAATTCGGCCCGTTAAATACATCACTCGTGATAGTAAATCCCAGGTTTTATCTGTTAGCATTAGTCTCGGCATTTGAGTTCGTTGTTTTGTTTTTTGGCGAAACCATTATAACGCACTCATTTGCCGTTCGTTTTTTATACCGCAAAGATCAACGATGAAATGGTCTCCTCCCTTTCGGCATCGCAATGTGCCAAACTTGGAATTGAACGATTCAAGTAATAAAGCGAGGAGACCGAGATGAATATTACAACAGTTGGATTAGATTTAGCAAAGAATGTGAGTCATGTGGTTTGCTGTAATCAAGTAGGGAAAATTGTTAAGAAAAAAATCCTGAGAAGAAAAGAAATACTGAATTATTTTGCTCAACTAGATGATTGCCTAGTTGGAGTCGAGTCATGTGCCAGTGCACATTACTGGGCAAGAGAGCTCGAAAAACTGGGGCATCGGGTAAAACAAATAGCGCCTCAACACGTAAAGGCTTATGTCAGAGGTAACAAAACAGATTTTAATGATGCATTAGCCATAGCCGAAGCTGTTGTGCGACCAGAAATGCGTTTTGTTAGAACAAAAACCCAAACCCAACAAGATATTCAATCGCTGCATGTACTACGCAAGAAATGTGAGCGAGACAGAACAGCGAATAGTAATGAAATACGAGGCTTATTGTATGAGTATGGGATTGTCATTCCATTGGGAGTACATAATGTTTATAAGGCCTTGCCTGAGTTATACGATAGAGAAGCAAATAATGGGTTGAGTGAGTTGTTCAAGGAATTATTGGAACAACACTATAAAAAGTTGTCAGAGCTTAAAGCGCATCTGGATGTTTATACTCAAAAAATCCATGACTTAAGTAAAGATGATGCCTGTGTTCGATTACAGAGTATTCCGGGTATTGGCCCATTGATTGCCAGTGCGTTTTATCAACATGTGGGCAATGGCAGTGAATTTAACAATGGACGAGCGGTATCAGCTTCCATAGGTTTAGTTCCGAGGCAACATAGTTCCGGCGGTAAACAAAATTTACTGGGTATCAGTAAACGGGGCGATGGGTATTTAAGAACCTTATTGATACACGGTGCCAGAGCCGTTATGCGAGTCAGTGCGAACAAAGATACGCCACTGGCAAAATGGATAAAGCGAATAGAGCAAACGCGAGGCAGGAACAAAGCTGCGGTTGCGCTTGCCAATAAGTTAGCTCGCGTTGGTTGGGCGATATTAAAACACGGCGGTCGTTACAACGATGATTTGGTAACGGCTTAACAATGAATAACGAGTTCACTTCAGAGGATTGCTGAATAAACATCAAGTGATGACAAACAGGTAAAACCGACATATCGAAAACCTGATAGGGCGTGTGAGTTTGATAAACTCGTGTCAACGATAAGGACGATATGTGCGAAGTTCATCGAGGCTCGAAACCAAAGTGTTTCAATTAAGAAGCCGGATATACGAACGCAAACCTATCCCTGTCAAAACTCATTGTTTATTCTTGCAATGTTGGAGGAGACCATATACACGCTCTAGGCTTTCTTTTTATTAAAATGCTCTTGCGCAATTTCTTCCAGCTGCTTTTGCCTTATAAAGCCCTTTGTCAGCACGGGCAAACACTTCGTTTTCGCAGTCTTGGTTATTGGCGAGTGTATAACCAATACTTGATGTAACATCATACTGTGTCATCAAACCTGATTGAGAAACCAAGCTCATAATGCGATCGGCAATTACTTTATTAGTGGTAAATTCAGGATCGTCAATTAACAATGCAAACTCATCTCCACCAAAGCGGAAAATTGAGTCGGTACCGCGCACACTACTGCGTAATACATTGGCAAATTCTTGCAGCACATCATCGCCAATTTTATGACCAAAGTTATCGTTTACTTGTTTAAAGTTATCTAAATCAAGCAGCATTAAACTAAATGGGCGATGTTGACGGCGGCAACGTTCTAGCTTTTGTGCCAAGCTGTCATTAAATTGACTACGATTATTTAAGCCGGTTAAAGCATCTTTAGTCGCTAAACGTAAAACACGGTTATACATAAGTGCATTACGCAGTGGATAAACTAAAGCTGTATGTAGCTGTTTTAATTTCGCTTCAATCGCTTTACCCATAGGGAATTGGCTAAAATAAATTAGCTGCCCTAGTCGTTCACTTTCGATATCTAAATCAAAAGAATACGGCGTTTGACTGGTATCGCTACCAACGCTTTGTGACACTCCGAGTGCAGATTGGAATTGTAATCCAGATAAATTGATCAATTGCTTTGCGTGCTCTGCAAAAATCGTCAAAATACCTTCGATTGATAACGTGGTTTGTAACCTCGCGACCAAGTCATGTGGACTATTCGGTTCACTTATTCGGTAATGCTCTGCCGAAAACGGCAGAAACTCGCCTCGCGCAGACACCCGCTGCGTCAAAATATGGACATTTTCCATGATAATTCTCCCCCCGGAGTGTTTAGATACTCCTACATAGCGAGATTTGTGCCACATTTTTAAACTGGCTGAAAAACAGATGGTTGCTATATTTAAGGTAGGGTACAGCTTTATCATCAAGTAGAAGGGAGTTTATTGCTTGCAAAATGTGCTGATTCAAGTGTTTGGCTTGCTCGTCGCTGCCGTATTATTTGTTTGGTTCTTCAAACGAATTGGTTTACCACCTATTCTTGCTTATCTTGCCACCGGCGTGCTGGCGGGGAGTCATGGTATTGGCTGGATGGCACAAAGTCATGAAATGCACTTTGTTGCCGAGCTTGGCATTGTCTTTTTACTGTTTAGCTTAGGGCTTGAGTTTTCATTGCCGCGTTTAATGGCAATGCGCAATATTGTATTTGGCCTTGGCTCTTTGCAGGTTGTGGTAACCAGCATTGTATTTATGCTTATTTTACTGCTGCTAGAGCACAGCCTTTTAAATAGTTTTACCATTGCCAGTTTAATGGCGCTGTCTTCAACGGCTGTGGTGGTTAAGTTACTTAAAGAATCAGGAGACTTAAACCAGCGCCGCGGCCAATTGGCAATAGGGGTATTGCTGTTTCAGGATATTGCCGTTGTCCCTTTACTCATTGTCTATCCTTTACTGGCTCAAAGTGGCTCTGAAGAAATTGTCGGCGCACTGGCTTTTGCACTTACTAAAGGCGCTTTAGTGTGTGTTTTATTGTTTGGTATAGGTAAATGGATTTTGCCTAAAGTATTTAGTGAAATAGCGCTGGTAAGAACCGATGAGCTATTTATGCTAACGACTTTATTGGTTGCCTTGTTTGCCGCAGGCTTGACTTACCTATTTGGCTTATCGATGGCGTTAGGCGCATTCTTAGCCGGCATGATGTTAGGTGAAAGTCATTATCGTCACCAACTAGAAGCCGACATTAGACCGTTTCGCGACATATTAATGGGGCTATTCTTTGTGACCGTCGGTATGCAGCTAGATGTGCTTTATGTGCTTAATAGCTGGTATTGGATCATCATCGTATTAGTTGGCTTATTGCTATTTAAAATTGCGGTGCTCGCGATTGCGGCGCAAGTGATGGGGGAGCGTAAGCAAGATGCCGTATCGGCGGGCATTATGCTTTGGCAAATGGGGGAATTTGGCTTTGTTTTAATTGCACTTGCTTCGCAGCACTTGTTGATAAGCTCAGAGCAAGCTTCGTTTTTAATTGCAGTTGGCGTACTTTCAATGGCGCTAACGCCTTATCTTATCGAGAAAACACCGCTCATTCTTAAAAAACTCGGCCTTTTAAGCCATGCTGGGCAGTATTGGCAACAGCCTGCTACTAGTAGTCCCTTGTATCAAAATCATGTCGTTATTTGTGGTTTTTCACGGGTTGGGCAAACTGTTGCGCGCTTTTTAAAGCCAGAAGCAATCGAATACGTCGCCGTTGAGAGCAACCCCATCTTATTACAAGAAGCAAAAGCGGCCGGTGAGCCAGTGATATTTGGCCACGTAAATCAAAAAGATATTTTAAAATCAGCGGGCGTAGAGCGGGCAAGGCTAGTCATTATTACCTTTACTGATTTTGAACAAACGCAAATAGTCGTTGATGCGATTAAACAAATTGCGCCCAAAGTAAAAATACTGGTACGAATGCGTGATGATACTGAACTTGAAACCCTCAAAGAACTCGGCGTGACTGAGGTGGTGCCAGAAACCCTTGAAGCAAGTTTAATGTTGGTTTCGCATGTGCTGTATATGTCTGGCGTGCCAATGACACGGATCATTCGCCGTGTAAGTAAAGAGCGGCGCAACCGTTATAAGTTTTTAAATGGCTTTTTCACTGGCGATAAACTTGATGGCGAAGAGGCAAGTTCAGACAGGCTTGAGTATTTACATGTTATAGCGCTGCCAGAACACGCTTATGCGGTAAATCAGAAAATTAGTGAGCTTAAGCTTGAGCAGCGCCGTGTGTCGGTTAGAGCGCTGCGCCGACAAGACCGCGAAATTGACGCGCCTTCATCACAAACAATTTTATTGGCAGGTGATATTTTAGTGTTGCAAGGTAAACCCCGGCGAGTAGAGCGGGTCGAGCGGTTTTTACTCGATGGTATGGAGTAACAATAAGTTACTCCAGCTCTAAAAACTTACGAATTTCAGGTAATTTTTTGAGGCCGTCTTGGTAACCAATTTCTATTAGCTTTTGGGTATAACGTTTTTCGAACAGTAAGTAGCTCGTTAAACTTGATTGTGAACGTTTTTTCACACCGATCATGCGCAATAACAGTTTGATTGCCATGGGCATATCGTCATAAAACTGAGCAGCAATTGCATTAAAGTTTTGCGATGGGTTGATCACGCAAGTTTCGATTTGTTTTAACTCTTGGTGTTTGTCGCGGGCAGGTAACAGGCTCAGTGTGCGATTGATACGCTGTAAGCGCTCTAAATCAGACTGTAGCGTGTCGGTAAAGACGCTATCGAGTAAGTGACCAGCAATATTAGAAAGACCCGGGTAATGAGGCTGATAACCCGGTGGGTGCAATTCTTTTGGTTCATCAACACCAATAATAAAGATTTTTTCAGCACCTAAGTGTACCGACGGGCTCAGTGGTGAAAGTTGGTGAATAGAGCCGTCGCCAAAATAGTGGTTATAAACATTCACACTTGGAAACACCATAGGAATAGCGCTGGATGCCATTAGGTGATCAACATTAATGCGAGTTGCTTGCCCCTCACGTTTTGCTCTGCGCCAGGGCTTTTGTGTCAGTGACTGAAAAAAGGCCACAGAGTCACCCGTGGTATAGCTCGAAGCAGTAATCGAGACTGCATCTAGGTAGTTTTTATGTAAATTCCGTTCAATACGCGATAAATCGAGTATTTCGTGCAGCAGTTTTCGCAGCGGTTTATTGTTCAGCAAACTCGCTGGTGGGTGATTAATATGTTCAGATTGAAAGCTCGTGAGCATATTGCGAGTAATATGCAAAAACACACTTAAAAAGTCGCTTTTATAAACCTGAGAAGTCGAAAAATTCTTCCACACCCATTCAAGTTTTTTGCATGCTAAATGCGCACACGATGCATAACATGCTAACGCAGCGGAATTAATTGCGCCAGCTGATGTCCCATTAATAATAGTAAAGGGCAGCGGTGCTGTGCGAGGCATGCTTTGCGTTATCGCTTTAAGTACACCAACTTGATAAGCCGCTCGCGCGCCACCACCTGTTAGTAATAAAGCGATTTTAGAGTGCTGTGTTTTTTTTAACTTACTGCTCATGGTTGCATTTAAATACTTGTGCGTCTTTACTTTATTTATCAACTGTAAGTCTTTAAGCTAGAAGAAGCAAAGATTAGCTCAAGGCTAAATGTTTTTTTCGTATTTTTTATCTGTTTTATTTTAAGGGAGTGTCTATGTCAGAGCATTCGTCAGAACCTGAAGTACAAAAGGGTTCATCAAATAACAACCTGATTTTTGCGGTGGTTATTCTTCTCCTTGTAGCTGGTGTAGCAGCGTTTATTTTATTGAAACCCGAAGATAAACCAGTTCAAGTTGTAGAAGACATTGTTAGCGAACAAGCGCCAGTTGTTGAGTATCAAGAGCCTGAACCAGAACCTGAAGTGACAGAGCCTGAGCCAGAGCCCGTTGTTGTAGATACTGCACCAGAGCGTACTCCAGAGCCAGTTCCAGACGTTGAGCCACTACCAACGTTAAATGAAAGCGATGATGTGGTGATTGCGCGTATGGATGAAGTACTAAGCGACCAAGTGATGAGCTTAATGGTGACCGATGATCTTATTCGTCGTGGTGTTGTGTATGTTGATAACATTGCAAAAGGTAAAGTGGCATTAAGCCATGCCCCTGTTGAGCGTCCTAAAGAGTCGTTTAAAGTTATTGAGGGCGATATCTTAACAATCGACCCAAATAGCTATGAGCGTTACACGCCGTACGTAAAACTATTTACTAGCCTAAGCGCTGCTCAAGTTATTCGTATGTACGATGAATACAAACCACTTATCAACGAAGCTTATGCAGAAATTGGCTACGAAGGTGATGCATTCACAGGCACGCTAGAAGAGGCGATCGACGTACTGCTTGATACACCTGAGCCAAAAGGTGATATGCCGCTTATTCGTAACTCAGTTACGTATCAATATGCTTACTCAGAGTGGGAAAGTCTACCTGATGCGCAAAAACAATTGCTGCGTATGGGTCCAGAAAATATGAAAAAAGTGAAAGCTGCGCTGCGCAACATTAAAGCTGAACTTGAAAAGTAAGCAATAACCCCCTTAATGACAGTGCGATTGTATACCAAGTATGCAATCGCACTTTCTTTTTCGAATACCCCTTGAATAACAGGCTAAAAGTAGAGATAATCCCTCCCGCGCCAAACAAGGCCCTCAATGGTAGTCTTATTGGTCCTCTCGCAACACTAGCAGGTGAACCTGGTCAGGCCCGGAAGGGAGCAGCCACAGCGTGTGACGTGTGTGCCGAGATGTGGCTGGTAAGACTGCCACCCAAAATCTTCTTTGGGTGTTGTTTGAAGTATAAGTTGACATATTTGTACTAAAAGATGGCATAAATTGGAAGTATAAGGTGGCATAGTCTAGTATTTAACCAAACGGTTATATGGTTGACTCACATGCACAGAAGAAAACTCAAACACTCTCGTGTTAAAAACCTCCATAAATTTGCTAGTCAAAAAAATAAATCTACCTGTTTAGTTGAATCCTCTTTAGAGTTTGATGCTTGTTTTCATTTTGAATTTTCACCATCAATAGCCGCATTTGAAGCACAGCCACTAGGTTACGAATATGAGTTTGATAACCGTACTTGCCGTTACACACCTGACTTTTTACTTACCCACACAGACGGCACGCAAAAATATATAGAAGTAAAACCACAAAGCAAAATTGCTGACGAAGACTTTCGTGCACGCTTTATTGAAAAGCAAACCATAGCTAAGCAAGGTGGGCGCGATTTAATACTGGTTACAGATAAGCAGATCCGTGTATATCCAACACTCAATAACTTAAAGCTGTTGCATCGCTACTCTGGTTTTCAGTCTTTAACAGAGCTGCAAACATCGGTGCTAAAGCTTGTTAAGCAATACGACTCTATTAAAGTGGGTCAGTTAGTTAGCTTTTTAAAAGTAACTGCCGGTGAACTACTTGCTACAGTGCTACGCTTATTATCATTAGGGCAGTTATTTGCCGACTTAACTACAAATGAAATATCGATAGAAACAGCAATTTGGTCTAACAATGTTTAATGACGGGCTGTTTGATGATGAATTTAACCAGCCATTACCAAAAGTCGAAACCAAACCACCTCAAAATTACGCCAAAGATTTACAAGTCCTCCCTGAAAAAATTAAAACAACAACATTTGCTAGACTTAAATATATTCAATGGCTTGAGGCAAATATTCAAGGCGGTTGGACACAAAAAAATCTTGAACCTATATTAAAATTAATGCCCGAAGTTGAGGGGGAAAAGAAGCCCAGTTGGAGAACAGCTGCAAGGTGGTATAGCGCTTATACCAATGCAGATAAAAATATAATGGCGCTAATACCAAGCCACCAAAAAAAGGGTAACAGGGATCGCGATACAGCCACTGATAAGTTTTTTGAAAAAGCGCTTGAGCGTTACTTAGTAAAAGAAAAGCCTTTTGTCTCTTCGGCTTACAAGTTCTATAAAGACTTAGTGACTATTGAAAACGACAGCGTTGTTGGTAGCACACTAAAACCTTTAACATACAAAGCGTTTAAAAACAGAATAGATAACTTACCACAATATGAAGTCATGATTGCTCGTTATGGTAAGCGACTTGCTGATATTGCTTTTAATAAAGTAGAAGGGCATACACGGCCAACCCGAGTACTCGAAAAAGTTGAAATTGACCATACACCGCTGCATCTTATTTTATTAGATGATGAGCTGCATATCCCACTTGGACGGCCAACACTCACCATGTTAGTAGATGTGTATAGCCATTGTATCGTTGGATATTACTTCAGCTTCAGTGAGCCTAGCTACGACGCAGTAAGGCGAGCAATGCTAAATGCGATGAAACCTAAAAGTGAAGTAGCAAAACTATACCCCGATACAATTTATGAGTGGAAGTGTGCTGGCAAAATTGAAACACTCGTTGTTGATAACGGCGCTGAATTTTGGAGTAATAGCCTTGAACTAGCTTGTGAAGAAATAGGTATTAATACTCAATATAACCCTGTCGCAAAACCTTGGTTAAAACCGTTTGTAGAACGCATGTTCGGCACAATTAACACTGAGTTATTAGATCCAGTTCCTGGTAAAACCTTTTCTAACATTTTACAAAAGCATGAATACAATGGCGTTGTTTCCTAAAAGTTTGAACTATCTTGCCAGCCTGTGATCAGATCATCTATATCCTACTAGCCTGTGCAACAACAATGAGCAAAATCACAAACTGGTCTCACTATAATCAAGCCCTCGTTAACCGCGGTAATATTCGCTTCTGGTTTGACGAAAAAGCAACGCGTCATTGGTATAACGAATGTACTCACGGTGGGCGTGGCCGCTCTAATCATTTCTCTGATCTTGCTATTGAAACTTGCTTAACACTCAAAGCTGTCTTTGGCTTATCGTTCAGGGCACTTCAAGGGTTCACACAATCGGTATTATCTTTGATGAAGCTTCCGCTTGAAGCCCCAACCTACAGTTGTCTGTGTAAGCGCAGTGCTGAGTTGAATATTAAATTTCGCAGTAAAGTCCGCACCACTGGATTTGTAGATATTGTAGTTGATAGCACAGGACTTAAGGTGTTTGGCGAAGGTGAATGGCATGCACAGAAGCACCACGTAAAGGCAAGAAAAAAGTGGCGAAAACTGCACCTTGCGGTGGATGCCAACACGCATGATATTGTGGGGGCGCAAATGACGCTCAGTAACGTCACCGACGGCGAGACCCTCCAAGATTTGATAAGACCATTACGTCGGCGTATAGATAGAGTGAGCGCTGATGGTGCTTATGATAGCCGCCGCTGCTATGCAGAAATAACTGAAAAAGGCGCGATACCTGTTATCCCGCCGAGAGAGAATGCACGCCTGTGGACTGATAAGCATCCACGCAATGAGGCTGTCATGTTGTGCAATAAGTTAGGAATCACACAATGGAAAAAGCTCAGTGGATATCATGTTCGCTCATTAGCAGAAACAGCGATGTACCGTTTTAAACAGTTGATGGGGGCTAAGCTAAATGCGCGTGATTACAATCGCCAACTGGTTGAAGCGATGATCAAAGTGAAGGCGCTAAATAAGATCAACACCCTTGGTCTGCCTAAATATCAGTAAGTTAAGTGAATTTGTTAGAGAGTTGCATTTGATCAACAAGGCCGAATACAATCCCAAAAAAGATGCAATCATGCGTTTTACGACCTTTATGCAGTTATTTCATAAATGGGTAGTAGACGTTTACCATCAAGATGCCGACAGTCGCTTTAATTACGTACCGAGTCAGTTGTGGGAGCAAGGGTTTAATACGTTACCCCCAGCAGTTCTTAGTAACGACGACCTTCAACAGCTAGATGTAGTGCTGAGTATTTCAAATCATCGGGTGCTTCGTAAAGGTGGAATAAGGCTAGAAAACTTAAGCTACGACAGTACTGAACTTGCCGACTATAGAAAGCAATTTAGCCACAAGGTATCTCAAGAAGTTTTAATTAAATTAAACCCAGATGATATCTCTTATATATACGTTTACCTCGATAAGCTAGAGCATTACATAAAAGTGCCATGCATAGATCCAAACGGTTACACCCAAAATTTAAGTTTGAATCAGCACAAAATAAATATACGTATTCATCGCGATTTTATTTCGGGCTCTATTGATAATGTTGGCTTAGCAAAAGCCCGTATGTTTATTCATAATAAAATACAAGAAGAAATTGCAGAGTTAAAAGCTGGACCAAAACACTCAAAAGTAAAAGGGGGTAAAGCGTTAGCTAAGCATCAAAATGTAAATAGTGAATCGCAGAAATCAATTGCTCAGAGCGAGCCAGTAGAACCCAAAAAGGTTACACCTAAAGAGCAACCAACTGACAGCTGGGATGACTTTATCTCAGACCTTGATGGATTTTAATTATGCTGACCGACAAACAAGAAGAAAAGCTTAATGAATTTCGCGATGTATTTATTGAATACCCAATAATAACCACTGTATTTAACGACTTCGACAGGTTAAGACTAGGTAATGGATTAGTGGGTGAAAAGCCCTGCATGCTTTTAAATGGCGATACAGGCACAGGTAAAACAGCACTAATAAAACAATATAAAGAACGCTATTTACCGCAATTTATTAATGGTGTGATGAACCACCCTGTATTAGTCAGCCGCATACCTAGTAACCCGACACTAGAATCGACTTTAGCCGAGCTTCTTAAGGACTTAGGGCAAGCGGGTAGCACAGAGCGGAAACTGCGAGTAAATGGTACTCGGTTAACGACTTCATTAATAAAATGCCTAAAGACGTGTGGCACAGAGCTTATAATTATTGATGAGTTTCAGGAGCTAATTGAACACAACCAAGGTAAAAAACGCCGCGAGATTGCTAATCGATTAAAATACATTAACGATGAAGCGGGTGTATCAATTGTCTTGGTAGGTATGCCGTGGGTAGAAAAAATAGCAGACGAGCCTCAATGGTCATCGCGTTTATTAGTACGGCGGCAGCTGCCTTATTTTAAATTATCAGAAAACCCAAAGTATTTTGTGCAGTTAATAATTGGCTTAGCCAACCGAATGCCATTTACCGAAAAACCAAATTTAAGTGAGCAAGCAACAGCATTTGCTTTGTTCTCAATTTCAAAAGGTTGCTTTAGAACATTAAAATACTTTTTAGATGATGCCGTACTTTATGCATTAATGGGGCCTTGTTGATCAAATGCAACTCTCTAACAAATTCACTTAACTTACTGATATTTAGGCAGACCAAGGGTGTTGATCTTATTTAGCGCCTTCACTTTGATCATCGCTTCAACCAGTTGGCGATTGTAATCACGCGCATTTAGCTTAGCCCCCATCAACTGTTTAAAACGGTACATCGCTGTTTCTGCTAATGAGCGAACATGATATCCACTGAGCTTTTTCCATTGTGTGATTCCTAACTTATTGCACAACATGACAGCCTCATTGCGTGGATGCTTATCAGTCCACAGGCGTGCATTCTCTCTCGGCGGGATAACAGGTATCGCGCCTTTTTCAGTTATTTCTGCATAGCAGCGGCGGCTATCATAAGCACCATCAGCGCTCACTCTATCTATACGCCGACGTAATGGTCTTATCAAATCTTGGAGGGTCTCGCCGTCGGTGACGTTACTGAGCGTCATTTGCGCCCCCACAATATCATGCGTGTTGGCATCCACCGCAAGGTGCAGTTTTCGCCACTTTTTTCTTGCCTTTACGTGGTGCTTCTGTGCATGCCATTCACCTTCGCCAAACACCTTAAGTCCTGTGCTATCAACTACAATATCTACAAATCCAGTGGTGCGGACTTTACTGCGAAATTTAATATTCAACTCAGCACTGCGCTTACACAGACAACTGTAGGTTGGGGCTTCAAGCGGAAGCTTCATCAAAGATAATACCGATTGTGTGAACCCTTGAAGTGCCCTGAACGATAAGCCAAAGACAGCTTTGAGTGTTAAGCAAGTTTCAATAGCAAGATCAGAGAAATGATTAGAGCGGCCACGCCCACCGTGAGTACATTCGTTATACCAATGACGCGTTGCTTTTTCGTCAAACCAGAAGCGAATATTACCGCGGTTAACGAGGGCTTGATTATAGTGAGACCAGTTTGTGATTTTGCTCATTGTTGTTGCACAGGCTAGTAGGATATAGATGATCTGATCACAGGCTGGCAAGATAGTTCAAACTTTTAGGAAACAACGCCCATTAATGGATAACGCGAAAACCCTCACAACCAAGCATTTAGTTAAAGCATTTGATGTTCTATACCCAGAAGTACCAAACCTATTTACGTTGCCAGTTGAAGAAATTACAGCAAGCGAAGTTGAGCGCTATTCACTATACAAACCTGAAAGCGCCCAAGATGAAGATCCGTTTATAGCAACCAAGTTTACTGACAAGATGCCGATTAGTCAGTTGTTGAAGAAGTGAAGTGCTATGAATAGAGTGTATGAAATTTAGAGTTACTTGTGTTACTTATTGAATAGAAATATAAGAATAGGGATGTATAAATGAGTGAAGTAAATTTTCTATCGGCATTTATAAAAAGAACAGATGGAATTAAAAATCCAGAATTAATTAGTATTGATGATCCGGAAAAAGGTGAAAATGAAAGTTACTTATCACTAATTTCAAGTATTAGTAACTTACTTGATTTTGATAACTTAGTTATCTTAGCTGGTTCTGGAACCTCATTAACATTTCAAGGTATTGCTCCAAGTATGGGGCAACTATGGGAAAAATGTAAAGAACAAGATCCTGATAAATTTCAAGATGTTCTTGATGCAGTAAAGTATGATGAAAACCAGAAAAAAAGAGATTCAAAAACAAATGAGCCGTGGAATGATATCGAATTATTATTATCATTGTGTGATCAATATATTGCTTTGTTTCCAGATTCAGCAAAAACCGGAGAGCTTACTTCTTTCTTAAATCAATCCAAAACAGTTATCTTAAACGCAACTAACTTTACGGATAAAATAAATTCAAATGATTGGTTTTCTCATGATAAATTCATTCGAACTTTAGGTCGAAGAAGTCCAAAGCAGCAAAGACTTAAATTATTTACAACTAATTATGATTTGGCATTCGAACATTCTGCTTCAAATACAGGTTTTGTTGTTGTAGACGGTTTTGATTTTTCATCCCCTAGTTACTTTAACCCTGCCTGGTATCGCTATGATATTGTTGATAGAAGTGGGCACTCTAAAAGTCCAAATTCATATATCCCAAATGTTATTCAGCTTTATAAAATGCATGGCTCTGTTAATTGGACTCGTGAAAATGGACGAGTTAAAAAAGTAGACTATAAAGCAAAAATTGATGAGCCTGTTTTTATTTACCCGAGTAGCTCTAAATATCAAACCTCTTATGATTCACCTTATTTAGATATGATGTCGTCATTTCTAAATAGCGTCCAACAACCTAAAACGGCATTAATATGCCTTGGTTTTGGGTTTAATGATAAGCATATTAATAATGCTGTGACGATGGCTTTAAGGACTAATGCGGAATTTAACCTTCTAGTTGCAACAAAAGATTTATTTATTGAAAGCGGATCATTTAATCCCGAGATAAGAGATTTGTTAGATCAGGCTATTCAGCATGGGGATAAAAGAATTTCACTAATTGATGGCACTTTCGGGCAATTTTCCGAATTGCTACAAGAACGTCGAAAAGAGACTCCAGAAGAAAAGTTATTTAAAACCTTTGAATCAATTGCTGGAAATATTAACCCAAAGAAGTTGGATGATAATGAGTTTTAATGAATGGTTTTCACCCTTTGATACTAATAGAAGAGTTGGTAGTGTTATCAATATTTCGCCAGCAGAAATTACAGTCAATCTATCAGATGCAGGTTCTGGAGAAGCAAGGTGGTACTTAGGAGATCGCGTAGGTGCTGGTGAAGTTAATGAATTTATATTTATTGATTGTGGTCAAACAGCAGTACTAGGCCGGTTAGTTCAAGTTTGGCTTGATGGCGCTGAGAGGCTATCGGTAGATGCTATGACTATTGATAATGGTTTGAATAATCCTGTAGGAATTATTCAATTATTAACAAGTATTAACCCTGCGACAGGAGTTATTTACCGTGGAATCAAAAATCACCCTAGACTAGGGAGCCAAATATATTCAGCTCATCCAAAATTAATATCTATCCTTGCTGAAGGAGACTCGAAAGAAAGTGAAGTAAAACTGAATTTAGCAGAGCTGCCATACGATTGTGCCGTCAACATAACAGTTACCCCTGATAAGCTATTTGCTAGGCATTGCGCAGTTTTAGGAGCTACAGGTGGTGGTAAAAGTTACTCAATGTCTAGATTGCTTCAAGAAGTACAGAGACATGGAGGGAGGGCAATATTGTTAGATCCAACAGGAGAGTACTCTGAGTTAGATTGTGATACATATTATGTCGGTAATCATGAAAAAGCTAATTCTAGTAATTCTGTTACCTTTCCTCATTGGAAGCTCCCTGAATCTGATATATTTGCTTTTTTGCGCCCATCAGCGCAGACACAAATGCCCAAGTTGAGTTCAGCTATACTTAGTCAGCGTATAGTACGACGTTATTATAATAATTATGGTGGTATAAAAGTTACTGATAATCATATTTTAGTTAAATCAGGCCAGAAAAAAGAACCATTTAACAATGCACTGAACTTTATTGAAAAAGATTTAAAATCTGAAAGGTGGTGCTTTAAACATTTGGCAGAGCAAATAGCTCAAGAGTGTGTTTGGCCAACAGGGAAAAAGGCTGGTTCAGGCTACCCAAAAGAAATTGATGAAACAATATGGGGAGATCCTTCAGATAATGAGTTGGGTTATTGTATGAGTCTTATATCAAGAATAAGAGCATACTCTGAAAATCCCTATTTAAAGTGGTTAATTGACCCTGACATAAGGCAAGATATACCTTCCCTTCTTGATAACTATAGCTCTTCAAACTCAAATAATAAAATCTTGCGGTTAGATTTATCAGCAGTTCCTTTTGAAGCTAATAGTCGCGAAATCCTTGTAAATGCTATTGGTCGTAAATTGATGGACCTAGCCAGAAATGGGGTTATTAGCCATAGTAACCCGATGCTAGTTTTCATAGATGAAGCACACCAGTTTCTCAATAAAACAATAGGTGATGAATCTAGCTCAATAAATTTAGATTCTTTTGGCAATATCGCAAAAGAAGGTCGTAAATATGGGCTGAATGTGGTTATTGCAACTCAGCGACCGAGAGATATCCCTGAAGATGTATTAAGCCAGATAGGTTCTTTAATTGTCCACAGGCTTACAAATTTTCATGATCAAGAAGTGGTTAAAAGAGCTGTAGGCACAATGGATCAAAGATCTGCGTCTTTTCTTCCAACATTAAGTCAAGGCGAGGCTTTACTCCTAGGTATAGACTTCCCTTTTCCTATGACAGTTAAAATGAAAAAGCCAACAATTAAGCCAACATCTAAAAGTGCCGATTACTCGATGGCCTGGAAACAAAAGGAAGTTAAGTGCCGAATAGGAATTGTTGATTATTTGGAAATTCCAGATGAATTTACGGATGAATTTGAAAGTTTAGATATTGAATATATGCCTCAAGAAGGAGCTACTGGTGATATGATTTATAGTTATTACTTTGAAGTACCTTCTGATGCCTCAACTGAGCTGCTTGAAATAATGGATTGGGAAATAGGGCAAGTAATTAGTGATATTCCTGCTGAACTATTTGAAAATAATGATTTTAGTTAGCTTAACTTTTATTACTAAATGTAAATCATTGAGGGTTTTAAGAAGTAACTTCAAAAAGAATTTTTGCCTTTACTTAAAAACTAAAATATCCTTAGTACACTTATAGGTTAGATACTAAGAGAATCTTAGCAAGATATAATTAATAGCTAAGGTTCACATGGAAACTCCAACACCTTCACGCCTAAAATCTGCAAGAAAGGCAGCAGGCCTTACTCAGCAACAGCTAGGTATGGCATTAGGCATGGAGCCAAACACGGCTAGTGCCCGCATGAACCAATACGAAAAAGGTAAACACGCTCCCGATTTTTTAACCATGAAACGCATTGCTAAAGAGCTTGATGTGCCAGTTGCTTATTTTTATTGTGAAAATGAAAGGATTTCTAACTTATTGTTAATCCTTCACCATTTAGATGAAGGGCAATTTTTACAAACAGAGCTTTTTCTAAATAGTTTGAAAAAGTTAGGCTAAAGTATTGATGGTTTCTTCATTGTGTTGTAGTGTTTCTATGTCTTTAGCTTGGACTTAATCTAGTCTAGTCGGGCGATTCGCCAGACTCAAAGCGATTGGTTAGTTTTTCGGTTGCGTAATACTACAACGCGGCTTTTCCATTCGTACCTCACTTCAAAGGCGCGTTGTAGCATTACGCTTCCTTTAGTAAAGACATTAAGATGCCACTAATTCTAGTGGCATCTAATTGAGATTTTTCAGTGAATTATAAAGTTATTGATAAACTAATAAGTGAATTAGGAAAACTACCTGAAGTAAACTCCCTTTCAGATTTGCAAGTAGATTATGCAGAACAATTAACTTATTTCAAAAAAGCGCCTAAAACGTATAAATGTTATCAAATACCTAAAAATAGTGGGGGGTTCCGTCTAATAGCTAACCCGCCCTTTGCTTTGAAGGTTGTTCAGAGGTTATTAATAAAAATTTTAGAGGAACGTTTTTTTATTTCTGATTGCGCTCATGCATATGAAAAAAAAAGAAGCATAAAGAGCAATGCACTTTGCCATGTTAATTCCCGATTCCTATTAAAAATGGACTTAAATAATTACTTCAATAGCATTGATGAAGATCTATTATATTCATTATTTACTCGAGCTTACCCTGAAATTTCAAAGCAAGAAATTGATATCATAAATCATATTTTACTTTGGGAAAAAGGAACTAAGTTATGTTTGAGCGTTGGGGCTCCAAGTTCTCCATACTTATCGAATGTTATAATGTACGACTTTGATGAGGAATTAAAAAGTGAATGTTTAAAGCGGAAAATAAAATTTACCCGTTATGCTGATGACTTAACTTTTTCAACATCTGAGAGAGAACAATTATTTCAAGTGCCTCATATTGTTGAAGAGCTGTTGGAAAAATACTTTTCTACTAAACTAATTGTTAACTATAAAAAAACTAAGTTTAGTTCCAAAGCTCATAACCGGAGAGTCACAGGTGTAACATTAACAAATAATGGCTCACTTTCATTAGGAAGAGAAAGAAAACGACACATTCGTGCGATGGTTCATAATTATTTCCATGGTAAGTCTTCTATTGAAAATGTTATTAAGCTTCAAGGGTATTTAGCTTTATCAAAAAATATAGAACCTAAATTTTTCAATAGTCTAAAAGAAAAATATGGTAATGACATAATTCCTAGAATTCTAAGAGTAAGGAAACCTGATGAGTAAAAATGAGACAAATACTCTTAAGTTGTTTGAACGCTACCAATCTGAAAATAATCCAATTGAAAAGAACAGCTATTTAAAGCAGTTACTTGAAAGAGCCAATGCTAAACCAAAACTTAAGAGTTTAACAATCAAGGATTATAGAAATTTTAGTAATGGCACGCTAAAGTTTCCTGATAGTGATTTTATTGTAATTTGTGGCGTAAACGGTGCAGGCAAAACTAGTTTAATTAGGGCAATTGCCGCTTCACTCTCATGGCTATTTAATAGAATCCATTTGAATGGAGGAAGAGGTTGGAATGGAAGGCAAGAGGATATTAGTTTATTTAATAATTCTAAATTTTGTACAACTAGTTTGACCATAGATGTGCTTAAACGTTTAACTAACATTGAAATTAACAAAGCTTTTGATGAATTTGAAAAGGTATCAAGCAATGTTTCAGAAGCAACAGACATTGGAAATATTTATAAGCACCTGAAGTCAAATAATAAATCAGTGAACACCCCCCTCTTCGAATATTACTCGTTGGACAGGAATAACCTTTTTAAAGAACCATCACAAAGTGAATACGCTAAAGCAAAAGAAGCAACTCCAAGTTTTGGGGCCCCAATTAATTTACCCTCAACAATGGTTTGGTATAAAAAAGCTTATGATAGATATAAGGATACTGAATTAACGTCTACTAAAGCCTCATTAAAAGAGCTTTTTGAAATGCTTGTCGCTGCAGAGAGCAGTGATGACATTGCTCTCATTACCAATGAGATTAATAAGTTGAAGAGTTCAGATAAGCAATTTTCAAAGGATTTTTCTGAACAAGTAGTGAATGATATAAACTATATTGTTCATGGTTTTATTAGTGGTGTAACTGAAGTTCTCTTTACATATGAAAACGAAACAAGGTTAACTTTTATCAAAAATGATAAAAAAATCTTCTTCGATCAATTATCTCATGGTGAACAAGCGGTTTTTGCATTACTTGTTGATATTTATAGAAAGCTCTCGTCAAGAAATATTGGTGACCCTAAAAAAGGTAGTGGTATAATCTTGATTGACGAGTTAGATCTTCATTTACATCCAGAATGGCAGAGAAAAATAGTCAAATTCTTACCAAACATTTTCAAGAACTGCCAATTTATAGTTGCGACTCACTCAGCTCAAATTATTGGTGAAGTGAAGCCTGATTCAGTAATTGTGTTAAAGAATGACCCTTCAGGAATTACAAGCTGGCATCGAGCTGATAGAACTCTTGGTGTTTCAAGTAATGAAATATTAAATGAAATTATGAGCTCATCTGATCAACTCTCAATTAACACTGAGAGCTTAGAAAAATATATAGAAGTAGAAAAGTATATCAATAATGGAGATTTTTCTACTGCAAAGGTGAAGATTAAAGAATTAGAAGATATATTTGGTGAGACACCTGACTTAATTCGCCTAAAATTTGAGTTAGAACTTTCGGACATGGATTTTGATCAAAGTTAATAAAACAACAAAAATTCCAAGGGCTTTTGTCGAATATAGTCAGAGTAAAGATGCATCTTTCGACAATATGACAAAACAAGCTAAGGATGCACTAAGAAAATCTTTATTAGAAGAACAAAAGTTCATTTGTGCTTACTGCAACTGTTCGTTAAAAAATGATCCCTTAAAAACGAAAATTGAACATTTTAAGCCTCAATCTACATACCCTGATTTGCAGCTACAGTATTCAAACCTATTTGTTTGTTGTTTGGGCATTCATAAAAATGATACAGAGCAAACTTGTGATACTCGTAAAGGAAACTCATCACTTAAGTATAGTCCAATAGAAAACAAAATCAGTCAGATAATAAAATATGAAGAAACAACAGGAAAAATCGAGAGCACAGAGGAAGATTTTTCGGATCAGCTCAATGATGTTTTGAACTTAAACTTTAAAATCTTAGTTAGCAATCGAAAAACTGTTTTAGACACACTTAGGAGCAATTTGAAAAGCAAAGGTAAAGCCAATATAGACTTTAGAAGGATTAGAGATAATTTGATTCAAAAAGATAATCTCCAAGGTTATATTGGAATTGTCTTAGCTTATTTAAATAAAAAAATTAACTGAGATTTGCTTTTAATTTTTGAATTTGTGCACTAAACCTAAACTAAGACTTTCTTAGTTTAGGTTGCCGATGCATTTTTTAGTTCAAACAAAACCTTACCCAGATGAGGCGCTTGAGAGCTATTTACTAAGGCTTGCAAGTGATAATTCATACGATGGCTATAGTGAGCTTGCTGATATTTTATGGCAATGGCTTGCAGAGCAAGATCATGATCTTGAAGGTGCGTTGCCGTTAGAGCTGAGTAAAGTTGATGTTTATCATGCTAGGCAAGCGAGCAGCTTTAGAATAAGAGCGCTCAGGTTAGTAGCCCAATTAGCAGATGTTAATGCTGGTGACATTCTTGAGCTTGCATGTCGGCGCAGCAACTTTAAATTTGGCAACCTAGCAGCAGTAAGCCGTAATGAACTGACTATTCCCCTTGAGCTACTTCGCACTGATAACATACCTGTTTGTATTGAATGCTTGTATGAGTCTTCATATATTCCTTTTTATTGGCATTTAAAGCCCTATAAAGCGTGCCATAAGCATAAGACACAATTAGCCACACATTGTGGTGAATGCCATAACTTAATTTATTACAGAGCTTCTGAGGCGTTTCTAGAATGTAATTGCGGTTGTAAACTAACCAATAGTGAACAGTTAAACGATGCAGACTTTAAAATTGCAATTGCTCTTGCAGGTAATCACAGCCAAAAAATAGTCGGGTTAATATCGTGGTTTGCGAAAGTTAAACAACTTGATATAAGCGACGCTGACTTTAGTCGTACCTTTGTGGGGTATTTTAGTGCTTGGCCTGATGGGTTTACCACTGAATTAGATATACTTACAAACAATGCGCGGCTCAAACAACTTAACCCTTTTAATAAAACTAAGTTTAACTCTGTATATGGCGATTTACTTCGTGATTGTCAAATTGCAGCAACAAGTAACCGTAAAAACAAAGTACTTGATGAGATTATTAAATACTTTGTTGAATTAGTTGATAGTAACCCTAAAGCTAAACATCCAAATATTGCTGACTTACTGCTATGCACTTTTGATGCCGCAGTATTGTTAAACACCACAACAGAGCAAGTTTATAGGCTTCATCAAGAAGGCTTTTTAAGCTGTGCTTATCCACAAAAAAAGAACGAACAGCTCAGAGCTGATAGCTATGTATTTTATTTACGCCAAGTTATAGAGCTACAGCAAGCATTCGCAGCTGAAAAGCCTCAAACAAAAAAACAATTTATAGCGCCGTGGTAACTTATGAACTTACAAGATGCATTTGCAATTGAATCACTAAAAGAAAAAACCACAGCACTTAGAAAGTTATTTGCGCCATACACGCCTTGCATTGCGGTAGATGGCTTTGAAGAACAAGCGCTGACTGTGCTCATTAACCTAGTTTATAAACAAAGTGAAATTGATGATTTAACAAGTTTAAGAGCCGCTAAAAGTGTATTACGCGATGAAGTGTTACTGAGTAAGTGCATTAACGAAGTTAAATGGTTTCATACTCATAATTTAAAATATCCTGATATACGAGTAAGCCATCAACGTTTAATTAGTATGGTAGTAAGTGAAGATATTGCAGGTATTTGCAGTCGGTCATTACCGTTGAGTTTTGGTTGGTCGCACAACAGTGCTGAAATTAATCATGCAAAGCTATTTTTAACCTTATTTATTTGGCAAGGTAAAGTGACTTGTTTAGCAAAGTTATTAATTACTGAAGAGCCTGTCTGGATTGATTTTATCAGAGCATACGGTTTCACAAAAAAGGCGGTTTTAGACATCGCGGGTAAAATAAAACAGCAATTGCCAGTAGCAGAGCTCCCGTTAGAAGTGAGCTCTTTTTCACTACAATTACAAATGCCATACCTGCAAAGCTACCTTGCGGTTACGCCTGTAGTAAGCCACGCAATGCTAGCTAAAATTCAGCAATTAACAACAGAGCGTAAATTAAACTCTGGTTTAGTTGAGCACTCAAGGCCAGCCAATGTAGGCGATTTAGCAAGCTCAGTAGGTGGCAATATAAGAGTCTTGCGTTACTTTCCTAAAACAAATTCAAAAGCTATTAACCGCTCTAAAGTAGTCAATAATGATATTGAGAAAACATTTAAAATTCGTGCGCTATTAAGCAGTCAATTTCAACAGGCGCTTTTGGTGTTGGTAGGCATTAAACAGTTTAATACGTTAAGGCAAAAACGATTAGCGCGAGTAGCGGCTATTAGGCAAGTCCGTGTTAGTTTGCAGTTATGGCTTGATAACATTCTTGAAGCTAAAAATAACGCTCAAGAGCAATCTTACCCTGATTGGGCAAAGCATTATTTAGATCAGAGTATTACTAACTGTATTAGCCAATTTAGTAACATACTAAATGAAAGCCTTGGTAATTTAAGTAAGCTCAAACGCTTTGCATATCACCCTAATTTAATGGGGCTGTTTAAAACGCAGTTAAACTATGTGTTTACTCAGTGTGCAACTGAAGAAACATTAAATGATGAGCAAATAGTGTATGTACATTGCCAAGATATGCGAGTGTTTGATGCCGAGGCAATGGCTAACTCGTATATTCAAGGTATGCCGTCACTTACTGCTTTAAATGGGCTTGCTCATAACTTTGAGCGTAAGCTAAAAAATTTTATAGACCCTTCAATTAAGTGTATTGGTAGTGCCATTTACATTGAAAACTATCAATTACATACAGGTAAACCATTACCTGAGCCAAGCAAGTTAAAACAAGTTGCAGGGCGTAGTCATGTAATAAGATCAGGAATTATCGATAAACCTAAATGCGATATAACACTCGATTTAGTCTTTAGACTTTTTGTACCAAATATTGAGATGCTTAATAAATTAAACAGTCAACTTTTAAAGCCCGCACTACCATCTTCATTTGCAGGTGGAATTATGCATCCACCTTCGTTATACCAAAATATAGATTGGTGTCATGTGCATACTAAACCGAGTGAGCTGTTTAAAAAACTTAAAGTAAAATCGTCAAATGGCAGTTGGTTATATCCTTCAAAAAAAGTAGTTAAAAGTTTTGAACAATTAATTGATGCCCTTAACGGTAACTTTAATCTACGACCCGCTGCAATTGGCTTTGCTGCGCTTGAAGAACCCGTAAAGCGAGGTGGAGCATTACATGAGAACCATTGTTATGCTGAGCCCGTAATTGGGTTGTTAGAGTGTGTTAGCAATACGTCAGTTAAGTATGCAGGGGCTAAGCAGTTCTTTCATGACGCATTTTGGGTTATGGATGTTCAAAAAGAGTCTATGCTTATGAAAAAGTCTAAGTTTGAGTATGAATAATGCAATTACCTCGGCACTTAAGTTACTCGCGTTCGCTTTCACCCAGCAAAGCGGTGTTTTTTTATAAAACACCAGAGTCTGATTTTGAACCGCTACAAATAGAACAAAATAAATTAGTTGGGCAAAAATCAGGATTTGGCGATGCGTATCAAAAGCAAAATGTGGCTAAAAATTTAGCGCCACAAGATCTTGCTTTTGGAAACCCTCAAACAATTGATGTGTGCTACGTGCCTCCAACAGTAAAAGAGCTATTTTGTCGTTTTTCACTCAGGGTTGAGGCCAATAGTATTGAGCCTCATGTTTGTGATGATCCTAAAGTTATTTATTGGTTAAAACGTTTTTTTGAAACCTATAAAAAGCACAATGGCCTTAATGAAGTTGCTACCCGTTACGCTAAAAATATATTGATGGGAAACTGGCTTTGGCGTAACCGTCAATCACCGAATGTTGATATAGAAGTGCTTACTGAACATGCAGCCCCGATTGTTGTTGAAGGTATACAAAAGCTAAAGTGGCAGGGCAATTGGCAAAATAATCAAACAGCGCTAATAACATTATCAGAAGCTATTCAAGAAGGGCTTAGTAACCCTCAAAGCTACTGTTATTTAGATATAACCGCAAAAATTAAAAATGCATTTAGCCAAGAGGTTCACCCAAGTCAAAAGTTTGTAGATACTGTTGAACAGGGCATGTCATCTAAACAACTTGCATACACTCAAGTAGGCGATAAAAAAGCAGCAAGTTTAAACTCACAAAAAGTAGGGGCTGCGATTCAAACTATTGATGATTGGTATGAGGGAGGCTACAAACCTTTGCGCACTCATGAGTATGGCGCAGATAAGCAAATATTAGTTGCACACAGAACACCTAAGACCCATTCAGACTTTTACTCATTATTCCCGCGCATTGCTTTGCATATTAAACACATGGAAAAGAATGGTTTAGAGCAAGGTGAAGAATCAGACGCAGTTCACTTTATTGCGGCAGTGCTGATCAAAGGTGGCTTGTTTCAAAGGATTAAAGGTTGAAGCGCTATTATTTTACCATTACTTATTTACCCAAAAATTGTGATGTAAGCCTTCTTGCTGGGCGTTGTATTGGTATTTTGCATGGGTTTATGAGTTCACGCGAAATTAGTAATATAGGTGTGTGTTTTCCTAAATGGAACGAGCAAACCATAGGTAATCAAATAGCGTTCGTATCAACAGATAAAAAGCAATTAACCAACCTATCTCAGCAAAGCTATTTTGAGATGATGGCTCATGACAAGTTATTTTACTTATCAAAAATACTCGAAGTACCAATAAACCAAAGTGATGTAATGTTTGTTCGCAACCAATCAATAGCTAAAGCCTTTGTTGGTGAAAAGCAAAGGCGGTTAAAACGCGCTAAAAAGCGAGCTGAAGCGAGAGGCGAAGTTTACACTCCTGAATATAAATTTGAGGCAAAGGACATAGGTCACTTTCACTCAATACCTGTATCAAGCAAAGGAAACGGGAATAATTTTATACTTCATATACAAAAAATTGAAAAAGCTGAACCCATGCATAATCACTTTAACAATTATGGCTTTGCTACTAACCAAGAATTCCAAGGCATGGTTCCCTCTTTGAATACCCTTTTTTAATAATCTTAAAATTACTCTTTTAATTTTCAATGGGTTATTTTATTTGTTGAAAATAAGGGTAAATAATTTAAATTCGTTTAACAGTTTGGTATTTATAGAAATTTAAACTATTTTTAATAGTGAACTGCCGAGTAGGCAGCTGAAAATTCTTATGCCTGGGCAAAACGCCCACTATATGCGTGAACTGCCGAGTAGGCAGCTGAAGTTAGGCCTGGAAGTAAACAACCACAACTTGTGACTTTTAACTGCCGAAAAGGCAGAGGCTAAATAGAGAGACCCCAGCAAACGCTGGGGTCTTTTACTCTAAAATCTAATTATACCTTAATCTCATTCACTTTTCTTCGGCTAGCATAAAAACCATTAAAAACTACTTTAATGGGGGAACTTTCTAATAATTATCAGGTGCCTACTAACTTTTTAATTTTAGCATCCGCAATAAAATTCTCTGGTTAACAAAGTTTCTTATATGTTTTGCAAGTGTTAATAATTAATTACTTTTTCGTATTCTAAACTTTTCTTTATCCGGTACAATAATTCAGTTAATTTAAATAAAAGTAGATGGAGTTACTTTTTATTTCACTACTTTCAAATGATTAGGTGAATATATGCCAAAAATACAAGGATGTTCAGCAGCGCTGCTATTTGTTGCGCTCGGAACAATTACAATAAATGATGCACTAGCTTCAACAGTTAGTTTTGAATACGATGCTAGGGGGCGCTTAAAAGTAGTAAAAGAAAGCGATACCAAACTCGTTACTTACAGTTATGACGATGCAGGCAACAGAACGTCTTCCGCAAATGCAAACACGTCTCCACCTCCGCCTCCAGAGCCAGTGATTACTTCATCATCAATTCCGAGCACAGTCGCCTCAGGTTCATTATTCAGTGTGTCGTGGGCTTCGCAGAATACCTCTTATTGCAAAGTAACGGTTTCTGGGTAAACGTTCATTCTAAGGCGTATTTAACCTAGCAAAAATCCCCTCTATTCTGGTGTTCATTCTTATCAATGAGCACCAGATATGACTTCACGACGTACCCCTGATGATTGGCAGACCATCATCGACCAATATCAAGCAAGCGGACTCAAAGCGAGTGAGTTTTGCCGACAGAACAACATTACCGCCTCCAATTTCTATGTCTGGCGTAAAAAGCTGTCCGGAGAATCCGAACTAGAACAAAAACCAGACTCTAGCTCTCACGCAGATGCTGACACTTGGCAGCTCATCTCTCACTCTCAAAGAGAGCAGTCGTGGGATATTGAACTCTCTTTACCTGGGGGAGTCACCTTACGTATGCGGCACAACTAATGCTCATTCAAAATCCAGATTTCAAGATTTGGCTCTACACCGAACCGGTCGATATGAGAAAACAGTTCGATGGGCTGTCTGCACTGGTTCAATCTAAGTTCGGAGTGCGAGCCAATAACGGAGAGCTGTTTGTTTTCATTAACCGCAAGCGAACCATGATGAAAATCCTTTATTACAGCAAAGGCGGATTCTGTTTATGGAGCAAGCGACTGGAGCGAGGCCTGTATCAAAAGCTGGGCTCTCCAACACAAAAGCACCCTCTGACTTGGACCCAACTTCAGTGCCTAATCGACGGCATTGATTGGCAAAAATCCCCTCATAAACGGCGACTCTAAGTCAATTTCATGGTATAATTTTCACCATGAAAACAAGTGATACCAGCCAGTTAAACACCAAGGAAATGGAAGCTCTTCTTGCTAAACAAGCGGAGGAACTGGCTGCACTTAAAAATCAACTCTCTTGGTTCCAGCGTCAACTTTTTGGGCGCAAATCTGAAAAACAACTCCAGATAGACCCTCAACAAGCGTCCTTGTTTGAGAAGAAACCAGAGCCTTCACTCGACCAAGAGGATGGCATCACTATCCCATCACACAAGCGCCGTAATAAAACTCAGCGCTCAGGAGATGAAGTCAACGATACCGGTCTACGCTTTGACGAATCCGTTCCTCGCAAAATTATCGAACTCTCTGCTCCAGAATTGGAAGGGGAAGAGGCCGATAACTACGAGGTGATTGATTACAAAGAAACGACTCGTCTTGCCCAGCGCCCAGGTAGCTATGTTGTCCTTGTCTACCGACGTCCTGTTGTGCGCCATAAGAAAGAGCACACGTTATCGAACATTCCAGCACCCAGTAACGTTCTAGAGGGTTGCTACGCAGATGTGTCATTGCTCGCTGGCTTAATGGTGGATAAAGCGGTCTACCACCTCCCACTTTACCGACAGCATCAACGCTTATTGGACAGTGGCATTAAGCTCAGCCGCGCCACCCTTATTAACTACATACAGAAAGCCATTGAGCTTCTTAAGCCGATTTACCAAGCGCAACTTGACCACATATTACAAAGTAAAGTGTTGGCGATGGATGAAGTGCCAATGAAAGCCGGTCGAAAGTCAAAAGGTAAAATGCGGCAAACTTACTTCTGGCCAATCTATGGTGAAGAAGATGAAGTCGCGTTCACTTGGTCAAAAAGCCGAGGAACTCAATTCGCGGTGGAGCAATTAAAAGGGTTCTCAGGCACCTTATTGAGTGATGGCTATCCTGTTTACACGAAAGCTGTGAAACAGCTTAACGCGAAAGATGAGCAAGTAACCCACGCTACCTGTTGGGCTCATACTCGCCGTGGCTTCGAAAATGCCTTAGAAATGGAGCCTACTCTAGCTCAGCATGCACTCGACCTGATAGCGCAGCTGTATCAACATGAAAAACACATCCGTAATGCTGAGTTATCGGCGGATAAAGCGCTTGAGTATCGTCAAAAGAACAGCGAGCCGATAGTAGCCAGCTTCTTTGAATGGGTCTACGAGCAAAGACAAAATCCGGAATACTTACCCTCGAACAAGCTGCTTAAAGCGTTAAACTATGCCAGTGAACGTTGTGTTGAGCTAAAGGTGTTCCTCACCAATCCTCACCTTCAAATTGACACTAACCATCTTGAGCGAGCTCTGCGCGTTATTCCAATGGGAAGAAAGAATTACTTATTCTGTTGGACCGAGTTGGGGGCGGAGCATTTAGGTATGCTTCAGAGCTTAATGGTGACCTGTCGACTCCATGGCATCAATCCTTACACCTACCTCGTTGATGTTTTACAGCGAGTGGCGATCCATCCAGCCACTGACGTTGCGGAACTCACGCCGCTTCAGTGGAAAAATAAGTTCGCAGAGAATTTTTTAACGTCTGATGTCGCTGAAATGGGGTAATCTGGCCTCAAAATGATCGTTTACGTTTCTGGGGATACGAGTTATTTTCAAACTCAACCAATTTCGGGGTCAGTCAGCTTAAGAATTTACGAAAACACCCCAATTAATATTACTTGTTATAGCTCTAGTGACTCTGCGAGTGTGACTAAAATAGTCAGGATTACAACTTCTGGTGGCCCAGGTGGCTTAAATTAGATCAAGGATGAGAAAAATGAAAATAAAAACGATTCTGGGTCTTGCATTATTAAGTGTAAGCCAGCCAAGTTTAGTCAATGCCGAAGAAACTATTCCAACAATTAAACCGCCTGTATCGATTACGGATATAAACTCGGTAAACTTAAATACAGGTTTATATCAAGTAAAACTGCCTGTTTTGAGCATTCCAGCTGCGCCTAATTTGACGTTTGAAAGCATGCCAAAGCTTGAGTCTAAGATAAATGTTATTCATTGGGTTTCTGAATTACCGAATGGGGGAAGAATCTCCGCTTCTCTATCTTATGGCGGTAGTCAATCTGATAACTTCACTTGCCAATCAGAGTGTGTTCCCGTTGTTAATAATGGCTCAGCATTAATTGGTGGGATTTATAGCACACAGAAGTCTAGTACGTTCACATATATACAAGGTAAAAGTGGTGTAAAAGTTCAATACACCTCCAATTTGTCTTATGTTAATAGCCCTTCATCGTCAACTAAATCGGTTGACGGTACTTGGTATGCAACAAAAGTTTTTTATCCCGATGGTGAGGTACACACTTATGATTATGAAAAATTTACAGATCCAAATATAAACCCTTATATAACTTTTCATCGATTATTGAGTATTGATTCAAATTTAGGTTACCAGCTTAAGTTTACTTATAAGTCCAACTCACGAGATTATTTCGGCCAAGTAAATAACCCTTGGTATCAACTCACGTCTGCAAAAATTGTTAAGACAAGTTCGCCTTCTGTCGCAATTGCTCAGCATACATTCACAGAATCTACAGTCACAGATGCGAATGGCCGAACCTGGAATTACGGTAGCTACAGTAATGTTTTTGGTGGTACAGAAGAAGTGAGAGAGTTCGCCTTAAAATTACCAACAGATTCACATAATTCAGTTACTGTTTCGACAACGACTCAGCCTTATGGCAGCGGCACACAAAATTACTTTGTTTCTAAAGTCATTAAAGATGGCCAAACTTATAACTATGCTTATACACCTCCTACAGGAGGCGGTGTAAGGCCAGATAAAGAGTTTTCTAAAGTGGTTATAACGGGCCCAGAGAGCTATTCAAGGACAATTAACTTATCTATGTCTGGCAAACCGACTGATAGAAGAATGATGATTACCAGTGAGGTTAACGCACTGAATCAAACAACGCAGTATGGGTATGATGTAAATTATCGATTGAGTCGTGTTATTTACCCTGAAGGGAATAGCGAACGCTACACTTATGATGTGATAGGTAATATCACTGAAAAAAGAATGGAAGCAAAATCAAGTTCATCTGAATCAGATATTGTAACGACTGCCACATATAATGCTGGTGATTGTGATATTACAGAGTACACAGATTTACGATGCTTTAGACCTACCTCAATTACAGATCCGAATGGCAATACCACTAATTATACATTCGCAAGTCATGGTGGAATGCTCACTAAACTTGAGCCAGCGGATAAAAACAATAACCGCCGTTTGACTACTAATACGTGGCAAGAAATTAACGGTTTTACACGATTAAAGAGTACCAGTGTTTGTACTCAAAGTAATTGTTCTTTAGCAGATAAACAAGTTACAAGCTACACATACTGGGGGAATACAAACCTACCTAAAACAGTGACTAAAACCAATGGTGTAGGGGTATTAAAACAAGTAACGACCTATACCTATGACAATGCTGGTAGAGTAACGGTTGAAGATGGACCACTGGCAGGTTCTGATGATGCAATTTATTACCGGTATGACAATGCAGGTAGAAAAACTTGGGAAATTGGTGCAAAAAACCAGCGGGGGTATCGTGTCGCACAGCGTTTCACGTATCGTAACGAAGATGACCAAGTTCGCATTGTTGAAACAGGTACGCTGACATCGCCTACAAGCACTTCGTTGAGTGTTTATAATACAGAAACAACTGCTTATAACACGAGAAATTTAGCGACTAAAAAAGAAATTAGCTCGCCATCAAAAAAAGAAGCCGTTACACAGTTTACTTACGACACACGAAATAGATTAATGTGTACAGCTATTCGCATGAACGCCTCTACATTCAATAGCCTCCCAAGCTCTGCTTGTTCACTTGCATCAGAAGGTGTCGATGGTCCAGACCGTATTACACGTAACTATTACGACAGACTATCTCGTTCAACAAAAGTCATCTCAGGGTATAACACACCAGATGCTGGTATCGATATTGAGATTGCGTATACAGCAAATGGTGAAATCTACACACGTAAAGATGGTGAAGGAAATATCACTTATTATACGTATGATGGTTTTGACCGGTTAGAGCGTACGACATTTGAAGATAATACCTATGAGCAAAATAGCTATGATGCAAATAGTAATTTAAAAACGTGGCGCAAACGGGACGGTAAAATACTTACACACTATTACGATGCGATAAATAAGAAAACGAAAACAACCGTGCCAGGTGAATCTACACTGTATTTTAATCATGATGGCATAGGGCGTGATAAAAGTGTAACTCGCGGTTCTAGTGTTGTCAGTTATGCCTATGACGAATTAAGTCGCCTGAAAAGTACAACCACGAATAATCGTACTTTAAGTTACCTTTATGACTTAGGAGATAGACGAACTCGGTTAACTCACCCCGGTGGTTTTTATGTCACTTATGCATTTGATGCTACAGGTGCACTGACTTCAATAAAAGAAAATGGCAGTAACCTGCTTGCAAATTACACTTACAACTCAAAAGGGCAATTGACGAGTATTTCTAGAGGAAATGGCAAATCTAGCTCTGTGGTTTACGACACAAAAGGACGCGTAAGCCAATTTAATCATACGGGTATCAATAACGCTAATTTCGCTTATAACTACGCAAATCAACTGAAATCGAAAACCGTTAGTAATAATAATTACCAGATTCAAATTCCAACGATTGGTGAGCAAGTTTACGCCACGAACGATTTAAACCAATACACGAGTGTTGGTGGTAAAAGTTTAACCTATGATAATAACGGCAACTTAAAAAGTTATGATGGTTGGAGCTATAACTATAATGCGCATAACCGATTAACGTCTGCGTCTAAGTCAGGTACCAGCTTAGCACTTGGCTATGATGCAACGGGGCGATTAAATTACTCAACACTCAATGGCACTAAAACTACCTTCTTATATGATGCAAACGAATTGGTTGCGGAATACAACAGCAGCGGTAGTCTATTACGCCGTTATGTTCATAGTATAGGCGAAGATGACCCGCTTGTGTGGTACGAAGGCAGTGGCACTGGTAATAAGCGTTATTTGCATGCAGATGAGCGCGGCTCAATTATTAGTGAAACGAATGGCTCAGGTTCAATTGTCGCTACGCATAAATATGGCCCATTTGGAGAGCCAATTAATACCAGCTCATCGCGTTTCCGTTACACTGGGCAAATCTTAATCCCAGGTACTAAGCTTTATCACTACAAAGCACGGGTTTACCACCCTGAATTAGGGCGTTTTATGCAGACTGATCCTATTGGATATAAAGATGGGATGAATATGTATGCGTATGTAGGTAATGATCCATTAAATAAAAATGACCCAACGGGTAAATTTGCTAACTTTGCTATTAAGTTTATAGCTGATGTCGCTCTCGGAGCTGCATTAAACTACGCCGAAACAGGGTCGTTGAATTTAGGAAGCGCAGTTACTGACGCAGCTGTAGGGATTGTAAACCCGGCTAAAACATTACAAAAAGCGAAGCGTTTAGCTAAAGTTATTAAGGCAAACTCAAAAGGTGATTCTAAAGCGGCTATTAAACCTGGAGGTTGTAGCTTCACGCCCGATACTTTGATTTCAACTATTGATGGTTACAAGACAATTATTGAAGTCAAAAAAGGTGATATTGTCTTGTCCAAAAATGATGAAACCGGTGAAATTTCATGGAGGGAAGTCACTGATACTTTTAAGGACTGGCATGAAGAAACTATTACATTTACAGTTGTAGATGAAAATGGCTTGGAAGAATTCATAACCACTACTGCCGAGCATCCATTTTATGTTGATAATATTGGTTGGTTAGAGGCTAAAAATATAACTGAAGGTACAGTCATTTCTGGCCCTAAAGAAGAAAATGACATAAGTATTATTCAAATTGAAATTAACCAAGAGTCACGGTATGCGTACAACTTTACAGTGGATACTGACCACACATATTTTGTTGGTAAGACAAATATGTGGGTTCATAATGCTTGTGATATTTCTGGGCATCATGGCGCTAAGATGGCGAATATTGACTCAATCAAAGCAGATGGAGCTATGAAGCCTAACGCTAATGGAGAAATATTTCTTAGTAAGAATCAAGGTGACACTTTTGTTCATGGTGTAGATTCTTCGATTGGTGGTGCTGCGTCAGCTAAAGTAACTGTTGACGTATCCAATGCTACTTCAGTAAGTAATGTTTCTGTCCCCGGAAATCCAAATGCTATATTGATCAAAACTGATACGCCACTACCAACAACAGTTAATAAAGTTACCGTCAGAAAACCTGATGGCCAAGGTGGATTTAATTTTGAGGATCAGTAATGTCAAATACTAGAAATGAAATAGACAAAGCTTTAGCTAAACCACTAGCAGAATTTGTAGGTTTGTATTCCCAAAACAAACCTACAGAAAGTGAGATCTCAGATTTTGTATACAAAAAACTGGTTGAAAAAGATGTCTTTTTTGCAATTCAGCAAGGATTAATAGCACCTGATGAAGCCATTGACTTAATTGTTGGGCACGTTTTCACTAAGTTTGTTAAGGGAAGAAGTATAGAGTTAGAAGGAAACGACAGCTTGGATAAAATTCGTTTATCTGTTGAGGAATTTTTCAAAGCAAACGTTTGATTAGTTGAGAAATTAATGATGACACCCATCTTGAACTTGGAGTTTACCGTTCGTGGTAAATGTAAAACATGACGAAAGTGATTCAGTTTTAATAAACAAATTACAATGGGTGATGAGATGGACGCTCCCCTAAACGGCGTCAATGCGCCAAACTGGTTAACTCACACTCAGTTAAAAGGGAACGTCCGTCATGAAAATTAGCACATTATCAATTGATTTGGCAAAAAATGTATTCCAAGTCGCTGGCTTTAATTCTAACTATAAAAGAGAATGCAATAAACGTTTAAACAGAGCTAAACTCAACGCCTTCATGGCGAATACCCCTCCGTGCCGCGTGGTGATGGAAGCCTGTTATTCTTCCCACTACTGGGGAAGAGTATTTTCGTCTTACGGTCATACCGTTGACCTTATCCCTGCACAACACGTTACCCCCTTTGTTCGCGGTAATAAAAACGACAGTAACGATGCCCTTGCTATCTATGAAGCAAGCTTACGCCCTCATATTAAATTCGTTCCTATTAAAACCGAAGCTCAGCAAGAAATACTCATGCTCCATAAGATACGTGAGCGACTTCTGCAAAACAGGATTGCTGCAACCAACCAGTTACGCGGTTTATTGGTCGATTTTGGGTATGTATTTCCTGTCGGTATGAAGGCATTAGAGCAAGGGATAATTGCCTTAGAAAGTGATTCTGAGCTTCGCCCTCAGCTGCGCATAATGGTGAGTGATATTTACACTGAGTACAAAACCCTTGTTAAACGCATTAAAGCCATTGAAGCGATGCTTACTGCACACGTTGAACGGGATACAAACGCTAAAATACTTCACTCTATTCCTGGCGTGGGTGTACTCAATGCCTCGGCCTATGCAGCGTCAATCGGGAACGGTCAGGCATTTAAAAATGCAAAAGAGCTGGGCGTCTGGCTAGGATTAACTCCAAAACAATACGCGTCAGGCGATAAAAGTAAAATGTCTGGTATTACTAAGCGAGGTAACAGTTACCTGCGAAAACAACTTATTCACGGTGCTCGCGCCCTTATCGCCAGAAGCCACCATAAAACAGATGCGCTAAGCCAGTGGATAAACCAGTTGCGCGAGAAAAAACACTTTAATTGTGTGGTGGTCGCCACCGCACACAGATTGGCTCGACTGATGTGGATATTGCTGACCAAGCAAACTCTCTACTCTCCTCAGTATGTGCAGAATACACAAAAGGATGCTTAATTATGCGTATTTTACACACCAATCACACCCGAGTTTACGACTTAAGACAGCCTGGTTATGACATAGGTTTTAAAACCTGAGTGGGTGTTTGGGCACTTAAGTCGTAACATACGCTTATCCTGTATGTACTTCACTTATAATGAAACAAAAAGCGCACGCTAACCAAGGTTAACCAGATAAAGACACGAGATTAAATCTCGTTTGGGTGAATATTTTTTAGGTCCCTTGGTACGAAGCTCATTAGGAGCATGGCGCATGATAACCATGACACCATAGCTCGAATATATGTCAGTACCTTTGCTTTTCAGCAAGCTTGTGACGCATCATTACTGTGATATGAGATACATGATAATAAAATAAAGGCATCAATTTTGATGTTTATACATTAGCTCGTCTTGACTTCAAGGGAGCGTCCATATATGTCAGTACCTTTGCTTTTCAGCAAGCTTGTGACGCATCATTACTGTGATATGAGATACATGATAATAAAATAAAGGCATCAATTTTGATGTTTATACATTAGCTCGTCTTGACTTCAAGGGAGCGTCCATATATGTCATCATTATTTGTTGTTTTGTCGCTGGAACTCAAGTATTAACTGAGGGTGGATACAAGAATATTGAAGATGTGAAACTAGGCGAAAAATACTGAAACAGGCGAACAAGACTAGAAACCCGTTACAAAGGTTTTTATTGAACCTGATCGAGGTATCTTTGAAGTCAAATTAATGGCTAAAGATGGGTTTGAACAGAAAATTCAGGCTACTGATGACCACCCATTCTTTGTTGTTGGCAAGGGCTGGAAGCAAACTGTTGAGCTTAAAGAGGGTGACTTAATCGAAACTGATGGGCACGGTTCGATGAAAGTTATAAGCTTACTTGACGAAAATCGTACTGACCTTACCTATAACTTTACTGTAGCTGATTTTCATACATACTACGTAACAGAAAGAAATGTTTTAGTTCATAATTGCGGTCGTGGTAAACAAGTCGGTAACATGATAAATACTAATGGTTCGACAAATGCGAGTGATATAGTGGCCAAGGCCAAAGACGTTGGTTTTACACCAACCCAGACGGAAAATGGACCTTTAAAACTTGTTGATGAAAACGGAATTGCCCTTGTAACCATTAAAGGGGGAAGTCAGCGAGCACCGGGAAGTGCCACCCCACATGTAGAGTTGAAGGATTCCAATGGACAGCGAGTAAATCCGGCGGGCGATCCTGTTACAAGAAAAAGTCCTGAAAACCATACACCTATTAAGAATGACTTATAATGAACCATTTTAACATATTTGGCTTACAAAATATTTACCTGGAAGATTCCTTTGTCCTTGCTATAAATGAGTCGTCCGAAGAGATAACTTTTTTGATGGAATTTGTATTGACTAAAGATCATCCTGAATACTCAATACCGTCTGAAGGTGAGCAGTACTGTTATCGCAAAGGTAAATTGTCTTTTAAATGTTGTAAAAAAATTAAGTGGTTTGAAAAGTCACTGAATCAATTTTTTGACAAAAATAAAGAAGTAGACTTGGGAAATATTGACTCCTTTTCCGTAGATGAAGGCGTCAACTTTCTAGAAGGTGACTGGGGTGAAGTTGAGATAATTTCCGATTACGTAACCATTGAATTAGAGTAAGTAATTAGTTTTTGAATCCAAAGCCTCGCTAATTGAGGGCCAGAATTCAACCAAATAATAAGTATACTCTATAAAAGCCAGCTTTAATGCTGGCTTTTATATTAGGAGCTTTTAATTTGCACTTGATCTTTTAATTTAAGAAAATTAGTAGCTCTATGACATTTTATACTTCAATTTTATGCCAATATACACTTCACTACTGCTGTTGTAGTTCAATGAAATCGAATGAGGCTATGTCAACTTACACTTCAAACAACATTGGGTGACTTTCTTCATATCTATCTCTTTTTAAAACACGCTTTCGATACCGTCTTTTATGTTCTAGTTAAATTACGCAGATTTATTACCCTGTCTGAATAATGTCTCTGTAATTACAATTAACTATAGCTCCTTGGCTTCTAACACTATTTTACAAACACTCTAAATCCCCATGCAGGAATTGTGAGTTCTGTTGTTTGAGTCAATTCCATTGCCTGTTTTGAAAAAGCATCTGTGTATTTACCCAAAAACAATGGTTCTTTAAAGCTAACTGTTTGTGGCGCTTTTGATAGGTTAAATACGGCAAATACTTTATCGTTGCCTTTTGCACGAACAAAGCTTAGCACTTGATTTGGTGCGGTGTTTGGTACATGCACCATGCGGCCGCCAAATTGGCCATTCCACAGTGCTTCATTATTATGTTTGAGTGAAAATAGTGATTGATATAAGTCACCGATAGGGTGCTTTTGCCATTTGATTGGGTCACGTTCGAAAAAGGCGAGACGTTTATCGTTACCTGCTTCTTGGCCGTTATAGATCATCGGAAAGCCTTCGCCAACGACAGATAATGCAATAACGGCTTCAAGTGCATCGCCATAGTTTTCGAACATGGTGCCTTCCCATGCATTAGTGTCATGGTTGGCAACACCTACAAGGCGGTAAGCCTCGGCTGGGAATGCACTTTCGTTCCATGAGTAATAAACAAAGAGGGCGCTGACATCAGCATGACCATTGACGATTTTATGCATGTGCTCAGACCACGACCACGCGTAAGTCATATCAAAGGCTTCGGCATGTAAATCGCGAGACTCCCACTCAGCCAGCATTAAAACAGGCTTTATGTTATCAAGCTCACGGCGGACATTATTCCAAAAATCTACCGGCACAAAGCCAGCTACATCACAGCGATAGCCATCAATACCGACTTCTTTTACCCAGTATTTCATCGATTCTGTCATGTATTCACGTAGAGCAGGTTTCGAATAATCAAAGTCAATAATGTCAGACCAATCCCACCACGGTGTTGGCCTAAATTGGCCTTTGTAGTCTCGGTCGTACCAATCGGGATGTTCATATCGAAGCCAGTTATCCCAAGCACTGTGGTTTGCTACCCAATCTAAAATGACGTACATCCCCATATCATGGGCTTTGTTCACAAAGGCTTTGAGGTCTTCAAGTGTGCCAAACTCAGAGTTTACTTTACGGTAATCTTTTACAGAATAAGGGCTACCTAAACTGCCTTTGCGATTTTCTTCACCAATCGGGTTTATTGGCATAAGCCAAATAATATCAACGCCTAACTCTTTCAAGCGTGGCAATTGCTGCTGTGCTGCATTAAAGGTGCCTTCTTTAGTGAATTGACGCGTATTTAATTGATAAAGCACCGCATTTTTTGACCACTCAGGATGAATTAGTTTTACGTAAGGCTTGGGCTCATAGGCAGTGTTTGCAGTTTTAGTGTGTGTACATGCAGTAATGAGGCTTAGCAATAAAATAAGCAAACTTTTGGTTAGCAATGAATTCATATCAGGCCTTGTTGTCGGTTTTAGTTGTCGTGTAAAAAACACGCAGTCTGATAAATATATACCCTGATAATGAATGTAACAAATATGTGCATACGTATTCACAATGCAGTTACATAATCGATTAAGGTCTTATTTAATGGCTTAATTATAGGGGGTGGCGGATAAATACTTAAATGATTAAATAGGGTGGGGAAATATGTAAAAACGACAGCCAGGTGTAGCCAAGCTGTCGTTTAAATATGCTGAGCTAGGCTGAAATCATAAAAGCCGATTTACTGGCATCCCAGCTGATCAGTTTTTTAATTTCCAGCTCTTTTATAATGGTTAGTAATTCAGAGTCACTTAGGCAGCAGCCTTGTTTTAGTTTATCGAGTGATATCTCTTTATTACGGCTATGAAGCTTAGAGGCCAACATAATACGGTAGATTAATTTTGACTTACGGTTCATAACGCATCTCCTCCACATTTTTGTTGATAGCGTTTTAGTTGCTACTTGGTTTTTATAATTTGGTCTAATGTGTACTGATGATTTTTTCGACTATGAGGGATCTTTTTAGCCAAGTCAATCAATATAGGATAAAAATCATACAATATTGAATCAGCAGGATAAACGTAGAAGTGAAATTGTAACGCATTGAAAGTAAAGTAAAATAAAATTTTCTGCTTGGGAAGCCTAGTCTATGAACTCGTCACGGCTAATTGCAATGACATCATGCAGCGCTTTAAATAGTAAATGCTTTTCAATGGGTTTGCCTACGTGGCCATTAAAACCACAGTTCATGTATTCGATGATATTTTCTTTCATTACGTTGGCAGTCAAGGCAATAACAGGCACCTCTTTATCAATGCTACGAATATGTGAGCAGGCTTCGATTCCCCCCATAGTTGGCATTTGTATATCCATTAAAACTAAAATGGGGTTTAGTTGTTTAAATAGCTCGACTGCTTCAGCGCCATCTTTTGCAAAATGAAGATCTGCGTTGGTTTCTGCAAGCATCGATTTGATGATCATTGTATTGAGTGGGTTATCTTCAGCAATTAGTACAGTTTTAGCCGATAAGTCAGGTGCGGTTACATCGGTAAAGCTATCATGTAAGTGCTGCTTTTCAGATACTTTGAGCGGTAAATAAACGGTGAAATGGGTGCCTTTACCGAGCGCGCTGTCTACATCAATACTGCCATTCATACGGTTAATAAGATTCGCGGTGATCGACATCCCTAATCCAGTCCCGCCAAAACGTCGTGTTATACTGTTATCGGCTTGCTGAAAACGGTTAAACAGATGCATTAAACCTTCTTTATTCATACCAATGCCGGTATCAATTACTTCTATCTCAACACCTTGTTTTTGGCTTTGCGAAGATTTATTAATTTTTACTTGCACGCCACCTTGCTCGGTAAATTTAACGGCGTTAGAAACCAGGTTTAAAATAATTTGTCGAACCCGAACTGGGTCTCCTATCCATAAATCTTCAACGTCATCGTCTATATCTATGTTTAGTTCGATTGCTTTTTCGTTACAAAGCGGCAGAAAATCAGAATTGATTGATTCAACGACCTTCGACATCGAAAAGTCCACCTGTTCAATTGAAAGCTCGTTCGCCTCCATTTTCGAAAAATCTAAAATATCGTTGATGATAGTAAGGAGTGATCGACAAGAAAACAGTGCCTTAGACACAACTTCTATATTTTTCGGTTTTTGAATATTTGGCTGCAAAATTTGTAAAAGCCCCATAATGCCATTAAGTGGGGTACGTATTTCATGACTCATATTAGCTAAAAATTCTGATTTTATTCTCGCGCCTTCTAAAGCGCGCTCAGTAAGCTCAATCTGTTGTTTATAAGAGTTTGAAAGCTTTCTAAAGTAAATAAGCAATATGCTAGTGAGCAATATAATTGTTAACACATGCACGATGTAAGCAATTTGGAAGTTTTCATCAATGGCGATGCTTTTATCTTGAAGCATTAACTTTACATGCCGCTCGAACGCGGCAAGTGCCTTCAACGCATCTGTATCATCTACTTTTACAGTGGTATCTATCTGCTCGCTAGTCGCGCCATTAGCTATCATTCTTAAAACAATATCGAGTTTATCTTCATATTCAATAACCGTTTTTTTAACGTCAGTAAGCGCAGTCTGATCGTACTCTTTTATTGCGCTAAGTTTGGCAAGGATCTCTTTTATTTCGATGAGTTCCTTTTCAATGGGCGGAAGATACAGTTCTGTATTTTTTCTGAGCACTAGGTTTTTAAAATGGTGAATAAAGCCACCATACCCGAGTTTTTGAATTAGCTTGTCGTGGAGTACATAAACGTTAGCGGCGGTTTTTGAATAGTCATGCCATTGTGAGTCGACATTTTTGTAAAAGAATAATGAGGTAACAGTGAGCGACGTTACTAATGCAATCACGATAATTGCATTCACTTTCAACTTGTTTTTAGTTTGCTGCAACGCTTTTGTCATCAGTTTACCGCACCTATCTTACTGTTAATTTAAGCATAGCAGTATTTTTTTCGTTCACATAAGAAAGGCCTATGTCAGAATGACTTTTTGTGAGGATAATAAAAAACCTTAACAACTAAGCTAAAAATAACTTAAAGCGAATAATTAAGTTTTTTTAAAAAAGTTTGAAATCAATTTCACTGTACTTTTTTTGTACGTGGTGTATCTTAAGTTGGTACGAAATTTTAAGGTTTCATTGAGTGTAAGTTAACACTCATCTGTTAATTGGAGTAAAGGATATGCACGCACACACAGTCAAAGAATCAACAGCGACTATTCAATCGGGTGTCGCAAAAGCGGATGGTAAGCTTTTAGTGACTGAACAAGAGATTGTTTTTGAACCGTTTAATAAAGAGTTAGGCTTAGGTCCATATACACTTTCACGAGCGCACATCAATAACGTTGATAAGTGTTCGGGTAAAGGTGCGGGTATTCTACCAATTACAGCAGATGGAATTCGCATTACTCTAAATAACAACGATGTATTTGAGTTCATCCTAGCAAACCCTGATGAGTGGCTAAGCGTACTTGCCCACTAAGCAAATCTTCAAAAAGTCGGCATATTATAGCAAGTTGTCATAATGTGCCGTGTTAGCCTTTCATTAATTATTTTCCTTTCTTCGCAACACATTGATCTCAAACAATACTAAGGCGAACTTCTTAGGTTATTTTACACATCTAAACCATTAAATTGCTCGTTGCTTATTAACGGAGGCTCTTGGGCAAATGATCAACTTAGATGAACAACGCCTAGTTTCGCTTGAACGCGGTTTTCATATTCCACCAAAACCTGAGCTATTGAGCCAAATTGCCGATGAAATGCAAAAGTCGGATGCAAGCTTAGATAAAATAGCCAATTTGATCTCTCGAGACATTAGCCTGTCGGCCTTATTATTAAAAACTATAAATAGCCCGGTGTTTGGCTTACAACGCACCATTAGTGATATACGCCAAGCGGCGATGTTTTTAGGGTTAGATCAGCTTAATCGGCTAGTCACCTTAGCCTTGCTTAAGCAAAATTTTAAAGGTAATGCCTGTATTAGCTTAGAGCGCTTTTGGGATGAGTCGGTTGAAGTTGCAAATGCCTGTGTACTGCTAGGAAACAGTTATAAGTCATTAATGCCAGTGGACGAGCTTTATTCATTAGGGCTTTTCCATAATGTCGGTATTGCTGCTATGGCATTAAAGTTCAGAGGTTATGTTGATGTTCTTAAACAAGCAAATCTAGCTAAAGAGCTGGCTATCACCGACCTAGAACAGGCTCGTTATCAGTGCGATCATGCGGTGATTGGTTATTTTATCTCGGTATCATGGCACCTTCCAAAGCCACTTTGTCATGTTATTTTAAATCATCACAACACGCACTTTTTAGAGCAAAACAATGATGAGCAACAACGTATGGCGTATGCCATCTTAAAATGCGCGGAGAGTGCTGTGGACTATGCCCGTCACCAACAGTATTCGAGCGAGTGGTTTAAAATTAAAGAGCAGTGCTTTGCAGAGCTGGGTATTGTTGATCAAGATTTTGCCGATATGGTCGAAGATTACGTCGACAATGCGATGGCTAGTTAAAGCCAATTAGCGTTTATTTCCTATCATCTTAACTTCGATGAGTTTGCGAGTGGTGAGTTATCATCACTCGCTTTTTTTATATCGAAAGAAAGTATGCATTACTATACTTTCCTGCTGTAGCAAGGCATCATAACTTTTTTCTAAGGAGAGGTTATGATGCTTAAATCTTTGTTGTTACTGGTTTTATGTAGCAGTTCTGCGATGGCTGCTACAAGTCTGCCGGATAATCGTCATATTGTTGTTAAAGGTGAGGCTGTTGTACGTACTGCCCCCGATAGGGCTGATATCACGTTAGAGTTTGAAGCTGTAAAAGCTGAAAGCGTGCAGGCTAAGCAGCAAGTAGATGCGCAAGTCAATGAACTCCTTGCGGGCTTAAATAATTTCTTTATAGACGAAAAAAGTATCTCTGCGGGTCGAATTTTCGTAGAGCCGAACATGCGTTATGACGAAAATGATAATCAAGTTAAAGATGGTTTTCGAGCCACGCGAAAGGTCAAAGTCAGCCTTAAAAAACTCTCCCTTTTGGACGGATTTTTAAATTTTGCGCTTAAAGTGGGTGTCAATCAAATCGAGCAAATTCAACTTTTATCAACCAAAGCCTCAGATTACGAGCAAGCCGCTCTTGATAAAGCAGTAGCGAATGCCAAACAGCAGGGAAGTAGCCTCGCTAGCGCATTCGAAGCGAAACTTGGTCGGGTGTATAGTATTCAATCGCAAGAGGTAGGTAGTCACTTTGGCTATGGTAGCAATACAAATATTGAACGAATTATGGTTACGGGCTCACGTATTAATACAGTCCCAGAAGGTAAGTATCTACAAGAGTCGATTACCTTCAGAGCAAGTGTCAATGTTGTGTTTGATTTGGTGGTTGAGTAATTAATGAGATTTTTTAAGTACAGCGTTTATCTATTCCTTTTGTTGATGGCATTCAGTGGTCTTGCCGCAACAAAGCACCTAAATATCGTCAAACCTGTGGTTGCGGTATTTAAGGCGGGTGACAAAGCTGCCATTGCCAAGCGAGTGCATTATCCTTTGCAGCGTAAAGCGCCGCTGCAAGCAATAGAAAATGAGCAAATGCTCATAGAAAAGTTTGAGCAAATTTTTGATAAAGAGTTTGTCGAAAAAATCGTGAACTCAAGTATTCGCCATGATTGGGAAATGATGGGGTGGCGTGGCATTATGTTTGATTCAGGCAAATTGTGGTTAGACTTTGATGGCTCCATTTGGGCTGTGCCTTATGAATCAGAGGCAGAAAAAGCACGACGCGAAGCATTGATTGACGAGCAAAAACAAGCATTACACAAAAGCCTCCGTGAATTCACAAAGCCGATACTAACGTGGCAAACTAAACAGCATTTAATTCGTATCGATGAACTGGCTGATAATCAATACCGCTATGCAGCATGGGAGGTTGATCAATCAATGCAAGATGAGCCAAGCCTTGTGATCACAGGGGGCACATTAAGCTTTGATGGCAGTGGAGGGAATCATTTTTATACCTTTACTAACAATGGCTATCGTTATGTCTGTCATGTGGTAGTGCTTGGCACTGAACACTCACCGCCGGGGCTTTTAGAGGTATTTAGAAATAATGTACAGATATTGTCTGAGCCTGTTTTAGCTTTTTAGGTTGTTTTTCTTATTTTGTACTACACTTCTTCTTTCAAAGGAGTCTCGTTCTAAGGATTCTGGTATAAAGGAGTAAATTGTGGGTACAAAATTTTGGATACTAAGAACCACTAAAGTTTTTACGCTGGTGGCAATTTTGTTATTTATGGTGGAAATTCTAAAAGGTCACGAGACGCTCAGCGCGTTAGGTTTTGCGCTACTTTGGTCTTTTATTGCCACGGCCATTTTTATCGCAACCCGTTTATATCATTCATCAAAAGGGCGCCACTGTGCACTTTGTAATGACACCCCTGATGATAAAAAAGCGAGTTAGCTTAGGTTATTAACAAACACGCCGCCCCATACCAACGCACAAATCGTTAAAGCAATCAGTACGGCTGCGGATCCTAAGTCTTTAGCTAGGCCTGATAATGGATGAATTTCAAGGCCTATTCGGTCAATGGCGGCTTCAATTGCCGTATTGACGACTTCAGCAAACATCACAAATAGCACTGATACAAGCAGCATAATTTTCTCATACAGACTAATCTGCCATACAAAAACCACCGCTATGGCTAGGACCAACAGTACCAGCTCTTGTTTAAAAGCAGACTCATGCTTTGCTAACCACGTGAATGCTCGTTGGGAGTTTTTGAATGCAAGGCGAATACGTTTAATGCCAATGGGTTTGTTAGTGCTATCAAATTGCATAGTATGAAATCTCTATTTCGTTAGCTTTGTGTTGAGCAAGCATTAAAGATATCTTGCTCTGGGTGATATTCAGTGCTTTGTACATGGGTTAAGCCTAGTAGGGTGTCAAAAATGTTATCGTGCGAAAAAGCATGGTTACGCTGCTGTTCGATACATTGATTAAAGCGGGTATCGGCTAGTTTATTACTCCAAAACAGCATAGGCACTTGGGTTTGCTCTTTAGGCGCTAACGCATACGGGAAGCCATGTAAGTACAAGCCTTTTTCACCCAGTGATTCACCGTGATCAGAAACATACAGTAGGGCTTTGTCATCCGCCTGACTGCTTTGCAGTAAATTAATAAGTTTACTCAGCACTAGGTCGGTATAAGCAATGGTATTATCATAGGTGTTTGTGAGTTGCTCACTGCTACAATTTTGGATATCGCTACGTGGGCAATCAGGCAAAAATTTACTGTCTTTTTCTGGATAGCGGCGATAGTAGGTTGGCCCGTGTGAACCAATCATATGTAATACCACTAGTTGGTGTTTCGCATCACTTTTGGCAAGCTTTGCAGCCAATTCTTCAACCAGTACTTCATCAAAACAATAGCGTCCGTCACAAAGTGGGTTGCTCTTTGTTGGTTCTACCGTTTCTGAGTTTACCCGCACACAAACCCCTTTACAGCTGCTATTGTTATCAATCCACGTTACTTCGACACCACTTCGTTGAATGATATCTAGGGCATTTTCTTGGCTTTGCGCGATGCGCGAATCATAGTGATTGCGGTCTAAGCGCGAGAACATGCAAGGTACAGAAATGGCCGTTGCGGTGCCACATGAACTAACATCACTGAAATATTTAACGCCAAGTTTAGGGGTATATTGATTAGTCGGCTTGTCGTAACCTTGTAGTGAAAAGTTTGCTGCGCGTGCTGTTTCGCCTACCACCATAATCGTCAGTGAACTTTGTTGCTTAGCTAATAGGTGCGGTGTTTTATCTAAGACTTTAAATGGTAAAGGTGGATAAAAATAATTATCGCGCAGGTACTTATAGCCCGCAGTATAAAATGCAAAGGGGGTAATGTAGCTGGTTAATTGACGATTATTACGCCCTACAGAGGCGTAATCTTTATAAAAAGGAACGGCAATAACAGCTACAGCAGTAAACGCTGTAACGTTAAGAAGCGCAAAGCTTTTAAGACGAACACGAAAGTTTCCGACAATTTCAAAGCGAGAAAACAAATAAGCAGGCAGTACGCCTAGCACAGTAATAAAAGCGATAACTTGTACATTAAGGTATGAAAAAGCCTCACCTGAATTTGTCTCTAAGATATTTTGCAGCATGCTTTTATCAAAGATAACACCGTAATTTAAGGTTGCATAAAACAACAACGATGAAACCACGACGCTTGTTAAAAGCACGGGTTTAACAAAGGTGATTAACGATAACCAACTTAACACCATTGCCGTCAGTGCTAATAAGAAAAACGGTACGCTTGCTATAAATAACCAGTTGATATGTTCAGGTTTGCTGGCTGCTTCAAGCATGTTAAATAAAAACAGGCCATTAAATGCAATAACCAAGTACAACGACACCAGCCAGACAAATTGGCTGTAGCTAACGTGCCATTTTTTAGTAAGGAGTTGTTTAATTTGCATGCTCATAATCATTCCTCATCGCTACGATTTATTTGGTAAGCGATACAACTGTTCGGTATAAGCTAAATTGCTAAATAAGACGTGTGCTAAGGCTTTTTTGGCAAGTTCTACGCTGCTATCTGTGTTATCGATGGCAACTTGCGTTTTACTTGTAGAGTCATAGCGCCAATAGCTCACTTTTTGGTTTGGCATCAGGATCACGGCTTCACCATTTTCTACGTAAGCAAAGTTGTCGTAGTACTGCATCATGGCGCGCTCAACAGGGTATTGTTGAGTTAAATCATAACCAAGCATGGGGGTTGCTTGCTCAACGCCTAATAACGACAACAAAGTAACAGGTAAATCAATTTGGCTGACTAAGCGAGTATCGCGCTTTGCATCCATATCACTATTTAGGATCACAGCAGGGATGTGGAAAGATTTAAGCGGCACAGGCTCTGAACCAAACACGCGCACATCATGATCTGCAACCACTAAAAAGACGGTGTCTTGCCAGTAATCTTGCGTTTTTGCCTTCGCGATGAATTTACCAAGAGCATAGTCTGCATATTTGATTGCTAGATCGCGTTTGTAGTTTTCTGGGTCGTGGCCTTCAGGCAGTGTTACTTTACCCTCTGGAATATCGAATGGGTCGTGGTTACTTGAGGTAAACACAAGGCTGAAAAATGGTTTGCCTGATTTATTTAGCTCACTTAGCTCTATATCAGCTTGATTGAACAAGTCTTCGTCGCTTGCTCCCCATGACGAAATAAACTCAGGGTTTTGCATGTCATTAATATCGACAATATCGCTAAAGCCATTCCCTAAGAAAAAGCTTTTCATATTATCGAAATGACTTTCACCACCATAAATGAACTGGGTGGAATAACCGGTGCGGGTTAATACATCAGCAAGTGAGAAAAAGTTACGCTGAGATTTAGAAAGTTTGACCACCGAGCGCGAAGGTGATGGGGTAAACCCGGTTGTTACCGCTTCGATACCGCGAACTGAGCGTGTGCCAGTGGCGTATAAGTTATCAAACCCCCAGCCTTGTTGATAAAGCTTATCGAGCTCAGGAGTCACACCTATGCCACCTAGTTCGCCAACAAAGCGTGCGCCTAAGCTTTCTTCTAAAATGATCACTAAATTCTTTTGTTTGCCTGTGTTAAAAGGTGTGTTGTTGGCAAGGGTAGGGATACTCTCTGTGATAAACTGCTGTTTATAGGCTGCTTGCTTTACTGTTTGTAAAATCTCATCACGTGGCATGGTACCGTATAAACTACTGGCATTTTTTTCATTGCCCATATTCTTAATAGCAAATGCAACACTGTAAGTTGAATTAAGTGCCAAGGAGTTAACTAGTGAGTCACTTGAAAAGTACACTAATGCAGGGTTTAACGGGCGATGGCTTACAGTGCCTCTTGCGCTAATTAAGCAAACTAATAAAGTAGTAACGAGTATCACCACTTGGCTTACCGTTTTAGCATCTTGCTGTTTGCTAAATGCTGCATTTATATAACGATACGTAAATACACAACTAAGCGTTGCAATAATTAAGGTGCTTATCATGGCAAATAGGTGGCCATGTAATAGCATAGAAAAGACTTCTTGAGGGTAGTCTAGGTATTCGACAAATAAACGATTTGGTCTCACATCGTATTGAGTAATGAACGCGGGAGTCGAAGCCTCAACAACCACGATTAAAGTCACAACTATGCTGCTATAAAGAGTAAAAACTTGTTGAAAAAAAGCGGTTTTGCTGCGCAAAAGCACATCAGCTACTAACATTAAAACAGCCAAGGCTGACAAGTAGCCTAAGCTGCTTAAGTCGACTCTTAAGCCGCCTAATAAAACGGCAAGGCTATCGCCATCAGCTAACCTTTGATGTTGCCATACTAGCAAGGCTATTCTCGACAGTATAAAAACTGACATTAAAATTAATGAAAAACGGAACAAAGGTTTTAAAACAGAAAGTTTTGTTGTCATAGTCGTACTTACTTAATCGAAACTTAAGAAATCCTTATGGTAATCTTAATATTTTCTAAACTAGAAAAACTTCAGTAAATCTTAAGTGGATCTTAAGATTCAAAGCGTAAGCTGGTGATGCTAAAGCGGTTTTTATCTAAATGAGTAACATATGAAATTGTTGATTATAGAAGATTCGGTGTCATTAAGACGTAGTCTACGAATTGGTCTTGAGAACCTAGGTTTTACTATTGATGAAACCGGCGATGGCGCTGAAGGTTTGAGTATGGCAATGACTGCTGAGTACGAATTAATCATACTCGACATTATGTTACCCAGTATTGATGGCATTACGTTATTACAAACCATAAGAGCAAAACAGCTCGACGTGCGAGTGCTTATTTTATCTGCCAAGCAAGAACCAGAAGATAGAGTAAAAGGACTACTCACCGGGGCGGATGATTACCTGACCAAACCATTTTCGTTTGATGAGCTGCATGCACGGTTATTAAATTTAATGCGTCGCGGCGGCCTGAAAACAATCAGTGATGTGATCCGCATTGATAACTTGGCTTTAAATTTACAATTAAAACTTTTGCAAGTTAACGACACCGTTATCGATTTAACCCCTAACGAATATAAAATAGTCGAGTGCTTGTTTAGTAATCAAAACAAAGTGATCACAGCTGAAAAGTTAAGTACCTATATTGCTGGGCAATATGACTTAGTTTCAAAAAACTCCATTGAAGCACATTTATCATCGGCGCGTAAAAAGGTGAGGGCAGCAGGTAGCGAGTTACCTATTCAAACTAAGCGTGGTTTTGGTTATATCATTCAAGGAAAATAATGAAATCAATTCGCAGTAAGTTAGTAACCACATTATCGATTACTATAACTGGGCTAGTGCTGAGTATTTTAGTTGCTACCGATATCGCCGTTGATAGTTGGATTGATAACGAATTTAATCGTGGTTTGAAATCAAAAGCCGGCATGCTTATGTCATTGATTGATATTGACGAAGAAGAAATTGATTTTGATTTTTCAGGGCAATTCATGCCTGAGTTTTCTGGCAGTACAGAAACTGAGTATTTTCAAATTTGGTCGCAGTCTGGCGTGTTTGCGCGTTCAGAAAGCTTGCACCTTTTCTCACAAAAGAACCTACCTCTAGAGAAAATAAAGCTTGGCGAGACAAAAATCATCAATACCGAGTTACCTGATGGTCGCAATGGGCAGGTTATTTATACTCGCTTTATACCGCCTTTAGACCTAGACGATGATGAAGACTTTATTGAAGGCGTTAACACCTCTTTGCAACAACCCATAACCTTAGCTTATGCGGCTTCATCAGAAGAAGTTGACTTTGTTTTATGGCTCATCGACGTTATTTTTGTTGTTTCTACTGTGTCAGTAATTGTATTCATTCGTCTATTTGTGCGTAAATCGGTCGACAGTTCTTTAGCGCCGCTGAATAAACTAAACCGGGATATTAGTAGGCTTAGTATCGCGGATAAAAGTGCAGTGATAACAATAAAAGAGCCTGTTAAAGAGCTGCAACCCATTGTTGATAGCTTAAATGCCTTTATACGGGAAAACCGCCAGCTTTATTTTCGTGAAAGACGCTTAACCTCGGATATTGCTCATGAGTTAAAAACGCCTATAGCTGAGCTTATTAATATGGCTGAAGTGGCCATTCGTTTTCCAAATGAAAAAGAGTTTGAGGCAGACTTTAAACCCGAAGTGCTAAAAATTAGCCAGCGTTTAAAGAGCATTGTGTCAAACTTATTATTACTGCATAAATACAGTGATGAAGCACTCCCAAAGCAAGATGCATGTGATTTAAACCAGGTTATTTTACGTACCTTAGAAAAACATGATTTAGAGCGAATTAAGTTTGAGTTTCAAGATGATGTTCCTGCTATTGTCAGTAATTTATTTGCCCTTGAATCAATCATCACCAACCTTGTAAATAACGCCAAGCAATATAGCCCTGATAAGAGCGTTGTGACTGTAAGCACGCTACTGACTAAAGAGGATAAGCTGCAATTCTCTGTTACAAATGAATTAAAAGTACCTTTAACAGAAGACGATTTGAGCCAGTTATTTGATCCACTCTGGCAAAAAGACAGTGCCAGAACCTCTAATGATAACTTTGGGTTAGGCTTATCTATTGCCAAAGCGTTAAGTAAAGCAATTGACGCTGAACTTCAGGTGTCGTTAAGTGGGCAAAACATAACCTTTAGTTTGATTATTTCTTAAGGCTTTGCAGGCGTTTAATATGTGTGCAACACTGAGGTTATCAAAAAGAAATTAATAACAATAAGGAACAACACGATGGGAAAAATTATAGGTATTGCTTTAATCGTTATTGGTGTGGCGCTAGCCGTATGGGGATATAACGTGTATGACTCTGCAAGTGCGCAAATTAGCCGCACGTTTAGTGGTGATACACCAATTGAAGCTTGGCTCGGTATGGTCGGGGGTGCAATTTGCGCAATTGTGGGTATTTTAAAAGTTAAATAACCGCAAACATTGAAATCAATTAGCTAATACCTGATACTGTTTTTATATACAGTGTCGGGTTTGGCTATGAAAACACAATTACCAGCAAAATATTATTTAAGTCACTTCTTTGAGCTTGCTGAATTTATACAATCTCAGTGCAAGCATCTGCTTTTAGAAGAGCAGCAGTTATTTCTTGAAAAACTCCTTCAACTTGATGAGCAAAGCTTATGTACTTTGCTGCGTATTTATTCTCGAAAGCCAAAAGTCGTTGCGTTGTCATCATTAAATTATGAAGAGATCCCTAATCTGCACGGTGCTATTTTTAAGCTAAAGCAGCAAGGGTTGGTGGCACATCCTAGCAGCGACGAATTAGATCTATTGCTTGAGCATTTAACCAAGCCAACTCTGTTAACCCTATTAGCAAATGAAGAGCTAATGGCGACTTATCCTGATTACAAAAAGTCAGCCAGTAAACAGAGTTTAACCCAGCTGTGTAAAGAGCATATTGACCGCAACCACAGTGAATTAGAGTCGTTGTTTAGTCAGTTCGTGGTCAATAGCCGAAGTCAGTATTATGAATACTTTGAATTTTTACATAGCGGCCGACTAAGTGGCGGTGATATCAATCATCAAAATCGTTTTGTGATGCGTGATTTGGGAATTGCAAAAGTGCGTGGTGATGTCAGTGAAAGCATCTCTCGTTTTCAAACACTCGCCGAAGCACAAACGCATTACCAATTAAATAAGCTGCGAATGCAGTTCAAAGAAAGCGAGTCAGAATTACAGTATCAAAACTTAGCCCAAGCGCTTTTAGCCATTAACTCTGAAGATGAATTAGCCCAGAGTATCAAAAACAAGTTATTGATCCGCTTATACAAGCAGCTTAAAGATCATGACTTAGCATTTGCATTTGAATTACTTGAGCACTGTGAAGGTAGCAGTGAAGCGCAAGAGCTAGCAATTCGCCAGCGTTACAAACAAGGTGATAAAAGCTGGGTAGAACAAAAGCTTGAACAAGTTATTCTAGACCCACTAGATGATGGCATTTTGTATTTTGCAGAGGACTTTTTACAGCGTAAATATAACAAGCAACAACGCTCACGCCTAACACAAATGCTCATCGATACAGAGCATCAATTAGAGATTGATGACATTTACCGTGGCGATGTAGAGCAAGGAGTGTGCGAGCATTATCAGCAGCTTGGTAATACAGTATTTTTTACCGAGAATAATCTTTGGTTGAGTTTTTTTACCTTAACGTTCTGGCAAGAACTCTTTATAGAGACCCCGCACCCGCCATGTAATGAATTTGATCTTTATCCAAAGGTGTTGCTGGCTGATTGTTTTTACACAGTTCAACAAACACAAATTGAGCAAAAGCTTGCAAAATTCACTAGTAATGAAGCCTTATATAAATATGTTTGCAAAAACGTGGGGCAGTTTTATGAAGCCCCTAACGCTGTGTTTGTGTGGCACAGCGATATGTTAGAGCCGCTAGAGGTATTAATAAAACACAGCCCGCTTGAAAATTTAAAAGCGCATTTACTACAAATGACAAAAACCTTTAAGCAGCTCAAAGACGGCTACCCAGACTTGATGGTGCTTAAAGGGGATAAGCTCACCTTTGAAGAAGTGAAAGCCCCTGGCGACAAACTAAGACGCAACCAACTTGTCAGTATTGAGGTATTAAAGCAACATGGCTTTGCAGTGAATATCGTTGCGGTAAATTGGTTTAATGATCCGAATCGAATTTATAGTGTGGTGGATATAGAAACCACCGGTGGCGTACAAGGTAATAATAAAATTACTGAAATAGCCGTTGTGCAGTTACAAGCGGGCGAAGTAATTAAACAATGGGCGAGTTTAATCAATCCTGAGCGCAGTATTCCTGCTTTTATCACCAAGTTAACGGGGATAAACGCCGCTATGGTTCGTGATGCGCCACGCTTTGCAGAGGTTGCCGATACACTGCGCTCACTATTAAAAGGCAGCGTATTTGTTGCCCATAATGTAAATTTTGATTACGGCTTTATTCGCAAAGAGTACAGTGCAATCGGGCAGGGCTTTAAAATGCCAAAGCTATGTACCGTAGTTGAATCACGCAAGGCATTTCCAAAGCTTAAGTCATATTCGCTCGGTAACTTAGCGGCACATTTTGAATTGAATTTAACGAATCATCATAGAGCGTTAGCTGATGCAACTGCCACAGCAGAACTGTTAAATCTGATTCAACAAACACAATCAAAAAAGGCGAGTTAAACTCGCCTTGTAAACTTAATCTGCCCCATTTTAAATAAGGTTATTCGTATTCGATAGGGTCAGTAACGTTATTTAAAGCAAAGGCTTCTAAGCGCTCTTGGCAAGCACCACATTTACCACAGGCTTTGTCGCGGCCGTTGTAACAGGTCCATGTTTGGCTGTAATCAAGACCCATTTTTAAACCGTCTGTCAAAATGTCGATTTTGGTATTGTTTAAGTACGGGCTGAAAATTTCAACAGCGTCGTAATTGGCAATACGGCAAACATCATCCATTTTTTGTACGAACTCAGGGCGACAGTCTGGATAAATTGCATGATCGCCTGAATGGGCACCGTAATAAACTTTACTAGCTTTTAAAGACACTGCATAACCCACAGCCAGTGATAGTAAAATCATGTTGCGGTTAGGCACAATTGTGCTCTTCATGCTTTCTTCTTCGTAGTGACCTTCTGGTACTTCGATATCATCAGTTAGTGATGAGCCACCAATCAACTGGTTGATCGCTGAAATATCAACAATCTTGTGAGAAACACCTAACTTTTCACATACTTGAGCAGCTACTTTAAGCTCTTTAACATGACGCTGGCCGTAGTCGAACGACAGGGCATACACTTCGTGGCCTTGTTGCAGGGCTTTATTTAATACGGTAAATGAGTCCATACCGCCGGAATAAATCACAACTACTTTTTGCGTCATATCTGTTTTGCTCTTACTTTTGATAGAGGTTTACTTCAGGGCGCGATATACTACACGGCTCGGGCCTAAATAACAATTTTTGCGCGTGTTTTTGGTTTTTTTGATGGTATGTATTTTATACCGTTGCGTCGTAAGTGAGATGTCTTTTGTACAAAATTAACGAAGTGTTTGAAACAATTCAAGGTGAAGCGAGTTTTACGGGTACACCTTCAATCTTTTTACGTTTACAAGGCTGCCCTGTGGGCTGTGCTTGGTGTGATACAAAACAAACATGGGACGTTGATAACGTATATAAAGTGTCACTTGATGACACCGTTGAGAAAAAAGCAGACTCAGATCATTGGGCTGAAGCAACAGCTGAGCAAGTGTTAGCGCTATTTAAAGAACGTGGCTACAACGCAAAGCATGTGGTGATCACTGGTGGTGAGCCTTGCATGTACGACCTAAATCCAGTGTGTGAATTATTACACGCAAATGGCTATTCGACTCAAATTGAAACCAGCGGTACATTTGAAATTTTAGTCCCTGAGCAGACATGGGTGACTGTATCACCAAAAATTAATATGCGTGGTGGCTACAACGTATTACGCAGTGCAATGCAACGCGCTGATGAAATTAAGCACCCAGTGGCAATGCAAAAGCATGTGGAAGAGCTCGAAGATTTATTCTTAAAAACGGGTGTGAATCCACGTTTAGTGTATCTGCAACCAATTAGCCAAAAGACCTCTGCAACTAAGCTTGCCATTGAAACCTGTATTGCAAAGAATTGGCGTTTATCGGTTCAAGTACATAAATATTTAGGAATTAGTTAGGGTTTAGCCGTCAGCCGTCAGCCGTCAGCCGTCAGCCGTCAGCCGTCAGCCGTCAGCCGTCAGATCTGTGATCTGACCCCGATAAAGTAGATACGGGGTTTAATCTTTCTAGTTAAAAACAAAAAAGCGTTGCACTATGGCAACGCTTTTTTGCTATGTTCCTTGTAACCCCATCCTAACCGACAAAGAAAGTTGATCCAGTGCAAACAAAAATTCCAAGAAAAAATAATACTAATCTCAATATTTTGTTTTCAGGCACAGAAGGGATTTTCTGACCTGTATAAGGTGCATATATTATTTTATCAAGAATAAAAGCATATATATATCTATAAAAGTATACAAAGATGCCTAGGCATATTAACAACTTTTCAATTGGCTCGAAACCAATAACAAAAATCACTCCTAATGAGAACCAAATAACACCCAATAAAATAACTAACTTTTCTTTTAATAGCACGCGAATTCAACTCCGAAGTGCACCACTCGCTAAATTAAGCCGCCTTGCGTAATTCTTCGAATACGACTGCTGGCTGTTTATACCCCAGACATTTTCTCGGTCTGGCATTTAACGCTCGTTCAATCTCAGCAATTTGCTTGTCTGTTACCGTGCGTAAGTCAGTGCCTTTGCGTATGTATTGGCGCAGCAAGCCGTTAAAGTTTTCATTTAATCCACGTTCCCATGATGAGTATGGATTAGCGAAATAGATATCCGTTTTCAGTTTCTTTGCAACCTGTTCGTGGTCACAGAATTCACACCCATTATCTGCCGTTATGGTATGAACGTGACGGCGATAACGCCACAGCATGCCGACCATAGCTCGGCTCACATCAGCCGCGCACTTTGCTGGTACTTTACGTATCAGATACAGCTTACTTTTGCGCTCAACCAGGCTGACTATGGCTCCTGTCCCTTGCTTACCGAGAACGGTATCGACTTCCCAGTCCCCAAACCGCTTTTTCTTGTCAACAATCGCTGGACGGTGCTCAATGCCCACCCGATTCGGGATAATGACACGCTTCGCACGACGACCTTTGCGATATCGTCGATGACCTTGGCGTAAGTGCCTAAACAACTTGCCACCGCTCAATTTATCCCGTTGCACATAGCCGTAAATCCACGCATGACTCACTGAAAGCCCAATAATTCGACCCACGCCTGCAATTTGCTCGGGACTCCACTTTTGTTCTAATCCGAACTCAACAAAGGTGATGGTCTGCTTAGATAGACACGACTTTGCGGCTTGAACGCGCCTTTTGAGTGTCTTAGCCTGGGCGACTTCGGGTAGATAGTGATTTTCCCGGACCCTATTTCGTCTGACTTCTCGGCTGATAGTGCTATGACTGACTTTCAGGCGTTTGCCTATTTCACGATAACTAAAACCCTCGCGTAAGTAGGCTTCTATCTGGTATCTTTGTCCTTCGATCAACTGCTTGTAACTCATGGTAAATACTTCTGTTTGTTTGGCGACGATAGAGTACCACCAACAGGCAGTTGATCTCTTCTCACCGTTTAACCATGAGTGGTGCACTTATTATCTGAATTCGGGCATAGTTAACGCTCTCTTATTTCGGTAAGCCCTATACTTTTGGGCTCTTGAAAGCACTGCATAAAGGGTTCTAGTTAGGTAACTTGTAGATGAACAATATACTTGTTTTAAACCTAAATTTATTCCTATTTTATCTGCTATTTATATAAGTTTGTCAATTGAGTCAGTGGCCTTAAAAACAAAAAAGCGTTGCACCATGGCAACGCTTTTTTACTATGTTCTCGTAACTCCATCTTAACCAACAAAGAAAGTTGATCCAGTGCAAGAAAAAATTCCAAGAAAAAATAATACTAATCTCAATATTTTGTTTTCAGGCACAGGAGGGATCTCCTGACCTGTGTGAGGGGCATATATGCTTTTATTAAGAATAAAAGCATATATATATCTATAAAAGTATATAAAGAAGCCTAGGCATATTAACAATTTTTCAATTGGCTCGAAACCGATAACAAAGATCACTCCTAGTGAGAACCAAATAACACCCAATAAAATAACTAACTTTTCTTTTAATAGCATAGTTAACGCTCTCTTATTTCGGTAAGCCCTATACTTTTGGGCTCTTGAAAGCACTGCATAAAGGGTTCTAGTTAGGTAACTTGTAGATGAACAATATACTTGTTTTAAACCTAAATTTATTCCTATTTTATCTGCTATTTATATAAGTTTGTAAATTGAGTCAGTGGCCTTAAAAACAAAAAAGCGTTGCACCATGGCAACGCTTTTTTACTATGTTCTCGTAACTCGTAACTATCAATTCTGCGCTAAATAGTCCAACACCACCTGATGATGGTCTTTGGTTTTGAACTTATCAAACACGTGTTTGATTTTACCGTCTTGGCTTACAAGGAAGCTAATACGATGAATTCCTTCGTATTCTTTACCCATAAACTTCTTGTAACCCCAAATACCAAAGGCATCAGCAATCGCGTGATCTTCGTCGGCTAGTAAATCAAAGTTAAGCTCTTTTTTGGTTTCAAAATTCTTTAAACGCTTGATTGGATCTGGGCTGATACCCACAACACGCGTGTTAAATTTAGCAAGCTCAGCTTTTTCATCACGTAAGTTCTCTGCTTGTACAGTACAACCCGGTGTTGACGCTTTAGGGTAGAAATAAACCAGTACTTGCTGCTCTTTTAAAAGATCAGCTAACACGATAGTTTCGTCATTCTGATTTTGTAAGCTAAAAGCAGGGGCTGTATCGCCTGCTTGTAATGGATTAATTGTTTTCATGCTTTGCTCCTTAGCGAATGCGTCTGAAAATATAATCTACGTTCAAACTACGAGAAAGATCTTCAAAGCTCACTTTAAAGTTATCAATATCGACTTCAACAGGAATATTAAACTCGAGTTCGCAGCGCATTTTAAGCTCGTCATCTTCATCGTAAGTGTCTGACTTGAGAGAACAAATGCTTATGTTGTTATCAGCAAAAAAGCGCGTAACTTTACTTAATGTTCCTGGTGTATCAATACCTGTGTATTCGAGGGTGTAACCGGCACAAAATTCACATGCAACATGACTTGCTGTGCGTTTCATCATGGTTAAAAGACCAAGCTCCATACCTTTAGTTGGCAATGTATGTTCAATACGGCTAATTGCCGACATATCACCTGCTAATAGCATGATAAAGGTAAATTCGTTGCCCAAAATAGCAATGCGACTGTCAATTATATTGCAATGGCAATCACTCACTAACTGAGTTAATTCGCTAACGATACCGGGTCTATCTTCGCCAATCGCAGTGAGCACTATCTGATGATTTGTAAAAGCAGTCATGGAATTTTAAATACCTAGTAAATAACAATACCAATGGATATAAGCTTAAATAAGCTTTGATTTCACGTGAGTTTAATACCGCACGGCGGCGAAGTTTAACATAATTTGCTCCGTTAACGATAGCGGCGATTAATTAAGCCGTGAATAAAGTGCGCTCTTTCTTGTTTTTAGGGGCATCAGAAAGTACCATAGTTAAAATTTTGCAAGGCGATAAGCAATCAAATACGTTACGCTAGCCCAATCTATTAGGGTTTTTTGCATAAAAACAATAAATGTAAAGTTAAAAGTGATTTTACAGTGAACCAAATCGGCATTACCCACTCATATATTTGTTAAAAAAATTAAGGGTTTGCTAAGGAGAAATATCTGTGCAGTATTGGATCTCAAAGGCGCTTGCTGTAAGCGTAATGGTAAGTTTAACAGGGTGCGGTGTTTTTACCGATGAAGCGCACCACAAACGCAATTATCGTGCTAACGAAGCGGTGAAAGCTCCAGCAGGATTAGCGCAACCAGCTCAAGATCCAACTTATAAAATGGATGTTGCGCAATACGACAACAATCCTGAAGCTAAAAACTATCGTCCGCCAGCGCAAGTAATTACCATTGCTCAAGGTACTTGGGTTGAAGAAGGTGACACAGAAGCACGTGTCTACTTTGATAAAAACGATGGTATCGAAGATTTAGATGTATTTATCTGGGACTCTATTAAAGCTGTTCTAGCAGAAAAAAATACCGCCGCTTTAAAAGAAGACAAAGCCTCAAATTCAATTGAAACAGGTTGGTATGCCATTATTAAACCTGAAGAAGGTTGGTTCTGGGAAACTGAAACTGAAGTATCACAGCAGCGCTTTATCTTCACAATTGAAGAAAAGTCGCATCAGCGTACAGCTTCGTTAACTTCTAAGCTTGCTGATTATAAAAGTGACTCAGTACCGTTAACACCATTACTACAGCAACAGCTTGAAGTTCGCGCGTTAAACCAAGTGATTGCAGAGTTTGATTATCGTTACCGTCAACTTGAAGTTGATATGCGTAAACAACAAGGCATTATTTCATTAGAAATGGGCTTTGATAACAAAGGTAATGCGGCATTGGTTACAGAGCAAGATTACAACATGGTGTTTGATCGTTTCTCAGGTTTCTTAGAGCGCTTATCTTTCACTATCGTAGAGATTGACCAAGAGCGTGGTTTGATCACGGCTGATTACAAAAAGCCTGAGTCAAGCGTATGGGATTCAATTTGGGGCGAAGAATTATCTGAACTTCCAATTGAAGATGGCCAATACCAAATTCTTGTTAGCCGCACCAATGATGGCGGCACAAGTTTAACTTGGATGGACTCTGAAGGTTCGACATTAGAGCCTGGTACAATGAATGACCTCCAGCAAGCATTAGAAAATGCACTGCGTCAGCGCGGTATCAATATTTAATAATTAAAAAAGTCAAAACCACCACAAAAAGAGCTTAGCCGCTCTTTTTGTGGTTTTTACAGGTTGAAAATATGTCTAACTTAAACACAGCAAATCGCAGTGACTTGCGAACCTTGTTTACCTTTTTCGTTCCTTCACTTATAGGTGTCTTCTTGTTTATGACGCCGGTACCCATAGGTGAAGCAATGACCATTCCGATTGCTGTTATGGCAAAAGCAGTGCAAGAGTGGATTGGCCCATTTGCACTGGGGTTAATTACCAGCATTGTTTGTATCACCGGTATTTTATCTTTAGTGATAAAGTTGTTTAAACCGCAGCCATTACTTAAGTTCTTTATAATTAAACATTTATTTGATGTTAGTTGGCTGTGGCTGAGTGTTCGATTACTGGGTATGGTTTTTATCGTTCTGACCTACACTAAACAAGGGCCAGAAATGATTATTTCCGGTAATACCGGTGCACTGGTGTTAAACGACTTGTTGCCAGTATTGTTTTCTGTGTTTGTTTTAGCGGGCTTACTATTACCATTATTATTAAACTTCGGCTTGTTAGAGCTAGTCGGTACCTTATTAACTAAAGTTATGCGCCCACTTTTTGGTGTGCCAGGCCGAAGTGCGGTTAACTGTGTAGCATCTTGGTTAGGTGATGGCAGTGTGGGTATTTTGATGACCGCTCGTCAGTATGAAGATAAACATTATACGCAGCGCGAAGCGGCCATTATTGGTACCACTTTCTCAGCTGTATCAATTACCTTTTGTTTAGTTGTGATTGGTCAAGTAAAGCTTGAGCACCTTTTTGCACCGTTTTACTTAACAGTGTGTTTAGCTGGTTTAGCCGCAGCGCTAATTGTGCCTCGTTTACCACCGCTACGCTTTAAAAAAGATCTCTATGTAGATGGAACAGAGCCTGATAAAGACGCAGAGTCAGTGCCTGAAGGTAAAACATTAGTTTCTCATTCACTTGATGTGGCGCTTGCTAAAGCACGCACTGCACCGGGCTTTGCTGGTACAGTAAAAGAAGGCTTACATAACGCATTTGATATGGTATTTGCAGTATTACCTGTGGTTATGGCTGTAGGCACATTTGCCTTGATTATTGCTGAATATACGCCAATTTTTGAGTATATGGGCAAGCCGTTTGTACCATTCTTAGAGCTATTACAAGTACCAGAAGCTGAAGCTGCCGCACAAACAATTATGGTTGGCTTTGCTGATATGTTTATTCCGTCGATTCTTGCCGCTGGTAGTATCGAAAGTGATGTAACACGCTTTATCGTTGCTGCAATGAGTGTGACGCAATTGATTTATATGTCGGAAGTAGGCGCACTGCTTTTAGGTAGCAAAATCCCGGTTAATATTATCGAGTTGTTCTTCATCTTTATTTTAAGAACCTTAGTAACATTACCGGTGATTGTCTTAATGGCACATTGGTTAGTGTAAACTAAGCTGAAGTCTATAAAAGAAAAGCCCTGATTATTCATCAGGGCTTTTTTTATCTTCATTAACATCGCTTTTAGGCACTTTGAAGTCCATTTTTGCTGCATGTTTTAGCAACATAAGGTTACCAATTACTACACCAAATACGGCAACAACAATGGCTATAATTTGCCAAGTTTCCATCTTGAAATCCTGCCGATATACACAGCGATATAGTAGCACTTAAAATCGTCTTGCATAAGACAGTGAAATAAAATCAAGGCCAGGGTTAGGGCTTTTGAACCCCGCATTTGAGTAATGTAAATACCTAAGAGCTAAGGTTGAGTCTTCACCTAGGTCTGCAACCAAACCCAACCTATCCTCAAACTGATAGTGAGTACTAACGTTTTTACCTGCAAAATGGGTGTCATCTAACAGTGAAACCCCGATCCCAAACTCCACATAAACAGGCATGTTTTTCACATTAAATACAGGGTATTGGATCACCGGAGACATAGCTAACACGATATTAGTTTGATGTTTGTTGTCTTTGCCATACTGCCAAATATTAAAACTAGACTCGAAGTACAAACGGGCGTGTTGAAAGGGCAGCTTTTCATTGGGTATATGGTACTGGTAGGCCAGTTTTAAGCCTTTTACATCCCCTTCACCTTGAATGTAATCAACGGCATAGCCATGGTTTGAAGCAGCATAAGTTGGTGTTGCTAGTAGGGCGGCTACACTTAACATAAGTGCTTTTAGTGGGTGTTTTAGTTTCATCTCGGTACTTCTGATTATGACTGTGAGCAAGTAGATAAGGGCGGAGGTAAGAACTTTTCAATGTGCGTAAAAACACAGAAGCTGTGCACATTCTCATATTTTTTAGCAATTAACTGAAAACTATGGGAAAAATCGATTGGTGCTTAATTGGCATTAAAACGGTGTCGGATTGTTTCTTTTTTTATGGATTTAATATCGGTATATTAGCGAAAATTTTCGTTGAGAGGTGAACACGATGACCAAACTAGTTAACTCATTTTTGCTTATAGCTGCGCTTTTTACTGCAACTGCTTTTGCCAGTGAAGACCGCTCGCCTAAGCAACTATTAGAATCAGTCACAGCAGATTTATTTGTTGATATCGCAAATGTAAATGCAAAAGGCGATGCAAGCTCAGAAGCAATGGCGAACATTGTAGAAAAACGCTTATTGCCGCACATGGATATTAAGTTTGTATCGTATAAGCTTTTAGGTAAGCACATTAAAGGCCTACGCCGTGACCAAGCCGTTGATTTTATTGCTGCGGTTGAGCATTACTTAACAGTAACTTATGCCGGCGCACTAATGAAATACACAGGCCAAAAAGTTATTTTTGATCAATCACAACTCATCGACGATGGTTATGCAACAGTTAAAACGCAAATTGTTGATGACAATGCGCCAGCCATCGATTTGCACTTTAAATTACGCCAAGGCAAAGATAAGCAGTGGAAAGTATACGATATTGTTGCTGAAGGCATTTCACTGTTAAGCGCGAAGCAAAAAGAAGTTTTACAGCGCATCAGCCAAGTTGGCATTGATGAAGTGACACACGAATTAGCAAGTAAGTAAGTTATCTTAAAGCTCGATTACCTTCACCTCATCGAGCATTTTAGCTACTTTCAGTCTCCAACCAAGCAGTGAGTACCGTCCATGTGCCGCTGCTTTTCTATTTTCTTTAAAAATCACCTACTTTGCGCTAGCACCTGTAACCCTCTGTGGTAGAATCATGCTACTTTTCTTGTTTACCAAAGTATCTGTTCAGATACTGTGTTATTGGTCGCAATATTAAGCAAACTGTCAGTTAAATTTTGCTATAACTAGTTGCTTAATAAGACATCGAATAATGTGCAGCGGAGTTGTGTTTTTTTAATGGAAAATGTACTGATTTGGCCAAAGGAATACCCGTTACTAATCAAAGGATTAGCTGAGCAAAACGGGGCCTATATTTTAGATGCTTTAGAAGCTTGGCCGGCATGTCGTTCTACTAATGAAGATGACGGTGTGTGTACGACGGTTCTTCCGCCTATTTACTACCTTACTTGGTTGACTCCTCTTGAACCGTTTGAAGAGTGTTATTTCCAACATATTTCTGAGTTTGATGAAGCTGCGTTGCATTATATTAATGCTATGAAAACGCATTTCTTAGAAAACGACTACACCCCTGAAAGTCTTGTTTTAATGTTATGCCAGCGCTTAGAGAAGTACGCTAGCGCATTTGCTCAATCGGCCGTTAAAACCCCTATAACTCTCATCCATCAGTTATTCAATCGTCGCTATTTTACTGTGATTGAGCATGTACTTAATCACGGTGCGAAAATGTCTGCGGACGATGTATTAGAGCTGTGGACCGAAGTTGACTTTAGAGAGCGTTTTAGTGGTTTTATTCCAGATTCTGTGGCTGATCTTGAGCCATTAACAGCGCTTGCGGCTGAAAAAGTTGCTCACGGTGAAGATTACTTCACCTTACTAAAACTTGTATCACCTGATGTTGATTCAGCATCGTTACTTGAACAAGCTTTACTTGCCCACTTAAGCCACGAAAATGCTAAACAAACTATGGCAAAGCGTTTCATTGAGCAAGGCGCAACAGGTGCTTTAGCTGACGAAAACGGTAAAACAGCGTTTATGTGGGCTACTGAAAAAGGCTATGTGAATGTTGTTGAGACAATACTTGAACATCAAGATAAGAAGGCCCAAGACAACAAAGGGAATACAGCATTACATTACGCTGTATTAGCCGAGAATGGACCTTTACTGGTGTTGCTTTTAAAAGCGGGCTATGACTTTAGAGTCCGTAACAACGACGGTCTAAGTTGCTACCGACTAGCAGTTAGCATTAAAGCGGATAACTTAGTAAAGTGCCTTGAGCATGACTTTGGCATTAAAGAGCTTTCGCCAGAAGGGCAGTTTGATCGCGTTAAAAAAGTGCACTTACTACATGCGATTGTAACTGTGTTACTACCTGTGCAGTTGTTCTTCTTTTTTGACGATAGCATTGCTATTAAAAGTGAGTTAACGCTGAGCTTTACGTTGGTTTCGATCTTATGCTTTTTCTTTGCCACAAGCTTGAAACGCTGTGCGCTTTACCCGCATATTCGCCATCCATGGGGGCTGTTTATTTTAAGGCTGTTCTCATTATTTAGCTTAATTGGTCAAGTGGGTCTGGCAAGTATTGTCGCACTAGCCACCTTAGCAGAGTTGGTGTGAACGCATAAAAACTATATAAAGTGACATGAAAAAAACGGCAACCTAGGTTGCCGTTTTTGTTTCATTTTTTGATAAACGAATCGGTATTATTTATCGTGTTCATGAGCGGCTTTTTCTTCGGCCAGCTCTTCTTTTAATTTGCGTATCTTAAGGCCAAGCTCTTGTCCGCGATGGCGAGCATAATAAGTGCAGCCAATAAACATCAGACTCGCAAAGATTAACTCAAGTAATACCCAAATTAGCTGTTCTTGTGCGACCCACAGTAATGTAAAACCATGGATGAAATAGAACATCACGATAAAGTTCGCCCAAGCGTAGGTATAAGGCTTATCTTGAATAATGCCCTTAAGCGGTAACAGTAGAGGCAGTATATAAACAACAAAGATAAAGGCGTTACTGTGGCCTTCTCTTGGGGCAATTAAAAACAGCCAAATTGGCATTAAAACTAATAAGCCGACATAACCAATCAGTGCAAAACGTTGGAATCGTTTTGTAATTGGTTTTTTGGCAACAGGCTGATTTAGCTCAGGTTCCAAGCTCATTTTAATTTACTCGCAATCAGTGCTAAGCGTTTTCCAACGCTTTGGCAAATTTTAATTTCGTCTTTACTTAACACATTGCTGTTATTGCTACCGGCCACATGACTCGCGCCGTACGGCGTACCGCCGGTTTCAGTTGCTAATAACTCAGGTACCTCATAAGGCACGCCAAGCAACATCATGCCGTGATGTAACAACGGCAGTGATAGATTCAACAAGGTAGCTTCGTTACCACCGTGCATACTGCTTGATGACGAAAAAACGCAAGCAGGTTTATCTATCAGCTGACCTTTAAGCCACAGATCACTGGTGGTCTCCCAAAAGCTCTTAGCTTGTGAGGCCATCATGCCAAATCGAGTAGGGGTGCCAAAGGCTAAGCCATCACAATTAATTAGATCATCTTTGCTGATCACAATATCGTGTGGCTGGCGCTTAACAAACGTGCGCAATAAGGCAGTTGCACCTTGTTGCTCAATCGACTCGGCTATCTCATGAGCCATTGCTTCTACAGAGCCATGGCTTGAGTGGTATAGCACAACAATGTTTATAGCCATTAAAGTACGCTTAATACGTTTTCTGGTGGACGACCTAGAGCAGCTTTGCCGTTATTTTCAACAATTGGGCGCTCGATTAGTTTTGGATTGGCAGCCATTGCAGCAATTAATTTGTCTTCGTTTTGTTCGTTTTTAAGCTCAAGCTCTTTGTAGATGTCTTCTTTAGTACGCATTAATTCACGCGCTGAAGTAAAGCCCAGTTGGCTAATTAAAGTCGAGATTTGTTGTTCATTAAGCGGTGTTTTTAGGTATTCAACAACACTTGGTTGTACGTTATTGCTTTCTAATAGGGCAAGTGTTTCACGCGATTTTGAACAACGTGGATTATGATAAATAGTCACAGACATAGTGTGTTCTCACATTTAATAATTTGGCTTATTTTAGGGCAAGCGCCGCGAGACTTAAAGTCTCGCAAGCTCTTTTTGTAATTGGCGGTATTGTGTAAGTAGGGCTTTTAAACGTTGTTGTTTAACTAGCTCTTCAGGCTCAACAAAGTTTAGTGCTTTTTGAATTTCATCAGCTGCTTTTAAATAAGCGCCATATTGGGCAAGCACATCGGCATGCGCTTCATGGTAGGAAGCCATATTTTCTTGCTTTTTATAGACATCAGCAATGAGCTCTTTGGCAAGATTGTTCTCAGGTTTTGCTAATAAATAAGATTTTAAGATACGTTCAGCAAGGTCAAATTGTTTAGCTTCAATAGCGGCATTTGCATAGTTTAAGGCAATCACCTGATTGTTTGGTCTATCGATATCTAGCTTAGCTAAAAACTCTACTGCTTCATTCGCTTTACCTTGCGCAATGAGTAAGTCTGTGTGGGTATCAATATAAAATAAGTTCTTTGGATCTTGCTCAAGCAATGGATTCAAAATGCTGGCTGCTTCATCAAGCTTTTTTTGGTCCAACAAGCTAATACCCAAGCCATATTTAAGTGCAGTGTCGTTATGAACGGTATTTTCACGCATTAATTTACGAAATAAATCTTCTGCAGCTTTTGACTTTTGCTGATATCGAGCAATTACACGGCTCTTAGCTAGGTTAAACTCTAGGCTGTCGGAGTAGTGTCGTTTTGGATACTGCTCGGCACGTAAGCGTACATCAGAAACACGGCTTTCAGGCAATGGGTGAGTTAGCAAAAAGGCTGGCGGCTTATACTTGTAGCGAATTTGTGCAGCAAGTTTAGTTAAAAACTCACTCGATTGGCGAGGATCAAACCCTGCATTATTTAAGGTCTGCATACCAATACGGTCTGCCTCTTGTTCAGCAGCACGACTATGAGTTAATTGACTAAACGCCGCTTGTGTCTGGTTTGCTGAGATAATTGCAATGCCAGCGTCAGGTGCAACAACGGTAGCTAAAATACCCGCAATCATACCTGCTATAGTTAACGCGCTGTTATCTTGCTGTTGTTGAATACGGCGGGCTAAATGGCGCTGTGTTACGTGAGCTATTTCGTGCCCAAGTACTGAGGCAAATTGGCTTTCGTTATCGGCTTGTGCGATAAGACCCGTATGCACACCCACATGGCCACCATAAAAGGCAAAAGCATTAATTTCAGCGTTGTTTAACCAGAAAAATGAAAATGGGAAACGCACATCGTTGGCGTTTGCGACTAAACGACGGCCCAAAGTGGTCAGGTACTCATCAAGAACAGGATCACTTACAACGGGTGATGAGCCACGAATTTGCATCATCATCACTTCACCGATCGCTTGCTCTTTTTCAATCGGCAAAGCCTGTAAAGCTGAGGTCCCTAAATCGGGCAGCTTAAAGTTTGTTTGTGCCTTCAACGGCTCACTATGCAGTATTGAAAACGTCAGTAATGCACTGCACAGTGTAATAAAGGCTGATTTTAGTCGCATCTTATTCCTTGTTGATTTGCTCACCTAACATGACTTTTGCTAAGTCTATTTCGTCGCTGCATGCTCGGCTGTCTTTTTCGCACAATTGATAGAAATCTTTTATTGTGACTCCATCTAGCTTAACAACGTTCAACTCTCGTTGTAAAAAAGTTATGATTTTATGCGCTACTTTATGGGCATGAAGAATTAAAGCTTTGTCAGCTTTATCGCCTCTTTCAAAGTAAAAAGCGATGAATTTATGAAGCTGGTTAAAGCGAATAAGGTTTTTCATGGTGTGCGGGTCCCACACCTTAAACTCCATAAAGCGATTGTCTTTGATGTATTGGTCTACCATAACATCTTTAGCATAAGGGTAGGCCCATAATTCGAAACCTCGGTCCGTAAAGCTTTGATGCAAAGCAATGCGCGGTTTTTGCTTACAAACAATTTCGCCCATGTCGGTTTCATGACCACCTAATAAATCAAGGTTCCAGTTGCGTGGATCAATTAATTGTTTAACGGCATTATCAAAACCGTGGTCTAAAATCCCTTCAGATTCGCTAACCGATGATGCCACCATGTGATAAAAAGGCGGCAGCTCGCCCCAGTTTATTTGTTTTTTATACCAGTTTATCTCTTTAAGAGTTGGATTCGCAGGTAATTGCGCTTTATTATGCGAGCCAGGCATGGAGTTTCCTTTACTACCAGTTATAGATTAAGGATAAACTATTGTTTTGCGTGTTTTAAGAAAAAAATGAGTTGTTTCTCATTATAAAGACTTATTTTCGCAAACGGCCTACACCTTATACTTATTATTCATATTAATAACGCAGTTGATTCGCTATGTTAACGGTTGATTTAAGAGGCTATAAGTGCCCTCAACAATTTATTCAGTTTAAATTAGGGTTGAATAAGGCAACATCAATTAAACAACCCGTGACTTTTACATTTAATGCTGCTGAGGCAACGGACGATATGCAGCGATTTTTAGAAAAAAATCATTACCATTTTAAAATTGACCTAGAATTAGGTGTGCTAACAGTGGAGCCCATTCGTGTTTGAGTATGTAAAAGCGTGGTACGAAAATAAATTTTCTGATCCCCATTCAGTAACTTTGTTGTTACTGCTTATTGCAACCTTTGCATTTTTCTACTTTTTTGGTTCGTTAATCGTGCCAGTTTTAGTTGCCTTGGTGATTGCCTATTTACTTGATTGGCCTGTTGCTCACTTAGAAAAGCTGGGTTTAAAGAGGTTTACCGCAACGATTCTTGTTATGTTGGTATTCAGTGGCTTGATGATCATGATTATTGTCGGCATGGGGCCCGTGCTTTGGCAGCAAACTAGTAATCTAGTTCAAGAAACCCCTTACATGATTGAAAAAGGTAAAGCGCTGCTTTTACATCTTCCTGAAGATTACCCAAGTTTGATTACTGAAGATCAGGTTAAATCAATTGTTACCAGTGTAGAGACCAAAGCGATTGAGTTTGGTCAGTTGGTGCTATCGGTGTCATTAACTTCGATTAAAGATGTGGCAGCTTGGCTGATTTATCTGATCTTAGTGCCGCTCCTGGTGTTCTTTATGCTTAAAGATAAATTGGAACTCACACAAAGTGCTGAGCGTTTATTGCCTAAGCAACGCCGCTTGATCATTCAAGTATGGCAAGAAATGAATCAGCAAATCATGAATTATATTCGCGGTAAGGTATTTGAGATTTTAATTGTTGGTACTGCATCTTTTATCGCTTTTGCAGTGCTTGACCTTCGCTATGCGGCTTTACTCGGCGTGTTAGTAGGCTTGTCGGTGCTTATTCCATTTGTTGGGGCGGCATTGGTGACCATTCCAGTTGCTGCGGTGGCGTTATTTCAATTTGGTTTAGAAACACAATTTTGGACCATTTTAATCATTTATGGCGTGATCCAAGCTCTTGATGGCAATGTGTTAGTGCCGTTACTGTTCTCTGAAGCGGTCGATTTAAACCCAGTGTTTATTATCGTTGCAGTACTGTTTTTTGGCGGCTTATGGGGCTTTTGGGGGGTGTTCTTCGCAATACCGCTGGCTTCATTAGTAAAAGCGCTTATAAATGCCTGGTCTTCTAAGCAGGTTGAGCTAATAGAAAGTTAGCTTAGTCTTAAAAAGTATAGAAAACGCACTTTACTGGCTAATTGATTATTATAATTTAGCCGTGAAAAATGTAAAATAGGTTATAAGATATATCTTTTAGTAATATGGTGCGTTTTACATGGCAAATTTTTACCTTCCTGACGATGCTAATCAGCAAATTTATTTAGATGCGAATGCAACGACTCCTGTACTTCCTGAAATTGCCGATGTGGTTTCGCACACGATGCAAGTTTGTTTTGGTAATCCATCAAGTTCTCATATTACGGGTATTCAAGCAAAACACTTATTAGAACAAACGCGTAACAAAGCACGTGAAGTCATTGGCGCAACCGATGGTGATATTTTATTTACCTCTGGTGCAACAGAAGGTATTCAAACAGCGGTTGTTTCAACACTTATTGCTGCAAAAAGTCATCAAATCGAGAATCCGGTATTACTTTATGGGGCAACAGAACATAAAGCGGTGCCAAATACCCTAAAACATTGGAACAGCGTGCTTGATATAAACGCACAGGTATTAGCTATTCCAGTAGATAAAAACGGTATTTTAGACCTCGAGTTTATTCGTAAACATGCTGCGAATGCACTGATGATCTGTACTATGGCAGTAAACAACGAAACCGGTGTATTCCAAGATTTAAGCGCTATTGAGCAAGTCATTCGTAGTGAAAACACCCATGTGGCTTGGATGGTTGACTGCGTACAGGCATTAGGTAAAACCAACTTAGCGCTAAGCCAAACAACCATTGATTACGCTCCATTCTCTGGCCATAAATTGTATGCCCCTAAAGGTATTGGCGTACTTTATATTCGTAAAGGCAGTGCGTATACACCATTTATTGCTGGTGGCGGCCAAGAAAGCGGTATGCGATCTGGTACAGAAAATTTACCGGGCATTGCCGGTTTAAATAAGTTGTTCTCGTTATTACTTGATAAACAAAACCAAACATTCAAGCCAATTGAGCAGCTACATGCTTTTCGCGAGCAATTATTAGCTGCATTAACAGACACCTTTGGCAGCATCACGTTTAATCACAGTTTCGAGCATTCAGTGCCAACAACATTAAACTTTGCTGTGAACGAATTAACCAGTAAAGAAGTGATGGACTTATTTGATGCGGCGGGTATCCGTGTTAGTGGCGGTTCTGCATGTAGCTCAGGCGCAAATCGTAGTTTTGTTTTAGATGCGATGGGAGCCAGTGATTGGCAAAGTGAAAACGCGATACGTATGTCGTTTGGCCCTGCTGTGAATCAGCAAGAGATTGACTTTGCTTGCGATAAAATCCGTTCTTTAAAGCCGATTCTTGAAGCAAACTGCTTAGTTGTATCTGATAGTACATCGCCTCAACACGAAGTGTGTGCGATTGGCTTAACACAGCTACGTCATCAAGCCGCGTGCTGTTGGCTATATGTAGACAGCGATAAAAACGCAGTGGTGATTGATCCTATTATCGAGCTTATTCCGCGTATGGCGAAAATTGTCGCGACACAAGGTCTATCAGTAAAAGCGATTTTAGATACCCATAATCACCAAGAGCGTTTATCGGCTCGTTGTTTATTATCAAAAGAGCTCGCAGAACGTTTTGTTGCTAATGAAATAGATGAACTTGGCTGGCCTAAAGACTCAGCAACCATCGAATTAAGCGATGCACGCTTAACTAAAGTAGCGACACCGGGTCATAGTGACGATAGTGTTAGCTATTTATTGTCAGATACACAAAGCGGTGATATCAGCTATTGCTTCTGTGGCGATTTAATCTTACCAGGTGGCTTAGGTAACACAGCAATTAGCGGTGGCGATGCTGCAAAAATGGCTCAGTCATTAAAACAGCTTGCTATGGCAGTACAAGATTCTACGGTAATTTGTTCAGGGCATGATTATCAGCAATGTTTTGCAATGGATTGGCATGCGCAAAAGACAACGGCGCCGTTATTAGCAAAACTATTAAATGAACAAGTATCAGATGATGAGTTTGTTGAATTAAAGCAACAAGCGGATGAGCAAAAGCATACTGTAAGTCATTCTCTATGTGGCTATGTTGAAACACTTGAAAGTGCACCAATGAAACAGCTTGCTGCAAGTGATGCTAAAGTAATGCTAAACGATAAAGCCACTTACTTAATTGATACTCGCGAACCGTATGAACATGGTGCGAATAATTTGGCTGAAATATTCACAGTTGCTGATAGCAAAGTGATCAACATTCCACTGAGCCGTATGGCAAACGCCATCGTGCAAGGGCAGCTTGATAAAGACCATAGCTACATTTTGGTTTGCCGAAGTGGTAATCGTTCTAAACAAGCGGCAAATAATTTGTCGCAGTTAGGGTTTGAAAACGTTTATAACTTAAATGGCGGTTTAGCATTGCTTTAATGTTTTGTGAGTACATATAAATTAGTCATTAAAAAAGCCGCTATCGAGCGGCTTTTTCGTAACTTGTATAAACTAGGCCGTTGTAGGGCCTGAGCTTTCCCGTACCACTAATGAAGGGGTAAAGGTCGTGATGATGTCTTTATCTTGATTACGTGCGCCACGGGTTTTTCTAAACAGTAAACGCGCTGCATGCTGCGAAATCACATCATTCGCCTGATGGGCTGTAGTGAGTTTAGGCCAAGTCTGACGAGAGAACGGTGAGTCCTCGAAGCCGGTGATTGATAACTGCTGTGGAATTTCAATTCCCATTAAGCGTGAGGCGAATAACGCGCCAGCTGCCATTTCATCGTTACCGCCAAGAAGGGCAGTTATGTTTTTCGGGTTATTCTCACCTAATAATGCTTTTGCACCTTCTACACCTGATTCGAAAGAATACTGGCCTTCGTAGATCAGCTCATCATTCATCGAGATGCTGTGATCTTTTAATGCAGCCTGGTAACCCTCTAAGCGTTCAGTTGTTGATTTATGCTCTTTGTCACCACATAAAAAACCAATGTTTTTGTGGCCAAGGGAGAGTAGGTGAGAAGTAATTTCGTACGCAGCGGCGTAGTCGTTCACATAGATACAAGTGTCTTGATCTTCTTCTGTAGGGTGACCCGAGAGTACGCGTACATAATGGATGCCCATTTCATCAAGCATATCGATAATGCTATTTTGCTCTGACAGCGGTGGCGTTAATACAAGGCCTGCTAAGCGAGAGCGCTTGATCATGGTTTTAAAGTCTTCTTCCATGTTGCCATCAAGGTAGTTACATGGATGAATCACCAGCTCATAGCCTTCTTCTTTACAGCGCGACAACACACCATTTTGCATATCGATGACATAATAAGCATTCGGGTTGTCATAAACTAAACCAACAGTAAAAGACGATGTGCCTGCTAGGTTACGAGCTGCAAGGTTTGGTTGATAGTTCAACGTGTTAACAGCGTCCATCACTATGTCGTACGTTTTTTTTCTGACCGATGGCTCTTTATTAATTACTCGCGATACGGTTTTCATTGAAACACCAGCGAGCTTGGCTACATCATTTATGGTTACTTTCATACTGTTACTTTATAGTTAGTTATATTTGTATTATAATAATATCGAAAAGTGTTCACCAGAGCGCTTTTTCTTAATAGGTACATTAATATTTAATATAAGTTGGTTAGTGTATCTAATGTTCTACCAAATTAGCAGTAAAATAATTGAGATAATTTTTATGATACCGGTGTCAAAAGAGAAAAATTGCGCTATTATCTCGACTATAAAATGTAAAAGTAGAACATTGACAGCGTTGTTATTTTAACTTAGTGTTAATTTTCATCGTATTTTTAATTGCTGTCTTTATTCAACATTAATAAAAAGATAGTTAAAAATCAGTTTGTTGCAAGTTTTGAGGGGATTATATATATGAGCAGCCGTTCGCAATTAGCTAGTTGGCAAGCACTATCTGAAAGTGCCAAGAAGATGAAACAAATTCATCTTAAAGATTTATTTGCCAAAGATAGCACGCGTTTCGAGCAATTCTCTGCTCAGATCCCAGGTGTATTATTCGATTACTCAAAACAACAAATTGATAAAACTGTTTTTGAACAATTAATTGCTTTAGCGAAAGAGTGCGATATCAGCGCATGGCGCGACAAGATGTTCAGTGGTGAGAAAATTAACATTACTGAAGACCGTGCTGTACTTTATACTGCTTTACGTAACCGCGCTAACACAGCTGTAATGGTTGATGGTGAAAACGTAACAGACGCTGTTAACGCTGAGCTTGCTAAAATGAAAGCCTTTGTTGGCAAAGTACGCAGTGGCGAGTGGTTAGGCTACACAGGTAAAGCTGTAAAAGATGTTGTTGCTATTGGTGTAGGTGGTTCAAACCTTGGTCCGCAAATGGCAACCGAAGCACTTGCTGCTTATGCTGACGACACATTAAATGTTCACTATGTATCAAATGTTGATGGTGTTCAAATTGCATCTGTTTTACAGGGGTTAGATGTTGAGACAACATTATTTGTTATCTCATCTAAAACATTTACAACCTCAGAAACCATGACTAACGCTAAATCGGCTGTTGAGTGGTTTTTACAAACAGCACAAGCGCAAGAACATATTGCTAAGCACTTTGTAGCTGTAAGCACCAATTTAGAAAAAACAGCGGCATTTGGTATTGCTGATGAAAACGTATTCACAATGTGGGATTGGGTAGGCGGTCGCTTTTCTTTATGGAGTGCGATAGGATTACCAATCGCCCTGTACCTAGGCTTCGACACGTTCGAAGAGATCCTAGAAGGTGCGTTTGAAATTGATGAGCATTTTAAAAATGCTGAATTTGAAAATAACGTACCATTGTTAATGGCGCTTTTAAGTGTTTGGAACACTAGCTTTTTAGGTTATACGGCACAAGCTATTTTACCGTATGACCAAGCACTACACATGTTACCTGCGTATTTACAGCAAGGTGAGATGGAAAGTAACGGTAAACACGTTACTTTTGCTGGTGAAACGGTTCCTTACACGACGGTTCCAATTATTTGGGGGATGACAGGTATTAATGGCCAACATGCTTTTTACCAATGTCTGCACCAAGGTAATGTAATTGTACCTGCTGACTTTATTGCCTCAATTGAGCCGCAAGTCAATGTTGGTAAGCACCATGATATTTTATTATCAAACTTCTTTGCACAAACCGAAGCGATGATGGCTGGTGTTGATGCAGAGCAAGTAACTGCAGATTTAACCGCAAAAGGTAAATCTGAAGCAGAAATTGCAGAATTATTGAATCATAAGATTCACCAAGGCAATCGCCCAACAACGTCAATGTTGTTAGATAAAGTTGATGCGAAAACGGTAGGACGTTTAATTGCGCTTTATGAGCACAAGATCTTCTGCCAAGGCATTATCTTAGAAATCTGTTCATTTGACCAATGGGGTGTAGAGCTAGGTAAGGGACTTGCCTCTAAAATTGAAGCTGAATTATTTGATGACGAAGTAAGTCATCCACACGACAGCTCAACCAACGGACTGATCGCTTACTATAAAACACATCGTAAGCAGTAATAGATTCGCAGCAACAGCTGCAAACCGAATACCTTTGAACGGGTAGCGCTGGAGTTCTTAGGGCCTGTATTTTTGTGAGAGGATTTACAGAGCCCCTAAGACTCATTTACTTCAGCCAACATAAGAATAATGAGTAAACTACTTACAACAAATTCAACAGGCTTTGTTAAAGGGATCATCTAACACAGCCAATCAACCAGATAACAACACGCACTGCCATACTGCATGAGTCGATTAACATGGCATTGCCAATGTAGAGAGTGATATATGTTAAATCCATTTGATATCGTAATTTTTGGGGGCGGCGGTGATCTTGCGTTACGTAAGTTACTTCCTGCAATGTATCGCGCTTATCAAGAGGGCAACCTTCCTCAAGGTTCTCGTATCCTTCCTACGGTACGTGAAGAAAGCAAACGCAAAGAATACATCGAAACAGCACATAAAGCGTTACAAGACTTTTTAGGTAAAGGTGAGTACAACGCAAAAGATTGGAAAGCATTTTCAGCTTATCTTGTGCCGGTTGTAACGAATGTAACCGAAGCCGATGATGACTGGGATAAACTAAAAGATATCCTTGATGAACACGATGCTGATAAGTCTCGTGTTTTTTACCTTTCATTACCACCTGCAGTGTACGGTAGCTGTTGTGAAATCTTATCTAAGAAAGGTCTGATCACAGAAACGTCACGCGTTGTTGTTGAAAAACCGATTGGTTACTGTGGTGAATCTGCTGAAGCAATCAATGCAAAAATTGCTGAATACTTCAAAGAAGAGCAAGTATTCCGTATTGACCATTACTTAGGTAAAGAAACAGTACAAAACTTAATGGCACTGCGTTTTTCAAACTCACTGTTTGAAAACCTTTGGGATGCTAAATCAATCGATAACATCCAAATCAGCTTATCTGAAACTGTGGGCCTAGAAAGCCGCGCTGGTTTCTACGATAAAGCGGGTGCATTACGCGATATGGTACAAAACCACTTGTTACAATTACTTTGCTTAGTGGCAATGGAATCACCAAACAAATTAAACGCGAACAGCATCCGTACTGAAAAATTAAAAGTACTTGAGTCGTTACGTCCGTTAGTGGCTGAAGATGTTGATGCAAACATTGTACGTGGTCAGTATGTACCAGGTAACTTAGACGGTAAAATCGTCCCAGGTTACTTAGAAGAATTAAACGAAGGTGCGAGCAAAACAGAAACTTTTGTTGCTATTCGTGCGCACATCGATAACTGGCGTTGGGCAGGTGTTCCTTTCTATCTTCGTACTGGTAAACGTATGAAAAAGCGTTGTGCTGAAATCGTTGTTGAATACAAAAAAGTATCTCACAACGTTTATACCGACAACGTAGGTAACATTGAGCCAAATCGTCTTGTTATTCGTCTGCAACCAGAAGAAACAATTCAATTAACACTGATGTCTAAGCGCCTTGATAACCTTGAGATGCAATTAGAACCAGTAACCATGAACATTGAGTTATCGCAAGCGTACAGTAATGGTTTCCATTCAGATGCTTACAAGCGCTTAATGTTAGATGCCGCAGCAAATAACCCATCACTGTTTATTCACCGTGATGAAGTGCGTCAAGCATGGAAATGGATTGACCCAATCATTGAGCGTTGGCAAGAAAAAGGTGCACCATCGTTATACCGAGCTGGTACATGGGGCCCTGAAGATGCAGATGAGCTTTTAGAAGAAAACAACCACGTTTGGTTTAACACAGGCGATAAGGCGTAATTAAGATGGCAACAATTGTTGAAAAATTCTTTGCAAACAAAGACGAATTAACAGCTGAGCTTTCTTCAAGCCTTGAACAAAGCCTTGTTGCTGGTATTAAAGAAGATGGTCGTGCGGTACTAATGGTATCGGGTGGCTCATCGCCAGCACCTGCTTATAAGCACTTATCGAACCTTGAACTTGATTGGGCAAACATTGATGTTGCTATGGTTGATGAGCGTTGGGTTGATGCTGATCATGAAAAAAGTAATGAAGCATTTATCAAAAGCACGCTATTACAAAACCATGGTGCAGCAGCTAATTTCGTAACAATGAAAAATGATGCATTAACGGCACAAAATGGTGTAGCTGAATGTGAAGCTGCATACAAAGCATTAAAGCGTCCTTTTGATGTGACAATTTTAGGCATGGGTCCAGATGGTCATACGGCTTCTCTTTTCCCTCATGCCGAAGGTCTTGAACACGGTCTTGCGACAGATGATTTAGTATGTGCAATTAACGCTATTGAAAGCGATGTAACAGGTAAAATCACTGAGCGTATGACGTTAACTTTATCTGCGATTGCAGATTCTAAAGTTGTGAAGCTTTTAATTAGCGGTGAAGAAAAACTGGCTGTTTACAAGCAAGCGAAAGAGGGCGGTGCAGTTGCTGACATGCCTTTACGTGCAGTATTGAATCACCCACATATCAATATTGAAGTTTATTGGGCGCCTTAATCGCCTGATCAAACTCAATGTCAAAAGCGAGCTATTATGCTCGCTTTTTTGTTTTTAAATTCTCATCTTTAACAAACGATTTTGCATAAATACGCTTTCTTTAAATAGCCCGATAAAGTGTTAGACAAGTACAAAATGGCTCTATATAATTAAAAATGACAACGCTGTTATTGTTATTGGTTATTATTCTCAACATCCCCTTTAACTCATTCTGCCCAGAAAAAGTTAAAAATAATTTGTACATGACAGCGTGCTTTTAGGAATAGGTTAGTTTTTTAAGCTAATTTATTGTTAGATAACAGGTTTTATATAACTTTTAGTTATGGTTAATAAACGCCCAATGGAAACTAAAGCTTACAAAAACACATGTAAATTTTAGCAAATTTCAAAAACTCATCCTTTTGCTCTTTTCATCTGCAATATCACTCATGCTATATTTGCGCCGTTTATTTGTAACAATTCTTAAAAACTCAATATTAAATATTAGTTATATCAATAACTTGATTATTTCGTTGTAAATTTTTTGCACAAATTAACCAAAAAGATGTAGCACAAATGTAATTTAGAGTGTATGGTTTGTTACTAGATGACAGCGTTGTCATCATCACTGGGCAGAAGTGATATAAAAAACCAACAAAATGATTCAAGGGGAATCCTGTGTTAGCTAAAAATTTTAAGAAAAGCTTATTAGCAGTTAATATCGGCCTCGTAATGAGTGCTGGGTTCACTGGCGCTGCATACGCAGCAGATGAAACTAAAGTTCAAGAAGATGTTGAAGTAATTGAAGTTCGCGGTATTCGCCGTTCACTTGAAGCTTCAATGAATACTAAGCGCTTTGCTGACAGCGTTGTCGATGCTGTTTCTGCAGAAGATGTCGGTAAGTTTCCAGATAGTGATGTAGGTGAAGCGCTTGGCCGTATTTCAGGCGTAGCAGTAAACCGCGCGTTTGGTCAAGGTCAGCAAGTGTCCATCCGTGGTGCATCTGCACAGTTAACACGTACTTTACTGAATGGCCACTCAGTTGCTTCAACAGGCTGGTATGATCAACAATCTATCGATAGAAGCTTTAACTACACATTACTTCCACCAGAAATGGTTGGAGGCATTGAGGTTTATAAATCATCTCAGGCGAATCTCGTTGAAGGTGGTATCGGTGGTACGGTAATCGTAAACACTCGTAAGCCTTTAGATCTTGACGCTAATACTCTTTTCGGAAGTGTGAAAGCTGACTACGGCACTATTTCTGAAGAAACAGATCCTGAAATCTCTGGCCTTTATAGCTGGAAAAATGATGAAGAAACCTTTGGTGCACTAGTTTCAGCAGCATTTTCTGAAACAAATTACCAACGTAATGGTATTGAGTCATTAGTTGGTTGGGGTGATATTGTTCCTTCAACATTCCAACAACAACGTGAACGTACTGCTATCAATGCAGCTTTCCAATACCGTCCAACTGATTCTTTAGAATTAGGCCTTAATGTAATGAGCCTAGATCTTTCGGCTGATAACGCGAATACTTCTTTATTTGTCATGTTCCCTGATGATAAAGATGCTGCTTGTGAACAAGTTAATGTAGATGGCACGTGTACTTTCTACCGTCGTTCTGGAGAAGGAGCAAATCCAGGTTGGGCACAAACGTGGGCACGCGCAGGTTCAATGACTTCGGATACGGTTGATTTTGAATTCAAATACGCTGGCGAAAATTTCGAACTTAAAGGTCGAGTGGGTAATACACAATCTGAAGGTGGTACAGATTTAACAGCGAACTATGGTTTCTGGTTAGGTACTCCGGCAGATTATGCAGGCACATACGATGCAACTGGTGATGTAATTGACATTGATGTTGCCAATAAATCGTTTACTCCAGATGACTTCCAAGGGCAACTTTCTTCAGCAGGTTGGGCACTTAAAAAGCAACCTAACACAGATGAAGAGACTTATGCGCAGTTCGACTTAACTATCCCTGTAGATTTCGGTGCTATCACAGCAATCAAAACAGGTTTCCGCTGGGCTGATCACGAAGTTAAGCAAGAAACCTATACTGCAAACTTAGTTGACTCAATCGCTGCATACGATGCGTCTCGCTATTATTCAGGCACTGTTTCTTCAGGTGCAGGATATACACTACCAGAGCCAAACCTAGATCAAATGATTAGTGATGGTTATGCTGCTATTACAAGTTTCGACAATACGTCAATTGCTTATAAGTCTGGTTACGGAACAATTCAAGAAGAAAATATCTCTTTATACGCAATGGCTGATTTTTCGGCAGAAGGGATTCGCGGTAACTTTGGTTTAAGATATGTTTCTACAGATGCTGAGTCAGATTATTATGCTCTTGATGCGAATGGTAGTTATGGTAATGGGTTAAGCACTGAAAAAGCTGATTACAGTGAAGTTTTACCGAGTGTAAACGTAGCGTTTGACTTAACTGAAGACCTGATTTTACGCTTCTCTGCAGCACAAGTTATTTCTCGTGCCAATTATAGCGATATGTTTGCTGCATCATCTCTTTCTGGTTATGAAGATGGTACTGTTGGTAACGAAGTAATTTCTACTGGTAACATTGGACTTGAACCGTTCAAAGCAACCCAAGCTGATTTTGGTATTGAATACTACTTTGATGGTGACGGCATGATTAGCGCGGCTTACTTTATCAAAGATATTTCTTCATTTACAAAAGTCGATCAGATTCTGAATCAAAGCATAGGTATTGTAGATCCAGATTCAGGTGTTGATAATTGGACTGTTGCTACAAAGGGTACTGGTTCTGGCGGTGAGATTAAAGGTATCGAGCTGCAAATTCAAGATGGTTTCGACAGTGGCTTTGGTTATCAAGCGAACTACACTTGGGTTGATTCAGAAGCTCCAGCGGAGAACTTCCCTGACCGTATTGAATTATTCTCTGACTCTTCAGAGCATACGGTTAATTTAGTTGGTTACTATGAAGCAGATTTCTATAGCGTACGTTTAGCGTACAACTGGCGCTCAGAGTATATGGTTCGTGAAGCACCATACTTCTATGGTAATCGCGAGCATCAAGACTACGGTACGCTTGATCTAACAGCTAAGTTTGCTGTGACTGACTACCTAGACTTAACATTTGAAGCGGTTAATATTACTGAAGAAGATAGTATCCAAATTGGTACTGCTACAGGCGATGCTGAGGTTAAACCTGAGCTTCGTAACGGCTACCCAGCATGGAGCTTTGAAGGTGAAGCACGCTACAAGCTAGGTGTATCACTACGTTTCTAATTTGATTTAGATAACGAAATTAAGAAAGCCCAGCTCGCACTGGGCTTTTTTGTGAGTAAAAAGTGGGCGAGTAAAAATGATAAAAAAAATCGCAATTGTTGGTGGCGGAACAGCAGGTTGGTTAGCCGCTAACCATTTGGGTCATGCGCTTTTGCAAAGTGGCATTGAGATCACGTTAATCGAGTCTCCTAATATTGCCAGCATAGGTGTCGGTGAAGGTACTGTTCCTTCGATGCGCAACTCTTTGCAAAAGTTTGGTATCAGTGAAAGTGACTTTATCAATGAATGTGATGTTACTTTTAAGCAGTCAATCAAGTTTGTAAATTGGCTAGATAAACACAAACATGGTGCTAACTTTTACCATCATTTATTTGATCACCCACATATATTCGGTGAGGAGTTAACGCAGCAGTGGCTTGCTGAGGGTAACGGTAATGATTACGCAGACTTTGTTTCTAAACAACATGCGTGTTGTGAAAATAACCTAGCACCGAAAACAATTGCGACACCTCAATATGCAGGTATCAATGGCTATGCCTATCATTTTGATGCTAAAAAGTTTGCTGCTTTCTTAAAAAGCCATGCCACGCAACATTTTGCTGTAAAACACCTGTTTGCAGAAATTAAAGATGTCAGCTGTGATGAGCAAGGTTTTATTACACACCTAATCGACTCAGAAGGTAACGCCTTAGAATTTGACTTTATTATTGATTGCTCCGGTTTTTCGGCTGCCTTTATTGGGCAAAAACTAGGGGTGGGCTTTGTTGATAAGTCAGATAGTTTATTAACTGATACTGCAATCACATTGCAAGTACCGACACAAAGCGATGATGAAATACCGCCTTACACTATTGCTACGGCACACCAAGCTGGTTGGATCTGGGATATTGCGCTCACAGAGCGAAGAGGAGTGGGGTTTGTTTATTCATCTAAGTATATGAGCGATGAGCAAGCACACGCTAAATTGCATCATTATTTAGGTAATAAATTTGAGCACTTAACGCCAAGAAAGATCCCGATGAAAGTAGGGCATAGAGAAAAAATGTGGCACAAAAACTGTGTCGCTATAGGCTTGTCACAAGGGTTTGTTGAGCCACTTGAAGCAACTGCCATCTTAATTGCAGACTTTTCTGCGGGGTTATTAGCAAAGCGTTTTCCGCGTACCCGAGATGACATTAACTTAGTTGCTGGTGATTACAATCAGCAGGTGAATTATGTATGGCAACAAACGTTCGATTTTATAAAAATGCATTACTGTATTTCGGATAGAACTGATTCAGCCTTTTGGCGTGATAACAAAAAAGCCGACCAGTTATCAGAAAAACTAAAAAATAACCTAGCACGCTGGCAGCGCTTTACACCAGTACGCGAAGACTTTGCCAGTAAGTTCGATTTATTCGACTTAGAAAACTACTTATATGTATTGTTTGGTATGCATTATGTACCCACTAAGCAGCAATATAAGCAGAGCGACAATCAACAAGTTGCTAAATTTAAACAGCAGCGCGTCAAGCAGTTATTAAATGAGCTACCTAAGCACAGAGAGCTGTTAAATAAAATTAAGAAATTTGGCTTACAGAAAAACTAACTTTATTAACTGAGCTGGCTAAAAAAGTATTAGTCAGCTTAGCTAATTCTAAAAAATGAAGAGATAGATAAACGACTGTTGCTTAGATCATTGCTGTACTTTTTGTGATTAAAAAGAGCTGCGCTATGCAATAGGTTACTCTTATAAATTACGAGCCTATTTACCTTCGCTTCAATATCCACCACTTTTTCAAAAAGCGCTGTTGTTTCATTTAAATAGCCTTGATGAGTTGCGCTGTGTTTTTCTGTATCAGCAATCATGTTATGCACGCTATTTTGGTTATCAGCTGTCACTTTAATTATGTTCTCGGGGAGGTATTTGTATATGCCTGTGCCGCCCCATTCTTTAGGAGATAAATAATGCACTGCTGCAAATGTTTTATCATCCGTTGAATCAATATGTGGCATACGCTGCAAGGTATTTAATTCATTCGCATTTTGAGTAACTAATGAAAGCTTACAGCGGTGAAGATATAAATTATTTTCACCGCTTGTAATGATTTCTTGCTCTAAAAGTTCGTTAAGTAGCTGCTCACAAGCTCGGTAGTAAGGCGCAGGCATTTCATCTCGTTTTCCTGGATAGAGTGTGCCATCGCTGCCTAAAGGCTGGAAATAGGCCGTCTGTGTAGCAAATTGATAAACTGGCTCAAGGCTGTGTAAAAAGTCATCAACAATAATGACAGTCTCATTAATTTCAGCAATGAAAACGCTGCTTACTTTATAGTCTTTATTTAATTGATAGCTTTCCATTGTTTGCCTCAGTCTCTCCATAATTGTTGAATATACTAACAAAAATAGTGGCTTATGCGTGATAATATTTACTTGCTTATAGCTTGTTTTTTCATCATTTGGGGTTGATTGGTAATGTAGGTAAATTTGTTAATTTATAATGTACAAACTGCCACAAAATTTTCACTTCCTTTTTGTTGCCAAAACCTATAGGCTTTGGGCACTAACAGCAAAAACATATTATAAAATTAATGGAGCAGTATCATGGCGGAGCAACAAGTACAGCCTTTACATAACGAAAAACATGCCAACACTAAAATTCAAAATGGCATCAACATTGAGTTCATGAAAACTCAGCACTTAGTACCTGTGGTTGCACACGAATTTGCACGCATCGCAAATGAATTCCCAATGGCATTTGTTAAAAACAACGAATCAGGTCAATTCCAAGCAGTTGCTTTATTTGGTCTAGAGCCAGGCGAGAACCTTTTCATTCAAGACGACAAATGGACAGCTGCATTTGCACCTATGTCTATGACTCGTTACCCACTAGGTCTTGTTAAGCACCCAGAAGCTGACCAATTTGGTATCGTAATCGACGAAGCAAGCCCACTTGTAAGCGAAGAAACAGGTAATGCACTTTTCGAAAACGGTGAAGAAACTGAGTACCTTAAGCGTCGTAAAGAAGCACTTGTTTCTTTCATCGAGTTCTCTCAGGTAACTGAAGCATTCACTAAGTACCTTGCAGACAAAGAACTACTAGTAGCTCAAACGCTAACTGTAGAAATCAAAGGTGAGAAAAAAGACATCAACGGTATCTACCTTGTTGATGAGAAAAAACTTAACTCACTAAGTGATGAAGAGTTCTTAGACCTTCGTAAACGTGGCTACTTAGCACCTATCTACTCTTTCTTAACGTCTACTCACCAAGTAGCACGTTTAGCACGTTTAAAAGCAGCTCAAGCTTAATTTTAAACAGCTGAAAAAAAGCGCCATTTGGCGCTTTTTTTGTTTCTTTCGTCGGTTAAAGCTTGAAATGCAGCGCCTAATTATTCACATTGGGCTTACAAACTAAAATAAATATAAGTGCCCCTATGTTAAAAACATTACTCACCTCAGCCATTGCCCTTAGCGCATTATCATTTAGTACTTTAAGCCACAGTAGTGATCAACCTTTTGCTATCGCCATTCATGGTGGTGCAGGAACGATTGAAAAGAGCCGCTTCACGCCAGAGCAAGAAAAAGCTTACCGTGCAAAACTAAAAGAAGCCGTTGAAACAGGCTATGCCGTGCTTGAAAAGGGTGGTGAGAGCCTAGATGCTATCACTGCGGCAATTAATGTGCTGGAGAACTCGCCGTATTTCAACGCTGGTCGCGGTGCTGTATATACTTATGACGGTGCACATGAGCTTGACGCATCGATTATGGATGGTCGTACACGCCAAGCTGGAGCTGTTGCTGGGGTTAAACACATTGAAAACCCAATTAACTTGGCGCGCTTAGTGATGGAAAAATCAGTGCATGTTATGCTCAGCGGCCAAGGTGCTGAAGAGTTTGCAAAAACTCAAGGTATGCCGCTGGTTGAAAACAACCTATTTGATACTGAGCACCGTTATAAAGCGTTATTAAAAGCAAAAGAAAAGCTCGATAAACAAAAAGTAACTAGCAAAGACTACCAAGCTGCACACAAAGCCCTGCCGGTTAATTACAAAATGGGCACTGTCGGTGCAGTTGCACTTGATAAAAACGGTAATATCGCTGCAGGTACTTCTACAGGTGGTATGACAGCAAAACGTTTTGGTCGTGTAGGTGACTCACCAGTGATTGGTGCGGGGACCTTTGCTGAAAACGAATCATGTGCAGTATCTGCGACAGGCCATGGCGAGTACTTTATTCGCTACAATGTGGCAGCTGATATTTGTGCTCGCGTAAAATACCAAGGTAAAACTATTGTAGAAGCGGGGAACGAAGTGATCCACGATGTATTAATGCCTATAGGTGGCACAGGCGGTGTGATCATTATTGATGCTAAAGGTAACATTAGCTTGCCGTTTAACACCGCTGGTATGTACCGTGCGAGTAAATCAAATACATCACCAACGTATGTGGGTATTTTTAAAGACGAGTAATTATCTGTAACGAATCTTCAGACAATAAAAAACCGAGTTCACAACTCGGTTTTTTATTGTCACCAAAGTTATTGGCGATTAATTTTTACCTTGAAGGGTGTTTCATCTTGATTCGTTGAGCGATAAGGGTTGATATCTAAACCACCACGGCGTGTATAACGGGCATACACTTCTAACTCTTCGAGGTTTAACTGCTGCATTAAATCGCAGTAAATACGCTCTACACATTGCTCATGAAATTCGTTGTGAGTTCGAAATGAAATTAAATATTTTAATAAGGCTTCATGGCAAATCGCTTGGCCTTTATAACGAATAATCACACTCGCCCAATCAGGCTGTGAGGTGATCAAACAGTTCGATTTTAGTAAGTGACTGTGTAGGGTTTCTGAGACAATCTCATCACCATAATGGCGAAGTGAGCTTGCATCAATATCATAGCTGGTGATTTCAATATCCAGATCATCAATACATTCGCCCGGTAACGCTGAAAATGGCAAACAATTGAAATCATCTGCTTGGTATAAAGTAACGACCACCGGTGCATTAACTGCATCTGACAAGTCTTTGCTAAGCGCTTGATGTACGCCATCTAGCGTCTCAAAACGTGTTTGATTAAAGCTATTTAGGTACAGTTTGAATGACTTAGACTCAATGATATGGCTGCTCTGACAAGGAAATACAAACGTTGCCACAGCGACCATTGGCTTACCCTTGCTATTTAGCCACGATAATTCATAGCCAGTCCAAATATCTTGGCCTTTAAACGGTAAGTTATCTTCGCTAACACCTAATGCATCACGGTTTAATTTACGGGCAATAGGAAACAGTAAACTTGGTGTGTAGGTATCTACATACTCTGTGCTTTTACCAAGAACACTGTTTTTCAGTTCGGGTGAGTTGCTGTAATCTGTCATCTTTACACTTTTGTAGTTACAATGGCGGCATTATACCTAAAGCCAATGAGTTTCGCAGTATGTCTGTTTCTACAAAACTAGATAAGTTACATCAAGCATTTAGTGAAAAATGCCTCGAACGCACAGGAAAGCTTCCTGTTATTGAACATGATACAGCATGGCCAAGTCCATGTGAGCAGGGCGAAGTAGATGAGCTGGGGCTTATTCAGTGGTGTGCAGTTCCACAACAACCTGCTGGCAGTTTAGAAGACTTAGCCAAGGCACTAGAGTTATCGTTTCCTGAAGATTTAAGCCCATTGTTTGGTCATGTCTATGCGGGTAATTTGTTATTGAGTATTGATGATCATCACATTGAACTGCTACAAGCATGGAATGAAGATGATTTTAGCCGCTTACAGCAAAATATTACCGGTCACGTGTTAATGAAGCGCAAGCTAAAGCAGCCAGAAACCGTATTTATTGGTCTTACAGAGCAAGATGATCTACTGATCACTGTATTAGTCGAAAGCGGTGAGGTTTGCTTAGAGTATGTGGGTAAAAAACCACATCATGTGCTAGCGAATAGCATCAGTGAGTTTTTAGACAAAGTAACGGTGTAAATTTAATAAGTAAAAAGGGGCGGTTGCCCCTTTCGTGTATTTGGTTTTTGCCTTTTTAATTTATTGCCTTTATTAAGCTATTGAAAGTCCCACGAGATATTCGAAACAATGCCACAGGGCTCACAACGAAAATCAAATAAGCCAAACCATGGCTCTGGTAATTTCCACTCGCCATCGCAGCTTGGGCAGCGACGTTTAAGCTCTGACTCTTTGTCAACGCCGCCTACACGATATAAATAGTAATAAACCGGCTTCTTGGTTAGAAAACTAATACGTTTCGTGATATCGCGACCACGGCGGTATAAGTCACTCTTGATGCTAGTTAGCTCTTCAAGCGCAGGAAATTCACAACGGGTTGCACCATTGATCTGAATTTGATCGCAAGCTTGCCAGTCTTCTTGCCATTTAATGAGTGTTTTGTAATCGCCATTGGCAATTGCTGGAATGCGAAATAACGGCACAGGCAAAAAGTCATCACCACAATAAAGCGGGCTACAGGTGTGCACGTACGTGGTATACAAAATATAGCACGACGGATCATGACACATGTCTGCGCCATTTGAGTGAATGTCTTGGCCGACCACTTTAACTTTTGGTGCCAGTAAGCCTGCAGTGTTTAATTGCTCAATGCTATGTTTTACAAACGGGCTATGGTTGAGCGGATGCATCGCATCTTCGGTTGGGCACATTACACGAGTAATGAAAAATCCATCTTTTAAAACCGTTGGGAATTCATCACCAATTATTTGGCCGTTAAAACGAAGCGCATTCACTAGGCGGTTTATCGCCTGCTCAGCAAGCTCTAAGGTAGTATCTTGGTAGCAATCAAAAGTCAGATCGACAACAAACATTATTTTTTCTCAAGCAGTGCTAATAACCTATCTAATTTAGCTTCAATACGATCCAATTGACTTTCTTTTGGTGTACTCAGTTGTTCATTTGACGGGTTATTGATGAAATTATTAATTGAATCCGGATTGTTTTTATATTGGCTAACCGCAGCGATGATCACAGGCATCGGCATTGGTTGGGCTAGCTTACTTTTAGTTAAGGCAACTGTCGGGGTTTTACCTTCATCAAGAAGGGTTTTAATTGCATCAAATACAACGGCATTCATTTTTGTATAAACTCTTTTATAAAGACTAAAAAGCACCGCAGTATATGGGCTGCAGTGCGCGCGTATGGTAGCAATAATAGATGTGGAGTGAAATTACTTTCCTAATTTACGAGCTAAAAGAATGTTATTTTAGCTCGTAAATTAGGTTGCAGGCGTTACTGGCGTAACCTTGCGTCTAATTCATCAATCACCTCGCTCCAAGCACCATCTTCTGCAAGTGATTCTGCTAAAAAGTGTTGCTGAGCTTCATCCCAAAAAGGCGCTTCCTGCAATAGGGTTGTATCAGATAGTTGATGGGATGCTATAAAAGCATCTATTTCACTTTCTTTGCTCGGTAAACCAAGTTGTGCAAATAGGGTCGAAATATCATGTTTTGTCGTATCCATAGTCCTGCTCCTTGTGTATGGCGATAATTATTACTGCTTGAACTTAATGATGATGAACCGCAGTTTAACTTACGCTGAATTTGTCTTTAATCGCTGTTGGGTATATACCTTATAGTCTAGTACGAAAATAATAAAACAAATAAAAGGATGAGTATTTTGACAGTTGCTGAACCCGAAACCTTAAGTGTGCAATACCTGAGTGCTGAAGATATTAGCACTGCCGCAAGCCTTATTTATCAAGCCTATCATGATGATCCCGTTCTTCAGAATGTATTAGGTTTTCAACAAGATAACCCAAGTAAATATGAAACTAAATTACGTGCTTTAGTACGTGAAGAGCTAGCAAGTTTCTGGCAAGAAAAGCAGCCTCTAATAGGTCTTTACTCACAAAGTAGATTAAAAGCCATTGCCTGTGTATTCGATTCGGCAAGTGAACTGCAAGCTGAACGATACTGGCATTGGCGCTTAAAACTGATGCTTAGTGCGGGTTACTTGCAAACCAATCAGCTTATAGAAAAAGAGCGCACTATTCGTGAAGCGCTCTCGAGTAAAGGCCATTATCTGTTTTTAGCCTTTATAGCCGTTGACCCACATTTTCAGGGGCAAGGTTTAGGCAGATATCTGCTACGAGGGCTTGATGATTTAGTTGAGTCAAGCAATCAAGCAAGTGGTTTAGCCGTATTTGTTACTCGCTCTGAACAGCGCGAATTCTTTAGCTCTGAAGGGTTTGAAGTGTTCAAAGCATTAAGCTTTAACCAAGTTGAAGGTGACTTGATGTTCAAAGCAGCAAATTGACAAAAGGACGTTTTGGAAATAGCAATGTGAGATAAATCTCACATTGCTGTGCGTTTTATCAGTTTAATGCCTTTAAATTTGTACCCATAATTGCTTATTGTAATGATTTTAAAGGATTTATTGTTTTTGTCATTTTTGTGACTTAGAAAAAATTACTTTTTATGCCTACCAAGATATCCGCATTTCTCTAAACTTAATCATGTCAAGAAGACGCAGGTTCAACGATTGAACTGATGCCAAGGATTAGGATTATGGCAACAAAGCAAGAAGCTTAGCAGGAAGCAAAGGGACAAGAGCTAGGGAAGCAAGGAAGAACGAGGACACTGCCAGGATGCAGTACAATCGCGGAGCGATTGAAAAGGACTGACCAAAGGATGATTTTAGCAGGAAGCTAAAGGAGCGTTTGGAAAACGAAGTGGATAGCCATTGACGGCAAGAGGACGGCACTAGGATGTGTTAAATGTTACATGAAGTAGCATGGTGGGTGTATCGGATGTATACCCGTTCAGGGGAAAGATAAAAAGGCAGCTTCGGCATAAGTAAGGATACTTAATCATGGAAGTAGCAAGATTGGGGCGTGGCTATTAGCTACGCCTTAGTTCTTTCTGGGGGTTGCACTTCTCGCACTTGCAATTATTCTTGTATAACTCGCAACTCGCAACTCGCAACTCGCAACTCGCAACTCGCAACTTGTAACTTAAATCTTATGCGGCGGTATTACTACGCTTTTAAGTAATTCGTTTTCCATGATCAAAACGCCTTGATACACGTTTTCTCCATCACTTGAAAACTCAAAAATAAATTCGCTTTTGATACCTGGTTTGCCGCTTTTTAAAATGCCAACCCTGCGTTTATTGCAAGCAACACTCATTAATTGCACATTTAATTGCTCAATTTGTCTTTGTGCATGAAGATTAGCTGCTTCTGCTACTTTTCTGTTTAACCAAAAAAAATAGATGATGCTGCCAATGATAATGAGTGTCCACAAGCCTGCCATTTACGAGAATAACCTTCCAATTGCTCGAGCGAGTGTTTCGCTACGATTTTCTTTTCTTAATAAACCTAGTAGGTGAGGGCGAATACTAGGAATTGCAACTAAATCGGTGAAAATACTCACAAACAGTTGTTCAATTTCAGTGTGGTGTGCACAGCAATCCATAAACACATGTAAGCGTTCTGGGTCTTCTAGTGTTCTAAAACAACGCCCTGCAATTGTTAATAGTACATCTGACTGGGTGTTCATATCAGAGCGTAATACAGTATCAACCAGTTGTGCAGTTAAACCTTGCGCCGTTGTTTTTGATAAGCTTCTAAGAGCTGCAACAAGAGCAATGTCGTCTTTTTGCTCTATCGCCTTTAAACCATAGGCTAACAATTGCTCTGCAAAAACGGGTTCAATTGCAACATGTTCAAGCATTGCACTTAGCGGCTGTAATACTTCGACAGGTAATTGTCCCCAAGCGGCTTGTAGGTTTGCTAAATTGTTGTCGCTATCTAAGCGCATCGCAAAATCAGCAATACCCTGTACTGCAACACTTTGCCAATTATCAAACCCCAGTTTGCCTGAAAAATACAGCTGCGCATATTCGTAATACTGTGAAGCACTTTGTTTAAGTAAGCATTTAACCTGTGCATTAAATGCCGCTAGCTTGTTGGCGTTTGGCGTAAATACATACGGATTGTTATCAAGTTTGCCTTCGGCATTTTCACCGGTAATTTCGGTACCAAGTGCTTCAATTACCATATTTGCAAAGTGGTCGCGGCTTGCGCTTACAAGACGGCTTTGCTCATCTAGGGGGAATTTTAAAAACCATACATAAGGTTCTTTAGACGCTTTTACATCCCAAAATTGAATAGCAAGCCAAGCATGACCAGCAAGCGGGTAAGGGTAAGGGATTTTTGTTTCTTCAATGGCAAGAAATTGTTTTTTGTCTAATTTAGTGATGTGTCTGCCAATATCGAAGGCACGCCAAGTGGTACCTGCTGCGTCCAGAAGTTGCCCTAAAGTGGCGATCTGCTCAGTCATAAAATCTCAATTACCGTTTTTAATCTATATCAGCCGTGAATTATACGCCATACCATGGCGCCTTGGAACAGGGTATACTAAGCACAAAGGTATTAAGAGTTTTACAATGCATCAACAGACTTTGGCGCTGCTGCGCGAATTAAAATCCACATTACAACGCCATTCACTTTGGCAAACAACACCGATTGACCCAAGTGCACTCAATTCTAGTGTGCCGTTTTGTCATGACACCATGGCTTTTGAGCAATGGCTGCAATTTGTTTTTCTTGAAAAAATGCATACCCTCATTGCACATGCCCAGCCTTTACCCCGTAATTTTGCAATTGCACCTATGGCTGAAATGATGCTGGCACAACACAGCGGCGGTAATGATGTGATTAACGTTTTACAAAAACTCGATCAACTTTTGAGTGATGACTAAGATGCAAGAGAGTGTTAAGCCACAATTTGATGAGTTAACGATTCTGTACCGCGATGAAAATTACATTGCGATTGATAAACCATCCGGTTTATTGGTTCACCGTTCGTTTTTAGACAAACACGAAACCCAATTTGCAATGCAAATGCTGCGTGACCAAATAGGCCAACACGTGTTTCCTGTACATCGTTTAGATAGACCAACTTCAGGCGTATTACTGTTTGCGTTAAGCTCAGAAGCAGCCCGTGACATGAACCAGTTGTTTATTGATGGGCAAATTGAAAAACGTTACTTAGCTTTAGTAAGAGGCTTTTTAAACGAATCAATCTTCTTAGATAAACCTTTAAAAGAAGAGCTTGATAAAATTGCCGATAAGTTTGCTGATCAAAATAAAGCACCGCAAGAAGCACAAACGCAATTTCATTGCCTGCACCAAGCAAGCTTGCCTATTCCAATTGGTAAATACCCAACAGTTCGTTACTCGCTCGTGGAGTGTTTTCCAAAAACTGGCCGCAAACATCAAATTCGTCGTCATTTAAAACATTTATCATTGCCAATTATTGGTGATGTAAATCATGGTGATAATCAGCATAATCAATTTTTTAGAGAGCATTTTAAACTTCGTCGGTTAATGTTATTTGCCTCTGAATTAAAGTTTGTGCACCCTTATAGCAAGCAACCAATAACAATTAGAGCGCCTTTAGGCGATGCAATGTTAACGATTTGCCAGCAACTTGGCTGGCCAACAGAAGAAAAGGATTATTATGGCAACCATTAGTATTTTTGTCGGCAGTGTTTACGGCGGTGCTGAGCGTTTAAGCGAACAAGTTATTGAAGTCATTGAAAAGTCTGAGCATCAAGCGCAATTAGTTGAAAATGGCACGGTTGATGACATGCTGGCTGCGTCACATATTTTAGTGATCACTTCAACGACGGGTCAGGGCGATATTCCTGACAATTTAATCGCTTTATATAGCCAATTAAATGATCAATTTCCTATGTTAACAGGCAAGCAATACGGCATTATTGCTATGGGCGACCGCAGCTATGGCGATACGTTTTGTGGTGCAGGTCGCAGTTTTGATGAGCTGTTTCGCGATTTACAGGCAAAACCTGTTGGTCATCGTTTAGAAATTGATGCCTGTGAAGATTTTGAGCCTTGGCCTGTTACTGAGCCATGGTTAAATGAATGGCTGACAAAAATTAGTTAATGTCTCTTATTAGCTAGTGTCTCTTAAAAGTGCTGATTGAATAAGCAATTGGCACTTTCCCCTTGGTTTTTCGAGTACAGAATCTGTGACCTTGGTGATATACTTAACCATCATTTTATGAGGCTGTTATGATTTCAAAAAACCAACTGAAACTAATTCGTGCATTAGGTCAAAAGAAATACCGTAAGCAATATAACCAGTACCTTGTCCAAGGCGAAAAAAATGTACTTGAATTACTAAACAGTGGTTTAAGTATTGCTCATATATTTGCGACTCCTGCATTTATTTCTGCGCATCAATCAGCACTTGCAGCCCATCAAGTCATTGAAGCAGATGAAGACAGCCTTACCAAAGCCAGTACGCTTGTTAGTAACAACGCCGCGATTGCTGTTGTTGATATGCCAAGTCAGCAAGCATTACCAACATCGGGACTTATTTTAGCCCTTGATGGCGTGTCGGATCCGGGGAATTTAGGAACGATTATTCGTGTTGCTGATTGGTATGGTATTAAGCATATTGTTACCAGCAAAGACAGTGCGGATGCTTATAATCCGAAAACTATTAGCGCAACCATGGGTTCATTTGCTCGCGTGAGTGTCTCGCAAACTGATTTAACCAGTTACTTACCAAGCTTAAAGCTCCCTGTGTATGGTGCATTTTTAGAAGGTGAGAACATCCATAAAACTGCTCTTAAACAAGATGCCGTATTACTAATGGGCAGTGAATCTCATGGTATACGAACTGATTGCGAAAGCTTAGTTACTGATAAAATCACTATTCCGGCTTATGGCCAAGCAGAATCGCTTAATGTAGCGATGGCAACGGGTATTATTTTAGATAATTTTAAGCGCCACGCTTAACCTTTTACCCTAAAATGGGTTAAATTGAAGAATAACAATAAAAATCGGTAAAACAATTAGATGCGCTTAAGCACCATAAAATTAGCGGGTTTCAAATCGTTTGTTGAACCCACTAAGATCCCATTTCCTGATCAGATGACATGTGTTGTCGGCCCGAACGGCTGTGGCAAATCAAATGTCATCGATGCAGTGCGTTGGGTGCTAGGTGAAAGCTCAGCTAAAAACTTACGTGGCGATGCCATGACCGATGTTATTTTTAACGGCTCAACTAATCGAAAACCTATTTCACAAGCCTCTGTTGAGTTGGTGTTTGATAACACCAGTGGCCATTTACCGAATACCTTTGCTGATCGAAACCAAGTGGCGATCAAACGTTTAGTGACTCGAGATGGCCAGTCAACTTATTTTCTAAATGGCAGCAAATGCCGTAAGCGTGATATTACCGATATCTTTCTAGGCACAGGTCTTGGCCCGCGCAGCTATGCAATTATTGAGCAGGGCATGATCTCGCGTTTAATTGAGAGTAAACCGGCTGATTTACGTGTTTTTTTAGAAGAAGCTGCGGGGGTTTCAAAATACAAAGAGCGTCGTCGTGAAACGCAAACCCGCATTAAAAGCACCCGCGAAAACCTTGAGCGACTGCTTGATGTAAGGCAGGAGTTGCAAACACAGCTCGATAAACTTGCAGTGCAATCAGTCGATGCAAAAAAATACCGAGAGCTAAAAGCCACTGAGCGCACCTTAAAAGGGCAAATTGCGGTTTTAAAGTGGCAGAAGTTACACCAACAACAAATTGATAAAGCTGAGCAAATTAATAAACTTAAAGAGCAAATCCAGTTCTTTAGAGAAGCGCACTCTGGCCACGATGATGTTTTAGCAAGCCTTGAAAATCAGGTGCAGCTTGAGCAGCAAAAACTGCAAGACGCACAGCAGGCTCAGCATCAAACACACACTGATTTAACCCGCAAAGAGCAGCAACAGATCAGCTTAAAGCAGCAACAGCAAACACTTAGCCAAAACCTCATCAAACAGCAACAACTGCAGTTACAAAATAAAGAGTTGCAAGAAGAGCAACACGCCTCAGCCGCCATTTTACAAGAGCAGCTACAAGAAGCGATTGAGCAAAGTTTACTGTGCGCTGAGCAAGTTGCAGAGGTTGAAGAACAAGTCGCACAGCAACAGCAACAAACGCAAAGCACCAATGAGCAATATCAAAGCACCTTACAGAAAAGCCAAGCTCATAGCAGTGATATTAATGTTGCAAAGAATCAACAGGCTCACTTTGCCCAGACTGTTGCGCAACTTGAGTCTCAGCAGGCACAACTTGCCGCTGAAATTAGTGAACTTGAAGCGACTCCAGTTGCAGCGCAAATTGCAGAGCAACAACAGCAAATTCAATCACTGACGAAAGAGCTTGCGCAGCAACAAAGTGCGCTGAATAAGCTCACTCAAAATCTAGAACAAGCGGATAAAGAGCAACAGCACTTAGAGCAGGACTTAAAGCGGGTTCAGCAGCACAGTAATGAAAATAGAGCCAGCATAGCTGCGCTTAATTCTGTGTTATCAGAGCAAACCGACAGCGAGAGTGTCTCTTTATTGGCGCAGCTAAAAGTGGCTTCTGGCTTTGAGCCGCTAATTGAACAAGCCCTACTTGGCCTTGAGCATCTAAAGGTCAGTCAACATAAAGAGCCTAACAGTGTTTGGCCTGCATCTGATGATGAGTTACCAAAAGAGTCATTAGCTAATTATATCGAATCGGGTGCTTACCCTGATTTATTAGCACGGTTTGCATTTCAACCTTGTTTTGATGACGCTATTTTGGCGGATACATATTGGCTGGCTGTGATTGATGAAGAGGGCTGTATGCATGGTCGTAACTTTCATACCGATGCCAATAAAGATGCCGACAATTCTTTGCTTTTAAAGCATGCTCAGCTAAGTGATGCCCAGCAGTTAGATGAAGAACTCAACGAGCAATTAGAAACTAAGCAGCAATTGCTAAATGAGCATCTAGCTCACAAGAAAACGCTCATCGCCGACAAAGAGCAATACAGAGAACGAATTCACCAAGCAGCTCAGCAGATTGCATCGGCCAGCACTCGACGCGATATGCTATTAGAGCAGCAAACCCAGTGGCAAAGCCAGCTTATTAAGTTGCAACAGCGTCAAACCTTACTGGCTGAGCAAAAGCAAAATGCTGACCAACAGCAACAAACTCAGCAGTGTTTACTTGAGCAACTGTTAGAGCAGCAATTAGAACTTGAAATTGAGTTAGAGCAAGCAAAACACCAACAAGCTGAGGCAAATAACCGCTATCGCCAAGTGGCTTCTATGCTTGAGCAATATAAAACGCAAGCACATCAAGCAAATTTGGCCGAACAAAAAGCTCGCAGTGAATGTCAACTTAGCGAAACCAAACTACAGCATGCTAATGCCGCCCAAAGTGCTGCCAGTGAAGCTGTATTAGAGCTCAACGAGCAACTAGAAGAATTAGTGATTCCGCTTGAAGAAGTAGCAGAGCAAATTATGCTATTGCTTGAAAAGCATCAACAAAGTGACGTTGAGCTGAAAAACTTGCAAGCGGCCTTGAGTCAAGCTAAAAAGGAGCTTGCTGATAAGCAAACAGCGTTGAAATCATCGCAATCTGAGTTGGTGACGTTACAAGAGCAGTTGCAAGCATTAGCGCTGGATGAGCAAAGTTTAATCGTGAAGGCGCAAGCTGCGTTAGAGCCACTTGAAGAACTGGAACAAAATTTAAAAACAGTACTTGAAGAACTGCCTGACAATGCCAATTTAAATAGCATGCAAACGAGGCTTACAAAAACCACGCAAGCATTAAATGAACTTGGCGCGGTGAACTTAGCGGCAATAGATGAGTTTGAGCAGGCTAAACAGCGCAGCGATTATTTAAATCAGCAGCTTGATGACTTAACACAAGCATTAAATACCCTTGAAGGGGCGATTCAAAAAATCGACCGAGAAACAAAAAATCGTTTCAAGGCGACCTTTGATCAAGTAAATACAGACTTTGGGGAGTTATTCCCAAAAGTGTTTGGTGGCGGTAGTGCTTACCTTGAATTGACCAGTGATGATCTACTTGAAAGTGGGGTGAGCATCATGGCAAGGCCACCAGGCAAGAAAAATTCGACAATTCACCTGCTTAGTGGTGGAGAAAAAGCGCTGACCGCATTATCATTGGTGTTTTCAATATTCAGGCTCAATCCAGCTCCATTCTGTATGCTAGATGAAGTGGATGCGCCATTGGATGATGCGAACGTGGGTCGTTTTTGCCGTTTGGTAGAAGAGATGTCACAATCAGTACAATTTATTTATATCAGTCATAACAAGATTGCTATGGAAATGGCAGGCAGGTTGACCGGTGTAACTATGGCTGAACCAGGTGTATCACGTATGGTCGCTGTAGATATAGAACAAGCTGTGCAAATGGCACATGCATAAAATTTAGGCATATCAAATAATAAAGGTGAGGGGATGGCCGAAGAATTAAGATGGGCTTTAATCGTAATCAGTGTATTTGTCATTGGTGGTTTATTAATTCACGGCTTATGGTCGGTGCGTAAAAAGGACAGCCCAGATACGCCTTCAGTTGAACGGGTTGAACCGAACGAAACAACCAGCGAGGTTCAAGAGCCTGCAACTGCAAAACCGCAAGAGCGTGATGAGCCAGAGTTTGGTGATTTAAGCTTTTCAGCAGAAAGTCACGACGAGCCGGCTGTTTCAGAACAGGTTGTTGAAGAGCCTGAAGCTGAGCAACAAGAAGTTGAAGAAGAGCCAGCAGATGCACAAGCTCCAACCGATTTCATTATCGTGCATTTACAAATGCCAGAAGGTTTAACAATGGATGGCAGCCAATTATTGCCAGCTGTTAATATGTTAGGCTTTAAGTATTCTGAAGAAGGTTTCTTTAACCGTCACTTAGACCCAGCTGGCACAGGCCCGGTGTTATTCCGTTTAGTGAATATGTACAACCCAGGTACGTTCGATATTGATAATATGGAACAGTTTAGTACGGCAGGTGTTAGCTTATTTATGACCTTACCATGTGATGGCGACGGTCTAAGTGCATTCAACATGTTGCACAGTGCAGCTAAAAAGCTAGCCGATGAATTTGGTGCAACGATTTTAGATAGCAACCGTGAAGAAATGACGGTTGAAAGCGTTCGTGAGTATGTTGAGAAAGTTCGCAGCTTTTCATCATAATCGCACACACAGAGTATAAGTATTAGGCCACTTGGCGTTAAGTCGTCTAAGTGGCTTTTTTATGTAGATTTTTGAGGTTTTCATGTCCAGCCCTATCTTTGAGCAAATTAGCCAACTTCGTGCCCAGTTAGAAGAGCATAACCATAATTATTATGTGCTGGATGCACCTAGCATTCCTGATGCTGAATATGACCGTTTAATGCGCGAATTAAGCGCCCTTGAGCAAGCTAATCCTGAGTTTCAAAGCCCTGACTCACCAAGCCAGAAAGTCGGTGGCGCCGCACTTGATAAGTTTGAGCAAGTTACTCACCAAGTGCCAATGCTGTCACTTGATAATGCGTTTTCAGAAGAAGAGTTTGCCGCCTTTAACCGCCGTATCAAAGAGCGTCTAATGGACAACAATGAGCTGACTTTTTGTTGTGAGCCAAAGCTTGATGGTTTAGCGGTATCGATTATTTATCGTGATGGTGTTTTAGTTCAAGCAGCCACCCGTGGCGATGGTATGGTGGGTGAAAACATCACTCAAAACGTGAAAACAATTCGTAATGTGCCGCTTAAGTTACGTGGCGATGACTTCCCAGCAGAGCTTGAAGTGCGCGGTGAAGTATTTATGGATAGCGCCGGTTTTGCCAAACTAAACAGTGAAGCCGAAAAACGTGGCGACAAAGTGTTTGTTAACCCACGTAATGCTGCGGCTGGTAGCTTACGTCAGCTTGACTCTAAAGTAACAGCAAAGCGTCCACTGATGTTTTATGCCTACAGCACTGGGCTTGTTGCCGATGGGCAGTTACCAGAAGATCATTACCAACAGCTAGCTAAACTCACCGATTGGGGTTTACCACTTTGCCCAGAAACAAAACTGGTTGAAGGTCAGCAAGCTGCACTTGATTACTACCAAGATATCTTGACGCGTCGAAGTAGCCTTGCCTACGAAATTGACGGTGTGGTTATTAAAGTAAATGACAAAAAACGACAAGAGCGTTTAGGCTTTGTGGCACGAGCACCACGCTGGGCAATTGCTTTTAAATTCCCGGCGCAAGAAGAAATCACCCAATTACTTGATGTTGAGTTTCAGGTAGGGCGCACTGGCGCAATCACCCCTGTAGCACGATTAGAGCCGGTATTTGTAGGTGGCGTAACGGTATCTAATGCAACACTTCACAACGGCGATGAAATTGCCCGTTTAGGCGTTAAAATTGGCGATACCGTGATTATACGTCGTGCGGGTGATGTTATTCCACAAATTACCCAAGTTGTCCTTGAACGTCGCCCTGACGATGCAAAAGACATTGAATTTCCAGCTACTTGCCCAATTTGTGACTCACATGTGGAGCGCATTGAAGGTGAAGCGGTTGCCCGTTGTACGGGTGGCTTAGTGTGCCAAGCGCAGCGTAAGCAAGCAATTAAACATTTTGCGTCACGTAAAGCACTTGATGTTGATGGCTTAGGCGACAAAATTGTTGACCAACTAGTTGACCGTGAACTGATCAAAACGCCTGCTGATTTATTTATCCTTAAACAAGGGCATTTTGAATCACTAGAGCGAATGGGTCCAAAGTCAGCTAAGAACTTAGTTAATGCACTACAAGATGCGAAACAAACAACCTTAGCTAAATTCCTATATTCGTTAGGTATTCGTGAAGTCGGTGAAGCAACCGCGCAAAACTTAGCATACCATTTTTTAACTCTAGAAAAAATCACTCAAGCAAGCGTTGATGCGTTAACTGAAGTAAGTGACGTAGGTGAGATCGTTGCTAAGCATGTACGTGGCTTCTTTAGCGAAGAGCACAATATGGCAGTTGTAAATGCGTTAGTTGAGCAAGGTATTCACTGGCCAGAATTAACAGCGCCGAGCGCCGATGCGCAGCCATTAGCTGGCTTAACTTACGTACTGACCGGCACATTGAGTGAGCTTAATCGTAATGATGCAAAAGCACGTTTACAAGCGTTAGGTGCAAAAGTGTCGGGTAGTGTATCGGCTAAAACAGATGCACTGATTGCGGGTGAAAAAGCAGGCTCAAAATTAACCAAAGCACAAGACTTAGGCATTGATGTGTTAACTGAGGCTGACCTCATTGCACTTTTAAGTGAGCACAATGGATAGTCTATTGCAGGCATTGTCGTCAGTTGCTTTAACAATTGGCAGCTGGCTGCAACCACACCTTTACAATATTTCATTATTGCTGGTGGTGTGTTTTATATCCTTGTATGCAAACGATATTATTAAAGTGACCAAGCGCTTTGTCGCGCGTCGTCACTTTATTATTCGCGTGCTTTGCTTTGTGTTGGTCACAGGGTTTGGCATGGGCTTACTTGTGGTGTTTGTAACTCCATTTTTAAGTAAGTTGCTACTGCTACTCGGTGTTAAATGGCTGGCGCTTACACTTACAGCTGCGTTTTTGGTACTTGGCATCATTGCCGATAAGAAGAACCAAATATGAATCGCTACGGTCCAGAATACTGGGATAAACACGGCGCTTATCGAACCCCAGTAGCGTTTCATTTAACTTTGTTAGTGTTGTTACGCAGTTACTTTATTTGGCTGATGGCGGCGCTGAGCCGTCGCCCTGATTTAGATATCATGTCGCTGTTTTTTAAATCGAAAAGTGATTTCTTTACAGCCATTGCCATAGCTGCAATCGCCTTATTACCGGCGGTGATCTTTTGTTTACGCCGACCTCAAGAAAATGCTGAAAGTGCGAAACGTCTGGCGTCTATATGGCGTTTTATGCGCTGGCCATTAATTTTGTGTGCAATCACAGATTTAAGTTGGTTAACCTATCAGGCTGCGCACAGTCACTATCAGTTTTCGTTTTTCTTAGCGTGTCAAATGGTGCTGGTGTTATGGGTACTGTTATATTTATTAAAAAGCAGATATCTGTCGGTCTTTTTTAATGATTGGCCAGATCCAATTGAAAAGAAATAGGGCTGCAATATGTTGGCAATTAATAAGCTTTTAGCAAAAATTTCACTCACTATCGCGCTGGTGTTAATTGTTTTATGGGTATTTACGCCACTTTGGCACAGTGCTGCATTTTCGTTGTTTGTGATGTTATGGGGCTTTATTACGTTATCAAGCCTTTATCGAGTAACTCCGTTATTTGTAGCGCGTAATCCCATTGCCGATTTACTAAAGCGTGATGTGAATCAGCTTGCACTGATAAGTCTTGCAGGTTTATTCGATTTTAAACGCAAAGCTGAGTTTGTATTAATTGGCCAAATCAAGCAGATTGAAATCGGCGAAGGGATAATCCATGTAACTGATGTCAATGACCAGCTGATAACAGCCGTATTAAGTGTTAACAGCAGCCAAATAAATAGTCATTTAGCACAGCTACTTTCTGAGCGTGAACGTGCACAAATAGATATCAGGTTACAAACACAGTAATTACTAGACGCACGTTGCTTGCCCTTAGTAGTGCTTGTGATGTACTGTGCAATTGTTGTATTCAACCCTGAGGGAGCATTATGTTAACTTGGCAAGATATTTTAGAGTTTGCCCATAACGGTAACCCAACACCTTCACGTCGAGTCGAAAAATCGCCATCTGAATGGCAAGCTGAGCTCGAACAAGATGCATTCTATGTAACCCGTTTAAAAGGCACCGAACGTCCGCATAGCTCTGATTCATGTACGATATTTGAACCAGGTCAATATGCGTGTGTGTGTTGTGACAACTTACTTTTTGATGGCGATGAAAAGTTCGATAGTGGCACAGGCTGGCCGTCATTTACCCAGCCTAGCAGTGTTGAAAGCATTGCCTATATCGCGGACTCTAGCCATGGTATGCAGCGCATTGAAGCCGTATGTAATGTTTGCGATGCACATTTAGGACATGTATTTCCTGATGGTCCACCGCCAAGTGGCTTACGCTATTGCATGAATGCTATAGCGATGAAAAAACGCGACTAATGCGTATTTAATCTCTATCTAATCATTACCTAATCTAAGTATTGAGCAATGATAAAAATAAGGTGCTCACGGTGAATTGGCTTACTGATTATGTAGTCTGTCAAAATACTGGATTGCGCCTTATCATCTTTTAATACCGATGCTGTAACCGCAATGATTGGAATATGCTTGAAGCGATCATCACTGCGAATTAACTGACTTGCTTCTAATCCGCCCATCACCGGCATTTTTAAATCCATGATGATTAAATCAGGCTGATGCTGCTCAATTTTTTTAAGGGCATCTTCACCATTGATAGCCGTGTCTACGGTAAAGCTCCAGCGCGATAAGAAGGACTCTAAATAGTCACGGTTGTAGGGAATATCATCAACAATCAAAATGCGAGCAGGATTAAAGTGGTAGCTCGAAATAGCGGGGTAGTTACGATGTTTCACTTCATTTTTAGATTCAGCTAATTCAATATTTGGTAACGACACGATAAACTCACTGCCTTTATCTTTATCGCTGATCACCGATAACTCACCACCCATTAGCTTGATAAAACGCAGTGAAATCGCAAGACCTAACCCCGTTCCACCAAACTCAGAACTACGTTGGCCTTGTACTTGTTCAAAATCATTAAAAATAAGATCTTGTTGATCTTTAGGAATACCCTTACCTGTGTCTGTGACATGAATTTTGATATCAATATTGCTGTTGTCATCGTGTGCTTTAAAATCAAAATACACTTTAACACTGCCTTGTGCTGTGAACTTAATAGCATTACTGATTAAGTTGGTTAGTACTTGGCGAACTTTATTGCTATCAAGTAACACTGGAGTTGTTAACTCAGGGTGAGAGGTTATTTGTAAATCGAGATCTTTTTGCGCACTGAGCTGTAAAAACATCATATTAAGCTCATGGCACATTTTAGGGATTTCTACACGCTCAATATCGAGTTGCATTTTACCAGCATCGATTTTTGATAAATCGAGAATGTCATTCAAAACATTAAGCAGTGAATTTCCAGAGATTGATATTGCTTCTAAATAACGACGCTTATTTTTATCTGTTTCGCTATCTTGTAGTAATTGGCTAAAACCTAGCACTGCATTGAGCGGAGTTCTTAACTCATGTGACATATTAGCTAAAAAGCGACTTTTGGCCTGATTTGATTGCTCAGCTTGTTCTTTAGCATCAAGGTACTCTTGAGTGCGCTTTGCAACCGTGTCTTCAAGCAAACTATGTTGTTCATGCATGCTGTTGATCTGCTGTCTAACCGCAGCGCGCATCATTTTAAAGCCACTGGCGAGAGTACCTATTTCATCTTGGCTTTTTATATTAATAGGGCAGTTTAAATCACCCGTGGTCACAGCATGAGAAAACTCTACGAGCTGATCAATGGGCTGTAAAATAATACGGCGAATAATGATATAGGCGATGATAAGTGCGGTTAACAGGTAAATAGCAAACAGCGAAACCGCATTACTAATAATCGATTTAGTCTTTAACGCTAAGTCTTTATCTGAAAAGCTTACGATAACGTAACCGATGTTTTCCCCCTGAAAATTGCTAATTGGCACAGCAACAGCATATTGCTGATCCATGGCTACAATGGCATTTTGCTCAGGGTTGAGCTGTTTTAGCAGCACTTGGTTAGTTTCTAGGGTATCTACTTTACTGTTATCCGGGTGGGCGGCGATAAAGTTATTTTGGTCGATAAAGTAAATCGTCTTTAAATCATCAAAGGTATTATTTTTTAAAATGTTCTTTAATGTAATACCCTGAATTTTAAGCACCCAACTTCCCACGGTATTGTCTTGTGTGAGGCTATTTATTTCTGACAACATGGGCGAGACAATCGCATCGGCTTTTTCACTCATGTTCAAAAGTGTTTGCTCTTTAAGCTCCATTACATACAACGACGTACTTGCCCCTAAAATAAGGGTAATGGTAAAGCCAATGATCATTAAAATTTTGTGGGCAATACTAATTCTCATTGCTCAATATTACTCCGTACTTTTAATGCTTGCATATTAGCGTTGATTTTTGCGTCTGTGCTTTTGATTGATTGTTTTATATCTGCACCATAGAAAATTTGGCTAAAGGTTTGCGAAATAATTTCGCCAATAACCGGAAACTCGACCATGCCAGCCTGAAGGCGATCAGGCGTTGCATGCTCAAACACCCATAACATGGCTTTATTAAAGCCAGGTTTGTTTACTAGAGTAAACAGCTTCTCGTGCCACACTTTTTGTCTAGGCGGTGAGCCACCTGTACTAAGTAGTGCGGCGGTCTGCTCACTGGTTGCCCATTGAATAAATAACCATGCAGCATCTTTGTTAGTTGATTTGCTATTAATTGCAAATGCCCATGCCCAAGGAGATGTTTCTCTGGCGATTGGACCAGCAGGCAAGGGGGCTGCTTCCCATTTATTCCAAATATCTGACTCTTCGGCGGTATCTATTTCATTATAAAAATGAGAAGCCAAAAAGGCCGAGGCAAGGCGGCCTTCTTTAAACAGGCGACGAATTTCATAAAAATGCAGTAAGCGGCTGTTATCTGGATTGCCGAACCCTGTTACTAGGTCGCGATACACTTGTAGGCTTTGTGCCGTTTCAGGGCTATTAAAAACTGACTGGCCCTGCGCGTCGATAACTTCAGCGCCATAAGCACGCATAACAGGTAATACAGTCCAAGTGTTTAATCCTGCACCGGGCAATGTCCGTGAGGCAAATGCATGCATACCATTTAAAGAAGGGGTGCGGTCGATTTCCCGTTGTAACTTAACCTTGGTTGCTTGTAGTTGCTCGTAGGTATCTGGAACTGCTAAGTTAAAACGTTCGAAAAGATCTTTGCGATAAAAATAAATCGGCGCAGAAAAATCAAATGGTAACGAATATAGCGTGTTATCAATTTTACAAAGCGCTAGGCTACGCTCACTAATGTCTTCTAACTGATACCAAGTTTTGTCTGTCAGTTTTGGGTTATCAATGTAAGGCTGCAAGGGCTCAATCCAGCCTTGGCTTTGCGCTTCACCTAAAAAGGTAATCCCCATCGGCAGTACATCGTAAAGCCCTGAAGCCTCGCTTAAATCTTGATGGCGACGAACACGCATTTGTGATTGTTCTAAAGCATGAAAGCCAACAGAAATCCCTGTTAGCTGCTCAAATAAAGGAATGTAGGGTTTTAACGCCATAAATGCAGGCTGCTCATCAGCCAAAATATTGATATGGCTACCTGCTTTACTTTGCCAATTGATACTGGCTTGTTGCCAATGTTGTAATGTTGCTGAGGCAAAGCTGTATTGGCAAAAGATTAAAAGCGCAACGCTTAGGAGGGGCTTTTTAAATTTAAACAAAGAAAATGCCATACTCGATTACTCAGCAAGCTTAATTTTTAACTTTGCAGCCAAGGCTTTAATTTTTTCAAAGCGGATTGCTTGTTCATCTTCTAATGTTTGCGCATCTAGCAAGGCAAAACATTTTTTCGCGAGCGCTAAATTAAATGATTGGCCTTGGTTATTTGTATCGAATAAACATTGCAGTAGGTTTAAAGCGATGCTGGCATTTTTAGGCATGATCCTAAATGCTTGGGTGAAGGCTTCAAGTGCCGTATTGAGCTGACCTTTATTAAATTGTGTTACAGCGTGATTATTGAGCTCTTTCGGACCGAGCTTGATATCTCGTCGTTCAGTTTGTTGTTGTTGAATATAACGTAAATACACCGGATCGCTAACTGATGGGTGGCGTTCACAGTGAGTGATAATTTGGTTAAATAGCATCTGTGCTTTGTGGTGAAAACCAAGCTCATGAAACGCTTTCGCTTTATCGAGCGCACCATCTACTGAACGAATTTGAGTGTCACTTTCATCAAGCTGATTGATAAGTGCTTTAGCCTTTTGATGTTCATCCTTTAAATAATGCAAACGCGCATTGAGAACATCAATTTGTGTTTGATTATTACTATTCGGAAACTGCTTTTTTAAATCACTTAAGTACTGGTTTGTCTGTCTCGAAATGCGATTAACTTGATCGGTTTGATCCGTCGTTAAAGCAAAATCAATCCCTGCGCGCGCCGCATTTAAATATATATCAGGGTTATCGTGAATTGAGTGCTTTGCGTAACTGGCAATATCTTTTTGAGTTAAATAGTTTTTTTCATAATCATGATTAAGCAATGATACATGACTCAGGGCTTTTTGGCGGTCAATGTTACGTGGGGCAATCTCAACAGCTTTACTAAAAAAGTCCTGAGCCTCATCAAACTTATTGAGTTTAATTTCTAATCGACCTAGTAAATCAAGCGCAACTAGTCTCGTTTCACTGCGCTGCAACATCGTCTTAAGCATGCGGTGTGCTAGGGTATGTTCATTATTAGCAATAAGCGCTTCGACTAAACCAACTTTTGCCCAAGTAAATTTTTGAATATCGAGCACTGATTTAAAAAATGTTTTGGCCTCTTCAAAGCGCTTAAGGCGAAGAAGGGCGTCGCCTTTTAATCTCAACAGAATGGCGCTGTAACTATTACCTTTGTTTTGCAGCAAGGCATCAATTTGTTTAATTGCTTTGGAGTCATTCCCATCATCAATAAGTTGATAAATTTGATGTAGGTTACTTTTGCGCAATAACACTTTTTCAATACGATTTTTTAATTCGTTAATTGTAAAGGGTTTAACTAAGAAATCATCTGGTTGTAGCTCGAGTACACTGTGAACTAACGAGCCGCTTGTTTCAGCTGAAATAAAAATAAAGCCGGTAGAGTTTTTTATAAGACGCTTCATTTTCAGCTCTTCATAAAGCTGATAACCATCTTGATGTTTACTAAGGTTAAATGAACAAACGATGAGATCAAATTGCTCAATTTGACATTGTTCTTTTGCTGCAATTGCATGCTCAGCAAAACGCAACTGACGAAACCCCAATCCCTCTAAGGACTGTTTCATATAGCTTTGAGCAAGTGGCTGCTCTTCAACTATTAAAATTTTGGCTTTCGAAAAAATCTTTGCAGGCATTGGACTTGCGACTAAGTGACATTAACGATGACTATAATAAACAGTCTAGCTGCTGACAAGGCAAATTACAGCTTTTGCAATGATTTAAAGTTTAGCTTTGGGTTATATCAATAAATGGAGTAGTGAGTGATAGATATTAGAAGTCAGATATTAGAAGTGATTGTTATATGTGGTGGGTCGTACTGGACTTGAACCATCGAGCCTGTGTTTTGTAAAGGGTGGCGATGCTTTTGAAAACTAGAGATAAAATAAGGAGGTTTTATATGTGGTGGGTCGTACTGGACTTGAATCATCGAGCCTGTGTTTTGTAAAGAGTGGCGATGCTTTTGAAAACTAGAAATAAAATAAGGAGGTTTTATATGTGGTGGGTCGTACTGGACTTGAACCATAGAGCCTGTGTTTTGTAAAGAGTGGCGATGCTTTTGAAAACTAGAGATAAAATAAGGAGGTTTTATATGTGGTGGGTCGTACTGGACTTGAACCAGTGACCCTCGCCTTGTAAGGGCGATGCTCTCCCAACTGAGCTAACGACCCACATATAAATTTTGTTTTAGATTAAATGGTTGGTCTTACTGAACTTAACCACCGAGCCTTTTCGTTGTAAAGAGTTGCGATGCTCTTTGCTTCAAAAAGTAATGGTGGGTCGTACTGGACTTGAACCAGTGACCCTCGCCTTGTAAGGGCGATGCTCTCCCAACTGAGCTAACGACCCATATAATCTTTTTCTTCGCTACCATTTTAATTAAATGGTGGGTCGTACTGGACTTGAACCAGTGACCCTCGCCTTGTAAGGGCGATGCTCTCCCAACTGAGCTAACGACCCGCGAAGAATAATCTAAATGAAAACACCATCAAAGTTTGTTTAATGGTGGGTCGTACTGGACTTGAACCAGTGACCCTCGCCTTGTAAGGGCGATGCTCTCCCAACTGAGCTAACGACCCATTTAGATTTTTGTAATATGAAACACCATTTTAAAATGGTGGGTCGTACTGGACTTGAACCAGTGACCCTCGCCTTGTAAGGGCGATGCTCTCCCAACTGAGCTAACGACCCATATTACATACAGCATATTTTCTTAATGGAAGGACCACCGAAACTTTCTTTATAAAGAGAAAGTAAATGGTGGGTCGTACTGGACTTGAACCAGTGACCCTCGCCTTGTAAGGGCGATGCTCTCCCAACTGAGCTAACGACCCATTAAGAATTTAGATATGAACACCATTAGGGAATAATGGTGGGTCGTACTGGACTTGAACCAGTGACCCTCGCCTTGTAAGGGCGATGCTCTCCCAACTGAGCTAACGACCCATATCTAAAACAACTCATTGCTGCGTTGTTGTGGGGCGCTATTATAGATAGAGTTGTAAATGTGTCAACACTTGAATGAGTAAAAATGTGTTAGATGCAGCTTTTATAAACAATGACATGGCATTTAAGCATTTTTTGGCGAACAAATATGCAATTTATATTCATAAGCTTATATTTAGACTTGGATCTATAGCTTTATGACCTAGGTAAATCATTCCAAATGATATGAATACAGTAAATTTTTAAAACAGTTTTTTCATATCGATAAATTTGCATTAGTTAATTGCACTCTAGTTAGCACTATTAAAAACAAAGCAGGGGAGGGGAAAGTTGTTTTATTTAAAGCTTTAAATAACGAACTTTATTTTGCATATAAATGTATACCCTTTTTTTAGAGAGTAAACTCAAAAGCAGAGAGTCTTTGATAACAAACTAACAATGCAATTAGCCCAAAATAGCTAATTTGATAGCGCTTTGTATAAAATACCTCCGTAACGGATTGATATTTAGTCAGCTTGTTGAGATTTAAATCATTTAAATAAACTTAGATAAAAAACTGTTGACTTTATTTGGGGGGGTGCATAGAATGCGCCCCGCACTCAGCGATACACAACCAACATTAATTGGCGGTGTGTATGCAAGTCGGGGCTATAGCTCAGCTGGGAGAGCGCTTCGCTGGCAGCGAAGAGGTCTGCGGTTCGATCCCGCATAGCTCCACCAGATTTGCATAGTGTTTGTCCTAGGGTTGCAGTTTTCTGCGTCCCCATCGTCTAGAGGCCTAGGACACCGCCCTTTCACGGCGGTAACAGGGGTTCGAATCCCCTTGGGGACGCCACTTACTCTTAGTAAGTGAGCAATTGCCAAGAGAATAAATATGTTGGTCTCGAGTACTTACATGTTATTTTAGTAACCTTAACTCCGATATGAGTCAAACTATCATTTAATGTCCTAGTGACACATTATGTGTCCCCATCGTCTAGAGGCCTAGGACACCGCCCTTTCACGGCGGTAACAGGGGTTCGAATCCCCTTGGGGACGCCACTTACTTTAAGTGTTGTGTTATTAAAAGCTCGTCTGAATCGAGTTTAACTATTCAGTTGTCCTAGTGACACATTATGTGTCCCCATCGTCTAGAGGCCTAGGACACCGCCCTTTCACGGCGGTAACAGGGGTTCGAATCCCCTTGGGGACGCCACTTAGTAAAAGTGTTGTGTTATTAAAAGCTCGTCTGAATCGAGTCTAACTATTCAGTTGTCCTAGTGACACATTATGTGTCCCCATCGTCTAGAGGCCTAGGACACCGCCCTTTCACGGCGGTAACAGGGGTTCGAATCCCCTTGGGGACGCCACTTATTCAAGTAGGTTATGTGTAGTAGGGCGGTGAACACCGCGCAATCTATGCACGACGTTATCAAGAGTACGAATCTCTTGGGGACGCCACTTACTTTAAGTGTTGTGTTATTAAGAACTCGTCTGAATCGAGTCTAACTATTCAGTTGTCCTAGTGACACATTATGTGTCCCCATCGTCTAGAGGCCTAGGACACCGCCCTTTCACGGCGGTAACAGGGGTTCGAATCCCCTTGGGGACGCCACTTATTCAAGTAGGTTATGTGTAGTAGGGCGGTGAACACCGCGCAATCTATGCACGACGTTATCAAGAGTACGAATCTCTTGGGGACGCCACTTACTTTAAGTGTTGTGTTATTAAGAACTCGTCTGAATCGAGTCTAACTATTCAGTTGTCCTAGTGACACATTATGTGTCCCCATCGTCTAGAGGCCTAGGACACCGCCCTTTCACGGCGGTAACAGGGGTTCGAATCCCCTTGGGGACGCCACTTACTTTAAGTGTTGTGTTATTAAGAGCTCGCCTGAATCGAGTCTAACTATTCAGTTGTCCTAGTGACACATTATGTGTCCCCATCGTCTAGAGGCCTAGGACACCGCCCTTTCACGGCGGTAACAGGGGTTCGAATCCCCTTGGGGACGCCACTTACTTTAAGTGTTGTGTTATTAAGAACTCGTCTGAATCGAGTCTAACTATTCAGTTGTCCTAGTGACACAGAAACTTTCTGTTTAAGCTAAGGCCATTCGCCTCGCAGGCTCGGTCTCATCTTACGCAGAAATAGCAAATCAGTGATTTGCAAACCAATTTCTGCGTCCCCATCGTCTAGAGGCCTAGGACACCGCCCTTTCACGGCGGTAACAGGGGTTCGAATCCCCTTGGGGACGCCACTTACTTTAAGTAAGTAATGTGTTGGAAAGACTATCTTTTAAATATCATTTCAAATATAACTAAGATTTTTCAACTTAAGATTCCTTATTCTCCATATATCTTTACGATATAGACTCCATATATTTCTAAAACTTTAATTCCTATAGATCACTTTTACAGATCATTTTAATACTTTATAGTATCTAGCAACTCATCAGCTAACCATAAGGAAATTAAAATGTTAGCTAAACGTGTTGTACTCATTCTAATTTCTTTAGTCATTACTGCTTGCTCAGACTCAAATGAGGGAGTAGCGCTAGGAACGCTTGAGCGTGAGCGTGTGATCCATCCTGCAACGACTAACGAAATACTGATCGATTTACCCGTTTCAGCAGGCCAGTTGGTCGAAAAAGGGCAGGTGATTGCAAAGTTCGATGCCGAACTACAACAAGCGATTGTTGCTAAAGCACAAGCTCAACTAGCTCAAGCCACTGCATTTCTTGAAAAAACCTTGAATGGTGCTCGCCCCGAAGAAGTTGCTGGTGCATCAGCCAAAGTAGCAGCAGCTAATGCTGCATATACGCAAAGCGAAGCTAATTTTCACCGTGCAAAAACCTTAGTTAAAGATAAACTCGCAAGCCAAGAAACCTTAGACAGTGCAACCGCTGCACGCGATGAGACATTCGCTAATTTAGAATCAGCAAAGCAGAACTTAAATGAATTAACAAATGGTTCTCGCGTTGAAGATATTAATAGTGCGAAAGCGCAAGTTCAGGCCGCAGAAGCAGAACTAAAAGTACAGCAAAAATACCTCTCAGATCTGACAATTAAAGCGATGCGTGCTGGCAGGGTCGATAACTTACCTTGGCACGTAGGTGAGCGAGTTACTAAAGGCAGCCCTGTCGTTATTATTCAAGCAAACAGCGCACCTTATGCGCGCGTATATATCCCTGAACCATATCGTGCCAAGCTCAATCAGGGCATGACACTTACAGTTCGTGTCGATGGCATAGATAAAGATATTCAGGGTGAACTGACCTGGATTGCCTCAGAGCCTGCGTTCACGCCTTTTTATGCCCTTAATCAGGAAGAGCGTGCGAGATTAATGTACCTTGCTGAGGTAACACTACCGGTAAGTGAAAATAATTTACCGACAGGCGTACCTGCTCAAGTGATTATGCCATGACTGAATCTGTGATCCATGCCAAAGGTTTGGTAAAACAATTTGGCGATTTAAAAGCGATTGATAACCTTGATCTAGACGTTGAGCAAGGGCAAATTTATGGCTTTTTGGGCCCTAACGGCTGTGGTAAAACGACTGCAATCCGTATGCTTACGGGTTTATTGAAGCCAACCTCTGGTGATATCAATGTGCTTGGCTTGAGTCTGCCAAAAGATGCTGAAAAGCTCAGAACGCAACTTGGTTATATGACACAAAAGTTTTCACTTTATAGTGACCTGACCGTGCTTGAAAACCTAAAGTTCATGGCGGCGCTTTACCCGTTTAAAAAGCAACAAAAACAACAAAGAATTGACGAATTGCTCCATACCTATGGTCTTGATCAAAGAGTAGATCAAATGGCCGGAAGTATGAGTGGGGGCCAACGGCAGCGCTTAGCATTGGCTGCTGCAGTGATTAATAAACCGAAAATTTTATTTCTTGATGAACCAACATCGGCAGTCGATCCACAAAATCGCCGTGATTTTTGGGAAACACTGTTTGATTTAAGTAATGCCGGTACCACGATATTAGTCACCACCCATTACATGGATGAAGCCGAGCGTTGTCATCGTTTAGCCATTTTAGAATCTGGTATTAAACGCGCGGATGGCTCTCCAAAGCAATTAATGACAGACATGCACGCTCATGTTGTAGAAATCGCAGGGGCGCAAACCAGAGAATTAAAAAAACAACTCGCAACAATCGACCATGTTATCTCGGCAACTCAGCTAGGTGCACAGCTGCGAGTATTAGTAAAAAAAGATGTTCAAGACCCCGTTGAGTTCATAAAACAGCAATCATTCTGTCAGGATACGTGGCAAGTAAATAGTGTGCGCCCAAGCCTTGAAGACGTGTTTGTCACCTGCACAGGGCAGGGCCGACAATGAGTATTGTGACTTCATTAAGCCGCATAAAAGCAATTGTAAACAAAGAATTATTACAATTACGCCGCGATAGAATGACCTTTGCGATGGTGGTGATGATTCCCCTTATCCAACTGATTCTATTTGGTTACGCTATTAACACCAACGTTAAAGATATCCCTGTTGCAGTGGTCGATCATAGTCAAACTGCGCTCAGTCGCATTTTAGTACAAACAGTATCGGCGACAAATGTGGTTAAAGTGACGGATTATTACGACAGTATTGAACAGGCACAAACAGCAATCGCGAGCGCGAAAGTGCGGGCTGTGCTGTTTATACCCCACGATGTGGCAAACCGACTTGCCCAGCACCCAACCGTTGGTTTTGGTTTGCCTGATGGCAGTAATGAGTCGTTAGTCAGGCCAATTGCGCATTGGTTAGTTGATGGCTCCGATACAATGGTAGCGTCGAGCATAAAATCGCTGCGCAATATGCCGCTTGCAGAGCTTCTCGATAAGCCTGCGAATAGAACATACCCAACCTTTGAGACGACCTTATTTTATAACCCAGAGCAACGCTCTGCAGTGAATATTGTGCCAGGTTTAGCTGCTGTTATTTTAACCATGACGATGATTATGTTTACCTCTGCTGCCATTGTTAAAGAGCAAGAGCGAGGTAATATGGAGCTTTTAATCACCTTACCGTTAAGCTCACTTGAATTAATGATCGGTAAAGTGGTGCCTTATATCTTCATTGGTTTTATTCAGTTATTTATTATATTAGGTATGGGTAAGCTCTTGTTTCATATTCCTTTTGGAGGTGGTTTAGTCGCATTGGCTGTCGCAACCTTTGCGTTTATATGTGCCAGTTTAGTGCTTGGCTTAGTGCTTTCAACCATCGCTAAAAATCAGCTTCAAGCAATGCAAATGACAATTTTCATTCTGTTACCCTCGATATTATTATCAGGTTTTGTATTTCCTTATGAAGGCATGCCAAAGGCAGCGCAATGGCTTGCTGAGTGCTTACCCGCAACGCATTACCTAAGGTTAATACGCGGAATCGTGCTAAAAGATGTCAATCTAATAAGTATGAGCAGTGATTTACTTTGGCTGTTAGCCTTTACAATTTTGGGCTTGGCTGTGGCTGCATTTAGGTTTAAGAAAACCCTTGATTAGGCTGGGCAATTTAGGGCATATGTGCTTAACTAAAAAGTAATTTTAATTCATTTTGAGTAGACATTAGCGTGTGGCGAGTATTTTGGCTGGCGGTGCTATTAGTTACGTTTGATGGCTATGCAGCAACGATAAACCTAGCCCATACCATGAAGCATGAACATTTTAACCAATTGCTTAGTGAGTTTGCAGAGCAAAGCGGTTTAACGGTTAACTCTGTATTGGTTGACCAAAAGGTGCTAAAAGTCAGGCTGGTGCAAAATACTAGTACCAGCACCTCAACAGACGTTGTTATTGTACCCGCTGATCACTTAGGCCTTGATAAATATGCCAACTACAGCACTATTCCAGACTCACTCATAGCTGATACCACAGACAAGCGAACCTTAGAAACTGCAAAGCTAAACAACAAGCTCTTAGGTATACCCATCATTCAAGGCAATCACCTATTACTTTTTTATAATAAGCAGTTTGTTAAAGAGCCAATAGAAAATTGGCAGGATATATACCGAATTCAATCATCATTGCCTGAAAAAGTGAAACTCGTTACATGGAGTTTTATGGAAATGTATTGGTTTATCCCGTTCTTATCGGCTTTTAATGGCGACCTAATTGTAGATAACCATGTTCAGCTTAATACACCAGCAATGCAATCGGCTCTCAAATTTGTTTGGGATTTAAATAAACAAAACCTGGTTGATAGGCAGTGCGATTACACTTGCTCAAATAATGCATTTAAAGCGCAGCAAGCCGCTTTCACCATTGATGGTGCATGGGCATTAAAAACGTATGAAGAGGCATTGGGTAATAATTTAGGAATACAACAATTACCGAAACTCAATGGTGAGTATATGCAGCCTTACTACTCAACCTTTGTGCTGGCATTTCCAAACCATGCTTTAAATGGTGCAAATAAAGAGAGCTTGATCAAATTTGCTAAATTGGTTCAAGCGGAAAAATTCCAAACACTGGTTTGGCAAAAACTTCAAGATATCCCAGTTAACACTGAGGTTTTAAATAACCTAAAAGCACAACAAGGCACTGAGTTATCAACCTTAATTGATGCTATACAATTCACAAAACCTATGCCCTCTACCGCATCTATGATCATCGTATGGGAAGTATTAAATAAAGGATTTATTCGCTATGGCAGTGGTGCCTTAACTGCTGAGCAAGCGGGGCTTTTTATGCAAGGGTTGGCAGAGCGTTCGATTGCCAATGAAGGGGATGAATGAGTAGTCCACGCTTTAGCCGCGCCTTATTTATCAGTGTATTACTACTGGTCATTATTCCCCTACTGATCCTTGCAGGTTTGATGATTGGGCGTTTCTATTTAAGCTCAATTGACCAAGCAAATACGAGTTTGCAATGGCAAGCTAGAAATAATGCAGCCAGTCTTGAACAACTCTTATTTAAGCTTGAGAAAAATAGCCAATTACTTAGTAGCACTAAGGCGATAACTGAGCTGCCAAATAAAGTGGTGTACTCACAGTTCGCGCTTGTGCAGCTACAAGAGTTTGTTGCCCAAAATCCACAGATAAAAGCATCGATAGTAATTGATAATCAAGGGTTTATAGTTGAAGGGTATCCCATCACTTCTTTAAATTTGAATTTTAAACTCACTAAAAGCATTCTCGACAGCGCTCAAACATCAACAGAGCAAAACACAATTCAAATTATTGATAATCCACAAGTTACTGAGCTACTCGCACCTTTACAGGCAAAGCAAAATGCTTTACTGGCAATTACATCTACATTGCTACATGAGCAAGATTCTCTCAGTGAGCCAATAATTAAAACGGGCGTGTTAGTGTCTTTTGTGCCTTTATCAGAGGCGTTAAAGTGGCTTGCAATACACAATGAGCAACCGGTATATCAAGCGGGTAAGCAGGTACAAATTACAGCACAAGATAACATTCTATATAGCGTGGGCGATGCTGGGGATAACGGCAAATTAATGGGGCAGGCCTCAATCAGTAATGTTTTTTTTGCAGGTAAGCCAACCAGTTTACAATTCCAAATTAATGAAGCAAAAACCACCTACACCAGCGCTGTAAAGCAAACGGCTATATTGGCAGGGTTGTTAATTGTAGGACTCTCTATTATTTCATTTATCTCAGTGCGTTGGTTGACGGCCCGTCTCCATAACCCACTAAATCGTATTACTGCTCTTAGCCGAGAATATGCATTAGGTAATTACAAACAAGATACCGACGATTTTCATTATCAAGAGTTTAAAGATATTGCAGATTCCCTCAGCAGCATGGCTGATACCATTGATATACAAATTACTTCATTGCAATTAGAAAAACTTCGCGCTGAGCGCTCTGAGCAAGTTAAAAGCCAATTCTTAGCTAATATGAGCCATGAAATACGCACACCAATGAATGGTATTGTCGGCTTTTTGCAGCTACTCAATAAAAGCACGCTAACACAAGAGCAAGCAGAGTTTGTAAGGCAAATTAATAACTGTAGTGATGTGTTATTAACCGTGATTAACGATATTCTCGACTTTTCAAAAATAGAGGCAAATAAAATAGAGCTCGAGTCACGACAATGTGATTTAGTCGCGCTTTGCCATGACCTTATTTTACTATTTAAACCGAGCTGTGATGCCAAAGGGGTTGGCTGCCGGCTTGATGTCTCCTCATTACAATCGCTGAATGTAGAATGTGATGAAATACGTGTTAAACAAGTGCTAATTAACTTACTCTCTAACGCCGTTAAGTTTACCAATCAAGGAGAGATCGTTCTTTCGCTTACTCTGCAAAGCCGAGATGAACACGAGACAGCCGTCGTGATATCGGTAAAAGATACAGGCATTGGTATCGCTGAAGATAAAATAACGGCCCTGTTTAATCCCTTTGTTCAAGCGCAAAGTAGTACCACTCGTGAATATGGAGGGACCGGTCTTGGGCTTGCCATCAGTAAGGGGATGATTGATTTGATGGGAGGCACTATTGCTATCGACAGTGAGTTTGGAAAAGGTACCGAGTTTACCATTAATGTTAATTTTAAATCACTAAACCCACAGGACGCTAGCGCAAAAGTACACCAATCAGATGAAGACACTCAGTTCGATTTTAAAGCCGTCGATAAGCCAATATTAATTGCCGAAGATAACCCGATTAACCAAATTGTGATCACTAAGTATTTAACTCAATTAGGTCTAAATTATGAACTGGCAGAAAATGGACAAATTGCCTGTGAGAAAACCCTAACACAAGATTACGCACTGATTTTAATGGATATTCAAATGCCAGTGATGGATGGATTGACTGCCAGTGAAAACTTACTTGCAAGGCCAGATTTTGATACGCCGATTATTGCAGTCAGTGCTAATGCAATGAAAGACGACATCGAAACAAGCGCAAAAATTGGTATCAATGACCATATTGCAAAGCCAATTAATTTTGTTGAACTTGAAAAAGCGCTCGCAAAGTGGCTATCTCAGCAATCGCCGAAATAGCCAGTATGAATCAAAAAGTGGTGTTATCTTTTTTCTGAATTAACTCAATCGCATAACCATCTGGGTCTTTAACAAATGCAATTTCAGTTGTGCCGCCTTTGACAGGACCCGGCTCGCGGCTCACATTACCGCCAGCAGCTTTAATGTCTTCGCAGGCTTTATAAATATCATCAAACTCGATAGCAATATGACCGTACGCATTACCCAAATCATAGCTATCTGTATCCCAGTTATAAGTAAGCTCAAGCACGGTCGAATCTTTTTCGTCACCATAACCGACAAAAGCAAGGGTGTAGCGGTACTCTTCGTTGTCTGCACGGCGCAGCTCTTTCATACCTAATACCTGCGTATAAAATTCAATTGATTTATCTAAATCAGCAACGCGAAGCATTGTGTGTAATAAGCGCATTTAAGCATCCTCTTTTTTGTCTTTAAATTCGCACAATTCTAATAGCGCAGGAAGGCTGCGCATTAAAATTATTAAACATGGATTATAAGTTATTTCGATTACTTGCACAGCAAGATTGAGATAAAGCGTAAAGACTATGCTGTTAAATTAATAATTAAGCTTATGATTTGGAGATATAATCAGGCCCTTGCTATTTTGCAATAGGATAGAGTACTACAACACCTTTGTCGCAGACAGTTGAAATTACATCTTCTTACTGTAAAGGTAATAGGTGAATAACATAAAACTTGAAAAATAGGCTGACAAAGCATTCAAGACATAAATAGCAACGCTCTATTATCAAGCCCGATAAAGCTAAGCCTCCGAGGGAGAATAAAACATGGCGTATGTTGCCAATTTCAAAACTGTAGTCATCTCTACATTGTTTGCGTTTTGTACAAATGCGGTTAATGCAGATGAAACTTCAGAATCAAACAACAGTAAGAAGCCGATACCCGAAGCCACTAAATTTGTGACCCAGCATAAAGGTACTTTTAATGACAAAAGGATGAAATACAAAGCTGTAGCCGGTGAAACCTATTTATTAAACAAAAACGAAGAGCCAACTGCTGCTATTTTTTCGTTTGATTACATAGCTGCAAGCGATAATAAAAACAGACCAGTCACATTTATCTGGAATGGTGGCCCAGGCTCATCGTCTAATTGGTTACATATGGGCGCCTATGGTCCTAAACGAGTTGTTGTACCAAGCGATGCTTCACATCCAGGAATGGCTCCTTACGAATTAAAAGATGCGCCTGAGACGATACTTGATGTAACTGATATGGTGTTTGTGGACCCTGTTGGTACAGGTTACTCGCGTGCCTTAGGCAACACTGACAGCAAAGCCTTTTGGGGCTTAAATCAAGATGCAGCCTCTATCGCTGATTTTATTGCCCAGTGGCTAACAAAAGAAAATCGCTGGAATGCACCAGTATTTTTATTGGGAGAGAGCTATGGGACAACTCGAGCAGCAGCGGTTTCTAAAGTACTGATGGATAAACACCTGATTAATGTAAATGGCATTATTTTTGTGTCACAAGCTTTAGACTATCAAGGTTCAAGCCCTTATGTTGATGACAACATTATTTCTTATATCACTTACATACCCACACTTGCTGCAACCGCTTGGTATCATAAAAAAGTAGATACATCTGGAGATTTTGAAGCATTTATAGATGCAAGCCGACAATTTGCAGTTGATGAATTACTACCAGCCTTATTTAAGGGTAATGCCCTTAGTAAAGCTGACAGAAAGCGAATTGTTGACGGCCTTCACCGTTATACAGGGCTAAGCAAACAATATATTGAGCAGGTTGATTTACGCATTAATGCCTTTAGATTTGCAAAAGAGTTATTGCGTGATGAGGGCGTCGCAGTAGGCTTTCTTGATGGACGTTATAAGCTTGATGAACGAGACGATTTAACAGCAGCTCCTAAGCAAGATGCGTCAAAAGTGATAGGGCCAGCATATAAAGCGGCACTGATGAAATATATGCGCGCAGATTTAAACGTACAGTGGAAAAGAAAATACTTAAACCCTGGCGATCCTGAGTTATCAGATAACTGGCGCTGGCGCACTGCTCCTGATGGACAAGGCTGGGAGCCAAGATACGTCAATACAGCGCCAGATTTATCTTATGTGCTTCGCAGCAATCCGCAAATGAAAGTGATGGTCGCCTCTGGTTATTACGATATTGTCACGCCATTTTTTGATGCTGAATACACCTTAAATAGACACGGTATATACGCTGATAAAATTGACTATCACTATTATCACGGCGGTCACATGATGTATGTTCACGAACCAGCAAGAGTGGCGCTGTTAAGAGATACGCGAGAATTTATTAAAAAGCAGGTAAGCCAAAACCCACGATAATGGCTAGGAACATTGTGCCAAACCTAGTGTTTGGCACAATAAGCAAAATGAACTTACTGAGGTGATAGAAAAAGGTGAGCAACTTCACCTTAAAATTGTTAGCTTTAGAATAGACTTTAACTACTCAGTCTTTTCCTTAAACTCACACAAATCTTCGATAATACAGCTGCCGCATTTAGGTTTACGAGCCGTGCACACATAGCGGCCATGCAGGATTAACCAGTGGTGTACATCGACTTTAAATTCTTTAGGTACAACTTTCTCGAGCTTTTCTTCCACTTTGACTACATCTTTACCCATAGCAAACTTAGTGCGGTTAGATACGCGGAAAATATGCGTATCAACTGCAATTGTCGGCCAGCCAAAGGCACAGTTTAAAACTACATTCGCGGTCTTTCTGCCAACCCCCGGTAATGCTTCGAGCGCTTCACGATTCTCTGGTACTTCTGAGTTATGTTGATTGACCAGAATCTCACACATTTTATAGACATTATTGGCTTTAGAATTAAACAAACCAATGGTCTTGATGTAATCGCGAAGGCCTTCAAGGCCTAAATCAAGAATCGCTTGAGGCGTGTTAGCAACAGGGAATAGCTTACGGGTGGCTTTATTAACACCGACATCTGTTGCTTGTGCTGATAAGGTAACCGCAACTAATAATTCAAACGGGCTTGAGTATTCAAGCTCTGTTTCTGGGTGCGGGTTCTGCTCACGTAGACGAGATAAGATCTCATAGCGTTTTTCTTTATTCATGATGGCGTAAAGCACGCAGTGACGGTGCGTGCTCTCCTTTAAGTTAAACTTGTCACTCGGGCTCTAGGGCCTTTTTCTGCTTCTGGAGTAACAACTTGCTTAGATTTTATTTGTGTATCAATGACATTTTTTGCAGCAATCAATAAACCAAGCCCTAAAAAGGCACCCGGTGGTAAAATTGCCAATAAAAATTGGTTATCAAAACTAAATACTTCAATTCGAAGTGCAGCAGCCCATGGGCCTAATAATAAATCGGCGCCATCAAATAGCGTACCTTGACCAATAAGCTCTCGCATTGCCCCTAGCACCACTAAAACTAACATAAAGCCAAGTCCCATCATCAGGCCGTCAAAGGCTGAAAGTGGCACGGTATTTTTAGATGCGAATGCTTCTGCGCGACCGATAATGGCACAGTTGGTAACAATCAGTGGAATAAAAATCCCCAGTGATTGATAAAGCCCAAATGTATAGGCATTCATCATTAGCTGCACGATGGTTACAAAGCCTGCGATGATCATCACAAAAACAGGAATACGAATATCTTTAGGTACCCAGTTACGCACAATCGATACGGTGACGTTAGAACCAACCAGAACCAATAAAGTTGCTAAACCTAGGCCTAATGCATTGGTAATCGTAGAGGTAACGGCAAGTAGCGGGCACAAGCCTAATAACTGCACAAGGGCAGGGTTATTGGCCCACATGCCATCTTTAAATAAAGTTTTAACTTGGCTCATTACTTGGCTCCTTGACAGATGTTTGGCGCAGCAAACAAGTTATCAAATTCAGCTTGGGCAAACAGCACAGCTTGTTTTACTGAGCCGACAACGGCACGCGGTGTAATGGTTGCGCCAGTAAACTGATCAAATTGGCCACCATCTTTTTTAACAGCCCAGCGGCTATCATCTTCACCCAGTACATTTTGGCCTTTGAAAAGGGTGATCCAGTCTGATTTTTTGACCTCAACTTTATCGCCAAGGCCCGGTGTTTCTTCGTGCTTAGTGACACGAACACCCGCTATTTCACCATTGGCAAAAACCGCAGTTAATAAGTTGATATCGCCACTATAACCACTTGGTGTTACATGGCGCATCACTAAAGCGTAAGGCTTATTGTCTTTGTAAGCACGATAAATAACTTGCTCTGGGCGTGGACCTAAGCGCTCATCGGTGATCACGACACAATCTTTGTATAGTTGATTGTCATAATGATGGGCATCAAGTACTTGTTGAAGTTGCTCTGCAAGTTGTTGCTTTTCTTGCTCTTCAATACGCTCAGCAGTCAGGCTATGAGTCAGGGCCACAGTGCCTGTGGTAATGAGCGCAAATGCTGTAAGAATAGCGCCGTTTTTAGTCATTGAGGAAAGGATCATTATTACACCCCATGGCCGTAAGTACGTGGTTTCGTGTAGTAATCAATTAAAGGTACCGCCATATTTAACAGCAATACACTAAATGCCACAGCATCAGGATAACCACCGAAAGTACGAATTAAGTAAACAAGTAGACCAATTAACGCACCGTAAATTAAACGGCCTCTATTCGTTGTTGATGCAGAAACTGGATCGGTAGCAATAAAGAATGCCCCTAACATGGTTGCACCACTGAATAAATGAAATACCACGCCTGGCTCTGTGCCAGGAGCTGCAATATAACCAATACCACTGCACACGGCCAATGAGGCTAAAAAGCTAACAGGGATATGCCAATTAATGATTTTAGCTTTTAATAAATAAAGCCCCCCGATTAAAAAGCCGAGGTTAACCCAGCCCCAACCAAGGCCAAACCAGTCATTAAAAAGAGGCTTACTCATGCTCTCAGCCACCGTTAGGTGATGGGCGACATCTGTTTTAACGGTATCAAGCGGCGTTGCCATGGTTGTGCCATCAATCGCTACACGTAATTGATCAACACTAAAACCAGCGCTGGTAAAGCCATTGAAAATAACAGACAGTTGCTGTGAGAAGCTTATCGAAGATGCAAGTAAATCACTAACAGGTAACCAGCTTGTCATTTGCACCGGAAACGATACAAGTAGTAATACATAAGCTGCCATAGCAGGGTTAAATAAATTAAAGCCAAGGCCGCCATAAAGCTGCTTTACAATAACAATTGCAAACAAACAGCCAATTACGATAATCCACCAAGGCGCTAAAGGCGGAATACTCAACGCCAGTAATACGCCTGTTAACCACGCACTACCATCACTGAGTGTTGGCCAAACTTTGCGTTTACGAAGCATCAATACAGCGGCTTCACAGGCGCTAACTGTAATTAGCGCGAGAACAAGCTGAATTAAAACAGCGCTACCAAAAAAGAAAACTTGCGCGATTAAGCCTGGAATACACGCAGCAATCACTGTCATCATTAATCGGCTTAATGATTTATGGCTATGATTATGCGGCGAACTCGCCATGGTTAGTTTCATGACTTATCGTTTCCTTCTTGTTGTAACTTTTTCGCTTTAGCTCTTGCAATGGCACGAGCGACCGCTGCTTTTTTCTTATCTTCGCTAGACTCAGGTTCATCAACCTGCGGTTTTGAATCATCCGTATCGCTAGAATCATCAAGTTGTTCTGATGATTCGTCACTCTGCGCTTGCTCTTTAGCGGCCTTTTTCGCTTTGGCGCGAGCGATAGCGGCAGCAACAGCGGCTTTTTTCTTATCTTCGTTAGATTCAGGTGCGTCAGCCTGTGGCTTGGCATCAGCCTCATCATTTGAATCATTTATTTGCTCTGAAGAATCGTCACTCTGTGCTTGCTCTTTAGCGGCTTTTTTCGCTTTGGCGCGAGCGATAGCGGCAGCAACGGCGGCTTTTTTCTTATCTTCGTTAGATTCAGGAGCGTCAGCTTGTGGCTGGGCATCTGCCTCAGCACTTGAATCATTAGTTTGCTGTGAAGAGTCGTCACTCTGCGCTTGCTCTTTAGCTGCTTTTTTGGCTTTAGCACGGGCGATAGCAGCTGCAACAGCAGCTTTTTTGTCATCAACTGGCGCGCTATCTTCTTCAGCTTCAGTTTGATTCTCAGCAGCTTGTGCTGCTTTTTTCGCTTTAGCACGGGCGATAGCAGCGGCAACAGCAGCTTTTTTGTCATCAACAGGCGCTCTATCTTCTTCAGCTTCAGTTTGATTCTCAGCAGCTTGCGCTGCTTTTTTCGCTTTAGCACGAGCGATTGCAGCAGCAACAGCAGCTTTTTTGTCATCTACTGGTGCGCTATCTTCTTCAGCTTCAGTTTGATTTTCAGCAGCTTGCGCTGCTTTTTTCGCTTTAGCACGAGCGATAGCAGCTGCAACAGCAGCTTTTTTGTCATCTTTTGGCGCAGCGTCAGTTTCAGCAGAAGCGTTTTCTTCTGTAGCTTGTGCGGCTTTTTTCGCTTTAGCGCGGGCAATAGCGGCAGCAACAGCAGACTTTTTATCGTCTTTATCGACGCTTTCTTCACCTTGCTCTAGTGCTTTTTGCTCTTTGTATTTACGTGCTTGTTCTTTACGCGCTGCACGCTCTTTAGCTACTTCAGAGTTATCAGGCTCAAGCTCAGCACCTTGCTTTTTCGCTTTCGCTCGGGCAATAGCTGCAGCGACAGCTGACTTACTGTCTTTATCATCAGATTTAGATTTAACACGCGCGAGTGCATCGGCCACTTTTTGTTTTTCGCCATCTGACTTAGCAGCCGGCTTACGTTTATGGCGGTTTTGACGCTCTTCTTGTTCGCGCTCTAAGCGCTCTTTACGTGCTTCAAAACGCTCTTTTGCTCGCTCTGCTTTGATTTGCTCTGCTTGCTGCTCTTTGATTTCAGCTTTAGCAACACGATAGTACTGCACCAAGGGTATTTCGCTTGGGCAAACATAAGCACAGGCGCCACATTCAATACAATCGAATAAATTGTGCTCGTTGAGTTTGTCGTATTCTTTAGACTTAGCAAACCATTGTAATTGCTGAGGTAACAATGAAGCAGGGCAGGCATCAGCACAGGCACTACAACGAATACAGGCTTTTTCATCACCCGGCTCAGCAAGCTCTTGGTGATCTGGCGCTAAAATACAGTTCGTCGTTTTAACCACACCAATACGCACGGTTGGTAAGGTAAAGCCCATCATTGGACCGCCCATAACCACTCGTTGCTGTGGAACCGGAGAAAAGCCTTGGCAGTCTAATAAATGTTTAATTTCAGTGCCTAGTAAAGCCCACACATTACCTTGTTTATGAATGGTGTTACCGGTTACCGTTACTACACGCTCTATAAGAGGTTTACCTTCATGTACGGCTTGATTTACCGCAAACAAAGTACCGACATTTTGCACCAACATACCAATATCGGCAGGAATACTGCCACTAGGGACTTCTTTGCCCGTTAGCAATTTAATTAGCTGTTTTTCACCGCCAGAAGGGTAAACCGTTGGTACTGTTTGCACTATGATGCTGTCGTTATGTTGTGCTGCGAGTTTCATGGCAGCAATGGCATCAGGTTTATTATCTTCAATACCAATAATTGTCAGCTGTGGACTTAATAGCTGCTGCATTAATTCAATACCGGCAATTATACCATCGGCATGTTCGCGCATTAGCATGTCATCAGCAGTGATATAAGGCTCACACTCAACAGCATTAACAATTAAAAACTCAATGGCTTTACGGGTATCTGCTTTTACATAAGTTGGGAAGCCAGCACCGCCCATACCTGCAATACCACTTTGATGAATAATATCGACAAGCTCATCATGGGAAAGTGCTTTAGCATCAGGCACAGGGTTAAGCTCGCACCAGTTATCTTCACCATCAGGTTCAATAATTACGCTAAGCTCAGGCAGTGCTGAAGGATGAGCAGAAGGCATTGGGCAAATATCGCTGATCAACCCTGATGTTGGCGCGTGCACAGGCACTGACCAATTGCCGCTTGGCTTAGTTAATGCTTGACCTTTTAGAACCTGCTGGCCTTTTTCAACAATAAGTTTGCCGTTAGCACCAATATGTTGCTTTAGTGATACAACGAGCTTGTCTGGTAGTGGCAGTCTTGCAATGGCTTGTGTTGTTGATTGCAGCTTTTGACCTGGTGGGTGAACGCCTCCAGGTATAGACCACACTTTGCCTTGTTTAATTTGATCTATTAACTTTTCCATCTGTGCTCCTAATCTACCTGAGTCACAGGGATTGCGTTTAATTGCCATTTCCAGGTTTGTTTGGTTTCTTTGACAGGCAGCATATCAATACAGTCTACAGGGCATGGTTCAACACATAAGTCACAACCGGTACATTCATCGATTAATACAGTGTGCATTTGGCGAGTTGCGCCAACGATGGCGTCAACAGGGCAGGCTTGAATACATTTGGTACAGCCAATACATTCATCTTCACGAATATAGGCAACGGTTTTAACTGGATCTGCTTGCTCACCGCCAGCCAGCGGTTTTGCTTCAACACCCATTAAATCAGCGAGTTTTTTTACCGTGGCTTCGCCGCCTGGTGGGCACTTATTGATTTCGTCACCATTGGCAATTGCTTCTGCATAGGGACGACAGCCAGGGTAGCCACATTGGCCACACTGTGTTTGCGGTAAAATGGTATCAATTTGGTCAACAATAGGGTTGCTCTCAACGCGAAAACGAACGGCGGCAAAACCTAAAATTAAACCAAATATTAGCGCTAATGAACCTAACGCTATCAAAGCATAAAACAAGGTCATATTAAAACTTCACTAATCCTGTAAAACCCATAAAGGCCATCGACATAAGGCCTGCGGTGATCATCGCAATTGAAGCACCTTTAAAAGGAGCAGGTACATCAGCCGCAGCTAAACGCTCACGTAATGCGGCAAACAGTATTAACACCATAGAGAAGCCCACTGCGGCACCAAAGCCATACACAGCCGATTGTAAGAATGAATGGTCTTCTTTGATATTAAGTAGGGCAACACCTAATACAGCACAGTTAGTGGTGATAAGTGGTAAGAAAATCCCTAATAAGCGATAGAGTGTCGGGCTGGTTTTTCTCACCACCATTTCGGTAAATTGCACGACAACAGCGATAACCAAAATAAAACTCATGGTACGCAAAAATTCGATATCCAGCGGGATCAAAATATAATGATTCACCAGATAACTGGTCACGGAGGCAAGTGTAAGTACAAAGGTTGTGGCTAAAGACATACCAATCGCGGTATCTAACTTACCCGATACACCCATAAACGGGCATAAACCTAAGAATTGAACTAAAACGAAGTTGTTGACTAGCACAGTGCCAATCAATAACAAGACATATTCTGTCATGCGTGCCTCACGAGAATAAAAACGGCTCTATTATCCTTTTTTATGGGGGCCGACACAACACATGAGGGACGAATAGCTAAAATTAACAAAGCTGTTTACGATTAAAGTGTTAAAGCAAAGTTAATAGATGGAATAGGCCCAAAAATAGTAAGGTTTTTTGGGCCTTAAAGAGGGGTTAGATATCTTTTGGCTTTTCGATGTAATAGCCTTGCACACCATCTAAGCACAGCGTTTCGATGATATGTTTTTCTTCTTGGCTTTCTACGCCTTCAGCAAATACACTCACACCAATACGGTGAGCAAGATCTACCATTAAGCGCATAAAGTATTGATTGTTTTTATCTTCTTCGAGGCCGCGAGTATAGCTTGCATCCATTTTGATAAAGTCAGGTTTTAAGTCTCTAAAGAATTTAAATGAGGTTAACCCCACACCAAAGCGTTCTACAGTAATACGTGCGCCCACACGATGTACCATATCGATAAAGCGTTTACTTGCTTTAATGTTTTGTTGTAATCCAAACTCACTGACTTCAAAAATAAGTTTTGATGCAATGTTACTGTCTTTCAGTAAGCGGCGTTCTAACCAGATTACAAACTGATCATTGTGAGCGCTTGATGCAGTAACATTAATACCAAAGAATTTTTCAGAGAAATTACGGGTTTTAACTTTTTCTAAAGTGGTATCGATAATTAAGCGGTCAATTTCCATTGCCATTTCTAGCTTTTCTGCCATAGCAAGGAAAGAGGCTGTTGGCAGCATTTGATTTTCTGCGGTTTTAAAACGAACTTGAATCTCTGCATAGGCTTTAACACTTTTACCTATTGGCATAATGTTCTGCATAACCAAGTGAACACGTTTCGACTCAATCACTTCGCTAATAACTTTACGCCAGTTTTGGTTACCAAAACCTGCGCTGGCGTTATTAACTAAGTCTGTTTCGCGCTGCACATGCCATGCATTCGCTTGTTTTGATTGCGCCATGCTCATTGCATTATCAACAATCGATAATAACTCACCAAGCGGCTTACCTTTTTCGTAGCCAACAATACCTGTGTTAGCAACTGAGCTTAATTCTTGGTTTTGCTGATACTGAGTAAAACGCGATTGTAAGTTATCGCCAAAGCGTTCAGCTTCTTTAAGAGGGGTATTAGGTAATACCACTGCAAAGTCAGAGCTGTTTAAACGAAAAACCTGACTGCCTGTATAGGTGCCGCTAATATGTTTAATAATATCAGCCACACCTTTTACGTATTCATCACCTTTTTGGTAACCACGGGTTTGGTTGATGGTTTGCAATTCGCTACAACGAACCATAGCAAGCGAACCAAACGTGCTCTTTTCTACGTTCTCAATATTCTTTTCGTAGTACTCAACAAACATATTTCGATTGCCAAGGTTTGTAACTACATCTTTATACGCTTCTTTTTTTATATTTAGCGCATTATTTTGAATGTCATCATGCTTGGTCTGTAAGAAATGCGATAGGCGATTGAACGATGGAATTAAATCTTTGCTTAGCTTCTTTAAGCGGGTGGTATCCATTGCTTGCTCAAGGTCACCGTTAACCTGATTTTGGTTGATATAAATATCAACGATATCTGAAATGGTCGTACTAATTTTGCGATTTAGGCGGCGGAACATGCTCTTCATATAAATAATAGGAAGTAGGGCAATAAGGCCTGAAATCAAAACTACAATAAATAAAGACTGTTGTAATAGGCTAGCCAGGTTGTGTGCATTAATCGTAAACTCTACTTTAATGTCAGATGTTTGATTAACGGCGAACTGAGGGCGAATGGAATTAAAACTGTTATTAACTATTTCAGCAAACAAGGGTAGGGATTGGCTAGATTCTACCATGCTAACCACTTGACCTGATTGATCACGGATCACAAGTTTAGAAAAAGTACTGCCATCGGCAAATGCTTTTTGTATTTTCTCTGGTGCAAGTTGCTCAATGGTTTGTGTATTTATATATGCGTTTACTACACGCTGTGCTTTTTGCTGTGCATCACTGACTGCGCTATCAAAGCTAAGCGCAATAAAGTAACCACCTAATAATGCAAACAGCAACCAAGATATAAGTTGTATAAAAATAAGTTTTTTAAAGCCAGCCATGTTCTTATCTTTTAAAAGCCTAAAGGAAGGAATCAATTCCTTGATTGATTGCTTTAAGTATAGTCGTTGTATTCTAAAGCATAATATAGAATAAACTTAAATTAGGTTAGATTATAAGTGCTTTAAAGTCTAATACAATCGACGAATAATAGTAGATAAAATTTTAATAGATTCGCGGAGTTGGCTCCCCCTCCCCGACTCGAACGGGGGACCTGCGGATTAACAGTCCGTCGCTCTAACCAACTGAGCTAAGGGGGAACTAAATAGAGTAGTGTGGTGCTATGATTTGGCTCCCCCTCCCCGACTCGAACGGGGGACCTGCGGATTAACAGTCCGTCGCTCTAACCAACTGAGCTAAGGGGGAACAATCATATTCATAAACTTGGCTCCCCCTCCCCGACTCGAACGGGGGACCTGCGGATTAACAGTCCGTCGCTCTAACCAACTGAGCTAAGGGGGAATCGTTTATGATTGAAAAACTTGGCTCCCCCTCCCCGACTCGAACGGGGGACCTGCGGATTAACAGTCCGTCGCTCTAACCAACTGAGCTAAGGGGGAAGCGTCATGCCTTTCAACGGGGCGAAATATTAATGACAGCATTGCAAAGTGTCAACATAAAAACTTCATAAATTCAAAAAAGAAGCTTATTCGATGTTTTTATGTTCGATCTGAGCAAAATGTAGCTGAAAAGCTCAACATTTTTTGCTTAGCAGCGGAGGATCTATGTCGAATGCATCACTTTTTTGCATGCTTTTTGAGCTGAGTCATTTTTTAAAAATATAAAAAAGGTTTCTTTGCTAAGTCATTCTTTACCAAATCAAGGAAATCACCATTTATGTAATGTTTTTTTCGGATGGCAAAAAATAGATCTAATTCTTTTCGTGGCAGTTCCCACTCCTGATATTTTTTCGTGTATTTCCTTAATGAGGTAAAGGTAGGCTTCCCCGATTTTTGCTAGAAAATTCTAAAATTAATTGGCTTCAATTATACACAAAGTAATTTTAGTTCTTTTTATCAGATATTTAGCTTGTAATCTTTCCTTGTATTTTAATTGTCATACTTAAGTTCACGTAGCTGTAGAACATTTTTTGCGCCTTCTTTTCACTAAACTTATAAAACCGTTAAAACAAGATGCTTTGCTATTTATAGTATTATGCGTTTCAGGCTAGCCTTAAAAGCCTTTATATTTGCGGCTTCTAGCGAGTTATCCACGGTTTCTGTGGATAACTCTGTTTATTAAACTTTAAGAACAGCTATAGTGCTAGGATTTTCGAGGGCTACAGCAATTTCAAGTATTTAATTCACTTTTTTTAATTCATTTTAAATCAATGTGTTAGTGTTTTTATCTGAAGCCTTGCTGAATTGATGAGTAAATTTATTCGTGACGATGAAATGGCGCTATTTATTGTGTAAAAAAACAGCGAATACTGCCTTTTAATTGTAACAAAGCTATTAAACTTGTTTTTATATTGTTTTTTATGAGGGTTAGTGGTTATTTTTATGTCAAAGCGTCAAAAGTAATAGTTTTGTGTATGAATTTTGATTCTGTTAATAAAGCATAGCTTGCAAGAGAAGGATGCTTTAAACTTACAGGTTCAGAAAAAGAGGCAAAGTATTCCCATGAGCGTGAAACCGCAGAGCAAAACTAAACCTGATCTTTTAAACTCACCCATTCTGCCAACCTTGAAAAAAATGACCATCCCAATGATCTTTGGCATGATCACCCTAATGATGTTTAATTTGGTTGATACCTTCTTCATTAGTTTGTTAGGTACAGAGCCTCTCGCCGCTGTTAGTTTTACCTTTCCTGTTACTTTTACTGTTATTAGCCTTGCAATTGGTTTAGGGATAGGTACCTCTGTGGTTATCGCTAAAGCACTTGGTAGTGATAAGTTAGATGAAGCACGTTTTGATGCCAGCATGTCGTTGTTGGTATCGGTGGTGATGGTGTTTAGCTTATCTGTAGTAGGTTATTTATTAATAGATCCGATCTTTAAGTTATTGGGTACTGGCGAATTAGTCTTACCGCTTATTCATGAGTATATGAGTGTGTGGTTCTTAGGCAGCGTATTTCTAATTACCCCTATGGTTGGCAACTCTGTGCTTAGAGCCAGTGGCGATACCAAAACACCGAGTATTGTTATGGGTGGAGCAGGGCTGATTAATGCCATCTTAGACCCTATACTTATTTTTGGCTTTGGACCCGTTCCGGCATTAGGTATTCAAGGCGCAGCTATTGCTAGTGTTATTGCATGGTCAGTTGCTGTCGTTATCATTTTATACATCCTTGCGGTAAAAAATGGTCTATTGAGTTTGCATGCTGGTGTACAAACGCCGCTTAGCTCGATTCGTAAAATTCTTAAAATTGGTTTACCTGCGGCTGGCGCAAATATGCTGACACCTATTGCCATGGCGGTCATGACAGCATTAGTGGCTAAACATGGTCCTGAAGCGGTTGCGGCGTTTGGTGTAGGCAGTCGCATTGAATCTATTGCAAGCCTTGTGGTGCTTGCTTTGTCGATGACCTTGCCGCCATTTGTGAGTCAAAACTTTGGGGCAGGTAAGTTTGAGCGTGTTAAAGAAGCCTACACAAAAACCTTGAAATTCGTGATGATTTGGCAGTTCGCTATTTATATTTTACTGCTGTTAACCTCTGGCTTTATCGCTGATGTATTTGGTAAAGAGCAAGCGGTAATGGATGTGATTAAGTTATTCATTTATATCTTGCCATTGAGTTATGGCCTGCAAGGGGTGATTATTTTATCTAACTCTTCATTTAATGCTCTGCATAAACCAATGAATGCACTGATTTTAAGTGTAGTACGCCTGTTTGTTTTTTATGTACCTTTTGCTTATATAGGCAGCGAAATTGCAGGCTTAACCGGTTTATTTATTGGTGCGGCGATTGGTAACTTATTTACTGCAACGGTTGCCTATAAATGGTTTATCAAAGAAGTTGATGGGTTAAGTGAGTCATATATGAAGGAGTGTCATTCATGAGCGACCATTTCCAACTAGTTTCTAAGTTTCAGCCAAGTGGTGACCAACCAACGGCAATAGCACAGTTAAAAGATGGCCTAGAGGCTGGGCTTGCGCATCAAACATTATTAGGGGCTACGGGAACGGGTAAAACCTTTACCATGGCCAATATTATTAATGATTTGAATCGTCCAACTATCATCATGGCACACAACAAAACGCTCGCTGCACAGCTTTACGGCGAAATGAAAGAGTTTTTCCCTCATAATGCGGTTGAGTATTTTGTATCTTATTATGATTATTACCAGCCAGAAGCCTACGTTGTTGCCAGCGATACCTTTATTGAGAAAGATGCGTCTATCAATGAACACATTGAACAAATGCGTTTAAGTGCTACCAAAGCGCTGCTTGAACGACGCGATACCATTATTGTGGCTTCGGTGTCTGCTATTTATGGTTTGGGCGACCCAGACTCATATATGAAGATGATGCTTTTACTGAAAGTGGGTGAAACCGTCGATCAGCGCGATATGCTGCGCCGTCTGGCTGAGCTGCAATATACAAGAAACGATATTGAATTTAGCCGCGGTACTTACCGTGTACGTGGTGAAGTGGTCGATATATTTCCTGCTGAATCGGATACTTACGCTGTTCGTGTGGAAATGTTTGACGATGAAATTGAACGTTTAAGTATTTTTGACCCGCTTACAGGGGCTGTTGAAAAGCACATTGTGCGCGCAACTATTTACCCGAAAACCCACTATGTAACTCCCCGTGAAAAAATTCTTGATGCCATTGATAAAATTAAAGGTGAGCTTAAAGACCGCCGAGCTCAGCTACTTAGTGCCAACAAACTTGTGGAAGAGCAGCGTATTGCTCAGCGCACCCAGTACGATATTGAAATGATGACCGAGCTTGGTTATTGCTCAGGCATCGAAAACTACTCGCGATACTTATCAGGTAGAACACCGGGCGATCCACCGCCGACATTATTAGATTACTTACCTGATGATGCATTGATGATTATTGATGAATCACACGTTACTGTGTCGCAAATTGGTGCTATGTATAAAGGCGATAGAAGCCGTAAAGAAAATCTTGTTGAGTATGGCTTTCGCTTGCCATCGGCATTAGATAACCGCCCATTACGTTTTGAAGAATTTGAAGCCATTGCGCCGCAAACTATTTATGTGTCGGCAACACCTGGTGACTTTGAGCTTGAGCGCTCATCAGGGGAGGTTGCTGAGCAGGTCATTCGTCCAACCGGGCTTATAGACCCAGAAATTGAAGTGCGCCCTGTGGGCACCCAGGTTGATGACTTACTTTCTGAGATCTATAAACGAGTTGAAGTGAACGAGCGGGTACTTGTTACTACTTTAACTAAGCGTATGGCAGAAGATTTAACCGACTATCTCAACGACCATGATGTAAAAGTTCGCTACTTGCACTCAGACATCGACACCGTTGAACGAGTCGAAATTATCCGTGATTTACGTGCCGGTGTGTTTGATGTGTTAGTGGGCATTAACTTATTGCGAGAAGGTCTCGACATGCCAGAGGTTTCACTTGTTGCGATACTTGATGCTGATAAAGAAGGCTTCTTACGTTCGACTCGCTCACTTATTCAAACCATTGGTCGTGCTGCGCGTCACTTAAATGGTAAAGCGATTCTTTATGGCGACCGCATAACTAACTCGATGCGACAAGCCATTGATGAAACAGACCGTCGCCGTGAAAAACAACAAGCTTATAACCTTGAGCATGGTATAGAGCCGCAAGCACTGGTTAAAAGTATCACCGATATTATGGATGTGGGTGAAGAGGCAAGTCCGAAAGATAACCTTAAGTTGGTGCGTAAAGAGTCTAAACAAGTGCTCAGCGCGAAAGATATTGCTAGCCAAATCAAAACCCTTGAAGCGAAAATGCATGCTTATGCTAGCGATCTTGAGTTTGAAAAAGCGGCGTCTGTGCGTGATGAAATTCACGAATTACAACAACAGTTAATTAACTAAAGATGATGACAAACGATTTTTCTGCCATTTTAAATGCCTTAGCAGAGGCTCCACTTGCTGCTAATGAATTATGTCGTGTATTCCATGGCCGTGGTCACTCAGTCGCTGAGCTGAGCCACATAAACTTAGACTTTTATCCGCCAGCACTTTTTTTAGTTTCATATGAAGAAATAGATGAACAAGTGCTTGCCCAATTAACTGATACCCTGTGGCAATGGGCGCAACAGAATGCGCCAGAGCTTGTAAGTGCATTGGTTTACCAACAACGTAGCGGCATTAACACTCGTAATGCCCTGATGTTTGGTGAATTACCCCAAGAGCACCATGTCAGTGAAAATGGTATTAAGTTTAAAGTCGATTTATTGAGTCGCCAAAATACTGGGATTTTCCCTGATATGCGCCGTGGCCGAGAGTTTGTTCAAGCCAATAGTAAAAATGCAAAAGTGCTCAACCTATTTTCATACACGTGTGGCTTCTCTGTTGCAGCAATGCAAGGTGGTGCTGACCAAGTTATTAATATGGACATGAATAAAGGTGTGCTGCGAACAGGTAAACAAAACCATCAGTTAAATGGTTTTGCTCAAGGTGTTAGTTATTTTCCGCACGATATTTTAAAATCATTCGGTAAACTAAAAAAATCAGCGCCGTATGAATTAATCATTGTTGATCCACCGAGCTTTCAAAAGGGTAGCTTTATATTGACCAAGGATTATCAAAAAATCTTGCGTCGTTTACCTGAGCTGTTAAATGAAAACACCCAATTATTACTGTGTGCCAATAGCCCTGAGCTTTCAGAGCAGGCCTTTAAAGATCTCATTAGCGATCATACACAAGGAGCAATTAGTTTTGTTGAGCGATTAGCAGCTACTGATGGCTTTGTTGAGGTAGACAGTGATCGCAGCTTAAAAGCGTTAGTTTATAAAACAGCAAACTAATGACACTGAGTAAACGGCTTTCAGCCATCGTTGATGTGGTTGATTCAGGTTATGACGAGATCTGGGATTGTTGCTGTGATCACGGTTTGTTAGGTATTGAGCTGTTACAGCAAGATAAAGCACCGCTTATACATTTTGTTGATATTGTGCCTGAGTTGATGCAGGCACTAAGTGATAAACTCGAACGTTTTGCTAAAAGAGAGCAACGCGGCCGTTGGCAGGTACATTGCCAAGATGTAGCAATGATTTCACCAGATCCTAAAAAACGCCATCTTGTTATTATTGCTGGAGTGGGTGGTGAGTTGTTAGTGCAGTTCTTAGCGAAGATTGTAAGCCAACAGCCAAATACGCATATCGACTTTATTGTTTGCCCAGTGCATCACAGTTATCAAGTTCGTAGCTATTTACAAACACTGCCCTTGGGGCTCGTCTCTGAGCAGTTGGTGTGTGAAAACAAACGATTTTATGAAGTTATTGCCATGAGTGCGTCATCTTCGCAGCCGATCACGCGAGTAGGGCACTCAATGTGGCAGCTAACAAGTAAAGAGCACCAAACGTATTTAAAGCAGTTATGTGCTCATTACCAACGTATGTTAAATCAAGACGCCGATTATTATCAGCCTGTGCTTGAACAATACAGTGCATTATTATCTTAATTAGAGTTAACTTAATTAAAGTTTATTAATCTCTTGTTTTACGCTGTAGCTAGAGTCAGTAACAATGGCTTCGAGAGTTTGTACTCGCTCTCTTAGCTCTTGCAGCTCTTTTGTTACTTCGGCTACATGTTCGTTGGCTTCTTTTGAATTTTTTAAAGTTCGTGATTTAAACTCAAGGTGTTTTTTATACATATCATAAATTACCCCAGAGCCAACTGATATCAGCACGATTAACACCACCATGGTAGTACCTGACATACACTTCTCCTTCCTTTTTTAGTACCTAATAGAGTATAGATTGTATTTAAAAATGCAATTTGCATTCTGTTACAAGGTGTTTCGTTTTAGAAACGGCTTGATGCGAATAAAGCCTGTAACGAGCATAGTACCTGCGATAACACAGAGTGCGCCAACCAAGGTATTGGGACCAATTTGCTCATCTAAAATTAAATTTCCCCACACTATGCCAAAAAGTGGAATCAAAAAAGTAACAGTCAACGCAGAGGTTGGGCCAATGTCATCAATCAAGCGAAAGAACAAGATATATGCCACTGCAGTACATAGCACTCCGAGTGCCACCACACCAAGCATAACCTCGTTACTTGGCATTTCTCTGGCAGGAATAACAAAAATAAGCGGCAGCACCATGATACTCGCCGTCCACATACTGCCATGGGCATTATCAAAAGCAGATAACTTAGGTGCATGTTTAGTGTAATGGGATGCGATGGCGTAGCTGAGTGAAGCACACAGTGCCGCAACAATTGCCGTGATAGCTTGGCTGTCGATAGTCAGGCTATTTTGACCTACCAAAATGGCCACGCCCGTTAAACCCAACAGTAAGCCAAGCAACATACTTTTAGTGGGTTTTGTTTTACTCCAAATAATACCCACGATGGCACCCCAAATTGGCGTTGTTGAGTTTAATATGGATAAGGTAGATGCATTAATTGTTTGTGCTGCATAGGCAAACAATAAAAAAGGAATGGCGGAATTAAGCGCGCCAATAATGAAAAAATGCTTTTTGTGGGTCGCGAACGCAAGTTTCTTGCGTAAGTACAGCGCAAAAATAAACAGTGTTATTGCTGCAAAGCCGACTCTTAACTCAATTAATACTGCAGGGCCTAAGCTATTCGCTGCCATGCGCATAAATAAGAAGGAAGCGCCCCAAATAGCAGCAAGGATGAATAAGCGTAATAAACTTGGCAATGACATGGTTTTACATTCTTAAATTATAAAACCTGAGCATACCAAATTTATGCCCCAATACTCGCCATTTTCGGACTATTAATCAGTTGATTGTGGGAGTTTTTTTTCAAAATCAGATTTTACGATCTCTAAAGCCGCTAATACATCTTCTGCGGGAACGTCGTTTTGCTCTAAGAGCATAATGAGATCAACAGCAATTTTTATATAGTTAGGTGCGCTTTCTAACTCACTGCTCATGCTTTTAGTTCCTTTTTCTTAGCAACTTGGCTAATGGCAACATCGATAGCAGTTTGCACTTGTTGCTCCATTTTAATGCGCTCTGTTTGTGGTAAATAAAATTCCATATCGACATCGTAGCGGATGTAGCGGGCAGGCAGTTGGTTTAATACGGTGCAGCATAAATCTGCCATAATATCATCACTATAGGTTGATTCTAAGTTGCGCTTAGTGATGTCTTCGACAACTAATTTTTCATAGTAGTTGTGAATGTCGTCATGCATTTTCATACAAAATAAGCCTAATTAAACAGTCACTTTTAGTGTATACCAAGCTTTAAAATAAATCGACAGCTGCCCTAAAAAGCTGGCCATGTACATCAACCAAACGGCTTAAATTGCGTTGATAGCCACCGCCCATAGCTGCAAACACTGGGATATCAGCTTCCTTCGCTTGGCTTAATACAAAATGATCACGTTGATACACGCCTTCTAAACTCACTTGAAAGTGTCCTAATTCGTCATCTGTTGCGATGTCTGCGCCGGCGTTATACAAAATGATATCTGGCTGGTGGAGTCTAATGGTCAGAGCTAAAGCTTGTTTGACTGTCTCTAGGTATTCAGTATCTGAAGTGCCATGCTCTAAAGCAAAATCGTAGTTTGATTGCTGCTTAATGCGGGGGAAGTTTTGCTGACAATGAATTGAGCAGCTAATTATTTGAGGATGTAGTTGCGTAACTTCAGCTGTACCGTCGCCTTGGTGAACGTCACAGTCAAAGATTAATGCGGAGTCGGCTTGCTCAGTATCAATCAAGTGTGCAGCAGCTATCGCTAAGTCATTAAAAATACAAAAGCCACTACCATAGCCCGTAAAAGCATGGTGATAACCACCACTTAGATTAAAAGCCGCACCGCGTTGCAAAGCAAACTCAGCGCCTTGAATACTCGCCCCAACAGAGTAAAGTGTTCGTTCAACCAATTCAGTGGACCAAGGAAAGCCCATTTTTTTAATGGCTTTGCTATCAAGACTGCCAGTTAAAAAAGCGTCGACATAGTCGGGGTTATCGCACAGAGTAAGCTGCGCTTTAGTGGCTTGTTGTGGGGTAATGAAATACTGTTCATCAATGAAGTTGCTGACAAGCTGTTTTAACAAGCGATATTTATCAATTGGAAAGCGGTGACGCTCAGGTAAAGCTAACGCTGAATAACTTGGATGGTAGTAAAACATTATCTCAGCTGCTGTTTCTCGACCTGTTGAATTTTGTCTTCAGTGGCAGAAATTGCCTTACGACAACGGCCAAGTCTTGCGTGTAATGCGAGTATTTCTTTGTTAATTTCGGCTGCTTGCTGTGTATTTGCAGCTTCAAGTTTTAGTTTTCGCTCTTCGATCATCAATACTAAGCGGCGTTCAAACTCATGGTTTTGCTTTAGTTCGTCATAAAGTTCATGGGATGACTGCATGATTTTTTTAACTGCTTGTTTATAAACCTGTGGTTTAGCTTTTGGCTTAAAACTGTACTTATTTTCTTTAGCCCATACCGGGGTTGATTTGATCACATTAAATACCGCCTCTACCTGAAGGGTAATGCGCTCAAGTGCATATTGGTAAGCATGGCGATGCTCAGCAGGCGGCAAGCTGTTAAGCTCATCTTCGATTTCGCTTACGTAGTCCGCTAGCTTCATACTTTTTGTGCTAAACACGGCTTTATCAAACAAACTTGGTTGGGCTTGCATATAGCGATTTTTAGCAAATAAATTACCCTTATCAAATTGTGTGGCTAATTGTTTGAGCCTTTCAATTTGTGAACGTAGTTTATCAAAAGCAGTCGATTGCATTTATAAATAAGCCTCATAGATTAACTTTAATGCTAACACTATAACCACAGTGTTAAACACTGGGCGGATCATTTTACTACCAAACTTTATTGCTGAATGTGCTCCTAACCATGCTCCAAGCATCAAGAAAAAGCCCATTGTAATACCAAGTAAAAAGTTCACATGGCCAAGCGCCACGAATGTGATCAAAGAAATAAAGTTTGAAACAAAGTTCATTGAGCGGGCAAGGCCACAGTTAAGCAACAAACTCATTTTATATAATAGGCTATTTGAGGCTGTCCAAAATGTGCCAGTGCCGGGGCCTGCTAAACCATCAAAAAAACCAAGCCCTAATCCTTGTAGCCATTGTTTAATTTTAGTTTTGCTATCAAGCTTTGGTAACTCGTTATGCTCAGTTGTACTTAAACTGCCAAATAAGCTGTAACAAGCGACTAAAATAATCACCACCGGTAGTAATTTATTTAAAAATTCAATACTTAAGTAATCAACCACTAAAGTGCCTACGAGTGCCCCAATAGCTGTCGCTAAAATAGATGCAGCCCAAAACCGTGGGTTGAACAACTTTTTACGAAAATAAGTCACGCTGGCCGTCAATGAGCCAAAACTCGCTGCAAGTTTATTGGTACCTAAGGTGAGATGGGGCGGTAAGCCTGCAGTTAATAGCGCTGGCACAGTTAACATCCCGCCACCGCCTGCAATTGCATCAATAAAGCCCGCTGCCAGTGCGACTGCGCATAATAGTGCCCAGGTTGCTGGGTCTAAAGCTAATTCAAACATTAATAATCAATTTGTCTTTTAAAAGGTGGCAAGGTATCGAGCATGGCTTTGCCATATCGCTTGGTCACTAAACGGCGATCAAGGATAGTAATGCGACCCTGATCATTTTCTTTGCGCAGCAGTCTACCACAGCTTTGTACTAATTTCTTTGCCGCATCAGGTACGGTTATCGAAAGAAACGGGTTGCCACCTTTACTTTGCACAAACTCAGCCTGCGCTTCTTCTATTGGTGAGGTAGGCACCGCAAATGGAATTTTTGTAATTACCAGGTTTTCTAAGTATTTACCTGGTAAATCAAGACCCTCAGATAAACTTTGAGTACCAAATAAATAGCTAGCACGGCCTAAATCTACATTGGCTTTATGCTTTTTAAGCAGTGCTTCACGAGACATTTCACCTTGCACTAAGACCTCAATTCCTTTGCTACGAAGCGTTTTAACAACATGATCCATCTGCCAATAAGAGGCAAATAACACTAAATTTGCTTTTTTATCATCAAGGAACTTAGGTAACTGCTCAGCCAAGTGGTCGCTAAACGCTTTATCGGTCGGCTCAATATGGCTGGCAGGGATATGTAGCGTCGCTTGTTTTGGGTAATCAAACGGAGAAGGGACTTTTATGTATTTTACGCCTTCTTCTTTGGCAAGACCGCATTCATAGGCAAAGTGATCAAATGAACCCAATGCAGTTAAGGTGGCTGAACAAAGAACGGCACCCGCACATTGATTCCATAATTTATCTTTTAGGTAATAGCCAACTTCAATAGGGCAATCACTGAGTAAATGGTCGTGATGGTTCTTATATTCCAAGCGTTTTATCCACCTGGCATGTGGAATACCTTCGCCTTTTGTGGCGTAGCTAAACCACAGCTTGTTTAATAACTCTAAGCGATTAATGTACTGACCACTTTCAGCCAAGATTGGATCGGCCACATAAGGTTTTATATCGCCATCACTTACGTCTTGCACTAGGGTATCGTGCATCTTGTTGAGTGCTCTTAGGGCATCAAGGGTGGCATCGCTAATATCTTTTGCTTTGGTATGTAAAGATGCTGGGATTTCACCGTGCTCAAAACGATAGGTGTCATCACTGTTATAGTTAAAGTCTGCGTTATCAAGAATATCACGCACCACTTTTAAGTTTTTACCAGCATCATTGATACTGTCACTGAGCTTAAAATTTTGCCCAATTGCTTTTTGACCTACGAGCACATTGGCCATTTTACCAGCAAATTTAACCAGCTTGTCGAGCCAGTCTATGGTGCCTTTAATGGTTGCTGCAGCAGAAGAAAAATCGCGGGTGATGTGCGCTAAATGGTGCGCTTCATCGATTACATAAATTGTATCGTCAGGCTCAGGTAGAATTTTACCGCCACCCAAATCAAGATCAGCCAGTAATAAAGAATGGTTGATCACTAGCACATCCATTTGCATAAGACGCTGACGTGCCATATGAAAAGGGCAGAGCTGATGAGCGCGCATTTGTCGTTGGCATGAATGCTTATCACAGGCAATTAAATTCCACACTTTATCAGGAATAGTATCAGCCCAGCTATCTCGGTCGCCTTGCCATTGCTTTTTTGAATAAGCATCATAAAGTTGCTTTAAGCATTTGGTTTCCATATCAGAAAGCGGCGATGACAGGGTCGGCATAAACTCCATTTGCGTTTGACTGTCGCCATTTACAGCGGCACTGAGTTTTTGTGCACAGATATAACGCTGTCGACCTTTCACTAAATCAAACTTGATGTCTAGGCCAGAGTGCTCTTTAAAAAAAGGCAGCTCCTTACTAATTAACTGCTCTTGTAGGGCAACGGTTGCCGTCGAAATCACTAATTTCTTTTTCTTGGCCATCGCTAAAGGCAATGCCCCTAAACAATACGCCAGTGACTTACCGGTTCCGGTGCCTGCTTCAATAACACAAATTCGTTGGCTCTTGTGATACTCGCCAGCCAGGGTTTTTGCTATCTCGGCAACTAAGTAGTTTTGACTGCTTCTAGGGCGGTAATCGGTGAGGTTATCAGCAACATGCTTATGAATTTGCCGAATTGTTTTTTTTAAAGAGTCAGAAAGCATGCCCAGAAAACCTAAAGTATGTATATAATTACAGTAATGAATTTTAGAGATTTAACTGGGCAACTACAAGCGACTTGTTACTTTAATTAGTTAATCAACTTAGCTTTGTTTAACTAATATGCCTAAATTATAGTAAAAAGGTTTAATTACATGCAGTTAGCCTCCGGCTTTATTCTTTCCACGCAATGCTATGATAGCGCTAAGGGCATTTCGATTGTGGTGTGGATTTTATCTAAGCAAGGGCCTGTAAAACTAATAAGCACACCGCAAAAAGCAGTGTTCTTTATTAATGAATCTCAAATAGACGCTGCGAATAGAGTGTTTTCAGAGCATGGTATTTTTTGTGAAATTAAACCTGTGGCACTGAAGAGCTTTATGCAACAAGAAGTAGTTTCTTGTTACTTTTCATCATTAAAGCACTATTACAATGCAGCGAAACGACTCAAAGCGCAGCATATAAAAGTATATGAGGATGATATTCGCCCTGTTGATAGATTTTTAATGGAACGTTTCATTAAAGGGTCAGTTTGGGCTCAGGGAATACAAATAAAAAGCCATCCATATCCTGTTTTAACAGATACTAAGTTCAAAAAAAATAACGATTTTACGCCACATTTTTCAAGTTTGTCGCTCGATATAGAATGTAATGGTGAAGGAGTGCTATTTTCAATAGGTCTAGTAGGGGCACACATAGATACAGTGTTGATGGTAGGCCAGCCACAAGATACCAGTGAACTTGAATTTAACCTTCATTGGTGTGTGGATGAAATTGATTTACTCAATCAGCTTTGTTTACACATTGAAACTGTCGACCCTGATGTGATCATTGGTTGGAATGTGATTGAATTTGACTTTAGTGTTTTACATGCCCGCGCTGAAGCACTCGGTGTCGAATTACCGCTTGGCCGCAATAAAGAAAAAATGCAGCTGCGGCAAGGTAATTTTACCCGTATTACAATACCTGGCCGAGTAGTTGTAGATGGTATTGATACCCTAAAAAACGCCACCTATCACTACGATAGTTTTAGCCTTGCTAATGTAGCGAGTATTGAACTTGGTGAAGAGAAGCTGATTAGCACAGATAATCGCTTAGAAGAAATTATTCGCCAGTTTAATGAAGACAAACTGTCTCTTGCTAATTACAACAGACAAGATTGCATGTTAGTGCTGCGAATTTTTGAGAAACTTAAGTTACTCGATTTTGCTGTTGTGAGAAGCCAACTCACCGGACTTGAATTAGAACGAATGGGTGGCTCAGTTGCCGCCTTCACTAACCTTTATCTGCCGCTACTACATAGAAGTGGCTATGTAGCCCCTAATTTAGGCGATCATGGCTTAAGTTTTGACAGCCCAGGTGGTTATGTCATGTCATCGCAGCCTGGCCTATATAAGAATATCTTAGTGCTTGACTACAAAAGCCTTTATCCATCAATAATGCGCACATTTTGTATAGACCCTCTGGGACTAATTGAAGGTTTAAAAAAGCCAGATGACGCAATCGAAGGTTTTAACCAAGCACAGTTTTCACGTACTGAGCACCATTTGCCTGAGCTTATTCGTGAACTTGCAGCAACAAGACAAATAGCCAAAGATAAAAACCAGCCTATGCTCTCGCAGGCAATTAAAATCATTATGAATAGTTTATACGGTGTACTTGGCTCTAAAGGTTGTCGTTTTTATGACCCGAGATTGTCGAGCTCAATTACTTTACGTGGCCATGAAATAATGCAAACAACTAAGCAATGGATAGAAGAGTGGGGCTATAACGTCATTTATGGTGATACAGATTCAACCTTTGTTAAGCTTGATGATGATCTAAATTCACTAAACTGTAATGAAATCGGTACGAAACTGGCAGATAAAATTAACAAACGCTGGCAGCAGGTTTTGCAGCAAGATTATAAAATAGACAGTTTTTTAGAAATTGAGTACGAAACCCACTATAGCCCATTTTTTATGCCCACAATTAGAGGCAAAACAATGGGTTCAAAAAAGCGTTATGTAGGAAAAGTCGAAAATAATGGCGCTTCAAAATTAGTCTTCAAAGGTATGGAAACCGTAAGAAGTGATTGGACAGAACTTGCTCATGAATTTCAGACGGAATTATTTGAAATATTATTTTCTGAAAATTACAGACAAGAATTTATTTTTCAAGCCTTTGATAGGTATGTTAAAAAACTTTATGCAGGTGAATTCGATTCTAAGCTAACCTATCGCAAGCGACTGGGTCAGCATCTCACTGATTATCAAAAAAACATCCCTCCTCATGTAAAAGCAGCGAAACAGCATTTAGCTGACAATCCCCACCTAACGTTTCAACGTGGTCAAATAATTGAATATGTTTACACCGCTAACGGCGCTGAGTACTACACAGGTAAACATAAATATGATTATGGCATTTATGTTAATAAACAATTGTTGCCAATAGCTGAGATGATTGTTGTTGATTTGGGTACTAAAATTTCATCTCTAAGTGACCGTCAGATACAGCTTTTTTAGAAAAATTAACATTTTTTTGACTCTTTGTTGCGATGAATGATTGTTCAGCTCAGTTTAAACGCTTATTTGTGTGTTTTTTGTTCATAAAATAAGAAAAAGTAAACTTTTTGCTGCTTCATTAAAAAATTATAAATAAAGGGCTGGATATTTTGTTTTATTTGTTTATTATTTGTTTGTCGCAGTCCTGATGCGATACAAATAATAAACAAGCTTATGCTAAATATAGCCACAATATAGTGGTCCAGGGAGAATCAAATGTTAAATAATAAAGTTTCAAAAGCAGTTCGCTTAGCGCTTGCTTTTGGTACAGCTTCAACAGCTGCGTTTTCTGTAAACTCTTATGCTGCCGAAGAAGAAGCAGTAGAAAAAGTTGAACGTATTGAAGTTACAGGTTCACGTATCAAACGTACTGATATTGAAACTGCAAGCCCAGTACAAGTTACAACAGCTGAAGAAATTGAAGTAGCTGGTTTCACTCGTGTTGAAGACATGATGAACAGCTTGCCTCAACTTGAAGCTTCAAGCACTGCATTCCAATCAAATGGTGCTTCTGGTACTGCTACTCTTGATTTACGTGGTATGGGTTCACAACGTACCCTAGTACTTATCAACGGTCGTCGTATGCAAGCAGGTGGTATCTACAGCCAATCTGCTGATATCAACCAAATTCCAGCTGCACTTATCAAACGCGTTGACGTTATGACAGGTGGTGGTTCATCAACTTACGGTGCTGACGCGGTAGCGGGTGTTGTAAACTTCGTGATGGACGATCAGTTCGAAGGTTTCGAAGTAAACCTTGGTTCAACAGCTTATCAACACGATAATGACAACGAGTACATCCAAGGTTTAATGGATGATAAAGGTTTCGAATACGAAAGTGGTAACACTGGTTTTGACGGTTCATCGTTTGATTTCTCTGCTACTTTAGGTGGTTCATTCGATAGCGGTAAAGGTCATGCTGTAGGTTACTTCACTTACAACAAACAAAATGAATTACGCCAAGGTTCACGTGATTACTCGTCATGTGCATTATCTTCTACTGGTACATCTTGTGGTGGTTCTGGTAACGCGGTAGTTCCTAACTTCTACATCGCTGGCGTAACAGACGACGGTGGTTTCGATTGGGATGATTACGATTACTGGACACTTGGTACAGATAGCAGCTTCATTCCTTCAAGCGGTAACTTATATAACTACGCACCAGTAAACCACTTCATGCGTCCGGATGAGCGTCACACGTTAGGTTTATTTGCTAACTATGAAGTTAATGATAACTTCCACCCATTCATTGAAGCTATGTTCATGCGTGACCGTACTTCTGCTCAAATCGCAGAATCAGGTACGTTCTTCAATGAAAACTATGTTATCGATTATGATAGCCCGCTTCTTACAGATGCACAGCGTCAAAACCTAACTGACCGTTTCGGTCTAACTTCTGGTGACCAATTTGCAACTTACATCGGTAAGCGTAACGTTGAAGGTGGTCCTCGTGTTAACCAACTTGAGCACAGCTCATTCCGCCTAGTATTAGGTAGTAAAGGTGAAGTCAGTGACCTTTGGTCATATGAAGCGTTCATGCAATATGGTTCAACTTCTTCATCTTCTGCATACGAAAATGACTTCTTCGGTCCACGTATCAGTACTGCGCTTTCTGCAAATGGTGAAGATTGTGCGGCAACTGACGGCTGTATTCCTTACGAAGTATTCACTTACCAAGGTGTTTCTGCTGAAGCAGCTGGCACACTAACTGGTACTGCAATCCTTAACGGTGTTACAGAGCAATTCATCGTAAGTGGTTTCGTAACAGGTGAATTTGAGTTTGGTCTTCCTTCTTCAGATTACCCACTTGCTGCAGTATTTGGTGCTGAATACCGTGAAGAAACATTCGGCCGTACGGCGGATGAAGTTTACGCGCAAGGTCTATTACTTGGTCAAGGTGGTCCTACTAAGAGCCTTAACGGTGAGTACGATGTAACTGAATTCTTCGGTGAGTTAAGTGTTCCTATCGTTGAAGGTATCACAGGTGTTGAAAGTCTATTAATTGACTTAGGTTATCGTTGGTCTGATTACAGCACTTCAGGTTCAGAGCCTACTTATAAAGTAGCAATGAACTGGGACGTAACTGAGAACTGGAAAATCCGTTCAAGCTACAACCGTGCTGTTCGTTCTGCAAACAACGGTGAGCTATTCGCTCAACAAAGCCAAGGCTTATGGGGTGGTGTAGATCCATGTGCGACTGCAACTCCAGAGCTTAGTCAAGCAGCTTGTGCTAACACAGGTGTAACAGCGTCACAATACGGTAATGTTGGTAAGAGCCCTGCAGATCAGTACAACGGTTTCTTCGGTGGTAACCCAGAGCTTCGCCCTGAAATCGCAGATACAATCACTTTAGGTGTTGTTGGTAACCCATTTGAAGACTTTAACTTCTCAATCGATTACTGGGATATCGACCTTGAAGATGCAATCGGTGCAATTGACCCTGAGTTAATCGTTCGTCAGTGTGGTCTTACAGGCGATGCACAATTCTGTGACAAGATTGAACGTACACCTGGTAGCGGCAGCTTATGGGTTGGTTCTGGTCAAGTTGTAGCAACAAACACTAACTTAGGTAACATTCACTTTGAAGGTATCGACTTAAGTGCTAACTACGACATGGAAATTGGCGGTGGTACACTTTCTACAAGCCTAATCGGTACTTACATGATGACTAAAGAATATGAAGATATTCCAGGTGTAAGTAAACCGTATGACTGTGTTGATACACTAGACAATGGCTGTTTCCCACAACCAGAATGGCGTCATGTTCTAACTGCAAGCTATGACACTGGTAGCTGGTGGAAAGCAACTGCTAAATGGCGTTTCTTCAGTGGTGTTAACGACTACACTGGTGCTGATGAACTAGTTCAAGACGGTATCAGCTCACAAAGCTATCTTGACCTTAAAGGTTCATTCACTATCAATGACTACACTCGTGTACTTGTTGGTGTGAACAACGTATTAGATAGAGAGCCACCACTAGTTGGCGGTACATTATCTACAAATGGTAACGCAGTTGCTGGTTACTACGACACATTAGGTCGTTACTTCCACGCAAGCGTTTCATTAAAATTCTAATTTGAATTAATTAATGTATGATAAAGCGAGCTTCGGCTCGCTTTTTTTATGGGGAAGCATTTATTATGGGGAAACAATGACATCAGAACAACACGCGTTTACCCAAGCTGTTGCTTTACTTCAGCAAGGTAAAGTTAGCCAAGGGGTTGAGTTATTAAAACCGTTAACACATAACAATGAGTTTGCTGAAAAAGCGTTACAGATCCTTTTCAAAGTTGCTATGCAGCAACAAGATACTGAAACAGCCATTGCCTATTGCCAAAAACTGGTATCGATAGCTCCAAAAAAGTTTGATTATGTACTGACCTTAGTACAATTAAGTATAAGTTGTGGTGAGTTCAAAATTGCGAAAAACGCGCTGTTACCTTTATACACAGCAAATCCGCAGCAAGCTGATATTTGCTTTCAGCTAGGAAAAATAGAAAGAAAGCTTGATAACCACGATTCAGCGATGCGCTTCTTTGAACAAGCTCTAACATTATCTGAGCAGTTTAAAGCACCCGCTTTAATAGAAATTGCTTTTATGCATAATGAGCAATTACATCAACCTGATGATGCCGTACATTACTTACAACAAGCGATTGGTCATGATCAAAATAATCTTCAAGCTCACTTTTCATTGGCAAATATTTACGAACAGCTTGGTGATAAAGAGAAAGCGAAAAAAGGCTTTCAACAGGTTTTAAAAATAGATGCATTTAACGCGATGGCACAAGCAAGGCTGGCTGACATCGAGACATTTTCTGAACAAGATGCGACTAACTACGAACAAGCATGCCTAGCTATATTACAACGAGAGTCAGATGATATTGCCTGTGCTGATCTTTATTATGCACTTGGTAAAGTATTTAATGATTGTAAAAACTATCAGAAAGCTTGGTATTATTATGTAAAGGCTAATCAATACAATAAAAAGTATTTACCAGTTTATGATCGCCAGTCTATTGAAGCGGTAACCGACTACACCTTAGCGCGTAATATTGCTCTGCAAGAAGCGAATAGCTCAATAACACCCATTATAATTTGCGGTATGTTTCGTTCTGGCTCAACACTGATTGAACAAATTATCAGTTCTAACGAGCAAATAGCAGCAGGTGGTGAGATTGCCTATTTACATTCATCGTTATTCAATTTAATTAGTGATGAAAAGGCGCTTGCAAATAAGGCTAAAGATCCTGAGTTTATAAATGGTTATAACGAGCAACTAACTCTTCGAGCCGAAGGTGCTATTTACGTTACAGATAAACGCCCAGAAAATTACCTTTACTTAGATATTATCAAGCAGCTCTATCCAAAAGCTAAGATTATCTGGACAGAGCGAGATATTAAAGACAATAGCTTGTCAGCTTTTTTCCAGCATTTGGGTCCAAGCTTAAACTATGCTGTATCCCTAGGTGATACTCTACACCACTATGAGCAGCAGCAACGTATTAAGTCACATTGGCAGTCGTGTTTCAGTAATGATATTTTTACCCTGAATTACGATCAGCTCGTTTGCTCACCCGAGCAGATTTTAGAACAGCTGTTTAGCTTTCTAGGGCTTGAATATACTGATGAAGCCCAGCGATTTCACAATAAATCTGGCACTGTAAGTACAGCGAGTGTATGGCAGGTTAGAAAGCCACTTTATAAGTCATCCTCAGGACGATTTGCAAATTACCTTGAACACATACAGGCCGATGAAAAATCCTACCAAGATGCCAAAGCGCTGTTAAATAAGTAATTGGTAATAAAAAAGACCATCATTTAGATGGTCTTTTTTATTATTTTAAGGGCATGATATCACATGGAATAGTTAGCCGAGGGCTAGTACTTTTTAGTTGGTATGTACCATGCCAAATATAGCTTGGAAATATAATAATTTGACCTTCCTCAGGGCATATTTCACGAGCTATAGACTCACGCTCACCTAAGTTAAGACTGGTTTCTCCTAGCTTAAGCCAGCCATTTTTAGTTTCATCATCTTTACTCATCTCATTAGGAATAGAAATATAGCTCGGCGCTGATAACCAACCTTGAGGGTGGATATGATTAGCATGAAAACCGCCTTCTTCTAGTTTCACCGACCAACTACCTCTGGCAACAAAGCGTTTATGATTACGCGCTAATAGAGGGTGGTTAGCATCCTCTGGCAGCTGCATCAGGTATTGATTAATGCATTCATTCATAGATGACTTAAATAAATCAATAAGTTGGTTTGAACGGTGTAACAAGTGACCTTGTGTTTGGCTGCCACTGCGCACACTTTGATCTAATGGTTGTAGTTTATTTGTGTGAAGGCTGATCATTAGCTCCTGCAACTGCTTATTAAAATCAGCAAAGGTCTTAAAACCAGGCGGAGCAGGCAGCTCCATCACTTTAACGAATTTGTCTAGGTCAGTTAACCAGTGATATTTATCATTATTTGATAGTCGCCAAGCAATACTTAAATATGCCCAAAGCTCTTGGTTGTGAGGGTTAAATTTTACTGCGGTTTCTAAATGAGAGATCGCTGAGCTGTAATCGCCTTGTTGTATGTAAAAGTTTGCTAAATCAATACAGTAACGAGCATTTTGTGGGGCTGCTTTAACGAGTTGCTGAAGGAGTGAAAATGCTTTTTCTTCGTCACCTGTTCTATCTAGAATTATACTGTGTGCATGATGTAAATCTAAATTTTGTGGATGGTTTCGTGTTGCATCACTGCTTACTAATAATGCTTCTTCCAGCTTATCTAGTTGCAGTAGTTGGCCAATTTGAGAGTGGATCAGAACAGGGTTTGCATCATAATTTTTGAAAGTTTGAGCATATGAACTCATTAATTGGCTCTGCGAGTGTTCCCAGTAGAGCTTGTTAAGGCTTTCATGCGCTGGTACATAGTTAGGAGCAAGTTCTAAGCATGCCTTAAGGTGAGCTTGTGCTTGTTCATATTGCTGTAAATCATAGTATGTACAACCAACTATGTAATGCAACTCGGGACTTGGTTGCTGTTTTAAAAGCATTTGCAAAAGCGCTAAGGCCTCGGCAAATTGACCTAAATTTCGATAATTACAAGCATGTTTATAAACGAAATGAAATTGCTCCTTTAATTGATCTGGCAATTTTGTTTGAAAATACTCTTCGATACGTTGTAAGTCACCAAAGCGCTCGAAAAGTTCTAAAGTGAGCCAATGGTAACGAACGAATGTGTTCTGCGAGGGTGATGTTTTGCTCAATAAATGTTCGGATTTTAATAATTCATCTTGATTAATTAGGCTTTCAATGTAATTAAGTCGTGGCTTTTCGAGTGATAAAGAAGCTGTGTTATATTCACAAAACTGAATACACTCTGCATACTTTTTTTGTTTACAAAGTAAATTGGTGTAGTTGTCTAAAAGGCCAACATGATTACTAAATTGGCTAAGGCCTTGTAAATAGCACTGCTCAGCTTCTATGGTTTTGTTTACAGCTGATAAACATAAGCTATTTAATGTATACCAATCAGCGGTTTTATTTGTATGTAAAGAAAGGAGTTGTAATGCCTGCACATATTGTTGTTGATTGAATGCGTGCAAAGCTCTTTGCAATGAATTATTCACTCGTACACCCTGTTTTTGCTTTATGTTAACAGGGCGTACAGTAAAGTAAAATATTACTCTTGATTTACATCAAGGTCTTTGATTTCTACAGTGCCTTTAATGCGTTCTCTTTGTTTATAAAGCTTACGAATTTTCTTCCAAACTTGTGGTGGGTATCGACCAAATTGAGCTAGCCGCTTCGTTAAGGGATCGGTGATATAGCTTCCGTCTGCTGCACGATATCCATATGTCATTCCCCCTATACCTTCTAGGGGAGCCCTGTTAATAGCAGAAGAGGCGCCATAGGCTCTATGCGTGCGATATAAATCCACGATATGCCAATCATCTATTGTAAGCTTAAACCCTTTAGATGACTCTACAGCATCTTTTAAAGAGCCATTAGTATAGTGTTCAATATGAGACTTTAAATCTTGCTCAAAGTCGTCAAACAAGGCTTCTGTTTGCTGGTAGTAGACGGATAGGTAAAGTCTATCTTTCCCTTTAATTTGCATACCTCGGTTAGAATTAACAAATTCCTCACCATTGTCTGCTAGTTGGTAATACACTTTGCTTCCTACATAGGCCTCTGGGCGAAGATTTGGGCTGCCGATATTCCCTTGATGAAAGCCGTACATTACAATCGGTTTACTTTTGCCAAACTTTTTAAAGACAATGTTGTGTTGTATGTCATTCAAAGACAGGCTATGTCCCATAACAGTAATAAATTCCTCATCAAGTAATGAATTATCACCAAATAATAAATCTTCAGTACTGAAGATAGGGTAGTGCTCAATGAGTTTCTCTAATAATGCTGTGGTATATAAATTTAGCCAGTAAGCAAGTTGCTCAGATAAAACGAGCTCATTAAGTGGGATTTGTTCAGGAACTTGTTCAAGGCTCAGACGTATTTTTTTAAAACCAGTTTTCAGGTCTGCCTTTACAACTTCTTCATAATAAAAACGATTTGCTTCTAAAGCTGTATCGTTATTTTTGTGTGCTCTCGTACGTGTGCCAATGCCTGATTGGCCTTTTCGAAAGCCTCGGTCTGAGCGGCCTAAGTCAATAACCGTGATTTTAAGTAACTGATCTAAATCACCATAAGATATTGTTAAATCACTATCTAAGCCGAAATCGGCAAATTCCTCAGGTAGAGTGTCTAGTTTTGCTGACGAGTGTGCAGTAAAGAAAATTGCGGTTATTAATAAGAGTGGTTTAAGCATAGCGAACTCCCTGTTCAGAAAAAGCCACCCGTCACATTCTTTTGACGAGCGGCCTTTTAGTTTTAATTTTAATTGTTTGAATCAAGATCTTTAATCTCAACAGAGCCACTGTTGTCTTGGCGCTTTAAGTTAAGTTTTTTGATTTTCTCTAACATTTCAGGAGAAAAACGACCAAAATCCATGGTGCGCATCATAATTGAATCTGTAATATGACTCACATTAACCGCTCCAATACCCGAGCCACTACCTTCAGGACCGATTGGTACAGCTGAGTTGCTTACAACAGCATTAAGCATTGCTGCAGGGTTAGTTGATGTAGATCCGCCATAGTCACGGTCGGTACCATATAAATCAGTAATACTCCAATCTTCGATATCAACTTTGAAGCGTTTGGCGTATTTAACATCGCTTTTCATTTGACCTTCAGCGTAGTCTTCTAAGTGCTCACGTAAGTCACTTTCGAAATCTGAAAATAAAGACTCAGCTTGCTCATAATATTTAGATACATAAAGGCGATTTTTACGCTTAATTTGCATGCCTCTATTTGAGTTTACAAATTCCTCTCCATTTTCAACAAGTTGATGGTAAACTTTGCTACCTTTATACGCTTCATCTCGAAGGTTTGGGCTACCAATGTTACCTTGATAAAAGCCATACATAACTATCGGCTTTTTTTTACCAAATTTTTCAAAAACAATTTTATGTTGAATATCATTGAGTGAAAGTTTGTAACCGGCAACGGTTAAAAACTCATCTTCTAGAATCGAATCATCACCAAATAGAAGGTCTTCTGTATCGCGAATAGGGTAGTGCTCAATTAATTTTTCTACCATGGCTGTGTTATATAGGTTAAGCCAGTAAGCTAACTGCTCGTCTAGGCTTAAATCATTCAGCGACACTTCGCTAGGTACCTTCTCCAAGCTAACTCTAATTTTGTGAAAGCCATCCTTTATCTCTGATTTAGAAACACCTTCGAAGAAAAAGCGATTGGCCTCAAGCGCAGTGTCGTTGTTTTTGTGTGATTTCATGCGCGTGCCAATGGAGGATTGAGATTTACGAGAACTTCGGTCCGACTTTCCCATGTCAATTACTGTCATTTCAAGTAAGTTATCAAGGTCCTCATACGAAATTTTAATATCTCGATTAAGGCTAAAGTCTGAAAATTCTTCCGGTAGTTCATTTATTTTTGCATACGATGAAAGTGAGCAAAAAGTAAATGCAATTAGTAATAATTGTTTAAACATGATTTTTCCTTGTTGTTTTAACAATCTTACTATCAGTGATTGTTACAATTTTTTCAAGTTTATATGTACCGAATTTGTTCTGTCTTTACTTGTTTATCTTAAGAAAATATAAGGGGTTTAAATGTTTTTCTAAACTTTCCCTTAGTTGTTGCTAGTTAATAGAATGTTCATTCTATTAACTTTTGCATCATTAAGTCCATTTCTTCTACGTGTTAACCATTTTGACCATGATTGTTGTGGATTAATCTTAACTGTAAGGTCTTAAAATTTTATTTTTTTATTTTTAAAGATAAAAAATGCCATTTAACAGTACTGAGTTTTATTGCGCAAATTGCAACTATTGGCAGGTTTTGCTTTAGTACCCATATTAATACTAAAAAGTTAAATTCTTTTTGACCTTTGTAACCTGTTGTAAATGTTGCTGTGTCTATTGTATTTAAAGGGGTTTGAAGGTGTTAATTATGTTTTATTATTTTGGTTAGTGTTTTATTTATTGTTAAAAATTGAACTTTTGAGTTAGCGAAGTGTTGACCTTTAAGAGTGGCGATTATTATTATCAAAGCTCAAAATTACTGCCTAATATGCATTTTTTTTGAATAACTATAAATATTCCATGAATAACATGGTCCAGGGAGAATCAAATGTTAAATAATAAAGTTTCAAAAGCTGTTCGCTTAGCGGTCGCTTTTGGCGCAGCTTCTACAGCTGCATTTTCTGCAAGCACATTTGCTGCAGATGAAGAAAACGCAGAAAAAGTTGAACGTATCCAGGTTACTGGTTCACGTATCAAGCAGGTAGATCTAGAGAATAGCTCTCCAGTTACTGTTTTATCAGCGGCAGAAATCAGCCTTTCAGGTGAGCCTACAGTTGCTGACGTTTTAAATAACCTTGCTTCTAACTCTTTCGGTTCTTGGAAAGGTGTATCTGGTTATGGTGCTGGTGGTGCAGCTTCTTCTAACATTAACTTACGTGGCCTTGGCTCTGACGCGACACTTGTATTATTAGACGGTCGTCGTATGCCTGGTACAAGTTCATCTTCTGGTTCATCGGCTGATACATCAATCATTCCAATGGCTGTTGTTGAGCGTGTTGAAATCCTTCGCGATGGTGCATCAGCTGTTTATGGTTCATCTGCTGTTGCTGGTGTAATCAACATCATTACTAAGAAAGACTTTGATGGCGTAAGCGTTAAATACGATTACGAAGTACCTAAAGTTGAAGGTGGCGAAAGCAAAACTTTCTCAATTACTTCAGGTTACACATCTGAAAAAGGTAACATCATCTTCACGTATGAAAACTCACGTGACAATGCAATCTTCGACAAAGAAATTTGGGCGATGGATGATCCTACGTACGGTGCGTACAGCGGTTATAGCCATGTTCCAAACTACCGAATCGGTGGTGCAGGTAGCTATATCTCTAACCCTGAGCTTTGTGACCAAACAGCTGACGTAGTAAATGCTATGGATGAGAACGGCGTTGGTGGTTGTTTATATAACTACGGTAACGTTACAAAATTCTATCCAGACGTAGAAAACAACTCATTCTTAACTAACTTTAACTATGAATTGACTGACAACATTCGCCTAGTTGGTCGTGCTATGGCAAGTTTCAACGAAACAAACTCACGTTACGCAGGTACGCCGGTATCTACAGGTGCAGTTTGGATGGATGCTGACAACCAATATAACCCTGAAGATGAAGATATCCGTCTTTACATGCGTTCAGTGCCAATTGGTAACCGTGACACAAAAACAGAAGTTGTAACTACAGACATCGTATTAGGTCTTGAAGGCTTCACTGATATCGGTAATGGTTTTGATTGGGAAATCAACTACCAAAACAGCATCTCTAAAACAAATGTTTTTGGTAGCAACCTAGTTAATGACGTAATGTTACAAAGCGCAATTGACTCTGGTGAATATGATATTCTTAACACTACAGGCATGAGTTACGAAGAGTGGAATACTCAACTTACAGACTTATACCAATATGCAGCGCATACAGGTACTTATGAAGGTCGTTACGAAAGCCAACAAATTGATGGTTTAGTGTCTACTACATTCGTTGATAACGGTGATTTCGTTATTGCTGGTGTTGTTGGTGCTGAATTTGAAGAAATTGATTTCACTCAAGTATCTGACCCTGAGTCTGCAAATGGTTTCATCTCAGGCGGTTCAGGCGGCGATGACGTATATGCAACTCGTGACCGTACTGCTGCATACATGGAAATTCAAGCAAGCTTACCTTACGAAATTGATGTAACTGTTGCTGGTCGTTATGAGAAATACGAACAGTCAGGTATGACTAACCTTGGTGAAAAGAGCACTACATTTGATAAGGTTGTTCCAAAAGTAGGTGTTACTTGGCGCCCAACTGACACATTATTAATCCGTGGTTCTTGGGGTGAGTCTTTCCGTGCTCCTAACATGGGCGAAATGTTCCAGTCTTATGCATTAAGCTTCCCAACTGTTCGTGATACAGCATGGTGTGATGCTAACCCTGGTCAATCATTAGAAGGTTATTGTTCTGACGCTGGTGAGCAAGTAGCGACATGGTTCGGTGGTAATGCAAACCTTACTGAAGAAACGGGTGACTCTACGACGCTTGGTTTCGTATGGGATATCGTTGATGGCTTAGCAGTAGAATTAACTTACTACGATATCAGCTACGAAAACCGTATCGATGACGTAAGCACAACTGAACTTCTACGTATTGAACAGGAAGAAGGTGGTTTAGGTTCTACACCAGATGCTATCGACCGTGCTAATGGTACTGGCCAAATTGATTACATCTACACAGGATATATCAATAAAGCATCACTACAAACGTCTGGTTTCGATTTCTCAACTCGCTACAAGCATGAAACTAGCTTCGGTGACTTTGGCGTAATGCTAAACGTTTCAAAAGTTATGGAATTTGAAGAGAAAGCAGACAAAGATGCAGAACCGTTTGATTATGCTGGTCTTCAAGATTACCCAGATTGGAAAGCTGATTTAGGTGTTAGCTATTCTTATGAAGATTACAGTGCTTCTTGGACTATGTTCTACGTAGGCGCTCAAGAGTCAGGTAACGAAGAGTGGGGTGTTGATTACCTTGCTGACGTTCCTTCATACTTCAAGCATAATGCTCAGTTCACATACACTGCACCAACAAATACTAAAATTTCTGTAGGTGTTAACAACGTATTTGATAAGAAAGCACCTTCTTGGTATGACGGCTTCCGTGATTACCGTGATTCAAGCTGGTCATTATACGATCAAACAGGTCGTTCAATGTACCTTCGTTTAGAACAAAAATTCTAAGCTAAAATAATTAGTATAAGCTCTTAAAACCCTGCTACAGCAGGGTTTTTTTATGCAAAGTACTAAGTTATAAATAACCCAAACATTTATCGTCATAATTAAAGGGAATATTAAAATGAAAATAATATGGTTTTTACTTTTGAGTAGTTTGCTCAGTTTATCTATGAGTGTCGGCTCCAAAACGCAAGACATCCCAATTGAGGACTTCTTTAAAACACCTAAATTTTCTAATTTGCAACTTTCTCCAAATGGTAAGTACCTTGCGGTTTTATCGCCAATTAACGAGCGTAGAAATATTGTTGTAATGGAAGTTGATGGTTTTAAAAATGCGAGGCCAATAACAAAGTTTGATGAGCAAGATATCAATAGTTTCTCTTGGGCGAATAATGATGACATTATTTTTACACTAGACAGTAATGGTAATGAAGCATTCAGTATTTATACAATTGATGCCCATAAGAAACGTGCAAAGGTCGTGCAGTTAGTCGGATCAAAAGTTGGCGCATCAGGTATCCGCTCTGCATCAGTTGTGCATTTATTACCAGATGATCCGAAGCATATTCTGGTGCAATATAATGGCCGAAACATTGTTGCTCCAGATTTATATAAACTGCCAATCGACAGCCGTTGGGATCGTAAACACGAACGTAATTACAAGATGGACTTACTTGCAAAGAACCCTGGTAACGTTCAGGGGTGGATGCTTGATCATGATGGTGAGGTACGTGGCGCTTTAACGATTGAAGGTTTAAAAGGTACTTTACTATATAAAGGAAAAGGCGAAGAAAAATTCAGAGTATTACGAGAGTACAATGCCGAAGAGGCAAATATTGAACCTTTGGCATTTGATTTCGATAATAAAAGGTTGTTCGTCGCTTCTGATTTAGGTCGTGATACCAAAGCTGTTTTTTATTTCGATCCAGAAACGAATAAGTTAGGCGAACAAATTTTTGCCCATGATAACGTTGATGTTACATCGCTTAGCTTTTCGAGAAAGCGTAAAAAGCTTACTTCAATTAGTTTTTATGACAAATACCCTGAAGAAGTATACTTCGATGAACAGACTGCAAAAATGATGACCTCATTAAAGCAGGCATTTCCCGATAAAGTTGTGACAATTACTAGTCGCTCTGATGATGAAGTGCTCAATATTGTCTATGCAGCGAGTGACACTGATCCCGGCCAATATTATTTATTCAATAAAAATGACAATAGCTTAAAAGCATTATTAAGCCCAATGTCATGGATAGATCCTAAAGCGATGTCGCCGATGCAGCCTATCGAATTCAAAAGTAGAGATGGTTTAACATTAAATGGTTATATCACAATTCCTAAAAACTCGTCGGGTAAACAGCTACCTCTTATCGTAAATCCACATGGTGGTCCCTTTGGAATTCGAGATTATTGGGGATTCAATCCTGAAGCCCAGTTTTTTGCAAGTAGAGGCTATGCCACAGTCCAAGTTAACTTTAGGGGGTCTGGCGGTTATGGTCGCAAATTCCAGCAAGCGGGCTATGGTGGTAAATGGGGCGCTGAAATGCAAAATGATATTACAGATACCGTTAAATATTTGGTTTCAGAAGGTATCGCAGATGCGAATAAGGTCTGTATTTATGGCGCGAGTTACGGTGGCTATGCCACAGTAGCAGGCCTTGCGTTTACACCTGAACTTTATAAATGCGGAATAGATTACGTTGGCGTAACAGATGTGTCTTTATTATTTGATACATTACCAAAGCATTGGGAGTCACAACGTGAAGTGCTTGAAATGCAGATTGGTGATCCATCTGATGAAGCCCTAATGAAACGAATGTCACCGTTGCAACATGTTGATAAAATTAAAGCGCCACTAATGATAGTGCAAGGTGCGAAAGACCCGCGTGTAGTTAAGCAACACGCAACTGATTTACGCGATGCACTGGCAAAAAAAGGAGTAATTTTGTCAGATGATGAATGGATAATGAAAGAAAATGAAGGTCATGGCTTTCAGAAGCAAGAAAATAAAGTTGAGCTTTACACAAAAATGGAAAAGTTTTTGGCTAGATATTTGAAATAATAAATTATCAAAAAAATACAAAAAACCCAGAAATTAAGGCTCAAACCTTATTCTGGGTTTTTTATTGTTTCGAATATATAAACTAATGTGAAATATATGTAATCAAACTTTTCTTTAATCTTATATACACCTGAAACTTAAAATTTACATTGAAAAACAATGGTTAAAAAACTGTTGACCAAAAGTTGTCCCTAATATTAGTATTTAATTCCCTTATGAGGTACTAGTACCTCTTTGAGGGGTAAAATAAATTAATAAAGTCATAACATGGATATGACCAGGGAGAATCAAATGTTAAATAATCAAGTTTCAAAAGCAGTTCGCTTAGCGATTGCTTTTGGTGCAGCGTCAACTGCTGCATTTTCAGCTTCGTCTTTTGCTGCTGAAGAAGAAGGTGTAGAAAAAGTTGAGCGAATCGAAGTTACAGGTTCACGTATTAAACGAACTGACATTGAGGGTGCAAACCCTGTTGTTGTAATCGACCGTGCATCTTTAGATAATTCAGGTCAATTAAGTGTTGCAGACGTATTAAACCGTTCAACATTTAACTCATTTGGTTCGATTCAACCATCATCAGGTAGTACTGCGCAAAGTCAGGCAACAGTAAACTTACGTGGTTTAGGTTCTTCAAGAACACTTGTTTTAATTAACGGTAAGAAAATGCCAGGTTCACCTGTTATGGGTGGTGGTGCAGCTGACTTAAATACCATTCCTTTTGCTGCTGTAGAGCGCATTGAAGTTATGGGTGATGGCGCATCTGCGGTATATGGTTCTGATGCGATCGCCGGTGTAGTTAACATTATTTTAAGAAAAGATTTTGAAGGTGTTCAAGTTCAGGGTCGTATGGGTACTCCGAGCCGTGATGGCGGTGGTGATGAGTCATCATTCTCAATTATCACAGGTCTTAAATCAGAAAACTCTAACCTAGTATTCAGCTATGAGCATGATGAGCGTGATATTATTTTTGCTCGTGATCGTTGGTTCTCACGTGCAACAGACGATGGCTCAGGTACATTCGCTGGTACAACAGGTCAAAGCTGGTATGGCCGTAACATTCTAGATATGCAAACATTTGAGTTTAACCCAATGATCACTGGTCAAGACTGTTCGCAGTACGGTGATTCATTTGCTTATCATAATGATGCACCAGATTTCCCTGCTGACGACGGCTGTCACTATGATTATACTGCTGTTGCTGCTGACGCTGCTTCAACAAAGCGTGACTCAGTATTTGTTAACTTTGATTATGACATCAATGATGATTTAATCTTTAACTTCCGTTCATTACATTCGCGTAATGAAAGCTTTGGTCGTTTCGCACCTGCAGCAGGCTGGTTTACATTCCCTATTGCGCTTGCTGAAGACACAGAAAAAGGCTTAATGGCTGTTAATGAAGGCGACCGTGGTTATTACCGCTTTAATAACGTAGGTACTTCACGTGACACTTGGCAAGTTAGCAACATGGCTGATTGGAGTGCATCTCTAAATGGTATGGGTGAAGTGTTTGATTGGCATGTAGATGCACACTATAACCGTTATGAAATGAACGAGTGGGGTCAAGGCTATGTTCATCGCCCAAGCGTAGAAAATGCGATCATTGATGGTTGGGATCCACGTGACCCAGATCAATCTGCGTATGCTACTCAATTAGCTAATATCGCCGCAAATAGTAACCGTCGTTCTGGTAGTACATTACGTGAAGTAACTGCAGGCGTAAGCTTTAATGAGTTAGCTACTTTACCTGCAGGTGAACTAGGCCTATATGTTGGTGCTAGCTACCGTGAAACCGATTACTTTGACCAAGCGGAAGCTCAAAACGAAGCGAAAAACATCATTGGTACTGCTGGTGGTTCAGCGGCAGGTGACCGTACAGAATCAGCTGTTTTTGCTGAAATGTTAATCCCTGTAGTAGACACATTAGAGTTAAACTTAGCTGCTCGATATGATGATTACAGCGATGTAGGTTCATCATTTGTTCCTAAAGTTTCACTTAAATACCAGCCATTTGATGAGTTAGTTTTACGTGCTGCTTGGGGTGAAGGTTTCCGTGCTCCAACGCTGGAAGATCTATATAAAGCACCACAAGAGTCAGCTTCATCAGCTAAAGATGTTGTGGTATGTACATCAGCAGGTACATCACGTTCTGATTGTCGTACTCAACAACATACAACTTACTTCATCGGCACTGATTCATTAAAACCTGAAGAATCAGAAAGTGTAAGTTTCGGTATGGTTTATAACATCACTGATAATATCGATATGTCAGTTGATTACTATGATATCGAAATCACTAACCAAGTTAGCTCGTTATCTACACAAGACGTATTTGACCTTGAGTTAGCTGGTCTTTTAGGTGACCCTGAAGATCCAAATGATAACGCTGCTGGTTATGACCAAGTATCTGTAGACCGTGGTGGTAATCCAACTGGTCGTTCGTTACTTGTTACTGCACCAATGGCTAACATCCCTGGTTTCTCTACAGATGGCTTAGATTTCAAACTTAACGCAGTATTTGACTTAGGTGGCGCAGGTCTACTTCGCTCTAAATTTGCTTGGTCAGAAGTACTTAGCTATGAAGAGCCAGATATCATCGGTTACCCTAACGTTGATAAAATTGGCCGTGCTGGCTTACCAGAAAGAAGAATCAGCTGGGGCTTAACATGGGATATCGAAGCTCACATGTTAAACGTAAATTGGAACCATATTGCTTCTACAGCTGAAGAAACTGAAGATGCAAATGATGAAGGTACTAAGTTCAAAGCAGTTGGTGAGTTATCTTCGTATAACATTATCGATATTAACTATACTTACGCAACGCCTTGGAATCTTGATCTAACACTAGGTGTTAATAACTTAGCTGATAAAGATCCAGTATTGAACTCTGAATTAGACTACGACGATACTCTTTATAGCCAAGTTGGTCGTCTGTACTATGCAGGTTTCAAATTTAAGTTCTAAACGAACGATTTAAATACTTGTATATTAAAACCCTGCGCTTGCAGGGTTTTTTTTTTTATAAACAAATTCACTATAGGTTTTACAGTTATAAAATAATTAATTTTTAAGGTTTAATTATTTACTTAAGCTCTTGTGTAAGATTTATGTGCAGTTGTTTAAATCAATTTATGCTCTTATACTTAAAAAACCTTAATAAAAGCGATGTTTCAGTTGAGTTATTTCCATAAAATCATAGTGTTGTTTTTGACGCTGTGTCTTTCATTCGATGTCTTAGCCACACAACTCAAAGCGGGTATCGTTAACTATAATTTTTTTCCTTACCATACCCGGGATGCTGATGGGCAGTTTTCGGGTGTTATTGTTGGTTATAGTAATGAAATCGCTCGCTTGGCTGAAGCCGATCTTGAATACCGTGTTTACGACAGTTTAGATGAGTTATTAGATGCGCTTAAAGTTGGTGAGATCGATTTTGCTGTAGGCCTAAATAAAACCGCACAGCGTAAAAAGCATTTCTTATTTTCAACACCCTTCATGGAAGCGCCAAGAGGTATTGTCGCAAATCAGTCTATCGCAAATGATGCTTTGAAAAACTTAGCGAGCTTACGTTGGGTGTGCATTACGGGTAGCTCACATTGTGAATATTTAGTTGAAAATGGCGCGCTATTTATTAATCGTTTTATAAAACCCGAAGACGCCTTTAAAAAAGTAGCAGATGGCTCGTTTGATGCCTTTATGGGTGATTACTCAGTATTATCTCATCAACTAAAAAATCGCTCTCAAGAAAACCTGAAAGTTGTGAGCCCAGTTTGGCTATCGAGCGAAACCTTGCATGTAATGTTTAATAAAAACAAAACAGCATTACGCAATCAAGTTAATTCGGTATTAGCCGCTATTTCACCAACCACGAAACAACTATGGGAAAGTTCTGCTAGTGAAGAATATTTAGCCGCTAAAGCGTATAGTCAATTTAAGCGTGATTTTAACCGTATTGATAAAAAAGAAGAAAATAATTACTTACTGACATTTTCTTTTGTCGATGGTCTCTATCCAATTCATGCGACAAGTAATTTAGGTGAAGCTGACGGCTATTTAAACGATACTCTTGAGCTTTTAGCTCAGCGCAGTGACTTTCAGTTTAAGTATATACCTGCGGCTAATTCGAAAGAGTTGGAACGACTTTTTTTGGCCAATAAAATTGATTTAATTCCGACCATGAACCCCACGAAAATTGATGAGGGGGTGTTGATAGCATTGCCAGCTCATTACAGTTTAGAGATGGTGTTAATCTCTAAACGAGCAAGCAAAACTAAACGAATTGGTTATTTAGAAGCGTTTGCTGACCCTAAGCAAAAGCTTGTAACGAATGACCTCGTTGAAACGGTATCATTTGACTCAATTAAAACGCTATTTTATGCACTGAGAAATGACAATATTGATGCTGTGATACTGCCGCAAAGTATTGCGGCATACCAGTTAAACCAATTCTATATTGGTGAGTTTTATATTAATCCAAAATACCGGTATACCCAGCCTATTTATTTTTTAGTGAATAAGCACTTTTCAGAGTTTGCGACTTTGCTAGACAGCTTATTTAAAACATTGACCAGCAACGATTTTAGCCATGTTGTGAACCGACATGGCATTTTTAGTATTGAACGTGGCTACGACCGCAAAACAGTGAATACCACGGCAATTCTTATTTTAATTTTAATCGCTGTGTCGGTGATTTATTTTATTAGCTGGCGGTTAACTATTAATCGCGAAATTGCAAAGCGTAAAGAAGCTGAAGAAGTGGCATTGATTAAGCTTAACTTTACTCAAAAACTCATTGATGACTTACCCACTATGGTGGTGATTCAAGATCAGCATCAAAAACGCGTTATGTGGAATCGTGCCTACAAAGAAAATTTTGCTCACTTATGGGATGAAAATAACCAATATCTGCGCGGCGATATTAAAGTCGTAAAAAAACTAATTTCACAAAATGAACAAAGTTTAAATTCCCCGAATTCAGATAATAAGTGCACCACTCATGGTTAAACGGTGAGAAGAGATCAACTGCCTGTTGGTGGTACTCTATCGTCGCCAAACAAACAGAAGTATTTACCATGAGTTACAAGCAGTTGATCGAAGGACAAAGATACCAGATAGAAGCCTACTTACGCGAGGGTTTTAGTTATCGTGAAATAGGCAAACGCCTGAAAGTCAGTCATAGCACTATCAGCCGAGAAGTCAGACGAAATAGGGTCCGGGAAAATCACTATCTACCCGAAGTCGCCCAGGCTAAGACACTCAAAAGGCGCGTTCAAGCCGCAAAGTCGTGTCTATCTAAGCAGACCATCACCTTTGTTGAGTTCGGATTAGAACAAAAGTGGAGTCCCGAGCAAATTGCAGGCGTGGGTCGAATTATTGGGCTTTCAGTGAGTCATGCGTGGATTTACGGCTATGTGCAACGGGATAAATTGAGCGGTGGCAAGTTGTTTAGGCACTTACGCCAAGGTCATCGACGATATCGCAAAGGTCGTCGTGCGAAGCGTGTCATTATCCCGAATCGGGTGGGCATTGAGCACCGTCCAGCGATTGTTGACAAGAAAAAGCGGTTTGGGGACTGGGAAGTCGATACCGTTCTCGGTAAGCAAGGGACAGGAGCCATAGTCAGCCTGGTTGAGCGCAAAAGTAAGCTGTATCTGATACGTAAAGTACCAGCAAAGTGCGCGGCTGATGTGAGCCGAGCTATGGTCGGCATGCTGTGGCGTTATCGCCGTCACGTTCATACCATAACGGCAGATAATGGGTGTGAATTCTGTGACCACGAACAGGTTGCAAAGAAACTGAAAACGGATATCTATTTCGCTAATCCATACTCATCATGGGAACGTGGATTAAATGAAAACTTTAACGGCTTGCTGCGCCAATACATACGCAAAGGCACTGACTTACGCACGGTAACAGACAAGCAAATTGCTGAGATTGAACGAGCGTTAAATGCCAGACCGAGAAAATGTCTGGGGTATAAACAGCCAGCAGTCGTATTCGAAGAATTACGCAAGGCGGCTTAATTTAGCGAGTGGTGCACTTCGGAGTTGAATTCGCGTCAGGCAAAGTCATTAATCAGCATATTAATTACACTAACAAAGCTGGCAAAGAACTGGAGCTGCTTTACACTAAAAAGCCGTATGTGGGGTTAGATGGTGAACTAGCTGGCATCATGACAGTACTTACTGATGTTACTGAGCACCGCCATTTACAACGTGAGAATCAGTCAGTTCAACAGCTTCTACAAACCATCACAGATACCATACCCGGCGGCGTATTCCAGTATGAGTATTATGACAATGGTGAGGGGTGTTATACCTATATAAGTAAGGGCGCGCAGAGCTTATTAGGTGTCACTTCACGAATGATTAACCAGCGCGGTATGACGGGATGTATCTCGCCATTTATTGTTGATGAAGACCGCGTGCAAATCGCCAAGAGTTTTAAAGCAGCGACAAAATTTAACAAACTGATTGATATTGAGTTTCGGATAAATAATCTCGGCCAGCAAATTTGGTGTCGTTATATTGCTAATGCTGAAATTAATAAACGAGACGATAAGCAAGGTGTGCGTTGGAACGGGATCTTGCTGGACATCAGCTTACTTAAACGCCAACAAGCAGACTTAAGTAAAGCTACTCAGCTTGCACATCAAGCTGATCTAGCAAAAAGCCGCTTTATTGCCACTATGAGTCATGAATTAAGAACGCCAATGTCTGGGGTAAATGGCTTTATAGAGTTGTTAAAATCATCACCGCTTGATGAAGAGCAGCATTACCTCGTTGAGCACATTGACAGCTCTGTAACCAAGCTTCGCACATTAGTGGATGATATTTTATATTTTGCTAATACCACGACAGGCAATATTGAAGTTGAATTACGTGAGGTCGACCTAGAAGCACATTTATGTCGTGTTTTGCGTGCCCATGAATATCTAGCTAAGCAAAAAGGGCTTGAGTTTAACGTGATATGGCGCACAGCTGCTTATACCTTAGCTTCTGTTGACATAAGCCACTTGATGCAGGTTCTCTCTAATGTTTTAAATAACGCTGTGAAGTTTACTGAAAATGGTTCAATAAGCTGCGATGTGTTATTTGAGAAGCAGTCTTTAAAAGTTGAAATATCAGATACGGGTAAAGGTATGACGGCTGAGCAGTTGGCGCATACATTTACCCCTTTTGAGCAAGCTGACAACTCAATTCAACGTCGCCATGGAGGTACAGGCTTAGGCTTGAGCTTGGCAAAGCAACTTGTTGAAGCCATGCAAGGTGAAATATCCATTTCAAGTACTTTTGGTAAAGGTACCAATGTTTACATTGCTGTGCCACTTAAAAGCGTCAGCAAACAAAAACTGCAGGCTGTATCAGTGAATTGGGCTGTGTGTTCTCAAGACCATCAGTTATTAAATAATCTAGCTAATATGGGTGTAAAGCATCACCAATTAAGTTGGCCAATAGATAAAGAGGCATTTACGCAGGAAGATAATATTCTTATTGATGAAAGCTATATTAAAACGCTGTGGGGCGCTAATTGGCTGCAATCAATCAGTACTGCAAACAACAACTACATTTTAGTCGCAAGTGCAAAAAAAGAGCATAGGCCGGCTAATTGTAGCTGTCATATTTTACCTACAGAGCCATTATATCCAGATACTCTAAGAGAGCTTTTAGATAATGTACATACCAGCAATGATGAGGGGTTGGCTGCGCAAAATGCTCAGTTACATGGGCAAATATTAATTGCTGAAGATAATAAAACAAATCAATTATTACTCGAAAAACAATGCCAGAAGCTCGGTATCAAAGCAGTGATGGTTGATGATGGTATTGCTGCACTCAGAGCACTTGAAACAGGACAGTTTGATTTATTACTAACCGACTGTCATATGCCTGACTTAGATGGGTTTAAATTAACGGAGCAATTACGCAACCAAGAAAAATTTAAACATTTGCCAATTATTGGCTTTACCGCTGATGATTCAAAAGAATGTTTTAACAAAGCATTAAAGTCAGGAATGAATAGTGTTTTATTTAAGCCTTATAAACTTAATGAATTATATAATCGTCTAGCTGAGTTTATAGATTTAAGCTCTAATGATTTGCCTAATAGCAGTGAAGGCGTTGATATCAGTTTACAAGGTATAAAAGATAAGCAGCATTGGTTAACTGTTTTTGGTAATGAGAGTGATGCGAAAATGCTTGCCGACGTATTTATTAACAGTTTGCAAAGTGATTTAAATACTCTACAAGAGCACTTGGAAGCTCAAAATTTAGAAAGGGTTTCTGCTGCAATACATAAACTTAAAGGCGCTATTGTTATGCTGCAATACCCACCTTTATCTGAGCTAATAGTGACAACGGAAAATACCTTTAATCAACAGCAAGATACATTAATAGTGGAACAATTAATTACTGAGTTAAGGGATGTAATAGATAAAATAAAGCTATGGCTATAATAAATAGATAGGATAAAAAATAAACATGGAATAGATTATTTCATTAAATCCACATATACTAGCTACTGTTGAACATTTAACTTAACTTTTAATACTTAAGAGAGCTCTCAATGAAAGAAATCCGATCTTTTGTGAAATCTGCGTCATTATCTGAATTAGAAAAAGCAAAACAGCTAATTGACACAGCAATCGAGAAATATACTCAACAGCAAGAAGCTAAAAAAGAAGTACTCGATCTACTAAAAGAAAAAGGACTTACATTAGAAGATTTACAAGATGTTGCTTCAACAGATAAGCGTACTAAGGTAAAACCAAAGTACCGCATCGAATTTAATGGCGAAATTGTTGAATGGACAGGCCGTGGCAAACGTCCTAAAGCATTCCAAGGTGTCGATTTAACAAAACACCTCGCTTAATTTTTGCTTTAAAGAATATCAAGGGAAGCGTATGTTTCCCTTTTTTATGTCGATTATAGTCCGATAACATGAAGTACGTACTTAGACCCTACCAACAAGAGGCCGTAGCACGCACGGTTGCTCACTTTCGACAAACAGATGACGCCGCACTGATTGTTTTACCAACAGGGGCTGGAAAAAGCCTTGTTATTGCTGAACTTGCGCGCATTGCTAAACAAAAGATTATGGTGCTCGCGCATGTTAAAGAGTTAGTAGAGCAAAACGCCGAGAAATATATTAGCTTTGGTTTTAAGGCGAGTATTTTTTCTGCGGGGTTAAAGCAAAAGTCTTTAACAGAGCAAGTCACCTTTGCGAGTGTGCAATCACTGGCACGCAATATAGAAAAGCTCACTGATGCTTACTCTTTGTTGATCATTGATGAATGCCACCGTGTAAGCGGTGATGAACAAAGCCAGTACGGGCTGGTGATAGCGAGTCTAAAAAAACAAAATCCCAATCTTAAAGTACTTGGCTTAACCGCAACACCATTTCGTATGGGGATGGGTTGGGTTTACCATCATCACTATCATGGTTTTGTTAGAGGTGATAAAGATGCACCGTTTAAAAAGTGTATTTTTGAGTTACCACTGCGCTATATGATCAAGAACGGCTATTTAACGCCGCCCCATGAAGTCGATGCAGCCATTAGCCATTATGACTTTTCATCATTACCGAGTGATTCATTTGGTCGGTATAGTATTGAGAATATGAATGCGTTATTGAAAGATAATACACGCGCAACAAAAGCGATTATCAAGCAAGTTATAGAATACAGTGAACAGCGTCATGGCGTGATGATCTTCGCAGCAACCGTAATGCATGCCAAAGAAATTACCAGTTACTTACCTGAGGATAGTACGGCACTTATCACGGGTGATACTGATAATAACGAGCGTGACCGAATTATTAATCAATTTAAAGCAAAAAAAATAAAGTATTTAGTAAATGTATCTGTACTCACGACGGGTTTTGATGCGCCTCATGTCGATTATATTGCGATTTTACGTCCCACCGAGTCGGTCAGTTTATACCAACAGATTGTTGGTCGAGGCCTTCGTTTAAGCGAAGGAAAAAAAGACTGCTTAGTGATTGATTATGCAGGTAACGGCTTTGATTTGTTTTACCCTGAGGTCGGCAGTAAAAAAGCGCAAAGTGATAATGAGCCTGTTCAAGTGCTGTGTCCAGGCTGTGGATTTGCGAATATTTTTTGGGGTAAAACAGACAGCGAAGGCAAAGTAGTTGAGCATTTTGGTAGGCGTTGCCAAGGCTTGCTGGACGATGGTGAAGAACAAGTACAGTGCGATTATCGTTTTCGGTTTAAAGAATGTGAGCAGTGTGGTGAACAAAATGATATTGCTGCAAGGCAGTGTCAGTCCTGTGGTGCCATGATGGCAGACCCTGATGATAAACTACGAGAAGCACTAAATTTAAAAGATGCCTTGGTATTAAGGTGTAGTGGTTTGTCAGCTCAGGTGATCGCAAAAGGTTTACTTAAAATTAGCTATTATGATGAAGATGGAGCCAGTTGTGATGAGGTATTTAACTTAGCAAATGACACCGGACGATTTATTTTTAATAAGCAGTTTGGTAAGCGAGCAGCACTTGGTTTTACCCCAATTGAATGGCAAAGCGCTGAGCAGGTTGTCAATTTACAACAGCAACTACTTGCCCCCGATTTTGTGATTGCGCGTAAAAATAAAAAATACGGTTGGAAAGTGGCTGAAAAGCTATTTGATTATCAGGGCAATTTTCGTAAGGCGAATCAATTAAATTGATCCCCTTACGAGATTGTGGAATGGCTTATTCTTCTTCGGCCATCAACCCCCAACCATCGCCATAACCATTATGGCTATTAGCAATGCTTTCTAAGTATTGTTCTGTTTGGCTAAGTAAGGTGTGATCTGGCACCATCTTCACACGAGTTATTACTTCCCACACCCCTGTATCTGGGCATTTGGCTAACTCTGTTGAAGGGGCAAGTTCATCACTTGTAATTGCTTCAGCAAATTTTTCTGCTTCAGGCTTTTGTTCAAAAAGAATATAGAAATCGATAGTTTGCATACTGGTTAAATCGACACCAGCGTCAGCAATTTCAGCTAATAATTGACCGTTTTCGTCATCAGGGAAGTGCATTTAGTCGCTCATTCATTATAAATCTAGGTATTATCCGCTATTGTAGCGAAAATAATTGTTTAACGCGTACTAATTTTAACATTTCAATTATGTCAGTGGCTATTGCACTGTGCTAGTATCTTTTTGTACTCATTTTAGATTATGACTCTTCCAAAAAAGTAAGGATATTTTTTGTATACTCGGCATTTCTTTTTTGTCTTTGTGTTTATCTGCTTTTCATACAGCCAGCACGCAATTAGTGCCTCAACTGTTATTAAAGATTATAAAATTCAAGGGATCAGTGATGATCTCGAAAAAAACGTTGAGCTTTACATTAAGCAACTGGTCAATGAAAAAACTTCTAAGGCATTAAGGCGTCACGCTAAAAGCCAAGTTGAAATGAGTTTAAAGGCGCTTGGTTATTATAAGCCGGTAATCAAAATTAGTTTCGATGATGCTCAGCAGCTTTTAATTGTTGATGTTCAACGTGGTCCTGCTACCCGTATTGCAGATATTAACGTGACTATCACGGGTGCCGGTAAAGATGACGCTGAATTTATGTCTGCCGTCAACAGCATCAAAATCAAACAAGGTGACTTTTTAAATCACGGTAAATATGAAGCCGCAAGAAAACGTATTGAAAGCCAACTATTAGACTTAGGCTATTTTGATGCAAAATGGCATGAGCATAAATTGGCAGTTTCGCTAAAAAATAATAGCGCAAAAGTCATTTTCAATGTCGATACTGGGCCCCGTTATCAGTTTGGTGACATCACAATTGGTAGTGAGACTCCAGCCGAAAAATACATTCGTTCGCTGGCTGAATTTAAACAAGGTCAGCCTTATAATGCGACCGAGATTTCTGATTACAACTTAGCATTGTCGAGCACCCCTTACTTTGCCAGTGTTCGTGTGTATGCAGATATTGCAAAACGTAAAAATAATCAAGTGCCTGTCAACGTTGATGTATTACACAAACCTGCCAATAGTTATGAAGTGGGTGGCGGTTATAGCACTGACCTTGGACCAAAAGTCCGTTTCAAATGGACCAAGCCTTGGATCACCGAAGATGGTCATTATTTAGAAAGTAACCTCAATGTATCTGAGCGCCAGCAAGATATTTCACTTGGCTATACGGTGCCAGTTGACGACCCTAATGATGATCTTTGGCGCTTTTCTGTGGGTTACAAGCTTGAAGATGAATTAACCAATGATTTATACAGTCGTATATTCACGGGACAGCTTCAGCGGCAGTGGCTCACTGATGACGATTGGGTACGTACTGCTTTTCTAAGACGCGATTACGAGACCTATCGAATAGGGGATGAAGAACAAAGCGCAAAAATGCTGATGCCTGGTATTAGTTATGCCAAAAAAGACACCGAGGGGGGCACAACGCCTTATGAAGGCTATCAATGGATGATGTCAGTAGAGTTTGGTTTAAAAGATATGATGTCTTCAACCAATATTTTGCGCTTACAACTGCAAAATGCCTGGTTAACTACTTTTGCAGAACGCCATATGCTGTTTTTAAGAGCCAATCTAGGTGCCATGTTGGTCGATAATATAAATGATGTGCCGTTATCACTGCGTTTTTATGCCGGTGGTGATCAGAGTGTACGTGGTTTTGCCTATGAATCTATCTCCCCTGAAGATGAAAAAGGGCGCCTAATTGGTGGTAAATATTTAATGAGTGGCACTGTTGAATATAACTATCAATTTGCTGAACATTGGCGCGCAGCCTTATTTGTCGATAGTGGTACTGCGACTAATGATTTTAGTGATCGCGTCGAAGTTGGTGCCGGTTTTGGTTTTCGCTATTTAACACCGGTTGGCCCTGTACGTATCGACCATGCTTGGGGTTTAACAAAAGAAAGCAAAAGTACCCGATTAAGTATTACCATAGGGCCTGAAATCTAATGAAGATGTTAAAAAAGATAACCAAGGTTCTATCAATCACGTTGGCAAGTCTGCTAGTTATTGTGTTTTGTTCGCTATTCACCGCGCCCGGTAATCACTTTATTGCATACACAGCGAATAAGTTAGTTGATGGTTTAAAAATCAACCTGCCATCTGGTCGTTTTTTATATAACGATGCGTTTGATGTTCACTTTGAAAATCAAGGCATCAAGCTTGAGGCAAAGCAGCTAAAAATTGATTTATTCTGGTGGCGTTGTGATGGTATCTGCCTAGATAATTTAAGCGCCCAGTCGATTGATCTAAGCATTAAAAGCCAAGCTGCATCAACTGAGCAGAGCACTGAAGCTGAGCCTGAAGCTGAGCAAGCTGGTCAAATCAACTTACCAATGAAAGTTGCTGTTAAGCGAGTTGCAATTAATCGCTTTAATCTTGCGCACCCGAGCGCCGATGTAACAGTCAACAAATTAAACTTAAGTGGTCGCGGCGAAGAATCGGATATTACAGTGGATACACTGACCATTGCTGATGTTGCTGTGATGCTACACGAAGCAAAAGAGCAGCCTAAATCAACGCCATTAACAGAGCTGCCAGCATTACCATCACTCGATATTACGCTACCGATTAATATTGAGTTAAAGCAATTTCAAATCAGTAAAGTTGCTGTAACCCCTTATGGTGTTGAAGAGGCTCAGCTTGTAGAAAATATTGAATTAGTTGCGTCTGCTAAGGGCAGCGATATTAATCTTGAAAAGCTTGCTGCAAGTTATCAGCAATGGCAATTGCACTCTAATTTAATGGCAGAGCTTTCTGGTGAAAATACAATTGAGGGAGCAGTGTCTGTAAAAAGCACTGAGCATCAAGCGAAGTTATCGCTTTCAGGCCCGCTTGAGGATTTAACGTTAGATTTAGTAACGCAAGGAGCGTACCCAGCAGAGTTAAAAGGGGCTGTTAACCTAAAACAAACAAATTACCCATTTGATTTAACAGGCCAGATAGCAAAGTGGCAAATTACGACAGATACACAACAGCTGCAATTATCGGACTTTGATTTAAAAGCCAAAGGCCACGCCGATGCTTATGCTGTCGATTTGAGCCTAGTAACGCAGTTAGACGCATTACCTGCAATGACTGTGAAATCGCAATTACACGGTAGTTTAACAAACGCAAAACTTGAGCAGTTAAGCCTCAATGCGAATGACAGTAAAGCAGACATTAACGCATCAGTTGATTGGTCGAACGGGGTAAAAAGCGAGTTTAAAGGGGTTTTAAGCCACTTAAAAGCCCAATACTTAACGGATGCATTAAGCAGTGATTTATCTGGTGAATTTAATGGTTCATTTAATTTACAGGCAGGTGAGTGGCAGCTTGCCTTAGATAACACGCAATTAAATGGTTCAGTTAATGAAGTGCCAGTGACCTTATTGTCGGATTTTGAACTTGATAGCAGCCTGCATGCGAGTTTTAAAAAACTTGAAGTGAAAAGCGGTAAAAATGAAATTGCGCTATCGGGACAGGTTGATGACGTATGGCGTGTAGACGGTAAATTGCGTCTAGATGCAAGTGGTCAAGATATCTTGCCTATGCAAGGCAAGGGTTTTGCTGATTTGAGCTTACGTGGTGAGCGTCTTGCGCCAACGGTTGATTTAAATCTAGTCCTTAATACATTGAGCTATCAAGATATTCAGGTTGATGGTTTAACATTAAAAGGGCAATTTGATTACGCAGCAGATTGGCAAACGGATGTGTCACTGGTGCTCGATTCTGCATCGATCGCAGAGCATAAAATTAATCAAATTGAGTTAGACGCCAGTGGCGATAAAACAGATCATCATTTAACTTTTTTACTCGATGCAGATCAAGGCAAGGCATCATTTGATGTAGACGGTAAATTTAATAAAGAGACCTGGCAAGGTGCGCTAAGCCAAATTCTTGTTACCGATAATCAGGTACGCTTTGGCACTGATAAACCGGTTAATATCCAAGTAAATACCAAAACCTTTGACTTTAATGTAGGCGCGCATTGCTGGCAAAGTGATAACTCAAAACTATGCTTTGAGACCTTGCAGCAAACTGAGCAATTAGGCCAGTTAAATGCACAGCTTGCAGCGCTATCTATTGCTGAATTTAAACACTTCTTACCTGATAACTTGAAAGTAACAGGCGATGCAAATGGGGAGTTTGTTGCTAATTGGAATAATGGTGCATTGAAAACGATTCGTGCCAATATCAAAACTCAGCAGCTGGAAGCATCTTTAATTGATGACGCAAATGTTTATAAATTACCGATAGAGGTTTTAGATATCTCGGCAATGAGCGATGCGCAAACGGGTAAACTTAATGCCACAGTTGATTCATCTGTATTAGGTAAAGTGACGTCAGAGCTCAACATTGATGATATTCAAAATCAACAGACCTTAGCGGGCGACTTGGTTATTGAGAAAATTGAGTTAACAAACCTACGCCCTTTTATAGCTTCACTTGAGCAATTAACAGGCGACATAAAAGGTCGGTTAGCAATCGCAGGTACTTTAAAAGAGCCATTACTCAATGGTGATTTTGATGTTGAAAATATCAATCTAGAAGGGGCAACCTTACCGGTATCGCTGCAAAACTCTTATGTGAACATTGCCTTTAATAACCAAAGTGCAAAGCTCACTGGCGAGCTCAAAGACACGGAAGGGGGCGCGCTTAATTTATCTGGCGGTGTTGATTGGCAGCAAGATTTACCGGACGTTGACGTGAGATTAAACGGTAAAGAGTTTTTTGTGCGTGCTCAGCAAGATGTCACCTTTAAAGTGTCTCCAGACTTAACTATGTCGTTAAAAAATAATGCGTTTAATCTTGATGGCCAAGTCGTCGTGCCATGGGGACGTATTGCGATTGAAGAGCTACCAGAAGGTGCTGTGCAAGTCAGCGATGATGAAGTCATTGTTGATATTGAGCAGCAACAGTCAGAAAAAGTTCCCTTTGATTATGCTATTAACTTAAAGGTGTTGGTTGAAAATGATGTGCGCGTTGACTCGTTTGGCTTACAGTCGAAAGTTGAAGGTGACATAAACATCAGCATGGACCAAGTTACGCCGATGATAGCAACGGGTGAGTTGAACCTAGTTCAAGGTACCTATCGTGCTTTTGGTCAAGACTTGCAAATTCGTACCGGTCAGGTGGGCTTTAGTGGCTCAATTGATAAACCGTACTTGAACATTAAGGCAATTCGTAATCCAGACAACACCTCGAATGGCGTGATTGCGGGTATTACCTTAACTGGTAATGTTGAACAGCCTTCATTAAAAGTATTCTCAGAGCCAGCGATGGACCAAGCCCAAGCATTGGCTTATTTATTAAATGGTCAACCTCTTGATGAAGGAGATAGTTCAACCGATGCGATGCTCACCCAGTTATTGCTTGCCCAAGGTGTAAACCGTAGTGAAGGTGTGGTATCTAAAATTGGTGAAAGCTTTGGTTTGTCTGATGTTAGCTTAAGTTCAAGCGGTAGCGGGGATGACACCAAAGTTGAAATATCTGGCTATGTTACACCAGGTATTCAAGTAAAATACAGTGTCGGTATTTTTGATTCACTAAGTGAAGTGGCAGTTCGTTATCAATTGTTGTCGCAATTGTATATTGAGGTCACCAGCGGCCTTTATCAAAATGTTGATATTCTTTATAAATTTGATTGGGACTAATAGCTCTACTTGTGATCAAACATCGCTTTTACTTGCTTATTAGGGCATAAGTTAATAGGCTGAATTGTCAATTACTTAAAAGATAATAACAATGAAATTAAGTCTATTAACTCTGTGTCTTGGCGTAGTTTTAGCTGCACCAATTACTGCAAAAGAAACAAGCCAAAAACGTTCCGCTGGCGAAATCATTAAAACCGCAAATAGCAGTGAGTGGCGAAAAGTCAGTGCCGAAAACGTCATTAAATTAACCTTACCTACGGGTGCTGCTTATATCGAACTAAACGATAAACTAGCGCCTATTCACGCAAATAACATGCGACAGCTTGCCAAAGAAGGGTTTTATCAAGGCCTGAGTATGTATCGCTTTGTTGAAGGATTTGTTGCGCAGGGCGGGGATGCCAGCGAAAGTAAACCTGTTAAAAATGCCAAAAAAGGGTTACCTGCTGAGTTTTATCTACGCACCGAGGCTCCTTTAGCGATTACAGAGCTTAAAGGGCCTGATGGCTATGCCGCTAAAGCAGGTTTTTTAAACGGCTTTGCAGTGGCACAAAACCAAGGCCAAACCGAAACATGGCAAGTACATTGCCCAGGAATTTTTGCTATGGCCCGCGGTAATGATATTAATTCCGGTGGTACCGAATTTTATGTCACCATCGGTAATAGCCAGCGCTATTTAGACCGTAATATCACCGTGTTTGGTCGTGTTTTAGAAGGCATGGAGCACTTTAACCTATTGCAGCGTAAAGCCACTGAAGGTCAGCCATTTAACCTCATCACAGATATGCAAGTATTAGCAGATATTAAAGATACAGATAACAGTGAATTTCGGGTGATGAAAACAGACTCAAATGCCTTTAAAGACCTCATCGAAGCGCGTAAAAATCGAGTAGAAGCGTGGTTTGTTGAAAGCCCTGATTACATCGATGTTTGTGCAATGCCAATTCCAACCGAGAGGATTATGCCAACTCGCAATAATACTTAATCATTTTGAGGGATTAAATCTGTCGCTAACTGCGTTAAAAATCTCTCATTTAGAACAACTAAATAACGAAATTTTTGCCTTGTTATCAACGAGATTTTATTGCCTCAAAACTGTTCACTTAATTAAGCGAATTGGCATAAATAAAGCCATGACCACCTGATAGATTATTTGATACAATATCAGTCTATTGGTTAAGAAATATAAGGGTATCGGGTGGTTAACCTAGGTCCGCTGTTCGGCGAATTAAAAACGTGTTTACGCAAAGATCAATTCATCTTCAAAAAACGCCTTCATGGTATTAAAAAAATCAACGATGAAACTAAGCAAGCAAACATAGCGCAAAAAATAGCAGAAGATATTAGTCGTTCGCAGCAATTGCGCGAGCAACGTTTGGCTGCCTTGCCTAAAGTGACCTACCCAGAGCAACTTCCTGTTAGCCAAAAGAAAGATGACATTAAACAGGCGATTGCCAATAACCAAGTGGTGATCATTGCCGGTGAAACTGGCTCTGGTAAAACGACGCAGATCCCAAAAATGTGTTTAGAGCTTGGCCGCGGTGTTGATGGATACATTGGCCACACCCAGCCACGCCGACTCGCGGCTCGAAGTGTCGCGAATCGTATTGCAGAAGAAATGCAATGCGAGCTAGGTCAACAAGTGGGTTTTAAAATTCGTTTTAGTGACCAAGTTTCTGACAATAGCTATATTAAATTGATGACAGACGGTATTCTGCTGGCTGAAATTCAACAAGACAGATACCTAAATCAGTACGATACTATCATCATCGATGAAGCCCACGAACGTAGCCTGAATATCGATTTCATTTTAGGCTATTTAAAAAATTTACTGCCAAAACGTCCTGACTTAAAAGTTATTATTACCTCAGCGACGATTGACCCAGAGCGTTTTTCTAAACATTTTGATGATGCACCCATCATCGAAGTATCCGGTCGAACTTTCCCAGTAGAGGTTCGTTATAGACCAACCACTGAAATCAACAAAGATGAGATGGAAGCGGATGGTGACCAATTACAGGGTATTTTTGATGCCGTTGATGAGCTGTGCGATGAAGGCCCTGGCGATATTCTGATTTTTATGAATGGTGAACGAGAAATTCGCGATACCGCTGATGCGTTATCAAAGCGAAACCTCAAAGGCACGGATGTTTTACCGCTCTATTCGCGTTTATCAAACGCAGAACAAAACCGAATTTTTGCGCCGCACAGCCGTCGTCATATTATTTTAGCCACCAACGTGGCTGAAACATCACTAACGGTGCCGGGTATTCGCTATGTTATCGATCCAGGTACTGCGCGCATCAGCCGTTATAGCTACCGTACTAAGGTACAACGATTACCAATTGAGCCAATTTCACAAGCCAGTGCGAATCAGCGTAAAGGTCGCTGTGGTCGTATCGAAGCGGGTATCTGTATTCGCTTATACAGTGAAGAAGACTTTAACTCGCGCCCTGAGTTTACTGATCCTGAAATTTTACGCACTAACTTAGCTTCTGTTATTTTGCAAATGCTTGGTTTGGGGCTTGGCGACATGCAGCAGTTCCCGTTTGTGCAAGCGCCAGATAGCCGTAATATCAACGATGGTTTAACGCTACTTGAAGAACTCGAAGCAATTAAGCCAGCTAAACGCCATAAAAAGACTGAGCTTACGAAATCAGGCAGAAGCTTAAGCCGTTTACCGGTTGATCCACGGTTAGCTAAAATGGTGCTGACTGCCGATGGCTTAGGTGCACTGCGTGAAGTGATTATTATAGTTGCGGCATTGTCGATTCAAGACCCAAGAGAGCGACCACAAGAAAAACGTGGTGCAGCGGATGAAAAGCATGGCCGTTTTGATGACCCTGATTCAGATTTTATCGCCTTTTTAAATCTGTGGAATTACCTTGAAGAGCAGCAATCTGAATTGAGCAATAGCCAGTTTAGAAAGTTATGCCAAAAGGACTTTTTAGCCTATATGCGTATTCGCGAATGGCAAGATATTGTTTATCAGCTATCAACGGTATGTAATGAAATGGGCATGAAGGCCACTACAAATGTTGCTGATAGCGAGCGAATTCATCAATCTTTATTAAGCGGTATGTTAAGTCATATTGGTTTTAAAGATGAAAAACAAATTTATAAAGGCGCCCGCAACAGCCAATTCCATATTTTCCCAGGTTCAGGATTATTTAAAAAGAGTCCAAAATGGATTATGTCGGCAGAGCTTGTTGAGACCAGTAAGCTTTATGCTCGCATCAACGCGCGCATAGACTTGAAATGGGTTGAAGGCTTTGCACAGCATTTAGTAAAGCGCAGCTACAGTGAACCGCATTGGGAGAAAAAGCCGGGTGCAGTTATCGCGTTTGAGCAGCAAACCTTGTATGGCCTATTAATTGTTAATAAGCGCCGCTGTGTATACAGCAATATTGATCCAAAAGTAAGTCGCGAGTTGTTTATTCGCACCGCTTTAGTAGAGCAAGAACTGGGTCAAAATGAAGGCTTTTTACAATATAACCAAGAGTTAATTGAAGATATTCAGGTTCTTGAAAATAAATCTCGCCGCCGTGATATTTTAGTTGATGAACAAACCCTGTTTGAATTCTACGACAAGAAAATTCCACAAGATGTAAATAATCGTGCCGCGTTTAATAAGTGGTGGAAAGGACAAAAACAAAAAGATAAACGCTTTTTGCATATGTCTCGAGAAGAATTAATGCAGCATGGTGCTGATCATGTTACCGAGTTTGATTACCCAGATACTTGGCAGCAAGAGAACTTATTATTACCACTGGCATATCACTTTGATCCAGGGCAAGCCGTCGATGGTGTTGCGGTACAAATTCCGGTAGCGCTGTTAAATCAAGTTCAAGAAACTGGCTTTGATTGGCATATTCCTGCATTTAGACATGAATTAATTTGTGCGCTTATCAAGTCGCTACCAAAAACGATTCGTCGCAACTTTGTGCCTGCGCCAAACTACGCCGATGCGGTACTTGCTGCAATCGAGCCGATGCAAGGCAACTTAATTGATGCAATTAGCACTCGCTTATTACGTATGACAGGTGTGCGTGTTGAGCCTGATGCATGGGATTTATCAACCCTTGCTCCGCATTTACGCTTACAGTTTGAAGTGCGCGATGAACACGATAAGTTACTCGCTCGCGGTTTAAATTTATCTAAACTAAAAGCCCAGTTACAAGGTAAGGTAACGGATACCTTATCGAAAGTAGCCGACAAGGGTATAGAAAAAGCTGATTTGACTGAGTGGAGCTTTGGCGAGTTACCAAGCTCTTACGTGAAAAAACAAGGTCAATATGAAATCAAGGCGTTTCCAGCGCTGGTGGATAAAAAAGACTCAGCTGCGGTTGAGCTATTTGATAATGAACACAAAGCACAGCAAGCGCACCAACAAGGTTTACGCCGCTTAGTGTTATTAAATGTGCCATCACCAATTAAGTATTTACAACAAAACTTACCAAACAAATCTAAATTAGGTTTGTACTTTAATCCGTTTGGTAAGGTCAATGACTTAATTGATGACTGTATCGCTGCAGCCGTCGATAGCCTATTAACTAAATACGGCAACATTCGCACAGCAGATGCATTTGAAAAAGCGAAAGAGCAAATTCGCGGTGAGCTTGGTGATACGGTTGTTGAGATCGCTACCCAAGTAGAGCAAGTGCTAAGTATTGCTCATGGCTTAAATAAACGTATGAAAGGACGCGTTGATTTAACCATGATAACAGCGCACGGTGATATTAAATCACAGTTACAAAGTTTAGTTTTCAAAGGCTTTGTTAGCCAGCACGGCGCAGCAAAAATGACGGATTTAATTCGTTACTTAAAAGCCATTGAACGCCGCCTAGAAAAGCTCCCTGTTGATCCTAATCGTGATAGGTTGTGTGTGCTTGAGCTTGAAAAAGTAGCTGAGCAATATCAAAAATTAGCTAATAAAATTCCTAAGGGTATGCCAATTCCTGAAGAGATCAGTGCGATATTTTGGATGCAACAGGAGTTACGTGTTTCTTTATTTGCACAAACACTAGGGACACCTTATCCTGTATCTGCTAAACGTGTTTTAAACGCAATCAAAGAATGTGAGTTATAATACTAAGGAATGAGCAATGAGGTTAGCGCCTCCTTGCTTTAAGTTACAAACACAGATGCTAAAAGGAGATTATGTGGGCATTGAAAAGGAAAAACCGATCTCAGTTCCTGAGCGTACGGTAAATCGACCGCGACCAACTATTTTGGTCGTCGATGATGAATATTTTAATTTTGAAATGCTCAAAGCAAGCCTTGGGGATGAGTTCTCATTAAGTTATGCAAACTCAGGCGCATCGTTTTTAACTTCAGCCATTGCAGAGCCGCCAGATGCTATACTACTAGATGTTTGTATGCCGGGCTTAGATGGTTATGATACCTGCCGATTACTAAAAAACACCCCAGAAACAGAGCAAATTCCTGTTGTCATGGTGTCTGGCCTTGAAACCGAGCTTGAACAAAAAGCGGGGTTTGATGCCGGGTGTGACGCCTATGTAGTGAAGCCTTTTTCTGTTAAAACATTAATAGAGAAAATAAAAACACTGGTATAGGAGGCCATATGTTTCATGAGGAAAAACGCGACTTTCGCCGCATGCAAATTCATACCCCTGCAAAACTAATCCCATTAGATGTTGTTAATGGCGAAGAAATTCAGGCTATGTGCACTGATTTAAGTGCAACAGGGCTGGCAATTCACCTTGATGAAGTTTTAGAAATAGGCAGTCTGTATCGGGTGTTAATTGCTTCGACTAGCACGGCTATTACCTCATTTGATGCAACAGCCCGTGTGATACGAGCAACCAAGGAGCAAGATGGCTCCTTGAGTGCCGGTTTAGAAATTGTAAGTTTTAACTAGTAAACCTTACAGATCAGGCCTTTAAGATAAAAGCCTTCTGGGTAGCTGCCAGCAATTGGGTGGTCGGCAGCTTGGTTTAGTCGCTCCATGATCAACAAGTCTTTACCTGCATCAAGGGCTGCATCCGCAACCACTTTTTGAAATAAATTTTGTTCCATTAATCCAGAGCACGAGAAAGTGAGTAAAGTGCCACCTGGTTTTAAGATTTGCATCGCAATCATATTAATATCTTTATAACCACGGCAAGCACCGGTTAATTGCGCTTTGTTGTCAGCAAATTTTGGTGGATCCATAACGATAGTATCAAATTGCACACCTTCATCACGGTATTGGCGCAACAACTTAAAGACATCTTGTTTAACGAAATCAACTTTAGACAAATCAAGGTTGTTATGCTCAACGTTACGCTTAGCCGTATCAAGTGCTGGCTGTGATACATCGACGTTAGTAACGTGTTTACAACCACCACGCAAAGCATAAAGCGAAAAAGTACCTGTGTAGCTAAAGCAGTTTAATACTGTTTTGTCTTTAACAAAGCGCTCAAGAGCTGCACGACTATCACGTTGGTCTAAGTAAAAGCCAGTTTTGTGGCCTTCAAGAATGTCTACTTCGAGTTTTAAGCCATTTTCTTCAATGACGACTGGCTCTGTTGGTTCTTTACCCCAAAGTACGCCCTTGATTGGCTCAAGGCCTTCTTTAGTACGAACATCAACATCTGATCGCTCATAAATATCGCAACCAGGGAAAATGGCCATAAGTGCAGCAACAATTTCACCTTTATGGCGCTCTGCACCGGCACTAAGCAGTTGGCACACAAGTACATTATCAAATTTATCGATAGTGATGCCTGGTAAGTAGTCAGACTCTGCAGCGCTTAAACGAAAACCCGTTAAGCCGCCTTCGCTGACCACCTGTTCGCGCGCAGCATAGGCACGGCGCAAACGCTTTTCAAAAAATGCTTGGTCAATGATTTCGTTTTGATCGAAGCTCCATACGCGAGCACGTATTTGTGATTGCGGGCTGTAAGCTGCAATCGCTAAAAACTTACCGTCATTGTCATAGATAGTGACAGTATCACCTAGTCCTGGCTTACCTTTTACTTTTTTAATGGCTTTTGAGAACACCCAAGGGTGTTTTCTTTTTAATGATTTTTCTCGTCCAGCTTGCAGGTAAATAGCAGATGACATAGGGATTCTCGCGTCAAACAAAAGGGGGCATAGTTTAATGAAGCACTGGCAAACATACAATGAATGTTTTGAACAAATCCAGTAAGCACGCTAAAGTAAGCATAATTTCAATCAGTTAATGGTGATAGCCAGTATATGCAGCCAGAAATAGACTTTGCAGCTTTAGAAACTCAGTGTCGAGACTTTATTTTGTCTTTACTCCATGCCGATGTCGCACATGATATTAGTCATATTGAGCGAGTAGTGAGGGTTGCAAAACAATTATGTATTGCCGAGCAGGCAGAAATGGCTGTGGTGTTACCCGCAGCTTGGTTACATGATTGTGTTGCAGTTGCTAAAAACCACCCAGACAGGGCAAAAGCATCGACCATGGCTGCAGATAAGGCGTTAAGTTTTTTAGCCTCAATTAATTATCCTGAGCAGTATTTTAGTGCTATTCATCATGCTATTGCGGCACATAGCTTTAGTGCCAATATCAAAGTCCAAAGTGTCGAAGCGCAAATTGTGCAAGACGCGGATCGAATGGATGCATTAGGTGCAATTGGTGTGAGTCGCTGCATGAAAGTAGGGGGCTCAATTGGTCGTTATCTGTATCATAAAGACGATCCATTTTGTTTAAATCGCGAACCTGACGATACAAAATACACCCTCGATCATTTCTTCATTAAGCTGTTAAACATTAGCGAGAGTATGAACACGCCATCGGCAAAAGATGAAGCTAAACGACGCACAGCTTACATGCTCGAATTTTTAGAGCAGTTAAAAACCGAAATTGGTGAGTAACATGGCTATTCCATCTTTATGTGGTGTTGATCATTGCCACTTAAATGTTGATGATTTAGCGGCTGCGCTAAAGTGGTATGAGCAAGTACTTGGCTTTAATGTTGTACCAGAGCTTGCTTTTTGGGATGAAGGAAAAGGGCCTTTAACCTTAGAGGACCAAGCAAAGACAATTCGTTTAGCACTCTTTGAAGCAGACGGTAGAAGCAAAGGTATTGCTTTTGGCGCAAGTGCAGCACAGTTTTTAGCATGGCTTGAGCATCTCGCTCAGTTTGATGTTAAAACATTTGTTGCTGACCACGGTGTTACTTATTCAATGTATTTTAAAGATTGTGCTGGTAATAGCCATGAAATTACTTCGCATGATTACGATGCAATTAAAAAAGGCCTCAAATGAGGCCTTAATATCTCAGCTCGTATAAGTGTTTTTGATTTCTATGATGCTATCTATTTGACCAATAAATAAATCAACTAGTTGCGGGTCAAAATGCTTACCAGCTTCGTCTTTCAATAAGTCGAGCGCTTCTTCAACCGACCAGGCTTTTTTATAAGGGCGTTTTGAGGTTAAAGCATCAAACACATCTGCAATGGTGACAATACGCCCTTCAATACTGATTTCTTCGCCTTTCAGGCCATACGGATAACCCGTACCATCCCATTTTTCATGGTGTTCAAGGGCAAGCTTATGCGCAAGTTGTAATAGCGGCGAAGTTGAGTTCTCTAAAATCTTCGCACCGATTAAGGCATGTTGTTTCATGTGCTCGTATTCGTTTTCGTTTAAGCGCCCAGGCTTTAATAGTACTGAATCAGGAATGCCTATCTTACCAACGTCATGCATAGGCGCTGCCTGTTTAAGCTGCTCGGCCTCGTACTCACTCATGCCATAGGCAAGGGCGAGTACTTTACTGTAGCGGCTCATTCTTGCAATGTGCTCACCGGTGTCGGTGTCTTTATATTCTGCGGCGCGGCCTAAACGTTGGATCAAATCAATGTGGGCTAATTGCAGTTGCTCAGCTTGCACTAATGATAAATGATTTTTAACCCGCGCCCTGACAATCGCAGGGCTAATTGGTTTGGTAATATAATCGACTGCACCTAGAGCAAAGCCTTCAGACTCATCCTGCTCATGAGAAAGTGCGGTAACAAAGATAACAGGAATATGAGCAGTTTTAGGGTTTGCTTTTAACACTTTACAGACTTCGAAACCGCTCATATCTGGCATCATAATATCGAGCAAAATCAACTTAGGAGGTTCATTCTCAATAAGCTGAAGAGCAAGCTCGCCAGATTTTGCAAACGATAAGCGATAATCGTTAGCGAGTACTTCACGGATCACTTTTAAATTGGCTGGTTCATCATCGACGACCAAAATTCTTGCACGTTCTGAGATTTGCGTCATAGGTGTTCCTTAGCAGCTTGGAGAGTGTGCTTTAAAGCTGATAAAGCAGTGCTTGCTGCATCAAAGTCAAAGTTTTCAAAATGCGCACAAATTTCAACAACCTGATCTTGGTAGGTTGCCGGTGCTTGGGATTGCACTTGGCTTAATAAATCATCGTCTATCTCTGCATGCTCAGCTTGCGCTTGCAGTGCCTCAATTTGGCTAATAAATGCGCCCAGCGACGTTTCGTGTATGGGTTGCTGTTGTGAACTACACTGCGGCTGTTCTGCAAGTAATGCAATCAGCGTTTGCCATTCGTGTTCGCACTCGGCAATGAGTGTAGGGAAGCTTTCCTTTTCACGTTCTTTCTCAGCGTTTGATAACAAGTATAATAATTTTGCTAGTGCTAAATTACCCGCGACTCCTTTAAGAGTATGCAAAATTGCTTTTTGTTCGTCTTCACTGAGTTTCTGATCCTTCAGTCGTAGAATACTCTGTTGATGATTGCTTAGGAATAAGCCAATTTCCGTATTTAATTTCTCTTTGCTTCCCCACATCAAAACACCTTTGTCGTAGTTGATGTGCTTTTTCTCATCACCGACTTTATTGTTAGTGATTTTATTTACTTCTAAACCAAGCACTTTCGCAATTTCATGGTTCAGCTGGTTAATATCAACGGGTTTATTTGCAAAGCCATTCATACCGGCCTGCTTTGTAGTAATTTTATCTTGTTGTAAAACACTCGCCGTCAACGCGATGATAGGTGTAATTTTTAAGCATCTGATTTTCTCTATTTCGCGGATTTCTTTACAGGCCGTAATGCCATCACATTCCGGCATATGTATATCCATCAAAATCACATCAAAGCTTTGCTGTTCAAATGCTGCAATGGCTTCAAGACCATTGTGAGCCGTACTGATGGTGTGCCCAGCTTGCGATAATAAAATGTTCAGTAGCTCAACATTTTGCTCAATGTCATCAACCACTAATATGCGAAGTTTTGGTAAGTTTAATTGATTACAAGTTAGGGTATCGACTTGGCTGATATCACCTTCCTGTAAAGGAAGGCTAAAGTAGAAGCAGCTGCCTTTACCTTCTTCACTAATAGCACCAATTGAACCACCCATTAACTCAACAAGCTGCTTACTAATAGTGGTGCCAAGACCTGTGCCACCAAATCGGCGTGTCATGGTGCCGTCGGCTTGTTCAAATGGCTGGAAAATAGCATCTAAGCGGTGCTTGGCTATGCCAATACCGCTGTCTTGTACTTCGAAAAACAATTGTTTATTTTGAGTTTGACTCACCGTAATTGTGACAGACCCTTGCTCGGTAAATTTAATTGCATTCCCGATGAGATTATTCATCACTTGGCGAATGCGAGACTCATCGCCAATATAAATAGGCGCAACACTATCAGCGATAATCAAATCAAGCAGAATATCTTTACGCTTCGCTTCAAGCCAAAAAGTCGAGACGATATTGTCGAGCAAGGCTTGTAAGTTAAAGTGCTCTGCCTGAATATCGAGTTTGCCTTTTTCTAACTTTGCAGAATCTAGTACTTCATTAAGCAAATGCAGCAGTGAGCGAGCTGATTTATTGACGGTAATAATATGTTTTTGTTGCTCTTTACTAAGAGGACTATCCATTAATATGTCGCTAAAGCCGATTATTGCATTCATTGGCGTGCGTATTTCATGGCTCATGTTTGCCATAAATGATTGTTTTGCTTGTGCTGCGGCTTCAGCTTCTTGTTTTGCTTTTTTGAGTGATTCTTCATATTCGTGACGAGCGGTGATATCGATAAGTACACCATCGATCCACTTTTGTTCAGAATCACTATTTTCGTTAATTGTTCCTTGGTCTAAAACCCACACAACTTTGCCATTTCGGTGGCGAATGCGGTACTCAACCGCATATTGGTTTTTTTCAGCTATGGCTTTTTCCATAACTTCATCAATATGCGCTACATCATCGTTATTAATGATTTGAGCAAATGTAACTGTGCCATCGGTAAACTCTTCAGGGCTGTAACCTGTTAAGTCAGAAACACTGGGGCTTATAAACTTCATCGTCCAGTGTTCATCTAACAAACAACGAAATACAGCGCCTGGGGTATTGTTCATTAAGGTACGATATTGTTTCTCTTTTTCTTCGAGACTTTGCTGTAGTGCACGTTGCTCTGTTAAATCGGTTATAAAGCCAACAAACAGTGTTTCTGCGTTAGGCTGTTTTACTTCACCAAGGCCAAGTCGAATAGGAAATAAATGACCATCTTTGTGCTTCGCAAACACATTACGGTTAACGCCAATCACTTTTTTAACTTCATGCCTGCTACTATCAGCTAAGTAACCATCATGTTGCGCGGCTATATCGTCGTTCATTAATAGTTTTACGTTTTTGCCCAGCACTTCGTCTTGGCGCCAACCAAAAATAGTTTCTGCTGATTTATTAAAGCTTAAAATAATGCCATGAATATTAATTGTTACGATGCCATCTATTGCAGTGCCTAAAATGGCATCCAAGCGCGACTCTTCTGCTGATTTTTCTGCCAGTAATAAGCGAAAACGCACCATGCCGTTAATAATCCCAACCAGAGCAGTCAATAATACGGTAGCAAATGAAACGCTAATGGCGATAAAAGTAAGTTGCGACGTTTGAACGTTTTCAGATAACAAAGGTGAGGTTGCAACAAAGCGGGTGGCGGCCATTCCCATATAGTGCATACCCGCTACAGCAAAGCCAAAGATAATGGCGCAAATGATGCGGGTTTGTAACACCGTAAGCTTTTTAAAGTGCTCGCCTAAGTGAAATCGCGCATATAAGCCGACAAAAGATAATGCAACAGCCACCACAATTGATGCTGCAAACCAAGCCGGGTCGTAGCGAAGCAGCGGACTCATTTGCATGGCGGCCATGCCCGAGTAGTGCATCGCACCAATGCCAGAGCCAAGTAATACAGAGCCAATGAGTAGTTTTATTGTTGTTGGTATTTGCTTTAAATCTTTGCGTTTCAAAAATGAAAATGCGGTATAGCAGGCTAAAAATGCAGGAATAAATGAAAAAAATGTCAGTGTAGGGTCGTACTCTACGGTGGTGCATAATGAAAAAGCCAGCATGCCGATAAAGTGCATACTCCAAATCCCACCTGACATCACCAAAGCACCTGTTGCACTGCCTAATTTACGGTACGAATCAAATTGGGTTCTATTTGCTAAATCAATGATATGAAGTGAAAAATAAGCAGCAAAAATAGCCGTAGCAATAGAAAGAGCAACTAAGCTTGGATCGTAAACGCCACTCACTATTAAGCTGGGGTCTTGATCGGTGATAAAAAATTTCGCGAGCATAATATTTTTTTGAAACGGCTTGTAATAGCAGTCTAATACAAATTGTTCTGAATTTAGAGAAAAACCTATCACTTAAGTACGTAGGATTCAAAACCTTGGCTATATTTAATTAAAAAGGAGTAGTTCGAGGTGGGTAGATGAGAAGAACCGAGCAAACTTTAGTTGAACAAATGCAAATTAATGATGTAGAAATTCAGCACAGAATGAGTTTATTAGGGCTGACTTCAAACAGTCTCTCATCATTATTAAACTACAAGCCCATTATAGAATCAGCCATTGAAAATGTGGTTAATGAGTTTTATAAAAAACAAACTGAAGTAGATGAAATTTCGTTATTAATTGGTGATGCGGATACTTTAACACGACTCAGAGATGCGCAAAGGCAGTATATAATCGATTTATTTTGCGGTCGTTACGAACATGAGTATGTTAATAACCGCTTACGGATTGGTATGGTGCATAAGCGTATTGGTGTTGAACCTAAGCTTTACTTATCGGCTGTCTGTACTTTAAAAGAGCTCATATTTAATGTACTTCGCACCACAATAAGCGATCAAGAAGAATTAAATCATACCCTTAACATCATTGATAAATTAATTTACTTTGATACGACCTTGGTCTTTGATACTTATATCGACAGCTTAGTGGGCGAAATTGAAAATGCGAAACGCCGCACCGAAGTGTATGCAAAAGGCCTTGAAGAAAAAGTTGCTCAGCGCACTCAAGAACTAGAGAAACTCGCTAAACTCGACCCACTCACCAACCTCTACAACCGGCGTGTCATGCAAGAGCTATTACAACGCGACCTTGCCAGAGCCAGACGTCACAAATCACCATTAACGGTTGTTTATTTTGATCTTGATGACTTTAAGTCAGTGAATGACACACAAGGGCATTTAAAAGGCGACGAAGTCCTTAAATATATAGGGCAATACTTACTTGAAAATATTCGCGAGATTGATATACCGTGCCGCTATGGAGGGGATGAGTTTTGTATCATTTTACCTGATTGCGAGTTAGATAGCGCTTTTAGTATTTGCGAAAAACTTATAGCCGCATTTGAACAACAATACCCTGAGCTGCATTTAAGCTTTGGTCTTATTGCAGCACCGCTTGATAGCACAGTAGATGCTGAAGAGTTAATTAATCGTGCCGACAAAAAAATGTATCAGGCAAAAGAGCATAAGGGTTCATACATCATGCGTTAGCGAGTCATGCGCTTTACAAAAACAACGACGAATAAAGCGAGCGAGAAGCTACCACAAAATGCTTCTATGGCTGCGATTAACCTCGAAAAACCTATTGGCGTAATGTCACCATAGCCAAGCGTTGTAAAAGTCACCACGCTGAAATAAAAACTATTCAGTAAGGCCGACAAATTGCTTTGAAATGAGTTTTCAAAGCTCAGTTGCATCACAGAATCTTGATAACTAACCCCGAATAAGAAATAACAAAATGCACAGCAAATAATGAGTGACAGACTAAAGCGAATGACATTTTCGGGCTTTTCGCCATAACCACATAACATATCTATAAAGCTAGAAGTAATTTGCTTGGTTGAGCCTTTTCGGTATTGCGCATGACGCATTCTTAATTCTTTGTAGGTGAAGTTACCGGCGAGCTCAAAAAGCCCTTGATGTTCAGAGGCTTTTCTTAAATTGCGATATATTTCTTCAGATTGCTCAAATAAGTCTCGTGCTTCATCATGCTGCTTATTTTTACGAGCTTTAAATGCAGCCGCTTCTTGTAATAATTGGTTACCCAATTCGATATTATCAATTCTGCTGTCGTTGAGCTTAATACCTAGTAAGTTGGTATTTTTTAAATCACAGTAATGCAAACTCGCGCTATGTAAATTAGCTTTCATTAATGAAGCATTGGCGATTTTATTATTAAATAGGTGAGCGCCCGTTAAATTCGCACGATAAAAATTACAATAGGAGAGATCATAACCTTCTTCGTCATCCTGCTTTATTAAGTTAAGTCCTGAAAGGTTCGCTCTTTGCAATTGCAGGCCTTCTAATAAGCCACCTTTTTTTGCATAGCGCTCTAATTTTTGGGTTAGATCTAGCCCTGATTTATCAAATTTACTATCATGCCAAAAGCAAAATCCAGAGCCCATATCTGTTTCTTGGCACTTGTTACCTGTTGGTGAGGTATAACTACAACATGGTTTGTCAGGCATAAAGGTGAAAACTTATTTTTGAGTCATCTTTATAGATTAGCAGCTATTTAGCAGGGTAAAATGGAATCTCTTATTTTTATTAATCGAATTGGCTGACCTTTGTTGGATTACACCCTAAAGCGTAGTAAGCGCAGAACAACCGTCGCAATTAAAGTTGCCAAGCAGAAATTGACCGTTTATGCGCCTTTTTATGTTCCACAAACTGAAATAGATGCTTGGTTAAAGACCAAGCAAGATTGGGTCGCTGAACAAATAGCAAAACAATCCATTCATGCTGAACGCCGTCAACTACCATTAGTAAACGCCACTATTAAGTTGTTTGGGCAAAACGTGCCGATAGTATTCGCTAAAGGCCCGAAAAGCATGTGGCAACAAGATGCACAGTCTCAGCTTACCTTATCAATATCATCACGCGTCAAACATCAAGAAGCTAACTACCTAGCTTTGCTTGAGCAGTTTTTACATGAAAAGCTTGAGAGCTATATTGAAATGCGTGTTCATGATTATTGTTTGCAGATGTCAGAAACATTACCGACAAAGCTTAAAATTCAACATTATAAACGTCGTTGGGGCAGTTGTAATAAACGCCGCGAGCTGACTTTTAATTTACATTTAGCAAGTGCGCCAACCTGGGTGATTGATTATGTGGTTGTACATGAGCTTGCGCATCTTTTACATATGAACCATAGCGCTAAGTTTTGGCAACGTGTGAACCAGTTTTATCCAAATTATAAAAAAGCCGAGCAATGGTTAAAAGCAAATGGAAGTAGTTTGAGTTGGTAGCTTAAGTTAGCGAGAGTAAAGTTAGCGAGAGTAAAGTTAGAAAGAGTAAAGTTAGAAAGAGTAAAGTTAGAAAGAGTAAAGTTAGAAAGAGTAAAGCTAGAAAGAGTAAAGCTAGAAAGAGTAAAGCTAGAAAGAGTAAAGCTAGAAAGAGTAAAGCTAGAAAGAGTAAAGCTAGAAAGAGTAAAGCTAGAAAGAGTAAAGAGTGGTGGAGGGAGCTGGATTCGAACCAGCGAAGGCTGAGCCGTCAGATTTACAGTCTGATCCCTTTGGCCGCTCGGGAACCCCTCCACACAAATTTTTACTATTGCATTTGGCCCCACTTTTCTAAGAAGGAAAGTGGTGGAGGGAGCTGGATTCGAACCAGCGAAGGCTGAGCCGTCAGATTTACAGTCTGATCCCTTTGGCCGCTCGGGAACCCCTCCAATGCAACGGCGCTGATAATAGCAAACTTATTATTTAAGTAAAGAAAAAAACTAAAGAAAAATGCATAAATGCCGATAACTGGTTAATCAAGAAACTATTTGGCTAAAGACTATGCAAATTGATGGTTTGTTGCTCACAGAGAGCCAACTCGATAATCGTCTAAATAAAAGTGTTCACGAGCACCGCTCTGGAGAATTTGCTTTATTACTAGCAATGCTTTCTCATGATGCGCTCGATTTTAGTCAGTTTCACCTGCCAAAAACTGAATTAAGCAATCCTGAAATATCTGAATCTGCTTTGCGCACCGAGTTAGGTGCAGGCCCCACACAACCATTAGCTCCCGAACAGTTTGATATCCTGATTGGGCAAGAAAATGCACTTAGACTATTGCAAGGTGGTTTATCAGACATCAGATTACGTCATTGTTTAAATCCAGAGCCACTGAATGTTCGTGATGATAAGCAGCATGTGCCGCTAGAAGTGATTGATAACTGTGAGCCTGCAGTAAGAAAACGCTTTTATGAAAAAAATACACCCGTTGAGCGCCAACAAATCGATGCAGCTGCATTTTATGATAGCCTTACTGACGAGGTGATACATCAACCTCTTCATTTAGCTACAGCTTAGGTATAAGTGGCTTAATCGAAATGTCATAGACTTCGAATACACTAAGAATAAGCTAAGAATAGACTTATATTTAAGTAAAACTGCAAAAAGTACAGCTAAATTAAGATGTGCTTGTTATAATAGCAGCCTATGGCTTAATGCCATTGTCATTGAACCAAGTTACTAGGACTATAATGAAGAAAACATTCACGCTAAACCACGAGAAAATTAAATATCCTCGTATGGTTGATGCAGCCAAGCACGAAGTAAAAAAATACTTAAAACGTGAGCGTAATAAAACACTCCCAGCAGGCGCCGACTATTGGGCGTTTGACTGTAAGTTTGGTGAATCAGCGGATGAGGCCAATGTCGTTCACGTGGCAGAGATTAATAAATGTATTAGCGATATCGAAGCAAAACAGCTTACATCGTTTTACGTTGAAATCTTAGCGCGTCCTGCACAGCGTCAACATCAAGAGTTTGACGAAGAGTAATATCCATACTGTTCTGCAGTAATACTCTTTCAAAAAAAGGGCCCTTTAGGCCCTTTTTTAGTTTTCGTAATTAATTATCGCGCAAATGGATCGGCATTAATTTTTTCAATGTACCACTTGCCTTTTTTACGCATCATTTTCACACTGCGCATATCATCAATTTTCTTACCATTAAAATAACCCGTAAAAATCAAATTGATGTTAGCTTTATCGCCATATTGTTCGCGTAGACTCATGTTAGTCATATCGACTTCAATCACCACTTCATCGTATTGCATATTAACCAGGTTACGAGCGAACTGCCCAGCGGTGCCATAAGATTTCATAATTCGCGCCATTTTAGGCGTGGCATATTCCATAGCAAGATTTAAATCGTTTTGGTTGTATAAAGCATCAAAATAGAGAGTCGCTACATTACCTGGGGTGTTTTTTTCGCCCTTTGGTGCGTCTTCAGAACCGCAACCGAAAAGAATGCTGCTACTTAGAAGGATAATAGTTAAAAGTATATTTTTCATTGTTGTAGTTTTTCGAGTGAACTTAAAATTAAGTGTGTGACTAAATGAGCATGATGTAAAGTTAACTCGGTAAAATTATTGGTTTTATTTATTTTAGGTAATAAAAAAGGACGCATGTCTGCATCCTTTTTTAACAACTAAGTGATTCTTAGTGGCTACTGAACTAGCTCTTTATCGCTGAACTCTTCAGCAAATAATGGGCTAGATAAGTAACGCTCAGTCGCACTTGGTAAAATTACCACAATGTTCTTGTCTGCGTTCTCAGGTTTTTCAGCAAGGCGTTTTGCCGCAACTACTGCTGCACCAGAAGAAATACCCACTAAAATACCTTCGTTTTTCATCAGTTCATGAGCCATAGCAATCGCATCTTCATTTGATACTTGCTCTGCAGCGTCTACAACTTCTAAATCAAGGTTGCCAGGAATGAAGCCTGCACCGATACCTTGGATTTTATGAGGGCCTGGTTTAACTTCTTCACCAGCTAAGGTTTGGCTAATAACTGGAGAGTTAGTTGGTTCAACAGCAACCGATTGTACATTTAAACCTTTTTCTAGTTTAAGGTAACGGCTAACACCCGTAATAGTACCACCAGTACCAACACCTGCTACGAAGATATCAATTTTACCGTCCATTGCTTCATAGATTTCAGGGCCCGTTGTTTCAAAGTGAATTTTAGGGTTAGCTGGGTTTTCGAACTGTTGTAAAAGAATGTATTTCTCAGGCTCACTGGCTTGAATTTCTTTTGCTTTTTCAATCGCGCCATTCATACCCTTAGCGCCATCAGTTAAAACTAGGTTAGCACCTAAGGCTTTTAATAATTTACGACGCTCTAAGCTCATTGTGTTAGGCATAGTCAGGGTTAACTTATAGCCACGAGAAGCAGCTACAAAAGCAAGGGCGATACCTGTGTTACCTGAAGTCGGCTCGATTAACTCTTTTTCTTTAGTTAATACACCTGACTTTTCTGCTTCCCAGATCATTGAAGCGCCAATACGGCATTTAACACTGAAGCTTGGGTTACGTGATTCTACTTTAGCAAAAACATTACCTGAGGTTACGCGGTTAAGCTTTACAATTGGTGTATTACCAATCGTTAATGAATTATCTTCAAAAATGTTAGACATAGTGTTCCCTTGGAAGCAATTTATTCAATCGTTGATCAACTAGCTATGGCTAGTGATCTGTAATAGTCACACTTTACTGTGGTGAATAAAAAACGAAAGTAAAGTTTGGCTATAACATATAGCGAATAGGCTTATAGCATTTAGGAATAAGCAAACAAAGAAAGGGGAGGGCGCACCAAAAGGTGCGCTAATAGGCTCTTAGAGTAACCAAGCGTAGCTAAACTTGGCAAATAACGTACGCTGCTCTTTAGTAATTGATGATAGCTCATCATCTTGATAGCCATTATCTGAGTAACCAGCAAAGAATACCGTTTGCGGGTTCAGCTTGTAAGAATACAACAGCTGAGTGGCTAACTTTTTATATTGGCTATCTACATCATCAATGTAATTAGCCTGATTGCGTTCTAAGTCAGTATAAATGACTGCAAGGCGTAAAAAGCTATTCACGTTGAATTGGTAAGTAAAACGTACATCACTTAAGTTGGCGGTAAATACTTCACTGCCATCGGCTTCAAGCTGCTCATAAGTATGACGTAAACGCACTTCAAAATGCTTACCAAGGTTCATATTCAGCACAGGGCGTATATGGAACTTATCACCAACGCGGTTATTCGCTAAATCAACGGCATTACCTGTGTACATATATAAAGAAGCAAATACCCCTGCTTTTGGTTTAAAGTCACTGTAAAAACCAACGCCATTTTCGCTAAACAAGTCTGTGTTGCCGTCAATATCTAAACGTGATTTATCGTGGCGAAGGCCAGTGCGGTTACGGTGCTCAACAGAAACCTCAAAAAAGCTCTGTAACGGGCCGCTGACTGAAAAACTAGTTTGTGCTTCTTTCTCAAGAAGTTCGTTATTTTCGTTATGGGTAATATCCCAATCGGCGTAAAGGTTAGCGCGATTCCACCAATTGCCTTTATCGCCATACCAGCGGTATTCGCCACCAGTCGTAAACTTTTTAAAATCAACTTGTGAGATAAAGCCCAAGTCAGCTCTTAAATCAGCATCACGGTAATTATAATCTGCGAAGGCACGCCAGTACTTCTCGTCGTGTTGATACTTTAGGTAGTAGCCAGTACCCGATTGCTGTTCTTTACTTAAAACACGAAGTACGCCTTCGTTATAGTCGCAGTCACTATTTAATTCACAAATTACTTGCTCGGGTTGTAAGCAGTTATCACCATCACATAACTCATCGATAAAATCTTGGCTGTATTGTGTTTGTGATTTTAATACTTGCACTAAGAAAACATCGTTCACTGTTGGTTTGTATTTACTATCAATACTGTAAACCGTGTTTTTATAATCATCACTTTGTCTGTGTGTTGCTGTTGAACCGAGTGATAACCCAGATTCAAAATCGTATCGATAACGCAGGGCACCGTTTTCACTTTTCTCGTCAAGGGCGACAAGAGATGAGCCTAAATTGCCCGGGATCAGCACATTGGTTTGCGTATCATTGGCAATGAAGCCGGCAAATGTATGGCCATTTTTGCTGCCGGTGATTTTCGTGCCGTAATCTGGCTGGGCAATATTACGGGTATGAATGAGGTTAAGTGTTGAGGCAAAGTAGTCAGCGTTATCTAAAAAGAAGGCACGCTTTTCTGGGAAGAATAAACTGAAATTATTGTTCACACTCAATTGTGCTACATCCGCTTCAACCTGAGAAAAATCAGGATTAATCGTCGCATTTAAGGTGATATCTGGGGTGATCCCCCATTTAACATCGAGGCTGGCTTCAGTGTTGTTCTCTGACTCCCAGTCATCAACTTGTGCGCCATCAATTTCACGAGTCTCATTTTTGCCAAGCACCACAGATGGAATAATCGCCACGTTATTGCCTTGCTTTGCTTGTTCAAAGCCTTGGTAACTTGGCATTTGGCAAATCCAACAGTTGTTACCATGGTCAATTTGCATATTTGAGATACGTAATCGTTCACTGCGCGGTAAAAAGCGTAAAAACTCCATCGCCATAGTCTTACTTGCTACGCTGTCGTCAAAATTCAATACGCGTAATGGAATGGCAACTTCAACTGTGTAGCCTTTATCATGAATAACACCGACGCTATCCCAAATACCGTCCCATGATGAGCTTTCATGTTTAGTCAGTTCGTTTTCTATTGAATCTTGTTGTACACCAAGTGGGTTAATAAAAAATTGATAGGCTAATTGAGAATTATTGTATGAATCAATTTTTAGCCCGACTAGGTCATCATCCCAGGCTGCGTCACGGTCACGGTAAAAAGCACGAATAAGTTCTGGGTTTGGATCATTCGCTTCAAAGCCAATAAAAAGTGTTTCGCCATCTTCATAAACATAAGCGTGGGTGGTAACTGGGCTTTTACTGTTTTCATAAGGCCAAGTAATGTTGTCTATGGTAATTTTTTTGGCACGTTGCCAACTTGGCTCATTGAGCTGGCCGTCAATTGTTGCCTGCTCTGCAATAAAAGGAAGGGTGACGGGTTGGCTGGTGGCCAAGCTGGTAAAAGGCACGCTTAATAGAGCGGCACTTAACATTGATTTATACATAAGCACTATACGGGTATTCAAAACTGCGAGCATGTTATTAATTTGCAACTTTGTTAACAAATGCAACGCGACAGGGCGCATATATTTACGTTCAAATTAGATTCTAACAAGCTGTGGTGGTAATTTGCGCAGTTAAACGTTAATTTGGCTGTTTTATAACAAAAGTAAACTAAAACGTGGTAAAAGATTACCACCTAAAAATTGAAGTGATCGTTATGAATTTAATTCTAAAATTAATTGCTGGTATTGTTGCCGGTATTTTAGTGGGCTTATATGTGCCACTAACAGGTGTTGAACTCCTTTACACAGTAAAAGAAATAATAGGTCAGTTGATCACCTTTACCATCCCGTTAATTATTTTATTTTTTATCGCATCAGGTATTGCTGGTTTACCAAAAGGGTCAGGCCACTTGTTAGGAAAAACTGTTGGCTTTGCATATGGTTCAACCGTTATTGCTGGAACCTTAGCTTTTTTACTTGTCAGCGCTATGATCCCATTGTTTGATGGCGGTTTAACGTTTGAAGCAGAAGTTGCTACCGAAGTGGGCAGCTTTATTGATCTAGAAATTCCACCTCTTATGAGTGTAATGACAGCACTTGCTGCGGCATTCATTTTTGGTATTGGTATGAGCCAGTTACAGCTTGATACGTTAAAGAAAGTATCTGATCAGGGCCGTGATGTGATTGATGGCTTATTAGCAAAAGTAATTATTCCTGCGTTACCTTTCTACATTGCCGGTGTTTTCGCGGAAATGACAGTTGCTGGCACCGTGGTTGATACGCTGCAAACATTTGGTATTGTTTTGCTAGCTGCATTAATTATGCATTGGCTATGGCTTACTGTTTTATATGTATCTACAGGCCTTTTACTAAAGCGTAATCCTTTAGAGCTTGTAAAAAATATGCTACCCGCTTATTTTACTGCTTTAGGTACAATGTCGAGTGCAGCAACAATTCCAGTTTCACTTCGCTCAAGCAAAGCAAATAACGTAAAAGAAGATGTTGCTAACTTTACAGTACCTTTATGTGCAACTATCCATTTATCGGGCTCAACAATTACGATTGTGACATGTGCAATGGCTGTCATGTTCTTATCACCGAATATGGATGTACCATCGTTATTTGGTATGTTGCCATTTATTATGATGCTAGGCGTTGTAATGATTGCTGCCCCTGGCGCACCAGGTGGGGCTGTTATGTCGGCATTGGGTCTTTTAACAAGTATGCTTGGTTTTAATGAAGGTGCAGTTGCATTAATGATTGCACTTTATTTAGCACAAGATAGCTTTGGTACTGCCTGTAATGTAACAGGTGATGGTATCATTGCCCTATGGGTTGATCGTTTCAGCGAGAAAGCATCAGCTTAAAATTAATTAGTGAAACGATATTTTGATTTATCGTTTCACTTTTTCTGTGCTAATGTGGCACATTAAACTGTGCGAAAGCAGCTATTTGGGTTATTTGAGGGTGTTCCATTGATTAATGTACTTTTAGTTGATGACCATGAACTTTTACGGACAGGGATCAGACGTATACTTGATGATGTTCGTGGTTTTAAAGTGGTGGGTGAAGCTAAAACCGGTGAAGAAGCGGTGCAATTTTGCCGTCAACATTCACCTGATATCGTGTTGATGGACATGAATATGCCAGGTATTGGCGGTTTAGAAGCGACAAAAAAAATCTGTCGTTATTGCCCAGATGTAAAAATTATTGTGCTTACTGTGCATTGTGAAGATCCATTCCCAAGCAAAGTAATGCAAATTGGTGCTCACGGTTATCTAACAAAAGGTGCCGGCTCTGATGAAATGGTTAACGCCATTCGTGCGGTTAATGCAGGGCAACGTTATATTGCACCTGAAATTGCACAACAAATTGCCCTTGCCCAGGTAAGCGGTCGCACAGATGAAAACCCATTCCAGAGCTTGTCTGAGCGTGAGCTGCAAATCATGCTGATGATCACTAAAGGTGAGAAAGCGCAAGATATTGCGGATCGCTTGAACCTGAGTTCAAAAACAGTGAATAGCTATCGCTATCGCATGTTTGAAAAGCTAAATGTAGGGGGTGATGTTGAACTTACCCATTTAGCAATTCGTCATAAAATGATCGACATTGATAGCTCGCATTAATTTGCTCAATGTCTGATTTCGAACCAGCCCGTTTTCTAAAAACACTATCAAGTGAGCCCGGTGTCTACCGAATGCTTGATAGTGAAGGGCAAGTTATCTATGTTGGTAAGGCTAAAAATCTAAAAAAGCGCGTAAGTAGCTACTTCCGTAGTAATGTAACTGATAGCAAAACGCGTGTATTAGTAAGTAATATTTGCGGTATTGAAGTCACCCTGACCAACACTGAAACCGAAGCCTTATTACTCGAAAATAACCTAATTAAAAAATATCAGCCTCGTTACAATATTTTGCTGCGAGATGATAAGTCATATCCGTATATTCTTTTAACTGATCATAAGCACCCGCGACTTGCTTTTCATCGTGGTAGCCGAAAAATTAAAGGCGAATATTTTGGCCCATTCCCAAGTGCGGGAGCGGTATCTGAAAGTTTGCGTTTAATGCAAAAAATCTTTCCAGTTCGCCAATGTGAAGATGCTTATTACCGAGCTAGAAGCCGTCCATGTTTACAATATCAGTTAAAACGCTGCTCAGCGCCGTGTGTTAATAAAATCTCCGATGAAGAATATCAACAAGAAGTTGATTTTGTTCGCAAGTTTTTGTTGGGCAAATCTCATGAAGTCATTGCCGATTTAGTTACTAAAATGGAGCAAGCAAGTAAAGAACTTAAATTTGAGCTTGCGGCCAAAGTGCGTGACCAAATCATGTTGCTTCGAAAAATGCAGGAGCAACAATCTATTTCAGGTAACCATGCCGAAATGGATGTAGTAGGCTTTGCGCATTTAAATGGTTTGAATGCGGTTCACTTATTAATGATCCGCGACCACAAAGTGCTAGGCAGTAAAACTTATTTTCCTAAAGTGCCAAAAGACTCAGGTGAAGAAGAAATTCTAACTTCTTTTTTAGGCCAATATTATCTAGCTCCCGGTGCAACAGGGCGTATTGCTAAAGAAATTATATTACCGTTTAATATTGAAGAAAGTGAGCCATTAAGCGAAGCGCTTACGGCAATCTCTGAACGTAAAGTGAGTTTAAAAGTTGCTAATCGCGGTGAGCGGGCACAGTATTTAAAGCTTGCTAATAAAAATGCACTTAACAGCATTAGTGTTAAGCAAAGCACGCAGGATTCAATCAACAAACGCTACGCACAATTAAAAGAAACATTACGCCTAGATGATATTAATCGCATGGAATGTTTTGATATCAGCCATACAATGGGTGAAAACACGGTAGCAAGTTGTGTGGTGTTTGATTCGCAAGGGCCTAATAATAAAGAATATCGTCGATTTAATGTTACCGGCATCACCGGTGGTGATGATTATGCTGCGATGGAATTCGCACTTAATAAACGCTACAACAAAGTGGTCGATGAAGACAAAATTCCAGATGTCATCTTTATCGATGGTGGTAAAGGTCAATTATCTCGTGCTGAGCAATATTTTGAAAACTGGCCGCATAATAAAATACCATTGCTGGTGGGTGTTGCAAAAGGTACCAGTCGGAAACCAGGTTTAGAAACGCTATTAATTGATGGCGGACGTAAAACAATACCACTTGATTCAGATGCACCAGCGCTGCATTTAATTCAGCATATTCGTGATGAGTCGCACCGTTTTGCCATTGCAGGGCATCGTAATAAACGACAAAAACAACGTACACAATCATTGTTAGAAGAGATTACCGGTGTAGGACAAAAGCGCCGACAAGCATTATTAAAATATTTAGGGGGCATGCAAGGGGTAAAAGCTGCTAATATAGACCAATTAAAACAAGTTCCTGGGATCAGCCCTGAAATGGCTGAAAAGATATTTAATCATTTGCATGACAAGGCGTAGCCTTCGTGCGAATATAGTAAAAAAAAGACATCTCCAAGTAGTTATGTGGAATATTCCAAACACACTCACAACCTTTAGACTTTTTCTTATCCCCATTTTTTTGGTGATATTTTATTTGCCTTTCTCATGGGCGTTTTTCGCAGCTGCGTTTGTTTTCTGGCTTGCGTCAATCACAGATATCCTTGATGGCTATCTAGCGCGTCGTTTAAATCAGTCAACGCCTTTCGGTGCGTTCTTAGATCCGGTTGCCGACAAAGTAATGGTGTGTGCAGCACTGGTTGCTTTATCAAGCCACTACCAAAGTTTGTATATGACTATTCCAGCATTAGTTATTATTAGCCGTGAAATTGTTATCTCTGCTTTACGCGAATGGATGGCAGAGCAGGGTAAACGTGACAACGTAGCTGTATCAAACATGGGTAAGTTTAAAACTGCAGCACAGATGCTAGCCATTATTGGTTTGATCTGGCAGTTTGATACATGGATGATCTACTTAAGTTATGGCCTTTTGTACGTCGCAACATTCTTAACGCTTAGTTCTATGTTGCAGTATTTAATAGCGGCATGGTCAGAATTGACCAAAAATTGATCCTAAACGTTTAATTACACACCGTTTTAGATAAAAAATAAGCAAACAGTTCAAAACTAGCATTTTTTATATTGACGCGTTTAATAATCTCTGTAGAATGCGTCCGTGTTGAGAGGGCATAGCCCCCAAGATAAAGAAAGCGGCACTAGCTCAGTTGGTAGAGCGCAACCTTGCCAAGGTTGAGGTCACGAGTTCGAGCCTCGTGTGCCGCTCCAATTATCTAATTTGGCGGAATGGCAGAGTGGCCATGCAGCGGATTGCAAATCCGTCTACCTCGGTTCGACTCCGGGTTCCGCCTCCATTCAACACTCCACGCGCTCTATGAGCAACCCGATGCCCGGGTGGTGGAATTGGTAGACACAAGGGATTTAAAATCCCTCGCTGGTAACAGCGTGCCGGTTCAAGTCCGGCCCCGGGCACCATTTGTGGTTAACTACAATACCAAATGTAGTTATAAAAATAATATTAGAGTTAATATGATGCGGCACTAGCTCAGTTGGTAGAGCGCAACCTTGCCAAGGTTGAGGTCACGAGTTCGAGCCTCGTGTGCCGCTCCATATTAGCTTTATCCACTTGCTTTAAATAGCAAACCCGATGCCCGGGTGGTGGAATTGGTAGACACAAGGGATTTAAAATCCCTCGCTGGTAACAGCGTGCCGGTTCAAGTCCGGCCCCGGGCACCATTTTTAGTGGTAACTAATTAAAAATTTGCGGCACTAGTTCAGTTGCCAGAACGTTATCATCGCAACCTCAAGGTTGTGTACCAACGGTAAAAATACTGACAGAATTAAATTTGCGGCACTAGCTCAGTTGGTAGAGCGCAACCTTGCCAAGGTTGAGGTCACGAGTTCGAGCCTCGTGTGCCGCTCCAATTATTTGGAAGCGATAAGGCGGAATGGCAGAGTGGCCATGCAGCGGATTGCAAATCCGTCTACCTCGGTTCGACTCCGGGTTCCGCCTCCATATAATACTCCACATGCTCTTACGAGCGGCCCGATGCCCGGGTGGTGGAATTGGTAGACACAAGGGATTTAAAATCCCTCGCTGGTAACAGCGTGCCGGTTCAAGTCCGGCCCCGGGCACCATTTACATAAAATACCTCTTCTCTATTTCATTTATATTTCTTTTTATAATCTCATCAAATTATTTTTTTATTGCCAAAATAGCTTTATAGTTTCCTTAGTCTTTTTAAAACAGCTAACGCGTTTCAAGTTTTAATCAATAAATAGGATCAAGGAAAGATAATGGAGCAATTTAAACGTGGCTTAAATCAGTTTTGGGTAGGCGCCGTATTTGGGCTTTGTCTAGCGATCTCATTAGTACTCATTCCTGTTGCGATTATTATGTCGAACATTAACGATGTACTGAAAATTCATGAGGTGAGCGTGCTTGTCGATAAAGTATCGACTGTCTTCGATAAATCAGAACAAGCCATTAGTAATGCCAAAGCAGCGCTAACCGATTTTGATAATGACGTGCTGATGGATATGCTCACTGCTGTGCAATCTTATCAGCAACAATCGCAGCCATTACTAACCGCAGAACAAAAACAAGCATTAAAAGCGCAAATTAAAGATCAGCTTGTTACTGAGCTTGAGTCCAAACTTAACGAGCAACAAATTACATTCATATTGTCTGTTTTTGAAAAGTTAGCAAATACAAAAAAGGGAGCACAAACGCTCCCTAAATAAGAATTTACTTAACTAGATTATTTACGCCATGCGCCTTTAGGAATGGTTTGATCTAGTTTTTTGTTTTGCGAAGGATCAAAACTAGGTAATTTACCTGCCTTACGTTGTGTGTTGTAATCCTTCGCGAGCCAAATAACGACGCCCGATAACATAAATAAAGCGATGACGTTAACAATAGCCATTAAACCCATCGAAACATCCGCAAGGGTCCATACGAGTGGCAATTCCCCAAGCGCACCAAACATCACCATACCAAGTACCAATAATCGGAATATCAACATACCCGAAGCATGGTTATGCTCTAAGAACAATAAATTGGTTTCGGCATAAGAATAATTAGCAACTATCGAGGTAAATGCAAAAAACAAAATTGCAATCGCAACAAATATCGCACCCCAACTACCAACGTGTTCTTCAAGGGCAGCTTGTGTTAACGCAATGCCAGTTACACCTGAATTAGGTATAAGCTGTTGTGATAATAAAATAAGGGCTGCAGTTGCAGTACATATAATAATTGTATCTACAAATACGCCGAGCATTTGTACATAACCTTGTGAGGCAGGGTGCGGTGGGTTAGGTGTTGCCGTTGCAGCAGCATTTGCAGCGCTACCCATACCAGCTTCATTAGAGAATAGGCCACGTTTAATACCCTGGATCATGGCCTGCATTACACCATAACCTATTGCACCCGCACCCGCTTGCTCGATACCAAAGGCACTATTAATAACATGCATAAATACGTCCGGTAATAAATCGTAGTTCATGGCACACACATAAAGTGCAACTAACAAATAAGCCAGCGCCATAAATGGCACAACCATTTCTGCAAAACGTGAAATAGTTTTTAAGCCACCAAAAATAATAATGCCTGACCCTAATACTAACCCGATACCTACAACATAGTTTGGAATACCAAACGCAACATTAAATGCAGCAGCAATAGAGTTTGATTGAACAGCATTAAATACCAAGCCAAAAGCAAGAATAAGGCAAAGAGAAAAGATCACACCCATCCAACGTTTGCCCAAACCATATTCCATATAATAAGCAGGGCCACCGCGAAAGTTGCCATCTTCATCGACGGTTTTATATGCCTGAGCAAGAGTACTCTCGGCAAAACTTGTCGCCATACCTATTAAAGCAATAAGCCACATCCAGAAAATTGCCCCGGCACCGCCTAAATAAAGTGCAACGGCAACACCTGCCATATTACCCGTACCTACTCTCGCAGCTAAAGAAGTACAAAATGCTTGGAATGAAGAAATGCCATCGCCAGAACCTTGGCGGCTCTGAAACATCACTTTGATCATATGTGGGAATTGAGTGAATTGAATAAAACCGAGTCGAAGAGTGAAAAATAGCCCCGCAGCTATTAAAAGGTAAACCAGAATGTGACCCCAAAGGAGACCACTTATACTATTTATAATGTCTGTCATTTTTCTTGCCTTGTGAGCGAGTGGAAAATCTGCGGCGCAAGTTACCATAACAAGCGAGGAGAGTTTAGTTATTCTGCTAAAAAACATCAGTTATCCACAGTTGTTTGTGGGTAACTTGTTTGCACTTGGTGGGTATCTGGTTAAGTTGAAAATAATCAAAAAAACCTTCAAAAAGTGCTTGCGTTAATTCCTCGCATCCCTATAATGCGCGTCCACTGACACGGCGGGCAGCAATGAAAAGCGCTGAACAAAGTGACACAGAGTTAAGTAAAACTTCGGTTTAAAACGGTCTAAAAAGAAAGTTTAAAATTAAGTGTTGACTCGAAAAATTAAGGATGTATTATACGCATCCCTAGCGACAGCGTCGCAACGTTCTTTAACAATATAAAGCAATCATCTGTGTGGGCACTCGTACAGATTGAGTTCTAACAGCAGATTCTAGTTCGCTAGATGACGCAAACAAATTTAGAGTCTCAATTGAACTGAGTGACCAACGGAAACAAGTTTACTTGTTTCAGCACAGTCAATTCGATTCGAAAGAATCAAAATTCAGAATTCATTGAGCACGAAACTTCGGTTTCAAAAAACTTTTAATTGAAGAGTTTGATCATGGCTCAGATTGAACGCTGGCGGCAGGCCTAACACATGCAAGTCGAGCGGAAACGAAGAGGTGCTTGCACCTCTGGCGTCGAGCGGCGGACGGGTGAGTAATGCTTGGGAATATGCCTTATGGTGGGGGACAACAGTTGGAAACGACTGCTAATACCGCATGATGTCTACGGACCAAAGTGGGGGACCTTCGGGCCTCACGCCATAAGATTAGCCCAAGTGGGATTAGCTAGTTGGTGAGGTAATGGCTCACCAAGGCGACGATCCCTAGCTGGTTTGAGAGGATGATCAGCCACACTGGGACTGAGACACGGCCCAGACTCCTACGGGAGGCAGCAGTGGGGAATATTGCACAATGGGCGCAAGCCTGATGCAGCCATGCCGCGTGTGTGAAGAAGGCCTTCGGGTTGTAAAGCACTTTCAGTAAGGAGGAAAGGTTAAGTGTTAATAGCGCTTAGCTGTGACGTTACTTACAGAAGAAGCACCGGCTAACTCCGTGCCAGCAGCCGCGGTAATACGGAGGGTGCGAGCGTTAATCGGAATTACTGGGCGTAAAGCGTACGCAGGCGGTTTGTTAAGCGAGATGTGAAAGCCCCGGGCTCAACCTGGGAACTGCATTTCGAACTGGCAAACTAGAGTGTGATAGAGGGTGGTAGAATTTCAGGTGTAGCGGTGAAATGCGTAGAGATCTGAAGGAATACCGATGGCGAAGGCAGCCACCTGGGTCAACACTGACGCTCATGTACGAAAGCGTGGGGAGCAAACAGGATTAGATACCCTGGTAGTCCACGCCGTAAACGATGTCTACTAGAAGCTCGGGTCTTCGGGCTTGTTTTTCAAAGCTAACGCATTAAGTAGACCGCCTGGGGAGTACGGCCGCAAGGTTAAAACTCAAATGAATTGACGGGGGCCCGCACAAGCGGTGGAGCATGTGGTTTAATTCGATGCAACGCGAAGAACCTTACCTACACTTGACATACAGAGAACTTACCAGAGATGGTTTGGTGCCTTCGGGAACTCTGATACAGGTGCTGCATGGCTGTCGTCAGCTCGTGTTGTGAGATGTTGGGTTAAGTCCCGCAACGAGCGCAACCCCTATCCTTAGTTGCCAGCGATTCGGTCGGGAACTCTAAGGAGACTGCCGGTGATAAACCGGAGGAAGGTGGGGACGACGTCAAGTCATCATGGCCCTTACGTGTAGGGCTACACACGTGTTACAATGGCGCATACAGAGTGCTGCGAACCTGCGAGGGTAAGCGAATCACTTAAAGTGCGTCGTAGTCCGGATTGGAGTCTGCAACTCGACTCCATGAAGTCGGAATCGCTAGTAATCGCATATCAGAATGATGCGGTGAATACGTTCCCGGGCCTTGTACACACCGCCCGTCACACCATGGGAGTGGGTTGCTCCAGAAGTGGATAGTCTAACCTTCGGGAGGACGTTCACCACGGAGTGATTCATGACTGGGGTGAAGTCGTAACAAGGTAGCCCTAGGGGAACCTGGGGCTGGATCACCTCCTTATACGATTTAGAACTTATTTGTTCGTAGTGTCCACACAGATGATTGTTAGTTAGCTAAGCCGCTTTGGTTTAACTAATTAATATGCTCTTTAAAAATTTGGAAAGCTGATATTAAAATTCTTATAGATAACATTGTTATTTATAAAGAGTTTTCAAAAGTAAAAATATGCCATTAATCGAAAGATTAATTGGTATCTACTTTAGTATTCTCATCATTATTTGATGAATTAACTTCTGGCGAAGTTAACAGCTGTCACTAACAAAGACCCGTTTGGGTTGTATGGTTAAGTGACTAAGCGTACACGGTGGATGCCTTGGCAGTTGGAGGCGATGAAGGACGTATTAACTTGCGATAAGCCTAGTCAAGCTAGTAAAAAGCGCTTGAGACTAGGATTTCCGAATGGGGAAACCCACCTGCTTGCAGGTATCTTGCACTGAATACATAGGTGTAAGAGGCGAACGCGGAGAACTGAAACATCTAAGTACCCGTAGGAACAGAAATCAACCGAGATTCCGGAAGTAGCGGCGAGCGAAACCGGACCAGCCCTTAAGCTTATTATGTGTTAGTGGAACATTCTGGAAAGTTTGACGATACAGGGTGATAGTCCCGTACACGAAAATGCATCTTAAGTGAAATCGAGTAGGTCGAAGCACGTGAAACTTTGACTGAATATAGGTGGACCATCATCTAAGGCTAAATACTCCCAACTGACCGATAGTGAACCAGTACCGTGAGGGAAAGGCGAAAAGAACCCCTGTGAGGGGAGTGAAATAGAACCTGAAACCGTGTACGTACAAGCAGTAGGAGCCCTTCGAGGGTGACTGCGTACCTTTTGTATAATGGGTCAGCGACTTATATTTTGTAGCGAGGTTAACCGATTAGGGTAGCCGTAGGGAAACCGAGTCTTAACTGGGCGTATAGTTGCAAGGTATAGACCCGAAACCCGGTGATCTAGCCATGGGCAGGTTGAAGGTTGAGTAACATCAACTGGAGGACCGAACCCACTAACGTTGAAAAGTTAGGGGATGACCTGTGGCTAGGAGTGAAAGGCTAATCAAACCGGGAGATAGCTGGTTCTCCCCGAAATCTATTTAGGTAGAGCCTCGGACGAATACTTACGGGGGTAGAGCACTGTTAAGGCTAGGGGGTCATCCCGACTTACCAACCCTTTGCAAACTCCGAATACCGTAAAGTACTATCCGGGAGACACACGGCGGGTGCTAACGTCCGTCGTGAAGAGGGAAACAACCCAGACCGCCAGCTAAGGTCCCAAAGTCATAGTTAAGTGGGAAACGATGTGGAAAGGCCCAGACAGCCAGGAGGTTGGCTTAGAAGCAGCCATCCTTTAAAGAAAGCGTAATAGCTCACTGGTCGAGTCGGTCTGCGCGGAAGATGTAACGGGGCTAAACTATGCACCGAAGCTGCGGATTCAAACTATGTTTGAGTGGTAGGGGAGCGTTCTGTAAGCCGTTGAAGGTGTACCGGGAGGTATGCTGGAGGTATCAGAAGTGCGAATGCTGACATGAGTAACGATAATGCGGGTGAAAAACCCGCACGCCGGAAGACCAAGGGTTCCTATCCCATGTTAATCAGGGTAGGGTAAGTCGACCCCTAAGGCGAGGCCGAAAGGCGTAGTCGATGGGAAACGGGTTAATATTCCCGTACTTGGTATAATTGCGATGGGGGGACGGAGCAGGCTAAACAAGCATGGCGTTGGTTGTCCATGTGAAAGTGAGTAGGTTGAGAGTTTAGGAAAATCCGGACTCTTAAGACTGAGACACGAGACGAGCACCTACGGGTGTGAAGTTGTTGATGCCATACTTCCAGGAAAAGCCTCTAAGCTTCAGATTATACCGAATCGTACCCCAAACCGACACAGGTGGTCAGGTAGAGAATACTAAGGCGCTTGAGAGAACTCGGGTGAAGGAACTAGGCAAAATTGTACCGTAACTTCGGGAGAAGGTACGCTCCTATCTGTGATGAGACTTGCTCTTTAAGCGGACGGGAGCCGCAGTGACCAGGTGGCTGGGACTGTTTATTAAAAACACAGCACTGTGCAAAATCGCAAGATGACGTATACGGTGTGACACCTGCCCGGTGCCGGAAGGTTAATTGATGGGGTTAGTTTTCGGACGAAGCTCTTGATCGAAGCCCCGGTAAACGGCGGCCGTAACTATAACGGTCCTAAGGTAGCGAAATTCCTTGTCGGGTAAGTTCCGACCTGCACGAATGGTGTAACCATGGCCACGCTGTCTCCACCCGAGACTCAGTGAAATTGAAATCGCAGTGAAGATGCTGTGTACCCGCGGCTAGACGGAAAGACCCCGTGAACCTTTACTACAGCTTGGCACTGAACATTGACCCTACATGTGTAGGATAGGTGGGAGGCTTTGAAGCAGAAACGCTAGTTTTTGTGGAGCCGTCCTTGAAATACCACCCTTGTAGTGTTGATGTTCTAACGTTGGCCCCTAATCGGGGTTACGGACAGTGCCTGGTGGGTAGTTTGACTGGGGCGGTCTCCTCCCAAAGAGTAACGGAGGAGCACGAAGGTTGGCTAAGTACGGTCGGACATCGTACGGTTAGTGTAATGGTAGAAGCCAGCTTAACTGCGAGACAGACACGTCGAGCAGGTACGAAAGTAGGTCATAGTGATCCGGTGGTTCTGAATGGAAGGGCCATCGCTCAACGGATAAAAGGTACTCCGGGGATAACAGGCTGATACCGCCCAAGAGTTCATATCGACGGCGGTGTTTGGCACCTCGATGTCGGCTCATCACATCCTGGGGCTGAAGTCGGTCCCAAGGGTATGGCTGTTCGCCATTTAAAGTGGTACGCGAGCTGGGTTTAGAACGTCGTGAGACAGTTCGGTCCCTATCTGCCGTGGGCGTTTGAGAATTGAGAGGGGTTGCTCCTAGTACGAGAGGACCGGAGTGAACGAACCGCTGGTGTTCGGGTTGTCATGCCAATGGCACTGCCCGGTAGCTACGTTCGGAACTGATAAGCGCTGAAAGCATCTAAGCGCGAAGCAGGCCTCGAGATGAGTTCTCACTAGACTTTTAAAGTCTCTGAAGGGCCGTTGAAGACTACAACGTTGATAGGCAGGATGTGGAAGTGGTGTGAGCCATTAAGCTAACCTGTACTAATTACCCGTGAGGCTTAACCATACAACGCCAAACGCGTTTTATGACAGCGTAACAGACAGAAGTTAAGACACTAAAGTAGATTTTACTTGATATCAGAATTCCAGATTTATGTAGGGTGAACCGCAACGCTTAATGCGAAATCAGTTCACCTTGCGCAAAGGACTCGTAAGCGCTACGCGCTTTGTCGAGAATCCTTTCCACGCCTTTTGCTTGGTGACAATAGCGTTTTGGACCCACCTGACCCCATGCCGAACTCAGTAGTGAAACGAAACAGCGCCGATGATAGTGTAGCAGCTGCTATGTGAAAGTAGGTCATCGCCAGGCTCCAAATTAAAGAAAGCCCGATTCGAAAGAGTCGGGCTTTTTTGCGTTTTAGCTGTCAGCTATCAGCCATCAGCCATCAGCGGTCAGCTGTCAGCCATCAGTTGAACTGTGGGGTTGTTTAGTGCAGATACTCCCTCAGCAACAACCCGCGTAGGAGGCACTTCAGTGCCGAATCTAGACCAGAACAAACACATTAATGGCTAAAGCCATTCCTACAAGTACACTTTGCCTAGAGCCTAGAGCCTAGAGCCTAGAGCCTAGAGCCTAGAGCCTAGAGCCTCCGTCAGAGGGAGACGCAGCACCAAACACCTCCACCTCGCGGCTGATCGCTGACGGTTGAAAGCTGATAGCTCTGTGATGTTTTTGTTTTCGCTCCGCTATACCCAACTACGCCAGACATTAAAACTTTCCCCTCGCTAACTTTCCCCTCGCTAACTCCCAACTTGTGACTCACGAACTTGCTCAGCTACTGTTCATTAAATTAACTTTGCTTTGTTTATGGCTTTGATTTAGGATCAAATCAGTTTAAAAGCAAGAACTAATGGCCTGTGTCTAGATTACTTATTTGTTTATTATTATTATTTTCGAGTGCTTCAACTTTCGCTGTTGAGGTGACTAACTTATATCAAGATACCCTTAAAGTTGCAGACAAATCACGTGATGCTCGTTTGGCAGCAAGCCGTGAAGCACTGCTAAATGTGCTGGTGAAAGTGAGTGGTGATACATCAGCAGATCAAAACCCTGTTGCTAAACAGCGCACGCGTGACATTTCAGATTACATGCTCAAATTCGAATATGACGAAAAAGCTGATGGCAGTTTAAATCTGGTTGTTAAGTTTGAAGCCAATAAGATTAATGCATTAATCAAAGATCTTGGCTTGCCATTGTGGGGGACACGTCGTCCTTTAGTGGCTATCTGGTTAGGCATTGAAGATAACTGGCGCCGTGAACTGGTGACTCAAGAGTCTTATCCGCAGCTTGAACAGCTTATATACGACAAAGCAGGTCGTCGTGGTTTACCTGTGGTTGTGCCATTACTTGATTTACAAGACCGCGCTATTGTTGGTATACCAGAAGTATGGGGTAATTTCTCTGAACCCGTAGAGCGGGCATCGAGTCGTTATAGTGCAGAGCGCAGTATTACTGCAAGAATGTATCAACAAGCTGATTCAGAAACCTGGATCCTAGATTGGCGTTTCACTAATGCAGAATTATTCGATACTAATCGCTTGATGGGTGATAAGCAGCAAATTGTTGCAGATATGATTGACAGTTTAGCAGGTGGCTTAGCAGCAGAATATGCCATTGATCCAACAATGATTGGCCAACTTGCAACAGCAACTTTCTATCTTAAAGGTATTAATAACTTTGTTGATATTGAATTTGCTAAACGCCGTTTAGAGAGCTTAAGTGTTGTTACTCGCGCTGTGATATCTGTACGTACGCCTGATACCGTACAATTTATAGTTAATCATACTGGCAGCATGAACGACTTTAGAAAAGCGTTAGAACTTGATAGTGCCTTTAAAGCCTATCAAGACCCGCGAGATTTTTATCAAGTGGTGAATAGCGACGAACTTGAATATCAGTGGCAGGGGCTTTAATCGCAGTGCAAGAACCAATGCAAATGGCATTGCCAGTTACTTTGCCTGATGATGAAACATTTACTTCTTATTTTGGTGGCGAAAACTCTCTTGAAGTGAGTCATCTTAAAGATGCGTTCACAAAGCTCAGTAATAAATTTCAATATACCTACTTATGCGGTTTAGGTGATTCTGGTAAATCCCACCTATTGTACGCGACCTGTATTCATGCCCAAGAGCATGGTTTATCAACCATGTTACTTTCAATGCGTGAAGTGATTGATTATGGTCCTGTTGTGCTTGAAGGTCTGGAAAATCTTGATGTGTTATGTATCGATGACGTGCACTTAGTGGCAGGCAACGATGCATGGGAGAAAGGATTATTTAACTTTTTTAATCGCTTTAATGAGCCGGGTAAATACCTTGTGGTCACAGCTGATTTATTACCTGACATGCTGCATATCAATCTTCCTGATTTAGTATCGCGTTTGAAGTGGGGCACAACATTACAAATTCGCTCTATGAGCGATGATGATAAAGCGGAAGCCCTCGTACGCCGTGCTCATATGCGCGGTCTTGAACTAACTGATGAATGTGCGCGCTTTTTATTAACGCGATTAAGCCGCGATATGCGTGCATTATTAGACGTTTTAGACAAACTAGACCATGCCTCAATGGCTGCACAAAGAAAATTAACAATTCCTTTTATAAAATCAACGTTAAAGCTTTAGTAGGGCTAGAATCTAGTCCTTGCTTTCAGTTATCATTAGCTATTACAAAAATCCTTCTGTGAAAGACCAGGTACTCAATGAACTTAGAAAATATTTTAGCGCAAGCACTTGAGGCAGTCGCCAGTGCGAATGAAATCGCGCAACTAGAAGATATCAGGGTTAATTACCTTGGTAAAAAAGGTGAAATCACCAGCTTACTTAAAACGCTAGGCAAGATTGCCCCTGAAGAGCGTAAAGAAGCGGGTCAAGTGATTAACCAAGCAAAACAAGAAGTACAAACAGCCATTAACGAAAAGCGTGAGTTACTAGCAAGTAAGGCTCTTGAAGAGAAACTAGCTGCAGAAACGATCGACGTAACTTTACCGGGTCGTGTTATGCCAACAGGTGGCTTACACCCAGTAACTCGTACTATTGAACGTATTGAAAGCTTTTTTGGTGAGTTAGGTTTTGCGGTTAAATCAGGTCCTGAAGTTGAAGATGATTTTCATAACTTCGATGCGCTAAATATTCCTGAGCACCACCCAGCGCGAGCTGATCACGATACTTTCTATTTCAACCCTAAGCTTGTGTTACGTACACAAACTAGTGGCGTACAAATCCGTACTATGGAAACCGAGCAGCCACCACTACGTATCATTTCACCAGGTCGTGTTTATCGTAACGATTATGACCAAACACACACGCCAATGTTCCACCAAGTGGAAGGCTTAATGGTTGATACAGATGTAAGCTTCACTGAGTTAAAAGGTATTCTGCACGACTTTTTACGTAACTTCTTTGAAGAAGATATGGAAATTCGTTTCCGTCCTTCTTACTTCCCATTTACTGAACCATCAGCTGAGGTTGATGTTATGGGTAAAAACGGCAAGTGGTTAGAGGTATTAGGCTGTGGCATGGTTCACCCTAACGTTCTTAAATCAGTGGGTATTGATCCAGAAAAATACACAGGCTTCGCATTCGGTATGGGTGTAGAGCGCTTGACTATGTTGCGTTACGGCGTAAATGACTTACGTGCATTTTTCGAAAACGATTTAAAATTCCTAAACCAGTTCCGTTAAGAGTGAAGATATAAAATGAAATTTAGTGAAAAGTGGTTAAGAGAGTGGGTTAACCCAGCAATCGACACACAGGCTCTTTCGGAACAGTTATCAATGGCTGGTCTTGAAGTTGACGGTGTTGAGCCTGCAGCAGCAGAGTTCACAGGCGTTGTTGTTGGTGAAGTTGTTGAGTGTGGTCAACACCCAGATGCTGATAAATTACGTGTAACTAAAGTAAACGTAGGTGGTGATGAGCTACTTGATATCGTGTGTGGTGCACCTAACTGTCGTCAAGGTTTAAAAGTAGCTGTTGCGACAGTTGGCGCTGTATTACCTGGCGACTTCAAAATTAAAAAAGCCAAACTTCGTGGTCAACCTTCACACGGTATGCTGTGCGCATTCGTTGAGTTAGGTATCAGCGAAGAAGGTGATGGCATCATGGAATTACCAAGTGATGCACCAATCGGTACAGATTTACGTGAGTACTTAAGCCTAGACGACAACATTATTGATGTTGACTTAACACCTAACCGTGGTGATTGCCTAGGTATTAAAGGCCTAGCGCGTGAAGTAGGCGTACTTAACAGTGTTGATGTAAACACACTTGAAATCGCACCAGTTGCTGCAACGATTGATGACAAAGTATCGATTGAGCTTGTGAATGATGAAGCCTGTCCTCGTTATTTAGGTCGTGTAATTAAAGGTATTAACCTTGATGCAGAAACACCACTTTGGATGGTAGAGAAGCTTCGTCGCAGTGGTATTCGCTCAATTGACCCAGTTGTTGATGTAACAAACTACGTGTTATTAGAGCTAGGTCACCCAATGCACGCATTTGATTTAAATGCAATTGAAGCTGGTATTAAAGTACGTAGCGCAAACGCGGGTGAAGAGTTAGTTCTGTTAGATGGCAACACAGCTAAACTAAACGAGTCTACGCTTGTTATTGCTGATCACAACAAAGCGCTTGCTATTGCAGGTATTTTTGGTGGTGAAAAATCAGGTGTAACTGAAGCAACATCAGATATTTTATTAGAAAGTGCGTTCTTTAACCCTGTCGCTATTGCTGGTCAAGCACGTAGCTACGGTTTACACACTGATGCGTCACACCGTTACGAGCGTGGTGTCGATTTTGCACTGCAAAAAGATGCAATGGAACGTGCGACAGCATTACTTCTTGAGATTGTTGGCGGTGAAGCAGGCCCAGTTGTTGAAGCAGTCGCAACTGACAAATTACCAAAAGTAACAGAAGTACGTTTACGTCGAGAGCGTTTAGACCGTGTTATTGGCCACCACATTGATGATGCAAAAGTAACTGACATCCTAACGCGTTTAGGTTTAGACGTGAAAATTGTTGATGGTGTATGGAGTGCTGACGTACCTAGCTATCGCTTTGATATTCGTATCGAAGAAGATTTAATTGAAGAAGTTGCGCGTGTTTACGGCTATAACAGTATTCCTAACGTTGCACCAACTGCCAAATTAAAAATGACTAACCATGACGAGTCACATGTTGCGGTTACTAAATTCCGCAATACGCTTGTTACTCGTGGTTACCAAGAAGCAATTACTTACAGCTTCGTTGATCCAAAAGCACAAGCAATTTTACACCCGCAAAGTGATGCGCTTGTATTGCCACACCCAATTTCGGTTGAAATGTCGGCAATGCGCGTGAGCTTGATGCCGGGTCTATTAGCGTCTCTAGTTTATAATCAAAACCGTCAGCAACCACGTGTACGCTTATTTGAGCACGGCTTAAAATTCTTACGTGACGAAAATGCTGAAAACGGTGTAAACCAAGTTGCTGTCATTGGTGGTGTAATCTCAGGTCTTGCACACGGTGAACATTGGGTTCAAGAGAAGCGTAGCGTTGATTTCTATGATTTAAAAGGTGATGTTGAAGCACTTTTAGCGATTAGCAATGATTCATCACGTTTTGAGATAAAAGCAGAGCAGTCTGATGGCTTACACCCAGGCCAATCAGCCGTTATTTATGTTGATGGTAAAAAAGTAGGTTTCTTTGGTGCAGTGCACCCACAGGTGCAAAAGTCACTAGATATCAACAACACAGCATTTGTGTTTGAAATCGAAATGTCTGCACTAGAAAAAAGAAAATTACCAGAAGCAGTGGCAGTGTCGAAATTCCCGTCAAACCGCCGTGATATCGCGATTTTAGTGGAAGATCACGTAAAATCTGGCGATATTTTAAATGTCATAGAAAAAGTTGGCGGAAATCAATTGGTTGACCTAAACTTATTCGATGTGTATAAGGGCAAAGGTATTGAGCCAAATTATAAGAGTTTGGCGATTGCTCTAACACTGCAAGCGGTTGATAGAACGCTCGAAGAGAAAGATATCAATCAAGTAGTTGATAATGTGGTGGCCGCACTGGCCGAACAATTTAACGCATCGTTGAGGGACTAGATATGGCGCTTACTAAAGCCGACATAGCTGAACACCTATTTGAAAAACTCGGGATCAATAAAAAAGATGCCAAAGATTTAGTTGAAGCGTTTTTTGAAGAAATCCGCTCAGCGCTAGAAAAAGGCGAGCAGGTTAAGCTCTCTGGATTTGGTAACTTTGATCTTCGAGACAAGAAAGAACGTCCAGGCCGCAATCCGAAAACAGGTGAAGATATTCCTATTTCGGCGCGCAGAGTTGTGACTTTTAGACCAGGTCAAAAGCTAAAAACTCGTGTAGAAGTTGGCACAAGCAAAGCAAAATAAGAAAAGGCAGCGTTAGCTGCCTTTTTTATTTGTCTGAGCACTGCACATTAGCGAGTTGGAATTATCAAAACCCGCGTGGTGATACGAAGCTTCCTTCTTGGATACTGTCGTAGGTTTTTTGTGCTAAATCATCTAAGCTGTCTAGGCTTTTGCCTGCGGCAGCGAGTTGATGCTCAATAGGTAAAATATCGACATCTTCATACCCTGATAATTGTGCTACACGTGCAAAGGTGTAGGCATGTTTATACTTTTCGTGTTTGTAGAATAAGCTCACAAGAGTAGGGTAGATCTCAGGATTGGGTGCTTCACCTGCTTTATTTAACTCTAGCGTTTTGTAGAGCAAATCAATGGTTTTTTCATCATCAAACTTCACGTAGTAGCTTGCCAAGAAAAACTGCATTTCGGCATCTTCAGTCACCCGTTTATCTTGCTTTTCTTCCAGGGCGAGCAATTTAGTTAACGCAGATTGGTCGTTATTACGCGACCAATGGTAATACAATAAACCTGGGTGGTCAGTATTTTTGGTATCTTGAAAAATTCGAGTCATTTCTTTGATGCTTGTTAAATGACCTTCAACACGAGACGTGGTTTTTTCTTTTAGTTTTATGTGCTCAATCTTGGCGGCAAGCGATACACATTGATCGTATTTCTCAAAGTCTTTTAATAACTGGTATTTGTTTTCGTCTGTTGGTGACTTATATTCAACATAACGTTGAATGATGACCTCGGCACGTTGCTCTTTACAGTGACTGTCTTTATTTAAATCACTGCAGAAGCCAGGTGTTTCGTCGCACACTTTCGCTAGTGTAAGCGGATCTTCACAGCCTGCTAATGCCAATAAACCAAGCAACACGCTTGCTCTTAATAACATTCCTTAACCTCTACTTAATTTGTACTACTTTATTCTAGCGCAATGATTTGTTCTGTAACAGTGGAGAATCGTTCGAGTTTAAATTAGAATACCCCTGCCTGAGATGTGTTGCTCTCAAATCACAACACATTTTTTAAGGCTATCCGTTCAAAATTGTTTAATTAGGTAAAAAAAATGACCTCATCTCACGAGTTAGAATACACAAGCAGCTGGCAAGAACGTCAAGATTACGCAGAAAGTATGCAACCTATTATTGGTAGACTTTACCGTAATCGTGGTATCGAAATCGCTGTATATGGCCGTCCTCTCGTTAATGCCAGTACAATCGATATCATCAAAGCACACAAAACAGTTGCTCAGTTTGAAGGTACAAAACTACGTTTACGTGAAAGCTTCCCTTTCTTAGAAGCAATTAGCAAAATGGACTTAAACTCAGCACGTATCGATATTGGTAAACTAGCGTATGGTTATTTGTTTAACGATGCTGCGAAAGGTCGCTCAGTTGAAGAATACTTAACTGACGAACTAGCAGAAATCGCAAACTCAGAGCGCAAAGAGCCACGTGATGTTGTGTTATACGGTTTCGGTCGTATCGGTCGTTTATTAGCTCGTCTATTAATCGAAAAGTCAGGTCCTTATGCAGACCTACGTTTACGTGCAATCGTTGTACGTGGCGGTAAAGACGGCGACTTAGAAAAGCGTGCAAGCTTACTTCGCCGTGACTCTATCCACGGTCCATTCAATGGCTCAATCACAATTGATAAAGAGCGCAATGCAATTAAAGCTAACGGTAGCTACATTCAAGTTATCTATGCTAACTCTCCTAGCGAAGTTGATTACACAGCTTACGGCATCGAGAATGCACTTGTTGTTGATAACACAGGTATCTGGAAAGACGAAGCAGGCCTTGGCCAGCACTTAGAAGCAAAAGGCGCAGCAAAAGTATTATTAACTGCACCAGCTAAAGGTAACATCAAAAACATCGTATACGGTGTAAACAACCAAGATATCAAATCTGAAGATAAGATTGTCTGTGCAGCAAGCTGTACAACCAATGCTATTACCCCTACGTTAAAAGCACTTAACGATAAGTTTGGTATCAAAAACGGTCACGTTGAAACAGTTCACTCTTACACAAATGACCAAAACTTAATTGATAACTACCACAAAGCTGAGCGTCGTGGCCGTGCTGCTGCACTTAACATGGTTATCACTTCAACAGGTGCTGCAAAAGCGGTTTCTAAAGCTTTACCTGAGCTTGAAGGTAAACTAACTGGTAACGCTATCCGTGTTCCTACGCCAAACGTATCAATGGCTATCTTGAACTTAAATCTTGAAAAAGGTACAACTGTTGAAGAACTAAATGCGTTCTTACGTGAAACAGCACTTCATTCAGACCTTCGTGATCAAATCGATTACACAGCGTCTACTGAAATCGTATCGACTGACTTAGTAGGTAGCCGTTACGCAGGTGTTGTTGATTCACAAGCGACAATCGTAGATGACAACCGCGTTGTACTTTACGTTTGGTACGATAATGAGTTTGGTTATAGCTGTCAGGTAGTACGCTGTATGCGTGATATGGCTGAAGTAACTTTCCCAAGCTTACCTCGCTAATACCTAAGTTATAAAGAATCTAGAAGCCAGCATTATGCTGGCTTTTTTAGTCGTGAAAGTTTTTGCAAATTTTCAGCATGTGATAGGCTGTTAAGGGTCTACACCATATTACTAACAAAACGTTCTAACTACAGAGCGTTGACTTAATTCTTAACTAACAAGCGAATAGCTAAGAATTATTTTTAACCAATAGGTTTATAGAATGAAAATCACCAGCAATTTTGACAGTGGTAATATCAAGGTTATTGAAGCCGTTGATCCACTGAATATTCAATTAGAAATCAATAAAGACAATCAGTCTGATTTTTTCCAGTGGTTTCACTTTCGTCTTGAAACAACTGCGTTTCAAAACCATAAATTACACATTAATAACCTAGAGAACTCAGCATACCCTGATGGCTGGGAAGGTTATCATGCGGTTGCATCATACGACCGTCAAACTTGGTTCCGTGTACCATCAGAGTACGCAAACGGCACACTATCATTTGAAGTAGAGCCTGAGTGTAGCAGCATGTACTTTGCTTACTTTGCGCCATACAGCTATGACCGTCACTTAGATTTACTTGCATGGGCACAAAGCCAGCATGCTTGTGAATTAGAAACATTAGGCGAAACCCTTGATGGTCGTGACATGAGTGTTTTACGTGTGGGTATTCCTAGCAGTGAGAAGAAAAAAATCTGGATCACGGCGCGCCAGCACCCAGGCGAAACTATGGCTGAGTGGTACGTTGAAGGTTTACTTCATAAATTACTTGATGATGAAGACCCACATGCAGCGGCACTATTATCTAAAGCGGTATTCTACATCGTGCCAAATATGAACCCAGATGGCAGTGTGCGTGGTCACCTTCGTACTAACGCTAAAGGCGTTAACTTGAACCGTGAATGGCAAACACCGAGCATGGAAAATAGCCCTGAAGTTTTCTTAGTGCTTAACAAAATGCGTGAAACGGGCCTTGATATGCACTTAGATATTCATGGTGACGAAGCAATTCCTTATAACTTTGTTGCGGGTAGTGAAGGTATCCCAGGCTACGATGATCGCTTAAAAGAGTTAGAAGATAGTTTTAAAGCTGCGCTTTTAACTGTGACGCCTGAGTTCCAAGACGAACATGGTTATCCAAAAGATGAGCCGGGCCAGGCTAACCTAACTGTCGGTTCTTCTGCTGTCGCGCATGAATTTAATGCATTAGCTTACACGGTAGAGATGCCATTTAAAGATAACGATGATTTACCAGATCCAGATTACGGCTGGTCAGACCGTCGCTCGTATCAATTTGGTCAAGATACGTTAGCGGCTATCGTTAACGTGGTTGATAAATTAAGATAACGAACCTTACGGGCATCAGCAAAACTGATGCCCGTAATTGTATCTGTTGACTGAAAAATGACGGTGTAGAGCAGGATGCATCAAATGTAAACGAGGTAGGTACATTTAGCATATTGAAAATTAACTGTTAACAAACTTGGTGGGTTTAAGTTAATATTCAATATGTTCAGCTGTGAAGTAACAAAATCTCATTTTTATTTCTCACAGTCATCGTGTCGCGCATTCTCACAAGCTCACGCTGAGTATCGTAACTAACAATAAAAAATATAATCATAGAGGATATCCATGGAAGCTTTAGTAAGCGCCGTTAATGACATAATTTGGAGTAGTGCACTCATTTATTTATGTCTAGGTGCAGGTCTGTTTTATTCCGTTTTAACCCGATTCGCACAAGTTAGACATTTTAAAGAAATGTGTAAATTATTGCTTAGCTCTAATAATTCAGATACGGGTATTTCTTCCTTCCAAGCACTTGCTGTATCGTTATCAGGCCGTGTAGGTGTCGGTAATATTGCCGGGGTTGCTGCAGCAATCGGCTTTGGTGGTCCAGGGGCGATTTTTTGGATGTGGATAGTTGCGTTCCTTGGCGCAAGTACTGCGTATGCCGAGTCAACTCTTGGTCAGATTTATAAATCAGAAGAAGATGGTCAATATCGCGGTGGTCCAGCATTTTACTTCGACCGCTGCTTACAGCAAAAGTGGTTAGCCGTATTATTTGCAGTATCGGCGATTATTGCTTGTGGTGTGTTCCTTCCGGGCGTTCAAGCGAATGCGGTAGGTAATGCATTCACACAAGTTTTTGGTGAAGGCACATTGGTTAGCACCAGCTTTGGTGAAGTAGGTAGCTTTAAGCTTGTTGCTCTTGCAATCATCTTAATTGTGCTTGCATTTATCATCTTTGGTGGCATTAAACGTATCGCAAACTTCACACAAATCGTGGTGCCATTTATGGCACTAGGTTACATCGTGTTAGCTTTAATCGTGGTGTTCTTAAACCTAGATAAAGTGCCAGGTATCTTCTCAATGATCTTATCTGATGCATTCACCGCGCAAGCAGGCTTTGGTGCTGCTATTGGTTGGGGTGTTAAACGTGGTATTTACTCAAACGAAGCAGGTCAAGGTACGGGTCCACATGCAGCATCAGCTGCTGAAGTTGATCACCCAGCTCAACAAGGTTTAGTGCAAGCATTTTCTGTTTATGTTGATACCATTTTTGTTTGTACAGCAACGGCGTTAATGATTCTAATCACTAAACAATACAACATTGTGGGTGAGTTACCTGCAGGTCAATTCATTGTGCAAAACGTTGATGCTGCAACAGAAGTAGGCTCTGCTGCTTTCACACAAATGGCATTATTTAGTGTATTTGGTGGCTTTGGTGAAGCATTCGTTGGTATTGCTTTATTCTTCTTCGCATTTACCACAATTCTTGCTTATTACTATATTGCTGAAACGAACGTTGCTTACTTAAACCGTTATTTCAAAGGCAATATTCCACTGGTTATTGTTAAGCTAGTCATCATGTTTATGGTTGCTTACGGCATGGTAAACAGCTCTGGTTATATCTGGAATATTGGTGATATTGGCGTAGGCTTAATGGCCTGGATCAACATTGTCGGTATTTTGGCTATTTTCTTTGTCGCAAAACCTGCCCTTAACTGCTTACGTGATTACGAAGATCAAAAGAAAGCCGGTGGCGAAATCACTTTTGATCCAGTTAAATTAGGCATTAAAAATGCGACTTTCTGGGAAAAGCGTCTAGCTGAAAAGGCGAAACAGAAACAATAAATCAGGTTTTTGAGTTTTTGTAGTGAATTTAGTTGTGCAGGTTTTCGAATCTTCACAAATGAATGAAATTCAAATAAGACATCGACTCATAAAACAAGTACAATAAAGGGCGCCTAAAGGCGCCTTTTTTATGCGTAGTATGGAGAAAGATATGGCGATTATTAGTTGCCCGCAGTGTGCAAAATCAATATCTGACAAACATAAGCAATGCCCGCATTGTGAATGCCAAGTCACCGATCTAAGCAATGAGCAATTGCAGCAAATGCAAAAAGAAACGCGCATTCGTAGACAACAAAAGTTTATGAATCAGTCTTTCCTCGCACTGATTTTATTTTTAGGGGGCTTTTTCTGTTATTACTTTATGCACCCCGAAGCAAAGTCTCTTGAGTGGTATGCCTATACATCGGCAATGGCAGTAGGTTTTGTGTGGTATCTTGTAAGCCGCATCTATTTAGTTGTTTTAAAAAAGAAAAAGTAACATGAATATTGATCACATCGTTAAAAATATCACCCCAGAAGTATTTGAACGTCTTCAGTATGGTGCCTCAACGGGTAAGTGGCCTGACGGCACTCCTTTGTCTGAAGAACAAAAACAACAAACCGTTCAACTCGTGATGCTTTATCAAGCTAAAGTTTCGCAAAGCAATGAGCAGTTTACCATTGGCGCAAATGGTGAAATGGTGCAAAAGAGCAAAGCTCAATTGCAAAAAGAATTCGCATCAGAAAATGAAATAGCTAGGTTTAGTGAAAATGATCTTTAAACACCTGTTTACTCCAAAGTGGAAGCATCCTAAAAACCAAGTGCGTTTAGCTGCGGTAGAACGTCTTGATACAGAGCGTGACCTTAGCATCTTAAATAGCATTGCCCTTGAAGACAGCTCAGCTGAGATCCGCAAAAAAGCATTAAACAAAGTGAACGATATTGTTTTATGGTGGCAAGCATACAAGCAAGACCAAGCACTTAAAGACGTTGCAGAACAGCATATTAACCAAGCGGTTTTAAATACCGATAGCCAGCTAGATGCAAATATCAAAAATGAATTTATTGAGCGTTATGCACCAGTCAAAACTCTTGAGAAACTCGCCTTTGCAGAAAAAGAACTTCAAGTTCGCGTTAAGTTATTAAAGCGTTTAGCAAACCCAAGCTTAATTGATAAAGCTTTTAAAGAAGGCCGTGAAGAGCTGCAATTGCAACTTGTTGAGCTTGTGATTAATCATCAACTTGCTAAATCACTATTAAAACATGCAAAAGGTGAGGCACACACACAACTGGCGACTCATCTTGACAATGAACGCTTAGCGATAGAAATGCCTGCCAAAGTAGAAGCTGATACACGTGTAGTATTAGCAAAGCTTAATGCGCTTCGTGATAAAAATGACTTTCAGTTAGTGTCGATGCAACATGCTGAGTTATTACAGCAGTGGCAAGCTATCGAACTAAAATGGCTGAGCGATGAGCAAGTAAGCACGTTAGATAAGAAATATTCAGCGATTACGCAAAAGCTTGAATCTCATATTGCAGTTTTAAGTAAAGAGCATGAAGCAACGCAGCAAGCGTTAGCTGAACAACAACGTCAGGTATTAGCACTGGCAAGTCTTGAAGCAATTGGCGAAGAAATTGAAAATGCATTGCAATTAGGCTTAGAAACGCCAGAGCAAATTCAGCAAGATTGGCTCGAGGCAAAAGTTGCAGAGGCAAAAGATGCGTTAGCAGAGGCGAACTTATCTGAGAACAAACATGTTAGTGATGTAAAACTGCACTTAACAAATTTATTTAACCAAGTCGAACAGTTACCGCAACTGGTTAGTGCTATTGCTGAGTTTAAAGAGGCATTTGATCAATTAAATATCGTTGCGACAACCGAAGACGAAAGCGAGTTTGACGGGCTAAAACAGCAGTTTGAGCAACAGCAAAAATTAGCACGCAAAAAGCTGGCAAGTATTCCTAGTCGTTTACAGGGTCGCTTTAAAGCCAATTTAGCTGAAGTAGTAAACAGCTGGCAGCAAGCGATGGCACCGCTGACGAATAAGTTTGAGAAAAATCAACAAACAGCGAAGCGTAAAGCTCGTGATGTAAAACGCTTAATTGACCAAGGTCGCTTTAATGTTGCCTTTGGTGTGTTTAAAGGTTTTGAAGAGCTATACGCAACACTTACAGACTATTACAAGCAGCCATTAAATAGCTTGAAAGCTGATTTAGAAGCGCAATTAGCAGAAGCAAAAGATTGGCAAAAATACGCATCAGCGCCAAAGCGTGAGGCATTACTTGTTGAAGTAAATGAACTTGTTGCAACCGAGTGCACTGACCCTAAACAACGCGCAGAGCAAGTTAAACAGTTACGTCGTCGTTGGAATGAGTTAGGGCGTTTAGATACTGATGCAGAAAAGCAACAAGGTGAGTTATTCGATCAACAAATTGAATTACTGTTTGCGCCGTGTCGTGAGTATTTCGCAGAGCAAGAGCAACAACGTGAGCAAGCTAAAGCACAGCGCGTTGAAATAATCTCGCAAATGCAGCAGTTAACAGATCTTGATACCTCTTCTGATGAGTTTGATTGGAAGCAGTTTGAAAGCAAGTTTAACCGTACCGCTAAAGCGTGGCGCTCTGCAGGTAACGTCGATCCTAAAACATATCGTGAACTACAAGCGCAATTTAAAGCTGTGCAATCACAAGTTCAAGGTCAACTTGCTGCATTTCATAAAGCAAATGCTGAGCAAAAAGCTGTACTTGTTGAGCAAGCAACACAGTTATCGCAAAGCGATGATTTAGCTGCTGCGTGCCAAGAGCTAAAAGCACTTCAACAAACATGGCAGACTATTGGCTTTGCTGGAATGAAAGCTGAAAACACTTTATGGCAGCAATTCAGACGAGTTAATGACGACACCTTTGCTAAGCGCAGTGCCGAGTTTGAACAGCAAAAGCAAGTTCAGCAACAAAATGACGAAGTTGCCGCAGAGCAATTAAGTGAGCTTGAGTCTGCACTTGAGACCGTGGTGCACCTTGCACAGCTTAAAGATTTAACAGTGAAGCTTGCAGAGCTTGAGTACTCAAAAGCATTATCGGCACGCGTGACTCAGTTAGAGGCAGCGATTAGCGCAAAAACAGCGCAGATCAGTAAGCAAGCAGAGCAGTCTAAGTTAACGGCTTTATTTGCTGCTCTTGAGAGCCACAGTGAACTGCCTTCACAGTTTCAAGCTTCATTAACAACTAGGCTAAACGCTGCGCAGCTGTTAACTCGTATCGAAATTCTGGCAGGCGTAGAATCGGCCGATAGTCAGTTACGTATGACAGAGCAAGTTGCGATGTTAGATGATAAACACCGTGGTGAGCACGCAGATGTTTATTATTACTTAAAGCAATTACTTGCAGTCAGTGAGGGTTCAGTTTCAGCTGACACACTAGCAAGGCTTAAAGCAATATTTGCAATTTAACGAATAAAACCGCTTTTTAAAGCGGTTTTTTTCCGTGTGTTTTTGAGGAAAACAATGAGAATTTTATTACTACTTACCTGTTTATTTTTAGGAGCATGTAAAAGTACAGACCAAGGGATGTCTGTTTACTCGTTTACCAATTCTGAGATTGAAGCAGCACTTGCTAATCAATTACCAAAACTAAGTGAACAGATTAAGCTGATGGGCTTACCAGTTGATTTTGCAGTAAACGACCTGAGTGTCAATGTTGGCCCAGATAAGCGTGATGTGGTGGTTTTAGGAGCTGATTCTAGTGCTGTTATCAAAGCGTTTGCGCTTAAGTATCCAGTACGCTTAAAACTACAAATTGAAGGCAGCCCATTTTATGACAGCGAGAAAAAAGCGGTCTTTTTACGTAATGTAAAACTGGTTGATACAACAATCGACACCGCGGGTTTTAAGGGCAGCTTAAACTTATTAGATGACCAAGCAATGCAAGTGATTAACGGCTTTTTAGCGGTTAACCCTGTCTATAAGCTAAATATGAACGACCCTAAAGTCGCACTGTTGAGCAAACTACCATTAGATATGAAAGTATCTCAGGGTGAAATTATTTTAGTGCCCACACTGTAAAACTATTTGATATTTTAAAGCGGCTTCTAGCCGCTTTTTTTGTAATTGCTTGTTAAGCATGTTCAACCTTGTCATAATTGCTCGTGATATTTCGCGAATTGAGTGGTAGCTATGATCAAGGAATTTTTAAACGACCCCACATTACTGCTAAATGCCGTAGGTGAAGGTATTTATGGCTTCGATTTATCGGGTAATGCAGTTTTTGTAAACCCTGCTGCGGAGCGCATGACAGGCTGGAAAGCAGACGAACTCCTTGGCAAAAAAATACATCAATATCATCATCACACTCGTAAAGATGGCTCACCATACCCGGCGGATGAATGCCAAATATATTGCACTATGTTCGATGGCAAACACCGTCATGTAAACGATGAAGTATTCTGGCGTAAAGATGGAAGCTATTTTGCTGTTGAGTATACTTCAACGCCAGTTTATAAAAATGGTGCCTTGATTGGGGCAGTCGCGATTTTTCGCGATGTATCCAAACAACAGCAAACAGAAGTGGCGTTGCGTGATGCCTTAGCACAAGTTCAGCACTTATCTGAGCAGCTACAAGCTGAAAATGCTTACCTGATTTCAGAGTTAAATGAAGATTGGCAAGACTCTGGCTTAGTTGGGCAAAGTCATTCATTTCAAAGTATGCTCGAGCAAATTACCTTGGTAAGCCAAACCAATAGTACGGTTTTGATTTTAGGTGAAAACGGCACGGGTAAAGAGCTGGTGGCACGAAACCTTCACCGCTTGAGCAATCGTGCTGAGCAACCTTTCATAAAAGTAAACTGCGCGGCGTTTTCCGCCAACTTAATTGAGTCTGAGTTATTTGGTCATGAGAAAGGGGCGTTTACTGGCGCTAATGAACGCAGAAAAGGGCGTTTTGAACTGGCTGATAAAGGCACTTTATTTTTAGATGAAGTGGCAGAGCTGCCATTAGAGGCGCAAAGTAAATTACTGCGGGTCCTACAAGAGCAAGAGTTTGAGCGTGTCGGTGGTAGTCAGACTTTAAAAGTCGATATCCGAGTGTTAGCTGCAACAAATCGTAACTTGTGGCAAATGGTTGAGCAGGGTAGCTTTCGAATGGACTTGTATTATCGCCTAAATGTGTTTCCTATTCGTGTGCCTGCGCTTCGTGAACGCAAGGAAGATATTCCACTACTTGCAGCAAATATTATTACGCAGTTAAACAAGCGCTTAGGTAAACAGTTAAAAGGGCTAAGCAAAGCAACACTCACTAAATTGGCTAATTATGATTGGCCAGGTAATATTCGTGAGCTACAAAATATCCTTGAGCGTGAAGCTATTTTGTCTAAGCAAGCTGTATTACAGCTGTCTGCACCTTTGAGTAACGAGCAATCAAATGAGCAGGTGGTTTCTCTTGATGCTGTACAAAAGCAGCATATTTGTGAGGTGCTAAAACGCTGTAACGGGCAAATATCAGGTGAAAATGGTGCTGCAACCTTGCTGGGCCTGCCAGAAAGTACCCTTAGATCAAAGATGAAAAAGCTAGCGATAAAGCGTTGATTCGTGATATACCGCGAGCATTCGCGATATATCGTGCTTTTGAATGTAAAAATATAAATTTAACCATTTAATATCAATGACTTACTTTTAATTTGTGTTGGCCTGATTGTTGCTCTGTCAGGTTATTACCGACACAAAAGTAAGTAGCAAAATGAAATTTGATATTAAAGAGCAAGACTTAATCATCAAGCCCTACAACCAAGAAGGGCCAATTTATATTCGTGAGCAAAAGGGGTATTTCCAACGTATCCGCCGTTACTTAGGCTGGGTGCTAATGCTGACGTTCATCGCCATTCCGTGGATCCCCTATGATGGCCGTCAAGCTGTTTTACTCGACGTAGCCAGCCAAAAATTTACTTTATTTGGCTTAACGTTATTACCACAAGATTTTATGATCTTAGCCATGTTATTTATGACAGGGGCGTTTGCTTTGTTTTTCGTCACTAACTGGTTAGGTCGTGTCTGGTGTGGTTACACTTGCCCACAAACAATTTGGATGCTGATGTTTACTTGGGTCGAACATAAAGTGGAAGGTAACCGTAATCAGCGTATTAAACTTGATAAAGCTGATTGGTCAGTGAGTAAATGGCAAAAGAAAATCACTAAGCATGCAGCTTGGCTGTTGATCTCTTTGCTTACATCTATGTCATTTATGGCTTATTTCATCCCTGCTAAGTCTCTATACATGAGCTTATTTACCTTAGAAATGTCTGGGATCGTCAGCTTTTGGGTATTCCTGTTTGCTTTTTGTACCTATGGCAATGCGGGATTCTTACGTGAAAAAATGTGTACTGTCGCATGCCCTTATTCACGTTTTCAATCAGTAATGTTTGATAAAGACACGTTAGTTGTTACCTACGATCAAGCGCGAGGGGAGTCTCGTGGTGCGCGTAAACGTAAAGCCGATCCTAAAGAGTTAGGCTTAGGTGACTGCGTAGACTGTAACCTATGTGTTGAAGTATGCCCAGCCGGTATCGATATTCGTAATGGCTTGCAGTATGAATGCATAAACTGTGGCTTATGTATTGATGCGTGCGATAGCACGATGGAAAAATTCAACTATCAAAAAGGCCTGATCAGGTACGCCTCTGAAAAACAAATGGAAGGCAAAACGACCAATCCATTTAGGTTAAAACTGCTTGGCTATGGTGGTTTAACAGCGCTGTTTGTCGTTGGCATGGTTGTGTGGATGGCAATACGTACACCTATTGAGGCTTCTGTCATTCGTGACCGTAATGCCCTGTACCGTGTAAATTTTGAAGGCTTAGTAGAAAACCCATATACCTTATCAATTATCAACAAAACACAGCATAGCTTGAGCTATTCAATTGGCATCAGTGGTATTGAAGAAGCAAGCTTACAAGTGCCTGAAACGATAACTGTTGAGGCAGGTCAGATGAAGCGTGTGCCTGTCACTGTGGTTGCAGATGGCTACGAGCTGAAATCAAAAGTAACGCCTATCAGTTTTCACATTCAAGCATTAGAAGATGCTGATATCGCAATAACTAAAGAAACTAAGTTTTACCGAGATTAACCTCAATCACGGCTCCAGAAACGAAAATGGCTTGTTTTTAACAAGCCATTTCTGCAAATTCGAGCTGCTTAAGCACATAAGCCTTAGCGCTGTCTAAATCATCAAATAAACAGTCCATTATTTGAATCGGTGATTGCGCTTGTGCAATGATGCGTTTCATCTGATTAAGCACAATAGACGAGCTAAACATATAAGCGGTGGCTATACAGTTAGTGCCTTGCAGAGCACGAAATAAATGCGTGAAACCACGTTCAGCATCAGGGGTGGTAGCAAGTAATTGGGTAGAATGACTAATATATGCCCACGGCTTTCCAGCTAAAGCAGAAATATGCTTTTTTAAATCGACTGCAAAGTCATTGACCAAACGTGCGTTAATATTACCAGAAAATTGCCCAATAATAATTGGACCATCAGTGATGATACTGACACTGCCATAGTGATTCTTAAATTCCAATTTGCTTCCCTTTTGAATTAAAAAGAGCGCGAATTTTATACAATTCTATGTATGTGTCTAGTTATTTAGTATACAAATTTCAAAAAACATAACTTTTTCATTAAATTTATATATGTGTAAATTTTATCTAGTTATTTAAGGTTGGGGTGGATAAATCATTCACCCCAGATTTAAAATATAACTAACTATTTGTTAACAGTATAGTTCAAAGCACCGGTAATTGAGGCTACTTGTGCATCAATACAAATGTCGTCATTTGCCTGTGGGCTATCAGGGTAAACCTCTGTTGTTGTGACATATTCTGCATCGGTTAAGCCCATACATAACCCCAGTTTTTTCGCTTGGTAATTAATCACACCAAATTGAGTTTGTGGCACACCAATCAACTGGTTATTCTCATCACTTGGTGCGATGTGGGTTACTTTCTCAACTGATTTTATAATCGCTGTTTGAAATGCATCATGCGGACGCTCACTATCAGCGACAAGATAAAAGCCATCAGGAATGTTCCAGTTATCATGGGTCGTTGCATCACGTGCTGCTAGAGCAGGGCGAAACTCACTATTATCAGTGTCTGTCGTTTCATGTAGGTCAATATGCACATAAGGTGCAATAGCGTTGTCGGCTAAATACTGCATAATTGCTGCAGACTCTTCAGCTGGGCTATCTGCATAGAATGAGCGATTTGGATCCGTGGCATTTGGATTCCAGCGGTTAATCGTTTCATAACCCCAAGGGCTGATACACGGAGCCACTAAAATATTAAAGTCAGCAAAGTAGTCTTTGGCACTTCTCTTAGCAAACGCTAAAGCACCATGCACACCACTTGTTTCATAACCATGAACACCACCGGTAACCAGCACAACCGGTTTATTAGCTTGCCATTGCTTGCTCTTTAAAATGTAAAGTGGGTATTTGTCGCTGTCGTAACTCAATGCGCCATATTGCTCAATATTGAAATCGCTTGATAAAGAGTTTAGTTGCGATACAACATCATCTAAATAGCTACGCTTTACTGACTGTAATTCAAACCATGCTTTCTTATCTGCGTCGTTCCACGGTTTACCTGGGGTTCCAATAGGGTAACTCATAAAATACCTTGTTGTGACTTGCTGCAAAACGCCAAGCTTAGCTAAGCTGTTAAGCTACTGCAACTAGATAAGCTCAGTAGTAAAGTTACCTTGCTCGTACAGCTTTGCATGATGGTGCTTATGGGTCTCAAATAAGTATTTACGCAGTGCATCTTCACCCTGACACACTTTCACTATTTTTCCGGCAATCCCTTTACTGGTCGTTCGTATTAGCTTTACGCTAAGGATAACGTGTTCTTCACTAGGTAAATTAAATGCCAACAGTATCTCTTTATTAAGATCGGGTGATTGACGCTTCGGCTTGAGTAACACGCCCGTACTTGATAAAGACAATATTTGAAATTGTTCGGTGTGTATTTCAAGATCTGGCGTACGCCAGCTGCGTTCGATGCCTTTGGTATCTATTACTTCTGGTGCGCTAAGTACAGGGATCAGTTGGCCATTCTCGTCCTTGCTAAATTCAAGCGGAAACCACAACTGATAAATCCCTACTTCAGCCAGTAGTGTCAGTTTGGCATTGGTAAGTAAACCATTTAATTTATCAGGCAAATTAAGCCTAACAGACATTTTTGTATCGGTTGGATCGCCATCAGTCCGTTCAGCCTCGAATAAACGGTTGAAAAAAGAGATTTCTTGTTCGGATAAATGTGCCATATAAAGCTCCTTTTAAAGCACGCTTACTTATATGTATCATAAATTGTTCAAATTATGCACGTATAATGAGCATTAATTGTGCCAGCTGCTTTGTGATTTCTTTTGCGGCGTATTTCACTTACACTGATAAAAAAACTAACAAGGATTTTATTTTGTCGAGCCTGACTGGTGTAAATAAAAGTTTAGTGATATTTGCCGCTTTAGTCGTTGTTTTAGCGGGTATTAAAGCCGCAAGTGTGATTGTTATCCCATTTGTGTTGGCAGCCTTTATTGCCATTATTTGTAATCCCTTAATTCGTTTCTTTGCCAAATACGGTATCCCTAAAGGGATTGCTGTTGTGTTTGTTATGTTGATGATTGTTGGTGTAGGGATAAGCCTTGCCGGATTGGTTGGGCAATCGATGACCGATTTCTCTGAAAAGCTGCCTGAGTACAAAGCACAACTAAAAGAAGAATTTGTCTGGGTGGTTAATGTTGCAGCGAGTTATAACATCCTGATTGATAAAGAACAGATTATTTCTTTATTCGATCCGGGCAAAATGATTGATGTTGCAACCAACATGCTCACAGGCCTCGGTGGCGTGATGGCTAACCTGTTTTTGATCATCCTAACCGTGGTGTTCATGTTGTTTGAAGGACCTATGCTGAGTAAAAAAGTGCATTTAGCACTGGATGATCCTGAAATGAAAATGCAGCAGGTTGACCGATTCTTAGATTCAATTAATTCTTATCTGGCTATTAAAACGCTGGTTAGCTTAGGCACAGGTATGCTTGCAGGCTTTATGCTTTGGGCACTTGATGTTGATTACTTTGTACTTTGGGGTGTAGTGGCGTTCATGCTTAATTATATCCCTAACATTGGCTCTATCATTGCTGCGGTGCCTCCTGTGTTACTTGCTTTGATCACTCAAGGCCCACTGGTTGCAGGGTTTATTGCTGGTGGTTATTTAGTTATAAACACGGTGATGGGTAATATCGTCGAGCCGCGTTTTATGGGGAAAAGGGCTGGGTTTATCGACGCTGGTGGTGTTTTTATCCTTGATTTTTTGGGGCTGGCTGATGGGGACCGTGGGTATGCTGTTATCAGTTCCATTGACCATGATAGTTAAAATAGCCTTAGAGACTAGTCAAGAAGGGCGATGGCTTGCTACCTTGCTTGGCAATGGCGAAGAGCTAAAACTTGAAGATTAAAAAAGGCGCTTAAGCGCCTTTTTACTTTTCAATATGTTTATGTGTTATCACTTTAGAGGTCGCTGTAAAACCTGCACATGGTTTTTTAGGATCTCAATTTCACATTGCTTGTAGGCAATAGCGGCTCTCGTACCATTTGGCATTTTTTGTAAATAACGCCAACGACAGCTGTCTTCTAAATAACGTTCTTGGTTCTTGATGCTGCGATTAAAAATCGGTAGCAATTGGCTGTTACCGGTATCTTCTTTAATTTTCTCAAGATCCATAGTGAGCTTATTAATCCACATCTTTTGGTCACGCTGAATATCGGCGATAACTTGATCTAGACATTGAATATAGCGTTTTGTGTCATCGGTATTGTTGCTCGCAAGCTCACACGTTTGTTCTGCTTGAGCCTGCGATGCACTTGCAATTAAAGCTAAAAAGCTGCCTTTTACGAGTATTGATGTTTTATTTTTTTATCATGGTAATTAAACTCTAATATAAACTCAGCGCCGGCTAGTTTCTCTGCATCTTTAATGGTTAATGTGCCATTATACGAGTTGACTAAATCCGACACGATAGCCATGCCGACACCATGGCCGCTTTCGTAGGTATCGAGTCTGGTACCGCGAGTTAGTAATGATTCACGCTTGTGCTCAGGAACACCTGGGCCATCATCACTTATACTGAGCGATAACTTTTTGTTCTGCTTAACCTTTATATCGACCTGTGAACGGCAAGCTTTACAGGCATTATCGATTAAATTACCAAGTAGTTCCATCAAATCTGTTTTATCACCCAAGAAATAGTCTTTTTCACTAACCTCTGAGGTAAATATAATATCTTTGTCGCGATAAACCTTGCTCATCGCGCTTAAGATTGAATCAATAACAGGCTTGATATGGGTTTGTTTCTTCCAGGTGTCAGACGCACCTGTTGCAGCACGCTTTAACTGGTGCTCGATCATCACATTAATACGGTCTAGCTGCTCTTGTGCATCCGCATCATTGGCCAATGGGCTAGATTTAAGCACTGCCAAAGGTGTTTTTAATGCATGAGCAAGGTCGCTTAATGACGCGCGATAACGTTCTTTTTGGCGCTGCTGCGATTCAAGCAATAAGTTTAAATCGGCTTTAATGGTTTGTAGTTCAACCGGGTAAAGACCTTTAATTTGTTGGTTATCACCCGACTCAATGGCTTTAATTTCTTTATCGAGTCGTTGCAGTGGCCTTGCACTCCAAACAAAACCAATTGCCATTAGCGCAGCAATGGCCACACCCATGACATACATCCAATTTACGAGTGTTTGCTTAAAGCCATCCATCAGCCTCAGTAGGGCATCATTACGCTTTAATAAAATAAAACGTGCATGCTCTGATTGGTCAATGTTCTCTAAAATAACAGTAAGCGTTAACTGCCAGTACACGGTATTGTTGTATTCAACACGGCGAAAATCAGCAGAGCCTGCAGGGGCTTCAAAGTTATCAGGAATAAAATTGATATTGGTCGCCGATTCAGAATACCAAACCGGTAAGTCACCGCGGTAAATCATCGCGTAGGTGTCTGAATTTAGTCGGTTTAGTTCTGGCGTTAAGATAGTACTTGGCATAACGATGCCGCGTTCAGTGAAATCAACTTCAGAAATTAATGAATATAAGTGAGCTTCGAGGGTTTTTTCGGTCGCTTCGACCAAAGAGGCGTAGTAAGCCTTACCAATTGAGAAAAACAGAATTGGTAGGGCGACTAATAAAACAAAGACAAGGATAAATCCTTGCCTTACTTTAAGCGGTATTTGCGATGCTACCACTGACTTTTTAGCCTATAACCACGGCCGCGTAATGTTTCAACTGGGTTAAGGGTACCATCAGGGTCAAGCTTCTTACGTAAACGCAATACGAAAACTTCAATTACGTTTGAATCAAGGTCGAAGTCTTGGTCGTAAATGTGCTCTGTTAGTTCAGATTTAGAAATTACCTTTTGTGGATTAACCATTAGGTACTCTAAAACTTTGTATTCGTACGCCGTTAAGCTAAGTTCTTTATCGTTAACCCATACTTGTTGTGAGCGAGTATGAATTTTAATTGGGCCAGCTGTCATTTCTGGGTTTGCTTTACCTGCGCTACGGCGGATAAGCGCATTACAGCGGGCAATTAGCTCTTCAACGTGGAAAGGTTTAGTTAGGTAGTCATCTGCACCTGCATCTAAGCCTTCTACTTTATCTTGCCAACGGTCACGTGCCGTTAAAATCAAAATAGGAATGGTAATACCTTGTGCACGTGCTTTGGTAATTAATTCAATACCATCTACTTTTGGTAAGCCTAAATCGACTACCGCCATATCTAGCGGGTATTCGGTAATATGGAATAAACCAGCTTCACCATCGTGACAAAGGTCAACGCTGTAACGCTCTTTTTCTAGGGCATTACGAAGGTTATCTGCTAAGTGTAAATCATCTTCAATTACTAAAATTCGCATTCTTAATCCTTTTTCACTTCGCCAGTCTTTTTGTTCACATGGACATCAACCACGTGGCCGTTCGTTTTTAAAATTCTTACGGTAAATACTTTATCTTGCTCTGTGATTTTTAGGGTTCGGCCGTCTTCAGATTTTTTGGCGATCGTTACAGCCTGCTTTTTAGTCACCTCTTGGGCTTGTTTCTTATTGGCATCAGCATGAAAGCTTGATAATGCAAATAAAAGACTAAAACTGAAGGCTAATAATATGCGCATGACGGGGAACTCCTAAACCAGACCCATTTAGTTTAATTAACCAATTAACTAAAATTCAAGTAATTACGTTAAATTCTGTAATTCAATAGCCAAATCTTAGTTAATAAGCCGTGAACAAACACTGAATTATTGATTCAGTTAAGTTCAGAGGTTAACCAAATACTTTTTTAAATGGTTTTACGACCGAGTTGTCGTAAACACCCGCCGCAATATACGGATCGTTTGCAGCCCATTCGCGTGCTGCTTCTAACGACTCAAACTCAGCAACCACTAATGAACCAGTAAAACCAGCGTCAGCCGGATCTTCACTATCAATGGCTGGCAATGGGCCTGCCGTAAATAAACGGTTTTGATCGTCTAATTCTTGAAGGCGTGCTAAGTGAGCAGGGCGTGCAGATTTGCGAGCTTCTAAACTATTTTCAACATCAGTTGAATAAATCATATACAGCATGGTGTGTTCTCAATGTTATTTTAAAAAATAGTAGCATATTCTTAGCAATAGACGAGAGATTATTCGCGTAATAATCTTTACACAAACCCATATAACTTTAACTTATAAAGCTTGAAATACGCGGTGTAACACTGGTAGAGTCGCTGGGTTGAGAAAATAATAATAAGGTTTTTAAATGAGCGAAAAACGCGAGCATTTTAGCTCCCGCCTCGGTTTTATTTTAGCGGCAGCCGGTTCTGCTGTAGGTATCGGAAACTTAGTGGGTTTTCCTGTTTCAGCTACAAAAAACGGCGGTGGTGCTTTCCTTTTAGTCTATGCATTGTTTGTCATTTTCATCTGTTTTGCCAGTGATGATGGCTGAAATGGCCATGGGTCGAAAAGCGCAAAAAGATCCACTTGGTTCATACAAATTTTTTAGCGGGCAATGATCCAAAATGGAACTTTGCTGGCTTTTTAGCCGTATTAACGCCATTTATGATTGCTGTTTTTTATATGGTGATCACTGTATGGATTTTCGGTTATTTATCGCAAACCGCTTTTGGTAATCTAGATGCCTTGGCCCAGCCAGATAATTTTGGCACCTTTATCAATAGCTACACCGTGTTTGGTTATATGGCCGTGGTTGCCATCATCGTTAACTTGATTTTAGTGGGCGGTGTTAAAGAAGGTATTGAAAAAGCGGCTAAGTTTATGATGCCAGCTTTATTTGTACTACTCACCGCATTGGTTGTTTACGTACTAACTCTTGATAACGCAATGGCAGGTGTTAAGTACTATGTTGTGCCTGACTTTTCAAAAATGGATGCCAGCGTATTAAATGGTGCATTAGCTCAAGCGTTTTTCTCGTTGTCACTAGGTATGGGTATCTTAATGACCTATGCATCGTATATCTCTAAGAAAGACGATATTGTTGGTAGTGCAAAAATGGTTGCTGTCACTGATTCGATGGTGGCATTTATTGCTGGTCTAATGGTGCTTCCAGCTATTTTCAGTTTTAACCCAGATACTGACCCAAGTACTTTATCTGACTCGTCAGTATCGATGATTTTTGTCTACCTACCAAAAATTTTATTAGCGTTACAAGCTGATATTGGCTACGTGGGTGCATCAATTGTTGCGTTTGTATTCTTTTTACTTGTCTTTTTTGCTGCAATTACGTCACTTGTATCAATTGTAGAGGTGCCAACTGCAACATTAAGTGACCGCAAAGGTATCAGCCGTAAAAAAGCACTGGCTATCTTAACTTTATCTACAGGTGTATTGACTGTGCTATGTACCATGTCATTTGGTATGGTTGACTCGCTTACAAAGTTTGTTAGCTATGGCGGTGCAGATAAGAGCTTATTTGATATCGTTTATGATGTGTTTTACGACACAATTTTACCGCTTAATGGTTTAATGGTGTGTTTATTCGTTATGTATCGTTGGAAAAAAGCGAACTTATCAGCAGAGCTAAGCCAAGGCTGTGAAGGTTATATTGGCAGCTTCACAGAGAAGTATGTGAACTTCTCGCTATCAACGTTTATCCCTGCCATTTTATTACTAATCTTTGTAAATACGGTGGCCACTAAGTTTTTTGCATTTAGTATTTTCGGATTTTAAAAACCAGTTCAATACTTAGCCGCGCACTTTGCGCGGCTTTTTTATACCTACCTTTTTATTTTAAAAGGCCCCGGCATCAAGCACATCACCCAAGCCTAGGGTAAACATCCACAGTCCCCATAAACTGTGTTCAATCACACACACGAAGGTTGAGCGGCTTTGCGCGTACGTATAAGAAAACAACAGCCCTCCTAAAAATGCCAACAGTACGGCCAATACATTTGCATAGACAATATGCGCCAACGCAAACACTGATGCGCTGACAATAATACGCACTGTTTTACTTGGCATAATGCGTTTATAACGATGGAAAAAATAGGTTCTAAAAATAAGCTCTTGTGGCATCACCGATAAAATGGGGTAGAGCAATAACAACATTAGCCAATCGTTAAATGAGTTTCGTGGCAGTGAAAACCAGTTTTCTTGATTCATAATGCCGTAAAACATTCCAGAGAATAGCGCCCCTAAAAAGAAGAAACTAAATAAGCGACGTTTTACCGCACTAAATTGCCCAAGGCTTGTTAAACGAAAGCGTTTAAAATGGGGATCAGATAAAAGCAACATGCCGCACACGGCCATTAAAATAATAAGGGCAGGAATAAGCCAGTTAGCGAGGTAGGCACGAAGAAAGAAGCCTAATAGCGGCATAGAAACAAATATGAGGGTAAATTCAAGCCAGCGGTATTGGTTAGCGTTCAATGTCGTCTCAGCGTGTTTTTTGTTTACGCTAACAAGCTAAGACGACAGATTTATGACATTAAGATTGCTTTGGATCTTTCTCTTCGTCATCATCAGGTAAGTATTTGAATAGGGTGATGATCGTTGCTAACACGCAAACAAAGGTAATGCCCATTAAGCCAAACACTTTAAAGTTAACCCAAAAATCGAGCGAGAAGTTATAGGCAATGTAGATATTCAGCGCCGAGATACCTGCAGTCACGGCAACCCAAAATAGGTTAAGCTTATTCCAGAGCGCTTCAGGTACGTTGATTTCTTGTTTACTCTCAGAGGCATTTTCTAAAATCGAGCTAAGTGCTTTTTTCACTAGGTTTTTGCCAAGTACATAGCGACTTACTAATAAAGTAACACTGAAAATGGCATACACAATGGTGGCTTTCCATTTAACAAACTGCTCATCGTGGAACACTAAGGTGAGGGTACCCAACACCACCGCTATGGCAAAAAACACCCAGTGACGGGTCGGCACTTTACCATCTTTAAAATAACAGTAAGCAACTTGAATTAAGGTGGTTAGCATCAGCAAGGCTGTTGCCCAATAAATATCAACTAACTTGAAAACCGCAAAAAATAAAATCAGCGGGATGTATTCAATAATCGCATGCATAAATTTATAAATGCTCTAATTTAAAAAGATACTGGGTTGTATCAAGTTATCACGCAAGATACAAGGTTGACTTAACAGCCCTGAAAGCTTAGCCTCCCGAGCCAATCTGGCCTAAACCTGCGTTTAGGTTGTTTTACCTTATCTTTTTCCGCTTAACCTCAGATGATTAAGCGGCGTATTTTGGAGCACTTTTTATGAATAAAGCCGCGTTAGTATCGCAAATGGCTGCCCACAGTGAATTAACAAAAAAAGACACTCAAGCTGCCTTAACCAGCATGTTAAATGCTATCGAAAAGTCTCTTTCTGAGGGTGACCAAGTGCAAATTAATGGCTTTGGTACGTTTGCTCTAAGTTATTACCCAGCACGCAAAGGACGCAACCCACAAACCGGTGAAGAAATTGAAATAGAAGGCGCTAACAAGCCAGTTTTTAAACCTGCTAAAGCACTCAAAGACGGTTTATAAGCAGGATTTGCAAATCTGTTGTAGTATTTACAGAGCATAAATAGAACACCTGAAAATTTATTCAACATTTTCAATGCATTAAGTTTGGCATGTTGTCTGCTGTTAATCATTTAGGTTTACCTAAATAAGGAGATAACATGTCAAATTTAAATAGCCAACTGAATGGTAAAAAGATTGCCATTCTTGCAACCAATGGTTTTGAGCAAAGCGAACTATTGTCACCACGAAGCGCATTATTAGAAGCTGGTGCACTTGTCGAAGTTGTGTCACTTGAGCGTGGCGATATCACCGCATGGGATGAAAACCAATGGGGTGAGCGAGTCAGTGTTGACCGTGTAGTCAGCGAAGCAGACTCTGCAGAGTATGACGCGTTACTTCTGCCTGGTGGCTTATTCAACCCAGATACGTTACGTCAAGATAGCGAAGCAAAAGCCTTTGTTGATGGTTTTTTCAGTGCCGGTAAAAACAAACCTATCGCCGCGATTTGCCACGGTCCATGGTTATTAGCTGAAATTAACAAACTACGGGAGCGCAAAGTAACCTCATACCCAAGTATCAAAACAGATTTGATCAATGCAGGAGCTAATTGGGTTGATCAAGAAGTATGTGTTGATGAGGGTATAGTCACAAGCCGAAGCCCAGCCGACCTGGAAGCCTTTAATCGAAAATTCATAGAAGAGATTAAAGAGGGTGTGCACCGCCATCATTAATCATAAATTGTTAAGTACAAAAAAGGGCCTTTATGGCCCTTTTTTAAGTAATAAAACAAACTTACTTTGTAGCTGCTTTCATACTAGCTACAAACTCTTTTAAACCAGTTAGCATTGCTGCTTGATCATCAAGATTTGCCTCGATGATTTTAACAACCGCAGAGCCTGAAATCGCACCAGCAGCTCCTGACTCAAGAGCTGATTTAACATCTTCTGGTGTTGATACACCAAAACCAAGTAATGCCGGTGAAGCATGGTAATCTTTTAGTTTTTTAACTAATGAATCTGCTGGCATTTGTGCCTTGGTTTCTGTGCCTGTTACACCTGCGCGTGAAAGAAGGTATGTGTAACCACGACCATATGACGCACACTCTCGTAAAGTGTCATCATCAGCATTCGGTGTAGCAATAAAAATTGGGTCGATGCCATTTTTCATTGCTGTTTGGCGAAATAGCTTTGATTCATGTAGCGGCACGTCAGCCACTAAAATTGAATCGACACCGGCCTCTTTAGCATCTTGATAAAACTTCTCAATGCCACGTTTAAACACTAAGTTTGAATACAATAACAGGCCAATTGGAATATCAGCATTATACTGGCGCACTTGTTTGATGATATCAAAGCAATCTTGGGTATTGATGTTTTCATCAAGTGCACGAATGTTGGCCGCTTGGATCACCGGGCCATCTGCAATCGGATCAGAAAATGGAATACCTAGCTCAAGGGCATCGGCGCCGCCATCAATTAAGCTTTTGATGATTTCTACGCTCAGTGCTTTATTAGGATCGCCAATCGTAACAAAGGGTACAAAAGCACCTTGGTTGGTTTCATTTAATGTGGCGAACAGTTGTCCGTAACGGTTAGTCTGGCTCATAGTGCGCCTCCTTCTGATAAAACACTGTGTACGTGAGCCAAATCTTTATCGCCTCGGCCGCTTAGGTTAACCACTAAAATAGTGTCTTCGGTTTGTTGCTCGGCATATTTAAGGGCATATGCTAGGGCATGGCTTGATTCAAGTGCTGGAATGATCCCTTCGTTCTTAGCCAGTAGTTGGAATGCTTCAAGCGCTTCAGTATCGCTAATTCCAACGTACTCAGCACGGCCAGTTTCATGCAAGTGAGCATGTTGTGGGCCAACAGCAGGGTAATCAAGACCTGCTGATACAGAGTAAGACTCTTCAATTTGACCATCATCATCTTGCATAATGTAGGTATAGGTACCGTGTAAAATGCCTTTGGTGCCTTTACATAAGGTTGCACCATGCTGGTGGGTATCTAAGCCTTTACCAGCAGGCTCTACACCAATTAGTTTAACGCTTGGCTCATCAATAAAGTCTGTAAACATACCAATGGCGTTAGAACCCCCACCTACACAAGCCAGCACCGCATCCGGTAAGCGACCTTCAGCTTTAAGCACTTGTTGTTTTGCTTCTTCACCAATCATTTTTTGGAACTCACGTACCATGGTTGGGAATGGGTGAGGGCCTGCTGCAGTGCCTAGTAAGTAGTGAGCATCTTTATAATTTGCTGACCAGTCACGCAGGGCTTCATTTACGGCATCTTTTAAGGTGCCAGAGCCCGCTGTGACAGGAATAACCTCTGCGCCCATTAGTTTCATACGAAATACATTTGGTTGCTGACGTTCAACATCTTTTGCACCCATGTAAATACGGCATTTTAAGCCAAGTAGGGCACAGGCTAGGGCCGTTGCAACACCGTGTTGGCCGGCACCTGTTTCTGCAATCACTTCTTTTTTACCCATACGTTTGGTAAGGAGTGCTTGACCAAGTACTTGATTGGTTTTGTGCGCACCGCCGTGCAGTAAATCTTCACGCTTTAAATACAGTTTTACCTTAGGGTTTTTAACTAAGTTACGTGTCAGTGTTAATGGTGTAGGGCGACCTGCGTATTCATTTAATAGTTTTTCAAACTCAGCCTGAAAAGCTGGATCGTTTTGTGATTTATTAAACTCTGCTTCTAGTTGCTTGAGTGCTGGCACAAGCAGCTGTGGTACAAACATACCACCGAATTCACCGAAATAAGCTGGATTTTGCATTCTAACCTCAATAATTTCTGATATGCGAAAACGCATTTTGTAATTTTGTTTGGCACTTTTTACCCGCTGACGCTTCAACGCCAGAATTTAGGTCAAGGCCGTTAGCACCGCGATAAAGCGCTGCATGGATATTTTCTGGGTTTAAACCCCCGGCTAACATAAACGGCACGGTTGCCGCCTCTAGCACTGACCAATCAAATGCTTCGCCTGTGCCGCCTTTTTGGCTTTTGCTGTAAGTATCGTATAAATGGCGATCAACCCCTTCAAGCGGTTTAGGTAATTCACCTTTAACGGCTTGGGCTTTCCAAATTTCACAGCCAAGCGGTAATTGCTTTCTGAGACTTTGAATATATTCGCTATTCTCATCGCCATGTAATTGCACTGCAGCTAATTTTAAGCTTTGTGCATAATCGACCACTTGTTCAAGCGGTGCATTGACAAACACACCCACATACGCGAGTGGGGCACTTTGCGTAACTTGCTTGGCACAGTCGATATCAACATAGCGCGGTGACTTAGGATAAAAAATTAAGCCACCATACACAGCTCCACTTGCGTAGGCTGCCATCGCATCTTGTGAACGGGTTAAACCGCACACTTTGTTCTCACCTAAAATGACTTTTCGGCATGCGGCCTCTAAGTCGCGCTCAGCCATCAGAGAGCTGCCAATTAAAAAGCCATCGCACAATGGTGCAAGGCGTTTTACATCTTTATGGGTATAAATGCCCGACTCTGAGATCACTACTTTGTCATTTGGGATAAGCTGACGTAAACGCTCTGTTGTTGCAAGGTCAGTACTTAAATCACGAAGGTCGCGGTTATTAATACCGATAAGGCTGGCATTCAGTGCAAGAGCACGACTGACTTCTTGCTCATTACTAACTTCAGTGAGTACCGACATATTTAAAGAATCAGCCACTTTGTGAAGCGCTAAATATTGCTCGTCATCAAGGACTGAGAGCATTAATAAAATGGCATCACCACCAGATAAGCGTGCTAAATAAACTTGGTACTCATCAATAAAGAAATCTTTACAAATAAGCGGCTGTTCAACTTGGCTGCGCACATACTCAAGGTACTGATAGCTGCCTTGGAAATATTTTTCATCCGTTAGTACGCTCATACAGGTTGCGTACTTTTTATAAACCGATGTAATTTCCTCTAAATTGAATGGTTCACGAATAAGCCCTTTTGACGGTGAGGCCTTTTTACATTCTAAAATAAACTGCGTGCCGGTTGCTGCTAATGCGCCTTCAAAGTCTCGCTTGGTTGGCACAACCTCGCTAATGAATGACTCAAGCGGGCGCTGTGCTTTTCTTTGTTCTAATTCAATACGTTTGTCGGCAACAATTTTGTCTAACACGTTAGCCATGACTTACCTCAATAATTGCGTTCAATGTGTCCATCGCTTTGCCTGATGCTAATAATTCGCTTACTTGGTCTGCGGCTACTTTTAAATCACTTGCTTTATCAGTTAAATAAAGAAGAGCGGCAACGTTGGCTATAATGGCTGCGTTATGCGCCATTTCACCTTGACCTTGTAAAATCGCTAAGCTTGCTTTTGCGTTATATTCTGGGCCTTGGCCTGCTAGTTGTTCAAGTGAATAGTTTGCAAGACCAAAATCGCTCGCTATTAGCGTGTATTCGCTCAGTTCACCGTTATTAAGTTCAACCACTTTGGTTGTCCCGTGTAAGGCAATTTCGTCAGTGCCTGCACCATGAACCACCATAGCGCGTTTTGTGCCAAGGGTTTTTAAGGTTTCGGCCATTGGTAAACACAGCGAAGGGTCATAAACACCAAGTAATTGCACCTCAGGGGCAGAAGGATTGGCCAGTGGCCCTAAAATATTAAAAATTGTGCGGCTTTTAAGGGCCGTACGCACGCCCATCGCATGGCGTACACCACTGTGATAATGCGGTGCAAATAAAAATGTAAAGCCAGTATTTTCTAAACAACGGGCAGCTTGCTCAGGGCTCATATCAATATTGATACCCAAGGCTTTTAGTAAATCCGCAGAGCCCGAATTACTCGACACACTGCGATTACCATGTTTGACCATGTTGATGCCCGCAGCGGCGGCAACAATAGCAGCCGTGGTACTAATATTAATTGTGTTTGAGCCATCGCCACCGGTACCACAGCTATCGGCAAGCAAGGTTTTGCTGGTTTGAAATGGCACTGCATTGGCGCGCATTGATGCTGCAGCACCGGCGATTTCATCACTTGTTTCGCCTTTTAGTTTTAGGGCGATAAGTGCTGCAGTTAATTCAATATCATTAAGCTTGCCATTCATGATGGCGTCAAACAATGCAGTTGCTTGCGAAAACGATAAATCTTGCTTTGCTAATAATTGGTTTAACTGGGTTTGAGTTGTTGCTTCCATGTTATTCCTCTACTGCACGCGTGCGGTTAAAAATTCAATGCTTTGCTGTAATAGCAATGCGCCATTTGGCGTTAAAATTGACTCAGGATGAAACTGATAGCCAAGGGCATTATCTTGTTGATGGTAAATTGCCATTGGAATATTTTCATAACAAGCAATTACTTCAACGTCATCAGGGACTTTGGTTGCCATTAATGAATGATAACGAGCAACCGGCATTTTATCGCCCATACCTGCAAATACAGGGTGCTCAGTCAACTCAATAATTGATGACTTGCCATGCACTGTTTCACCTGCATGACCAATAATCCCACCGTAGCTTTGTGTTAGTGCTTGCTGCCCTAAACAGATGCCCAGCATAGGGAAGCGGCCTTTACACAGTTCAATGAGTTCCATTAAACAACCCGCATCAGATGGTGCGCCAGGGCCGGGTGAAAGTACTAATAACACAGGTACGGTTTCTTGGCACATTTTGTCAAAGATGCTATGTGCACTGATGTTATTACGGTATACCACTAACTGGCACCCTAACATAGAAAGTTCATCGACTAAGTTATAACTAAATGAATCAAAGTTATCTAAAAAGTAGATTTTATAGGCTGATGTTGTCGTCATTATTGTGCCTCGTAAGTCGATTGAATCGCAGTGATCACAGCTTGTGCTTTAGCGCGGGTTTCATTGGCTTCTGATTGTGGGTCTGAATCAAAACACTACACCTGCACCTGCTTGTACGTAGGCCGTGCCGTTTTTAACAAACGCAGAGCGAATAACAATACAGCTATCCATGGCGCCATCGCCCGTTAAATAACCCACTGCACCTCCATAGCTGCCGCGGCGTTTTTGTTCGGTTTGACGAACTAACTCAGCAGCGCGTACTTTAGGTGCACCCACTAAGGTGCCCATGTTCATACAAGCTTGGTAAGCATGCAGCGCATCGAGTTCAGGTTTTAAAGTACCCACCACGCGTGAAACTAAATGCATCACTTGTGAGTAGCGGTCTACTTTTAATAACTCTTTAGCGTGACGTGTGCCTGGTACGCTAATACGGGCTACATCATTTCGTGCTAAATCAACTAACATAAGGTGCTCGGCACGTTCTTTTTGGTCGTTGCGAAGTTCAAGCTCAATGCGGCTGTCTAGGTCTGGATTAATTTGCCCGTTAGCAAACTTGCCACGAGGGCGAGTACCAGCAATTGGGTATACCTCAACTTGTTTACTCTCTGCGCAATATTTGAGGGCTGACTCGGGTGATGCGCCGAATAACACGAACTCTTCATCGCGCATGTAAAACATATATGGGCTTGGGTTTTGTTGTTTTAGTTGGCTGTAAGCATGAAGTGAGTCAGGGCAGGCGAGAGAAAAAGTACGTGATGGAACAACTTGGAAAATATCGCCATCAACGATGTTGTTTTTTAACTTGATGACATGTTCGCAGTATTGCTCGTCGCTAACATCAACAGAAATTGGGTTTGAGCCGGTTTGCTTTTGCCCTTGGTAGCTTTGTGCGTTGTCACATACGGCATTTAAACGCTCTAATTGTTGACCAACCTCAAAGCAATTAGCATGAACTTCAGGGCCGTTAAATACATTGCCAATTAGCTCGGTTGTTTTTGCTTGATGGTCGATGACAACTAACGTTTCGGCTAGGTAGAAAACATAATCTGGGCAGCTGTTTTCGCCGTCAGGCACATCAGAAAGAGTTTCGAAATTAGCAACCATATCGTAGGCAAATACACCGCCTAAGAACACAGAAAATGGGTTATCTGTGGTGCTTTTAATACTATTAATACAGCTACGTAGCGCGCTAAATGCGTTATCTGCTACTAATTTACTGGCTTCATCAATGTCGCTTGCGACTTCGTTGTAGGTTAACGTTAATGTGTCTTCTACAAGCTCAGCAGAGCAGTTTTGCACATGAGTTTGTAAATAAGGCAGTAATTGTTTGCCGTTATTTGACTGTGCAGTGAGTATGACCTGTTTGCCTTGGCAAACAATACGTAGCGCTGAGTCAACCAAAATTAGACTTTTTACACTGTCTTTAGAATCAATTTCAGCAGACTCTAACAGCAGTGAATTAGGCTTATCGAGTAAACTGTATAACGCAAGTGGGCTACTGATGTAGTCGCGCACTTGAGTGATACTGGTTACTTCACCCGGTGTCGTTGTTATATGACTAAAAATCAAACCTCATTCTCCCTCATTCCCAAAAACTCTTTAAAAAACAAAACCCCGCGAAGCTATGCTTGGCGGGGTTCGTATAAAAATGCCTATAAATTAGATAGACCCTTACCGTCCCGCTAAGCCAGGCGCCACCACCAATGATGTGTAAGAGTTGCTATGTAATTCATAATAAAACCTTAAAATTTAGATATAAAAAAACCCGCTACATGAGCGGGTTTTGAAATCGTTAGACACGACAATTCGTCACCCGCTAGTTACGAGTGCCACCACCAAATTGTGATTTGAATTGTTTTGTTCATTGTTATTGCTTATTTAACGTGTCTGAAAGTGCATACAGTAAAGCGTACCTGAGCCGATACTGTCAAGCATTAATTTACATATTAGTACGAGTTCGGCATTTACCCATCGCAATTGCCCATTTATGAGGGTATATATGTCTAACCTAAAAAGATAATCACGCCTTGGCACTAAATTTTTGTTATACTCACATCATTGATTCAAGAACTTACGTAAAGCAGTCTTTCCCTTTGATAAAATACGATTTACATAGCCACACCACATACTCAGATGGTCAGCTATCAGTCGAGCAATTGTTACACCGCGCGGTTGAGAAAAACATTGATGTGTTTGCAATTACCGATCACGACACATTAAATGCGATAAAACCAGCTCGCCAAGTCATTGCAGATGATAATTTACCGCTTAAATTAATTGCTGGCGTTGAAGTATCAACAAAATGGGAAAGCTTTGAAATTCATATTGTTGGTTTAAATGTTGATGATGAAAATGACGCACTGTTGTCATTGTTACAGGCGCAACAAGCCAAGCGTGAAGAGCGCGCTTTAGAGATCGGTCGTCGCCTTGCTAAAAATGGTTTTGAAGGCATTTACGACCAAGCAAAAACATTTGCTGAAAACGCACAGATCACACGAGCGCATTTTGCCCGAGCGCTGATTGAGCGTGGTGTTGCTAAAAACTTTCCTGGGGTATTTAAAAAGTACTTAGGGCGAGGAAAAACAGGCTATGTACCAAGTAGTTGGTGTGATATGCAAACCGCAATTGCTGCCATTCACCAAGCCGGTGGGGTTGCCGTTCTTGCTCATCCTGGGCGTTATCAAATGTCTAACAAGTGGCTACGTAAGTTAATTATTGAGTTTAAAGACGCAGGTGGCGATGCGATGGAAGTTGCACAACCACAGCAAGCACCCAGTGAGCGCCAGTTTTTAGGTGAACTGAGTCGTGAATATGGCTTACTTGCGTCACAAGGGTCAGATTTTCATTTTCCGACCAGTTGGTTGGAGTTAGGTAAAAATTTATACTTACCAAAAGATTGCCAAGGGGTTTGGCAAGCATGGGAAGGGCAATAGGAGCGTGTAATGAGTCAGTTTTTTTCATATTCATCCAGATAATCCGCAACCACGCTTAATCAGCCAAGCGGTTGATATTATCAAGCAGGGCGGTGTTATCGTATACCCAACCGATTCGGGTTATGCACTTGGCTGTAACATTGGTAATAAGCAAGCAAAAGAGCGCATCGAACGTATTCGTGGTATTGAAAAACACCATAACTTTACTTTGGTCTGTCGTGACTTATCAGAGCTATCTACCTATGCTCGTGTTGATAATCAGTTATTTAGATTAATTAAAAATAACACCCCTGGGCCTTATACTTTCATCTTTAAAGGCACTAAAGAAGTACCAAAGCGTTTATTAAACGAAAAAGAAAAAAAACCATTGGTATTCGTGTTATCGAACACCCAATCACCTGTGCTTTATTGGCTGAATTAGGTGAGCCGTTAATGTCGTGCTCTTTAATTTTACCGGGTGAGCAATATACCGAGGCTGATCCTGATGAAATTCGCGATCGCATTGAAAAGCAAGTTGATTTAATTATTCATGGTGGTTATCTTCCTGAACAGGCAACCACAGTAATTGACTTGTCGGATGATGATATCGAAATCTTACGTGTGGGTTGTGGTGATACTAAACCATTTGAGTAGAGACTTCATTGACTAGCCCAGAGCTTGACGCGCCAGATAATTTACAAGAGCCAGTACAGCAAAAGCTGCCACTGGCTTTTTTGCATGGCAAAGCGGTGGTTGATAAACCTGAAGACTTATACATTCCACCCGATGCGTTAGAGATCATTTTAGAAACCTTTGAAGGTCCTCTCGATTTACTTCTGTATTTAATAAAAAAACATAAACTCGATGTATTAGAGCTCTCTATTTTTAGTATTACAGAGCAATACGTTAGTTATGTTGAAATGATGAGCGAGTTTCAGCTTGAACTGGCTGGTGAATACCTTGTGATGGCGGCGTTATTAGCACAAATTAAATCACGATTATTACTACCAAAACATGAAGAGCTTGAAGAGGAAGAAGACCCTCGAGCTGAGCTTGTAAGACGTTTACAAGAATACGAACAATTTAAAAAAGCCGCAGAAAATCTTGATGAGATCCCTCGCGAAGGCCGCGATATCTTTGTTGCTGAAGCACTTGTGCCAGAATTCAGTGAACGTGAGGTACTGTTACCTGACGTTGACATGAAAGACCTGTTAGTTGCGCTAAGCGACGTTATGGCCCGAGCCAAAACATTTGAACACCATCATATTACCGCAGAAGCCTTATCGACCCGTGAACGGATGAGCTTAATCTTAGATAAACTCTCAGAAGCTCAATCACAGCTACCTTTTAGTAGTCTTTTTACGGTAGAAGAGGGCAGAAGTGGTGTTGTCGTTAGCTTTATCGCAATGTTAGAGCTGGTGAAAGAAAACCTGATCAGCTGCTTTCAGGTAGATGCCAATAGCCAGATTTATGTTGGTTTGGTGGAAGAAGGCGAATAGCTGGAGGTTAATAGCTTTAAGCTTTAAGCGGTAAGTCTTAAGTTAGCTGTCATAGTAATACCAATCCGCAATAATACTTAATCATTTTGAGGGATTAAACCTGTCGCTATCTGCGTTAAAAATTTCTGATTTAGAACAACTAAATAACGAAATTTTTGCCTTGCTATCAACGAGGTTTTATTGCCTCAAAATAGATCACTTAATTAAGCGAATTGGTATAAACTGAAAATATAAGGAAAGCAGATGCATAGTAAACACTTTACAATCAAAACCATGACCAAGAAGGAAGTCGAACTCATGATTGATTGGGCTGCAGCAGAAGGTTGGAATCCAGGCCTTAATGATGCAGAGTGTTACTTTGCAGCTGATCCTGAAGGGTTTCTGGTTGGTTTTCTAGACGATGAGCCTATCGCTACAATTTCTGCCATTAATTACCACGATGCATTTGGCTTTATCGGCTTTTACATTGTTAAACCTGATTACCGTGGCAAAGGTTACGGCATACAAATTTGGAATGCCGCGTTAAAGCGTCTTAAAGGGTTGAATATTGGCCTTGATGGCGTGGTGGAACAGCAAGAGAACTACAAAAAGTCTGGTTTTAATCTGGCCTATCGCAATATCCGTTTTGCAGGAGTAGGTGGTGGTAGTTCACCACAAAATTCAGATATTGTTGATCTTAATGCCGTGCCATTCGAAATTATTGACGCATACGAACAGGCTTTTTTCCCTGCTAATAGAGCAAACTTTACTAAAGCATGGTTAAACCAACCCCAGAGCGACGCGTTGGGCGTAATGAGCAATGGGAAATTGGCAGGATACGGGGTAATTCGCAAATGTCAGAATGGCTTTAAAATTGGCCCTTTATTTGCCGACTCACCAGAATTGGCCGAACCTTTGTTCCTTGCTTTAAAATCTAAAGTGAGTGCATCTGACGCTATTTTCCTTGATACGCCAGAAATCAATCAAGCTGCTGTCGCTTTAGCACAGAAGTACAATATGCAGGTGTCATTTGAAACTGCCAGAATGTATACCAACGACTCTCCGAGTTTGCCATTAAACCGTATTTTCGGTGTTACTTCTTTTGAAATCGGCTGAGTTTATTGGGGTGAGCGATTAATCGGTTGTGAGAAAACTAAAAATTTATCACGTTAAGAATTAGACGCTTTTATCAACGAGTATTCATACTACTGCTAGCACCTAGCACCTAGCACCTAGCACCTAGCACCTAGCACCTTTTTGTCTTTTTCCTTTCCCCTTACAACTTTACCCTTTCCCCTAAGGTGTGCATATATGCACAGAAGCTGTTCGTTTTACGCTATTTTCATTATATAAGCCGTCATTTAAGATGTATCTAGTTTCACGATTCTCATGGGAAATGAGTATGTTAAAGAATTCAAAGTCAAGTTATGGCTGGGTGGCCATCTTAGTGCACTGGTTAATGGCACTTGGGGTGTTTGGTTTGTTTGGCTTAGGCGTTTATATGGTTGAGCTAACTTATTACGACGCATGGTACAAAGGCTCTTTGGACTTGCATAAAAGCGTGGGTATTACCTTAGCGGCATTATTGTTGTTTCGTTTTGGTTGGCGCTTATTAGGCACCCAACCTGAGCCTGTTGCAGGTAGTTCAAAAGCAATGAATCGAGTTGCACACTCAGTCCATAAACTAATTTATTTAGCTTTAATTGTCATTGTGACATCTGGCTATTTAATCTCTACGGCTGATGGCCGTGCAATTGAAGTATTTAATTTATTTGCTGTACCGGCATTACCCGAGTCGGTCGCAAACCAAGAAGATATTGCAGGTAAAATTCACTTTTATGCCGCGTATGGGCTAATAGCTGTGGTTGTTTTACATGCTTTAGGGGCACTAAAACATCATTTTATCGATAAAGATAAAACCTTAATTAGAATGATCAAACCATTGAAGGATGATTAAAATGAAAAAATTACTATTAGGCACAGCACTCAGTGCTGCACTTTTCTCAACAGCAAACGCAAATGCAGCTGACTACGTTATTGATACAGACGGTGCACACGCATTTGTAACTTTTAAAATTAAGCACTTAGGTTACAGCTGGTTACATGGTCGTTTTAATACTTTCTCAGGTGATTTTAGCTATGACGATAAAGCGCCTAATGCATCTAAAATCAATGTAACGATTGATACTAAAAGCATCGACTCAAACCATGCTGAGCGTGACAAGCACTTACGCGGTAAAGACTTCTTAAATGTTGATAAATACCCAACTGCAACATTTAAAAGTACCTCAATCAAGTTTGATGAAGACGGTGACGAAGCAGATGTTACAGGTGAATTTACCTTAAATGGTGTAACCAAAACCATTACTTTTGAAATTGACAAAATTGGTGAAGGTAAAGATCCGTGGGGTGGTTACCGTGTTGGTTTTGAAGGCGAAACAAGTCTTAAATTGACTGACTATGGTATTGACTACAACCTTGGTCCGGCTTCAACCCATGTTGATATTGGTTTATTCATTGAAGGTGTACGTAAGTAAGCACCGTTAATACGACCGCCAATTCGCATAACTGTGGGTTGGTAAAATTAAAAGTGCCGCTTAATGAGCGGCACTTTCGTTTCTATCTTTTAATCTCTTTTCTAAAATGGGCTGCAAATTATCCGGTAGCCAGCGAACTAAAACATCATGAAAAGCATCTGTATGAGCGATTTTCTCAAGAGCTTCATCTAATAATTTTACCGTTACTTCACCTTGCTTGTTTTTAGTGCAGCCTATATAGCCAATGCTTAACGCCGGAGCTTCAGTAAGTGATAGTTGAGTTAAGTCATCTTCAAAGCCCATGGAATGAGCCAAGTAATAATGTTCGCTAGGGTAGCCAAGTAATATATCAATACGCTTTTTTTGTAGCATATAAGTTAGGCTTGCGAGGGTGTCTCTGCCGGGGCGTGAGATAATATTAGCGTCATGACTTTCGTTAATAACTTTGTCGATATTTGCTCCAAAAGAGCGGCTCATAGAGACCCCTAAAGCAAGGTTTTCGGCTAGTAATGATTTAAGTGACACAGGTTTTGTTGAGTCTAGCTTAAGTTTTGTTGCTAACTCTTTACGTATTGCAATAGACGGCGACAAACCAACAGTTGATGAATGTTCAGTAAACTGAATATGCTGCTTGCGGTGCTCGCTTTGATATAACGACAGCATACAGTAATTATTTTGTGGGTTTGATAGTTCATGCACAGCACGACTGGCTGGCAATAAAGTGCGTTTAAATGAAACCTCAGGCAGTGCTTTTTCTAATAATTTGATCACACTTTCATCACGACCTGTGCCTTCATATTTATCATGCATGATGTAGTAGGGGGCAAAATCAACCATGATCCACTCAATGGCTTTAGGTTGCTTATTTGCATAAGCTGGCAAGCAAAAAAGTAATAGTAAAATAGACCACAAACTACGCATAGTTACTACCTATTTAGGAACTAAAATATAAGTGTAGCAGGAATATAGGCTTATGTGGCTGGTGGTGAAAACTAAAACGCCAGCTTGTTGGCTGGCGTTTATCGGTAGGGTTTAGTTGGCTTTTAACCACTTCACAAATTGGCGTGCATCACTAGCCTTTTGGAAGATGGCATTTTTTAAGCCCTGCGTGTCACTAAAAATTACACGCTGTTTATTTACCGAGATTGATTGCACTGGATGTGCGATCTGGATCAAAGATCCGTTGTATTTATATGACATAATAAAACTCACTTTTTCTTTTGTCTGTGTCTGTAGAGCTTTAATAGGCATTTAAAAAAATACAGACCGACATTTGTTGTCTTGCTAACAGTGTCGACTAAGTTTGTGACAGTTTGGTGATGATTTGAAAATTCATCAAAATGTCATTTAGTGAACAAGCTGCAAGTATTTATACGAATATGCGGGAATTACTGGATCAAGGTAAGGGGTTAACCGCGTGGTTTCTAAAAACCAGACAATCAGAGTACTGTAAGAATCAATTAAGCGCAAGGTTTATTTTTTAAACATCAAAAATAATCTCTGGATGTTTAACAGAAACAGGCGTATTGTGATTAGGCACAAAATAACAATAAGAAGTATGCTTATGAATTACCTTTTGGTATCAGATATATTCGGTAAAACAGCGCGCATTTATCGCTGCTTGCTCAGCAGCTTCGTGGTAAAGTGAGTCTTAGTGACCCTTACATGGGGGAAATTCAGCTCCCCATAAATGAGCAGTTTCAATATCAACATTTTATGACTCAATGCGGCCATGACAGTTATTTTGAGCTAGTACATTTAAAAATGGCTACTATTCGTCAGCCAACCACGATTATTGCATTTAGTGCAGGCGCAGCTGCCGTTTGGCGAGCTCAAGCAGAGTTAAAAAATTCATTTATTAAAAAAATTATTGCCTTTTATCCATCACAAGTTAGACATCACCTAGAGCTTGAGGCTAACGTTCCTTGTCGATTTATTTTTCCTCACAGTGAAGAGCATTTTGATATTAAGCCAGTGATTGCTTCATTAAAAAGTAAAGCCAAGGTGAGCTGTGAAATAGCCGACTATGGTCATGGGTTTATGAACCCGCTATCTGAGAATTTTAATCAGCTCGGTTATCAGCAATTTACCGAACAGCTATTAAAAGAGTGTTGTAACTCAGAACTTGTCCCCAACGATTAAAAAACTGGTCTATAGTCATTACTAAACAACAATATAAGTAATGACTATGACGGACCAAACAAATTACAGCCACTTCTTATCTAACCCGGTTGCTAAACCACCTTGTCGAATGATCAACGCGCAAATGTATGGTTTTTTTGTGTCTGGCTGCGAGCAAAAAATGCAGTACTATGTTGATGCAACTTTAAATCTACTAGCAACCGAATCAACCTCGTTTAATGTGTTAGGGAGTACTTGTTTACTTACCTTCACTGATATCGAAAAAATTTCTTCATTAACGCCACCGTTTTCAGAGCATGGCTGGATGCAAGAAACCGATATTATTATTTGGCTGCCGGTAGCAAAAATGCAAGATGGTGATATTAGCCATTTATATTGGTATCCGGCATTTATTAGCGTCAATAACATTTATGCTTTGATTAATGGCCGAGAAGCCTGGGGCTACAATAAATACCTCTGTGAATATCAAATGCCTGCGACTGTGAGTGATGCGGGCGCCTTTAGTATTTCTTTAGAATGTTTTGATGTGTTTAACCCAGACTCTAAATTAGCAATGCATGAGCTATTAACCATTGAGCAAACACAGGCAAGTACCAAGGAAAACCTACTCGATAACTTATCGCATTTTTCTAAACACGTTACCGATTTGTTTGATGCGCAAATTAAAGGCATTGATTTATCGCTTCTTAAACAATTGTTAGACGGGTTTATTCATCCGCAGATGGATCAGATTTTGTTTAAACAATTTCCCGATGGCCAAGGAGATAAAGCCGTTTATCAAAGCGTGGTTCACTCACCATCGTTAATCAAAAAAATTCACCAATTAAAACTTTTACACAATGATTTTAGTTTGGATGTAAAAGCTCTTGCGAGCTTTCCTTTGAATGACATGTTTGGCATCGCACTTGGCAAACAAGCAGTTCATTTACCTTTTTACGTCAATATGGATTTTGACCAGCTTGGCGCAACACAACTGTTACCAGCACAGGGGTAACCATGGAAAAAGAAAAAATCACCATTGTTGGTGGCGGTGTTGCAGCGATGACTGCGGCAGTGTATTTAACCGAGCAAGCTAATTGGCAAAGCCAGCGCGAAATTACCGTTTATCAACAGGGTTGGCGCCTTGGCGGTAAAGGGGCGAGTGGCCGAAACGTCCATTTTGGACAGCGCATCGAAGAGCATGGTTTACATGTTTGGTTTGGCGCCTATGTGAATAGCTTTCGCACCTTAGAAGGGGTGTATAACTCACTCAATCGACCTGCAAGTTGTTCATTAGCTACTTGGCAGCAGGCATTTAAACCACACAGTTTTATTGCCTTACAAGAGTTTATTGATAATGAATGGCAAACTTGGCCGATAGATTTTCCTACCGTTGAAGGCAACCCCGCTGATGGCAGCCTAGATATAACAGTGTGGGACTTTGTTACCATGACATTAGCATGGCTAAAAAAGTGGACCGAAGGCATTGAGCATGTTTGTCAGCAGCAAGATGCTAAAACCATTTTAGTGACTAAAAAATCACGGGATCAATCGTTACTCAAACACATGTATCAAGAAATCAAAGCAGACATTGATACCCATTTGGATGGTGCAAAGCAGTTTATTGATGATATTGAAGCAGGTGCAACTGAAATTGCCTCGAACCCACGAACATTGATAACTCATTTGCTGCAGTTCACCGAAAAGCAGGCTACCCATACAGATAAGCAGGCCGATCGGCTGGTGATTTGGTACATCGTCAGAAAGTTAAAACGTTGGTTTAAAGACCAAGTTATTGATCTACTAGATGACAACCCAGAGCTGCGCAGACTTTATATTTGTGCCGATCTTGCGATTGCAATGCTCACAGGACTGATTAAAGACAAAGTATATCGCGACGGTTTTGGTGTCATTAATTGCTACGATTTTCGTCAGTGGCTCGAAAAAAATGGTGCGAATAAAACTTACAGCGTCGATTCAGCGCCAGTGCGCGGCTTTTATGATTTGGTGTTCGCTTACCCTAAAGGTGACTTTAGTAAACCCAATGTTGAAGCCGGCGTTGCCGCCCTTGCTATGCTACGTATAGGTCTTTGCTATAAAGGCGGCGTGATGTGGAAAATGCAAGCAGGCATGGGCGATGTTATTTTCGGACCAATTTATGAACTTTTAAAGCAGCGCGGTGTTAAGTTTAAGTTTTTCCATCAGTTAACTAACTTATCTGCTGGGCAAACTGCCCAAGGTGAGCCGCTGGTGAGTGAAATTGAGCTTTGCCAACAGGTGAGTTTAGTTGGCCAAGATTATGACCCGCTCATTGATGTAAAACAGCTGCCATGCTGGCCAAGTGAGCCACTGTATGAGCAAATCAGCCCTGAACAAGCGCACTTATTGCAAGAATATCAAATTAATTTAGAGTCATTTTGGAGCAATTGGCCCGAGGTGTATCAAGAACACTTTAGCACCCCCTTGCCAACAGTGACGCTTCGCCATGGTATTGATTTTGATACACTGATTTTAGGTGTATCGGTTGCCTCTCTTGAACACGTTGCCTCTGAACTTTTAGCTGTAGATTACGCGCTTTCTCAACAAGCAACAAAAGTTCAAAGTGTGGCGACTCAGGCTTGCCAAGTATGGTTGAATAAAACCGACCCACAACTTGGCTTTACGCAAACTAATGCTGCTCACGAAGGGCCTATTTTAAGTGGCTTTGTCGAGCCGTTTGATACCTGGGCGGCAATGGGTAACTTACTCGATAAAGAAGATTGGCCAAGTGAAAATGCGCCAGTGAACATTGCCTATTTTTGCAGTGCGTTTAGCTGCGAAAACTACCCACCTGCCAGTGCACATCAATTCCCTGAGCAAATGAAAGCCGAAGTAAAATTGAATATGCATAATTTGTTTAGCGCAGATATGCGGGCACTTTGGCCTGAAGCCTATATTGATAACAAGTTTGATTGGCAGGTATTTTACAGTGATCCGCATAGCATTTTACCTGTTCTTGAGCAGCAATATTGGCGCGTCAATGTCGATCCCAGTGAGCGCTATGTCTTATCTGTGGTTGATTCGAGTAAATACCGCCTGGCTACAGATGGCAGTCAGTTTGTTAATTTGCGCATCACTGGCGACTGGATAAAAACCGGGGTTAATGCAGGCTGTGTTGAGGCTGCTGTGATGGCCGGTATGCAAACAGCGCGGGCAATATGTGGTTGGCCAAGCGAAATCAGCGGAGAGCATGCATTCGAAAAAGGTTAGTGTGAATAAAGCTGTAAAAAAGTATGCGTATAAGTCATGAAATTACATGATTTATATGCGACTTTAATCTATTGTTTGGTCTATACTTACCACTAAATTACAACAATTTAACAAGTTTCCCTCTTTTAAGGTCTAAAAGCCAATGAAGCGTCCTTTTCTTAAAGATCCTAAGTTTATGATGTTGTCGAGCACCAGCTTGGCGGCATGTGTAATGGCAAGCGCTGTTGCACAAGGAGCTGAGACTGAAAAAGACATGGAAGTTATTAGCGTTTATGCACAAAAGCGTCCTCAAGCAATTGAAGACGTAAGTGTGGCGGTAAGCCAAGTGAATGGCGAAATTTTAAAAGCTCAGCATTTTAAAGATTCAACTGAAATTGGTTTGTTTGCGCCAAACGTTAAAATTACCCAAAACGCTGCAGAGGGGACGCCTCCCGCTGTCAGCATCCGTGGGGTGGGGTTACTTGATTATAATACGGCGAATACTTCACCTGTTGCCATGTATCTTGACGGCGTTGCGGTGGGGTCTGCTAATAATCAAATTGTTAACTTGTACGATATTGAACAACTCGATATTTTACGCGGCCCGCAGGGTACCTTGTTTGGTCGTAATTCTACCGGTGGTGCAATACTTATACGCTCAAATCGCCCTGAGTTTGATAGCTATGGCTCGCTAACATTAGGTGTTGCCAATAACAATGCCACCAGCGTCGATGGTATGTGGAACCAGCAACTCTCAGATTCCAGCGCAATGCGTATTGCTGTTAACTATCAAGACTACGAATATTCAACAAAAAATACCTATGCAGACTCACCAACAGCAGGCATGGAGCAAAAAAATGCACGAGTGTCTTTTTTGTCTGAGTGGGATGACGTTGATCTTTACCTGCAAGCGCATATTGAAGATTGGGATGGTATTGCCCAGCCAGTTGGTAGTATTGGTATTGTCGCGAACCCTTTAACGGGTGAGCTGTGTTCACCAGCAGATGCGGGCTCAACACGCTGTTTTGATAACTTTGGTTTTAATGATGGCAGTGATGACTTCTTTGCTGTGAGTGTCAATAACGACTCACCTCATAAATCTGATGGCTACGGTTTTATCGCCGAAGTGAATTGGCATTTAAACGAGCAAAGTACATTCACTTCTCTCTCGAGCTTTAACGATTTAGAAAGAAGCCATGCTTTTAACTGCGATGGCTCGCCAGCTCGTTTGTGCGAAGGAGTATTAGGGCTAGATACCCAACTATTAAGCCAAGAATTCAGGTTATTAAACGAATTTGCTGATTACACACTCACCAGTGGTGTTTATTTTGCCGATGAGACGATTGAGCAAGATAATCTAAATGATATTTTGCGTGATTTCCGGGGTATTTTACCGACAAATTTAACCGCGACCTTTATCTACGATAACGAAATCAAGATGCAAAATTTGGCTGTATTTAGCCAAATTGAAGTGCCTGTCGCAGATAGATGGATGATCACAGCCGGTCTTAGATATGACTATGAGTCACTTGAATATGACTCAATCGCCACGTTAAATGCGGTGGTTGATGTGAATGACTTAGACGGAGTGCTTGTACCATTTTATCGCGTTACCGATGAGCAATCAGACAATGGCTTTACTGGTCAATTTGCCGTTAATTATCGCTATTCAGATGCAAGCAATCTTTATTATCGTTTTGCTAATGGTAGTAAAAGTGGTGGCTACAACGGCGGCTTTTTGTCATCTGAAGAACAAGCAATCTTGGCAAACTATGGCAAAGAGCGCTTAAATGCCCATGAAATTGGCTTAAAGTCGTTCTGGCCTGGCAAGCAACTTAGAATGAATTGGGCGGCGTTTTACTATGACTATAACGACCAACAAGTGTTTATGAACCAAGCGTCAGAAACACCGCAAATGCCTCCTGTGCAGTTGCTTGAAAATGTCGCTGATTCAACTATTTACGGTCTTGAAACTGAAATCAATTACCAAGCAACTAAGCAATTAGCCATGCTACTTTCAGTTGGCTATATCCCTCATGCTGAGTTTGAAGAATATGTTGACCCACTTGGCAATAGTATTACCGATAACCAACTACCATTTACTTCTAAATGGAATGTATCAGCGGGATTAAAATATGATACCAGCTTGGCGTCATATCCGTTATCGGCCAACATTATTTACGATTATCAGTCTGAGTTTTATTTTGATCAGAACATGAACCCTTATGCCCGCCAAGACGGCTTTAGCATTGTTAATGCGCATCTAAAATATGATGTTGATAATTGGTCATTTACTTTATGGGGCAAAAATTTATTTGATACTGAATACAGTCAGTTAAAGTTCGATTTAAGTTCGTTCCTAGGCATGCTTGAAGACTTTAAAGGGGAAGGGCGTCGCTATGGCTTTGATGTTTCACTGCAATTCTAGTCGTTGCCACCTCCACACTGGTACAGGGGTTTTGTGAATGCGGTTAAAGCTGTATTTTAGCACTCTGCTGTTTGTGGTTTTATTAAGTGTTTCGGCGAATGCACAAGATACGTTTGTCTACACCGACGCTGTAGCTGAGCAAAACCTTCATGATGTTGGTGAAGTGTTTACGGCAAACGATAATATGTTTCCGCAATCGGTGGCTGCGATTGATGCTTGGCGAGCAAGCAAAAAACCGCAATCTCGAATAAGCTCGGTTGGCGGTAGCTATTGGTTAATTGTTGAAATTGAAAATCTAAGTGATATCGAAGATTTAGTGCTCTACCCGTATAACACCTTGGTTTCGAAAATAGAAAGCCGCATTTACGATATAACTGATCCAAGTGCCCCGATACAGCACTTTGTAACCGGTGGGGTCGAGCCGAATCAGTTTGCTTTTCACTATGGTAATCGCTTATCTCTTGAAAAAGGTAAGCAATATACGCTTATCACTTATTTTGAGAGTGACTACTTTTATACTCCCGCAAAGCTGGTATTAACCCCATATCAAGATTATTTTCAGAACATAACCGTCGAAAATATGATCATGATGCTGTGCTTTGGGGTGGGGATTGCACTTGGTTTATATAACTTATTAATTTACATGGTTTCCCGTGATGTCACACACCTTTACTACGCGCTATTTACTGCATCCTGGGTGTTTGCTTGGAGCCATTTTTTCCATATTTCTGATCAGCTGTTTGGTTACTATAATCCTCATCTTCATTGGCTCGGCTTTGCCCTCACCCCCTTAACCAATATTCTGTTTTACAACAACTTACTCAAACTTAAAGAGACATTTCCCAAACTGGCGCAATTATCCCTGACGGTGGGTGTAATCGCTACTCTGGGTATTCCGTTTTGTATTTTATGGCCAAGCTTTGGTTTTTATTGGTCAACGTTAGTAACGGGTGTAGCTTTATGTTTAGGCTTATACATAGGTATTCGCTGTATGCTCATTGGCTTTAAGCCTGCACGCTATTTTGTGCTGGCTTACATTGCCATGATGCTACCGAATATGGTCGGTAATTTAACTAATTTAGGCTTGCTGCCAGCTACTTCCATTAATTTATATTTATTGGGGTTGATAGGCACAGCCATGGACGCCATGTTGCTGGCGTTTGCTGTGGCCGATAAGTTTAGGCTGCTTCACGATGACAACGTAGAGCTCAATAAAAATCTAGAAGAAAAAGTACATTTAAGAACCTTGGAGCTTGAAGAGCTTGCCTCTGAGCTTCGCGATGCGAATGAAGCTAAAAGTCGCTTTTTAGCGAATATTAGTCATGAGATTCGCACCCCAATGACATCAATTATTGGCTATGCAGATGGCATTATGCTCGGGGACATTAAGCCTCATGAGCGCAACCATGGTATTGGGGTTATTTTGCAAAATAGTCGCCATGTTCTTGGGTTAATTAACGATATACTCGATATGTCGAAGATTGAAGCCAACAAGCTAGAAATAGATTTAGTCGAAACAGACCTGTTTGCAACGATTGCCAATATTGAATCACTCATTGGTAAGCAAATTCGTGATAAGGGCTTAAAGTTCAGTGTTGATTATCAGTTCCCGTTGCCAGACTACCTAATTACCGATCCGAGTCGGTTAAGGCAAATCTTATTAAACTTAACAACCAACGCCCTTAAGTTTACTCAAGTTGGGCGTATAACTTTAACGGTAAGCTGTCATAACGATAAGTTGTCGATAAGCGTAAAAGACACCGGTATTGGCATGACAGACAAAGAGCAACAAGCTTTATTTAGTGCCTTTTATCAGGCGGATTCAAGTATTTCTAGGCAATATGGCGGCACTGGTCTTGGCCTTAATATTTCAAAGAGCCTCGCCAAAAAATTGGATGGGGATATCAGCGTTAAAAGTAATGTAGGTTCTGGCAGTGAGTTTATTTTCACTATGTCGGTGTACACCACAGATAATACACGTTGGCTCAATGACATGAGTGAAGTGAAACTTGTTGAAACCTCACCGTTTAGTAAGCTTGATGCACCAGAGAACTTAAAGGGCAGGGTATTGCTCGCCGAAGACCACCCAGACAACCGACGTTTAATTGCGCGAATATTAGAGCGTATGGGACTGACTGTAACAACCGTTGAAAATGGCAAAGACGCAGTCCAAGCAACCCTAGAAGAGAGTTTTGATCTTATTCTGCTTGATATTCAAATGCCGATTATGGACGGTCAAGAAGCATTAAAGATGATGCAAGCTACAGGAGTGAGCGTTCCTATCGTTGCACTTACAGCTAATAACATGAAGCATGAAATTGCCCGTTATATGAAGCAAGGGTTTAATGATTTAATAGCCAAACCAATTGATAGAAATGCGTTTAGTCATAAAATTGCCAGTTACTTAGATTGCGATGAATTAGCTGATATTAAATTACCAGAAAAAGAGTTTCAGGCGCTTAAAGATGATTATATAAAGGGCCTTGAAGAACAATATCGAGAAATGCGCGAGCAATATAAAAACATGGATATTGATGGCTTAAGCAGAAATGTTCATATGCTCAAAGGTGCGGCTAATATGTTTGAGTGTGAAATGCTGTATGTAAAAGCAGTGGCTGTCGATACGGCTTTAAAAGAGGATACTGTAACCTTGGATACCCAGTTAATTGGCTCATTATTTAATGCAATGGAAAATGAATTTACCAAGGTAACACATTGATTGCTTGAATAGCGGCTATTTCTTTGTAAGCACAGACAAATTAGCTATTTCTTGATATTAATATTATTAAAACACCTTGCTGGGAAGGCATGATGCAGTATCAACACATTTCAGTACCCTCGAATGGCGCGCAAATTACTATCGATAGTAAGGGTCAATGGCATATTCCTGATAACCCGGTTATTGCTTACATTGAAGGCGATGGTGTTGGTCAAGATATCAGCCCGGTAATGCGAGATATTGTTGATGCTGCAGTGAATCAGGCTTATCAAGGCGATAAACAAATACATTGGATGGAAGTGTTCAATGGCGAAAAAGCAGCTGCGCTTTACGATGGCGACTGGTTCCCGCAAGAAACCCTACATGCCGTTAGACAGTATAAAATTGCCATAAAAGGGCCATTAACAACCCCCCTCGGCGGTGGTTTTCGCTCTTTAAATGTGGCTCTTCGTCATGAGATGGATTTATTCGTTAACATGCGGCCTATTCGCAGTTATCCGCATTTACCATCGCCCTTAAAAGAGCCTGAAAAAACTCAAATCACCGTAATACGCGACAGCTCAGAAGACGTTTACTCAGGCATTGAGTGGCAGGCTGGCAGTATTGATAACGAACGTATGCTTGATTTTTTGTGCCAAGAAATGGGTGTCACCCGACTTCGTTTTGATAACCAATGCGGTATTGGTATTAAAAATAGCTCGAAAGAGGCGGCAGAGCGACTAATGCGTTACGCCCTCAACTTTGCCCTTAAAGAGCACTGTGAATCACTGACTGTGGTGCACAAAGGCAATGTACTTAAATTTACCGATGGCGCCTTTAAACGCTGGGCATTTGCCCTTGCTGAGCAAGAGTTTAACGCTGTAGCTCATGAAAATGGTCGTTGGTTAGTGATCAAACGTGACGAGCAAGATGATTTAATTATCAAAGAAGTCATTGCCGATAACATGCTACAACAAGCGCTGCTCACCCCAGAGCAATTTGATGTGGTGGTAACAACCAATCAAAATGGCGATTACTTAGCTGATATGCTAACCGCACAGGTTGGTGGGGTGGGTATAATGCCTGCGGCAAACTTAAATAATGAAGTGGCTTTTTTTGAACCGACTCATGGCACATTTAATCGCATTGCCGGGGAAGACACTGCAAATCCAACAAGCAGTATTTTAAGTGCGGTTATGATGCTACGTTTTATGGGCTGGCACGAAGCGGCGAATAAAATAGAAAAAGCCCTAGAGCAGACGCTTAGCGCAAATGAAATGACGTTTGATTTGGCTAACCTAGTAGCCGATGCGACGATGCTTAGTTGCAGTGATTTTGCAACAAGCATCATCGCGCGAATAAGTAACTCAAATTATGAACCATATTAAGCGGCATTGGCGCTTTTAACTGCGTAGACACATGGTTTACCTGTTAACTGTGCTGCACGTTGGTAAATGTGCTCTGCACCTGGCTCATTGCTTGTCATGCCTGTTAATGTATCCATTAACGCAACCACTAAAATAGCTGGTACTTGGCAGCAGTATTCATCTAACACTGCAGTTGTTGTTTGTGCATCAACATGACAGTGCGGGTGAGTACGTACTGTGCTATACGCTTTTAACAGTGTCTCTGCTTGTAGAACATCATCATCTTGATGTTTGGTTTTACGGCATTGGCAACCAAACTCATCAACCATTGTTGCCAGTGTTTGGTAAATCTCATCGCAGGCTAAATCGCTTTTTTTACAAAGCTGCTGCTCGATGAATGAGTGTAATTGACCATTGATGTAAAGGCCGTCCTGTTGAGTGAATTGCGCTGAAGTTTCCATAATCATTTTCTCTTTGTTTATGTGCTTAACTTCACTCTAGCCCTTCACTCATTATTAATGAAATTGTTGTTTTCAATAACTGATATTGATTTTATCAATATTATACTGTTTTTAACGATCAGCCACGGTACTGGCAAAGGCAAGTAGCTCTCTACGCAGCCATTGGTGCGGGTTTGCGTGGTGTAGCAAAGGGCTCCATAACATTTTTACTTCAATAGGCACGATTTGAAATGGCACTGGACTTATTACCAAATCAGTGTGTTTTGCTAATAACATCGCTTGGCGACGGGGCAATGTTGCTATGAGTTGAGGTGATTGGCAAAGTAGGCTCGCCACCATGTAATGGCGGGTGAATACGCGAATATTGCGGGTTTGTTCTAGTTGCCATAATGCCTCATCGACCCAGCCGAGTTTTTGGCTGCCTGATTTATTCGTTACGGCCGCTTCTACGCCCCAACCAGCCCGATTCACCCAAATGTGTTCTTGAGCAAGGTAGCCTTCGAGGTTTTGCTGTTGTAAGTAAGGGTTGTCTGGGTGTGTTAAGCAGCAGTAATTGTCGCGCCACACGCTTGCCTGGTGGAATGAGCGGGGCAGGCCGTTAAAGCGATTAATGGCAAGGTCGATGGTGCCTTTTTCCATATCTTGAAGGTTAACATCGCTTGGGCTCAAAATATCAAAATTAAGCCCCGGATTTTTTGCTAGCTGCTGGGTGATAAACGGCGCAATAAGGGTTGATTCAAGATAGTCATTTGCCATGATCCGAAACGTAATATTCGCTGTGTTCGGGTCGAATACCTCACTTGGCTGAGTAATTTCCTCAGCCATTTTTAACAGTGATTCTATTTCAGGTTTAAGGCTGAGCGCTTTTGCCGTTGGCGTCATTGTGCCAGCGGCTCTCACTAATAATGGATCATCAAATAAATCACGCAAACGTTTAAGGGCATTACTCATTGCAGGTTGAGTCAAAGCTAGTTTATTGGCGGCTTTAGACACACTTTGTTCGTCAATGAGGACATTTAAATACACTAATAGGTTGAGGTCGACGTGCCTAATATTCATTTGATCAATCTTATTTATTATCTTTATTAATTACCTAAATTAAAGCGCGCTTGCTATTGTGTGTAAACAAGGCGACTAAAATAATCAGCATAAGCGATAAAAATAATGCCACAGCAAAGTTCACATTTGGCTGTTAAATCACACAGCGAACAATTAAATCAGGTCGTAGCGACTAAGCTTGCCCGTGCGGTGTATGCTGGCTTTGAGGCTATGTTTGCAGAGTTTTTAAATATTACTCTCGGCGCCCAAAGTCGTTTTGAACAGCGCCAGTGGCATCAAGTTCAAGGGGCTATGAAATCGCGATTGCAAGTTTACGAAGGGCAAGTCAAAAAGGTAAGTCAAGCGGTAAAAATTATTGCTTATAGCGAAGTAGACGACCCTGCGCTTTGGTTACAAGCCAAACAAATATACGCAGACATGGTGCAAAGCCACGAAAACCAGCCCATTGCTCATACCTTTTTTAACTCAACCTTCGGTGCAATTTGGGACTCACGAAAAATTCGCAATGTGCACTTGTTTGTACTAAAAGCGCGCTATCAACTGGGGCCAAGACCCTTTGATTCATTGGTTAGCCGCATTTCCCTGCAAAATGGCTTTGAAAGTGCGATTAGTAGCTTGATCAAGCGCCATGTGTTTCGATCACAATACGCTGATTTTACTAATGATGTTGCTATGTTACAGCGCACCTTGATTGCTGGAGCGAAACAGCAATGCCCACAAGTTTATGAGCTGCTTGCTCTCAACGATGGCTATATTGAATACGCTAATTCATTGTTTTTCAGAAATAAAGCGTGCTACATCATAGGTCGTTGTATTGCTAAAAATGGCGATAACATGCCATTTGCGATTGCGCTATTAAACAGTGAAAAAGGTCTTCACATTGATGCTGTGATGATGGGAGCTGATCAACTCAGCTTGTTGTTTGGCTTTGCGCGTACTTATTTTATGGTCGACACTGACCAACCCGCCCGATATGTTGATTACCTCAGTGTTTTAATGCCTCATAAGCAACGTTTTGAGCTGTTTAATGCCATTGGCTTTATCAAACACGCGAAAACCGAGTTTTATCGTTATAAAGTTGATACCACCCGTAATAGCCCCGTTGACGATAAGTACACACTTGCGCCGGGTACGCCGGGCATGGTGATGTTGGTATTTACCACCCCAGGCTCAGATTATGTGTACAAGGTAATAAAGGATAAATTTAGTGCACCAAAAACAGCCACCAAACAACAAGTAATGGCCAAGTACGACTTTGTTAAACAAGCCGACCGAGTAGGCCGGCTAGTTGATACACACGAATTTCGTTATTTAGCGTTTGATTTAAGCCGATTTAGTGAAGAGCTCATACAAACAATGCAACAGCAAATTGGTGACAGCCTTGTGATTTCGGGTAATGCACTTATTTTGCGCCATGTTTATGTAGAGCGAAAAATGACGCCGCTTAATTTGTATATAAACGACTGTGATGAGCGAAAACTGCAGCAAGTAATGGTTGATTACGGTAAAGCGATAAAAGAGCTTGCGGGGGCTAATATTTTCCCCGGTGATATGCTGATGAAAAACTTTGGTGTAACCCGTTGGGGAAGAGTGGTGTTTTATGACTACGATGAAATTTGTCCGATGACAGAGTGTCAATTTAGAGAGCTGCCAAAAACCGATGACTCATTAGATGAGCTCAGCAGCGAAAGCTACTTTGATATCGCAGAAAACGACGTATTTCCGAGCCAGTTTAAAGTATTTTTTAGCGCTAATAAGCGAGCGTTTGATCACTTCAATGCTGCACATCAAGATATTTTCACTGCCACGATGTGGCAGCAATTACAAACTGCGATAAACGATGGGCAATTGCTTGATGTTTATCCTTATAAGCAGTCTTGGCGCTTTTCATCGATGAGAGCTCAAATGAAAAAATCTCAACCTATAACTGTTTAATAGGAACATAGTGTTAGCGTATGCTATTGAAAAAATTGCTAAGGAACGCACTATGAAAAACACACTGTTATTATCGAGTTTATTTATTTCGTCTATGGTATGCGCCAATCCGTTATTAGGTAGCTGGCAATTTGTTGAAGGCAAATATGCAACCAATGACGGCTATGTGACGGCAAAAGCGCCAGAAATTACCTCTGTTAAACTGATTACACCCAGTCATTTTAGCTATATCACCCAAAAGCAAGGCAACTTTCATTATGCTGGTGGCGGCAAATATGTTTTGCAAGACCAGCAATTTATCGAAACTTTTTCCTATGGTAATGTACCTTCACTACTTGGTAAGACCATGGCATTTGATTACAAAATAAAAGGTGACTTGTGGCACCACACCTTGTATGAAAATGGCAAATTAGTCGAAGCTGAGATCTGGCAACGAATTAAATAGAAGGTGATATGCGTTATATTAAGCACGAAGACTCACAGTTACATTTTGCGCAAACAGATAAACCAGCCCTAAAAGATAACGAAGTTCTTATTGCTGTTGCAGCAATCGGCGTTAATCGGGCAGATTGTTTACAGCGACAAGGTAAATATCCTGCGCCCAAAGGTGACAGTGAAATTCTAGGGTTAGAATGCGCCGGTACCATTGTTGAGCAAGGCAGTGCAGTATCGGGAGATTGGCTTAATAAACGCGTTTTTGCCTTGTGTGCGGGCGGTGCTTACAGCGAGTATGTTGCAGTTGATGCTGCACAAGTAATGCCGTTACCAGATGAAATGACAATGGCTCAAGGCGCTGCTATCAGTGAAGTATACTTAACGGCTTTTTCTGCCTTATTTCAATTTGGTCAGCTCAAAGCGGGGCAGACGGCACTGATCCATGCGGGAGCTAGTGGTGTCGGTGGGGCGGCAATTCAAATGGCAAAACGCGCAGGCGCTCAAGTGGTGATCACCGCAGGTAGTGATGAAAAGTGTGAGCATGCCAAACAGCTTGGTGCAGATCACACCATTAATTATAAAACCACTGATTTTGTAGAGTACTTCAAAGCCAATAATTTACAGGCCAATACCATTGTTGATCCTGTCTCAGGAAGCTATTTAAATAAAAATGCTGCCGTTGCAGCAATGGATTGCCAAATTGTGATGTTAGCCTTTTTAGATGCGCGCTTTGCTGAGGTTGACTTTGCAAGGCTGCTTAGCAAACGTATTTCCTTTCATGCATCAACTTTGCGTAATCGTTCAATTGAGTTTAAACGTCATTTAAAAGAGCAGTTTATTTCGCGCTTTTATGATGACTTGGCCAACGGGCTGTTCGATTGCAATATCTATAAAACCTTAAATTGGCAAGAAGCGAATGAGGCTCACCGTATTTTAGATAACAACGAAAACTCGGGAAAAGTGGTGATGTTAGTTGAATAACATCAATTTGCCCATATTATTGGTTTTATTAGTAGTTAAAAGTAAAGGTTAATATGAACCCTATTATTGCAATGCTCAAAGAGCACAATGTAAGTGACGAGAAAGTGCGTGAGCTGTTTCAAGCGTTTATGGAAAACCCAATGATGGCAATGGGTCTAGTCCAACAGTTAGGTATCCCACCAGAAAAGCTTCAACAATTGATGGCATTAGTGATGACGCAGCCACACCTTATTAAAGAAGCGGCTGAATCAGTGGGTATCAGTGATGATGAAGTTGAGCAAGCCAAAGCACAGTTCAAAAATCAGCAGTCATAAAATTAAATGATACGAATTTAAAAAAGGTTAGCTCTTTGGCTAACCTTTTTTGTTAATTACTGATACGAAAACACGTCGTCTAGTTTCTTATCAAACAGTTGAGCAATCTTAAAAGCCACCTCGAGCGAGGGTGAATATTTACCTTTTTCAATTGCTACTATAGTTTGCCTTGAAACGCCAACTGCCTCTGCCAATGCTTGCTGAGTCATTTCGTTGTGATGAAATCGAAGTTCCCGAATGGTATTACTGAGCTGTTTTGTCATCTAGCTGTCTCTTCGATATAAATACGCTTTGCTGGCAATAGTAATAATTTCACTGGCTAAAAAACCAATAATAAGAAAGTGCATAATATTATATAGATCAGAGACCTCAGGTAACAGCATGCGTCCAGATACGCGCTCAATTTGCGTCGCTAAAAATACACACATTAAGATAGTTGCAGAGCAGAACCAGTGACCAAGTTTGGTGCTTTTTAGCTCAATGAGCTTATCACGCTCATCATCCCCTAAGTCTGCTTCTTTGTGTTTAATGCCTGCAAGCACAGATTGCATAATGATCTCTAAGATCACCGCAACCACGACAACCTTATACAAATAAGACACCATAGTATCTTGGCTAAGCTCACCTGCAGCTTGTAGTGAATTAATGCCTAACAGGTAATAGCTTAAAAGGCCTATGGTTACCACCAAGGTGCCCCAAATTGTCATTTCTTTGTAGCTCATTTTCTTCCACCCCATGTAAAAAATATTTGACTTGGTGTTAAGTAAACTACTCATTGCTCGATATGTCAAATATTTTTAACACCATGTATGGTATTTTTATCATTGACGTATTTCGTTACATTTAGTTGAGAACTAATTCCTACCGCACAGACTCCTAATGAATCAAACAACAAATTAGGAACGAATATGAACTGGCTTTTAAAGGTATGGAAAAATAACCGCTCATTGATTTTATTTATCTGCTTGATGAGTGTGTTCAGAAGTGCAGTGGCTGATTGGTATGAAGTGCCAACAGGTTCTATGAATCCGACCATCATTGAAGGGGACCGTATTTTAACGGATAAAATGGCTTATGATCTGCGTGTGCCATTTAGTCATATTTCGCTAATGCGCACAGATGAGCCAAAAGCCGGTGATATTATTGTATTTGATTCTAAGGCTGCAAATAATCGCTTAATAAAGCGGGTTATTGGTGTGCCGGGCGATACAGTGACTTTAGTCGATAATAAATTGATCATTAACGGTAAAGCACTTGATTACGCATTAACTGATGATGAGCATGAGCAGCAAACACTGATTGAAAATCTTGCCGGTGTTCAGCACGCTATTGTGGTATCAAAAACGCCCTCGGTGATGCAGCATTTTGCCCCTGTCGTAATTCCAAAGGATATGTATCTAGCGATGGGTGATAACCGTGATAATAGTGCAGACTCACGAGTGATTGGTTTAGTGCCTCGCAGTGAGTTATTAGGCAAAGCTAAAAGAGTCATAGTGTCACTTGATTATGATGATTATTACTTACCTCGAAAAGAGCGAGTTTTACATGATTTGTACTTAGCACCCTAGATAAAAATCGTACAAAAATTGGCAATTTATAATTTTATGTTTCAATATTAACGACATAAAAATAATAAGCCAAAGGTAAAGTATGATAAATGATAAGTTTGCGAGATTAATTCGATGTTATTTTTTACTCGTCTTTTCGATCAGTCTGGTTGCATGTGGTTCGAGCTCAAAAAACGAACCTACAAAAGTTGATGACACTAACAGCTCAACACCGGATACAGGTGTTGAGCTTGTCGATAACAGTGGTAGTGCTGACTATAAAATTATTATTTATGGCAATAGCCATAGTGCTAGATTAGGGGATTTGCTTGAACAGCTTATTTCCAGTGAGTTAACCAATGCTCAAGTTTCAACTCTTACCGTCAGTGGTCGCTTTTTAGATGAGATAGTGAGCACATCGGGCAATGTTGAAAAGCTGCAGCAAGCCAATTGGAGCCATGCTATTTTTCAAGGTCAAAAGTATTCTCAGTCTGGCTCTGTTAATTATTCTACAAGTGAGGCTGAGCGTTTAATTGCCAGTGCAAAAGAGCTGGAAATTACACCTATTTTGTTTCCTGAGCATCCGCAAAGAGGTGATGGCAAAGAAGGGGAGCTTGTCTATCAATTGCATTTGTCGATTAGCGAAAAAGAGGTAAGCTGTGTTGCACCAATCGGCTTAGTTTGGGATAAAGCAATCGCTGCATTACCTGAGCTTAATTTTTACAGTACAGATGGCAATCATGCTTCAGATGCAGGGCACTTACTGACCGCGATGACTTTTTATGAAGTCATAACAGGTGAGCTTGCAGATACCCTAGCTTACAATGCTGCTTTTGCTATTACCGAACAACAACACCAGCAGTTTGGGCAAATAATTACTCAAGTACTGACTGAGTATCCTGCATGCCCAAGCTCATAAGCTAACACCATTAATCTAAAGCATTCATTAAATACAAAAAACCGTTGTGTCTGAAACACAACGGTTTTTTATATCAACTAGTATTTATATTAGCTAGTAATTGTGTAATTACATTACACGCATGCCAGGCTCTGAGCCTTCATCTGGGTTAAGAATATAAATTTCTTTACCGCCAGGGCCTGCAGCTAATACCATGCCTTCAGACATACCGAAACGCATCTTACGAGGCTTAAGGTTCGCGACCATTACCGTTAGCTTGCCTTCAATGTCTTCTGGTGCATACGCCGATTTAATACCTGCGAATACTTGGCGCGTTTCGCCACCTAAATCTAAGGTTAGTTTTAATAGCTTATCTGCGCCTTCAACGTGTTCTGCTTTAGCAATTTTTGCTACGCGTAAATCAACTTTCGCAAAATCATCAAATTCGATTTCTGGGCTGATTGGCTCTTTTGCTAGTGGGCTGTTTGGATCAATCTTGTCTTTTTCAGCAACTAGGCTTTCTTTTGATTCTTCAATCATTTTATTTACTTTATCCATTTCAACACGTTGCATTAACGGTTTGAACTTATTAATTGCGTGACCAACAAGCGCTGTTTGCGCGCCTTGCCATGTTAAACCGTCGTTTAAGAAGGCTTCAACGTTTGCAGCCATACCTGGAAGAACAGGTTTTAAGTAAGTGATAAGTATACGGAACATATTTAAGCCAAGTGAACAAACATCGTGTGTTTCTTGTTGTTTTGTTTCGTCTTTAATCAATACCCAAGGCGCTTTAGCGTCGATAAATTGGTTTGCTTTATCAGCAAGTGCCATGATTTCACGAATTGCACGGCTGTAATCACGGTTTTCATAGTGATTTGCGATGCTTGCAGAGGCTGCTTGGAACTCACTTAATAGTGCTTCGTCCATTACGGTGTCGCTAAGCTTACCGTCAAACTTCTTGGTGATGAAGCTTGCACAACGGCTTGCGATGTTAACTACTTTACCTACTAAGTCTGAGTTAACACGTAGTGCAAAGTCTTCAAGGTTTAAATCAAGGTCAGTGATGCCGTTGTTTAATTTTGCCGCGTAGTAATAACGAAGATATTCAGGATCTAGGTTATCAAGGTAAGTACGCGCCTTAACAAAAGTGCCTTTTGATTTAGACATCTTCGCGCCATTCACAGTCACAAAACCATGAGCAAAAACGTTTGTTGGCTTTCTGAATTTTGCACCATCTAACATTGCCGGCCAGAATAAGCTGTGGAAGTAGATGATGTCTTTACCAATGAAGTGGTAAAGCTCTGCATCTGAGTCTTCGCTCCAGAATGCATCAAAATCAATCCCTTTTTTATCACACAGGTTTTTAAAGCTCGCCATGTAGCCAATAGGTGCGTCTAACCACACGTAAAAGTATTTACCCGGTGCACCTGGGATTTCAAAACCAAAGTAAGGTGCGTCACGGCTGATATCCCACTGCTGTAGGCCATCTGCAAACCATTCATCAAGCTTGTTCGCCATTTCTTGTTGAATCGTACCTGAGTGTAACCACTCTTTAAGCATGTCTTCAAAAGCAGGTAGGTCGAAGAAGTAATGCTCAGAATCTTTTAAGATTGGCTCAGCACCCGACATTACAGAGCGTGGGTTGATAAGCTCAGTTGGGCTGTATGTAGCACCACAAGAATCACAGCTGTCACCGTTTTGATCTTCTGACTTACACGTTGGGCAAGTACCCGTTACAAAGCGGTCTGGTAAGAAGATACCTTTCTCTGGGTCGAAAAGTTGAGAAATAGTATGCTTTTTAATGTGACCCGCTTCATTCAAACGGTTGTAGATTAACTCGCTGAAATGACGGTTTTCTTCACTGTGCGTGCTGTGATAGTTATCAAATTCAATGTTGAAATCAGCAAAATCGCGTTGACGTTCAACACTCACGTTTTTAACCATCTCTTCTGGCGTGATCCCTTGCTTTTGCGCATTAAGCATAATTGGTGTGCCGTGAGCATCATCCGCGCAAACGTAATAGGTTTCATGACCTTGTTGTTTTTGGAAACGCGCCCAAATATCAGTTTGGATATATTCTAGTAAATGACCTAAGTGAGTCGGGCCATTGGCATAAGGTAATGCGCTAGTAATCAGGATCTTTCGCTGTGCCATAATCATTCCGAATTGAGATTAGTTCGATGCAAATATGCTCGAATATCATTATTTAATTCATTGTGAGTTGCTCATAGACAACTCAAAGCAATGATATTATCTAATTGTCTGGTTTTAATGCCTTGAATGTTACATAATTCCGCAGCACTTTTCATCAAAGAAACGCTAATTTATTGCTATGTTTGGACTGTCAAAACTATTCTCAAGTAAATCGGCTGAAAAAGCACCTATCATTGCAGCCTTAGCCGCCTACCGTAGTAGCGCATTTGCCATTGGTATTGAGCAAGATTGGCTCGAAGAGCTTAATCAAAACAGCGATAAAAGCTGGCAGGTAAAACTAAGCCTACCTTTTGCTGGCGTGGGCGAAATCACTGAGATTGAAAAATTTGTCGCTGATAAACTATCAGTGCCTGTGTCAATTAGTGCTAAAGTGAAATTACCTAGCACATATAGTTTTAAGCAAATTAAACATATTGTGCTCGTTGCTTCAGGTAAGGGCGGCGTAGGAAAGTCAACTACGGCGGTGAATCTTGCCTCGGCTTTAGAACAAGAGGGTGCCAAAGTGGGTATTCTCGATGCTGATATTTATGGCCCGTCTATTCCTTTGCTTCTAGGTCTACAAGGGGCAGAGCCGAAAACAGCAGATAATAAAAATTTACTTCCTTTTGAAGCGCATAACCTCAAGGCGCAATCGATCGGCTTTTTAGTGCCAAGTGATGACGCGACCGTTTGGCGCGGACCAATGGCATCGGGAGCACTTAATCAGTTAATGAACGAAACCGCTTGGGGTGAGCTTGATTATCTAATTGTTGATATGCCTCCAGGTACGGGCGATATTCAATTAACCATGAGCCAAAAAGTGCCAGCCAGTGGTGCAGTGATCATTACCACGCCTCAAGATTTAGCGCTAGCCGATGCGCAAAAGGGCATTGCTATGTTCAATAAAGTGAACGTACCTGTGCTTGGTTTAATTGAAAACATGAGCTACTTCTTATGTGGTCATTGTGGTAAGCCTAATCATGTGTTTGGTAAAGATGGTGCCGTAAAATTAGCACATCGTCACGGTGTACCAGTGCTGGCTAATATTCCGCTGGCCATTGAAATTCGTGAAAGCTCGGAGCAGGGCGATTTAATTGCCAAAGACAACGAGGCTCAAATAAGTGAAACCTACAAAACTGCAGCACGCGTGCTTGCTAGTAGCTTGTATTATCAACAGGCGCACACAAGCGCAGTTGAAATTGTCATTACTGAAGATTGATTGTTGCAAAGATTTTGTTAGTGGGTTTTTCTTGTTAACAAAATCCAGATTGATTATTTTGTACTAAATTTTGCTATCTAACCCCACTTTTAGTCGCATATAGCCTGCATTTTCGTGAAATATGTCGAAAAACAAAGTTGCAGTAAATGTTAATATTTTATTGACGTTTTAATAACCGTGACATACTCTAATGAAAGCGCTTACATTGTTAGGTCTTTTTATTTGCCTGTCAATGTAAGCGCTTACAATTGACTGATTAAAACTATACTCTATATATATCAGTTGAGTACTAACAAACACATAATGTTAGGGTTCAATGCAATGAACAAATTCAAAACACACTTAACACAACTAGCAATGGCGTTTTCTGTAGCGACTTTAGCTGGCTGCGGTGGCTCTGCCACAGATACAAAAATAGATACTGTCGATCCAACTGAACCAGTTTCAGATTGGGTGATGGTTTGGGAAGATAACTTTGACGGCGATGCCATTGATGACAACAAATGGAATTTCGAAATAGACTGTGCAGGTGGCGGTAATAACGAAAAACAATGTTATACCGACAGTGAAGAAAACGCCTTTGTTGCAGACGGTATTCTTAATATCGTTGCATTGCCTGCAGAAGACGGTGCTGCAAAGCCTTATACATCTGCACGTATCAATACTCGCTACAAAGCCGATTTTAAATATGGCCGTTTTGAAGTAAGAGCAAAACTACCTAGCGGTCAAGGTTCTTGGCCGGCGTTTTGGATGATGCCAACCGACGAAGTTTACGGTGAGTGGCCTCGTTCAGGTGAAATCGACATTTTAGAATCAGTGAATTTAAAAGTCGAAAATGATGATGGCTTAGAGTCAAATATCTACGGCACGTTACATTATGGTCAAGCGTGGCCAAATAACGACAGTAGTGGTCAAGCGTACACCTTCGCGCAAGATTCAAATCCAGCCGATGATTTTCATACTTATGCTATTGAATGGCAAGAGGGTGAAATTCGTTGGTACGTAGATGATTATTTATATGCAACACAGCGCCAGTCAGAATTACTTTATAACGCTGACGGTGAAGCTCTGGCTCTTAAACATAAGGGTTGGTACACAGAGTACTTTGATCAAACAACTGGTGAGTTAACAACTTTCTGGGACGCTGCGCCATTTAACCAAGAGTTTTATTTAATCTTAAACTTTGCTGTTGGCGGTGATTGGCCTGAAAATGTTAATGCCCTTGGTATTGATGCAACTGCATTCGAAAATGGTCAAACTTTTGAAGTTGACTATGTACGTGTTTATGAATGTGCTCAAGATCCAGACACAGGTAAAGGCTGTGAAACAGTTCGCCCAGGTTATGACAATTTAGAAGATGCACTAGTGCAAGGCGCAGCTCCTGCTCCAACGCCACCAAGTGATGGCACTGTTACGCCGCTGACTATTTTTGATAGCAGTTTTAACCCTAACTGGCCTGCATGGGACTGTTGTGGTGGCACAACGCCAGGGTTAGTTGAAGATGAAGACCGTGGTAATGTGGTTGAATTTAGTGTGGGTGCGGAACCTACTGTAAATGGCTTTATTAGCCGTGATGCCTTTATTACCGATGAAAACGGTGAAGCGTCACCTTATGATGCCAGTGCAATGTTAGAAGACGGCTATGTGACTTTTGATATGCAAGTAACGTCTTTACCATCAACGCCAGACGCACCTTGGTTATTTAAAATCGAAAGTGATGAAGGCGCGACAGCCGTTGAGCTAAACCTAAGTGCAAGTACAGAAGGTGTTAGCCCAGTTGCCGGTGAATGGCAAACTTATACCTTCCCACTGCAAACATTAGCTGATGCGGGCTTAAACGTATCACTAATTGATGTAATCATGATTTTCCCTGCATGGGGTCAAGGTGAGGGTGCTGTTTACCGTGTTGATAATGTTGAAATTACCAATGGCGGCACAACAACATTACCTTCATTAACTTTATTCACCGATGAAACTAATCTTGATTGGCCGCTGTGGGATTGTTGTGGTGGTTCAACACCTGTTGAAGTAGTCGACGACGAAGAACACGGTGTTACTGCAGAGTTCTCTATTGGTGCAACTCCTACGGTAATGGGCTTTATTAACCGTACTTCATCAGGTGGTAGTGGTACGCAGTTTGATGCATCAGCATTGGTTGATGACGGCATGCTGCAGTTTGAGATGAAGATCACCTCTTTATCATCAACACCAGATGCGCCTTGGCTATTAAAAGTTGAGTCTAATGAAGGTGCAACAGCAGTAGAAGTTAACCTTAACACAAGCTCAGAAGGTGTTGACCCTGTTGCTGGTGAATGGCAAACATACACGTTCCCAATCAGTACTTTATTAAACGCAGGTTTAGATGTAAGTGCTATTGATGTAATCATGATTTTCCCTGCTTGGGGCCAAGGTGAAGGTGCAGTTTACCGTGTCGACAATGCTCGCATTTATGCACCAGAGCAAGAATCGGCAGCATCAGAGCTGACGCTGTTTGCCGAAAACGTGGCTGATCACTGGAGCATTTGGGATTGTTGTGCTGGTAGCACGCCAACAGTCGAAACTGACGATGAAACTCATGGCTCTGTGGCAGAGTTTCAAATTGGTTCTACCGCTACGGTAATGGGGTTTTTAGCTGATGATGGCGTGAGCTTTGATGCATCACACTTATTATCTGAAGGTGTGGTTCGTTTTGAGATGAAGATAGTTTCAAACGCCAGCGACCAAGATGCTCAGTGGTTATTCAAAATTGAATCAAACGATGCAGGTCAAGCTGTGGAGCTTGCGTTGAGTGCAAGCCAAGAAGGTGTCGAGCCTGTGGTTGGTGAGTGGCAAACCTATACTTATACACTTGCCGATTTACTAAGTGCAGGTCTTGATATTAGTGCAATCGACGTTGTTATGGTGTTCCCGTCATGGGGTATGGGTGAAGGTGCGGTTTACCGTATTGATAATGCAGTTATTGCAAACCCGTAATTAAGATTGGCAACAAGTGATGGGTGCTGATTACAGCACCCAGTATCCATGACAACATATTGCAAAAGCAGGTATATCATGAAAAGCACAAAATTTATTAAAACACCTCTTGCAGCGTCAGTTGCGATGATTTTAACCGCAGGGCTAGGCACTATGTCGGCTTATGCACAGGATGAGCAAGAGAAAGCTGATAACGATATTGAAGTTATCGAAATTAAAGGTATTCGTGGCAGTATGATCCGCGCCATGGATATGAAACGTGATGCAACAGGTGTTGTTGATGCGATTTCAGCAGAAGAGATGGGTAAATTCCCAGATACTAACTTAGCTGAATCATTACAGCGTATTACCGGTGTATCAGTGAGCCGTTCAAACGGCGAAGGTAGCGAAATTACGGTACGTGGTTTTGGCCCTGAGTTTAACCTAGTAATGTTGAATGGCCGTCAAATGCCAGGCACGGGTTATACACGTTCATACGCCCTTGAGAATATTGCCGCTGATGGTGTAAGTGCACTTGAAGTAGCGAAATCAGGTCAAGCTGATGTTCCAAGTGGTGGTCTAGGCGCTACTGTAAATATTATTACAACTCGCCCATTAAATAGCCCAGGCGAAAAGTTTAGCTCGTCTATTAAAGCTATTCATGACTCGTCAAATGAAAAAGGTGATGATCTAACGCCAGAGTTTTCAGCGATGTACAGCAATACCTATGCTGATGATACATTTGGTTTTGCGGCATCATTCTCTCATCAAGAACGTGATTTTCAACAGCAAAGTGCCAATATTCAAGGTTGGCAGGCCAATGTTGACTTACCAACTCTTGATGAAGGTGACTACATTGACCCACGTGCAGTAGATAGCGAAGGCAACCGTGTCGGTAATCATTTCTTCCCGAAAGACATGAACTACAGTATTGCTGATGTTGAACGTGAGCGTACTAATGGCCAAGTAACTTTACAGTACTCGCCAATTGAAAGCTTTACTGCAACGGTTGATTACACAGCAAGTCGTGCAATCACCGGTGTTGAAACTGCAGGTTGGGGTATTTGGAATGAGTTTGGCAGTAACATCAATAGTTATGAGCTTGATGAAAATGGCACAGCGCTTTATGCCGATATCAGTGGTAATGATGGTTCATTCACCGCAAGCCGTGCCACTACAGAAGTTAAAGCACGTTCAATTGGTTTAAACCTAGAATGGCAAATCAATGACCAGTGGGAAGTTGAGTTCGATTATCATGATTCGAAAAACGAAACAGATAACGGCGCAGATGATGGCTTAGGTTCTGATGGTCAAATCATTCTTGGCTCTGACCAGTTACAGAGCAAAGTATATGACTATCGCACTGGTGAGGTTCCGCATGCCTACGTTAATTGGAACAATGGTACTACAGTACTAGACCCAAGTGAGATAGATTCAAACTTCAGTCAGTTTATTTACTCACCAGGTGAGTCTAATGTTGAGCAAGCTCAGCTTCATGCAACCTGGTTCAATGAAAGCTTTGAAATTCCGCTTGTTAAAGTGAAATTCGGTGCTGCAAATACTAAGCAAACTATGGGTGGATTTACCGCTTGGAGTGGCTTACGTGGGGGCCCTGGTTTTAACCCTTCATTCACAGAAATCTTCCCAGATGGCATGTTCACTTATAATGATACTGGCGACATGCTAGACCAGTTCGCTGGTGGTGGTAGTGCCCTTGAGCCTAATTATTACTACACCTATAGCTTTGAAGAAGCGTTAGCTCGTCAACTTGCTTATTTAAATGAAGACTTATTGGGCGATAATCAATACTCAATTGACCCATTTTATGATGGTATCGACAGTGAAAGCTACGTAGAAGAGAAAACGCAAAGCTTTTATGTGAATAGCTTATGGGAGTTCGATGTAGCTAATTACTTCATACAGATTAACGCAGGTCTTCGTTATGAAGAAACTGATGTGACCAGTACGGTTCGTCAACGTGTTGAAAGTCAAGTTAATTGGGTAAGTGCATCTGAGTGGATCATGCAGTACGAAACTGGCGGTACAGATAACTTTTATCAAGAAGAAGGTAACTACGATATTTGGTTGCCGAACATTGACGTAAAAGTTGAAATTACAGACGAGCTTGTTGGTCGTGTTTCGTGGGGTAAAACCATGGCACGTGCGCCGCTGGGTAATTTGGCTGGTGGTCGTAGCTTAACGGGTAGCCCTAAACCAGGTTCGCGTACAGGTAGCCAAGGTAATACTAACCTATTGCCATTTGAATCAACTAACCTCGATTTATCACTTGAGTACTACTACGGCGAAGGCAGTTATGCGTCAGTTGGTTACTTCAAAAAAGACGTAGATAACTTTATTCAAACGCAAATCACTGAAACAACCATTGAAGGTCTATACGATATCTTAAATGGTCCTCGTTACCTTGAAGCTGTGGCATCTGTAGAAGCACGTGGCGAGCAGGCAACGAGTGACGCTGTGTTCAATGAAATGCTGGCATTAGGTTATGGTAATGCGGACGGTGCCATTGAGCCAACGAGTTCAGATCCACTGATGGTATGGAACATTTCTCAGCCACAAAATACTGATAGCAAATCAGTTGATGGCTTTGAACTTGCTGTTCAACACTTATTTGGTGAAAGTGGCTTTGGTTTAGGTGTCAACGCAACATTTGTAGATGGTGATGTTGAATTTGATGTAGCAAGTTTAACTCAGCAAGCTCCACTATCGGGTTTAAGTGATTCAGCGAACTTCCAAGCCTTCTATGATAAAGATGGCTTATCAGTAAAAGTGACTTACGCATGGCGTGACTCATACTTAATTGGTGTTGGTCAAGCGCAAGGTTCATCTGATGCGCCCCCACAATTTGGCGATACCTACGGTCAATGGGACTTAAGTGTTAACTACGACATCAACGAAAACATGACTGTTTTCTTTGAAGGTATAAACCTTAATAACGAAACTGAGCGTGGCTACGGTCGTTACGAAGAGCAGTTCTTATTTGCTCGTCAATACGGACCACGTTACACAATCGGTGCCCGTTATAGCTTTTAATATGTGATCCCCAAAGGAACAAAAGCCGCTCAATGAGCGGCTTTTTTTATTAAAAACGTGATTTTCAAAAAGTGACAATTAATAACACGGGTTTAGAAAGGTTTCTTGCGAGAAAAGAAGTAACTCGAAAAATAGCAAAAAAAGGCAATGCCAGGATTAATTAATAAATTAGGCATAAACACAATATCGGTTTCACCGAAACAATAGAAGTAAAAGACAATAGTGAGTAATGAAGGCAGTGGGAAAAAGAACGTTTCGTTTGCAACTAAGCCAACCACCGACCAGCTAGTTAAAAGTAATGAACCGATAAAAACGAGAAAGCCATGCCATAAATCGTGCTTTTTAGCGTAATGTTTGGCAATTAAAATAGCGGCAACGCATGCTGGCAATGTTATTACGGATAAAATGACGTAATCCATAACAACTTATCCTCATTCTCCTTATAGTCGGGGCATTAAAACAAAACTCAGTACTTCAGATAAATCAGAAAACACTGATCTTATTACCTGAGATGGCTTATCTTATTTTGTTGAGAATTATTCGCGCAACACGCTGATGATTTGTGTAATATATGGCACACTATAGCCACCCCATTTGGCTTTACTGATACACACTCGATTTTTGTTGTGTTTCAACTAGAGCTTAGCGTGTTTTTTCAACTTAAAATCATATGTTTAAGTTGTATTAGGTAGAATAATAAATGAGATTATCAGATACCCATATTCAGCAGTATATTGACGAAGGCCGCATTGTTATAGAGCCTACACCGAGTAAAGAAATGATTTCAGGTGTGACGGTAGACTTGCGGTTGGGCAACAAGTTTCGAGTTTTCCAAGATCATACCGCAGCCTATGTTGACTTAAGTGGTCCAAAAGATCAGTTAAATAAGGCGATGGAATCAATCATGAGTGATGAGATTGTGCTTGCTGAAGAAGAAGCATTTTTCCTCCACCCAGGTGAACTGGCACTGGCTATCACCCATGAAAAAGTCACATTACCAGCAGATATTGTTGGTTGGTTAGATGGTCGTTCATCGTTAGCACGTCTTGGTTTGATGGTTCATGTTACAGCACATCGTATTGATCCGGGTTGGTCTGGTAATATCGTGTTAGAGTTTTATAATTCAGGCAAATTGCCACTGGCGCTTCGCCCAATGATGAAAATTGGTGCCATGAGCTTTGAAACCATGACAAGCCCTGCTGAAAACCCATACAACGTTCGTAAAGACGCAAAATATAAAGATCAAAATTCGGCGGTTGCAAGTCGTATCAGTGATGATAATAAATAATTAGAGTTTGTGTGGCTTTCGGGCCACATAACATTTTGTTACTGAACTTTTTACCTAATTAAAGCCTTCATAATTGGCAATTTAAGCGTATTCCTCCCATACTTTTAGCTGGTGTTTAAAGCACGGAGCTAAAATGCACTTTATTGGAAAGCAAGTCCATCGGGTTATAAAAAAATTGCTCGTATTTCTGTGTTGTGTGTTGTTACACAGCGTAAGTACTTTTGCTGCCAGTGATAGTGCGTCAGTTTGGCTGCTTGACTCCGCTGAGCCACTTGCCAAATTAAGTGAATCCTTGGAACAATCACTACAAAATGCTAAAAAGCTGAATGCACTCGAAAGCAGTTCTATTCGCCTTGCCCCGCAAACATCTCATTGGTTAATAATCGATTTATTCCAACTACCCGACAATAATAATTACGTTGTTTATCTTGGTGAGCCTAATTTAACCTGGGCTAAATTTTATCTTTTAGATGAAAACTATCAGGCTACCAATAATCAGCGACTCGCTTCACTCGAAAGCTTATCAAATGTTCGACCGCACTGGTTAATAGAGCATAGCCAGGGCCATCGCTGGGCATTGGTTAACTTTGAGCACGATAGGGCACTGACGATAGAAGTTGGGGTGGTTTCAGCCAAAATATTTGAAACCAATTTACATCAAATAATTTTAAGCTATGGCGCAATTTTAGGTGTGCTAGTTTTATGTATGTTTGTATGTGCTGTCTATTTTTTTGTATCGCAGCAACCAAAATACTTGGTGTTGGATGCGTACTTCGTGTTGGTTTGTATCGGATTTTTGATTGATAACGGGTTAATAAACTATCTTGTTGATGGTTTAGATTGGGAAGCAAAATGGCCTGTTAATGAGTTTGCATTATGTTTTGTAAGCTATTTTTTATATCACTTTCTAGCGATCCATACCTATACAGTTACGTTTAAAAAGGCTTGGCAAGCTATGATGGTTTGTTTACTCAGCGCAGCCGTGTTGTCATCACTATTGCCTCAGTTTAATCGTCAGTGGCTTTTTATAGTCAGCTGTTTGGGCTTTTTGTGCTTTGCTTCTGTAATCTTTTATAGTTTGATTAAGCGTAAAAACAACCGTACTCACCTGCGTGTTTTTATGCTTTTAACTATTGTTATTCAAGTGCTGAGTCTATTTATCTGGAATGGCTTTGGCATTGGTTACCATGGTGTTCATAACACAATCTTACTTATGGCATCACTTGCGATATGTTCCGTACTGTTATTAAAAGATCGCCAGCAAATCTCAGCGTTTAGCTACTCCATGTTACATGATGCAGATACTAAGCTACCAAATAAGCAGTTTTTACTCGCGCAAATGGTGAAGAAAGTATCGCAGAAACAACACTTTTCAGTTTTATTATTTAAACCTCATGTACTTTCAAATGCCCGCTCTACATTTGGTTTTGAGCAAGCCAATATTTGTATCAATGAAAGATTAAGTATCTTAAATACTCAGCTACAGAGTATGAGTGCACTAAAGCTTGAAATTCAAGCAAGCAGAAGCGCGTGGCTTGCTCACGTTGATGACAGTACGTTTGGCTGTTTAATTATGGGCGAGCTTGAGCTAAGTCACATAGAGCAGTTTGCATGTTTGATCCATGGGGTCTTTGAAGAAGGGCTCACCCATGAAGATATTAATTTAGTTGATAGTGTTGATATTGGGGTTGCCTATTACCCGATGCATGGCAATACCGCGAAACAAATCTTGCAATGTGCGATACAAGCTATGTCTGAAAAGCGTTTACAAGGTGAACGTTGGCGCATGTTCGATTCAGAAACTGCACGCCTTTCTGAGCAAAGGTTATCGATTGCTGCTGCACTTAAAATTGCGATTGATGAGAACCAACTCAGCTTACACTTTCAGCCGCAGATATGTTTGAAAACAGGCAAAGTAGTGGGCTGTGAAGCATTGCTGCGATGGCAGCATCCTGTATTTGGTGAAGTAAGCCCAGATGTATTTATTCCAATTGCAGAGTCAGCAGGGGTGATCAATCAGCTTACAGAGTGGGTCGTTGAAAGGGGCATTGAATGGCAAGCGAAGTTTTGCAAACTAATACCCGATCACGTTATTTCTATTAATATTTCAGCAAAAGATTTATTAAATAAAGACTTACCCGTGCTTTTAATCACTATTTTAAATGAGCAAAAAGTGCGTGCCGAATCTGTGATGCTGGAGCTTACAGAATCTGCAACTTTGGAGGAAAGTAAAAAGATCAAAGCGACACTTGATGACTATCGTTTAATCGGTTTAAAGCTAGCAATTGATGATTTTGGTACCGGCTACTCATCGCTTGCTTATCTGAGCCAGCTAGGCTTTGATGAGGTGAAAATAGATAAACAATTTGTGTTAAACCTGCCATTTTCAGTGAACGATCAGAGTATTTGCCGGGCAACCTGTGACATCGCCACTACTTTGGGTGCACATGTTGTTGCTGAGGGTATTGAAGATGAGCAAAGCCTAGCAATGCTGCAAAGTTATGGCTGCCAATTTGGACAAGGGTATTATTTTTCAAAACCGCTTTGTGCAGATGATTACTTAACTTGGATAAGCGAGGTGCAGAAAGTTGAAATTAGCCTTGATGCAACAGCGAACCTAACTGATTAAAGTAATTCAGCAGTGCTGAAAAGCAGCGCATTGTATGCTGCTCATCTGGGTAGATTAAGCCACTTGTCGATAACCCACTCACTAAAAAGCTATTTTTTATATCAGGGTGCATGGCAATACACTTTTCAAAACAGCGAGCCGCTAGTTCTTCAGGCATACTCATATAAAGTTGCTTTACTTGCCTATCAAAAGCGATAGATTGCTTCACGAACGCATTTGGATTTTCACCTGAGGTGTCTAAAAATACCTGATGGTAAAACTCATTTAAGTGTTGATTAAGTGGATGACTCAAATCTGGTGACTGTTCGAGCCACAGTGCTGAGCAAAATTGCATACTCTTTCTGCTCTTAAATAAATGCTGACAAATATGGTGATCAAACGCATGAAACCATTCATGTGCCAGAGCGCCACCACCGGCATTTTTTGCTAGCGCAAGGGTTTGACTGTGAGCATTATAATGAGCCTGCACACCTTTTTGGCCACTATGACCAAAGGCAAAATTAAGCTTTCCCCTAAGGCCTATTGCCGTTGGGGGTAAAGTCAGTATTTGCGCTAGATCAGCTAAGGCATCGTAAATTAAATTCGCCGCTAATAGCCGCTCTTGCTTATTAACCCAATTGCCAACCACCATGGTACGAAAACCAAAGGTATCGCGAATATCGTCAAAATCGACCTGATCATCAAAGCGATAATCTGGTCCCTGACGGTGAAAACCGGCACTAAGCCGTTTTGATACACGCATTATAAATAGCGTGCCATAACATCATCTGGCATATGTTGGGTTTGCTTATCGACCAGTGCTGCTAATAATCTGTATAGCGGTGTTACATCAAGGCCTTCAATCAGTTTAAGGCTATGAGCCACTGCTTCTAAAGTTGATAAGCTATCTGCGCGTGGTGCTTTACGAATGACGTATTTGTTTTGTGGTATTTGCTTAAAACTCACAGCCTGAAACCCCTGAAGGCTTGGAGTTAATTGCAGCATTTTGTAGGCTTTTTTCCACGTACCATCAATCACAATTAAATGAGTTAAAGACTGTTTGAAAGCATCTGTAGTGGCAGTGTGTTCATCTAAACATAATGCATTATCAGCAGGATAGAGTACCGCAGTTGTTGCTTTTGGCAATGTTGCGAGCTGTAAAAAGTCTTGTTCTGACTCACCTGCAATGATTTGGCAGTTATCTAAGCCTAAATTCAGTAAATTAGCGGTGTTCTTAGTAACTTTTTCCTCACTAGGGTGGCGTAATATAATGATTTTTAGTTTATTATTGATTATGCTTATTGAATCACATAAACAGGTTTTAACTGAAAAGCCACAATGTGAGCACAATTCTCTAGCCATACGAACTCAGGTGTAAATCAAAACTATGCCTAGTATACATGAGCTTAACTCGCAAAGCAGGTTTGCTTTTTAGCTATGAACGGCTAAAGTTGCGATTTATATAATTACGTTTTTGATTAAGGGATAAAGATGACGACAATCACAATTGATGAGAGTGCACTGGAAGGGATGGAATCACTTTTAGGTGACCAATTTGCCGACACCTTGACCTTTTGTTGTAGTGAATTTCAGCGTTTAGGCTCTGAAGTACTTGCAAATCTTGGTTCAGATAACGAAGCAGCTGCAAGGCATGCACACAGTTTAAAATCAAATGCAGCTCAATTTGGTGCTGCAAGTTTATCATCGCTTGCGCAAGAAATTGAACTGACCTTGAACCAAGGTGATGTAGCCACTGCACAAGAAAAATCACAAACCCTTGATGAACAAGTTTCAGGTTCTGTAGAAAAATTACAAGCTTGGTTCGCTACTCGCTAAAAACTTGAATTTATTTCAGTTATAACCGCAATAATCCTCTGGCGTGGTGGCCCCTTACTGGGTTAGTCTTAAGGCTAATTAGTAGAGGTAACCATGTCACAAATCAAAAAGAGTCACAAACTAGACGGTGTCTGTTATGACATACGTGGGCCTGTGCTTGCACAAGCTCGAAAAATGGAAGACGAAGGGCAAAAAGTATTAAAGCTAAACATTGGCAACCCAGCTGCCTTTGGCTTTGATATGCCTGAAGATATGCACAAAGATATCATTCGTAACTTATATTCAGCCCAAGGCTACTGTGACTCTAAAGGCCTCTACTCAGCCCGTGTGGCTGTCTATCAACACTATCAGCAACGCGGATTATTTAATCTTGATGTCGATAATATTTATATCGGCAATGGGGTCAGCGAATTAATTCAAATGACCACACAAGCATTACTTGATAATGACGATGAAGTGCTTATTCCTGCACCGGATTATCCGCTATGGACTGCATCGGTTAAATTAGCAGGAGGTAACCCTGTGCATTATCTATGTGATGAAGAACAAGATTGGTTCCCTGATATTGCTGATATTAAATCGAAGATCACCTCAAAAACCAAAGCGTTGGTGCTTATAAACCCGAATAACCCAACAGGGGCGGTGTATAGTGATGATCTGTTGATGGAACTTATCAATATTGCTCGCGAGCACAAGTTATTGTTACTGAGCGATGAAATTTACGAGAAAATCTTGTATGACGGTGTCAGCCACAGCTCGATTGGTGCGCTGTGTGATGATGTGCCAATTATCACCTTTAATGGCCTAGCAAAAACGTACCGCGCTGCGGGATTGCGTATGGGCTGGATGGTGTTAAGCGGTCGTACTAGCATGATGGACGACTTAAGCCGTGGCCTAGATATGCTGGCATCAATGCGCTTATGTGCCAATGTGCCTGCTCAGTATGCTATTCAACAAGCTTTAGGCGGTGTGCAGTCAATCGATAACTTGATAAACCCTGGTGGTCGATTGTATGTGCAGCGTGATATTGCATGGCGTGGCTTAAATGCCATTGATGGTATTAGCTGTAAAAAGCCTAAAGGGGCGCTTTACGCTTTTGCGAAAGTGGATACGGCGCACTTTAATATTAAAGATGATGAGCGCATGATTTTAGATTTACTCAAAGCTGAGAAAATCTTATTAGTGCATGGTCGCGCATTTAATTGGCCTGATCCTGATCATTTCAGATTGGTATTTTTACCAAACAAAGATGATTTAACAGAAGCCATGAGCAAGATGCAGCGATTCTTTGCTGATTATCGACAAAGCTAAAAAAAGCGAGCCGAGGCTCGCTTTTTTAATAAGCTTTATCAACACGCACCGTGTTATCGGTGAGGTACACCAAACGTACTTTATCACCTTGGTTGAACAGCATTTGGTTGTCTTTATCTTGCACAACCATAAATTGTTCGCCGCTTTCTACTTTGATCATCAATTCAACGAGCTGATACTGTATAACGCGACTGTTTTGTTGGCGGTTGTGGGCAACAGAGCCACCAATCATTGAGCCTAAAATGGTTGCTACAGTACGGCCACTGCCGCCACCAAACTGGTTACCGATAACGCCGCCAATAAGCGCACCACCAAACGTTTCCCAGCCGTTGGTTTTATCTCTGACCAGTTCTTGTTCAGTAATGGTTCGCACTGACTGTACTGAGCCAAACAACACCTGTTGTACAGGTACTGCTTTGTTACGCTGATAGTCAGCATAACTTGGCGAGCTCAGTAATAAACAGCTTGCTAGGATTGCTACTAGGTATTTCATAAACCCTCCTGACTACCAGCCAAAAGTTGATTTCTCACGTGTTTTACGGATTTCAGTTTCATCAGCCCATTCAACTAGGCCGCTTTTTAAATCCATTAAACGCATAGTGAATTTATAATACACATCAGCCTTGTCAGCATTTGATTTAACAATGCTCGATAAGTTACCGTATAACATGTATTGCGCACCCACTTGCTGTCCAAAGGCAATAGCGGTATTTGGATTTACAAGTGGGTCAACGTTTTGGAAGTTAAGTTGTTCGCGCACAGCTTCAACGCGGGTCATATCAACAAAGCGGAACTTACCACTGCGTAATAACTGTGTTGAGATTGAATCAGTAATTGATTCAGTATCAATGTGCTCGCTCGTTTTGTTTTTAATACGCTCAACAAACACGATAGGGCGGGTATTTGCTGTCATGGTACCAACCACAGGTGAAGCAAGTAACGAGTCTGTCATTTGGCTTGCTACTTTTTGTAGATCCGTTGAACCAAAGTTGATATCTGTGGTTTCTACGGCTTGCGCATCACCATAGCTAACAACGGCTTTGTTAGCACAACCAGACAGCAACAAAGCGCTTGTTATTGCAACGGCCGCAGCCGACTTAACAGAAAGTAATTTCATTGTAGTATCCTTAATCTTCAAATTCTTGTGCTTCTGTTGACACTTCACGCACTGCAAGCGAGAAGGTGACAGCATTTGCTGTTGGGGCTAGGCCCGGTAATTGGGTCTTAGCAAATCCAAATAATGTAATAGGTTGCCAAGGTGAGTGATTGCCGCGAATAACAAAGCCATCAGCGTCATACCAAGTAAATTGATACTGTAAGTATTGAGACTTTTTGTACTGGCTTGCCAGTGTCACAACAACATCTGTTAAGCCATTTGTTTGGCGTGTTTTTACATCTGTAATGGCTAATTTCTTGCCAAGTTCAGGGTTATTAACAATCAGTTGTTGGTTATACTGTTGTGATGCCTGCTCAACACCAATGCCAGAAGTGGTAGGGCGTGAGGAGCAAGCCGCAACAAGTAAAATGGTTAATAGTGGCACTAAGTATTTCATCATTGCTCCTAGAGTTGTACAACATGTGTGTCGTAGTAGTTATTTATAGAGGTTAGAAAAATCAAGGTTAACCCTTGCTTACTAACCGTAAAGTCTATTTCGCCATGCCCTGGCACGGTTAAAGCGTGCTGACCTGCTGGCATCGCGTGCTGCGCAATACTCAGTTGACTAGGTAAAGTCGACCAGCTTCGCGTATCAGCCTGCTCTGATGCAATGTTATAAATATTCGCTAAAATATTACCGACATCGCCGCCGCTTCTTGCCAATTCTGCACGCATCTTTTCTTTCGCAACCAAACGCATAATTTGGCGGGTTATTCTGCCAGCACTTTGATCTTTTAACGTCTTTGCTGCCAACGCTTCAAGCCTAACAATGGGCGTCAGTGGCAAATTTTCGCCACCAAGACTCACGGTTTTATCACTGCCCGCATAGGGCGCATCGCGATAAACTGGCATCGCAATACTGTAAAAGCGTGCATCACCACGGGAGGTATAAATGGGTAACCGTAAATGAAACTCTTGCCTTGCTGGTATCAAACCTTGCTCTGCAATTACAATTACTTGGCCCGTGTTTGCTTGAGTCTGCTTTAGCTTGCCAAAGCGTTTGCTAAATTCTTCAAAGTCCTGATCAAACCCTTGTTTATTGGCAAGGCGTAACACTGTTTGCTGTAAGTAACTATTTTCGCTATTTATTTCGAGTGCTTTCTTATAATCGATATAGGCATCATCAAACTGTTTATCTGCCTCATAAAGTAGGCCAGACAAATAAAACGTAAAGGCATTTTGAAAGCCATTTTTAACATTGCCAATTAGCTCGGCCATATCAGGGTAGCCTTCGGCTGCCTTTTCTGCTTGTTCATCAAGTGCGGCTTGATTGTCTTTAAGTGCATCTTCTTGCACTTTATTAGCACGCCTAACTTCAACTAATGCAGATTCAAGTTGTTTATTAAATACATAACTCAGTGCTTTGTAGCTATGCAGCATGGTCATTTCATAAGCTGCTGGCTCATAACCAATCACTGAGTCATTGGTTAATAATGAATTTGTTTGCTCAAGGCCTGAACTTAGTTGTACTTTGGCTGCTTGACGCTTTTTTTCCATATTTTGATAAACAGCTTCAAAGGTCTCATTGGCCTCGGAATTTTGTTTAGCCAAAAACTCAAGACGGGCCGTTTCAAGCTGATTCAATAAATAGTTACTATGGCCTCGGCTGTTACTTGGCAAAAGCTGCTGAGCACTTGCTATGTTATTTTGAGAAACAGCTTGGCGCACAGGTCTTAGCTGCGTCGCATAATCTTGGAATAGATCAGTAATACCTATGGTACTGCAACCAGATAACAGTAAAGCAGCTCCAATAAATAAACGTCGATGCACTGAACACTCCTTTTAAACAATGTACTGAGATTAGCATACGCGGCTTAACCTTCTATGATAAATTATGTAAAAAATCGTAAGTTAATTGTCTAATTTTAGGTCTTATCTTTTTTAAAACCAAAAGGATAACTCATTTGTTGAGCACCATACTGTATACCTTGATTGCACTTTGTGCGTTTGCAGCCAACTCTTTGCTGTGCCGAATGGCATTACAAAGTGGTGATATAGATCCGTTAAGTTTTACTGCCATTCGCTTAGCAAGTGGAGCGTTTATGTTACTAGGCTTACTTTTATGGCAAACAAAGCTAAAGCAAACAAAATCACAATCAGCTAAACCTTTAACCGATAAAGGTAACAATATCAGTGCCCTTAGTTTATTTGTTTACGCGCTGTGCTTTTCAGTTGCCTATGTTGATTTAAACACAGGCACAGGCGCACTTATCTTATTTTCGGCAGTACAATTAACCATGATAGGCCATAGTGTTTTAAATAAAGAGCCACTCAGTAAAGTACAGTGGGGGGCTTTGTTTGTTGCTTTTGCGGGTTTTATTTACTTAATGCTGCCCTCAGCCACAGTGCCTTCTTTCATGCCAGCAATGCTCATGGCGTTAAGTGGCGTGGCATGGGGTGTTTACAGTATTCGCGGAAAATCATGCAGCTCACCTTTGCAAGCAACCAGCTTTAACTTTCTAAGAAGTTTAATACTTGTGCCAATTTTAGTCTTACTAGCCATGGTTGATTGGCAAGGTATTACTGCGAGTGGGGTTTATTTGGCGATAGCTTCAGGAGCGCTTGCATCTGGGCTTGGCTATAGCATTTGGTACATTGCACTACCTAGGCTTAAAAGTAGCCAAGCAGGGGTGGTGCAGCTAACCGTGCCTGTGCTTGCCACATTAGCTGGGGTGGTGGTTTTAGATGAGCAATTAACAGCGCGTTTAGTTGTAGCCAGCGCCTTAATTCTTGGCGCTGTACTGGTGTTTTTAATGGCTAAAATTAGGGCGTATTAATATTTAATACGTAGCGTTCATATAGGGTGTTTAGTTCGGCTAGTATTGCTTGCTTGCCGCTAAGCTCACTTTGTTCAATACATTGCTGTAATGTTGCAACTGACAAATACTCTATCATCTTAGCTGATACACCGATATGGCTGATATGCCAAGGCTCAGGGGCAACTCCACCTTTGTATTCTTGGTAAGGGCGATAAAAACCATACTTTTCTAGGTTATCGTCAAGCCATGCAGCAAGCTTGGCAAAGGGCCCTGTGGGCGAATACTCATCAGGCGTTAATTGTAGCTCGTAATCATCGTCAATAGGGCGGGTATCGTAAATGTCGAGGTCGGTACCAAAGTGGTGCCTGCTTGCCCCCGGAAGTGCTGAGTAAAGCATAATAGCGTGGCACTTTTCAGTATCACTTAGGCTTTCTAAATCTACCGTTTGTTGCTTTAGGGTGTAAACCGATCGAAGGCCCTGAAATTTAGCATTCCAAATAGCACTTTGACGATGAAAGTCTCGAAAGCTTGAGGCAATTGTCAGATCAATACCTGCTTGTTTTGCTCCTTGCTGCAGAGCTACAAAATCATCGACAATATCACGATGCAAGCGATGATTTTGTAGCTCAACTAAATGTGAGCTACTTAACCCCGTGGCACATTGTTTAAGCTCGGTTTGGTTCATGTAAGCAGTTGCTCTAAAATGACTTCGTAAATATCAGCTAGTTGAATTAAATCATCCGTGCTAACACATTCATCTACTTTATGAATGGTTTCATTACGTGGACCAAGCTCAATGACTTTGGCACCCGTTTGCGCAATAAAACGGCCATCAGAAGTACCGCCGGTGGTTTCAAGCGCGGTGTCGCGTCCAGTCACCTGCTTAATAGCGTGCACGGTGGCATCAACTAACGGACCATGATCGGTTAAAAACGGCAGTCCATTAACAATCCAATTTAGCTCGTAATTCAGGTTGTGTTTCTCAACAATTTCTACGACTCGCTGTTGTAGTTCTTGGTGAGTCACTTCAGTGCTAAAGCGAAAGTTAAATTGAATTTCAAGCTCACCAGGGATCACGTTACCGGCACCGGTGCCGCCGTTAATATTCGAAACTTGAAAGCTGGTTGCAGGGAAAAATTCGTTACCTTGATCCCATTCGGTTTGACTCAGCTCAGTTAACGCAGGAGCAGCTAAATGAATCGGGTTTTGCGCTAAATGCGGGTAAGCAACATGGCCTTGCACACCTTTCACGGTTAAAAAGCCAGTTAATGAACCGCGACGTCCATTTTTTACCACATCGCCAAGTACATCACGTGAAGATGGTTCGCCAACTAGGCATAAATCAATCTTCTCACCACGTGCTTCAAGAGTATCGATAACACGGGTTGTGCCGTTGATAAACGGGCCTTCTTCATCAGACGTAATTAAAAACGAAATTGACCCTTTATGATCTGGGTGCTTAGCCACAAAACGCTCGGTGGCAACCACCATGGCAGCCAGTGAACCTTTCATATCGGCTGCGCCGCGACCATGTAACATACCGTCTTTTACCAGTGCAGAAAAAGGCGGGTGCTGCCAATTTTTTTCAGGACCTGTTGGTACAACATCAGTGTGACCAGCAAAACAAAAATGCGGTGACGCATCTCCCTTACGAGCCCAAGTATTCAAGGTATCAGTGAAAAACAGTGATTCAATATTAAAGCCTAGTTTTTTAAGGCGTTCGTTCATTAACGCTTGGCAACCAGCATCTTCAGGCGTTACTGATTCACGCTGAATAAGCGCTTGAGCAAGTTCAATAACAGGGTGAGTCATTAGGCAAAGATCTCATCGTATTGAGCTGCTTTAAAACCTAAGTGGTATTGGCCGTTATGCACAAGTACCGGGCGCTTGATCATCGCAGGTTGCTCAACCAGCAATGCTAATGCAGATTCTTTATCTAGGTTTTGCTTTTGCTCATCAGATAATTGACGGTAAGTTGTGCCGCGTTTATTAACTAAATCTTGCCAATCAATGTGCGCTGCAAATTCGTTAACTAGCTCAGCACTAATGCCGTCTTTACGGTAATCATGGAAAGTAAATTCTTGATTGTTATCAGTTAAATATTTCTTGGCTTTTTTGATTGTATCGCAATTGCTGATACCGTACATGATAGTCATAAATTCTACTTTTTAGTTACAGTGAGTAATGTGTCTACCCCAGCAGTGACCTGAGATAGTGAATAATATAGGGGTCCAAGGTGTTGGCTATTGAGAACGCACAGTGTGCCAAGCATAGGGCTGCTCAGCTCGCGTAAATCAAAATAGGCTAATCGTTCACCTTTGCTAATTTTACTGCCGTTTAATTTAGCAATATTGGTGTGGTTGATATGTTCTTCAACCGATGAAAACGATAAGTTTAATAAAACTTTTAAACCGTTTTTTGCTTGTAAAATGTATTCTTTACCGGCATTTTTAACTTGTAATAGGGTGCCATCGAATGGCGCGATGATGTTGTGGCTAGTTAGTTCAACACTAATCCCTGGGCCAAGGGTGGCAAAACGAAAAAATGGCTCAGGGTGTTCGCTAATGCTTTTTACACGCCCAGTAAATGGGCTTTTAATGGCCATGCAGCGTGCTTTTCTGAGGCTGCGTTCGGGTAAGTATTGAACTTCGTTAGTCATGGCTTATTTAACATCACCTAGCACATGGTAACCGTCTTTTTTCAGAGCTGTAATGGCTTTTGCCATACTTTGCTTTTTCACCAATACATAATCTGTATCGTAGGTTGATAAAGCAAAAATCGAGATCGACGCTTTTGCTAACACGCCAGAAATATTCGCCATAATACCAGTTAACGAAAAACCAAGTGGGCCAATAACTTCAAGTGCTTGCCAGTCGGTTTCTTGATCAAGACTGTCGAGCTGAAAACTACTAGGGCAAACAATAGACAGCTCATCAGCCGTTTTTGCAATAAAGAAAATAGCTTGTTGGAGTAAGGCAGGATCAATCGTCGCATCGACATCTAAACTATGAATGGTAAGTTCTTCACTATGAAGTTGTAACGTTTGTTTTGACATCTGCGATCCTATCTTTGAAGCCTTTGAATTTATAGTATAGGTAAACAAAGTTAAGATAAAGCGCAATAATTTTGATTGCTGAGGTTTTACTCAATATCGCTATTGAGGTTGTCCACAGAATCTGTGGATAAATATGGGAATAGGTACGTATAAAGAAGCTAATAGGCTAATTTATAAAGGTTTTATAAATTAGCCTAAATTTTGAAGGGTTAATTTTCTAAGCTTTCAACTTGCTTAGCTTGAATCGCTGTAAGGGCAATGGTGTAAACAATGTCGTCTACTAATGCACCACGGCTCAAATCATTTACCGGCTTACGCATACCTTGAAGCATTGGGCCAATACTAATTAAATCGGCACTACGTTGTACGGCTTTATAAGTTGTATTACCCGTATTTAAATCAGGGAATACAAACACTGTTGCTTTACCTGCAACCGGGCTGTCTGGTGCTTTCTTAAGTGCTACGTTTTCCATAATTGCAGCGTCGTACTGAAGCGGGCCATCAATTACTAAATCAGGGCGCTTTTGCTGGGCAAGCTTAGTGGCTTCACGCACTTTTTCTACGTCAGCACCTGAACCCGAGGTACCCGTACTGTAGCTTATCATTGCAACACGAGGTTCAATACCAAACGCGGCCGCTGAATCCGCTGATTGAATCGCGATATCGGCCAGTTGCTCTGCCGTTGGATCAGGGTTGATAGCACAGTCACCGTATACCAGAACTTGATCAGGTAACAACATAAAGAACACTGATGATACCAACGATGAACCCGGTGCAGTTTTAATTAACTGTAGCGGTGGGCGAATCGTATTCGCTGTAGTGTTAACAGCACCCGACACAAGGCCATCTACTTTGCCTTGCTCAAGCATCATCGTGCCGAGTACAACATTATCAAGTAGTTGTTCTTGAGCAACCACTTCTGTTAAACCTTTGTTTTTACGAATTTCGACCATAGGCGCAACGTAGTCGTTGATCACATCACCTGGCTCAACAATGGTTACGTTATCGTTAAGATCAACACCCTGTTGCTCAGCAATTCGTAAAATCTCTTCTTTGTCACCAAGTAGGATTGTTTTTGCAATGCCACGTTGACCACAAATTGCTGCGGCTTTAATCGTGCGCGGCTCATTACCTTCAGGTAAAACAACCGTTTTCTTCGCTTGACGGGCTTTATCTGTTAGTAAGAAGCGAAACGCTGGCGGAGACATTTTACGAGTTCGGCCAACACTTTGTGCCAGGCTGTCTAACCAGTCAGAGTCAATGTTACTAGCGTTGTGATCTTTTACTTTGTCGATACGTTGGTCATCATCGCACGGTACTTCCATATTGAAGTTGTGCAGTAATAAAGACGTGCGCCACGTATCTTCTTGTGTTGCCAGGATTGGTAGGCCGGTATTCATAGCTTGTTCGCATAATTTCATGATGCGATCTTCAGGTTTAAAGCCACCGGTTAATAAAATAGCCCCAAGCTTGGTACCATTCATGGCTGATAAACAAGCGGCAACGAGTACATCAGAGCGATCGCCCGGAGTAACTAGTAATGCACCCGGGGTAAAGTGGCTTAAAATATTCGATACAGTACGAGCACAGAAAGTAACGCGACGTAAACGACGATGAGCCATGTCGCCTTCGTTAATAACTTCGGCCTTTAGGTATTCACATAAATCACGCACACGCGGCGCTACTAGGTCGAAATCCCACGGGATTGAACCTAATAACTTAAATGGGTGTTTTCTGAAAATAGGCAGTGATGCTAAACGGTTTAATTCGTTTTCAAGTTGCTCAGGCTCATGGGCTTCAACAAGGTCTGCACGGGCGCGACCTTCGTCATCTAAAGGTGCATTAACTTTATTGAAAATACAACCTAGCACGCGAGGGTGGTTAACACCGCCATAGTTGCCTGAGGCAATTTCTAAACGGTCTTCAATTTGGTCGTTGCTATCGTTACTAGGTGTTAAAACAAAAACAATATCAGCACCCAGTGTTTGCGCGATTTCACGGTTTACACGGCCAGCATAAGGCTGACGACGTGTTGGAACCATACCTTCGATAATAGCAATTTCGTCTTCTTTAATGGTGCTTTCAAAGCGCTCTACGATTTCTTCTAGTAAATCGTCGCCTTTACCATCACCAATCATTTGCTCTGCATAGCTAAGCTCAAATGGTGTCGGCGGATTAATTGGCGAGCCATGGGTGACAATTTGCGTCGACTTTTCAGGACCTGTATCGCCAGAGCGTGGCTGTGCAATTGGTTTGAAAAAGTTCACTTTAAGCGCTTTTTGCTCAAGTGCACGCACTAAACCAACAGAAACAGATGTTAAACCAACCCCAGTCGAAATAGGGATCAACATAATTCTACGTGCCATATACTTAACCCTCCTTTGCAATGCGGGCTGCATCGTTAGCAATAACCCATTCTTCGTTAGTCGGGATCACAAACGCTTTAGCATGCGCTTGGCCTTTTGAAATTAAGCCTTCTTTACCAAAACGTGCCGCTAAGTTTGCAGCTTCGTCACACTCAAGGCCTAAAAAGCCTAATTGAGTTATTACTTTGTCACGAATGATGTCTGAGTTTTCACCAATACCACCGGTGAAAATAAGTGCATCAAGGCGTTGTACAGGTACTAAGAATGCGGCGATTTGCTTTGCTAAGCGGTAGCAGAAAATATCGAGTGCAAGGTTCGCTTGCGGGTGGCCCTCAACGGCGGCTTCTTCAATAGTGCGACAATCATTTGATAGTTCACTAATACCTAATAAGCCACTTTGCTTATTAAGTAAGTCATCAATTTCTTGTACTGAATAATTTAGTTGCTGGGTTAAAAACGTGAATAAACCAGGGTCGATACTACCACTGCGGGTACCCATCACTAAGCCTTCAAGCGGTGTAAGGCCCATACTGGTATCAACACTCTTACCATCTTTAATCGCACATACCGAACAACCATTACCTAAATGTGCACTGATCACATTGGTTTGTTCGCGCTCTTTGCCGAGCATTTTTGCCGCTTCACCTGCAACATAATAATGGCTCGTGCCATGGAACCCATAACGTCTTACGCCGTGCTCTTTATAAAGCGAGTAAGGTAGGGCGTATAAGTAAGCAATATTTGGCATGCTTTGGTGAAATGCCGTATCAAATACAGCAATTTGTGGCAGCGCTGAGAACGCTTGCTGTGCAGTGCGAATGCCCAGTAAGTTGGCTGGGTTATGAAGTGGAGCAAGTGCGGCTGTTTTTTCGATAGCTGCAAGTACATCATCGTCAATAAGCACAGATTCGGTGAAATGCTCACCACCGTGCACAACACGATGACCCACAGCAATTAAATTATCTGCAAGGCCTAGCTCATTAACTAGCTTCACAAGCTCAGCAATTGCTGCATCGTGGGCTTGGCCCTTTGCAAGCTCAATAAGTTGTTTTTCACCATTATATTTATATTTGATTGAAGGGGTGTCTGAGCCAAGGCGCTCAGCTAAACCAGAAATAACTTCGTCAGAAGTGGCGGCATCTAAAATGGCAAATTTTAAACTTGAACTACCACAGTTCAGTACTAAAACATGTTGTGGTGAGCAAAGGGGCGTCGACATAGCTAGGTCCTAAAAGTACGATATCAGTCAGTGTATATTAAGGCTTGATAATTAGAATTCTTTGCCAGTATAGTAAATAAGTATTTTGTTGCTACACTTAACAAAGCTAGGCTGTAATTATACTAAAGTCTGGTTGACTTAAGCCGATAACATTTTATCTCATTTAGACTTTAAACGTTAGTCTCCTAACCATTAATTTGGTATTAAAACTAGGACAGGTTTTGCAGGGATTGTATCCGGGAGTGTGTTACACTCGGTTGTGAAACAAGTTGAAAACCCTAGGAGTGATGATGCAAAAAGGTGTCATGTCACAAGTGCAAACAGGTCGTCAGTACGCTAAAAAATGGCCGATGCGACAAGAGCTCGCTCCATTGTTTGCCGAATTTAGAGTGATCAAGGCCACTGATCTGGCAATTACAGTGATGCCAATATTGGCAATGCTGACCGTATTTATGCAAGTGAATTACTTAGGTAGTGATTATTTTCCACAAGCTATCACTATCGCGCTTTTCTTTTTATCACTACCACTTCAAGGTTTGTTGTGGCTAGGCCGCCGTGCAGAAACGCGTTTAGAACCAGCAATGTTAAGCTGGTATACCGAGTTGCACAGTAAAATGAAAGCGCATGGTTATCAGTCACAATTAACGACTGAAAAACCACGCTACACTGACTTAGCTCAATTATTAAAAGATATGTTCGAAAAAATGGATAAAGCCTTCACTAAAGAACACTTCTAATCGCGAATAAACTGGCTCACATAAAACGATAACGTTACTTTTTGTGGGCCTTGTTGCTCTATCTGTTGCCAATGTTCTGGGCGAAACTTCCACGCAAACGGCGTCATCATAATTAAATGTTTAACCTCATCGACCGACAACAGCACCTGTTGTTCTAACAAGTTTATCGACTCTTTGCTGAAGCCTGCTGGTGGTTCTATCTCTGTATGTGGTTTCACATCAGCATAAATAAACGCTTTTAACTCTTTAAGGTGCCAAGGGCCAGGGCTTGCAACAATTAAACTAGCTTGCGGTTTGGCAAGGCGAGCAAGTTCTTGTGCAAATAAAGGGGCAAACACACTAACAAGCACATCAGCCTGCGCATCTGCAAAAGGGGCTTGGCTAATCGACGCGACACTAAAATGCGCATTTTCGTAACGCTTAGCGGCGTATTTTACCGCGGGTTTAGAAATATCAACACCATATACATCAGCACTCGACTGCGCTGCAATTGCTTGAGTGTAAAAGCCTTCACCACAGCCTAAATCAATCACTGAACTTGGTTCGAGAGATGCCACTAGCTCTGCTAAAGCTTGCTGTAAAAACAAATAGTGTCCGGCACTTAAAAAAGTGCGGCGAGCTTGCACCATTTCAAGATTATCCCCTGGTTGTTTAGACTTTTTATTTTGCACGGGAAGTAAATTGACATAACCCTCTTTGGCGATATCAAAACTGTGGTTGTTGTCACAACGGTAAGTTTTGTCGTTTAGAGTAAGTTCAAGTTTGCAAAGCGGGCAGTGATAGTGAAGACTCATGAGTCTAAATAGTCCTTATCATAAAAGGTTTTAACCCAATGAGGGCGATATGTGATCATCAAGGTAATGGCCATGCCATTGAGCATTGCTTCAGGAAACCAAATTATGGCACACAGAATCAGATAGTTTTCTGAAATCTCAATAAAACTGTAATCACCAAGCAAGTAATAAAACACACCGCTGGTAAGTATTTTAATACAGGCGATAACAGCAGCGGTTAAAAACGCGCATAAAAAGATATAAATAAAAAAGTGTCTCGGCAGGTAGCTATAGCAAAGCACAAAACACAAATAGCTCAATGTAATTGGTAAAAAAGCAGTAAACAATAAATGCACTGGCAGTATTGATACTGGCAACTGAGCGACTAATACCAAGAGTAAACTTGCAAGAAGGCTTGCAAAAATAGCCAGTCGCCAACCTAAAATTAGGGTCACTGCAGTGAGCCCTAAAATATGCAATTCGAGACCTGGCAATATCCCCGCTTTAATGCGCCACAGTACCGCAAGTACTAAAGCACATGCGAGCACACCAACTTGTCTTATTGGCGTTGCCAATAATTGTGATGCGCTTTGCTTATCAAAGCTGAGCCAAAGTATTAGAGCCACACAGCTCCACAAAGGGAGCTGCCATTGCAGTGTGTCTATCATGCGTTAAATGTTGACCAAATTGGCGCATGATCAGATGGTTTTTCGATACCACGTAATTCGTAATCGATACCAGACTCAACACAACGTTCAGCAAGAGCATGGGTTGCTAAGATCACATCAATACGTAGACCGCGGTTGTCATCAAAACCTTTTGAGCGGTAATCAAACCACGAGTATTGCTCAGTTTTTTCTGGGTAAAGTTCACGGAAGGTATCTTTAAAGCCCCAGTTTAATAAATTGCTTAACCATTCACGCTCTTCAGGTTGGAACGAACACTTACCTGTTTTTAACCAGCGCTTACGGTTTGGTTCACCAATACCAATGTCGAGATCGGTCGGTGAAATATTAATGTCGCCCATCACAATAACATCTTGCTCTGGCGTGTGGTTATCTTCTAAGTGAGTCATTAAATCTTTATAGAATTGACGCTTATAAGGGAATTTGGTTTCGTGGGCAATATTATCCCCTTGCGGGAAGTAGCCATTCATCACCGTTAGGTCACGACCATTTTCTTGTGTCACGGTAACACTGATCATACGACGCTGTGATTCGTCGGTATCGGTTGCAAAGCCTTTAACTACTGATTTCGGCTCTTGTTTACATAACATAGCCACGCCGTAATGCGCTTTTTGACCGTGAAAATAAACGTGATAACCCATTTTTTGCACATCTTCGAGAGGGAAGGCCTCATCATGTACTTTGATTTCTTGTAAGCCAATAATATCTGGTTGATGTTTATCAATTACGGCTTGCAATTGGTGTAAACGAGCGCGCAGGCCGTTAATGTTAAATGAGATTACCTTCATGGTGCACCTATTATTTTTGTTTCAGTGTTTAGCGCAATTCTATCATCAAACTAGGGCTTATTCATGAGCTAATTACGAAAATCAAATTGGGTAAATGTTGATCAATTGCTGCTTAATTTAAAAACATTGTTAACTCACTATTAATTATTAAATTAAATAAATAATTCAGTTGATCTACTGATTTTTGTTTATATAATGCGCGCAAACCATCCGTTCATATTATGTACTATTTAAAGGTAAACCATGAAAAAACAATTAGTGATGCTTTCTCTTGCATGTATCTCATTTGGCTCATTAGCAAGCAACCCGCACTACTTTTCAGCTGATAACCGTATTGAATCAAAGTTATGTAGCTTAAGTGCGAACGAAGGGTTTACCGCTGCACGTAAAGAAGCAGCAAAGCATGGCATTTCAATGTCACGTTTTTCAAAAAGCATTTTATGTAACGGCACTGACATCCGTGAAATTGCTAAAAAAGCACAATCACAAGAAGCAGCAAAAGCAGCTGTTGAAGTGTTTGCTAAAAATGAGCAAAAAGAAACTCAACTTTGCATCACTGCACTTAAAAAAGGTTTAACACCTGTGCGTGAAAAAATTGGTAACTTAAATACGTTAAAATGTAATGGTGAAGCAGTAACAGACTTCGTTAAGCGTTACCAAAACGCAGCTATCTAATAGCGGCATTTTTGTTATTTGTAAAAAGCGCTCTTCGGAGCGCTTTTTTTATGAAAAAATTACAGCACTCTATGAAAAGCTTGCTAAATAATAGGCTTAATCCCAACTTAACCAGGCTGTAAGTGCTTGATTTTAGCCAATAAGGCATTTTGGCATTCAATTTGTAACAGTCGAAGTGAATCTAATCGACTACAAGGAAATGTCTTATGAACAAGTTAACTTTAGCATCAACAATTTTAGCAGCTTTAAGCCTTTCAGCATGTTCTGCAAGTAACTCTTTAGCAAAAATCGACAGCGATTTTGGCAGCCTAGATAATGACAATGACGGTTATATCTCTAAGGTAGAAGCTGACGATGATGCAATTTGGGATCATTTTTCAAATATCGATACTAATATGGATGAGCAAATCAGCCGTACTGAGTTTAATGCATATATGCAGTTAAATACAGGCAAGGTAGCAACTGATAGTGAGGTATCTGAATCAGCATTTAAAGCTGAAATCGCTAAATTTGACCCAATCGAAAATGACTTTAAATCGTTAGATAACGACAAAAATGGTTATGTTTCTATTGAAGAAGCCGATGACGACGATATCGCAAATCACTTTGGCTATATGGATAGCAACAAAGATAAGCGTGTAAGCCGCACTGAGTTTGTTAATTACATTAGCAAATATGGTAGCGACGTTGCCGAAGATGATGCCCTTGAAATGGTTAAAAATAGCTAATTTCAACATTCATTCATAAATATCCCCCAAAGCCAGTGTTTTACACTGGCTTTTTTACAATAATTTTTCCAACCTTGGCCGACTTCTGTCATAATAGAGCGTTAGTGATTTAAAATGACCTTTAGTAGCGATGGCCACAAAACGTATCAGTGATGAACAGTTAGTCGAAATCATAGAAGCCGCGATTTTTGTTGCTGGAAAACCTGTGTCTAAACGTCATTTAAAAGAGACAGTATTAGCTGATTTAAGCGTATCTATGCCGCGCATTAATAATGCAATTGAACAAATTCAAACGCATTATCAAACCCGAGGCATTAAGCTTGTTGCAGTAGGCAGCGGTTACAGGTTTCAAGCCTGCGCTAGTTTAGCGCCTTGGCTGGCAAACTTATGGCAAGAGCGCGCACCTAAATACTCACGAGCACTACTAGAAACTTTATCCTTGATTGCCTATAGACAACCCATTACCCGTGGTGAAATTGAACAAGTACGGGGAGTCGCTGTTGGCTCAGGAATTATTAAAACCTTATTAGAAAGAGAGTGGGTTAGAGTTGTTGGCCATAAAGAGGTGCCCGGGCGCCCAGCGTTGTATGCCACAACATCCGCTTTCTTAGATTATTTTTCATTAGCTGGTTTAGATGAATTACCGCCGTTACCTGAACTTCAGGAGAGTAAAATCAACCAGTTATTGAGCGATCCTTCTGTGAGAGAACTATCTGAATGAGTAATGTAGAAACTGAAAAGTTACAAAAAGTATTAGCCCGTGCTGGCGTGGGTTCACGTCGTGAAATGGAAAAATACATCGATGCTAACCGTGTGAGCGTGAATGGTAAAGTGGCACGTTTAGGCGACCGTGTTGAAGCAACCGATGTAATTCGTGTTGATGGTCACGTGGTAAAAATTGAAGACAAAGCCGACCGTATTTGTCGTGTGCTTATGTATAACAAACCAGAAGGCGAGTTATGTACACGTAAAGACCCTGAAGGCCGTCGTACGGTATTTGATCGCCTACCACGTGTTGATGGCGAACGTTGGATTGCAGTTGGCCGACTAGATATTAATACCGCTGGTTTAATGCTGTTTACTAACGATGGTGAACTTGCTAACCGTTTAATGCACCCAAGCTACGAAGTAGAGCGTGAGTACTCAGCTCGTGTGTTTGGTGAAGTGACTAACGAAACGCTACGCAATTTAACAAAAGGCGTTGAGCTTGAAGATGGTCCTGCAAAATTCTTAAACATCAAACCTATGGGTGGTGAAGGTATCAACCGTTGGTTCAATGTGACTTTAACAGAAGGTCGTAACCGCGAAGTACGTCGTTTATGGCAATCACAAGATGTTGAAGTATCGCGTCTTATCCGTATTCGTTACGGTAAGTTAGAGCTTGATAAGCGCTTGCCACAAGGTGGTTGGGCTGAGCTTGATTTAGACACGGTTAACTATTTACGTAAAACAGTACAACTAGGCCGCGAAACGCAAACTAAGCTGTCGGTTATTCCTGAAAAGCGTAAAGACAAGCGTGCTAAAATTAACCAAATCCGTAAGGCGGTTAAAAAGCACAATCAACGCGCTAAACAAACTAAGCGTCGTTAAAAACTATTTTCAAACTTGTTTGCAAGTAGAACACTTCACACTTGCAAACAGGCATAAAAAAAGCAGCGATATCGCTGCTTTTTTTGTTTCACAATGCTAATTAAGCATTTTCAACAGCTGTACGTGGGTCAACATATTCCATGTTGAAAGCTTCAGCTACTTCTTTATATGTAACTTTACCTTTGATCACGTTTAAGCCTTTTAAGAAGTTTGCATCGTCAAGAAGCGCTTTCTTATAGCCTTTGTTAGCAAGGTTGATGATGAACGGTAATGTTGCGTTGTTAAGTGCAAACGTAGAAGTACGTGGAACAGCACCTGGCATGTTAGCAACACAGTAGTGAACAACGTCATCAACGATGTAAGTAGGATCAGCGTGAGTTGTCGCTTTAGAAGTTGCGATACAACCACCTTGGTCGATTGCAACGTCAACGATTGCAGAACCAGGCTTCATTGCTTTGATGTGCTCAGCTGTTACTAGTTTAGGCGCTGCTGCACCTGGGATTAGTACGCCACCGATCACAAGGTCAGCTTCTAGTACGTGTTTTTCTAGTGCGTCAGCAGTAGAGTAGATAGCTTTAACTTTATTACCGAACTGTGCGTCTAATGCACGTAGTACGTCGATGTTACGGTCAAGAACAACAACGTCAGCACCTAGACCAACAGCCATTTGCGCTGCGCTACGACCAACCATGCCGCCGCCGATAACAACAACTTTAGCTGGCTCAACACCTGGTACACCACCAAGTAACATACCACGGCCGTGGTTTGATTTTTCAAGCGCTTGTGCACCAGCTTGGATAGACATACGACCAGCAACTTCACTCATAGGAGCAAGAAGAGGTAAACCGCCACGTGAATCAGTTACTGTTTCGTAAGCGATACACACTGCGCCACTTTTAACTAGGTCTTCAGTTTGTGGAAGATCCGGTGCTAAGTGAAGGTAAGTAAATAGAATTTGGTCTTCGCGTAACATTGCACGCTCAACAGCTTGTGGCTCTTTTACTTTAACGATCATTTCAGCTTTAGCAAAAACGTCTGCTGCTGTTGGTAAAATTTCAGCACCAGCTGCAACATAATCTTCGTTAGTGAAGCCAATGCCCATACCAGCATCAGTTTCAACAAACACTTGGTGGCCATGGTTTACTAGTTCACGAACACTCGCAGGAACCATACCTACACGGTATTCATGGTTTTTGATTTCTTTAGGTACACCAATAATCATAGTTTTTCGCCTTAATAGAACGGGATAAAATTTTTGACTATTATATTCATGACCAGCCAGTGTGTCTCACCTTTTTTAAGTGCCAATCTAGTGATATAATCTAAAAATACATTTTAAACAGTGCAAAACTCTGGTTTGGCTTATGCATCAATTACTCGACAGAATAGACCGTAAAATTTTAATGGAATTACAGCTCGATGGTCGGATCTCTAACGTAGAGCTGGCAAGGCGTGTAGGGCTAAGTGCCACCCCTTGTTTGGAGCGGGTAAAAAAGCTCGAAAGAGAGGGGTATATACTCGGATATAAAGCAGTAGTGGATCCTGCTAAACTTGGCCAAGGTTTGTCGGTTTATGTAGAAGTAACCATCACTAAAACCTCACCAGATGTTTTCGAAGAGTTTAATGCTGCAGTTAAAAAGCACGACGAAATAATCGAGTGCCATCTAGTATCGGGTAATTTCGACTTTTTATTAAAAACACGTGTAAATGATATGTCGGAATATCGAAATGTACTGGGTGATATTCTACTAAAACTACCAAATGTCAGTGAAAGCCGAACTTATGTGGTAATGGAAGAAGTAAAAGGTGAAGAAGGGGTCATTATTCGCCCATATATTGCCTAAACTGTTAAAATACATATTGAGTAACAAAAACTTGTTCATTATCAGTCCATCAAGGCTAAGATAAAGTGCATCAAACGGCATTTCCTGCTAAGGTATTTCACTGCTAATCGATCAGTAAAGAATAATAAGGAATAGGGAGCTATGCGCCTAAATGGTGTTCAAAGACTGTTAGAAACGGGGCTAATCATCAGCACCTTTGCTGCAGTATTTATTTTATGTGCATTAATCAGTTTTGATCCTGCGGACCCTTCATGGTCGCAAACCGGTGAATTTGTTAATGTTAAGAATATTACCGGCACAGCGGGAGCTTGGGTTGCAGATATCCTATTACTCACTTTTGGCTGGCTTGCTTATTTAGTGCCTGTTGCCATTCAATTGTTCGGTTATTTATTGTTTAAACAGCCACACCGTATTTTCCAGCTAGATTACACCACGCTTGCCTTACGTGTTATTGGTTTTGCGCTGTTTATTACTTCAGCGACAGCTATCAGCAGCATTAATTTTGATGATATTTATAACTTCTCATCTGGTGGGGTAGTGGGGGATGTTATTGCTACAGCAATGATGCCTACCTTTAATTTTACCGGCACCTCAATTTTACTACTTTGTTTTTTCTTTGCTGGTTTAACCCTATTAACCGGTATTTCGTGGGTGCAATTTGTCGATTTTGTCGGCAAGTGGGTAATGAAAGCATTCTACTTTTTACGTGAGCAATTTTCTGCGTGGCTACATCGTGAAAAAGAAGCCGTTAAAGATATTGCCACTACAGAGCCTGACGCTAACTTTGTAGAGCCAGAAAACGAGCCTGCTATTAGTTTTAATGATGCGGATGAAGAAGAACCAAAGCCTACTAAGCCTAAGCAAAAGCCTGCTGAAAAAGCCGATGATGACTTTAAAGGCTTTGATGAACTAGACGATATTCTTGACCAAGAAATTGGTTTCAGTGCCCTTGATGATGAATCATTCGATACCGTATCGGCACTGAATGCGCTTGATCAGAGCCCAGTTGTTGAGCCAGAAAAACCTGTCACAACGGTTGTTTCACCTGCACGCCCTATGCCTAAGCCAAAACCTGCATATGAGCCACCGCCAACGGCAAAAGAAAAGTTTGAAGCACTGCTTGAAGAGCAGCCGCCTACAAACCCGTTACCATCACTTGATTTATTAGACCGCCCAGATAAAGCGAAAAACCCATTATCTCAAGAAGAGCTTGATGGTATTTCGCGTCTAGTTGAAACCAAATTACTTGATTTTAACATCCAAGCTGCGGTTGTGGGTGTTTACCCAGGTCCGGTTGTAACGCGTTTTGAGCTTGATTTAGCGCCGGGTATTAAAGTAGCTAAAATCACTGGCTTAGCGAAAGATTTAGCACGTTCACTGTCTGCTGTAAGCGTACGTGTAGTAGAAGTTATTCCAGGTAAAACCTATGTAGGTTTAGAACTACCAAACAAACACCGTGAAATAGTGCGTTTAAGCGAAGTTATTAATGCGCCTAAGTTCGAATCAAATCCATCACCACTGACTATGGTGTTAGGTAAAGACATTGCTGGCGAGCCGGTATGCGCTGACCTTGGCAAAATGCCACATTTACTTGTTGCGGGTACCACAGGTTCAGGTAAGTCAGTGGGCGTTAATGTAATGATATTAAGCTTACTGTACAAATCGGGCCCTGATGATGTTCGTATGATCATGATCGACCCGAAAATGCTTGAACTTTCTGTGTACGAAGGCATCCCTCATTTATTATGTGAAGTTGTTACCGACATGAAAGAAGCAGCCAATGCATTGCGTTGGTGTGTAGGCGAAATGGAACGTCGTTATAAGCTTATGTCGGCACTTGGTGTGCGTAATTTAAAAGGTTACAACCAGAAAGTGTTGGATGCCAAAGAAGCGGGTCAACCGATTCTAGATCCACTGTTTAAAGACACCGACGGCATGGCCGATGGCCCTGAAGAGCTAGATAAACTACCAAGTATTGTGGTGGTTATTGACGAATTTGCCGACATGATGATGATCGTGGGTAAAAAAGTGGAAGAGCTGATTGCACGTATCGCGCAAAAAGCCCGTGCTGCAGGCATTCACTTAGTGCTAGCAACACAGCGCCCATCGGTTGACGTAATTACCGGTTTGATTAAAGCGAATATTCCAACCCGTATGGCGTTCCAAGTTTCAAGTAAAATTGACTCGCGTACCATTTTAGATCAGCAAGGTGCTGAAAACTTACTTGGTATGGGTGACATGCTTTACTTACCGCCGGGTACCAGTGTACCAGTGCGTGTGCATGGCGCGTTTGTTGACGACCACGAAGTACATGCGGTTGTAGACGATTGGAAAAAACGTGGCAAACCAAATTATATTGATGAAATTTTAAGTGGCGATGCCACAGAAGAAATTTTACTACCAGGAGAAACCAGTGAAGACGGTGATGAAGAGTCAGATCCGCTTTACGATGAAGCAGTATCATTTGTAATTGAAACCGGCAAAGTGTCGGTATCGAGTGTACAGCGTAAGCTTCGTGTAGGTTATAACCGCGCAGCACGCTTAGTTGAACAAATGGAAACATCAGGCATTGTTAGCGCACCAGGACACAACGGTGCCCGCGAAGTCTTAGTGCCAAATGGTGGAGCAAATTAATGAAAAAAATTAAATACCTAGCCCTAATTATGGGTTGTTTATTAAGCGGTCAAAGTTTTGCAGACGACAGCGAAGCGTTGCAACAACAACTGGCTGCGATTAAAAGTTTTAAAGCAGAGTTTTCACAGCAGGTTACCGATTCGCAAGGCGAAGCTATTATGCAAGGTGAGGGGAATATAGCCCTTCAGCAACCTATGATGATTCGCTGGCAACAGCAAAGCCCAGACGATACCTTGTTTGTATCAAATGGCGACAAAACGTATTACTTCGACAGCTTTGCTGAGCAAGTAACGATTATGAATACCCACAGCCTGATTGATTCAACTCCGTTTGTATTGTTGACTTCAAAAGATCCAGAGCAATGGGCTAAATACCAAGTTGTGGCAACCGATGCAGGTTTCAGCGTCACGCCAAATAAAGGCGTTGAGAGCCAAGTTGAAAAGTTAGACATTCGCTTTAATGCTCAAGAGCAAGGTCTAGCATCACTGACAGTATTAGATACCTCTGGTCAACAGTCTTTATTTACCTTTAAAGATGCCAAAGTAAACGAAGCACTTGCAACTCAAACCTTTGAATTTACCATTCCTGAAGGCGTTGAAGTTGACGACCAAAGCCAAGGTGATTAAGGCTTGAGTAATCTCGGATTTAATTTTGGTCCTGATGTGCGCCCACTTGCGGCGCGCATGCGACCCGAAACACTCAATGACTACATAGGTCAGCAGCACCTTTTAAGCCCCGATAAACCTCTTTACCAAGCGATTCTTGCAGGTCGATGCCACAGCCTCATTTTGTGGGGGCCGCCAGGCGTTGGTAAAACCACCTTAGCGCAGATTATTGCAAATCATGCCGATGCCAGTCTTATTCAAATGTCGGCAGTCACAGCGGGTGTAAAAGACATTCGTGAGGCCGTAAGCGAAGCAAAAGCAAACCTTGCCGGGCGAGGGCAACGAACCTTATTATTCGTAGACGAAGTGCATCGTTTTAATAAATCCCAGCAAGATGCATTTTTACCACATATTGAAGACGGCACTTTTATTTTTGTTGGCGCGACCACCGAAAACCCATCATTTGCACTTAATAACGCGATACTGTCTCGTGCCCGTGTGTATGTTTTAAAAGCACTTGAGCAAGCCGATTTATTTAACGTAATTGAACGCGCCTTACGTGAAGACGTAGAGCTTAGCCAAAAACACATTGAAATTGCCGAAAACGCTAAGCAAGCGCTTTGCCAAGCAAGTGATGGCGATGCGCGTAAAGTGCTTAACCTGTTAGAACAAGCGGTTGATTTAACCACGGAGCAGCAGGGTAAATACCTAGTTGATCAACATGTTTTAAGCCAAGTTCTACCAACTCACTTAGCTAAGTACGACAAAGGCGGCGATGAGTTTTACGACTTGATTTCAGCGTTTCATAAGTCTGTACGGGGTAGTTCACCTGATGGCGCTTTATATTGGTACTGCCGTATTTTAGCAGGGGGCGGCGACCCGCTTTATGTGGCTAGGCGTTTATTAGCGATTGCTACAGAAGATATTGGCAATGCAGATCCGCGAGCAATGGAAGTGGCACTCAACGCGTGGGATATTTTTCAACGTGTTGGCCCTAGTGAAGGTGAGCGCGCTATTGCACAAGCCACCATTTATTTAGCCAGTGCTCCGAAAAGTAACGCTGTGTATATGGCGTTTAATCAAGCACTGCAAGATGCTAAAAATGAGCCGAGCCATCCGGTGCCAGAGCATTTACGCAATGCACCAACTAGCTTAATGAAAGATTTGGGTTATGGCGCTGAATATCGTTATGCACACAATGAAGAGGGGGCATTTGCTGCAGGTGAAAAGTATTTCCCAGAGGCAATTAATGATCGCCAGTATTACTTCCCAACTGACCGTGGGCTTGAACAAAAAATAAAACAAAAGCTGGACTATTTAACTCAGCGCAACGAGCAAAGTGATATTAAACGTTATGAATAGTTTGAAACTTTACATGATGATTGCAATGGGTGGCGCTTCAGGGGCATGTTTACGCTATTTTCTTAGCGAAACCATGCTAAAACTGCTCGGTAGGGGATTCCCTTTTGGCACGTTGACAGTTAATATTCTTGGTTCATTGTTAATGGGCATTTTATACGGCTTGATTGAAAAAGAAATAATCGCTGTTAGCCCCGCTAAAACCTTAATTGGTATTGGCTTTTTAGGTGCATTGACCACCTTTTCAACATTCTCAATGGATTCGTTGTTGCTCTTGCAACAAGGTCACTTTTTTAAAATGGCCCTCAATATCACCTTAAACGTGGTGGTGTGTATATTTATGGCTTGGCTGGGCCTTCAGCTGGTAATGCAAAAAGGTTAAAAATCGAACATGTTAGATTCTAAATATTTACGTCAAGATATCGAACAAGCGGCTGCACGTTTAGCATCACGCGGTTACGAACTTGATACTGCAGCGGTAACTGCACTTGAAGAAAAACGCAAAACATTACAAGTAAAAACGCAAGAACTTCAAAGCGAGCGTAATGCAAGTTCCAAAGCTATCGGCCAAGCAAAAGCGAAAGGCGAGCACGAAAAAGCACAACAGCTGCTTGATTCAGTAAGTAATCTTGGCGACCAACTAGACAGCGTTAAAGCAGAGCAAGACGCAGTACTTGAAGAGCTTAAGCAAATTGCGCTTGCTATTCCAAACCTACCTGATGAGTCTGTTCCAGTAGGTGAAGACGAAGATCAAAACGTTGAAATTTCAACCTGGGGTACGCCTAAGTCATACGACTTTGAAGTAAAAGATCACGTTGATGTTGGTCAAGACGTAAACGGCCTAGACTTTGAAATGGGCGTTAAAATCAGTGGCGCGCGTTTTACTGTTATGCGCGGTCAAGTTGCACGTATGCACCGTGCTCTTACGCAGTTCATGCTTGATACGCACACAGAGCAAAACGGCTATACAGAAATGTATGTGCCTTACCTTGTTAATAGCGCAAGCTTATACGGCACTAGCCAATTACCTAAGTTTGCTGGTGACTTATTCCACACCTTAGGTTTAGTGGATGACGACGGTCAGCAACAACCAGGTTTTAGCTTAATTCCTACAGCTGAAGTACCGCTTACGAACAGTGCTCGCGACGAAATTTACGACGAAAGCGACTTACCAATTCGTTTAACAGCGCATACGCCTTGTTTCCGTAGTGAAGCAGGTAGCTATGGCCGTGATACACGTGGTCTTATTCGTCAGCACCAATTCGACAAAGTTGAATTAGTACAACTAGTAAAACCAGAAGATTCAATGCAAGCGTTAGAAGAGCTAACAGGCCATGCTGAGCAAATCTTACAAGCATTAGAACTTCCATACCGTAAAGTAATTTTATGTACGGGTGATATGGGCTTTGGCGCAGCAAAAACTTACGATTTAGAAGTATGGTTACCTGCACAAAACACCTATCGTGAAATCTCATCATGTTCAAACATGGTTGATTTCCAAGCGCGTCGTATGCAAGCGCGTTTCCGTCGTCAAGGCGAGAAAAAGCCAGAGCTACTTCATACACTAAATGGTTCAGGTTTAGCGGTTGGTCGTACACTGGTAGCAATTTTAGAGAACTACCAACAAGCAGACGGCTCGATTGTGGTACCAGAAGTATTACGCCCTTACATGGGTGGCTTAGAAGTTATTAAATAATTTTAATGCTATTGAGTTTATAGGCCGCATCGGGAAACTATGCGGCCTTTTTGTTGCCTAAAATCTATTAAAATATAAAGTGGATCTAAACCTGAACAATTAACGTATTCAAAGCATAAAGTTAATAGTGTGAAGCAATATGAGTAATAAACAAAAGTCTGTGCCAACATCACGATTTTCACGCGCTGCTCGGCTTGGCTCTTTAGCTGGTAAAGTCGCAGGTAATATGTTGTTTGAAGGCACAAAAGCTTGGGCGACGGGCAAGCAAACATCACGACAAGAGTTACTGTTACAGCCAAAAAATATTCAGCGCTTTGCAGAGCAGCTTGCAAATCTGCGTGGGGCTGCAATGAAATTGGGGCAGCTGTTATCCATGGATAGTGGTGAATTACTCACTCCTGAGCTATCTGCAATTTTAGCAAGACTGCGTGCAGAAGCGACGCCCATGCCACAAAAGCAGCTTGTTAAAGTAATGCGAGAGCATTGGGGTGATGCGTGGCTAGAACAATTATCGCACTTTGAACTCAGACCATTTGCTGCGGCATCAATAGGGCAAGTGCACATTGCTTATCGAGAATCGGGCGAAAAGTTAGCAGTTAAAGTGCAATACTCCGGTATTGCAAAAGGCATTTCCAGTGATGTTGATAACTTAGCTTACCTTCTGAAACTCAGTGGCTTATTACCCAAAGAGGTAGAAATACAGCCTCTTATCGATGAAGCAAAACAACAGCTTATAAACGAAGCTGACTACGAATTAGAAGCTAATTATTTAAAACGCTACAGCGAGTGTTTAAAGGGTGATGACAATTACCTTATTCCTAATGTAGTAGATTCGCTTAGTTCTTCTCAAGTATTAGTCATGAGTTTTGTTGAAGGACAAGAGCTAGATGAACTGGCAAACACCGAGCAAGCGCTACGTAATAAAGCGGTTGAACAGTTACTCAGCCTATTTTTACGTGAATTATTTAGCTTTAAACTAGTTCAAACAGATCCAAACTTTGCCAATTATCAATATCAAATCGACAATCAACGCTTAGTGCTTTTAGATTTTGGTGCCACTCGCGAACTACCTCAGCATATTAGTGCTGGTTACTTACAGTTATTATCAGGTGCGATTAATAATGATAGGGCAGGTGTGGCAACAGCTGCACAGCAAATTGGCTATTTTCAACAAGGGCTTGCTCAAGAATATATAGATAATGTCGTCGATATATTTCTACTCGCCTGCGAGCCACTGCGCCACCAAGGTGAGTATGATTTTGCAAACAGCGACTTACCAAAACGCATAAAAGAACTCGGCCTTAAAATGAGCACCGCCTCAGAACATTGGCACGCACCACCCGTAGATGCCTTGTTCGTACACAGAAAACTAGCAGGCCTCTATTTAATCGCTGCAAAGCTAGGCGCAAAAGTGAATGTGAACAGTATTTTTAAGGATTTTGAAGCATAGAGTGATAAGTAATTGAACGGGGTTTGGGTAACTTTTTCTGCCCCAAGATGAGTGACGAGCGTATTTTCTGAATATCTTTAAGTACTAATAAAAAAAATTAGGGTTGGCGATGCCTTAAGTTATTTGTTACTAATAGACTTATTTATACATGCGCGTAACATCGGCAGAAAGATACGGGACGAGCGCACTATAAAATTGTTATGTGCTAGGAGGTTTCCGTTGCGTGTCGCTTTGCTTTTGATATTGATTATTCTTTTCGGATGCTCAGAGCAACAAAATATTGATATTCAAGCAATCAAAGAGGCGAAAGACGCGTGGAATGTAAAAATTGGCGCCCAACTTCAAGCATCTACTGACTATTCTGATTTAGAAGTTTGGCTAAATGCTCATGCTATGAAAAATGATATGCAAAAAAACTTTGGTGGTGATTCAAATTCAGCCGAATTAGAGAGATTAAAAAGCAAGATAGACCCTAATTGCTATACCAGTTTGTTTTTGCGCTTTGCAGTGACTGATTCATCCCAAGTGGTAAGTCATAAAATTAGTGCTACTCAAGTATGTAGGTATAAATAAAGCACATAAAAACGCATCAATGAATGGACGTCTAAAGCTTGGCTGGCGCTCATTCCTCGCTAATTTTAGCAAGCTTAATCCGCTCATTATGCGGGCTTTGGCTCTAATAGGTCAGTGATGGATATACCAATTGAAGATGAATTAAAATCTATTTGTATTGAGATAGTTAACCAAGACTACTCAACTCATCAATGGCTTGAAATAGAGTCGAGCGATATGTTTCAGTCTCCATCGTTTGTTGGTGGCTTTGACGCTGATGAATTGGAGTTCTGCTTTAGTTATTTCGATGAGCATCGCACTGAATTTTGGTTTCAGTTTACTTTAGACCAAGCAAAGTCAATTTCAAAAGGTGAAAGTGTTAAGTTGTCTGGTTTAAAATCTGAATAAAAACACATAACAAGTGCCCAAACCAAAGGACGCAAAACAGCAGGCTTGCGCTCCTTCGTCGCTAATTTTAGCCTGCTAAGCAAACGATATGTGTATAGGAGGTTGAGGTGACACACGGAGGAGGTGGGGCATTATACCTACTACTTATTTTGTTATTAGTATCTCTACCTGTCACCTTGATTTGGCTTTTTCATGGGCAAGGTAATGCTAGAAAGAGGCGTGCTATAGGTTTCTCTCAAATAGGCATTTTCGCTATAGCAATAATATTATTCTTTTCTGGTGTCAGTTACCTTCAAAATATTGGGTTAGTCGCTGGTTTTATTGTTTTGATAACTATGTTGATCACACCCGTAGTATTTAAAAACAGAATGTAATATACACTTAACAAGGCCGTTAAACCGTGGGCACAAAACAGCAGGCTTGTGCTTCTTCGTCGCCAATTTTAGCCTGCTATTTTGTGCCGTTTACGGCAAGCGTTATATTGCAAGGGGGGCTATGCGTAATCTAATTATTATTTTAGTCGCTTCGGCACTAATATCTTGCGTTGGAATTCCTGCTGAAATTTTAAAATCCAAATCAGCTGAGTATCAATTTCCTATTCTGGCTAGTACCGAAAGTACAATCGTATATCTAATATCTCCTGTTGCATACCAAGAACCGAGTGCTTACCAACAAGTAAAAGTTAACGGCATTAATAGTAAGCTATATTTTGGAGCCTACAGTTCAATTACATTAGCCGAAGATGCAACTATACAATATCGCTTTAATCACAATTCAAACTTGGTTGGTGCTGGTCAATGGAATCAACTTAAAGTAGTAGCTAATAAAAATGAGCTATTTTATGTATTAAAGAATGGTTTATTTACTCAAGTATCTAAAGAGCAATCTGTCGCTCACATTGTAACCATTGAATATCGGTATTGTGAATATAAATCAAAGCCTTGTGAGCCAATGGTTTACAATGCAATATAACAATCGCACTAAGGGTGGGCACAAAAAGTTTGACTTGCGCCTTTTCGTCGCTAATTTTAGCCAAGATTTATCCGCCCTCTATACGGCGTTAGGTACAAAGGGGGTGAATTTGAAATTTCTAGCTCTTTTTTTGCTATCAATACTTTCTGGCTGTAGCGTCGTTGTACACGATAAGACTAATGATCCAATAGCGCTTTCCTTTATAGGAAGTTATTACCAAACAGTTAAAGATGGCTTTTTATACGAAGCAAGGTGCGCGGACATCAATGCGTCTATCCAATCAACAGAATGGTGTACTGGAATACAAGCTTTTGATTCGGGCAGCGAATACTCTAAAACACCTACCAACTATCAGGCATATAAATCAGCTCAAGAAGAGTGGGATACCAAGCTATTTACTAAGTTAGCTTTTGAGAAACAGCGCTCAATAATTTCGGCCTTATCAAAAGGTACTGTTATTAAAATTACTAAATTAGTTCAGTACCCTTGGGGTACTAACGGTTATTATTGGGCTATTAGAGCAGATTTGATTAACACCGAAGGCAATCTGATAGAAGTAGAATTGCCAACAAATAGCGCGTTAGCTTTCCCTAGTTGGCTACAAGGTTATGGTGTGCAAGCGTTACCACAGTTGAAGCATGAGTATTTAATGCAATGTAAAAATGCTAAGTGTACCTAACAAGCAACTAAAGTCGTACGCTGGCTCTCATTGGGCGTTAGGTTTTACGGAAAGAAAGGACCCAACATGAAAAAATTTATTCTCTCCACTTTTTGTATTATTACTGTAGGGTGTGCAAGCACTGAACAAGGTGCTAGTTTTTCAGGAGCCTTGTTTGAATATATTGAACCAATAGGTTCTGATATTGCCTATTTACAGCTGGAAACTGATGAAAAAACAGATGGTTTTGGGCTTGCTCCTTATCCCCATACCGCAATTATTTACGAGCTGTGTTCACGCGAAGGTGCAAATAGCACCTTTGGTTACGCTGGAGATATTAAGGTATCTACAGAGTTAAAGTTAGGAAACCCTGCAACTGTAAAAGTAGCATCTGGAAAACCTATTTTTGTAGCTTTTGGTTTAATACACCCCGTTAATGGCTATGAATGTACATCAAAATATATATTTACACCTGAGAGAGGTAAAACGTATTCAATGGTTAATTCCGTTAGTTGGTCTGAGTGTCCAACTAAGGTAGGAGTTATCTCAAACGGTAATCAAGTTTTACCTATTAACGGTTTACAAGTTTTAGACAAAGCTACAAATTTACAGTTGGAAAATAAAGGCGTAAATGTAATTCGAAAGAAGTGTAAAACCTAACAAGCTGTTTAAGCATGGGGCTGCTAAAGCTTGGTTCGGTTTCGCTACCTATGCATTTTAGCCAAACATTAATCAGCCCCTAACTGGGTGTTACCAAGGCCTTTCTTTTATAGAGCCGTCCTTCGTCTGTTCACAATTGCTTTTTTATTTCATAAAAGTAAAGTGCTTGCATAGCCAGCTTTATCCGCCCTCTATGCGGCGTTAGGGTTACAATCAGGCAATGAAGTGGACTGAACCTTGGGTTAAATCAATCCAAAATCAAGAAAAATATAGCCTCATTTCAAAAGGGATCTTAATCAGCTACCTTATTTGGACGTTGTTTTTCGTTTTTTTGGCAGTTGTAAGTCTGTTGACTAAAGATGACTTTATCAATCATCTTGTTAAAACAATTTGGATTGCGCCTGTAGGAGGTTTCATTTTAGCTTGGGGCATGTATACGATCAGGTGGCTGTCACCAGTTAAAATTGATTCCGGCCCCAAAGGTATTATTAGAATCAAAGCAGATAATATAACTTCGATACCTTGGGAGCTAATATCTTCGTATAGTTTTATTGTTGACGGCATAGTTTTTAAGTTTACAGATGATAGTGATATTACATTTTTATTACCTAAAGATATAGATCGAGATTTAATAGCAAAAGAACTTGAAGCACACTCAATCAAAAAAGGTGCTTTATAACCTTAACAAGGTAATTAAATCGAACACAAAACATCAGGCAGTGTCTGCTCCAAATTGTAGCCTGCTATTTTGTTCCGTTTATCACGGCGTTAGGCATCAAGGAAAGTATGGGCGATAATATAAAGGTCGGAGATTGGGTCAGAAGCTATGGTTCAGGGATATGGAGAGTTCATCGAATTCTAGAACTCAATGATTTTGATATTCAAAGTCAAACTAACAAACCTAGAACTGTGGTTTTCTCTTCACGCTTTGTAAACGACTCTTATAAGCGATCCTTTGCAACAGAATGCTGTGATTCAACATTTGTTTATCATTTACAACAAGCCGAGCGAGATGAACTCGATTCATTTATCAATCAAAATCCTTATTTATATACTAAATTCAATGCTTATAAACCAAAACCCATTGACGCTATTTACAACGCAAAAATAAATATTCCAGTTTCAAAAAGTAAACCTGAGTTAGAAGATTTCTTAATTAGTTACCAATCATTATTTTTAGAGCAACTCTTTTGTCAGTTGCATTCTTCAGGTTTAGTTTCAAGTGATAACAAAGGCTGGACAGCACAATTTGTAGCTAAAGATCATGAGGCTGTTGATGGTAAATTAGTGTATAGCTTTTCAACGTTATTGACGTTTTAGATTTTATAGAAACTAAGAATAGTATGTAAGTTTTTGATAGGGATAAGGAAAAATGGTCGGCATAGCAGGATTTGAACCTGCGACCCCTGACACCCCATGTTAACAAGCTGAAACTAACTAAGTCATTGTATTAAAAGTATTTATATTGATTTAACTGTATTTTTAAACAGTGTATAAAGTGCAAAAAACGCATTTGGCGCATTTAATTAAATCAATAACTTAGGATCTATTTTACCACAGGCTTTTTATCTATAAACACTGTTAGATCTGAACTTTGATGTGAGGCACTTGAACCCACTCAATGCCCTTTCCAAAGCTTGTATAAATCTTTGTAGATTTACTATCTGAATGACCCATTCTTTCTTGAGGGCTGATGCCTTGCGCTTCAATTAAGCGTGCGGCCATGCCTCTAATTTCATGGTAAGTTGGACGTTCTTCTTTTGGCAAATTAGAAAACAAGCCAAGCTGATCTCGAACATTTGAAAATTCTCTACTTATGTTGTGACTAACAATTTGAGTGATATGTTTTACCTCTTTGCTCATTGGGTTGGACCTGCTCTTAGGCAGCTTATGAACAACATAAGGTGAAGCTATATTATCTCGACTGGCGTCGATAATGTCTTTGATGGTTTGGCCTATTGGTATAACTACATGCGAGGCTTCGGCCTTATGGGTTTTTTGGCGGTGAATTGCTATTTCACCATAAATAACATCACCAGCAACGATAGTTGGTTCGTCATACCATATACAACCGCATCGGCCTTGCTCGGCTTTTTTTATCTTGTACTCGATTCGTGATATTTCTAAAACTGCATGTGTTGTTTGCAGTGTTAAATCCATTGCGGTTTTAAGCCAGAGCGGGGCAGCTTCACGGATCAATGAAAAAGACTTAACATCAAGCGCCTTACGCTTTTTAGCTTCTTTTGGCCGTTTAATTTTAAGCTTGGCTGGATTTTCTTTCATTTCTCCTATGTCTTTAGCATAGTCAAAGACTAATTCCAGAAAGCCTAGCTTTCGATTATATACGTTGTTGCTGGCCTTGCCGTGAAATTCGTCCATATAGTCGGTTACTGTGCCAAGATCAATCTGGTTGCCAGGCATGTTAAAGAAGCCTTTAACGCGCGCCATATCGTTATTCCATGTTGAAAGTAGGCTTTTGCCTGGCTCTTTGTCTGTGATCATGCGTTCAAGGATCGCATCGCAGTGCTCAGCAAGCGGTGACGATTTACTATCACTAGACAAAATCACATCAAGCATTGAAGCACGTTTTAAGCGGTTGTACTCAGTTGCTATTATTATAGCTTCCGTTCTATTCTTACTGATAACTTTGCGCTCACCATTAGTAAGCGTTAAGCGGTAGCCTTTACCGCTTTCAAAGTATAAGTAGGGAGGGAGATCCCTGTTATTGTTATTTCGTTTCCTTGGTGCCATTTAACTGTTCGCCGCTAACTCAAGTGCTTTCGAATGTGCCTTACTGATTGAACCCGGTACTTGGTCATCATAGATATAGGCATGTTGACCAGGGCCAATTAGTTCGCCTTTCACTGTGCCTTCAATTACCCAATTGCGCAAGCAACGCTGATTAGGCATCGACTCGGGCGAAAAGTGTTGTTCAGCCCACTTACGGGCTTTCATCAGTTTTGCTTTACTCATAAATCACCTATGCTGTTTTCTTGTTATCAATCGGGTTTGCAGCCAAATAGATGGCACTGTTTATATGTCCTGCCACTATCTCTAAACGCTCTGCAAAATCTTCGTCTTGTTCTGGTATTTCCATATCGTAATAAGTCCGGCCATTAACAGTGCTGTAGTAAATACGTATCTTTGGCTCTGTCATCACATCATTCATGTAAAGCTGAAATAGCTTTACTGGTTCGCCTGGTTTATCAGGCATTGCTATTCGCATTTGTTGGAATAAGTGCGTTAGGTACTGCTTGCAAGTTGGGCGCTTTTTCATTTTTCTAACTCTGCTAAAAGTGCATCAGCACATTCTAGTGACCATTGCGCCAACCCTGACGCATCACAATTACACCAACTTGTGCCGCTTCTTGAGTTAGCCTGAATAACACCGCCTGAATTTGACAAGATGCCTTGCATTGCATGCATAGCGAACATTTCACGCTTGGTTAAGCCTTTGCTTGTTTTTGTGCCGGCACCTGTAACTACCTTAACAGGCATAGCCGGCGTTTCACCGTTACTCATGCTACCGCCTTAACCATAGGGTTTAAGTCTGATTGATATAATGGCAACCCAAGCTTTTTAGCATAGGCATACTCAGCCTGCGCACCCTCGCTGCCCTCCCATCCATCAAGAAATACAACCGCATCGGCTGCACGTACCATTGCAAAACATATATCCATATATTCGGACTGTTCTAGTCCGCCAGGTAATATGGCTGGATTTAAAGCAATAGCATCTGTGCACTCTATTTCTTTTGCCATTTCAAAAAAGGCAGGGCGGTTAAAATCTTTAATGCCCGTCATTGGTCCTGCGATATAAACTTTTTTCATGCTTTCACCTTGCTAAAACTGATGCGCTTCACCGTCAATGGTTACGCTTAATATTTCAGTGATACTTGTGGAGCGAGCTTCTTCAACATCACAGTTCCAAATAAGGTTGTCTTCAGTAAGAAGATCTAGCTCATCTTCTGGCCACTCGATTTCTTGTTCAGCCTCGACAACATACTTTACTTTTACTTTTTTCATGCTTTCACCTTTTTCTTTGCTACCTTCATTTTGTGTTCGCATTTATAATTGCCATGCGCTGAACACTTGCCATTCACACCAGACTTGCCGCACAGGGCAAAAGCTTTTCCTACTTTGCCTAGCACGCCATCAACTTGGCATTTATACTGATTCTTTGCCATGGACAAGCCCTCTTTGTTATTGAGCGCAAACCAGTTATGCGCTCGGCGTTTAATGTTTGGCTTCATGCCGCTTTCGCCTTTTTATTTAATTTGCCCACTTCATTACCCCAAACAGACCAGCCTTTAATACGCTTACGAGAAAACAACTCTATGCGAGGAACATCACCGGCTAGCTCAACGCATGCGTCTCTAAACTCGTTAGGTTTTTCGCTGTGTAAACCGACAGGGTACGCACCACTAAAAACCGTAAAACCTAATAATTCATCTAGGCTTGCAGCATCATAGTTGCCTACCGCTCGAACAGACCGACTAGCTACTTTGGGCTTGCCTTTGATCGCGATAATTGCTGACTCGCTGCCTTGGCGAGTCCAAAAACCCATGCCAAACATTGGATTGTTATTTACAGTAAGTTTGTTCCAGACAAAGCCGCTCATTGTTTTTAGAGTAAAGCCCCATGCCTTAACAACGTCTAAAGCTTCCTGTGGCATTGAGCCAACCCACCACATAACTAATATGCAATCATCTGCCGCAATATCATTGATAGGCATTGCTTTCAGCTCATTAACCGTCATAGTCGATTTATAATGGTGTTCAGCTCCGCTTTTCATGCTTCCGCCTGTCTTTTTATTGCTGAATGACCAAGCGGGATCAGCGTATATAAGGTTGAATTTATTGCCTTTAAATTGTTCAAACATGGGGCCTTCCTTACATACACATCAATAGAGCAGGGTACTGCAAGCCGATTGGCGCGAACGGGATATCATCATCAAAATCAATAGGTGGCTCCATTGGGTTTTGTGGCCCACCTTGTTGCTGGTTGTTATAACCGCCTTGTTGCTGGTTGTTATAACCGCCTTGCTGAGTACGCTGCGAGTTCTGCTGGCCCTGCCTTGGTGCTGATTGCTGGCGTTGATTGTTGTAACCACCTTGCTGTTGGTTTTTATAACCGCCTTGTTGCTGGTTGTTATAACCGCCTTGTTGCTGGTTGTTGTAGCCGCCTTGTTGCTGATCTCCGCCGCGAGCGCCTAGCATTTGCATCTGTCCGCCCATATCAACAACGATTTCTGTTGTGTATTTTTCTTGGCCTGATTGGTCGGTCCATTTGCGAGTTTGCAAGCGGCCTTCAATGTAAACCTGTGAACCTTTACGCAAGTATTCACCAGCTACTTCAGCAAGTTTCCCGAACAAAATGACGCGATGCCATTCTGTGCGCTCTTGCAATTGACCTGTATTTTTATCCTTCCAACTATCAGTTGTAGCCAAACTGATATTTGCCACGCCATTGCCATTAGGCATATAACGTACTTCTGGATCTTGTCCTAAATTGCCAACCAAGATGACTTTGTTAACTCCGCGAGCCATTGTTATTCTCCTGTTATGGCCCTCGCATAAGGGCCAGTTAAAATAAAGGTTTAAATAGTGCCGATGAATGTTTGAAGCAGGTTATCTTTGAAGCCATCAACAACCAATGCCTTAAACTCGTTTGCCATATCCTCTTTTTTGGATTCGAGTTTGATAACGCGCAGGGAAACGAGAGGCTTGTCACTGCCTGTAAGTATTGATAAACGTAGCTGGAAAGTTGTTTCGCCTAAGCCTTGGTAGGGAATACATTTAAAGTCAATGAAGCTTGGCAATGCGTCACTGTTTTTTGCTTCGACACTATCTAGCGCGCTGGCTTGGTAGCCAAAGTCATCAACTTTAGAATTGATACTTCTTGCTGCTTCGATTGTTAAGTCACGCAGTTTTTTGCTGGCTTGAGCTGGTGTCATAACTTCACCAGCCGTACTTGTAATATTTAGATGGTCGGCCCAATCTTCTATAAAATCACCGGCTTCTTTCTGGCTTAACTTTGCGCCAGCTATGCTTAACAACGCTCGGTAAGCTTCTGTTCTTTTCAAGTTCAAATTCGCTGTGTGATTTTGATGCTCTGGCTGATCTTCGTTGCCGAGGTCGAATATTAATGACGCGCTCATGCTTTCGGGATCAATAAAGCACTTTGCGTTATCGTTATCGTACTCTTGCGCGTAATCAAAGAAGTCGGATGGTAGGGCCGTGTTAAAATTCAAGCGATAGCTTGCTCTAAATGGCATGTATTTTTCTAAGTCCTGAACTCTGAAGCTGTCAGGCACTAAAGCAACGGGGACTTTTGTTGCACTAATTTGCGCTAATAACGACGGAATATTTGCAGACTCTTGGATTAGTTGAATAGCTGATTTGTCTAATGACATAACTTAATTACCTTTTGGTTTGTTTTGAAATTGATTGCTGATTACTGTTGAACCAGTGAAAATTGGCCGTTGTATTCTTCTTTCGGCTGCTCAATTGTTAGAACACCACCTTTGCCAACATAAAAAGGTGTTTCATTGGTAGCTGTCTCCGCTTTTGCCCCACGCTTTGTTAATGCTGTAAATGACACCTTGCTTGATAGCATTACCTGGTTGTTGTCACCGACCTGTTGAAATGAAAGTTCAATATTTACTTTTCCTTTGCGGTTTTTTCCGCCGTGAATAACTTGCCCTAAAGCCACTTCGCTTAGCATGTGTTGTAGCTTTGCTTTAAAAGCGCCTGCTTCAAGTTCAGAGAAAAACGCATCTACGTCTGTTTTGATTTGTGCCATTTTCGTCACCTTACTTTGTCGTTAAAATTACAACTACAGCAACAGCAACTACGCGAGCGCCGTTTACTATCGCCATTTTTAAAAAGTCTTTTTTCTTTCTCGCATCACAAGCACGAGAAGAATTACCAATTAATGCCATGTAATCGTGCATTAGTAGTGACTCCAAGAAGTATCGTAGTCATCGGGATCAAGTCCTCGATCAAGCTCTATTTGGCCTTTCATTGCATACACGTTAAATAATATTTTTTCCATTCGATATAAGCGGCCCATTGATAGAGTTTCACCTGGCTTTTTATCATCAACTTTAACTCTTAAAATATCGTATTTACCCGTCTCTTTATCTTTGCTTAAGTACAGATAAAACGAGCAATCATGTTCACTTTGGTGTTCTTGTTTATCAATGTAGATTGATAGCGAGTTACCCGGCTCAGACCATGAGTAATTGGCGTCGTTTATAATTAGGGTTATTTCTCCTTCTGCTTCATTATCTTCTTGTGCTTCTTCAAGTAGCGAATTAACGATGTAAGAAAGCGTTATGCTTTCTGGTACTTCCGCCAATATTTCTGCAAATTCTTTATCAAGAACCTCGGTGAGTCTTGAGTCATAAAAACCTTGTGCTGCAACTTTTAAACGGTTTATTACAAAGTCGTGATACGTCGGCAAGTCACCTATACTTTCTAACTGAGGCATGATGGCCTTGGTCATTTTTTCTCTTAGAGCTTTGCCTAAATCGCTGTAACTACGAAAAACATCATCTGCGGTTGACTCTATAAGAGAATCGACCTTTTTGCTGATGGCTACTTCAAGCGCTCCGGCTTGAATTTTTTCATTTAAAATACGACCGAACATTTCTTGTACTGTTGTACTACTTGGATCGATTGTTGGTGTAAATTCTTCTTTTGTTTCGTTACTCATTTTTATTCCTTATTGTTTAAGCCGCTCGGCTAGCTTTTTCTGTTGGTTTGATACCGCCAAACTCTAAGATCATCGCGTGCATTTTCTTACATACACTTACCGCTTCTGCTCGATTACGAGTGACTTTGCAGCCAGGTAAAACCCATACTTCCACATCATCGACTTTTGATGCTTTTACGCATGCAGCGCCGATCACAATGTCTTTTGTGCGTAAGTGCTCGTTCATTCTGTGCTGCGCTATTCTTGTTACTGAACCCATGTTGATACCTTTGATAAAGGCGCGCCCGTAGGCGCTGCCGTGGTTGGAGAATGTATTAAGCTGCTAGCGCTTTGTTTAATTCTGCTTCTAAGAAAAGAATGTGACTTTCCGCTACTTCTAGCTGATCACATACACTGTCTAATACGTCGCTTTCTGCACGCTCTTGATCACTAGGCCATACTTGCAACGGTTGATAGCCAGTGATTTCTTTCGAGCTTTCAAAAACGTCAGAGTGAATAGTGCTGCCGAGTAGCGGGGCGTTTTCGTCCAGCTCAGTATGAATAGCCGTTGTTTGCGTATCGCTAACTGGCTCGTTTTCGTAGGTCGGCGCTGCTTCGTGAGTGGTTTCTTGTGGAGCATTTTCTGCTTGTGTTTGAACTTGCGCGGCTTCAACCAGCTTGGCTTGTGTAAGCATCATGCGCAATTGCTGAATTACCTGTGCTTGAAGCTGGATAACTTCATCTAAACGTGGACCAAAATCATTAGCGCTTGGCGTGTAGTTCTCAAGTTGAGTAATGCGGTCTTGGATCATTTGGCTTGGTTTGCCTAAATATTCCATTGGATTGTTGCGCAGGTTGTTAATGCGGTTTTCAATGGTGCGCTCTTTTTCGAGTTGCGCTTGTTGTGCGCGTAGCTCTTCGCGTTCAGCTTCAACTTTTTCATTCGCTTTTGCTGTTTGATACATTTCATTAAGCGTGTCGATCACTTCTTTTTTAGTGTCGATAGCTTCGTGAATAACGTCCTTATGGAAAACGTCTGTTTCAATTAAATCCACAGATTCAAGTGCGTCAGCAATGTATTGTGAGTCTTTACCTTTGCATTGCTGAATAAAGCCTTTAATGTCGGCAATTTCCAATCGTTGCTTTTCAAGCATTGCGTCATGCTCAGCTTTGATTCTGGCCGCTTCTTCTTTGCGGTGCTTATCTTCTTCTTCAAATGCGATGACGATAGGATCATAAATCTCGTTAACTTTAGAAATTAAATCGTCGCCGTGGCCTTTTAGCTCGCTTGTAAAGCTAATACGACGATCATTGATTGCCTTGGTTAGCTTGTTACGTTCAGTGCGGATTTTACGAGCTTCTTTAAAGTCGCCATCATCTTTCATGTTTAACGTGAATGATTTAGGGTACTTCTTGCGTAAATCTGCTAAACCTTGCTTTGTTAGGTCCTGCTGAAAAACAACTTCTACTAGGTTTGTTGCAGTGCTTTGCTTTGATGTAGTCATGGTGCTATGCTCCATTTAGTTTCTTAGGTTGATTAGTGCTTGTTGATGCGCTTCGTTTACCTGGCTAACAAAATTGGTTGCGTCAATTTTGTTAGCTCTACAATGGCCCTTAACCTCTTGAAGCAATTTTTTATGGTTAAGGTTTAAAATTGATTCGTTTTCAGCGTTGATAATCAGATCACTGATTCGCTGAATAAGCCACGAATGAAACTCTTTGCTTTTTTCGATTGCTTGCTGCTCTGCTTGCTTTTCAAGTTCTGCTTTTTTAGCTTTTGTTAGTGCGTTCACTTTGTTGCGCAATTCTATTTTATTAAACGCCTCTGCTGCTCGACGCGCAGTTTCGTAAACTTTTTTAAGCTCACTAAGCGAGTTAGATTCTTTAATTGCTTCCAGATAAGGGTTAAGGTCCGCCCTCGGTAAAGCCCATGTTGGCAAGGCAGGCGGGAACCAATAACACTCGATTGAATCTTGTTTGCGCTTGTTGCGGTTATCTTTGTAGACGCGAGCGTAAAAACCATCTTCTCGCGCATCTTGGCCGGCATCGTTTTTTGCAATTACAGTCACGTAATCCGCTTCTAGCGCATATAAGTAGCGTCCAATTCCGAACTGAACAGCTGCGCGCTTCATTGAACCAGACAACGCGCCTTTTAGTTTTTCAATCGATGTAAACTCAGCGCCGTCGTACTTAGTGATCCACTCGTTATCAACACGAATAGATAAGCCACATAAATAGCCGCTTTCTGTTTTTTCGTATTCGTTGCGCCAATTCATTGGGCCTAGAACTTCATCAAGTCGCGCTTGAATGGCGCGGTTATCAACATAAGCAATGGCACGAACCCAAGGATTACCTTGAAATGAAATGCCACTGGCTTGTACGCGCCACTCTAAATGCTCAGGCTCGAAAGGGTCGGCTAGTCGTTGGAATATTTGCTTAGCGTCCATGGTCTTAGCTCACTAGATCTAGAGGGCAGTTAAGCTGATTAAGCTCGTCAGTTACTGTATTGATTTTTTGAGCTGAATCTTTCGCATTTAGCAAGATGGTTTCTAAGGCAACAGTCTCTTTTGACTCGTCTTTTATGAATATTGAAACCACATCATTAGCTGGTGAAATATTCACGCAAGCTGTGTGCTTAGCTAGTGCGAAAGTAAGTGATGCTGAAATTAAGCGGTGTAATGCCAATTCAACAGACTGTTTATGTTGTTTAGTGTTGCTATCCATGTTGATACCTTTTTGTATAAACTATTAAATAATTAAGTTCAGTATAGGTAATTATACGTTTCAGTCAAGATGTTTGTTTAATTATTTATACAAGATAGCCGGAAGATACTTAAAAAGCCACTGATCGAGATTGCTTTGTTAAAAGCTTTTCTTTAAAGGGAGAAAACGTAATGAGGGTATTGGCTAACCTGTAAGCTTAGTGCACACAGGTCATTTATAGAAAATAGTTTTGAAGTGCAATCACTTATATTTGCAAGGTTTTATATATACAGTGTCACTAGATGAATCACATAAATGAGGCAGTTAAAATTATCAATGTGTTTATGGTAAGTCCTTTTTTCATGTATCACCTTTAAAAATCTTGTATCACTTGTTTGACTACACCAATAATTGTGCAGTTTCCGTTAATGGGCATAGTAGGGTAGCTATTATTAAAGGGTTTTAAATACTTTGTGCCACCGTCTACAACAAGCTGCTTTAAAGTTGCTTCGTCACTTTCTTCTAATCTAGCAACTACTACTTTTCCATGCTCCGCTTGCATATTTGGATCGACAATAATAACAGAGCCTTCGGGTATTGATTTTCCGCCTGTAAAGCTGGTCATGCTGTCACCTTTAACACGAAGTGCAAAGGCATCATCACTAACATTGGCAGTATGCTGATAAAAACTGATATCAGATGCTTGTCGCAAGCTTTCCATGTCTATTTCTTTCCACTTTCCAGCTTGAACCCATGAGATAAGAGGAGCTCTTCCTCTTAAATCAGGGCCAAGTTCTAATTCAACGGCCCCTTCAGGTGTCCCAACGCCAGTAGACAGCCACCTTGCATTGCAACGAAGAGCTTTGGATAGCTTCAATAAATTTTCACCTGAAGGTACGGCCTGTCCTGTCCTCCAGTGGCTAACAGATGCTCTGCCAGTGCCAAGCTGTCGAGCAAGGTCACTACCTTTGACCCCTAAAGTATTCATGCGAGAAATTAATCTTTCTGAAAAGCTCATTTGTGACCTGAAAATGTTTAGTTATCTATACATTGTATTTAAAGTTCGTTTGTTTGTGTTGAACAATTCTTTTGTATAACCTATTATACAAAGACGAAACACAAGGAGCGCTTTATGAAAACTCAAGACGCTATCGATTACTACAAAACTAAAGCGGCATTAGCCAGAGCTTTAAAATTAACTCGCGGCGCGATCACACCCTGGGTAGAGGCAGGGCGATTGCCAAAAGGCAGAGCATGTGAGCTTCAACTTATTACAGGCGGCCAATTAAAAGTCGATCTGTCTCTGTACGAAGATGAACAACCTGATACCGCAGCATAAGGAAGAATATAAATGCTTTTATCAAAGAAAGGTACGTGTGCTCATGCGCCTGTTACACGATGCCCAATGGCAGCAGCAGAAAGTTTTAAAAATGATTACAACATTGCTGAGCTTGCTAGGCAGATGGGCGTAAACCCAACCGTTTTAAGAAGTAAGCTAGATGATAGTTGCGATACACACATTCTTGGGTATCGACAAATTATTGCAATGTCAGACCTAACACAAGACTACCGTTCACTAGAAGCCTGGGCATTTAGCGTAGGTAAAACAGTTGTGGATTTGCCTGATGTTGGCTTATCAGATGAAGAGCTAGCAGACCAAATACTTCAGTTACAAGCTGGGTGTGGTGACTTTGCCAGAGCTGTTCACATTTCACGTTCTGACGGCGTTATTACCGAATCAAATTTCGATGTTATTCAAAAGCGAGCACAACAAGCTATTACAGCTATTTTGCATGTAACAGCTGAGCTCGAGCAAATGGTTCGTCCTGATCCAAATGAACCGGATTCAGTGAAAGCTACATCATTGAAGGTGGCTTGAATATGAGTGACGAGCTCATGAGTTTTATTAATGAAGATACGCCGCCACCTTGGTTGCATCTGGTTGATAAACCCATTTTTGCAACGGAGCTTAAATGGGCTGAATGGCCTGAATCAAAACTTAGGGAATTCAGAGATTTGTTTTGCGAGCATGGCGAAGTGCGCCTTGATCGCATTATCTATTGGGACTTCATACCCACAGGGGCAAATGTACACCGACTGGTCATGAAACCAACTAGGCGGTTTATTGAATTTTGCTTTGCACACCGGGCAGAGCACAGGTGGTAAGTGATCAATATTTGACATGTTTAGTCCTTTTGTGTGTTGGGTTTTTGTGATTCGCACTTGCATGCTAGCAGACAAAAGGGCGCTTTAAAATTGGCAGTTTGTGATGTGTTAACTGTGAAAGGTTAGCAATGGTGAGGGTGCCTAGCCACCGTTAGTGGGTGGCTAGGACTTTCTTATAAGAGCCCTGCAGTGTATAGCGCTAAAACCATCGATGCTAATGCATAGATAATTTTAGAGATATCTACAGTGATCTTAACAGAGACTTGAAACTTCATGAGAAATCTCACTCCATCACAAGTCGCCGAGCGCTCAGCGACCAATGAAAATTTGGCCGACGAGTTCCGAGCCTTGCAAACTCGGAGGCAAGGGAGGGGGAGTCTATTAGTCCCTAATCACGTCTAGGGCAACGGCCTGTGCAAGCCAATAGACTAACTCTCCCTGTCGCTACCGCCTATAGCGAACATACAGAATGTGTGTTTTTTAAAACTTATTCAAGAAGTTAATGGAGTCGTAATGGATGCAGCTGATAGTGCTCAAATTGAAATAGAGCGAGAACAAGAAAGACAGTTAGCGAACTTAAAACAAGAAGATATTCAAGAGTCATTAGATTGTGTTGAGTGCGGTGCTGATATTCCTGAAGAGCGTAGAAAGGCAGTTAAAACGAATTTGTGTATTGGATGCGCTGAACTTCAAGAAATACAAAGACGCCAATTTAGGCGTTGAGTATGAGCTTTATAGTTCGTCATTCTATAAGCATTGGGGTGCTGCTGATGGTGATAAGTACTCTCGCCAGTAAACATGAAACAATTTCTGATTTATTAGCCATGTTAGCTGTGATGGCTTTTGTAATTAACTTAATTGGTTGCGTGGTTATTGGAAGAAGAAAACTGAATAAAGCAAAAGAATTCAAGGCGCGAGCTACAACAAAGGCTGATGTAACTCGCAGATAAAACAAAACCCGCATCAGCTTTGACAGGCAGGATAGCGGGTTCAGTAATAACAGGAGTAAGTATGGCTAATTTAGCAGAAATTTACAAGTTCCCTGTATCGCAGGATGAACCAACATGCAATCAAGTGGTACGGCATGAACATAAAGATGGTGGGTATGTGAAAGCTGATATTGAAAACGGCTACGACAGGCTTGCGCAAAAACTAACGGACACGCTTGCTAATCCGCCAGTGAAGCTAAGTGCGCGTGAGTATCAAATAATTTTTGCTGTTATTGGTAAAACGTTTCGTTGGCAGAAAAAAGTAGATTGGATCACGAATACTCAGCTTAGTAATTTGACTGGTATTGACAGTACAAACATTGGAAAAATTATAAAAGGTTTGGTGTCAAAAAAAGTGCTGGTCCGCGATGGTAAAAGTACAGGTGTGAATCCTGTTGTGAGTGACTGGGTTGAAATTGAGACTAGTCAGAAACAACTAAAAACTAGTCAAAAACGACTAGTTAAAAACGACTCTAAAACTAGTCAAAAACGACTAGCAGACTCGTCAAAAACGACTAAAAAACTAGTCGAAAATGACTGCCACATAAGAAAAGAAACTAATACAAAAGATAATAATAAAAAAAGTACCAAAAAAAGCCCGCTCGAATTATTTGATTTTTCTCTGTGGCCACAAATGCCATCACAACAAATTTTTGATGATTGGGTTGCAATGCGAAAAGCAAAGAAGGCGCCACTAAGCCAGACAGTGATAAACACTTTTGGCAACCAACTCACAATAGCTTTTGATAACGGCATTAGCGTTGATGATTGTTTGTCTGAGTGCATAACTAGAAATTGGCAGGGTTTCAAATACAACTGGATAGCGAATTCAAATCAAAATAACTATGCGCCAAGCCATTTCAGCCAGCGGCAAAACGGGAACGTTGGCGATCAACTGGCAGCGCTTCAGCAATCAGTCGCGCACATACCAACACCACACGATGACGAGGTTCTTTGATGAATACTCAAATATCAAAAATAAACCAGACCGACAAACGACAAGCCAATGACGTTCTTGTAAAACTGATCAGCGACGAAGTGTTGCCATCGCTTAAAGCATACTACCCAAACAGCGATTTTAACTGGCGCGGAAACCTGGTGATGTTTGCAAACGAATATGCCAAACAGCTGTACGGTATGGGGATCATTGCTAAGCATGTTCGTGCAGCGCTTGAAATGGCCCGCTTACTTTCGACAAGTGAGCGGTACGCGCCTAATCCTATCGAGTTCAAAATCTTATGCTTGCAATCTCGCGGCATGCCAACACTTGCGCAGTGTATGGCTGAGATAAACGAGCAGCGAATTAAAAACTACGGAAAGGACAAAGAATGGTCTGAGCCTTTAGTTTACTGGTTAAACCAAAAAATCGCTGCAGCTAGAGCCAACATTGCTGATAGCGCATGGCAAAAAATGGCTAAGGAACAGTACACAATCCTTGCTGATCTTTACGGCAAAAATGAATTAAGTCCGATACCGTTAAAGATTGAGCATAACGCGCCGCCGGCTTACCTAAAGTACGTGGGATAGAGCAATGAAATCCTACGAACAAGACCAAAAGCAATTTATTCGAGCACTAAAAGAGATTTTAGGGGATAGCTACTGGTCAGTGGTTAACGATGCACGAAAAGCTAAAGCAGCGATGTTAGACGGTGTTCGCAATCCAACACCGAGACAAATCAATTTAGCTACGGCAGCAGGTAACAGAGTTATGACCGAGGCTGCAAAGCAGGTTGGAGTACCTAGTGTTACGCAATACATCAAGGATCAGAAAGAAGCGGCTAAGGCCAAACACGCACAGCGCAATAAAACACACAGCCAAAACAGACAAGCAGCTCGACGTATTGAAAACGTAAAAGCAACACCAGGCAATTTTACATCAAGCAAGGTGCCGCCAACGCAAGGTTATTCGCTCAATGACTCGTTAGAGCAAATATTCAAGGCGGTGAGAGCATGAAGTTACGTGATATTGAGGGTGGCACTGAATTTATATTGAAGCGAAACGGTAAAGCGTACAAGAAAAGCGTTTCATACAAATCACCAGGCTTTGACTTGTACGTTTGCACAGAAGTCTTAAGCAGAAAAGCTGGCCGTAAATTTAATTTACACGGCGGCTGTGAAATTGAAATTTTAAACAAAGAGGAAACAACTAATGCCAGCAACTAAGAAAAGCACATTACAGCAACTATCACCAACCGGCGAACTGATCAGCGATGGTTTTTCATCAGCGGCCAAGGGGATTGCAGCAAAAGATATTCAAGATGGCGTACAGCCCAATACTAACAAGGCCGCAGGGTTAATGATTCACTTTTCAACCGTGTTCATAGAGCGCCATAATTTGTCCCTAGAAGAGCGCGACGCATTGTTATCTGTAACGGCAGAGGTTTTAAAACTTGCTCATAGAGAGGAAGTTCAGAAGCAAGAAGTTCAAAAGCAAGAAGCTGAAACGCAGCCGCAAAAAGAAAAGGCCGCTTAAAATGCCAGCCGAATTAACGCTAGTTAAGCGCCAAGACGGATTGATGGAAGCAGCAACACAAGCTGACTTTGACACTCTGAGTAATTGGCGACCGGGCCGAGGCTATAAAGTGAACGCCGTTAGGTTGAGCGATCGCGCTCTTGGTTATCATCGTCGCTATTGGGCCGGACTTATCGCTTTAACGCTTGACTATTGGCAACCAACTGGCGGCTTGATAGGAAGCAGTGAAAAAGCGGTGTTAACTAGCGTTATTCGATACGCAGAGTTACAAGGCGCAGAGACAAGCGGCCTTAAAACATTTTTCAATGCGTATCTATCTAACCTTAAAACCAAGCGTGCTAGCACAGTAGAAGTGCCACACAAAAGCAAGGAAGCACTGCACGAATGGATAAAAGAAGAAGCTGGCTTGTTTGATTTAGTTATGACACCGAAAGGAGCAAAGCGAGTAACTAGATCAATCAATTTTAATTCAATGAGCGACGAAGAATTTAGAGAGTTTTACAAAAAGGCGTTCACTGTTTGCTGGAATTTTGTTTTATCAAAAACATTCGATGATCCAGAAGAAGCAGAATATGCAGCACATCAACTAATAGCACTTGGATAACGAGAACAACATGAGCTTTATAAAAAGAAAACCAGTTTTTAGTAAGAAAATACGCGAAAGCGCCAAGGGCCAAGAGTGTCAAGTTCGCATACCAGGCGTATGTAACTTTGATCCATCAACAACAGTATTAGCCCATGTTGGTCGTGGTTCGGGCATATCGCAAAAATGTGATGATATTCATGCGACTTATGCTTGCTCACATTGCCATGACGCAATAGACGGACGGACATCATTAGGCGATCAGCGTTTAATTCGGCTAAACGCATACGAGGGCATGCTAAGAACGCAAGTCATCTTGCTGGAAGAAGGCTTAATAGAGGTTCCAAGCGCATGCAAATAATAACCGTAGGCATAGATCCAGACACAGATAAAAGCGGCATAGCCATAGTAGTTAATAAACAGATTATCGACCTAGCAACGGTAAAGCTTTTTGATTTAATCGAGTATTTAGACGCAGCAGGACCAAAAGACACAATTGTCGTAAAAGTCGAAGATCCAAACATGATAAAACCGCTGTTTGGCGAGAAGGCTAAGAACAAACGAGCGATACGCGAAAAAATATGCCAAGACGTTGGCGGCTGTAAAGCTGTGGCCCGACTTATATGCGAACTGCTAGAAAGCCACAACTACAAAGTAATCAAAGTAAGACCGCTAAAGGGGCCAATAAAACGCCAAGCTAAAAATGACGGCAATTATTTCAACAAGATCACAGGCTGGAAAGGCCGCACAAACGAAGATAAACGTGACGCAGCAATGATTGCGCTTTGGGGGTAAATAGAATGCAGCCGATCAAACTACTAGCAAAACTAACAACTAAAACACTTAATCTAACTGGTACGTTTGGCGGCAGTGGTCAAGACGTCATAGATTGGAGATCGGCAGCCCACGCACTAGCGGGCTTACCGCCTTGTCAGACTAGCTGGGCCTACTTTAGATATGTTGGTGAAGAAACAAGGCTAAAGCGTGTAGTGCGTTCTTTAACTATGCATGCAACGCTTTTTATCAAGATACGGCAGTACAAGATAAAGCCAGACACATTAAACGGCCTGGTAATGTCAGCAGTGTATGAGCACGTACAGCCGGTATGTGGTGAATGTGATGGCAGTGGGTTAGCGCCAGGTGAGAAAGCAACAAGTTTAAATCCAGAAATTTGCACACATTGCCATGGCAGAGGACGCAAACCAATATCAAAAAGAAGCCGGTGCCAAATAATCGGTATCAACCACAAAAGCTACAGCTGTGCTCATGATGAAGTGACCAAGGAGCTTTTAAGGCTAATAAGCGAGTGGGAGCGAGACATATTTAAAAATATTCACGAAAAAATGGCAGAGGACGACAACGCAGCATGATAACAGCAGCAGAATTGGCAAACGCAGTTAATCGATTGCCGGATCCTGATACGTTTAGTTATGACTCTATTCAAATAATACTGCATAACGTTTTGGAGCCATCAGTCAACAGTAAGAACGCCAATGTTAAAACAACATATATGCAACAGAGTACGGTGACTTTTGTTAGACGTAATATTTTTGGCGTTAACACATGGACATTAGAGAGCGTAGAGATCAAAAATACGGCATAGATGTATGGGCTCTTAATAGCATTCAGGTCAAGAGGGATAAGCATGAGCAATATAATTTTAAGTAACGAAGAGCTTAAGGCGATAAAAGACAAACTCCCTAAGCATTGGACTGATGAACAACCTGACTTTTACGAGGTAGATTACGAACCGAATCAATTAGAGTCATTTAACCCTAATGAAGATATATCTAAGCTAGCTATAACTAGGTTAACTTTTAAAAGGGTAATGACAGGGCCGCACACTTTTAAGTGGGAGTTAGTATGACAGAAGCAAAGCTAGTAGATGAATACGGCATTTTACATATTTTGAAACGACATAACGCTGAATCAGCACTATCAGAAATTGAAGCAGTGCTTGATGCGTTCTGCAATCAGTATATGAGTGATCATGCTGAAATAAGAAAATCAGCATTTGTAGAAATGGTTTGCCATCTAAAAGTAGCAGTCATTGAAAGTAAAGGCGATAACTCTGTGTTAAGCACCAAGATAAAAAAGCTCATTATTCAGCTAGACGAAGATATAGATCAAAAATAACGGTCTATCTATTAATCTGAAAACGAAAACCGACCAATTGACCACCAAAAAGACCGATTTAGCGCGATAATTTAATGTTTTCGCGCTTTTTTTTGGTCTATTCGGCAGTAAAAATAAATGTACCGACCTTGTTTAAGTTGTTGATTTTTATAAGTTAACAAGTTGAAGCGGTCTATTTTTAGAGATGGGATCAGGGAAAATTTGATCTTTTAACTCCTTTGATCCATTTTATTTTATATTTTCCGTGTACTGGCTCAATTTGGGATAGCAAAACTACAAGCCATGGATAACTTGCAAACCCCCCAATCCTGATATAGTATTTTCCATGTTGAAGAAATCCGCTTAGTTTATGACTGAGCGGATTTTTTTTGCTTAAAATGTGTTGTTCCGTTTTGCCCGATCATTTGGTCGGGCTTTTTTGTGGGCGAAAGGTTGAGTTATGACTAGCGATAAAGAAATGTGCAATGACTTTGAAAGCAATGGATCTATTTATCCCAAAGTCTCGCCCGATCATATTGAAAGTCTGATGAATCAAGTTAAGTATGATGTTCAGCTAGTAGCAGACACGACAACAACTATTGTCACTGGTTACATTACTATGGGAGCGGTTGACTTTACTTTAGCCACAGCAACTATGGCTTGTGTTGATAAACGCAACTTTAACAAAAAGCTTGGCGCTAAGTATTGCACTGAGAAATGTGCAGCTATGTGCAAAGATAAACTGTGGGAACTGGAAGGTTACTTGCTAGCGAAAAAGGTAAGCAGTAATGAAAGCTAGCAAACTAACAGCGCTGGGCTTAACTGCGGTTCTTGCGGCAGCTGGTGTAACAGTTGCGACATTTGAGGGCCAAGAGTTAACCGGCTATGTTGATCCTGTTGGCATTGCAACCACTTGTTACGGACACACACAAACAGCAGTAGTTGGCAAAGAGTACACAGAGGACGAGTGTTTAAATTTACTCGCAGGCGACTTAGCTAAGCACAACTCGCAGTTAATGAGCGTGGTAAGCGTCAATCTAAGCCAAGGCGAGCACATTGCTTACTTGTCATTTCATTACAATGTTGGTCCAGGCAATTTCCGCAGCAGCACATTGCTAAGCAAGCTAAATCGCGGTGATCGCATTGGCGCTTGTAATGAGTTGGCGCGCTGGATTTATGCTAAAGGTCAAAAGTTACCAGGCTTAATCACTCGCAGAGAAAAAGAGCGCGCAATGTGCCTGGATGGAGTCACTAATGTTAAAACTGTTCAGCAGCATTGAAAGGGTGACTATCGTCGCTCTATTGGCGGCACTCGCTTACGCAACATATCAGATTGTTATTATTGAAAACGAATTAAAAGAAGCAAACAAAAAAATAACAACAAAAAGCCTAGAGATAGACAATCTCACGATGCAAGCCGAGTTTTTAACTCAAAGCGTCAAACTTACCGAAAAACAAAATGCCAAGTTGATAAGCGAGCGCAATACATTATCGCGCTTAAATAATGCTTATCAGTTGGAAGTAAGCTCTTTAACTAGCAGCTTGCACAAAACTCAAACTGAAATTAACAAACTACGAGAGTCGAGCGATGAAGCAATTAAAACATGGGCTAATGATAGCGTTCCTTGTGATGCTGTTCGCTTGCTCAAGTACGCAAGAGCCAGTGAGTGTGACAAGGACGGTGGTACAGACAGAGTACGTGTACCTAGCACCGCCGGAAGAATATCTATCAAACTGTAGCGTTGACCACAAACAAATAGCAGGTAATGCGACGTTGTTAGCGTATGCGCAGTATTTAGAGTATGTCATAGACAAATGCAATGAAAACATTAAACGAATTAAACAATGGGCCAGCGAAGTTAATAATGGATAGATCAACAGCAGCAGCAAGCTACACTGCAAGTATCGGCACTGGTGTCGGCGGTTTATTGTCACTTAACAACATGGCGCTGGCGCTTGGTATTTTATTTACTGTGATTACATTCCTGATGAACTGGCGCTATCAGAGCAAAAAGCACGAGCTTGAGCTTCAAAAGCGCCGTGAAGATGCTGAGTACCATAAGGCACGTATGAGAGAACTGGTGCGTGACGATGAACAAGCATTAGCTGAGTGCAAGGTAAACAGCGGTGATCAGTAGTGTCAAAATGGTCGGATTTAAACGCATTATTTCAAGATGAGCACGTTAAAACTGGCATATCTGTTACTGAGTTTTGCGAAAAACACGGATTAACGTATAACACGGCACGCAAACACATAAGAGCAAGAGTCGCTGTAGAGCGGAAGCGACAAGCAGACCCAAAGCCAACCAAGCCGAAACAAACGCCAAAAAAACAAAAACGAAAAGTTGCGTCTGGTAAAGATGCGCCGAACTACAGGCATGGCGGTTACACAAAATATTACAAGGACGAGATAAACAATCTAGTCGAAGCGACAACGCTGGATCATGAGCTTGACTTGTGTCGTGCTCGCATACACATGGTTATGCAAGCAGTTGATGGCATAAATAAGACGCTCGACGATCCTGATTTAGACGATCCTGACTTAAAAGTCCGCATGTATGAGTCTCTTTTTAAAGCAGAGCAAGCGTTAGATAAAAATGTAGGCCGTGTTGAGTCGATTGTTAGAACGCTATCAGCGCTCGAAACTGATTCACTGACGCGCGGCAAGCTGGTTGTTGAAACTGCGAGAATATCACAGCAAACAAAAGCGCTTGTTAATGCTACCAAGCGTGGCAAGCATCAAGCAGAAATTGCAGAGCACGAAGCGACCAAAGCACGTAAAGAAGCGGGCGGAACAAGTAAGCTTGATAACTTCATTGATAGTCGTACTGACGGCTTAGATCAGGTGGTAAGTGAATAATGCAACCAAAGCTTGCTAAATACCCTAAAAGCACCTGGTTAACTGAAGAAGAACGCTTCACCTTAGATGATGTAGAACTCTTAGAGCGTTGTGAGCCTTATTTAGACTGTTGGTGGTGGCGACTAAACAATCTCTACATTATCGCTAACGAAAAGGGCCAAGAGGTTTTATTTCGTTGTCGGTTAGCACAAACCATGTTGTTTATGACGATGTGGTTTTTAAACATCATCTTAAAAGCACGTCAGCTGGGCTTTAGTACAGCTATTCAAGTTTTTATTCTTGATCACGCTATGTTTAACGATAACAGGCAGTGTGGCGTTATTGCTCAAGGTAAAGACGAAGCAAGCGCAATATTTGCGTCCAAGATACTTTACCCATACGAACGGCTACCTAGCTGGCTAAAAACAGGCAAGCGCTCGATTAAAAGTAAAACGGGCACTGGCATTTGGTTTAATAATGATAGCTGGGTACGTGTCGCGGTGTCGTTTCGCTCCGGTACGCTTCAGGTGTTACACGTATCAGAATACGGCAAGATATGTGCTCAATACCCATTACGGGCAGAGGAAGTTAAAAGCGGCTCATTTAACGCTGTGCACGATGGCTCATTGATATTCGTTGAGTCTACAGCAGAGGGCGCAGCAGGTAACTTTTTCGATATGTCATGCGAGGCAATGGAGTTGCTTGAGTCGGGCATTGCGTTAACCAGGCAAAATTTTAAGTTTCATTTTTTTCCATGGTTTGAAGATCCAAAATATATCGCTCCTGTACCAACCGGCGGCTTAAAGCTAACAAAATCACAAGATAAGTATTTTGCATCCGTCGAGCTCGCTAACGGTATTACGCTAAGCGACGAGCAAAAAAGCTGGTATATCGGCAAGGAACGCACGATGAAAGACAAAATGAAGCAAGAGTTTCCATCTACGCCAATGGAAGCGTTTTTGACTTCAGGCCGCAAAGTATTTGCTAGTGATGACTTAATGCGTGTTGAAGGCCGTTGCAAAAAGCCTCTTATTGTTTATGAGATTGAGCCCTATACAGGCAAGCTCAAAAAGATGAATGGCAAAGTGGACCTATCATCTAAAGCAGCTGACAAGCTAGCACAATCAACATTAGGTTACTTGCTCGTTTGGGAACTGCCAGACGATGACGAAGAATATGCGATCGGAAGCGATGTTGCAGAAGGACTTGAACATGGCGATCGCAGCTCATTAGATGTATGCGCAAAATCAGACGGCCGACAAGTGGCGCACTGGTTTGGTCATATAGATCCTAAGCGCTTTGCTCATATCAACAAACATATTGGCCTGATGTATAACAAGGCGTTTATAGGGGTTGAGCGAAACAACCACGGTCACGCAACACTGCAAGAGTTAGTTGAAATTTACCCAACCAGCAGGATTTACACGGAAGAACATATTGATCGTGAAGATACGGACGAAGAAACCAAAAAAGTAGGCTGGCATACCAGCGCACAATCAAAGCCAATACTCACAAGTGGCCTAGATGAACTACTTACTCACGACAAAGACGGTATTGTTTGGCGAGGAACAGCCAACGAACTAAACACCTTTGTTTACGATAAAAAAGGACGAATGGGCGCGCAACCAGGCGGATTTGATGACCAAGTTATGAGTTACATGATTGCGCAAGAAATGCTGGTACGTATGCCTAAGAAACTAGTTAAAGATAACAGACCCGCACCACACAACCCTAATCATTGGATGGCAGTATAATTAATGGCTGATTACGCGAAAACAAAAGACGGCTTTACGCTTGATAAGCTTTTGTCGATCCTTGGCGATATTGACTCACAACCGGACTGGCGAACACCTGCTACTAAAGCGTGCGCGTACTATGACGGTGATCAACTAAGCTCGGCAGTAAAAGACGTATTGCGCAAGCGAAACCAGCCAGACATTGTTCACAACATGATTGGTCCAACTATTGACGGTGTACTTGGGCTTGAAGCGCGATCACGTTCTGACTTGATGGTTTCAGCTGATGACGAGCAAGGCGAAGAACTAGCAAAAGCGCTTAATGAGAAGTTTAAAGACTATTGGCGTTTGGCGAATGGCGATCGTGCTTGTTCTGATGCGTATGCAAGCCAATTAAAAGCGGGCATTGGTTGGGTAGAAGTAACAAAGAACCCTATTCCTTTTGCTGCGCCATATCGTATTAAGTTTATTCATCGTCGTGAGGTTTGGTGGGACTTTCATTCAGTTGAAGCAGATAGGAGCGATGCACGCTGGATCATGCGTCGCAAATGGCTTGATTTAGACGAAGCGATTGCAACATTCCCTGAGCACAAAGAGATATTAAAGCACTCTGTTAATCATTGGGATGACTTTTTACGCACGCTAGACGAAGAACACACTGAAAGCCACGACTTACAATCAGCATGGAGTGATGCGCAAGGGTGGAACAGAGCAACAAGCGAATGGTTAGATACAACCCGCAAGCGTGTATTGCTTCAGGTTATTTACTACAAAGTATGGAAACGTGCTCACATCATTAGACTGCCTGATGGTCGCGTTATTGAGTTTGATAAAAACAACACAGCGCATGTAGCAGCAGTACAAAGTGGCAAAGTACAGCTTGAATATGCGGCGTTCCCTAATGTACGCGAGGCATGGTTTATTGGTCCACATCGTATTATTGATAGACCGAGTGAAGCGCCTGGCGGCATGTTTAACCTTGTTCCATTCATCGGCTACCAAAAAGATGCAAGCGGCGAACCTTATGGTTTAGTCAGTCGCATGATGCCTGCGCAAGACGGTATTAATGCGCGAGTGATACGCTTGAATTACTTGTTACAAGCAAGGCGGGTAATTGCCGACGAAGATGCGACACAGTTATCAGATAGCCGATTAAAAGAAGAGGTCGAAAAACCAGATGGCTACATCAAGCTTAATCCTGAGCGAAAGAACAAAGGCAAGGCCAGTGATGCGCTAAGTATTCAAAACGACGTAGGCATAGCAGCGCAACAGTTTAACTTGATGCAGCATGATATGAAGCTGATACAAGATTGTGCTGGCGTGTATAACTCTATGTTGGGCCAAGACAGTAACGCAACAAGTGGTGTAGCTATTGCCAACTTGGTAGAGCAAGGCACAACAACACTTGCTGAAATAAACGATAATTTCCATTACTCACGAAACAAAGTAGGCGAGTTATTACTTGCTTATATCATTGAAGATCTTAAGCCACAGAATAATGTTGAAGTTACTGTCAATCGTGAAGATAAAGCAAAGCGCCGAGCAATTGTGATCAATGAGCCGAACATGGACGGCAAGCGCAACAATGATGTAGCACGCTGGCGCGGTCACATGGCACTGGCACCAGTGAAAGCTACGCCTACATACAGACAGCAGCAGGCTACATTGCTAACTAACACCATTAGCCAGTTACCACCAGAAGCGCAAGCGGCAACTTTACCAATGCTTGTAGAGCTAATGGATCTGCCAAACAAAGAGGAATTTCTTTCAACCCTACGCCAAGCGTTAAACATTCCAAAAGCCAAAGAAGATATGAGCGAGGAAGAATTAGCACAGGCGCAAGCACAAGCAGAAAAGCAACAGGCAGTGGAGCAGCTACAGCAGCAAGAAATTCAGCAGAAAGTACAAAAAATCGTACTTGAAAACAAACAGCTTGAAGCGCGCATCAATGAAATTCAGAAGAAAGCTGAAACTGAGAGCGTGAAAGACGAGAAGATCCAAGCCGAAACGCAAAATATTATTGCAGAGGTACAAAAGAAACGTGCAGAAGTGGCAGCGCTCAAGTCATCTATTCAAACAAACTTACAACAGCAACTAGACGCAATACAGGTGTAATAATGAGCGAGCAAACCGAAGATTTAATTAATGTTTTAGTGTGCGGTAATGATGGCGCAACAGTACATATTCGTGAAGTAATGGCCGAGTTTCAATGCTTCAAAGTGGTACAGGCAGCTGAAATTAAATCAGTAGCTAAGTTAGAGGAACAACCAGAACTCTCTTTAATTATCGGTATACCTGGTACTGATGTTGAACTGCCGTATTTAGCAAGCACGGAACTGACTGCTAGATACAAGCCAGTAGCAGGTGATTATCTAGTACTTTATGAAAATGATTATGTTTCAATTAGCCCTAAAGAAGCTTTTGAAGATGGATATAGCAAAATTGAGTTTGCTGATTTTGAAGGCGCGGAAGAGCTGGGCATTCCAAAAGAGCATATGGGCCAGGTGACAGCAATCGCTAAAATGTGCCATGAAGTAAACCGAGCTTATTGCAAAGCGCTTCGTGAAGAGCAGCCAAGTTGGGAAATGGCACCACAATGGCAGATTGATTCAGCAATCAAAGGTGTTGCTTTTCATATCCTTAACCCTGACGCACCGGCTAGTGCTTCACATGATAGCTGGATGGCAGAAAAAGCTATTCAAGGTTGGAAATATGGCAAGGTTAAAGATGCCGATAAAAAAGAGCACCCTTGTATGGTCCCGTTCCATCATCTACCGGTAGAACAGCAAGCGAAAGACTTTATTTTTAGCACCATAGTTAAACAAGCTATTCAGGGCTAAATATGAACTTATTAAAACACTTATTTTTAAAGTTCATAATGCCGGCTTTCAAGCCAGTGGAAAGCCATCAAGCAAAACAACTCAAGCCAGAATCATTAAATCAAAGCATTAAGCAACGTAAACCAGTTTATGTAATTAGCTGGGGAAGTGTTGATGTGAGGTTACGGAAACCTTATCGGTAATAAATCCAATTAAGTATGTACTACGCAGAGATTAAGCCGCTTTAGGGAAACCCAAGGCGGCTTTTTTGTGCGATGCACAACAACTCGCAAAGGCAGCGTACAGCCTACAACTTTAATTTTCGCAGCTATGTGTCAAATAGTGATGGAGTCATAAGTGGATAATCTCGACGATATTTTAGAAAACGGCACACCAGAAGAAATCGAAGCGGCATTGGCCGAAGTAGATATTGATGGTGATACGCTTTTTGGTGGTGAAGATGGCAGCGAAAAAAGCGAGCCTGTAGTAGACACTAAAGAAGCACCTGCAGCGGAAGCAGAAGCCGAGCAGGACGAAAGCAAAGCGCAAGCTGAAACAGACGTAAAACCGGAATCGTCAACCGAAGCAAGCGAGCAAAAAGGTGATGCGCCAGAGGGCTATGTTGAAATCGACGGCAAGTATTACGTTGAAGCGACTGATGTTAAAAGCAAGAACGGGCAACACAGCTTGCCTTATGATGTTTTAGCGCAGGCGCGTAAACGTGCGGCAGATGCGGAAGCGGAACGCCAGCGATTAGCCGACGAAAAAGCAGAGCTTGAAAGCAAGTACGAAGAAACCAAGCAATTAGCTGAATTACACAGTAGCCAGTTAAAAGATGCGGGTATCGACGCACGCAAATTACCTAAGCAAATGCTTGAAGATCCTGAGCTCATGGAGCGTATCAAAGAGGAATATCCAGAACTAGGCGAAATGGTAAGCGCGCTTGCTGAGCAAGTACGAAGCCACAACGCCAGCCAGCAACAAGCACAAGTGACAGCAAATGCAGGAAATGAGTTAACAACAGCGTTTGAAAGCTCACAGCATTTAAAGTCTTGGCGCGATAGCGATGCCGATAAGTGGGAAATGGCCCAGGTTATCGACGAAAAACTGGCAAATGACCCATCGTTTAAAAACAAATCAGTAGCAGAGCGCTTTGCAGAAGTAGAAAAGCGCGTGCAATCAGCGTTTGGCGAACAATATAAACCGAAGCCAAGCGGTGTGCCAACTGCTGCAATCCCCAATTCTCCGACTGACTTAGGATCACAAGCAAGCGACTTAAGCGCAAACGCAGGTTTGCTCGATAAAGACGCAGCAACGATGACTGATGAAATGTCAAATATGACAGAAGCGCAGATCGCGGACTTGCTATCCGAAGCGTCGGAATTTCTATATTAGGAAATTAAACAATGAGTACGATCACTAGAGCACAAGCTGCAAAAGCGTTTGGCGCAGCTCTATTCACGCACACCCGCCGTCAAAATACATTTGTAAATATGTTGACCGGTGCCGCTCCACAATCAGCTAAGAAAGATGCCAATCACGGCAAGAAGCAAACCGAAAAAGGCGCGCCAATTGTCATGATCCGTGATTTAGAGTCACAAGCCGGCGATACGGTTGAAATGGATTTATTCCACAACCTTAACGGCCTACCGACAATGGGCGACAAGAAACTGGAAGGCCGAGGCGAAAGCTTAAGCAAGACAGTGTTTGAGTTGCGCATTGATCAAGGCCGTAAGATGGTTGATTCTGGCGGCAAAATGAGCCAGAAGCGTACCAAGCACGACTTGCTAAGCACTGCTAAAACACTTTTAGGTAATTACTACAATGACCTAAAAGACGAAGTTGCAATGTATCACCTGGCAGGTGCGCGTGGTTCTTTCAATCCTAGCGATATTATTGTTCCGCTGGACGATCACGAAGAATTTAACGAAATCATGGTTAACGACATTCAAGCGCCAACGTATGACCGCCATATCTTTGGTGGTGATGCGTCAACGTTTGAAGGCATCGATTCAGCCGACATTATGACAATTGAAAAGCTGGATGATATTGCGCTGATCTTAGAAGAACAGCAAAACCCAATGAAGCACATTGAGTTTGAAAAAGATGAAATGGCAAATGAGTCTCCTTTCTTTCTCTTGTTCGTAACCCCGCGCCAATGGCGTGACTTATGGGCGAGTGCGACAGAGAAGAAAATGCAAGAGCTTATGGCTCGCGCTATGGCTCGTGGTCGCGGCTTCAATCACCCGGTGTTTAAAGGTGATGTGATCATGTGGCGTAACATTCTAGTTCGCCAATATCGTAAACCGGTGCGTTTCTATGCAGGCGATACTGTCACTGTTTCAAACAATGACAAGTTAGCGACAACCAAACAAGTAACAGCGGGCACTGACATTGATCGCGCGATTTTGCTTGGTGGTCAAGCGCTTGCTAATGCTTACGGTAAAGCTGAGTCTGGCACTCACTTCCACATGAGCACGAAGAAAACAGACCACGACAACGCTAATGAAACGGCGATTGTATGGATGAATGGCTGTAAGAAAGTGCGCTTTGCTGACCGTAACGGTCGAGTCAATGACTACGGCACAATGGTACTTGATACAGCTGTATCGTTATCTTAATCAACTTTAGCGGACTATGGTCCGCTTTATTTTTAACTTGAATAAGTGAACAAGATCATGAAAGAAACATTTTATAAAGGTGCGCAAGGCAATTTGTCTTTGCATGTAATGACGCTATCACTTGCATCGTTAGCAGCTGGTTCAACAGTCATCGCAGCAGATCAGCTGCCAATTGGCACGCAAGTAACAGGCGTTCGCGTTATCAATGGCGCGCTTGGCGCTAACACAGAGCTAACCACAAAGCTTGTTGATGCGAAAGGTACGGAAACTGAATTGTCAGTTGTAGATGCGGTTGCTGCAGGTACTGATATGACACCTGTTAAGCCTGTTTATATTGGTGATACTGGACCAAGTGATTTAGTAATCGAAAACACAGGCACAGGTGCCGCAACAGGTGAAGTGATTGTGCAGTTAGAGTACCGATTTAAAGGTTACTAATACACAACTCACATTAAATACAATCACTAAAGACAACTAAAGCCCTGAAATATCAGGGCTTTTTATTAAGGTTATTATCATGGCTGAAAAAATTAGCATTGTTTATATCGGTCCAAAAGCCGAAAAAAAAGACACGGTTTGCGGTACGCGATTAAAGTTCAAACGTTTCGAGCCTGTATCTGTAGAGTCGGATATTGCAAGTCGATTTCTTGATTTTCCCGAAGTGTGGGTTAAGGAAGCTCAATTAGAAGGTGTTAAAGCTCGACAAGAAGCGATTGCTAAGCTTGAAGAAAAAGAGCGCCTTGAAGCAGAAGAAGCGGCTAAGCGCGCAGAAGCTGACGCAAACATGGTTGTTATTGTTGATGGTGAAGAAGTTGATCTAGGCAAGTACAGCTCTAAACAACTTGATACATTTGTTGTTGCGCATGAGTTAGAAGTAGAAGGCCCTAAAAAGCCAGTAAATGACTATCGCAAAAATGTTCGTGATGCTTTCCGTGCTTTAACAAGCGAAGAAGGTAACGAGGAATAATCATGGCTCAGCTGTCTACCTTGATCCCACTTGTAAGAGAGCGTTGCGGTGGCGTTCTTGAAAAGTTTGCGCTTGATCACCTTAAGCGTGCATATCAAAAGTTTTGTGCAGAGTCTTTGTATTTGGCCCGTTCACAACAATTCAATCAAGGTGACGCTGCAACACTAGCCATTGATGATGATCATTCGTTTGGCGGCGTTAATTTTGTTTTAGATGCACAGGGCCATGAGCTAGAGCGCGGTATTGATTACAACGTATCAGTTGGTGGTGAAGTTCATTTAACAACAAATACGCCTGCTTTTCGTGTGTTTTATTACATAACACCGCTATTTTCACTGCCTGATGATTTTAACGCAAATGAAACGCTTATCAGCAAGTACGCTGATTATCTTGCCGATGGCGCAGCGTCAACGCTTATGAAAATGCCTAACACCCAATGGACTGATATAAATTTTTCAGAGCACTACCGCCGGAATTTTATAGACGGTTATCGTCTTGCCTACCGAGAAGCTATAAATGCTCTGGACGAACAGCGACCAACTAAACCAAGAGAGTTTTACTAATGGCTATTGTCACTTCAAAAGAAATTATAACGCGAGTTAATAAGCTGCTAAATGATCCGGGCTTTGTTCGATGGCCTGAAGACGAGCTATTGAACTACTTGAATGATGCTCAACGTGCAATCGTATTACGCCGACCTGACTCATATAGTGTTGATATTGATGATTTCGCATGCGTAGAAGGCACTAAGCAATCGTTACCAGCTGACGCATTGAGACTAATCGATATTACGCGCAATGCCACGGGTAAAGCAATTCGCGGCCCATACAATCGACAAGTATTAGATGATAATCATGAGAACTGGTACGCAGGAACTGATGCCGCAGAAGTCCAGCTCTATATTTATGACGAACGAGTGCCAAAAACCTTTTATGTTTATCCTGGTGTAACAGCTGGTGTTGAATTAACACTCGCTTATTCAAAGGCGCCGGCGTCAATTAATATGACTGCTCACAATGCAAGCGAAGTAATAGCGCTCGATGATATTTATGTTAACGCCATTATTGAATGGATTTTATATCGCTCTTATATGAAAGACGCTGAATATGCCGCAGATCCTAACAAGAGCACTATGCATTTAAATGCGTTTGAAAATCAGCTGGGGCAAAAGAACCAAGCTGATAGTGCGATGATGGGTCAACAGAAGGGGCAGTAAGATGACAGCAAGCGCAGGCGCGTGGTATCGCGTTGGAACAGTAAATGTAACAAACAGTCAGCAAGCAGTTACAGGTGTTGGCACTAATTGGCAAAATGATGTTATTTCAATTGCGGTTGGCGATATTTTTACGCGTGACGCAAAAACTTGGTATGAAGTAACAGCGGTAAACAGCGATACAAGTATTACTTTAGATCGTGATTATGAGGGCGGTACAGAGAATGCTGCAAATTACGCAATTGTTCGAAATACTTCCGGCACTATACTCACGCGCATAGCGGGTCAAATATCAGTACAGTTTAATCAAAAGCAATTGTTTTTAGATGAATTACGCACTTGGCTTAACTCTAACAATGCAACCGAAGAATTAACCGATAGTCACGGCTTAAAGCAAGCAATAAAAACTCCGCACCAAATGATTGATGATGCAGAGCAGGCTGCCAGCACTGCAAGATCGGAATGGAACGCAGCGCGAGATGCTGTAGAAACTCGCGCTCAAACCGCTTACCGTGAGGCCGTGGAGGCGGCGAGCAGCGGTAAAAACACGGTAAAATATGATGCCCAGGGCAACCCAAATGTCATGGTTTGGATACCCAAGTTTAACAGCGAGGACGTTAACCAAGCCATTATTGACCGTCACGGTGTTGATTTACAGCTAGGAACAGGCGTGTTTCCTGCGTTTATTAAAAACGGTGTGCAAATGCGTGGTTTTTGGTATGCAAAATACATTGCCAGCGCTGGCGAGAATGGCGGGTGCAGTGTTATATCAGGCGTGCAGCCAAGAACATATGTAAATTACGACACCGCAAAATCACTGTGCACAAACAAAGGCACAGGCTGGCATTTATCTGCAAATATTGAATGGCTTGCAGTGGCGTATCTGGGCTTAGCATTTGGCGATCAGCCGCGCGGCGATACAAATTACGGTCGAGCATACGATGCAAAGCACGAAGTTGCCACTCGAGCCTCGGCAGCTTACGCACCAGGCGACACCGGCCACTCAGCGCCCAGCTACACAGGCACAGGCCCTGCATCATGGAGCCACGACGGCACGCAATTTGGCGTGTTCGATATGGTCGGCAACGTGTGGGAATGGCAAGATCAGCTTAAATTACAGGAGGGTCAAATATTTGCACCGCTCGATAACAACCCCGACATGCCTGAGAGCGACTGGCCTGCGCACGAGTGTTATTTTGACTCGAGTGGCTCATCGGGTGGTAGTGTAGTTTTAAATAGTCAAATAACAAATCAAGGGGGTGACATTGGCGATAATGGCAGCGGCAACTTTTCAAACTCAAACACTTGGCGCACTATGAGCAAGGGCTCTTCTTACGTTGAAAATCTGCTAATGCGTCAAATGGGTATCGAGCCTGCCGACGGCGCACTGTTTAACGGCACACTCTACAGTCGAAACTTTGGGGAGCGTGTGCCGTCTCGCGGTGGCCGTTGGCGCAACACGTCCGCTGCCGGGCTTGGGGCACTCTACTTCCACAACGATCGCGCGCGTGCGGGTAGCTCTTTTGGTTTCCGTCCAGCTTTATTTGAGTCTTGATACTCGCAACTTTGAACGCTGCGCGATAGCGCAGCACAATCAACTTCACTTTTAAGATTAGGTAAATGTACGCATTATCAATAGAAGAAAAAACACGCGAAATGATGGTTTACGGCTACTTAGCACTAAAGCAATTCCCAAAGCATGAAACGCACGTTATGGGCGCAGAAATACGCCGCAGCATGCTTGCACTGCAGCGCCTTATTATTACTGCATTTAAGCGATACCACAAAAAGACCACGTTAACCGATATGGATATAGAGCTAACCATGCTCAAAAGAATGATACGCACAGCCAAGGATATGCGCTACCTAGACACTAAAAAATATAAAATATGGAGCGAAAAGCTCATTGAAATAGGCAAGATGCTTGGCGGATGGGTAAAATCTGTTAAGATGAAAAACAAGGATGCAGCATTATGATTACGCGGGAGCGTATGCCGTATCGCGGTGGCAATTGGAACAACACGTCCAATGCCGGGCTTGGAGCACTCAACTTCAACAACGATCGCACGAATGCGAATAGCAATATTGGTTTCCGTCCAGCTCTTGATAACGCCAGAAGTACCGACCTCACGGGGTTGTGCCAGTGCAACTTTGAAAAGGATGCTGCAACCTCAGCGCTTGCTGAAACACTGAACAAGCCGGTTGATGCGTCAACCGGCTGCACTTTTAGTAAAATCGTCAGCTATGAGAATATATTAAACTCAGCGTATCAATGCCGAAAAGGCAAGGCCAACTCTCCGGCCACTCTCAACTTTTTTAATAACCTAGAAGAAAACGTTATCAATCTATATAACGAACTCAACTGGGGAACGTACGAGCTATCTAGCTACCACCACTTTTATGTTTTTGAGCCCAAGCGCCGACTAATATCAGCACCTAATTTTCGCGATCGCGTCGTTCATCGCGCTATCTTTAATGTTATAGAGCCACTATTCGATAAAACATTTATTCATCACTCATATGCGTGCCGAAACAACAAAGGCGCGCACAGAGGCGCTGATGTAGCGCAAAGGCAGATTCAAAAAATAGAGCGCAAGCATGGCGTGGCCTACGCGCTAAAAGCTGATATAAGCAAGTATTTTTCAAGCGTTGATCATGAAATATTAAAGCAGTTATTGAGCAATAAAATTAAATGCCAGATGACATTAACGCTACTGCATTACATTATTGACGCAAGCCCAAGCGACAGCCCAGGTGTTGGCATGCCGCTGGGCAATTTAACCAGCCAGATATTTGCTAACGTGTACCTGCATGAGCTTGACTGGTTTGCCAAGCACACACTAAAAATCAAAAACTACATAAGATATATGGATGATTTCGTGGTTATGCACCACTGCAAGCGCTACTTGCACGCCCAGAGAGTGGCTATGCAAAGCTTTTTACAAAGCGCTTTAAGGCTAAAAACAAACAATAAAACACAGGTCTTTCCAATCGCCAACAAGGGCGGCAGGCCGCTTGATTTTTTAGGTTATAGAATTTACTCAACGCACCGACTGCTCCGCAAAAGCAGCGTGAAAAGCATCAAAGCCAAGCTTAAAAAATTTCATTGGCAGTATGCAAGTTACCAAATAAATTTACCCGAAATAAACCAATCAATTCAATCATGGATAGGCCACGCAAGCCACGCCAGCAGCTACAACTTGCGCAAAAAGCTACTCAGCCAATCATTTAAAAGAGGTGAAAATGTTTAAATACTTGCACAATAATCGGTACCACACAGACACAACAACAAGCTACATGAGTGAATTAGGGTTAAGCGAAGAAGCTCAAGAAAGCATACGGACAATGAAGGAGTATGAACAAAACAAAGAAACGGTGGAAAGAGTTTTATTTAAGCACCAACGTCAAAAGCAATTGGACAACTTAACAGTAGAAGTTGATGGCATGGTGTTTGACGGTGACGAAGCAAGCCAAGGCCGAATGAATCGCGCGTCATTCTCTATGCAAGAAGGTGAAACAATTGGCTGGGTGCTGGCGAATAATGAGGAAGTCATGGTAACAAAAGAGCAGCTTGCAAAAGCCTTGCGCTTAGCGGGAGCGAGACAAGCCGAGTTTTGGGCGCAAGGTGAGCAGGAATAGCTATGCTAACAACATTAAAAACACTTAGAACGTTATCTTGAGTCAATTGGATGGATTAAAAATGACAAATAACCTTGAACCAATACTTGATTTTATAGTCCTCGATGACGAACAAGAGCCCGTTCTTAACGAGCAAGGTCTGCCAACCTTGCTCCAGCGTCCGATCGCTAAAAATATTCCAGACCTTATATCTAAAGGCAAAATAGATAACTTAGATATGTTTGCTGAGTTACATGCACAAATTCTGCAATGGGACTGGGCTGAACTTTATCTTAATTATTTAATTGATCTGATTGAGATTGAAGATCATAACGAGAACTTACCTGTACCCTATGAAAATGAAGAAGGTGAGGTGATTAGCGTTCAGCCATTACCGCTACCAGAAGCACCCGAAAGGCCGCCATTAATGACGCCTACAGAAGTGTTAGAGCCATATCAGAAGCACATAAATAAGCTAATAGGTATTGAGTTCAAAGGTGTCCAAGTGTCATTAAACGAGTCAAATCAAAATGGGTTGTCGGCTTTAAAAAGCGCCTTAGAGCTTGCTAAAGAGCTTGGATCGGAAAACGAGTTCTTCCCTGTAAATTTTAATGCAGAAACGCGACAGGGCGTTAAGGTTTTAACGTTGGTCGATGAAGCTGAGTTTAAAAACTTTGGCTTGCAGTTTGTTATGGCTAGAAAGGCTTTCTTTGAATAGGTGAAATATGGATTTCCTTAAAACAGTAAGAACGTTATTAGGCTACATTTTATGTGGCCTTTTTTTTATCGTGCCGTTTATATTGCTAACGGTATTTACAGTGATTGGTTGCCGCTGGGCTTTTAATGGCTTATATGGGATTGATATCACTATCTGCAATATTTGCCATGGCACTAATTTAGAGTCTATTTCGGCACGAAGTTACCGGCTAAGGAACGATAAACGGTATTACTTACAGATGCGGATAATTGATGTGCTAGCAAAACCTTTTGATGGTGATAACCACTGTCAACGTGCTCATAAATGGGAAAGTAAAGTTATCAAATTAAACCAGTAACTCACCAACCTCTACCAAGTTTCAACTTTCATAAGCGAATACTATGCCTGCAATCACTGTAAAAACTTTTGCCGGTGAACGGCCTAAGCTCGATCCGCGTTTACTTCCTAACGAATCAGCCTCAAAAGCATTTGGTTGCCATTTTGATAATGGCAACCTATCACCGCTAAAACGTCCAGCCTTAAGTGGTATTGCCGTTATAAATACTGCTAAAACTATTTACCAGCACTTAAATCAATATTGGTTTGCATGGGATAAAGAGGTTCACGCGGTACCAAGTCCCATTACTGATGACCCTTGGCAGCGAGTGTACTTTACTGGCGATGGATATCCCAAAGTGACAACGAATGAAATATTTGAAGGTGCAAACATGCCTGCATCAGCATACAGGCTTGGGGTGCAAGCACCAGAAGTCGTTATCATTGCATCTGTAACTGAGGGGATTGACGAGAATGAAGATGGTTCAACTATAGACCCTAATGATGACGAAACTCGCTATTACACGCACACCTATGTCACTGCAGCAGGTGAAGAAGGTCCACCTGGTGAAGCATCGCAAAGGATTGAAATTAAATACCCAGATGAAGAAGGAACATATGTATCACTGGTATTCTCCCCACCAAACGTAAACGTATCAAACATCACACATAGGCGCATTTACAGAACAGCAACTGGCGGCGGTTCAGCTGACTATCTATTTGTAGCTGAAATACCTATCTCACAAAACGTTTTCACCGATGATATTCAAGGCGATCAGTTAGGCGCATCGCTTGATACATATGACTTTGAAATGCCAAACGAAGATATGATCGGATTAACTTCAATGGCTAACGGTATTTTAGCTGGCTTTTTTGACAGCACCGTTTGCTTTAGCGAGGCCTATTTACCTTACGCTTGGCCGAGTGACTATCAGCAAACAACAGAACATGAAATTGTGACTGTAGCAGCGCTTGGAAATACATTAGCAGTACTTACTAAAGGTTACCCTTATTTGTTTAGTGGTATTACACCCAGCGCAATGGCAGGTCAAAAACTTGAGTTTAACCAAGCTTGTGTAAGTGGGCGATCAGCGGTCATTGTTAATGGTTCACTTATTTACGCGAGTCCAGACGGTTTAATTTCACTGTCAACAAGTGGCCTTAGCATGCTAACCAATCAAGTTATTACTCGAGAGCAATGGCAAGAGTATGATCCTCAGACAATTGAAGCGTACCAGCAAGAGGGGCGATATCTAGCTTTTTATGGAGAGGATTTAGACAAAGGCTTTATATTTGACCCAAACACTGGCGATTTTAGGCATTTTACAGCAACCGCCGATTGTGGGTTTAACAGCTTAATTGATGATGCGTTATACACATGCCAAGGTGGAAACCTTAGTAAGTGGGAGTCAAGCCCTGCGCTAATGGATTATCAATGGCGGTCTAAGGACTTTGAGGCGCAAGATATTAGCTTTGCTTGCGGCATGGTAAAAGGAGTAGATCTTAGTCAGTCTGGTCTACGCGTCTTTGCAGACGAGACTGAGGTGCTACACCTTGAGCCCGGCCAAATCCCTAACACAGCATTTAGGTTGCCCCCAACACGCGGCGACTCATGGGCGTTTGAGGCTTATGGAAGTGGCACTATACACAGCGTATCAATTGCAACAACAATGCGCGAGGTTGCTGTTTAATGGCAAAGAAGTTGAAGAGAAGTGATTTCCCAGGTATTGGTCGCCAAAATGACAAGCAAACTCAAAGTGCGCTGGCTGAAAATATAGAGTTGCTTACAGGGCAACGTGGCAGTGGTGAGAATAGAGCACTGCTAGTAAAGGATCTGGTTAACCTTGATCAGATGAAAATGGCGGCGTTACGTCAAAGTGCTAAAAATGGAAATACTAATGATGGCGGCTTGCCTATTACAGCCGGCGGGGTTGAGCGTCCTCATAAACCTGTGAATTTAACTGGGACCGGCGGCTTTACATTTATAGCGCTTACTTGGGATCACCCAACCTATCGCGGGCATGCTTATGCAGAAATATGGCGTAGTGAGACAGATTCATTTAGCAGCGCCACGTTAATAGCAACAGAAGTGGCTGACGTATTTAGTGATTCTGTTAGCATGGGAGCTGAGTATTTTTACTGGGTCCGCTTTGTAAACGTCGCTGATATGAAAGGGCCAACACAAGGCGCTGCAGGTTTAAAAGTTGTAACGCAAGAATCAGCCGAAATGATCCTAGATGAAATAGGCGGTTTGATTGAAAAGTCTCACTTGGGAGGCTTCCTTACCTCAGCTATCGATTCTATACCTGCAATAGAACAGTCCATTAGCGATATATATTTAGAAGAGATACCTGCACTAAAAGTTGATATTGACCAATTTGAAATTGATATTGCTGATTTACGCACTAACGTCGATCAGTTTTTAATTGATATACCTAATATTCAAGATGCTATTAGTGATATACAAGTTGAAATACCTAGCATAAACGACTCTATTAACGCGCTAAGCCAAGAAGCAGAAAGCGCTAAACAAACCGCTGAAGAAGCTAAAGGTAGAGTTGAGTCAATTGAAATAAGCAACGATGATTTAGCAAGACAGTTAATCGATGCTGCGCTTATTAACGACGAGAATTGGCAAAACAATGCTATTAAGTTTGTTTTGTTCGAATCTGAACTTGATAACATGAACGCTCGCATAGAGGCCGAGTTTTTAACTAAGACAGAAGCCAATGAAGCGATAGCGGCAGCGGCTGAAACAATACGTGTAGAAATAGAAGAGCATGGCACATCATTAAGCGCTGACATATCAAATACGTACTACACAAAAGCAACCGCTGATCAAGCCATAGCAACATCAAGAAATGAGCTCAAGGCAGAAATCGAAGATCCTAACGGTACCAGTGTAGGCGCTTTATTAGATACTCAATATTACACGGCAGCCGACACTGATAGCGCGATAAGCCTGTCAGCACAGCAAATCAAGGCAAACATAGAAGATCCTCAAGGCAACAGCCTTGGTGCACTAATAAACAGCGACTATTACACAGGCACTGAAACTGATACCGCGATAGCCGCTTATGGCGTTCAGCTTAAGTCATTGATTGAAGATCCTGAAGGTGACGGGCTAGGGGCTACGCTACAGACGAACTACTACACCAAAACCGACACAGATAGCGCGTTAAGCCAGGTAACAACAAATCTTGAGTCTGCTATTGAGTTAGCAGGGCAAGAGACTGAGAGTGCCATACTTGCGACATTAGACACTCAGTATTACACCATCACTGAGACTGATAGTGCGATAAGCCAAGCAACTACACAGCTAAAATCACAAATCGACGGTGAGATAAGTGCGACATTAACTAGCGATTACTTTACAAAAACTGAAACCAACCAAGCAATCACTATAGCGTCGCAATTGTTAAAGTCAGAAATTGAAGATCCAGAAGGCAACAGCTTAGGCGCAACACTTTTCACTGACTATTTTACGAAGGCAGATACCGAAGCAGCTATATCGCGCTCTATTTTTGAATTGAACAGCCGGTTTGACCCGCTGGCACAAGCTGTTATTGATAATGCGCTAGCTAATGATGAAGCACACAGCAAACAACAAGTTATAACGGCCAACATTCTACAGCAACAGCAAGTTACTACGGATGAGACAAAAGCGCTTGCAGAGTCATTAACTGTTATTGAGTCGCAATTCAATGACAGTAGCGCTCGCATAACAGAGTTAACCAAGTCATTTTCAGATAGCTTGGCAGCAAGTGCACAAAGCACGTTCCAACTACTTAGTACGATAAATGAAAACAAAGCATTCTTAGAAACAAATTATCTTACAAAGGTTGATACTGAAGAAGCCATAAGCCAAGCTGAAACGCGATTACAATCAAGCATAAACGGCACAAGTTCTGACATTTATCAAAACTTTTATACAAAATCGCAAGCAGAAAGCGCTATTAGCACGGCTGTTACAGCGCTGGGATCATCAATAGATAGCGATATAGGTGAAGTTTCCGCAGATTTACAAAACAATTATTATACGAGCATCGAAACAGATAGCGCTATAAGTCAAGCGACACAGCTTTTAAAAAGTGAAATAGAAGATCCTGATGGAAATAGCATTGGCGCCATATTATTAAGCGACTATTCGACAAAAACAGAAATAGACAACGCCATAAGCGAAGCGTCCCTTCAACTGAGTAGCAGTATTGATGATTTAGAAGCTAATATTTTTGATAGTGTTTACACTATTGCTGGGGCTAATGAAGCGATTGCAAATAGTGTTACAGCGTTAAGATCTGAACTAAACCAAACCATTGAGGAAGGAGATAACGAAACACTGAAGGCGGTCACAGCTGATTTGCAAAATAATTACTATACGAACGTGGCTGTAGATAGCGCGATTGCTCAAGCTACAACAACGTTAAAAAGTGACATCGAAGATCCTAACGGTGAGAGTCTAGGTGCTGAATTATTTACTAAGTATTACACCAAGACTGATACAGACGGCGCGCTTGCTGAGTTAAATACACAAATCAGGGCTGAAATGGACCCATTAAGCCATGCAGCCATTGAAAACGCGCTGGCGAATGATGAATCAAACAGTCAAAGACTTCTTTTTGAAGCAGAAATAATATCAAAACAACAAGCTCTTGTTGATGAGCAGGGGGCTATTGCTGAATCTATTTTTGCATTGAGATCTGAATTTGGAGACAGCCAAGCAGAGCTATATAGGTTAGAGGAAACGTTTGCTGGAACCGTTCTAGCGACAGCTAAAGAAGTTACCAGACTAGAGTCATCCATAGACGACGTATCAGCAACATTATTGAACAGCTACGACACATCGGTAACGACAGCTGAAGCGATAACAAGTGCAACAACTGCGTTAAGAAGCTTAATCGAAGATCCAGACGGGGATAGCTTAGGCGCAACGCTCTTTAATAATTTTCAAACAAAAGCGGACGCAGTAGAAGCCAGTGCAAGCACCAGCCAACAGTTAAGAGCCGAGTTTGAACCAAGTGCACAAGCGATTATCGAAAACGCGCTTGCTAATGACTTAGAAGGTGAAAGACGGATATTTGCCGAGGCTGACTTAATCCTCAATCAGCGTGTGCTTGCTAATGAGCAAACAGCTCTGTCTGAAAGTGTTTTTGCTTTGAATACGGCTATAGATGAAAGCAACGCAGGCTTATACCAACTGCAAACAGCGTTTGCTACAAAGGCGCAAGCCACAGCACAAGACTTATTAAAGCTTGATAGTGATGTAGGTGACGTTAAAGCAGATTTAATAAACAACTACCTTACAAGCGCTAGTGTAAACGAAGCAATTGCAAGTGCTGATCTTGCGTTGCGTGCAGCGATGGAAGATCCTGACGGTGATAGTATCGGCGCTGATTTACAAACGAACTACTATACGAAAGCCGCAGCTGATAGCGCCATTAGCTCAGCGACAACGCAATTAAAAAGCACCATAGAAGATCAGGCTGGTAGCAGCATAGGCGCGGATTTATATAACAACTACTACACAAAAACAGCAGCAAACAACGCTATTAGCACTGCAACAACAACGTTAAAATCACAAATTGAAGATACTAACGGTTCAAGCGTTGGCGCTAGCCTGCAAACACTTAGTCAAACAGTCGCGACAAACGAAGGTGTTTTTTCATCGCTTTGGGGAGTTAAAACGAATGTTAACGGCTTGCAGTCTAGTATTGGCCTTGTAAATGATGGTGTGGAACCTATATTTGCGGTGAAGGGCGCGAAGTTTGCTGTTATAACAGATCAAGATCCTACTAACTTAACTCCTGTATTTGCTGTTTCTGACGGCAAAACAGTTATAAATACGGCAGTAATTGACCAAGCATTTATTCAAAGCTTAGTTACCGATGAGTTGCTATCAAACCGTGTAGTTGTAGGCTCTCAGTTAAGCTCTCCATCTATAAACTATAATCCAAGTACGGGAGCAAGAAGTAACAATTTCTCGATTGATCCTAATGGTAATATGCTAGCTAAAAGCGCAACTCTTGAATCAGTCACTATAAAAGATAGTAGTGGCAATGTAGTTATGTCGTCTACAGGGGCTATACCATCATCTAAAGTGACAGGACTAGGGACATTTGCGAGTAAAAGCTCACTAAATTACAGTGAGTTAGGAGGGAAGCCCACACTTGGAACTCTAGCTGCAAAAAACTCACTCTCTTTCAATGAGCTAACAGGCTACCTTGACTATGACGAAATAACGGGGAAACCCGTACTAGGTCCGTTTGCAGGACTTAGTAAAATCCTGAGCTCAAATGTTAGTACATATATTGCAAATGGTGCGATTGGCAGTGCTCAAATAGATCAGGCTTATATCAACACTTTGTTTGGTAATAATGCCAGTTTCTATGGAACTGTTTACGCTGCTAACATAGAAGGTGATGTAACTGATCTAAGGGTTAAGACATCATCTAATGTTAACGCTACAACTCATAGCCAAGAATACACGGTGATCAGTTTTACGATAGCAAGCTTGCCATTTGCCCGAAGTGTTACAGTAAGTGGAATTAAGATTATTGGTAGTCATGGTTACAGCGTTCCACCAAGAGCAGAGGTGTTGCTATATGTATCAGGTTTCAGCGGCGCACAAGACTCATATACGCATGCTTTCAGCGGAAGTGATGGAACGCGAACTGCGGTAACTAAAACATTAGCGGCAACAATACCAGCGAACTCTAGCAGAACAGTAACATTGAAAATCAAGAAAACATCAACTGAAGGAACGCAGACAGTTAACGCGCCGGCGCAAAGTATTATCTGCCAAACCTTCAAAGATGGCTCAACGATTAGTTAATGGCAAAACCCCCCAATATAGGTTAGTATTTTTACATAATGGACAAATCGTATCTGCAGTGTGCGTCATGGGCCAACCACCGTGACCGGCTTAAAGAGCCAATAACGCGAATAGGTAACACGGCGAACGAACCCAACTTGTTCAATGAAATAGATAAAGCCTGCTCAAATGAGTGGGCTTTTTTGTTTGTGGCACCCGATGGCTTCGTTGTTTTGAGGCCGCGCTCACAAATGAAACATGAGTATATCCAAGTGTGCGTTGCTTCCTGTCATGGGGGCGATGCAATCAACCGGTATCTCTACCACATCATTCGCCTTGCCAAGTGTGGCCGGGCATCCTTCATAGAGTTTTCAACAGCACGTAAAGGTTTTAATAAAGTCGCACCGGCTTATGGTTGGCGTCGATTTTGTGTGCGTGACGGTTTAGTTGTCTGGCGGCATTTTTTAGAGGTTTGTAAAGCATGAGTAAATCAGGCGGGGATATTAAAGAGACTGAATACGAGAAAGAGCTCGCAAAAGTCTATGCAGAAGAATGGGCTTATTACCAAGATAGCATAGTCCCATTTGAAAACATGGTTATTGATGACGCTAAAGAAGCGAACGATGACACTGTTTATTCAGATATTGCTGAAAGTGCAAACCTTGGCAGTCAAAAAGCATTTACTAGTGCAAGAACGAATACCGCCACGAATTTAGCTGCGAGTGGTGTTAATCCAAATTCAGGTAAATTTAAAGGCACTTTGAGCGACTTAAGCGACAAGCAATCAGTTGTATCAAGTGACACCACAGCACGATCACAGGTAGCAGGACAAGAACGATATATAGACAAAATGAGCAATGTAATGGCGATGGGCCAAGGACAATCTCAAGAAGCGACAGCAACATTAACTGACATTGCACAAAGCTCACAGCGTAAAGCCTTCAATGATGCAAGCATCGCACAACAGCAAAGAGATAATGTGATTGGCGCTGCAGGTACTGCGATAGGGGCGGGTGTTAGATATTACAAAGGCTCTCCACTTGAAGGCGGGAGCGAATCTTCTCAAAACAAAAACGCTGCGAGCGTCAGCGATATACATAAATCAATAATTGGGGGCGGCTAAATATGGCAGACACACCAGCAACAACAGATGACCCATTTGATCTTTATGCAGTTGATTCAAGCCAAATTCGAACGGGGCGCTATCAAGATGCGTTAGCAGATTTAACTCGCCAACAATTCGAAGATTACAAAAAGCGTTACCTCCCTGTGCAAGAAAAATTATTTTCGTTAGCAACGGATGATTCGCTATTAACAGAACAGCTTGAACGAAATCAGCAGAACATTGATAGCAACTTCAAGATTGCTAAAGAAAGCGAGGATCGGCAGCTAGCACGTTTTGGTGTTAGCGCAGCAGACAGCAAGCAAGATAATAACAATAACAACCTGCTCAAAAGCCTCACAACGGCATCTGTGAACAATGAAACGCGCAGTTCAGTTGATGATCTGCAAAACAAAATACTAACCGGGCAAGGTGGTGCGCCCAAATCACTTGCAGATATAGGAAACGTCTAATGTCTTACTCAATTATGAACGCAGGCCAAAGCACTAAGGCCAAATCAACAGAGTCTCTTAAAACACTTGCAGATATGGAGCAGGATAGAGAGCTTGCAAATGATCAGGCAAAGCAGTCAAAGAAAAATGCTCAACTTAGTGCTGCTGGAACTGGGGCTATGGCGGGGGCGTATGCTGGGGCTACTTACGGTTCGGCTGGCGGGCCATGGGGTGCTGCTATTGGTGCTGTAATCGGTTTTGCAGCCGCATCATTATAAGGGGGAGTTATGGCAGGTGCATTTTCAGACGGCCTATTACGTGGCTTTGACATGGTTGAGCGTTATGAAAATAACGAGTTCGAGCGAAATAGACTGAGCCAGCTAGACGAAAGAGACGAACGTCGCTATCAAGATAAGTTAGAACGGCAAGCCAAACAAGACAAGATAGAGCAGCAGCGCTATGAAGAGAAGTCAGCGCGAGAAGATAAAGAGCTAAATTCTTTAATGGACTATCGTGATAAAACACTAAAAAACACACAAGGAGAGCGCGAATGGCAGCAAAATTACCAAATTCAACAACAGCAATATAAAAAAGATCAAGGTGATATAGCGCTAGGTTGGCAAGCTTTTCGTGAATACGGGGAAATACCAGAAACATTAGAAGAAGTGTTTAAGCGAAACCCAACGAAAGATCCAAGACGATATACAGATCCCGATTTACGCGCAAACGTTAAGCAACTGCATGGCATGCTGGGCGAAGCAATTAAAACAGGCCAGCTATCAAAAGTAAACGACCCCACATTCGTAAACCTTTTCAATACAGCATTTAAAGAGAAAATAAGCGCGTCAGTAGGTCAGTATGATGAAGTCGTTGGCTCAAAAATCGCTGACGTTAATTTTGCAGGCTTTGTTCCAACAGAGCGCAAGGATGGCAGCGTGGCACTTCTTTTACAAGTGACGTATGAAAACGGCGCAAAAGAACAAAAGCCGATGACTAAAGGGCGCACGTCGCAGAGCGATGATCCTGTATTGACTTTTACACCTAAAGAGCTTGTTGGAACTGTCAACTCAGCAGCGACAATGGCAGATATGATGGAAAGGCCAGAATATTGGGACAAGATGGGTTCACAAATGGGCGTTAGCTTTGGCAGCAGAGGCGAATTGTCTAAAGCGAACTATCAAAAAAAGCTTAGTGCAATTCAAGATGATATGACCAAGGCATTTGCAAAAATACAGTCTGATAGCAGCCTGGGCGCAAGCGATGATGAAAGGCAGCAAGCTGTAGAGAGAGTTAAAAACATATATCTACAAAGAATAGAACAGCTTAATAAAGCTTACGGAATTAAGAGCAAAGACGCGCCAAAAGAAAAGAACCCCAAAACAGGTTCATCAAGCGGCAATAATGACGATGCGGAAAAAGCAAAAGCAAAAAAAGAAAGTCTTGCAAACTCAATTTTAAATGGATCAGCAAGCCCTTCATCAGCGGGCCCAAGACAGCCAGATAATGGATTGGCGGAACCCGGCTTTATCAATGGGTTTAGAGATGGACTCGGCGGCATGTATAAAAATGAAGCAAAGCGAATTGATTATTCAGATATGTCTCACCTAGATAGCGTATTAACGCAGACCGGTCAAACTGTTGGCTCATTGCCTGGCACACTTGGCGATATTGGCGAGTATATAGGCGATAAAGCTATTACACCTACGCTAGATTGGCTAACCAAGAAACCTTCTGAGAAAAAATAAAGAGAACGAAATGGCCTATAATTATTTTGAAAAAACACCTGTAGAATCAGTCCCAGCAATTGAAAAGGAAAAGCAAAACGCTACCCTTAACGATGGACTTTTAGGTGATGCCGCAGACTCATTCCAAGCTGGTGCGCTTAGCGGCATGGGCGGTATATTTGATTTTGTTGGTGCAGAGGGGATAGCTAAATCACTTTATGATTGGTCTGACGAACAGCAAAAAACAATGTCAGAAAGCGGTAGAGAGTCGCTAAACAAACAATTCATAACCGAAGATGCTAATGGCGATATAGCTATTGGTGAGGGTATGAAGGACATTGATACGTGGATCTTAACAATGGCCAATGTTGCAGGCCAGTTTGCAAGCACAGCGGTCCCGGGCGGCGGAGCAGCAAGAGCAGTAACAAAGGTGGCGAGCTTAGGCAAAAAAGGAAGCAAGGCCGCAGACGCTATAGGCATGGGTGCTACAGGCGGCGCGGCTGGCACTGGTCAGGGCATGGAGCAAGCAAGGCAGGAAATACAAAATATGCCTGATGATGTGCTTGCTGATTCACCAATGTTTGTAGATGTACTAAGGGATATCCACTCAAAAAATCCAAGTCTTAGCGGCGCTGAAAAGTGGGATTTAGCAAAAGACGAAATTGCTAGACGTGTAGCTCAAGACGTAAGAACAGATCCCAAGGTGTTAGTTACAAATTTTGCAGCAAGCGCAATTGGCGATCCGGTAATTGGAAAGGCGTTAACCGGTGCCAGAATAGCGAAAAATGGTGCATTGGGAAGCGCCTTAAAAGGCTTTGCCACAGAGGGTGCAACAGAATCCTTGCAGGCTGGCGTACAGCAATACGGCATTAACGAAGCTATACAGCCGATTGACAACCGCGACTCAATGAAAGGCGTTGTAGCAGCAGGATTAAACGAGGGCTTAGCAGGCGGCGCATTTGGCGGCCTTGCGGGCGCCGCGGGCGGCATTGTCAATAAGTCCCAGGATAATAACAATAAGCCGAAAAATGAAAAGCTAGACAGTTACCAAAAGCAATCAGCAGAAGTTCTAAAGTCTGGCTATGCAGATATGGTCAACTCAGGCATGGATGAAGCCGAAGCAAAGGAAGCCATACGAGAACAGCAATACAATGCTGCCATCAAAAAAGGATTCACAGAAGAAGAAGCCAACGTAGCAGTTGCAAGAACAATGCGAGATATGTTCGCAGAATACAGCGACATTGCAGACATTGAGCCGGAACAAGCCATACCAGACGACAATGTGGCCCCGCAATTCCAGCAGGACGACGCATTACAGCATGATCAAGGCGTTGATTATGACTCGCCAACAGCAGCGAGGAAGGCAGGCTTTGCGGAAACTGATAAGGCCGCCGGTCAGTTTGGCGATATGCTTACAAGCCCAGCGCAAGAATCATTGCGCGCGCTTGATCAAGGAAATGGCGCGCCAAGCGTTGACGAGCGAGTAAAAGCAGCAGCATTTGATAAAACGCCTACACCGGACGATAGATTTAGCCCTATTAAGTACACCCATGAGGGAGAGCTATTAGGCCCCGAACAACAGGCGCAAGCGCTAGGCGTAGAAAAAGGGCCTATTGATGGTTTTACAGTGCCAGAGCAAGGCAAGCTGCCAACAACTGAGCAAACAAAAAACCGTCAAATGCGAGAGCAGGCACAAGCCGAGATTGACGCGCAAGCCAAAGGAATAGAACAGAAAGACATTATTTTTGGCGAAGATGGGCGACCACAACAGCGAGCTCAAGAGCAAATAAAACAAGCTGGCAAAGACGCAGAAAACTTGTTGCCACACAAAGACATTGTTTTTGCAGGTGATCAAAGCGGCGTTAACGTGGCTAGAAACGGCTTGCCTTTTAAAACAAAACGCGATGCGCTATTAAGCAAAGAAGCGCGTGCCGCACGCAGAGCCGGACAAAAAACAAAAGCAATACCTTTTGATAATGGTTTTGGTTGGACCACTAAAGATAGCTCACTTAAATCCGCACCTAATACTGGTCCGGATTTAAGTGCGGAAAATCAGCAAGCAGATGCCACCCTCACAAATGAAGGTAGCATGCCACAACAATCTGAAAGTATTGAAAAAACAAACGAAAAACCAGCCGCCAACCTAGCCCAACCTAAAGGCAAGCGATCAACGACTTATACTCCGACAGGAAAGCAGATTGAAACAGAGTTTGCAATTTTTGACGCTAACGATCAAAGTCTTGTCACATCAAATGATAGCGCCGGAAACTCAAACCCTAACTATCCACAACACTTACAACCAAGAGATAGAACACGAGTATCATCGCTTGCGCAAATAAGCGAGATAGCAAACAAAATAGAGCCTAGTAGGCTGGGCGACTCGCAAGAAACAGATCGCGGCGCGCCTATTGTTAAATCTGGCGTGGTTGAATCTGGCAATGGTCGTGTATTGGCTATACGTCAAGCATACAAAAACGGAAAGGCAGAAAAGTATAAGCAATTCTTGATTGATAATGCTGAGCAGTTTGGTTTAAACAAGCAAGATATTGAAGCAATGGAAGCGCCTATTTTAACAAGAGAGCGGCTGACTGAGTTATCTCAAGACGAGCTTGTAAACTTTACCGTTGATAGCAATAGGCAAGCAGGTATAGAAAGAAGCCCAGCAGAGCTTGCCTTAACAGATGCGTCTTTATTTACTGACGATGAATTAAAACTGCTAAACGTACCAGAAAACGGCAACATCTTAAGCAGTGACAATAAAGCATTTCTTAATTCGTTTGCTAATAAATTAGGCAATAATGAAGCTGCAAAATACAGACAGAGCGATGGAACATGGAACAGTCAATTTGCAGCAAGAGTGAATAATGCTATCTTTGCTAAAGCGTATGACTCGCCGGATCTTGTATCAGCAAGCAGTGAAGCTACCACAAAAGAGAGTGCAAACTTAATTAATGCGCTAGTTAACGGTGCCTCGAAAGTCGCAGCGTTAAAAGGCCCTAGCGACGGCACAAGTGTTAGTAACGCTTTCGGCCAAGAGCTAGCGGAAACTGTTAGCAGCGCAGCGAACATGATCATTAAATCGCGCAGAGATAATTTATCAATAGACGATATGATCAGCCAGCAAGACGCATTTACAGATCGGGACGAAGAAGCGGAAGCCTTAGCTAAGCTGCTAAGTAAAAACATACGAAGCGCTAAGAAAATGAGCGCTATAATAAACAGTATCGCAGACGATATTGACGCAGCTCTCATTAATGCAGAGCAGGCCGATATATTTACTGGCGAAGCGCAACCATTACCAAGCATGAGCGAGGTCTTAAACAATGCACAACAACGATTCACGCAAGACAAACAAGACACCAGCAGAAACATGGGTGGCAGAAGCGCAACAGAAGCGCAACAGTCCAGCCAGACGCAAGGCATGGCGTCAGATGCTAGCCAAGGCAGCAGAAGCGGCGGATCAAGTGGAAGAGTAAACGCTGATAGTGACCTTGAGGCGCTTGAAAGAAAAGTAAGCGTTGCTGAATGGGAAGTTAAAGACGCACAAAAAGCGCTTAATAATATAGCCAGCCAACTCAAGGAGATCCCTGGCTGGGCGACCACAGGCAGAAATAACCGAGATCCTAAACTTGGTAAGCAAATTGAAGGTCTAACAAACAAAGAGCAAGCGGCATTTAAAGCCCTACAGCAAGCGCAAGCAGACCTTGCCAAAGCTAAAAACACCTTAACAGGCTATAAAGCAGGCCGATTACACGCTAACGGTATGCCTAAATCACAAAAAGCAGAGCAGCAACAAGCGAATGCTGAATATGCTGAAATACTTAAAGCAATTGTAAAGCCTGGCGAGCAACTTCATAACGTGATCTTAGGTACGCCAGAAACTGTGATTAAATTCAATGCTAAAACAGTCAAGGTTGAATCGTGGAATGGGCCAGTAAATCGCCCTTACCTGGATTTCTTGGCGATGGAGGATGGCAAACCAATAGAAGTGCCCCGAGCAAGAGAGCTTGCAGCGCAAAACCAAACAAAGCCGCTTGATAGCGGTTTTTCTTTGCCCGAATCTCAGCAAAGCAAGCTTGATAATGCAGCGCTGAAGATCAGTGATAAGAAGCGTGCAGCCGCAGAAAAGCTTAAAAAGCTAATAAATTCGCGTAAGGGCCAGTTTAACAGCGGCATTGATCCTGAAGTAATGGTAGCAGTTGCCGAAGTAGGCGCGCTATCTATTGCCGAGGGTGCAATAAAATTTGCGCAATGGGCGCGTGACGTATTAAATACTACTCGTGCTGTAGGAATTAAAGACGAGGACGTTAAGCCATTTTTAAAAGAGGCTTATGGCGCAATGAGCGCAAACCCTGAGCGTTATAATATTGACGACAGCACAGCCGATTCAATGGACTTGCCAAGAAACGTGCGCAAGTTTGACATAGATACCATAGAGAGCGAGAGCAATGTATCAACTACCAGCGAAAACGTGGAACAAGATAGCCGCCGGAGCAGAGATAGAGAACCCGAACATAAAAACGATGATGATGCTCAATCAGACGCAGTTGAACGACCTGCTAGACAAGCAGAGCCAGAGGCTAAACCAGGGGCACGATCCAGCAGTGAGCCTAGCCTATCAACAAATGATGGTGCCGTACTTGGAGCGGAAAGCGTTAACAGCTTACTTGATGGATCAGGGAATGTTAAAGGAACTAAAAATACTGGCAGTGCCGGAAACAATGGACGAGGCAATAGCGACGATGACACTAGAACACAGGCTGAACACGGCCCAGCAACAGCAACTAGCGAAGCTACTAAACGCTTAGGCGCTGATAGCGACACCAAAAAAACAAAACAAAAAAACAGTCATGCCGCAAAATGGGGCGATGAAAAAGACATTATTGCCAGCGTGCCGGTACTTATGCCTGAGCAAGCAGGTGACATTGCACAAATAGAAGCCCGTTTTTTTGGCGCTGATAATCAAGGTTTAGGCTTTCAAAACACTAATGGGACAGGCACCGGCAAAACCTTTGTTGGCCTTGGTGCTGTGAAGCGATTTAGTCAAAATGGCAAGGATAATTCATTAATTGTTGTTCCTAACGACGGCATTGCTCAGCAATGGGTAAAAGCGGCAAAAGACTTTTTTGGGCTGGACGTTTATCTTATTGGTCAAGACGGCAAACCAAAAACTAAGGACGCAGGCAGAGGAATAACTATTGCCACCTATGCAACGCTAGGAAATAACAACGCAATTATCAAAGACCGCAATCAATTTGATCTCATTGTGGCCGATGAATCGCAAAACCTAATGGGCAACCAGCAAGCAAAAGAAACCAACGCACTTAAAAGCCTGCGAGCAATAACAAACCATGAGCGCGGTACGTATGCGAGAGCGCGCGCGATGCTCAGTGATAAAGTTGATGCGCTTAACAAAAAGATAGACGCTAAATATAGCGAGCTACTACCACAAAGAGACAGCGCCGAGGGTGCGAAGAATGAAGCTAAAGAGTTTTATTCAAAAGAGTTAAACGCTTTAGAGTCAGAAATAAGAGCGTTGGGCGATAAATTCAAAAAACAAGGGCAGTTCGATACAAAAGTTTTATTCCTTTCTGCTACGCCATGGCCTTATGCACGAAACCTTGATTACTCAGAAGGCTATTTATTTAATTATACTGATTACGGTGATAAATACGAAGGTGGTTATGATAACGCCTTTCACGGACACAATGCGTTTTACATTCAAAACTTTGGTTATCAATGGCGATACCACAAACTTAATAGGCCAGGCGCGGACGTAGACGAAAGCTTGATGGAGCGCACTTTTAATCAAACCATGAAAGAAAAGGGTGTTGTAGGTGGGCGAACTCTTGAAGTTGAAGCAGATTACAACCGGGTATTTGTAAAGGTTGAAACAGCGGCAGGCGAAAAGCTAGACGATTTAATAGAAAAATGGCGAGATCATGAAGCTACTAAAGAGGGGAGCGAGTTTCCTGACAGGCCTTATTCAGAGCTGGCTGACGAGCTTAACAATGTTTTTGATTACACAGGCAAAGTTAAGCTAACAGAAGCAATCAAGGCAGAAGAAGCGGCTAATCGAGCACTTGATCATATTGCAATGGGCCGAAAGGTTGTACTTTTCCACTCTTACAATGTAGGCGGCTCATTTGATCCAGTAAACCAGGTAAGACAGTCAAAGCCTGAGCTTATGGCGCAGTTTGATGAAGAGTTCCCTGGTATGAGCGATATTAACTTTGGCAACCTGCAACGTCCACTAGACTTGTTTGCTGATAAATTTGGCGACCAAGTAAGATTTTACAATGGCACAGTTTCAGACAAAGAGCGTAAGATCGCCAAAGACTTGTTTAACCAAGACGACAGTGGCGTAAATGTAATTGTTGTTCAACAAGAAGCTGGCGAAGCAGGCATAAGCTTGCATGACGTAACGGGCAAACACCAACGAGTATTAATTAATATCGGCATGCCTGTAAAGCCTACACAATTCATACAAATTGAAGGTAGGACCTATCGAGTTGGCGTAAAAACAGATGCGCAGTTTGAAAACTTAACAACCGGAACAGCTTTTGAGCGCGGTGTTTTTGCAAGCAAAATAGCAGGCAGAGCGAGTACCGCAGAAAACTTGGCTATGGGCGAGTTTGCACGAAGCTTGAAAGAGAATATTAGCGAGGGTTATCTTGATGCGGAATACCTGCCAGCGCAAACTAAAATAGGCCAAGGCGGAAAAATAAAAGACAAACCTAGCGAGATTAACGAATGGGATAAAGCTATTTCGCTTTACTACAGTAACTTAAAGCGAAACCAAGGAACGAAGAGCGCTGAGGGCGATGACTACTTTGCAACGCCAGAGCCGTTAGGTAAAAAAATGGTCGAATGGTTGCAGCCTATGGCCGGTCACAGACTTTTAGAACCAAGCGTAGGGCATGCTGCGATTGGTCGCTGGTTCCCTGGCAACACTAGAAATAGAGCGACAGAAAAAAGCTTTAAGCTAACATCATTAGCGCAAATGAACTTCCCAGGCGATGTAGATAATATTCCTTTTGAAGATCTTAAGGTGATCAACAAGTTTGAGGGCATTGCCATGAATCCGCCTTTCGGCAAAGGCGGCAAGCTTGCTTATGATCATATACGAAAAGCATTAAAACACTTGCCTAATGGTGGTCGTGTTGTCGCGCTTGTGCCAGATGGTCCAATGGCAAACAAGCGATTGAACGCTATGCTAGAAGATGAATCATTACAAAATATCTATCAAGCCGCTGAGATTGATTTGCCAGCCGGTGTATTTGCGCGTGCTGGTACGGGTGTAAAAACAAAGATCATTGTACTAGATAGATTTGACAACCAAGCTGACGCGCCTAGTACGCAGTACGTTAATTTTACAGGATCAAGCGATGTTAATACGCTGTTTGACCGTATAAAAGACTTTGAATTGAGAGCTCGAAAACAGCCTACACCAGTAGAAGTTGACGTTAGCCAGTACATGAATATTGAAAGCCCAGCCAGAAAAGGGCGCAAAGGTGAGGATCAATATAAAATTGAACTGTACGGCTACTTGCCACAAGACGTAAAAGAGATAGTTGATGCTGAAGCTATAAATACATTTGGCGCAATTCCAACTCGTGACGAGCGTGTTTATATAGTCGATCACCCCGAAGCGAGATCTGATCTTGCTCAGTTTATAGGTCGAACAATTGAAGAAGCAATGGAGTCAGGCGTTAAGATTTCGTTCGATACGCCAAAGCCTAAGCCAAAAGTGGACGGCGAATCTAGCAATGATTACTTTGAATACAGCGGCGAGACATACACGACTAAGCGCGGAAAAGAGTTTTTAGTAACTGAAATGAAAGACCGCCAAGCGCGTGATGATTATGCCGCATTAAAAGAGCTAGCCAAAGAATATAACGGTTGGGCCCGTGGTCAAAAATTCATGTTCCCGACTGAGGACGATGTTAAGCAGTTTAATGAGCGTGCAAAGGGTTTGTTGTCTGGTGGTGACAATATTAAGTTCTCAAAATCTAATACAAAAGGCAAAGCAAAAGGCGTAAACGCAGAACAGGCGCAAAAAATAGCTGATGGGTTTATCGAAAGCTTAAACGGCGCAAATGGAATTAAGGTTCGTATATTAGCCACTACTGCCGAAGCAGAGCAAATGTGGCGCATGAGCTTGGACGGCGCAACAGTTAAGGGCGCTTATAGCGAAATATCCAATACTGTTTATGTTATTGCTGAAAATATTGATAGCGTAACAGACTTAAAACAAACACTGGCGCATGAAACTATTGCGCATGGTGGCCTTGATACTGTTATAGGTAAAGAAGCCAAGCAAGAGTTTATTAATCGCATCAAAAAAACCAAAGGCCGTAAAGCGTTCGAGAAATACTGGAAAGACGCAAACACTGATTATTGGGATATGAGCGATGACGTTAAAGCAGAGGAGATTTTTGCACGCTTTGTAGAAAACGAACCAAGCAAAGGCGAGCTTAAATACTGGTGGCAAGCATTAAAACGCTGGATAAAAGCGCAGCTGGATAAAGCTGGCATCATGTACCGTGAAGATGACGAAGTTACTGCAATGCGTGATATGCTCGAAAGTATAGTGAAAGGGTTTAAAGCGCAGAGAGAGCCAAAAATTCAACAGAGAAGTGGCTTAGCTTACAGTCAACCAGGTAAAAAGTTCAGTCGAACCGCCGATGAAGATACCCGCACCGCTAAAGAAAAATTAGGCCTTGTTGAACAGGCTAAAGAATCAGTGGCGGATATCATCAAAGGCAAATTAAATAGCGTTTATGAAACTGCTAAAGACTCTAGTTTTTGGAACAGACTTAACGAAGGTATTTTCGATGGACTGGCGGGCATTAAGCAGGCAGAAGAAAAGGCAGGTATTACCGATATAAATAAACAAGGTTATGTAAGCGCTCGTCTTGCATCCGGCTTGGCTGATGTGCTTCATGGTGTATATAACTATGGCGCACCACAATGGAAAAACGGGATCGTTGCACGCAAAGAAAACACCAAAGGGTTATTAGAAGTGTTTGGCATGCTAGGTGATGATCTTAATAATTGGCTCGCATGGATGGGCGCACACAGAGCTGAAAAGCTAAAAGAAGATGGCCGAGAAAACAACTTAACCGATGCTGATATTGCCGAGTTAAAAGCGCTTGGCAAAGGTAAAGAAAAGCTATTTGAGGAAGTAAGGAAAGAATATAACAAGATAAATTCAGCTATTCTTGATCTGGCTGAGCAGGCAGGATTATTAAACAAGCAGCAGCGTGCAGCATTTGATGAAGAATATTACGTGCCATTTTTCCGCGATATGGGCGAAACAGATCCAGAAATGGATGATATTAAACGGGCCATTATAGAGCCTCACACAAGAAATGGCATAGCCGGACAGTCAGCGCAAATTAAGGCACTGAAAGGCGGCGGAATGTCTACTAAAGACTTGTTAGAGAATATTATCACTAGGCAAAGCACGCTAATTGATGCTTCATTAAAAAACAAAGCGATGCTTGAAGTAGTTAACAATCTCGATGGCACTGACTTTATGAAGTCAGAAAACAGCGAAGATATTGCAGCGCTTAGCCAGCATGACTTAAACAAGCTTGGCAAAGTAAAGGTAATGAACGGTGGTAAGGCGCAGGCTTATGTTGTGAGTGACCCAGCGCTTTTACGCTCTCTAATACAAATAAATAGTAATGGCAGTCAGAATTTATTTAGAAAGCTAGGCAGAAGTGCTAAGCGATTTTTGACCGCCGGTGTAACTTTGTCGCCAGACTTTATATTTAGAAACTTTGTTCGTGATGCGGCTCACGCATGGATGATAAATAAGGATGACTTCAAATTAGGCACTGATAGCTTTAAAGGACTTAAAAAAGCGTTTAAAGAAGATGAAGCCTACCGCGATCTAATATTTAGCGGCGCAGCGTTCCAGGGCGGGTATGTTCACGGCTCAGATCCAGAAGCCGGGGCGCAGCAGATGCGTAGAGCGTTAAGAAGTAAAGGCTTGAGCAATAATCAAGTTGACAGTTACATGAGATCTATTGTTGACAGTGGCGCGTCGCTACTCGAAAAATATAGAAATGTAAGTGACAAATTTGAAAACGCAAACCGATTAAGCACATACGAAGCAGCGTTAAAGGCAGGAAAGAGCAAGCGCCAAGCGGCATTTGAAGCTAAAGATCTTATGGATTACAGCTTGAAAGGGAACTTTGAGACTATCGCGTTCTTTGTTGATATGCTGCCATTCTTTAACGCTCGCTTGCAGGGTATGAGCAAGCTCGTTCGAGCATCAAAAGCTAATGGTGACGACCAACTGTTGCGCATTCTCAGCGCTAACCTTGCAGGCAAAGGCATTAAGTTAGCAGCTTTTAGTCTCGCTTTAGCTGCAATGAATGACGATGACGAGCGTTATCAAGAATTGCCAGATTGGGATAAGGATATGAACTGGCATGTTTTTGCAGGTGAAGATCATTACCGTATTCCTAAGCCGTTTGAGCTTGGCGTGATATTTGGCACCATGCCGGAACGCCTATTTCACTTTGGTACAGGCACACAAAACGAAAAGGACTTAGGGCGCGCAGTTGTTCACGCTATAACGTCAACTATGTCTATGAATCCTATTCCACAATTTATGCTACCTGCTACAGAAGTTGTAATGAACAAGTCTTTCTTCAAATGGGCACCGATTGAAGGAATGGCAGATCAAAACAAACAAGCTGAGGACCGCTACAACGCATACACTAGCGACACAGCAAAAGCTATTGCGCAAGCGTTTGGTGTATCGCCTAAAAAAGTCGAACACTTGATCAAAGGTTATACCGGCACGCTAGGCGCATACGTTTTAGGTGCAAGCGATATTGTCGCCCGTCAAGCGATGGGGATTGAGTCAGCAGAAACACCGGTCAGCCGATACCCTGTTATAAAATCTTTTTATCAAGGTAGCGGGCCAAAGAGCAGCACTAAGTTCGCCAATGAGTTTTACGAAGCGCTTGATACTGCAAACCAGGCATACGGCAGTTACAAGCGAGCGCAAGAACTTGGTGATACATCGCGCATAAAAGAGCTTATTGAAAATGACGGGGAAAAGCTAAGATCGAGAGCTAAGTTGGCTAAGATTCAGCGTGGTATATCTAAATTGAATAAGATGCAAAAGGCAATAAATGACAATAATAACTTGTCATCCAGCCAGAAGCGCGAGCAACTAGACAATATACAGCGCAAGAAGAACGCTATTTTCCATAAGGCATATATCGCTTACAGTCTTGGCGAGTGGTGATAATAAAAAGGCCCTGATAAACAGGGCCTTTGATTGCATGGGCATAGCATCAACATAAGGTAAAAAAACTTACTTTTAAGTAAGAATATTAACTACAAGCAAAATTGCACCGCAAACCAGTCCAATGAATAACAAAAAACCTTCCTGTCTTTCTCTCCACTGCGACGTACCTACCTGCAGAAAAAGCAAGCTACCAGCCATAATAGGCAATCCCAAAAACCAGGTTAAGTTTGTTCCAACAGATAGACCGGTGATCATACCGAGAAGCATCAAGGCAATGTGCATTATTAACTCACTTGTAATAAAGTTTTTTAAAGTTAGCTGAGCGATTGGCTTAAGTCTACGTGTTTTTTATTGCTGTTCGCACTTACTAGCTTTTAGAGCGTGATCTTGATGGGAATTTAGAAAAGAGTTTTACCACAATATTACCACTATTTTACCACAGCGTTTTTAATGGTTATTCTTATTATGTTGTAAGGTGTTGATTTTAAAAGGTTAAAATGGTCGGCATAGCAGGATTTGAACCTGCGACCCCTGACACCCCATGACAGTGCGCTACCAAGCTGCGCTATATGCCGACGTTGCAAGCCATAGTACGGCTTTTTTTATAAAAATCAATATCTCCGCTGTTCGATTGCTTGTTTATTGTTCAGGTAATCTGCATTAAATCAATGGGCTAGAGGTTAATCTAGCCAATCGTTGATCGTTTTGTACATAAAGTCGCGTATTAATGGTTGAGCATCGGCATTAGGGTGCAGGTTATCGTTTTGCATAAGTTCTGGACGGCCTGCAATACTAAGCATGAAAAAGGGCATGAGCTCAGAATCTGTTTCATCGGCAATGGTTTTAAAGCTATCGGTGAAAAGTTTGGTATAACGCGGGCCATAGTTTGGTGGAATTTGTACTTCCATTACGGCGGTTTTCGCCCCAATTTTTTGGCTTTTTGCAATTAAATCACGTAAGTTAGCTTGCAGGCGTTTAATAGGGAAACCTCGTAAACCATCGTTTCCGCCAAGCTCAATGAGTACATGAGTGGGTTCAAATTCGCTTAGTAACGCGCCGAGCCGTCTTAGGGCGCCACCTGTGGTTTCACCGCTAATACTGGCGTTTACTAGGTATACAGATTGGTCTTTTTCATCGTACTTATCTTGTAACAATTTAACCCAGCCTTGCTCTTGTTTAAGTCCGTAAGCGGCGCTTAAACTGTCACCTAGGATTAAAATTGTGTTGTCAGCTGCTGCCGTAAGTGGTTTGATTACTAACAGTAAAACGAATATAAAACGTAGGATTGGATGCATCATATGTCAGCGCTTTCTCAATTAAACATCATTCAAGTTAAAGGACTTTCTAAAACGGTCACCACGGTTGAGGGCGACCTGACCATCCTCAGTGACATCAGCTTTAATGTCAAGTCGGGCGACTCAGTTGCAGTGGTAGGCACCTCAGGTTCGGGAAAGTCTACTTTATTAAGTTTATTGGCGGGCCTTGACCAATCAACGGGCGGCAGTATTCATTTAGACGGAGCCGCATTACACGAATTAGATGAAGAAGCACGCGCAGCACTTCGCGCTGAAAAAGTAGGATTTGTGTTTCAATCTTTCATGCTTGTACAAAGCTTAACAGCTCTTGAAAATGTAATGCTTCCGGCAGAACTTGCAGGAAGCAAAGACGCTAAGCAGCAAGCACTTGAGTTACTTGAAAAGGTAGGCTTAAGCCATCGTGTTGGTCATTACCCATCGCAATTATCTGGCGGTGAGCAGCAACGTGTAGCAATTGCTCGTGCATTTATTGGCACACCGAAAATCTTATTTGCCGATGAACCGTCAGCGAACCTAGATAGCAAAAACGGTAAGTTAATTGAATCTTTATTATTTGAATTAAATAAGGAGCACGGCACAACACTCATTTTAGTAACCCATGATGAGCAGCTTGCACAAAAGTGTCAGCAAATTTTACATATTGAAGCAGGGCAGTTAGTAACTGTAAAAGAAAGCGAAGGAGTGCAAGCGAATGTGGGCTAAATTAGCACTAAAACTGTTTTCACGTGAGTTTAAGCGTGGCGAATTAACAGTGATCAGTGCAGCAATAGCCTTAGCTGTTCTCACTGTTTTAACACTGTCTATGGTTACCGACCGAATTGGCCAAAGTATTGAAGAAAAAAGCAGTGCCTTTATTGCCGCTGATCGCGTTTTAGCAAGTAACCATGCTTTACCTGCTGAGTTTTTAGAAAAAGCCAACCAAGATAACTTACGCACCGCTAAAATAACTTACTTCGACACCATGCTATTTGCCGGTGACGAAATGCAGCTTGGCTCGGTGAAAGCGGTATCAAATACCTATCCGTTAAAAGGTGAGTTAAAAGTAAAAACCAGCCTGACTGACCAACCACAAGTAACTTCTGATATCCCAAGTCGTGGTGAAGTGTGGTTAAGTGAATCTGTGTTTTATGCGCTAAACATTAAAGTGGGCGATAAAGTAGAGCTTGGTGCTGCTACGTTTACGGCTAGTCATGTTGTAGCCGAAGAGCCAGATGCACCGTTTAATGTGTTCTCGAGCAGCCAGCGAATCTTAATTAATGAAGCAGACATTGCTGTTACAGAGGTAATTCAGCCGGGCAGTCGGGTGTTTTACCGCCAACTTTATGCTGGCGACAAAGACAGCTTAGATACCTTTTATGCTTGGTTAAAACCACAGATGAAAGAAAACCAGCGTTGGTATGGCGTTAAAGACCGCCAGTCACCTATTTCTAATAGTTTAAATCGTGCCGAAAGCTATTTATTGCTAGCTGGTTTGCTTGGCATTATTTTAGCTGCTGTTGCTATTGCGGTATCGGCAAAACGGTATTGTGAGCGTCAGTACGACCCAGTTGCTATGATGAAAACGCTTGGCGGTAGCCGCGCTATGATCCGTAAGATCTATTTATTACATTTGAGCCTTGTATGTTCAATGTCGGTGATTGTCGGTTTACTGATTGGTTATGGTTTACAAGCGGTTGCAACGGATTATTTGGCACAAACCATGGGCACAGCACTGCCAAGCGCATCGGCAAAACCTTGGATTATTGCGATCAGCACAGGTGTGATTTGTGCGGTTATGTTTTCAATTAAACCGCTACTCGATTTATTTGATATTCCGCCGCTACGTGTACTTCGCCGTAACTTAGGCGACCGTTTATTAGTAAGTAAAGTGCACCTTACTATGTCGGCGCTTACTGTGTTTTTACTGATGTGGTTATTTAGTAACAACATCAAAATTAGTGCAATTTTGTTCCTTTCGACGGCATTTTTAATTGCGGTGTTATTTGGTTTATCAAAGGTTATTTTTGGTGGTGGCCGCAAACTTGGCTTGAGTCCGGGCAATAGTTGGTCATTGGCGATTGCGTCAATTCAAAAGCGTGCCAATGTGAATGCGGTACAATTAATTAGCTTTGCTTTGGCTATCAAGTTATTACTGTTTTTAATTGTACTTAAGAACGACATGATTTCGGATTGGCAGTCTCAGCTTCCTGAAAATGCCCCTAATTCATTTTTAGTGAACATTACTGAGCAAGAATTAGAGCCTATAACTAGCTTCTTAGCGCAAAACGATATGCCAACGTCTGATTTCTATCCGGTTGTTCGTGGCCGTGTTAACGCCGTAAATGGTGAGTTGGTTGCTCGCGAAGTATCGCAAGAAGACAACGAAAAGAAAGACGAAGAAGCCCGCTCTGGTATTGGTCGTGAGTTAAACCTAACTTGGCGTAAAGACTTACCTAATCAAAATGAGCTTATCGACGGTACATGGTTTAGTGAAGACTCAGTAGCCGAGGCATCGGTAGAAGAGTCGATGCTTGAACGCCTTGATGTACAAATTGGCGATACGCTTACTTTCTTAATTGGTGCGCAGTCGTTTGATGCAAAAATCACCAGTGTACGTAAGGTTAATTGGACCACACTTAAACCTAACTTCTTTATTATTTTAAGCCCTGATGTACTAGCGAGCTTTCCTGCTACTTATATTTCATCAGTGAATGTAAAAGCAGAGAAAAAACGTGAGTTTAATGAGTTGATGCGTCAATACCCAACGGTTAACGTGATAGATGTTGAGAGCTTTATTAAACAAATTCGCTCAACCATAGAGCAAGTATCGTTAGCGATTGGCTTTGTACTAGCGATTGTGGTTGCCTGTGGCGCTTTAGTGCTTATTTCACAAGTGCAAGCAAGTTTGGGTGAGCGTATGCAAGAGATTGTTATTTTGCGAACCTTAGGTGCGAAAGGGCGCTTAATTAAAAATGCCACCTTATATGAGTTTTTACTATTAGGCGTTACCGCTGGCTTAGTCGCAGCGATTGTCAGTGACATCGCTCTGTTAATAGTGCAAAAACAGATGTTCGATTTAGCAGGTAAGTTCCACCCTCATATTTGGGTGATTGGCCCTGCAGTCGGTGGCTTATTTGTGGCATGTTTAGGTTATTTGATGATAGCCTGCACAATGCGAAAAAATACGCAAGGCTTATTACGTTCACTCGCGTAAAAGTCTCTTGAAAGTTGACTATAAAATGCTCGCAATTGCGGGCATTTTTTATGAATTGCAATTGGTTACTGGTAATTTATACAGTGCTCTGGCATTATTAACCGCAGATAATAATGATAATAGACGGTTCAGTTAGTTGGCGATTATTTTAGGGATTGATCCTGGTTCACGATTAACAGGGTACGGCGTGATAGCTCACCAAGGTGCTAAATTCACTTATTTAGGTAGTGGCTGCATTAAATTGGCCGATCACGATTTTCCGGTACGCTTAAAAATGATTTACCAAGGGATCAGTCAATTAGTAGAGCAATTCTTACCAGACAGTTTTGCTATAGAAAAAGTGTTTATGGCACACAACCCAGACTCAGCGCTTAAACTCGGTCAAGCACGTGGTGCTGCTATCGTTGGTGCTTCAATGGCAGAGCTGCCAGTTTATGAATATTCTGCTCGGCAAATTAAGCAGGCTGTTGTAGGTAATGGCGGCGCTGATAAGTCTCAAGTACAGCATATGGTTAAAAACATTTTAAAGCTGCCAGGTACCCCTCAAGCCGATGCCGCAGATGCCTTAGCAATCGCTATTTGCCATGCTCACTCAGAACAAAATTTAATAAAACTTGCGGGCAGTGCGAGCAAAACCGTAAGAGGACGATTAAGGAAGTAATATGATTGGTCGATTAAATGGCTTACTTGTTGAAAAGCAGCCACCAGAAATTCTTATTGAAGTAACTGGTGTAGGCTACGAAGTACAAATGCCCATGACTTGCTTTTATGATTTACCGGCAGTGGGTGAGCAAGCGATTATTTATACCCATTTTGTGGTACGTGAAGATGCCCAGCTATTATTTGGCTTTAACAACAAAACCGAACGCGCTTTATTTAGAGAGCTTTTAAAAGCCAATGGTGTAGGGCCAAAACTTGGTCTTGCTATTTTATCGGGTATGTCAGCGCAGCAATTCGTAAGTTGTGTTAACAATGAAGATGCAACAACACTGGTTAAACTGCCAGGTGTTGGTAAAAAAACGGCTGAGCGTTTAGTGCTCGAAATGAAAGATAGACTCAAAGATTGGGGTAATGACTTATTTACACCATTTAGCGATAATGCCGTCATTGAGCCATCAAGTGATGATACCCTAGTGGCAAATAATGCTGCCGATGATGCAGTATCAGCACTTGTGGCATTAGGCTATAAGCTACCGCAAGCACAAAAAGCGGTTAAAACAGTGAACAAACCAGATATGACGACTGAGATTCTAATTAAAGAAGCTCTAAAATCAATGTTGTGAGTAAACCATGATTGAAGCAGATCGCTTAATAGATGCGAGTGAACAAAGTAACGAAGACAGTGTTGATCGTGCAATACGACCAAAGCTGTTAACCGATTACACAGGCCAGCCGCATGTTAAGCAACAAATGGAGATTTTTATCGAGGCCGCTCGCCATCGTGGCGAAGCGCTGGATCATTTATTAATATTTGGTCCGCCGGGTCTTGGTAAAACCACACTTGCAAACATTGTAGCCAACGAGCTTAACGTTAATATTAAAACAACGTCGGGGCCAGTACTCGAAAAAGCAGGCGATTTAGCTGCGCTTTTAACGAACCTTGAAGAAGGTGACGTACTGTTTATTGACGAAATACACCGTTTGAGCCCGCAAGTCGAAGAGATTTTGTATCCCGCAATGGAAGATTATCAGCTGGATATAATGATAGGTGAGGGCCCCGCAGCGCGCTCAATAAAGCTTGATTTGCCGCCATTTACATTAATTGGTGCAACAACGCGTGCTGGCTCACTCACCTCACCACTTAGAGACCGTTTTGGTATTGTTCAGCGATTAGAGTTTTATTCTGTTGAAGACTTATCAAAAATTGTTGCCCGCTCAGCAAGCTTTTTAGACTTAACCATGTGTGATGAAGGTGCAACCGAAATCGCCAAGCGTTCACGCGGTACACCGCGCATAGCAAACCGTTTATTACGCCGCGTTCGTGATTACACCCAAGTGAAATCAGACGGCAAAGTGAATGCCACAGTTGCAGAGCAAGCCCTCGATATGATTGATGTCGATAAAAGCGGTTTTGACTACATGGATAGAAAATACTTGCTAGCTATTATCGAAAAATTTATGGGCGGCCCAGTTGGCCTTGATAACCTAGCGGCTGCAATTGGCGAAGAAAAAGAAACCATTGAAGATGTGATAGAGCCGTTTTTAATTCAACAAGGCTTTATTCAGCGTACCCCACGCGGACGACTCGTTTCAGACATTGCTTATTTACACTTTGGGCTTACGCCTGAGAAATAACTAAAACCCCGCGGTTAGTTACAAGCTTTAAGCTATAAGTATCAAGCAGCTCGAGAGAGCTGCTTTTTTTATCGAGATAACTTGCTTATATTAAGTAGGTGTATAGGTTTTTACCGCTTACCGCTTACCGCTTACCGCTTACCGCTTACCGCTTACCGCTTACCGCTTACCGCTTACCGCTTACCGCTTACCGCTTACCGCTTACCACTGGGTTGTTGTCTCATTTTAACATCTGTAATTCACATGCTGTTAAGTTATCGGTAGGTATTCTCATTGGCGTTTGTGTAGGCAAAAAAAAGCCCGCATAAGGATGCGGGCAAACAACAAGTTGAAGGAAGTAATCCAGGGAACTACGGTCTACTTGAATAAGGTTTTATCCCGATTTAAGTAAACCTAGAGCAATACGAAACTTCATATTGCTAAAAACGGAGCTTGATGAAAGAAACTTTCATGAGGTTGCTAGCTCGGTATAGGTAAATAATACGCAATGATGGATTTTTCTTCAAACTAGAAAAATTTTATTTTCAAATAAAAAAAACTAATGTGAGCTAAAAGTTGAATTGTTTTCTTTTTGTTCACTTTGTAACTATTTTGTTTTTAACCTTCTGAATAAAAGGGTTTTTATAAATTTTGTGATCTTTATTCAGGATTAGTTTAAGTATTCTGTAGTAGATTTGCAAAAGTGCTTTTGGGTGTTTATGCGTAATTTATGAATAAACGTCGTGTTTTTGGCTGTTTTGGTTGCTTTTAAGAGCTATTCTAGTGACTTATTATTAAGGTGAAAATATGCGTAAATGTGTTGATAAAACCTAATATGGCTAAAAAATAACTAAGCAAATTGCTTTTTACCGTTATTTGCCGCTAATTCACAGCAAGAGCGTTGTCAGTTTATAACTGACTAGATACACTAGATGTAACTTTTGGCCATGATTGTGGTCAATAAATGCAAGTGTAAAAAATATAACAAATTACATAGAAATCTATTTTAGGAGTTTAACGTGGGATCAGGGCTTAACTTTTTAGATCTTATTCTAGAAGCCAGTGTACTTGTCCAGCTAGTAATGTTGGCATTAGTCGGTATGTCGGTAATGTCATGGGCAATTATTTTTCAACGTAAAAAAGCGATTTCTGATGCACTTAATGGCGCTAAGCGTTTTGAGCAAAAGTTTTGGTCAGGTATTGATTTAAGTAAATTATATAACGAAGTATCTGCTCGTCCTGGTGGTGCATCAGGTGTTGAAGCATTATTCGTTGCAGGATTTAAAGAGTTTGCACGTCATAAGAAAAATACATTTCAAAGTGCAGGCATCGTAATGGAAGGCACACATCGTTCAATGCGAGTTGCGCTATCGCGCGAAGTTGAAAAGCTTGAGTCTAGTTTATCGTTTTTAGCAACAGTGGGTTCAATTAGTCCTTACATCGGTCTGTTTGGTACGGTATGGGGTATTATGAACGCATTCATCGCGTTAGGTGAAGTTAAACAAGCAACGCTACAAATGGTAGCGCCAGGTATTGCCGAAGCGCTGATTGCAACTGCAATGGGCTTATTTGCTGCAATCCCTGCTGTAATTGCTTACAACCGTTTTGCCAATAAAGTAGAAAAGCTTGAAGGTAATTACATTAACTTTATGGAAGAATTCGCCAATATTTTACACCGCCAAGCAGCTGCGCAAATAGAGGCTAAAGCGAATGTATCAGCGTAAGAAACGTCGCCCTGTAGGTGAAATAAACGTAGTACCTTACATTGATGTAATGTTGGTACTACTAATTATATTTATGGCAACTGCGCCACTTATTACCCATGGCGTAAAAGTGGACTTGCCGAAAATGGAAGAATCGGATTTAGTTGATACTAAAGATACACCGCCTATCATTGCGTCAATTGATGCTGAAGGTAAGTACTATGTAAGTATTGGTACTGACCCAGAAGCACCAATGGAAGCGCTGGATGTTGCGGCGGTAATTAAACTTCAACTGCAAAAAAATCCAGATACACCTGTAATGATTAAAGGTTCTGGCCGTGTTTCTTATCAAGAAGTACTGCTGCTTATGGACTTTTTGAAAAATGCTGGTGTGCCTTCAGTGGGTCTTATGACCGAATCATTCGAGGGGACGAAAGGCTAGTATGGGTGCATCAGTAGTAAAATCGGTTCTTTTGCACCTTGCAATAGCAGGTTTATTAGTAGCAACAGCTAATTTTCATATGCCAGCGCCTAAGGTGATGGAAGTAACGCTGAACCCTGCTTTACCAGAGCCTGAAAAAGCCGTTGCCGCAGTAACGGTTGATCAGCAAAAGGTTGAGCAGAAAATTGCCGAGCTTAAAAAGCAAGAAGAAGCAAAAAAACGAGCCGAAGCAAAACGTATTCGTGATCTTGAGCGCCGTGCAAATGATGCACGTAAGCAACGTGAAGCTGAAGACAGACGCCTTAAAAAGCTAGAGCAGCAACGCCGCGCGAAAGAGAAAGAAAAAGCAGAAGCAGAAGCACAAGCGAAGAAAGCACGTGAAATTCAAGAGAAAGAACGAGCTAAAGCGCAACAGGCTGAAAAGCAAAAGCAAGAAGCTGAAGCCGCAGCGAAAGCTGCAGCTGAAAAACGTAAAGCTGAAGAAGAAGCGTTAAAGAAAGCGGAAGAAGAGCGTAAGCGTAAAGCTGCCGAAGCTGAAGCTGAACGTAAACGCAAAGAAGCTGAAGCAGAGCGTAAACGCCAGCAAGCATTGCAAGAGCAAATGCTACAAGAACAATTAGCTGCTGAGCAGGCTGCACGTAATAAAGTGCGCCAGCAACAAGTAGTGGGCGAAGTTGAAAAATATAAAGCGTTAATTATGGCGCGCATTCAACAAAACTTCTTAAAAGATGAGAAGATGAAAGGTAAAGAATGTCGTCTTAATATTCGTCTTGGTTTTAATGGCTTAGTGACTCAAGTAAAATCACTGGGCGGAGATACCTTGGTATGTGAAGCTGCAATGCGCGCGGTGCGTATGGCAGACACACTTCCAGTATCACCAGACCGTGAAGTATTTGAGCAACTTAAAAATATTAATTTAACAATAGCGCCTCAATTTTAAAGGAATGATATGTTTAACCAGATAAAAACAGCATGTTTTATTGTATTACTGGGCTTTCATGGCATTGCCAGTGCTGCACTAGAAATTGTGATCACCGATGGTATTGACGGTGCACGTCCAATTGCGATTGTACCTTTCCAGTACAATGGTGTAGGAACTATCCCTGAAAAATTAAGCTCAGTGATTGCAGCTGACTTAATGCGTAGTGGTAAGTTTAAGCCAATTGACGTGAACACAATGCCGCAGCTTCCAGCTACTGACACCGACGTTGATTACGGCGCTTGGGTTAATAAAGGCGTTGAAGCGGTTCTTGTAGGCCAAGTAGAGCAGCAAACAAATGGCCGTTACTTAGTTAAGTATGAGCTTATTGATGTTATTCGTGGTCAAATTACTGGTGGCGAAACGCAAATGATGAGCAATGGCCAATTAGTTAAAAGCCAAGATCACATTTTAGACGCGCGTGAAAGCGTAATTGCTGAAACAGGTTTTCGCCGTTACGCGCACCGCATTAGTGATGTAGTTTACGAAGCGCTTACGGGTGAAAAAGGTGCATTCTTAACGAAGATTGCTTATGTGATTGTTCGCGAAGAAGAGCCTAAGCCATACCAGCTTGTAGTTGCTGATTACGATGGTTTTAATGAGCAAGTGTTACTTCGCTCTAAAGAGCCATTAATGTCACCAGCGTGGTCACCTGACGGTACTAAGCTTGCGTACGTAACATTTGAGAATCGTCAAAGCCAAATTTATATTCAAGATTTATACACAGGTAAACGTGAGCTGATCACAAGTCACCCTGGTATTAATGGTGCACCGCAGTTCTCGCCTGATGGTAAAAAGTTATTATTAGTGCTTTCTAAAGACCGAAATGGTGCAACAGAAGTATATGTTTTAGACCTTGCAACTCGTAAAGAAAGACGCCTTACAAACCACCGTAGTATAGATACTGAACCATCTTGGTTCCCTAATGGGCAAGATATTGTGTTTACGTCTGAAAGGGGTGGTAATGCCCAGATTTATAAGTTAAATTTGCAAACTGGTAGGTCAAAACGCATGACGTTTGACGGAGATATGAACCTAGCAGGTTCGGTTTCTCCAGACGGAAAAGAATTAGTGATGGTGAACCGTACCAACGGTCAATACCATCTTGCTAAGAAAGAGCTAGCTACAGGCGCGTTCCAAGTATTAACTAGAACTCGCTTAGATGAATCACCGAGTATCGCTCCAAACGGCTCGATGATTATCTACAGCACGCTTCATAATAATAAACAGGTGTTGGCGTTAGTTTCTATGGACGGTCGCTTTAAAGCACGCTTACCTGTGCTAAACGGACAAGTAAAGGCACCAGCTTGGTCGCCTTATTTACAGTAATTTTACTGGTTTACTCAATATAGGAATCAATTAAATGCAACTTAATAAAACTTTAAAAGGCCTGCTAATTGCTGTGCCAGTGATGACATTAGCGGCGTGTAGCTCTTCTTCAGGTGTTGACGAAGGTGCTGCAAACCAATCTAACCAAGGTATGGTTGAGCAATCAAACAACTCTGATACTGTTGAAGTAGCAACGCTTACTCCAGAGCAACAAGCTGAAGAAGCACTTCGTGAAAAATACGAAGCGTTACGTCAAGAGCAAATCATTTACTTTGGTTTTGATAACGCAAAAATCCAAAGCAAATATGCTGAACTATTACAAGCACACGCTGAGTTCTTAGTACAAAACCCTTCAGTTAAAGTTCTAATCGAAGGTCACGCAGATGAGCGCGGTACGCCTGAGTACAACATCGCACTAGGTGAGCACCGTGGTCAAGCAGTAGAAAAATACCTACAAAGTTTAGGTGTTTCTGCTAGCCAAATGTCAGTAGTGAGCTATGGTGAAGAGAAGCCAATGGTTAAGTCTCGCACTGAAGAAGCGTTCGCGAAGAACCGTCGCGCAGTATTAGTTTACTAATAAAGAGTCATTATGAAGCCGAAAATTATTTTGGCAGCAATGATCTTAAGCGGGAGCACCCAGTTATGGGCTGCTCCCGCTCCTGTTTCAGAAGCTGCAAGCTCGCAATCGAGCATTGAGAAGCGTTTAGTCGCTTTAGAAAACATGATGAAGTCACGTAATTTATTGCAAGCTGAGCTTCAGCAGCAGCTTAATATTTTACAAGACGAAGTGAGCCAAGTACGTGGTATTACTGAAGAGCAAAGCTATAAGCTTGAAAAAGTATTACAACGTCAGCGTGAGCTTTATCAAGAGATTGAGAACCGTGTAAGCCAAGCTTATAGTCAGCCTGCTGCAACACAAACTCAACCTACTAACACTTATACGGATGTGGGTGCATCACAGGCAATCAGTTCAGACTTATCTGAAAACGAAGCCTATGAACGTGCTGTAGCGTTAATCATGAAAGATAAACGTTATGAGCAAGCAATTCCTGAGTTCCAAACATTCTTAACTACTTACCCTAATTCAGTGTATGCATCTAATGCGCATTATTGGTTAGGTCAGCTGTTAACTATTCAAAACGATCAAGCTGGTGCAACTGAGCACTTTAAAGTTGTTGTGAATGAATACCCTAATTCTAATAAGCGCCCAGATGCGATGTTAAAGTTAGGAAACTTATTAGCGGATCAAGGTTTAGGCGAGCAAGCCCTTAAAACCTTTAATGATTTAATTAATCAGTACCCAAGTACTACCGCTGCTAAATTAGCCACAGAACGTCTGTCGCAAATGTAGATTTGACCTGATTAGACTGCTTTTTGACATAAGCGGTCTAAAATTAGGCAACTAGACATAAAAACTTAAAAAAAGAGATATTTTCTGTTGCACTCAGCATTTAAATAAGTATTATAAGCGCCCGCAGCAGGCGATTGGTAACAACAGCCAAAATGCGGAAAAAAGAGCGGGTCATTAGCTCAGTTGGTAGAGCAGTGGACTTTTAATCCATTGGTCGATGGTTCAAGTCCATCATGACCCACCATTCTCTTAGAATGGTAATCTTTAATCGACGGATTTACGTATAGCTTTTATAAGCAATTAGAGCGGGTCATTAGCTCAGTTGGTAGAGCAGTGGACTTTTAATCCATTGGTCGATGGTTCAAGTCCATCATGACCCACCATTCTTTGAGTGGTTCTATATCGGCGGATTTACGCAGCTTATTATAAGCATCAGAGCGGGTCATTAGCTCAGTTGGTAGAGCAGTGGACTTTTAATCCATTGGTCGATGGTTCAAGTCCATCATGACCCACCATTCTTTGAATGGTTCTATATCGGCGGATTTACGCAGCTTTTTACAAACATCAGAGCGGGTCATTAGCTCAGTTGGTAGAGCAGTGGACTTTTAATCCATTGGTCGATGGTTCAAGTCCATCATGACCCACCATTCTTTTTGAATGGTCTTATATCGGCGGATTTACGCAGCTTATTACAAGCATCAGAGCGGGTCATTAGCTCAGTTGGTAGAGCAGTGGACTTTTAATCCATTGGTCGATGGTTCAAGTCCATCATGACCCACCATTCTTTGAATGGTCTTATATCGGCGGATTTACGTAGCTTATTACAAGCATCAGAGCGGGTCATTAGCTCAGTTGGTAGAGCAGTGGACTTTTAATCCATTGGTCGATGGTTCGAGTCCATCATGACCCACCATTCTTTGAATGGTCTTATATCGGCGGATTTACGTGTCTAAATTTCCAGAGCGGGTCATTAGCTCAGTTGGTAGAGCAGTGGACTTTTAATCCATTGGTCGATGGTTCGAGTCCATCATGACCCACCATTCTTTTCGAATGGTCTCATATCGGCGGATTTACGCATCTAAATATCCAGAGCGGGTCATTAGCTCAGTTGGTAGAGCAGTGGACTTTTAATCCATTGGTCGATGGTTCAAGTCCATCATGACCCACCATTCCTGATTTATCTTTTCTTTCTAAGTTATCCTTTATTTATCTTAACAGCTCACAGCAATACTGTTCTTTAGCTTAAGATTCTCGTATAATTCGCGCCATGAATGCACTGTGGACTAAGTGGTCGAGAAATGAGTCTAGCTGAACAAATTATGCCTGAAGATTATATCTTCCCTCCAAAGCCAGCTCCGTTATCAAAAGACGAGCAAGCTGAGTATAAGGCGCGTATCAAACAATTATTAAAAGACAAGAACGCGGTTCTTGTTGCCCATTATTACACTGATCCTGAAATTCAAGCACTAGCTGAAGAAACAGGCGGTTGTGTTGCTGACTCGCTAGAAATGGCGCGTTTTGGCGCTAAGCACGACGCAGATGTAATTGTGGTAGCCGGTGTTCGCTTTATGGGCGAAACAGCAAAAATCCTAACGCCAAATAAAACAGTTGTTATGCCAACGCTTGCTGCAACTTGTTCATTAGACGTAGGTTGCCCAATTGAAGAATTCTCAGCGTTTTGTGATCAGCACCCTGATCGCAAGGTAGTAGTGTATGCAAATACATCAACAGCTGTTAAAGCGCGTGCAGATTGGATTGTTACTTCTTCATGTGCCCTAGAAATCGTTGAGCACCTTGATGAGCAAGGCGAAAAAATCATTTGGGGTCCAGATAAACACTTAGGTTCTTACATTCAAAAGAACACAGGTGCTGACATGATCATGTGGAATGGCGCCTGTATCGTTCATGACGAGTTTAAAACCAAAGCACTTAAGGATATGAAAGCCTTACACCCAGATGCGGCTGTATTGGTTCACCCAGAGTCTCCTGCGGAGATTGTAGCCTTAGCTGATGCAGTTGGTTCAACAAGCCAACTAATCAAAGCAGCGCAAACTATGGACAACAAAAAGTTCATCGTAGCAACTGACCGAGGCATTTTCTACAAAATGCAGCAGTTATGCCCAGAGAAAGAATTCTTTGAAGCACCAACAGCAGGTGAAGGCGCAACCTGTAAAAGCTGCGCACATTGCCCGTGGATGGCAATGAATGGCTTAAAAGCGATTGAAGAAGCACTGACAGACCCAGAAGGTAAAGAAGTGTTTGTTGATATGGACTTGCGCGAAGGCGCATTAAAGTCGCTTAACCGTATGTTAGATTTTTCAGCAACGCTTCAACGCTAAGAACTAATTGACTATACAAAAGGCAAGGTGTTTACCTTGCCTTTTTTGTTTGATTACTAATCACTTAACTGCACTATTTTAAAAAGCCCTTGCGTCTGTAGGGTTGTTTTCATACTATAACGCCGCGCTAAACTCTAAGCGCCTTAGGTGACGTGTCCGAGTGGCTGAAGGAGCACGCCTGGAAAGTGTGTATACGGCAACGTATCGAGAGTTCGAATCTCTCCGTCACCGCCATCCTAGCTCAAAGCATTTACGCTTTAAAATCATTTGTTAATTATAAAAGCAATTGCTTACCATATCATTGGATGAGGTGTATGTACTCATTAGAAAAGGCCAAGGCATTCTGCAAGTAAATAACATTATTAGTTTTAGCTCACCCAGATTTATAACTGCTTTTTTAGCAGCACCTTCTAACTTGTACTGAAAAACTGCACCACGATTTGCAGATCTTGGTCGTTGCTGTGAACTCGGGCGTAACCAATTTTCATTGCAGACTTCCTTTTACTTTTTATTAAAAATTTAGTTTAAGCGATAACAGTACACGAAAGCTTTCACAATAATTTGTAGAGCTTTTCGCGTTTCAATCTTACCCACTAAGATGCACCATCCAGAACATAACTGGATGTTTTGGGAATCCAAGATTTAAAGAGTCACACAAATATTTAATCGAATGTTTAGTTTCACTTTCCAGTAGATGGTGATTAACTGATGAAGTTTCGGTGAGTGGGAAATACTAGGGATGGAATTCTTACTTTAACATATTGGTTTGCTTTTCTATTCAAGCAAAAGCTTTTTCAAGCTACTAGCCCCAAAAAGTCTCTAGTTAATTTGTCCATTACGAATTACCAGTGGCTTATTATTGTCATGATTTTATACATTGTGTAATAGATTTATACATCTCCTTTTATTTCATTGAGTGATTATTGTTGGTTGGCTATGATTCGATACAGGCTTTCTGCCAACCTACTGAAAATTAAATGGAGTTGTAACTAATGATTACAGATCAAATAGGGAAAAACATAAAATCACTTAGAGAGGGAAGAAAAATGTCCCAGAAGGATTTGGCCAATAAAATAAATGTCGCACGCCCCGTAATATCAAATTGGGAAAATGGTAAAAATGAACCATCGTCAAGTCAATTAATAAAATTGGCACAGACGTTCGAAAGACCCACGGATGAAATACTAGGAATCGCTACAGATTCACAGAAATTGGTTGTGGTTGATACTTCTGCTCTTATTAAACGGCCAAATTTTTTATCGGATTTGTTGGCAACGTTTGATGAAGTAATCGTGCCTGATATCGTTATCTCAGAACTAAATAACTTGAAAGATCGTGGTAAGCCAGCAGTAAAGCAGAAAGCTTGGTTGGTTATGAGTTCGGTTAATAACATTAAAGATCGCCTAACAATTTCTAAAAACCACAAGAACGATGGTAATAATGACGAAAAAATTGCAGATGTGGCGATAAGGCGAGCAAGAGCTAAGCCCAACAATGAAGTATATTTACTATCGGATGATATATATTTTCAATTTTTGTGTAAGGGAGTGAAAAACTTATCGTCAATGACCCCTCAGACTTATGCCCAGCAGTTTGCAAATATTGATACCGAATTTGATCCAGTAAAAACGATAGAGTTTGTTTCTCTCATTAAAAGCTGCAAGTTAGAAGACATAAAAACTTACGACTTAGAAGGTGTCGATGTTAATTTTCATAATCCAGATGATGGTTTTACTCCATTGATTACAGCTGTAAGAAGTCGTAATCAGGAGATTCTGAAATACATTTTATCATTACCTAATATCGATGTTGATAAGCAGGATAAGCATAAATACAATTTTTCTCCTGTTCATCATGCTACCCAGTTAAAAAATCTATCCATGATAAAAGTCTTAGCTGAACATGGTGCTGATATTGACCTGGGGAGTGGCGCAAAAAATGCGGGAAATACACCTTTGATGATCTCAGCATGGAGCGGGTTTAATTTAGGCGTTGATTTTTTCTTAGAAAATGGTGCTTGCGTTAATCAACAAGATAGCAATGGCTATACCGCCTTATTTAAAGCATGTATTAAAAATTACGAGAAAATTATCAGTAAGCTAGTTCCCTTAACTGATTTAGCTATTCGTTGTAGGAAAAATAAACAAGCCGCAGATTACCTTAATCCAAAGAAGATAAATCATCAAACTGTTACATTACTTTTTAAGGATAGAAAATGATTGATAGAGCATGCATTTCATTAGGTGAAAGGTGCAATTTAAAGTGTGCATATTGCCACTTCCACAACGAAGATAATGGAAAGTTAAGTGGTTTACCTCAAGAGTTTAATACTGATGAGTTGAAAAGTATTATTGATGCTATTCATCGTTATGCAAAAATAAGTGGCATTGATACTTTTAAAATAGGCATCGTTGGGTCAGGAGAACCACTTTTACAGTACCGTAAGATAAAATACCTTATTCAATATGTACTACGACAGGGAATTGAGAACTTACAGTTTTATACGATAACGAATGGCACAATTTTGAATAAAGACATTCTTGATTTTTTCTATAAAAATCAGAGCTTGATCAAGCTTTGCTTTTCGGTAGACGGTTATGAAGAACTGCATAATGTTGGTCGAGAAAAGTTCGATGAGGTCTATAAAGGAGTAAAAAAATATGAAGAAAAATTTAAAGAGAAACCGCCTATAAATTGCACCGTCCATCAAGAGACGCTCAAAAATCAGGTGAAACTTTTTGAGTTTTTAACTGATGAAAACTTTAAAGATGTGACTTTCTCTCGTCTTTTTGATTCTCACGATCAAAGTTTAGTGGTTACTGAACCAGAATATAAAGACTTACTTGAATTTTTTAAAGGAAGCCAGTTTGAAGTTAGGCAACTGGATGAAAATAAGAAGAAAAAATATGACTGCACTATGTATGGGAGTCTTTGTGGAGTAGGTCGAACGAATATTTTTATCACTAAAAGAGGGATTTATCCATGTGGCAGATTTTATGGTAATGAAGATTACAATTATGGGCCATTTGATATGGAGTTATCTGAGTTAGAGGCATTGATGAAAAAAATGAAACCTCTGAAAGATGGCGAGTGTTACTTTGATAAGTATGTAGGATTAAAAGCTGATGAAAATAGCAATATATGGCACGTCGAGATCAGGTAAAGATTACCAAATCAGTCATATCATTTCTCATCTTAATGAGAATGATGTAAGTGCAATTCATATTCCGGGTTCGACAAAATTAAATGAACTTGCTGATGAGATATATGGAAGTAAGTTTAAAGAGCTGTCCGATGATAAAAAGCATCACTTGCGTGAAGAGTTTATTAATTTGATCAGCGATTTTGATGCTAAATACGAAGTAGTTTTCGTTGATGGTCACTTTGCTTTTCCTAGCGATGTTAAGCAAGGTGGTTTTGATATTGTTTTTACTGAGTCAGATAAAAATTGTTATGACCACTTCTTTTATTTGGATACGGATTCAGAGTTAATTATTAAAAACTCAAGACAAAGTGTCGGTGATAAAAAAAATACAGACATCCAAACTAAGGACATAGAAGCATGGAAGGCTTTTGAAATAAGCGCTATGCAAACTATGTGTTCAAGCTTAAAAAAAGAGTTGGTTATATTGGATGAAGATACTCAAAGTTGTGTTGAGTTCGTGTTATCTTGGGTTAAATGCTTTAGACAGAATTATGACTATCAAAGCATAGCCAAAGACCTAGTAAGAAAGCTAATATCAGAAGTTGAAATCACAGATATATCTGAGGTTTTAGCCATTGATTGCGATAATACTTTTGCTACTAATGATACGACTTATGACTATTGTAGTTATCTAGAGATAGATGCAAAAATATTGAAAAAAATATTTGTGGGTGATCGTTATTCAAGTTATCAATTCTTTAAAGCTAACAAGTTGTATACTCAATTTAATAAGCAGAAGAGAACAGAGGCGTCTTTATTTGCAAAGGAAAAAATCAAAATTAGCGCTGACATAGAGCGGGTTGTTGAAAACCAGAAATATTCATTTGTTATTGCTTTAACTTCAGGATTAACTGAAATTTGGCAACCTAAAATCGAAGAGCTTGGTTCGATAAATACTCTCTATGGAAATACATCTAATATTCAATCGCCTTATTTTGTCACACCTCTTTTTAAGAAATTTTTTGTTGAAGAAATAAGAAATCATAATATCAAAGTCACTTCGATTGGAGACTCTATCATTGATGTCCCAATGCTCGAAAGCTCTGATATTGGACTTATAGTAGCTCACAGAAAAATAAATAAGGCTGTAATGGAATATTTGAAACAAAATAATCAATCAAGTATTGCCCAGTTGTTTGCGAAAGACTGGCTTTACCCCGTAAAACAGATTTCTGGAGTTAGTTAGAATGAGCGTAACTGTATTAGAAACTAAACTTTCTCCAGAAATTAAAGCGTTAATAGAGCATTGTAAAAGTAGCTCAAAAACTACAGGCTATAAATTAAGAGAGGCTCATTATAATCTTGGACAAGCTTCAGCTGAAAATTTAGTAAAAACTGATTATCTGAATCAAAAACACTTTTCTGTTCTTGTCATGATGAGAGCAGGCTTAAAGTTTGCTCTAGGTATCAGCGATATGTTAGAGAAAATGGGCAAAGTAGTGGATATTCATTTCCTAAATAATGACCTTGTTACTGATGATATTTTAACGTCAATCAAAGGAAAACAAGTTCTGATCGTTGATGCGGTTATAAACTCAGGAAAAAGCATTCTCAGTGTTACTAACCAATTGCCTGAAGTTGAAAGGAAAAGATGTATGGCCTTTACAACGGTGATGCCCTCTAGTTCAGTCGAGTTATTACCTGGCTTGAAAATATTTACTGTAAGGTTGTCAGATAATAAATACACTGGCGCAAAGGTATCTAAAATACAGGGGAATATCGGGCCTGATACTGGAGATAGGTTATTCGGAACGTTATAACGACTATTACATGCCATATTTGATATTCTTGTCGATAGTGGAAGTGTCTATTAGCTTTCGGTTTTTTGAGACTTTGTAGTTAACCATACGAGACGATTTTTCGAAAGAGTCAAAAAATGACACAGCATTAGCTGTGTTCATTTTTTGCAAGTTACCAAAAAATTTAACCCACCATAGCAAAGTGCTTTTCAAGGTTACATTTAGCGCGCATTGCTATGTGGCTACTGACCTTTCTGGCAAGTTCTATTACTAATAATTCAAGTTGTTCACGGCTATAACCAAGTAATACACAGCGTTTAAGTTGCTCGCTAACTAAGCTGCTGGCATCGTCTAGCGCAAATAAAGCGCCTAAAGAGGCAAGCTCAAATACCCTGTTGTTTTGCTGATCTAAACCAAAAGGTAGTTGGCCAAATGTGAGCGCGGTTTTTAGTTGCTGCTCTGTGCGTTTGATAAGCAACGTATGTGAACCTTTAATATCATCAAGGGACTTTAAAACCTCTAGTGCTAGCAATGCTTTTGGCACCCCAGAATACACACTGATATGCGGTAAAGTATCACACAACTCTTGCATTGAAACGCCATCATTCAATGCGTGCTGACATGCTCGTTTTAACAAGGGCTTGTCATGAACAGTGACCAAAGCAGCGATCGCGACAAACACAAATAAATCCGTGTTGTTATGGTTCATAATTTCTCTTTTGATTTTAGATATTGAATGTATTGAGGTTTTGTAGCTTTGGCTGATTGCAAAGAGCATGCAATCGAAAAATTGAAAATACATTATGGTTGATGATGGCGATTTCTGCTTGCCATAAATGATTTAATTTTTGCCTAAAATAACGAACTGTTACCTAAAATGGTCCTAACCTCAAATTACGGTGATACACTTAATTGAGTATTTCTTAGAGGTAATCTAAATGCGTCAGGCATTAATAGAAGCGGTTAAAGCGATAGCGATCGCAGACGGTAATTTTGAAACGGCGATTCCAGAGTTATTGGTGTTCAGGCGAAGCGAAGTTTCATTACCGATGGCCTGCGTGTATGAGTTAGGTCTGGGTATTAGCTTGCAAGGTGCAAAGCGAGTTGTGTTGGGTGAACATAGTTATGATTACACTGACGGCCAATCATTGGTGACCTCAGTCGATGTGCCCGTAGCTTCACAAATAACGCGAGCTAGTAAAGATCTGCCATTTTACGGCATTTACTTACGCTTAGATGCCCATGAAATCAGCCATATTGTTGCTGAAATGGAGTTTGCTGGGCAAGACAAGTTCCCTAAGCACCAAGCTATGTCGGTGGTTGATACTGACAATGGCCTGCTTGATGCTTTACTTAGGCTTTTAGAGCTCGATAAAGAGCCTCAATTAAAAGCTAACCTTGCGCCACTTATTAAAAAAGAAATTATATTGCGCCTGTTAAATAGTCCGCACAGCCCTTATTTAAGGCAAATTGTGATGTCTGGCTCTGCCCATCAAAAAATAGCCAAGATCTTATGTTGGTTAAAAGAAAACTACACGAGTCAATTTTCAATTGATGATTTAGCTCGTGATGCGCACATGAGTCCGTCGACATTCAGGCTACATTTTCGTGATGTGGTAAAGATGAGCCCATTGCAATACGTAAAAAACTTACGGTTGCAGGCGGCAAGGCAATTAATGCTGAATGAGCGAATTGATGTGGGCTCTGCGGCTTTAAAAGTGGGTTACGAAAGCCCATCGCAGTTTAGCCGCGAGTACACACGCTTTTTTGGCAAGCCACCGATAAAAGATATTTCGGCACTTCGGTTACAACAAATCGCATAAAAAAGGGAGCGCTTGGCTCCCTTGTATTTAAAATCGTCTTTTTGGCATTCTCAGTTGTGAGTCAAACTCATCGGGGAATAAAATGGTGCCGTCATCTTGATCAGTTGGGAACACCGCAATGAGTAAGTCATCTTGCTCAAGGCCCGGTGTCCAGCGACTTAACCAGTCTTTTACAGGGATGGCTTTTGGTGTGCAATCTTGCCATTCGCCGGTTGCCCAGCTTTGGGCAAATTCGCGGCTAGGCCACACAGGCACGCAGTCGTCGTCTTCGTTTGAGAGCATGACGCAGCCATGTTCATCATTGAGGATCCACACTTGTTTAAACTCTTGAACCGTTTCAAACATATAAGCGAGTCGTTTCTTAGCGCCTAAGGCGAGTACAGCATCAAATTCAGTTTCAACACGTTTAGCAGTTGCATTATTCATGACAGGCTCACTCTTTTAGTTATACACAGCTACACCTTAATCATAAGGTGATAAATTAATATGACAAGTAAAGTTAATAGCTAAATTAATTTACTAATGCAGCAAATAGATCGTCAGCAAGTTGTTGCAGAGATTTAGGGTCTTGATTTGTCAGCGCATAGGTACGAATACCGTATATGCCCATGACTAAAAAGCGCGCCAACTGTTGAGCTGACTTGCTACTTACAAATTCGTGGTTATCTAGCGCTTTTTGAAGTTGTTCAGCGAGGGCATGCTCATAAGCGTTTAAGTTACAACGCAGTACAGTGCAAATTTGTGGGTCGTTGCCTTCAACCTCAGAAATACTCTTTGTAAGCAAGCACACTTTAGCGACTTCACCTTCAATACATTCATCGACAATCACAGTTAAGTAATGTTTGAGGGTCGATAAAATTGATTGTTGGTCATTAAAAAGGGCAGTAAATTGTTGGTTTCTATCTTTTTGATACTGCTCGGTGGCGGCTAAAAACAAGCCTTTTTTGTTGCCATAAGCCGCGTAAATAGAACCTGGGTGAAGGTGAGTCACTTCTTTTAATTTTTGCATACTGGTCTTCGCATAGCCATATTGCATAAAAGCATGCATGGCTTGGCGAAGTACAAATTCAGTATCAAATTCAGCAGTTCTCATTAAAGCTCCTCACGGTATATAATACCAATCCGCAATAATACTTAGTCATTTTGAGGGATTAAACCTGTCGCTACCCGCGTTAAAAATTTCTGATTTAGAACAACTAATTAACGAAAATTTTGCCTTGTTATCAACGAGGTTTTCTTGCCTCAAAATAGACCACTTAATTAATCGAATTGGTATAAACGAAGTTTACGTAATCTTGAACGATTATTCAAAATAAACCTTGAACTGTGTATGTTTCGCCCTTATCTTGAATGTATGTTCAAGATAAGGATAAAACCATGACAACCGATTTACTTTCTCCGTTTAAATTAAACGACAGCATTGAGCTGCAAAACCGTGTACTAATGGCACCACTTACGCGCTGTATGAGCGACGATAACCAAGTACCGACACAAGCAATGGTTGATTATTATGCACGCCTTGCTGATGCGGGCTTAATTATTAGCGAAGCAACGATTATCCGCCCAGATGCCCAAGGTTATCCAAATACGCCGGGTTTATTTACTAGTGAACAAATACAAGGTTGGAAGAAAGTGACCGATGCTGTGCACGCTAAAGGCGGCAAAATGTTTGCTCAGCTTTGGCATGTTGGTCGTGTTGCTCATCCTCACTTTTTTGGTGGTGATGTACTGGCACCATCAGCAATTGGTATTGAAGGTTCGGTACCAAGAATGCGTGAGTTAACTTACGTTACTCCAAAAGCGGCAACCATCGAAGACATCCAAGGTTTGATTGCTGACTACGCAAAAGCGGCGGAAAACGCTATTGAAGCGGGTTTTGACGGGGTTGAAATTCATGGTGCGAATGGTTACTTAATTGATCAATTCTTACACTTTGCTGCAAACCAACGTAAAGACCAATACGGTCAAACACCAGAAAACATGTCGCGTTTTGCTCTTGAAGTCGTTGATGCAGTAGTGGCAGCAATTGGTGCAAATAAAACTGCATTACGTTTATCGCCAGGCGCGTATTTTAATATGACTGAAAGTGACGGTGATAAGGCGGTATTTGATTATCTATTACCAGCCCTTGAAACACGTAACCTTGCGTACTTACATGTTGGTATTTTTGATGACAGCATGCGCTTTGCAAGCTTAGGTGATAAGTCAGCGTCTGAATATATGCGCGGTGCGTACAAAGGTACCTTAGTCGGGGTAGGTAGCTATAGCTCTGAGTCAGCTAATCAAGCTATCGATAACAACCAATTTGACTTAATTGCGATTGGTCGCCCATTCATTGCGAACCCAGATTACATCAGTAAAGTTAAACATGGTGAAGCGTTAACACCATACAGCGACGAAATGCTGGCTGAACTGATTTAAGCAAACCTAATAATATTGTCCAACCAACAAGCGCTCAGTTAATTTAACTGGGCGTTTTTTCTAATACTTTCTTATTTATTAAACAGTTAAGTCTTAAATCTGCCATGAAAATGCATTAATTGTTTAATTATTGTGTCAAAAATTTTGACCCTAAATGTCATACGCGCTCTGCATACTGTGCCCGCTTTTAAATACGTAACCTTGGAAAAACAATGAGCACAGTAACTAAAAAAACAAAGCTAAGCCTTGTAGTCGCAACGCTTTTAGCAACATCGGCAAATGCAAACACGAATAACGAAATTGAAGAAATTACCGTTGTTGCAAAGCCAACCAGTTATGCAAATAACGTTATTGAACCTGCCATGCTTGAGCAACAAAGTTCAGTATCAAGCGTGTTAGCCGTGATTGATAACCTACCGGGTATTAGCATCAACGAAGGTGATGCGTTTGGTGGTGACGATTGGTCAACCACCATTACTATGCGTGGCTTTAGTATTGATGGTAATCAACAGCAATTAGGTATGACAATTGATGGTATTCCTAATGGTGGTTCTAACTATGGTGGCGGTGCAAAAGCAAACCGTTACTTAGACAGCGAAAACTTAGCAACGGTTGAAGTAGGGCAAGGTACGTCTGATATTGCCTCTGCATCACTCGAAGCATTAGGCGGCACTTTTAATTTTGTAAGTGCACAACCGAGTACCGAGCAAAGCACTACGTTTGCTTATACAACGGGCGATCATAACGCTAGCCGCTACTTTGTGAAGCACGAAACCGGCACTGTGTTTGATAACACGCAAGCCTATATCAGCTATTCGCAAACAGATACCAGCCGCTGGGTTGGTGATGGCAGCAATGGTGGTAAAGACAATCAGCACATTGAAGCGAAGTTTGTATCAGACTTTAGTGACTTAACTGTAACGGGTCGTGTTTCGTATGATGATGTTCACGAAATTAACTATAACAGCATTAGCATTAGCGAGTTTGAACAAAACCCTGATTGGGATCGTTTAACTTGGAATTGGACTGGCGTGCCGCATTTTGATCAAATGTTTGCTGAGGGCTGGGGTACACTGCGTGAAAATACTCTTGCGTATGTAAAGTTTGATTACGCGTTAAGTGCCACTTCAAACTTAAGCTTGTCACCTTACTATCATAAAAACTCGGGTCGTGGCGATTGGATCCCGCCTTATTTAACGTCACCTGTTGATGGCGATGGCAACCCAACAACAATTGGCGGCGAAAATGCTGGTAGCTACGGCTTCACCGACAGCGACGGTAACCCACTTGCACCTGCTGCAGGTTGTACGGCAAGTTTAGAGTGGCCATGGTCATCTGGCCCTGGCTTAAACCCAGCCTGTTACCCAGATGATGCTATTCCGGTTATGTCGTATCGTCATACTCACTATAAAAAAGACCGCTTAGGTATGACCGGTGAGTACCAAGTAACTCTTGGTAATCATGATATTGAAGCTGGTTTTTGGTTTGAACAAACAGACCGTGATGAGTCACGTGACTGGCATAAAGTTATTGATGCCCGTATTTATCATCACTTTGACCATACGCCGTATTGGACACAGTATAAAAACACCTTCGAAACAGATACATTCAAGTGGTACGTACAAGACTCAATCAGTTTAGGTGATTTCACGCTTAATTTAGGTGCTAAACAGTACCTTGTTGAGCTTCAGCGTTATAATCATTTTGAAGATGAATACTCAGATAAAATCGACAGTGATTCAGACGTACTTTTCAGCGGTGGTGTGCTGTATCAGCTATCTGCAAGCACAGAGCTATTCACCAGCTACAGCGAAAACTTTGCGGCAATTAAAGATGGTGTACTTGAACGTGATTCATCAACACTGACCGAAATTGAACCTGAAACAGCTGAAAACATCGACCTAGGTGTGCGTTACAGTGATGACCGTTTACGTTTAACGGCAACCGCTTACAGCATCGAATTTGATAACCGTATTACCTTTATTGCTCCGGGCAGTGATACCGATGGTATTGATTACACCATTGGCACGAACGGTTCTTACATCAACGTTGGTGGTATTGAGTCAACGGGTGTGGAGCTATCAGCAAGCTATATGCTGACTGACAAATGGAATCTTTACACATCGTATACCTACAATAACTCTGAGTATCAATCGAACGATCCAAGTGCTTACAACAGCGATGGTGAGCTACTTGAGGATGCATCAGCCAGCTTTAAAGCGGGTGATGAAGTGATTGACTCAGCACAAGATTTATTTGTGGTATCGGCAGACTACTACAGTGGTGATTTCCGCTTTGGTTTATCGGCTAAATACACAGGTGAGCGTTTAGGTGCATGGACTGATGAGCAAACCCGTTCGCGTAATGAGGTTGATGGTTACACTTTGGTTGATTTAAACATTGGGTATAACACCAGCCTTGATTCAGGCGTGTTTAAATCAATCGACCTTGCATTTGTGGTGAATAACCTGTTTGATAAATCATATCTCGCAGGTGGCACAGGTAATGGTTCAACCTACTTTATTGGTGCACCACGTACCGCAGCTTTAACACTTACAGCGCAGTTTTAAGTAATAAGCTAACGTTTTAAATTGCCCATCTTTGATGGGCTTTTTTGCAGGTGAAATATGAAAAAATTAATTTTAGCCACGGTGGTGGTAGCGGCATCACTATTAAGCTTAAACAGTAAAGCTGCAGACAATGTTGTGCTCGTTACTCTTGATGGGCTTCGCTGGCAAGAAGTGTTCTCTGGTGCAGATAAAAACCTAATCGATAACACTGATTTTGTTGCAGATACAGATGAACTAAAGGCGCTTTTTTGGCGAGATGACCAAGCACAGCGAACTCAAGCGTTAATGCCATTTTTTAGTGAAACACTGGCAAAGCAGGGCGTTTTGATTGGAGATAGAACTCAAGGCTCATTGATGTCGGTAAGCAACCCGTGGTATTTCTCATACCCAGGTTACAGTGAAATTTTAACTGGCATAGTAGATGAGAATATCGATAGCAACGATAAAGTGCCTAACCCCAATAAAACCATTTTAGAGAGTTTAAATTCTCAGCCAGAGTTTAAAGGTAAAACCGCGCTTTTTGGTAGCTGGGATGTGTTTCCTTATATTGTAAATCGTGAGCGCAGTGGGGTTTATGTTAATGCTGGCTTTGAATCCTTTGATGCAGTGAACTCAGCCGAAGTGACTCTGCTAAACCAAATGCAAAGCGAGATCCCAAGCCCTTGGCACAATGTGCGCCTCGACAGCTTTACCTACCGATTTGCCAAACAATATTTATTAAATAAACAGCCGCGTTTGCTTGTTATTAGCTTGGGTGAAACCGATGATTTTGCTCATAACGGTAAATACGATGCCTATTTAAAATCGGCTAAACAAAGTGATGCGTTTATCCGTGACCTTTGGCAAACAATTCAACAAACACCGGGCTATAAAGACAACACCACAATGATCATCACTACCGATCATGGCCGTGGCAGTCATGCTGATGATTGGCAACATCATAGTTCTAAGCGTGCTTTAGCACGTTCAGAGCAAGGAAAGCAGCGTTTTCCAAACGGCATTGTTGGCTCTGAGCATATTTGGTTAGCAGCGATTGGCCCAGATATAAAAGCAACAGGCTTAATTAAGCCAAGCAATGAGCTTAAACAATCGCAAGTAGCGGCAACTGTGTTGAGCATTTTAGGCATCAACAGTCAGCAAGTTAACCCGAAGATGCCAGCGCCGATTAAGGAGATTTTAAAATGAGTTTAGCACTTAGCTTTTTTAGAAGCGCTTTAAGTGGGTTAATGCTAGTGAGTAGTGCGAGTGCGATTGCCGCGCCAAGTAAAATCTTGTTTGGCTCATGTGGTCATCAAGACAAGGCTATTCCGATTTTTGATGCCATCAACAAAGAGCAAGCCGATTTATTTATGTTCCTTGGCGATAACATTTATGGTGATACCGAAGATATGTCGGTACTTGCCGATAAATATCAACGTTTAGGGCAAAAGCCTGGCTTTAAAACATTACGTGCGAATACACCGATAATAGCCATGTGGGATGACCATGATTATGGCGAAAATGACGCTGGCAGCGAATACCCGAAAAAACAGCAGTCACGAAAAATCATGCTCGACTTTTGGCAAGAGCCAGCGGATTCTGCTCGCAGGACTCGTGAAGATGGTATTTACACTTCGTACACGTACGGTGAAGGTGAGCAAACAGTAAAGGTCATCATGCCTGATCTTCGTTTTAATCGCGCGCCGTTGAATCACGCCTCGGCGATGACCTATCAACTTGAGCGTAAACCGGCAAAACAAGGGCCTTATAGTCCAACAACCGATAAAAACGCCTCTATGCTTGGCGAAAGCCAATGGCAATGGCTCGAACAAGAGCTTAAGTCAGATGAAAAGATAAAAATCATTGCCTCAAGCTTACAGTTATTGGCTGATTTTACAGGCTGGGAGTCATGGGCAAATTATCCGGCTGATCGTGAGCGTTTATTTGCGCTTATTAAAAAACATAAAGTAAATGGTGTGATTATTGTCAGTGGTGATACTCACTGGGGTGAGCTGTCTAAATATCAACAAAACCTAGATTACCCGTTATATGAAATGACCAGCTCTGGGCTTACAGAAAAGTGGAAAGATGTTAGCCCTAATAAACACCGTGTGGGTGATTACACTCATGAAGTTAACTACGGCGAGTTAACAATCGATTGGCAAAAAGCAGATCCTACCATTCGTATTGCGCTTAAAGGTATTAAGGGTGATGAGATCATGCACACCGAGTTCGCGTTATCGACGATAAGCCCATACCAGTAAATATTGCCAGCTGCGCATATATTTAACACATGCCCGCAGCTCATACCCGTAAACATGGAATAAGCCTTGTTTGCGGGTATTTCTCTCTATCCCATCTAATTAAAATATCTTACACTGTGTCAACTAGTTAGTTTCAAGCAAGGACAGTGTAGAGTGCTGAATATAATTCAATCAAATCGCATGGAAGCACTGCAAGAGCTTTTTCATAAAGTTATTAAAGTTAATCCATTAACGAGTCCCTTTAAAAAAGAAATTGTGCTTGTGGAGTCACCGGGTATGTCGCAGTGGCTAAAAATAGGTTTAAGTGAACACTTAGGGATTGCCGCTCAGGTTGATTTTCCGCTGCCTTCAAGTTTTATATGGCAGCTTTACCAACAATTGCTGCCTGATGTACCCAGTGAATCACCGTATAACAAAGCTAACCTTGCTTGGAAGCTGTTTGCGATTTTACCAAACTGCATTGATGAGCCGCTGTACTTACCACTTAAAACCTATTTAGATGGTGACAGTGAAGGGCAAAAAACCTTTGCCTTGTGCGAGAAAATTGCCGACGTTTATGACCAATATTTAATGTATCGCCCCAATTGGATTGCCACTTGGGAGCAGGGCATCGATGAACTTGATGATGTTGATGTGGGCATTGCGCCATGGCAGCCAGATCTCTGGCGTAAGCTGGTGGCGCACAGTAAAGAACTTGGGCAAAGCCAATATCACCGCGCCAATATGCAAGACAAACTCCTTGCAGCCCTTGAAAAAATGGACGCAAGCCTATTACCTGAGCGCATTAGTTTATTTGGTATTTCTGCAATTGCGAGCAGCCAGCTTGAAGTGTTTCAGGCCATTGCGAAAAAAACGCAGGTATTTTTGTTTTTCTTTAACCCCAGTGAACATTACTGGGGCGACACACTCGATGAGAAAACAGCAGCCAAGATTGCTGCTAAATATGCCAAGCGCCCGCAGTTACAAGCGCTTGAAGACAGCGCTAAAAACCCTGATCACGAGTATTTTTTTATTGGTAACCCGTTACTCTCGTCGTGGGGTAAATTAGGCCGAGACTATTTTGAGCAGTTACTACAATTAGACGCGCAGTGGCTTGACGGATTCGATAACGAGTTTGATCAAAGCTTGTTATCGCAAATTCAGTCTGAAATTTACCAATTAGCCTTCAAGGGGGAGTCATTAACGCCTGATAAAGAATGGTTTATTAATGACGAAGGCAAATTGCCGATTCAGGCAGACGATACCAGTATTGTGCTGAGCGATTGTCACACGCCACTACGTGAAGTCGAACGACTACATGATTACTTGCTCAATCTATTCAATGAAAATAAAGCGCTAACACCAAAAGATATTATTGTAATGATGCCGGATGTTGGCACATACAGCCCGTATATTGAGGCGGTGTTTGGTGGTGCCGAAGGGCGACGTTTTATTCCTTATGCGTTAGCCGATTTAGCCATAGAACAAGAAAAACCCGTACTTAGCTCGTTTGCCAGTTTAGCTGATTTACCATACTCACGCTTTGGTGTGTCTGACATTCTTGATTTACTGCAAGTCACACAAATTGCCGAGAAGTTTAACCTCGAAGCCCATGAATATGAACAAATTGGTTTTTGGCTTGAACGCGTTGGCGTTAAATGGGGCTTAGATGCCGCCCACAAAGACAGTTTTGGCTTACCCGCAATAGATTTAAACACTTGGCAACATGGCTTAAACCGCTTGTTATTAGGTGTTGCACAACGTGATGAACAACTGCCGTTTTCGGGGATTTACAGTGCCGATGAAGTTGAAGGCATGGCACTGAATACACTTAATAAACTCATTGAATTTATTGATGTACTGGCCCGTTATAAAGCTAAGCTTCAAGCCGATGCACCGCTTAACGAAAAGGCAGAAATTCTAAAAGAGTTATTAAGCGATATATACAGTGATGAAGGCGAACAAAGCTGGGATTTATTAGTACTGCAAAAAGTGCTCGATACACTGAATAAGCATTATGACAATGGCGATTACCAACAAGCTGTTTCGCAGCGCATTGTGAGTTACTTGGTTAAACAAGGTATTCAAGAAAAAGGTGTAGGGCAGCGCTTTTTAGTGGGGCAAGTTAACTTTTGTACGCTGATGCCAATGCGTGCGGTGCCATTTAAAGTGGTGTGCATGCTAGGTTTAAATGATGCAGATTACCCGCGTACCGTTCAGCCAATCGGTTTTGACTTAGTGCCTTTCTCAAAACGCCAAAAAGGCGACCGTTCTCGTAAGCTCGACGACCGTTACCTGTTTTTAGAAGCGATTTTAAGTGCTCGTGAGAATTTATACATCAGTTATATTGGCCGTTCTTGCTTTGATAACCAACCAAGAATGCCCTCAACCTTAGTGAGCGAGCTTTTGGAATACATAGCCCGTAGCTTTGAGTTTGCTGATCAAGACACTCACTTAAAGCTACCAGAGGCGCTAATTAATTATCAGCACTTACAGCCATTTAACTCGGCTTATTATCTAACAGAGAAAATTGATGACGAGCAAAAAGCAAACAAACCGTTAGCCACACAATTACACAGCTATAACCCTGTGTGGATGCCAACTCAAGCTGTTAACCCTGAGCCACAGCAAGCTCTTAGTGTTCAGCCAGAAAGCAGTGTTGAGTTAACTCAGTTTATTCGCAGTATTTGCCAGCCGCACGAGAGCTTTTATCAGCAAAGTTTGGGTTTACGCTTACCGCAATTTAACGATATCGCTAAAGATGAAGAGCCATTTAGTTTAGACGCATTACGTCGTTACTTTTACCTTGACGAAATTCTCGAAGCTAGCATTCAAGAGCAACCGCTTAACAAAGCGCAAATAATGCAGCGCGGTGAATTACCTCAAGCCCATGTTGGCGATCTTGTGTTTGAAAGTATGCAGCACCGAGTTGATGCGCTTGCTGGGCAAGTGAAAGCGCATATTCAAGATGATGAAGCATTACCCGTTGAAGTAAATATTAAAATAGCCAACACCACTTTAGAAGGTTGGTTAAATCATATTTATGGTCAAAAACAGGTGTTTTATCGCACCGCCAGTATTAAAGCAAAAGATGTTATTCGCGGCTTTGTGCATCATTTAGCGGCGCAAATAATGGGGCAGCCGGTTGAAACCCTTATTCTTGGTTTAGACAAGCAAATTAGTTTTTCACCCTTGTCAGAAGACGATGCCCGCAGCTATTTAAACGATTGGTTTTCGCTTTATGAAACGCTTTTAACTCGCCCTGTGGCGTTTTTCCCGGTCAGTGGTTACGAGTACATAAAAACAGACAAAGATATGGTTAAAGCAAACAATAAGTTCGCACCGCAATACATAGGCATAGGTGAAGGTGAAAACCCGTATATTCGTTTAACCATAAAGAGCCTTAAAGACTGTGAAGAAGAGTTTATAAAATGGAGCGAGCTGCTGTTATCGCCAATTGTTGAATTAGCACAGGAGGCAGATCATGCAAACGCTTAATCCAATGAGTATGGCGCTGTGTGGGCAAAGCCTTATTGAAGCCAGTGCCGGTACAGGTAAAACCTACACCATCACAGGTTTGTATTTACGGTATTTGTTGGGCTTACAAAAAGCGACCGGTGAAGATGAACAATTAAATACGCCGCTGAGTGTTGAGCAAATACTGGTGGTGACCTTTACTGAGGCCGCAACTCAAGAAATTAAAGACCGTGTAAGGGCGCGTATAATCAATGCCAGAGATGCTCTGCTTGGTAAAAAGCCTGATGATGAGCTGATTGAGCAAGTAATTAACGAGGTAACTGACAAACACGCCGCATTTGATTTGCTAGACGCTGCGGCAAAGTCGATGGATGAAGCCGCTATATTCACTATTCATGGCTTTTGTCAGCGAATGCTGAAACAACATGCCTTTGAATCCGGCGTGGCGTTTAACTTAGAGTTTATTTTAGATGAACGTGAGCTCATTCAAGAAACCCTTAATGACTTCTGGCGTGCTTTTGTTTACCCACAATCAAAAGAGCGCACCCAAGCAATTACCGATATTTTCCCTGTGCCAGCGTCACTGTACTCACAGGTGGTGAGCTTACTCAATAAACAAGGGGCAAAAATTACCCCTGAGTACGACCTTGATGAAATATGGCAAGCGCGCGACAACTTTGTGGCAAAAGTACCAACATTTAAAAAGGCGTGCCGTGAGAGTGAATTTATTAATGCCGTAAAAGCGTCTGATTTAAGTGGTTCAAAAACCCCAGGCCGTAAAAACAGCCTTGCTGCGCTTGAAGAGTATATAAACAATGATGAGCTATTTTTTGTATTTGGTACCAGTAAATACTCTTTTGAAGTGTGGAGCACAGAGAATTTAAGCGACCCTGCAAATTATAAGAAAAACGGCAGCTTGCTTAGTCATGAAATGCTGGCTCGTTTTGATGAAATGGCTAAACTGAGTAGCCTTATCAATAACGGCTTGAATATTGCGATAGTGCAATACGCAGCTAAATGGGTCGCAAATGCATTAGTTAAACGCAAGCAAGAACAAGGCGTGATCACCCCTGATGACTTATTAAGTAACTTGCATCAAGCGCTTTTAAGTGAGCAAGGCCAAGCGTTAAGTGAAAAAATTGCCGCCTTGTTTCCAGTTGCCATGATTGACGAATTCCAAGATACTGACCCAGTTCAATATGGTATTTTTAGCCGCATTTATGGCATTAAAAACACCACGCTTGCCATGATAGGTGATCCAAAACAGGCTATTTATGGCTTCCGTGGTGCAGATATTTTTACTTATATTGGCGCAAAACAAGCTGTTTCAGAGGATAAGCAATACACCCTAGATACCAACTACCGCTCAAGTGAAGGGGTTGTTGATAGCGTAAACCGTTTATTTGCTAAAAATGCTAATAGCTTTATTTACAACGATGCGATCCCATTTCAAAAGGTTAATGCCAAAGGAAAACAGCAAGACAAAGCGTTTTTAATAAACGGTGAAATGCCAAGTGCGTTTGAATTTTCGGTTTTTGTTGATGAATACGCCGAAGCCAACAACAAGCCAACCAGCAAAGGGGTGGCTCAACAGGCATTGGCTTTGCAGTATACGAAAAAAATTACTGAGCTACTCAAGCAAGCTAATGCAGGTGCTGCAACCATTGCAGGAAAGCCTCTCACGGCCGCTGATATCTGTGTGTTAGTGCGTGACCGAAACGAAGCACAGCTGATGAAAACAGCACTGGCAGAAGCCGCCATTGCCAGCGTGTATTTATCGCGAGATAGTGTTTTTAACCAAGAGCTTAGTCATCACTTACTGAACTTTTTAACTGCATTGCATGGACAGTATGATGAGTCGTTACTGCGTGGTGTGCTAGCCGGGCCGTTGTTTTGCTTAAGCTACAACCGTATTTATGAGCTTCACGAAAACGAAAGCGCATGGCAAGAGCATTTAAACTTTTTTGCTCAGCTTGCTCATATTTGGCATAAACAAGGCGCTATGGCGATGCTTGAGCGTTTATTAAGCCATAATGAACTTGCAGCACGTTGGCAAGGCTTAGGCTACAACGTTGAGCGCTGGCTCACCGATTTCCGTCATTTAGGGGAAATCTTACAGCAAAAGCAAATTGAGCTTGAGGGCACCCACAGATTGCTACGTTGGTTTGCGCAAAAAGTTAGTCAACAAGATGGCGAAGCGGTGCAAGTACGCCTAGAAAGCGATGCTAATTTGGTGAAAATTGTTACTATGCATGCCTCAAAAGGCTTAGAGTACCCGATAGTATTCATGCCGTTTGCCTGTGGCTATCGCGAAAGCAAAGAAGCCCTTTATCATAAAGACGGTAAGCTTATTTATGACCTTGCTAAAGGTGACGACGCAATGCAAAAAGCCGAGCAAGAGCGCTTGGCTGAAGATTTACGGTTACTTTACGTAGCACTGACTCGTGCTGTGCATTTTTGTTCTGTGGGTATGTATAACATTTCGCAAGGTCGCAGTGCTCGCCCTGGAATTCAAAGTACCAGCATTGGCCACGTATTATTTGCAGGGTTAGAGATTAAATCGGGCGATGAATGGCGCGCGTTGTTACAACAATTTTGTGATGGCTCTGCGCACATGCACTATGAGGCGTTTAGCGAAGCGGATGAGCTTGAAAAGTTAACATTTGTTGGCGCTGACAGTGAGCAAGCCTATCAAGTTAATACTGTTAAAGCAGACATTCAGCGTGATTGGCGCTCAACCAGCTTTAGTAGCTTAACGCTGAAAAAGCATACTGATCATATTGAGCTTGGTCGCAGTGATGAAGATCACGAAAAAGATGAGTTTTTAGCCCAAAATGCCAATGCTTTAACACCTTACAGTTTCCCTAAAGGCGCAAAGCCGGGTAGTTGTTTGCATGAAATATTTGAGCAATTAGACTTTACTGACCCTTATGCGTTAAAGCGTCCAGCCACTGAGCAAGACGACCACGCACTTGATAAAGTGATCAAAACGTTATTCGAAAAATACCATATTGACGATAGCTGGCAGGAAATGACCGAGCAGTGGATCCTTGCTGCACTGAATTGCCCATTAAACGATAAAGGGCTTAGTTTATCAGTACTTGAACCTGATACCTGTTTGGTCGAAATGGAATTTAACTTACCGCTGTTATCACTCTCAAGTGATAAGCTTAACCAAGTGTTAGTAAAACATTTTAACTTACCTGGTCAGCTTGATTTTAGTGAGGTGCAAGGCCTACTAAAAGGCTTTATTGATTTAATATTTTGCTGGCAGGGTAAGTATTATATTCTTGATTATAAATCGAACTTTTTAGGCAATAGTGCGACTGACTACCAACATGAGCAACTAGAGCAAGCCATGACCAGTCACCAGTATCATTTGCAGTATTTGATATATACCGTGGCATTGCACCGTTTATTAAAACAACGTATTCAAGATTACGATAGCGATATGCATTTAGGCGGTGTTTACTACACCTTCTTACGTGGTATGAGCGAAGGGCAAGGGGTGTATTTCAATCAGCTAACAAAACAGCAAATAACTGAGCTTGATAGCTTATTCGCACAAGGAGCCATGCTATGAGTCAAATGACATTCGGCTTTGATGACCATGAGCCAAACGAGCCAATGAATAAGCAACCAGAACAACATGCCCAAAGCGATTCAGTGTTGCCTGCTACAGAACTTAAAACACAGCCTTTACTGAGTTATTTGCTGGAGGCAAAACGTATTCGCTTAGTTGATGTGAAACTTGCAGAGCTATTGACTGGCACAGAAACAGTAGCCGGTTCACAAACACTGATAGAGAGTAACGAAGCAGCGCACAGTGAGGTTTTTTACCTGATTTTATTGCTTGCGGCCGCGCAGCAAAGTCAGCACAGCTGTTTAGAGCTCGTGACTATAAACTGGCAAAACCCGTTTGAAATAAGAGAACAAAGTTTAGCTGATGCCAGCATTGCAGCCCCTGATGTTTTAACCCCGTTTGATATGGAATTTGGCCTTGCTGAAGCCGTTGATAAACTAATGAATGCTGAGTGTGTCGGGGACGACAAACCACTGCTATTGTTTGCGAATAAACTTTATTTTGCCCGATTGGCAGAGTACGAAACCACACTGGCTTCGCGTTTACATCATTTAGCAACGAAAGAACTCACACTTGATGAAGCCGAATTAACGTCATTACTTGAGGTGTATTTTCCTAGCAGTGAACATACAACCAACCCAAGCGATCCTATTAAAACATTAAACTGGCAAAAAGTAGCCTGTGCGATTGCTGCAACAAAAGGCTTTAGTGTGATCACTGGCGGCCCGGGTACAGGTAAAACCACCACTGTAACTAAGCTATTGGCCATATTACAATCTTTGTATGCCAGTGCGCCGCTAACAATTAAGCTGGTTGCACCGACAGGTAAAGCGGCAGCGCGTTTAACTGAGTCGATTTTAGGGGCAAAGCAAAAGCTCAGTATGATCCCTGATAATATCGCGCCACTTATTCCTGACAGCGCGCAAACGATTCACCGTTTACTGGGGGTTATTCCGCATACCAATAAGTTTCGCCATAACAAGCGTAATCCGCTGCATTTAGATGTACTTATCATTGATGAAGCATCGATGGTAGATTTATCGCTTATGGCAAAACTAATTGAGGCATTACCGAGTCATGCAAGACTTATTTTACTGGGTGATAAAGACCAATTAGCCTCGGTTGATACGGGCAGTATTCTTAGCGACCTATGCCAAGGGTTAGAGCTTGGCAAAATGCCTGATTACAGCAGTGAAAGAGCAGCGCAGCTTAATCGCGTTTGTTTTAATAATCAGAGCGAAATACCCGCGGCGAGCAGTCATTTTGTACTTAACGATTGTATTGCGTTTTTACAGCAAAGTTATCGTTTTGATGGCAGCAGCGGCATTGGTCAATTAGCTCAAGCTGTAAATACCAATAACAGTGGCTTACTGGGTTACGTTGAGCAAACGATTAATCAAGGTGGCTTTAAAGACCTTAAACTTAATTACAGCGTAATTAATAAACCGATTGAGCAATTTGTGCAACAAGCGGCGTTGCAATATCACGATTATTTGCAGCTTATCCAGCAAGGGGCAAGTGTTGCCAGTGTGCATAAAGCATTTGCGCATTATCAGTTGTTAGCTGCAGTCAGAGAGGGAGATTATGGTGTAAATAGCCTTAATCAGCGTATTGAAAAAGCACTGGCTCAACAAGGTTTAATCTCGCCATATCAAAGGCATTACGTGGGTATGCCAATTATGATCAGCCAAAACGATTACCAGCTAAAACTGTTTAATGGCGACATAGGTATTTTAATGCACGATGAGCAAGGTCAGTTAAAAGCCATGTTTGTTGATGAGCAAGAAAATATTCGTGCCTTTTCACCCGCGCGTTTACCTGCTCACGACAAAGTGTATGCCATGACAATTCATAAGTCGCAAGGTTCTGAATTTGCTTATACAGCAATGATTTTACCACCAATAAAACAGGCTAATCAGGGCATTAACAGGCAATTGGTTTACACGGGGATCACCCGCGCGAAAACCACATTTGAGCTGGTGGCCGATAAAAATGTATTGCTTATGGCAATGAATAAATCTGTTACTCGTGCATCAGGTTTATACGATAGGTTAAAACATGAAGCTAGTTAAAGTAACGAGTGATCAACTCAACGAGTTAATGGGTTGGTTTAACTCAGAGGCTGAACTGCGTATTTGGTCTGGGCCATTTTTTAATTACCCATTAGATACGCAAAGCTTTAAGAATGATTTAAACCTAGATGCGCTGAATTCCTACACGTTGATTAATGACGAGGGCCAGATGTTAGGGTTTGGTCAATACTATTTACGTGAAGGTCGTTGCCATTTAGGGCGGCTAGTTATCGCGCCAAGTGAACGTGGTAAAGGTCTTGCAAAAGTGTTGATAAATTTACTAGGAGAGCAGGGGAAACAGCAATTTAACTGCGATAGTTTGTCGTTGTTTGTGTATAGCCACAATACCCTTGCTAAAACAGCCTATGAAAAACTGGGTTTTATACAAACCCAGTACCCCGCTGACATGCCACTCGATGGCTGTATTTATATGACTTGCTAAGAGCGTTTAAAGCTGCTTTTACGAAACAGGTTAGGTTGCCAGCCAAAGTGTATGGCGCCTAATCTTAAACATACCGTCACAGCAAATGCGCCAATAATGCACCAAATATAACTCACCTCAAGGGTGAATATAGCCGCGTAAGTTAACCCGCCAGATAAGCAAGCGGTTGAATAAAGTTCTTCGCCCATTACTAAAGGCACTTCTCGGCAGATCACATCACGCATCAGGCCGCCAAAAATACCCGTGGTCATACCCATTGTGATGGCTACAACCATATCTGCGCCGCCAATCAATGCCTTTTCGATACCAATAATGTTGAAAATAGCCATCCCTACGGCATCCATTAATAGCATGGTGGTGTTACTTAAATCGGGTAAGTGGCGAATTGATAGAATAGACGCGAATATGGCTATATAAGTTGCGTACAAATAATCAGGCTGAGCTATCCAAAATACTGGTTTGTTAAGCAATATGTCTCGAAGTGTGCCACCACCCAGAGCTGTGACTGTGGCAACGACCACCACACCAAAACCACCGACACTTTTTTCATGGCCCAGCAAGGTGCCAGAAATAGCAAAAAACGCTACACCGATAATGCTTAAAAAATGAAAGTATTCTGATGTCATGGGGTTTCCTTACCTGTTTATAGTAATCTAACCCTAGCAAAATGAACTTTATTGATGCTGAACAGATAAGAAAATAGGGCGGGTAGTGATGTCACCCGCCGGTAAGAAAATTTTTATTATTTTAGGTAATCAACCACTAATTGCGTCATTGCATTTACGCCAAGCTGTAAAGCTTTTTCGTCTGCAAAAAAGTGTGGTGAATGGTTACTGGGTGCTGTAACCGCATCTTGACCTTTTGGTGTGACACCTAAGAAAAAGAACATGCCTGGTGTTTCTAAGGCGTAGTAACTAAAGTCTTCGGCACCTGTGATAAGTGGCGTTGTGATCAGGTTTTCTTTGCCAACCACACCAGCAAGAGTTGGTGTCATTTTCTTGGTTAATTCAACATCGTTCACTGTTACTGGGTAACCATGGTCAATGTGAACATGTGCTTCTGCGCCACCTGATTCAGCTACCATCTCAGCGGTTTTAGCTAAACGTTTTTTAATGTCAGCACGCATTTCTTGGTCAAAGGTACGAATTGTGCCCACCATTTCAACTTCATCAGGGATGATGTTGTTACGCACACCGCCATTAATGGCACCAAATGAAACCACAGAAGGCGCTTTGGTCACATCAACTTGGCGAGAAGCGATGGTTTGTGTTGCCATAATAATTTGTGATGACGCCACAATTGGGTCAACCCCATTCCAAGGGCGAGAACCGTGAGTTTGGCGACCTTTTACTGTAATTGTAAATTTGTCGGCGCTGGCCATTAACGGCCCTTCACGAAAACCAATTTGTCCGGTATTAAGAGAGCTGGTTACGTGTAAACCAAATACGGCTTCTGGCTTTTCTTTAAATAAGCCTTCTTTAAGCATCAGCTCAGCACCGCCTTCTTCGCCATCTGGTGCACCTTCTTCAGCAGGTTGGAAGACAAACAGAATATCACCAGCTAGTTGGTCTTTAATTTTTACTAAAGACTCAGCTGCTGCCATTAAAATAGCCACATGGTTATCATGACCACAGGCATGCATTACGCCAACGGTATTGCCTTTGTACTCTGTTGTTTGAGTTGACGCGAAAGGTAAGTCTACTTGCTCTTTAACAGGTAGTGCATCCATATCAGCACGTAGCGCAATAAGCGGACCTTTTTTTCCCCCTTTAAGTTTGGCAACCACACCGGTATGAGCCACACCTGTTTGAACCTCAAGGCCTAACGAACGTAAATGCTTAGCCACGTATTTGGCTGTTTCAAACTCACGGTTACTAAGCTCTGGGTATTGGTGTAAATGACGGCGCCATTTAATGACTTTTTCGCTGACGCTTTTATTGGCAGATTTAAGTTCAGTATTAATATCACTCGCAAATGCAGGGGTAGAAATAGCACTGAGAAGTAGGCTGGTCGAAAGTAGTTTGTTTAACATCCCGTATCCTTTTATTATTTAGATATCCAAACAACCTGTGAAACGCTGAATTCTGCATTTTGAGGTGGCTTGGATATATGCACACTACACCAATGTAAAGGATAAACACTTGAATGAACAAGACCTTTCGGTAATTAACCAAGACAAATGGTTTAAAAATCGCACACAATTATTTAGGGACAAGCTAGTAAAAAATGCTAAATTAATCACCTTAAATGCGGGTGATGCATTGTTTTTGCGTGGTGATGAAAATACCGGTCTGTATTGTGTTATTAATGGCGTGCTTAGAGTTTCTGGGGTTAATAGCCAAGGCAAAGAAGCCGTGCTCAGTTTTGTAACCAGTGCTATGTGGTTTGGTGAAGTGGCTCTGTTTGATGGTGGTAAGCGCACCCACGATGTGTATGCTCAAACTGCGGTACGACTTTTACACGTACCTGAGCGGGCTTTAAGCCAGTTATTACAAGAAAGCCCTGCATATTGGCATGATTTTGGGCTTCTGCTTACCAATAAAGTGCGAAACCTGTTTGACTCATTAGAAGATCACGCACTCCTTACAGCAAAGCAAAAGGTAAGTAAGCGGTTGTGCATGCTTTATCAATCGTCACTCCAAAGCTGTTTGCCGCTTACCCAGCAACAACTTGCCGATATGACCTATTTAACACGGCAAACCATTAACCAAATATTACAATCCCTGCAAGCTGATTCAATTATTAATCTTAAATATCAAACGATTGAAATTATTGATATAGATAAATTGCAATCTCAAAGCTAGCTTGGAACTAAAATTGCTACAAGGTTGTAATCAAGCTTAAATGGAAGACACTTGTGGCAATTACATTTCATAATCAATATAACCCTTATCACGCTTCGGCTGTTGCTAAGCTGTCGCAAACGGCTCGCACTGAGGGTGTGAAAGCCATGCATAAGCCTGCATCTTCAGCACAACAACTTTTACAAAAGCAGTCTGAGTCCAGCTCTTTTTTAGCGCAGGCACAAGAAGCTTTGGTTTATAAGCGACTCGGGGTTGATAAAGAGAAAATTGATGAAATAAAAGCGCAAATAGAGAAGCTTGCTGAACAAATGCAACAACAAGGTGCCGATACTAAAGCACTGCAAGAAAAAATGAATGAGCTGCAAACGATGCTCGATGAAGAGTATCAAAAAGGTCGCGAACGCATGGATATGCGACCAGAAGCTGAAAAAGGCAAAGTTATTGATGCGCTGGTTTAATGTGTGAGTTTAAGCTAGCTACTTTAAATGTCGGCTAGTTGACATTCTTGATGGTAAATTTTCTGCTAATCTGAATTTTGAACACAGTTTTGGCAGGAAAAACAATGAAAACATTAAAACAACAACTGACAAATTACGCCCTTTATCACCGTTCTAAACGCAATATTTACACTCACTTTATTGGCATTCCATTAATTGTGTTTGCAATTATTTGTTTATTACAACGCGTCACGCTTATCTCAGAGCCTGCCGTTATCTCTTTAGCAACCGTGGTAATTGCACTCACCTGTCTTTATTACTTAATGCTTAGCTTATCTATGGGGTTAATTATGGCTGTATGCTTAAGTTTGTTAAGCATTGCTGCTGAGCCTGTGGTGTCGCTTTCAACAGAGTTATGGCTAACTGTGAGCATTGGCAGTTTCGTTCTTGGTTGGGTGTTTCAGTTTATTGGTCACTATTTTGAAGGTAAAAAGCCAGCCTTTGTTGATGATTTAATTGGTTTGGTCATAGGCCCGTTATTTGTATTAGCAGAGTTCTTGATTATGCTTGGTTTCTATAAAGATATTGCTGATCATATAGAACAACATGCAGGGCCTAACAAAGCATAACAACAATAATAAGGAACACACATGCAATTAAATGGTAAAACAGTTTGGGTTACTGGGGCATCTTCTGGAATTGGTGAGGCACTTTGTGAGCAATTGGCGGCAAAAGGGGCAACGTTAGTACTGTCTGCCCGCAATGAGGAAAAACTCAACGCTCTTAATACAAGGCTCGGTGGTAATCATCATGTGGTCGCTCTTGATTTGGCAAAGCCCGAAGCCTTACTTGAAGATATGCCAGCAGTGATTGAGCGAATTGGCCGCATTGATGTGCTTATCAATAACGGTGGGGTGTCGCAGCGTAGTCTATTTTTAGAAAATGAATTTACTGTTTATCGCCAACTGATGGAAGTAAATTACTTTGGTTTAATTGCTTTAACTAAGGCGGTCGTACCACAGATGGTGAAGCAAGGTATGGGCATGGTGGTATCAATTAGCAGTGTAGCGGGTAAAGTCGGTTCAAAGTTCAGAACTGGGTATTCGGGTTCTAAGTATGCGGTTGTCGGCTTTATGGATTGCTTAAGAGCAGAACTAGCCGACAAAAATGTGAATTGCCTGACTATTTGCCCGGGTTCAATTAAAACAGCCATTGCGCATAATTCGTTAGATGGCCAAGGTAAACCGCAAAATAAGCCAGAGGAATCAATTGAAAACGGTATGGATGTGGCAAAAGCGGCTGCAAAAATGATTAAAGCCATTGAAGCCGAGAAAGATGAAGTTGTTATTGGTGAAGGAATAAGTGGTTTAGCACCGACTATTAAGCGTTTTTTCCCGGGCTTTTTTAATCGCCTCACAGCAAAAATGAACTACAGATAATTTATAGTCATTTGTTAGCGAATGATTCTCAGTAAACAATGCGCAACTTGGGTTGCGCATTTTTTGTACTAAATGGTCGGGTTATTATCACTTTAATCGATAAAAGGCACTAGTTTGCTATGGTTAAACGGGGATGGATTAGCATACAATGGGGTAAAAGTAGTCCAAACAAGAGAGAACAACAATGGCCGCATTTGGTACTGTATTTATGCCACAAATGATCCAAGCACGTTTTGCTGATAACTCATGGAGTGAAAGCGCGCTGGTCCCATCTGATAAAATCGAATTACATGCGGGTGCTCACGTATTACATTACTCAAGCACCTGTTTTGAAGGATTAAAAGCATTTCGTCACGAAGATGGCTCGGTCTATATCTTTCGTATGGATGCTAACATTGCTCGTATGAAACAAAGCTCTAAGTTACTAAACTTACCTGACTTTGACGAAAGCATGCTTGAGCAAATGATCAAAGACATTGTAAAAGAGTACGCAGACGAAACACCAACACCGCCGGGTTCAATGTATATTCGCCCAACTCACATTGGTACAGAAGCGGCAATCGGTAAAGCGGCTGCACCGTCAATGAGTTCCTTGCTTTATGTATTGCTTTCGCCAGTAGGTGATTATTTCTCAGGCGGTGCTACAGCATTACGTGTATTACTTGAAGAAGACGGCATGCGCTGTGCACCACACATGGGTATGGTTAAAAGTGGTGGTAACTATGCAAGTGCATTAGGCCCAATCTTAGACGCTCGCTCAGAGCATCAAGCAGACCAAATTTTATTCTGCCCTGGTGGTGATGTACAAGAAACTGGTGCTGCAAACTTCATTCTAATTGATGGTGATGAGATCATCACAAAAGCACTTGATAGCACATTCTTACACGGTGTGACGCGAAATAGTATTTTAACGATTGCTAAAGATTTAGGTATGACAGTATCTGAGCGTAACTTTACTGTGTCTGAGTTACTAGAAAGAGCCGCTAAACCAGGTACTGAAGCTGCGTTATCAGGTACCGCTGCGGTACTTACCTCGGTTGGCACACTTATTCATAACGACCAAGAGTTTAAAGTGGGGTCGGGTAAACCAGGTGAGAAAGTTGCTAAATTACGCCAAGCATTGAATGATATTCAATGGGGTAAATCAGCAGATACTCATGGCTGGTTAACAAAAGTATAATCGCTTAGCAAATACATGCTTTTAAGAGCCACGTTACTACGTGGCTTTTTTGTTTTTACATTGGTTTACAGCAGTTCCTGTGTTTAACCGCAAATTACTAGACATTCGAATGCTTTAATTTTACTTTCATTTTATTAACAATAACTAAAAGTAAATTAATTATGATCAAGAAAACACTAGCATGTGCAATTGTTGTTGCATTGGCGGGCTGTGGTGAATCTACCCCAACAAAAACAGAACAAACAGTGAAAACTGCAGAGGTTAAAGCTGCTGTGAATTATCCAGAAACTAAAAAAGGCAATGTTGTTGATGAATACTTCGGTGAGAAAGTAGCCGATCCATACCGTTGGTTAGAAGACGATATGAGCGACGAAACAGCCCAGTGGGTTAAAGCCGAAAATGACGTTACCTTTTCTTATCTAAAAAAGATTCCGTATCGCGATGAGCTAAAAACTACGCTTGAAAAGTTGATGAACTATGAAAAAGTCACAGCGCCATTTAAAGAGGGTGAGTACACCTACTTTTATAAAAACGATGGTCTGCAAAATCAGTATGTAGTTTATCGTAAAAAAGGTGAGTCAGAAGCTGAGGTGTTCTTAGATCCAAATACTTTCAGTAGCGACGGCACAACCTCAATGTCGGGCTTAACATTCACAGAGGACGGCACGCTAGCGGCCTATCAAATCTCTGAAGGCGGCAGTGACTGGCGTAAAATTATCATTATTGATACAGCGACTAAACAACCAATTGAAGAAGCATTAGTCGATGTAAAATTCAGCGGTATCTCTTGGCTTGGCAACGAAGGATTCTATTATTCGAGCTACGATAAGCCAAAGGGTAGTGAGCTGTCTGCAAAAACAGATCAACATAAAGTTTACTACCATAAGTTAGGCACGGCACAAGCAGATGACCAATTAGTTTATGGTGGCACAGAGGCTCAGAAACATCGTTATATTGGTGCTGATGTAACCCGTGATAATCGTTATTTAATTATTGCTGCAAGTACTTCAACTTCAGGTAATAAACTGTTTATAAAAGATTTAACTAAGCCTGACAGCAAGCTAGTGACGATTTTAGATAACACAGACTCAGATACCTCAATTATTGATAATGACGGCTCGAAACTATATTTGGTGACTAACTTAAACGCGCCAAATAAACGTGTTGTAACTGTTGATGCAGCTGATCCAAGCCCAGAAAATTGGCAAGATTTAATCCCAGAAACTGACAATGTGCTTAGCCTATCAAAAGGCGGTGACTACTTCTTTGCTAAGTATATGGTTGATGCGATTTCACAAGTAAAACAATACGATAAATCAGGCAAATTGGTGCGTGACATCAGCCTGCCAGGTGTGGGTACTGCATATGGCTTTAGCGGTAAGCACGATGCACAAACGCTGTATTACTCATTTACTAATTACACTACACCAGGCAATACCTATTCGTTTGATGTTGAATCAGGTAAGTCTGATGTATACCGCAAGTCGGGCGCTAAATTTAATAGCGAAGAATATATCTCTGAACAAGTGTTCTATACATCAAAAGATGGCACCAAAGTTCCGATGATAATTTCGTACAAAAAGGGCACCGAACTTAACGGTAAAAATCCGACTATTTTATATGGTTATGGTGGCTTTAACGTGAGCCTAACACCAAGCTACAGCCCTACAATTGCGGCATGGCTTGAGCACGGTGGTGTATATGCTGTTGCTAATATTCGTGGTGGTGGCGAATACGGTAAAGAATGGCATGTAAATGGTACACAGCTTAAGAAACAAAATGTATTTGATGACTTTATTGCTGCGGCTGAGTACTTAAACAAAAAACAATACAGCTCACCTGATTACCTAGCGGTACGTGGTGGCTCAAATGGTGGCTTATTAGTTGGTGCGGTTATGACACAGCGCCCTGAGCTATTTAAAGTTGCGCTTCCTGCTGTAGGTGTTTTAGATATGCTGCGTTACCACACCTTTACAGCGGGTGCTGGTTGGGCGTATGACTACGGTACGAGTGAACAAAGTAAAGAAATGTTCGAGTACTTAAAAGGCTATTCACCAGTTCATAATGTAAAAGAGGGTGTTAGCTACCCAGCAACCTTAGTAACAACAGGGGATCATGATGACCGTGTTGTGCCTGCGCATTCATTTAAGTTTGCAGCAGAGCTACAAGAAAAAGGTGCGAATCAAAATCCGTATCTTATTCGCATTGAAACAAATGCAGGCCATGGTGCAGGAACACCAACAAGTAAGATCATTGATCAATACGCTGATATTTATGGCTTTACCCTATACAACATGGGTGTTAAATCGCTATAAGATATTACTTAACTAAAATGAAAACGCCGAGCTAAGCTCGGCGTTTTTATATCGATTAATTGGGATGTTTATAAATCGATACCCAGCGCGAAAATCATTTTGTAATCTTCTTTTTCTGGTACTACACCGTTTTCATCGGCAATCGGGTCAGCTAAATAGTCCCATACTAATGACATATCAAAATCAATATCATCGGTGATCTCAAACTCAAACGCAGCCATCGCATATTGAGAGTCACCACCTGCATCACTGTTTGCAGTTAGGTAGCGGTAATTAAAGGTAAAATCAATTTTCTTGGTGACCTCTAGCTCGTAATTAGTGCCGACAAAATATGACCAAGATGAATTTGATTTTTCTTCACCCGTAGCGACAGTATCAAACTCAGTTTTTTGATAAGCAGGGCCTGTTGAAAAATCCCATTCTGTTTTATCGGTATCCATTACATAGTAACCAACACCGGCACCCACAGTGTACTTGTTAGCGATATTTTGAAACGGATCACGGTAGTACTCAAAGAAGATAGGGCGGTAATACATTTTTTGGGTCTGAAACCAGTCGAAGGTACCGTTAGCGCGAATGTTGTTTTTAGTGACTTGCTCATCGCTGGTGGTGCGATAACCTAAAAACTCTGCGAGGAAACGGCTAGACGCCGTACGGCGCTTGATATCTGCACGAGCCGAATATTCGGTTTGGTCAGTATTACCTTTTGATATATCGGCACCTAGTGATATTTTCACTGTCCATGCACTGAGTTCGCTTTCAACTGAAGGAGCAATAGAGACTAAATCGCGATAACGGTATTTAGCTTCTTGTTCGCCAACTTTCACAAAACCACCAGAGATATTTAATGTGCCGCTTAGCTCATTACCATCGTTAAAGCGCACAGTATGGTGGCGATCTGAGATAATCATGTAGACATCTTCGCGATCAATAATTAATGTGTCGAGCACATCACTGTCGAACTCAATCTCTTTATCATACATGGAGACTAGCTCGCCTTTGAGCCATTCGCCCGAATTCAGCCGTACCCAATCGAAATGAGTGGCATCTTTTATGATTATGCCGCGTTCTTCAAGAAGCGGATCAGGAAGTGATTCTGCACTATAGCAAGCAAATGAGCTTGCTACAGCAGCACTAATAAGCAGGTATTTTTTGAGCATTATTTCAATCCATGTTAAATAAAATGCATTCAAGGGGTGAGGTTGTTATTGCTATAACCTGTTTAATTTTAGAACAATTTCAACTGCTGTTCAAAAATTACTTAAGCAGATGGCAAAAACAAGCGCTGATAGGTTTTATAAGCATATTCATCACTCATCCCTGATAAGTAGTCACATATTATGCGCATTGCATTATCACCTTGCTGGTGCGCATTTAGCCACATTTCTTGGGTTGTTTCAGGTAATAAGCGCATTGGGTCGCTGGCAAAAGCACTAAATAACTCAATCAACAGGTTTTGCCCTTTAAATTCAACTTGCTGCATCTTTGGCTCGCGAATTAAACGTTTAAAAACAAAATGTTTTAGCACGTTAAGAATTTCGGCAAATTCATCCGGTAGGCTTACTGTGTATTGCAGTATTTCTGATTCGAAATCTGCGTTTTGTACAACTAACTGAGCGTTAATAATAAAGGTGTTAACCAACTCACCAATAGCGTCTTTACGCTCATACTCGTGATGAGAAAAGAGTCTGGCGGTTATCGAGCTCAAATGGGTGGTTAGCCATGCAGAGTCAAGCTCTTGTAATTGTACAAGGGCATGATTTTGCCAATCAGCCAGCGTTAAAACCTCTGTAGCTATGGCATCTTCTAAATCATGTACGGCATAAGCAATATCGTCGGCTAATTCCATAATTGCTGAGTCTATCGATTTGTAATGGGTTTTAGCTCTAAACTCATCAACCTTATAATGACTACTCAGCAGCGCTTTATCGTTATTCGACAGTGGATCAATGATCCAGTCGAAAACATCTTTATCGTCTTTATATAAGCCTTTGGCTGGTCGCCAATGGTCAGCTTTAATAAAGCTACGCTGCTCACTCAAAGGTGGAATGCTGTGCCATAAATCATCAATAAAGGCTGGGTATTTAATAAAACCTAACAAGGTGCGTCTGGTTAAATTCATACCATAGCCATTTGAATAGGGCTCAAGCTTAGACACAATTCTTAATGTTTGGGCGTTACCTTCAAAGCTACCATGCTCGCGCATCATGTAATTTAATGCTATTTCACCACCATGACCAAAAGGAGGGTGGCCAATATCATGAGCAAGACATAGGGTCTCGAGTAGGCTACCGCTCGGAAAATTCGTAAATTCAGGGTGCTGCTTTTTTAGATGACGTAATAAACCACTGCCAATTTGAGCAACTTCTAAAGAATGGGTCAGACGGGTTCTATAAAAATCATTTAAGCCAATACCCATAATTTGGGTTTTAGCCTGCAACCGCCTAAAGGCTGCGGCGTGGATGATTCGAGAGCGGTCAACTTGCCAAGCTGAGCGGTTATCGTTTGGACGATATTTTTGCTGATCAATAATGCGAGCTTGCCAAGATTGGCACATAAAAATAACCTACCTTTTTCTCGTTTGCTTGCTTTTCAGTATACGCAAGCGCTTGAAAATTGCGAGTAAATTGGCGCTAAATCACGCTATTTTGGTAAAGGTTTAGGTAATTTTCTTAGGGCAAATTCGCCAAAAATAGAGGGTTTTGGTATACTTCGCCTTTGTGTGTGCGTGACGTTACCGCACATGAGTAGTAGTTTATATGAGAGAATACATGCATAATTACGTTTTTCGAGCTTTACTTGCTGCTTTTTTTGCATGGGCGTTGTTATCGCCATTTGTAGATAAAGAAGTAGTAGAAAGTGGGTCTGAACAATCGCAGACAACGCCAAAAGGGACCCAGCGCGTAATCAAAAAAGAAAAGCCATTACATAATGTGAAACTGCCAGATTTTGCAGCTTTTACTGATGTGAAAGAAAAGAAACATGCATTTTTTGATTTTATTCGCCCTCATGTTGAGGCCGAAAATAAAAAGATTCTACAGCAGCGTGCGACTCTAGAAATCGCGCGCATGATGCTGGAGTACAATGAGCCACTAAGTAGCAAACAGCAATCAGATATTAAAAAAATACTGAATAGCTACAAGTTGCCTACCACCATAGATACTTTATCGCTTACCCAGGCACTTCGTCGTGTAGATATCATTCCTAAAGAGCTTGCGCTTATGCAAGCAGCTAATGAGTCAGCATGGGGTACGTCACGCTTTGCACGTATTGGCTTAAACTTTTTCGGCCAGTGGTGTTATAAAAAAGGCTGTGGCATGGTTCCTCGTCGCCGTGCCAACGAAGCTGCTCACGAAGTGGCTGCATTTCAATCGGTACGTGCTGCTGTAAACTCTTATTTTAAAAATATTAATACCCATGCGGCGTATAAAGATTTAAGATCAATTCGTGCTGATTTACGTCGCCAGCAAAAGCCAATTGATGCAACTAAGCTAACACAAGGTTTACTGTCTTACTCTGAACGACGTGAAGCGTACATTGAAGAATTGAATAAAATGATAAATCAAAACAGAGCTTACTTTGATGAATAAACTCCTTCCATGGTTAAAAGCAGCAACCATCGCGGTTGCGCTAGGTGCAGTTGCTTCAAAGGCCGCTGCAACAGAATTTGTTGTTGCCTATGATGGCTTTTACGATCGTTTGAAAGTTGTTAATAAAGGCGAGTTTCAATACGCTCAAGTTAACTTTTATTTGTCTGATATTGCTAGCAACGAAGTATGCACAATTAAATCAGGTAAAATAATTACAGAAAAACAAGAGTTTGACCTAACATATACAGATAAGGCTCAGTTACTTTTACCTTTTGATAAGCAACTAGATACTGACAAAGCCGTAATTGTTGTTCAACCTGAAAATCCAAAACATGAATGCCAGTTAAAGTTACAAATTGAAGCAACGGATCTGGCTGATTTTGAACTCAGTAAAGCGAACTTATATACGTTAAATGAAGAATTTGACGAGCTTTTATCTGATTTGTCAGGCTTTTTTGTTAGCAAATTAATGTGGTTTTTACTGCCTGAACAACAAGGTGTTGTTCTTAAATTTAATGGCCAAGATGCTATTTCGGCAAATGACGTTAGCTGTAAAGAGCAGCGTTGTTCAATAAAAGTAACAGACGACTGGCAAGACGATAACACAGTGCTTAGCAGTCATGCTGAGCTTATCAGTGCCACACCGTGGATTGTTAAATAGCGACCATATATTGGTAAAGCGTTTTAATATTGACAAAAGGGACCTTATTAAGTCCTTTTTTCGTTGTGAAGCAGATAGTTCTTATGTCTCTTTTTTAAAGAGTTTCCTCGTTATTTTGGTTTAGCATCAAAATCTGAAATTCATCGTAAGCAGTGCAGTTACTTTGACTGTTTATTTTATCTACATTATTCCCTTTAATTCATATCTTTTCTAACTATTTGTATTGCTGTGCATTTAAGAATTAGCGTGTTTTTAGATCTGAAAACAGTATGAAGATATGCGTTTTTACTGATTGTTTCTTGCTATAGATAAAAGGTTTAATTTTATTTTAGCATCCTTATTTTTACTTAATTATTAAGTGCTAACCTTATATTTTTAAATGATTTTTCAAGAATTGAAAATATAGATTTAGATCAAGTTACTTAGCAATAACTGGCTTAAAGTAAAACTATAAAGATCTCAATATAGGTAGTTATAGTTTAAAAGGAGTCGTTATGCAGACAGTCAATGTCGAACCTGTATCAGTTAAACAGCAGAAATTAGCCGAAGCCAATGCGAAGCAGGATGTGGTTTTTGATCTAAATGTTAAAAACCCAAGCTTAAAGTGGAATGCTGACGGTAAATACCCATATAAACGCAAAATGGACGTAGTTGAATACGAGCGTCATAAACACGAACTGCAAATCGAGCTTTTAAAAATGCAAGGCTGGGTAAAAGAGACCAACCAGCAAATTGTGATTTTATTTGAAGGTCGAGATGCGGCGGGTAAAGGTGGCACTATTAAGCGCTTTATGGAGCATTTAAACCCTCGTGGGGCGCACGTGGTGGCTTTAGAAAAACCATCTGCAAGAGAGCGTGATCAATGGTACTTTCAGCGTTACATTAACCACCTGCCAACAAAGGGTGAAATTATATTATTTGACCGTTCTTGGTATAACCGAGCCGGTGTTGAGAAGGTAATGGGGTTCTGTGATGATCACGAATATTTAGAGTTTATGCGTCAAACTCCTCAACTTGAACGTATGTTGGTGAATAGCGGTATTAAGCTATTTAAATATTGGTTTTCGGTCAGCAGAGAAGAGCAATTTAGACGCTTTAAATCTCGCCAAAATGATCCACTCAAACAATGGAAGCTAAGCCCAGTTGATATGGCATCACTGGCTAAATGGCATGATTACAGTGATGCCAAAGATGCCATGATGTTTCATACCCATACTAAGGATGCACCTTGGACACAAATTCGATCTGATGATAAAAAGCGCGGGCGTATCAACTGTATGCGTCATTTCTTAAGCTGTTTGGATTACCCAGAAAAAGATCACGAAATTGTGAATCGTCTCGACCCGCTTATTGTCACCGAACCTACCCGCATGTCTGCACGTCAGTAAAGGAGAATACTATGCAAAATTCACAGTCAGTATTTGAGAAACGTCTTGCTAAGCTCGAAAAAACTCTCGAAAAGAGTAAAAAAGAAGTGGCCAAAACCACTGAAATTGCAAAAGATGCAGCACTTAAAGCACAAGCAGCTGTAGAGTGCGCTAGTGAAGCAGAGAAACTAGCCGAAAATGCTAAAAAGCGCTTGAAAGCAGCAAAAAAGCAATTAAAAGAGGCTAAAGTGTTAAAAATAGCGCAGAAAAATGCGTCGAAAAAGTCGGCAATAAAACGTGCTAAACGAATGGCAAAGAATAAAAAAGCTAAAACTAAAAGCGCTTAAAGTTAACAAAGGGCACAGGGCTCATGTGCCCTTTGTTTTTATTAAGCGTATAGCTGGACATTTTTACGATTCTCGATATGCTAAACCTTACTTTTTCAGGGACTTAAAAGCATCTTAATGAAAACTTCAGCGCCTATTTTTGTTATTTTACTGCTATGTTCAGCTTGTAGCAGTCATTCACCTATCAACCAAGAAATGCAAACTAAGTTGCAAGGCTCATGGCAGTCTACAAATAGCCCAGTTTGTGAAGTTAATTTTCATACCATGACGTTGAAAAATAAAACATTAGAAATCTCTTATGATGAGCAGGGCTATATTTCCGCGTCTGAAGCGAGAAAAACCTTCGTTTATAATATTCTCTCAGCAGAGAAAAATTTAATCCGTGTGCAGCTTGAAAATGAAACCCGCTTAGATAAAAAGGGCAAGCCTGTGGTTTGGCATCTAAAACCTCTTAGAAATGATAAATACTGTTGGGGCAGAGATGATTGGCCTGATCTTGCTTGTACAGCTTCTCGTTACAAATGCACAGTAAAATAAATCAGTAATCAGTTTACAGAGGTCAGAAAATTAGAGCTTTCAGCCTGTAAATTGAAGAACCTGAGGGCCTATACCCAAAGCGCTTTGCTTTACGTGGTATCTCTACGAGTGAAGCGCTTTAATTATCCCATGCTAATCATTTCAACTGGCTTAAAAAGTCCGTATAATCCACGCCGAACTTTTTACTATGAAACATGGCTTACAAAAGCCTGTATGAGCAGAGCAAATGAATCAAACTGATACTAGAAAAGAAACTCTTGAATTTAATAAACTTCAAAAGCGTCTAAGAAGGCATGTTGGTAATGCGATTACTGATTACAACATGATTGAAGACGGTGATGTTGTTATGGCATGTATCAGTGGTGGTAAAGATTCTTTTGCAATGCTAGATATTTTGCTTAATTTACAAAAAGCAGCGCCGATTAAATTTGAAGTGATTGCAGTAAACCTTGATCAGAAGCAACCTGGTTTTCCTGAGCACATTTTGCCTGATTACTTTGAAACGCTAAATATTCCGTATTACATCGTTGATAAAGATACTTACTCAGTAGTAAAAGAAAAAGTACCAGAGGGCAAAACAACCTGTGGTCTGTGTTCACGACTTCGTCGCGGCACACTTTATTCATTTGCAGAAAAAATTGGTGCAACCAAACTAGCACTTGGTCATCACATGGATGATATCGTTGAGACAATGTTCTTAAATATGTTCCATGGTTCACGACTAAAAGCGATGCCACCAAAATTGCGCTCTGATGATGAACGTAACGTGGTAATCCGTCCGTTGTCATATTGCCGTGAAAAAGATTTAATTAAATACGCTGAGCACAAAGACTTCCCAATTATTCCTTGTAACTTATGTGGCTCACAAGAAAACTTGCAGCGTCAATCAATCAAAGCCATGTTGACTGAGTGGGATAAGAAAACTCCAGGTCGTGTTGAGAGTATCTTTAAATCTTTACAAAATGTTAGTCCAAGCCAGCTTGCAGACAGAAACTTATTTGATTTTGAAAATTTACCACTTGATAGAGAAGGCAATCGTGAAAGCTATGACTTTAGCGAGGCGGTGGTCTCATCAACAAACATTGATGAATCATTATTTATTGATGTAACAAATATATAAAAAGAAAAAAGCCCCAAACTGGGGCTTTTTTAATGCATATTTAAAAGGTTATTTAGCAAGTGGGCTCACATAGCCGTCTGGTTTTAGTGCTAAAACATCGCAGTCAAGGCTATCAATAACATGCTCTGCTGTGTTACCGACAAGCGCTGCACTTAAGCCAGTACGTCCAACTGTACCTATCACTACTAATTCGCTGTTGAGGCGTGCAGCCACATCAGGAATAACATCTTCTGGTAAGCCTTCTTCAATGTGGCAATGAGCTTTATCAATATCAAACCCTTCAGCTAATGAAAGCGTTGATTCAAAGTGATGTTTTTTAACTGATTCGTTATAAACGCCTGGGTTGAATTCAGGGATTTCAATAGCGATATTAACTGGAGTTGCTGGGTAGGCATTAACTAAGTTAAGCGTTGCGTTGGCCAAATCACAAATGAAACGAGCGTCATTGATAATACGCTTATTAAGTTCAAGGTGTTGTTCATTCTCACTCACTGCGTTCACAGCAGCTAAAATATTGCCTTTTGCCGGCCACTCTTTCTCTTTAACAAGTAAAACTGGAGCAGGGCACTTACGAATGAGGTGCCAGTCAGTTGGCGTGAAAATAACAGACTTAAGTGTATCGTGTTGATGAGTGCCTTTGACAACAAGGTCAAAACCATCGTTGATCACGGTATTGATAATGGCTTCGTAAGGGCGGTTATGCCAAACCACACAGCTATCAATGGTAAGCTCTGGGTAAAGGGCAATTTGTTCATTTAACCATTCTTGGCGGTCTTTTATGACGGCTTCGCGCATTGCTTCACGCTCATCAGCAGAAAGCATTGTGGTCATTTCATAAGAGAAGTCGTAGATACTGAGGAAAGCGGTGATGGTCGCGCCAGATTTTTTGGCTAGATCAATTGAGCGGCTTAAACTATGTTGCTGCTCTTTGGTTGGGTCTATAACTGCTAAAATTCGTTTAATTGCGTCCATGTGCTGCTCCTTAACTGTTCCGCAAAAAGTAGTACTTTGAGTGTAACCTAAATTTAGAACAGTTAAAGGGGCAAACAATATAAAGTTGCGTTAAATCAAACTCTATTTACATTTAATCGCTGCTGTTGCTGCAAGCGCTTGCTGGTCCAAAATGGTGATAAATTTACCTTCAACCTTAATAAAACCAGCTTTTTGGAAGCGGCTTAAAAGGCGGCTAATTGTTTCAACAGTAAGGCCTAAATAATTACCGATTTCACCACGTGTCATGGTTAAACGGAATTCTTTACGTGAGAAACCACGTTCACCAAAACGCTCTGCAAGATTATAAATAAAACTTGCTAAACGCTCTTCAGCTGACTTTTTATTGAGTAACAATAACATTTCTTGGTCATAGTTAATTTCATTACTCATTAAACGCATAATTTGTTGGCGTAGCTTAGGTAGTTTACCCGCTAATTCGTCTAGAGTATCGAATGGAATTTCACATACCATTGAAGTTTCAAGGGCTTGTGAGAAGCTTTGATGAGCCATTTTGTTAATAGCATCGAAACCAACCAAATCACCAGCTAGATGAAAACCAGTAATTTGTTCATCACCTTGTTCTGACAAAGTATAAGACTTAAACGAGCCAGAGCGTACCGCATAAATGGCATTTAAGCTTTCGCCAGACTCAAATAAATAATCACCTTTATGCAGTGGTTTCTTACGTTCGATGATTTCATCAAGACGATCCATTTCTTGGCCGTTTAATGAAAATGGCAAACATAGCTGGCTGATACTGCAATTATTACAGCTAATTGTGCATAAGCCTTTTGACTTGTTTTGTGAGAAGTCCATACATCAAATCCATTCAAATAAGTTAACAACTGGTAAGATTAATGAATTAGCTTATCGGTTGCTATAATTAATAAGTATATACCGTACCATATTATTACGCTGCCTAGAATAACCCTAGTCCAAACATGGTTGAAAATAGTGTTTATTTTCTGACTGACGAGTCCTACGCTTATCATGGCAGGAAAGGTGCCTAACGCGAAAAATAACATCACACCTGCACCATGTGATGCTGATGGGCTAGTCAGTGCCCAGGTTAGCGCTGAATAAACTAATCCACAGGGCAACCAGCCCCACAAAGCGCCATAGAGCAGGGCCTTTGGGGTAGTGTCAACCGGTAATAAATAACGATTAAGTTTAGCTAAATGCTGCCATATTAGGGTTTTGCCTAACTTTTCTAGCCACTGTAGGGTTGCCGCTAAACGCATAATGTAAACCCCAACAAGGAGCATAAAAATACCACTCAAAAACGACAACGCTATCGATATAGAAGTATTTTGCGCTGCAAAGCGACTACTAATTCCTGCTACAAGAGCACCGGCAAGCATGTAACTTAGTGCGCGGCCTAGGTTATAAGCAACCGAAAAGCTCACTGCACGGTTTTTGTTGGCGGCAAGTTGTAAACTACTGGCAATGCCACCACACATCGCTAGGCAATGACCACTGCCTAACAAGCCCATTATAAATGCACTAATAAACAGCGGATCAATCATTACTTTTGTTGTGCTGCTCTTTATCGTCTTCGAACAGGATACTGTGGCCCTGTTTGTTTAAATCAGAAAATTGTTCGCTTTTTACAGCCCAAAAGAACACCCCAATGGCAATTAGCACAAATAAAATGGCAATTGGGATAAGCATGTAGATGATACTCATAGTTTTAATAACCTTAATGAGTTGGTAATAACCAAAATGGAGCTTGCAGACATACCAATTACAGCCATCCAAGGAGCAACGAGCCCAAGGGCTGCCAATGGTAAAATCGAACCATTGTAAATAAGTGATAATGCCAAGTTTTGCTTAACAATACGGCGCGTCTTTTTCGAGACAGTAAGCAAATGCTCTATGGCCGTTAGATCACTATTGAGTAATACCACATCGGCACTATTTTTGGAAATATCAGCGCCGGTTTCCATCGCAATAGATAAATGGGCACTGGCAAATACTGGGCTATCATTCACGCCATCACCCACCATAGCAACAATGGCACCTTTACTGGCAAGTGCTTCGACATGGGTTTGTTTGTCGCGAGGGCTACATGCAGCATGAACGGTATCTAAATTGAGCTGTTTTGCAATTCGCTCACCACTGTTAGAGGCATCGCCCGTTAACATATGGCACTTAATTTGTTGCGAATGAAGTGTAGTAATCAATTTTTCTGCGTTATTACGTAGGCTGTCGGCTAAGTAAAAGCGAGCAATGACTTGTTTATCGATATATAAGGTTGCTTGAGCATCTGCTTTTTCGGTATTAAACCAACCGCTTTTACCTATCGCAAGGTGCTGATCATTGAGTAAAGCGGTAATGCCTTTACCCGGTTCGATAGTCACATTTTCAATAGGGTTCACTGTGTCGTTGAAACCAGCGAATGCATTAGCAATAGGGTGCTCAGAGAAACTTTCAAGTTGCGCTGCTAAGCGTAATGCATCAGCTTCACTGTATTGGGTGTTAACTAGTTCAACGCGTTCAATGGTAAAGCGACCTTGCGTTAAAGTACCTGTTTTATCAAAAGCGATATCTGTTAATTGTGGTAGCGTTTCTAACACATGGGCTTGTTTTATTAAAATTCCACGCTTAGTAAGGCTGGCTACAGCGCACGTGAGAGCGGTTGGAATTGCTAAGCTAAGCGCACAAGGGCAGGTTGCAACAAGTACAGAAATAGTAACCCAAAAGGCATGCTCGGGATCTATTTGATACCAACCAATTGCTGTTATTGAGGCAAACACTAATAAACAGGCAACAAACCACTGCGCTACTTTATCTGTTATCTCAACTAATCGCGGGCGCTTGGTTAACGCTGTGTGTTGTAACTTAATAATTTGATTAAGCAGGGTATTTTGACCGATTTTGTTGATCTCAATACTGATCACGCCATCATGGTTAATCGTTCCGGCGTAAACTTGATGGCTGACAAACTTATTAACGGGTTGATGTTCGCCGGTCATCATGGCTTCGTCAACGGTTGTTTGACCTTTTGTAACAATACCATCAGCAGGAATAGTCTCGCCTGCTTTGATTAATACAACATCACCCAGTTTTAGTTTTTTAGCGGCAATTATCGATTCTTGGTTATTCTCATCGATAATTCGAGCTGTAAGCGGCAGTAACTTTTGCAAATTAGCGGTAAATTCACTGGCTTTTAAACGGGCTCTAAATTCTAAATATTTACCTAATAACAATAAGAAGGTAAACATACAGATAGATTCAAAATAAACTTCGCCAACCGACATTAATGTGGCATAACAGCTTGCCCCATAAGCACCAAAAATCGCTAATGAAACGGGTAAGTCCATATTCAGCTGTTTGGCTTTTAAACCATTAATGGCATTGGTTAAGAATGGCAGGGCACTGTAAAGAATAACTGGAGAAGCAAGCACTAAGCTTATCCAGCGAAAATACTGCTCAAAGTTCTCTTCCATGCCAGAGAACATGCCAAAATACATGGCAAAAGCAAACATCATTACTTGCATGGTCATCAGACCGGCAACCCCTAAACGGCGAATGTAGGCTTTTGCGGCTTGTTGTTTTTGGCTTGCTTCAAGGTCTGCCTGAAACGGATAGGCTTTATAGCCGATTTGATGTAATGAAGTGATAATTTGGCTAAGCGGTGTAACCGATTTATCCCATTGGATCATGGCACGATTAGTCGAAGTATTTACATCAACACGTTTGATTGCTTTTAAGTTAAGTAGTTGTTTTTCGATTAACCAAGCGCAGGCAGCACAGGTGGTGCCTTCAACCGTTAATAGTACTTCTGATAAATCATTAGTGGCTGAAATAAACTCGTCTTGAATATCTTCGTTATCGTAACTTTTAATCAACTCGAGTTGCTCTGGAACAAGTTGTTCAACTTTACCAGAGCGCACAGTTCTAAATTTATAGTAATCGGTCATGCCTTGGGCGACGATATTCTCAGCAACCGTTTGACAACCAATACAACACATAGGTTGTGCCTTACCGTCTATTTCGACAGTCGCATTAAAGCCTTTTGGCACACTTTCAAGACAATGAAAGCAATTATCGGACATTAGAGTTTACTACTTATATTCAGGGCTAATCGAAATCGTTTTATCAGTTGGCAAAATGACATCTTCTTTAAGTTTCCAACTGTTATCGATTGGTTCAATAAACACTGTGTATGCACCGTCAACATGGGTGTCGAGTAGGGCAGTAAAATCGCCATGGGCGTTTTTCATTAGGCTTACATCAAAGTCATTGGCTTTAATGGTGCGATGATAAAATGACATTTTTAAAGAGTGAACATTGCTTGCATCACCCTTGGTGAAAGTGAAAGTTACTTTGTCGCCTGCAACATTTAAATCGCCATGTAAATAAAGTGCTTTTGCTTTATTAAATTTGCTGAGTTCAAGGTTAATTGCTTTGCCTTTTTTATAGTAATCATCAACAACCATATCTGGGCCGTTGCCAATCGCCATATAAATAAGACCAGCACAGCCGATGATGGCTGCAAGAGGAAAAGAGATTAAAAACCATGGCCAAAAGTTTTTATACCAAGGAGTGGGTTTCATAGTACTTATACCTTTAAAAACGTTGTACGCATTTTATCGGATTTAAAAGCAAAAGACTAAAAAAAAGCCTCCAGATGGAGGCTTTTTTGATCTTAATTAATCTATTGAATTAAAAGATTAATTGTTTATACATTTTATTAACCGCGTGGTTATTTATCTTGCGATAAGCTGTAAACGTACGCTGTTAATAAGTGAACTTTATCTTCACCTAAAATGTCTTTCCATGCTGGCATTACACCGGCGCGGCCATTGATTAGTGTTTCTTCAACAGCACGTTTAGAACCACCGTATAACCAGATGTTATCTGTTAGGTTAGGTGCACCAAATGGTAAATTGTGTGCAACTGAACCTTTACCGTCAGCACCGTGACACGCAGCACACATTGCAAACTTAGCAGCACCTGCAGCAGCGTCTTTTTGGTTAACAGTACGGCCTGAAAGGCTAAGTACGTGAGCAGTCATTTCTTTAATGCCTTGCTCGCCAAGTGCATCACCCCAAGGTGGCATCGCAGCAACACGACCGTAAAGAAGTGTTTCTTTGATCTTGTCTGGTGTACCGCCGTATAACCAATCGTTATCCGTTAGGTTAGGGAAGCCTTGACCACCACGTGCATCTGAACCATGACATTGTGCACAGTTTTGTGAGAATAAACGTTGACCAATCTCAAGCGCTTTTTCATCTTTAACTAGTGTTTCAATATCTTGTTTTGCGAATGACTCAAAGATTGGGCCAAAACGCTCATCAGCAGCGATAAATTCTTGGTCTAATTGAACGTTCTCACCGTTAGCTAATGCTTGTTCAGTCGCTTCTTTAGACTCAGCTAAAGAAGTAATACCTTGGTTAGAACTTGTCCATTTACCTAAACCTTCCCAGTTACCTAAACCTGGGTAAGCAGCAAGGTAGTATACAGACCAAATGAATGTCGCGAAGAACATGTAAGTCCACCATTTTGGTAGTGGGTTGTTTAGTTCTTCAATGCCGTCAAACTCGTGACCACAGCTTTCGCCTTCTTTAACACCTGTGTAGTTTTTTAAGTTCCACAGAAGTAGGCCGAAGATGATAGCAAGACACGCTAGGGTTAATACGATAACCCATATACTCCAAAAGCTAGTCATTTCTCAGACTCCTTTTCCTCGTTAGAGATTGTGTTGTTGTGTTTTTTTTCATCTTCAAATATGGCATTTGCAGCGTTATCAAATCGGCTTTTGCTACGCTTGCTGTATGCCCATACAACAATCACAATAAACAGTACTAAAATTACCAGAGTCAAAATGCCTCTGTATGTTCCGTAATCCATAATAATTACTTCAAGTGTGTGCCAAGCTGTTGTAAGTAAGCGATTAGAGCTTGCATTTCAGTTGCGCCTTCACCATTGTTCATGGCTTCGATTTTCGCAATGTCAGCTTTTAGCTCTTCGTCGCTTCCGTAACCTTTACCGTCGTAACGGTCGCTTGCTTTGTCGATTCCGAAGCTATCACGGAATACTTGAAGCTTTTTAAGTGTATGGGTCGTATCGACTCTGTTTTCGTCTAACCAAGGAAACGCTGGCATGTTTGACTCAGGAACCACAGCACGTGGGTCCATTAAGTGGGCATGGTGCCAATCGTCTGAGTAACGCTCACCAACACGAGCTAGGTCAGGACCAGTACGCTTAGAACCCCATTGGAATGGGTGATCCCATACTGACTCACCAGCTACAGAGTAGTGACCGTAACGCTCAACCTCGTCACGGAAAGGACGAATCATTTGTGAGTGACAGTTGTAACAACCTTCACGCACGTAGATATCACGACCTTCCATTTCTAACGCTGTAAGAGGGCGTAAGCCATCAACAGGTTTAGTCGTATCGTCTTGGAACATTAGTGGAGTAATCTCAACTAACGCACCAAAGCTGATTGCAAAGACAGTCAAGATAGCCATTAGGCCAACGTTCTTTTCGACTATTTCGTGTTTGTTTTGTGAATTATTATTGCTCATCGTGCTACTCCATTATGCCAATTGTGCGTCAGCGTCTAATTGAAGCGAATCTTTCTTCGCTGCAATAGTACGATAAACGTTGTAAGCCATAATTAGCATACCTGTTACGATGAATACACCGCCTAGGAAACGCATGATATAGAACGGATACGAAGCTTCTAATGACTGTACAAAGCTGTACATTAACGTACCGTCTGAGTTTACTGCACGCCACATTAGACCTTGCATTACACCTGAGATCCACATTGCTACGATGTATAGAACAACACCAACAGTGTGTAACCAGAAGTGCGTGTTAACTAGTTTAACACTGTACATACGGCCTTGTGAGAATAGTGCAGGGATTAGGTGATAGATAGCACCGATAGAAATCATTGCAACCCAACCTAGTGCACCTGAGTGTACGTGACCTACAGTCCAGTCAGTGTAGTGAGAAAGCGCGTTAACTGACTTAATAGCCATCATTGGGCCTTCGAACGTAGACATACCGTAGAAAGATAGAGAAACAACTAAGAAACGAAGTACTGGGTCAGTACGTAGTTTATGCCATGCACCTGATAACGTCATGATACCGTTGATCATACCACCCCAAGATGGAACGAATAGGATAACTGACATAACCATACCTAAGCTTTGCGTCCAGTCTGGAAGCGCAGTGTAGTGTAGGTGGTGAGGACCTGCCCAGATGTATAAAGAAACAAGAGCCCAGAAGTGAACTACCGATAAACGGTAAGAATAAACAGGGCGACCTGCTTGTTTTGGTACGAAGTAGTACATCATACCTAAGAAACCAGCAGTTAATAAGAAACCAACAGCGTTGTGACCGTACCACCACTGAACCATTGCATCTACAGCACCTGCGTAGATAGAGTATGATTTAGTTAGTGAAACTGGAATTGCCATGCTGTTTACAATGTGTAAAACGGCAACAGTAATGATGAAACCAGCGTAGAACCAGTTCGCAACATAGATGTGCGATACTTTACGCTTGATTAACGTACCAAAGAATACAACTGCGTAAGTTACCCAAACAACGGCGATAAGAATATCGATTGGCCATTCAAGTTCAGCGTATTCTTTTGAGCTGGTGATACCTAATGGTAAGGTAATCGCTGCTAGTACGATAACAAGTTGCCAACCCCAGAAGGTGAAGGCTGCTAGTTTATCTGAGAAAAGGCGCGTTTGACATGTACGTTGTACGACGTAATAAGACGTCGCAAAAAGTGCACTTGTACCAAATGCGAAAATTACTGCGTTCGTGTGTAACGGACGTAGTCGAGAGTAAGTTAACCATGGTGTATCAAAGTTAAGTGCTGGCCAAGCTAATTGGGCAGCAATCAGAACCCCAACACTCATGCCAACGATGCCCCAAATCACTGTCATAATAGCGAATTGGCGTACAACTTTATAATTGTACTCAGTTTGTGATGCTACTGTTTGGCTCATTTTCTGGCTTCCGCTGCAATAAATGCGTTTTAGAAATGAATTACCCACTTTAATACAAAGTGGGGCCTACTATTACTTCACAAGCGTGTTACCTAAAGCCAACTTAGCGGTGCTAGCTTCAGAAAACAAACTCGAGAAACCCTTATTTTTGCGATGGAAATGATAAAATTTTTGACCTTAAAAAGATAGGTCAATTGCATAAAATTATGACATCAATCAAATTTTAGCGCTTTGTTGGTTATTTTTTGTCAGAGATTGTATTTTTATTAGCTTATTCCATCTAGCATGGTTGTCTTTTCGCGGGTAGCTCACTAGTATCCGCTTTTATTTTATACAGGCAAATAGAGTGCGAACTAGTTTTTTACCCGTTTTCCTTTTCAGTGTATTTTTAGCTGCATGTGATAGCCAAAGTATAGAAGAGGGCAGCACAAGTACAAGTTGTGAGAACAATAGTCATTGTTATTACCCTAATAATGTAGAAGTTTGGCTGAGCAACCCAGATGTCAGCCCTGAGTTGCCTTTTGCAATCAACCTAAAGCTGCCGAAAGATGCTAAAAACCTCTCTGCAAAACTTGAAGGGGTCACTATGTATATGGGTTTTATTCCACTGCAGTTTAAACAGACAGGTCAAGTTTGGGTTGCTGATACTATGGTTGGCGCATGCTCTGAGCCTGTAATGACCTGGAAAATGATGCTCACTTATACTACTGGTGACAATCAACCACAAACTTTGCTTTATTATTTCGATTCACTGCAAACTCGATAACATCTTCCCTTATTATTGTTGATCACAGCTTTTGATTATTTAAAAGCTGTGATTGTCGTCATCCCTTCGTCATCTTTTTCTACTTTAATGTTCTTTATTAGTCGTATCTTTATACGGTATTGCAAACTGACGGAACAAAACCAAGAAATCATTCTCTAATACACTGTTTAACGGACTAACTTTGTCTATTTAGTTAATTTTAGTGAATAACTATGGTTAGCAGTCTTACCAAGCTTTTACGGTTTTTATAACGTTGTGTGATCAACTTGTAAAAATTTCATTTGTAGCACTAATCGGCCTTTAGTTACACTTGATTACAAAGTGCGTGCAATTGATTTCAATCGTGTTTTTTTTGCTACTTAATAATGTTAGCTTGCTGATGTGGCAGTGTTTTTTTCTGTTAACATTGATACATCGTGAAACCTTATTACCCAAAATGGATACGCTATTTTTGGGTTGTTTTTTCTTTAACCTGTCATTCAGTTTTCGTTCAGTTAACTGAGCCTAAGTTGCCCTCCGCTGACTCGTGATTCTAATAATAACGAGCGCTACCTGACTAAAGGTAAATTTCCAACAAGTAGGGTTTTCACATGAAAAAATCAATTCTTGGTTTAGCTGTTGTTTCAGCAATCCCAATGTTCTCAAGCATGCAAGTTTTAGCTGCTGATGATGCAGCAGAGTCTATTGAAAAAATTCAAGTTACAGGTTCTCGCATTAAGCGTACCGATATGGAGACGTCTAGTCCTGTAACTTTAATCGGCGCAGATGACATCAAAGCAATGGGTGCATCAAGCATCGATGGCGTTCTACAAAAAATGACTGCAGCAAGCGGTGCGATGACTAACCCTGCTGTTAACAACGGTTCAGGCGGTAACGCACGTGTTGACCTACGTGGTTTAGGCGCACAACGTACTCTAGTATTAGTAAATGGTCGTCGTATGATCAACTCTGGTACTGGCGCAGCATCTACTGTTGACTTAAACACAATCCCAGTATCAATGATCAAGCAAGTTGAAGTACTAAAAGACGGCGCATCTGCTGTATACGGTACTGACGCGGTAGCTGGTGTTGTTAACATCATCTTAAAAGACGACTTCGAAGGTCTAGACATGAACCTTAACGGTGCTATCACTGGTGAAGGCGATGCAGACGAAACGTCTTTCGATATCACAATGGGTTCAAGCTTTGACCGTGGTAACGTTGTAATTGGTTTACAATACACTGACCGTGGCGACGCTTCTCAAGCAGACCGTGATTTCTCTGATTGTCCAATCGAAGAAGATTACGAAAACGGTAGCTTCTACTGTGGTGGTTCTTCTTACACGCCTTTCGGCCACGTTTGGGCTGAAAATGCAGACCTACAAGGTCAAGCAGACGGCGAGTGGCACGACTTCACTTCAGCAGGTGATGCTTACAACTACTCAGCAACAAGCTACCTTTACACGCCAATGCGTCGTTTAAACCTAACAGGTATCGGCCACTTTGACGTAACTGATGAAACGCGTTTAGTTTCTGAGTTCACTTACTCTAAGCGTTGGTCAACTCAACAAATGGCTCCACAGCCAGTATGGTTTGACTTCACTTACGATGCAGACGCAATGGGTGATTCACTTCTTTCTCACGGCGTAGCTGACGGTGAAGACATCTCTTACGGTCGTCGTATGACTGACGTAGGTCCTCGTGGCTATGAGCAAGTTGTTGACACTGTACGTGCAGTAATCGGTCTTGACGGTGCATTCGACAACGGTTGGGGCTGGGATACTTCAGTAGTATTCGGTCGTAACGACTCAGTTGACCGCGCAACTAACCTACTTAACATGGGTTCAATCCAAGACGCAATCGAAGAGGGTACTTTCAACCCACTTAACCAAGCTGATTGGTCAGGTAGCAACCTTGCACAATACAACTACACTGAAAACAACTCAGGTGGTAGCCAATTATTAGTTCTTTCTGCTGGCCTTAACGGTGAAGTAATGGAACTTCCTGCTGGTTATGTTGGTTTCGCTGCTGGTATCGAGCGTCGTGAAGAAAAAGCATGGTACGTTCCAGATTCACTAACTTCACAAGGTCTTGCAAATGACCCACGTGTTGAACCAACTGGTGGTCGTTTTGACGTAAACGAAGCTTACGTTGAATTCGCTGTTCCACTTCTAGCTGACGCACCATTTGCTCAAATGGTTGACTTAAGCGCTGCTGTTCGTGCATTCGATTACAGCACATTTGGTTCAGATGAAACTTGGAAATTAGGTCTAACTTGGCGTGTAAACGACGAACTAATGCTACGTGCTGTTCGTTCAACTGCATTCCGTGCTCCGACAGTATCTGAGCTTTACCAAGGTAAATCACCTTCATTCGAACAAGTTAACTTCCCTGGTGCACAAGACCAAGCTGAAGTAACTGTTGGTGGTAACGACCAATTAACGCCAGAGCTTGCTGATACAGTAACTGCTGGTTTCGTATACGCTCCAGAATGGTTCGACGGTTTCTCAATGACTGTTGACTACTACGAAATCGAAATTGAAAACTCAATTTCAAGCGTAAACAACCAGTACATCGTTGAAAACTGTCTTGATGCTTCTACTGGCGCATACAAGAACCAAGATACTGCTCTATGTCAGTCTTCTGCAATCAACTTCAACCAAAGCACTGGTCGCATTAGCTTCAACAACCAATTACAAAACATTGGTAATGAATCTACTAAAGGTTACGACGTAAACTTCAAGTATGCATTTGAAGCTGCAGGTCTTAACTGGCGCACAGGTCTTGATGTAACAATCCTTGATGAGTACATCGTTGATTCAGGCACAAGCACAATCGATTACACAGGTCTTGTAACTTCAGGTATCGGTAGCTACGCGAAAGTTAAGTCTAACTTCACTCTTAACGCGTCTGGCGACAACTGGGATGCACAATACCAAGCACGTATGATCGACGGCCTAGACAGCTACGCATGTCTTGCTGACGACAGCGAGTGTCTAGTACCAAGCGTTGGTACTGTTGTATACCACGACATCAGCGGTTCATACATCCTGAACGACACAGTGTCATTCTCTGCAGGTGTTAACAACTTATTCGATAAGCAAGCACCTTACTACTCAGGTAACAATGACTCAAACACTGACCCGTACACATACGATGTACTAGGTCGTCGTTTCTTCGCTGGTATGAACATCAAGTTCTAATCTAGTTTGAAATGATTACTAAGGCCCAGTTTTTACTGGGCCTTTTTTATTGTCTGAAAGCCTATCAACGCGTAAACTATAGAGGTACTTTTAACAAACGAGGTGATATTGCTTAAACAAGACGAAAACTTATCTTTTATTATTGAGCCTGAGCTTAAACCACGCACAGAGCAACGACTCGACCTGTATTTCTCCATTCCGAATGAAATGAGTGTTAACCCACAAACACTGAGCGAAGAATCATTCTTTAATAATAACTTTAAATCGCACCTTGCGTATAACGCTAACAACATTCACTTACCCTTAGTTAGAAGCCGCTTTGTTAGTAAAAACAAAGGTGAACAGCAAGATTATCGGCAAAACTTAAACTTATATTGTTATCAAGTTCGACTCGCGCTGAATGCCGATATTAAAGACACCCTAAAACACCAAGAAGCCGATGAGTTTTACCCTGCAGCCATTGAGTTGTGCGAGCAAACCAAAGGCTTGTTGAAAAAACTAAGACGCTACACCCCAGATGATGAAAAGCTACTGCCATTTTATAAAAACGCTGATAACTACTTAAGCTGGCATGTAGAGCAGTCATTTTTGAAACTACTGGATGAAGGGCCGCGCAGTAGTGATTTTGCAAAAGAGCGCAGTGAGCTATTAGAGTTTTGTAAAGCTGAAAACAGTTACCGTGAAGAGCAAGAATATAATTCGCAATCAACACTTGAAGATGCCAACCGTATCACCAACAAAATGCGCCTATTACAACGTTTGATTGAGCATGGAGTGGTGCTTACACGTAGCACGCGTCACTTAAACAGTTATTTAAAACGTATGGTAAAGGGCACGGTGACCGCTGTGATCATGGCCTTTGTGATGTTGGTTGTGTTAAATGCTCGCTCAAACTTTACCGAAGTAACAGCGACGTTGATTTTGATCTTGGGTGTTATTTATGGTCTTCGTGAAATATTTAAAGAAGACATAACACGGGTGATCTGGCGAGCTATCGTACGAGGGCGACCTAAATGGCGCTTTCAATTTAAAAACAGCATAACCAAAGACAAAATTGCCAGCCAATACATTTGGCTTGAATACACCAGTTTTAAACGCCTGCCTAAAGCGGTAAGAAGAATTTTTTCAAAGCGCCGCCATCAAAATAAACAGGCTGCTCAGTGGCTGCATTTTGCAAGCGAAACACAAGTTAACGCGAAAGAGTTTTTACCTGGCTACGATACCTTGCAACAAACCATGCAATTTAGCTTGGCACCGTTTGCTCGCTATTTAAAGCGGGGTGAAGGTAAGCTCTATCATCTAGATAGCAATAAAATCTCTAAGAAAGCCGTAGAGAGGCGTTATCAGTTAAATGTGGTATTAGTGTTTACACAAAGCGAAGATGAAACTTTGTATCAGCGCTACAAGATTACGTTAAATCGCAGCAAAATTGTCAATATTGAGCGTATTTACTCGCAAACTGACATTTTGAAAGATGAAAGATGAAAGATGAAAGATGAAAGATGAAAGGGTGGCCTTGGCCACCCATTTCGGTTTATTTAGCGTCTAAACCTGTTTTGCTGTAAAGCGACACTTTGTCTGATACTAATGTGATTTCGATGTTTTTATCTTTGTTACCCCAGATACAGTTAGTGTGTAGTGTCTTTTCTTCACACTTATCCGCTGAACCTAAAATAGCTTCAACTTCAGTTTTATCCATACCAATTTCAATTTTTTCGTAGTTCTCTAAATTTACTTTTGAGCAACCAGCTAAAGTAAGTGCCGCAGCCGCTGCTGCAATTGCCATATATTTTTTCATAATTGTATCCATTAATGGTTGTAGCGTCTTATTTGCACGATCATCCCCATACGTGGGTGATCAAAATAATGTATCTCGTTACTGATCACACGTTTGAATTGTGAAAAACGTGCTTTTTCGTAATCACCAGTTTCTAAGCGCTGACTAATATCAAAATCTGCGTTTATAAACAGGTAGTGACGAACATAAATCTTCATTAAACCGTCTAATTCCCACTCAGGCACATTTTGCAGCTGATCGGGAATGTAGCGCTCAGTAGGGCCGACTAAACTAATAAAATCGTTGTTTTCTTTTACAGGACTTGCGTGTTTTGCTAAGTGCTCGCCGGCAAAGAGGCGGATACTCGGTGCTCTTCTTTCACTCATTTCAGGAAAACGCCAGCCGGTGTGCAAAATAGGGGTTAAGCCTTTTCTATCAAGCTGATTTTTTTGTTCAACAAACTGTAAATGTTCTGGCGCCATTAAATAAATTTCGTCAGTGTCTTCACGGGGCTCAACAACGGGTGTCACAGGCAGTTGATTATAGCTTGCTAAAAAATCAACACTGTCATCACATACGTTTGAGTGAGGGTTGGTATTGACTAAAGAATCAGTGAACGAATCTGAGCGAAAGCGGCTATCGCCTTCAATACAAGCCTGTTTTGCTTGCTCTGTGTATGCAGGAGATAATAAATCTTTGCTACGCTTATCCTTGATTTCATCGTGTTTTAAACTGAAATCTTCCTGTAAATAAGGAGCCGGGCGCTGTTTATAAATAAGAACTTCTATTTCGAACCAACGTGCTGCAAATGACGAGCTTGTAAATAAGCAACAAAGCAGTAGTAAACTATTTCTAAACAACATTAATGGCTAACCTTTTTTTCGAAATCTGCAATCATTGCAGTGACCATTTTTAAGCGTTCGCGAGCGTTGGCTTCGCTAATTGCAAAGCGCAGTTTGTTTGCGCCATCCATTTTATACACCTGCGGTGCACTTTGTATCAAACCTATAATGAAGCTAGGGTTAACCTTTGTATGCTGGCTAAACTCAAAATAACCGCCTTTCGGGTTTGCTTCAATCTTTTTAATGCCAATATTACTTGCTTGCAGTTTTAATTGTTGCAAACTGAATAAGTTTTTTGTGGCGTCAGGTAGTAGACCAAAACGGTCAATCAGCTCTACCTGTAACTCGTCCATATCATTGAGGTTAGCACAGCTTGCAATACGTTTATAGATACCTAAACGAGCATTTACATCATGAATATAATCATCAGGCAATAACGCTGGCAGCTTTAAGTCAACCTCAGTTTGCTGACCTAATAAGTTCTCAAGGGTAGGCTCTTTACCTTCTTTGAGGGAGTTAACCGCTTGTTCAAGCATTTCCATATATAAACTAAAACCAATTGTTTGCATTTGACCCGATTGATCATCACCAAGCAGCTCACCGGCACCACGAATTTCTAAATCATGAGTTGCAAGCGCAAAACCTGCACCCAAGTCTTCAAGTGACTCTATCGCTTCTAATCGTTTAACCGCATCTTTACTCAGTGATTTAGGGTTACCAGTCAGTAGGTATGCATACGCTTGGTGATGGCTGCGGCCAACACGACCACGTAACTGATGCAGTTGTGCCAGACCCAGCTTATCTGCTCTATCCATAATAATGGTGTTGGCAGTGGGTACATCGATACCGGTTTCGATAATAGTGGTACACACAATTACGTTATATTTTTGGTGATAAAAATCACTCATGATTTGTTCAAGCTCGCGTTCTCGCATTTGACCATGTGCGGTTGTTACGCTGGCTTCAGGTACCCATTCGCTAATTTCTTCAGCAACTCGGTCTATGGTCTCAACATTATTGTGTAAGAAATACACCTGACCACCGCGTTTAATCTCGCGCAGAATTGCTTCGCGAATAAGTTCAGCATCTCTTTGTCTTACAAAGGTTTTAACCGCTAAACGTTTCGCAGGCGGTGTAGCTATGATTGATAAGTCACGCATACCACTCATCGCCATGTTTAATGTACGTGGGATAGGGGTCGCTGTGAGCGTTAAAATATCGACATCTGCACGTAATGCTTTAATTTTTTCTTTTTGACGCACCCCAAAACGGTGCTCTTCGTCAACAATCAATAAGCCCAAATCTTTAAATTGAATATCTTGTTGAATAAGCTTGTGAGTACCAATTACGATATCTAATTTACCCTCAGCCATTTTATCTAGGGTGTCTTTTTGCTCTTTGGTTGAGTTAAAGCGCGATAAAACACCCACCTCAATTGGTAAATCGGCAAAGCGGTCTTTAAAGTTTTCATAATGTTGCTGTGCAAGTAGTGTGGTTGGTACAAGTACCGCAACTTGCTTGTTATCATTCACGGCCACAAAGGCTGCGCGCATTGCAACTTCGGTTTTACCAAAGCCAACGTCACCACATACTAAACGATCCATCGCTTGCTTACTTTGCATATCACCGAGCACAGACTCAATGGCGTTGCGTTGATCGTCAGTTTCTTCAAATGGGAAGCTGTCGCTAAACTGACGATAAGCACTGCCATCAAGCTTAAATTTATTGCCAGGCTTTGCTTGCCGTTTAGCGTAAATATCTAAGAGTTCAGCAGCCACATCACGAACTTTTTCGGCGGCGCGTTTTTTTGCTTTTTCCCATGCATCAGAGCCTAACTTATGAAGCGGGGCAGAGGCTTCTTCGCCACCTGAATAGCGGCTCAGCATATGTAACGCTGAAACGGGCACGTATAGCTTTGCCTCGTTGGCGTAGATGATCGTAACAAACTCAGTGATAACACCGGCAGCATCAATGGTTTCAAGGCCTTGATAGCGTCCTACACCATGATCAAGGTGCACAATAGGTTGACCTTCACGTAGCTCAGCAAGGTTACGAATAAGTGCATCTTGGCTGGCTTCGTATTTGTGTTTACGGCGTCGACGTTGCGAGACCTTAATGCCTAGTAATTCTTGCTCTGTGATAATAGTTAAACGCGGCTTACCGTCTAACACCACACTTTGCTCAAGTGGCGAAACAATTAGGCCAACATCACTGGAACTATTGGTAAAATCGCTAAACGATTCAAATTCTTTAAGCTTTAAACCACTTGGCTTTAATAAGGTGAGTAATGATTCGCGGCGGCCATCCGATTCAACCGAGAGCAGCACGCGGCCTTTTTGTTTTTTCTCACTGGCAACATAGTCAATTAAACCTTGGTAAGGTTCATGTAACTTATGATCAATACGAACATTTGGCAGCTCTTTACTAGCAAGGTTGGTGTGACCCGCTTTAGTGCCTAATTTTGCTTGCGATAAACGAATGCGCGCGTACTTACCAAACTCACCAAATAGTTCATTAACGCTTTGATACAGCTTTACAGGTTCAAGTAAAGGTCTGAGCGGATCAACACGACGGTTTTCATAGCGTACATTCACATCATGCCAAAACTGATCAGCAGCATGCTCGATATCACCAAAATGCATAAACGTTGTATTACTTGGTAAGTAATCGAAGATAGTTGCCAATTCATCAAAAAACAGTGGCATGTAATATTCGATACCCGCAGGCCAAGTTCCTTTAGTCACCTGCATATAAATTGAGTCTTGCTCAGAGCTTGCGCCAAATTGTTCACGATAATTGATACGAAAACGCTCGATGTCTGAGTCGTTAGTTGGAAACTCGTGAGCTGGCAGTAACTCAATTTTGTCGACTTTTTCATCAGAGCGTTGGCTTTCAACATCAAATAAACGAATGCTGTCTAGCTCATCATCAAAAAAGTCTAAACGAAATGGGTGAGGACTACCCATAGGGTATAAGTCAACGATAGAGCCGCGAATCGCGTATTCACCATGCTCCATCACTTGTTGTACGTGTAAATAGCCTGCTTGTTCTAAGTTTTCACGTAGTGTGTGTGTATCTAAGGTATCGCCCACTTTAAAGTTAAGGGTTGAACCATAAATAAACGAAGCAGGGGCAGTACGCAGCATCAAGGTCGAAACTGGCACGATTAATACGCTTTGTTGTTCTTTTTTTAAGGTATTTAACGTGGCTAAGCGCGCTGAAATAATATCTTGATGTGGCGAAAAATGATCGTAAGGGAGTGTTTCCCAGTCAGGGAAGACCATGACTGGGTTTTCAGGCAACAGAAATTCGAGTTCAGTTTCAAGGCGTAGGGCGCTTGGTGTATCTGGGGTGACAATCACAACCAGCTCGTTGTGTTGCTTTACACCTTCTGCGATAGCGATGCTAAGCCCGCTACCGGTAAGTTGTCCCCATTGAATTTTATCTTTTTCAGATTTTACCCAAGGCAATGCTGCCCATTGCGCAAACGCCATTTACTACTCCTTTAAACTGTTTTTACTGCTTAGTCTCGATAAATCTTGGTTAAGTCCTGATAGTGATCGATGCGACGATCACGAAGGTAAGGCCAAATTCGACGTATGTTTTCACTACGCGCTTGGTCTAATTCAACAACTAATAATTGCTCATCGCTGTTGTTTGCTTCGGCTAAAATTTCACCTTGAGGGCCCGCGATAAACGAGTTACCCCAGAACTGAATACCTTCACTTTGACCACTTGGATCACTTTCGTGGCCAACACGGTTACAACTGATCACAGGCACGCCGTTGGCAACTGCATGAGCACGTTGTGAAATAACCCAGGCGTCTTTTTGACGTGTTTGCTCGTCTTTTTCATCACGCGGGTCCCAGCCAATGGCTGTTGGGTAAATTAAAATTTCAGCACCGGCCATTGCCATTAAGCGTGCAGCCTCTGGGAACCATTGATCCCAACACACTAATACGCCTAGTTTACCAACAGAGGTTTGAATAGGCTCAAAACCTAAATCACCCGGTGTAAAATAAAACTTCTCGTAAAAACCTGGGTCATCAGGAATATGCATTTTACGGTATTTACCGGCAATGCTGCCGTCAGTTTCAAGTACCACAGCAGTATTGTGATAAAGACCCGTAGCGCGCTTTTCGAATAATGATGACACGATCACCACATTGAGTTCTTTGGCAAGTGCACCTAAGGCGTCTGTACTTGGGCCCGGGATTGTTTCTGCTAAATCAAAAACGTCTACATCTTCGGTTTGGCAAAAATACAAGCTACGGTGTAGCTCTTGAAGAACAATAAGCTTAGCGCCTTGGCTTGCTGCATCACGAATACCGGCAATTGATTTTGCCATATTGTCTTGAGCATTATCGGTGTTTGATTGCTGAACAAGAGCAACCTTTAAATGCGTTGGTTTAGTCATTGTTTGTTCCTGCTAAAAAGCCGCGCGGTAATTGCATTGTAATACAGTGTAAGCTGCCAAATTGGTGAATAATTGGCACACAATTAATACCCACCACAGTGTGATTTGGGTATGCTTTGGCAACCTGACCAAGCGCCAGTTGATCGTTTTCATCACCATAAATTGGTACTAAAACGGTTTTATTGATAATTAAATAATTAGCGTATGTGGCAGGTAATCTGTCACCATCTTCATCGAAAACCGCTTTTGGCCAAGGTAAGGCAATCAGCGTGTAGTTTTCACCCTCTGCTGTTTTAAATGATTGCAGTTGCTTTTCCATTGCATCAAGGGCTGCAAAGTGCTCATCATTTTTATCGTCGCACTTAACATAAACAAGGGTGTTGTTTGGTGCAAAACGTACCAGCGTATCAATATGGCTGTCGGTATCATCACCTGCAAGATAACCGTGATCAACCCAAAGAAACGACGTAGCACCCAGTTGCTCGACCAGCGTTTGTTCTATATCTGCTTTTGTGAGTTCTGGGTTACGATTTGGGTTTAATAAGCACTCGCTGGTTGTGAGTAGCACGCCGTGTTCATTGATCTCGACGCCACCGCCTTCAAGAACCAGTTCACTTTGCTGATAACCATTTTTAGGACATGCGACTTGCTTTACAAGTACTTGATTAATTTGGTTATCAAGATCACTTGCAAACTTATTGCCCCAACCATTAAAAATAAAATCCATTACTTTTAATTGAGTTGCGTCATCAATATTTGCACAGGTCAATGGGCCATGGTCACGTGCCCAGGTATCGTTACACGGTGTAACCACAAAGTGAATGCGATTAGCATCAACCTCTGCATTTGCAAGTAAAGCTGCAATATGTGCTTTGAGAGCATTATCATGGGCCACAATCACAACATCTTGTTGTTGGCTTATTGCTTGGCAAAGTGCTACATACACAGGCTCAACAGCGGTTAAATTTGCAGCCCAATCTGTGTCTTGATGAGGCCAAGTGAGCATAACGGCATCTTGCTCAGCCCATTCAGGTAAAAGTCTAAATTTCATGAAGGTATTAAACAAACTAAGGTGGGGCTAGTTTAGCATTTTAGCCATAGATGTCAGCTTTTTGTGCGCGATAAAGCGTGATTTTTAACTGTCTTGCTGATTGTTTTCTTGCTGACGTTTTTTAAGTTGGCGTGTTTGTGCGTGCAGGGCTGCTCTTACGACTAAATCTTGGTCAGCATCGCGAATGGCAGTAAACAATAATGTGTATTGGTATTTATCATCATCGCATTTTTCAATGGCGACTAATTCGGTATAGCAATAAATGGCAGATGCTTCGTGCTGCAAGAACAACTTAGTATGAAATGTTTGCCCTAATTCATACACATCAGCTGAGGTAAGTTTTACACCACCACCGCCATAACTATCGCAATAGTTTGCGTTATCGTCAGGCTGCTCTGAGGCTAAGATGTGACTCATGATTAAATCAATTTTACGAGATTGTGCCTGTAAAAAGGCCGCGAGTTCTTGTGCAACATCACCCAGATTACGCAGTGGTCGTAAGCTTGTTTGCTCAAGTTCGTTTACTTCGTTGGCAAGTTTAAATAGGGCAGGGATATCCGCTTCGAGCTCAGCATTGGTTTTTGGCACAGCACTAGGTTCAACCGCATATAAATTGACACGGTTGCTCTCGTTGATTTGAAAAAACTGTTCAAATTCGGCTAATTTTTGATTATTCATGCTGTACTCCACACATCTTTCCTTAATACTAGCGTTCGAAGCAGTAAATTGCTAGTAATCAAATAATCAAAAAAAAGGGCAAACTCATTGTTTGCCCTTCATTTTTTACAGGTTACCCTCTTGGGTTTTAACATGTTCTTGTTGATGATGTTCTGCTATCTCATCAGCAAGCTCTTGTCTTGATCGTTTTTCAGTTAATTTTCGCGCCGTTAACCAATAAAAGAACAGCGGCACAAAGAATACTGCAAGGAATGTCGCTGCCATCATACCGCCCATTACACCGGTACCAACGCTGTGGCGGGCACCTGCACCTGCGCCAGAGCTAAGTACTAAAGGCACAACGCCTAAAATGAAAGCAAGCGAAGTCATAATGATTGGTCGAAAACGTAAACGTGCAGCCTCAAGAGCAGCCGTACTTGCGCTCCAGCCTTGTTGATGTTTCATCAAGGCGTATTCAACAATAAGAATCGCGTTCTTACTGGCAAGACCAAGTAGTGTTACTAGACCAATTTGGAAGTACACATCGTTTGTCATGCCAACAACCCAAACTGCTATAAGCGCACCAAAGGTACCAAATGGCAGGGCAAGCATCACAGACAGTGGTAGTGACCAACGCTCATATAGCGCTGCTAGAATCAAAAATACCATGAACACAGCAAGGCCTAAGGCAATTCCTGTGGTGCCTGAACTGCGTTTCTCTTGGAATGCAGAGCCAGTCCACTCGTAGGTCATATTAGGTGGCAATACTGCTTGTGCAATACGTTCAACTTCAGCAATAGCTTGACCTGAGCTGTAACCAGGAGCTGCATTACCCATCAGTTTAACAGCAGGTAAGTTGTTATAACGATTTAGGTTTTCAGGGCCACGGCTATACTCGATAGTGGTAAAGGCTGAAAGCGGCACCATAGTACCTTGGTTGTTTTTAACATAGATACGACCAATGTCGTCAGGCTTCATTCTAAACTCAGCGTCTGCAGACATTAGTACTTGCCATGCGCGACCAAATTTATTGAAGTCGTTAACGTAATAAGTTCCTAAGTTACCTGCAAGGGCAGTGAACGCATCATCAATCTCTACACCCATAGCACGCGCTTGTTCACGGTCAACATCAACACGTAGCTGTGGTGCATCAGGGCGCCAAAGTGTTTGCAGATCACTGATGATAGGGCTCTTTTGTGCTTCAGCTGTCATCAACTGCATTGCATGTTGTAGTTTGTCTGGATCGCTATCACCTTTGTTTTGAATGTAAAACTCAAAACCACCTGTGTTACCTAAACCAAAAATAGCCGGAGGGTTAAAGGCAAGAACGAGCGCCTCTTTAATACCTGCTGTTTTCATGAAGAGCTCTTGCACCAGTGCCTTGGTATCAACTTCACGCTCATCCCAGTGCTTTTGAGTCACGAATAAGGTTGCAGCGCTGTTTTTGTAGCCACCGCCAATAAAGTCAAAACCGGTAAATGCCACCACGTTTTCGTTCGCTGGGTTTGATTGCACGGCCTCAACGACCTGTTGTGTGACTTGCTCTGTGCGTTCAAGTGATGAACCGTCAGGTAAGAAGATTGCAGATATGTAATAACCTTGGTCTTCATCTGGCACAAGCGAACCTGGGGTGTTTTGCCAAAGACCAATCGTTGCTGCAATCATACCTGTCATTAAGATCAGCCCTAACAGACCACGGCGCACCATAAAGCCAACAGCACCGACATAACGGCCAGTGATCTTGGTAAACATGTCGTTAAACCATAAGAAGAAGCGGGCAGTTTGTTTGTGTTCTTGTTTTAAAATAAGCACACAAAGCGCTGGTGTCATCGTTAAAGCAACGACACCCGATAAACTTACAGCAATCGAAATAGTAATAGCGAACTGGCGGAATAGCTCACCGGTTAAGCCACCTAAAAACGCAATTGGCACAAACACTGAACAAAGTACTAAAACAATTGCCACCACCGGGCCGCTTACTTCGCCCATCGCTTTAACAGCTGCTTCTCTAGCACCTAGGCCTTCTTCGTGCATGATACGCTCAACGTTTTCAAGTACCACGATGGCATCATCAACAACAATACCAATCGACAGCACCATACCGAATAAGGTGAGTGAGTTAATTGAGTAACCCAGCATATACATACCTGCAAATGTGCCCAGTAGTGACACTGGTACTGCAAGGGTAGGTATTAGCGTTGCGCGCCAGTTTTGTAAGAATAAATACACCACTAAGAATACCAATACCATGGCTTCAAGTAGTGTTTTTACAACTTCACGGATTGATACTTCAACAAAGCGGGTTGTGTCGTAAGAAGTTAAATGGGCAAGTCCGGTTGGGAACTGGCTTTTCATTTCTTCAATAACACTGTTTACTTCTTCAGCTACATCAAGGGCGTTAGCACCCGGCTGTAAGAAGATACCTAACAGAACCGCTTCTTTACCGTTGATTGTTCCTTTGAAGTTATAGTCTTTTGAGCCAAGCTCAACACGGGCTACGTCTTTTAAGCGTAAGCTACTGCCGTCTGTGTTTGAACGAATAATGATATTTTCAAATTGCTCAGGCTCAGACAAACGCCCTTGTGCAGTCACACTGTAAACGAGCTCTTGTGGAGATTGTGTAGTAGGTGTGGCACCAATTTTACCTGCGGCGTATTGTGAGTTTTGTACGCGAATTGCCCCTGCAATTTCTTCAACAGTGACACCTAATTGGCTCATTACATCAGGGCGCAACCAAATACGCATTGCGTAATCTTTGGCACCAAAAATTTGTACACTGGTAGTGCCAGGAATGCGTTTAACACGGTCTAGCACGTTCATAGTGACATAGTTTGATGTCCATAAACTTGAACGTGTTCCATCTGGTGAGTAGAAGGCATGAACTTGTAAAAAGCTAGAAGAACCTTTTTGAACTACCACACCCTGGCGACGCGTTTCTTCAGGTAAACGCGCTTCAACCTGCTTAACACGGTTGTTTACGTTAACGGCTGCTTGGTCAACATCAGTACCAATTTCAAAAGTAACTTCGATTGTGGTTGAACCTGCACTGGTTGACGTTGAAGACATATACATCATGCCTTCAACACCGGTAATGGCATTTTCAATCGGTGTCGCAACCGTTTGCTCAAGCACATCGGCAGATGCACCCGGGTAGGCTGCGGTTACTTGTACAACCGGTGGTGCTATTTCAGGGTATTGCGCAACAGGTAAGCTGCGCATCGCAGCAAGGCCCGCAAGCACAATAACAATAGATATAACAAACGCAAAAATGGGTCTGTCTATAAAGTAACGAGAAAACATAAGACTCCCTGTGCTTATTCTGCGTGGCTTGGGTTAGCGGCAGGTTGGCCAACATTGACTGGCATACCCGGGAAGAAAATACGTGCCATGCCATCAACAATAACTTGGTCGCCTTCTTTTAAACCACTGCGAATTAACCAAAAGTTTTGGTATTGTTCGTTTTCTGGTTTTTTGATCCACTCACCTACAGTAACAGGGGCAGGTAAAGCGACATCCATGCCTTGCTCGTTTTTACTTACTACATAAACAAACTTACCAGTGCCGTTATCAAGTACTGCACGTTGCGGAACAATGAAAGCGTTTTTGCGTACTGCACCACTTAACTCAACGCGAACGAATTGGCCCGGGCGAAGTTGAAAATCAGGGTTAGGAATAATTGCCTGAAACTCACTGGTACCTGTGTTTGGATTAATACGTACATCAGAGAAGTTAACTTCACCGGTTTGTCCGTATAACGAACCATCTTGTAGTTTAATTTGTGTTTTCCAGTGGCCTTGCTCAGGTAATGTTAGTGAGCCATTTTTAACATCTTGACGCATTTGTAGTTGTTCGCGCTCAGATAAGCCAAAGCGAATACGAATAGGGTCAAACTGAGTCATTTGAGTCAGTAATAAATCTGGACCAGAAACATAGGTTCCTTCAGAAACAAACTCACGTCCCATTACACCTGCGACAGGGGCTTTTACTTGCGCATATTCAAGATTTAGTTGTGCTTCTTTTAACGCAACTTTTGCAGCGGCTAAATCTGTCTTAGCAATATCATTGGCTGAGCTTGCGTTATCGTAATCACGTTGTGAGACGGACTTTTCGGCACGTAGTTTAGCTAATCGTTTAACGTCACGATCAGCTTGAACAAGCGCTGCTTTTGCACCATCAAGTGCAGCTTGTGCTCGGTCAACTGCGAGTTGATAAGGTTCAAGGTCAATTGTAAACAGTGATTGGCCTTGTTCTACACGCTGACCTTCTTCAAAGTTGCGTGATTCAAGAATACCAGTGACACGGGCACGAACTTCAACCTCCTTTGAACCAGACAGCGTCGCTGGCAGCTCAATAGTAAAAGGTGCATCGTGAGTTTCCATTGTCATAGTCGCGACAGCAGCGGGGTGCATTTGACCCTGTTGTTGCTGTGGCGCTTCAGAACAACCTTGCAGTAGCAAAGGAGCAGAAACTAATAACAACGCAGATAATGATAATTTGGCAGGTGCGAAAGGCAGACGCATGTTTACTCCACAGTCCAATTGTTAAGTAGGTATGCATAAAAAATAGTCTATTAGCATGAAAGACGTCACTATGCATATTCATTTAGCGTTTAGTTTATACCCAAAAAAGAGAAAGGTACACCCTGTAGTTTACTTTTTCGCTAGTAAAGAGGCTAACTCTTCAAGGTTTTTAACGATGTAGTCTGGTTGCTTTGCCAGTGGGTAAAGGGCTTTACCGGGCCTTGCGATAAACGCTGTTTGCATACCCGCTTCTTTAGCGCCTGCTACATCCCAGCCGTGCGCAGCAACCATCAAGGCTTCGTGAGGTGCTACATTTAATTGTTCAAGCAACCACTTGTAAGCGCGCAGATCGGGTTTATACACTTTAATATCTTCAACACTGTAACGGTGAGTAAAGTAATTTGTTAAGCCTGCATGTTGGAACTGTGCTTTTACAGCGTTATTTGACGAATTTGTAAAGCTGACTAGTTTATAGTCTTGCTGTAATTTCGCTAAAGCGGGTTTAACATCAGTATGGGCAGGTAAAGATAAAAGCGGTGGCACAATCGCTTGCTTTGCTTGCTCTTTAGTTAACGAAATTTGATTATTACTTGCCACCATCATCAGTGCAGCAACGCCAATTTCACCAAAGTCATGATAGTCACTCGACACCGTACTCACTAAGGAATGATGCAGCATGGTCGAAAACCAAAGCGGTAATAGCTGGGTATTACCATCAAGCGCTTTAGCGACTGAGCTTTGCATTTGTTCAAGATCAAGCAAGGTTTCGTTGACATCAAACACAATTACTTTTGGTTTTGCTTGGTGTTGAGACTCTGCCATTGTGCCTCCCGAGTAAGTTATGGTTACTAATAAAACTAGACTAAAAAATGCTTTTTTAAACATGGTTTAGTGCCTTAACAGCGTTAAGAACATCTAAAGGCTCTGCTCTTAATGTGTAATCTTCATGAGCAAATGCAAATTGAATCACCCCTTGTCTATCAATAACATAGGTTGCTGGTAGTGGTAATTCGTAGCTTTCGTCACCATTGGCTTTTGGAATATCTAAACCAAGTTGATCGTAAACAGGGATTAAGCTTTCATCTAAGGTGAATACCAAGCCACACTTTTTAGCCAAAGAGTTAGACACATCAGAAAGCACTGTATAAGCCAGCTCGTTTTGCTGTTGGGTAGACAGTGATTCATCAGGTAACTGAGGCGAAACAGCAACTAACAGTGCATTTTGATCAGCAAATGCTTGTTGCATATTATTAAGCGCGCGAAGCTCTAAATTACAATACGGGCACCAACCACCACGGTAAAAACTCAGTACAAGCGGGCCTTTCGCTAGCAATTCAGTCGAGCTGATTTGTTTGCCCTTGCTGTCGGGTAATTCAAATGCTGGAAACTTATCACCGACTTTTAAAGCATGTTTACTTAATTGTTCTGCAATCAGTTTTTCAGTCGTGACATCCATCAAATTTAAGATATCAGCTGGGACATTGGCTTTCTTTTGCACTTCAAATGCGTCGATTTGGGTTTTTAAAGACATACATACTCCAATCATTTTTTACAATTTGTAGCAAGTATAGAGTTTTAAATTTTTATATATACAATACAAAACTGAAACCTAAATTCGAAAATGTTGAATCAAAGCCATGTACAGTTTATGTGATTTAGAAACCTTTATTGCCATAGTTGAAAACCAAGGTGTAGTTGCCGCCGCTAAAGCTCAGGGCCTCTCACCTGCGACGGTAAGTCATCGCTTAAGTAAGTTAGAGAAAGCCTTAAGTACTGTATTGTTGTTTCGTGATAGTCGGCGAATACGCTTATCACCTGCAGGGGAGCTGTTTTATCAACGAGCTGGTGCCATTTTAGAAGCTTTATATGATGCTGAACATCAAATTGGCGCTCGGGGCTCAGCGGTTACAGGGCTTTTAAGAGTCACTATGCCGCCTTGGGTCTTTTCGAAATTTGTGATGCCCGAGCTTGGCCACTTTGAACAGCAATTTCCCGACTTAAAACTCGATTTTATGATTACAGATCAATTTGTGAATATTGTTGATGACGCCCAAGATGTGGCTATTCGAGTAGGTCAGTTGGCAGATTCAAACCTGCTTTCTCGTAAGCTTGTTAGTAACTCTCGTATTTTGTGCGCAGCACCGAGCTATATTGAAAAATATGGGCAACCTAAGTCGGTGGTTGATCTTAAAGACCATTACTGGGTGTGTTTGCCATGGCAGCGACAGCTTAAATTTAACGAAGGCGGACAAGTCATTAATTATAATGCGAGAACGCGTTTTACTGTATCTAACTCAGATAACATGACACAGGCGGCGATTGCAGGCCATGGCATAGCGATTAAATCTTATATTGCAATTAAAGATGATTTAGCCGAAGGGCGGTTAATCGAAATACTCCCTAATAGCCTTGTTGATGCTGACGCGCCAGTATGGTTTTTAAAACCACAAAACAGCCTAGTGACGCGCAAAACAGAGGTTTTTTATGAGTTTATGAAATCTTTGTTTACCTAAGGTACAAAAACTTAACAAATGGCTTGTAATTAAACTGAAATCTCGTACCCTAAAGCAATAAAAATATAATAAAGGTGAGTTAAGGATGACAGATAGAACTGGGGTTATCACCGCTTTTACCGAGATATCGAGCAAGCTTAGGCGCTTTGTATCACGTATCGTCAGCCCTGATGATGTAGAAGATATTGTGCAAGAGACGTTTATAAAAAGTTATGAAGCTGATCTTAAGCAAAATATCGAATATACTCACAGTTATATGCTGAAAACAGCTAAGCATTTGGCGCTAAATCATATTGCTAAATGGGACAATAAATACAAAGAATCGTTAGATGAACAACAGCAGGTTGAGCATCACATGCGTTCAATGGCACTTGAAGATGAAGTGACTTCTAAAGAGCGTTTTTTGTTTTTTTGCCGAGTGACTAACGAATTAAGCCCTCAGGTTAAAAAATGTTTTATCTTAAAAAAAGTCTATGGCTTAAGCCAAAAGGAAATTGCAGCTAAAATGAGTCTTAGCGAAAGTACTGTTGAAAAACATATAGCCAAAGGCTTATTACATGTTCACCGAGCAATGAAATCACACGACGTACAACCACAGACATTTACCCCAACTACAGAGTTCACTGCAAAAGAGGTGAACAAATGAGTAATGTTCATCCATTTTCATCAAAAGACATGATTCAAGAGCAAGCGAGTCAGTGGATCAGTGCAATTGATCGTGGCCTATCTAAAGATGAAGTAAGCCAATTACATTTGTGGGCTCACCAAAGTGCGGCTCATCAAGAGGCATTGTTTGAACTTGCGACCTTATGGGATGAAATGAGTGTACTTAATGAGTTAAGTAGTTTGTTTCCTTATAAAGCACCGCAAAAACAACCTGCAGTGTTTGGTATGGCAACCGCTGCCAGCTTTTTAGTGGCAATGCTGCTTGGTTCTATCATGCTTATTTATTCAAGCTATTGGCAAAGTGAAGAAAACGATTACGCCAAATTTAGCAAAATTTACCGAACCAAAGTGGGTGAGCAAGCTGAATTTGTGCTGCCAGACAGCACTATTGTTCAGCTTAATACCAATACTAAACTCGAAGTTGCCTATTCAGGCGATCGCCGGCAGTTGATTTTGAGCCGCGGTGAAGGGCGCTTCAATGTTGCCAAAGATCCGAGCCGTCCGTTTACGGTTATTGCTGGTGATAAATCATTTACTGCACTTGGTACGGTGTTTAATGTTCAGCGAAATACTGCTTCAGACTTAGAGCTAGTGGTGACTGAAGGCAAGGTGATGATTGCTGATCCGAGTACTCAGGTTGATGCTAGCGACTTTAATCGTTTAAAAGATGCCTCAGATAACAGTGCAGATATTAAAGCGCTTCGCGCTAATGTTGTTGTATCTGGTGAGAAAGCACTGATAAAACAAAGTAAAACTGAGCCAATTAAACAGTTATCGGTTGATGACGTACAACGTGATTTGGCATGGCAACAAGAAATGCTGATTTTTAATGGCGAGTCTTTAGGCGAAGCTCTACAAGAGGTGAGTCGTTATACTGCCACACGTTTTGAATTAAATGACCCAGAACTTGCCTCTTTAAAAGTGGCTGGCGTGTTTAAAACAGGCGACATTAAAGGTTTGCTTGATTCTTTACAAGCCAACTTAGGTGTAGAACATCAACGTTTAGGTGAACATCGTGTTAGCTTAACTATCGCTGCAAAAGGTTAGTTCTATCTATGAGAATACGCCAATGTAATGATGTTAATTGTGCGCCACCTTCTCGTCACAAAAAATTAATTAAAAAAAAGTTAAATTTACATAGCGGATTTTTCTTCCTCACTTGTTTGTTTAAATTGCGCAGTAAGCAATTGCCGTTGTTACCTGCCTCTTTTGTTATTTATGGCCTCACAGCAGGCCAAGTAGCAATAGCGGCTGAAAAACAAATGCTGCAATTTGACATCAAAGCGCAACGAGCTGATTTGGCGTTAATCGAATTTGCAAAGCAAACTGAACAAACAGTCATTTTTTCTTTCGAATTAGCAAAGCAATATCAAGCGCAATCTGTGTTTGGTTTTTACACTAAACTTGATGCACTGAATGCGATGCTAGAAGGCACTGAGCTCGATGCGGTTGTTGATCAACAAGGCTTGCTGAGTATAAAACTCAAACAAGTAGATAGGATAGATAATAACATGATCAAAGTATCAGGGGTCAGCGCTGCAGTCGTGCCATTACTGCTTGCCGCCAATACGCAAGCGTTAGCAGAAGATCAATCAGCAGAACAAAACATCGAAAAAATTGCCGTTGTCGGTAGCCGTGTAGCAGGACGCTCGGTTGAAGATTTACCGGTTCCGGTTGATATTTTAAGTGCCGAAGCACTCGAGAATACAGGTCAAACAGAAGTAGGCCGTATGCTTCAGGCTATTGCACCGTCTTTTAACTTTTCAAGCTCATCTATCAGTGATGGTACTGATGCACTTCGCCCTGCAACATTACGTGGCTTAGGGCCAGATCAAACCTTAGTTCTTATCAATGGTAAACGTCGCCACCAAGCGAGCCTTATTCACATTAATACGTCAGTAGGTCGTGGTACGGCGGGTACCGACATGAATGCTATTCCTGCTGCTGCAATCAAACGTATTGAAGTTTTACGTGATGGTGCTGCTGCGCAATATGGTTCAGATGCCATTGCAGGTGTTATTAATATCGTATTAAAAGACGCTGAAGAGGGCGGTAAAGCGGCGATTAACTATGGTGAGTATTCAGAAGGTGATGGCGAAACTGTGACTGTTGATTTCAACAAAGGTTTTGCTTTAGGTGACGAAGGTTATTTAAACACCACAATTAACTACCGTGACCGTGCACCTACTAACCGTGCAGGCCTTCATGGCTCATGTCAATTTTACGGCTGTACTGAACTTGATGATGGTACGCTATTAGCAGGCGACCCTCGTGAGTTAACGGCACCTCGTGATACGTTTAGAATTGGTGATGCAGATTCACAACAATTCGCTCTAACAGTTAATACTGGCTATGAGCTTGCTGGTGGTGAGCTATATGGCTTTATCACTTATTCAAATCGTGAAAACGAATCAGCTGCGTTTTTCCGTCACAACGCTAATGCTAATGGTAACCCTGTATTACAAGATGGTGATGCAACCATTCCTATGGGTTTCTTACCGAAAATTAATACTGTCATTGATGACGTGTCTTATAACTTTGGTTATAAAAAGTCGTTCGATAATGATTCAAGCGTTGATTTATCGTACACCTACGGTGAAAACAGCATTGATTACACCACAAGTGACACTATCAACGGCTCTTACGCTAACTACCTTCGCTATGACCAAGGTTTAACGGCTGATGAAATTCGTGCCACTATCCCGCGTTCAGCATATGCATATGGCCTTGAATTATCACTGCAAACTCTAAACCTTGATTACACCAAAGATTACGACAACTTTTCATTAGCACTAGGTGCTGAGCTTCGTACCGATGAGTTCCGTATTCTTGAAGGTAGCGAATACGCATACCGTGATTACGACACTGTTGATGGTATGAGCATCTATTCTGGCTTAAATGGCGGGGTAGGTAGTGTTGATGCTGCAAGTGGCACGCAAGGTTTTGGTGGTTCAGATCCGGCATCATCAGTTGATGAGTCGCGCGATGTGATTTCATTCTATATGGATGCAGAAACCTATGTTATCGATGATGTCATTATTTCAGGTGCGGTACGTTACGATAACTACAAAGGCTTTGGTGACACAGTTAACTTTAAGTTAGCGGGTAACTGGTCTGTCACTGAAGATGTGTCATTACGTGGTGCACTAAGCACAGGTTTTAGAGCGCCTTCTATGCAACAGCTTTACTTTAATAACGTAAGTACACAGTTTGTTGTAGGTGATGATGGCAGCTTAGTAGCTGAGCAAGTAGGTACGTTTAGAAACGACAGTACCTTAGCGCAATCAATTGGTATTCCTAAGTTAAAAGAAGAGAAATCACAAAACCGTAGTTTAGGTATTGTGTATAACGTAACCGACAATATCAATTTAACCATTGACTACTATTCGATTGATATCGACGACCGTATCGTTATTTCTAACCGTTTAGGTAAAGGTTTATCAGATACGCTAGATGCTGCACTTGAAAGCTCAGGCGCAGGTGCGGGTCAGTTCTTCTTAAATGGTGCCGACACAGAAACAGAAGGTGTTGATTTAGTTGCAACATGGAACACAGAAGGCCTTGGCGGCACGCTTGATTTCACCTTTGCTGCTAACTTCACTAAAACAGATGTAGTTGATTTATTCACGCCATCAGGCAGTGGTCTTGAGACTATTCCAGTAGAAGATGTGTTTTCTGCCCAAGAAACATCAATTATCGAAGAATGGCAACCTGAAGATCGCATTAACTTAAGTGCGCTTTACCGTTTAGAAGATTGGACAGTAAACCTTTCTCTAAACCGTTACGGCGAATACACAGTTGAAGATGGTGGCCGTCAAACATACGGTGCTGAAATATTAACTGATGTAAAAGTTAACTACTTCTTTAACGAAAATCTGTCATTTAACATTGGTGCAAATAACTTATTTGATGTTTACCCAGATAAGAACACCATTGGTAATTCACGCTCGGGTACGATTGTTGATGCTAGCGGCAACACAATTGTTTCAAGCCCTGGTGTATTCACTTACTCACGTCGTTCAGCACCATTTGGTTTTAACGGTGCGTACTACTACGTAGGTGCAGAGTACAAGTTCTAAACTCCCTTTAGATTCCTTTATTATTTAACTTTGCAAAGGGCCGTTAGGCCCTTTTTTAGTTATAAAGACGTGCTTATAGAAATTGGCACATCTTGATATTGTTTTATTTTATCAAGCAAGGTGACTAAGGTTTTGTGGCTGCTTTGCTCACTTGCTGTTACTTGCACATTGGTCATTTCAAACTGTGCGGCAAATAACGCAAGGTTAGCGATTATCTGCTCTGGTGTGATAAGCCGGTTTGCAAAATAAATACTGTCGTTTTCAGTGATAGTAAATTGCGCTTGTTTTTTAGGGTTTTCAAGACTTGGTTTTGCTAAAGGGCGATTTACTTCAATAGCGCGCTCTTTAACAAATGAGGTTGTGACGATAAAAAATATCAGCAAGATAAACACAATATCGAGCATTGGAGTCATATCTACATCAGCGTTTGCAGTGGTTTTTTTATGTTGTTTCACCATAATTAGGTCCTTGTTGTTTTTGACCAAGCCACAAAATTTACGATTAAGTGGACTAGCCATAGTCGTGATTAATACCACGGATTATTTTTAAAATGCTGGGCGCCACAGCAGTTTTTAGGATCCTAAATTTAAAGTTAGCAGCTTTTAAAAAAATGGTAGTTAAATAAATATTCTAAGTTTATTAAATGTTTGTAGCGTTTTTGTTGGTAAAAATATTTTTTAGCTTTGATGAAATCATTTTGAAGTTTGTCTGGTCATTTTTGTTGGAACTAAGTTTAAAGGATGGATAAATGCTAAAAATTAAGCCTTTAGTTTGTGCTATGTGCCTTGTATTACCAACAGCAAGTTTTGCTGAGGAGCCAGTAAATGGGCAAGATTTCATAAATTTATTTGAGAAGCTGTCAGGTAAGCAGCCCGGTATCAGAAAAGGTCACGCCAAAGGGGTGTGCGCTGTCGGCACATTTACACCTAATCAAGCAGCAAAACAGTATTCAATTAGCCCTTTATTTAACGCACCGTCAAAAGCAAATATTCGCTTTTCTATGGGCGGGGGTAACCCTAATGCTGATGAAACATCACGTTCTCCACGCGGAATAGGGGTGCAGTTTGTACTAGAAAATGGTGATGTACACAATATTGCAGGGCTAACTACGCCGGTATTTGCAGGGAACAGCCCAGAAGCGTTTTTTGGTTTGCTAAGTACATTAGTACCTGACGAAAAAACTGGGCAAATCGATTTTGCAAAAGTAAAAGCATACAGAGAGCAAAACCCGAGTACCTTAGGGCAATTTAATTGGCTGCAAAGCCATAACCCGCCAGCATCGTATGTGTCTTCACGTTATTTTGGTGTGCATACCTTTTACATGGTTGATGCAAAGGGTGCGAAGCATGCCTTTAGATGGACTATGGTGCCAGAAGAGCCAGAGCAGGTGCTAACAGAAGAGCAAATGAAAACCTTCCCTAAATCATTTTTGGCTAAGCGACTTGAAGAAGATTTAGCAAAAGGGAAGGTGCATTATCGTTTTCAAGCACAATTAGCCGAGCCCGGTGATGCATTAACTGACCCTTCAGTTCGTTGGCCTGCGGATCGCAAAACAATTAATTTAGGAAAGCTCACCATAGAAGCGACAGGTGAGTCAGGCTGCGATCTTACTAATTATGATCCAAACCTGTTGTCTAAGGGCTTTATGCCAAGTGATGATAAAGTACTTAAATTACGCTCAACAGCTTATGCAATTTCATTTGCGAAGCGTTTAACGGGGCAATAAGTTTCTTGGGGTTAACTCACTAAATTGAATAATTTTTAAGGGTATTTGTCATGCTTGATTAAAAGGAGTTAATAAAACCTGACTGTTGTATAAGCTAAAGGATGAGTTTGATTTCTAATAGTTATAGTTTACCCTTTCATGTATCACGTAAACGGGACAATTACAGTGTTGATAAGTGGTCAAAAAATACCTATTCTTAGAGTATGCTCTCTGCCCTGATACGGAGGATGCATTGAAGCGATTAAATAGAAAGGGAAATGGAATGAAACTTCTAAAACATATAAATATCAAAAACTTACTGTTTATGTTCTCAATCACTCTGCTAGGATTGTATGCTCAGGGCGTAAAGTCGCAACAGATAATTACTTCACTTGAAGAAGCTCATAAGATTGCTAAAGAGGCATTTATCTTCGCCTATCCCATGCTATACGGGTATAAGACCATGGTGGCGCAAACCCAAGATCCACTTGACCCGGGTTTTATTGGCGGATTCGGAAGATATCGTCATTACACTAGACTAAACACCCCTGAAGATAAGGATATAAATGCGCCCAATAATGACACTCCTTATTCCTGGGCGTGGCTCGACTTGAGGGCGGAACCGTGGGTGTTGAGCTTGCCCGAAGTGTCTGGAGAACGCTATTACACACAGCAGTGGTTTGATCTTTTCACACATAATTTTGCCTATACTGGCGCTCGAGCAACTGGATTTGGAGAGGGGAGCTATCTCTTCGCAGGGCCTGAATGGAACGGCGAGGTTCCTGCATCTATTAAGAAAGTATTTCGCAGTGAGAGTGAATTTATAGGAACTCTCACTCGCACAGAGCTCAAAGGTGAGAGTGATGTGGAAAACATGTTGGCTATCCAGCACAAATATGTGTTGCAGCCTCTCAGTGAATTCGCAGGTCAAAAGCCGCCGGTACCCGCTGCAGAGATAGCGTGGCCGGCATGGAATGAGAGTCGTGCATTGTCAGGTGAATTCATCGCTTATTTAAACTTTCTCTTGCAGTTTACTCAGCCTCACCCATCTGAAAAGGAACTTCTAAAAAGATTCGAAAAGATCGGCATCAAAGCTGGTGCGCCATTCGATATCAAAAGTCTACCGCGAGATATCCAACAAGCATTGACTGATGGCGTCGAGCAAGGATTGAAAGAAATCGAAGAGGTGATGCCTTCACTCACCAATTCTGGCGAAGTGTATGGCTCACGGGAACAATTGAAAAATAACTATCTTTATCGAGCTGCTGGGGCATTTGCAGGAATTTACGCCAATTCTGTAGAAGAGGCTTTTTATAGCCAGTGGTCTTTGGATTCTAGTGGTCAGCCCTTAGACGGAAAACACAAATACGTCATTCATTTCGAGAAGAAAGATTTGCCGAACGTGAAATTCTTTTGGTCTGTAACATTATTCGATCTTCCCGGTCGCTATCTCGTCGCTAATCCGATCGACAGATATTCACTAGGTCCCAGAACTGATGGTATCCGCTATAACGATGATGGATCACTTACGGTTTATGTTCAGCATGAGCAACCTAAAGGCGATAAGTACACTAATTGGCTACCTGCGCCTGATGGTCCCTTCTTCGTAACACTTCGATGCTATGGCCCTGACGATGTAATGATAAATGGCGAATATAAGCTGCCAAAGATGAAGCTCCAAACTAATAGTAAAATTCTCAGATAAGATACGAACCGCTTATCTAAATCTAAACAAATAAAAGCCCAGCTTAACTGGGCTTTGCACTCTCACAATTTAATGCTTTTTCATTTTACTCATTTCAGCATGACAACTTTGAATTGTCAGCAGGGTTTTAGATAACGCGGCTTCACAATCATGGGGTTGTGGTTTTTTAAGCGCATGTTTGATTTCGGCTAGTGTTTTATCTTCAACTTCTTCAAGTTCGCTAACATAGGTGGCGTTTTTGTCGGCACCTAGTTTAGTAATTAGTGATGTATAGGCTTTACGTGCTTCTACAGCAAAATCAGAACCATTTTCGCGCTCGCCATTTTCGTTAATAGCATAAGGTTGTAAGCGTTCAACACTTACTTTACGCGCATCTATCATGCGTTGAAATAGGGCAATAATGCTTGGGTCGGTTACTTTTTCCTGTGCTTTTTCATAAAAATCGATACCGCTATTCATAACTTGGATGATATCTGCAATATGATGAACGTCTTGTCCTTGATGAGTATTCATAATGACCTCTTTTTGAATATTAAAAACAATGCAATTAGATACTTGCAAAGCATATTCCAGTTCATTACTTAAATATAAAGTTATTGTATTTCAGTTGGTTATTGGTTTTTAATAGGAGAGATGCTGCTGATAAGCTAAGCTAACACCTTGCTTATCAGCAATAATTACAATTTTGTTGGTAAAATCTTACTTAAGCTCGTCGGCTACTTCTGCAACCTTTTGGCGTAACCAAATATGGCTTGCATCACGGTGTAATAGCGGGCTCCAAATCATATCTAGCTCAAATGGCGGAATAGGGAATGGCGGCTCAAGAATTTTAAGGCCCGGATCATCTAAATAGATATTCGCCGCTTTTGAAGGCAACGTTGCAACCAAGTTTTGTTCTTTCGCTAAGTGAATAGCAACGTGGTAGTTACGGGTAAAGGTGGCAATATTACGGTGTTTACCAAAGTGAGCGAGCGCCTCATCCACCCAACCTAGCTTTTGCACATCTTTAGGGTCCATACCCACACCTACACCAAAGCCTGTTTTACTAACCCAGATGTGGCGCGCTTTTAAATAACTGTCGAGGCTGAAGTCTTTGATAATTGGGTTATCTGCTTTTACTAGGCAACAAAAGCTGTCTTTCCAAATTTGTTTATAGTGAAACGATTGCGGTAAGTTTTCAAAGCGGTTGATAGCCATATCTACCTTACCGTTTTCAACATCGTGGAAGGTAACATCACTTGGGGTCAAAATATCGAGTGTGGTATCGGGCGCTTCTTCGTGTAATTTACTTAATAAGCGTGGGGCAAGGGTACTTGCTGCGTAGTCACTGGCCATGATACGAAAAACACGTTTACTTTGTGATGCTTCAAATTCGCGGTTTGGTGCCAGTGTTTCTTCAAGGGTCATTAAAATGCCGCGGATCACCGGTTGTAATTCTTTTGCGCGCTCTGTTGGCACCATACCTTCGCTGGTACGCACTAAAATAGGGTCGTTAAATAAATTACGGAGTCTTTTTAGGCCATTACTCATGGCAGGTTGCGTAATGCTTAGCTGGTTAGCAGCTTTAGTTACATTACACTCCCTTAGTAACGTATCTAGGTAAACAAGTAAGTTTAAATCTATTTTACTTATATTCATTGTGTGTCCTTGGTGTTTACCAATAATGGATAAATCGTTGTGCAGCAGGGTATGGATAAATGTGGCTAACTACACCTTGCTTATAATTGTATTGTGCTTGTCGCCAATAGGCTGGATCTTCAAGCTCTGGGTGTGTACTCAATAAATATTGCTTATACACCGGATTTGCTGTCACAAAGGTACATAATTGCTCTGGAAACACATCTTGCGGTGCCACAGAGTAACTTTGCTCATTGGTTAAGTAATCATCGTACGACTTTGCTTTTGGTAAGGCGCGAAAGTTCATGTCTGTTAGGTACTGAACTTCATCATAGTCGTAAAAAATAATGCGATTATGTTTACTCACCCCAAAGTTTTTCAACAGCATGTCGCCTGGGAAAATATTTACGGCGATCATTTCTTTTAAAGCTTGGCCATATTCTTCTATTGCTTCAAACGCTTGTTGTTCACTGGCATTTTCAAGAAACAGATTTAACGGTGTCATGCGTCTTTCTATGTACAAATGCTTGATGATTAACCACTCGCCTTCAATAATCATCGAAGAACCAATGGTTTTATGTAACTCTGCAAGTAATTTACTATCAAATCGGGCTAGTGGAAATACGACGTTCGAATACTCTATGGTGTCGGCCATGCGGCCAACACGGTCATGGCTTTTTACTAATTGATAGCGTTTTAATACGGTATCGCGGCCAAAGGGTTTGCTTTCTCCAAAGGTGTCTTTAATGACTTTAAACACATATCCAAACGACGGCAGGGTAAATACCATCATCACCATACCCGGTGTACCAGGGGCAATTACAAGCTGATCGTTTGAATGATCTAAATGACTTAAAAACTCTCTGTAAAACTCGGTCTTACCTTGTTTATGAAAGCCTATTGCATTGTATAGCTCAGCCAGTGTTTTATTCGGCATAAGCTGATTTAAAAAGCGTACTAACGCTGATGGCGCATGGGTTTCAACCATAAAATAAGCACGAGCAAAACCAAAGATAACCCGCATTTGTGATGATTTGGTGAGTAGGGCATCGAGGTATAGCCCTTTGTCTTCATGATGCAATACCGCAATAATAAATGGCTGTACGCCACTTTCTGATACCACACGGCCAACAATATAAGCCGCTTTATTACGGTAAAACGGGGCTTGCAGTATATCAAAGCGCATTTGCCATGCTTGGTGATGTGTATCAGGCGCTTGTTTATAAAAGGCTTTTACCAGCAAGCGAATATCGCGTTCTAAATCAACAAAGGGTGCTTTAAAATCAAACTGATTAATAATTTTGCGTATTGTGGGTCTTAAGCCATCAACAACAGGGTGGTAACTGCGGTATTCAACTTCCATTGGTAGTGCTGGGGCATCCGCAAGCGTCGCTTTTACAAAGATAAAGTCATTATTAAAATAACGACGATGAAATAAACGACAAAAAACAGAGTTGTAAAAGGTTTCGGCAAGTTCTGCCTGAGGGTGAAAGCGCAAAAATTGCTGATAGAGCTGTTTGGTTTCGAGCCAGCAGGTTTGATCTAAGGTAATAATTTGCTGTTCATTAAGCGACTTTAGCTTAGCAATGGTTTCGTTCACCCGATCATCGTAATGGCTAATTCTGAGTTTGCTTATCTCATTTATTTTTTGCCAATCACGATCTGCAAACGCGAGTGGTGCTTTGGCAGTAATTGCTTGAAAGAGTTTATAGTGATTGCGAAACCCAGATAAAATTAACTCTGCAATGTGTTGTGGCTGCATATAAACTCCTTACTTAAACCAACATAGAGCAATAACTCTATTGGTGTTAAGAATATGTTATTTATTCTTCAAACCCAATAGTAAAGTGTATTTAATTATAGCGAGCTAGTTTTTTCTCAAGTTTTGCGAGTTTTTTATTAACGCTTTTTACGTCGCGCCCGTATTGCTTGTTAATTGCTTTTAGCTGTTTTTTAATGTCTTTATTAATTTTTTTAGCTTCTTTATCAGACAAAATTCGGTTTAAGCGCTGTTCTTGCTGGTACTGAGCTCGGTCTCGATCACGGCTTAAGATATCTAAACGGTGTTTATAGCTTCGAATTTCGGCTTCGAGGTTTCTGATAATTTGCTGGCGCTCAAGCTCGTTGAGCTCTTTAACGAAGTTTTGCGGAGCTTGTAAGTCTGGGTCGGTGACTTGAATTTTGTGCTTGGTTGCACGGCTACCACAGGGGAACTCACTAAATACCGTGCCTCTGTCTGTGACACATTTATAGTATTCTGTGGTAGCAGCAAGTGATGTGTTGGTAAAACAAAGTAGTGTAAGTGATATTAGATAAATGATTATGGCTTTCATGACGTCCGTGTCTCCTAATCAATTAAGGTGTCTAATATCTAAAGCTAGCTCGAAATAATGATTTATCAATAAGCGCTAGGGCGTATATTGTTTCAGCTTTTTAATGCTTTGCACTAAGAATGGAATATCTAAGCCTTGTTCAATGGCAAAGCCTTGCGCTGCTGAAATGTTTTTAAAGTTACCGTCTGAATCTATCAGGGTAATTCTGTCTTTTTTAAATGCGATAAATACATTTTGCGAGTAGTTAACACCGGTGTCGTCATGGCGTTTGTATAAGTTACTACCCAACATGCTTTGTTTTGCGAGTGTTTTACAACCAAGGTAATGTCCCACGCTGGTGGCGATAATATCACTTGGTTGAATAAGGCCTTCGGTTTGTACAACTTTTTTATCTGAGCTGTATAAACGAGAGGCTGTAACAATACCATTGCTCTGCTGTGCGAGACTAAAGGCAAACACGGCGTTAGCAGATTCACGCGCTTGTGTTGTGGCGTCTGCACGTACAAGGCGAACCGCAGGGTTTTGATCGTCGTTATTAATAAATTCGAATTGTTCAAAACCATTAATTTGAATTGAGCGATTATCAGCAAGCCACACAGGCAGTTGCTGTTTATCTAGAATTGGGGCTTTGTAAAATGCTGGCAGGCCGTAAACTAAACTAAATAACGTATCTTCGGTTTCTACAGGTTGTAAGAACAAGTCTGTCTTACGTAATGCAGGCTCAGTGGCAACAAATTGCTCTAGGTCAGCATTATTCTCAAATACTAAAATATCGATAGTCGCACTCGACTCAGCTTTACACTCGGCAAGTGGAGTAGGTGCTAAGTAATCGATATTATGTGGGTCAAGTCTTACATCGTGTGCTTCTTTATAGCTTTCTAGATCTAGTAAATCGTTTTTAGCTAACAAGCTTTTGGCTGTTGTAGGGTAAGACAACGGCAATACATTATCTTGTTTAGTGATATCAAATTTTAAATTAGCATCAGCCCAAATATGAATACTGTGGCTAAGTGCAAAACACACTAAAATTGTGCTGGTTGCATAGCGCGGGAACTTATATTGTTTTAAACGCGCTAAGTGGTGCCAGGTGTAGTTACTGACTAATAACTGGAACGCTAAAATTAGCAGCACAATGCCGCCTGCAAGAATCGTTGTTAATGCTGGTGAGCTTGTTAAGCGGTGCCACAACAAAGAAACGATTTCAGGTAGAGCAGACGTATTTAAGTGATAACCCAAGTTAAAATAAACATAGGCATCAAGCGTTAAGAATGACGCGCCGAGGGTTGCAATAATGGCTGCCATCCCTCGGATATGCCGAGGGTATGGAAACACTAAGCTTAATGGAAATATCGTTAAAACAAAGGCAATAAAAGTAATAAAGCTGGTGTGGCTTAACCAGGTCACGAGCATGTATAAATAGCCCATGAAGGTTGTCGGTGCACTGTCTGCAACTAAGTAGCTTAAGCTAATAAATAGCACTAAACCTATGTTTGCAAAGGTGAACCAATGGCCCCAACTTAAAAGCTGACTTACTTTTGAAGAAAACTGACTTTGTTGCGATAAATTCATAAATCTTATTTAACCGACTGTGCTAATGCTTTTGCAAAGTTGTCGGCAACAGCTTGTCTTTTCTCTGATGGTACATGCTCTTTTAAAATATGCGTGATAGAATTTCCTAAACACATAAGGCTTAAATCAACAGGCGCTTTGTGCTCTGTTAGTACATCAATCAGCTGATCAACGATTTGTTCTACTTGCTCATTAGAATATTTTGATATGATAGGCATCAGTTGGTTCGATAAAAAGAGTTATATTCCCGTATTTTAACACCAGAGGCGTGAAAAACAAAGATGACAATAGATGTTAAAAAATTAGTCGTTCATTATGTAGACAAAAAAGATGACGATACAGATATTCATTTACGCAATGATGAGATGGTTGTTAACGATAAAGTAGCCGTTTTTATAGAGCAGCTACACCATGCATATAATGGTAAGCCTGGTAAAGGCTATTGTGCATTCAGCGGCGAGAAAAACAGCATTGTTGCTTCGGCTATGCAAAGTTACCGTAACGACGAACTTGGCTTTTGGCACATGACAGAGCAAGCAACAAATGTGCTAAAAGAAGAGTTAAATAAGTATGCCTTTAATGAAACGGGTTATTTAGTTTTTTGCCATTATCAATATGTTGCAAGTGACTTTTTGTTAATTGCGATGATCAATATTAAAGAGCATTACTCAATTACTTCTGAGCTTGATTTAGCTTCATCACGTCACTTAGATATTTCGCGTATGCAACTAGCTGCACGTGTCGATTTAACTGCGTGGGATACTCAACCAGAAGATAATCGCTATGTGTCGTTTATTAAAGGTCGTGCAGGTCGTAAAGTGGCTGACTTCTTTTTAGACTTTTTAGGCTGCGAAGAGGGTATTGACCCTAAACAACAAAGCCAAGTTATGCTTAGTGCTGTAGAAGACTATTTATCTGAGCAACAATACGACAAGTCAGAGAAAGATGAGCTACGTAAGCAAGTTTTTGATTACTGTAATGATTGCGTAACCACAGGTGAAGATGCCAACGTTAAAGAGCTTTCTGCAACCTTATCGAAAAATGACGACAGTCCATTTGAAAGCTTCTGCCAAGAGCAAAGTTATGACTTAGAAGAGTCGTTCCCTGTTGATAAGAAAACAGTAACTAGCATGGTGAAGTTCTCTGGCATGGGTGGCGGTGTTAGCGTGAGCTTTGAACGTAAACACTTAGGTGAACGCGTAATGTATAACGAAGCAACCGATACACTAGTGATCAAAGGTATTCCACCTAATCTTAAAGACCAGCTTCAGCGCTTTATGGAGCAGGACGAAAGTTAATCTGGTTTAAGCTTCAAGTTTTAAGCGATAAGACGATAGATAACCGTTTTTAGCCCAGCACTTGCTGGGCTTTTTAGTTTTGGGTACTTTAAAACACTATCTACTACAAGGAAGAAACATTGCATCACTATAGTTTTGTAGCGGTAAATAGTTTAGATACTAATATGTTAAATAACTTAGAGTCTCGGTTTGAGTTGCAAGAATCTGTATGCCTGAATAATTTAGAAGAGCTCAAATTATTGCTTGCAATGCTCGGGCTGAGTTTAAGCAAAACAATTAATCTCGATTTAATAGATATAGAGCATTGTTGGTTAGTAGAAGGGGCCTCAAAAGAAATTGCTTATTCTGACTTTGATGACTTTTACCAGCATTGGTTAGGTGTATCTCACAGAGAATCAACTATGGATGAATACGGTCAGTTAATTTATTTAAACTCTTTTATGAATCGCTTTAAAAAAGCAAAGTTTAAACTTATATGCCAAGAGATTAAGGATCAAAAGCCATCTTAATACCATGCTAGGTTGGCACGCTAAGAAGCTTGTAATGGCACATGATAAACTTTTGTTGGGTGATGCTCATTTGTTCTTAGAGAAGTATTTTGAATGGTTAAATAACAACAAAAATTAGCTCGTATATTAATGACAAAGAAACTTATATTATTCATATCACTGTTTGTTCTTGGTTGTTCACCGCTTTGGGAAGAACCTCCATATCAAGTCTATTTTAGTGATAACTCAAAAAAGTTAGGCTACTCGCTTGGTGAAGGTGCATTCATTGGACGTATAGATGAACCTAAATTGATTGCGTCTAACGATAAATACATTTCGGTTTTGGCTTGCCCTGAAAATATTTGTTCTTACTTTTATATTGATAAAGTGAACGATCATAAATATGCAGAACATAATGAGTTCGTTTTTGGGCCTTACACTAGAAATGAATTTACAGCTTTAGAATTTCAACTCGCTTTACCTAAGCTTAAGTAAAAATTTACTTCTAATATTTACTTTGCTTTTGTTCATCGGACAGTTCATGTTCTGACGGCGGCGGTGATTGCGGTGGCGGAGATTAGATAAAGTAGTTCCATTTGCCATCATTGATTTAGTAAAACATCTACAGATGGTTTTTAGCATGATTAATATAAAAATTCGAATAGTGGAAGGCGTAAAAGTGCTTTTCTTTTCTTTCAGTATCGCTTAGTTTTAATACACTCAAGGTACAAACTTCCCCGATGGCTAAGGAGAGTCATAAATGAAACTTGCTCAATTGAATATCGCTCTTGCTAAATATCCATTAGATGCGCCAGAAATAAAAGATTTTGTTGATAATCTTGATTTAATAAATGGCGTTGCTGAAAGCAGTGCTGGTTTTGTATGGCGATTAAAAGACGAATCGGGTGATGCCACAAATATTAAATTGTTTGATGATCCGAATATGATAATCAATATGTCTGTGTGGGAAAGCGTTGAAGATCTTAAAAATTTTATGTTTCGCACACATCACAGAGATTTTATGCGCAGAAAAGGTGAATGGTTTCACCGCTTAACTGAAGATAGCTATGTTTTATGGTGGATTGAAGATAACCATATTCCAACCCCTCAAGAGGCATTAGAGAGATTGCAGTATCTGCGAGAAAACGGCGACACACCACATGCTTTCACATTTAAAAGCAATTTTACAGCTGAAGAATTTAAAAAATAAATAACAATTAACTGCGATAAAAATAAGGAAAAACTATGCATGTTGTATTAGGTGTTTTAGGTATTGTAGTGACCATTTTGGTGTTACTGAATCGACTTCAAGAAGGGGGGATAGATATTGGTTGGTTGAATCCTTTTAGCTGGCACCGACGTCGTAAGTTCAGAAAACACCATGATTTAAATCCCGCATTTAAGTTAGATTCACCGATGGATGTGGCTGCGTTATATATGGTTGCAGTGGCCAAAATAGATGGAGAAATGAGTAAAGAACAAAAAGAAAAAATTCTAGCTCTTTTTAACAGTGAATTTCATTTAAGTATGAAAGAAGCTACAGATTTATTACGCTCAAGTGTGCATTTATTAGGGCATACTAGTGACGTTTACAATAAACCTCACAAAGTAATTGAGCGATGCTTAGATAAAGTAACAAAAGAGCAAGCAGCTTCAATTTGTTATCTCGTCGATGAGGTAGCGAATGTTGAAGGTGAACCGACGGCTCAGCAAAGAAAACTTGTCACAGAGATAAAAAATGCATGCCCTCGGGAGGCTGCTGGCAAGTGGTAATTCATCCATAAACCCAACCAGCTGAAAATTAAAATGACAATTATAACCCCTTAACTGATTTTGAAACGTTCTAGTGAATATCGTGAAGATGTAACAACAAATCTAATTTTTAAAGATGTTTATAAGAGAGTTTTTATGAAAAAAAAGTTATCAGTGGCTTTATTGGTTTTATCATCTTTTGCTAACTCAACAACGTGGGGAGAGTTAGAAGTAGATGACCCAATCGTTAAGGGTGCAAAATGTGCGGTTGCTGAGCCTGCAAGCTATGGTGGTTATATTTACAGTTGGCCATCAAAATATGATCAGGTGTTTTGGCCGCATACGGATAGAAATGGCATTTGGTTTTGCGAGACATCGGGTTTTATAGCTTTAATTGGTGATTTTGACGAACTTAAACCTGCAGAAATTGAGAGAATAACGGAATTTCTTGCGTCTCAACACATTTCGAAGCCAACTCTCGAGCAAACTTACGCACTTCGCGAAAAAGATGAATTTTTTAAAAATAAGTTGCTAAGAATCCTTGCTCGTTGGCAGCAGTCTTTAGGTAACCTTAATAAGGCAAATAGCTATCGAGCTAGAGCATTTAAAGATATTCAACATGCCCTTAATGGAGATTTAAATGGATATAAACGACTTGAATATCTTTATTTGGCGACTAACTACTCAAAGCAGTTTGCAGAGCAAAATAAAAATGTAGGTTACTTAGACGATTTGGAAACAGCATTGAAATCGGTGACTGATCCTGAGTTAAAAGGTTATGCTGAGTACTTGTCGGAATTGATAAAAGACAGCCTTTATATTAGAGAAGGCGGGAAACTCGACCCTGAAATACCAAGCAGCAATAATTAGAAGAAACATCAAGGATGAGGTAACAGATGAGGGATACGGCCATGATAAAACGCAACAAAGCTAATACTGGGCTATTTTTTGTATCGGTGCTGCTATTGGGTTTTCAATCTTCATTGCATACCAGCAACTGCTTATAGGTCTTTTATTTGCTGTAATAAGCGTTAGTGTTGCAATCTTAGTTGTTTCAAATAAATGGTCTAAGTAATAATTCACTTTGTTATTGCTTTTACTAGGTGATGAAAAATGAATTTATCTTTCACTACAAAAAGATTAAATGTGATTGAAATAGACGCAAGCTCGTCAATGGATGAGCATCATCAATTAACGATTGCCTTACCAACGATATTAACCCCTGCTGTAGTTGCAAACTTACCTGGTTATTTTCAGGGGATAGATTCTATAGCTGTTGCTGAAAAGTGGTTGGGTAACATGCTTAACGAGTGCCGCTTATTAATGCTGCAATCTGAACATCAAGAAGTTGTTGGGCTTTTATTTATATATACCGAAAACCATAATGCTCATATTGGTTATTTGTTAGCTGAGCAATATTGGGGGCAGGGTCTTGCATTTGAGTTATTGCAGGGATTTATAAACTTGGCTGATACTCAGCCACACTGGCATAAGCTCATTGCTGGTGTTGATGAATCAAATACACCATCAATTAAACTTTTAAAAAAATTGGCTTTTGAAGAGCAAGCATCTAAGGAAAATGGCATGTTGTTTTATGAATTTAATTTAAACCAAGGCATACAATAATGATAATAACTGCATTTTTAGTTAACTCGTTTAGTGCAAATAATACAGGCGGCAACCCAGCAGGTGTCGTTTTGAATGCAGATAAACTCACAAACGCAGAAAAACTGACTATTGCAAAAGAAATTGGCTTTTCAGAAACCGCATTTGTGGCGCAAGATCATGAAGTTGACTTTGCTGTGTCATTTTTTACGACAACTGAAGAAGTTGATTTTTGTGGCCACGCAACCCTAGCGGTGTTTGCTACGCTCTTCGAACAAAGGTTATTAAAACCAGGTTATTACACTCAGCGAACAAAAGCGGGCTTGTTAGGCGTAACAATCGCCGAAGACGGTCAAGTTATCATGGAGCAAGCCTTGCCAAAATACCTAGGCAACTTTGCTTATGACGACCTTGCAGGCTTATTAGGACTTGATGAAACGACTCTAGCAGAAACAGGCTTGCCAATTGATGTAATAACTACAGGATTGCCAGATATTATAGTCGCTGTGCCGAATGGCTACTTAGATCAAATTGTTATTGATGAGGCAGCGCTTAGCGACTTCTGCCAACAGCATAACGTGATTGGTGTGCATGCCTTTGAATTGTGTGAAGAGCAAAGTGAGCTGACTGCAAGTTGTCGTAACTTTGCGCCTTTGGTTGGTATACCCGAAGAGTCAGCAACCGGTAGCGCCAGTGGCGCGCTTGCATGCTATTTATCAAAACATGTATTTATACAGCAAGAAAACCGTTTTATGTTTGAACAAGGCAGAGCAATGGGGTGCAGTTCACATATTTCTGCCAGTGTTTATTCGGATGAGCAGGGTGTTTATAAGGTTCTTGTAGGTGGCTATGCAAATCACCTAGGTACTCAACAGGTTGTTATTTAAAAACATTACACACAAAAAAGCCGCGTTGTGAACGCGGCTTTTTTACTTAAGCGACTAAATTATTCAACCGCTAAGGTTTTTGCCATATCAGCACGGGCTCTGCCAGCAGGTTTAATTGAACCTGCACGAAGGCCGCTATCTGGAATAGCTACACGCTTGTTATGCGCCATAGCCGCTGGTGTTGGCTCTGGCTCAATATCTGCAACTGGCGTAGGTTTTGCCATTGCAGCGCTTGCTGAACCTTTTACTAAAACAGTCTTTTCATTTTTAGCAGGTTCTACAGCTTTCACTGGCTCTTCAGTTTTCACTGGCTCTTCAGCTTTCACTGGTTCCTCAGCTTTCACTGGTTCTTCAGTTTTAACTGGCTCTTCAGCTTTCACTGGTTCTTCAGCTTGTACTGACTCTTCAGCTTTTACAGGTTCTTCAGCTTTTACTGGCTCTTCAGCTTTTACTGGCTCTTCAGCTTTAACTGGCTCTTCAGCTTTAACTGGCTCTTCAGCTTTAACTGGCTCTTCAGCTTTAACTGGCTCTTCAGCTTTAACTGGCTCTTCAGCTTTTACTGGTTCTTCAGCCTTTACTGGTTCTTCAGCTTTTACTGGTTCTTCAGTTTTCACTGGCTCTTCAGCTTTCACTGGCTCTTCAGCTTTCACTGGCTCTTCAGCTTGCACTGGTTCTTCAGCTTGCACTGGTTCTTCAGTTTTAACTGGCTCTTCAGCTTGCACTGGCTCTTCAGCTTTAACTGGCTCTTCAGCTTTAGCTGGCTCTTCAGTTTTAACTGGCTCTTCAGCTTTTACTGGTTCTTCAGTTTCAGCCTGAGCCTGTTTTGCTTTTAGCTCAGCTTCATATTCAGCAGCAGCTTGATCGGCAACTGGAATAAATGCTGGCGCATCAGCTTTGTCATCACTTGACTTTTCATCATGCTCAGGGCGACGGCGACGTTGACCTGCGGCACGTAAGTGGCGAGGTGAACGACGAGAGCGTGTACGAGGTTGAGCTTGATCTTCATCAGTTGATGATTCAACTACCGATTCAGTTTGCTCAGCTTGTTTAGGCTCAGCGTCAGCTTTTACTGGCTCTGAAGATACTTGCTTTTCAGCAACTGGCTGTTCTGCTTGTTCAGTTTCAACTGCTACTTTTTCTTTTGCAGGCTTGGCTGTTTTTTCAGCTTTAGGTGCTTGCTCAGTTGTTTCAGTCGTTTGTACTGCTTTTGCTTCATCTGCGCTTTCATCTGTTACGCGAACTTTTTTGCGTAAGTTGCGACGTTGACGACGAACCTTAGGTTTAGTTTCCTTTGGTTGCTCAGATTTCGTCTCTGGTGCAGTGTCTTTATTCGTTTGTTCTACATCATCATTACGTTTTTCATTACGTTTTCTGTTGTTAGAATTACGACGACGTTTGTTGCGATTCTCGTTACCTTCTTTTTGCTCAGGCTTATTCGAAGTATTTGTGTTTTCTTCTTTAGCTTGTGCATCGTCAGGACGTTTATTACGAGAGTTGCGACGGCGTTGGTTGTTGCTACGACGACGGTTGTCGTTGTTGCGACGATTATTGCTACGTCTTTGTGCTGCTTTTTTCTCTTCTTGCTCTTTTTCAGCTTCTTCTTCGGCATTGCTGAATAACGACTTGAAGAACTTACCAATTGCAGCAAATAAGCCACCTTCAGACTTTTTAGCCGCAGGAGTCGTTTGCTCAGCTTTTGGTGCAGCTTGAGGTGCAGGTGTAGTAGGCATAACAACACCTTTAAGAACCGGCTCTTCACGAACTGGTGCTGAAGGCGCTTTAGCCATTTCAAATGCTTCTGGCTCAGGAGCAACAACTTGCTCGTAGCTTACTGTTTCGATTGTTTCGTCTTTACGTAAGCGAACTACTTCGTAATGTGGCGTTTCCATGTGTTGATTAGGAATGATCACAACATCAACGTTATGGCGCTTTTCGATGCGTTGAACACTACGACGTTTTTCGTTCAATAGGTAAGCGGCAACAGCCACAGGCACTTGTGCATTTACTTGTGATGTGTTGTCTTTGATTGCTTCTTCTTCGATTAAACGAAGGATAGACAGTGCAATTGATTCGTTAGAACGAATCGTACCTTGACCATTACAACGAGGACATGGACCTTGGCTTGCTTCACCTAATGAAGGGCGTAAGCGCTGACGCGACATTTCAAGCAGACCAAAGCGTGAGATCTTACCAATCTGTACACGGGCACGGTCAGGGCGAGCAGCGTCTTTTAAACGATTCTCTACTTCGCGTTGGTGGCGTGGTGGTGTCATATCGATGAAGTCGATAACAATAAGACCACCTAAGTCACGTAAACGCAATTGACGAGCAATTTCGTCTGCTGCTTCTAAGTTAGTATTAAGTGCTGTTTCTTCGATATCACCGCCTTTAGTGGCTTTAGATGAGTTGATATCGATAGACGTTAGTGCTTCAGTTGGGTCAATTACAATTGAACCACCTGATGGTAAGCGAACCTCACGTTGGAAAGCAGATTCAATTTGGCTTTCAATTTGGTAGTGAGTGAATAGTGGTACATCGCCCTGATAAAGCTTAACGCGGCTCATGAAGTCAGGACGGAAACGCTCAATATGCGCTTTCGCTTCTTCAAATACACGTGCTTTATCAATTAAAATTTCACCAATATCACGACGTAAATAGTCACGGATTGCGCGGAAAATTACGTTACTTTCTTGGTGAATTAAGAACGGAGCAGGGCCGCTATCAGCAGCTTGCTGAATCGCTTGCCAATGCACTAATAGGGCTTTTAAGTCGTACTCTAGTTCTTCAAATGATTTACCAACACCCGCAGTACGAACAATTAAGCCCATGCCTTTAGGTAGTTCTAAACGGCTTAGTGCTTCTTTAAGTTCAGTACGCTCATCACCTTCGATACGGCGAGAAATACCACCGGCACGAGGGTTGTTAGGCATAAGTACTAAATAGCTACCTGCAACGCTGATAAAAGTCGTTAACGCAGCACCTTTTTGGCCACGCTCTTCTTTATCAACTTGCACAATGACTTCTTGGCCTTCTTTGATCACGTCACGGATATTTGGACGACCTTGGAATGTATAGCCTTGTGGGAAGTAGGTGCGAGCTATTTCTTTAAGAGGAAGGAAACCGTGCCTTTCAGCGCCATAATCAACAAAGGCAGCTTCTAGTGACGGTTCGATACGGGTAATTTTACCCTTGTAAATATTTGCTTTTTTTTGTTCGTGACCTGGGCTCTCTATGTCTAAATCATACAGGCGCTGGCCATCAACCAGTGCAACGCGCATTTCTTCTTGCTGCGTCGCATTGATTAGCATACGTTTCATATTGTTACTCTACTAATTCTGTCGCTGACATGACGATATAAACTCGTCTGTTCAGTGGTTTCTGACGGTTGTTTTTGTGCAGTCTCACGACTGGGTAAAGTCAAAACCTGAAGTTGTTTGCTTACATTGAGCATCACTAAGTGTGGCTGACAATAACATGTTCTCACGTTATTAAATTCTTATAGGTGTCAAAACTGCCGCCAATTCTGCGGTTTTAATTTACGAGTTTTGTCCCGAAGTCGACCATGTTCAAATTTTTATTCAATGTCTTGCTACAACAGCTGCTTCTGAATGACGTTGCTACGTCGTCACTATCAGTCAATTTATCTTGTTCAATTGCTTTTTATGTTCATTAATCAACATTCGTGCTCAAATTATTCAGGCAATATATTACGCGCATCGCCGATAATTGAACGCTCGTGTTGGCTGGGTAATTATAAAAGCTTTGGAAAACTTAGCGCGGATCTGTATGATCGGCAACCCAGAATATGCTTCACGAATGTATTAATGTGATAAAAGCACCGTTGTTACTTGCAAACTTTATGTTCGCGACGGTGATTATCCCACTATTACCGTCGCGTTAGCAACTAAATTATTTACTTAAATCAGTGATTAGGCAATGTCAGAAAAAACCGGCTTACAAGTTTCGTTTGTTACCATAGGTGAAGACCATCTAGGTCAACGTATTGATAACTTTCTTATTACTCACCTAAAAGGTGTGCCTAAAAGTGCAGTTTATAAAATCCTTCGTAAAGGCGAAGTGCGAGTAAATAAAAAACGCATAAAACCCGTATACAAACTACAACTAAATGATGTGGTTCGTATTCCACCTATTAAAGTGGCCGAAAAAGAAGAGTTTGTGCCAAAAAAACTCGATAAAGTAAAACAACTTGAAGACGCCATTTTGTTTGAAGACAAGTATTTAATGGTGATCAACAAGCCTTCGGGTATGGCTGTGCATGGTGGCAGTGGCCTAAGTTATGGCTTAATCGAAGCGCTTCGCGTACTTCGCCCTGAAGAGCGTAGTTTAGAGCTTGTACACCGACTAGACCGTGACACATCAGGTTGTTTGCTTATTTCTAAACGTCGTTCAGTGTTAACTGATCTACATAAACAGTTACGTGAAAAAACCATGGAAAAAAACTATTGGGCATTAGTTGATGGTCAATGGGATTCTAAAACGAAAAACGTTACTGAAGGACTTCGTAAAAATACCTTGAAATCTGGTGAGCGTGTGGTTCGTGTTGATAATACCGAAGGTAAACCATCGCACACGCGTTTTCGTGTGCTTGAGCGATATGCTGAGTGCTCATTAGTGCAAGCGTCGCCAGTAACGGGGCGTACTCACCAAATTCGTGTGCATACGCAATGTAAAGGTCACCCAATCGCGTGTGATGATAAATATGGCGTTGTAGAGTTTGATCAATACGTAAATAAGCTGACTGGTTTAAACCGTTTGTTTTTACATGCCCATGATTTACGTTTTATGCACCCTAAAAACGAAACAACCATGCATGTTGAAGCGCCACTCGATAATGCACTTCAAAACTGTATCAAAAAGCTACGTGCCGATAATGAACAAGTTTAAGCTGGTTATTTTTGATTGGGATGGCACTGTGATGGACTCTGTGCCAAAAATTGTTACCTGCTTGCGAAATACTGCGCGAGACTTAGGTATTCCTGTTCCAACAGAGCAACAAGCGAAAGACGTCATTGGTTTGTCGCTGGCAAAAGCCACTGAAGTGCTTTTTCCGGCGCATTTACATTTAAACGACGAACTCGTTGCAGGTTACAAAGCACAGTACCGTGAGTTAGATGTTACACCTACACCTTTATTTAAAGATGTAGAATCCGTTTTAAAGAAGTTAAGTGATGCAGGTATGCAATTGGCTGTGGCTACCGGTAAAGGACGTGAAGGCATTGATAGGCTTCTTAATGAGTCAGGTCTTGGGAAGTACTTTTTGAATGTAAAATGCTCAGATGATGCACAGTCGAAGCCATCTCCAGATATGCTTGAGCAAATATTGCACGAGCAGGGCATAGCAAAAAGTGATGCTGTGATGATTGGTGATAGCCAACTCGATATGGCAATGGCTAATGCCGCAGGTATTGCTTGTATTGGAGTGAGTTTTGGTGCCCATAGCCCGGCGCAGTTGCAACAACATACGCCGTTATGTGTTGTTGATTCATACCAGCAGTTAAAGCAATATTTGCTTTAACTGCTTAGCCAATTTAAACACTAACAACGTAAGCTAATAATCGAGTTTGTACATTTTTGGCTATTGTGTTCAGTAGAACACAATTCCTTTTTAATTTTTCGGTTACAATTCCCAGCTAAATGCGCATTACCACGTGTGTGGCTATCAATCGTTTCAATTTCTTTACTATTTTCCTCAATAAACTTAAGTAGACAATTTGAAATAGCTACATCAGTTAAATCCACCACAGGACTGAATAATAAGTTCATTGCCATACCATCTATAATTGATGCGCCACGGTTTAACTTGTAAGTTAAGTTTAATTTACGAGTACCACCAATATTAAATTCACCATTATATTTCACTTCAAAGTTTAAAAGGTTATCCGAACTTCCATAAACCTTACTAATATAAGAACCTATTTCATTGTGTTGAAGACTTATTTGAAATCCTGAGTCGCCTTTACGTAGTTTTAGCACACTTTCAGTTGTATCAGAGGCTTTAAAGTTATCAAACCAATTTGCATCAAAAAGTTCTTTTTCTATGAATTTTGTTAAATCTTCATGGAGGTTGGTTTGATATTGTTGATTGCCAAAGTAATTAACTGGGTGTAAGGCACAGCTATCTTCGTTATTTGAACTCGTTGAATTAAGCTCAAGCGGACTTTGAATTTTAGAGGATGTTGTGGAAGAACTCTTCGATACTGCGGTTCTGAAATTTCGGTCTATATCGTAAAAAGTTTTTAATAAATCTTTTTCTGAGGTGTTTAATGGCAAGCTTTCGATTGTTGAAATAATCTCATTTTCTTGAGAAGTTGATGAGTTGTTTGTCGCCTTAACATTAAATTTAAAAGCTCTTTTAACTAATGGATTTACTATTATCAAGTTTTTCGATGAAGTATCGCATTTAAGAATAGGCTGACCAAGGTGTAACCTTTCATTAGATGAAGGTTCCCTTTGGCAGTCAGGTTTGACGTGGTGTTCTTTAGCAATTGTTTTGGCTTTTTCATAATTACACGTATTGCATGAGTAAACTTCTAATAACCCTTGTGAGGCATGCATTTTGCTCGTAAACAAACTTAACCCTGATAGAAAAAAGGTTATTAACAATCCTTGTCGAGTCATAAAGCCTTTCCTTTTTAGCTGAATTTTAATCTATGCTATTTAATAGATTTTACTAAGTTTTGTGACATGTCAACACGTCAACACCAAACTCAGCCAGCACTTTAGTTAATGTGATCAGTGGCAGGCCTATCAATGTATTAGGGTCATCGCCACTGAGCTTTTCAAATAAACAGATGCCTAATCCTTCACTTTTAAAGCTACCTGCACAGTAGTATGGCTGCTCTGCATCGCAATAAGCATTGATCTGTTCAAGTGTGAGTGCTTTAAATGTCACATCAAATGGCACCACGGTGGTAATTGCTTTGTCGCTTTGTATATCAAATACACTTAAACCAGTTAAAAAGGTCACTATATGGCCACTAAACGATGATAGCTGCTTAATGGCATTTTCTTTAGTATGAGGTTTACCTAAAATTGTATCGTTGAATACCGCAACTTGATCAGAGCCGATCACCAAACCTTCACTAAAATGTTGTTTGGCAACTCGGGCTTTTTGCTCGCTTAAACGAGCAACTAATTGCTCTGGTGTTTCAGCTGCAATAGGGGACTCATCAATATCTGGAGAAAAACTTTGAAAAGGTAAGTTAAACTTAGTTAATAATTGCTGTCTAAATGGTGAGCTTGACGCTAATATAAGTGTTGGTTTCATAATAAATTCTGGATGAAAATTGTATTTTGCCAAGGATAAGCCACAATGAATCCTAAAACAAAGCAGAAGATCGTTAAAAACCAACCAAAATTGGTTTTTTACTTTGACTAACTTACTAACTATCTATATGATGCAGCCCCTATGCAAAAGGTGAAAATTCCCATCACTCTTCATCCCAGCAAAGCAGCTCAACATCGTTTAACGTATGACGGTATTGTCCCGCTTGAAAAACTTTCTCGTTTAGAGCAAGTTGTGCAGGAGGAAGCAGGTGAAATAGCGGTAAAGATTCATTGCAAAATTGACGAGCAAGGTTTAGTGGTAATAAGTGGTAACTTATCAACACATGTAACTGTAACTTGTCAACGCTGTAATGGAGAATTAGGGTTGGATTTGGAACAAGACTTTGTGTATTCGCCAATTGGTTTGGATGCAGAGTCAGATCATCTACCTGAAGGTTACGATGAAGTAGAGCTGGACGAAAACGGTGAAATCAACGTATTTGAGTTAATCGAAGACGAACTGATTTTAGCTATTCCAATAGTGCCTACACACAACGAAGCTTCATGCAGTTATTCATCAGAGCCTACTAGCTTTGGTAAATTAGCAGCAAAAGATGACAAACCAAATCCATTTGATATTTTGAAACAACTTAAGAAAGATTCTTAGGAGAAGACTAATGGCTGTACAAAAAAGCAAAAAGTCTCGTGCAAGACGCGGCATGCGCCGTTCACACGATGCGATCAGTGGTCCAACTTTAACTGTAGATCAAGTTTCTGGTGAGACTCACCGTCGTCACCACGTAACTGCTGACGGTTACTACAAAGGCGTTAAAGTAATTTCTAACTAAGAGATTGCTATATGCTGACCAATCTAACCATAGCGTTAGATATGATGGGGGGCGATTACGGCCCCCGTTCATCTATCCCCGCTGCCGTGCAAGCGGTAAATGCTAATACCAACTTAAGACTCATCTTATGTGGTAATCAGCAAGTTATTCTAAAAGAACTCGAAGCACTCGATTCTGTTTCACACCCTCGTTTAATTATTCGCCATTGTAGCGAAGTCGTCACAAATGCGTGTGAACCTGCTTCAGCGGTTCGTTCTAAAAAAGATTCATCAATGCGAGTTGCCCTCGATTTAGTTAAATCGGGTGAAGCGCAAGCGTGTGTAAGCTCTGGTAATACAGGCGCGTTATTTTTTATGGCGCATTATGTATTAAAGATGCTTCCAGGCGTAAAACGTCCTGCATTAATCTCTGCTGTTCCAACCGAACGTAAAAACCCTGTTTATTTACTTGATTTAGGTGCGAATGTGCATTGTGATGCGCAAACCCTTTATCAATTTGGCATTATGGGTTCTGTGGTAGCAGGGCAGGCACTTGGGTGTGATAACCCAAGAGTTAGTTTATTGAATATTGGCTCTGAAGACATCAAAGGGCATGAAGGAATAAAACAAGCTGCACAGTTAATGCAGCAGTGTGAATATCTCAACTACACAGGTTACAGTGAAGGTAGTGATATTTTCAGTGGAAAAGCTGATGTTATTGTGTGCGAAGGATTTGTAGGTAATGTGGCATTAAAAACCTGTGAAGGTATTGCCAAACTGATCATGCATAAACTCACCAAAGCCTTACACAAGCATTTCTTATACAAAAGTTTAGCGTTTTTATTGCGTCCAGTGATAAAAAAACTCTACAAGCGGGTGAACCCCGACCAGTATAACGGCGCAAGTCTGGTAGGATTGCGCGGTATTGTTGTTAAAAGCCATGGCAATGCCTCACCAAAGGCGTTTCATGCTGCTATTGATGAAGCCGCGCGGGAAGTCGAACGCCAACTCCCTGAAAAAATCGCTGCGATTTTTGAGCAAACACATCCAACAACAAAGTAGTGCAGCATATCTTAAACTTGTTATGCTGCCTGCTACAGAATATTTTTTTGTTTAATTATAAGAGCAAAGTATGGCACATAAAATTGCACTCGTATTTCCAGGTCAAGGCTCACAAACTGTGGGCATGTTATCTGAACTATTAGCTGATTCACAAATTGCTAAAGCAACATTCGCTGAAGCATCTGAAGCTCTTGGCTATGATCTAGCTGCACTTGTACTAAATGGTCCAGAAGAAGAATTAAATCAAACCCATCGTACACAACCAGCACTTCTTACTGCTAGTGTTGCTATTTACCGTCAATGGTTAGACGCAAACCCTGATGCCGATGTTGTTATGGCTGGTCACAGTTTAGGCGAGTATTCAGCATTAGTTTGTGCTGGCGTTGTAAGCTTAAGCGAAGCCGTTAAACTAGTAGAAAATCGTGGTTTATATATGCAAGAAGCAGTACCTGCGGGTGTTGGTTCTATGGCTGCAATCATCGGCTTAGGTGACGACGAAATCAAAGCAGCGTGTGAAGCATCAGCAAATGGTGAAGTCGTTTCACCAGTAAACTACAACTCACCAGGTCAGGTTGTTATTGCCGGCCACAAAGCGGCAGTTGAGCGTGCATCAGAAGCATGTAAAGAAGCAGGTGCTAAACGTGCTTTACCACTCGCAGTAAGCGTACCTTCTCACTGTGAACTAATGAAACCAGCTGCTGAAAAATTAGCTGCTGATTTAGCGGCTTTAACATTTAATACACCTCAGTGTGATGTAATCAACAACGTTGATGTAAAAGCTGAGCAATCAAGTGAAGCAATTAAAGATGCATTAGTACGCCAACTTTACAGCCCGGTACGCTGGACTGAAACTGTACAAGCATTAGTTGCGCAAGGTATCACACAAAGCTATGAGTTTGGCCCAGGTAAAGTATTAACGGGTCTTGCTAAACGAATTGATAAAGCAATGGTATGTGGTGCGGTTAATACGCAAGCTGCTATTGATGAAGCGAAATAAGTAGGAATAGAATGACAAATTTATTTTCTCTTGAGGGCAAGGTTGTCCTAATCACTGGTGCAAGCCGTGGTATTGGTAAAGCGATTGCAAATACGCTAGTTGCACAAGGTGCAAAAGTAGCCGGCACTGCAACAAGCGAATCAGGTGCTGCTAAAATCAGTGAATACCTGGGTGACAACGGTAAAGGTTATGCCCTTAACGTTACAGATCCTGAATCGATTGAGGCGACACTTGCTGCGATCAAGGCTGATTTAGGCGATATCGACGTATTAGTTAACAATGCGGGTATTACTCGCGATAACTTATTAATGCGTATGAAAGACGGTGAGTGGGATGACATCATCGACACGAACCTAAGCTCAATTTTCCGTTTATCTAAGGCTGTTTTACGCCCTATGATGAAAAAGAAAAATGGCCGTATCATTAATATCGGTTCTGTTGTGGGCACTATGGGTAATGCGGGTCAAGCTAACTACGCTGCAGCGAAAGCGGGTGTAATTGGTTTTACTAAGTCATTAGCACGCGAAGTTGCATCACGTGGTATCACAGTGAACGTTGTTGCACCTGGTTTTATCCAAACAGATATGACAGACGAGCTGACTGAAGACCAAAAAGCAGCTACGCTTGCAAATGTACCTGCAGGGCGTTTAGGCCAACCTGAAGAAATCGCTGCTGCGGTATGTTATTTAGCATCTGACGCTGCTGCGTATGTATCAGGCGAAACATTGCACGTAAATGGCGCGATGTACATGGTTTAATGAAAGTTAGCAAAAATTTGCTAACGAAAGATTATCGAAAATTGTTGAAATTTTTGTGATCTTGCTTTAAACATACTTGAATTCGCTATGAAAATAAGCGATAAATGAACAAATACTATTCGAGAGGTTTGACCAGATAAGTAATTATCAGCAAATCCTTGAATCACAGAATTATGCGGCGTAAACTACGCCGCAATCTGAAAATAACGCATTGGCGTTTTTAATAAAGGAAAGAAGAATGAGCGACATCCAAGAACGCGTAAAGAAAATTATCATTGAGCAACTAGGTGTTAAAGAAGAAGAAGTAAAACATGAAGCTTCTTTCGTTGACGACTTAGGTGCTGATTCACTTGACACTGTAGAACTAGTAATGGCTCTTGAAGAAGAATTCGACACTGAGATCCCAGACGAAGAAGCTGAAAAGATCACTACAGTTCAAGCTGCAATCGATTACGTTACAGCTCACGCTGAGTAATTTTACGCATTTTGATTTTAAGGGCAGCATTAAGCTGCCCTTAGTCTATCTATAGAATGATACTAATAAATTTGGTATACACCCCACCTAAAATAATTTCCTTATTGGAGGCAACCCGTGGCTAAACGTCGAGTCGTCGTAACTGGCTTAGGAATGTTGACACCGCTAGGTAATGATGTTGAATCTACTTGGCAAGGTTTGTTAAACGGTAAAAGTGGTATTCAAACTATCACGCATTTCGATACCTCAAGTTTCGGCACCAAATTCGCAGGTTTGCTGAATGACTTTGATGCATCAGCTTACATGTCACCGAAAGATGCAAAGAAAATGGATTTGTTTATCCAATATGGCATTGCAGCGGGTGTACAAGCACTACAAGATTCTGGTCTAGAGATCACTGAAGAAAACGCCACTCGTGTTGGTGTAGCAGTGGGTTCTGGCATCGGTGGTTTAACTTTAATTGAAGAAAACCACATCAAACTATTAAACAGCGGCCCGCGTAAGCTTTCTCCGTTCTACGTGCCTTCGACCATTATCAATATGATTTCTGGTCATTTATCGATTATGCACGGTTTACGTGGTCCTAATATTTCAATCGTTACAGCCTGTACTACAGGTCTACATAACATTGGTCATGCTGCGCGTATGATTGCATACGGCGATGCAGATGCAATGGTAGCCGGTGGTGCTGAAAAAGCATCGACACCAATTGGTATGGGTGGCTTTAATGCAGCACGTGCATTATCAACTCGTAACGATGATCCACAAGCAGCATCACGCCCTTGGGATAAAGACCGTGATGGTTTTGTTCTTGCTGATGGTGCTGGTGTTATCGTACTTGAAGAATATGAGCATGCTAAAGCACGTGGCGCGAAAATCTACGCTGAACTCGTTGGTTTTGGTATGAGTGGTGATGCATATCACATGACGTCTCCACCTGAAGACGGTGCAGGCGCAGCTCTAGCGATGGAAAATGCCCTAAACGATGCACAAGTTAATGCAGACCAAGTTGGTTACATTAATGCTCATGGAACATCGACTAATGCAGGCGATAAAGCCGAAACATCAGCTGTTAAAACTATTTTTGGTGATGCAGCGAAAGATGTGATGGTAAGTTCATCTAAATCAATGATGGGTCACTTGTTAGGTGCAGCAGGTTCGGTAGAGTCGATCATTACTATCTTGTCACTTGTTGACCAGAAAGTAAGCCCTACAATCAACCTTGATAACCCAGATGAAGGCTGTGATTTAGACTACGTACCGCACACTGCACGTGACGCTAAATTGGATTACGCACTATGTAATTCATTTGGTTTTGGTGGTACTAATGGCTCGTTGCTATTTAAAAAGGTATAATTCTTTTTAACAACGGACTAAAAAGAAGAGCCCAGTTGTTTAACTGGGCTTTTTTGTATGAGTAAATTAAAACAAACAATAAAAATAATCACACCAGACACCACAATAAGCACGCAAGACCGTGGCTTAAATTATGGTGATGGCTTTTTTACCACCGCCTCTGTGGTGAATTCTGTCGTTGAGCACTGGGATTTACACAAAGCGCGTTTAGAAGAATGCGCGCAAAGACTATTTTTCCCCGAATTAGATTTAACCGCAATTGAGCGTGAAGTTAACCACACAATCAGTGATACACAAACTGGTATTTTAAAAATAGTTATCACCCGTGGTGCAGGTGGGCGTGGTTATGGCTTACCAGATACACCAAGTATTCAAGTGCTGATCAGTATAATGCCTGCAGTTTCACACTATAAAAGTTGGCAGCAGCAGGGCGTAAGCTTAGCAGTCAGCGACGTGAAACTTGCACATCAACCTTTACTTGCAGGCTTAAAAACATTGAACCGTCTAGAGCAAGTGCTTATCAAAAAGCAAATGAGCAGCCTTGAATGTGATGACGTTGTTGTTCTTGATTATGATAACAATGTGATTGAATGTTCGGCTGCAAATTTATTTGCTATTAAAGACGGTCAAGTTATGTCACCTAAGTTAGACCGCTGCGGTATCACTGGGGTTTATCTCAGCGCTTTATGTGATAAGTTAGCCATTGAATTTAAAGCAATCCAATTAGATGAGCTTTTAGCTATGGATGCCGTATTTATGTGTAACAGTTTAATGGGCGTGGTTCCCGTTGCACGGATTGCTGATACACAGTTTGATATTGAATGCAGTAAAGCGCTATTAGCGGCGCAGTTTGCCAAGGAGAGTGTGTGATAAAAGTCATTGTTAGCGTGCTGTTATTAGCATTGCTATGTTGTGGTATTGGCTATCAACAGCTTCAATCAGCATTAAAAATGCCGTTAAAGGTTGAAAATAGTACTTTATTTAAAGTAGAACGTGGCACTGGCTTTAATCAGCTTTGCCAAGCATGGCAAACAAAGCAGTGGGTTGATAGCTGTTTTAAATTTCAGGTACTTGCTAAATTAGATCCTACGCTTACTGATCTAAAAGCGGGTCTATATGAACTGGATACAAGCGCTGTTATTGATAATATTCGTCGTATCAATCAAGGTGCACAAGTGAGCTTTAGCTTTACAATTATTGAAGGTCAGCCACTTCGAGACGTTGTTGCTAATATTCAAAAGCAAGCACATTTAACACAAGACTTAGATACAGAAAATTTAGCGGCGCAGATAAGTAGCACACAACAAAATTTAGAAGGCTGGTTGTTCCCTGACACCTATCACTACCATAGTGAAGATACTGCCAGCGGCGTATTAAAACGTGCATACAACAAAATGCAGCAGGAATTAGACGCTGCATGGCAAACTAGAGCAGCAGATTTGGTGTTAAGTTCACCGTATGAAGCGTTAATACTGGCTTCTATCATCGAAAAAGAAACGGGCCTTGCTTCTGAGCGACCATTAATTTCTGCGGTATTTACCAATCGTTTAAAAACCAATATGCGCTTACAAACCGATCCAACTGTGATTTATGGTATTGGTGCTGATTTTGATGGCGATATAAAACGAAAAGATTTAACAACCTATACACCGTATAACACGTATAAGATAAAAGGCTTGCCGCCAACACCCATAGCCATGCCTTCGAAAGCAGCGATTTTGGCCGCGGTTAATCCACCGGAGTCTGAATATGTGTATTTTGTTGCGAAAGGGGATGGCAGCCATCAATTTTCGAAAACATTGCAAGAACATAATCGTGCGGTAAAGCAGTACCAATTAAACTAACAACCAGAATTGAGTCTATGACAGCGAAATTTATAGTGATTGAAGGCCTAGAAGGTGCCGGAAAATCAACGGCCATTGCCGTATGCCAAGCTTATTTAGAAAACAAGCAAGTCGATTTTATTAATGTACGTGAGCCTGGCGGTACAGCTATGGCTGAAGAGCTGCGTAATATCGTCAAACAGGCTCACCAAGAAACAGTGACGGGCGAAACGGAGCTGTTAATAATGTATGCAGCACGCTCACAATTAGTTGCTAATGTTATTAATCCGGCACTTGAAAAGGGCACTTGGGTTTTAGGTGATCGCCATGATCTTTCATCACAAGCATATCAAGGTGGGGGTCGCGGTATTGAACAGACTAAACTCTCTTTTTTAGCTGATATGGTGCTAAATGGTTTAAAACCGGATTTAACCATTTATTTAGACATTGACCCTGCAGTTGGGCTTGCTCGTGCAAAAGGCCGTGGTGAACTTGATCGTATCGAACAAGAAGCATTAGGCTTTTTTGAGCGCACTCGCGCACGCTACCTTGAAATAGCTAAAACTGATAGCAGTATCAAAACAGTGGATGCAAACCAAACAATGCCAGAAGTACATGCGGCAATCACAACTGTGCTTGATAACTTTTTTGCAGGTTTAAATTAATATGCCTTTGCCGTGGCTTGAAGGGCTTTATCAGCAACTAGCGCAAAGTTTTGCACAGCAACGCTTTCATCATGCCCAGCTATTTAATGGTGATAAAGGTGTTGGCAAACAATGTTTAGTCGATTCGCTCGCCGATGGCTTACTTTGCGCGTCACCTGTAAATTTAAAAGCCTGTGGCAATTGTAAAAGCTGTCAACTTAATCAAGCGGGTACTCATCCTGATAAACGCGTTTTAAAGGTGGAAGGCCAAACAATAGGCGTTGATGAAATTCGTGAGATCAGTGATTTTATCAACCATTCAGCGGCGCAAAATGGTAACAAAGTAGTTGTGCTCGAACAGTGTCACAAAATGACCACTGCTGCGGCTAATGCTTTATTAAAAACCCTTGAAGAGCCAAGCTTACGCCGTTATTTATTGTTAACGTGCGAGCAAACAGCATTATTACCTGCAACAATTTTAAGTCGCTGTGCCGTACACGAAATAAAAGTTAACTCTGAATATACGAAAAAATGGTTAGCATCATTAAGTATTGCTAATTATTCATGGTTAGAGTTGTTCGCTAGGCAACCTTTACTTGTTCAGCAGTGGCAAAATGACAACCAACTTGAAGCTGTCGATTCTCTTTATAAATTTGCAACTGAGATAAAAGACAGCCATAATTTCAGTGCGTTAGTCGACATCCTTAATAAAGATCATAGCTTGGTTAATGTATTTGCTTTGTTCTTAACAGAGCATCTTAAAACGCAATTAATGTTAGGAATGGACTTTTTCAATTATCAGAAAGCACAAACTGCAATTTCAGAGTTTCTTTATAATAACTCACATGTGCTTGGCTTGAATATGGAACTAGCCATTTCACAATTAGCGTTTACTTTACGTGAAAGCCAAAATTAGGAAGTATCGTGCAAGAATTATTAGTAGATATTGAAGACTTAGAAGAATTATATCGCTGTTACATGCCTTATCTAAAAAATGGTGGTTTGTTTGTTCGCACTAATATGCGCTTTGAAATGGGTCATTCATTGGCTTTAAAGGTCACATTACCAGATGCATTAGAAGATGATGTAGTAACGGGTAAAGTTGCTTGGATCACACCACAAGGTGCACAAAGCTCAAACCCACCAGGTATTGGTGTTAATTTTATCGATGATAAAACCAATTTGAATGCGAAAATCGAAAAACTACTCGGTACTATGTTAAACTCCGGCAATCCGACCTATACCATGTAATAAAAGTAGTACCATGATTGTAGATTCTCATTGTCATTTAGATCGTTTAGATTTTGAAAAACTAGACTTAGACTTAGACCAAGTACTAGATAATGCTCGCGCTAAAAAGGTTGAACACTTTTTATGTGTAAGTGTAACTTTAGATCAATTCCCAAGTATGCTGGATAAAATTAAGAACTATCCAGATGTTTCTGCATCATGCGGTGTGCATCCACTCGATCAAAAAGACGCACTCGATAAGCAAAAGCTTATTTCACTTGCAAGCCACGACAAAGTGGTTGCTATTGGCGAAACGGGTCTTGATTACTATTACTCAAAAGACACCCATATTGTTCAGCAAGAGAGTTTCGTCGGTCATATCGACGTTGCCAATGAGCTAAATAAGCCGCTTATTATTCATACACGAGACGCTAGAGAAGACACTATTAACTTAATGCGCGCTCACAATGCCGAGAACTGTGGCGGTGTATTGCATTGTTTTACAGAAAACTGGGAAATGGCCAAAAAAGCCATTGATATGGGCTTTTATATTTCGATTTCGGGCATTGTTACGTTTAAAAATGCAGTAGAGTTAAAAGACGTTGTAAAGCAAATTCCGCTAGATCGCTTACTAATCGAAACAGATTCACCGTATTTAGCACCTGTGCCATATCGTGGTAAAACAAATCAACCAGCCTATGTTGAAGATGTCGCTTACTACATTGCTGAGTTAAAAGGGCTCACTTTTAACGAATTAGCTGAAGCAACAACTAAAAACTTTTATTCGTTGTTCAATCAGGCTAAAAGGGCGTAATAGTGGACGGCGTATCGAACTTACCTCAGTTAGTAATGGGGCCAATGGTACGCCGAGCAGATGCAGGGCGAGTGTGCTTTCAATTTGTTACAACTTTGCCTTGCCAATACCGAATAGAGTTTAAAGGTGTTGAGACATTCTCTAGCTTAGAATCAATCCAATTAGGGCAACACCTTTACTTAAATTTCATTAATGTCATGCCAGTCAGTGGCCAGTTTGCAGTTGATTCACTGATCTACTATTCATTACATGATGAAGAAAAAAGCCTTGATTTATCGTCTTATTGCTATGAACGTGCCGAATCTCCGGCATTTGTGATCCCAAATCGACTCGATAGAATTCTTCATGGTTCGTGTCGTAATCCTCATCACCCTGCAAAAGACAGCCTTGTTGCTGCAGATAATTGGCAAAATGATCAGCGCCAATCGCTTAATGCAGGTGCTGATTTATTATTGTTATCTGGCGACCAAATATATGCGGATGATGTCGCAGGGCCAATGCTGCTCGCGATTGAAAAAGTGATTAGTCTATTTGGTGTGTTTCAAGAACCAGAGCTTGATTTAGATTTGCCAGAAGAGTTTGAGCAGCAACTATATCAGCGCCATTTACACTTACCCAAAGTACCTTGGCAGAAAAGGAGCAAATTTGGTGTTGGTTATTGGCTCAAAAAAGACGAGCCACACTTCTCAAGTTTAAAAGCTGAAAACCACTTAATTCATTTTCAAGAATTTATTGCGCTTTATTTATTAAACTTCAGCGCTGTTACTTGGCAGCTAATAGATTTTGAATCAATTGAATGCCCAGCATTAGCCCCTAAATACGCTAACTTATTTAAACTTGAAAAGGACGCACTGGTTGGCTTTGCAAAGGGTCTTCAAAGCGTTGAAAGGTTATTCGCTAATGTGTCGACATTAATGATGTTTGACGATCATGATGTCACCGATGATTGGAACTTAACCGCAGGCTGGGAGCAGGCTATTTATCAGCACCCAGCTAGCCGTCGTATTGTAAATAATGGTTTAATTAGTTATTGGTTAATGCAGGGGATTGGTAATGATGCAGGCGATAACTCACTGTCTTTATTACCCAGCTTTAAAGAAAGTCTGCAGCAACAGAGCTGGTATTTTAAAGACTTTGATAAGTTAATACTCAATTTTAACCATTGGCATTACGAGCTTAATACCATTCCAAAGGTTGTAGTGCTCGATACCCGAACCCATCGCTGGCGTAATGAACAAAACTTCAATGAGCCATCAGGTTTACTTGATTGGGAAAGGCTCACTGAATTAGAAGAAAGCTTACTGTCTCACGATAAAGTGATTATCGTATCTCCAGCTCCGGTGTTTGGTGTTAAATCGATTGAAGCAATTCAAGCGATTTTTAATTTTTGCGGGCAACCCTTGTTAGTTGATGTTGAAAACTGGATGGCCCATGAAGGTTCTGCTAAAAAGTTGCTAGATACTTTTCGCCGTGAAGATACGCCAAAAGAAACCTTGATCCTCTCTGGTGATGTTCATTATTCATTTTGTTTTTCAGTTCAAAAGCGCTTTGGTAAGCATAAAAATCGGATTTGGCAGTTAACCGCCAGTGGTATTAAAAATGAGTTCCCACGCAAACTTATTAATGTACTCGATAAGCTCGACTCAATTTTATATGCGCCAAAAAGCCCACTTAACTTTTTCACTAAACGTTGGCAAATGGAAGTTGATAAACACCAAACCATAGGCGAAGGGCAAAAGTATTTGGTCAGTAATGCGGCTATCAGCTTAATTGAGCTCAATGACGGTTTGCTTGCTAAATATGAACTTATTCACGCTGATAACCAAATAACTGAATTCGATTTAAACGATAATTAATCTATTGCTTTGCGATTCGCCTCAACGTAGTCAGCAACATTACTTACTGTATCTAACCAAAACCCATTTTTAGGATCTTGTAGATAAACAATGAGCTGCTCTAGCGCGTCGGTGCCGGTAGTGTACTGATCTCGTTTGCCAATATCGTGGCCTGCCAGAATGATCCAACTATTGTTAGTTCGGTGCTGCTCTATGGTTTTTTGGATCTCTTCGAAAGTAAGTCCATCAATGGGTAAGCTAGTTAACTGCGAAAAGTCTGTAAAGTTGGGGTTATTCGCCGTTTCGTCGAGCCAAGTTCTACCTGTTTTAAAGTGCTTGGCTATTAACGGTACATAACTTTTAGTATTTGCACCACGGCCAACAAAGGTGTTTCCGCAAGGGTAGGCAAAAGCGGTTGGTGTCACGTTGAGTGTGGCTTTTATATAGTCTTGCCCCTTTAAGATATCTTGCTCCATTTCTTTTAACGTAAATTGTTCAAGCGACACCCCAAGTTCACGAAGCCATTCAAAGTTGCCGGTACACAAGTGGCTTGCCGTATGATTCGCAATTTCGTGACCTGTTTTTACAGCCATTTGCCACTTTTCAACACGTTCTTTTACGTTAAAAGGGGATACATAAAATGTCGCTTTTATTTGGTATTTGTTTAAAAGCGCTAAACCGGTATCAACTTGGCTATGTCTTGCATCATCAAAAGTGATACTGACAGCATTTTTAGCCTTATTAGGGTAGTCAAAGCCTAGGTAGTCACTGCTTTTTGCCAGAGTTTGGCAGCTGATTAAAAGTGGTAGTACGACGCACAAGGGTTTAAGCATAATCAATCCTTTATCATTGTTTTTACAATGAAATCAAAAAGACTAATGCTTTGCTATGCGACTTTTGAATAAAAAACGCCCAGAACGAATCCGCATTGTTCTGGGCTTAGGGGGTGGCTCGTGTGAGCCTGCGCTAACTATAAAAAAACACCTTCTAAATTCAGTAGGGAGAAGTAGAAAGTACTTTTAAGTGTAGTTAATCAGCAGGAAATTGCACGGTAAATGTACAAATTTTATACTAGTTTAAAATCAGTCTGTTACATCTTTTTACCTAAATTAGTGCCTTATTTATACAGTCTTTATGCGCAACTTATACCCAAGTTATCAACTGGGCATTTTGGACCAAATCACGAGGTAATGAGTTCTTAATTTTATTCTTTTGCCACTTACCTAGGCCTACCGGACAACCACATAACATTAAAACTACTTCACCATTATCTTGCGTTGGTTTTTCGAGTCGAATATCTTTACCGTTAAAGTAATCGTTTGCTTGGCAAGCAGACATCTCAAAGGTATTTTTATCGCAATCTTGGCCAAAGACAGTGGCAAACTCGTGAGTTAAGCGAACTCCGCCTTTGTGGATCACACCAAGTTGAATACCTAAACGTGAGTATTTAATTTTATCTTGCAGTTCATCAAAGCCACCAGGAAACAACCAAAGCTCTTTATCACGCTGCATTAGCGTGCCTTTGAGTGATTTTAGACCGAATTGTTTTTTAATTGTTTGCATAAACGCTTGGCTTTGCTTTTTATCAAACTCAGCAAACGGAAATGCGCCTTTTTTAACTTTTTGATTAGGGTTATCGCTTGACGCTATTTTCTTAAATTTAGCTATGAAGAAACCTTCACTGTCGTAAGTTTGCGGCCAAACATGCAAATAACCTTCGCTGGTTGTTGCTTTGTCTGCACCATCAAAAAGGCTATCGAGCGATTGTACTTCGATGCAATCAGGGAACTCTGCTAATAGATACTCACACACTTGTTGGTTTTCAAGCGGTGTTAAAGTACAGGTCGAATACACTAATGTGCCGCCTGGTTTTAAGGCATAAAAGGCACTTTTGATAAGGGCTTTTTGCACAGCAGCAATATCAATATTTGACTCAATTGACCAATTCTTTAGGGCGTCAGCATCTTTACGAACCGTGCCTTCACCTGAACACGGGGCATCTAGCAAAATACTGTCGAAGCACTCATACATGTAATCCCCGAATATCACACCGTCAAAATGTGATAATGCACAATTACCTACGCCCATACGTTTAAGGGTTGCTGCTAATACTTTTAAGCGTGACGATGACAACTCATTGGCCACTAACACGCCACTATTATCCATCATGGCAGCGATTTGTGATGTTTTTGAACCTGGTGCCGATGCCATATCAAGTACCGCATCGCTTTGCTGAACTTCGGCTCTCAGTGCTACAGGCGGTAACATTGAGCTGGCTTCTTGTACATACATAGCACCACTTAAGTGTAAATCGGTATTTCCGATGGCAAGCGCCGCTTCTTCGTCGCTAGGACGTGTTAGCCAGAATCCTTCTTCACACCATGGAATTGCTGTTAATTCCCATCCTTTTTTGGCGCATTGACGCTGAAATTCATCGACTGACATTTTTAAGGTATTTACGCGAACAGATCGTCTGAGTGGGCGGCGACAGGCTGCAATAAAGTCGTCTAATGATAAATGTTCGGGAAGGTAGCTTTTTACATCATCAATAAATGAGTCAGGAATATATGTATTAGCGTCCACTAAATGGCTCTCACATCACGTAATAATAGCTGGATCATACCATTTATAGCGCTATCAGGGGATATTTTTAGCTTTTTAAGAGTGATATTAAAGTGTCGACATATTGCTAATATAAATGTTCTTTATAGCCATTATTTTTGATAAATATCAATTTATGTCGACATTTTGTTGGTTTTTTAGCCTGTTTTTCCGTTCTCAAGGTTGACACTTGCAATGATAGGGCGCATAGTGAACTCACAAATTGTCGACAATCTTAATTTAGTACTTTGATAGACCTATTATGACAGAGCAAAAAGCCAACGATAACTACAACGATATCACGATAACAACAGCATCAGACCAAGTGTTTGTCGACATGCGTCGTGAAATTGTCCAAGGCACCATCGAGCAGGGTAGCAAAATTTCTGAGCCAGAACTTGCTAAACGCTATGGTGTAAGCCGTGCCACCTTACGTGAGGCGCTAAATCGTTTAGAGAGCTGTTATTTGGTAGAGCGTAAAGCAAATGTCGGTTGCCGTGTCGTTGCACTAACAGCTGAGCGTTTAATCGAAGTCTATCAGGTTCGTAGTACCTTAGAAGGGCTGGCTTGTCGTTTAGCTGCCGATAACATGGAACCTGAAGAAGTGCAGGGTTTAAAACAGTTATTGAACCAGCACTTACAAACACAGCGTGTAAAAGAAGGTGAATCATACTACCAAGAAGCGGGCGACCTTGATTTTCATTATCGCATTATTAAAGGGTCGAAAAACGCACACCTAATTCATCTTTTATGTAATGAGTTGTACCAGTTAATTCGTATGTACCGTGTACAAATGGGGATGGTTGGGCCGCGTGTATCAAAAGCGTTTGATGAACACTTGGCTATTATTAATGCCATTGAAAACCATGACGGTGAATTAGCCGAAATGCTTATGAAGCGCCATATCAGTGCGTCTCAGGCAAATATTCAGACTAAGTTTGACTTACTCGCAGCAAAAAATTAGTAGCGCTTTAGTTAAACAGTCACAATTTAGATTTAAAAAATAGAGTTAGCCAAAGAGCTAAAACCGTTCAAAGATAGGAGTTATCCAATGTCAGCAGGATTGAAATTCAAACAGGCAATCGCCAACAACAAGCCATTGCAAGTGGTTGGCACCGTCAACGCGTACTGCGCAATGATGGCAGAAAAAACAGGTCACCAAGCACTTTACCTCTCAGGTGCGGGTGTTGCTAACGCATCATACGGCATGCCAGATTTAGGTATGACTAGCCTTGATAACGTACTTGAAGATATTCGTCGAATCACCAGCGCTACCGACTTACCGCTTCTTGTTGATGCTGACACAGGTTGGGGCGGTGCATTTAATATTGCTCGTACCGTTAAAGAAATGACCAAAGCAGGCGCAGCGGGCTTTCATATTGAAGACCAAGTAGCACAAAAACGTTGTGGTCACCGTCCTAATAAAGAGATCGTGTCTAAAGATGAAATGGTTGACCGTATTAAAGCTGCGGTTGATGCCAAGACAGACAGTGATTTTTATATTATGGCGCGTACTGATGCATTTCAAAAAGAAGGCTTAAATGCCGCGATTGACCGCGCAGCAGCGTGTGTTGAAGCAGGTGCAGACGCCATCTTCGCAGAAGCGGTACATGATTTAGCAGATTACCAAGCGTTTGCTAAAGCGTTAAATGTGCCGATTCTTGCAAATATCACTGAATTTGGTCAAACGCCACTTTATACAAAAGAGCAATTGAGCGAAGTGGGTGTTGAAATTGTACTTTATCCACTTAGTGCATTTAGAGCCATGAACAAAGCCGCACTTAATGTGTATTCGTCTATTCTTAGCGAAGGCTCGCAACAAAGCCAAGTAGACAATATGCAAACACGTGCGGAATTATATGAGTTTTTAGATTATCACTCATATGAAAGCACACTCGATAACCTTTTCTCAGCTAAAAAATCATAACGACAACATATAAGGAGAACACTCATGGTAGATAAAGCATTAGGCGGCGCAGGTTTACGTGGTCAAGTAGCAGGTGAAACAGCACTGTGTACAGTAGGTAAGTCAGGTTCAGGTTTAACTTATTGTGGTTATGATATTAGTGAATTAGCAGATAAAGCGCAGTTTGAAGAAGTGTCTTTTTTACTGTCGCGCGGTGAATTACCAACAGAGTCTGAGCTGACTGAATATAAAGCAAAGCTAAAATCACTACGTGGTTTACCAGATGCACTTAAAACAGTGCTTGAAAACATTCCTAAAGACGCGCATCCAATGGATGTAATGCGTACGGGTTGTTCTATGCTAGGTAACCTAGAAATGGAGCAAGATTTCTCGCAAGCGAATGATGCGATTGATCGCCTAGTTGCCGTATTCCCAAGCATTATTTGTTACTGGTATCGTTTTAGCCATGACGGCGTTCGTATTGAAACTGAAACAGATGATGATTCGGTAGGTGCACACTTCTTACGTTTATTACATGACGAAGCACCATCAGCACTGTTCGAGCAAGTAATGAATGTGTCTTTAATTCTTTATGCAGAGCATGAGTTTAATGCATCAACATTCACTGCGCGTGTGTGTGCATCAACATTGTCTGATATTCACTCTTGTGTAACGGGTGCTATTGGTAGTTTACGTGGTCCATTACATGGTGGTGCGAACGAAGCGGCTATGGATATGATTGAAGGCTTCACAAGTGCAGACCAAGCTGAAGATGCACTGATGGGTATGCTTGAGCGTAAAGACAAGATCATGGGCTTTGGTCATGCCATTTACCGTGAATCAGATCCACGCAACGTGATCATCAAAAAGTGGTCAGAAAAACTGGCAGCAGAAGTGGGTGATGATGTTCTATATCCTGTGTCTGTTCGCTGTGAAGAAGTTATGTGGCGTGAAAAGAAATTATTCTGTAATGCTGATTTCTTCCATGCATCTGCGTATCACTTCATGGGGATCCCAACTAAGTTATTCACGCCAATTTTCGTGATGAGCCGTGTAACAGGTTGGACAGCGCACGTGAAAGAGCAACGTGCTAATAACCGTATTATTCGCCCAAGTGCAGATTATACGGGCCCAGAAGCGCGTAGCTATACGCCAATTTCTGAGCGTTAATCGTAATTAAATCAGTGATAGGGGTAGCTTGGCTGCCCCTTTATGAAGGGGCGAAATAAATACAAAAACAATCAGGCCACCTTTGTTCACCGTCACCAAGTACAAGTAGAATCATCATGAATACAAATTTTAGAAAACCATTAGCAGGCACCGGCGTCGATTACTTTGATACGCGCGCTGCTGTTGATGCAATTAAACCGGGCAGCTATGACACACTTCCTTACACATCAAGAGTACTTGCCGAAAACTTAGTTCGTCGCTGTGACCCTGAAATGCTAAATGATGCACTGTCGCAGTTAATTGACCGCAAGCGTGATTTAGATTTTCCATGGTTTCCTGCGCGTGTTGTGTGTCACGATATCTTAGGTCAAACAGCGTTAGTTGATTTAGCAGGCTTGCGTGATGCAATAGCTGCAAAAGGCGGCGATCCTGCAAAAGTGAACCCTGTGGTACCTACACAGTTAATTGTTGATCATTCATTAGCGGTTGAACACGCAGGTTTTGAACCTGACGCATTTGAAAAAAACCGTGCTATTGAAGACCGTCGTAACGATGACCGATTCCACTTTATCAATTGGACAAAAACAGCATTTAAAAATATTGATGTGATCCCGCCGGGTAACGGCATTATGCATCAAATCAATTTAGAGAAAATGTCACCTGTGATCCAAAAACGTGATGGCGTGGCATTCCCAGATACATTAGTTGGTACAGATAGCCACACACCTATGGTTGATGCGCTAGGTGTAATTGCTGTCGGTGTAGGTGGCCTTGAAGCTGAAAGCGTGATGCTTGGCCGTGCATCTTACATGCGTTTACCTGATATTGTAGGTGTTGAACTAAAAGGCAAGCCACAACCGGGTATTACTGCAACCGATATCGTATTAGCGATCACCGAATTTTTACGTAATGAAAGAGTTGTGTCGACCTACCTTGAATTTTATGGTGAAGGTGCCGATGCACTTACCCTAGGTGATAGAGCAACTATCTCTAATATGACGCCAGAGTTTGGCGCAACAGCTGCGATGTTCTACATCGATGACAACACACTTGATTACCTACGTTTAACAGGCCGTGAAGAAGAGCAAGTTAAACTAGTTGAAACTTACGCAAAAGAGACTGGCCTTTGGAGTGATAGCCTTAAAACAGCCGAGTATGAGCGTGTGTTAACTTTTGATCTGTCTTCAGTTGGTCGCAATATTGCGGGCCCTTCAAATCCACATCGCCGTGTTGCAACAAGCGAACTTGATAAAGCAGGTATCACTGGCGTTGTTGAGAATGAAGAAGGCTTAATGCCAGATGGCGCCTGTATCATTGCTGCAATCACAAGTTGTACGAATACCAGTAACCCACGCAACGTTATTGCTGCAGGTTTACTTGCGCGTAATGCCAACGCTAAAGGGTTAACTCGTAAGCCATGGGTTAAAACATCACTGGCACCGGGTTCTAAAGCGGTTAAGTCTTACTTAGAAGAAGCCAATTTATTACCTGAGCTTGAACAACTTGGCTTTGGTATTGTTGCCTTCGCGTGTACAACCTGTAACGGCATGAGTGGTGCGCTTGATCCAAAAATTCAGCAAGAAGTGATTGACCGAGACCTATACGCAACGGCTGTACTTTCGGGTAACCGTAACTTCGATGGTCGTATTCACCCTTATGCTAAACAAGCATTCTTAGCTTCACCACCACTGGTTGTTGCTTATGCTATTGCCGGTACTATTCGTTTTGATATCGAAAAAGATGTATTAGGGCATGATCAACAAGGCAACGAAATTCGCCTTATGGATTTATGGCCATCAGACGAAGAAATTGATGCAGTGATTAAACAAAGTGTTAAACCTGAGCAGTTCAAAAAGGTTTACGAGCCAATGTTTGATTTAAGTGTAGATTATGGCGAAGACAACGATCCGCTTTACCAATGGCGTCCACAAAGTACTTATATTCGCCGTCCTCCTTATTGGGAAGGCGCATTAGCGGGTGAACGCTCTTTGAGTGATATGCGTGCCTTAGCTGTGTTGGGCGACAACATCACTACTGATCACTTATCGCCTTCAAATGCGATTCTAGCGTCAAGTGCTGCTGGTGAGTACCTCGCTAAAATGGGTCTCCCAGAAGAAGATTTTAACTCGTATGCTACTCACCGAGGTGACCATTTAACAGCACAGCGTGCAACATTTGCTAACCCTAAGTTACTGAATGAAATGGTTAAAGAAAATGGTGAAGTGAAGCAAGGTTCATATGCTCGCATTGAACCTGAAGGCAAAGTGACGCGTATGTGGGAAGCTATCGAAACCTACATGCAGCGCAAACAACCGCTTATCATTGTGGCTGGTGCCGATTATGGTCAAGGGTCATCACGTGACTGGGCTGCAAAAGGTGTACGCCTAGCTGGTGTTCAAGTGATTGCAGCCGAAGGCTTTGAGCGTATTCACCGTACCAACTTAATTGGTATGGGTGTATTACCGCTTGAGTTTAAAGCAGGTACCACGCGAACTACGCTAGGTATTGATGGTAGTGAGAGTTTCAGTGTTAAAGGTGAGCCAACACCAGGCGCAACACTGACACTAGTGATTACCCGTGCCAATGGTGAAATCGTTGAAGTACCAATGACGTGCCGTTTAGATACAGCTGAAGAAGTGTCAATTTATTCAGCGGGTGGTGTACTGCAACGTTTCGCGCAAGATTTTTTAGAATCTGAGGAGCACTAAGCAATGGTATTTAAACCACAAATTAAGGTGCCAGCGACCTATATGCGTGGCGGCACCAGTAAAGGGGTGTTCTTTAACTTAACTGATTTACCTGAGCCTGCCCAAGTGGCAGGTGAGGCGCGCGATAACCTGTTATTACGTGTGATTGGCAGTCCCGATCCTTACCAAAAACAAACTGATGGTATGGGCGGTGCAACCTCAAGCACCAGTAAGACGGTGATATTATCGAAAAGTACTAAAGCTGATCACGATGTTGATTATCTGTTTGGTCAAGTTGCTATCGATAAAGCGTTTGTTGATTGGAGTGGTAACTGCGGTAATTTAACTTCAGCAGTCGGGGCCTTTGCTGTGTCAAACGGTCTTGTTGATGCCAGCAAAATTCCAGAGAATGGCGTTGTTGAAGTTAAAGTATGGCAAGTCAATATTAGTAAAACCATCATAGTGCACGTGCCAATTACTAACGGTGAAGTGCAAGAAACTGGTGATTTTGAGCTTGATGGCGTGACCTTTCCAGCCGCTGAAGTAAAACTTGAATTTATGGACCCTGCTGATGGCGAAGGGGCTTTGTTCCCAACAGGTAACTTAGTCGATGAATTAGAAGTGCCGGGTATTGGTATGTTGTCTGCAACGATGATCAATGCGGGTATTCCTACAGTTTTCATTAACGCCAGTGAAGTTGGCTATGATGGCACAGAGCTACAAGAAGCCATTAACGGTGATGCATCGGCACTTGAAAAGTTAGAAACGATTCGTGCCTATGGGGCGTTGAAAATGGGGCTAATTTCTCATATTGATGAAGCAAAGGCACGTCAACATACGCCAAAAGTAGCTTGGGTTGCACCAGCTAAAACTTATCATGCATCAAGCGGTAAAGTTGTAAACGAAGCCGATATTGATTTAGTAGTACGTGCTATGTCGATGGGTAAGTTGCACCATGCCATGATGGGCACGGCTGCGGTTGCAATAGGTACTGCAGCTGCTATTCCTGGTACCTTGGTAAACCTTGCTGCAGGTGGTGGTGAGCGACAGGAGGTAAACTTTGGTCATCCTTCTGGCACTTTAAAAGTGGGCGCTGCTGCAACACTTGTTGATGGTAATTGGCAAGTCACAAAAGCAAGTATGAGCCGAAGTGCACGTGTATTAATGGAAGGCTGGGTTCGAGTTCCTCAATAGTACACAGCTGTGCACAGATATAATTTAAATAAAGCGGCGGTTACGCCGCTTTGTCTAATCCGTAGCATTGTTGCTTCATGCCTTCAATAAACTCATCAAACTTGCCGCTCTGTTGCATGAGTTCTACTTCATCATTTAAGTCTTCTAAAACTTTTTGCCAGTGTGGCGTTGATTTGCTGACAGAAAAATATAGCGGTTTGTATTCAAGCTTAGGCTCTAATGCGACCAGTGATTCTAGTATTTGTCGTTTGCCGCTAATTGATAATTCAGACTTGTAAACGCTTGCTTTTAACACTTCAAGATCTGCCACAATCAGGCTTACGCGGTTACTAAGTAAGAGGTGAATTAGTTGGTACTCATTATTAGCGACGATTGTATCGATTTCTTTATTATCAATCATGGCATCGAGTTCTTTGGTGTTTTTATATGAGCGAACTACGCCAATTGGTAAATTTTTAACTGATTTTAAATCCCCATTAAATGGAATTTGAGTTCCCTTTAACGCCACGAAAGAAAGATCCCCACCTGGAATGGCATGGCTTAAAGCGAGTAAATCGTTGCGGGTTTTATCAAGGAAGTTATCTGAAATAACATCATCTTCAATGAAATATTCAGGAAAGAGAATATCAGCGCGACCTAATTCAGCCTCTCTTACGGCACGTGCCCAAGGATAAAAACCAATATGCACGCCATAACCTTTTTCAAGTAAGGAGCTTACAGTAAATTGATAGAGCCAGCCTTTGTTGCATAAGTTTTCGTCTATATAAGGAGGCCAATCTAAAGTAACGAGCTTTAATACATGTTTGGCATCTAAGTTATACCCATATCCGCCGTTGAAACGCACCGCTTCTTCAGTGATGATTTCGCCATTTTTTTCAAAGCTAACAGGCGTAAGGCCCGCAAGAGCTTGATATGAGGCGAATAAAAAAAATACGGTCAGTAGTTTCATAAATTGTTTAAGTTTTTGTTATTTATCTAAAGCTTAGCCTTTTGCCGTAAATATACAACCTAGTAACTGTAACAATATCTAACGGATGGAGTACATTTTTCGATCACAGCTTATATTAATAGACTTGAGTGACAAAAAGTTTACATTTGTATTATGATATCACTTAATGCTTTTGCAGCTTAAGGATAACAACAATGATAAAACCAAGTATCTATATATCACTTCTCACAAGCTCTATGCTTGCTCACGCACAATTACCGCTTAGCGTTACAAGCCCTGATGGACAAATAACTGTAAAACTCGAAAAACAACAAAATCAGCTTGTTTATAGCGTAAATTATGGCAACCAAGAGTTTTTGCAGCAATCACAGCTTGGTTTAAATACCAACCTGGGTGATTTTTCACAAAGCCTAAAATATAAAAGCCATACAACAGCTTCAGTCAATGAAAGATATAAGCTGCATAATGCAAAGGTGAGTGAAGTAAACTACACGGCGAATACCTTAAAAGCGCAATTTGAAAACCAAGAGGGCAAAGTACTAGGAGTCGAGTTTAACGTGTCTGATAGCGATGTTGCATTTCGTTATCAGATATCGGGAGCTGAAACTGATACCCGTATTAAGGTGTTAGCTGAATACAGTGCTTTTAACCTACCAGATAATGCAACCACGTTTATAAGCCCACAAGCCTTACCTGAAACGGGCTGGATGCAAACAAAACCAAGTTACGAAGAGCCTTACACCTTCAACGCAGCCCTTGGAACACCGTCAGCGAATGGCGTGGGCTATACATTTCCTGCATTATTTAAAAATAGCGATAAAGGCTGGTTATTAATTTCTGAAACCGGTGTTGATAGCCATTATGTTGGCTCAAAATTAAGCGAAGGCACGAAAGACGGTGTTTATCGTATTTCATTTCCTCAGGCTGGAGAAAACAATGGCATTGGTGCAACTTATGCGGCTATGGCAATGCCTGCAACCACACCTTGGCGCACCATCACGTTAGGAGCAAGTTTAAAGCCAATTGTTGAATCAACCGTGGCGTTTGATTTGGTTAAACCCCTTTATCAAGCAAGCCAAGAATATAAAATGGGTCGTTCAACATGGAGCTGGATTGTTTGGCAAGACCCAAGTATCAACTACGATGATCAAATCAAATTTATCGATTTAGCTGCGTCATTAAACTTTGAATATGTATTAATCGACAATTGGTGGGATAAAAACATTGGCCGCGAGAGAATGGCTGAATTGGTTAAGTACGCCAATGGAAAGGGCGTTGATGTTATTTTATGGTACAACTCAAATGGCTGGTGGAATGACGCACCTCAAACCCCACAAAATAGAATGAACAGTGCACCAGCACGTCGAAATGAAATGGCGTGGTTGCAAAGCATTGGTGTTAAAGGGCTTAAAGTAGATTTTTTTGGTGGTGACAAACAAGAGACCATTAAACTCTATGAAGATATTCTTACAGATGCAAATCAGTATGGTTTAGTGATCACCTTTCATGGCAGCACCATCCCGCGTGGCTGGGAAAGAATGTATCCTAACTTCGTCACATCTGAAGCAGTACTGGCATCGGAGAACCTTGTTTTTCATCAAAATTCGTTAGATTTACATGCCTATAACGCGACTATTTTACCGTTCACTCGTAATGCTATTGGCGCTATGGACTTTGCCCCAGTGTTTTTAAACAAACGCTTATCTCAAGATCAAACAGTCGGCAATATTCGTAAAACCACAGATACATTTGAACTGGCAACAGGTGTGCTTTATCAATCACCAGTGCAACATTTTGGTCTGACGCCAAATAACCTTGAAGAACAACCTCAATTTGTTATTGATACTTTAAAGGCGATGCCAACGGTATGGGATGAAACACGCTATATTGCAGGTCAGCCGGGTCAAGATGCAACGATTGCGAGGCGTCATCAACAAACATGGTGGGTAGCAGCCGTGAATGGTGAAAATAAATCTAAAACATTAGATATTGATTTACCTATGTTAGCAGGTAAAAAAATCACCCTGTTGTTTGATAAAAAAGATGGCATTGCAGGTACTAAGCAAGTCACAGTAAGTAACAGTGGTAAATTAACCTTAAACTTATTAGCTCAAGGTGGCGCACTGATAATTGGTCGCTAAATGTGAGTTAATAGGCGATAAACAAAACCAAGTAGAGAAAAGCGAGCAGGTTGCTCGCTTTTTTTATAGCTATATTTGCCTTGTTAAATTAGACGTGGGTCACAGAGAGGAGGGATGCGCTAATAAACTTAGCTTTTTATTTTTTTAAATTAGGGGCTGTTGATCTTTGTAGTACATATATCAATCAGCCCACATTGGTAGCCACATCATAGTAAATGCTAAAGCGAGCATTGAATGATAATTTCGTTCAAGCTTTTCATACCGCGTGGCTATCCCTCTATATTGCTTAATACGGCCAAATGCATTCTCAACCAAGTGCCGATATTTATACATGCACCAGTCAATATCTTCATTGCCTACTAAACTGTTGCCCTTACGTGGAATAACGGGTGTAGCGTTATTATCACGAACAAACGCTCTCAGTTTTTCACTGTCGTAGCCTTTATCTGCGACAACCATATTACTTGTTGGGCAATTAGCTACGAGTGACTCTGCATGGACGATATCATGCGTATTTCCACAGGATAATTCATAATAAACAGGCAACCCTCCGCTATCGACTGCAAGATGAATTTTCGTAGAATTTCCACCTCGGCTCTTTCCAATTGATTCATTGTCAGCAGTTCTTGCACCGCAACTATGTTGATGAGCCCTGACAATACTGCCATCAATGAAGACCCAATCCATGTCCGCATCACGAGATAATGCGCGAAACAGTTCATTCAAAATCCCTTTTTTGGACCATAAATTAAACCGTCTGTAGATAGCACTCCAACGGCCAAAATCAGAAGGTAAATCTCGCCATGGAATACCTGTGCGCATCTTATACAGTATGCCTTCGAGCGTTTTTCTATGGTCGGGCTTATTATAAATTCGACCACTTAAGTACATTACTTTTGATAAGACATTCCATGTCCCGTCTGTTAGCATTAATCTTGGCATGTAGGTTCGGTGTAAAGTTTTCTGGCGAATTCAATTATACCTTATCTTCATGCTGTTTGTTTTTCATACCACAAAGATCAACACGCCCTAGAGAAATTTAGAATTAGTACACAGAGTGGATTCGAACCACCAACTTTTGGTGTGGGTCATAGAGAGCGGTAGTGTTCTAAACAACTGAGCTACACAATATTTTAAATTAGGAAAAATTAAGAATTTGTACGACCGAGTGGATTCGAACCACCGATTTTGGCGTGGGTCATAGAGAGCGGTAATGCTCTAACCAACTGAGCTTTTAAATTTATAATTCGGGAAATTTAGAATTGGTACGACCGAGAGGATTCGAACCACTGACCTTTGGCGCGGGTCATAGAGAGCGGTAGTGCTCTAACCAACTGAGCTTTTAAATTTATAATTCGGAAAAATTAGAATTGGTACGACCGAGTGGATTCGAACCACCGATTTTGGCGTGGGTCATAGATAGCGGTAGTGCGCTAATCAACTGAGCTACAACTGTATGATTTTGGTTTTATGATAGAAAAATTATAAAGAATTGAATAAGTTGGTACGACCGAGTGGATTCGAACCACCGACTTTTGGGCCGGGTCATAGAGAGCGGTAGTGTTCTAACCAACTGAAATAGAACTGTATAATGTTGATTTTAGGATAATAAAATTCTGAGGAGTTTGAATAAATTGGTACGACCGAGTGGATTCGAACCACCGACCCCTACCATGTCAAGGTAAAAATAGCTGATAAGTTAAAGTATCTCTAGTTATCAGCAATTACATCAAAATCTACGCAACACATTGTATTTAAAGGGTATATTATTAATTGGCACATCTATGGCAATCATTTAAAGTACTTTGCTGTATTTTTTACTTGGTGTCTATTTGGTGTCTGTTAGAATATAGACATCAAAAACTTATTCCAGATAAAGCATCATGAATAAAAAACAGATTACTCAATGGGTAAATAATGAGACAACTCTAAGGTTGTGGGATGACAAAGTCACAGGGCTATTTATTAAGCGAAATGCAAAGAGTTATAGCTGGAACGTATCCTACCGTAATGACTCAGGAAAAAAGCACTCAATTAAAATTGGCTTATACCCGAGTGTTACGCTAGATGCGGCTAGAGAGTCAGCTCGACAACATCTTATCAATCTCGCCCAAGGTAAAGACCCTTTAAGCCAAAGAAAAGAGAAAAAACTAGCTTCAAAAGATACCATTCAAGCTTACTTCGACTCAACTTACTCAGTTGTGTTAAATGGTAAAAAGTCAGGCAACGAAACAGCTGCATATTTTAAACGTCACTGTTCTGAATTAATGAAACTAACTTTTGCTGAAATTAATGCAAAACATATTCATAAATGGCATATGAACATGATCGCCAAAGACTTAAAAGACTCTACTATACAAAGAGTTTACGGTGCTTTTAAAACATTAGTTAATGATGCAGTAAAAAAACAACACATCACAGATTCTCCAATTCATAATATTAACTTAGATAAATATCACCGACCTGAACAAGGGGTCAAACAAGTTAATGAACGCAAATATTTAAGCAAAGAGCAGATTGCTAACTTAATGAGAGCATTAGATCTTTATCAAGAAAAAAGACGAACAGAACGTAAAAATAGCCGTTTACATGGTAAAGCTAATTTACCTAGCTTTGATGATTTAGAGTATGTTGATTTTGTAAAACCTGCCATTCTAGTTATGTTTTATACAGGCTTCAGACCTAGTGATATTCGCACTTTAACATGGGAAGAGATCAACCTAAGCTCAACCACGCCAACCATCAGGAAGGCACTCGAGAAGAGTAAACATAAAAATAATGAGCCACAGACTTTCCCTTTAATGCCTGAAGCAACTCAAACGCTAAAAAAATGGAAAGAACAAAGTAACAACTCTCCGCTAGGTCTAGTGTTCCCAAGTGATAAAGGAACCATACGCACAAAACGATTTATATCTGACCCTTGGAAAAAACATATTAGGCCACTGGCTAGTTTACCTGAAGACTTTGATTTGTATAATCTTAGGCATAACTTTGCGAGTTGGCTTGTTATGAGTGGTACAGACTTACTCACTGTTGCCAAGCTCATGGGACATGCTGATACTAAAATGGTTGAAAAGCATTATGGACACCTTGCACCTGAACACAAACAAAACGCTTTATCAAAAGCCTTTAATATGATGATGCCTAACGATGACTGAACACAAGTACCCTGATTATATTGAGCTTCTTAAACTAAAAGAATCTCATTCAATTTATATAATGACAGCTTTAGTACTTGGCATAGATCCTAGGTTTTTAAAAATTACTCCTGCTGTAATTAATCTTGATCGTGAAGAGGTGTTTACTTATGAGCATTCTGATAATTCCCCGCAATCTTGGTATTACCCTATGAGAGCCGATAGTTGCTCAATTGATGATTACCTTAAACAGGAAGCGAACACCCATCCCCTAGCTCCTGTTGAAGGCTGTGATTCATTGGGTAACTATATCCCCAGTCCTAAAGACATTCTCTACCAAGAGTTAAAAGAACGACTTGTCGAAGCAGTGAAAAGGAAAGAAATTGAGTGCGAATTTGCTGAATGCGTTAGTGAAGATGTACGGTTAAAAAATATCTCTGAAGGGTATTTAGTAAAAACGGAGTCTGTTAGAAAGTGGTTTCAGAAGAACAACTTTAATACACCATTTTTTGATAAACCAAGCACTTCCGAAGGAGTACCAAGCGTTCTCGATAAAAACCATCCAGAATATTCACTTGAACTAGGGATTGCTATAGAGGCATGGCAACGTTTTTCAGGTTTAAATCTCACACATCCTAAGGCTTACATAAAAAAGTGGCTTGATGAACAGTACGGTGAAGCAAATGTTAAAGATAAAGCTCAAATTACTGTCTCTAAAAAAGCAATTGATCGAATTGTCACATTGATAAACTGGAACTCTTCAGGTGGAACAACAACAGAGGGGTTTAAACAATCCATCTATGAACAGGCTCTTGCCAAAGATTTATCGCAAAAACTATAACTTCTCCACTCTTGAAATTTCAGAACCTAGGCTAGTGTTTGATTGCAAACCTAGTCCCTAGCTAATCACTTGACCCACAAGGAAAATCTAGCTTTTTAGCAATTGTTATAAGGCTGTAAAAAAGCGTTCTTCATCATAAACAGGGGCTAAGGTTTTATAAACCTAGGTTCCTATACGACTCATTAGTCGCTCCCTAGTATTGGCATCAGCAAGCGCATAGGGCTCTTGCAATAACTAACAAGAAGGCTCGACTAATGAATATCCATAAATTCAATTATACAAATCAAGAAGCAGCTGAACTTCTTACTATTTCAGCTAATACATTACGTAACTCTCGTTCTACTGGAAAGCTATGCGGCAGAGAAGCTCCTCCATTTATCAAGATGGGTAGGAAAATCATCTATCTAAAGGCAGACCTAATGCAATGGCTGGAAAGCTTCCCCAAGTACAATAATACAGCTGAAGCTGAGTTAACATTAACGGAGGTGGCGTAATGACTGCGTTAAATAAGCCGCTATCTTTCGATGAACTCATTCTAGAACAATTAAAAAAAGGGTCGATGAACACTTATGAAATCCGAGAAAAAGGACCATTTCATCCAGCAGGTGTAATTAAAAGGCTAAGAAAAAAGTACAACATAAGTAAAACTAGCGTAACTGTAAAAGACAAATGGGGCATTGAACACAAAAATGTGGCTTTGTACGAATTTGAAGGTGCAAAAGGAGTTGACAATGAATAAGCCTACCACGGAAATTTCAAATGTAGTGTTGCAAGACCCTAATATCATCCCCTTAACGAAACTAGCTGGTTTACCTGTAGATAGTTTTGATTTTACTTTGCTCCCTAGTTCGTTACAGAGCTGGGGAGAGGATCTTCAGCATAGATTACAATGTCCTCCAGATTATGTTGGGGTTGGAATTATGATTGCTCTTGCTGCGGCAGTGGGTAACAAGGTTATGGTTCAACCTAAAGCTAATGATCATAGTTGGGTTGTCGTTCCAAATTTATGGGGGTTATTAATTGGTCAACCTAGCTCAATGAAGAGTCCTGCAATGGATTCTGCTCTCAAGCACATTAGCAAAATGGAAGAAAGCTTAAGGGACATCAAAGTTGAGACTCCAAGCGGTTCAGCCTTCTCAAGAAGGCTTATAGTAAGAGATACGACAATAGAGCAATTACAGGTTATACAGAGTCAAAACAACTCAGGTATTTTGTACGTTCAAGATGAAATATCAGCGTTATTTAGAAAATTCGACCAACCAAGCAGTAATGATCGACAATATTTACTTGAGGCATTTAACGGTAACTCGTCTTATAGCGTAGATCGAGTAACAAGAAATAGTGTCTTTATTGAGAAAAATACACTTTCACTAATAGGCACAATTCAACCAGAAGTATTACAAAGTATCTTTTTGGCTAAGGAAAGCTCCAATGATGGCTTTATGCAACGATTACAACTAGCTGTATGGCCTGATCCAGTCATTCAAGAGTACATTGATGAACCTCCAAATGAGGCTGCTGAGCGCACTGCATGGGCTACTTTTACAACTCTATACCAACTAGAAGAAAAAACATTATGTTTTTCTCCAGAAGCTCAATCAGTTTTCACATACTGGTTTAAAGACAGTATTCAGATAATAAATGAGTTAAATAAAGATGATCAGCAACATAGTTTAGTTAACCATATCACTAAGTACAGAAAAATGGTGCCAGCGTTAGCTTTACTTATTGAGCTAGCTGAAGACCCCAGTGCAACAGAAATTATGGAGCAATCCATAGTTAAGGCTATTCGATGGGCTAACTACTTAGTTACACATGCAAAACGTATTTACGGTATCCAAGACAAACCTACGATCATTGCTCAACAAATCTTGGATAAAAGAGAGCAGCTAAATAAAAGCTTTTCACCGAGTGAAGTGACGCAGAATAATTGGAGTGGTTTAAAAACAACTAAAGACGTTAGACTTGGTTTAGAGGTGCTAATTAAACATAACTATCTAATAAAGCTCGACAGCCAAATAAGTAGCAAGGGTGGAAGGCCGAGTGAAAGGTATCGTTGGAATAATTGTCTGCCCCTAGTTTCTTAAACATCATTATCGCGCCTAAATAGCCTAAAGAACCTAAAAAACTTCATTGTTGGGTTCTTTAGGTTTTTTAGGTTTATTTCTGAATCCTTCGTTCAAGTAGGAACACTAGACTGCTGACTGCACTTTAAAACATCAAGATGCCGAGCTAGTACAATTTGAAAAATTGTGCTTGTGCAGGTATCCATCAAGCGAAGCGCGATAGTTTCATGCAAAAAAAAGTTTTCACGTAGTTAGATAAGCTTTATATTATTTTCCCGTTAAGATCCGATAAATTCAAGGATCTTATTACCTTCTTCGGGAATAGCCCATATTACCTCAGTATTTGTTTTTTTCCCCTTCCTAAATTCATTTTCTAGTGAAATTTGATGATAACTATCACTTAAAAATTCAAGACGGATTTGAAACCGACCATTTTTCAAGCCTTGATAATAAATTCCTTTTTCATCTTGGATAGAAAATGCTTCAAGACTGGTCGATCTTGTATGTGATACACCATGAGCAAGTCCATTTTTAGCGTGTATTTTAACGTAATATTTTTCATTTACATCACCTTCCTCAAAGTAGCCGTTAAGTGGCTTGCCATTTTTCAAAAAAGCTAATGGAAAATTAGTACCCATCCCTAAACTATAGGTATATACATCTCCGCCATAATAAGAAAAAGTACATGCTTTGCTACGATCTTTTTGACCAAACTTATCCAAGTACATTTTTCTATAGACTTTGCCGTCTTCATACCTAATAGCCCATCCTCGAGGTATGCCATCTACTAACATACCTTTTGTATTGCCTTCAGTGATAATTTCGGAACTTTCTCCTGGCGCTAGCTTTGAACCTAATTCCGCATTGTGACACGCCTTTAGTTTTTCAATCGGGTCAGAGTCAGCAGCCATGGTAACAACTGGAAGAAATGAAAATATTATAGATAGAGCTAATTTATTTTTTGTAATCATGCGGTGATCATCCCTTTTTTAACAGACACCAAAAATAAAAATTTGGTTTAAGATTATTACAACAAGCCAAGTTAGGAAAAATGTTTGTAAGTTTGCGCAAATTTTTTAATCATAATTTTGGCATCACTGTAATTTGCATGTTCCGCTTGCATCAATTCCCCATTTATTCTTAACTTTTATAGGAAACATGTCGCCATCGAATTTACCAGTTGAGTATGTGTAGCCTTTGTTTGAATAGATATAATAACCTTCATCGTCACGACCTTTATAGAATGCTGAATATTTGTGATCAATTTTCATTACTTTGTTCTGCACACTGATATGAAATTGTTTTCCATCTCGGGTATCGCATGTAGCTGAGTATGCGTACAAGTTAGATGATAAAAGCAAAGCAGATAGAAACAAACAAATTTTAAACATCACTGATTTTTCTTTTACAAGTTAATTTATTGCACTATATTACTAAGCTAACTAATTGTAAACGTGTTATCATTATCATTTTGAAGTTTGTACTTTTCTGTACTTTTAATAACTAGGCTAGTTCCCTGTTATCAGTACTTAATTGACTATTCTATTTGACTGATATGGTAACTAGGGGGGATGTTCAAGCTGCTAATTGGCTTAACGTAAGTGAAACGGCTATAAGAAATGCAGCCTCATTTCGCTATAACAGCTAGTGTACGTTTTTGTACTTAAGGTAAATTACCTATCTTTACGCTGATTCCATATCATTTATTTTGCTAAATCAATGTAACTCTGTCATGTTAGAGGAGATTTGATTAATTGTCAGCTACCTAGGCCATTTAAAAATAGAGTGAAGCCAATGAAAAAGTTATTTCTAGTAAAAGCCATTATACCTTTAGTGCTTTTGGGATGTGTTTCATCAAAGCCAGATGTTGAAGGGGAATTATCACAAGAAAACAGTACGGGTTCTAAAACCAAGTTAGTCAAAAACATGGAACAGAGTACTGTCGAAGACAAGGCAAACCATGTCTTGCAATATCGGGAGATGATTTATAAAAAAAGATCAGAAGAATCTAGGCAATTACGAAATTATAGAAGTATGAGTATTTCAGGCGAAATAGCTCCCTTACTTGAAGCATCGGAAAAAGGTGAAGATTCTGCAATGTATGCTTTAGGTATTGCATATTTCTTTGGAAAAGGTGTCGTTAAAAATGATGAAGAATCGACAAAATGGCTTCTTAAAGCTGCTAGTTTAGGTCACACAGAAGCACAAGCTGAAATTGGTCATCGGTACGGAACGGGCTTAGGTGTTGTTAAGAACGAAAAAGAAGAAATTGATTGGTATAGAAAAGCCATAAAACAAGGCAGTCCTGAAGCCATGCTTTATCTAGCTTGGGATTATTCAAAAGGGAGAAGCGTAGATAAAGATATAGAACGAGCTTATTCTCTTTATCTTCTCGCTCGGGATCAAGGAAGAGTTAAAGCTAAAGAACATATTGAAAAACTAGCGAAAGTGATGACAAAAGAACAAATCATAGGAGCTAAAGATCTCTACTATGACTGTCTTTCTAGCTTTTTGGGTAATTGCGGGTAATCCACATTTATATCACACCTAGTTCATAAGAGTGATTGACCTGTCTAATGACTAGGTGTAACCGTATTCATTAAATATTGTTCATCTCGTTCCTGAGCTGTTGGAGAAGGCACGAAGTGTAGCGCAGCGCAACGAAGTGACGAACACCAAAAGGCAAAGGATAAGAGATGATGACACTCCGTAAGGAGTGGCAAGCTCATTGAGTGTGAAATTAAACTAATGGTAGTTCAAGAGGTGTCTATTTGGTGTCTGGAAGTTAATGTAGAATCGATTGAGATTGTTTAAGGATTATAACTAACTGGTTTTATTAGTTAAATTGGTACAACCGAGTGGATTCGAACCACCGACCCCTACCATGTCAAGGTAGTGCTCTAACCAACTGAGCTACGGTCGTACTGAGATGTTAAAATCAAGATTGGTACAACCGAGTGGATTCGAACCACCGACCCCTACCATGTCAAGGTAGTGCTCTAACCAACTGAGCTACGGTTGTATTTTGATTTTAAATTGATGTTAGCGTGGCTAAACAACGGAGGCTAATATATAGCGACTGGTTGTGTGAATCAAGCAGCTTTAGCTATTTTTATGCTAAGTGCTGGTTTTTTATTCATAACGGACTAATTTCGCACCTTCTATAAAAACCTTGCCACCAAGTGACATGGCTTTTAGCTGAGCGCTTTAGATTTTGTAAAATTGCATCATTACTTTCGCTATCTACAAATTTGCCCATTTCTGTGTCACGCCATATTTGCTGGTAAAGAGGTTGTAGGGTTTCTAATCGACCCACTAAGAATGATTGATAGGGCTGTAATTGCTCTAAATAAAACTTTTTAAACACATTACTTAGCGTTTGTGCCTTTTGTTTATTCTTGTTCACAGGGCAGAGCTCATCTTTTGAGTACTGCTTGAGCAGCGCTGTTATTTGTTGATTGTAATGTGTTTGCACCCTTGCCGCCGAAATAAGAAGCTTGTTGTATTTAAAACGGTTTAATACTTCGAGTTGGTTGATGATTTGCTCAGGGTCTACAGCGTTTATTTTGCCGTTATTAATATGGTTGTTTAATTTAGCAATTTGCTCCATCGCGCTCACGGTTTCGCTAAAACCTGCGGTGTTTTCATCAATGTGAGTCGAACTTAGCTGCCAGATTTGCTTAAACTCGCTTTCGTTGAGCAGCATAGCTTTAAAGTAGTTAGGAAGGTTTGCTTGCTTTTGTACTGCGGTGAGTTTTATTTTTTCAAACAGATCATCCTGATCTTCAAAGCTTTCTAAGCACTCATTTGCGCTTTGAATAAACTTAATTTGATAACTAAGAATGTTAGCAGGCGTCGCTGTTTTGCCAAGCTGGTTATTGTGCTCAGCAATAAGGGTTGCAAGTTTACATTGACGTAACTGGGCAAGTTCAAGCATGCCAATGGTTGCTTTATCTTCAGTATTTTCAGAAAAGTGGTTAACAGTTAGTGTACTTGGTTTAGAGAGTTTAAAACTTTCAGTTTTAAGTACGTTTTCTAATCTATGTGCGTAGGTGTGATTTACATCACCGGAAGAGGGCGTGCAGGCAATAAGTGCCAGGCACGCTGTTGCGATGATAGAGTTTAAAAGGCTATTGGTTTTGCAAAAAAGGTGCATGTTTAAATCGCCTATGAACAGTGAACATCAACATAATTGCTGCGGCACTTAACCCCACAATAATACCTATCCAAAAGCCATGAGGGCCCAGTGCTGGAACAATTAAATCTGTACGAGCAAGTACGAAGCCAAGCGCAAAGCCGATCAACCAATAGGATACAAAGGTGATATAACCAATCGGTGCCGTGTATTTCAATCCACGTAAAATACCATTGGCGGAAACTTGCAGGGCATCTGGTAACTGGTAGATACAAGCAAGTACCATGATTGAAGAAGCAAGAGCTAATACTTCAGGGTTGTCAGAATACAATTGGCTTATAATATCTCGAGCAAAAAAGGTCACACTTGCCAGTAAAAAAGCAATAATTGCCGCGAGAATATAACTCGTTTTAACGGCATTTTTTAACTGCTGATAATGTTGTTGGCCAAACAAATTGCCTATTCGAATGCTAATGGCAATTGAGAGGCTCAACGGCATCATAAACAGTAATGTCGTCACACTGGCTGCAATTTGGTGACCGGCAACAGCAACCGCACCTAAGTGCGCTATAAATAAAGGAATACAAGCAAATAGCGTTACTTCAAAAAAGGTAGCTAATGAAATAGGGATACCCACTTTGGTGATAGTCCATAAAGTAGCGGGCTTTGGCGCTTCGAAATTGGCTAGCAATGCTTTGGCATCAATCTTTTTGTTAAAGTGACAATAAATAACCTGAGTTAACGCCATTGCTGTAAATACCAGCGCCGTGGCAATACCACAGCCCGCGCCACCGTACGCTTGAAAACCTAATTTACCGTGTATAAATACGTAGTTGGCCGGAATATTAACTGCTAAGCCAATTAAACTAATGTAAAAAGCAGGTTTGGTCATTCCCATACCTTCAGTGATATTTCGGTACACACTGAAAAGTAAAAAACCAAAAATACCCCATTTAACAAAATGAATGTATTGCTCAGCTAAGTGGGTAATAGACTGTGAAGTATCTAATTGACTAAGCACAGTATCAGCAAGGCTTGCCAGCCCTAAACCGATTATGGCAAGTACTAACGCCAGATACAGGCCCTGTTGAAAATAATGACTAATACCTTGTTTATCGTTTGAACCAGCAAACTGCGCTATGATCCCGGTTAACGCCAATAATATGCCTTGCAGTGCAAGCATCAACGGATTCCAAATACCCGTTGCAATAGAAAGTGCTGCCAAGTCTGTTGCACTCACTTGGCCTGCCATCACGGTATCAACAACCGTCATTAAAATAAGGGTTACCTGTGCCAAAAAAACAGGAATGGCTAACGAAATTAACCTTTTGGCTTCCCAACTACAAAAAGACATAAATTACACGACTAAATAAACAGACAGCCATTGTAATCTATTCATAGATCAATAAAAATCGCAGTTATCTATTTAATGAAGAAAAGAGAAAGCGATGTTCACTGGAATTGTGCAAACGCAAGCCGTTGTGGTTGATGCTACTAACCAAGGCGGTGTACTAAGGCTAGCTTTAAAAGTAGATCAGCAATTTGCTGAAAACCTGAATATCGGCGCAAGCATAGCCATTAATGGTTGTTGTTTAACCGTGGTGAAGTTTGCATCAGACACTAAAGGCTGCTGTGTTATAAATTTTGATGTGATTGATGAAACATTAAAGTTAACCAACCTAGGTATGCTGGCTGTCAATGATACAGTGAATTTTGAACGTTCAGTGACTTTTGGTACTGAACTGGGCGGACATATCGTGTCTGGTCACATTCATTGTATGGCCGAGATACTTTCAATTAACCACCATCAAGATAACTGTAAAATGCAATTAGCATTAGCAAAAGAGTGGCAAAAATATGTGCTTTATAAGGGGTTTGTGAGCGTTAACGGGGCAAGCCTCACTGTAGGTGAAGTTGATGAACAGGGCTTTTGGCTACACTTGATCCCAGAAACACTCTCTATTACCAATCTCGATAACTACCGCGAGGGTGATAAGTTAAATATCGAAGTCGATCAGCAAACTTATACCATTATCAACACGGTCGAAAATTATCTTTCGCAACAAGCAAAATAAATACATAAAACGAGCAAATTAAAAAATTTGCTCGTCGTCACTATCGACATGTAATTCGAGTTTGTTGTGTGCGTAATCTATATGCATATTTAAATGAATGGGATTGCAACATGCTGCGCAATCTTCATAGTAATCTTGGTCACCGTCGCTTGCATCAAGTGCAACATGAATATGGTGGCCACAGTGAGGGCATGAAATCCGTTGTGTGTATTGGTCTTTCATCAGCTTTTACCTTAGTCAGGCATGCCTGAGTTCGTTAAATTGCAATCTTTATTAAACCCTAACTCATCAAAAATGAATCTAGATTTAATTAGATTGATATAACTCTCTAACCGAATAGATGTAAGCGTAGTGCTACCAATTCGGTTAGCATCTTTATTAATACGCTTTATAAGATAAATATAGCTGTGTTTAGCGGTTTGTGACATTCCTTTTACAGTGATTTCGTGCTTATTTCAGTAGCTGATCAATTTGTTGTTTTGCTTCAGTAAGATAGTGCCCAGCAAATATATTGGCATTATTGAGCATAGGGTATAGTTGATAGATGGCTCTACGTTGCTCGTAACCTACCTGCAATGGGTAGATATCGTTATAGGCATCATAAAAGCTATCAGGCAGTGGCGCATATAGCTCACTCATGGCAATATCGCATTCCCGATCACCATAATAACAAGCAGGGTCAAATACACTGGGTACATTATTATAAAAGCCCATATTTCGACGCCAAAAATCACCGTGCAATAACGAAGGCTCTACAACATGGCTATGCAGTGCGTCTTTAATAAAAGCGATGAAGGTGTCTTGGTTGACAAGTTCAATGCCTTTTTCTTGTAATAACTGCAATTGCCAACCAATGCGTTCTTCAGCAAAAAATACATCCCATTTTTTGTGCCAACGATTTGGTTGTAGAGTAGGGCCAAGAAAATTATCGTTATCTAAGCCGAACATGGCTTGGGTATGCTTTTGGTGTAAATGGGCAAGGTGTTCCCCCATTTCATGCCAATTGGTATGGGGCTGTTTATCAAGCTCTAACCATTCAAGCACGATAAATGAAAACTCAATATTGCAACCTGTGGTGATGCAGTCTGGGATCATAAATAGGCTTTCTTGGGTTAATAGCTCAAGATTAAAGGCTTCGCACTCTAGGCGCTCTAGATCACTCAAGTGAGCAACTTTCACAAAGAAGTGGTGTAGATCATCACCAATTTGAAAGTATTTGTCGTTATTGGGTGATTGTAATTGGCGCTTAAAGGTATGCTTAAAATCAAAGTGCATCGCTTGGCTAATCTGTTCATTCACCGAATTCCACATAATTTTGTTCACCTTTTAACCATATAATTAAACTATGGCAAAAAGACGATGAATTAACAAACCCATAGCGTTAATATTGTTAAAGTTTATCGAAGTATTTATGAGGGGTCAGATGAATAAAAGTCTCATTACTAATTTAGTGGCGCTTGCCTTAGTATTAGTCGGATTTTTATTTGAACAAGCAATTGTGCTTTCTGTTGGTTTATTTGCGTTATCGGGCGCAGTAACTAACTGGCTTGCTATTCACATGCTATTCGAAAAAGTACCATTTTTATACGGCTCTGGGGTTATCACTTTAAAGTTTGCCTCTTTTAAGGTGGCTATTCGTAACTTGGTAATGACCGAGTTCTTCGCCGAAGAGAAAATCGATCAGGTAATGGCGTTAGCTAAGCCAAATATTGATTTAGAGCCAGTGATCAGTGAAGTTAATTTAAGTCCGGCTTATGACTCATTAATTGAGGTTATCGAAAACTCACAATTTGGTGGCATGCTATCAATGTTTGGTGGCCGTGATGCGCTTGAGCCGATGCGTGAACCTTTCATTGAAAAAATGAAAGCAGCGGTGATTGATATTTCAAAGAGCGAAGAATTTAAAACCATTCTAGATGAAAAGCTATTTGCCAACTCTCATCTTGGTGGCTCATTGCACAGTACTGTTGAGCGTTTAGTTGATGAGCGTTTGAATGAGCTTACGCCAACCATGGTAAAAGATATTATTCAAACCATGATCAAAGAACATTTAGGTTGGTTAGTGATTTGGGGCGGAGTATTTGGCGGCCTATTTGGCCTGATCGCTGCGCTAGTTTAACGAAGAAGGAATTTGTAGCAGGCCTTTAAAGACCTGCTACAGTGAATTCATCATTATTTAGAACCAGCAATAACAATCACTGTGTCATCAGATACTTTAGCAATATCTTGAATACTTGTTTTTGTTGCTGTTTCAAAATTTAAGTATTTCGCAGAGTTATGAAAACCATAAGTGCTTGCAAACTTATCAGTCGTCATATCATTGCAAAGTAGTTTTTCTGTCATTACTCGTTTGCTTAAGCGTAGATCGCGCATTGTGCTTGATACGTTTAATGGTTTGTTAGAAGCAATGGCCATGCAAGCTTGCGTGCCAACAGAGTTATCTGCTGCGACAAATTGTGCTGCACTTGCATCAGTTGCTGCTAATGAAGAACCTAAAATTAATGCTGTACCTAGTGCTGTAGTTAACGTATTCATCTTTCTCTCCAGTTGTTGTCCGTATTACGTTTAGTATGTGCGACCTCGCTTTTATGGATACTTCACACTTCCTGTTTGCTGGGCACATTTAAAGTATTACGCTAAACAAGAACAATTGCTGTTAATGAAAATCGACAAGATGTAAGTAAGTATGTAGATGTGAACAAGTAAAACTAACCGCTTGATTAGTGCTATTTTAAAGTGTGAATTTTGACACAAATAGGCTGAAATTTTTTTTCATTTATTTTTTAAAACGTGTTTTGGCTCGTATTAAAGGCTTAATTTTTACGTAGCTGTTACATTTAAGTATTAACTCTAGCTTTTCTTAAAAAGGCTAATCAGAGTATAAGGAGCATGAGTGACCACAAAATTAGCAGGCTATTATCAACAAGCCTATGCATCTGAATCAAAACACTTTAATCAATGTTTTTATTGTGGTTGTGAAGCAACTGAGCGAGATTTTTGTCCGCCACTGCATATGCTGCAAAGCATTATAGATTTAGGCGAAGAGGCTGAATTTATATCAATTCCAGCATGTTATGAGTGCTTTGCATTACTGCATAACGAACGAGTGCTGACTATTGATGGGCGAGTTACAAAGCTTAAAAAGAAACTTTCAACAAAGTATGCAAAAGCGCTGAGAATTTATCACATGTGGCATGAGAGTGAACTTCACGATATGAGTGATGAGTTTGTGCACAGTATTAAAGCAGGCATGAAGTTAGGTGCAGAGGCAGCAGAGCGACTTGCATTTCAAGGTTATAGCTATGCAACTGAAGATGCCAGTGTCACTATTCGTGAGAAGCGTGCTGAATTTGATGTGCAAGGCAAAGTCTTTTATGACTTTAAAGACGCGCTTAATTACTGCATTAATGATTTACAAGTCGACAGAACAGAATTCTATAAGCTGGTGGTAGAAGATTATAACGGCGATTTTAACCGTGCATTGAGTCAATACCGCCATCGACACGAAAAAGTAACCGCAGCTAACGATGCTGATTCACTGATTAAAAGTTTTGCCAAGCAGCATAAGCAAAACTCTGATTTTGTAACTCGAACTGTGAAACATTTTATCAACAAAGATCCGAGCTTGACGACCGAAGGTGCGTTAGAGCAGCTATATAACAACTACATAAAGAAATAGTGCTCTGTGAGGCTGGTTGTTCGTCTTGAATATTGGTGACTGGCCTCGTTTACTCGCATTAGAATTAACAATTAGTTAAAGTAATTAAATAATAAAAAAGAGGAACGTAAGAATGCAAAAATTTGCACCATCCTTGTTGGTTATGGCGCTTGGTGTCGCGTTAGCGGGTTGCCAAGACAATGGCCCACAAGATCCAAAAGTCTCGATTAACAAAAACCCATACCCAAGCACTTATCAGCCACTTGCATCACAAAGTACGTTAATCACTAATGCCACTGTTTTAACCGGCACAGGTGAACGTTTAGATGACGCAGATGTATTCTTTGTTGATGGCAAAGTACAACAAGTAGGTAAAGACCTTTCTGTACAAGCTGATAAAACAATTGATGCAGAAGGTAAATGGGTAACGCCGGGTATTATTGACGTGCATTCACATTTAGGTGCATACCCAACTCCATCAGTGGCATCTCACCAAGATGGTAATGAAATGACCAGCCCTGTGACTGCAGAAGTATGGGTTGAGCATTCAGTATGGCCACAAGATCCTGGCTTTAACCGTGCTCGTGAAGGCGGTATTACGTCATTACAAATTCTACCAGGTTCAGCAAACTTAATTGGTGGCCGCGGTGTAACACTTAAAAACATTCCTTCGCACACGATGCAGGGTATGAAATTTCCTGAAGCACCGTATGGTTTAAAAATGGCATGTGGTGAAAACCCGAAACGTGTTTATGGCCGTAAAGGTGTTTTACCATCAACGCGTATGGGTAACATGGCGGGCTATCGCACAGCGTGGATTGAAGCGACTGAGTACAAACGCGAGTGGGATAAATACGAAAGTGATTATGCCGCGGGTAAAAACCCTGCAGTACCTCATCGCGACATTAAGCTAGATACACTAGCTGGTGTGTTAGAAGGTGACATTTTAATCCATAACCACTGTTATAAAGCAGAAGAAATGGCCATGATGATCGACCTTGGTAAAGAGTTCGGCTATCACTCAGGTACTTTCCATCACGGTGTTGAAGCATACAAAATTGCTGATTTACTTGCTGAGAACGGTAACTGTGCGGCACTTTGGCCAGATTGGTGGGGCTTTAAAATGGAAGCCTACGACATGGTTCAAGAGAACGTAGCAATTGTAGATGCTGTTAAAAATTCATGTGCCGTTGTTCACTCTGATTCAGATACAACTATCCAACGCTTAAACCAAGAAGCCGGTAAAGTTATGTATCGCGCGAATGATGTGGGCTATGACATCTCTGAGCAACACGCAATCAAGTGGATCACTTCAAACGCGGCTAAATCGCTAGGTATTGATGATAAAACAGGTTCACTTGAAGCAGGTAAGCAAGCTGATGTGGTTATTTGGAACCAAAACCCATTCAGTGTTTATGCGAAAGCTGAACAAGTATTTATCGATGGTGCCAAAGTTTATGATCGTAACGATGATAAATACCAAGCACAAAGTGATTTCATGCTAGGTCAAAAATAGGAGTAACATTGATGACAAAATTAACTAAATCATTAAAGCTGTCACTTGTTGCTGCTGGCTTATTTTCTGCGACAGCAAGTGCTGCATCGGTAGCGATTGTAAATGCAACACTACACACTTCAACAGAGCAAGGCGTACTTGAAGGCGCAAGCATTGTTATTGAAGATGGCAAAATTGTTGCTATTAACCCAGCATCTATCAACGCGGATACAACCATTGATGCAAAAGGCCAAATCGTGACTGCTGGCTTTATTGGCACTATGAACCAATTAGGCTTAGTCGAAGTGGGTGCTGTTGCAGGGTCGCGCGATGGTGGTGACGACAAAGCGGGGATTGATTTTGATCCAAGCCTTGCATTCAACCCACGCAGTAGCTTAATTCCTTATGCACGCAAAGGCGGCATTACACAAGACGTAATTGTACCAAACGGCGGTGACAGTATCTTTGCGGGTCTTGCATCTGTAGTTGATCTATCAGGTAGCTTTGAAAGCGTAAATAAAAAGCAAGTTGCACTTGTTGTTCATTTAGGTGAAAAGAGTAAAGGCTCACGTGCTATGTCGATGAAAACACTTATCGACAAGCTTGAAGGCGAAAAGTCAGCTAAAAAAGATGACAAAAAAGAGCCATCAACAGAGCAAAAAGTGCTAGCAGCTGTGCTTGCGGGTGATATGCCACTGATTGCGAGTGTTCAACGCGCATCAGACATCTATGAGCTTGTTAAGTTAAAAGAAACCTATGGCATCAATTTAGTGATTCATGGCGGTGATGATGCTGTTGTGGTTGCGGATGCTCTAGCTAAAGCGGATGTTCCTGTGATCATTAGCTCTATGGCTAACTTACCGGGTAGCTTTGACTCATTACATGCAAACCTTGCTAACGCAGGTAAGCTTGAAAAAGCTGGTGTAAAAGTCATTATTGGTGTTGCTGGTGACTCAAGCCACAATGTATACCAATTACGTTTTGATGCAGGTAATGCTGTGTCATACGGTATGAGCCAACAAGGTGCACTTAGCGCAGTAACCAGCAATATTGCTGATGTTTTTGGTTTAAACTCAGGCGCAATTGCCAAAGGTAAACGTGCAAACCTAGTTATGTGGTCTGCAGATCCATTTGAGCTTAACTCACACGTAAGCAAAATGTGGATCAACGGTGAAGAGGTTTCAACCGAAGCGCGTCAAGATAAACTACGCGATCGTTATACAACTGATTCAGCGATGCCACGCGCTTATACAAAATAAGCGTTAATGCATACGAAAAGGCCGCAAACTTGCGGCCTTTTTTAATACATATTTTCAAAGTAAAAACTAAAAAATTAGATTGCTTAGTTTATAAAGGCTAAGGCCAAATATAAGCAGTATTACTGGCACAATTACAAGGTTAAGTAAAAGCGAATTAGTGTAGCTTTTCATCACCTTTTTTTGATTTACCAACCAAACAAGGTAACAGGTTACAATTGGCAGTAATAAACCATTGGCAGCTTGCGCAAAGATGATAACCGCAACCGGATCAAGCCCAAGCGATGCGACCAGTGCACCGAAAACAAGGATAGTGATAGCAACCAGTTTAAAACGTGTATCACTCATTTGTGTTGACCAACCAAGCATGCCGCAAACAGCGTAAGCACCCGCAAGAGGTGCAGTTATTGCGCTAGTAAGCCCGGCAGAACATAAACCGATAGCAAAGAAATAATGAGCCATACCACTTAGAAGTGGCTCAAGCTGCACAGCCATATTGGCCGCTGAAATTTTACCTGCATCAGTACCGTAAAATGCCACAGAGGCTGTTGATAAGATAGCTAACGTGATTATGCCACCTAAAGTTATCGATATACCGGTATCAAGGTTTGTTTCTTTGATTACTTTGTCGATATTTTTTGAACTATCGTGTTTTTCTGCAAGTACCCCAGAGTGTAAAAACAGGTTGTAGGGCACAATTGTTGTGCCTATCAAGGCAAGTACCGTGGTAATTGAATTATCAGGTAAGCTAGGTATAAATCCTTTTAGCACTTCACCAAGTGGCGGAGCCGCCATCACCAGCGTTGAAATAAACACTAAACTCATCAACACCACTAAAACAATTAACGCACCCTCAATGACTTTATGTTTGCCAGTGTACAAAAGAACTGCACTTAAAACTGCAATAAGGGGAGTCCAGAGTAATGGGCTTACAGAAGGTAGTATTTCTTGCAAACCTAAACTGGCACCAGTCAGATTACCAGCTTCATAAGCTGCACTGCCAATGCCAATCGCACTTATTACTAATATTACAGCCAGGGCTTTAAATACCGGTGTTTGAATGGTGGTTCTAAGTGCTGAGGCTAAATCTAGCCCTGTAGCCACACCAAGACGAGCTGCCATAGATTGCAACAAAATAGTCGCTATGACAGAGAACAATAAAGTCCAAATAAGAGCAAAGCCAAAATTAGCACCAGCAACACTTGCCGTGGTGATAGTACCTGGGCCAATAAAAGCAGCGGTAACAAGAAGTCCGGGTCCTAAACGCATGATAAAACCTTTTATTATTATTTTTAGTACATTAACTGATAGATAAAACAGCTATCGTTATATAAAACAGATCTTAAGACTATAGAGAGTCGAAGCAAGGGTAAAGTAAAAGAGGCGAGTTGCGTTAAGTTCATGTGTTTAACAAATATCTATCCACTCTGTAAATTTTATACAAAATAGGTAACAGTGGCACAGCATACATAGTTTTTAACAGATAGATAATTATTTAAAATCAGTAAGTTAATTTAGTTTTTGGTTTGGTTGGTTTTTTGCAAGGAATAGGCATTCATGTTGTTATACAAAAGGAAATGAAAATGCCTGAACTTACTTTTTCAGCATATGCGGCTGTGTATGTTTATCTAATTATGCTGACTATTCAGTGGATAATTGCTTCTGTCACTAAAGCCAAACAACCCAATGCGGTGCCTGGTAAACTCGATAATTCATTAAGCCATGACAGCTTTGTGTTTCGTTCGCATCGCACATTTATGAATACCTTAGAAAATAGCCCGTTATTTTTAGGTACCGTATTTCTGGGGTTCTTTTTAAACTTGAACAGCAGCGCATTTGCACTGTGTATTTGGATGTATGTGATAGCCAGAATCATTCATATGCTGCTGTATTATGGTGTGGCTACGGAGAAGAACCCAAGCCCACGCAGCTATTTCTTTTTAATCGCTGCTTTGGCAAATATTGTGATGCTCATTCTGATTGGTTTACGTTTGATTTAAACGGCATTTCTAACATATAAAAAAGGCATTGAACGAATACTCATTCAATGCCTTTTTTAATAGTGAAAACCTAGCTACTCAACGCCGATAAAGCCACCGGTTTGATGTGACCACAGGGCAGCATAGATGCCACCTTGTGCGATTAATTGCTCATGAGAGCCTTGTTCAACCACGCCACCTTCATCAAGCACAATGAGCCTATCCATTTGTGCAATAGTTGATAAACGGTGTGCAATGGCAATTACTGTTTTGCCAGTCATTAAATCGTCTAGGCTGGTTTGAATCGCGGCTTCAACTTCAGAATCAAGAGCACTGGTTGCTTCATCCAATATAAGAATTGGCGCATCTTTTAGAAGGACTCGTGCAATAGCAATACGTTGACGTTGACCACCAGAAAGCTTCACACCGCGTTCACCAACTTGTGCGGCAAAGCCTTTATTGCCTTTGCTGTCTTCAAGGTCTTCGATGAACTCAATTGCTTCTGCTTGCTTTGCGGCCGCAAGCATTTCATCTTCAGTTGCATCGGGTCTACCATAAAGAATGTTGTCTTTTACTGAGCGGTGTAACAGTGAGGTATCTTGCGTCACCATCGCAATGTGCTTACGTAAGCTTTCTTGGCTTACCTCAGCGATGTTTTGACCATCAATACGAATTGTGCCCGAGTCAACATCATAAAAACGCAGTAATAAATTCACTAAGGTAGATTTACCCGCGCCAGAGCGACCCACTAAACCTATTTTTTCACCCGGTTTAATGTCTAGATTTAAGCCATTGATAACAGGGCCGCGGTGGGTCTCGTTGGCAGCTTTACCATAGTTAAATTGCACATTCTCAAAGCTTATCGACCCTTCATTAACAGTAAGAGTGCTTGCGTTTTCTTTATCATCAACTTCAATCGGCGTTGATAGGGTTTTCATACCATCAGCAACAGTACCAATGTTTTCAAATAGGCTACTGATCTCCCACATGATCCACTGTGCCATACCGTTTAATCTCAGCGATAAACTCACCGCAATGGCGATAGCACCAACACTGATGGCGCTAATTGACCATAGATATAAAGAGAGGGCAGCAATACTAAATACCAATAAGTAATTTAGCGTGTTGATAGAGAAGTTTAGGCTGGTAACTAGGCGCATTTGCTTATATACCGGCTGTAAAAATACATCCATGCTATCTTTTGCATATTGTTCTTCTCGCTGTGTGTACGAGAACAATTTGATAGTCGAAATGTTAGTGTAGCTATCAACTACACGTCCGGTCATTTCTGAGCGTGCATCAGCTTGCGAGCTGGCTACTTTTTTTAGCTTAGGTACAAAATACATTTGAATAGCGGCGTATAAAACTAGCCAAATCAATAATGGCAACATCAAACGCCAGTCAGATTCTGCGACCAAAAACACCATGGCGCCAAAGTAGACAACGATATACATTAATACATCGAGCAATTTCATCACTGATTCACGAACAGCTAATGAGGTTTGCATGACTTTTGTCGCAATACGGCCGGCAAATTCGTTTTGATAAAAACTAACACTCTGACGAAGCAAATAACGGTGTGCTAACCAACGGATAGACATAGGATAGTTGCCAAGGAGCGCTTGATGTAACAGCGCTGAGTGAAAGAACACGACAATAGGTAACACCACCAGCAACATAACCGCCATTTTTGTAAGTTCAGCCTGCTGCTCTACAAACAAGGTATCTGGGGTATATTCGCCAAGCCAATCGACCAGTTGCCCCATGTAACTAAATAGCGATACTTCTAAAATAGCGAGCGCTGCGGCACTCAAAGACATAAATAGCAGTGATAGTTCCATGCCACGGGTATAATGACGGCAAAAAGCAAATAAGCTATTAGGTGGCTGAGAGGGTTGCTCTTTAGGAAACGGATTAGTCATCCGCTCAAATAAACGATACATAGACGACGCTTTTTAAAAATCAAAGTGGCCTTACTATATCATTCGAGTGGTTTTTTAGCAGTTCATTTAATTTAAAAATTAAGATTAAAATCTATCAACTATTCAGTTATTTACATCTAGTGTGAGAAATGAAAATATAATAAGAAAAAGGAATTAATGATGAAAAAGTTGCTTTGTACGCTGTCTCTCGTTTTCAGCTTACCGCTTTGTGCCTACCAAACTGATACCCACATATTTAAGGGCAAAAAAACCAGCATCGAAAAACCCGTAACGGTGACATTACCTGATGGCTATCAAGACTCAAAAGAGTACAATGTTATCTATGTATTACATGGCTATAGTGGCAATCACAGCGATTGGACAAAGCTGACAAACATTGAAAAATTAGCAGACCAATATGATGTCATCATTGTTAATCCAGATGGCAATTTTGGTTCGTGGTATTTGGATTCAGATATCGACAAAAGCTCGCAATACGAAACCTACATCGCAGACGATTTACTAAATTATATTGATTCTAAATATTCGACCAATCGGTCTAAAAGTGGCCGTGCAATCACAGGCTTATCAATGGGGGGCTTTGGTGCTTTGCACATTGCAATAAATCACCCAAACCTGTTTGCAGCAGTTTCAGGGATGTCTGCTGGGGTTGATGTTAGGCCCTTTAGTGCAGAGTTTGATCTTGCAAAAGTACTCGGCAGTTACGCTGAAAACAAAGAAAAATGGGATAGCATAGCCATTATTAATAACCTCCATAAAATTGCTGCAGGCAATACGGCATGGAAAAAGGGCGCTGATACCTTACCGATTATGCTTGATATAGGCGTTGATGACTTTTTTATTGAGCAAAACCGAGCGCTACACCAAGCGATGTTGAAAATGCGCATCCGCCATGACTATATTGAACGTCCGGGCATTCATGACTGGCACTATTGGAATAAAGTGATTGCCTATCAATTTTTATTTTTAACCTCACATATGGCGCCATAAAAGATGTTTCAACGTATTCTTGTGTTAATTGCTATCGGCTTTTTTGGTTTTATTGGTTGGGTTATCTATCTTGCCAATACTGGGCAAAAGTCGGTGTTTTTCGAACTTGTTGCGGCAATTCCTTACGGTGATAAGTTGGGGCATTTTTGCTTATTTGGACTACTTACGCTATTCATCAACCTCGCCTTTAAGTTTAAAACAATGAATATTGCTGGGCGGCCTATTTATTTAGCTGTGCTGATTGTAAGTACATTTGTGATTTTAGAAGAGCTAAGCCAGTATTTTGTCGAATCTCGGACGCTAGATTTTGTCGATTTAATCGCTGATTTTGTGGGTATTGCCGTTTTCAGTGCTTTTTCAGCTTGGCTTTGCAAAAAGTTATATCCAATTAAGGCTTAAACTTTCAGTGACTTGTTAGGTTTCGTCTATACTCAGTGTAGACTTAGCCTAAAAGTTGCGTATGAACATAGATACATCGGATTATTTGTCAGATATTATTGAGCTTCTACTCGATGCAGTATGTGTAGTTGATGCCAAAGGCACGTTACTTTTTACTAATCCTGCCTTTGAAACAATTTTCGGATACGCGCCAGAAGAAGCCATTAATAGAAAAATGTTGGACTTTGTTTATCCAGAAGACAGAGCCAAAACCATCAATGCCATTAATCAAATTGTGGTCAATGATCAGCACCCACGATTTGAAAACCGCTGGGTTAGAAAAGATGGCAGAATAGTGCATGTTTTATGGTCTGTTTATTGGTCTAAAGAAAAGCAAGTTAGAGTGGCTATTGCTTATGACATTACAGAGCAAAAAAAGCTCGAACAAAAACTGATTTATATGGCTGGGCACGACCCTCTGACCGATCTCCCCAACCGCAGTTTCTTAACCACCCAGCTTGAGGAATCATTGTCGATTGCGAACACCATTTCAACCGTGATTGCAGTACTGTTTATCGATATTGATGGCTTTAAGCAAGTTAATGATATTCATGGTCATGGCGCTGGAGACAAGCTCTTAAAAACCATTGCTATGCGTATTCGTCATGTCTTAAAAAAAGAAGACAGTGTAGGGCGCTTAGGGGGCGATGAATTTGTGGTGATCCTCAATAGCATTAAACACAAAAAAGACGTCATCGAAATGGTTGACGAATTAATAACCGAGATTTGCCAACCCTTAATTTATAACGATGCAGAGCTTATTTACTCGCCAAGTATTGGTGCCGTATTGTTCCCCGAGCATTATGGTGACGCAGAATATCTCATTCAGTGTGCCGATAAAGCCATGTACAAAGCAAAGTATGAAGGGGGTAATCGTATGGTGTTTTACAATGATGGAATAAAGTTACCCGGCGCTAAAAATACAGGGTAACTTATTTAAGGCAATGCTGGTATATGGTTTCAACCTAATAATTTGTTTTCTAACTCATAACTATTGCGCGAAATGAAATATTAGTTAGCCTTGAATGATTCATTGAAGGAGTGAAACTATGTTTAAGCGTAAAATAATAACAACAACGGGTGCTTTGTTTAGCTCATCGCTGTTTTTGATCTCGGCAGCTCATGCCACAACACCTCAATATAAAGATCAACAAGCTTTACATGATATTGCAAATGCTGTTTCTAAAACACGTATAGAGCAAGATATTCAAACGCTGGTTGATTTTGGCACTCGCCATACTCTCTCTGAGACGAAATCAAATACGCGTGGTATTGGAGCAGCAAGGCGTTGGATCAAGTCTGAGTTTGAGGCAATTTCTAAAGCCTGCGGTAACTGCCTAGAAATCATCGAAGTAAAAGACACTATTTCCGGTGAAAAGCGTATTCCAAACCCGGTTGAAGTTGTCAATATTGTGGCTATTCAGCGCGGTCAAGTTGATGCGAACCGTATGGTTATGATGTCGGGTGATATTGACTCGAGAGTGTCTGATGTAATGGACTATACCTCAGATGCGCCAGGGGCTAATGATAATGCATCTGGTGTGGCTGGCGTGCTGGAATCGGCGCGTGTTTTATCAAAGTATAAATTTAATGGCTCAATTGTTTATGCAGCATTATCTGGTGAAGAGCAAGGCTTGTTTGGCGGTAAAATTTTAGCTAAATATGCACAAGAGCATAACTGGCGTGTTCATGGTGTTTTAAACAACGACATGATTGGTAATTCAACCGGGATTAATGGGGTAACAGATAACACAACTGCACGTATCTTCTCTGAAGGTACACGCGTTATTGAAACCAAAGAGCAAGCCCATAAACGCCGTTTTACCGGTGGTGAAGTTGACTCTGCAAGTCGAAACCTAGCGCGTTACATAGATACAATTGCAGATCGCTACATTGAGAATTTGGATACCATGTTGGTATATCGACTCGATCGTTTTGGTCGAGGAGGGCATCACCGTCCATTTAACGATGTTGGCTTTGCAGCTGTGCGTATAATGGAAACCAACGAAAACTATAATCAACAGCATCAAGACTTGCGTACTGAAAATGGTATTACCTACGGTGACACCATTGACCATGTTGATTTTGCCTATGCGGCGAAGTTAACGTCACTTAATGCAGTGACAATGGCTTCGATGGCATGGGCTCCAGCGCCACCAACGGGCGTTAGTATTTCAGGTGCAGTAAAGCCAAGTACAACATTAGCCTGGCATAAAAGCGATGATCCAACGGTGGTCAGTTATAAAATCTATTGGCGTTACACGAGTGAACCACAATGGCAATTTAGCCGCGATGTTGGCAATGTAACCGAAGCAACCCTTAAAAATGTTTTTATCGATAACTACTATTTTGGTGTTGCCGCTGTAAACAAAGACGGTATTGAATCACCGGTTGTATTTCCTGGTGATGTTGGTGCGTTTGAATGGCCAGAAAAATCAACTAAATAGGAATTGTAAGGTCATAGCGGACACCACCCAGTTCGCTATGAGCAGCTGTAATATGCCAATTATGGGCTTCGACAATTTGTTTTACTATCGCAAGCCCAATTCCTGAACCTGACTGTTTCACTGTTTTTAAGTCTGGCACTCTATAAAGATGGTCAAAAATCTTTGCTAAACTCTCATCGCTGACGCCAGGGGCTGAGTCTTCATAGCAGATTAAGAGCTGAGTTTGATTTTGGCTAATCGTCAAATTTATCTTACCAGGGTGATTTGTGTACTTAAGCGAATTACTGATTAAGTTTGCAAATAACTGTGAAAGCCGTGTTGCATCGCACTCAAAGTTTAATTCATCAGCAACATTTTGTGAGAATCTCACTTCAAATTTATCAAGTTGGATCACCATATCTGTGTGCAAGCTTTGGAAATACTCAGCCGCATTAATTGTTGTTACGTTGAGCTGAAAGCTGCTTTGTTCTAAAAGTGAAATTTTATTTAAATCAGTCACTAAAGTTGCCATATCAGTGATTTTTTGGTTGAGCTTTTCGTAGGTAAGCTGATTAAATTGAGTTAAGCCTGCTTGGAGCGTTTCAAGGTGTAAGCGCAACCCGGTTAATGGACCACTTAACTCGTGAGCAACTTGTGATAATAACTTACTACGTTGGCTGATTTGTTTATCGAGATAATTTCGGCGCTGTTCAATAAGCTGTTTTCTCTGTCTTATTCTTAATAAAGCAATGCCCATTACAGCTAAAAGCAAGCTAAATAATAAAATGCTATATAAGATAGTTTGGCGCTGTGAGGCAATTGCTTGGCTTTTTTCATTATCTTGGAGTTTTAAATCTTGAATGGCCAAATCACGGTCGCGCATGGCAATGGAATTTTGCAGCTCCGCTAAACGTTGATTGTAGTTGTTGCGGGCAAAGCCTTTTTCAAGCTCTGTAATAGCACGTTGATACGACAATGCCTGTTTGTAATCAGATTGTTGTTCTGCCACAGTGATCAAATGTTCTAGGGCTGTGATTTGCTTTTGCAGCTTATTTTTTTGGTTGCTTAACTTGTAGGCTTGCTCAGCATAATGTTTAGCTTGTTCGTGCTCATTAGAGCCAATGTATAGCTTTGCTAATGTAAGTAGTACATCTATGTATAAGTGATCGTCTTGCTTGAGTTCAGTGATCACTTGTTTTTCTATGGTTAATGCCTGAGTTGCTTTATCGATTTCGAGCAAATTTATCGCAATATTATGGTTTGCCCAGGCTGTATTTCGTGCGCTGTTATAACTTGCGAACACCTGTTGAGCCTCTTGTGCGTATTCAAGTGCTACATTGTAGTTTTTTAGCCCATATTCGCATTGGGATAGTTTAACTAAACTATGTCCGATATCAGAAAGTGAGCCCGTTTGCCTATCAAAACTAAGGGCTGTAATAAACTCGCTCTTTGCTTTTTCGTATTGTTCTAAATCTAAATAACTTTGAGCAATTGAATAACTAATGCCGGCTTGTAACGAGATAGACGGCGACATCTGTTGAATAACTTCACGGCGTTTTAGCTTATATTCGAGTGCAAGCGTTAAGCGGTCTAACTGTTCAAGATTACGCGAATAACCATGATAGAGCATTTCTTTTTGCTTTAAGGTTAATTCGCGATTGTTGTCGTGAATATAAACTTCAAGCAAGTTTAAGGCTGCTTGATACTCGCCAGCATTATGATAAGCACTGACAAGACTCGCCACGGCATCAATTTCATAATGGGTAAGTTGTAAGCGCTGAAACAGGGCGACATTTTGTTGCGATAAATAAATTGCGGTTTCTAAGTCACTTTTTCTGTATGCCAACCGCGCTTTCGCTAGATACAACTCGCTGTAAATGGGGGAGTCTTTTTTGTATTTTGGGCCCGCTTCAAGTTCATCAATGATAGTTTGCGCTTGTTGAAATTGGCCGAGGTGTATGTGAACGTGAATTAATCTAACGTTATAACTTACTTGTTCTGCAAGGCTGGCAGACTCAATAAGCTTTTTATCGATGGCTTTTAAATAGTCATATCGTTTTTGGTAGTCACTGATTGTTCTGGCTTCATCAATGTTTTGTTGCAGTGTTGATGCAAAAGCACTGTTCATTGATAAGGCAAAGTACAGAATTACAGAGGCTTTAAGTTTCATAGTGGGGTTTATTATTATTTTTATTCCTAACTAGTCTAGCATGCCATTCTTTTAAGTGGGAATGATTTGCTTTTATAGCTAAAAAGAATTGCATTATGCAACTATGCCTCTTGCATCTTGCAAATACTCAGGCTGATTTTTCATAACACCTTGTTATAGCGTGAGTTATATTTTGGAATGGTTACTGCTTTGAGTAATAACACATCCACAGGAGAGTGTAATTATGAAAAGTAACATACCTGCTTACCTAATAACCGCACTTGCAACAGGCTTTGTAAGTGCTGCACCATTTGAACAGTGCCCAAGTAAAGCATTTTTGATTCAAGGTTCGCCTGCGCAAATGTTTGGCGTTGACCTAGTATCTGCCAAAACCACCGTGCTTGCAGCGTCAATGGATTTTACAACAGAGGCGAATAACGACAGCGTAAATGCGGTTGGCTTTAATTATCAAGACCAGTACATGTATGGCTTTAGCAAACAAGCCCCGAGAAGTGTTGTACGTATTGGTAACGATTATGTTTTACAACGTTTGATTGTAAATGGTCTACCAGATACCAATTTTTATGTTGGTGATATTCATGTAAATAGTGAAACTAATCAGGCGATTTACTATTTATACCATCCTAAATTTGGTTTATATGGCATTGATTTAACTGAAGAGGCTGACGAGTATCAGGCACAATTAGTTGCAGGCTCAGCAAGCTGGAATTTAGCTATTTATGATTTTGCTTTTCACCCACATAGCAATCTTTTGTATGCAGTTGAGTCAAACGGCGACCTTTACGAAATCAACTTAGATAATAAGACACCCACTTTTATAGCAAACCTCGACATAGCCGGCGATACTGGCGCTAATGGTGCAGGTTACTTTGATGTGCAAGGTCAGTTTTATTTTAGTAATAACCGCAGCGGTAAAATCCATAAAGTAGATTTAAGCACCAGCCCTGTGGTTGGTTATACACCTACCGCTGCAGTGTTCACCTTAGGGCCAACATCGAATCAAAATGATGGGGCACGTTGTGCTATTGCAGAAGTAAAAGTCACTGATAACTCGATCGACTTTGGCGATGCACCTATGCCATATAAAACAGCGCTTGCTGATAGTGGTGCCCGCCATCTGTTTGACCCTAATGAAGACCAATCAAATTTAGTTTATTTAGGAGCCGTTGTTGATGGTGAAAACATTAACACTCCGGCAGATTTACAGGCATCGCCCGTCGATAGCTCAGATGATGGTGTTAAATTTGTCACTGATTTTGTTGCAGGTTCTACCAGCCAGATAATTGTGACCGCTCCTAATGATAATGGTTATTTATATGCTTGGTTCGATTGGGATCAAAATTTCCAGTTTGATCCAGACGAAATCACAGTAAGTAAATACAGTTTAAATCAAGGTGATAACAGTGTGCTGGTTGATGTACCGAGTGATGCTGTGATGGGAGCAACATGGGCACGCTTTCGTGTAACCGATGGCAGCGAGGCTAACCCAATTACCGCAAGTGGTGGGGTAACAGGCGGCGAAGTCGAGGATTACCCGGTAACAACATATGGAAGTTTGGTATACCCAGGTGAAAACGGCTGGGTAACCCTTGCCTACGAAGATCAATGGCCTTTTGCTGGTGATTATGACTTTAACGATTTAGTTGTAAATTACCGTACTACATTGATTGATAAAGAAGGTCAGGCCATTGGTTACAAAATAGAAGGGGAGTTGGTTGGAATTGGTGCTGATTTTCATAATGGCTTTGCAGTTCGTTTGTATCAAACGATAGCCGATGATGTTGATAAACGAATATTAAGAAGTCAGATAGATACAAGTTCAATTAATTTAACGATAAATGGCGAAACACAATCACATTCTATATTAGAACAAGGGGTTGAAGATGCTATTTTCATTATCATGCCAGACACTTGGGCTTATGCAGATAAGCAGTCAAGTTGTAGTTATTTTAGAACTGAAACAGGCTGTGATACCAACAGCAAAGTTTCGTTTAGTTTAACCGTTTCACTTCAAAATGGAGTGACCACAATTGAAGCGCCAAAATATACTTTAGACCCATTTATTTTCGCAGCTCAAGATCACTACCATGGTGAGTTTTTAGTTGGACAAAACCCACGTGGTTGGGAAGTTCATATTAAGAATCAACAACCAACCGAAAAATTCAATTCACAATTATTTTCAATCACTGACTCTGATGATGCCAGTAATAGTGCTCAAAGTTATTATTTCCAAACTGAAACTGGTCTACCTTGGGCAATGGAGATTGGCAGTTCATGGGCGCATCCAAAAGAGAGTGTTGATATAACACATGCGTATAGTGACTTTAGAGCATTTGCTGAATCAGAAGGACGGGAAAAGCCGCTTTGGTTTAATAATGCAAAACTTGCAAATGTTATTCTACGAGGAGAATAGTCATGAAACATTATACTCTATTAATCATTAGCTTAATGTTATCTGCGTGTGGTGGCGGTGGTGAAGGTAGCTCTTCAACTGAAGCGGTAAGTACAACTGTTACGCAGACACCCACAACTAGCACGCCGCCACCAGAAACAACACCTCCTGACACGAGTGTAGAAACAGAGACAATGGCTGACCTAACGATTGCTCCTCAATTTGATTTAAGTAGCAAGATAGAACTAAACATAGATGTTGATTTGAACATGGGTGATAGCAGAGCGTATTTAAATATCTGCTTGAAAGGCGATGATAATAAGGCTGATTACAATCAATGCTTATTGCGGGCACCTCTAAAACAAAGCAAATTAACGTCGACTGTGATGCTGGCAAATAGTGCCTTAGAGCTTGTGGCAGAAGTTTGGTTTTATGATTCTCAAAATGAACCACTGCGTTTTGAGTGGCAATATGATGGGGAGCAATCAGCGGTGTTCATTATTCGTTAAACATGAGTGATCGATATTATGTCTAAGTTAGTTTAATTCTAATAGACTGAATATTTTCAACAGCTTGAAAGAGGATTTTGTAATGCAATATATCGAAGAGGTACTGCAATCAGTTAAAGAGTCTAATCCAAATGAGCCTGAGTTTTATCAAGCTGTTGAAGAAGTGCTTTCATCAATAAATCAGGTAGTAGAAGGGAATAGTGAATATCAACAGCAGGCAATTCTAGAGCGGTTAGTTGAGCCTGAAAGGCAAGCAATATTTAGGGTTCCTTGGCTTGATGATGACGGCAAAGTGCAAGTTAACCGTGGTTTTAGAATCGAATTTAGCTCAACTCTAGGCCCTTATAAAGGGGGCTTGAGGTTCCACCCGAGTGTCAATCAAAGTGTGGTGAAGTTTTTAGGCTTTGAGCAAGTTTTGAAGAATGCACTCACAGGGTTGCAATTAGGAGGCGCTAAAGGCGGTGCTGACTTTAACCCTAAAGGAAAAAGTGACAATGAAATTATGCGTTTTTGTCAGTCATATATGACTGAACTCTATCGTCACATAGGTGCTAACACAGATGTTCCTGCTGGTGATATTGGCGTTGGGGCGAGAGAAATTGGTTATCTATTTGGTCAATATAAACGGATCACTAATCAATTTGAAGGGGTGCTAACTGGTAAGCCTGAGATTATGGCAGGTTCTTCACTGAGAACAGAAGCAACTGGCTATGGTGTTGCATATTTTTTAAGTGCCATGCTAGATGCTAAAGGCGATTCTTTAAGAGGTAAGCGATGCCTAGTTTCTGGTGCTGGTAATGTAGCATTGTATTTGATGGAAAAGCTTGACCAATACGATGCTGTTATTCTTAGCTGTAGTGATTCAAAAGGGACCTTGTATTGTAAAGATGGGCTTGATGTGGCTCTTGTAAAACACTTAAAAAATGAACGAGGTGCTGAGCTTAGGGATTATTTGAACGAGCACAAAGGTGCTGAGTTTACGCCTGTAAATCAATACCCTAGCGACGGACATCATGTATGGCGATATGAGGCAGATATTGCACTTCCTTGTGCAACTCAAAATGAAATTACCGAAAAAGATGCTGAAGCTTTGGTTGAAAATGGCTGCTCTGTTGTCTGCGAGGGTGCAAACATGCCGACCACAGCTGATGCGTTAAAAGTGTTTAAAGACAACGATGTATTTTTAGGGCCAAGTAAGGCTGCAAATGCTGGTGGAGTTGCTACCAGTCAATTTGAAATGGCTCAAAATGCCAGTATGCAAAAGTGGCGAGCTGAGCAAGTTGATGAGAAACTTCAGCAAGTTATGAAGTCTATTTTCGATACAATTTCAGCTACTGCCAAGCAGTACTCGAATGAACATGACTTGGTCCTTGGTGCGAATATAGCAGGGTTCGAACGAGTTGCAGATGCAATGTTAAAACAAGGAGTAGTGTAATAAATAAAAGACATCCATTTTTATAAAAAGACACCCACTTTTAGTATGTAAAAAGTAGATAGTCACAGCTTTTGATAAGCGAATTAAAGAGACATACATTTTATAAAAAGACACCCACTTTTAGTAGTTTAAAGCTAGATAGCCACAGCTTTTGATTGAACTAATTTTGCATATAATGATGTTTAGTTCTTTTGTATTATTTAGATTTAAGGGTTGGTCATTTAGTTTTAGCTAAAGTTAATTTCAGAACGTAGACATTTTCTATTTATTTAAAATAGATGAATAAAAGTAGTAAATGAAAAGTTTAAGTGTTTAGCAAAACAAAGCTTGGCAGTTAGTTATTGAGCTTCTTCTCTTTCGTTTCATGTGTTTTGCATACTCAGTTATAGCTTGCTCTTTACCCGCTGTATTTTTAAACGAGTGGGTAAAGGAAGTGGTGAGTGTGAGCCAGTTTTCTGTACAAATATTTAATCTTTCAAGTATTGGTAACGCATTTTCTGGGATTTTACCTGGCTCATTTTCTCGTATTGAACGGCCTGTCCAATCTACAAGTTGCAGATATGTCTTGAGCTCAAATGGTAGTCCCTTAGGCATATGTTTACGAGGTTTACCTGCAAAGCGCATAAGCGATTTTGGTTGCTTATTATTTTGAGCTGCATAAATTCTAGATTTAATACTGGTGTAGTCAGGTTGCTCAGGTAAATCGGCCGCTTTTGCTCTTACTGGGTTTAAATCAACATAAGCAAGGCAAGCGGCAAGTGCTGCTTCATCAAGTAAAGCTTGTGATTTAAAGCGACCTTCCCAAAACCGCCCTTTACATCCATCTTCTTGATTCGCTTTTCGTGCAATACCCTCGTTAAGAACTCGCATAAACCAACTAATGCTGCTGAGCCTTTCTCTATATAAATTTACTTTGGTATTAACCGTAGCGAGCTCGGTTTGTGTTAGCAATTCGCCATTTAAGAATCGTTGGCAAAGGAATGTACTTTTGAATAATTTGTGCCATCTAATAAGAATCGCTTTATTATTTAGACGCTTAGCTTTTGCTATATCAATGTGAAGAACCAGATGAGTGTGATTACTCATTACAGCGTAGGCGCAAATGTCAATACAAAATATTCGCCCAAGTTGAAGTAGTTTCTTTTCAACCCAATCGCGCCTATGTTCATATGAACGACCCGTTAGTGGATCTTTTCCGCACAAATAAGCGCGACGAACGCAGCGTGAAATACAATGGTAATAAGGCGTGTTTGAAACGCTAATCAAGTTTCTACGTGGGGTTGCCATGCTCTTCTCCTCCATGAGTTGAACAATTTAAGTTTAGTCATAATTTTGAGAAGTGAGAAATATTAAGTTGGGTGTCTTCTTAAATTAATTCTTTAGATATGAAGCTCGGTTAACTCCTTAAATAAATATGAGCGTCTTAATTTAATATGGGTGTCTTAATATCTTTTCATAATTTGGGTGTCTTAATTAATTTAAAAAGCTCAGCGGTGCTGAGCTTGGTTGAAATTAGGGTGTATTTTTGCACGTAAATGGTTACGAGAAGGCTTTTTCGCTTAGGAGTTCTTGCATTTGTTCGCGCATTTTAAATTTTTGAAGTTTGCCTGTTACTGTCATTGGGTATTCTTCAACAAAGCGGATGTGCTTTGGTACTTTGAAGTAGGCTAGTTTATCTTTTAAGAAATCACGAATGTCATTTTCATCAAGCACTGCATCATCTTTTGGTTGGATCCAGGCACATACTTCTTCGCCGTATTTTTCATCACTAATACCAAATATGGCCGCATCTTGAATACCAGGGTAGGTGTAGAGAACTTCTTCTATTTCTCTTGGGTAAATATTTTCACCACCACGGATGATCATGTCTTTTATTCGACCAACGATAGCAACAAAGCCATCTTCGTCCATCACACCTAAGTCACCAGAGTGTAACCAACCGTCTTGATCAATTGTTGCTTTCGTTTTCTCTTCATCATTCCAATAGCAGCGCATAATTCCAGCACCACGACTACATACTTCACCCGGTATGCCAACTTTTTGAATATCACCCAGCTCGTCGATAATCTTCACTTCAGTATGGGCTAATGCACGGCCCACTGTGGTAACTTGTTTTTCGAGAGGCGAGTCTGTTTCGGTCACGTTATTTATCGGGCTACACTCAGTTTGGCCATAACCAATTACAACTTCTTTCATATGCATTAATGAGTGAACTTTACGCATAACTTGCTCAGGGCAGGTTGAGCCGGCCATTACGCCTGTTCGTAGGCTAGATAAGTCATAGTTTGCAAAATCTTTAAGCTCTAACTCGGCGATAAACATAGTTGGAACACCATGCAGGCCTGTACAGCGTTCCTTTTCAACAACTTCAAGGGTTGTTTTAGGGTCGAATGAATCACCCGGGAAAACTGCGGTAGCACCTTTACTTATACATACTAAATTGCCAAGAACCATACCAAAGCAGTGATATAGCGGTACAGGAATACAGAGTTTATCCTCATGTGTCAGCTTCATCGCTTGGGCCATCAAAAATCCGTTATTGAGGATGTTTTTATGCGATAAGGTCGCTCCTTTTGGATTACCCGTAGTACCAGAAGTAAATTGAATATTGATATCTTGGTCACAATGTAAAGTAGCAGCAATTGCATCAAGCTCTAGCTTATGGGCATCTGTAGCGCGCTGCATGATATCGCTAAAGCTAAACATGCCAGCAGCAGGCTCAGCTCCAATACGAATTATATTTTTTAGGTGTGGCAGGGCGTTTAAATTTAATTTACCTGCTTGTGAATCTTTTAGTTCCGGTGCGAGCTCATTGAGCATGCTTATATAATTACTGGCTTTAAATTCACTCGCTGTTATAAGTGTTGAACACTCAACACTATTGAGTGCGTATTTTAATTCGCTTGGTCGATATGCAGGGTTAATGCATACCATGATTGCACCAATTTTAGCTGTAGCAAATTGAGTTAAACACCATTCGATGTTATTGGGTGACCAAATACCAACCCGATCGCCAGGTTTTACGCCAAGTGATAATAACCCCATTGCTAACTGGTTAATCTGCTGCTGGTATTGTCTATAGGTTAATCGGTTCTGTTGATGATGAACCACAATTGCGGGGTGATTAGGGTAATTGTCGACAATATCGTCAAGATACTGTCCAATTGTTTGTTCTATCAATGGAATGTCTGTACGGCCTTGATAATAGCTTTGAGTGAGTGGAAGCGCATTGATGTGTGTGTTCTTTGTCTGCATTGTATTCTCCGTGTCCGGTTAATTTGTTGTCATGGACTTGATGCAAAAGAATTGAAACAATCATTTAAGATGATTTCAAAACATGCGTACCTGATTAACTAAACATAGATTGTCGACAAAGAAAAGCTTTATAAGACTAATGTACAGAGTGTAATTTTAATAAAACAGAATAAAGAGTGGTTTTTGGGGTGTAAAAAAACGTGCCGTAGCACGTTTTTTGGTAATAAGTATCAACTAAGCTTTTGGCTCATCTTGCTTATAAGTTTTACGCATAATGTACACGTAAGCACTAATGAATGCGTTTTCTTGGAATTTTTTCAGGCCTGTGTCTTCAAAATCAATAGGCACTGGGTTGCGCTTAAGCTGCTCTTTGATTTCAGTTGCAGATAAAACTTGCACATCTAAGCGCTCAATTAACTGAATAGCCGTTTCCATTTTGAAACCTTTCGCACTACCAGCGAATTTACCTTTAGCTTGGCGCTCTTTGATTGCTACAGAGTCAATTTGGTAATCTTCCATTAATTTTTTGAAATCAAATTGGAATTTACGCATTACTTCTGTGTCATTACCGTTACCTAAGGTAAAACGTGTTTGTCTGACATCACGGATATCAAATACGTCATTGTCTTTGGTTAAAATACACAGTAGTACGTCGCTACCTGTAATTTCTACACCGCATGTTCTCATGGTCATTCTCTAAATAACTTAATTTGCGCAATTATAGCAAGTAACGTTATGAAAAACAGTTGCTTTAAAAATGAATTTTTATAGCGATAACACTATGGTCACTTACACTAATGTCTTCGGTCAGTTGTGTAGGGGAAATATGCTTGTCATAACTTTCATAGTCGAGCGCTTTCACCTTTGAAACTTGGCAATCGGGATTAAAATGTGCAGAGGCAAGAATATAATCTAGTACATTACCTTTACCTTGGTAATAATGGCTAAAGGGTTTGTTTTTCTTATCATAAAACGAGCGGCTAAACTCATAGCTGTCGGTTAGGCCAACAACGGGTTCGTTATGTTCTATGCAGGGTTCACAGCGTGTAGGGTGAAAGCCCTGTGTCATAAACGATAAAGTAGGGCTAGTAAGTACATCGTTAAAGTCACCCATAACGAGCGTTGCACATTGCTTTTCGCGTTGGGTTTTTAGCGCATCATAATAAACAATAGATGCTTCTAATGAACGCGATATTTGAGACTGCATGGTACCCACAGTTTGGTGTAACAACTGCAGCAACGGATCTTCAAGGTTATGAATATTAAGAATATGCGCCATTGATTGCACACGTTGTGACTTAAAGTGAACAACATAAAAGCAGACTTCACCAAAATCAGGTAAATCAATCATACATTTTATCGGGGTGCGGTTAAATTTGAACTCATTTTGATTGTTTAAGTACTCAAGTAATTCAGGGCATGGTGTCAATGCATCGGCCGATTTAAACGGGTATTTACTGGCAATGGCAACCACAGGATTGAATAACACTTGCGGATAAAGGCTATCATGGGACGGGCTATCGACCGTTTTAAAATAATCATATCCCGCTTCTTTGCATTGCACTTCTAGAGCATGCTGACTAAACACTTCTTGAAACGCCACCACATCAGGGTTTGCTTCATTTAAAAAATTAGCAACAAATAATTGTTTTTGCTGCCATTGCGTATTGTTATAGCGTTCATGTAATTGGTAAAACGAATAGGGTGGCGCGGTATAATTTAATAAGTTAAACGTTGCAAATTTGAACGTACGCGTGTTTGGCATCTTCATCACCCTAAAAGTACTGACTCACTAAGTATGAAATGACTTAACTAATTGTCAATTTACTCTTCTAACTACTTGTATTTAAGAACGTGAGCGGCGACAATGGTCGCTTGTATTTGCGAAGACTCAGTAAATACATGCTTAAATAGCAATGCTTATTCGTAAAAGCGTTGCAGAGTTACATAAAATTTTTTAAAAATATTACATGTGATGCATTGTAGGCATCACCACTGTATTAAGGATTTATAATGCCAGTTATTACCCTCCCTGACGGCAGTCAGCGTAGTTTTGAAAACCCAGTAAGCACATATGACGTAGCAAGCGATATCGGTCCAGGTCTTGCCAAAGCAACAATTGCAGGCCGTGTTAATGGTACCCGTGTTGATGCATGTGATTTAATCACCGAAGATGCGCGTTTAGAAATTATCACAGCAAAAGATGATGATGGTTTAGAGATTATCCGTCACTCATGTGCGCACCTTATTGGTCATGCGGTTAAGCAGCTTTTCCCTGAAGCAAAAATGGCAATCGGTCCGACCATCGATAACGGATTCTATTACGATATCGATATGGAACACTCTTTAAGCCAAGATGATTTAGATGCTATCGAAAAGCGTATGCTTGAGCTTGCTAAAACAAACTACGACGTTGTTAAAAAGACCGTAAGCTGGCAAGAAGCACGCGATACTTTTGAAGCGCGTGGTGAAACCTATAAAATGGAAATTCTAGACGAGAACATCGCGAAAGATGATCGTCCAGGCTTATACCATCACGAAGAATACATCGACATGTGTCGTGGTCCACACGTTCCAAACATGAAATTCTGTCAACATTTCAAAATCATGAAAGTGGCAGGTGCTTATTGGCGCGGTGATTCTGAAAACAAGATGCTGCAACGTATCTACGGCACTGCATGGGCAGATAAAAAGCAACTTAAAGCGTATTTAAAACGTTTAGAAGAAGCTGAAAAACGTGATCACCGTCGTATTGGTAAAGCGCTTGATTTATGGCACTGGCAAGAAGAAGCACCAGGCATGGTGTTTTGGCACAACGATGGTTGGAGCATTTACCGTGAACTAGAAGACTTCGTTCGTGAAAAACTACGTGAGTACGATTACGAAGAAGTTAAAGGCCCATTAATGATGGACCGTGGTTTATGGGAAAAATCAGGTCACTGGGACAAATACGCAGATGCGATGTTCACAACTGAATCTGAAAAGCGTGAATACGCAATCAAACCAATGAACTGCCCGGGTCACGTACAAATCTTTAACCAAGGTTTAAAATCATACCGTGATCTTCCATTACGTATGGCAGAGTTCGGTTGTTGTCACCGTAACGAACCATCAGGTGCATTACACGGCTTAATGCGTGTACGTGGCTTTACTCAAGATGATGCGCATATCTTCTGTACTGAAGAGCAAATCATGGATGAAGTGTCTGCATGTATCAAAATGGTTTACGACACATACGAAACGTTTGGCTTTGAGAAGATCGTTGTAAAACTATCTACTCGTCCAGAAAAACGTATCGGTGAAGACGAAATGTGGGATAAAGCTGAGCTTGCACTAGCTGATGCATTAAAAGCAAACGACATTGAGTTTGATTACCTACCAGGTGAAGGTGCATTCTACGGTCCTAAGATTGAGTTTACACTTTATGACTGTTTAGACCGTGCATGGCAATGTGGTACTGTACAGCTAGACTTTGCATTACCAGGTCGTTTAGGTGCAACTTATGTTGCTGAAAATAACGAACGTCGTACACCAGTTATGATCCACCGCGCAATTTTAGGTTCAATTGAGCGTTTCATCGGTATTTTAACTGAAGAATACGCTGGCTTGTTCCCAACGTGGCTTGCTCCTAAGCAAGTTGTGATCATGAACATCACGGACAAACAAGCAGATTATGTGCAAGAAATTGTACAAAAATTAAATAAACTTGGAATTAGAGCCGCTGCTGACTTGAGAAATGAGAAGATTGGCTTTAAAATCCGTGAACATACGTTAAAACGTATTCCATATTTACTTGTTGTTGGCGATAAAGAAGTTGAACAACAAGAAGTGGCAGTACGCACTCGCACAGGTGAAGACCTAGGCAAATTTAGTGTTGATGATTTCGTTGCTAAAGTAAGCGAAGAAATTAAAAATCGACAATAAATCATGAGCGTGTAGGGCAAAACAAACAGCCAACTACACGCTTTTTATTTTATATTCTTGGAGGATCGTACCATTAGAGGCGGCAAGAAAGGGCAACAAACAGCTCAAAAAAATCGTATCAACGAAGATATTACAGCTAAAGAAGTTCGTTTAATTGGCATCGACGGCGAGCAAGCTGGCATCGTGTCATTAAAAGAGGCGCAAGCTATCGCTGATGATGCGGGTGTAGATCTTGTAGAAATCAGTCCTAATGCTGAGCCACCTGTTTGTAAGGTTATGGACTACGGTAAGTTCATCTTTGAAAAAAGCAAAGAACTAAAAGAACAAAAGAAAAAGCAAAAGCAAATCCAGGTTAAAGAAATCAAATTCCGTCCAGGTACGGATGAAGGTGACTACCAGGTTAAGCTACGCAACTTACGCAAGTTCTTAGAAGCGGGTGATAAAGCTAAAATCACTATCCGTTTCCGTGGTCGTGAAATGGCTCACCAAGAAATTGGTATCGAATTATTAAACCGTGTTAAAACTGATTTGGAAGATGTTTCACAAGTTGAATCATTCCCAAATCGTGTTGAAGGTCGCCAGATGGTTATGATGATGGCACCTATTGCTAAAAAGCAATAAACAGGGTATATTACGCACCGATTTTATTTCAGGTTTGCAAGTAACAGTTTACTGTTCACCTGAAATAACCGGTTATAAGTAAGGTTGCACTGCTTTTGTAGTGAGCCTTCACCGGATTATGGCAGTAAGTTAGGCCTTAAAAGTAGAGCTATTTTTATATCTCTCGCCTGCTTGCTAATTTTTAAGCAATACATTTGGAGTTATTGCAATGGCTTACAAGCTAAAAACTCACAGAGGCGCGGCTAAGCGTTTCAAGAAAACTGCTTCTGGCGGTTTCAAGCGTAAACAAGCGCATCTTCGTCACATTCTGACTAAGAAAACTTCTAAGCGTAAATTACACTTACGTCCTAAGATGATGGTTCATAAAAATGACCATGGTCTAGTTTCACGTATGTTACCATTCGCTTAATAGGAGTCTTCAGAAATGGCAAGAGTTAAACGCGGTGTTATCGCACGTGCACGTCACAAAAAAGTTTTAAAGCAAGCTAAAGGTTACTACGGAGCACGTTCACGTGTTTACCGCGTAGCTTTCCAGGCAGTTACTAAAGCGGGTCAATACGCTTACCGTGACCGTCGTGCTAAGAAACGTACTTTCCGTCAACTTTGGATTGCACGTATCAATGCAGCAGCTCGTCAAAACGGTCTTTCATACAGCCGTTTTATCAATGGTCTTAAAAAGACTTCTGTAGAAATCGATCGTAAGATCCTTGCAGATATCGCTGTTTATGACCAAGTTGCATTCGCAGCGCTTGTTGCAAAAGCAAAAGAAGGCCTAGCGGCTTAATTTCGCTTTTCATAAAGTTTAAAAAGGAGCCTAGTGCTCCTTTTTTTGATCTTAATTAATATTCATAACTAACAACGATTTTGCATAGCGTATGTCGTTTGCTCCATTTTTTTGTTGAATCACCGCAGTTTACGCAATCCATTCAGATTAGTTGTTATAATTTCCCCAATATAGAATAAGTACCGCACTTGAGAGTGATATGTTTGCGAGTTTAGTGTTTTTATCTGCTGCAGTAACTTTAGACAGCCACTTACCCCCATTATTGCCATGGCAAGGCGATAGTGTGTCTTTAATGCAAGAAAAAGGACCTTTAACCACAGATTTCGAATTAAGCGAAGGCACTTTATCGCCTGATTATGCAGACACTATGGCGTTCGTAGAACGCCTTGTTGCCGCAAACCCAACACAATTCAAAGTAACGACTATTGCGACAAGCAGTGCAGGTCGTGCGGTTAAGATGTTAGTGGCGAATGAGCAAGGTTTGTTTGATGCCAAACAACTTGTTGCTGATACAAAACCAACCATCTTTATTCAAGCAGGCATTCACAGTGGTGAAATTGATGGCAAAGACGCCATGTTTATGTTGCTACGCGACATTGCAACAGGTAAACGCCGCGATATTCTTAGCAAAGTAAATATTCTGTTTATTCCTATTTTAAACGTTGATGGTCACGAGCGCAGTAGCCAATACAACCGTATTAATCAGCGTGGCCCAGTAGAAATGGGCTTTCGAACGAATGGTCTAAATTTAAATTTAAATCGTGATTACACTAAGCTAGATACACCCGAAGTACGCGGTGTAATGCAGGTTATTAATCAATTTAAGCCAGATTTATACGTGGATGTCCATGTAACAGATGGCGCTGATTACCAATATGATGTTACCTACGGCTATAATCCGGTTTTTTCTAGTGAATCACCAAGTGTGTCACAAGCGTTAGATAATCTGTTTAAACCTGTTATTGATGCCAAACTCGAAAAAGCAGGGCATATTCCTGGTCCTCTGGTTTTTGTAATGGACAAGCGCGAATTTAAAAAAGGTTTAGCTGGTTGGGTGGCAACACCACGTTTTTCAAATGGCTGGGGTGATTTACGTTCATTACCAACAATATTAGTTGAGAACCACTCTTTAAAACCTTATAAGCAGCGCGTATTAGGTACTTATGTATTTATTGATGGTGCCATTGACGCCTTAGCTGCAAACGATAAAGCCCTTAATGAAGCGGTTCAAAAAGAGCTCGATTTCAAACCTACGCAATTAGTTGTTGAACGTGGTTATGCAAAAGAGCCAGATACCATCGAATTTAAAGGTATCGCTTATTCAAGAACTGAAAGTGCATTGTCAGGGCAAGCTGAAGTTAAATATTTAGGTGAAGTTAAAAACTATGACGCTTTGCCTATTTACTGGCAGAAAGAGGTTAAAAAGACCGTTAACGTTCCTGCAGCGTTTTATATTCCGCCAGCGTACAGCCAATTGGTAAGTAAGCTTAAATTACACGGCGTAGAGGTAACGACAGTGAATGGTTCTGTTTCTGAGCCATTAACGCAAGTAAGCGTTGCTGATTACTCATTTGCAAAAGCACCTTTTGAAGGACGTTTTCGTGTAGAGGCGACATTTGATTACAACACCGTAGAAAATGTCGATATGACCGGCTGGTACAAAGTCTCAACTGAGCAGCCATACTCAGAACTGGCTACACACTTACTACACCCAGAAGCGCCAGATTCATTCTTTGCTTGGGGCGAGTTTAATACTATTTTTCAGCGCACTGAATACGTTGAGAATTACGCTTTAATGCCTTATGCACGACAAATGCTTAAAGAAAAACCTGCATTGGCTTTAGAGTTCGATAAAAAAATTCGTGAAGATAAAAACTTTGCAAAAGATGCTGATGCGCGCTTGCATTGGCTCTATGAGCGTACACCGTTTTATGATCAAGGCTATTTAAAATACCCAATTTTAATGGCGTTTGAGCAGTTACAAAAAGGACAATAACATGAAAGTGAAAGCTGTTCCTGTTACTGGCTTTGCGAAAAATTGCCGCATTATTATTTGTGAGCAAACGAATAAAGCGGCATTGGTTGACCCTGGTGGCGATGCAGATAAACTTCAAGCAGAACTTGCTGCTTTAAATTGCCAATTAGAGGCAATTTATTTAACACATGGCCACTTAGACCATGTGGGCGCAGCAAAGCAACTCGCAGAGCATTTTAGCGTTGATATCATTGGCCCACATTTAGATGATAAATTTTGGTTTGATGCCTTGCCAATGCAAGCGCAAATGTTTGGTTTTGCACCAATTACACCATTTTATCCAACAAAGTGGCTAAATCATGGCGATACAATCACAGTGGGTGAACTTGAATTATCTGTACGCCATTGCCCTGGGCATACTCCTGGTCATGTTGTTTTTTACCACCAAGGTTCAGAACAGGTGATAGTGGGTGACGTGATTTTTCAAGGCTCTGTTGGTCGTACTGACTTTCCAAAAGGGGATAGTGCGCAATTACTCGAATCAATTAAGTCTGAGATTTTATCATTCTCTGATGAAGTTGCTATTTTGCCAGGCCACGGTCCGAATACCACCGTAGGGCATGAGCGAAAAACAAATCCATTTATTAGCGGACGTTTTGGTTAATGCCAACGCGTAACATCAGTTAAGTAGTTTGTAAGTGGAACGGTATAAAATTGCAATTTTTTTGCATAAATAGTAGAAAATAGGCAGACTGATTTTTAAATCAGTTATATAATTTAACCAGTATTTTTACAGAAAAAGAAATAAAATGTCTCTGAACCAAGTAGATCGCCAAATTTTGGCATTATTACAGCAGGATGCTAGCTTATCTACGGCAGAAATTGCCGATAAAGTTGGTTTATCTCAATCTCCATGTTGGCGTCGTATTGCTAAGCTTGAGCAAGATGGCTATATCAAAGGTAAAGTTGCTTTGCTTGATGAGAAAAAGCTTGGCTTTGATATGTTGGTCTATGCCCATGTTCGTCTTTCTAACCACGGTAGAACGAACCTAGCTGAGTTTGAGCGTTTAATTATGAGCTATGATGAAGTAACCGAGTGTTACAGCATGGCGGGTACCATGGATTTCATGCTTCGAATTATTTCTAAAGGTATTGAAGGTTATGAGCAGTTTGTTCGTGATAACCTACTAAACCTTGAGTTTGTTCAAGAAGTTCACTCAAACGTGACCATGACATGCGTTAAGCGTAGTACGTCTTTACCTCTTTAATCTTTTTCTACTACGTTTTATTTTTTCGAAAACGGTTAGTGCTTTTAGGTACTAGCCGTTTTGTTGTTAATAATTGTTAACTTTTGCGGATTTTGCTAGAATTCTGCGCCTTGCCGAAATGCATTCACTATAAAGAGGATCTTAATGTTTAACTTACTCAGCAAAGCGCCAAGCTCTGCTAAAAACGATATTCTATCAGGCTTGACCGTTGCGTTGGCATTGGTACCAGAAGCGGTTGCGTTTGCTTTTGTTGCTAATGTTGAGCCTTTGGTTGGTTTATATGCCGCATTTATTGTTGGCTTAATTACGGCTATTTTTGGTGGTCGTCCAGGTATGATTTCTGGTGCTACCGGTGCACTAGCCGTTGTAATGGTAAGTTTAGTTTTAGATCATGGTGTAGAGTATTTATTTGCTACCGTGTTATTGATGGGGATACTGCAGGTACTCGCAGGTATCTTCAAGCTCGGCAAGTTTATTCGCATGGTTCCGCACCCAGTAATGCTGGGCTTTGTAAATGGTCTTGCGATTGTTATTTTCTTAGCTCAACTGGGTCAATTTAAAGTACCAGACGGTATGGGCGGTCAACAGTGGATGGAAGGGCAAGCACTTTATATTATGCTTGGCTTAGTAGCGTTAACTATGGCTATTATTCATTTCTTACCTAAGCTAACCACTGCAGTACCTTCATCGTTAGCTGCCATTGTAACTGTAACAGCGATTGTGATTGGTTTTGATTTAGAAGCGCGCACTGTACTTGATTTCTTAAAAGGAATGACAGGCAATGAGCAAGCAACCATTGCCGGTGGCTTGCCTGAGTTCCATATTCCTATGGTGCCATTTAATCTTGAAACATTAAAAATTATCTTCCCTTATGCCTTAGTTTTAGCGGCGATTGGTTTAATTGAATCGTTATTAACACTGACCCTAATTGACGAAATTACTGAAACCCGTGGTCACAGTAATAAAGAGTGTATTGGTCAAGGCGCTGCAAATATTACCTGTGGTTTCTTTGGTGCAATGGGTGGTTGTGCGATGATTGGTCAATCAATGATCAATATTAACTCGGGCGGTCGCTCACGATTATCTGGTATTAGTGCAGCAATAATACTGCTAGCATTCATTATTTTTGCAGCCAGCCTCATTGAGATGATCCCATTAGCTGCCTTAGTTGGCGTTATGTTCATGGTTGTACTTGGTACCTTCGAGTGGGCAAGCTTCAAGATGATGAAGCGTGTACCTAAGTCTGATGCTTTTGTTATTGTGCTTGTTTCAGGTGTAACCGTAGTAACAGACCTTGCGATCGCGGTATGTGTGGGTGTGATTGTTTCGGCTTTAGTTTTTGCTTGGCAGCATGCGAAACACATTTACACAAGCAATTACATCGATGAGCAAGGCTCTAAAGTGTATGAGCTTCATGGTCCTTTATTCTTTGGTTCGGTTAAGAACTTTGCCGAGTTATTTGATGTTAAAAATGACCCAGAAGACGTGATCATTGAATTCAAACATAGCCGTGTTGCTGATCACAGTGCGATTGAAGCGATTGACAGTCTTGCAGACAAATACGCAAAAGTGGGTAAGAAACTGCATTTACGTCATTTAAGCACTGATTGTATTCAACTATTACACAATGCGCGTGATTTAGTTGAAGTGAATGTGATTGAAGATCCAAATTATAAAGTGGCTTCAGATAAACTAGCTTAAAAATAAAGCAGAGAAAAAGCGAAGGCTGTTGTGGCCTTCGCTTTTTTAATGTCTGAAGAATGCGGTAAGGCTATAAAAAATTAAGATAGGCGGCAGTGCTTTGCTCTCGTGACTATCGGTATAATAAAAATAATTATGAAAGGTAATCTGATATTTTGAATTGGCAATCATTAGTTGATAATCGACAACGCTTTTTCTGGGTTTTGCAAATTGCAGGCTGGATAGGTTATGCGTTAGTTAATTATATCGGCTCAAAAGTCTTTGAAATGCGTGATATTTACGTATTTGTTATTGTATTAAACGCTTATGCAGGCTGTTTAATGACAGTACCTTTACGTTATATGTATCGTAAAGTTTGGAATGCCTCACCTTGGGTATTAATGCTTGTCGTTTTTGGTGCTTCCTATGTTACAGGCACATTATGGGCCGTTGTACAAAAATTCAATTTATGGGAAATCTATCGTCACGGTTACCGACCAAATGAATGGTTTTATTACTTACAACAAGGGTTAGATTCGGTTTACATCATTCTTTGTTGGAGCGGTTTGTATTTTGGTATTAAGTATTACCAGCTATTACAAAATGAGCGTCAAAAGGCCCTAAAAGCAACGACTATGGCTCACGAAGCTCAGCTGAAAATGCTGCGCTATCAACTTAATCCGCACTTTTTATTTAATACCTTAAATGCAATATCAACCTTAATTTTGGTAAAAGAGAACAAAGATGCAAATTTAATGGTGTCAAAATTGAGTGACTTCTTACGATACACACTCAATACCGACCCAATAAAAAAGGTGCCATTAGAGCAAGAAATTCATGCCCTCATGCTGTACTTAGAAATTGAAAAAGTACGCTTTGATGAACGTTTACAAGTTAATGTAGATGTAAGCGAGCAGGCAAAAGAAGCCTTGGTACCAAGCTTGATCCTCCAACCGATTATCGAAAACTCGATAAAGTATGCAATAGCGCAACTAAATGAAGGTGGTGTGATTGATATTAAAGCACAAGTTTTTGCAAATGAACTATTATTGGAAGTAGGCGATAATGGTCCTGGCACTGAGCTTAAAAATGGCCAACTGGTTAATTCTCAAGGCGTTGGCATAGCTAATACACAGGACCGCTTAAAAACACTTTATGAGAACAACTACTCGTTTGTTCTCTCTGACAATACGCCAAGTGGATTAAAAGTTAATCTGCGCGTTCCGTTTGAAAGGGCTGTTAAGAAATGAGCAAAATTAGAACTTTGATCGTTGATGATGAACCGCTAGCAAGAAAAGGCTTAGCAGTTCGACTTTCTGAGTTTGACGATTTAGAAGTCATTCGTTTATGTAGCAATGGTCAAGAGGCAATTGATGAATGCTTATCAGGCAATATTCAATTGGTTTTCTTAGATATTCAAATGCCAAATATGAACGGTTTTGAAGTTGCAAGAGCACTTAGTGAGAGCGTAAATCCATTACCCGCTATTGTGTTTGTAACGGCTTTTGACCAGTTTGCAGTTAAAGCATTCGAGATTCATGCGTTGGATTATATTCTTAAACCAGTCGATGACAACAGACTAAAACAGGCGGTAGAAAAAGTGCATACCTATTTAAAAACGCAACAAGATAACGCCCATAAGAAAAAACTAGCGAGCTTTGTTGCAGGTATTACAGGCAATAATTGCGAAGAAATTTTAAAGAAGTTAGCAACGGGCGATAGTCTTGCTGACCGTCGTTATCCAGAATCATTAGCTGTAAAAGAGCAGGGCGAGATTGTTCGTGTGCCTGTTATTACAATTCAATGGGTTGATGCGGCTGGTGATTATATGTGCCTTCATTGCCAAGATGGGCAAACGCATATCCTTCGTAAAACAATGAAAGAGCTTGAACAAGAGCTTGATCCACAACTATTTGTGCGAGTTCATCGCAGTGCCATTGTGAATACGAAGCAAATTAGCAAACTTGTAACTCAAGTAAGCGGTGAGTATCTTTTAGTGCTTGATAACGGCCAAGAGCTAAAAGTAAGCCGTAGCTATCGCGATAAAGTGAAAGCAGCGCTCGCGAGCTAATAGCTATTCAAAATTTAATAAGTTAAAAACAAAAAAAGGCGCAATTATTAATTGCGCCTTTTTTAATGAAAATTCGTAACAGATTAAACAGTTACAATCTTCATAGTGTTTGTTGCACCAATCGTTTCCATTGCATCACCGTGAGTTAAAATCACAGTATCACCAGCTACTAGTGAGCCTTGCTCAACAAGTGTGTTTAATGCATCACGTACCATGCTTTCATCTTCACACTTCGTTGAATCGAAAAATACAGGATAAACACCACGGTAAAGTGCTGTTTGGCCCAGTGTGCTTGGATGACGTGATAATGAATAAATTGGTAAACCAGAGCTGATGCGCGACATCAATTTAGCTGTACTACCTGATTCAGTCAGAGTCACAATAGCTTTAACAGAATCTAAGTGGTTAGCTGCATACATCGCAGATAATGCAATTGATTCAGCATTTGATGAAAAACGGCTGTCTAAACGATGCTTAGAAACGTGCGTTTCTTTTTGTGATTCAGCACCTAAACAAACGCGAGCCATAGTAGCTACTGTTTCTTCAGGGTAGTCACCAGCGGCTGTTTCAGCAGATAACATAACTGCATCAGTACCATCTAATACGGCGTTTGCTACGTCCATAACCTCTGCACGTGTTGGCATAGGATTATCGATCATAGATTCCATCATTTGTGTTGCAGTAACAACTGTACGGTTAAGTGAACGAGCACGGCTAATGATAAGCTTTTGCTTACCAACTAGGGCTGCATCACCAATTTCAACACCTAAGTCACCACGAGCAACCATTACAGCGTCAGAAGCAAGTACGATATCGTCAATTGCTTCAACGTTTTCAACGGCTTCTGCACGTTCGATTTTCGCTAATAGTTGTGCGTTTGAGCCAGCGGCTTCTGCTAAAGAGCGAACATAACGCATGTCATCACCACTGCGTGGGAATGAAACAGCAATATAATCAACGCCAATCTCAGTGGCAGTAATTAAATCTTCTTTATCTTTATCAGTGAAAGCAGGGGCTGTTAAACCACCACCTAAACGGTTGATACCTTTGTTATTTGAAAGTACGCCACCAACAGTAACAGTCGTGTGCACTAGGTCACCATCAACGCTATCTACCGTTAATTGAATTAAACCATCGTTTAATAACAGTAAGTCGCCTGTTTTAACGTCGTTAGGTAGCTCTTTATAGTCGATACCTACCGCATTAACGTCGCCTTGACCTTTTTCCATTTTTGCGTCAAGGGTAAATTTTGCGCCAACTTCTAGGTTTACTTTACCGTCTTTAAACGTTGATACACGAATTTTAGGACCTTGTAAGTCTGCAAGGATAGCAACGTGTTTGCCTAAACGCTTAGCAATGCTGCGTACCGCTTCTGCGCGGTCTTTGTGATCTTGTGCTACGCCATGTGAGAAGTTCAAACGAACCACATTTGCACCTGCACGAATAATTTTTTCTAGGTTGTTATCGCGATCGGTTGCCGGTCCAAGGGTCGCAACAATTTTTGTGCGTCTTAGCATCAAATTCTCCTGTGCGCTCAAATATATTAAGCGAATTGATGGTTATCTATTAAAATGTCGTGCTATAAACCTTTAATATAGGCTTATACATAAGCACAATGTAGAACTCATAAGTAAAAAATGATTGTTTTTACTTATGAGAATCTGGCTCTTTGTATTAATTATAGAGTATACAAAGGGTGAATGACGTTATTATGACACCGGTGTCAGGTAGCGTCAATACACATACCTTTTTAAAGGGTATTATAAAAATCTGGTCCGATGCCTTGGTTATTTTGATATACTGGGGGGCAACGTCGCTTCATGATTTCGATGATTTATCTCAAGTTGGCTGTCAAGCTCGCATTTTTGGGCTGCTTGGGTATAATGCGCGCGTAATTATTTTGATTAACTAACCAATAGTTGTTACCGAGGAGGACACTAAATGCAAGTTGCATTAGTAGGGTTAGGCGTTATGGGTAAAAATCTTGCCCTCAACCTGATTGAAAAAGGGCTGACATTAGTAGCTTATGATAAAAACCCAGATGCGGGTGCCGAGTTACTAAGCTGTGCGAAAGCACTAGGTTTGGCAGACCGTTTACATATTGTGTCTGATTTAAATGATATGGTTAGACGCTTAGAGCCGCCTCGTTCGATTCTTCTTTTAGTTCCTGCTGGTGAATTGGTTGATAAAGTATGTACAGAGCTTGCAGAAGCAGGTGTTGACTGTGATGACATTATCGTAGATTGCGGCAACAGTAACTACAAAGATGGCATTAGCCGTAAACTTAAATATCAAAACAAATTTGAATTTGCCACTATGGGTATTTCTGGCGGTGCAGAAGGCGCACGTCACGGTCCTGCAATGATGGCAAGTGGTTCAGAAGGCGGCTGGGAGCGTGTTGAGCCGTGGTTTGAAAAAGTAGCGGCAAGCTACAAAGGTGAGTCGTGTTTTGCACGTGTAGGCCAATCTGCAAGTGGTCACTTTGTGAAAATGGTTCATAACGGTATTGAATATGCGTTAATGCAATTAATTGCAGAAATGTATCAACTATTACGTTTAGGTACTAATCGTTCACCAAAAGAAGTGGCTGACATTTTCAATGAATGGTCTGAAGGCACTTTAAATAGCTACTTATTGTCAATTTCAAGCCATATCTTAAGCCTTGAAACGACAGAAGGCGAGCCACTAGTTGATTTAATCGACAATAAAGTTGGCGCGAAAGGCACGGGGTTATGGACTGCACAAAATGCCCTAGAGCTTGGAATTGCAGTGCCATCACTAGTTGCAGCTGTTCAAGCACGTCACTTAACAAATACGTGTGTTACGCATGCTGCTAAAGAAATGACTTACGCTGCTAAAGCAACTGATACCGTTGATTTAGACTTAGCAGAGCTAAAAGACGCATTCACATTGGCAAGTTTACTTGCTTACCGCCAAGGTTTAGCGCTTATCAAAGGTGCGTCTCGTGCGCATCAGTGGAAAGTAGATCTTTCTAAAACGCTACAAACGTGGCGCGCAGGTTGTATCATCCGTGCTGATTACTTAGACAATGTAGCTGAAGGTGTAGAATTTATTGATTCTATGCAGCGTGAATCAGCAGCATTACGTAAAGTAACGGGTGCAGCAGTTTCATCTGGTCTTGCATTCCCAGTGTTAACAGCAACGCAAACTTACATTGCGACGTTAACAACACCAAGTAATGGTCATCTAGTTCAAGCACAACGTGACTACTTCGGTGAACATGGTATTAAAACTCACAGTGGTGAGATTTGCCATTTAACAGACTTAGTTGAGATTGACGAAAAAGTTCGTTAATTATCAAAAAGCATAAAAAAGGCACCAATTGGTGCCTTTTTTTGTATTTGCTGCATTAACGACTTAGCTCACCGCGCAGGTTGTCTTGCATCAAGTGACGAATTGTTTCTACTTCAAGCTTTTGACTAAATAAGTAGTGTAACTTGGTCAAACACGCTTCTAATGTCATATCGTAGCCACTGATCACACCACAATTTAATAAGGCATTACCGGTTGCATAACCGCCCATATTAACTTGGCCTTTTAAGCACTGCGTTAGATTAACAATCACCATACCGCGTTTACTTGCATCATTAAGAATATCTAAGAACGCCGGATCTTGCGGGGCATTACCTACGCCAAAACTTAATAAAACTAGTGCTTTGATGTCGTCATTAACTAAACTTTTAACCACTTTTGGGCTGATCCCAGGATAGAGATAAAGCACACCAATTGGCTGTGGCGTGATATTTGACACCTGTAGTTCGTTATCAACATAAGGGCTAAGTTGCCCTTTGATCAGTTGAATATTAATTCCTGATAGTGCTAATGGTTCAAGGTTCGGTGATGCAAAGGCATCAAAGCCATCAGCATGGGCTTTTGTTGCACGGTTACCGCGGAATAATTGGTTATTAAAAAACAGGCTTACTTCAGCAATTGGGTAATTAGCGGCTAAATACATGGCATTAAGTAAGTTTACTTGGCCATCAGAACGAAGTTGCGACAATGGAATTTGTGAGCCTGTCACAATTACAGGTTTTGTGAGGTTTTCGAACATGAAAGACAAAGCAGAAGCTGTGTAGGCCATGGTATCGGTACCATGCAGAACCACAAAGCCATCATAGTCTTGGTATTTACTCTTAATATCGTCAGCAATTAATTGCCAGTGGGCAGGGGACATATCTGAAGAATCAATGAGCGGGCAATATTCGTGAATATCAAACAAAGGCATTTCATCACGATTAAACTCTGCATTATTGACCACTGTTTCGGTTAAAAAACCTTCCGCTGGAACATAGCCACGGCTCGATTTTTTCATACCGATAGTACCACCCGTATAGGCGATATATATACGTTTACGTTTCATAAAAAAAGCCCAGTTAAATAACTGGGCTTAGTATACCTAAAATCGCTTAGCTAAGTAACTTATTGAATAACATTACACACTAAACAACGAGCGTAAACGCCTTGTGGATCGTTGTAATCTTTTAGGTTATCAATTTCACTACTTAACTGATTAATTAGGCTTTGTAAGTTGGCTTGTGTTGCTAGTACTGATTGTGATGAATCAGATTTAGCAAAAAAGCTCTTAACAGCCGCGGTGCCAAAGATATCTTGCAGCATTTGCTCTTGTGGTGTGAGCGATTGCTTGATGGTTTTAACATCATAATGATTAAGCTTAGCAAGCTCAGCTGCCGCCTTAATTGCATCTTGCTTATCACCAAGTTTATCAACTAAACCCAGTTCTTTTGCTTGAGTTGCAATCCATACACGGCCTTGGGCAATTTTATCAACTTGCTCAGGGGTCATGTTACGCGCTTCAGCCACTACATTTAAAAAACGTTTGTATGCATTTTCAACGCTCATTTGAATGATATCTGACATTTTCTCGTCAAGTGGGCGTGCAATAGAGAAGCCAGCAAGGTCTGTTGTAGCAACACCATCTGAGTATATACCTAATTCAGCCATAGTATTTTCAAACGTCATGAAAGTACCGAATACACCGATTGAACCTGTAATTGTGCTAGGGGCTGCCCAAATTTCATTGGCTGCAGATGCAATCCAGTAACCACCTGATGCTGCCACTGAGCTCATTGAAGCGATAACCGGTTTACCCGCTGCTTTAAGAGCTAATACTTCAGCACGGATAACTTCAGAAGCAAACATACTACCACCACCTGAATCGATGCGTAGTACAACGGCTTTCACTTTGTCATCAAGACGCGCTTTGCGAAGTAGGGCTGCTGTAGAGTCACCACCAATTTCACCTGCTTTACGCTCGCCATCAACAATGGTTCCTTTCGCAACAACCACAGCTACTTTTTCAGTGATTGGGTTATCGAACTCAACAGGCGGTTTTACCAGCGATAAATACTCACGGAAGCTTACTTGCTTAAAGGTTTTGCCTGTTTCTTCTGCACCAACTAACTCAATAAGCTGTTGGCGAATTTGTTGTGAGGTTTTTAAAGAATCAACCCACTGATTATTTAGAGCGTATTGGCCCGAGTTACCGTCTACTGCTTGCATTTTTGCAAGGTAAACATCCATATCTTCATCGAAATTACTTTCATCGAATGGACGGCTCGCAGCAACGTCAGTTTTATACTCGTTCCAAAGTGCAGTTAACCAAACGCTATTCGCTTCTTTTGCCGCATCTGACATGTCATTACGAATAAAAGGCTCAACCGCTGACTTATAAGTACCAACACGGAAAATATGTTGAGTTACTTTTAATTTTTCAAGCGCATCTTTGAAGTAAAGCGGGAACATACCGTAGCCTTCAATGCTCACACCACCATAAGGGTGCATAGACACTTCATTAGCGTGGGCTGCAATATAGTATTGAGCTTGTGTATAGTAATAGCCCGTTGCAATAACTTGCTTGCCTGCTTCTTTAAACGCATCAATTGCTTTAGTTATTTGTTTTAGCTTATTGATGTGTGCACTTGGCATTTTTTGTAGATCAAGAAGCATCACACTGATGCGATCATCTTTAGTTGCTTGGTTGATCACTTCAACAACATCATCAAGTAGAATTTCTGATGGTGCTTCTTTACCCATAGTTGCATCGTTGATTGCTGCTTCTACAGGATCAACATACGTTTTTTCTTCAACAATAGGGCCATTTAAGTTTAGGCGTAGCACGGTTCCGTCTGCTACTTTTACTTGGTCTTCTTCACCTGTGATGGCAACAAAGAAGAGTATTACTAGTAATAGAAATAATATGTTTAGGACCAAACGGCGGGAGAAATTAATCCCGGTCCAAATGCCTTTAAATATCTTTGCTAGCAAAATAAATCCTTAATTCAGTACAGCTTAGTAGTGATCTCATCTTAGCTTAGAATAACTTTAAAATTAACTGTTAAATAGTAACAGAGTGTTTAAAACGACAATTTGCTACATATAAATTACCAGTGAAAAGTTGATTATTCTAAGTTATTGCCGCAGAATCTATTTCAAATAGAGGTTCGACCAGTTAACGGGGCACACAATGTTAGAACAAAAATTACAATTACCGCATACCGAACTTCGTAATCGTTTGGTTATGGGCTCAATGCATACCGGCTTAGAAGAAGGCTGGCATAACCGTAAACGCTTACGTGCATTCTACGAAGCACGTGCCAAAGGCGGCACGGGTTTAATCATTACAGGTGGTTATAGCCCAAATATTCGTGGCAAGCTATCTCCGTTCGCATCAACATTTAACTCATTTTATGATGTGATCAAACACAAAGCATATACTGATGCAGTGCATCAGCATGGCGGAAAAATTTGCTTACAATTATTGCATGCAGGTCGCTATGCTTATCATCCATTCAATCAAGCGCCAAGCTCAATTCAGGCACCTATTAATCCGTATAAACCTAAAGAAATGTCGTTAGGTTCAATTAAAAAAACCATCAAAGACTTTGCTAACTCAGCAAAATTGGCTGAAAAAGCAGGTTATGACGGTGTTGAAATCATGGGTTCTGAAGGTTATTTGATTAATGAATTCATGGCTAACCACACTAATAAAAGAACAGACAACTATGGCGGTAGTTTAGAAAACCGCATGCGCTTGGCTGTTGAAATTGTTAAAGCTGTACGCGCTAAAGTAAGTCAAAAGTTCATTATTGTATTTCGTTTGTCTGTGATGGATTTAATTCCTAATGGATCAACACCTGATGAAGTAAAACAACAAGCATTGGCACTTGAACAAGCTGGCGTTGATATTTTTAACACGGGTATTGGTTGGCACGAAGCTCGTGTACCAACCATTGCCAGTATGGTACCAGCAGGTGCATTTAAAGAAGCATCAAAACGCTTAAAAGAAACGGTATCAGTGCCAGTGATCGCGGTTAACCGTATTAACACTCCTGAAATTGCCAATGGAATTTTAGAAGCAGGCGAGTCTGATTTAATTTCGATGGCACGTCCTTTATTAGCAGATCCAGAGTTTTTCAATAAATACGTTAATAATAAGTCTGAGCAAATCAATATTTGTATTGGTTGTAATCAGGGCTGCTTAGACCATGTGTTTAAAAATAAACGTGCAACCTGTTTGGTTAACCCGCAAGCGGCTTTTGAGTTAGATTACAGCCTTGAAAAAGCACCATCTTCTCGATTAGTCCTGGTTGTGGGTGCTGGCCCTGCAGGCCTTGCTGCAAGTTGTTACTTAGCAGCGAAAGGTCACAAAGTGACTTTAATTGAACGTAAAGAACAAATGGGTGGCCAATTTAATTTAGCCATGCAAGTGCCGGGTAAAGAAGACTTTAACCATACCCTTAACTACTTTACTAATGAATTAAAGCGTTTAAATGTCGATTTACAGCTCGGTACTGAATTTACTGACAATATGCTCAACCAATACGATGATGTGGTGTTTGCAACAGGCGTACGTCCGCGCGAAGCCAAAATAGAATGCAGTGATGGCAAACGCGTATTCGCTTACGATGAAGTAATTCGTGGTGAAGTAGAACTAGGGGATAAAATTGCGATTCTAGGTGCCGGTGGTATCGGTTTTGATATGGTTGCCTTTTTAAGTGAACACAAAGGCCAAACAATTGAGCAATTCAAAACTCAATGGGGTATTGAATGCGAAGCTGCGCCTGAAAAAGACAATCGTCAAATTTACATGCTTAAGCGAAGTGCAGGGCGCTTTGGTAGTGAACTGGGTAAAACAACGGGTTGGATCCACCGTCAAGTTGCTAAACAACACGGTGTTAAACAAATCGCTGAGTGTCAGTATCTAAGCTTTGATAAGCAAGGTTTGAAGATAACGGTAAAAGGTGAAGAGCAAATCCTCGATGTTGATACTGTGATTGCCTGTATTGGTCAGGTGTCAAATACTGAAACGTTCGATAATCAAACCGAAAACGCTAAAGTACACGTTATTGGTGGCGCAAAACTAGCTGCTGCTATTGATGCAAAACGTGCGATTTTTGAAGCGCTACAAGTTGCTCGTAAAATTTAATTGAAAGTAAACTAGAAAACGTGCGGTCTGTGTGATTAATCTATTTAGTCACGAGACCGCTATGTTGAACACACACCTAACACCCCTTTACCATCGCATTTTAAATAAACTGCAGTTTTTAGATGGGCTCCCCAGCCTGTTAATTCGCTTGATCTTAGCCCCAGTGATGATCATTGCCGGCTTTAATAAACTAGCTTTAAGCGGTGATGTAACTCATTTTTATCAATACTTTTTAGCATCAGATGATATTGTTGCTTGGTTCGGAAATAGTGAATGGGGTTTAGGCCTACCCATGCCATCTCTACTGGCCTTTTTAGCTGCATGGACTGAGTTTTTAGGGGGGATCTTTATATTATTGGGTTTATTTACTCGTTTAACAGCTATCCCTTTAATGATCACCATGCTGGTTGCAGCGACAACAGTACATGCCAGTAATGGCTGGTTTGCTGTAACACCTACCGATGCCAGTACCAGCCCTGCGAGAGTACTGAATTGGCTAGCAATACCAGGAAGTGAAGCCAGTTTAGTTAATTCCAATGAAGCCAGTGAAAGATTAACCAAAATGCGCGAGTTGCTAGAAACGCATGGTTATACAGAGTACCTCTATGCGAAAGGGAAACCTGTGATCTTAAATAATGGTATTGAGTTTTCCGCAATATACTTTGTTATGCTTTTAAGTTTATTTTTTGCAGGTGGCGGTCGTTACGTCAGTTTAGATTATTGGTTAACTAGAAAAGCATCGAATAGCTTTATTGCTAATAAAGATAAATGATAAGCTTGGGTTTTCTGCCCCGATTATTAAGGGGCATCGTACTTAAGCATTTACGGAATATTCATGGACGCTTTAACGCTATTACAAACTCGACAATCAGATCCTCGTCTTATTGCACCAGGGCCAACTGCAGAACAACTTGAAATTATTAAGCGAGCGGCCATTAAAGTGCCTGATCATGGCTGTATTGCTCCTTGGCGATTTATTGTCGTTGAAGGCGATGCACGTAATAAATTAGGCGATATCTACCATCAAGCCGCTGTTGCTGAAAACCAAGATGATAGAACCATTGAGCGCGCTAAAGAGCTACCGCTGCGTTCTCCTATGATGATCATTGCCATTGCTGATGTAACTGAAAACCCAAAAGTGCCACGTATTGAACAAGTACAAAGTGCAGGCTGCGCTGTACTTGCAATGCAACAAGCGGCATTTGCGCAAGGTTTAGGGGGCATTTGGCGCACAGGTTATTTTGCACAGAGCCCTGCTGTTAAAGCGGCATTAGGTTGTAAAGAACAAGATGAGATTGTTGGCTACTTATATCTAGGTACACCAGAAGTAGACATTAAAAAACCAATAAGACACAAGCCAGAGACGTTTTTTGAGAATTTATAAATATTAGGAACTTTTTTGCAGTTAAGCAGTCAGACACTATTAAGCTTACATATGTTAGTTTTTTTAGATTTAGCTTAGCTGTAAGAAGCGCACGGATGCAAAAAACGAAATAATTCTTCTTCAGTGTGTTTTTTAATCGGTTATTTTTTGTTAACGTATGGATAGTCTTAAAAAAATAACGATAAAGAAGACGAGAACGATGGGAAACTTATTTTTACGTGAAAAAGAAAATTGGTTCGCTTGGTCAATTTGGGGCTTAGTTGGCGCCGTGGTCACTTTTTTTGTTGCCATGTCTACGAAACAACCTCATTACCTTGGCTTGTCTGCTGTAGTGGTATTATTCCTATTGACTTGGTGGATGCAAAGCACTAAACGTTTCGATTTCGGCCGCGCTTTTAAAATTTGTTGCTACGTTTTAACGATCACCTGCTTACCAGCCTTTGCATTAGTCATTATACCTAGCTATAACCTCAATAAAATTGACGTAATAGTGCAGGGTTCAGGCTTTGCAATTGTTAGTTTAATTGTTTGTTTAGTTTGCTCTTTAATCGCAAAGCGCCCTAAGCAGTACTATTAAAATTACTTTTTTAAAGTTTTTTACATTTATGGCTTTACAACGAACGCAGTAAACACTATTATGCGCGCCGTACGGAGAGATGGCAGAGTGGTCGAATGCACCGGTCTTGAAAACCGGCAGGGGTTTGTAGCCCCTCTAGGGTTCAAATCCCTATCTCTCCACCATTATTTAGAAAAACCGCCTTTAGGGCGGTTTTTTGCTATCTGGAGATAAGTAATGTCAGCAAGCGAGTCTTCTTCTACACTAATGCGCATTGTTAAACATGTTCTGCTTTGGTGTATCTTTTCTTATTTTTATCACAGCGGGATCAATGTACTTGTAGCTATGGCCCATGATGCGCAGCCTGATTACGGGTTAATATCTTCAATCGCTTATGGTATTGGCTTTAATGTGTTAGTAGGGCACCTTATTGGCAAATACGACAAGCATTGGTCTGTCATTGCTGCATGTGTGATTTCTACTGTGGGTCTTATTGCTGTGCCTTTAATTATGTTAGGCAAAGATGGTTTAATGAGCGGCTTTTTTATTGCTTCGATGATCGCTACATTACCTGTTGCGACATTTGTAATTGATAAAATAAAGCAGCGAATTAGTGCAAACACTGAGCAAACGCAGTAAAACTAGGCGATATTCGTTGTTTTTTTATGTTAGTATGAGCACGTCTTTTAACTAAATAAACGTGAATTAAAACATGTCAGATAATTTTACAACAGACGCTGAAAAAGCAAGTTACGGTATTGGTTTACAAATGGGTGAGCAATTAAAAGCGAATCCATTCGAAGGTTTAAACTTAAATTCTGTATTTGAAGGTATGAAAGACGCATACACTGGTAATGATTTCCAAGTTGAAATCCCAGAAATTCAAGCAGCTTTTGAGAAAATCAACGCTGAGATCCAAGCTCGTCGTGAAGAAGAAGCTAAAGTTCTTGCAGCTGAAGGTATTGCATTCTTAGAAGAAAATGCAAAACGTCCAGAAGTAACAGTAACTGAATCAGGCCTTCAATACGAAGTACTTACTGCAGGCGACGGTGAAAAACCAACTGCTGATTCAACAATCCGTGCACACTACCACGGTACACTAATCAACGGTACAGTATTTGACAGCTCATACGAGCGTGGTCAACCAGCTGAATTCCCAGTTGGCGGTGTAATCAAAGGTTGGACTGAAGCAGTACAAATGATGGGTACTGGTTCTAAGTGGCGCTTATACGTACCACACGAACTTGCTTACGGTGAGCGCGGTGCTGGTGCAGCAATCGCTCCTTTCTCAACGCTAATCTTTGACGTTGAGCTATTAGAAATCATCTAATCGATTTCAAATAGACATAAAAAAACCTGCTTAAAGCAGGTTTTTTTATGTCTGAAACAAATAGCTAATTAGCTATTTGATTCAGCGTATTCTTTACACGCAGCAGTGTCTTCACATTCACCATATAGGTAAAGAGAGTGGTTGGTCAGTTTAATACCATTCTCTGTTGCGATTTCTTCTTGACGACGTTCAATTGTATCGTCTTCAAACTCAACAACCTTACCACATTTTAGGCACACTAAGTGGTCATGGTGAGTGCTACCTGATAATTCAAATACTGACTTGCCGCCTTCGAAGTGGTGGCGAGATACAATACCTGCATCATCAAATTGGTTAAGAACACGGTAGACAGTTGCAAGACCAATCTCTTCGCCTTTGTCTAAAAGAATTTTATAGACATCTTCAGCGCTGATGTGTTGGTTGTCTGGAGATTGCAGAATCTCTAAAATTTTAATACGCGGCAGAGTTACTTTTAACCCTGCTTTTTTTAATTCCAAGTTGTGATCAGTCATTCAATCTGTCTCAATTTTATTTAGTTATACTAGGCATCATCAAGATGCACACGACACATTAGCAACTATTAGAATAACGTGCCTAGTTACTAAGTGCAAAGAACAATTCGTCTATTTGCCGATTTTTCAAACAAAAATGAACTGGTTGTGCATCTTTACATCAGCTAGTAAATGCGAGTAGTACTTGTTATTAATCAGCAAGTTCCGCTAAACACATTTCGTCATAAACCTGAGCACACCAGTCTTTAACACGCTTTTCAGTAAGCTCTGGTTGACGGTCTTCATCAATACCAAGGCCAACAAAATTGCTGTCATCTACTAGTGCTTTTGAAGCTTCAAAGTCGTAGCCTTCAGTTGACCAATGACCCACTACGATTGCGCCACGCTCAGTAACGATATCGTTGATCATGCCCATTGCATCTAAGAAGTATTCTGCATAGTCTTCTTGGTCACCGCAGCCGAAAATAGCAACAAGTTTACCTTCGAAGTCAACTTCTTCTAATTCAGGGAAGAAATCATCCCAGTCACATTGAGCTTCACCGTAGTACCAAGTTGGAATACCGAATAACAATAAATCGAATTCAGCAATCTCTTCTTTAGAACTTTTTGCAATGTCGTGAACCGCTACAAGCTTTTTACCTAATTCTTTTTGAATCATTTTAGCTACGTGTTCAGTATTGCCTGTGTCACTTCCGAAAAAAATACCTACGCTTGACATGGATTTAAAACCTTCTATCTATCAATAGCCAATCTTTCTTGTAAAATTGTTTCAATCAACGCGCTACGGCTAATATTCTGCGCATCTGCCATATCGCTTAATGCTTGATATAACTGTGATGAAACCTTAAATTCTACACGCTTTAAACCACGTGCTTTATCTCGCTTTATTTGATTACGTTTATTTACTTTTAATTGCATATCGCGAGGTAGGGGATTTGTTTTCGGCCTACCTGGACGCTTTTCGTATTCAAATAAATCGGGTGTTGTTCTATCTGTTTCTGACTTTGCCATGTCTAGCCCACACCTGCGCCTTGCCAGAAGACTTGAATAAGTCCTTTCGCTATAAACCCAGAACAGCCTAAAAATAGCACTAACCAAACGATGTATCGGCCAAATCGTGGTACATCACCTTTTTTAAGGACGTCTTGAATTGCCATTCCAATAAAAAAGAAAATACCGGCTAAGCCAAAATACAACCCTAAGGTATCAAATTCGTTAATTAACTGACTGACCATCAACGTATAAACCTTTAAATTAAACGGCGCGTACTATAGCACACAAATTTGTAATAATTTAGTGCGCACGATCAAAAACAGCGAATTTTATCAGCCCAATTAATGAGCTAAAAAATCGCTGATTGCTTTATTTACAGCAAGTGGTTTTTGGGCATGTAGCCAGTGACCTGCACCATGAATAATTTTTGCTTTTGCATTAGGGAATAACGCCATAATAGCAGGGCGGTGTTCTGCTAAAATGTAGTCAGAATCATTACCTTTAATGAATAAAGTATCACATAAACAAGAATCATTTTCACTAACTTGCGCTAAAATATTTTCATATTGCTGGTATAAAACAGCTAAATTAAAGCGCCATTGATAGTGACCTTGATCATTTTTAGCAAAGCTTTTTAATAAAAACTGACGTACGCCCATTTCATCAATGTGCTTGGTAAGTATTTCATCAGCCGCTTTTCTATCTGTGATATTAGACTGTGCAACTTCGTTTAGGCCTGCAAAAATAGCACTGTGACGAGGGTTATTAGCAACAGGAGAAATATCTAACACTACAAGCTTATCGATAAGTGCAGAGTGATTAAGTGCTAATTGCATGGCCACTTTGCCACCCATTGAATGACCTATGATGTGTGCTTTACTAATATTTAGATGTTCAAGTAACTCACTGACATCTTCAGCCATAGCGTGATAATTCATGGTATTGCTATGGAATGATTTACCGTGGTTACGTAAATCAATATTCGTTACACGATAATTTTCAGCTAATGCTTTTGCGATTACATTGAGGTTTTCAAGTGAGCCAAACAAACCGTGGATCAATACAACGTCTGAACCTTGACCCATTTGTTGGTAGTTTAATAGCATTTTCAACTCCTAATTTTAATGGCAGTATTTTGCCTAGTGAAATTACAAAATGCAAAACATAGAGAATTGCTGCGAGCTTAGGTATAATCATTGAGAACTTTTAAAATGTGACCCGTAAAGACAGGAATAACATGAAAAAAATCGACATAGACGACGAGTTATATCAATACATTGCAAGCAACACGCAAAGTATTGGTGAAAGTGCATCAACCATTTTGCGTCGTTTATTAAACCTCTCTGATGGCGCCAATGCCCCAGTTGAAACAACTACTAAAACTGAACAAGAAACCCCAGTTGTTGAAGTACAAGAACAAGCAGAACAAGAAACAAGCCCTGAACCAAGCGACGAAAATGTTGAAGAGGCTGCACAAACTGTCACAGCATCGACACAAGTGAAAGTTAATGTGTTTAATGTATTAAACAAAGAAGAGCTAGCAATGCAAAAAGGTGTTGTTGGTCGATTCTTATTTATACTAGCTGCTTTATATAGAACGCATAAAAAAGATTTTGTTAACGTGCTTGAAATTAAAGGCCGTGACCGTGTTTATTTTGCTACTAGCAAAGAAGCACTACTGGAAAGCGGTAGCAGCATGAATCCAAAAAATATCACTGATACTGAGTATTGGGTGATGACAAATTCAAATACAACCAGAAAAAAAATGATGCTTCACGAAGTTGCACTGTGCTTAGGTTACAGTGCGGATGAAGCAGAAAAAATTCGTGATTACTTATAATCCATAAGGAAATAATATGGCGATTCATCCAGATGCAGGTAAACCTGCACCGCAATCAAGCTTAGTGAATGTACCAAAACTGATCTCGGCTTATTACTTAAATGAACCTGACCTAGAACAAAACCCAGAGCATTGTGTTGCTTTTGGTACGTCTGGCCATCGTGGTTGTTCGTTCGATGTAAAATTTAATGAATCGCATATTTTAGCGATCACTCAAGCAATTTGTGATTACCGTAAAGAAAACAATATTTTTGGTCCACTTTTCTTAGGTAAAGATACACATGCATTGAGTGAAGCGGCTTTTAACTCTGCTATTGAAGTACTTGTTGCAAACGAAGTGCAAGTCATTGCACAAGAAAATGACGATTACACGCCAACGCCGGTGATCAGTCATGCTGTTGTTTGCCATAACAAAGAAAACCCAAATGAACTTGCTGATGGTATTGTGGTAACTCCTTCACATAATCCGCCAGAAGACGGTGGTTTTAAATATAACCCGCCAAATGGTGGACCTGCAGATACTGATGTGACTAAGTGGATTGAAGACAGAGCAAATCAATTACTTTTAGAAGACTTAGTTGAAGTAGAGTTATTTCCATATGCTAAAGCTTCACGTTCTGGTTTTATTAAGTACCAAGACTTAATTACCCCTTACGTTGATGACTTAGTTAATATCGTTAATCTAAAAGCAATTAGCGATGCGAAAATCAAAATTGGTGTTGATCCACTTGGTGGTTCTGGTATCAACTTTTGGCCAGTCATTGCAGAAAAATATAATTTAGACTTAACGGTCGTAAATGAGTCTGTTGACCCAACATTTTCGTTCATGCCTTTAGATAAAGACGGCAAAATCCGTATGGATTGCTCTTCTCCTTATGCAATGACAAACCTTATTGCATTAAAAGATGACTATGATATCGGTATTGGTAACGACCCTGATTATGATCGCCATGGTATTGTTACGCCTGACGGTTTAATGAATCCAAATCACTTTTTAGCAGTTGCGATTGACTACTTATTAAATAACCGCGAATGGTCAAAAGATGTCGCAATTGGTAAAACACTGGTATCAAGCGGCATGATTGATAAAGTTGTTGCACGTAATAACCGTGAAGTAAAAGAAGTACCGGTAGGCTTTAAATGGTTTGTAGAAGGTCTAAGCAAAGGTACCCTTGCTTTTGGTGGTGAAGAAAGTGCAGGGGCGTCATTCTTACGTTTTGATGGAACAGTTTGGAACACTGATAAAGATGGTTTCATCTTAGGTCTACTTGCTGCAGAGATTTTAGCTGTAACAGGTAAAACACCTTCACAGCTTTATAAAGAACTTGAACAAGAGTTCGGTGCGCCTATTTATAAACGTATTGATGCGCCAGCTAGTGCTGAGCAAAAATCACGTTTAAAAGCGTTATCAGCTGATGATGTAACTGCAAGTACATTAGCGGGTGATGCTATTACGCAAAAATTAACCCATGCCCCTGGTAATAACGCTGCTATCGGCGGTTTAAAAGTTGTTACTGAAAACGGTTGGTTTGCTGCACGCCCATCTGGCACTGAAGACATTTATAAAATTTACCTTGAATCATTCAAAGGTGAAGAACATCTAGCATTATTAGAAAAAGAAGCGAAAAAGCTGGTTGATTCAGTAATTAGCTAATTTCTTTTTTACCTATTAAAACGGCTGAGATTCTCAGCCGTTTTTGTATTCTACTCTCACGCATTTTTAGGATAGAACAATGAGCTATTCAACTCCTTCATATCTCGAAGAATTAAAAAGTACTGGCGACTTTTTAACCTTGACCCGCAACAATGAATTTTCACTAGAACCTTGTGCATTTACCCTTACAAACGGTACTGATGTCACTGTTCACGACACGGGTATCATTGAGTTTCAACCTGCACAGCAAACAAACAAAGATATTGTACTTTCAAGTGCGGTACATGGTAACGAAACTGCGCCAATTGAAATTTGCGATCAATTAATCAAGTCAATCATTACAGAACAACTTACCTTGAAGCAGCGTGTACTGTTTATTTATGGTAATCCTAAATCTATTAATATCGGTAAGCGTTTTGTTGATGAAAACTTAAACCGTTTGTTTAATGGTCATCATACTGTTGAAGGCATTGCTTCTAACCCTGAGCGAGTTCGTGCAAAGCTACTTGAAGACGTGGTTACTGATTTCTTTGCTAGAGGCAACCAAGACAGTGAGCGTTTTCATTATGATCTTCACACTGCAATTCGTGGCTCTAAAAATGAAAAGTTTGCAGTGTATCCTTTCTTACATGGTAAACCGTGGAAAAAATCACAACTGCAATTTTTACTTAGCTGTGGCGTAAACACGGTACTAATGATGAAATCAGCGGCAACTACCTTCAGTTACTACTCGTCGTTTGTACATGGAGCTGATTCATTTACGGTAGAACTTGGCCAAGTAAAACCATTTGGAGAAAATGACATGTCGCGATTTGAGAAAACCAAACAAACCTTAACTGCATTAATTAGTCAAGAATCTGTTGAATATAAAGAATTCAATGCAGAGGATTTCGAGTTGTTTTCAGTATATAGAACAATAAACCGTACTTGCGAAGACTTTAGTTTTCCATTTGCTGATGATGTGGAAAATTTCACCGGTTTCGCAAAGGGTGAATTAATGGCAACTGATGGTCAGACCAGATATGAAGCGGAAGTAGATGGTGAAGCTATTATCTTCCCAAACGCTGATGTAGCCTTAGGTCAGCGCGCTTTACTTACTGTTATTCCAATGCAAGTTGATAGCAACTTTATTTAAAATCTCTGCATTAACACCCATCTAAATTTAGTTAACTATATGACTTTAAAGAACTTATCTTGTTGTATAGTTAACTTTCCATGCGTTTTTAGCCATTTGTCATCTATTCGTCTATGATTAGTTGAATAACAACTTACGTTAACGTAAAGTGACGGCAGTTTAATTTAATTAGATTGAATATTGCGCAAACTTTATCCTTACAGCTCATGCTGATAAAAATATAATTAAGGGCAGTAGCGTAGGTTTCTGACAACGAAAGAAGGTAGGTTATGAGTAATCCAAATAACGTATCGCTAAACATTAATCATGAACTGTCATTTATTGATGGTCACGCATTAACGATCCCTACATTAAGTATTCTTAATGAGGAAGGCGACATCTACGAAGGTGCAACCGCACCTGATATCGACAAAGCAACGGCAATCCGCCTATATGAAACAATGCGTTTTATTAGAGCACTTGATGAGCGTATGCAAGCAGCACAGCGTCAAGGCCGTGTTAGCTTTTATATGCAATGTCTAGGCGAAGAAGCGGCTGTAACAGCATCAGCTGCAGCGCTCGATCAAAACGATATGATCATGGCCCAATACCGTGAGCAAGCAGCTTTACGTTATCGTGGTTTTAGCCTTGACCAATTCATGAATCAAATGTTCTCAAATGAAAAAGATTTGGGTAAAGGTCGTCAAATGCCAATTCACTATGGCTCACGCGAACTTAACTACATGACTATTTCATCACCGCTTGGTACACAAATTCCGCAAGCAACAGGTTATGCATATGGCCAAAAAGTTCGTCATATTGATGCCCAAACAGGTGAGTTAAACAGCACTATTGATAACATCACTATTTGTTACTTTGGTGAAGGCGCTGCATCCGAAGGTGATTTCCATGCTGGTTTAAATATGGCCGCAGTTCATGAAGCACCGGTAATTTTCTTTGCCCGTAACAATGGTTATGCGATTTCTACACCTGCTGACGAGCAATTTAAAGGTGATGGTATTGCATCACGTGGTGTTGGCTATGGCATTAAAACAATCCGTGTTGACGGTGCTGATGCACTTGCTGTTTATGCAGCAACGAAAAAAGCCCGTGAAATTGCGACTACCAAAGGTGAACCTGTTTTAATTGAATCGATTGCCTATCGTTTAGGCGCTCACTCAACCAGTGACGATCCAAGCGGTTACCGTACAAAAGATGAAGAAGCAAAACATAAAGGCTGTCCAATCGAGCGTTTCCGTAAGTGGCTATTAAAGCAAGGCTGGTTAGACGAAGCGCAAGACGCAAAAGACAAAGAAACTATTCGTGAAGAAATTTTAGCAGCCCTTAAACGCGCTGAAAAAGTTGAAAAGCCAGCATTAGAAGACCTTATTTCTGATGTTTATGATAAGCCAATCCCATCACTGCAAAAACAATATGAAGAACTAAAAGAGCACATTTTGCAGCATCCTGATGCTTATCCAACAACTGCAGGGAGATTAAAGTAATGGCTAAAATGAACATGCTTCATGCAATTAACTCTGCCCTTGATATCACCATGGCAGAGCATCCAAATGCATGTATTTTCGGTGAAGACGTTGGTTATTTTGGTGGTGTATTCCGTGCTACATCTGGCTTACAAGAAAAATATGGTAAGCATCGTGTGTTCAATACACCGTTAACTGAGCAAGGTATTTTAGGTTTTGCTAATGGTTTAGCGGCGTTTGGTGCGCCTGCATTAGCTGAAATTCAGTTTGCAGATTATATTTTCCCTGCATTTGACCAAATCGTGAATGAATCAGCTAAGTTCCGTTACCGTAGTGGTAATGAATTTAATGTTGGCAATCTAACAATTCGTACACCGTACGGTGGTGGTATTGCAGGCGGCTTATATCACTCACAATCACCAGAAGCTTATTTTGCTCACACACCGGGTTTGAAGTTGGTGGTGCCACGTAACCCATATCAAGCAAAAGGTTTGCTTCGTGCATCGATTAAAGATGATAACCCTGTTATTTTCTTTGAGCCGAAACGTTTGTACCGTGCATCAACAGGTGAAGTTCCAGAAGAAGATTACAGCATCGAGCTCGGTAAAGCTGAAATCGTGCAAGAAGGTACTGATGTCACTGTACTTGCTTGGGGTGCACAGATGGAAATCATCGAAGACGCCGCTAAAAAAGCTGCAGAGCAAGGTATTAGTTGTGAAGTGATCGACTTACGTACCATTTTACCATGGGATGTTGAGACCATTGCTCAATCAGTGACTAAAACAGGCCGTTTAGTGGTAAGCCACGAGGCACCAATCACGAATGGTTTTGGTGCAGAAATTGTTGCAACAATTCAACAAGAGTGTTTCTTACACCTTGAATCGCCAATTGCTCGCGTGTGTGGTTTAGATACGCCATACCCATTAGCACTTGAAAAAGAATATGTGCCGGATGCACTTAAAGTGCTTGCTGCGATTAAGCAATCAGTAGAGTTTTAGGAGTCAGTATGTCTAAAGATTTTATCTTGCCAGATATCGGCGAAGGCATCGTAGAGTGTGAAATTGTTGAATGGTTAGTTGCAGAAGGCGATTCTGTAAAAGAAGACCAGCCTATTTGTGATGTTATGACCGACAAGGCGCTTGTGCAAATTCCTGCTGTTCATGATGGTGTGATCAGTAAGCTTTATTATGCAAAAGGGGATATTGCGAAAGTACATGCACCATTATTTGCAATGGATGTTGATGGCGAAGCACCAACACAAAGCGAAGAAGTGCAAGCTCCTGCAACTCCAACTGAAGCATCATCTGAGGCGGGTGAGCACTTAGAAGATTTCATTTTACCAGATATCGGTGAAGGTATCGTTGAGTGTGAAATCGTTGAGTGGTTAGTGAGTGAAGGCGATGAAATCGTAGAAGACCAAGCTGTGTGTGATGTAATGACAGACAAAGCATTGGTGCAAATTCCGGCTAAATACACAGGTAAAGTTGAAAAGCTTTATTATCAAAAAGGTGATATTGCAGCGGTTCACAGCCCATTATTCCAAATGAGCATTGCAGGCCAAAGTGCAGAGCCAGATGTAAGTTCTGCGGTAGTTAAAGCACAAACAAATGCAGCAACTAAACCTTCGCAGAAGTCTGCGACTTCAGCAAACTCTAGCAAACAATTGAATAAGAAAGCTGTTGCTTCACCTGCTGTTCGTCGTAAAGCCCGCGAACTTGATGTTGATTTAACACAAGTGCCAGGCTCTGGTAAAAATGGCCGTATTTATAAGCAAGATATCGAAGATTTCTTGAATGAAACACCAAGCCAAGCAGCATCACAACAAGCTGCGCCAAAAGCGGCAGAGCCTGTCTCAACTGTGGCGTCTTCTAGTGGCAGTCGCGTAGAGCCTATTAAAGGCATTAAAGCGGCAATGGCTAAGCAAATGGTTGCTTCAGTTTCGACAATTCCTCACTTTACTTTCTGTGATGAAATTGACCTAACTAAACTAATTGCAATGCGCAGTGAGCTTAAAGAGCAGTATAAGCAACAGGGCGTTAAGCTCACTATGATGCCGTTCTTTATCAAAGCACTGTCGTTAGCGATTAAGCAATTCCAAGTACTAAACTCGCAAGTAAATGATGATTGCAGTGAGCTAACTTACTTTGATGATCATAATATCGGTATGGCGGTTGATTCTAAGATTGGTTTACTAGTACCAAACATTAAATCATGCCAGTCAAAGAGTATCGTAGATGTTGCAAACGAAGTGACTCGTTTAACTGAAGCAGCACGTGATGGTCGTGTTTCACCGGATGATTTGAAAGGCGGCACTATTAGCATTTCTAACATCGGTGCGATTGGCGGCACAATTGCAACCCCGATCATCAATAAACCTGAGGTAGCTATTGTTGCTTTAGGTAAACTGCAGCATTTACCTCGCTTTGATGCACAAGGCAATGTCGTTTCAGCTGCTATTATGCAAGTAAGCTGGTCTGGAGACCACCGAGTGATTGATGGCGGTACAATTGCCCGTTTCAATAACTTATGGAAGTCTTACTTAGAAGACCCTGCAAAAATGATGATGGCGATGAGCTAACATTAGTAAGCATTAAAAAACCAGCCTCGGCTGGTTTTTTTAATTGTAAATTTTGTATTTGCTATTTTCCGTAAAAATACAACCCATAACCCAGTAACAGCGCAGGTATTGATGAATACACCGTCGCGATTAAGGCCGCTTTTGGTGCTAATGCGATAGCTGGGAATAGGGCATCGCCGTCATTTGAAATTGCATTGGCTGTCATCGCACTAAATGGAATAATACCCTGAATATAGAGTGTCATTACGACGATTTGTGGCCCGCAGCCAGGTAATAAGCCAATAGCCACAGCCACCAGCGGTGCAAGATAAGCATACTCAGAAAACCAGGCTGTTAAATCAACACCGACTAGGTTAACGAGAATTTCAAACAGCATAAAACTGGCAACAACCCAGGCAGTAACAAAGTGCGTGTCCATTAATACTTTCGTGAGCTTTGAGGGAGGTGTGCAAGGCGCTTCTTCACTGGTTACTTGCTTATAACTGCTGCCTTTAGAAGACAGAGACCACACAACCACGGTGAATAGCGCCATGATTGAGCCAAACAGGGTGACGCCAGTATTAACGCTTTGACTAAATTCGCTAAGGTCAGAATTGGTAGCTATGACAGAAGCAATAATCAAGCTTGGTACTAGGGTAAACTTCCAAATAGGGCGGCTAAATTTCAAAGCGCTTGGTTGGCATTGTGGCTGCTCAGTATATTCACTTGCTTCGTCAGGTTGAAATTTATCTGGGCTATGAAATGTATTAACTATCTGACCGCTAATAATACCTACAGCAACACCGATTAACATCATTAATAAACCATCAAGCGGGCGGGTTGCTAACAGTAAAAAGGCGGCATCGCCCATGGTTGCGGTTAAGACAGCAACAACAGAGCCAAAGCTAGCCTGCTTTTTAGTAAATTGGGTTACCACAATAATGGCACCCCCACAGCCAGGCAAAGCACCTAAAATAGATGCAAAGCTCACCTCTAGAATGCCTGATTTAGCACGTAAATAGCTAAGCTGTAATTGAGGAAGTCGATCAATAAGGTAGTAATAGATTAATAAGGTGGCTGCAACAAATACAGATACTTGAAAAAAAGCATCACTCAGCGCTTGTAGGGTGAATTCTCGGCTTGCAGGTACCGCTAAAGAAATCAGTAATAAAAGGGGTAAAATTAAGCGTTTATTATCCGTAATGTAACACCTCGCTTTATTAGGAATAAACCTCGTTTGTGTTAGTGAGAGCATACAGTGCAACCTAAAAATTAATCAGGTTACACTGTATTACGATTTTAAATGAAAATCAATCTCATTTGTATCTATTTGCGTTGGAACTCAGAAGTGGCATTCCAGGTCGGCCACTCTTTACGTTCTGAGATATCAAAACCTACTTGATAGAATAACTGAAGGTCCTGAACGGCACCTGATAAATCCCATTCATCACGGTAACGGTCGCAAGGCTGATGATAACAACCACGTAGCACTAAGCTCATACGCTTACGGTAATTTGCCGTTTCTTCGTCAAGAGCTTCACTACCACCACCGGCATACATTGCTGGTACACCCATGTTTGCAAATGCAAAGTGATCAGAGCGGTAGTAACCACCTGAAGACGGTTTAGGATCACCAGATACTGTACGACCTTGAGCTTTTGCAGCTGTTTCTAGCAGGCTATCCATTTCTGATTTGCCAATACCAACAACACTGATGTCTTTTACTTTACCTAATAGGTTTAAGCTATCCATATTGATGTTAGCAACCGTTTGTGATGCTGGGATCACTGGGTTTGCAGCATAATATTTCGAGCCAAGTAAACCTTGTTCTTCAGCAGTAACGGCTAAGAAAGTCATTGAACGGCTAGGGTGCTCAGGTAAAGTAGCGAATGCTTCAGCAACTTCGATTAAACCAGCAGTACCCGTTGCATTATCATGGGCACCATTATAGATTTGGTCGCCTTTGCGGGTTTTATCAGTACCAAGGTGATCCCAGTGAGCTGAATAAATGATGTGCTCGTCTGGCTTTTCGCTACCCGGTAACGTCGCGATGAAGTTATACGAAATTGACTTTTTGATTGTGTTATTTACTTCAACACTTGCTGTTAGGTCGCCCATATCAACATGGTAAGCGCCTTTTGCCGCATTAGCTTTCATTGTATCGAAATCTAAGCCTGCTTTTGTGAAAAGCTCTTTAGCAACATCAGTTGTTACCCAGCCTTCAACAGCAACACGGTCCATGTTGTTATTTTCTTTTTGGAAACCAAATTGCTCACCGCTCCAAGAGTTTTCAACAACTGACCATGGGTAAGAAGCCGGTGCGGTTTCGTGAATGATAATCGCACCTGCTGCACCTTGACGGCTTGCTTCTTCATATTTGTATGTCCAACGACCGTAATAGGTCATGGCATCGCCGGTGAATAAATCAGGGTTTTTCGTCGCAAAACCAGGATCGTTTACCAGCATAACAACTGTTTTGCCTTTAACATCTAGGCCTTCGTAGTCGTTCCAGTTGTATTCTGGTGCATTAACACCGTAGCCAACGAATACTAATTCAGAATCTTTAATGCTTTGCTTAGCACTAATACGGCTGCTACCCATTACCATATCTTTTTTGTATTGGTAATCTTTGCCGCCAATGGTAAGTACCATGTCTGAATCAGCTTCTAGTGAAACAAGCGGTACTTCTTGTAAGAAGCTATCACCGTTACCCGGCTCAAAACCCAATGCTTTAAATTGGTCGGTTAAATAGGCAAGCGTTAGCTCTTCACCTTTAGATGATGGTGCACGGCCACCGAACTGATCAGAGGCAAGCACTTTAATGTGCTCTGCTAATTGCTCTGAATTAATGCTTTGATAGGCTTTTTCGACATCACTTGATGTGATACTTGTTGAAGCACAGCCCGCAAGGATGGCACTTGCAAGGACTGTCATTGGAAAATAGCGTTTCATAATAGCTCTTTTTTTGTTTTATGGTGGTATTAGTATATGAGGTTCTATTAATGAGAACCAGTTTTTACGGTAAACTACCCACAATACATCAAGAAGTTAAAAAATAAGCAATGAAACGATTTACTGCTCCCGAGCAATGGTCAACACAATACCTCACAACGGGTGCTTTTAGTGACCTAGCGACGCTATTTAATTTAGATAAACTGTCAGATTGGCCATCTTGCCAGTGGTTTAATCAATATCTAAATGCGAAAACTACACAGGGCAAACCCATAACCTTTGTTGAAGATGAAAAGTTTGCTGATGAAACCCGTTATTATGAGCAAATCATATTTGAGACAGGGCAAGTACCGACAAGACAACAAAATTGGCATGACCTTTTTGGTGGCTTTATTTGGTGTTTATTTCCAAAAACCAAAGCGCTGATTAATCATCAGCATATCGAAGAAATTAAACTGCATGGTCTAAAAGAGCGTAGTAAACACCGAAATGCGCTTACTTTATTTGACGAGTGCGGTGTGGTGCTGGCAATTACTGAGCAAAGCTGGCAGCAGCAATTACGCGACCACCAATGGCAGCAAGCCTTTGTAGAACAACGTGAACATTGGGGTAAAAGCATTAGGCCATTTATGTTTGGTCATGCTAACTACGAAATGCTCACTCAGCCGTATATTGGTTTAACGGGTAAAGCATTATTTGTAATTGTTCCTGATGACATATTTTGTAAAGATTTAAGCGAGCAATATGCGTATCTAGATCAACGTCTTTATGAGATGATAAAGCTTGATGATTGTTTGCATGATAATAAAAACTTATCACCCTTACCCTTGTTAGGCGTACCAGGATGGTGGACTGACAATGAAGATCCAGAATTTTACAGTAACACTGATTACTTTAGACCGAAACGAAGGAAACGCACATGATTGAAGTGGCAGGGCTTAAAAAGAAGTTTAAGCTAACAAAAGATCATAAAAAAAATAAAACGGACAACGTAGACCCCCGTGAAGATAAAGAGTTTTTCCATTCTGTAAGAGACGTCAGCTTTCAATGTAACAAAGGTGAAGTACTCGGTTTACTCGGCCCAAATGGTGCCGGTAAAACAACCACCCTTAGAATGATTTCAACAGCCTTAAAACCAGATGAAGGCAGCATTACCATCTCTGGTCACGATATCGTTAAAAAGCCATTGGTTGGCCGCAAATCAATTGGATTTCTGTCAGGTAGTACCGGCTTATATGGGCGTTTAACAGTTAAAGAAAACGTTGAATACTTTGCCCGTTTACATGGCATGAGTAAAAAAGCGGTAGCCGCTCGTTGTGATGAGCTATTCACCTTACTTGATATGCACAGCTTTATTGATAAACGCGCCGAAAACCTTTCAACAGGTATGAAGCAAAAAGCCAATATTGCCCGTGCTGTTGTTCATCATCCTGATGTGGTTATTCTTGATGAGCCGACAACTGGTTTAGATATTATGACTACGCAAACCGTAATTAACTTTATTCGCGGCCTTAAAGAGCAGGGCACACCAGTTATTTTCTCAACGCACCATTTAGATGAAGTTGCCTTACTTTGTGACCGTGTTGCAGTGATAAACCAAGGAATTAGTTGCTTTGATGGCACCTTAGATGAGTTTAAACAAACAGGTCAAAGTGAAGAATTAAACCAAGCGTTTATGAATATTTTAACGGAGAGCCGTGATGTTTGAAGTATTTAAAAAGGAATTAAAAGAGCTATTACGTGACCGTAAAACATTGATATTCGTTGTTGCACTACCGGTTGCTATCTTCCCACTTTTATTTGCTGTTATGGCCTTTATTAGTTCACAAGCGGCGTTAGAGGCAGAACAAGAGGTCCATACTTACGCTATTATCAATGGCAATTACGCGCAAGATTTTACAGATAAGGTGTTTTACCATAAGAGCTTTGCTTTATATAAAGGCGACGAAACCTTTAATACGGTAGAAGATCTCACTAAAGCGGTAAAAGCAGGCACCATAGACATGGGTATCTATTTACCGTCAGACGCTAAGCAAACGTTAGATGATGCAAAGCAAAGCGAATGGCAAGTTGTGTATAACGACGCAAAAGCAATTAACTTCCTATTTGACCGTGTAAAAGAACTGGCAAAAGAATATGGCGATACGCTGCGTACAAACAAACTATTAAGCTTTGGTGTATCAGAAGAGCAACAAGCTGCCATTATCGAGCCTATTAAAGTTGTGAAGGTCGACACTGCAGATAAACGTGAAAATCTTGGCGAGAAAATAGGTGGGTTTATTCCTTATCTACTTATTCCTCTGGTATTGATGGGCGCAACGTATCCGGCGATTGATTTAGGAGCTGGGGAAAAAGAGCGCGGTACCCTCGAAACCCTTCTACTTACACCAATCACCCGTACACAGCTGGTGTTAGGTAAGTTTGTAACCTTACTTGCTTCTTCTATTGCAACAACCACCATTACTGTACTCAGTATGGGTGTATGGATATCAGTGGCCATTGCATTTGTAGATTTAGCAGTTGTTAAAAACGCATTTAGCTCTTTAACCGTATTAGATTTAGGGCTGATTTTTGTGTTGTTATTACCTATTGCCGCAATCTTCTCATCATTAGCGTTGGCTATTTCAATTTATGCGCGAACCTTTAAAGAAGCGCAAAACTACATGGCACCACTTAGCATGGGTGTAATTTTCCCAATTATGGTTGCCTTGATGCCAAATGTTGAACTGACGAGCAAAACTGCTTTTATTCCTGTTACAAATGTAGCCTTGGCAATCAAAGAAATTATTAAAGGTACAGTTGATTACACACTCGTGGGTTTAATTTTCTTAGCGACAGTGATTGTGGCAGGTGCATTACTCGCGTTTTGCGTTAAATGGTTTAATAAAGAAGATGTCTTATTTAGATAAGAGATACTGATTTTACCTAATAATAAAGCACCATTTTGGTGCTTTATTTGTTTGTAAGCCAAGCTAAGTACCTGCTAATCCTTATTAATTAATATATTTTCTGTATACTCCGCTTTTATTACTATTCTCTCCTATACTCTAAAGCAGAGTAGAAAAGAAGGCTTTCGATTCAATGGATTCTGGACATTCAGCGCATTTCTATCAACGTCACAAATTACCAATACTTGCTTTTTGTATTCTCTTGCTATTGGCTATTTTTGTAACTGTAAAGTATGAATACGACCTTAGAGAGGATGTGTTCAGCCGCACCTTTGAACAGATGCAAAGAGAGCTCGACACTAAAGAAAGTGTGCTAAAAACAAGTTTAAGAGAGAATATTTCTGCACTTAACTTTTTAGATTCAACGCCGCCAGTGCTTGCAATTATGCGCGCAACCAATGATCAAAATATAGATCCCGTTTTAGGCACGCCTATCTCGGCATGGAAAGATCGCCTAGCTAAAATCTTTACTGGTTTTATGACAACAGATAAAGACTTAGCTCAGGCTCGTTATATCTACATTGCTGATAATGGCAAAGAGGTTGTACGCGTTGATAGTGTGAATAAACAGGTCTTTAGAATTAGTGAGGAGGACTTACAACACAAAGGCCAACGTGATTACATGCAAATTACGGCAAAGCTTGAAAATGGTCAAATCTACTTATCACCAATTAACTACAACCGCGAAAATGGTCGTTTACAACAGCCTTATACCAGCACATACCGGATTGCAAAGCTGGTGAAAGATAACGAAGGTAAGCCCTTTGCTGTTCTTATCCTCAATTATTATGCAGAAGATCTTATTAACAAGCTAACAAGCAAATCATCAGATAAATTCTCTGTTTATCTGTTAAATGCTCAACAACAATTTATCTATCATCCAGAGGAATCATACCGTTTTAGTTTTGAGTTAGATGATCCACATTATTGGTCAGAGGAATTTAGTGCCGACCTCAAAATTAGTTCAGTTGATTTTTTTGACGTAGTAAACCTACCTGAAAAACTTTATCTAGATAAAATTATTGAGTTTAAAGATGGTGTACATATGCAGCCGTTTACACTGGCTGTCTCTATAAGCACTGATACACTGCTGAATGAAATACATCAAAAACGATTAAGGTTTATTGGCATTTTATGCTTAATCATTTTAGTTGTGCTGATGTTATTTATAATCTATCAACGTGACATCAACAGAAAAATTGAGCTCAGTTTTCTAAAAGAAAAGAACAGTAAAATTATAGAAAACTCAACAGATGCCATTATTATGGTTCAGCCAGATGGTGTTATTTGTAATGCCAATGAAACGGCACAAACGTTTTTTGGTATAACAGAACAAACCACCCACTTTGATACATTGTTTAATTATAACGATGAAGATTTTCAAGGGATTGCACAAGCCATTAAAGAAGGGCAGCGGTGCTCGTTTGAAGCGGTTCACATCAGCGAGCTAAGCACACATTATTTCTCGATTACCATGACACCTGTTTTTGATGCAGCAAAACAGCAATATCAAATAGCGGCAATACTACGCAATATTGATTCACTTAAGTGCGCTCAACATCAACTAGAAAAGCTTAATGTGACATTAGAAGAAAAAGTGAAAAGCCGCACAGCCGAGCTCGAAAAGGCCACCGAAGAAGCATTAGCTGCAAGTAAAGCTAAAAGTGAATTTGTCGCCAATATCTCCCATGAAATCCGCACCCCGATGAATGGCGTACTTGGCATGCTCGAAATGCTTGAAGAAGAGCCATTATCTACTCAGCAAATGCAATACTTACATTATGCAAATACCAGCGCTAACTCATTGATGACACTGATTAATGACATTCTAGATTTTTCAAAAATTGAAGCTGGTAAACTTGATTTAGATAGTCACGAATTTGATGTCGTTTCAGTGTGCAGTGATTTAATAACATCGATGGCTGTTCAAGGTCAGAAAAAAGGTATTGAGATACTGTTCGATGCGCATGATATTACTCAGCGAACCGTGATGGGGGATAGCCACCGCTTAAAACAAATTCTCAATAATTTACTCAGTAATGCATTTAAGTTTACTCATAAAGGTCATGTTAGTTTAACGGTTAAGGAACAGCTGCATACAGATAAGTCGCTTTGCCTAAGCTTTGTAGTTGAAGATACAGGTATTGGTATTTCGAAAGAAAACCAAAGTAAATTGTTTGAAGTGTTTACTCAAGAGGACTCAAGTACAACACGCCATTATGGTGGCAGTGGTTTAGGCCTTTCAATAAGCCGAAAACTCGCTCAGTTGATGGGCGGTGATATTATCGTTGAAAGTTAAAAGGAAAGGGCAGCCGCTTTTGTGCCAGTATCACAGTATCACTCAGTGCCTCATTAAAAGAGCAGGGGGCGATTACGGCTTTGAATAACAAACACGTTGGTTGTGCAGTTTTATATGATCTGCTTGGTCAAAACATAGAAACCCAATTAGAGAAAACTTGTCAGCCTCAGCCATCGAATGTTTCTCGATTAAGTGATATACCTGACAATGTTTTCAATGAGTTAGATTTACTTATCATTGATCATAAACACCCAGAACTAAACAATGTGTTGAGTTTTGCAAATAAATACTCCGACACCTGTGTATTAATTTTAGGTGTGATGGCATCACTTAAACAAAAAGAAACATTACCGAGCAATTGTACTGTTATTGCAAAACCTGTCACTCCTGATGAATTAGCCTACAAACTCGCTGTTTTATTTAATAACAATGATTCTGTTATTGAGCGTAAAAATACAGATACAAAAGAAATTATTGAGCTTGATTTAACATCTCGTTCAGTGCTTATCGTCGACGATAATATGATTAATATTGAGGTGAGCAAAGCGATCTTAAGAGATAGCTATGTTCATATTGAATCAGCCAGCGATGGTCTTGAAGCAATTGAGGTATTGAATAACAGCGAAACTCAATTTGATCTGATCTTAATGGATTGCCAAATGCCAAACTTAAATGGGTATGACTGTACCAAAGCAATCAGGCAGGGAAAAACAGGTGAGAAATACCAAGATGTGGTGATCATAGCCATGACCGCAAGCGCGATGGCTGGCGATAGAGAAAAATGCCTCAGTGTTGGTATGAACGACTATATCACCAAGCCAATTAAACAAGCCACATTGCGTAAAAAGCTCTCAATGTGGCTGAAGACTTAAGCGGCATCACGATCTTTATTAAATGCAGGTTTAGGCGTTAATGTACTAATATCAGCAGAGTGAATCACTTTTTGTGTTTCACTCCAGTGCAATAACTCAATACGGCCAGAGCTGTTTTCAACTAATGCAGTGCAGCTCTCAATCCAGTCGCCATCATTGCAATACAAAATTCCATCAACCACTTTAACGGCTGGGTGATGAATATGCCCACAAATGATGCCATCGACGGCTTGTTTTTTTGCTTCGTGGATTGCCGCTTTTTCAAATGCGTCAATTGCTTCACGTGCTTTATGCACTCGCGCTTTTATCCAAGAGGCCAATGACCAATAATTACCACCAAATAAACGGCGAATGCGATTAGTCCAACGATTTAAAAAAAGTAAAAAGTCGTATCCTGCATCGCCCGCAATACTGATTAATTTGTTGTAGCGGGTTGCTGAATCAAAATCGTCGCCATGCAACAGTAAAAACCGTTTGTTGGCTTTTGTGGTATGGATATATTGTTTATGTACTTCAATACCGAATAATGAATCATTGGCATAATGGCGAAAGGTTTCGTCGTGGTTACCCGGTATATAGATCACTCGAGTGCCATCTTTCGCTTTTTGTTGAATAAGCGCTAATACATCATAATGACTAGGGTGCCAAAAGAACTGTCGTTTCATCGACCATAAATCGACAATATCACCGACCAAATACAGAACATCGCATTCAATCGCATTTAAAAAGTCTAGTAAATACTGCGCTTGGCAGTCTTTATAACCTAAGTGAACGTCGGAAATCCAAACGGCAGGATAGTGGGTTTTACTACTGCAAGTGGTGTTATTCATGGCATTTACTCATGGTGTAATAAAGTAAATGCTAGGCAGAATCAATGACAGTTAAAAGACGCTTTAGCGAAACATCTATGACAATTAAGAAATACAAAAAAACCGCCGAAGCGGTTTTTTATATTTTGTTGAGCTGACTTAATTAGCCTTTAACAAGTGCGGCAATTTCGGAAGCGGCACTGTCTAAATCAAGCATTAGCTTTTCACCAGTACGACGGTTTTTAAGCTCCACCTTATTTTCATCAAGGTTACGCTCACCAATAACCAGCGTGAAAGGCACACCTAATAACTCCATGTCGTTAAACATAACGCCAGGGCGCTCTTTACGGTCATCAAACAACACATCTAAACCTGCATCTTTTAAACCTTTGTAAAGGTTATCTGCAATATCAGGAATACGATGAGACTTATGCATGTTCATAGGTACAATTGCTAAATCAAATGGTGCGATAGGTTGCGGCCATTTAATACCGTATTGGTCGTTGTTTTGCTCAATAGCGGCAGCTACGATACGTGATACACCTATGCCGTAACAACCCATTGTCATTACTTGGTTTTTACCTGATTCACTTAATACGCCTGCTTTCATTGCTTCTGAGTACTTAGTGCCAAGTTGGAAAATATGGCCAACTTCAACACCACGTTTAATTTGCAGTGAACCTTGGCCACACGGGCTTGGATCGCCTTCCACGATATTACGGATATCAGCCACTTCGTAGTTTTCTACATCGCGATCCCAGTTGATACCGCTGAAATGTTCACCATCTTTATTAGCACCAGCTACAAAATCAGCCATTACGTTAGCTGTACGGTCAACAATTATTGGCATTGATAGGCCGACTGGGCCTAATGAACCTGGTTTTGCGCCAATAGCAGCAACGATGTCTTCTTCTTTTGCCATTTCAAGCGGTGAGTCAACAAGCGGGTGTTTCTCAGCTTTTAACTCGTTTAGATCATGGTCACCACGTAATACAAGGGCAACTAAACCACGTTGTTCGTTTTCATCTGGTGCGCCATACACGATTAATGTTTTTACACCGCGATGAGGTTTAACACCATAGTGCTCTTTAAGCTCAGCAATTGATTTTGCATCAGGCGTTGGGAACGCTTTTAGTTCTTTGCTTGCAGCTGGGCGGTCTTCAGTCGGTGCCAGCGCTTCTGCTTTTTCGATATTTGCAGCATAATCACTTGCATCACTAAATGCGATTGCATCTTCGCCTGATTCTGCAAGCACATGGAACTCATGTGACACGCTACCACCGATAGAACCGGTATCAGCGATAACAGGGCGGTAATCAAGACCAAGGCGCTCGAAGATGTTGCAGTAAGCTTTGTGCATAACTTGGTAAGTTTTCTCTAAACACTCATCACTTAAGTGAAAAGAGTAAGCATCTTTCATCGTAAATTCACGAGCACGCATTACACCAAAACGAGGGCGAACTTCGTCACGTACTTTTGTTTGTACTTGGTAAAGAGTAAGCGGTAATTGCTTATAAGAGTTTACTTCTTTACGTACAAAATCAGTGATCACTTCTTCGTGTGTAGGGCCAAGTGCAAATGGGCGGTTGTGACGGTCATTAATACGAAGTAATTCAGGACCAAATTGCTCCCAACGACCAGACTCTTCCCAAAGATCAGCTGGTTGGATTATAGGCATTAACATTTCGATAGCGCCTGCTTTATCCATTTCTTCACGTACGATGTTTTCTACTTTTTTAAGTACGCGTAGACCAGAGGGCAACCATGTATACAAACCCGACGCAACGCGGCGGATCATGCCTGCTCGTAGCATTAATTGATGAGAAACAATTTCTGCATCAGACGGAGTTTCTTTAAGTGTTGCGAGTATATATTGACTGGTACGCATCTCTATTCCAAGTAGTGTTAAAATTATTATCGTTTACTCAAGACGTTTGAGTAATAACAAGGCGCTAAGTTTACCAGTGGAAGCACTGACACTAAAGCGCTATATGCTAAAAACTAGCATTTTTCAATGCTGGTCACTGTATTATGATTGTCCTGAACATGCCACCTAATATTAAAATCATATAAGGTCATGCCGTAGCTTTGTTCTGAGTCACGTTGCTTTTTATAAGCTGGGCGAGGATCTTGCTTTAATACATTGCTTATAAACGCTTTTAATTCAGGTTGCTCAGTTTGCTTTGCAATAAACGCAAGCGCTTCTTCACTAAACTCAACGCTCATATCGGTTTCTGGTCGGGTATCGGCAAAGCCTGCGGTGGCATCGGTCATTGCGTCTGAGTAGGGCAAATAAGGTTTAATGTCTAAAATAGGTGTGCCATCGAGTAAATCGATACCTGAAAGCAATAAGCTTAATTGACCATTTTTATATTCAATGCCTTCAAGTTTTACAGCACTCATGCCTATAGCATTTGGGCGAAAGGTTGCACGTGTTGCAAATACACCTTTACGTTCATTACCGCCTAGGCGAGGGGGTCTCACCATTGCTGAATAGCCTTTATCTGCGGTTTCATGAAATCTGAATAGTAACCAAATATGGCTAAATTCATCGAGGCCGCGTACAAACTCTTCACGATTAAAATCGCTGCTGAATACCAGCTTTGCTTTAGCCTCAGGAACCAAACGAGGTTGGCGAGGTATGGCAAACTTTTGTTTATAAGGAGATTGAATATGGCCGACGGCAGTTAATTGGTATTCGCTCATTGTGCATTGTTGTTAAGAAAATCTGCCGACATTTTACATGCAAACGTAAAAAAAGGCAGTCGAGACTGCCTTTTAATATTTAGACTATGTAGTCTAAATTAAAACATGTATTGGAATGATACAGACGCTACATCCATATCTGGGTCAATATCATCTTCTAATTTATAGCGCTCATACTCTAAACGTACTTGCATGTTTGTTGTGAAAGCATATTCTACACCTGCACCATAAAATACATCACCACCGTCTGTATCAGCACTGATACTGCCAAGCTCGCCTAGGTCTTGCTCAATTTCAGCATCCCACTCTAGCCAACCACCTTTGGCATAAACAGAAAAGCTATCTGTAATTGGGGCTGCTAAGCGTGCTGCTAATGAAACACCGTCAATTTCGGCTTTAGAATCGATATCGCTTACTTCATCAAAATTTTGATAGGCAAGTTCAAGGCTCAAGTACTTGTTAAACTGAGTACCAATATAACCTTTCAGCATTTGTGAATCGTCATCAAAGTCAGTGTCATTTTCACTGTCTTCAAACTCAAAAGAATATTGGCCGTAGCCGATACCGGTATAAATACGCGGAGAATCCATTTCGGTAATATCTGCATGTGCAGCATTATTAAAACCTAGTAGTGCTAAAGAAAGTGCAGAAAGTGAAATTGCTTTAATCATTTAATAGCTCCTTTATAAAATAAATAAACGAATGTTTCGCGTCATTCACAAGGAGTATTGCAACGGCAATGCCAAGCTTAAAACAAAGCCTAAAGTATTGTTTTTAGGCTTTTTTAAGTGGTTTTTTGTGCAGTTTGTTGAAACTGTAATCAGGCATTCAGTTTGGCAGTCGTAACAATTTCAGGGTGCTCTGTAGAAGTTACTAGGTACGGTTTATAATTTTTTGTTCCTTTAAGCTTTTAGGCTTTTTGTAAAAGGGTTTCTGTTTCTATCGCAATCTCTTTCATTTTTATCGCATAGTTTTCGATTTTCTTTTCTTCGTCTGTTACGGCTGTATATGAAGGTACTTCGATTGGGTAGCCTGCTTCATCCATAGCAATAAAACTTATAACACAATGATTGGTTTCAACTAGGTTTTGGGTTTTAGGGTCGCCGCAGCGTACTTGAATAAAGATTTGCATACTGGTTTTACCTGTGTGTGCGATACTAGCTTTCACTTCGACTATTTGGCCAACCAAAATAGGGCGCTGAAACTTTACACCCGCAACTGAGACAGTTACGCAGTAATGACCGCTCCAACCTGCAGCACAGGCGTAACCAGCTTGGTCAATCCACTTCATTACCACACCACCATGAACTTTACCGCCAAAATTGACATCAGTAGGTTCAGCTAAAAAACGAAAGGTTACACTTGAAGACGGCATACTTTACTCACTTTTATAAAACACGACATTTTCAGCATAGCCTAAAAAAGGGGCCGAAGCCCCTGCAATTTAGGATAAATTTTAATTAAATGAGTAACGTGCGTTACATATTAGGATAGTTTGGCCCGCCAGCTCCCTCAGGTGTTACCCAAGTAATGTTTTGACTTGGGTCTTTTATGTCGCAGGTTTTACAGTGCACACAGTTTTGTGAGTTGATCACAAACTCTTTTTCACCTTCAACTTCTTGTACTTCGTAAACTCCCGCAGGGCAGTAGCGTTGTGCTGGCTCATCAAATTGCGGTAAATTCACCTTAATTGGAATCGAGTTATCATTTAGCTTTAAATGGCATGGCTGTGATTCTTCATGATTGGTATTTGATAAAAACACCGATGAAAGTTTATCGAAACTAAGCTTGCCGTCTGCTTTCGGGTAATCGATTTTTTCGGCCTGGTCAGCTGCAACTAATGTGGCATGATCTGGCATGTTGTCTTCAAAGTTAAATGGTAAGTTGCCACCAAATAGGTTTTGAACGAGGGTGTTATAAGCACCACCTAAGAACTTACCAAGTTTATGCATAACAGGGCCAAAGTTACGCGATTGATAAAGCTCTTTGTACGCCCAGCTTTGTTCAAAGGCTGATTTATATTCAGTTAAATCGGCATTTTCTTTACCGTTGCTAAGGGCTGCAACAATCACATCAGCGGCAACCATGCCTGATTTCATGGCTGTGTGGTTACCTTTGATCTTGGCAAAGTTCAATGTGCCCGCATCACAACCTACAAGTAACCCCCCCGGGAAGTGCATTTTCGGTAAAGAGCGCAGGCCACCTTTGGCAATGGCTCTTGCGCCATAGGCTATACGTTCTCCGCCTTCTAAAACATCTTTAAAGACAGGGTGATGTTTCATGCGCTGAAATTCATCAAACGGGCTTAGATGTGGGTTTGAGTAGTTAAGGTCAACAATTAAGCCCACCACAACTTGGTTGTTATCGCTATGATACATAAATGCACCACCACTGGTATCACCGGTTAACGGCCACCCTGTGCCATGTACGACTGTGCCTTCTTTGTGTTTACTCGGGTCGATTTGCCAAATTTCTTTGAATCCTAAACCGTAATGCTGTGGAGACGCATCTTTATCAAGGGCAAAGTGTTTGATTAGCTCTTTACCTAAATGACCGCGGCAGCCTTCAGCAAATACTGTGTATTTAGCTCTAAGCTCCATACCCGGCATGTAACCATCTTTTTCGTTGCCGTCTTTATCAAGGCCCATATCGCCAGTGATAATGCCTTTCACTGTTTCGTCTTCAATAATCAAAGAATGAGCACTAAAGCCAGGGAATATTTCTACTCCTAAGTTTTCCGCTTGCTCTGCTAAAAAGCGACATACATTACCCATAGAGACAATATAATTGCCTTCGTTATGGAATGTTTTAGGGCTAGCAAAGTGGGGGATGCTGGTGGCTTTTTCACTGTTATTGAACCAGTAAATATCATCTTGCGTTACTTTAGTGGTAACTGGAGCGCCTAATGACTGCCAATCAGGTAATAATTCATCCAGCGCTTTGGTTTCAAAAACCGCACCCGATAAAATGTGTGCGCCCACCTCAGAGCCTTTTTCTACCACACAGATCATTAATTCTTGTTGTTTTTCTTGTGCTTGTTGAGCCAATCTAATCGCAGTTGATAAACCTGCTGGGCCTGCGCCTACGATGACTACATCAAATTCCATGGTTTCGCGTTCGACCATATAAACCTCTTCTCGGTGACGGACCTGCTATAAAGAACCTTATTTCATACTTGCAAATGAAACGTTACAGGCTGTGAATACTTTAAGGTTATTTTAGGTTGACGTTTACGTCAACAGGAAGTAGTCTGAATTCATAAAATAAATAAGTTGACGTTTAGGTCAACTTTGAGAACACACAATTGATGGAGTCACGATGAAAGTCCTCGTTCCAATTAAAAGAGTAATTGACTACAACGTCAAAGCACGCGTTAAAGCCGATAAAACGGATGTTGATCTAGCTAATGTAAAAATGGCGATGAACCCATTTTGTGAAATTGCAATTGAAGAAGCTATTCGTTTAAAAGAAGCAGGAACTGCCACTGAGGTTGTTGCTGTAACTATTGGTAATAAATCATCTCAAGAGCAATTACGTACGGCCTTAGCACTCGGTGCTGATAAAGCCATTCATATTGAAACAGAAGAAAAGCTTGAATCTTTACATGTTGCTAAATTACTTAGCAAGATTGTAGAGCAAGAATCACCTGAGCTGGTTATTTTAGGTAAGCAATCGATTGATTCTGACAACAATCAAACCGGTCAAATGCTTGCTGCTTTAACGGGTCGTGGCCAAGGTACCTTTGCATCTAAAGTCGATGTTCAAGCAGGTACTGTTAATGTAACGCGTGAAGTAGACGGTGGCTTACAAACAGTCGCTCTTAAACTACCTGCTATCGTAACCACAGACTTACGTTTAAATGAACCGCGCTATGCTTCATTACCAAACATTATGAAAGCAAAGCGTAAACCTCTAGATGTAATTGCTGCTGACAGCCTAGGTGTAGACCTTGCGCCTCGCGTACAGCTGGTAGAAGTAAACGAGCCAGAAAAACGCAGTGGCGGTATTGTCGTTGAAGATGTTGCGATATTAGTAGAAAAGTTAAAAACAGAAGCGAAGGTGATCTAAATGAAAACATTAGTGATAGCCGAACACGATAAAGGTGTTCTAAAGCCTGAAACCAATAAAACGATTACTGCTGCTGTTAAACTAGGCTTTGATGTAGATTTACTACTTGCCGGCGAAAATTTAGCTGCAATGAGCGAGCAAGCAGCGTCAATTGCAGGTGTTAGCAATGTACTGATTGCCGATGATGCAGCTTATGCTAATCAACTTGCAGAAAACCTAGCTGATCTAGTTTTATCTTTAGCTGATAACTATTCACACATTGTCGCAAGCGCAACAACAACGGGTAAAAACTTTATGCCACGTGTTGCTGCACTTTTAGATGTTGCACAAATCTCTGAAATCATCGACGTTATTGATGCAGATACCTTTAAGCGTCCTATTTATGCAGGTAATGCAATTGCGACAGTTAAATCACTAGATAGCAAAAAGGTTATTACTGTTCGTGCAAGTAGCTTTGATATTGCACAAGAGCAAGCGCCAGTAGCTGTAACTAGTGTTACTGGTAAAGGTTCTGTTGGTCTGAGTGAGTTTGTATCAGAAGAACAAACTGAATCTGAGCGTCCAGAGCTAACAGCCGCGCCTGTGGTTATTTCAGGTGGTCGTGGTATGCAAAATGGTGAAAACTTTGCGTTATTAAATGGTATTGCCGACAAACTAGGCGCAGCCATTGGTGCTTCACGTGCTGCTGTTGATGCGGGCTTTGTACCAAACGATATGCAAGTAGGTCAAACCGGTAAAATTGTTGCGCCAGATTTATATATTGCTGTGGGTATCAGTGGTGCGATTCAACATTTAGCGGGTATGAAAGACTCAAAAGTGATTGTTGCCATCAATAAAGACCCTGATGCACCAATTTTCCAAGTCGCTGACTATGGTTTAGTTGCTGATTTATTTGATGTGTTACCAGAGCTTGAAAGGGCTCTGTAATTCATAACGATTCTGGTTGTTAAAAGCTGTTCACCTTTTAGGTGCGCAGCTTTTTTTCGTTTTATACCAATCCGCTTAATTAAGTAGTCTATTTTGAGGCAAAAAAAACTTTGTTGATAACAAGGCAAAAACTTCGTTATTTAGTTATTCTCGGCAATTGCTCCTGCATTGCTCTAGCTTCTGCATCCATGCAGTCGTAAATCAGAAATTTTTGACGCAGTTAGCGACAGGTTTAATCCCTCAAAATGATTAAGTATTATTGCGGGCTGGTATTATATCTTCAGATTACTATTTTACCGGAAGGTAACCAAACTCAAGCATTTTCTGTTGAATCTTGTTTGATTTAACAATCACAGCAAGTTTGTCGCCAATCTTTTTTGAACGAGGTGATTGTGTATTAATGATTAGCACTAGCGGCCTAACAAAGGCATATTCGCCACTTTGAATTGATTCAACGGAAGGGCTTACACCGTCAATCTCAAGCAAAGTTACTCTGTTAATACGTCTGTCATTTTCTAATTTACTAATAGCGCCATATGAATCGTAAGCAATGGCATTTGGAATACGCTGCACTATACCCAATGCTTGATTGAACTGATCGTAAAGTTCTACTTTTTGTTTAGAAAATAAACCTCTATTACCCGCCATTTTTAAGCGTATGAAGTTACTGCCTGGTTCTTGAATATAATCTAAATTTAAATACTCTAAAAAGACATCAAAACTACCGTGACTAGTGCCTTTACTAAAAAGTAGGATCTCGTCATTTTTGGCACTGAGCTCAGGTGTATAAGGTGAAACTTCAGACCACGCCTTTAGTTTTCCTTGGTAGATATCGCTCAGCTTTTTAGTGGTAACTTCAGTAATGTTTAAGTTTTTATTTACAAAAAATGCGATTGCATCTTGGGCTATAATAATTTGCCTTAAAAAAGGCCAACGTTGTTGTTCTTCTTTTGTTAAATAACGAGAGCTGGTGCCGATATCTATAACATTTTCTGCAATGGCTTTAATGCCTTTATCACTGCCCATTGGCCTGATTTGTATGCTATTGCCAAACTCTTGGCTTAAGTCGGCTTTCATATCGATTAATAGTTCAGTGACAGTGGTTGAGCCGGCAATAAAAATAGGCTTCGAATTAATATTTTCTTCAATTGCATACGCACTATGTGCAGAGATAAGGGTTGTAGATAGCAAAAGGGCTTTCATAGAGCGAAATAGCATAGTAGACGCAAACTCCTTAATAGTTAGCTTCTTATCAATATAGGCAATATGTCTGGCTTTGCTAATTCTTTCTACTGTAATTTTTTAAAACATTTAATGATTTACACACAAAAAAGCCGCTCGAAAGCGGCTTTTAGACTATGTAGCGTTTCTTATTAGTAAGTCGCGCTGCCTTTTGTACGAGGGAAGGCGATAACGTCACGTACGTTACCCATACCTGTTACATATGCAACTAAACGCTCAAAACCTAGACCAAAACCTGAGTGCGGTACAGTGCCGTATTTACGTAGGTCGCGGTACCAGCTGTAATCTTCTTTGTTTAAGCCCATTTCTTCTAGACGCTTATCTAGTACATCTAGACGCTCTTCACGTTGAGAACCACCGATGATTTCACCAATACCTGGTGCAACTACGTCCATTGCAGCGACTGTTTTGCCGTCTTCGTTTTGACGCATGTAGAAGGCTTTAATATCACGCGGGTAGTTTTTAATAACTACTGGCGCATTAAAGTGCTCTTCAGCAAGGTAACGCTCGTGCTCAGACTGTAAATCTACACCCCATTCAACAGGGTATTCGAACTTCTTACCACACGCTTTTAAGATTTCGATAGCATCTGTGTAATCAACTTGTGCGAAATCTTTAGTTACGAACTCTTCTAAACGAGAGATAGCTGTTTTCTCAACACGTTGTGCAAAGAATTCCATATCATCACGACGCTCAGTTAATACTGCATTGAAAACGTATTTCAGCATGTCTTCAGCAAGTTTTGCGATATCTTCTAAATCTGCGAATGCAACTTCAGGTTCAACCATCCAAAACTCTGCTAAGTGACGAGATGTATTTGAGTTCTCAGCACGGAAAGTAGGGCCAAAGGTATAGATTTTTGACATTGCTGAGGCATATGTCTCACCATTTAATTGACCAGATACTGTTAAGAATGCTTCTTTACCGAAAAAATCTTCACTGTAATCGATGTCGCCTTTATCTGTACGTGGTAAGTTTTGCATATCTAAAGTAGACACACGGAACATTTCACCGGCGCCTTCACAGTCACTTGCAGTGATGATCGGTGTGCTGATCCAGTAGTAACCTTGCTCGTGATAAAAACGGTGAATCGCTTGTGCTAAACAGTTACGTACACGGGTTACCGCGCCCATGATGTTAGTACGAGGGCGAAGGTGTGCGTGCTCACGTAAATATTCAATGCTGTGACGTTTCGCAGACATAGGGTAGGTGTCTGGATTCTCAACCCAACCTAATACTTCTACAGAGTTAGCTTGAATTTCGAAAGACTGACCTTGACCTGCAGAAGGCACAAGAACACCTGTTACAGATACAGAACAACCTGCAGTTAAACGTGTTACTTCATCATAATTATTGAGTGAATTAGGTACTACCGCTTGAATAGGATCAAAACACGAACCGTCATGAACGGCTAAAAATGAAATTCCTGCTTTTGAATCGCGGCGTGTACGGATCCAGCCTTTTACTGTTACTTGGCTGTCTACCGCAACCTTGCCTTTTAATAGCTCTGAAATCGCTAAATGGCTCATCTTCACTCCAATGATATAAGTTGCCTAATATAATAATGCTGTGCATTGCACTTGAATCGACTATCTTACCCTCGTAAATCAAATAAAAAAACTATTGAGGCGTACTCTTTAGTAGTTTTTCTTCAATTGAGTAAAATAGCAGCAATATTTTGCGTAAAATTTGCGTTTATTTAAATTCTCGCTGCGCTAATTGGTTATTTTGTGGCATTATTAACAATTCTCAATAGGATAACTGTCCTTTAGTCTTTAATTAAATTGTATAACAGGTGCTATGAAACAAGTTTTTATTCTTCGCGGCTTACCAGGCTCAGGTAAATCATATTACGCACAAAGCCTTGCTGATGAGTTGGTAGCTGGTAATGAAAGTGATTATGTCGTGTGCGCAACAGATGATTATTTTTACAATAGCGAAGGTGTGTATCAATTTGATAAGTACAAGTTATCTGAGTATCACAATCTAAACCTTGCACGCTTTATTAATGCCCTAGCAGAAGAAATCCCGTTAGTAATTGTTGATAACACTAATATTAAAAAGTGGGAATTTATCGCCTACGCACAAGCGGCCACTGCACTGGGTTATCAAGTAAAAGAAGTGATCGTTGGTGAAATTAAAGATAAATCATTGCAGCATCTTTACGCCAAGCGCTGTGAACATAAAGTACCGCTTCGAATGATCAGTAAAATGGCTTATATGTTTGAATGGTAAAGTTTAAAGGAAAAGGAAGCATTAGCTTCCTTTTTTAATACGCCTGTTGTTCAATGGCTGCATAAATAGCATTGCATAACTTAGTTAAGCTTTGTTCGTCGCTTATGTAAGGCGGCATCAAATAAATTAATTTACCAAACGGGCGGATCCACACACCTTGCTCGATAAAAAAGCGTTGAATTTTTGCTACATCTACACTTCGATTAAGCTCAACAACTCCAATTGCACCTAATGTGCGTACATCAACGACTGCATCAAGCGGCTTACATTTAGCAAGCTGGGTTGTTAGCACATCATTTATATGTTCAATTTGCTCTTGCCAAGGTTGCTCTAACAGTAAATCAATACTCGCGCAGGCTGTGGCACAGGCAAGCGGGTTACCCATAAAAGTTGGGCCATGCATTAATACGCCGGCTTCACCCTCACTAATGCCAACAGCGACTTTGCTAGTGGTTAATGTCGCTGATAGGGTCATCATGCCGCCCGTTAATGCTTTGCCAATACATAAAATATCTGGCTCTATGTTGGCGTGTTCAACAGCAAACAAGGTGCCGGTACGACCAAAGCCTGTGGCGATTTCGTCACAAATAAGTAAAACATCATACTTATCACAAAGAATGCGCAGGTGTTTTAAGTAATCAGGGTGGTAAAAATTCATGCCCCCAGCATTTTGTACAATGGGTTCAATGATAAATGCCGCAACATCTTGATGGTGAGCGGCAAAATAGCTTTCAAGTGTATCAGCTTCAGCAGGGCTAAACTCGCCATTAAATTTAGCACTCGGCGAAGGTACAAAAACATGTTCAGGTAAAAACCCTGAGTACATGCTGTGCATTGAATTAACCGGATCGCAAACGCTCATGGCGGCAAAAGTATCGCCGTGGTAGCCCTTAAGCGGTGTCATTAACTTTTGTTTGCTGGTGTAACCTTGGCTAAGCCAGTACTGTAAGGCCATTTTTATGGCGACTTCAACACTCACAGAGCCACTGTCGGCTAAGAACACCTTATCGAGTGACTTAGGTGTGATACTGACTAGCTTTTTACACAACTCAACAGCAGGCTCATGAGTTAAGCCACCAAACATGACATGGCTCATTTTACTAACCTGTGTAGTGATTGCCTCATTTAAAACAGGATGGCAGTAACCATGAATCGCACTCCACCAAGAGGCCATACCATCTATTAGGCTTTCGCCTGTTTCTAAGAAAATACGATTTGCATTGGCATGACTGACTGGGTACACAGGAAGGGGCTGAGTCATAGAAGTATAAGGGTGCCAAATATGCTCACGATCAAAATCTAAATCTATTGGTTGTTTATTAATCATATGCAAACTTTATATCGCTTCGATTCGTTGACAATGTTACGTCAAGTCGTAGACTAAGCCAATCAAACCGTCCCAATAATTTAAAAAAAGAGACTATTATGGAGCACGCAGTCGTCCGTCACGATTGGACTCACCAAGAAGTAAAAGCATTATTCGAAATGCCGTTCAATGATTTGTTATTTAAAGCGGCCAGTGTGCATCGTGAAAACTTCAACCCAAATGAAGTACAAATTTCTACTTTGTTATCGATTAAAACCGGTGCTTGCCCAGAAGATTGCAAATATTGTCCTCAGTCAGGTCATTATAAAACAGACTTAGACCGTGAACGCCTTATGGAAGTAGAAAAAGTGGTTGAGCAAGCGCGTGTTGCCAAAGAAAAAGGCGCAACCCGTTTTTGTATGGGGGCTGCGTGGTCTGATCCGAAAGAACGTGACATGCCTTATATTTCAAAAATGGTAAAAGAGGTTAAAGAGCTAGGCCTTGAAACCTGTATGACCCTTGGCATGCTAGATAACGAAAAAGCCCACGCATTAAAAGACGCGGGCCTTGATTATTACAACCATAACCTAGATACATCACCTGAGTATTACCAGCAGATCATTACAACACGTACTTACCAAGACCGTTTAAACACTATCGATAACGTGCGTGATGCCGGCATGAAAGTGTGCTCTGGCGGTATTGTTGGTATGGGCGAGCAGGCAGCTGACCGTTTTGGTTTATTAATGCAATTAGCTAATTTGCCGCAGCAGCCAGAGAGTGTGCCAATTAATATGTTGGTTAAGGTTAAAGGCACGCCACTTGAAGATGTCGAAGACTTAGACCACTTTGAGTTTATTCGTACCATTGCTGTTGCACGTATAATGATGCCGAAAAGTTATGTTCGCTTATCTGCTGGCCGTACGGCGATGAATGAACAAATGCAATCTATGTGTTTCTTTGCTGGTGCTAATTCAATTTTCTACGGTGATAAACTACTGACTACAGAAAACCCTGAAGCAGACGCAGACATGATGCTGATTAAAAAATTAGGCATGAACCCAGAAACACGTGAAGATTATTCTGATGAAGCGGTTGCAGCATCACTTTCATCAAAAGTTGCTGATAAAGCAACATCAGAACTATTTTACGAAGCGTAATATTTAAATGGCTTTTGATTTTATTGCCGAGCATCTTGTTGACCGACAAGCAGATGCATTACTGAGAAAGCGTCAACTTGTTGAGCAATCAAGCGGGCGCTTTATTCAGGTTGCAGGTAAACAGTATTTAAATTTTGCCAGTAATGACTACCTTGGCTTTGCTGATGATTTTATTGAAATACAAGCGCAGCAACTAGGTAGCCACAGTTCAGCATTAGTGAATGGTTATAATAAACCACAACAACAGCTTGAGCAGCGTTTATGCGAGTTATTAGGCTATGAAAGCTCCATGTTATTTAATAGCGGATTTAGTGCTAATAGCAGCGTATTAAAAGCGCTGTTTCAAGATAAAAGCGTGGCGCAATCATCGGCAATTTTTCAAGATAAGCTTAATCATGCCAGTTTAATTGATGGCGGACTTCATTCTGCCGCTGCTATGGTGCGCTTTAATCATAACGACCTTAAGCACTTAGAGTCTCGGTTACAAAAGTCGAAAGCAAAGCATAAGCTCATAGTAAGCGAAGGGGTGTTTTCGATGGATGGCGATCAAGCCCCCATTGAAGCACTCTGTAAACTTGCTAAACAATACAATGCGTGGTTGATGATTGACGACGCACATGGCTTTGGCGTGTCAGGCGAGCAAGGCTTAGGGAGCTGTGAGGCAATCAAGCCTGATTTACTGATTATCACCTTTGGCAAGGCATTGGCAAGTAGTGGCGCTTGCTTGCTTGCATCAAAGCAAATGATTGATTACATGTTGCAGTTTAATCGTGAATACATATATTCAACGGCGATGTCACCACTGATGGCAAGTTGTACTCTTGAACGACTCGAAAAGTTAATAATAGCTGATAAGAGACGCTCTCAGCTGACAGAGAATATTACCTACTTTAGAGCGCTTGCTAAAGAGCATAACTTAGCATTAATGGAATCATCAACGGCTATACAACCTTTGGTATTGGGTGATGCAGAACACACGCTAGCCGTTGCTAATAAGCTTAAAGGTAAAGGCGTGTGGTTAACCGCTATTCGACCGCCCACTGTGCCATTTAATACGGCACGACTTAGAGTAACCATAAGTAGCGCTCATCAAGCTGACGATATAAAACAGCTGGTTTATTCGCTAGTGGAGTGTTTATGAGTGTTCAACTGCAAGCGCCTTTAAGCTTTCAACACAGTAATAAGCTAACAACACAAACTAAGTTCTCTAAAGCGGCTGCAAATTACGCGAGCCATGCTAATGTTCAAAAACAAGCGGCTGCGCACTTATTCAAAATGATGGCCAGTAAACATCAGCAGGGTACTTGCCTTGATTTAGGTGCTGGGCCTTTAGTTAACACGGCAATGCTTAAAACACACTTTGATACTGTATTGGCAATGGACTTAAGTCATTCCATGTTAAGCACAGAACAAAACCCGCATTGTTTAAAAGTGTGTGCTGATATGGATAACCTACCATTACAGCAAAATTCGCTAGATTGTGTGTTTAGTAATTTTGCAATGCAATGGTCTGCTGACTTAAAAGTGCTACTTAAAAGTCTTTTTTATTCTATAAAAGAGGGTGGTAAGGTTTATTTAAGCTGTGTGGTAGATGGATCACTTAAAGAAATCAAACAGGCTTTCGCTTGTTTAGACGAGCAAAACCATATTAATCAGTTTCATTGTGCTAGTCACATTATTGAGTATGCAAAATTGGCGGGGTTTAAACTTAATTTTGCCGCTGATAGATGTTATATAGATGCCTATAACTCTCCTTTAGATGCGCTGCGGTCGATAAAAGCGATTGGTGCTACCTCATTGCAAACTAAGCAAAAACGCCAAGGGTTATTAACGAGGCAGGCACTTAATAGTGTTTGTAGGGCATACCCTCTGGTTGATGGGCATGCTAGAGTGAGCTATCAAGTTGTCTTTTTAGAACTAGAAAAATAGAATTAACTCAAAAATGAAAGAATTTTTTATCACGGGTACAGACACCGATGCCGGAAAAACCCATGTCACCAGTTTATTATTAAACTTACTAGCGCAACATAAACAGCGTGCGGTGGGTTTTAAACCCATTGCAGCAGGTGCAGAAGAAGCATTTGGGCAGCTAGTCAATGATGATGCATTAACCTTAATGGAAAGCTCATCGATTGGGGTTAAATATAACATAGTTAATCCCTTTACCTATGAGCCACCCATTGCACCGCATATTGCAGCTGCCCAAGTAGGTGACAGACTGACATTTGATAAGCTCGATACTGCTTATGCAAATGTAAAAGCACTCCATACCGATTATATTCTTACAGAAGGTGCAGGCGGTTGGTGTTTACCTATCAACGAAACCGATTTACTCAGCGATTGGGTTAAATCACAAAACCTTAATGTTGTGCTAGTAGTAGGCATGAAGCTTGGTTGCCTTAATCACGCACTACTGACAGCTGCTCACTTTAAAGCGCTCGGTGTAAATTGTGTAGGTTGGATAGCAAATCATGTAGACCCAAACATGCGTGAACAAGACGCCAATTTAGAAACTTTAAAATCAGCATTACCTTTCCCGCTTTTAGCGATTAGTCCGTATACAGACGGCACCCCTAAATTAAAAATTTACAAAACCTTACTTGAAATTTTATCTATCAACCCATAATAATTGAGTTGTTACTTTTGACATACTCTGTCAAAATTGGTTGCAATTAGTTCCTTGCAACCAATTGCATAAGCCCTAAACTGAGTTGGTAGAACACCCAGATAATTTTATTAACTAACGATTTTTAACCATGTCGTTAGTTAATACAATTGGTATGTTTATTCTGAGGTTTTTATGAAGCGTGTATTTTTGTTTCTACTTACAAACTTAGCGGTAATGCTAGTGTTAGGTATTGTGTTGTCTATTGTGATGAGCGTACTGGGTATTAGCCATCGCAGTTTAGGCGGCATTTTAGTTATCTCAACTGTATTTGGTTTTGGTGGCTCGTTTATTTCGTTATTTATGTCGAAATGGATGGCAAAAAAATCAACCGGTGCACATGTTATTGAACAGCCTCGTTCTGAAACAGAACAATGGTTGGTTTCGACGGTAGCTGCGCAAGCGAAAAAAGCAGGTATCGCGATGCCAGAAGTGGCTATTTACGATAGCCCTGAAATGAACGCATTTGCGACCGGCCCAAGTAAGAACAACTCGCTGGTGGCTGTGAGCACAGGTTTATTACACAACATGAATCGAGATCAAGCTGAGGCGGTATTGGCTCATGAGGTATCTCACATTGCAAATGGTGACATGGTAACGCTTACTCTTATTCAAGGTGTAGTGAATACCTTTGTTATCTTTATGGCGAAAGTATTGGCAGGTATTGTTGATAACTTCCTTAATAGTGATGAGGAAGAGGGCGGTAGTAGCTGGACATACTTCTTGTTCGATATGATTTTCCAAATGTTATTTGGTGTTCTAGCAAGTGTGATTGTTGCTTACTACAGCCGTAAACGCGAATTCTCTGCGGATGCGGGTGCAGCAAAACTAGTAGGTGCAGATAAAATGCGTAGCGCTCTTGAGCGTTTAAAACAAAACCACCCATCACAACTAGAAGGTTCAATGATGGCATTTGGTATTGCAAGCGGTAAAGGTGTTGCCGAGTTATTCTCATCGCACCCACCACTTGATGAGCGTATTAACGCATTACGTTAATTTTAAACACGAAAAAGCCAGCATCAAGCTGGCTTTTTTTATTGTTGATTTTTCTCTCGCTCGAGTTGTTGTGGTAATAATACCTCAACAATTTCACGGGCCGGTAAGGTATACCTTACGCCATCAAACATCACAGAAGTATGCTCATCGATACTGGTGATCCCTGTTAAGGTCCAGCCTTCACCGCGTTCTTTACAGTATACTGTTGTGGTAGGTTGAATTACTTTAAATTCTTCACTCATCGAACTTAATCTAATTGCTTGAAATTGCGTTTATAGTAAGACAATAATGCCAGCTCATAAAGCAAAAAGAAGAAATTAACGTGTCTAGCCACGATGACTTAGCCTTTGACTTACGCCCAATTCGTCATAGAGATTGCCAAGCGATATGGGATATTTTAAAAGATCCGCAAGTACAAACGTTTAATGATTACGGCGCTGATATAACGAAAGGTGACGTCTACGACTTTATTCAAGGCGACATAGAACGTTTTTATAATCAACAAGGCATTCGTTTAGTTATTGTTTTACGAAGTAGTGGGCAGGTTATTGGCAGCGTAGGCATATTTAACATAATTGACGGGCAGGGCATGTTGGGATTTGAATTGGCATCGCAATACTTTGGCAAAGGAATAATGCAAAAGGTACTAGATATGCTATTTGATAAACTGACGACCTTTGTACCTGCTCCGCTAAACAGTGTGTTAGCTTTAGTTAACCCAAATAATAGCGCAAGTATTAAACTTTTAACTAAATGTGGCTTTCAACAACATGACACTCACTGGGTAAAATACGTTAGCTAATTACTATAATAGTACAATCTTGTTCTGCTAGGGTTGCTACTATAAAATAGCGCCTCATTTTTAAAAAGGAGCGCTTGCAGCTATGGCAAAAGCCAAACCAATTACCAGTATTGAAAGTTACGGCATTTACAGTCATTGGGATGCAAAAGAAAAAGACCTGCCTCAAATCACCGAATTTACAACAGACGTTCCTGCACAGTTAGATATTGAATTTGGCTTTATAGTTAACATTAAAAAGGCCAAAGGACAAAAAATTAAATTTTGCGTTTACCACCCAGATATTCCGGATGAAGATGGCGAGATCATGCCACCGTTTGAGGGCGAACAGTACGTTAAAACAAACGATTGGCAGTTTTATTTAGGTGATACGATATGGGCACCTGTTGATAATAAAGTAGGTATTTGGTGCATGACTATTGAGTTAAATGGCCATATAATTGCTGATAAATCCTTTAACTTATTAAAGGAAGCCGAAGGCACTGCCACTGAGTTTTGGAAGCATCGCGGTTATTAATCTTTAAACCTGAGAGGGACTATGTATCAAGGAAGTTGTTTGTGCGGGAAAGTAAAAGTAACTATTGCTGGTGGCATAGACTCAATTATTCATTGTCATTGCTCCTTATGTCGTAAAAACTCAGGCACAGCCTACGCAACCAATGGCTTTATTCAACGAGATGGTTTTAACGTCACAGAAGGTAAGCAGCATCTAAACGCGTTTGAATTTAAACCCGGCAGAATTCGCTATTTTTGTAGCTGTTGTGGCTCGCCTATTTATAGCGAGAATAAAGATGACCCAAGCCGCTTACGTATTCGCTTAGGTTTATTAGATAGCGATATAAATGAGCGCCCGATCAGTCATAACTTTGTAAGCTCTAAAGCAAATTGGGATACGTTTAACACAAAAATCCCATGTTATGATGGTTTTGAACCAAGTAGAGGGAAGTAACAGCCATGATAGCGAATACACCAAAACCGCCATATTACGCCGTGATTTTTACGAATATCTTATCTAACGATACCACCGGTTATGAAGAAGTGGCTAATAGAATGGTAGAACTTGCAGAGCAACAACCTGGGTATTTAGGTATGGAGTCTGTTCGTGATGGTTTGGGTATTACGGTGTCGTATTGGCAAAGCTTAGATGCAATAAAAGCCTGGAAACAAAACGTTGAGCACTTAAACGCACAACAGCTCGGCAAAGACAAATGGTACAGTGCGTTTACAACGCGTATTGCTAAAGTAGAACGTGATTATTCATTGTAATAGCCATTAACCACAAAAAGAACACATCATACTATTTAGGGGTTAATTTCAATCTCAGCATAACCCCTAAATTTAAGCTTTTTAATAAGCAGGGTAAGTGTGTAGGATCTAAAAAGGAGCTCATGAAATAATTAGCCACAATCACATTATTTGGAAGCGAAGAGTCAAAAGGGTTTAAACGTTTGATTCCAAAAAACACTCAATACTTGTTTAACTTAAATGTGCTTAATGTAACTAGCATCACACCAATAGCAAACCCCATTACTAAACCACCCGATAAGTCGGAACTAAAACCTAATACATTATCCGACTCTCTGACATTTGTTAGCCAGTAAAAGAGCATGAACGAAACGCTAGAAATTGAAGAAAGTAGAATTAGTTTTATCTTGTTAGACACAACAACCTCAAATATTGACGTATTTTAATTTTAAGATTGTTAAGTAATAGCAGTTGTTGATTGATATTGCGAACAATCTTGAAAGTGTGCAATTGGATTAGAAAAAAGCCCACAATAGTGGGCTTAGTGTTTATCGTAACTACAAAGTGTAATTAAATCCGATAGCTATACCGTCATCTTCGGTTTGTGACATCTGTGCTTCTTGCTCAGCGTCATTACTCGAGAAGTCGCTAAAATCTTTACGCGCTTCGATATATAAAATGGTGTCTTCTGCCATAAAGTAGTGCGCACCTATCACAGCAAATTGGCGTTTAAACACATCTTCAGGGTCGGCATTAAAGTTCGGCTGAATAACATAGTCACTACCTGCATCAAATACGTTGTAAGCAACAAAAGTACGTATGTCATTATCAAAGCGGTAGCTTAAAATTGACTCTAAACCAACAGCATCTTTTATTAAGCGGCCTAAGTTGTCGGTATCGTGGTTTTCGTTTTTATTTATATTCGCTGATGCATACCAACCCGGTTTATAAAAATCACCATAGGTAATGCCCATACCATAAATTAAATCGTTTACTGATTGATTTCTGCCACCGGCATACACAATATCAAACTGGCCACGGTTAACACCGGCAGTAACTTTTAAATTAGGGCTAACCGAGTAGGTGAGTGCGGCCCCATAAGTCGAGTTAAATTCTACTTTTTGTGCAGCATTGTTTCCTTGGTTCCAAAGTACTTCACAAGAGCTTCTTGAAATATCAACGATGTCGCAGGTATAAAATTCATCAGATTTTAGCTGTGCTTGAAGTGCTAAATGAAAATCACCCCAGGTATTTCGATACTGCAGTACTTTATCGCCGCGGCCTGTACCATTCACAGCACCATCATCTTTATTGTAGGTATAAACACCTGCAGCGTTACCATCCCACACTAAGCTGTAGTTGGTGTTGTAAACAACGTCGTACCATGCGCCCCATTGTTTACCTAATGTCACTTGGCCGTAATCGTCATGTTTAAGGCCAACATAACCTAAGCGGTTATATAAAAACTCATCTTGAATAGACTCAAAGCGATTGCTGTAAACGATATCGCTGCTACCAACAGGGTTTACACCCCATTCAAGCAAAGCAAACGCTTGCCAGCCGTTTTTTAATTGGCGCTTAAAATCAAAATTAATGCGTGATGCACCGTTTACTACCTCAGTTTCGCCTTGCGTATTAATCACCCTTGCATCGATAAAGCCACCAAAAGTAACGCTATTGGTTTGATCGTTATAGATCTCGATGGCAGTGGCTGTAGGTATGGCAAGCATGCCTGCAACAAATAAGGCAGTGTGTGTTCTTTTCATAAAGTACCTTGATTAAATATTGTCCCTAATAGGTATAATTTAGTTAAGGAACGGAGATTATCAAAGCTAAAATAGGGTCAAAAGTGAAAAATTATCATGCAACAAACCGACTTTGAGGAAAAATTATTCACTTTAGGTTCACTATATTGAATTATCAATGAGTTACTAAGCCTAAAAAATAGACACTTTCTGGCTTAGCGTTCTGAGCATAAGTTTAGTGTTTGGGGTTTCGGCGCCTAAGCCATACAACAAGGTCATAAAATAGCAGTCGAGCAATATAGCTGCTTTTACTTTATTAAATTGCGGTTGGTCGGCAAAAACCAATGATTGAATTAGCTCCATGTGTTGTTGCTGGAATGATTGCGAAAATAATCGCTGGCTAAAAAGCACTTTATAAAAGCGGTGATGTAAACAATAAAACTGATAAAAATATTGTGCGTAATGATTAATCTTTAAGCGAGCAGGGCGGTGTATGTCGGTTTCTTTTGCGCGCTCTAACACATCATTGAATTTATCTTCGAGGCAAGCTTCTAAAATAGCCACTTTATCTGCAAAATGATTAAACAAGGTGCCAACCGCTATGTTGCTTGCTGCTGAAATTTGCCGTGTAGAGGTATCGTTAAACCCTTGCTCAGTAAAAAGGTGCCAAGCCGCATCTAAAATACGTTGGTGAGTGTCTCCATGTTTGCTCATTCTTAACCTACTGTTTGTATTTAGTTATTTTAAAAGTGAGCGTGCTCATATAATTAAGTGAGCGCGCTCACTAAAGGTAGTCGTAAGTGTTGATCTTGTAAAATTAGCCTGTGTATTTAATTAAACTTTCATGGCGTGCAAAGCGGCTTTAGTTTAAAATTGCACGCAGTTTCGTTTTTACTTTTTACCCGCTGGAGGGTACCGCTATCATAAGTACAGCTAATATCACCATGCAATTTGGTGCTAAACCTTTATTCGAAAATATCTCAGCAAAATTTGGCGATGGTAACCGTTACGGTTTAATCGGTGCGAATGGCTGTGGTAAATCAACCTTCATGAAAATCCTAAGTGGTGAACTAGAGCCATCTTCAGGCAATGTCAGCACAGATCCAAACGAGCGTATTGCTAAACTAAACCAAGACCAGTTTGCTTACGAAGAGTTTTCTGTAATCGACACAGTGATCATGGGTCATAAAGAGCTGTGGGAAGTAAAAAAAGAACGTGACCGTATTTACAGCTTACCTGAGATGAGCGAAGAAGACGGTATGCGTGTAGCAGACCTAGAAACTGAGTTTGCCGAAATGGATGGTTACTCAGCAGAAGCTAAAGCAGGTGAGTTACTAATTGGTGTAGGTATTGGCACAGAGCAACACTACGGCCCTATGTCTGAAATTGCACCAGGTTTTAAACTGCGTGTGTTACTTGCGCAGGTGCTGTTTTCTGATCCAGATATCATGCTACTCGATGAGCCTACCAATAACTTGGACATTTACACCATCAAGTGGCTAGAAGACGTGCTAAACCAGCGCGACTGTACCATGATCATCATTTCGCACGACCGTCACTTCTTAAACTCAGTATGTACACACATGGCTGACATCGATTACGGTGAGCTTCGTATTTACCCTGGTAATTATGATGAGTACATGTTTGCTGCAACGCAAGCTCGTGAGCGTCTACTAAGCGAAAACGCGAAAAAGAAGAGCCAAATTGCCGAACTTCAACAGTTCGTATCGCGCTTCTCTGCGAATGCTTCAAAAGCAAAACAAGCAACATCACGTGCTAAACAAATCGATAAAATTCAGCTTGAAGAAGTTAAAGCTTCTTCTCGTCAAAGCCCGTTTATTCGTTTTGAGCAAGAAAAGCAGTTATTCCGTAATGCCTTAGAGCTAACAAATTTAACACAAGGCTTTGAAGAAACATTATTCAGTGGCCTTGAAGGCCTGGTTGAAGTAGGCGAGCGCATTGCAATTATCGGTGAGAACGGTGTTGGTAAAACCACACTATTAAATACCCTTGCAGGTCGTTTAGCACCAAAACAAGGTGAATTTAAATGGTCTGATAACGCTAATATCGGTTATTACGCTCAGGACCATGCTGACGAGTTCGAACAAGACATGAACTTATTTGAGTGGATGGAACAATGGCAACAAGAAGGTGACGACGAACAAGTTGTTCGTAGTTTCTTAGGTCGTATGCTGTTTTCACAAAACGATATCAAAAAGTCAGTAAAAGTGATTTCAGGCGGTGAGCAAGGCCGTATGTTGTTTGGCAAAATTATGATGCATAAACCAAACATCTTATTAATGGATGAGCCAACCAACCACATGGATATGGAATCTATCGAAGCGCTTAACCTAGCGCTTGAAGCATACGAAGGGACATTATTGTTCGTATCACACGATAGACAATTTGTATCATCGCTTGCAAACCGTATTTGGGAAATCAAAGACGGTAAAGTTATCGACTTTAAAGGTACATACACTGAGTACCTAGCAAGCAAAGAAGCTTAATTAGCTGATGAGTGATTAAAAGCCATGCATGTCATGGCTTTTTTGTGCTTCTAGAGTCGCATCTTGATGTGGTCTAAGAGCGATTTATACTGCGTTATCGATTTTAACAATAGAACCTCTATTATTTGCATCAACGCCTTGCAAAATCGCTTTTAATTCCAACTGAAACTCGCATCTTGATGTGAGTTAGGTATATAATACCCGCCACAAAATAAGGACAAAAGTCCGCTTTTTAGAAAACTATTTAACTGAGGTGTATTTATGACTGTTGGCATTATTATGGGTTCCAAATCAGACTGGCCAACGATGGAACATGCGGCGTTAATGCTAGAAAAATTCGGCATTGAATACGAAACTAAAGTTGTTTCTGCTCACCGTACCCCTCAATTACTTGCTGACTATGCAAGCTCAGCTGCAGATCGTGGCATTAAAATTATTATCGCAGGTGCCGGTGGTGCTGCTCACCTACCAGGTATGGCTGCGGCGTTTACATCACTGCCAGTTTTAGGTGTACCAGTTAAGTCTAAAACACTTAATGGTGTTGATTCGTTATTATCTATCTGCCAAATGCCTAAAGGTGTTGCGGTAGGTACTCTTGCTATTGGTGAAGCAGGCGCTGCAAATGCTGGCCTTTTAGCGGCACAAATTTTAGGTTGCCAACAGCCTGAAATCTTCGCAAAAGTAGAAGCTTTCCGTAAAGAACAAACAGACACTATCTTAGCTAACCCTAATCCTGCAGAGTAATATGAATATTCTAATTTTAGGTGCAGGTCAGTTAGCTCGCATGATGAGCTTAGCGGGTGCACCGCTTGATTTAAATGTTGTTGCCTACGATGTGGGTAGTGAAAAAATCATTCATCCATTAACTGGTGAAGTTCATAACAGCACATTACAACAAGCTATTGATAACGCAGACGCGATAACAGCAGAGTTTGAACACATTCCTGATGATGTACTTACACTATGTTGTCAAAGCAATAAGTTTTATCCGGGTAAAGCGGCAATTAAAACAGGTGGCGACCGCGCACTTGAAAAAGCATTACTTGATAAAACAGATGTTGAATGTGCGCCTTACCAATTAATTACAGAAAAAGCGCACCTTGTTGCTGCTGTAGAGCGTTTAGGCAAGCCGCTTGTGATCAAAACTTGCCAAGCGGGTTACGATGGTAAAGGGCAATGGCGCTTAAAGTCTGATGATCAAATTGACCAAATCTGGTCAGAAATGGCAGATTTCATAGCATCAGGCACTGAAAGTGCGCCGCATTCTATTATCGCTGAAAAGATGATCCCATTTGACCGTGAAGTATCTATCATTGGTGCTCGCGACAAAGCGGGTAACACAGTTATTTATCCATTAACTGAAAACCAACACACCAATGGTGTACTTACGCTTTCAGTTGCGGGTAAAGAAAAAGCAGCAATTCAAGAACAAGCAGAGCTGGCATTTAACAAGTTAGCGCAAGAACTTGATTATGTAGGTGTATTAGCAATTGAGTTTTTCGATGTACAAGGTACGTTATTAGTAAACGAAATTGCGCCACGGGTTCATAACTCAGGTCACTGGACACAGCAGGGTACACATTGCTCACAGTTCGAAAACCACATGCGCGCTGTTGCAGGTCTACCATTAGGTAGTACAGAGTGTCTTCGTCCTACTGCTATGATCAACGTATTAGGTCAGCCTTCAATCCCACATTCAGTACTCGCAACGCAAGACGTTACAAGTCACTGGTATGGTAAAACGGCTAAACCGGGTCGTAAGATGGGTCATATCAATGTATCGGCCGATAACCTTCACCAATTAGGTGAGCGTTTAGCGGCACTGGCTGAAATTCTGCCAGAGCAAGACTACCCAGGTGTAGCAGCTACCAGCACTCAACTTATTTTAAACTAATCAGTTTAAATTCTTAAAAGCCGAGTTTATCTCGGCTTTTTAATCGCTATTATATATCCACAAACTTCGCTAATTTTGTACCTCTTGTCTCAAAGCACTTGCGTCAGGAACATCTTGCTATAGACTAATATTTTTATATTAATATTAGTTCGTTATGTTACATCCTCGATTTAGAACAGTCGTATTTGCGTTCTTTATGGCGCTGTTTATGTCTGGATTTATGTCTTTAGTGATCAGCATCTTTAACGTTGGTTTAATCGATAACATTGCAACCATTTGGCTTAAAGCATGGGCTTTTGCATTTTGTGTGGCATTTCCTACCGTTATTTTTGTTGCACCTGTGGTGCATAAGCTAACCAATAAACTTATCAGAGCACCGTTGTGATAGCCGAACGCCCAAAGCAGTTTCTATTTATTGCGCTATTTTTAGTATCAGCATTACCATTTGTTGGTTCTGCTACGGCACTTGTAGTAGGTGCTTTATTTGCAATGATATTGGGTAATCCATTTGCAGCACAGTCACAAAAAATAAGTAAATGGATGCTAAAGTTGGCGGTAGTTGGCTTAGGTTTTGCTGTTGACTTTAATCAAGTAATAGAAGTAGGGCGTAGCTCTATTGTGCTTACTATTGTCAGTATTACCGCTATTATTGGCCTTGGTGAAATTTTATCTCAGTTATTTAAGTTAAATAAAAACACCGGTGTACTTATTTCATTTGGTACTGCCATTTGTGGTGGTAGCGCAATTGCTGCAATGGCGCCGGTTATAAAGGCCAAAGATCACGAAGTAGCTATATCACTCGCTGTGGTGTTTTTATTAAATGCCCTTGGCTTAGTGTTGTTTCCGATGATTGGCCATTACTTTGGCCTGACTGAGCAACAATTCGGTGTTTGGGCTGCACTTGCGATTCACGACACAAGTAGTGTAGTAGGGGCTTCCGCTGCGTATGGCGCATCAGCGCTTGCTATTGCCACAACCATTAAACTTACTAGAGCGATGTGGATAATCCCTTATACAAGTATTGCGGGTGTGTTTTGGAAATCAGATGAAAAAGCAAGTATCCCTTTGTTTATATTTGGTTTTTTAGCGGCTGCACTGATTAATTCGAGCTTTCCTGAGTATCAAACACTGTGGCATGCACTCAATGTTGGTGCTAAACAAGTGTTAGTAATGACCTTATTTTTGATTGGTAGTGGTTTATCTATTTCAGTCTTAAAACAAGCGGGCATTAAACCTTTTATTATGGCGATGATCTTATGGATCATTGTCAGCAGTATTATTTTACTACTTATAGTAGACGGATTTATTTCATGAAAAACGCTTTATTAACTTCTTCATTAACACTGGCTATAGGCTTATTTGCAAACAATGTATCGGCTGCTGATTTACGTGTTGCTACCTTTAACGTGAGTATGGATGCAACCAACTATGCTAAAAAAGGCGAAGCAATAGATAAAGACGCTTTAAGCAAAGCATTAGCGAGCAACCACCAGCAAATTCGTAATATTGCCGAAATTATTCAGCGCGTAAGACCTGATGTAATTTTACTCAATGAGTTTGATTATATTGATGCCGACAAAGGCATTAACGTATTTCGTAAAAACTACCTGCAAGTATCGCAAAATAAGCAAGTTGCCATCGATTACCCGTATTACTTTATTGCACCTGTTAACACTGGTTTACCTACTGAGTTTGACCTAGACAACGATGGTGTAAAGGGGCATTACAAAGGTGACGCACACGGCTTTGGCTTCTTTGAGGGGCATTATGCAATGGCAGTATTGTCGCGCTACCCAATCGATTTAGATAAAGCGCGTACATTACAAACATTCAAATACAAAGATATGCCAAATGCACAAATGCCTATTGACCCTAAAACAGGTAAAGACTGGTATTCTGCTGAGGAATGGCAAGCAATTCACCTAAGCTCTAAGTCTTTTTGGGATTTACCAATAGATGTAAAAGGTAAAACGTTTCATTTGCTTGCATCGCACCCAACGCCGCCAGTTTTTGATGGTGACGAAGACCGTAACGGTAAGAGTAACCACGATGAAGTACGCCTAGTTGCTGATTACATCAACAATGCTAACTACATTTACGATGATAAAGGTCAAAAAGGTGGCTTAAAAGCGAAAAGCCGCTTTGTTATTGTTGGTGATTTAAATGCTGCGCCAGAAGGGGGTAAGGCACGCCCGAAAACCACAGACCAAATTTTAAAAAATCCATTAGTGAATACTTCTTTTACGCCAACAAGCAAAGGCGCTAAAGAATCGTATAAAGAAGATTACGCTAAAAACTATACCGCTTATTGGCAAGCTCGTGCTGATTACGTTTTACCATCAAATTATGGTATTGAGATAAACGATGGTGGAGTTTTTTGGCCACAGAAAAACTCTGAACTGTTCCGTTTGATTAAAGATCGTAACGCATCGTCTGATCACCGTATGGTATGGCTTGATATCAGCTTAAAATAAGCTGTTATTAAACGGAAATCTTTGGCTGTTTATCCTATAAAAATTGCTATTTCATAAGTGCTTCTGCTTAAATAGGGCGAATTATAATAACCCGTAAGAAGCACTATGAAATTCAAAACCACTGCTAATAAAACGTTAGTGGCTCTCGCAGTCGCATCTAGCTTCATGCTAGCAGGTTGTCAATCAACCGCCTCAACGCCTTCTGAAGAACAAGTTACCAATGTAGCCCCAGTTGTTGCTACTCCTGCTGATACAGGTTCAGCTGAAATCACGTTAGAGCAAGCAATGGCTCACCCTGATTGGTTAGGCCGTCAGCCTGAGCGTGCTTTCTGGAATGGTGATTCTAACAGCATCGTTTATGCACAAAAGCAACAAGGCAATGAGCTACGCGATTTATACATTCAAGCGGTAAATAGCCAATCTGCGTCACAATTAGCGTTAAACAAACTACACACTGTAGGTGCTAAAAATGCCGTTTACTCAGCTGATAAAAAGCAACAGGCTTATGCATTTGAAGGTAATATCTTCGTTAAAAACCTAAGCACTGGTCAAATTACACAAATCACTCACGACAGCGCACAACAATCAAAACCACAGTTTTTAACTGATGGTAGCCTTGCATATCGCCAAGGTAATGCGTTTTATAAAGTTGATTTAGCAACGGGTCGTCAAGTTGAATTAGTTAACTTACACCTAGACGATGCACCTAAAGGTGTACAAGAGCCTGATACTTACATCGCAAAAGAGCAGCACAAACTAATTGATTACATTGCGCTGACGCACAAAAACAAAAAAGATCGTGAAGAGCGTAAAGCACAAATTAACGAGCAAAACGACAGCATTGCTAACGCACAATTTTATTTAGGTAAAGGTAAGCGTTTAGCCGATGTACAGCTTTCACCAAATGGCCAAGCCCTTGTTGCAGTAACCACAGAAAGCCGTTCATGGCGTGATGAAGGCGATATAATGCCTAATTACATTGCCGATGATGCACGCGTAAAAGCAGAAAAAGTACGCCGTCGTGTTGCTGATGAAAAACCAATCAGCTCAGACGTTGTTTACATTGACCTTAAATCAGGCGAGCAAACAACCCTTGCATTCGATACCTTACCAGGTTTTGATGAAGACGTACTTGCAGCAGTTAAGAAAGAAAACTACGCTCGTGATGGCAAAACTTATAAGTCTGAAAAAGCACCACGTGCCATCAACTTAATGATGGATTGGGGCTGGGACCAAAGTGCAATCCAATGGAACACAGATGGTTCGAAAGTTGCACTTATGCTTGAAGCATGGGACAACAAAGACCGTTGGTTAGCCACTGTTGATACACAAAACAACAAACTTGTTTCGCAGCACCGCTTACACGACGATGCATGGGTTAACTATGCATACAACGATTTTGGTTGGTTGAACAACTCAGACACGCTTTACTACTTATCTGAAGAGTCTGGTTACAGCCACATTTATAAAAAGCCACTTAATGGTAAAGCAACGCAGCTTACTAAAGGCCAATTTGTTGTTTCTAACTTAACTTTAACAGCTGATAACTCAGCGATTTACTACAAAGCAAACGTTGAGCACCCAGGTCTTTACGAAATCTATCGTGTAAACCCTGCAACCGGTGAATCTGAGCAAGTAACCAACCTTGATGGTATGACTGATTATCAGTTAAGCCCAGATGAAAGCAAACTATTGCTAACTCACTCAAAAATTATGTCGCCACCTGAGCTTTATGTTGCTGACGCAAAAGCAAATACCCAAGCAACTCAGTTAACGCATACAGTATCTGATGAGTTTTTAGCGAAAAAACTAATTGCACCTAAGATTGTTGCTGTACCTTCAAGCCACACTGATCAGCCAATTTACGCAAAAGTATATTATCCAGCTGATTATAAAGAAGGCGAAACAGGTAAAAACCGTAAAGCGGTTATCTTTAACCACGGTGCTGGTTACCTACAAAACTCACACATGGGTTGGTCTGGTTACTTCCGTGAGTTTATGTTCCACTCACTATTGGCTTCAGAAGGCTACGTAGTAATGGACATGGACTACCGTGCATCGAAAGGTTACGGCCGTGATTGGCGTACAGCTATTTACCGTCAAATGGGTACACCTGAGATCCAAGATTTAGCAGATGGCGTAAGCTGGATGGCAGACAACGCAAACGTAGATACACAAGCTGTAGGCACTTATGGTGGTTCTTACGGTGGTTTCATGACGTTTATGGCGCTATTCACACAACCTGATTTATTCAAAGCAGGTGCTGCACTTCGTCCGGTAACTGATTGGGCTCACTACAATGGTCCTTATACGTCTAACATCTTAAACCACCCAGATGTTGACCCAATTGCCTATGAAAAGAGCTCACCAATTTACTTTGCTGAAGGTCTTAAGAGCCATTTATTAATTAACGCGCCTATGGTTGATGACAATGTATTCTTCCAAGACTCAGTACGCTTAGTACAGCGCTTAATTGAGCTAGAAAAAGAAAACTTTGAAACAGCGATCTTCCCAGTTGAACCACATGGTTTTGTACAACCATCAAGCTGGTTAGATGAATACCGCCGTATTCATAAGCTATTTAAAGAAACGCTTTAATTAATAAGCGTAAATGAAAAACAGCCACTTTAAGTGGCTGTTTTTGTTTGTATTAAAAGTTTTAGTTACTCGCGATTTTTTATTATTTTTATAAAGACAGGTAAAGCCAACAGTGTGCCGCCAATTGCGCCAATAAAGTGGGCGTCAATGGCAACATTAGAGGCGATTAGCTGACTCACCGATTCACTCGGGCCTGCTATTTGCTCCCAAATCACTTTAGCCCAAGTACCAGCAAACAATAACCAGCCTGAAAACATGCCTGCTTGTATATCTTTAACTGCACCCCAAATGATCACACCGTGCAGTAGGGCACTTAACCCGGTGTAAATTTGGATATCTGGGCAAAATAGCCACACACCTAAGCCACACCATAATACAAGAATGGCAATATTAAACGCATAGCGAGCAGGGCTTGTATGTTCAGCGTGGAGTGCCCAAATTAATAAAATTCCGGCACAATTTAAGCCTAAATGGGGCCAATTTGCGTGTACAAATTGACTAGTGAAAATGCGCCAAAATTCACCATTTGCAACTAACTCACGGTTAAATTCGAGATATTCATTTAAGTTAAAAGTAGCAAATAAGGAACTTAGTATTACTAAACACAATGGCGGCAGAATATATTCTAGTTTCAGGGGCAGGTTTATCATGTTATTTTTGTTGTATCTGAGATTGTCGTCTATTGTGCACGTTTAATTTTAAGATGCCAAATACACTACGGGATTAAGTTTATTTATGTTATTCAAAACCAAAGCGCTGTTAGCTCTGTCCACCTCATTAATTTATTCGACGGCTATTTTTGCAACCCCTGCAAAAATTGAAACTCGCGAACCTGAAGCTGCTACAGGCTTTGCTCATAAACAGGTTGTTGAAGGCGATAAGTACATGGTCGCAGCAGCAAACCCTTATGCAGTAAAAGCTGGCCAAAAAATGCTTGAGCTAGGCGGCTCTGCAGTTGATGCAGCCATTGCAACGCAATTAGTACTGACACTGGTAGAACCGCAATCGTCGGGTATCGGTGGTGGTACATTTATGATGTACTTCGACAGCAAAACCAAAAGCCTAACCAGCTTTGATGGCCGCGAAACGGCTCCAAGCAATGCTGATGAAACACTATTTTTAGATAAGCACGGTAAAGCCGTAAAATGGATTGAAGCCGTTGTAGGTGGTCGTTCTGTTGGTGTTCCAGGTATTTTAGACGCTTTTGCCACAGCCCATAAACGTTACGGTAAGTTAGAATGGCAAACCTTGTTTGGCCCTGCCATTGAATTGGCTGATAAAGGCTTTATTGTTTCGCCGCGTTTACATCAATTATTGGCTAAAGAATTAAACCCAGGGGTTACTAAGCTACCTGTTATTCGTGACTACTTTTTCCCTGATGGTAAACCACTTGCTGTAGGTACCGTTAAAAAGAACCCAGAACTTGCTGCGCTTTATAAAGATATAGCGAAACAAGGCATTGATGCTTTCTATAAAGGTGAAAACGCCAAAGAGCTTGTGCATGCAGTGCAAAACTCAGCAGTTGCACCGGGTACTTTAACGGTTGAAGACTTAGCTAATTACAAAAGTAAAGAGCGTGCACCTGTTTGTGTTGATTATCGCCAATACGAAGTGTGCTCAATGGCACCACCAAGTAGTGGTGGTGTAGCTGTATTACAGATTTTAGCCTTACTTGAACATAAAGACATGGCCAAACTCAAACCAAACTCTGTTCAAGCATTGCATTACTTTACCCAAGCATCGCGTTTAGCGTTTGCTGATCGCAACGTGTATATGGGTGACCCTGACTTTATGCCAATCCCAACACAAGGATTACTCGATAAAGACTACCTTGCAGGTCGTGCAAAGCTTATTTCTGAAAAAGATGCTCACGCAGAAGCAGGCACACCGCCTAACTCACTTGCGTACGCGCAAGATGATGCATACGAGTTACCATCAACCACCCATGTATCGATTGTTGATAGCCAAGGTAATGCGGTTTCGATGACCAGCTCTATCGAAATGGCGTTTGGTTCAACAGTAATGGTGAACGGGTATATTTTAAACAATCAACTAACAGACTTTGCTTTATCGCCTACCAAAAATGGTAAGCCATTAGCTAATCGCGTTGAAGCGGGTAAACGCCCGCGTAGTTCAATGTCGCCAGTCATGGTGTTTAACAAAGACGGCAGCTTACGTTTAGTGGTTGGCTCACCAGGTGGTAGCCGTATCATTGATTATGTTGCTCAAGTGGTTGTAGGTGTGCTTGATTGGAACCTAGATGCGCAAACAGCTATTAACTTACCGCGCATTACTAATCGCAATAATTACACAAGCCTAGAAAAGGGCACTGAACTTGCCAATGCTGAAGCTGAATTTGTTAACCGCGGACACACAGTTCGTATCCTAGATTTAAACTCTGGTTTACATGCTGTTGAAGTTAAAGACGGTAAACTTTATGGCGCAGCCGATCCGCGCCGCGAAGGCATCGCTTTAAGTGATAAAAGCCACTAAAAACAAGCTCAGCAGCCTTAAAGCTGCTGAGTTTTCATGTATACTATCTGCTATGCTATTTAGAGCATAAAATTCATTTTCTTCAATGGTCTGACAAGGTGAATTGTCATTGCAATTTCGCCTTCAAGAGTAATAATGTCAGGTCATAATTATGACGCATCAAAGCTTGGAAATATGACTACAAATACCGATCCAAATTATCTTTATATTCCTTATTCAGGCCCAGGTCTGATCGAAACGCCACTATTAAATAAAGGCAGTGCTTTTTCACAAAAAGAAAGGGAAAATTTCAACTTAGCCGGTTTACTGCCACCGCGTTATGAAACGATCGAAGAACAAGTTGAGCGTTGTTACCAACAGTATTCAAGCTTTAGCGATAATTTAAACAAGCACATTTACCTACGTGCTATTCAAGATAACAACGAAACACTTTACTACCGTTTAGTGCGTGATCATCTTGAAGAAATGATGCCAATTATCTACACACCTACGGTAGGTGATGCCTGTGAAAAATTCTCAGACATCTACCGCAGTGCCCGTGGTCTATTTATCTCTTATGAAGATCGTTTCCAAATTGATGATATTTTACGTAACGCTACTAAAGGCAAAGTAAAAGTTATCGTTGTGACTGACGGTGAGCGTATTCTTGGTCTAGGTGACCAAGGTATTGGTGGTATGGGTATTCCAATTGGTAAATTATCACTTTACACAGCATGTGGTGGTATTAGCCCAGCATATACGTTACCAGTAATGATTGATGTTGGTACAAACAACGAAAAACTACTTAACGACCCTATGTACATGGGTGCGCGTCATAAACGTATTTCTCAAGAAGAGTATGACGAATTCTTAGATCTATTCATTAAAGCCGTTAAACGTCGTTGGCCAAGTGTGTTACTTCAGTTCGAAGACTTTGCACAACCAAATGCAATGCCATTACTAAAACGCTACCGCGATGAAATCTGTAGCTTTAACGATGACATTCAAGGTACTGCTGCGGTAACTGTAGGTTCTTTACTTGCTGCATGTCGTGTTAAAGGCGCGAAGCTTTCTGAGCAAAAAGTTGTGTTTGTTGGTGCAGGCTCTGCTGGTTGTGGTATTGCAGAGCAAATTATCAGTACCATGGTTGCTGAAGGCATTAGCGATGAACAAGCGCGTTCTCAAATCTTCATGGTTGACCGTTTTGGTCTACTTACTGAAGGTATGGAAGGCTTACGTGACTTCCAACAAGCACTTTGCCAATCTAAAGAAGGCTTAAGCGAGTGGACTTACAGTGGTGAGTACGCATCGTTATTAGATGTAATGCACTGTGCACAACCAGACATCCTAATTGGTGTATCTGGCCAACCTGGTTTATTCACAGAACAAGTTATTCGTGCAATGCACGCATCTTGCCCACAACCGATTATTTTCCCGTTAAGTAATCCGTCTAAGCAAGTTGAAGCGCTTCCTTCTGATGTAATCGAATGGACAGACGGCCAAGCGATTGTTGCCTCTGGTAGCCCATTTGATCCGGTTGAGTATAACGGCCAAACGTTCCCAATCCCACAATGTAACAACAGCTACATTTTCCCGGGTATTGGTTTAGGTGTTATTGCTGCTAAAGCAACTCGCATCACAGATGCAATGCTAATTGTATCAAGTGAAACACTGGCTGAGTCTTCACCACTTGCAAACTCTGGTAAAGGCAGCTTATTACCAGCACTCACTGAAATCCAATCGTTAAGTAAACGTATTGCATTTGCAGTAGCGAAAAAAGCGATGGAAGAAGGTGTTGCACTTGAGCTGAGCGATGAAGCACTATGGGCAGCAATCGAGAAAAACTACTGGCTTCCAGAGTACCGTAACTACAAGCGTCGTAGTATCTAAGCTATAACGCATTTAGTAATTGAAAAAACAGGCTTTTAACGCCTGTTTTTTTATATCTGAATAATAGGGTCTTGTTCATATTGAATTAACCCTTTAAGGTGATAATGAACGGAGTTTTAAATTAAGGAACAGTATTATGCGTAAGTTAGTTTTTACCGCTATGGCCGCCGCGCTAAGTTTTAATGCATTAGCAGAAGCAACACCTGATGCGCCACATATTTATATTCAAGGTAACGCAACGGTTAAAGCAATCCCAGATAACGTTAAACTGACAGTAGGTATTGTTGAAGTAGATAAAGATTTAATTGCCGCTAAAAACAAAGCCGATGCAACCATGGCGAAAGCAATTAAGCTTGCTAAAAGCCAAGGTGTAGAAGAAAAGGGCATTTATGCCTCTAATATCTCAATTCATCGCCAAACAGAATATAACCGCGAAACAGGTAAGCAAAACTTTGTAGGCTACAGAGTAACGCGTAGTTTATCTGTTACGTTAACTGATATAAAAAAATACCCAATAATGCTTCAGCAACTAGTGAACTCGGGTATTAATGAGATTAATCAAACTCAGTTTGTATCAAGTAAGTACGAAGAGCTACAAAAGAAAGCGCAAAAACTTGCTATTAAAGATGCCCGTGCTGCTGCAAAAGAATTTGCCAGTGATTATGGGGTTGAACTTAAAGGCCTTTATACTGCATCAAGTAGCCCACTCGATACAGGTAGCCAACCTTATATGCGTGCCAGTAAAATGGTTATGGCAGAAGCAGCACCAGATAACTATGTACCTGATGCATACAATGGTGGTGAGCTTACGATTACCGCAAGCAGCTATGCGGTATATCTAATCGAAAACTAAATTCAGTTATTTTTTGCTGGCAAACCTTGCCAGCAATTTTTCACCCTGTTGCTCTGAAATACGGGCAATCGCTTTTAGCATATTAGTAATTTGTTCACGGTCGTACTCATTACTAATATGCGTATCTACATCTTCAATAATCGCCCCTAAATAAACAAATAGGCTATCTGTTGCCTTTTCGTTATCAGATGCTCTAAACAATATGTTTTTAAACGCCTCTAACACATTCACCATTACATAAGCATCATTTTTTGCATAGTTACGAATTGGCGTAAAGTTATCATGCAGCAGCTCATCGAATGATGTTTCGTGTATAAACAAGTGTGGTTGATTGTTCTCGCATCGTTTAAGCGAGTAATTCACATCGTAAATATCTAAACGCAATATAAGCAATATACTCAACATATCAATGGCTTTTACCGCAGTACCGGGATCGTTAATACCCGGGCTCATAGCTTTAACCGCGATTTCTGAAATTTGCGTCATACCGTAGCGGTAATGATCGCTAATATATTCTTCGATATAAAAGATAAAGCAGTCTAGTAATTCCTCTACTAGCTCAGGTTTGTCAGATAAGTCAGTATCACACTTTAAAAACGGATAACCTTTAACCGTAAAGAAACCTTGCTTAACCGAAATATAAATTTTTATACCGTGCTGTTGGCACAAGGCGCACAATTTGTCGGTATGAGCGCCCTTAAAGTAGCCTTCTGTTTTACTCTTAACACTATGCCAGTCATCAAACTCAGGAAAATGTTCAACAGGGTTTTCTTGTTGCATGTCAATTATGCATTTAAGCTCGCTTTTGGTATTTTTAAACAAGTCGTTTAGTACATTATCGACCTGAATGGCTTTTGAAATTGAGTGAATAAAAAACACAAAAAAGCCCAGCGAAATTAAACCAAACACCAAAGAAAAGAAGATACCGAGCGATGGGATCCCCATGTCGCCATCACCAATGGTACGTATGTTTATCAGCATTAAAATGGTGTAGATAATACTGCCAAGATAAAACCCTAGCACTAATTGGTGTGACTTACGGGTAATAAGCCCAGGTAACACACGCGGTGAAAGGCTGGCACTGGCACTATTAAGCACCACCATAACCATAGAAAAGCTAAAAACGGTTAATGAGATAATACTGCCTGCAAGTGTGCTGAGGATCGTTCGGGCGTTCTCTTCGCTATCGACCAGTAACACGCCAATCAGCTTTTTAAATTCCATTGATAAAGACGAATACTCGACTGCTGTGGTAACTAATCCAAATACTAAAAACACCACAGAGAGCATTGAAGGGTAAAAACCGATACTACTGATCATCTCGCGGTAGTTATCGGCGATTTTTCTTGGCGTAAACATGCACTTCCTTAAGAACTGTTAGACATTAAATATCATACTGAGCTAACCTAACTACTTACTTAACAGCCTAGCAATAAACAGTGCTAAGCGTCTAACTTTAAATAAAAATTGGAAAAACTGTGATTGTTTCAACGTTTGCTGCCATTTTGGCCATTTTATACATTCAACTTAGCTTTCGTGTAATTAAACTGCGTAAAGCAAAACGCATTTCACTTGGCGACGGTGGCGATGCTAGCTTACAAGCGGCAATACGCGCTCATGCTAATTTTATTGAATATGTGCCATTTTCCTTGATTATGCTATTTTTATTAGAGTACCAAGGTCTTCCAAGCCATTATTGCTATATTTTAGGGGCAATGCTCTTGGCTGGCCGTTTTTGTCATAGTTATGCACTCGCTGATAATCTGATGAAATTACGTGTATTAGGGATGATGCTAACTTTCTTAACTATGTTGATCAGTGCAGTGATGTTATTAGTTACACAGGTGTTCTAATATGCAAAAAGTTGTTTTCACACTATCTCTTCTGCTTTTATCAAGTATCAGTATGGCTAATGTGAAAACAATCAATGCTAAAAAAAGCATTAACGCTCCTCCTGAAACTCTTAGGGTGATTTACCCTAAGACGATGCCTAACCTTAATGAAGAAACACTTTACCCGCTAATACTCCTCCGTACCGCTCTTGAAAGAAGTGGTTATAAATTTACTCTCGATCCTGCATCTGAGCTGTTAGGTCAAAACCGAGTTATTAAAGAAATAGAGACAGGGTCAGGCATAAACGTAAACTGGAGTATGACTAATATTGATCGTGAAAATAGGTTGTTACCACTTAGAACCCCCATTTTCAAAGGGCTTTTTGGTTGGCGGTTAATGTTCACAACACAGAAACAATTACCTTATCTTAGCCAAGTAAAAACCTTAGAAGATTTAAAGAATATTATTTTTATACAAGGTGAGGACTGGCCAGATACCTTTATTTTAAGGGATAACGATTTGACCGTCGCTACCGCACAAGATTTTGAGTCACTGTTTGTTATGCTTGATAAAGGTAGAGGGCAGTTATTTCCACGTTCTTTGCTTGAAATAGAGAGTGAAAAAAATTTTTATGAGAAAAAAATTGACCTAGTTGTATTACCGCAACTAATGCTGAAATATCAAAGCCCAATTTATTTCTTTTTTAATAAAGATAATCCTGAAATTGCAAAAGCAGTGAATGAGGGTTTAAAAGTTATGCGTAAAAGTGGTGAGTTTGACGAGCTATTTTTTAAATATAATGGTGATTTCATTAAAAATGCCCATCTTCATGACAAAATTATTATAGAATTAAAGAATAACCAATTACCTAAGTTAACTCCTGTAGATGATAAGTCTCTGTGGTTATCACTTGATCAGGTGCCATGAGCTCTAAAATATTTATAATCGGTTTACCACGAACCGGCACAACCAGTATCTGTAACAGCTTTTTACAACTCGGATATAAAACCGCCCACACAGCCTATACCCAGCAAGCAATTACAACCGCTGACGTTATTGCCGATACTCCGGTATTTAGCGAATACGCCTTACTTGATAAACATTTTGCAAATAGCCGTTTTATCAACCTTGAGCGCAATTTAACTAAATGGCTGCCTTCGATTAGGCAGTTATTAGCACGTATGCACACTAATTTAATGCGCCCAGACGGTGGCTTTAATATCCATTTAAAGCGCTGCTACCTCGATGTATTTGGCCATTACAGCTTGGCAGAATTAGAATCTGATGAATACTTAACAGCGTGTTATAACCGCCACCAACAACAAGTGGCAAACTATTTCAAAGGGCGTGAACAGCAGTTATTAACACTCGATGTAGCTGATCCAAACAGCTCGCAATTACTTCAGCAGTTTTTAAACACTCAGCAGCCAATTAACTTTAAACAGCTTAATATAGGCGGTAAGGTCACAGCGTGGAATGATATAAAACACCCCGATAAAGTATCATCGACCCGAAGTGGTAAAATTGATAAATCTCTTGGTTATAATCACACGTAAAATACGTTAAAATCGCCGCCATTATAAGTTTAGTTGTTCCTTATCATGTTTGAATTGAAATACCACACGCCATTTGAATGGACAGAAGGTGTCTTAGCTGACTTCGATACCTTTTTACAAGATCATGCTGCAGCAGAGAAAAAAGCCTCTGGTATGGCTATGTCTATGCTTTCTCATTATCCTGACCGTCGTAAGCTTGTTAGAGCCATGACAGACTTAGCACTGGAAGAAATGATTCACTTTAAGCAAGTTTTAAAGCTATTAATGGAACGTGATGTATCTCTTGGCAATGACCAAAAAGATCCTTACATCAAACAAATTCGTGCGGTATTTAGAAATGGTCGTGATGAATTTTTAATGGACCGTTTATTAGTAGCAGGCGTTATTGAAGCACGCGGACACGAGCGCTTTTCGCTTGTAGCAGAAGCCTTACCAGCAGGCAAAGAAAAAGAGTTTTATGTCGCGATTGCTAAATCAGAAGAAAAACATAAAAACTTATTCGTTGAACTTGCCTACGAGTATTTCGATAAGCAAGATGTTGATACACGCCTTGAAGAGATCCTCATCGCAGAAGCCGAAATCTGTAAAAATATTCCGTTTACAGCAGCGCTTCACTAGTGTGATGCTTGTGTATTAGGCCTTTTAGCCTAATACACAAATTAATGTTTTATCCCAAAGCAGTAAATTAGGGACTAAAAACAATAATTAAGTCTCCAGAAAATAGTTTTGGCAATCCTAATTGATTAAATAAACAGCATACATTCATCTTTCTCTCCTATAGTTAAATTAGTACCTAACTGTGAGGAATAGAGCATGAAATGGATGATGACTCTTACGACGCTGTCGTTAATAGGGATTGTAATTACCGGTAATTCAATTTACACCGAAGTTAAAATCTTTCGTTCAAACGATAAGCCAACCGAAATAACCGCTAGTATGTATCGCTCGCTTATTTGGCATAGCGATATTTATAAAGACGATCAGTTTTTAAATACCGCGCAAAGCTACTTCAGCGATGGCAAAATTGATACGCGTGAATACAGTAAACTTACGAGTTTAGCGAGCAAAATTGCCGGCCCTATCATCTACATTCAAGAAACCGATGAGCAACTGTGGCATGCAAGGTTAACCTACAAAAAATACCTTGAAGAGAAAACGGTCGAACGACTGGCAAGTTTACATTGATGAAAACTGCTTGAACAGCGTGTTAAGCTCAACAATGGTGGGCTTACCGCTGAGATAATTGGTATCAAGATGGTAACTATTGCCAAGCCAATAGGGCTTTTGGGTGGTGTTATGGCCATGCACAGAAAAGTCGATACTTGGATTTATTACCGGCTTTTTCGCATTGGTTAAGCTTCTATCCCAAAGCAATGCGCCAATCGCTTGTTGTTTGTCGGTTGTAGGGTTTTGCCAATCCCAATCAGCACAGATGGTATGTGATAAACCAATTTTTAATGCACCGTATTCAACATAGTAAGAAAGCGGGCATTTAAGTAGCTGCTTACAGGCAAAAGCGAGCTCTTCATCGCTTGCTTCTAGGTGCCAACGGCCGCCGTTCTCAACCCATAAACGGTAGTAACCTTTATCATTAGCAAGTAATGACTCAAGCAACATATGCTCATGGTTACCAAGGCACATATGTACACCAAGCTCTTTAAAACGCGCAAGTAACGCAATGCTGTGCTCACCCCGGTCAATCACATCGCCCAATGAAAACAAGATATCTTCGCTTGGGTTAAAATTAACAGAGCAAAGCGCCTGTTCAAATTTAGTTAAATCTGCATCTAAATCGCCAATAACAAATACACGTTTACTTTCATTAATTTGCATCTTAACTTGAATTGGGTTTTGCGAGGCAAGAGGGCTTTTAACTAAATTCAAAATACATTCCTTTAAGCAGTATGTAGCTTAAGACTATCATAACTCATTGCCATTTGAGCACTGGGTGGTTATTATCTAGCCTCACTTTTTAGGAGTTACCGCCAACATGAACAACTAAACCTGTTATCCAATTTCATTATTATCTTTTTGGACCAACAGGGTTAGTAGGCGTTGCTCACTATCACCTTAATTATGTTACTTCTCGTGTGATCAAGCGCTTATGCCCCTGTAATACAGGAGGCACTATGCCACAACTTCAAGCTTTTAATTTATGTTACCAACATGGCAATGGCGATGTTGTATTTAACGACCTTTCATTTTCACTCACTGCTAGAGTCACCGCGCTAATCGGCAGAAATGGCTGTGGTAAATCTATCTTAGCGTCAATACTTGCTAAGCAAAAAGAGCCTAGCTCTGGTACGGTTATTTGTAATTCAGCCCTTGGCTTTTATGAGCAAATGAACGATGTGAATAAGGTTGATAACCTAACAATTGCAGAGGGTATAGGGCTAGAACCTGTGTTTAATGCCCTCGATGTGATAAACCAAGGGCAAGTTACAGAGCAAAACTTAACTTTGCTTGAAGGAAAATGGGACTTACCAGAGCGCTTTAATGCAGAACTTGTAAGGCTTGGCGTAAACAACAAAACCCCTTACTCACTAGGCAAATATTTAAGTGGCGGCCAGCTTAGCCAATTAAAGCTTTGGGCACTATTTACCTGCATAAAGCCCGATATTTTAATACTGGATGAGCCATCAAACCACTTAGATACAAAAGGTAAAAGCTGGCTGATAAAGCAAATACACAACTTTAAAGGGCAATTATTACTAATAAGTCACGATCAAGAATTATTAGAACAAGCCTATGAAGTTTGGGAGCTAACAACCCTTGGCTTAACACAATATGGTATGCATTTCTCTGAGTACCAAGCACAAAAGCAGCAGCAAGTTGCTGCCCTTGAAAATAAATTAAACCACGTTGTTAAGCAGCAAAGTAAGCTCAAGGCAGCAGAGCAACTACAAAAGCAAAAAGCACAAAAACGAGCAGGCCAGGGCGCAGCCCTCAGAAAATCAGGCAGCCAGCCTAAAGTGCTGATGGATGCTAAAAAAGATAAAGCCAGCGCTAATTTATCATCACAAAGTAAAAATACGGCTAAACGAGAGAGTATGCTGACTAGTAATAAACAAGAGCTTTCTAGCAAGCTTGAACAAACTAAATCGCAGCAATTTTATTTAGCGCAATCAAATGAAGCTAAGCACCAAAAAGTACTTAGCTTGGAGGATGTGGTATTAGCACACGGCACAAAAAAACCAATTAATTTTCAGGTATTCAGTGATGATAAAATTCATTTAGCGGGTGCTAATGGCATTGGTAAATCAACTTTACTAAAAACTCTGACATATGACATACCAGTAAAAGCAGGGCAGTTACATTGCAATCAAGCACTCTATTATTTAGACCAACATTTTACATTAATAAACAACAAGCTAACCCTGCTTGAAAACGTGATGACTTACTGTAGTAACCTTAATGAGAGCACCGCACGAACTCTACTTGCCAGTATTGGCTTTAGAAAAGACGCTGTTTTTAAACACGCCGCAGTTTTAAGTGGTGGCGAGAAAATGAAGCTCGCCATGTGTATCGTCAGTAATATTGAAAGCACCGCATTTTTGTTACTCGATGAGCCCGATAATCATCTCGACCTTGAATCAAAACAGCTCTTGGCTCAATCATTACAGGGCTTTAAAGGTGGGTTTATACTTGTGAGTCATGATAAATATTTTGTAGAAAGTATCGGCTGTAATAGGCAAATTGGTCTATAAAATAGTCATTTATAAATAAGCGTGCTAGGGTGGTTGTAGGTACATTACAAGGAATGACTATGAATTTTACAGCCGCCTACCGCATTTTTACTGCTTTATTCATGCTGATTCTAACCATAGGTTTAGGTATGACGCTGAATGATTTTTCTTCGGTGATCTACGTGTTCGTGCCGTTATTACTCATGCTAGGTATGTCATTTATGCCATTTTTTAAACAGCGAAAACTGCGATTAATACTCTTTGCAGCCCCAATAGTTATTCTTTACTGTTTTGGATTTTACCCTTGGCTTACAAATTACCAAGAAGTCGCTGTTTCATCATCTACCTCAACCCTCGATTTCATCATTATCCCAGTTTGGGCTACCTTATATGGTGCTGGTTTTGTTGTGCTGCATGAAATTGGGTTAGGGGTAACTAGGGCAATTAATTGGGGAAGGTGAAAGAGTTTTAGCACTAGTTTCTTATGGTTGTACTACTAAGGCTTTGCTTATAATTTATATTAAAGTGTAGAAAAAAAGGGTGAAAAGCCCTTTTTTGTTATAAGGTGATAAAAATCTAAGTGTGACAAAGTGTCAAAGAGCGTATGGAATATCAAGACTCTCACCCAGAAAGAAGAAACCTCATGGTAATTGCTTTGGGGATAATGATTTATATCATAGGTGATGGAAAAATAACTAATAACATTCTAAAAATTCAAGCTATAAGTATTGAATTTGAAGATACTGCAAAAGTTGTATATTTCGTATGGTTGGCATTTTTTTGGTCTTTATACCGTTATTGGGTTGTTTCAAAAGGTGAAGTCAAAAAAATGTTTGATAAGGAATTATCACAGTTTAGAAAGAACAAACTAATAAAAAAAATATGTAACAAGAGCAACATTGTAATTGCTGATGAAAAAACAGAAGGTGGTTATTTTATTCAAGATCTTTATCACACAAACAAAAGCCTATATATAAGAACTGCTTATTGTAGATACCTAGTATGGTCAGATGGATATGCTAAGCCAAAAAATTCTTACGGGTCTCAACATGAAAAAAGCACAAAAGTAGGCATAATTAATAGTATTAATATATCTATTAAAATTTTCGTTGGTAAAAGAACTTTTTCTGATTTTATAGTTCCATATTTCATTGCTTATATAACCACCTTAATATTCTTCTATGAGGTTGGCAAAAAGATTTCATGGTTATAACGGTTACAGGCAGTGAAAACAAAATTTTTGGAAGCCATACAAGAAACACATTTCAAATCTAGGTTCGTAAAATTCACAGTTGTAGTCTTATTGAAATGAAGCAAGTTTTGTTGAAAATTTACAAAGTAAAATGAGAACTGCATAGAAAGCTATAAATTCGCTTAAACCCAAATTAAGCAAAAAAGGGGCTAAAAACCTTAAAATCTAACGACTAATGAACCTGCTTATAAAGATAAATATGTTATTTAACATAATATAAATTATAGGTAGTAACGTATTTATACATAGCTATGACCACTCTTCGTGTATGTTAAGTCCAATACTAGACGGTATCGGACATTAAGGTGATGTTTTATCATATTATTCATTTTATTAGTGCTTGTTTCTTGAGCTTAGTTATCTCATGACTTATATTAAAACTATCAACTTGAGATGTAACGATAAGATGTAAACGATATGGAATTTGTGAAGCCGTTAGAACCTATTTTGATAATCGATGATATGCAAGATATCCGCGACTATCTAAATCAAATTTTAACTGGTCTTGGTTTTGACGATATTTTAGAAAGTCGAGATTTTGAATCAGCTAAAACCGTTATTGAAGAAAAGTCGCCTAACGTTATCTTTCTTGATATTGAACTACCTAATACTGACGGTACGGATATTCTTGAATACTTAAATGACCGCCATCCTCATACTCATGTTGTTATGTGCTCTGGCCATAATAGTCTTGAGAATGTGCAAAACACCTGGGAATTAGGTGCTAAAGGTTTTATCGCTAAACCATTCAACGCAAAAAAAGTCGACTCTGTTATGAAACGTCTAGAATTGATGGAAACCATAACAAACTAAGTAGTTTATGAATTCGACAATCCAACTCATTATAGATGACTTATCAACGGTTATTTTTGGTAAACAACAACAAATCAAACTCGCCCTTACGTGTTTATTTAGTGAAGGCCACCTGTTAATTGAAGATTTACCAGGCATGGGAAAAACCACTTTATCTCATGCACTTGCCGCAGTTCTTGGCTTGTCATATCAACGCATTCAATTCACTAGCGATTTATTACCTTCTGACATTCTTGGTACAAACATTTTTGATGCTAAAGAACATAGTTTTTCATTTCATCAAGGCCCAGTATTTAGCCAAGTTGTTTTAGGTGATGAAATTAACCGTGCAGGTCCTAAAACACAAAGTGCACTGTTAGAAGCAATGGAAGAAAAACAAGTTACGGTAGATTCGGTTAAACATGCCCTACCATCACCATTTTTTGTGATTGCTACGCAAAATCCAGTGCATCAATCTGGTACTTATCCGTTACCTGAGTCACAATTAGACCGCTTTTTCATGCGTATTAGTTTAGGCTTTCCTGATGAACAAGCTGAGAAAAACCTCATTTTAGGCCTAAACAATCGTAATTATGACGACTTGCCTGTTCGTATTAATCCTGAGCAACTTGCTGTTATTCAAAAAGAAATTAACAAAGTAACGATCAGCAACTCGGTGGTTGATTATATCCTTGAGCTAGTTGCGTTTACTCGCCAAGATAACCATTTTGTAAACCCACTATCTCCAAGAGCCAGCATTGCGCTTGCCCGAGCTGCAAAGTCATGGGCGTATATTGAAGGTCGTGATTTTGTAATGCCTGAAGATGTACAAGCTGTCTTTCCTAGCGTGACTGATCACAGGCTTGGCTTAAACGCTGGTGACAGTGGCTATGCACTTAAACATGTGCCTGTAAGCTTATAAAACATGTTTAAGCGCCCTGCTTTTATTGATCAATTTCGTCAGTCTGTTTTTAATAAGTTATTAAAAAACAAACATAAAACCAACGAAATTGAGCTTCAACATAAAACGATTTATGTATTACCCTCAAAACTTGGTGGGCAGTTTTTACTAATTGCCTTACTAAACTTTGTAATGGGCATTAACTATCAAAACAACCTGATTTTAGCCATGGCGTATTTAATGGTGGTAGTTTTGGTGTTTGCGATACTCACCGGCTATAAAAATTTGAGAGGTTTGTCGGTTAAATACCTGTCAGTAAACGAAAGTTATGCGCCAAAAGCCCCTATTGCGCGTTTTCAAATTCAAGCACAATCATACTGTGAACTTATAAAACTGATTAATGACAACTTTGAATCTGAAACTGTGTCACTGCAAAGTAAAGAGAAAAAGACCGTTGAAATAGCGCTAAAATGCAGTGAACGTGGTGCATATGGCTTTGATAGAATAAAAATCATTAGCCACTTTCCATTTGGTTTGGTGTCTGTGTGGAGTTATATAGAGCCAACCGAAACGGTTTATGTTTACCCACAACCTATCGCCGCTGAAAAGCTTGATACTCAGCTCCATGACAATGACGAACACGATGGCGATAACGCACAAGTTAAAGCCGGTAATGATGACTTTTATCAGCTTACCCCTTTTGTGCAAGGAACAGCGCTTAATAAGGTATCGTGGAAACACTACGCTAAAACTCAGCAACTATTAACGAAAGAATTTACCAGTGACGCATCAAAGGAATTAGCGCTTAATTTCAATATGTTGAGTGGCAATAATGAGCATAGATTAAGCCAGTTATGTTTTTTGGTGAACCAATTAACCGACCAACAAATGGCGTTTTCGTTAACCTTACCCAATAAACCCATAGCGAAAGGCCAAGGGGTCAACCATCAAAAAGCCTGCTTGCAAGCATTAGCGGAGTTTTAATTATGAATACACCGCTTATAAATACCGTTTTATCACTGCTGTTTATTGTTACCAGTGGCTTTTTGTTTACTGAAGTACCTACTCCATTCTTAGCCATATTGGCGGGCCTAAGCTTTTTAAACTTTTTTTTAGGTAAGTTTTATAAAAAACTAAATGGATTGGTGGCGAATATTTTGGCTGCGGTTTGCTTAGTTGCCTTATTTGTTCTGGTTGGTTTGAGCGATACGGTCAAGTTATTTGTATCCATGATGCTACTTGCTAGCAGCTTTAAATTGCTACAAGCGAAAACTGTTAAACAGTATCAAACTGTGTGTTTACTGGTGTTTTTTAACCTTTCAACGGTGTATTTGTTTCATCAAGGGTTATTTGTAACCTTGGTAGTCAGTGTACTTTATATTGTTAACTTCGCGGTACTTGGCTATTTAACTAGCCCGCAAAGCTTTAAGGCCGCTAACAAACAAAGTTTTAAAACCATACTACTAGCCTTACCCATAGCGGCGTTTTTGATTTTATTTTTACCTAAAATTCCAGCGTTTTGGCAGCTACCGGGGCCAAAGCTTGCTAAAACGGGTTTATCAGAGCAAGTTAACCCCTTTTCTATTGCGAAATTAGCTGAGTCAGATGACTTGGTTTTTCGGGTAGAGCAACAGCCAGGGCAAGACCTACAAGCCCCCTATTACTGGCGCAGCCTTATTCATGATGAGTTTAATGGCAGTGAATGGTTAATATCGGACATTTTGAACTCTCAACAATTTAACCCAATTCGCCGTACAATTACTCAAAGTAATAGCGTTAATTATCAGGTTATTGCAGAGCCCTCATCATCAAACTGGTTGTTTGGGCTTGGCTTTGCGCAAAGTGCTAATTCTGATGTGCACTCAACCTACAATGGCTTGTTAAAACGTAAAGGTAACTTAAACAAAAACATTAAATACGCGGTAACTAGTAGCCAAGCCTCGCTGAGCCTAAATAACTTTGAAAAACGCTTATATACCCGCTTACCGAAAACAACCAATCCGCAAACAACGGCACTGGCAAACGAGCTGGCTGCTGAGCATGAAAATGCGCAAGCTTACTTTAACGCGCTTCTTGATTACTTTAATCAGAAACAGTTTGCTTATACATTAACGCCTACACCAATGTATGGTGATAATACGCTAGACCAGTTCGTGTTTGATACCAAACGTGGCTTTTGTGGTCACTATGCCAGCACCGCTGCATTTATGTTTCGTGTCGCCGGTTACCCCGCCCGTGTTGTGTCTGGTTATTTAGGCGGAGAACAAACTAAAGCTGCTACGCTTAACATTTATCAATACGATGCCCATGCATGGGTCGAAGTGTTCTTTGATGAAAAGTGGCACATATTTGATGCTACCGCTGTTGTTGCTCCTGAGCGTTTAAACGGTTCGTTATCACAACTGGGTGATTTAAACGAAAACTTTAACGACAATCTTAACTTTGGTCTAAAGCGCTGGAGTCATTTTAAAGCAATAAACTGGCTTAGAATTCATCTTGAAGAGCTCGACTATAAATGGACTAACTGGGTGCTTACGTTTGACCAAGAATCACAACAAAATTTATTTGATTCACTGTTTGGTAATAAGTCAGCATGGCTAACGCCTTTAATTGTGTTAGGTACATTATTACTGATCTTTACTGGCTATTTCTTATATAACAAACGCCCTATTCGAAGTAGAGAGCCGCTTGTTGATGACATCACTGAGTTTTACCTGTGGGCAAAAAAGCAAGGCATTGAGCCAGTTGATACCAACACGCCACTACAAAATATTGCATTAATTAAACAGCAAAAGCCTAGAACAGAGGCATATTTAAGTGAGTTTGAGCAAATAATCATCGAAGTACGTTATCAACAGCAATCATATAACCAAAATCGCAAAAACCGCGTACGAGTTCTGTTAAACTCTCTCAAAACAGCCAAATAGAGAACAATATGAATGCAGTAATTGTCGGCGTTATGTTGATGCTGATCCTGACACTTTGTCGAATTAATGTCATTGTGGCGATGACGGTAAGCGCAATTATTGCGGGTTTGACCGCAGGCCTTGGTTTATCACAAACCGTTAATGCATTTAATGATGGCTTATCGGGCGGCGCTGAAATAGCACTTAGCTATGCGATGTTAGGTGCATTTGCGGTGGCTATTTCTAAGTCAGGTTTAACACGTATTTTAGCGTCTAAGTTACTAAAGCAAGTAAACGAGAATGGCCACAAAGGCGAAACGACGCTTAGTTATCTTATATTGAGTATTATTTTGCTGTGTGCGATCTCGTCGCAAAATTTGATACCCGTACATATAGCTTTTATCCCAATTCTAATTCCGCCTCTACTTGTGGTGTTTAACAAGTTACGCCTTGATAGACGTGCCATTGCCTGTATCTTAACCTTCGGCTTAGCCACCTCTTACATGGTGCTACCTTATGGTTTTGGTGGCATTTACTTATACTCGATACTACACAAGAACCTCACTGAAAATGGCCTAGAGATTGTTAATACTCAAGTGCCGATGGCAATGATCATTCCAGCCATTGGGATGTCATTTGGTTTATTGGTTGCGGTGTTTATATCTTATCGAAAACGCCGTAGTTACGAGTCTCACAGCCTAACAGAGCAACAGCAAGAGGTTGTCATTGAGCAGCCTAAAAAGGTGTTAGCAGTGGGAATTACCGCCGTACTTTGTTCATTAGTGGCACAAAATATTAGCGGCTCTATGATCCTAGGTGGTCTTGTTGGGGTAGCTATATTTACCTTATTTGGTGTTGTAAAGCTTGAGCAAAACGGCGATGTATTTAGCAAAGGCATTGCTATGATGGCGATGATTGGCTTTATTATGATTTCGGCGCAAGGCTTTGCTTCGGTGATGAAAGCAACGGGTGATGTAGCTTCATTAGTTAGCTCTGCTGCAGGAATGATTGAAGGTAACAAGCCCCTTGCCGCTGCGTTAATTTTACTCGTTGGGCTATTAATCACCATGGGCATTGGTAGCTCGTTTTCGACGGTGCCAATTATAGCCACCTTGTTTGTACCACTTTGTATGGAATTAAACTTTTCTGTTATGGCTACTGCAGCACTGGTTGGTACTGCTGGAGCACTAGGTGATGCAGGCTCCCCTGCCTCCGACTCAACACTTTGCCCAACATCTGGCCTAAATGCAGATGGTCAACACGACCATATTTGGGATTCAGTAGTACCTACTTTCATCCATTTTAATATTCCGCTACTTGTTGCTGGCTGGGTTGCGGCAATGGTGTTGTAAAGTCGAGTTTCATTTTAAAAGCCCCATTTGGGGCTTTTTTATTGGCTAAACAAAATACGCAGTGCGCGGTTTAGATCATGAAAGCGAATGGGTTTTGTCAGCACTTTGTTCATTCCTGCTTCTAAGCAAGTGGCTTTATCTTGATGAGATGCATTGGCTGTTAAGGCGACAATGGGTAAAGTCATTTTTAATTCTTCACGCATGTATTTAGTTGCTGTAATACCATCCATCACTGGCATCATCATATCCATTAAAACTAAATCGAAGTTTTGCTGTTGTACTTTATCGATTGCTTGTTGGCCATTATCTGCAAGGGTGACATGGTGATTGAGCTTTTCTAAAAAGGTTTTGATTAGCACTTGGTTGGTTTTGTTATCTTCAGTAACAAGAATAGACATGGGCTCAAGAGTTTGTTCATGCTCTATTGATTGCTGATCATCGGCGACGATAGAGTATGGTATGTAAATATTAAATTTAGTACCAATATTGATTGCACTAGCTACTCTAATCTCGCCTTTCATTAAATCAACAAGGCTTTTGGTAATGCTAAGCCCAAGGCCAATCCCTTCTACTTGTCGATTAACACCATAGTCATGTTGTTTAAAGGCATCGTAAATGCTGGCTATTTGAGATTGAGATATCCCCTGCCCAGTATCTGCTATCTCAAATAACAAATGGGTATCATTAAAATCTGCTCTGAAATTGACTGTGCCTACTTTGGTAAACTTGAAGGCATTATCTAAAATATTAAACAGAATTTGCCCGACCCGAACCCCATCAATATTAATTTTGTTGGGTAAGCCATCGCTTATCTCTGTGGTAAACAAGACATTAGAGCCTTGAGTTGTTTCTTGAAACTGTGCGGTTATATTTTTAACTAACGCATTTATATCTGTCGCTTTAACATCAAGCTCCATCGAGCCACTTTCAATTTTTGAAAAATCCAGCACATCACTGATCAAATCAAGTAATAAATCAGCGCTTGAGTTTGCGTAATCGAGCCAACGTGTTTGCTTGTCATTAAGTTCTGAATCGGCTAACAACTCCAACATGCCTACAATGGCGTTCATAGGTGTTCTGATCTCATGAGACATCACCGTTAAAAACTGAGACTTTGCTTGGTTTGCTTCTTCTGCTTTTTCTTTTGCTAATTGTAGTGCTTGCTCGCGGTCTTTATTGACAGTGATATCTTTGGCAATACCTAAATAGCCGCGAAATTTCCCGCTTGAATCAAATTGTGGCTTACCACTTAAAGAGACCCAGGCCGGAGGCGACGAATTAACTTCAAATTCAAAATCTAAAAACTCGGCATGCTCAGCCAGCAAGTGTTTAAAGTGCGACCACTTTTTTAACTGATTTTGTTCCTGCTCAGTGATGATGGCATCAAAATTTTTATGTAAAAAATGACGTTTGTATAAGTTACTGTGGCTGGCGGTAGTTAAAACATTAATAAAGTGCTCATCTTTATTAGTACGCCAAAACCATTCGCTGGCAAAGTCTCTAAATAACTCAGATAACTCGCCTAGTCTTGTTAGTAAAGAGGTTGAGTGAAACTTTTGCCGGTTAAGCCTTGTTTGCGCAGCTAATTGAACCGCTACTTGCTGTAATAAGATTTTGATTGCGGTTTGTGATTTATCATTAAAACTAGCCTGCTCTTTTATATCGAAAAAGACCAAGCACTGCGTTGTGTGTTCAGAGATATCAACATGAAAAATTAGGTTATTTACGAACTCATTACTATAAAACAGTGAGTTATCTTCATTAAATAACCACTGTGACTGCGCTTGTTGTATCTTTGACTTTAATATTGTTTCGTCAAATTCAATGTACTTAATAGTACGCATTTCGAGGGATGCTTTTGAATCTTCGAAATTTATTAAACAAAACTCTTTAAACGAAAAATATGGCAGAAGCACTTTTTCAAGTTGAGCTTTTAATGCACGGCTATCATTTATGCCATGAAATGCCGTTAGCTCAAGTTGTAATTGCTCTAAGTTTAACTCTGCCATTGCCATTCCTAGTTAATATTGCATCGCATATTGCAAATATAGAAAACAGTTATCAGTTTAGCCATAAAAATATCAAAATAAATTATTTAAATTTCATTGTGTTATATAAATCCGAACACTTGGTACGGGCCATGCAAACTAAATATTAATCAAGTTTAACCAAGGTGACTGTTATGAAAATAGTATGCATAGGCGGCGGACACGGTTTATCCCATATGTTAAGTGCAATTAGACCTCACTGCGCCGAACTGACAGCTATCGTTGCAACCACAGACAACGGCGGCAGCACAGGTAAATTACGTCAAAGCCAAGATGTAGTTGCCCTTGGTGATATTAGACGTTGTTGTTTGCAATTAGCTGATAGTGACTCATTAATCCACCAAGTTTTTCACCACCGTTTTGATGGGGGTGAACTCAATGGCCACAGCCTTGGTAATTTAGCCTTATTAAGCTTAACCCAACAAACTAACTCAGCAACTCAAGCGGTTGCATGGTTCAATGCCATGTTGGGTAATTCAGAAACGATTCTACCCATGTCAGACGAGCCGACCGATTTACTAGCTGTTATGTCATCAGGCATAAAAGTATTTGGTGAATGCGATATTGATTCACAAGAAGAGCTCCCAGACTATTTAACGCTCTCACAAGATGTGAATGCTGCTCCTGGTGTGGTTCAAGCTATTGAAAACGCCGATATGCTAATAATTGGCCCTGGAAGTTTAATTACCAGTGTAATGCCTGCCATGTTAGTTGAAGACATAGCTAAAGCGGTGCAACAAACATCAGCATGCCGATTGTTTATCGAAAATATTGCCAAAGAAGCCAGCGTAATTAAATCGCTCGATATGAAACCGGTTGATTGGCTCGAAGGCATGCTTGGTTACCGGTTTTGTGACATGAGTATCTCTTTAGATGCGCTTAGTGAAATTGTGTCTCACTTTGACGATGTTGTTAAATCGCCAAACCAGCAGCACGACATTGAGCAGCTAAGTAATGTATTTGGCGAAATATTAAAAATGCCGTTAAGCCTAGAAGCTGAGGAACTAGTCAGTAGCAATCAAACTTTGCGCGTGAGTTAGCGTTTGTGCAAATTGGTCTTGCAGTAAGGCTATTAAGCTTTGTAGTTCATCGTCAAATTGTGATGCCTTAGCCTTTTGCTCAATTTGTTCTGCAAGGCCGCCTACGGCTAATGCCCCGTAACTACGGCTACTGCTTTTTAAACTGTGGGCATTTATTTCGATTTCAGACTGTTTCGTTGCGTCAGCAAGATCAGCAACGATTTGGCGGGACTCAGTGATATATACCTGCAAAAGTTGTTTTGCTAGGTCGTCACCAACATCCTGTTGTAATTGCGTATAGGTCGCAGTATCTATCATGGTCTCACCTTGGAGTGAATATGAAATATAGTGTTATTTTATTCGTAGATTCAAGCTTAATTGGTGGCATCGAAAGCCATTTGATTGCCATGAGTAAGCTGTTAGAACGATATAATATTATGAGCTCGGTACTATTTTATCAAGATCATAATAACCGTGAATTATATAATCGCTTAGAAAATGCAAATATCACTTTCGGTTTTGCTGGCGGAAATTTAAAAAGCTTGAACGAAATACTAAAAATGTTTCCTCGCTCAGCGTTACTCCATACCCATGGGTACAAGGCAAGTATCATGGGCAAGTTAGTGTGTCGCTGGCAAAACCGCCCTTGTATTTCAACCTATCATGCCGGTGAAGCAGGCACGGGTAAGGTTTATTTTTACAATAAGCTCGACAAACTACTAAGTTACTTTTCACTTAACTTTGCTGTGTCTAGCAAACTCACCGAAGAGCTGTACAATGCTGAATTACTCGAAAATTTTATTCAGGTAAATGAATCTACCAAAGTTTTAGGTCTTAAACATAATAATGAATTAAACGTCGGATTTGTTGGTCGTTTATCCCATGAAAAAGGCCCTGACATTTTTATTGAAACAGCCAAGCGATTCAACACGGCAAACTTAAAATTTCATATGTTTGGTGATGGCCCTATGCTCAATGAGCTTGATATGTCAGCGGTGAGTTATCATGGACAGTGTGAGCAACAACAAATATGGCAACAACTTGATGTATTGGTGATCTGCTCTCGGGCTGAAGGTCTACCTATGGTGGCATTAGAAGCAATGGCACACGGGGTACTCGTTATTGCATCGCCTGTTGGTCAGTTACCTCAGATAATTAATCACCTATCCAATGGGTTAATGATGACTGAAAGTACAAGCGATGCTTTGCATAAACAGCTGAACAACGTAATTATGTTGAGTGTTGATCAAAGAAGCTACATGCTAGGCAATGCACAAAGACTTGTTAAACAACGTTTTTCTGGAGAGCAGCAATTTAAGCAGCTAGATAGAGTCTATAGCTCTAGCTTACTTGCATCTCTTCCCAGCTTTTAATTTTACGATAAATCGTAGATGGACTCACATCCAAAAGAGCTGCAGCTTTAGGAATATTGTTATCACAAGCATCAATGGCTTGCTCAATATAACGTTTTTCTACCAACCAAAGCGGTTCAATATCGGCTTGAGAAAATGCTGTTGCAACTTCGCTGATAACAGGAGTGGCTTCAGTTGATGGCGATGTAAAGCTTTGTGACAGCATCACCTCCGAGGCTACAGTATTTACAGTTGCTGCTACTGGTTGTGATTGATTTTGTGCGTTTGGTAGTGCTGGTATCATACTCGCTTCAATGTAGGATTCATCATGCAAAACAAGAATGTTACGTATGGTGTTTTCTAATTGGCGAACATTACCAGGCCAGCCATAGCTCAAAAATAGATTTTTAACGCCTTCTGACATGCCTTTGTATGCACGGCCTTCTTCTTTACTTATTTTTTTAAATAATGCATCGGCAATTTCGATCACATCTTTGCCACGCTGATTCAACGGTGGTAAGGCAATAGGGATAACATGTAGGCGATAATATAAGTCTTCACGAAAACGGCCTTCTTGCACTTCTAATAATGGGTCGCGGTTGGTGGCGCACACAAAGCGCACATCAACTTTAACTTCTTTTTCGCTGCCTACCTGCTGGTAACAACCGGTTTGAATAAAGCGCAGTAGCTTACTTTGCAGATTGATGTCCATTTCACATAGTTCATCTAAAAACAACGTACCACCATCAGCTTGGCCAGCCGCCCCTTCACGATTGGCAATCGCGCCAGTGAACGCCCCTTTTAAGTGACCGAATATTTCACTTTCGATTAGATCTTTTGGTATTGCTGCACAGTTAAGGGCTACAAAGGGTTTATTCGCACGCGGTGACGCTAAATGTACCGCACGGGCGAACAGTTCTTTACCGGTTCCACTTTCACCAGTGATAAACACAGTGGCTTTACTTGCCGATGCTGATTTTATGATTTGGTAAACAGATTGCATTTCTGATGAGCTACCAATCAAATCATAGTATTTACCGTTCTCGTAAGTTGTTTGATAGCTTTTGACTGTTTGTTTTAAATCTTTAAGTTTTAATGCGTTGTTTACTGTAATGCGAAAACGATCGGCTTCGATTGGTTTTTCTAGAAAGTCACTGGCCCCGAGTTTAATAGCTTTGATTGCCATTTCTTTAGTGGCATGCCCTGTTAAAACAATCACTTGTGGAGCTGAGTCAGGGTCTAAAGAGGATAATATATCTAGCCCGTTCATATCTGGCAACATAACATCTAAAATCACTAAATCAGGCTCAAACTCCTGCAGAGCAACGACGGCTTGTTCACCATTGTAGGCAATGCGTGTTTCGACCCCGGTTGGGATCAAATATGATTGGTACATCAGCGCTAGCGATTCTGTATCTTCAACAATGAGTATTTTAGGTGGCATTACAGACTTCCTTTATTATCGTTTAATGCTGAGATAAAGTGATTATTTAACAGTTCCTTATTAGTAGCTTAGTGCGTATTTGACCGGTTTGTAAACTCAAACTTTAGTGTTTATTGATCACAATTAACGAGGCATCGTCTATTTCAGCAGTTAACTCAACTTGGCTTGCCTGCCAAAGTGCATAAGCAAACTCTTCACTTTGCACATTTTCGTCAGTTAATTTAGTAATAATTTGGTCTACATCACTTAATTGCTGATTATCAAGCCAACCATCGGTGAATAATAAAATGTGTTCAACGTCATTTAAGTTATAACTATAATGTTGATAAACATGATCATCAGTAAGGGATCAGTGCCGCTTAGCTGGATCAATTTACCATTTTTGGTTATCACACAGGGGGCTGGATGACCTGCGTTAAACCAGTGAAGTGTGTTATTTTCAATAAAACTTATTAGTAAAGTGACTAAACTAGTTTTACATAACCGCTGTTCATACAGGGCTTGGTTCAAGGTTGTTAAAACGTTTTGTATTGGTACTTCTGTTGCTAAACAGCCACTTAAAAAGCCCTTTATGGCAAAACTTTCTTTTAGTGCTGTTATACCGTGCCCCATCATATCGCCAATGATCACAGGCGCTTGCTGCTGGTGGGGATACATACAAAAATCCCCCCCATTTTGGCTGATAATGGAGCCAAAATTATAGGCATTAAACTCCCCTATTTTTTGCCTTGTTTGCATGCGCTCTTCGTTAATTAAATACTTTAATGCAGAAAAACGATGCACAATGCGTTCAATACTTTGTAATAAGCGAGTTTTGCTTACGGGTTTTACTAAATAATCATCAACCCCTAATAGGTTTATACGTTTTATAAGTTCTTCACTGTCATCACCTGTCAGCATAACCACAGATAAATTAGTTTTTAGGTTGGATTGATTGAGCTTTTTAAGTAAAGGCTCACTAGTACCATTTTTAAGTTTATGATCGAGTAATAAAATTGTTGCCCCAGAGGTGAGAATTTCTTGCCACCCCGATTCACTATCCTCACAGCAAATAACCTGAAAATGCTCAGATAAATAAGCATTCAATAAAGCAAGTTGTGCCTTATCATCATCTATGTAGATAAGCGTGGGTCGTTTATCGATATTGGTTAAACAAAAAGAGAATGTATTCTGTTGGCCAACAGTTTTATAACAAGCGTTTGGAAAGTAATGCTTGATGAGCGCCACCCCCATACCCCCTTCAACTAATTCACCACTGTCTAATTGCCACCCTGATGGTTGTTGATTAAATAAATCATAGCTTGGCATACTGTCTTTAAATTCAATTAGCAGCTGTTTATCGGGCAGTTTATGCATAGCAAACTGCACATGCATTGACGTTTCTTGGCTATGGCGTAACAGATTAGTTAGGTATTCGGTTGCTACTAACCCTGCTGCATCTATATCTTGATTTTTAACACTGATCGCCGTCAAAACATGTTTTAAAATATGGCGAATCTCACTGACTGTGGGCCAATCTAGACTAAATGATTTTTGATATAAGCAGTCCATACAGGTTCTCAATAAGGTAAAAACAACCAGCGCTGTTTAATAACTTTGTTTAATAAGTACTCTGTGAGTTTAGGCCATTTTGGTTGAAACGCTTTGAGCGTTTTCACGATGCGGCTACCCAATGGAGCAAACTGATGCTGCGCAACAACAATCTTTACGTTATTGACGCCTGCGTGTTCAAGATTTGCCATACCGTGACATAGAGCTTCTTCGTCGTTATAACCAAGCGATACCGTTAAAAATGTCAGTTCGGTACATAAACTAAGCGCATGCAGCGGTACATTGCCCCGATTACATTTAAGAGCTGGGCTCATATCTAAAAATATATAGTCATATTCTTGTTTTATGCGTTCTATTGCATCATTTAGTACGCTTTTGTTTTTCACCGATTCAAGCTCTTTAAGATGCGCCATGGTGAGCAGGTCTACCTGTTCAGTATTGATGATATTCAGCTGACACGAAATATCGCTGAAGCACCAAGATTCTGGTTTTTTTGGTTCATCAAACTTAAATGGATTTAACGGATTTAAGTCGATTATAAGTACTTTGGCGGCTTGCAAACTTAAGCGCTGTGCAACACTAGCACAAAGTGATGTAGAGCCTTCGTTGCCGGTTAACGAAATAAAGCAGATGCAACGGGCTTTGCTGTTATCTATTTCGTTACACACGGCTTCAAGTTCTTGGTATTGCGCTGGTATTAGTTTCATAAGCCCACCACTAAAGCTACAACAGTAATAAAATCTAAGAAGTTTGATTTAAACTGGCTCATTAAATCCTGGCCTTTGTCTGGTACATACAAAGTATCGCCAGCACGTAACACAGGGATATACGCTGAGTTAGGGTTTTTAACGAATTCTTCTAAATCAAATACACGAGACTGTTCTTTACAGCATGAATGATTTACCACCACGATTTTGTCGATAAGCGCTGAGCTTGATGGGCCGCCCGCTTCTGCTAGTACGTCAAGTACCGTCATGGTGTCATCAAAGCTGTAACGACCTGGCTTTTCAACAGCACCCATGATGCGAACTACTTGCTCTTTTGGCGTACGTAACCAGTCTTTATCTTTTTCTGGGATATAGATGGTATCGCCCGGTAAAACGTGTGGAAATAAGGTTTCATCACCGGTTTCAAAATAGAGTGCAAGGTTTAATTTGCTGACTCTTGCTGCATTGCCGTTACGATGAGTAATACGAATATTGCGTAAATCAGCGTTATCTGTAGGGCCATCAGCAGCGGCTAAAATGTCGATAAAGTGCATATTAGTATTAAATGCATAGCGACCTGGTGAGCCCACCTGCCCCATAATGTAAATAGACTTGCTTGATTCTTGACGGATCCATTGAGATTTATTGTCTGCAGGGTCAACCGGTAACTCTTCAACAATAATGGTATCGCCAGCCATTAAATTTGGTAGTGTATATTTGCCCGAATCATTAATAGTGTATTGCTCTAAATCGAAACGTTTGGTCACCTCACCGTTTCTTACAATTTTAATATCATTGATATTGGCACCCTTAGTTGGGCCGCCGGCATGAGCAAGTAAATCAGTAAAGTCCATTTCAGGGCTCCACTCATAACGACCAGGAGATAAAATGGCACCGATAATTTTGATGGCACGTTTTGGCGGTACTTTTAACCAGCTTTTTTCGTTTTGATCGGTTTTCTCTGGTACAAATATTACATCACCTGGGTTAAGGCTTGGCACTTTTACTGTAACTATGCCTTCGCTGTAACCTTGTAAATCAAATAGGATGCTTTCTCCTGCTGGAGTTAAGATTTTAATCTGACGAGTTTCAGCGAAACGGGTTGGGCCACCTGCATTAGCCAGAATATCCAAAAAGCTGGTGCTTTCACCTGCTTCATAAGCGCCCGGCTTTTGTACTTCACCCATGATATAAACTGTTCTTGAAGTGGTATTTACATCATCAACCATGATAGGCACATAAATAGTAGAACCCGCTTTTAGCTCAGGCATAGTGTCGTTATTAGGTTTATCTAAATACGCTTTTAAATCGAATACTACTGGGGTTTTATCAACGATAACGCGAATTTTGGTTACATCTGCATAGCGGGTTACACCCTCAGCACGCATTAACGCATCGAGTACACTCATGTTTTCTTTAAATGAAAAGCTACCAGGGTTGTGCACCTCACCAAGTAAAGTAATAGCACTGTTATCACTTGCATCACCTGATGCACTTAAGGTTTGTGCATCAAAGTCAATTTGGACGTTACCTAACAGTGGAGAAACAGGCACAAAGACAGTGTCAGCGCTTTGTAATGCAGGTAATAAATCAATGTTGCCTGAGTCTAAGTAGGCTTTATAGTTAAATTCAATCATCTCTGTGCCACGGCGAATTTGTAAACGGTCTAATTGAGCGCCTGGTTTTAAGCCGCCAGCACGGGCGATGACCATTTGAATGTTGCCATCTTTAGGAATACTTACTTGTGATGGGTCATTCACATAGCCCATGACATTGATGAAAATATCTCGAGAGTGAATTTCCACATAAAAGTCATCCATCGCTACATACATTTCACTTAATGCTGTGCGGAGCTGGCTTTGCACATCATCTAGTTGTAAGCCTGCTACTTTAAAACGACCTAGCTCTGGTAAGGTAATAGCCCCTTCTTTATCAACTTCAAACGGTTCGCTAAATTCAGCTTCGCCTGGTAGGTATAAGTAAAGTTTATTACCGACTTCAATCTCTTCTGCGAAAGTAGGTGACGTGGTTTAATGGATTCGACTACCCCAGTTAAGAGATAATAATCTTAATTGGAGATCGAAAATGACAAAACGTAAAAAATATTCAAAAGAATTCAAATTGGATGCGATTGCATTGGTCGTTGAGCAAAACTATAGTCAAGCGGAAGCTTCGAGAAACCTGGGGATTAATCCCAACATGCTCGGCCGTTGGATCAAAGAAGCCGAAAATGATGATGGTCATGCTTTTCGGGGGAATGGCAAACTAACCCCAGAGCAAGAAGAGATCCGCAGCTTAAAAGCACAAGTAAAACGCCTCGAAATGGAGCGTGAAATATTAAAAAAGGCAACGGTCTTCTTTGCCAAAGAAACGAAGTAAAGTATTCGTTTATTGCCCAACATAAGAAGATCTGGCCTGTGGTCATAATGTGCCATGTACTGGGTGTTAAGAGTAATAATTATTATAGTTATCAAAAACGTAACGTTAACAAACCGGAAGACCCAACGCATCAAGAAATGCTTGATTGGGTCAAAGATATTGCCAAGTTCAGCGATAACACCTATGGCGAGCGACGTATTCAAAAAGTGTTAAACGCGCTGAGTTATCCCGTGAGTCGGCAAAAAACCGCGCAGCTCATGAAAGAAGCGGGTGTATGGGTTCGTTATAAAAAGAAATACAAAGTGACAACAAACAGTGACCACAATAAGCCTGTTTACGCCAATGAACTGAAGCAAAATTTTACTGTTGCAGCACCCAATCAAGCGTGGGTGCAGGATATCAGTTATGTTTGGACAACCGAAGGCTGGTTATATCTAGCGGTTGTCATTGATTTATATTCTCGTAAAGTGGTCGGCTGGAGTATGGGAGCGAGAATGAAAGCTCAACTGGTTTGTGATGCGTTGACTATGGCTATTTGGCAACGTCAGCCACTATCGGGATTGATTGTTCATTCAGATCAAGGCGTTCAATATGCGAGCCATCAATATCGGCGATTATTAGAAAAACATAGCTTTATTGGTAGCATGAGTAAAAAAGGTTGCTGCTGGGATAATGCGGTTGCAGAAAGCTTCTTCGGCAGTTTGAAACAGGAACGTGTTCACTGGCGTCACTATGAAACCCGCTATGCAGCGCAGCAAGATGTTATGAATTACATAACGATGTGGTACAACAGCCAACGGCTTCATTCTTATCTGAATTATCAAAGTCCAAATAACTTTGAATTGGTGGCTGAAGAATTAACTATGGTTGCTTAACTGAGGTGTCTGAATTTGGTTGACCACGTCAAGGTAACGCGAATATAAGTAAGCAAAGTAAGATTAACTGTTTCATGTTATTGCTCCTTAGGACCATTTAAGATTTTGGTCCAGCTGGATAATGCATGTTTTTGTTTAGTGGCTTTATCGTCACTCATGTCGATAATAATTGCCTCTACTCGTCTATCTGAATGACGTTTTGAGCGTGAGTCAGGTTCGTCGCTGTACGGCGTTAAACTACCTTGTGTTAAGGTTGTTATTGTTGCTGGGTTTACACCATAAATACCTAGCCAGTGTTTTACTGTTTCTGCACGCTTAAGTGCTAACTCATAGTTGTTTTGTTGCTGACCACTAATGTCAGCATGACCAACAAGCAATAAGTTAACCTCATCAACTTGTTTAATTAAGTCAGCCGCTTGTGCTAAACGTGTGATGTATTTAGGAGTAACCTGAAAATCATTCAACGAAAACTGGTTATCACTATTTAGAAGCTCAGTGATCTGGTCTTTAAGTGATGCTGTCATGTTTTTTTCAGTGTCAGTAACACCTGCACATTGGCTCATCGCATTAACAGTTTCAAAGTGCTTGGCAAGCTGATTTAAACCGTGATAGTGAATCAATAAATCATGCTCAGCATCAGACCACATTTGCGCTGCTATTAGACGTCTTATACGGTTTTCGTATATTTGTGCTTTTAGCAGTTGTGCTGGCATACATTGCTGTATACCTTGTGCTTTTAATAAATCTAACTTTAAAACATGATGTTCAAATTCGCTTAGCACCACGGTTTCTTGTGTGTCGTAAATCATCTCGTGTTGTTCATCAGTAAGCGGATAATTTTGATATTTTTCAGCCCAGCCTCCTTGCCCCTCATCAGGCCAAGAAGCACATCCACCAAGCGTTAGCAAAATGATTGTAAATAGTATGTGCTTCATAAATCACCTCACGCGATATCAGCTTGTTCGATAAATGGAATCGTCTTATCAACTCTTAATAGACTCATTAATTTGTGTGGTTGCCCAGACACATTAAGCAGTGATAATTTTTGTCCTTTTTTCTCGATGCGTTTGTATAGGAACACCATGGCACCAATACCAGATGAATCAATAAACGTGGTAGAGCTAAAATCGAGTACCACACTTTGCTGTTTGCCGTGCGCAACTTCTTCAAACTGATCTTTAAAGCCATCGACAGCTAGACCAGAAAAGTCACTAGGTAGAGAAATTAGTTTGGTATCGTTAGAAAATGATGTGTTGTTAGCCATGATCTTCACCTTAGTTAAATTGGTTAGTCATAGTAACTAGTACAACTAAAATGCCAGTTTATAAGGTGTTGAAATTTAAAGGATAAATTATAGGGTAATGCATAATGCAATTAACTTTTTAGTGTTGATTTGCATTATGCAACGTGATTTGCTTAATTTATTTTGCAAAAAGGATGTGGATTGGTATCACTGCCCTTTGCCTGTAAAGACAACTTGTAATGTTTTAATCACAATTGAAAACTCAAGCCTCGCCCAAGCACGCGGTGATGACATACTCAGAGAATAGGCGTAATCCCAGCCTATTTTACTGCGTGCATCGTCTATGGTTTCGTCGTAGCCGTTCATCACTTGAGCAAGCCCAGAAATACCTGGTTTAACCCCGTAAGTACGCTGGCAAAAATAAGGAATGTCTTTTTCTAATTTACCATAAAACACAGGGCGCTCTGGTCTTGGGCCAATTAATGACATCTCGCCTTTGAGCACATTAATCAATTGTGGAAGTTCGTCAATTCGTGTTTTACGCATAAAACGACCTACTGCCGTTATTCTTGGGTCATCTTTAGTTGCCCATACAGCACCAGAACGTGACTCAGCATCAACCACCATAGAGCGAAACTTGTAAACATAAAATAACTCAACGAAGTCATCTGAGCTTTCACCCACTCTAAGTTGCTTAAAGATGATAGGACCTTTAGATGTAAGCTTTATAGCCAGCGCTGCAATTAAACAAACAGGCCAAACTAGACTTAGTGCAAATAAGGCACCTGCAATATCTAAGCTTCGTTTGATGACTTTAATAACAGATTTGGTTTGTGCTTTACTCGCTGATTTTACACGTTGCCAAGGGGTGTCGAAGTAACCTTGTTCATAACGAATGATCCCCCAAAGTGCTAAAAAGTAGCTATTTAAGATGTAATTAACTTTATCGACGATAGGAATGCGTCTTTTAAAGGCGAATATAGTTTTAACCGCTTGCAGTGTGTGAAGCGATAAAATGCCTGTAGCTATCAATTGTGACCATACAGATTGTGTGACGATAGCTTCTATAAATACACAAGCATAAATACAGGCTAAAATAATTGGCATAACCCCACGTAATACTTTGTGCGAGAAAAAGTTCATACAAGTCCAACCTAAACGCGGGTTAAGTAATAAAAGCAGCGCTTTTATTTGTTGCCAATTACCGGCACCTAATCTTACTCGGCGTTTATAATCTTCACTTTGCTCATCGCATTCGCGCTCGTAAATGACTACGTCTTCATCGACAATGGCTTTACCGCCTTTACTTAAAGCTTTCATTGATAGCACGAAGTCGTCGTTAATGGTGTTTTTTTCTAATTCATTTGCATACTCAGCGCGCATTGCAAACATTGCCCCAGGTACGCCAATCACAGCGCCAAGGTTTGACTCGGATTTTTTCACTTGGTTTTGGTACTGCCAGTAGGCTTTTTGCGCATCTGGTGCATTTTCATCTAAGGTGTAAACACCTGTCGAAATTGCCACTTGCGGATCACTAAATTGCTTAGCTACTTTGTTTAATGCATCAATACTCAATAAAGCACTAACATCAGTGAACAGTAAAATATCATTGTGATATTTTGCCATCCCCATCAAGGTATTTAACCCTTGTACTTTCCCTTGGTTTTCATCACGATGGTGAAAATAGCACTGCACGCCTTGCTTATGTAATACCTGCTGTGCTTTAAGAGCTTGTTGATAGCTTTTATCGGTGCAACCATCAAAATAAACATGAATAGAATAATGATGAGTGTCATAAACTAGTGATGCTAAGTTATAAAGCTTTTCTGCAATATGCTGTTGTTCATTGTAAGCACACATCAAAACAGCAATATTCGGTGTGTAGTTGTCATCAAAAACGGTTTGCTTGCTTGGTTTTTGCTTTTTGCTTGCAACACACTTTAGTAATAATGGGTAGCCAATATGATGATACGCAGCAATACACATTAAAATGATAAATAATGTAGTAAAAATAGTCATGGTTGGCTCCTACACTGCTAATGCAGAATATAAATTGTTGTATTTACTACTCATGGTTCTTGCATCAGCGACTGCAATAGCATGATGACGAATGCAAAGACCATGTGGCAGTTTACATGCTCTCAAAATAGCCGGTGCAAGCTTGTTAAACTCGTTCAAAGACACAAGCTCACCTTCGTTATCGGTGACAACTTCATGAATTCCACCTACATCAGACGCTACAACTGGAATACCACATGCCATGGCTTCAATAATCGATAATGGCAAACCTTCACGCTGTGAATATAAACACATCACGTCGATACTCGAATAAAAGGCTCGCATATCGTGAACGTTGCCTAAAAAGTGCACACGCTCGTTAAGCCCTAAATTACGTACCAAATTCATTAAAATGACTTTTAGATCGCCATCTCCAGCAAACACCATATGGTAATCTTCAGGTAAGTAATGCAATGCATGAATAAGATCTTTGTGTCCTTTACCTTCAATTAACCTTGCAGCACAGCCAACTAGCTTAACTTTGTGGGGTAAATTGAGCTGATTTCTGGCGGTTGATTGATTAATTGCGACAAAATTATCGCAATCTATACCATTTAAAATGGTGCGCTCAGGAATGATTGCTGTTTTAGCTCTAAATTCATCAGCAACAATACGTGCATCTGCGACCCAATAAATATTCGTTAATGAGTTAAGTAACTTAGTGAAAGTACATTGTTTAACGTTATTTAAATACCAGGCATCATGAATTGTTGATATATGACGAACCGTATCACCGGTCAACGCACAAGCAAGGCCAGCATAAATAACAGGACCAACATGATGACTGTGAATAATATCGATATCATGCTCTTTTATTAATGCCTTTATCTTTGCGATAACAGAAATACTCACGCCTGGTTTTTTGTTTAAACAAATAACTCGATGGCTATATTGTTCAAGCTATGGCCATTGCTCAAACGCAGATTGCCTGTTTCCTTCAAGAGAAACAATAATACTCGAGCTACTAAATTGACTATTTTTGAGTAAAGTAATTGCCATTTTTTCTAGGCCACCTACTTGTAGGTGTTGAACTAAGTGCATGACATTCATGATTTATCTCCTTCAATATTACCGAAGTTAGTTTCGGCATTGACGATAGGAAGTACTGTTACCACCTCTGCGCTGGTAAGTTTTTCGATGGTTTTAATATCTTTTAAGTGACTGTCACAAAGTGCAGCAACAAATACGCTTGCACTACCTGTGAAAATCCCAAGCACAATGCCAACGATAACGGTCATCAGCATTGAGGTATTGATAGGTTGTGTTGGGCTATAAGCTCGCTCGATAGTTTTAACTTTGTCAGGTCCTTCGTATTTAACTAATTTGCCCGTAACTTTGGCCATTTCGTAACGGCTCAGCATGTCTTTATAAAGTGACTGTTTAACATCGTAATCACGCTCTAGTTTACGTAATTGTTTTTCTACATCACTGGTAACTAACAGACGTTCACTGACAAGCTGAACTTGCTCTTCGAGCATTGCAAATTCTTGTTCTTGCTGAAGTAAATTATTACGGGCCTCTTCAAGCGCAAGAAGTTGTGAAACTAAAACGCTGCTCTCTTTACCATCACCAGAAGGAAGCGTATTAACCATTTGCCATAACTGATCAAGATTCGTTGTGTCTAGCTCTTCACTAGATGCTAACAGCGCCTGTTGGCGGCTTTTTAAATTTGCAAGGGTGCGTTTTTTCTCGATAATTTTGCTATGTTTATCGGTATAGCGTGTTCTCAAAAGACTTAACTCTGATTCAGTACGAATTATCTTTTCTTCTAAATTGCCTAAAATTGGATTGGCTTGCCCTACTTTACTCACTAAGGCATTCAGTTTTGCTTTAGCCCCTGAAAGAGCAATCAGCTTTTGTTGCTTTTCACTTAGTAAGCTGTCGAAGGTTTGGCGATTGCTATGTAAAACATCGGGTAAGGTGTTACTGTTTTTGGTTTTAAAATCAGCAAGTGCCTCTTCAGATAACTCAAGTTCTTCGCGTAAACTATCCAGCTGCTTAAAGAAAAACTGCTCAGAAGTATCAAGTGATGCCTTTGTTGGTGCTAATAAACGTTCAATAAATTTTTCTACCACCTTTTCAAGCACTGGCTTCATTTGTGATTGGTCATGCCAAATAAAGTTTATGCGGACCAGCTCATCACCAATTAACGAAAGTGATAACGCTTTAGATAGTTTTTGATGGATTTCTTCAACTTGCTTTGACGTAGCATCTTCAGCTATTAATTGGGTTTCTTTTGCTACTGCAATAAGTACCTTGCGGCTGATAACTAAGGTACGCAGTGCTGCCATACGGTCAGAAAGCTGAAACGAGAAAGACAGATCATCTAAGTAAGGATTAAGTAGTGCTGACTCTTCAATTAAGATGGTAGCGTGATTGGTATATTGTTTTTGAGCAGATAAACCAAGTGCAATGACGACGATTGGCACAATGCAAAACGGAATAATAAAGAGCTTAATACGCGTGTAAAGCGCATAAAGCCCTAAATAAATTAACCGTTTGATCTGCTCTTTAACTAACATACTTTACCTTTTGCTTTGCATTTTGCGAAATTGCTCGGTTTTAATTTGCAAATTGATAAAAACAACCGAGATTTCTATAGATAGTTAGTTAATTGCAGTTAATGAGCCAAAATGAAAAAGCCGCATCTTGTAGCGATACAAGATGCGGCTTTGGGTTGAAAGGTTTATTTAGCAAAACCTAAGTTGTTTACAGACTAGCTTGGCTTTTGCTTGCCAGCTATGATCACTTGCCTGCTGAGATTGGTTGGCTCGCCAATTTAAGTTGTTTGATTTACTTAGGCTTACAGCATAGTCTAATCGCTCAATAAAGCCCTGGTGGTTGTCTGCTATTAATATGGTCTCTTGGTACGGATTAACCGCAGCAAAGCGTGTTGTCACAATTGGTGTGCCTGTGGCTATGTATTCTTTTAATTTAAGTGGATCGCAGGCCCTGATCTGCTCATTATCAACAAATGGCAAGATAGATACCTGCCAATGCTGAGAAAATGAAGCTAAACGATCATGCTCTACAGCCTGTATATGGGTTACATTGTCTAACTTGAGTAGATCAGAAAAGTCTTCGACAAGGTGGCCTATCAATACTAATTGATACTCAGGCCTATCTTTAACTAGCCTTAACAATAAGGCTTTATCAAGCCAAGCATTCAAGGAACCATAGAAACCAATAATTGGTTTGCTTATTTGCTCAAGTTCAACGGCTTTTGTGGTTTGCGTGGTAAAAAGCTCTAAATCGACACCATGAGAAAGCATTTTAACTTTAGATTTCGGCATTTTGTTGGCAAGAAACTCACTCACAACATAGATGGTGTCAGCTTTTTCGATAAGGTCACTTTCAAAAGGCGCGACCATTTTATGATCAACCCCCGCAAGTGCAGAGAAGTCATCACCACAATAATAAATTACCTTATCTTGCTCTCGCGGTGAAATTAGACTAATTGCAGTAGGCACACTAAGCCAATAAACAATTGGCTCATCATCTATGAAACCTTTTCGATTAAAAATCCATTTATTAAATAGCCTTACTATAACGTTATCGTGCCAGGGTAAAACCGCTAATGTGTGTGATGTTAAATTAATGTTTTGGCTAGTATTCGTTGTTTTAGCATTTGACCCTGTGCGCTTTGATAAAAAAAGGCTTTTTAATTTATTAAAAACTCGTTTCACATCAATCAAGCGAAATGTTGGTTTTCGCATACCAATCGAGTTAATCCAAATAACATGATGTTGTTTTGATAGTTGTTTAAATAGGTGCTGTGTACTACTTGGGTGACTTTGCCAGTCTTCACCGAATACAATAAATTTCATAGCGTCCCCTCCAGCTGTTTAACAATTTTTGCTGGATTGCCAGCAACAATAGTATTTGCTGGGACATCTTTAGTAACTACCGCGCTTGCAGCAACTATAGCACCCTCGCCTATTGTTACACCTGCAAGCACAGTTGCGCCGGTGCCTATCCAAGCGCCTTGTTTGATAATGATATCGCCAACTTGTGACTCGTCATCAGGCTCACCTAAAGCACGTCGTGCAGAGTTTAGAGGGTGACCAGGAAAGCCAGCTAAAAATACCCGTCCTGCAAGGCGAACATCATCTTCTAAAATAATTTTACGGCCAACTGAAAACGCATTTTGCCAACCAATATCCACGTTACTGCCAATAATCAGTTTGGGTGTGTAATTACCATGACTACGCCCACAAAAAGTGCTGATGCCACTAATTCGCGTGTTGTCATTACAGCTAATTTCAAGTTTTCCTAATATTTGCGGCATGCCAGAATACAGGAATAAATTTGCTTTTGAACCTTTAATTTGGCTTTTAAATAGTGGTGTGTAATAAAAAATGCGCCCTAGCTCACTCACTAAAGTTTTAACCAATAAATGCAGTTTATATATAAATGAATGAATACCTGGGATCACCCACATTTGCGGATTGCGAATCGATTTCGCAAATTGAAAAAGCGATTTTGCAAATGGGCTGTGACTTGATTTAAGCCATTGTTTAATATTTTCACTCATGTGAGGTCTCCTTTTGTCTATCAATTACAAGCTTTTCTAAGGCAATGGTTAAAGCAAGAATGATATAAATAGGCCATGTAAATGCCTGAGTTAAAAAGGTTCCTGACACCATAAAGCCAATTAGGCCGCCCTTTAGAGCTTTAGCATTCACATCTATTTGTTTGTCATTAATCTGTTTATTTATTAAAAACACACGGTTTAAGGTGCGATAAATACAGGCAATCACAAGCACAAAAATGCATATTCCTACGATGCCTGTTTCACCTAATACCTGAAACCATGTACTGTGTACTGCATGATTCTTGCCATCCCAATGTGGGCTATAAAAATAGTAATTAACGACAAAGTTATTAACCCCAACCCCTGTTAATGGATTATGTATCGCCATATTTATTGCAGCTTGCCATGCGTAAATACGACCCATAGCAGATTCATCAACACCACCTTCATGGGAGCCGCCACTTTGCCTATCTGCAATACCTGCAAAAGCAACCATGGCTAACATGCCCACAGCACCAATGCAGCCGACCACAACAGGATTTTTAACTTTCTGATAAATAAAGAAACTAAGTACAGCAGCAATGCCAAGTAAGCCGCCTCGGCTTTGTGTTGCAATGACACCGCTGATTGCGATAACTAAGCAAATAAATGCAATGATGCGTCTAAATTTATGGGCACTTGAATCAAATACTTCAGCAGCTAAAAAAGACACGGGAAACATCATTACAAGTGATAAATCGTTAGGATCACCAAGTTGTGAGCGAAGTTCTCGCGAAATAGTGACGCGGGTACCTTCTACTAGGCCAATACCATTCATTTTGTTACTCAGGGCAACTAAAGCAATGGCGGCACCTGAGATCATGATGCCAATTCTAACCACATTAAAATGCTTTAATGTGCTCATCCACCACGAGATTGCAAATACCATAATGAGTACTTTTGTTAGTACACCTGACCAGTACTCCATCGCTAAACCCCGATTTGAGGCACTAAAAACGCAAACAGTCAGCCAAATAAACCAAACAAAAAATATCAGATGATTGGTATGCCAATGTGGCTTTAATTTTTGTGAGATAAACAGGTGCCAAGCTATTCCCAATAGCGACGCAAGCGCGAGTAACTTAGGAATTTTAAAAGGCATTAAAAAAGGAAAAGCTTCGTGTAATCTAAAGTAGCTAAATAAAATAAACAAAATTATAAAAGCCACACTTACCTCTACTGCAGTGAAAGCGGCAAAAGGTAATAGCAGCAATGCAAATACTGCTATTGGGCCCAAAATGGCAATAGGTAACAACCACAAGTAAGGTTACTAAAATGCCATTAATGAATAACTGATTTTGTTTATAGTAATTGAGCATAGTGATGCTCCTTAATTAAGCTTTTTATCACTTGCTTAATTAGTGCTCTATATTGATAAGCCAAACCAACAATATAGATAAAACATACAATCCATTTAGCCAAACTTAGTTCGCTAAACTGTAAAGTGATCAGTGTTATAGAGCCTAATGCTAACCAGCTTGGTATTAATGCTGCAAAATTTAGCTTTAGAGGTTCGAAATGCTGACTAACTGAGTAAAGGCAAACTAATTTAAAACTTTGCATAATGATTAGCGCCAAAATAGCGCCTTCAACACCAAGTTTTGGCACTAAAAAGTACAGCAGGCTAAGGCCTAAAAGTGCCGTAAAGAAATTTATAATTGATACAAACACACCATTTTTATGCATGTAGCAACCAATATTAAAAATATCGCTGTGATGGCGTATGGCAACAACAATAATCAACAGAATCAGCCAGCTATCTTTGCCATGGTATTCAGCAGGAAGTACTGAGTTTAAAGCGATTGGTGCCAGTAAACTCATTAAAACACACATAGCTAAGCCTGCATTTAATGAGGTTATTGCATAATTTTGATATTGCGTTTTATCTTGCTTAATTAAGCTAAAACGTTTGGCGAACCACCAAAGCCTAATCGGCTCAAATGTGAACGAAGTTATAATGGCAAATTGCGCTGCAACGTAATAACTCGCTAAAACACTCTCGTTAAATTCGGCAACGATAAACCAGTTTTCAGCCCCATTACCGGCATAAACAAACAAACCTGATGCGATAATTGAAGTTAAGAATACAGTCTGTGATTTTTTTATTCTCCAGCTAAAGCGAGAATAGCTCACTTTAAGTGCACTTCGCATATCACTTAAGGTTAAACACATAATAATGAACGTGCAGACAACACCTGAAACCATTACACCGGTTACATTAAAACCAAGTACTAACAAAGTGATTGTTAAACAAGTTTGTATGACAGCATGCGCAATAGTATAAAAACAATACTTTTGCGCGTAATCAAATAACCGGTAGTAGGTGTACGGGATAGCAAGTACCGAGGCAAAAGTTAAATTTAAAATAAGTAACCTAAAATCAATCACCTTTATTTGCGCAGGTAAGGTTGCAATAATTTGCTCGCTAAATATAAAGCTACAGCCTAAAAAAAGCGCACTAAAGCAGATTGTTAATACCAGAGAGTCTCTAAATAACGCCATTTTTTCACGAAAAGATGGGTACTGTTGTTTTAGTAGTAGCTCAGGTAAACCAAGAGAAACCACTAAAGAGCATAGCGCTGACATGGTCACCAAAAAGTTCAGTTCACCAAACTCGCTCTTTTCTAAAAAGCGAGTTGTAATTGGTAAAAGTAAAAAGCCAAACCCTTTTACTGCAAAAATAGCTAAAGCAAAGTAACCAATTTGTTTTAAGTTACTCATAAAACCTCCCTATAAAGATTCAACCCACTTGGAAAGTTGCTGAGCTTGCTTAACTGCGTTGTAATGCTCGTTTACATGTTGCTTAGCATTTTGACCAAGTAGATAACGCTTATGTGGAGATAATTGGTGAAATTTATAAAGCATTTTGCTGAGTCCTGAGATACTACCTGGCATACATTTCATACCAACACTTGGGGTTACAATTTCGTTTGCTCCCATTAAGGTGGTAGTGAGAACAGGAAGGCCACAAGCCATGGCTTCTTTTAAAACTAACGGGCCTGTATCACGGTCGCCATTTTCTGCGACACAAAAAGGCGCGATAAGCGCAGAATAGTAAATCAGGTTTGAGCTAACCCAATCATGAGGTTTTTCACCTAGAAAACGGATAGATTTACGAATACCAAGCTCTTCAGCCATATACATTAAATCGTTAAGCATTGGCCCGTCCCCTACTATATCTAGTGTTATACCAAACTCTTTTGGAATATGCTTAAGTGCCGGTAATAGGAATTGCAGCCCTTTCTTTTCGACTAGACGACCGATAAAAATTAAACGAACAGATTCATTTAGGGACGATGGTACAAACTTAAATTGGCTAGTATCGATACCACAATGCAACAATTTAACATTGCTCTTCGAAAAGCGTTTAAATTGCATAGCCATTTCTTCACAAACTGCTATTGAAAAATCACAAAGAGCTAATTTAGGTTTTAAGTCTGCGTTGTTTACGTAAACATCATGGCCATGACCAATAGAAGATACTGTAATGTCAGCAAGTTTTGCCGCAACGATACCGTATGCAAGAGGCCCATGCATAAAATGGCAATGTAAATGATCTATCTTTGCAGCTTTTATATAACGTGCAATTTGATAACCATAAGCAAGCAAGGATTGTGTTGAAATTGATTTAAATTGAGCTGCAGTATGCGTTGCCCTTGCTAACTTATAAATGTTCAACATAGAAGGTAAGATTGATTTAAAAGCAGGCTTAGTGATTTTTTTAACTTCAATGGCACTGGTTAAGTTAATCATGACACTGGTTTTTTCAAATGTAAGAACTGTCACCTTATGCCCTGCATTTAGAAGAGCTTTAATTTCCGTTACAACAAATGTTTCAGATGCAATTGGAAAGCTTGGAACCAAAATAGCAATGTGCTTCATAAAAACGCTCCTATAAAAACTGTTATAAGAGCTATGGCAAGTTCCATACCCAGCAAAAAAACCGAAATATTCCCGAATTGAGATAAAAAATTACCGAAGATTTGCAAAATGCAACGCACAAAGAGAAAAGGCTGAGTAATTTCACAGAAAATACAGATTTAAAGCTGGCGTCTAAATTGCGTATCCTTTACTACGTGAAGAAATGCTATTGGAGCATATTATGAACAGCCAAGTCAGTATTATCATTCCTAACTACAACTGTTTGCAGTATCTAGATACCTGTATTAACAGCATTTACCAGCAAAAAAGTGTAAATTTTGAAATCATTATTGTTGATGATGGCTCTACAGATGGCAGTAAAGAATACCTTGAGCAACTTGCTGTTGACAAGAGTGAGGTACGCATCTATAGCCAACAAAGAAAAGGCGTTGTCGCTGCTCGTAACCTTGCAATTACACAAGCAAAATCAGAGTACTTAGCTTTTTTAGATGCCGATGATTATTGGTCAGCCGATAAACTTGCAGCTCAGTTAGCATTTCATAAAAAACATCCAGACTGTGTTTTAAGTTTTACTGACTACATGCATTTTAATGAAAACAACGAAGATATAATTGGCTGTTTTGATTATTGGCCCGAATTTAAATGCAATAAAGAAAACACAGACTTCCAGTTTCTAGATAATCCAATAAGCCAAATGATCACAACCAATATCGTTGGCACATCGTCGGTCATGGTTAAACGTTCAACCATTGTTGATGTGGGTGGTTTTGACAATAAGTTAAGTAGCGCTACCGATTTAGATTGCTGGTTAAAAATAGCAAAAAAAGGTTATGTAGGTTATTCAACGCTGTGTGCAATGCACTATCTAATGCGTGCTAACTCTATAACATCAAATAGAGAAAATAGACTAGCGGCTATGGTTGAAATTATTAATCGTAACCAATCTGTTGTATCAAACAATGAACTTAAAAAAATCAAAGCACGTTTAAGTGAATGTTATGGCGAGTTCTATCGTGAACTTGGTCACTATTCAAAAGCTCTTATGTACTCAAATAGAGCCTTTTGGCTATTCCCTCATAAACGAAACTTTAAACATATGCTCTATGACTTGAAGCACTTATTTGGAGCACATTCATGAGAAAAAACATTGTAATCATCGATGATGATGAAGCAATTTTAAGGTCGCTAAAACGATTATTAGGTACTAATAACCATGTAATTTGTTTCAGCGACCCTCTATCGGCAATTGAGTATGCGAAACAGAACCCAATTAGTTTAGTCATTTGTGATCTGTTGATGCCTGCAATCAGTGGTTTTGCTGTTTTAGAGGACATTAAATTGCTACAGCCGAACTGCTCTCGCCTTTTGATTACCGGCTATGCAGAGCTAGAAGCTTCTAAAAGTGCGCTTAACAATAATATAGCTAATATGATTACCGCAAAACCTTGGGATAACTTTGAGCTAACTATGCTGGTTGATATATTAATTGAAAATAGTCACCTTAAATTTAATCAATGCGTAGAAAATGTGAGTTCATAGTGCAGCAGTTTGTGGTCGCTGCCGTTTACTGAGTTAACACCAACATTAGATAAAGAAACATCTTCACTCACTAAACAATGATCTATTGGTAAACCCAAAACTTTTAAATCACTTAGCTGGTTTTTTAAAGACCAAGATGTATAAAAACCTGCGTGATTAAAACAACTGCTTTTAATACTCATAAAGTATCGTGACCAAGGTACTGTATTAAAATCACCAGCAACTAACCAACTCCCCTTTAACTTTTTAATTTCTGTAGCGACTTCACTTAAAACTAAGTTTCTCTGATTCCACAAACTTTGAGTTCTAGGTGATGGAGGATGTAAAAACATACTATTTAACATAACGTTATCATGTAAAAAACTAAGCTTTACGTAGCCAAGTTTGGGATTATCAAAGCGTTTAATTTGCCTTTGTACGATTGGAAGTTTTGATAGAACAATAATGCCAAATGGCGCCCCTTCAACTTCAGCATAACCAAATAAATGATATTTCGAGTTTAGCTCATCAAGCACATGCCGATGCGTATCATTGAATTCAAACAGTACTAAGATATCATTTTGCGCATTTATAAATTGGCTAGTGATGATATTTGCTAAGTTAGGGTTACTATATTGCAAATTTACCTGGGCGATTTTGATATCTGTGTTTTGAGTCGCTTCAGATGATGAGTAAGGTTTAAAATGAAATAGTACTAAGCAAATACTTAGAGCAATTAAACTGAGAGATAGTTTTTTGTTCCACCACAACAAAAAAAATGCAGGTAAAAAACTACATACAATCAGCAACCCTCGTAAAGCGGCGGCCAAATCGAACAAGTAACCATCGAATTGATTAAATGCTAACACTAATATAGCTATATAACAGAATAAAAATATTAAACGCATCGCTCCCCTCCTCTGATAACTTATAGCTGCATATTTTGTTCCTTGCTGAGATATGCTTAAAACAAATATAGTATGATGTGTTCTTTTTATGTATTAAATTAAGCACCCGAAGGTACTTAATTTATTTAAAACTCACTATAAGTCTTATTCGAATCCGTTGATCATTTTGTCGCACACTACCGGAGTTGGTCTGTGGTTATCATCAACAGCAACAAACGTAAAGCTACCCGAAATAGCTAAGTGTTTATCGTCTTTGTGCATTGTTTCTAAGAAGATTTCAACATCTACTTTAAGGCTAGTATTACCTACGTGTACAACTTTAGAAATAAGCTCTGCAAATGTACCAGCCGGAATGGCCTCTTTAAAATCAACACGGTCAGACGAAATCGTTACAAGTGGCTTACGGCAAAAACGTGTAGCAGCAATAAACGCTACTTCATCCATCCATGCCAACGCGTCACCGCCAAACAAAGTATTGTGGTGGTTAGTACGGCCAGGAAAAACTGTTTTTGTTACCGACGTTGTTGAGTCAGCAATACGCTTTGCAATAATAGCGTCACGATCGATTTGTTGTGTCATAGTCTCTACTTTTTATTAGCTAATGTGTCTTGCATCATTAGCGCAGGGTCAAGGCGTTCATTTTTCCAATTAAAACGCCAGTCTAAATGTGGGCCAGTTACGCGGCCGGTCGCACCGATCTCGGCAATTTTATCGCCACGCTTAATTTCGTCACCTACTTTTACATCTAATTTGCTTAAATGAATATAAGTAGAGGTAACACCATGGCCATGGTCAAGAATCAGGGTACCACCAGAGTAATATAAGTCAGCATCAGCAAAAACAACTGTGCCGCTCACTGGTGCATACACTGGGCTACCCGTTTTATTAGCAATGTCTAAACCAAAGTGCGGGCGGCGGGGTTCACCATTAAAGTAACGCTGGCTACCATAAACACCAGAAATACGCCCCGTTGCCGGCTTATAAACAGGGTCTAAAAAGTACCTTAAGTCAGAATTGACTTGCCTAGCTTTACGTACAGCTACAGCTTCACGGCTAATACGCTCAGACACTTCTTTAGGTGGCGAAACATATTTTTTTGCTACACCGGTGATTTTATCAATTTTGTAATCACGCTTAGTGATCACAATTGCTTGTTCGTGGCTTACACCAGCACTATCAACCCAAGAAAGGCTATGGTTTGTCTTGGCATCACGACCAAAGCCAAATACAAACTCACCATTTGTTGAAAGTTTAAGAGGCTCACCATTGAAGCTAACACTTTTAGCGCCATCAATTTGGCCTGTTACTAAACCGCCTTGAGTTAAATGTCCTTTTAATTCAACAGCACTTGCAGTTAAAGAAAACAATCCTGCAAATGCTGCTATAAATAATCCTTTACGCATAACTGATTGACCCCTTGCCAACCCCTTCGTAAGCTGTAATTTTAACTTCTGAATCAGGGTATTGGTTTTTAACTTGTGAACTTAAGTAGTCTGCAATGCACTCAACCGTAGTATCGCAAGGTAAAATGTCGCAGCGTGATTTGTCTATCGCCATTTCAAAATAGCCCTGCTGTGATGTGTAAGCAAAGCACACATCGTTCTCTTGTGCAGTTACATGCTTAAGGTCTGATTTATTGATTTCATCTTCAGCTGTTGCTAGATAAATGTCTTCCCATTTATCTGCCCACTCTTTTTGTAAGCGAGGCATAGCCATACCATCAAGGCTAATACCAATCTGAGAGCGATGACCATGAATAATACGCTGACAATTACCATCGTGCTTTTTAAGACCATGGCTGTAATGATAATAAAAACTTTGGCTATGCTCTGGGTATAAATTTATTTCAATCTTTTCGATGTTGCTAGGGAGCTCAGGCATAATAGTTTTAATTAAAAACTCAGTTACAGATTTTTCATCAATAACATCAGCATCGATTAAACAGTATGCTTGGTTAGGAGCACTCATAGCTAAGTGATAATTATCACCGAAGTGACAATCTAGCACGCTGTGCTCAGCATGCTGTTTTAGTGAACCGTTTAGAGAAGCTGGCACAGCAAGTTTATGGTCGATACAGTTATCAATAATGCCCTTGATTTGCTTTTTAACTAAGCCAAAATCAAGCACCATCGACTCATCATTTAATTGACCGTGCAGAGTTAAATCCACAATCCAGCTCTCGCCAACTGCGCCGCGTTTATTACACAAGTAAGAAAAATCAATCACTGTCAGTGAGTTTACAAAAAGGATCATAAATTTCCTTTAGACTGGTTAAAGAATCACAGCAATTATAATGATTTTTACTTCACAATGCGCGGTTTTATCTCCCTTTATCAGCGACAGTTTAATTAAATGGTCATAAAACAAGCTAAAAATAGCAAATAATTAACTGCTCCGAGTTGTTTAGCGTACAAGTGTACGCTAAAGTACGGGGCAATTTCTAAGCGATGAATGAGAGTTATGGAACCTAAAAACAGCTATACAAAAGAAGAATTGGTCCTTTGCGGTCAAGGTGAAATGTTCGGTGAAGGCAACTGTCGTTTACCAAGTGACAACATGCTAATGATGGACCGCATTATCTCTATCACTGCTGATGGTGGTGAGCACGGTAAAGGCCAGATCGTTGCAGAACTAGATATCAACCCTGATCTTTGGTTCTTCGACTGTCACTTTAAAGGTGACCCAGTAATGCCTGGTTGTCTTGGTCTTGATGCTATGTGGCAATTAGTTGGTTTCTTCCTAGGTTGGTCTGGTGGTCCAGGTCTTGGTCGTGCACTTGGTGTAGGTGAAGTTAAATTCACAGGTCAAATCTTGCCAACAGCTAAAAAAGTAACTTACCGTTTAGACATGAAGCGTGTTATTAAACGTAAATTATTCATGGGTATGGCTGATGGTACTGTAGAAGTAGATGGCCGAGTAATCTATGAAGCAAAAGATCTTAAAGTAGGTCTTTTCCAAGATACATCTGCGTTTTAATCTTTAATTTAAGATACAAAATAGCAGATACAAAAAAGCCCCTAAATGGGGCTTTTTTGCGTAAATAAGGTGCCTATATTAAGTTTTAAACATGTTTCGGTTTTCAATGGCTTCTCGCCAGCCACCTAACCACTCAGATTTAGGGTCGATTTGTTGATAAGGGCATTGTTCTTTGGAACGGCCTGCCAAGCCTGCTTTATAACCTTGAGAATGAGCTCTTTCTAAACGATCTCTTTTCTGTCTCTTCATAGGTAATATCCTCACCTTTTTATATTTATAGATATGTAGCGAAATTGACATCTACATTTAATGAATAGTTAATAAAACTGTTAAATTCAAATAGCAAAAAGCAATTAAATAAATTGACAATAACTAACGTGCTGATGCTCAAATGAATTAACATTTTAAATGACTAAGTGGTCGTACCTCTTCAACTAAAACCATCTATTAATACACTTAAATTCAGCTAAAAACAATACAGCTCTTCTAGCTTCATTATTTGTGACCAAGCCATTTTCTGCAAAGTTCCCAATTAAATTGTAATCATAACAAATTTATGATGAATACAATTTAGTCAATTTAATGCTTGCATATTAAAAACCGATCGGTCTAATATAGTCGGTATGGAAACAAATAACTCTGTGCCAAGCCGTCGTGGCAGGCCACCAAAAATAGCGCGTTCAAATGCAGATACCCGTGCCCTTTTGATTAATACGGGGCTAGTTGTATTAACCGAAAAAGGCTTTAGCGCAACCGGCATTGATTTAATATTAAAATCAGCTCAGGTACCTAAGGGCTCTTTTTATCATTACTTCAAAAGTAAGAATGATTTTGGCTTAGCACTCATTGATGCTTACGACAGCTATTTTCAGGCAAAGTTAAAACGCCACCTAAACAACGATTCAACAACCCCTCTTGAGAGGATTGTGCTATTTGCCAATGACGCCAAACAAGGCATGGCAAAGTTTGAGTTTAAACGCGGCTGCTTAATAGGTAATTTAAACCAAGAAATCAGTCACCTTGATGAGCCTATGATTGACCGCATAAAACAGGCTTACGCCAACTGGCAAGCTTTAATCGAGCAATGCTTAGTTGATGCTAAGAAGCAAAAGCAAATTCCTCAATCATCAGATTGCAAAATGCTTGCTGAGTTCTTCTGGATTGGCTGGGAAGGCGCAGTGATGCGCTCTAAACTTGATAAATCAAGTGAACCGCTTACCCTTTATACAGCACAATTTTTACGCTTAATTTTATAAAGCCGTTTAAATACGGTTTTATTTTAACCATTAAAAGACGATCGGTCTAAAAGGAGTCAACATGACAACATCAGTAAAATCGGTAGTTATCAACAAAGATGATCAAGGCTACCGTGCCGAATACACAGACTTTCCTGTAGAAAGCATCCACCAGCAAGATGTAAATATTGATGTTGACTACAGTACATTGAATTACAAAGATGCCCTAGCCATTACAGGTAAAGGCCCAGTAGTAAGAACATTTCCTATGATCCCCGGGATAGACCTTGCAGGTACAGTAACAGACTCTAAAAGCGATGAATTTAAAGTAGGTGATAAAGTTCTGTTAAATGGCTTTGGTGTTGGGGAAAAATACCTAGGTGGTTTGAGTTCAAAAGCGTCTATGAGTGCTGATTGGATCATCCCCCTCCCTGCTAATTTAACACCAAAACAGGCTATGCAAATTGGTACTGCAGGTTATACGGCAATGCTGAGTATCATCGCTTTAGAAAAACAAGGTATCACACCCCAAAGTGGCGAAATTCTTGTTACCGGTGCTAATGGCGGCGTGGGTAGTTTTGCTATCTATTTATTAAATAAACTAGGTTTTGATGTAGTTGCGACAACAGGACGAATGAACGAAGCAGATCACCTTGAAAAATTAGGCGCAAAACGCGTTTTATCACGCGAAGAATTCTCAGCACCTGGGAAACCACTCGCTAAAGAGCAATTCGCTGGCGCAATTGATTCTGTGGGTAGCCACACCCTTGCAAATGTGTGTGCATCGATTAAATACGGTGGTGTTGTAACAGCGTGTGGTTTAGCACAAGGTATGGACTTTCCGGCAACAGTAGCTCCGTTTATCCTTCGCGGTATTAGCCTAATGGGTATTGATAGTGTAATGCGCCCTAAAGCTGACCGAATTGAAGCATGGCAACGTTTAAGTGAGTTAGTTGAGGCTCAGTACCTCGATGCTATTTCGCAAGAAATTCCACTTTCTGAAGCCGTTGCAAATGCAGAAGCCCTATTAAAAGGTGAAATTCGCGGCCGTGTAGTAGTTAATTGCAAAGAATAAGCTCGAATATAAACATTCTTAGCAAGTTAGCTATAAAACTAGGGTAAAGGCAATTATACTTACCCTAGTTTTGTAATACCGGAAAGTCTAATGAGTAATAAAGAAATTTTCAGCAATAACCCACTGCAAGGTGTTGGTATCGAGCAAGTAGTGACAGAGCTTGTCGAACAATATTGCTGGGAATTACTCCACGCCTATATGCGTTTGAACTGCTTTAAGAATAACCCTGATATAAAATCTGCGGTTAAGTTTTTACGTAAAACCCAATGGGCTCAAGAAAAAGTCGAAAACTTTTATTTGTATCGTCTTAAAAATTTACCACGCCCAGACGATGTAAACTATGAATTGCCGCCGCGCGATCGTGTGATCCCTGCTGATCAAAAACCAGGTGAACCATGTGAGTTAAGTTTTACTGACGCTAAACGTATTCACGCTAAAAAAGAAGCCAAGCAAAAAGCCCGCACCCGTAAACAACGTTCAAGTGCGAGTAATCCTTGGGGTAATTAAGCTTTAGCTCTGAGCTATAAGCTTTTAGCTGTTAGTTGAAATAAGCCGCCTTTAAGGGCGGTTTTTTATTTGAGTTAGCAAGTTAGCAAGTTAGCAAGTTAGCAAGTTAGCAAGTTAGCAAGTTAGCAAGTTAGCAAGTTAGCAAGTTAGCAAGTTAGCAAGTTAGCAAGTTGAGAATTGAAGGGTTACCTAAATACGTCAATCATTTCTTGATTCTTTTATAATTCGATATCTAAATTCTGATAAATAACCAATTATTGTCAGCAAGAAAGCAGAGTTGAAATCACCAGCAATAAGCATGTCAAAAAGTCCACCTTCACGTGTCAACCATAAAAAAGCAATGATACAGATAGACATAGTCCACAAAACCTTTTGAGTGCTGGCGTATTCACCTAAGAACCGTTGTGAAAAGCTTCTTTTATTTTGCAAATCTTCCATAATGTGCTCGCTATTCCATTTGTGCGTTAGTTCAAAAACTCCGTTACCTATCTTCAATTTATAGCACCATGATTTTTAACTTACCATAGTACAAAGGGCTCATAGTTTATCTGTTATTAATCGAAGCGTAACTTGAATATGTTAGACTGAGTTAATCATCATTAATGTCATTAAAAAAGGATGTGTATGTCTAACTACAACGAATCACCTGAACAAATCGCAAATGCAACGCAAGATTTCGTGATGCAACAAACAATGTTGCGCATTAAAGATCCAAAGCCTTCTTTAGATTTCTACCAAAACGTTTTAGGCATGAAGTTACTGGGTAAATATGACTTCCCTAAAATGGAGTTTACGCTGTACTTTTTAGGTTATGAGCAAGAAATACCAAAAGGCACAGATAAAGAAAAAGCACAGTGGGTGTTTCGTCGCCCTGCTCTTATCGAGCTTACACACAATTGGGGCACAGAAAACGACGACAGTTTTGCTGGTTACCATAGTGGTAATGATGAACCAAAAGGCTTTGGTCATATCGGTATTAGCGTGCCAGACGTGTACGCAGCATGCGAGCGTTTTGTAAAATATGATGTTGAGTTTGTCAAAAAACCAGACGATGGCTCTATGAAAGGCCTAGCCTTTATTAAAGACCCTGATGGTTATTGGATAGAGATTCTCTCGGCAGAGGGGATCACTGAGATTATTGAAGAGCACAAGTAAGATTGCCCCGTTAATAACCTGCTAATTAGCAGGTTATTTTAATTTACGCTTTTGTTTTTAGTAGGCAGTGTTTGCACGTTTTGCATTAGTAAGTGAATGTCAGGCTCTATAAGAAGCTTTTTATTTGGAATAAATAAAAAGCACTGTAATTTTTTAGCGAGTAGCCATCGTTTTTTAAATACACTTATAATTAAAGAAAGTGCCAAGTAACATCATAACAAGGGCCATTTAAATCATATTGCAGTTCTTGACCATTCGGGGTAAAGGTCGCTGTAGCTTTAAATTTAAAGTTTGACTTATCTTTTCTGTTAATTGCCAAAGCTTGCTCTATTTCATCCCATCTTTTAGATATACCACCATGCCCAGGATGACTATCGGCTTTTAATTCACCTGACTGATATTTTTTATTCCATTTAACAAAAATTTGCCATTGCTCAATCTCTAATTGAAGTTCAGATTCTGATATTAAATAAAGAGAAAACTCATCAGTAAAACCACTGTCATCATTGAAGTCTGAAACAAACCTGTAATGTCTCCCCTCAATAGATGTGATACCCCCTCTTGGCCCATCATAATATAAATTCTCGACAAGGACTTTAGACATTAGCATTCACTGAAAGCCTTTAGATAAATTGAAAGGATGAATAAACAATACCTATTATTAGCCACTACAAAAAGAACTAACGACTACATCATTAGGTAATAAAGGTGTTTTTTTACGGTTGTCATTGTAGATCTCCTTATTACAATCTAACAACAACCGTTCTACCGATGAAGTCATGTATTGCACGACGCTTTTCATTAAACAGCATGGTTATAAATTCTGACAATGCCCAAACTGTAGCTAATGAATTCAGACCCATAATTAAATAAGTTAAAACCGCAGGTACGCTACCAAGTTGTTGTAACGATATTGAAATAGAAAAAACTAGGAGTATCCAAGACGAGTTAATAGCAATATTAACAGATTCTCTGCGAACCGATTGCTTAAGCGTAATGCTCGTTTCGGTTTCATGATTGAGGACTTTAACATCCATCACCATCTTGCAAAGTGTTTGACCATAAAACCCATGCATGAAAACAACATAGCCAATATACTGAAAGCCATTAAAAGCTTGTAAAATCGTGTTTTGGTAGGAGTATTCAATGCTAAAGAGTAAGCATTCGATATAAAGTAATGCTGTAAAAATGAAGCCATCAATAATAGCGGCGCAAAAACGAGGCCAAAAAGTAGCATACCTTTTATTCGTTTCTAGCTCTTCAAACTCTGCTTTTGTTTCTGGGTCTTTTAATTTATTTGCAATCTCTAATTCTAACTCTTGTGCTCTTTGTGGGAAGCTTTCTTTATCAATATACTTTTGAGCATCTAATAACTCATCCAATGAATAATTTTTATAATTTGGGGTGTAGTCCATGTTTATTATTCTCCTTAACTGTTTAAAGCAGGTCAGCTTTTAGCATTCCACTCTTTTGGGATCTCGCGGATAAAACTCATCGGGCTGTTTAGTGCACAAATCAAATTCACGGGTATTTTTGTATGGTAGCTTCATAAAGCCTGCCACACCTACATCTGTGATATTAACTGCGTATTGCATAAGCTTACTTAATAAGCGTTTAAATTCAGGCTCTTTACTGGCATCAAGCAAACGATAGTAATGATGTATTTTCATCCTATCAGGTAAGGCTTCAAAAATGATACAGCCCGTATGGTGTATTTGGTTTAGCTCAAATACGCACTTTATAACTTTTTTCGGGAGCTGTAATTGCTCATCCGGGTCTTTACCATCTTCAAAGTAAGAGTGCGGTCTGGTTACGTCTGAGGCTTGTACATCCATTACTTCGTAATCAAGCTCAGGTAAATTCTCAAACTTAAACGCACCTGTGCCATCACGCTCGAGCTGAATGGTTTTACGCGCATCAAACAAGCAACATTTAAAGAGACCTTTTTGTTCAATCCCCTGTGCTAACATCACCGTGTTGTTAATCGCATCGGTAAACGCAGTGCCAAGCGTTTCATCATGCAGAATAAGGGAAGACTCGACAAACAGTGAGTTTTCTTTCCAATGAAAACTCAAGCCCCCTACTACTGGGTATTTTGCTAATCGGCTTATTGAGGCCAAAAATGCTTTTTCGGTGTCGCCGGTATCAAATAAAAACTCTTTGTAGTATCTGTCGAGCTGGGCATCGTTTACATCTAGTAATTGTTGATTATGGTCCGCTTGTCTTAAAAATTGCTTACGAGAGCTATATACCACCGTGTCTGGGTGTTCATCAAACTCACTAAACCAATAAGGAATATACGGGCGAATGACTTTACGGGGCAGCTCAGGTAGGTAAGCTTTAGCCATTGTAGGCATGTTTCGCATAAAATAATCACCTGCGCCATCTCTGGTTGCCTTATCTTTTGAAAGCATACCGTCAATAACCCGGGCAAGCTCCATAGGTAAATTCAGGCTTGTAGCCGGAATAACCGCAGCACCAAATCTACAAGATTGTGCAGAGGCCAATGCATAAAGGGTTGAGGCAACACCTTGTTCATCAAAACGTGGCGATGACTGCCCGCCTGACATTTGCTCATCACCAATAAAGTACACATCACCCATACGTGCATTAGTGGTACTGATATCAGCAGACATAAGATCCATAAAATTGCTGGCAACCGGATTACCATCAGCATCTATTTGTGCATAAACAGAGCTGCCCCAGTCTACCAAAGACAATTTATTGGTTTGTTCATCATAAACGATGTTAGAGGGTTTAATATCGCCATGCACAATTGGCTGTGGGCTTAAGCCATTTTTGTGTTCACGTAAATCTAAAAGCACATTACGTAGCCTAAGTGCCAGCGCCATAACTTTTGCTGCACTAAAACGCCCCTGTTTAATGGAGATTTTTTCTAAGTCTTCACCTAGAGCGCGCTCCATCATTAAAATGCCTTGCTTTTTAATGCGTTCAAAGGCATAAAATTTTGGCACGAGCGGATTATTAACTTGCGAGAGCATGTACGCTTCGTCTTCTAGACGGTCACGTACACTTTGTGCAAGGGTTATACGTGAAAACTTAAATACCCAAGGTAAGTCTTCATCATCAACACCGGCAAAAACAAATCCAAACGCACCAGAGCCAATTAATTCAACGTCACTGTAACCAAGCAAAGTAAGCTGTTTAATACAAATATTAAGCCATTGGCGGTGCTTTTTAGCATCATGGTGAGACAGTAAATAAACAGACTGTTCTTCATTGATATAAAAATTGCGGATTTGTTTGGGATTCACTACATCTCTCAAAGTTAAGCGGCTTTTAACCGCTTAATTATTGAATGCTAGGCAGTTAATTACAAGGCTTTTGCTCTTCGATGATCCAGCCATGATTTTTAAAAACTATTTCGGAAAAAATTAAAATGGCACCAGCAAGTAAAATTAGCTCGTTCAGTGATATTGCTTCTGCCATGAATACCCATCCCAAAACAAAAAAAGCTAAGAGATCGAGATACCTGAAATACCAAGCGACTTTTCGTGTTTTACCGTATGTGAGTCTGTAGCGCTGAACTAATTCACCTTCACACTCTAATGATATAACGGCTGAGAACTTAAAAAAGGGTTTAACCCTTACACACAACTGACAGGCTTTACCATCAATACTAAACTCATGAACAGATTTAGTTTTAAAGTTACGTGATTCTGCTATTAATTCACCGTCTATTTTCAGTACTTCTTTTCCTGAATAAGCCGAACCCCAGTATTCAATTAAATGTTCACCTAGTTTGAAGTTAGCTTTGATTCCCTTGCTCATTGATACTGTAATGCCATCAGTGTTCATAACAAATCTCCTTATCATTATGAATTTAAAATACTTTAAAAATAAAAAAACGGCAAGCTAGGCTTACCGTTTTGGTACTTTCAATGGGTAAAGGGTTACCTTTTGAAATTAAAGGCGAATACCGCCATCAATTTCAACAACACGACCTGTAAAGAAGTCATTCTCTACAATGTATTGTGCTGTTTGGGCAATTTCTTCTGCTTCACCAAAACGACCAACTGGCGTTACCGCCATCATGCGTTGTTTTGCTTCTGGTTTCATTGCATCTGTCATTGCTGTGCGAATAACACCTGGTGCGATTGCACCAACACGGATACCAAAGCGACCTAATTCTTTCGCCCAACCCGTTGTCATCGCAACAACACCAGCTTTAGACGCAGCATAGTTTGTTTGGCCAATGTTACCAGCACGGGCAACACTCGACATATTAACAATAACGCCACCTTTGCTAGACTCAATCATGTGGCTCGCAGCTTCACGACCTGCTAAGAATACACCGGTCAGGTTCACATCAATAACAGATTGAAATTGAGCTAACGACATTTTATCTACCACTTTGCCTTCTTTTGCTTTGATAAACATACCATCGCGTAAGATACCTGCGTTATTAATTAACACGCCGATATGGCCAAAGTCTTTGTTAATAGTGTTGAACGTTGCTACCACAGCATCTTCATCTGTAACATTAGCAGCATACGCCATAACTTTTGTACCATATTTAGCAAGCGCTGATACTGCAGTATCAAGAACGTCTTGTTGCATATCGATAAGGGCGATGTTCGCGCCAAGGGATGCAAATTTCTCGGCCATCGCAAAGCCTAAACCTTGCGCACCACCGGTAATTACGATGTTGTTGTTTTTAATTTCCACAACAATCTCCTACTTCGAGAATAATTTAAAAATAGCGCTAAAATCATCACTACCCGCACCTTGATGCTGAAGCATAGTGTATAGATTCTTCGCCATTGACCCCATTGGGGTAGATGAATTACTTTGCTGAGCCGCTTCCATAGCAAGACCTAAGTCTTTTGCCATCAAATCAACCATAAAGCCAGGTTTATAATCATTACTTGCTGGTGCTGTTTCCATTACACCAGGGCATGGATTGTAAAGCTCAAGCGTCCAGTTACGGCCAGAGCTTGCAGTCATGATGTCACTTAACACTTTTGGATCGAGCCCGTTATTTATGCCCATTTGTAGTGCTTCGCTAGTACCTGCCATTAAAATGCTTAGCAGCATGTTGTTACAGATTTTTGCGACTTGGCCTGCGCCAATATCACCAGCATGGAAGATGTTTTTACCCATATCTGCTAAAGCCAGTTTGGCTTTTTCAAAGTGGCTTTGCTCACCACCGACGATAAAGGTTAAAGTACCCGCTGTTGCACCTGCAACACCACCTGATACAGGTGCATCAACAAAATCAATGCCTTTTTGAGCAAGTTCGCTACCCACTTGACGCGCTGATTCTGCATCAATGGTTGAGCAGTCAATCACTAAAGTTTTGCTATCAAGTAAGTTGATAAGGCCTGTTTCGCCTAAATAAAGAGACTTAACGTGTTTGCTTGCTGGCAGCATACTGATAAAAATATCAGCGCCAATGGCACACTCAGCTGCATCGGTAGCAGCAATTGCACCTTTATCGGCAAGCTCACTGACCGCTGCTTTATTTAAGTCAAACACACGAACTGTATGACCTGCATTGACAAGGTTTGCCGCCATTGGGCCACCCATGTTGCCTAAACCAATAAATCCTATTGTTAATTTAGCCATTTGTTTACCCCTTGGACTTAAGATGACGTTAATGAGTTTAGTGGGTGAGATTGCTCATCCCAGCGTGCTGTAAAGAAGCTATCTACAACTGCTTCGTCGATATCGCTGAGCGATTTAAACTGCCAGCTAGGTGCACCGTCTTTGTCGATTAATAGCGCACGAACCCCTTCTTGAAACTCGCCTACTTCGCCACAGCGTACTGACATACCTAGCTCCATTTTAAAGCAATCTGCTAACGTCATCTCTTTTGAATTAGCTAATTGACGTTCAACCAGCGCACAACTAAGCGGACAACCATGTGCTAATGACTTTTGCGCACGGGTAAGCCATTTGTCTTCAGTTTGTAAAGCTTGAATGTAGTCAATTTTTCCCTGCAATGAATCAAACTCAGCCAGCTTTTGAATAACCGCTAAGTTATCTTTTACATTGCCTTTAGGAACACGGCCTGAAATATTATCAATCGAGATTAGAATGTTAGTCAGCTTTTCGTGATTTAATGAGGCTGTTTTGCCCCATTTTTCAGCGGTGATAGCCGTTAAAATAGCGTCATATTTATCTGCTGTTGCATAGTGATCAGCAAGATTAACAAACAAGGCATCTTCAGCATTGATAGACGCCGCAGTTAACCCTAAGAATAGACCCACTTGCTCAGGCATTTTATGTAAGAAGTAACTGCCGCCAACATCTGGGTATAAACCAATGGTTAGCTCAGGCATTGCAATACGCGATGTTTCTGTTACCACTCGGTGACTTGCCCCAGCCATTAAGCCAAGGCCGCCACCCATAACAATGCCATTACCCCAAAGTAATATTGGCTTTTCATAACAGTGAATTAGGTAGTCTAATTTGTACTCAAGGGTAAAAAAGTCTTCAATGTAGTTAGCAGGCTCACCTGTGCTCATTGCTTTATGCAGGCTTACTACATCGCCACCGGCACAAAATGCTTTTTCGCCAGCCCCTTTTAGCACGACCATGGCAACGGCGTCATCGTCAGCCCATTTTCTAAGCTGAGGCTCAAGCAGTTGGATCATGTCGTAATTTAAAGCATTTAACGATTTCGGCGCATTGAGTGTCGCAATTGCAATGAGGCCACTCTCGGCCTCTGCAGTTTCAAACACCACAGGCGCATCTTGATGATTTAGTAGTGTTACGTTAGTCATTAGCCATTTACCCAATTTGCTTTACGCTTTTCTAAGAACGCATTCACGCCTTCTTTTTGGTCTTGCGTATCAAACAACTGAACAAATAGCTCACGCTCTAATGGCAACGCATGAGCCATAGGTTGTGTGCGTCCTTTTTGAATAAGTTCTTTACATGCAGTCACAGCAACCGGGCTTTGTTCACCAACTTGGTTAGCAAGTTTCATTGCCGCAGCTAAACTTTCGCCAGCACCAACCACTTCTTCAACAAGGCCAATTTCGCGTGCTTTTTCAGCTTTTAGGCGCTCGCCACATAAGATCATGCGTTTTGCCCAACCTTCACCGACAAGCCATGCAAGGTTTTGCGTACCGCCAGCACAAGGCAGTAAGCCAACTTTCGCTTCAGGAAGTGCCATTTGAGCTTGCTCTTCAGCAATACGAATATCACACGCAAGAGCCACTTCTAGACCACCGCCCATGGCATAACCATTAATAGCCGCGATTGATACACCACGGAAATTAGTTAATGCTTCAAATGCATCACCAAACACTTTTGACATAGTGGCAGCAACGCCTTTGTCACCGCTGGCAAACACGTTTAAATCGGCACCTGCACTAAAGAACTTTTCACCTTGACCTGTAATCACTAATGCATAGACATTTTTGTTAGCATTTAACTCAGTTACAGTGTCTTTAAGCGTGGTTAATGTATCTTGTGTCCAGGTATTCGCTGGCGGGTTATTCATGGTTAAAACCGCTACGTTACCTTCAATATTTAAATCAATCGATGGATTAGACATAGGTTGCTCCTTATAGAATGTCGCCAGCTGACTCAGCTAAGATACGACGTGCGATAATCACACGCATGATTTCGTTTGTGCCTTCAAGAATTTGATGCACACGTACGTCTCTGAAATGACGCTCTAATGGGTATTCTTTGATGTAACCATAACCACCATGAATTTGTAGTGCGTCGTCACATACTTTAAAACCAACATCTGTAGCAAAACATTTTGCCATCGCGCAGTAAGTGGTTTTTTCGCTGTCACCGGTATCTAGTTTAAATGCGGCTAAGCGCACCATTTGACGAGCTGCAACAAGCTCGGTGTTCATGTCGGCAATTTTAAATTGCAGTGCTTGGAAAGCAGCTAATGGCTTACCAAATTGCTCACGTTCTTTTAAGTATTCGCGCGCAGTATTAAGAGCTGCTTGTGCTGTACCTAATGAACAGGTAGCAATATTAATTCGGCCACCATCTAGGCCTTGCATTGCAAACTTAAAGCCTTCGCCTTCTTGGCCTAGTAAGTTAGCCGCAGGAATTCTGACACCTTCAAAGCTAATTAAACGTGTTGGCTGTGCATTCCAGCCCATTTTTTCTTCAGCTTTACCATATTCAATACCTGCTGCGTCAGCAGGCACAACAAATGCCGAAATACCGGCTGCGCCTTCACCACCAGTGCGCGCCATAACTACAAGTAAATCAGTTTCACCAGCACCCGAGATAAACATTTTAGAGCCTGCGATCACATACTCATCGCCCTCTTTTACCGCTTTAGTTTTTAGTGATGCTGCATCAGAGCCAGAGCCAGGCTCTGTTAAGCAGTAAGAAGCAAGTAACTCACCCATGACTAATTGCTCACAGTACTGAGCTTTAACATCTTCAGTACCAAAGCTTGCAATCATCCAGGTTGCCATATTATGAATTGTCAACATAGCAGTCGTTGCTGTACAACCCATTGCAAGCTGTTCAAAGATAATGCTTGAATCTAAGCGAGATAAACCTAAGCCGCCCGCTTCTTCTGGGGTATATAAACCACAAAAGCCAAGCTCACCGGCTGCTTTAATGGTGTCTTTAGGGAAAATGTGTTCTTGGTCCCACTTAGCAGCATGTGGAGCAAGTTCAGACTCTGCAAACTGACGGGCTGTTTCAGCAAACGCTTGCTGATCTTCGGTTAAATTAAAGTCCATAGTAGACCTCTATTTTGTTGTCTTATTCTTGTGTGAATAACGATTGTTGTCGTTTAAATGTGTGTTCTTTGAGCGAGCGTGTGCTCGCTCAGCAGTAAATTAATTACGGCTTATTTAAGGTTGATACTCATGTTCGGACCAGAGGCGATATCATCCTCGAACCAACGTGAAGTAATTGTTTTCGTTTCTGTGTAAAAACGAATACCTTGCTTACCATAGGTGTGTTGATCGCCGTAGAATGAGCCTTTCCAACCTGTGAAAGAGAAAAACGGTAGTGGCACAGGAATTGGCACGTTGATACCAACTTGACCTACTTCGATTTCATGTTGGAATTTACGTGCAGCAGCGCCGCTTGATGTGAATAACGAAGTACCGTTACCGTAAGGCGAGTTATTGATAAGCTCAATCGCCTCTTCTAGAGTATCTACAAACATACAAGCCAGTACAGGACCAAAGATCTCTTCTTTGTATAAATCCATCTCGGTTGTTACATCAGTAAATAGCGTTGGACCAACCCAGTTACCTTGCTCGTAACCTTCAACAGTAAAGTCAGAGCCATCAATTAAGCACGTTGCACCTTGTTCTTTACCACTTGCGATAAGTGATAAAATACGGTCTTTAGCTGCTTTTGATGTTTGTGGGCCGTAAGCAGCGTTAGCATCATCCCATACACCTGGGCGTACGTTTTCAAAGCCTGCTTTAATTTCGTCCACCCAGTCTTTTGCTTGACCAACAAACACAGCAACCGAAATACCCATACAGCGCTGACCCGCAGCGCCTACAGACGCACCGACTAAGTTATTTACAACATGCGATTTACTTGCATCTGGCATAATAACCATGTGGTTTTTTGCACCTACACAAGCTTGCACGCGTTTAAGGTTTGCTGTGCCTTTTGAATAGATGTATTCACCTACACCACATGAACCAACAAATGAAATAGCACGTACTGCTGGGTCTTCTAATAAACGGTCAACTTGTGGTTTTGTACCATGAACAACTTGTAACACCCCTTTTGGTGCACCCGCTTCAACAAATAGTTCAGCTAAACGCATCGGTGTTAGTGGATCTTGCTCTGATGGTTTAAGAATAAAGGTGTTACCACACACAATAGCCAGTGGGAACATCCATAATGGGATCATCGCAGGGAAGTTAAATGGCGTAATACCCGCACATACACCTAGTGGCTGCATGTAAGAGTAAGTATCGATTTTACGCGCTACGTTTTCCATTGTTTCGCCCATCATCAGTGATGGTGCATTGGCTGCTTGCTCAACAACTTCAATACCGCGCCAAACATCGCCTTTGGCATCTTCAAATGTTTTACCCAGCTCATGACAAATAATCGTCGCAAGCTCGTCATGGTTTTCTTTTAGTAGTGCTGCGTATTTCATCATAATGCGCGCACGCTCAGAAATTGGCACTTCTTTCCATGTTTTAAATGTTTCTTTTGCAGAGGCAATTGCTGCATCCATTTCAGCATCTGTTGCACACGGAACTTGCGCTAACACTTCTTGGTTCGCAGGATTGATAACATCAATCAGCTGCGTTGAACTTGATTGGGTAAATTCGCCGTTGATAAATAAAGGTACTTGGTGCATGAGGCACTCCTCCCCAGTGGGTATAAAGAGGCCGCAACATGATAGTTTTTAAAATACGTTGCGGCTGTGAGAGATTAAAATTCTAAAGCGATTAAATAGCTTCAACAGCCATAGCAACAGCTTCACCACCACCGATACACAGTGAGGCAACACCTTTGCTAAGACCACGATTCTTTAATGCATGAATTAAGGTAACTAAGATACGCGCGCCGCTTGCACCAATTGGGTGACCAAGTGCACAGGCACCGCCATTGACGTTAACTTTGCTTTCATCAAGTTTTAACTCGTTAATTGCAAGCATAGTCACCATGGCAAACGCTTCGTTGATTTCCCATAAATCAACATCATTCACAGACCAACCGGCTTTTTCTAAAAGCGATTGCATTGCGCCAACTGGTGCTAAAGTAAATTCGCTTGGTGCTTGAGAATGTGTGCTGTGAGCAACGATACGGCAAAGTGGTGTTAAACCTTGTGCTTTAGCATCTGACTCACGCATCAACACAAGCGCTGCTGCACCGTCAGAAATTGATGATGAGTTTGCAGCTGTAATAGTGCCGTCTTTTTTAAATGCAGGACGTAAACCTGGAATTTTATCAGGACGTGCATTGCCTGGTTGCTCATCAATCGCAACGGTCACATCACCTTTGCGTGTAGAAATAGTGTGCGCGGCAATCTCGTTTTCAAATGCGCCTGTTTCAATTGCGCTATTTGCTTTAGTCAGTGAGCTAAGTGCAAAGTTGTCCATTTGTTCACGACCAATTGAATATTGATCGGCAGTGTCTTGTGCAAAACAACCCATTGCTTTGTTGTCGTAAGCATCTTCAAGGCCATCACACATCATGTGATCTTTTACTTCGCCATGGCCCATACGCATACCTGAACGTGCATTCGGTAACATATAAGGGGCATTACTCATGCTTTCCATGCCACCAGCAACCGCTGAGTTGATTGAGCCTGATTTAATTAAGTCATGGGCAAACATTGCAGCCTTTAAGCCAGAGCCACATACTTTGTTGATTGTTGTTGCGCCAGTACCTTGGTTAAGGCCCGCTTTTAACATTGCTTGTCGCGCAGGTGCTTGACCAAGACCAGCTGGTAATACACAGCCCATGATCACTTCGTCAATCTTATCGGCAGATAAACCGGCTTGCTCTAAGCTACTTTTAATAGCTGTAGCACCTAAATCAGTTGCGTGTGCACCACTTAGTGCGCCCATAAAACCACCCATAGGGGTACGTTTTGCGGCAACAATAACAACGGCTTCAGTAGTCATAATTGGCTCCATGTAAGTGGTTATCATCATGTGTTCAAATCATGTGTAACCAAACAGTTAATTTGTTATAGTTTAATTTCGATTTAATTCAGCATACATAATATTTACGTTTACGCCAACGTAAATCTAAAATCAACATTTTTGCGGCCGTTAAAACTGTAAACTTATCTGTATTTTGTTGTATGAAAAATCGAACATCTGCTTACAAGGCTAGATAAATAAAGCTTTTCAACAAATCCAACCAGTTATCTTTATAAGTCTAAAGTATAACTCCCAAATCACCCTTTACCTTTACGTAAACTTCACTTATATTGGTGTTATTCGAATGAGGTAAATAAATCATGAAACAAGACAATCAAACAAACTTTGAAAGCGCAGCAGTTGAACCTGCTAGCAATGAGCAAACGTTTAGTATCAGCGAACTAGCAAAAGAATTTGATATTACCACCCGCTCTATCCGCTTTTATGAAGACCAAGGCCTGATCTCACCTGATCGCAATGGTCAAACCCGTATTTATTCAAAACGCGACAAAGTAAGACTAAAACTTATTCTACGTGGTAAACGCTTAGGTTTTACCTTGGCTGAAACGGGCCGTTTGTTTGAACTTTACGATGCAGATAAATCGAGCGCTAAACAGCTAGTCACTATGCTTGACCTTATCGCAGAGAAAAAAGCGGACCTGAGCCAACAAATGGACGACATTAAAGTTGTATTAATGGAATTGGTTACAGCAGAACGCCGCTGTCGTGAAACCCTTAATAATTTAGACGAATAACTTGACAACAATCTCGTCAACAGACTCTCACAGGAACACACATTATGAGCACTATTTCACTTTATAAAGAAATGAACTTCGGACTTGGCGAAACAGCAGACATGATCCGCGATCACGTTAATAGCTTTGCTAGCCAAGAAATCGCCCCACTTGCAGAACAAACAGATTTAGACAATGCCTTCCCTAATCAACTTTGGCCACAGCTTGGCGAAATGGGTTTATTAGGAATGACAGTGCCTGAAGAATTCGGCGGTGCTGGCCTTGGCTACCTTGAACATGTTATTGCAATGGAAGAAATTAGCCGTGCAAGTGCATCGATTGGTTTAAGTTATGGTGCTCATTCAAACTTATGTGTTAATCAAATTAACCGTAATGGGTCACAGGCTCAAAAAGAAAAGTACTTACCAAAACTTATCAGCGGTGAGCACATTGGTGCCCTTGCGATGAGTGAGCCAAATGCGGGTTCTGACGTTGTATCAATGAAATTAAAAGCTGAGCAAAAAGGCGATGTATTTGTACTTAACGGTAACAAAATGTGGATCACGAATGGTCCAGATGCCGATACCTTTGTTATCTATGCAAAAACAGATTTAAATGCCGGCCCTAAGGGGATCACAGCCTTCATCGTAGAACGTAACACTCCGGGATTCTCTACTGCGCAGAAGCTAGACAAACTTGGTATGCGCGGCTCTAACACCTGTGAATTAGTGTTTGAGAACTGCGAAGTACCAGCAGAAAACATTCTAGGTAACTTAAACGAAGGCGTAAAAGTACTTATGAGTGGCCTAGATTATGAGCGTGTTGTTTTAGCTGCAGGCCCGCTTGGCATTATGCAAGCATGTATGGACATTGTGGTTCCTTATATTCATGAGCGTAAACAATTTGATAGCCCAATTGGTCAATTCCAGCTTATTCAAGGCAAAATTGCTGATATGTACACACAGATGAATGCTGCTCGTTCATACGTTTACACAGTAGCTCGTGCATGTGACCGCGGCGAAACAACGCGTAAAGATGCCGCTGGCGCTATTTTATATGCCGCAGAGCTTGCAACTAAGATGGCCCTAGATGCTATTCAAATCTTAGGTGGTAATGGTTATATCAACGAATACGCGACAGGTCGCTTGTTACGTGATGCAAAACTATATGAAATTGGCGCAGGTACCTCTGAAATCCGCCGCATGCTAATTGGTCGCGAATTATTCACTGAAAGCCGATAGGACCTTGTTATGACGATTTTAAAATCGAGTGTAAATCCACACGATCCGCAATTTTTGCAAAATCACGACAACATGGCAGCGCTCGTAAGTGATTTACGTGAAAAAGTAGCTGATATCCGTTTAGGTGGTGGCCCTGCCCTGATTGAGCGCCACCAAGGTCGTGGTAAGTTGTTTGTTCGTGACCGTATTGAAACGCTACTTGATGAAGGCTCGCCATTTTTAGAGATTTCACAATTTGCAGCCTTTGGCGTGTACGAACAAGCCATTCCATGTGCCGGTGTTGTTGCCGGTATTGGTCGTGTGAAAGGCGTTGAATGTATGATCATCGCCAATGATGCAACCGTAAAAGGCGGTACATACTTTCCACTAACGGTAAAAAAACATCTACGTGCTCAAGATATCGCAGAACGTTGTCATTTACCGTGTATTTATTTAGTTGATTCAGGCGGTGCAAACCTGCCTGAACAAGATGATGTATTTCCCGATAAATTACACTTTGGCCGTATTTTCTATAATCAGGCTCGTATGTCTGGTAAAGGCATTCCACAAATTGCAGTCGTAATGGGTTTATGTACTGCAGGTGGTGCTTATGTACCAGCGATGGCTGATGAAAGTATTATCGTAAAAGAGCAAGGCACAATTTTCTTAGCGGGCCCGCCACTGGTTAAAGCGGCTACGGGTGAAGAAGTGAGTGCTGAAGAGCTCGGTGGTGCTGATGTTCACTGTAAAACATCCGGTGTTGCCGACCACTATGCTGAAAACGATGCTCATGCGCTTTCGATTGCGCGCCAATGTATTGAACGAATTAACTATCAGCGCCCTACTGCACCATTACTTGATGATGTTAAACCGCCGCGTTACGACATTAACGAAATTTACGGTATTGTCGGTACCGACCTTAAAAAGCCATTTGATGTACGAGAAGTAATTGCTCGAGTTGTTGATGATTCATCGTTTGATGAATTTAAACGCTACTTTGGCGAAACACTAGTAACCGGCTTTGCAAAAATATTTGGTCACCCTGTCGGTATTGTTGCCAACAACGGCATTTTATTTAGTGAATCAGCGCAAAAAGGCGCGCACTTTATACAACTATGTGCACAACGCAAAATTCCTTTAGTGTTTTTACAAAACATTACTGGCTTTATGGTTGGTAAAAAATACGAAGCTGAAGGCATCGCCAAACATGGTGCGAAAATGGTAACCGCTGTGTCATGTGCTGATGTGCCAAAATTTACCGTGTTAATTGGTGGCTCGTATGGTGCAGGTAACTACGGTATGTGTGGCCGCGCGTTTGAGCCTACCATGATGTGGATGTGGCCAAATGCTCGTATCTCTGTAATGGGTGGTGAACAAGCAGCAGGCGTTCTTGCACAAGTTAAACAAGATGGTTTAGCCCGTAAAGGCGAAAGCATGACTGATGAGCAAGTCAGTGAGTTTAAAAAGCCAATTATAGAGCAATACGAAAAACAAGGTCATCCATATTACGCCAGTGCCCGCCTTTGGGATGATGGCATTATCGATCCTGCTGATACCCGCAATGTATTAGGGCTTGCCTTAAGTGCAGCTAAAAATGCACCAGAGCGCGATTCGCAGTTCGGCGTATTTAGAATGTAATGGAGGCCTTATGTCAGTAACACTCGAAATAACAAAATCAAATGTGGCTGTACTGGTACTAAGTCGCCCTGAAAAACACAATGCATTTAACGAAGAAGTCATCAGTGAGCTGATCCGTTTAATTGAACATGCAAATAGCTGTGATGTGCGCGCACTGGTTTTAAAAACCGAAGGTAAGCACTTCTCTGCTGGCGCTGATTTAAACTGGATGAAGTCGATGGCTGGCAATGACTTTGCAGAAAACTTAGCGGACTCTATGCAGCTAGCAAAGCTTATGAAAGTCCTTGCTACAAGCCCACATCCAACAATTTGTGCCGTACAAGGTGCTGCATTTGGCGGTGCCTTAGGCTTGATTGCGTGTTGTGATATCGCAATTTGCCAAGACGATGCACAGTTTTGCTTAAGTGAAGTAAAGCTTGGTCTTATTCCTGCAGTTATCAGCCCTTATGTCATTAAAGCTATTGGTGAGCGCGCTGCACGTCGTTATTTTTTAACGGCAGAGATTTTTGACGCGCATACAGCTAAGCAACTGGGTTTAATTCACCAGATCACCGGCGATTTACAAACAGCGCTCGACAAACATTTACAAAACCTTGTCAACAATGGCCCTATTGCTGTTAAAGCAGCGAAGCAGCTAATCAATGATGTCGCTGGCAACGTAATAGATAATGCGCTGATTGAGTTAACCGCAGAGCGCATTGCACGCATTCGTGTATCTGAAGAAGGCCAAGAAGGCCTAACTGCATTTTTTGAAAAACGTGCCCCTAACTGGCAGAAATAGGAACCATTATGACAACAAAATCATTGAAAAAAATTCTCGTTGCCAACCGTGGTGAAATTGCCTGCCGAGTTATGCGTACAGCAAAGCAAATGGGCTTAACAACGGTTGCAGTGTATTCAGATGCTGATAAATATGCCCAGCACGTAAAGCTTGCTGATGAGGCGTATCGTATTGGTCCTGCGCCAAGTAAAGATTCGTACTTAGTGGCAGACAAAATCATCGATGTGGCAAAACAAGCTGGTGTTGATTGTATTCACCCTGGCTATGGTTTTTTATCTGAGAACTGTGACTTTGCCCTCGCGTGTGAGAAAAATGATATCGCCTTTATAGGCCCGCCTGCATCAAGTATTGAAGCTATGGGCTCAAAAACCCGCGCTAAAGAAATTATGCACCAAGCAAATGTACCTTTAGTGCCTGGTTACTATGGTGACAACCAAGATACTGAGTTTTTACAAGCTGAGGCTGAAAAAATTGGTTACCCGGTACTGATTAAAGCGGCCTTTGGTGGCGGTGGTAAAGGTATGCGAGTTGTTGAACACGCAAAAGATTTTATCAGTGCTCTTGAAGGCGCAAAACGTGAAGCAAAAGCCGGCTTTGGTAACGATTTAGTACTGTTAGAGCGCTACGTCACTAAACCTCGCCATGTTGAAGTACAAGTTTTTGCAGATAGCCATGGTAACTGCGTGTACTTAGGCGACCGTGACTGCTCTTTGCAGCGTCGTCACCAAAAAGTAATTGAAGAAGCCCCTGCTCCGGGTTTATCTGATGAACTTCGTAAAGAAATGGGTGAAGCAGCAGTACGTTGTGCCCAAGCGATTAACTATCGCGGTGCAGGTACTGTTGAGTTTTTATTATGCGGTGATGAATTCTTCTTCATGGAAATGAACACCCGTTTACAAGTAGAGCACCCAGTAACAGAAATGGTAACCGGTGTTGATTTGGTTAATTGGCAAATCAATATGGCGGCAGGTGAAGCATTACCACTTGGCCAAGCAGATATTCAGCTACAAGGTCACAGCTTTGAAGCGCGTATTTATGCAGAAGATCCAAGTAATGACTTTATTCCGTGTTCTGGCCACATTGACGCCCTATTCACACCGAACGAATCTGAATTTGTACGTATAGATACAGGGGTTGCAGCGGGTGATGAAATTAGCCCGTTCTACGACCCTATGATAGCTAAATTAATTGTTCATGACGATAACCGTGAGGCAGCGCTTGGGCGTTTATCAAAAGCACTAGAGCAATTCCACCTAGCAGGTTTTAGCTGTAACGTTAATTTCTTACATAATCTTGCTAACCACGCTACTTTTCAAGCAGGTGCACCCGATACGCACTTTATTGAAGACCAAGGTGAGCGCCTTGTTGCTAAAAACGAGCAACAGTCTGTTATTGCAACCGTTGTGGCAGCCTATGCGTATGCATATCAACTAAAAGGTGAAAGCAGCATCCCATGGCAACAATTAACAGGCTTTATGCTAAACAGTGACGCTAAAACAGCAATTCCGTTTGTTGATTTAAACGTTCATGCTGTTAAGACCTCAGAAGGCTTTAAAATCAACCTAGATGGAGTTGACTATACAACTTCGGGTAGCGTTGAAAATGGCCTTGCGAACTTAGTCGTTAATGGCGAAAAAGTTGTGGCTCATATTAATCAAGCAGACTCTCACATCACAGTGATGTACAAAGCACAGCAAACGGTGCTAGAACTGATTGATAAACACTATATTAGTGAACACGAAAGTGATGCACTACCACTCGCTGCACCACTCAATGGTACTGTTGTTAAGCATTTAGTTGAGGTAGGTAGTACTGTCGCTAAAGGTGACGCTGTTGTCATCATCGAAGCGATGAAAATGGAATACACCCTTAATGCCCCGCATGATGGTGTATTAACGAGCTATTGCTTTGCTGAAGGTGAATTGGTGAGCCACGGTGATATGCTCGCGATTGTAGAAGAGCCGGAGGCGTAATGGCACAGTTTCCTGATTTTGTTCGCATTGTAGAAGTTGGCGCCAGAGACGGCTTGCAAAATGAAGCCGCCGTTAGCACTCAAGATAAAGTCGCTCTTATCAACGCACTAGCAGGTGCTGGGCTTAAAGATATTGAAGCAGGCGCCTTTGTGTCACCTAAATGGGTGCCACAAATGGCTGACTCAAGCGATGTAATTAGCGCGTTAAATTTGCCTAATGTTAACTTAAGTGCCCTCACCCCAAATTTACGGGGTGCAGAGGCTGCAAAACAAGTCGGCATACAAGAATTTGCTATCTTTACAGCAGCAAGTGAAGCGTTTTGTCAAAAGAACATTAACTGCTCGATTGATGAAAGTATTGACCGCTTTAAAGATGTCATGGATTTTGCCAAGGCGAATAACATTCGTGTTAGAGGTTATGTTAGCTGCGTCATGGGTTGTCCATATCAAGGTGATGTCGACTACAATGATGTATCAAAAGTATCAGAGCGATTATTAGAGCTTGGTTGTTATGAAATAAGCCTTGGCGACACCATTGGTGTGGGTACGGCGAAAAAAGTCGATGAGTTATTAGATTTACTTTTACAACATATTGATAAATCAAAACTCGCTGTACATTTTCACGACACCTACGGACAAGCGCTCACAAATATTTACACCGCCCTAACACGCGGTATAGCAACGGTTGACAGTGCTGTTGCAGGCCTTGGTGGCTGCCCTTATGCCAAAGGCGCGTCAGGAAATGTTGCCACTGAAGATGTAGTTTACTTACTACAAGGGCTTGGCATAGAGCATGGAATTGATTTAGAAAGACTGGCGAAAGCTGGTTGGGCTATTTGCAGTGCACTAAATAAACAACCTGTCAGCAAGGTATCACTTGCTCTAAAGAACACTCAGAATAATTAAGGAGTAGGCTCATGGCCGGTTTCGATAAAGTGGTTTCAAGTTATGAAGCTGCAATGGAAGGTTTAAAAGATGGCGATACTATTATCGCTGGTGGCTTTGGCTTGTGTGGTATTCCTGAGGGACTTATCAGTGAAATTAAGCGTAAACAAACTAAAAATCTAACCGTTGTTTCGAACAACTGCGGTGTTGATGATTTTGGCTTAGGTGTTTTACTTCATGATAAGCAAATTAAAAAAATCATCGCTTCTTATGTAGGTGAAAATGCGCTTTTCGAAAAACAACTACTCGATGGCGAAATTGATGTTGTTTTAACACCACAAGGGACGCTCGCTGAGAAGATGCGCGCCGGTGGTGCGGGTATTCCTGCGTTTTATACAGCTACAGGTTACGGCACTCCTGTTGCCGAAGGTAAAGAAGTCAAAGAATTTGATGGTCGCCCGTATATCTTAGAAGAATCAATTACGGGTGAGTTTGCCATTGTTAAAGCATGGAAAGCTGACCGCTACGGTAACCTTGTATTTCGCCACACAGCAATGAACTTCAACCCGATGGCCGCAACAGCAGGTAAAATTACCGTTGCTGAAGTAGAAGAGATTGTTGAGCCAGGTGAACTTGAGCCAAGCCAAATTCATACCCCAGGTATTTATGTTAATCGCGTGATCAAAGGCGACTTTGAAAAACGCATTGAACGTGTAACAACTCGCGATTAAGGAGCAATAAAATGGCATTATCACGTGAACAAGTTGCAATGCGTGTTGCACAAGAACTACAAGATGGCTATTACGTAAACCTAGGTATTGGTATCCCTACTCTGGTTGCTAACTATGTACCTGACGGTATCGAAGTTATGTTGCAGTCTGAAAATGGCTTATTAGGTATGGGTGCGTACCCAACCAAAGACCAAGTTGATGCAGATATGATCAACGCGGGTAAAGAAACCGTGACAGCAGCCACAGGTGCAGCAATATTTAATAGTGCAGATAGTTTTGCCATGATACGGGGTGGTCATGTAGACTTAACAGTATTAGGTGCATTTGAAGTTGACCAGAACGGTAACATCGCATCGTGGATGATCCCAAAAAAGCTAATTAAAGGCATGGGTGGCGCGATGGACCTCGTTGCTGGCGCGAAGAATATTATTGTTACGATGACTCATGCAAGCAAGCATGGCGACTCTAAGTTATTAGAAAGTTGCACTTTACCGCTAACTGGGGTTAACTGTGTAAAGAAAATCGTAACTGATTTAGCAGTACTAGAAGTTAAAGACGGCGCATTTCATCTAATCGAACGCGCTCCAGGCGTGACGGTAGATGAAATTATTAGCAAAACGGCAGGCAAATTGCTTGTTGAAGGTGATGTTCCAGAGATGGTTTTTTAAACCACTCACATCCCATGTACCGACCTCATTCCCAGTGCCAATGGCGCTGAGTTACCCAAAATCCCTCGCAAGAGGGATTTTTTTTATCTAAAGCCAGCCTTTCGCCGCACCATTTTGTCACATAAATAGTATAAAATGCCCTGCTTTAGTGAATTGGCAGTTTCTAATACTGAGACTATGACGAAATAGCTAAAACTGCTAAGATCACTTTTTTACTAAACATTTGCCTAAAGATAGATTAAACGAGCGATTCACGATTGTTTTTTATACAATATGGCAAGAGTTAGCTATATTCATTCTTTACTCTCTATTTTTTTACATTTTGGGATAATAATTGCTTAGCAGTTAATTAACTAACAAGCGCTATTGAGACTTACTGAAATTAACTATGCAAACACCTATTCGTGGCTTACGCTCATTTTGTTTTGCTGCACGCACCCTTAGCTTTAAAGATGCTGCAAACCAACTTTACCTTACGCCGTCTGCCGTAAGCCATCAGATCAAACAATTAGAAGAACAATTGGGAATTGAACTATTTGAACGTCAAACCCGCTCTATCCGCCTAACTGCAGCGGGGAAGAATTTTTATGACTCTGTATCACCGCTGATCAAAGCGCTAGAAAAAACCATCAATGAGTTTAGTCAGTTACAAGAAAACGTAACGATCAGTATTACGCTACCTGAGTTTTTTGCCAGTGAGCTTTTAATGCCAAAACTGAGCGAATGGACCAGTGAGCACCCTAATACAAACTTACAGCTTGATACCTTAAAAACGCGTAAAGAGCTGACTAAGCAAAGCGATTTGTCGATTGTATTGTCTTCATCTAAACCGCACGAAGGCGTTGTACATGAGCTATTTTCGCTATCGTATACACCAGCTTGCAATAAAGAAAACTGGCAAGCATGGCAAGAAAACCCGTTTCAGGCATTAAATGAAGTACCTCTTATACTTCATAAAGCGCGTCCTTGGGCTTGGCACCAATGGGCAGAGCATGCTGGTATTGAAGACTTTGCACCAAAGCAAATTATTCAAGTTGATAGTATGTTTGGTGTGGCACGTGCCGCGCAACAGGGTATGGGTATTGCCCTAATCCCCTTACCTATCAGTCAGACTTGGTTTGATGAGCAGTGGTTATTTAATTTCACCGATATGCCATTAAAAACGAAAGATAAATATTACTTAGTGCAACACGATCCTAGCGAAACTAATGCACAATTAGAGCTATTTATAAAATGGATGATTGATACTTTTAAACATCTAAAATAATAGATAAATGACCCTCAATTTTGTTGAGGGTCTTTTATTGCTAATTTAACTTTTCGACTTGGTTACTAAAATACGCACTTTGTTTTCACCAATTTCAAAAGAAGCCTGTTTACCATATTCCACAACAAAAGAAGGTGTAAAATAGCTGCCAGCGAGTGTGATTGATGTTTCTACAGCTGCCGTATTATTTTGTTGTGGTGTAACTTTAACTTCATAACTAAACCCCTCACCTATAGAGATGGTCGCAGGTTGTTTTTCTTCCACCAGCATTACTGGCGATGCTAGTAGCTCATTCGCTTTATAAACAGATGTTTCAACTTGAAAGCTATCAGCTGCGAAGCAACTTGTTGATGCTAAAAATACTCCAGCTACTAAACCTAACTGTTTTTTCATATTTATTTCCTTATCTCATTTATAGGGTTTATCCGTAATTAATATCAGTTAGTACGTTTATTTGATACAAGGAAATTTCTGAATCTATAACTATGTCTATCAAAGCTCTCGATAATACACATCAATGGTATGTGATATAGCTTCATAGCTGTTATTTTCATGTTTAAAGCAGGCTTTGCGCAGTTCCTTCTCTTCGTAGTTTTTACCTGCTACTACGACTTGATCTAAAGTTTGTGAACTTGCACAGAATTGCTGTTTTGAAATTGTTTCTATTTTAACTGATTCAGCTTTTGAGCGCGGTAATGAACTAGGCTTAGGATTTTGCTTCATGCCCTCAAGTAACTGAGCTTTAGTAACAGGTACAGTATCTGACCCTATGCCTGGAATATGCAATGTTTGTCTAATGGTATAGTTTTTACTTAATAATGGCGTAAACAAAGATACATCGTTGCTCAAATAAGCCTGCTCAAAATTAAGATAAACAGCAACTTTATCTTCAGCTGCATTGGCAATAACAGGCCCTAAAAATAACAACGCAAATATCAGTTTCATGGTTATACGCTTATTCTAAATAAATTAAATCATCAACTATACATACCATCATAAAGTACCGATTTTAGTTTTAATTAACAACAATTTGTTTGTTTTGCGTACTCTGCCCCTTTATTGTTCTTTATCGTAAACTTTAGCTATTTAAACCCCGTGTCTACTTTATCGGGGTCAGATCACAAATCTGACGGCTGACAGCTGACAGCTGACAGCTTTAAGACTAACTCATTACATTAGACTAAAGTCTATAGGTTAAATTTCTTCATCTATTAGGTCATTTTTTATCGTTTGTTGAATTTGCGCTGTTCAATTAAAGTTCATTTGTCGGCGATTGATACCGATTCAAATAGAGGAAAAGATTATGTTTAGTACACTTATGAAACGCGTTGCACTTAGCTCTTTATTAACTTGTTCAGCTATGGCAGTGGCTGATCAGAGTGACTACAAATTGATGGTAATTGACCAATCTATCACTGCTGATGTTGCAGAGAACCGTCAATACGAACAAGCATTTAATGACTGTGCTTTGAGTGTTAAAGAGAAAAAATTCTCTGAAGCTGAAACACTATGCTCAAAAGCAATCAGCTTACTAAGTACGAGTAAAGTACCTAGCTATAAACGTCGCGAATTAACGTCGTTTACGTTAAGCAACCGCGGTGTTGCACGCATCATGTCTGAAAACGACACTGCTGCATTGTCTGACTTTTACGAAGCAGTACAAATTTCAGGTAACGAGTTAGTAGAGCACAACTTAACGCGTGCGAAAAAGAACTTAGCGTTATAAGTTCTCACAGAATTGTGTTGTCTCAAAACCCAGCTTCGGCTGGGTTTTGTCGTTTAGGGGTTTCGCTTTTTAGTTTTCCGCTTTTATTAATAAATTAAGCTCTTTTAGTAATAAGCTCTCTACTGTCTGTTTATCCATTTTAGCCAATTGCTCTAAGCTGTAATTTTTGCCAATTTCTTTAGCTAAAATAAAACCTAGGTAATAACCTCTTCGGTATGGCAGTTTTGTCTCGTCCTTTGCGAAGTTGAAAAATGAAGAATATATTTCAGGTTTTTTTGAATAAAACTTTTTCTTGAGGTCAACGAGAGAATCGAGCTGTCTTGAGCGAATCTTTTTCACCAGATTGCTAGGTATGTTTAGCATCAATTCATCATCACTGGCTGACGGAGTTAATTTATATGAAACGTAAGTAGCTAATCCCTCAGTCCAAATAGAGCACCATAGCTCATCCTTACAGTGGAATAATTTTTCATGATAAACATGAAATAACTCGTGATGAAAGAATGGCGTATCGTTTTTCCAGGTATGATATTTGGCCATAAGGTCTACACCAAACATTAAGTAAGATTTACCATTTAACTCTCGCGTTGCCCCATTGAACCTTCCTAATGAGTGAAGTATGTAAATGGGGGTTTCAGATTTGAAATCAGGGAAAGTAGCAATAAATGATTCCATACTGCTGTTTAAATCTTTAGATAAACGCCTATTTTTTGATAAATATACTTCTTCTACTCCACTGAAACCCTCAATAGCTTTAACAAAGCTTTTATCACTATAAAAAGGCGCAAATTGAGAGGTGAAATGTTCAGAAAACTGCTCTGCTCTATTTTCTGCAGTCAACGTCTTGCTTGACTGATATAAAGTATAAAAATCATCAGCGAGATTAATGACTTCGAAATCAGCTGACTGCTTGTTAGCAAGCGTCTTAAATGAAAGCACTCCAGATATGAGACTGGAGAGTAAAAGAAATTTAGATAACTTTTGCATAATTATAGTTAAAAATATTTGTTAGGTGAGTAGTCTATTGTGACGATATCTCAATACTCGAGGAAATATAACCGTTAATAATCTCGATTTGAGAAGGCAGACCATAGATAGGCTCTAAAACAGCTTGAATTGGAAAGTTTAGCTTTGGTAAATCAATTGTATTGGGTGTTGATATGCCAAACCAAAAGCTAACTGGTTCATCATCAACAAATATACATGGTTGTGTAAACTCAACCCCAACTAAGCCAACATTAATGTAACCCAAGAATTTATTGCCATTAGCATCAGTAAACAGGGATTTTACGAGTAACTGCATAAGTGACGGCATTAATTTATCAAGCACTCAGCTAAGCTAATTTAACTTTCCAATACAGGAATAAAACAACTTCACCTCCTCTACACCACAGTAAAAACCTGAACCCTGAGTAATTACTCTATAGATTAAATTTCTTCATCTATCAGTTTTAATTTAATCGTTTGTTTAGCTTATAGGAATATTTTAAAGTTCACTCGTTGGCAAGAAACACCAACTTATTCAGAGGAAAACTATCATGTTAAAAACACTTGTAAAAACTATTGCACTTAGCTCTTTATTAACTTGCTCAGCGATGGCAGTAGCCGACCAAGCTGATTATAAACTGATGGTTATTGAGCAAGCTCAATCTAACGACAATGCAACTAGCCAATACGAAACTGCCTTCAACCGCTGTGCATTAAGCGTTAAAGAAAAGAATTTTTCAGAAGCGGAAAGCCTGTGTACACAAGCAATTTCTCTTCTAAGCACAAGTAAAGTACCTGGTTACAAACGCCGTGAACTAACATCGTTTGCACTTAGTAACCGTGGTGTTGCACGCATCATGTCTGAAAACGATACTGCTGCTCTTTCTGACTTTTATGAAGCAGTGCAAATTTCTAAAAACGAACTTGTTAACCACAACTTAAGCCGCGCAAAACAAAACCTAGCGCTGTAAAAGTTACCCCAACCAAATTGTTGTCGAAAGCCCGGTTCTTGTGTGTTCTGACCGGGCTTTTTTTCGTCTAAAATATCTGCGTTATAGAATACTTTTCTTCACCTCATAGGTGCGATTATATCGTTTGTCAGTTTTATACCCTGTTTTCTAACTTTATAGAGTAAGCACAAAGCTTACGCTAACAAGGAGAAAACAATGTTTAAATTAAATCTAAAACCTTGCCTGTGGTTAATATTATTTGTTTGTTCAAATTTTGTATTCGCCAACAACAACGACTTTAAACTCATGGTTGTTGACGATAACGCAAGCTCAAAAGCAATTATGCAAGGCAACTTTGCTAATTCTTTAGAGACAATGAACGAAGCTAATAACTATATCGTGCCGTTTAACCGCTGTGTTGCGGGTGTGAAACTAAAACAGTTTGATAAAGCTGAACAAGATTGCTCGCAAGCAATCGCGATGCTAAAAAAGGTCAATGCCCCGCACTATAAACGTAATGAACTGACATCTTATGCATTAAGTAATAGAGGCATTGCTCGACTTATGGCGAAAAATGATACAGCGGCCATTGCTGATTTTTATGAGGCTGTGCAGCTCAATAATAACGAGCTGGTGTCGTTTAACTTAAATCTTGCGAAACAGGAATTAAAATTGTGGTAATAAGTCATCAGGCTAAAAGAAAACCAGCCATGTCGGCTGGTTTTCTTACATCAGTTACCTTTTAAGATTTATCTCTTGGCACAAAATCAAGCACAGTAGCATTAATGCAGTACCTGTCTTTACCTCTTGGCCCTTCACCAGGGAACAAATGACCTAAATGAATACCCGAGCTTTTTGATTTAAGCTCAATACGCTGCATGCCATAACTGTTGTCTTCATGCATAGTTACACTGTCTTTCACAGGATGAGTAAAAGAAAGCCAGCCAGTGCCTGAGTTAAACCTATCACGGGTGTCAAAAAGCGGCGCTCCACTTAGCTTATCAATAAAAATACCGTCTGGTGTATTTTTAAAGATATCGTATTGCTTACAAAATGGGCTGTCAGTTCTGGCATGAAATGCCACTCTAAAAGCTTCACTGTCACCTAGTTTAAATGCCCCTAAGGCTTTGTAAAACTCACCTTTACTAACATAGCCTTGGCGACCATAAACCTCTTCGCCATTTTCTATAAATAATAACGTGGGTGTTGCCCAAGTCGGCGTTTTAATCGTTAAGCCATCTAGTTGATCAGCATGTCGAAAGGTCATTGGTATCGAACCCATGTACTCATTAGCGACCTCTTTTTTAAACTTTTCACAGTATGGGCAATAACCTTTTGCATCTATCACTACAATTTGCTTACCTGCCAATAAGGCTGTGTTATCAACCTGCTGTTTTTCTACTGGTGTGAATACAACTCCCGTTGAATGATCAGGGCAATAGCCATTGGGGTTTTTCTTTAAATAATCTTGGTGATAATCCTCAGCGGCATAAAATGCATCAAGCGGTTTTATCACAGTTACAATCTTGCCGTAGCCTGCTGCTGTTAATTTTCTTTGGTATTCATCTTTAAGTTTATTCGCAACTTCTTGTTGCTCATTATTACTTACCAAAATTGTTGAGCGGTATTGAGTACCAACATCATTCCCTTGGCGATTTAGCTGAGTTGGATCATGATTTTCAAAATAATGCTTTAAAAGCGATTGAGTTGTTAACTCGTTACTGTTGTATGTCACTTTAACAACTTCTGCATAATTGTTTTTATCAAAGCGTCGAGAGCTACGTGTTATGTTCTTGTAAGTCGCTTTAAACCCACGCCCGTCTGCATAACCAGATACAGCATCTAACACGCCATCAAGTGCTTCATATCGTTTTTCTGCTCCCCAAAAGCAACCTGAACCAAGCACAATGGTTTCAATATGCCCTGTCGCGTTATCTGGCATTTTTTCAGCTTCAATTGAGCTGGTGGTAAAAATGGCACTGCAAGTGAATAGTGTCAGTAACATCGACTTAATTGTCATACTAATTTCCTCTTAAAAGCCTGTATTTAAGACAGACCGAGCATAGGTATTAATAATTTCAACTTAAACGCATGCAAACAGCGATTCACCGCTAACAATTTAACTCTTAACCTTATTTACGGTAAAACACAGCTTTTTAACATTGGGATATTAAAAAATGAAAATTGCACACAGCTTATCTGCTATTGCATTAGGATTAACACTTGCTACGCAAGTGAATGCCGCAGAGTTCACTTTTGCAAAATCAATTAAACCGAACGACAACACCCTAGTTTTATTTTTAGATACAGATAGCCAAGTTGCTAACTTTAATTATTTAAAGCCAGAAACCCAAACTCACCTAAATAAAGTCATTGAATTTAGCGACTTTAAAGCAGGCTATGGCAAAACGTTAGAAGTTATCGCACCAAACGGTAGCGACCATCAACGCATCTTACTTGTTGGCTTAGGAGAGCAGCCAAAACTAGATGCAGCAAAAATGGCAAATCTAGGTGGTAACGTTCACGCTAAATTACAATCGGCTAAACAAGCAAATGTTAGCCTTGATTTTTCAGAGCTAAAAGACAGCGCAATCAATGCTAAATATGCAGCAGAATTTGCACACGGCGCAAATTTACGTGACCACCGTTTTGAGCAATACAAAAAAGAACAAGACAGCCACGTTGTTAACTACACATTAGATGTTGAAAATTTAGACCAAGCGATCAAAACCCATAAATTACTACAAAGCATTGAACAAGGTGTATTTTTAGCACGTGACTTAACGTCTGAAGTTGCAACAGAAATGACGCCGGTTGATTTTGCTAAAGCGGCAAAAGAGCTTAAAAAGTTAGGTGTCAAAATTACTGTTTTAGAACCTAAGCAACTTAAAAAGCTAGGCATGGGTGCACTAGAAGCAGTTGGCCGTGGTAGCGAAGACGGTGCACGTTTAGTGGTTGCTCATTATCAAGGTAATAAAAACACCCCTATCGCGTTAGTGGGTAAAGGTATTACCTTTGATTCTGGTGGTTACAGCCTTAAAACAGGTGCTTCAATCGCCCGCATGAAATCAGACATGGCTGGTGCAGCTGCCGTACTAGGTACAGTTAAAGCTATGGCACTGGCTAAAGCCGACACAAACGTTGTTGCTGTTATGGGCATGGCAGCTAATATGGTATCGCAATTTGCTGTCGCGCCGGGTGATGTTGTAAGAACCGCTGAAGGTTTAAGCGTTGAGATTGTAAATACAGATGCTGAAGGCCGTTTAGTATTAAGTGATGCAATGTGGTATGCCCGCGACAAGTACAAGCCAAGTATTATGGTTGATGTTGCTACCCTAACCGGGTCTAAAATTCGTGCTGTAGGTAATGACTATGCTGCAGTGTTTTCTGACGACGACACCCTTGTAGAGCAACTAACTGTTGCTGGTAAGCAAGTAAACGAGAACCTATGGCGTTTACCTCTAGGTTATGAAGATGCATTAAAGTCAGACATAGCTGATCTTAAAAACATCGGTTCACATGGCCCAGGTGCTACTACAGCAGCGAGTTTCTTACAAAACTTTGCCGGTGACACACGTTGGGTTCACATTGATATTGCTGGTAACGCGCTAAATTCAAAAGCAAAAGATGAACTAGCTGAAGGCGGTACAGGCTATGGCGTACGTTTACTGTCTAATTGGTTATTAAATAACGCACAGTAATTAGGCATTGCACTTTATCAAGTGGTTATAAGCTACTATAGCCACTTGATTGTCTTGAGTTTTTCTAATTAACACTAAAGACACATTTACATCATCAACAAACAGCCTATATGCTAATAAGTATTAAGGGATAATAATAAGATTGATACGCAATGACGACGACCAATAGTACACCTAAGATTATGGCGCTTACTACGCATAGCATCTTTTTTGATGCCTATGAAACAGCAAGCGACACACTCACTACGCAAAAGAAAATATGGGCATTAGCACAATATTGCCAAAGCAGTGATGACTTTGTTGATGTAGTCCCTGCCAATAATAATTTAACGCTTTATCTAAAAGAGCCCGCTCAACTTGCTGGTTGGCTGCCACGATTACTAGAACAATGGCACGAACTTAAAGCCACTGACTTTAACTCACGTCATCATAAACTTGCGACTCGTTATGGTGGTGAATATGGGCCTGATATAGCGCATGTTGCTAAACATCATAATCTGTCTGTTGATGATGTTGCTCAAATGCACAGCAGTGCCAAATACCACGTGCTTTTTTTAGGCTTTAAGCCCGGTTTTGCTTATTTAGATGGTTTAAATCCACAACTTTACACACCTCGTCATGCTGAACCAAGGCTCTCTGTTCCAAAAGGTTCTGTTGCTATCGGCGGCGATCAAACCGGTATTTACCCTGAAAGCTCCCCAGGTGGCTGGCAAATTATTGGTCATACAGATTTTCGTCTGTTTGATATCAATGCAGCCTCGCCTTGTGCTATTGAACCCGGTGATACTTTAGAGTTTGTAATTCAGGAGGTGTTAAAATGATCACTATCATCAAACCTGGCATGCAAATGTCTATACAAGATCAAGGCCGCACAGGCTCTCGCCATTTAGGCATTGGCCAATCCGGTTGCATTGACCCTTACGCTCAAGTTATTACAAACCGTTTAGTTGGCAACGACGATAACAACCCCGTTATTGAGATCACGTTAGGTCTGGCAGAGATTCAGTTCGATAACGATTACTACATTGCTCTGCACGGCACAGATATGAAAGCCACAGTAAATGGCAACCCTGTTGATCCTGGCTGGAGCTTTTACATAAAAAAAGGCGATGTATTAAAGTTTAATGCGGCGCGTCATGGTTTTAGAAGTTACCTTGCTATTGGCGGCGAGTGGCATTTACCTGAGCCAATTTTAGATTCTTATTCTACTGATATATTAGCGGGTTTTGGTGGCTTAACCGGTAAAGCACTACAGGCTGGCGATAGTTTTGATATAACGCCAAGGTACAATACTAAAGTTGGCTTAGGCGCGATGCTACCACCTAAAAGTACACAAATTCGTATTCATGCTGCACCACATGCAGCACTGTTACCAAAAGAAACCATCGTTAACTTTATAAATCATTCTTGGCATGTATCGCCTAATAGTAACCGCATGGGCACAAGACTATTAAGTGATGAGTGTGATATCAGCCATGATGTTTCATTACCCTCTATGGCTGTTGCTCCTGGCTGTATTCAGCTTCCGCCAAATGGTGAACCCATAGTGCTATTAAACGATGCGCAAACAACGGGGGGTTATCCATTGCTCGGCACCGTGATCGAAGCGGATCTTCGTCATTTTGCACAATTAAAACCCGGCGACTTCCTTCACTTTAAGTTTGTTACACTCAACGAAGCCCACGAGGCACAAGAAAAGCTAACTGCGCACTTAAATCAACTTGCGATAGCGCTAAACTATATTAATAAATAGCGTTAATTTATTGGTGTTTAAAAAACGAGCAAAGAAAGTCTTTGCTCGCGTTGCCTTTATGGCTTGTCTATGCATTTAAAAAGGTAAAAACCCTACGCATTCCTTTGCACCAAAGCTGTGCAGAAAATTTAGTAACAAAAGCCTTTATTCCAGACTCATTATCATCCAATTTGTACAAATCAAGCATTTAAACCGCTCACCCTTTAACCACTTACCCCATACTGGTGCAAAGAGGTTACCGCAGGTGCATATTTTATTCTCAATTAATTAAAAAACCTGTGTGACTTAGGTAATTATTTCTGTTAAAACAAACATTCGCAGTTATATAAATTCTGTTAACTGCGCACATATTTGGAATGAGGAGTCACTATGTGTTCAATTTTTGGGGTATTAGATATTAAATCTGATCCCGCTCAATTGCGTAGCCAAGCAATTGAGATGTCAAAACTATTAAGGCACCGCGGGCCAGATTGGTCTGGCGTGTATTCATCAGATAAAGCTATTTTAGTGCACGAACGTTTAGCAATTGTTGGCGTATCGAGTGGTGCACAGCCTTTGTACAACCCTGAGCGTACAAATATTCTTGCTGTTAACGGTGAAATTTATAACCACAAAGAGCTAGCTGCTAGCTTAGAAACTGATTTCACTTTTCAAACTCAGTCTGACTGTGAAGTTATTTTGGCTTTATATAAACAAAAAGGCCCTGAGTTTTTAGATGATTTAAATGGTATTTTCGCGTTTTGTTTATACGACGAAGAGCAAGATGCCTACTTAATTGGTCGTGACCATATCGGGATTATTCCACTTTATACGGGTCATGATGAGCACGGTAACTTTTATGTTGCCTCAGAATTAAAAGCACTTTCGCCAATTTGTAAACATATTGAAGAGTTCCCTCCGGGTCATTTTTTGTGGAGCAAAGATGGTCAACTTCGTAAGTACTACAGCCGTGATTGGCAAAGCTATGACGCAGTTAAAGACAACGAAGCTAAATCAAGCGATGTTAAAGAAGGCCTAGAAGCAGCTGTTAAACGTCAATTAATGTGTGATGTACCATATGGCGTTCTATTATCTGGCGGTTTAGATTCATCTGTTATCTCTGCTATCACACAGCGTTTTGCTGCAAAACGTATCGAAGATAATGACGAGTCTGATGCTTGGTGGCCAAAGCTGCATTCATTTTCTGTGGGTCTTGAAGGTTCACCCGATTTAGCAGCTGCACAAAAAGTAGCTGATATGATTGGTACGGTTCACCACCCTATTCACTTTACTATTCAGGAAGGTATTGATGCCCTACGTGAGGTGATTTATCACATCGAAACGTACGATGTAACAACTATTCGTGCCTCAACGCCGATGTACTTAATGGCGCGCCAAATTAAAGCCATGGGTATTAAAATGGTGTTGTCGGGCGAAGGTGCTGATGAGCTATTTGGTGGTTACCTTTATTTCCACAAAGCACCAAATGCGCAAGAGTTCCACGAAGAGCTTAACCGTAAAGTCTCGAAACTACATATGTTCGATTGCTTGCGTGCTAATAAATCAATGGCAGCATGGGGCGTTGAAGCGCGTGTGCCATTCTTAGATAAAGAATTTGTAGACGTAGCAATGCGTATCAACCCAGAAGCGAAGATGTGTAAAGACGGTAAAATCGAAAAACACATTATTCGTGAAGCGTTCGACGGCTACCTGCCAGACGACGTACTTTGGCGTCAAAAAGAGCAGTTCTCTGATGGCGTAGGCTATAACTGGATTGATACTTTAAAAGAGTATGTGAACGAACAAGTTAGCAATCAAGACCTTGCTAATGCTAAATACAAATACCCGATCAATACGCCTGATTCTAAAGAAGCGTATTTTTATCGTAGTATTTTCGAAGAGCACTTCCCTGGTGATGCCGCTGCGAAATGTGTTCCGCATGGCAAATCAGTTGCTTGTTCTACTCCTGAAGCGCTTGCTTGGGATGCATCATTCCAAAACAATGCTGACCCTTCAGGTCGTGCTGCTGGCGTTCATAACGACGCTTATAAAAAGTAGTAACTTTGTGCTGCAAGCCCTGTGTTTGCAGCACTTTCCTCTCAATTGAAATTATTTGCTTTGAAATAATACTGTCATCAAATTATTCCTTTCCCGTCCCAATTTGTTCACAAATCCAACAAAAAACGTAAAAAACTGCATTTATTCGGCTGTTTAGGGACAAAACCATTTACATTTTTTTTCGAACTCCTACACTAAAGACTAAACTTTGGTACAAATTTAATTAGTCTACAAACTATTTTTCGGTTTCTTACGTAAAATAGTGATAGCCAAGCTTGTGCCATCCGGCCGTTTAGCTTTCTGCTAGATATAACTACAACAAGAGGTATTCATGAGCGAACATCATGATAAGTACAGTATCGACAATACCGACTACACCGTCGGTCAGGACAATGTACAAAAATGGGGTTTTGATGTGCATAACCCTGTATTTGGCATTAGTGCTGGTTTAATTGCCCTATTCTTAGTGGCAACACTTATTTCAGATGCTGAAACAGCGAAAACAACCCTGAATGGTATTAAGAACGACATTATTAATAACTTTGATGGCTTTTTTATGTGGTCAGCAAACTTATTCGTATTGTTTTGCTTAGCGTTAATTGTTTCACCATACGGTAATATCCGCCTTGGTGGTAAAGAAGCGCGTCCAACTCACTCTCGTATTTCTTGGTTAGCAATGTTATTTGCTGCAGGTATGGGTATAGGCTTAATGTTCTGGGGCGTAGCAGAACCTGTAGCTTACTTTACAGGCTGGTACGAAACACCTCTCGGTGTTGAAGCAAACACGCCAGAAGCTGCCAAACTGGCAATGGGTGCAACTATGTTCCATTGGGGTTTACATCCTTGGGCAATTTACGCCGTTGTTTCGCTTTCACTCGCATTCTTTTGCTATAACAAAGGTTTGCCGTTATCTATTCGTTCAATTTTTTACCCTATTTTAGGTGACAAAGCGTGGGGCTGGCCAGGCCACCTTATTGATATTCTAGCTGTACTTGCCACTCTATTTGGCCTTGCAACGTCTCTTGGTTTAGGCGCGCAACAAGCAGCTGCAGGTATTAACCATGTATTTGGTACTGATAGCGGAATAGGCTTACAAATTGGCGTTATTGTAGGTGTGACGTTACTTGCTGTTATTTCTGTTGTCCGCGGTATCGACGGCGGTGTAAAACTACTTAGTAACGTAAACATGCTTATTGCTTTTGTATTGCTTGTATTTGTTGCACTTGTTGGTTTTTCTGCAGCATTTGGCAACCTTCCTAATACAGTAATGGGTTATGTTGAAAACATTATTCCACTAAGTAACCCACATGGTCGTGAAGATGAAACATGGATGCATGGCTGGACTGTATTCTATTGGGCTTGGTGGATTTCATGGTCACCGTTTGTAGGTATGTTCATTGCGCGCGTATCTGAAGGCCGTACAATTCGTGAGTTTTTAATTGCTGTATTACTAGTTCCTACTGTTGTGACTATCTTCTGGATGTCAATTTATGGTGGTATCGCTATTGAACAAGTTATTGATAAAGTGGGTGTACTAGGTGAAAAAGGCTTAACTGATGTACCACTAGCTATGTTCCAAATGTTTGAAGCCCTGCCAATGTCACAAGTGCTTTCATTCATTGCAATTGTGCTAGTACTCGTGTTCTTTATTACGTCATCTGACTCAGGGTCATTAGTAATCGACTCAATCACTGCCGGTGGTAAAGTTGACGCGCCAGTGCCACAACGTATCTTTTGGGCAACAATCGAGGGCGCTATTGCAGCTGCACTTGTTTGGATTGGTGGCACACAAGCAATCGAGGCCTTACAAGCCGGCGCCGTATCTACGGGCTTGCCGTTTACCTTTGTATTGCTATTAATGTGTGTGAGTTTACTCCTTGGCTTACGAACAGAACCAAGACACTAAACACGCCTTTAAATAATAAAAAACGCCGCATTTTTGCGGTGTTTTTTATTTATAAGCTTTGCTCAAATTCAAATACCCGACATAAAGTCGGTGCTAAGCACGCTATATGAGTAATTCGCTTAGCGGCGTATCTGGGCGGTAATGGTAAGCTATTTGCGCTTGTAGCAGCTCTGCGGTGGCTGTAGCATCATTGAGCGCGTTGTGGTTTTGATACGCTGGTAACGAATAACGAATGCGAGAGTCTGCTAAGCGAACAGAATCAATCTTAGAATTAAACAATCGCCCAAGTAACCCCTGCTTTGCTTTAAGTGCTCGCGTTTCCAGATCAAGCGTGTCTATAACGGCAAATTCAAGGCCTTCGCCTAAGCGTGCTTGCAAAGCTTGATATAAAAAGTGCCGTTCAATAGGCGCAAAATGAACCACAATAATTTTGCCTTTTAATGCTGCTAACAAAGGCTCCATAATCGTTGAAAAATCAGGTGCATCGCTCACTTCTGAGTGAGTTATACCATGAATAACAATCGACTCTTCAGCAAGCTTACGCCTTGGTTGAACAATCCAATGTTGGCTATCTTTACAAAAAATACGCTTGGTATTAAATGGGATTAAACCAACACTGACTATATCGTCATTTTGATAATTTAGACCGGTTGTCTCAAAGTCAAGCGCTACGAAGGGAACATCACTAATTGGTGTGCTTAAATCACAAATAGCTGATTCATAAAACGCTTTAATCAGTGGCTGTTTGCTCTGTGCTAATAACTGCTGATACCGAGTCGGCCAATCAAGTTTTGCGCCTTGTTTTGCCATTACTTCATCCCTGTGTTGGCAGAGTATCTGAATTTAAGGAAGCTCTGCGCTTTATCTAAAATGGCAAACGCTTCTTTAAGATTGCGCTGCTCAAAAGGAGAAAGTAAATGAGGCTCTAAGTCGTTATCTGGCGCTTCATCAAGCTTTTCTATTTGCCATGCTTGGTGTCTTATTCTGATCATGGCAATGTACTCTAAGGCGTCTCGTAAATCTTGTGCTTTACCTTCAGGGAGTAGTTTTGCTTCGATAATATCTTCTAAACGCTCGAATGAATTTTGTTTACGACTGCCTATCGCTAATGCATGCACGCGTATTACATCAGATAAAGGTGCAGTACCGCGGCGTTTTAAGTTCATAGAGCGCTTGTGTTGGCCATTATGCTCTAACACAAAGTCTTTAAAGAAACCTAAAGGCGGTGTTCTGTTACGTGCGTTAGCGGCGAGGTTAGCTAAGAAGCGCTTATTCTTGCGCCCTTCTGTTGCGATAAAGCGTTTGAGCTCATCAGCCCATTTGTTTTTACCGTAAACACCGTCTAAATCAAAAAAGATCGAGCTATGTAGTAAAGCCTGCGGTTTAGGTTCGGCCATCCAACCTGCAAATTGTTCTTTCCACTGCTCGCGTGTTAAACGCCACTTTTTAAATGACGCCATAATTTCACCTTCACAGTACTTATAGCCACATTCAGCTAAACCATCACAAACAAAATCAGCCAAATTCTGAAAATACTCGTCATGTAATTCCTCGTTAAAACTATTATCGAGGATGATGGCGTTATCTTGGTCGGTCACAATTAATTGCTCATCACGAGCCATTGAACCTAAAGCGATAAAGCAATAAGGAACTGGCGGCGGGCCAAACTTTTCTTCAGCTAAATCAAGTAAACGCTGTTTGAAGGTACGCCCTATTACAGCCATTGCGGTACCAATCATGTGTGAGTTAGCGTCTTCGTTAACCATGCGTACAAACACATTAGGCAGCTGCCTTGCATAGTGAGCTAAATCTTCAACAGATTGCTGAGCTAGTATGCCGCGTACTAACAATAAGCTACTTTGTGACTCGTAGCGTAAAATATCTGATAACGAAATAACGCCAATCGGCTTTTTCTTAACGACTACAGGCAGGTGGTGAATGTTATCTCTGAGCATTGCAAGCACGGCTTCAAACACATAGGCATTACTATCAAGCAGTACTAAGTCTTTTTGCATTATTTGCGCGGCTGGCGCTTCGTAACTTAACCCTTCAGCAATAACGCTGGTACGTAAGTCACGGTCGGTAATAATGCCAACTACTTGGCCGTCGTCGTCATCAGGATCGTCACTGATTGGTTTATCTGCATCAGTAACCAGTACAGACGATACCGACTCTTGCGTCATCAATTGCGCAACCATTTGTACAGAGGCATCTTTTGCCACAGTGACAACATCACGGTGAAGAAGCGACTTAACCTTAGCGGTTGTTAAATCATTGCTGTCTGCTTGTTCAACAATTGCTTGGTGAAGGCGCACATTTCCATCGGCTTCAAAGAAATCTGCGAACACTTCGTACTCATCACAAAACTCGTTAAACAACTTAACATTGATGCAATAAACTAAGGTATCTTCAAGCGCCTTTGCCGGAAACCGCACTTTACGGTTCATAAGAAGGCCCATTGAACCAAAGATCCCACCGATAGTTAAACGGTTGTATAAATCACCATCACGGCGATACATTTCAACAGCACCACTGCGTATAACATATAAATCAGCGATATCTTCGCCATAATTTAATATTTCAGTGCCTGCGCGAAAATAGGTGATTTCGATTTGTGCAGCGAGTTTATTTACCGCCTCTTCAGGAAGATCATCAAAAGGGGCATGATCAGCAAGAAATTGGGCAATATCGACGTGTTCGGCTTGCATACGCGTACCTAGATTAAACCATTTGATTTAATTGTGAGGGTAATTGGCTATTTTTTCAAAGAAAAAATAGCCAATTAAGTAGGATTAAGCCTTTTCTAACTCTTCAGCCAGAAGTTTCGACTCATCTCCCCTTGGTTTAGTAAAGCGAGCTAAACCAAGGTAAATAACAGGCGTTAAATAGAGGGTAAATAACACCGCAAGTGCTAAACCGCCAAATACTACCCAACCAATGGCGTTACGAGCTTCAGCCCCCGCGCCAGTAGATAAAATAAGTGGTAATGCACCTAGTAAAGTTGAAACTAGCGTCATCGCGATTGGGCGAAGACGAACCAATGCGGCCTCTTCTACCGCCACTCTAACCGAGCGGCCTTGGTCACGTAATTGGTCAGCAAACTCCACCAGCAATATGGCATTTTTAGCAATTAGACCAATTAGCATGACTAAACCAATTTGCGAGTAAATGTTTAATGATGTACCTGTTAAATACAGCGCTAAAATTGCAGATGTAATGCCAAACGGTACGGTGATCATAACAACGATTGCACTATTCACACTTTCAAATTGTGCTGCCAATACCAGAAGAACAATTAAAAAAGCCAGAACATAGGTCACTAATACTTCATTGGCAGTTTCTTCAAAGGTTAATGCCTCACCTTTAAACGCTAAGCTGATGCCAGCAGGCAGAGATTGCTCTGAAATATCACGGATTTTTGTAACCAGCTCAGCAATAGTTACGCCCTATGGCATTTCCATACTCAGTTCAATAGCACGGCGCTGAGCATGGCGCTCTAGTTCTGCTGCAACACCTTCTTCTGTAATGGTTGCCACACTACTCAGTGGCACTAACTGACCATTGCGGCCACCAACATACAAGTTAGCTAAATCGCTCGGGTTTGTGATGGTTTGGTTTTGTGCTTGCAACATAATCGGGATTGATTGGTCACCAATGTTTAAATCGGCAATATCATCACCATTGATTGCAGCACGTAACGTTACTGATATATCACTGAGCGATACACCGAGCTCTTCAGCACGACGTCTATCAATATTAACGCGTAATTGTGGCTGTGACGGCTGATATGAAATACGTACAGGTGCCACTTCTGGCACTGCTTTTTCAATTTCAGCAGAGAAGTCTTGCGCGGCTTTAAAAATCTCGAGGTAGTCTTGGCCCAATAAGGCAAGCTCAATACCACCGCCTTGACCATGCAAGTTCAAACTATTTGAACCACCTGGGTAACCAGCCGCACCAGGAATATTACCTAAAGGTTCACGTATTTTATTGATAATTTCTTGCTGACTAAAATGACGTTCGTCCCAATGTTTTAGCGGCACAGTAATAAATACAATATTTGGATCCCACTGCCCAACCACAGTGTAAATAGACTCAATATCACCACTTTCAACATACGGCAGTAAGATATCTTCCATTTGCACTGCTTGCCTGTCCATAAAGTTCAAGCCAACACCATCAGGACCTCGGGCAAAAATACGAATTTTACCGCGATCTTCTGTTGGTAATAGCTCGTTATCTAAATTGAAATACAGTGCCCCAGAGCCTGCAGCAACCAACAAACATGCAAAGAAGGTAAGCCATGCATGTTCAAGTACACCATGTATTGTGCGCTTATAAACAGCGGCTAACACATGGCCAACTTTTGCAAATGGATGAAAACCGCCCTGCTTTAATTTCAGTTTTGATGTCAGCGCAGGGACCAAAGACAGTGCTACAAAACTTGATATGATCACAGCGCCAGCTAATACCCCACCAAACTCTCTAAATAGCCGCCCTGCTGTTGATGGTAAAAAGGCAATAGGCACAAACACCGCAGCTAATACGGCGGTTGTTGCCACAACAGCAAAGAATACTTCACGAGTACCAACCACTGCAGCTGCACGGCGACCAAGACCTAAGCCCCGCTGACGTTGTATGTTCTCACTTACCACAATGGCATCATCTACAATTAGGCCAGTAGCTAACACGAGTGCAAGTAAAGTAAGAATATTAATTGAGAAACCAAGCGCCCAAATAAGTGCTAAAGAGCCAATTAATGCTACAGGTATCGCAAATGCAGGAACCAGCGTTGCCCGCCATGAGCCAATAAACACCCACAGTGTGATCACCACTAGTAACACGGTTAGTAACAGTGAGTTAATAACTTCATCAACTGAGCTTCTGATAAACTGAGCATCGTCAGAGGTTAAAGTAAATTCCATTTCAGGAAAACGCACTCGCATACGCTCAATTAACGTTAGAACTTCATCAGAAATTTCAATGGTATTAGATTGCGCCTGACGAATAATTTCCATGCCAATCACAGGTGTGCCATTCAGCCTTACGAACGAACGCGGATCGGCAGGGCCAAAGTAAACAGCCGCAACATCGCCAATACGGGTATCGTCACGAACTATGATATCGGCTACTTGTTCAGCAGAGATTGACGTTGCATCAGCACGAACGATCACCTGTTGATCGCTTGATTTTAAACTACCCGCAGGCACATCAAAGGGAGCCTGGCGAAGTACATTGGCAATATCTGGTACTGTAAGGTTAAAGCTGCTTAGTTTTAGTGGGTCGATACGCACTCTAAGCACCCGTTCGCGGTCGCCATTTAAACGAACATCGGCAACACCAGGAATGGTTAAAAACTGCGGGGCTAAGTCAACATCAACACGCTCTGTCAACGCCTCAAGGGATAAGCTATCACTTGATACCGTTAACGATACAACCGCTTCGGCGTCGTTATCGGCTTTAATAATTGATACCCGTTCAACTTCTTCGGGTAACTCTCGCTGCACACGGGCTACCGATTCGCGTGTTTCGTTTGCAGCATCATCTAGATTAACACCAGGGCGAAACTCAACCACAATACGAGCATTGTTTTCTTCACTTTGCGCACGAATCGACTTTACACCACTTACCCTAGCAACCGCCCCTTCGAGCTTGCTAGTTACTTCGGTATCTACAGTCTCCGGTGAACCACCAGGGAAAGACGCTGATACTGTAATACGCGGTCTATCAACATCAGGAAGCTCACGTACTTCAACCCCTGCTATTGCAGCGATACCTGCAATAATAATGAGTAAGTTAAGTACCACAATTAAAACAGGGCGACGTATTGCCATTGATGGTAAGTCTTCCATCATAGGTTGCTGTTTCATCATTACTCCTTGGCTAGCTGCACTTCATTGATGAAATTAAGCTCTTGATTAGGTCTTAGGCGCTGAACTCCTTCTGTCACCAATAAGTCACCTTCATTTAAGCCACCAGAGACTAGTAAACGCCCTGCTAAACGCTGCTCAATTTTTACATCAACACGAGTTGCTTTTTTATCGACACTCTTCCATACGTAAGGGCCTGCTGCCCCCCACATCATCGCAGCTTCAGGTACTACGGCAAGCTCTTCACCTAGAATATTTATGTGTACACGAAAGCTCATACCCGGCATAAATTGCTGGGCATTATTATCAAGTTTGGCTTTTGTTCTAAGAGTGCGGGTTTGCGCATTGATACGCGAATCAAGCTCTGCCACCTGAGCAATGTAAGCTTTATCGCCTAACCAAGGCACCACTTCGACCGAAGATTTTTGTTTAAGCACTGAGATAGCGGCCTCTGGGGCATTAAAATTGATATAAAGCTCAGAAATATCATCGATAGTCGCAATGGCTGTTTGGGTTGTGATCCTATCGCCTACTTCAACGTCAGTTAAACCCATAACACCACTAAAAGGAGCACGAACTTCGCGGTCTTCACGCTCTGTTTTCGCTTGCATTAACTGGACTTTTGCAAGCTCATAAAGTGTTTTCGCATCATCTAAATCACTTTGTGGCACCGCACCACGAGCGTGGCTTTCTTCAAGCCTTTTCATGGTGCGCTCAGCATCTTTTAAAGTAATTTCGGCTTCGATCAACGCTGCTTTTTGTCTACGTGAATCAAGCTCTAATAGTAAGTCACCTTTGGCAACGTTATCGCCTGGTTTAAAGTAAACAGCGGTGACTCTGTCCCCAACGGCTGGGTAAAGAGTGACTGAGTGAATCGCTTCAGCATTACCCACTGCTTTTATCTGTTGTTTAGACTTTTCAACAGACACTGATTCTACAACTACATTAGCCGCCTCAGCGACGGAAACACAACTAATACAGGCAATTAAAGTCCATGTATGTAATTTGCCAATTGTCAAAATTTCACCTAAATAAGAATCGTTTTAATTGTTACGAAGTGTAACAGCTTTGTGATCAATAAAAAGCTGACTTCGTTTAATAAACAATTAGCCAAGGTGAAATAAACGCATACATCGCCTGTGTTTTCTAATTAGAAACGACAATGTGATGAATCGACCTCTTTTAAGTGTGCTTCGCTTGCTATGGTTACCTCTACACAATCAGATTGATTAGTTATTTGTTCCTTTTGAATTAGTGTAAAACTACCTTCTTGCTCTGATCTTAATGAATACTCAAAAGCTTCATTACTACCTTCTGATATAGCAGTTACTAGGCCGCCAACAAGTGCCCCTGCAACTGCCCCTGCAATCATCTCTTCGTGGTTGCCATCTAACTGATCAACAAAACCAATTGTAGAGCCTGCTGCTATACCCGTTTTAACGTTGGATGATAACTTAACCGGCTGAACCGATGTCACTTTTGCATAAAAGCGTTTAATCATCACATTTTGGTCGGCTCTATCTACCCCTTGTGTCGCGCAGCCACTTAAAAATAGTAAACCTAGCAGTAATTCATTCATTCTATTCTCATCCCATCAGTATAAAAGCTTAAGTTAGATACTATTCATAACATCAATTAGAGACTGTTTAAGATGTGTAAAAAACTGTATGTAGCTAAAACGAACAGGCATAAAAAACCCCAGACTATGCTGGGGTTTTTATCAATTTATAAAGCTAACAATTACTGTTGGCGCTGCGCTTCTTTTTGCGCTTTTTTAGCTTCTTTACGCTTACGAAGAACTTCTTGCGCTTCGTTACCGATGTGACCTTCACCACGCGCTTGTGCTAACTCGATTTGCTTTTGACGCTCAGCAAAACGTGCGCGTTGCTCTTCTGTTAGGCTGTCATGACAGTGATGACACGAAACACCTTCCATGTATTCAGGCTTTTGCTTTTCTTCTTCAGTGATAGGCATACGACATGCGTGACATTGGTCGTAAGAACCTTTTTGTAAGTCATGATTTACCGCAACACGGTTATCAAATACAAAACACTCACCTTCCCACATGGTTTCTTCTTTTGGTACTTCTTCTAAGTACTTAAGAATACCGCCTTCAAGGTGGAATACTTCGTCAAAGCCTTGCTCTTTCATGTACGCAGTTGATTTTTCACAGCGAATACCACCGGTACAGAACATAGCAACTTTTTTGTGCTTTTCAGGGTCTAGGTTTTCTTTCGCCCACGCTGGGAATTCACGGAATGTTTTAGTGTTTGGATCAACCGCATTTTGGAAGGTACCGATCTCGATTTCGTAATCGTTACGCGTATCGATAAGAATAACTTCTGGGTCTGAAATTAATGCATTCCAGTCAGCTGGTTTTACGTATGTACCCACTACTTCACGTGGGTCGATACCTTCAACACCCATAGTTACGATTTCTTTTTTCAGTTTTACCTTAGTACGGTAGAACGGGCATTCGTCATCGTATGACTCTTTAGTCACAATGTTGTCTAGGTTTGGTTGTGAATCTAACCATGCAAGTAGGTTATCGATACCTTCACGTTTAGCAGAAACAGTACCGTTGATACCTTCAGCCGCAAGTAACAAAGTACCGCGTACTTCATTGTCTTCCATTACTTTAAGTAGTGGTTGGCGGATCGCTTCAAAATCAGGAAGGGCTACAAATTTGTAAAGTGCGCAAACAACAAAGTGCTCGCTAGTTACATTGTCTTTATGAACAGCAGTCATGGTTTTACCTTTTGCTTTAAATGCCCATGTGGGGCGTTAACCGAATCGCAAATCCGGCGCATTGAGGGCGCGTATTTTACGCGAATTAGCGATAATTGCAAAAACTGATGCGAAATAGCTGTGTTTTTACTGTCTCCAAGTGAGGCAAGTGCGTTATAATGAACAGGATTTACAAATTTTGCTCATCGGAGATTACGCATTGCATTTTACTGAACTTGGGATTGATACACGCCTCGAAAAACAACTTGCGCATCAAGGCATCACCCAGCCCACTGACATTCAAGCTCACGCGGTACCAACAGCTATCGCAGGCCATGATATTTTTGCACAGTCAAAAACAGGATCGGGCAAAACGCTGGCGTTTTTATTACCTGCTGTACAGCGTGTAATGAAACAAAAAGCACTCAGTAAACGCGACCCTCGCGTTTTAATCGTTGCGCCTACCCGCGAATTAGCAACCCAAGTGTACAGCCAATTAAGGCTATTAATTGCTGGTACAAACATTAGTGCTGTAAAAGTATTGGGTGGTGAAAACTTTAATGACCAAATTAAAGCGCTTCGTAAAGACCCTCATTTTGTAGTGGGTACTCCGGGGCGTTTAGCTGACCATTTGAGTCAACGCTCATTACAGCTTTCTGGCTTAGAGCTGTTAATTTTTGATGAAGCTGACCGTATCTTAGATTTAGGTTTTACCGATCAAGTTAAAATGATTAACGAGCTTGCTGATCACCGTTTACGCCAAACGTTATTGTTTTCAGCAACTCTTGACCATGCACAAGTTGATGCCCTGTCACGTAACTTATTACGTTCACCAAAACAAATACTGTTAAGTGCTTCTAATGAGCAGCATAGTGACATTACCCAGCAGCTTTATTTAGCTGATCATCTAGATCACAAAGAAGCCCTACTTGAGCACTTTGTAAAACAAGACAATGTCGGACAATGCATTATATTTACCGCAACACGTGCCGATACTCAGCGTTTAAGCCAGTTATTAACTGATAAAGGCTTTAAAGCGCAAGCGCTTGCGGGTGACTTAACCCAAGCCAAACGCCTTGAAATCATGGATGCCTTTAGCCGTGAAAACTTTAAAATCTTAATCACTACCGATGTTGCATCACGTGGTCTTGATTTATTAAGCGTGACCCATGTAATTAACTTTGACTTACCAAAACATGCTGAAGAGTATGTGCACCGTATTGGTCGTACAGGTCGCGCTGGCTTTAAAGGTACGGCTATTTCGTTAGTAGGCCCTAAAGATTGGCCTAGCTACAAAGCAATTAAAGCATTTTTAAATGATGAATTAAGCTTTTTCACCGTTGACGGCCTTGTTGGTAAATTTAAAGGTCTGCGTGAGAAAAAACCAAACACAGTTTGGAAAAAAGCAGAGAAAAAAGTGGCTGCAAAACCTGCAAAACCAAAACGCAAAGCAGCCCCTAAAAAACCAAAAGCCCCTATTCAAGCACCAATTGATGTAGATGGTTTTGCTCCAATGCGCCGTAAGAAAAAGCCAGAACAGGAATAACAATGAGTATTTTAGGAACCACACAAACCCTTTTCGTTAACGAAATGTCTAACGAAGGTGCTTATTTAGATGGCCGTGATTTAGGCGAAGTATTCTTACCAAGCAAAGAAATTGATTACGATCTAGAAGCTGGCGACAGCGTGCAAGTATTCATTTACTTAGATCACGCAGGTCACCCAACCGGCACTACTAAAAAACCTTTAGCTGAAGTGGGCGAATATGCCCTACTACGTGTTAAAGCAATTAATAGCACTGGTGCGTTTATGGATTGGGGTCTCGAAAAAGACGTACTTGCGCCATACAACGAACAAAAGCCAAAAATGAAAGACGGCTTTTCGTATCTTGTACGTTTATACCTAGATAACGCTAGCCAACGTATTTGTGCATCGAGCAACTTTAATAAGTTTTTATCGAAAGATGAACCAACTTACTCTGTAATGGAAGAAGTTGACTTAATCGTTGCCGGTAAAACAGACTTAGGCTACAAAGTACTCGTAAACGATGCCCACATTGGCGTTGTTTATTACAACACGGTATTTAAAAAACTATTTGTTGGCCAGCGTTTAAAAGGCTTTATTCAAAAAGTACGTGAAGACGGTAAAATCGACGTACTACTTGAAAAGCCAGGCATGGGCAAAGTAAACGACTTAGGCGAAAAAATCTTAGCTAAATTAAAAGCCGAAGGCGGCGTACTTCACTTAGGTGATAAGTCAGACCCAGAAGCAATTAAAAAGACTTTCTCAACCAGTAAAGCAAACTACAAAAAAGCCATTGGTGGTTTGTTTAAGCAAGGTTTGATTGATATTGAAGCGACGTCGATTAGGTTGAAGTAATTTGCGAGTTGCGAGTTGCGAGTTGCGAGTTGCGAGTTGCGAGTTGCGAGTTGCGAGTTGCGAGTTGCGAGTTGCGAGTTGCGAGTTAACAAGATATTGAAGTGTTTGAAAGAGTAAAGCGAAAGCTTTACTCTTTTTTTTCTAGTTTTGATTATCGTAAATTTTTTAAACTATTTTGAGCGATTTTTTGTTAAAGCAAAACCTACTAACAGTCGCAAATGCGGCTATAAAGCTTTGTTATTACTCAAGCGCTTAAACCAATTTATAGCTAAATTCCCATATACAATTAGTAAACCAAAACTTAAATAGCCTAAAAAAAGCCCAACAGTAGTTGGAGTAATTTTTAAATCAAATCCGGATGCTATAAGCAATAGTATGTTCGCTAGGATACTAGAAACAAATATTATTATACATACTGAACTTACGTTTTTAAGACGATTTGCAGTAGATTGGAGTGACACCAAGGCAACAACAAACCAATAGTGATTTATATAGATCTCACCCTTAACCATTAAGATATAAATCATAGTCACTATAAAACTGCTCATAGGTAATAAGGCAAGTCCATTTAAAAATTTACTCATAGCTCCCTCTAGAGTTGAAAATTTAAGTGTTTATTTGGCAAATTGAATTGTGTCGATTCCATGCCCTAGTTTGATTTCCATTAATTCAATCCTTTTAAGCGAAAACAGGTTTTTATATGCAATTAGATATTCGGCTCAACATATCTAAGCCTTGGTTTTGGTTCAAAATAAACCAAGAAGTTATTATCGTCGTTCGCTAAATAGACTCTTAAAACCAACTCACCGCCCCACGCTTGAAAGGCAATTCTTGTAATTTCTTCTTTATAAATATGAAATACTAACTCCGTTCCGTAAAATAACTTTACACTCACTGAGTTATTCATAAATGGTGAATGAGTAAATATTAATTTTTTGTTGTTCTCATAGGTCTTAATGAATGAGAATAGCCCTTCATCATGATCATATTCGCAAGAATAACCAAATCCTTTTTCAAAAAACTCTACTTCATCAGGAAACTCGTATGTCAATTTTACACCTTGCTACAACTGTAATTAATGTACAGTAAAGAGTTTTTGATTACGGGTAATTCTCTAGCTTTCATTAGCAAACAACCTAGCGTCTTCAAGTTGCCCTTCTGTACAAACCCACCGCCAATGAATGTCTTCAATCTTATTGCCTAGTATTGATAACTCTTTTTTTAAGCGGCTTCTATCTCTGGTAAGCCAAAACCAACCACTTAAATTATATCTCACAAAAATAGTTACTTTCGTTTCTTTAAAACTCTCATGATTTAACGAGTCGTTATATAAATCAACTATGTCTTTCTGAATATTTTTGTCCATAAGGAAGTCATTTGCTTCATCAATTTTATTCTCAAACAAATCTAAATACTTCCAATATTCGATGTAAGCTTTAACTAAAATAAGCTTAAGATCACTACCTGTCGGGGCATTCCTAGAAGCTTTTCTTGCAAACTCAAGCATTTCTTCGTTATCACCGCCCCACTTTTCAGATAAAGCAATGATCATGTGCATGTGTGCAGCCCAGTTATAAGGATCTCTAGCTATTGCTTCCTCATAATATTTAAATTTAAGTTCATCGCTATCTGAGTACCATGTAGCTACCATAATCAAGTATGCCCATGGTGTAGGATCCTCTGGTGTTTTATCTGCACATTCTAATAATACTTGCCTAGTTTTATCCAATCGCCTGAAAAACTCTTTCCATTGAGCTTCTGATATTTCAGCTCCACGACCATAGCCCCTTGCAGACCAAGACCATTGTAGTAAACGAGCACCATAACAAAGTAGAGCATCCCCGGAGTCTGGATGCGAATTTGTCCACTTATCTAAAGCTTGAGGAAACATTATTCGAGACATACTTACAGAATAAAAATAACGCTCCTCATGGCTATCTAATGTTTCAAATAACTCTTTAAGGTCACTGTATTGGTCAGGTTTATCTAAAACGTTGTAAGCTTTTATACATCCGTAAGCACATTGTCTACGTTTATTATTCTTATGTTTTCTATGGAAATACATCAACATAGATAAAATTGATAAAGCACACAAAATCAAAAAAATCATTCAAAATCCAAATTTAATAAATAAAGTTTAATGTAGTTTGTAAGTATTCAATGCCTACCAAAAAACGCTAAAATCCAATCATGTTCTTCATCTGTTGATGTTTCTTTATTAACGAACTCTGATATTTCAGCTTTCATTGCTTCAAATTCACTAATCCCCTCTTTTATGTTTGATAACTGAGTTGTATGAAAGAAGCAACCGTAAACCCCACTTGTTAAGGTGTATGGTGCATTAACACTATCTTTTTCAAAAGTTAGGCGAGCACCTTTTGAATGCTCCTCGTCTTTAATTATTTAACCACTTTCAGACCTATCGTTCCTATGGTTTCTCCGTTATCGATTTCACTCCACATATCATACCTTGTAGTTTAGAAAATCAGCTTCGGGTAATAACAATATCGCATTTATAACCACCCATTTCGCTTTCTAAATTATCACTATTATATAAAGTGTATTTACCGGGAACTGTGAAAAGAATCTCATTAAAACCATCAGCTTCCCAGCGAAACCCCATGGTTTCGGGGGTTAAGCTGTCTAAACTTGTAGCTTTAAGCTGAGAAGTAGACATTAAACTTTTCATTTCTTTTGGAGCACTATCAACAACCAAAAATAACCATGTGCTATCAGGTTCACGATAAATAGCTAACTCTTTAAATGAGTTCTCTCCAAACATAATAGAGACGCTACCGTTTACGCTAATTTCATTAGGGCTACAGTCAAAATGCTTTGGTGAATAAGCCCAAACAGTTTCAGGCGATTCATTTCCTTGTATAGCTAAACAAGTAAATGAAACTAATAAAAATAGATAGTTACTCAAAATAATCCTTAGCAACAGATAATTAGCTTAAGCTAGAAATAAAATAGAAAGCTCAAGGTAAAGCTGATGCTCTTCATCAATTGCAACTTATTGTTCATAAACACTTAAAGGTACATAGCTTTTTATACCAAAAGAGTCACTAATAACAAACACATAATAATAAGTAATATCTCAATCAAACAAAGAGTTAATTCAAGTCCACCGCTATACATTTGCTTCTTATACATATTGGAATTGATGGGCAACATACAAAATAACAGCTGCGGTTAGCCAGCACAATAAAGCCAGTCCTAGGTTTTTAAAAGCCTCTTTTTTATGTGAAATCGCAATTGAATTGAAGAAGTTATTAGTTAGAAATAAAAACGGGAAACAACTAACGAGCAATGGATGAGAACAATTTTCTAATGATTTTCTAAATTCAGAGACTGAATTGACAGAAAAAATTACAAACCCAATAAGCAGTGGGATTACTAAAATTGCGAGTACAAATTTTTCCATGTCCTAATATTTTCCTTACGAATAACCTTGAAGCAATTTTATAATTGAAGAAAATTTACAGCTATAGACTAAAAATAATGTGGCACGAGACATAGCATACCGCATTCCTCCTTCTAATATTAACTTGCTAACTTTCTTTTAAATACCTCTAAAGAATACAGATTGTAAGAAGCTTAAAAGATCAGTTTGATTAGAATAATAGTCAGCAATCTCACCCCAAACTTCGAAGTTACTTAAGTTGAACCCGTCTTCTATATCATTATAATAAAGACATCGCTTACCAATTATTGCGACAACCCAAAAGCCATTGCCCTCTTCACCAAATGGATACTGAGTCCATTTTTCAAGCTCGTTTAGTTTAATTTGGTTCCACAGGTTTCTTTCTACAAAAGACATGTTGAACTCAGCAATTTCTATAATGCCTTCTAAATGAGGTTTTGTGATAGGTTTCCAGTTACTCATAATGCTTCTATTTTTGGCGATTTAATTCATCTATAATAAATCACATAACCTTCTGATATTTAGTTTTAATGAAATCAAGAAAGAGACCCTCAATATGTGTTTGCCGAAAATATTTTAACGGCTAACAGATATATCAAAGATAAACAGGTTTTTAAAATAACAAAAGAAAAATTAGCTAATTAAAGCAGCAAAAAAGAATCGTTATGCTTACTTTATCCAAGCATGTTGATATGTGTTAAGTGTCGATTATTACGAAACCTTCAGCCCAATAATCTTTACCAAGTGGGTAACACGATATATAGAAACCACTTTCGTCACAAGCAGCGGGGTTAATATTTGGAAAATCACTAAACCCAGGTTGCTCTTTTAGCCTTCCAACAGCAGCAATTGCCTCTTGCTCAGAAGCATAAATCCCGATTGTCTTTACACATTCATTGTTTTCAGAAATTATGTGCAAATGCTCTAGTAGGTATACTTTATCCATAGAAACCTAACATTTAAATGGTGCGTTCATCGCGCAATACTTTGCAAAGTTAACGCCAATTATCTGGTTTCTATATTTTTAACAAATTCCCTAAGTTATTACTACCACGAAGTTTTTTAAGACATCAAAGTCAAATTAAAATGAGTAATCTGATCGCAACGTTCACTTTCATTGATATATATGAAAAGAGCAGTTTAACAGTTGTTTCAACATGATATTTAGCCAATCTTTATAAACACTTTTTGATCGCTAGAGTTCTAGGGAATTCACCAGATTAAGTATTGTGAGGTTGCCCCAAAAACAAAAAGAGCATTGTATCTAGCGCGATATAAATCACGCTTACAATGCTCTTTAGAGACTATTTTAAAATAACGAGGTTATTTTAGTGAGTCGTTAATTTCTTTTAATGTTGCAACTGGGTCTGCCGATTGGGTGATTGGGCGGCCTACAACTAAATAGTCGCTGCCATCTTCAACGGCTTGTTTTGGTGTCATGATGCGCTTTTGGTCGCCTGCATCGCTGCCTGCTGGGCGAATACCCGGAGTAACCAGTTTAAAGTCTGCGCCAAGTTCTGCTTTTAGCTTTTTCGCTTCTTGTGCTGAGCACACTACCCCGTCAAGGCCTGACTCTTTGGCAAGTTTTGCTAGATAAATGACTTGCTCTTCTGGCGTTTTATCTACACCTAAACGAGTAAGCTCAGCGGCATCCATACTAGTTAGTACAGTTACTGCAATAAGTAATGGAGCATCATCACCAAACTGCTCTAAAGCTTGTTTTGCTTTAGTCATCATTTCAACGCCACCTGAGGCATGCACGTTAACCATCCATACACCCATTTTAGCAGCTGCGGTTACAGCTTTAGCTACTGTGTTTGGAATATCGTGAAATTTTAGGTCTAAGAATACATCAAAACCTAAGTCGATTAGTTCCTTAACAAAGCTAGGACCGAAATACGTGAACATTTCTTTGCCTACTTTAAGGCGACACGTATCAGGCGATAATTGCTTTACAAACGCAAGAGCTGTTTGTTGATCATCATAATCAAGGGCAATTAATACTTTTTTTGAATCTTCGACAGACATAACTTTCCTAAAAACTAATGGACTAATATGAATTAAAAACCGTCTATGCCACGGCTTGGAACAATTGTTTCCCAGTGCTTACAAGATGGACATACCCAATAAATGGTATGACTGGTAAAGCCACAGTGTTGGCACTGAAAATCAGGTTTGGTTGCGATATAAGACGTTACTAGCTTATCAATTTGATCGAGTACATCTTTAATATCGTTGTTTTGTTTGGCAAGTAGCTGTAATAAAAAGCTAAAGCCACGAATAGTCGGATGACGCTTTAAACTATCCGTTAAAAATTTGATTGCTTGCTCGATATGGCCTTGCTCAAGTAAAGCTTGGCAGTGTTTTATTTTTATTAATACGCCACCTTTATCGAGCAGTTCATTCAGTAATTCGTAAAACTGATGCGTTAAATTAAGCTTTTGATAACTGAGCGCTAATTCTTCGATGAATACCGGCGCAAAAAAGGTGAATTGGCTAATAAGCTCGCGCCAATAGTAAATTGCTTTTACATAATCTTCTTTAGTGAAAGCACTGTGGCCAAGCTCATACAACGGGCGAATGGCTTTATGGTTTAAGCTAATGGCTTTACGCATAATTTGCGTATCATTGTCTTGTAAGGCTGCTTCACAATAAAAATTGGCAATCGCTTTTACATGCTGAGGTTTAGTGAATAACTCACTGTGGGCCTCGTACATGTTAATGCCCTTTTCCCATTCACGGGTTTGTGAATAAAGATTAATAATTGGCTCTAAGGCTTCTTTATAGCCTGCCTTAACAAGCCATACTAAATGCTCTTCTGCACCATCTAACAAGCCTGCCATAATGTAATCTTCAGCAAGTTCTAAGCGGCTGGTTGCAGCTTGTTGCTCATCAAGACTTGGATGTTTTAATAGCAGTTCATGAATTTTAATGGCGCGGTCAAGTTCGCCTCGGCGGCGGAACATAGTTGCAAGCGTTGAATAGTGTTCAACAGAATCAGCGGCAACTTCGAGTAGATTAATAAGGTGCTCTAAGCCTTGGTCTTCTTCTCTGTCTAGGAGAAATTTAAGGCCTTTAGAATATTCAGAGGTAATTTGGCGATTAAGCTGATGAGCTTGGTTTTTAGCGCTGTTTTTACCCATTATCCAACCGTAACCGGCTGCAACGGGTAAAAGTAAAAACAGAAGCTCAATCATGATTAGGTGTCTTTATTAGCAACAAGCTTTTTATTGTTTTTTTCAGGCGCTAATTTTTTCTTTAAGCGATAATTTTGCCACTTTAACTGAGAAAACAGTGTAAAGCTTATAAAACAACCAATTGCGACACCTAAAATAAAGCAGATACTTATTACAACAGCTAGGGGCAAAGTATTACTGGCGATTAAATAATTGATTTGCACCAATTGTGGATTCTGTGAACCAAGTACAAACGCAATAAATAAACACAGCGCAATTAATACAATTTTTAATACCCTAAACAAGTAACTACTCCTGTATAAAACTAGGCAATACTCGCATTTACGCGGTCACGTAATTCTTTACCTGGTTTAAAATGTGGTACGTGCTTACCGTCTAACTCAACTGTTTCGCCAGTCTTTGGATTACGACCTGTGCGAGGAGAACGATAATGCAATGAGAAACTTCCAAAGCCACGGATCTCGATGCGATCTGAGCTAGATAATGAGCCGGCCATTTGTTCAAGAATTTCTTTAACGGCATTTTCAACATCTTTCACAGGGATGTGTGCGTGTTGCTCGGCAAGTTGTTCTATCAATTCTGACTTAGTCATAGCGTTTCCTTAAAGAGTGGTAAAGGAAGGGCAAAACTGCCCTTCCAATTTTAAAAGACTAGATATTAGTCTTTTTGAGCATTTTTGAATGCTGCAGCCATAGCGTTTTCGAACGCTGGCTCTTCTTTCTTAAGCTTCTCTAGTACTTCTTTCTCTTCTGCTTCGAAAAGAGCTTTAACAGATAAGCTTAAAGTGCGGTTCTTACGATCAACACCAACGTATTTAGCTTCGATTTCGTCGCCTGCAGAAACTACAGTAGTAGCATCTTCAACACGCTCTTGAGCGATATCAGCTACACGGATGTAACCTTCAACGCCTTCGATTAGCTCAACAGTTGCGCCTTTCGCATCAACTTCAGTCACTTTACCTTTAACAATAGCACCTTTTTTGTTTGCGTCCAGGTAGTTATTGAATGGGTCAGCTTCGATTTGTTTAACGCCTAGAGAGATACGCTCACGCTCTGGGTCAACTTGTAATACGATAGCAGTGATTTCGTCGCCTTTCTTGAATTCACGTACAGCTTCTTCGCCTGGCGTGTTCCAAGAAATGTCTGAAAGGTGAACAAGACCGTCAATACCGCCTTCAAGACCGATGAAGATACCGAAGTCAGTGATTGATTTAATCTTACCAGTAACTTGGTCGCCTTTGTTTTGTAGACGAGCAAATTCTTGCCATGGGTTAGCAATACATTGCTTAAGACCAAGAGAAATACGACGACGCTCTTCGTCGATTTCAAGAACCATAACTTCAACAGTGTCACCTAGTGAAACAACTTTTGAAGGGTGGATGTTCTTGTTAGTCCAATCCATTTCAGAAACGTGTACTAGACCTTCTACGCCTTCTTCGATTTCAACGAAACAACCGTAGTCAGTAAGGTTAGTTACACGACCAGAAAGCTTAGAACCTTCTGGGTAACGACCAGCGATAGCTGCCCATGGATCTTCGCCAAGCTGTTTAAGGCCTAGAGATACACGAGTCTTTTCTTTGTCGAATTTAAGAACTTTAACTGCGATTTCGTCGCCAACATTAACGATTTCTGAAGGGTGCTTAACACGCTTCCACGCCATGTCTGTGATGTGTAGTAGACCGTCAACACCACCAAGGTCAACGAACGCACCGTAGTCAGTAAGGTTCTTAACGATACCTTTAACTTCTTGACCTTCAACAAGGTTAGCAAGAAGCTCTTCACGCTCTTGTGAGTTCTCTGATTCGATAACTGCACGGCGAGAAACAACAACGTTGTTACGTTTTTGGTCAAGCTTGATTACTTTGAACTCAAGCTCTTTACCTTCAAGGTGAGTTGTGTCACGTACTGGACGAACATCAACAAGTGAACCAGGTAGGAAGGCACGGATTGAATCAACTTCAACAGTGAAACCGCCTTTAACTTTACCGTTGATAACACCAGTAACAGTCTCTTGCTCTTCACATGCTTTTTCTAAGCGGATCCACGCTTCGTGACGCTTCGCTTTCTCACGAGAAAGGATAGTTTCGCCGAAACCGTCTTCGATTGCGTCTAAAGCAACATCTACTTCGTCGCCAACAGCAACTTCTAGTTCACCAGCAGCATTTTTGAATTGCTCAGCAGGGATTGCACTTTCAGATTTAAGACCAGCATCAACAAGTACGATGTTGTTCTCGATTGAGATAACAGTACCTTTAACGATAGAGCCTTGCTCTGCTTCAAAACCCTTAAGGCTTTCTTCAAATAACTGCGCAAAATTTTCTGACATTATACGTCTCTAAATAATTAAATAACCAATTAGCAACCATGCTGCATGGGGTTGTTAAAATAGCACTGGCTTCCTGCCGGCACCTTAATAAATTACTTTTAAGCTTTTGGAAGCTTTCCTGCAAGTACGGCTTCGTCGAGTAAATTTACTACTTTATCAAACACTTGCATCGCATTGAGCTCGCTAGTATCAAGCTCAATGGCGTCTTCTGCAGGAACAAGCGGCGCAACTTCACGCGTCATATCACGGTGATCGCGAGCTTTTATGTCCTCAAGTAGACCACTTAGTGTAACATCAAGACCGCGTTCGTTCAACTCAGCAAAGCGACGACGAGCGCGCTCTTCAGCTGATGCGGTTAAATAAATCTTCAATGGTGCATCTGGGAACACAACTGTGCCCATGTCACGACCATCGGCAATTAAGCCGCTCTCAGTACGAAACGCACGTTGACGACGTAATAATGCTTCTCTCACCCGTGGTAATGCAGCAATTTTTGATGCCGCAGCACCCACTTCTTCGTTACGAATTGTGGTTGTGACGTCTTCGCCTTCCAAGACAATTTTAGAAGTATGTGTTTGGCTATCGACCAAAAACTGTACATCTAAGTTTGCAGCTAGCGGAACTAGCGCATCTTCATTATCTAGTTCAATTTGATGATGAAGCGCTGCAAGTGACAGCACACGATAAATCGCTCCACTGTCTAATACATCCCAACCTAATTTCTCGGCTAACAAGCGACAAACAGTTCCTTTACCTGAACCACTTGGGCCATCGATGGTGATTACGGGCATTGATAACGCCTGCATTTATAACCTCCTGCAATGCACACCAAAATAAAACCGCGATATTATACGCCAGTTCTAGAAATAGATCCGCATTTAGAATGTAACTTTTTATATTTTCTTCTGTTTTATTGACTTGAGACAGACTCTAGTACTTTGAAAAACGTTGGAAAAGTTTTGTATGTACACTTAGGATCGTTAATGGTTATCGGCTTTCCGCCAACGGCAACCATTGCAAAACACATGGCAATACGGTGATCGTTATAGGTATCAATCGCTACATCGTTAAATGTTTCTGGTGGTGTAATTTCGATGAAATCTTCACCTTCAACCACTTCTGCACCAACTTTACGAAGCTCAGTCGCCATAGCATATAAGCGATCTGTTTCTTTTACACGCCAGTTATAGATATTACGAATTGCTGTTTTACCTTTAGCAAAAAGCGCAACAGTGGCTAGTGTCATTGCCGCATCAGGGATTGCATTGGCATCAATATCAACCGCGTTTAGTTCGCCTTTACGAACCACCAGCTTTTCATCGTACCAATCGATTTTAGCGCCTACTTGCTCCATAACTTTGGCAAAACCAATATCACCTTGAACAGATGCCGCACCTACCCCGTTAATTTCAATTTCGCCACCAGCTATTGCAGCCGCAGCAACAAAATAAGAAGCGCTTGATGCATCACCTTCAACCATAATACGCTCAAGTGCTTGATACTGCTGACAGCCTTTAACGTAAAATGTTTCGTAATTGTCATGGCTTACTGTAACGCCAAAACGCTTCATTACATCTAGGGTAATATCAATGTAAGGCTTTGATACCAATGTGCCTTTAATGGTGATTTCTGTATCGCCATTAAATAATGGCGCTGCCATTAGTAACGCTGTTAAGAACTGGCTAGAAATGCTGCCATCAATTTCAACTTTACCACCGTTGATTTTGCCGCCTTTTATGGCCAGTGGTGGGTAATCTTTATGCTTAAGGTATTCAACATCACCACCGAGTGCTTGCAGTGCATCTACCAAATGGCCGATTGGGCGCTCTTCCATACGAGGCTCACCCACCAGCTGGTACTCGCCTTCTACAGCAGCTAAAACTGCTGTTAGTGGACGATAAGCTGTACCGGCATTACCTAAAAATAAAGGCTCGCTTGGGGTTTTAAATTTACCTGCAACACCCTCTACGGTGGCCACTGTTTTATCTTCATTAAGCGATACATTTACGCCTAAAAGATTTAATGCACCTAGCATGTGACGAATGTCATCACTGTCTAGTAGGTTTTCAACAACCGTTGTGCCCTCAGCAAGAGCAGCTAGTAACAAAATACGGTTTGATAAGCTTTTTGAGCCTGGTAGTGTCACACTACCATTTACCTTTGTAATCGGTTCAAGACGAAGCTGTTCCATAATTAGCTGTTCTCCTTGGCGAATTTTTCCATAAAATTAACCAAGGCTTGAACACCTTCAAGTGGCATCGCATTATAAATGCTTGCGCGCATACCACCGACAATACGGTGACCTTCAAGGGCTAATAAGCCTGCTTCTTTTGATTCACTAATGAATTTATCATTCAGAGATTCGTCGTTTAGCCAAAATGGTACGTTCATTCGCGAACGGCAATGCTTAGCAACTTTGTTGCTGTAAAAATCTGAGCTATCAATGTAGTTGTAAAGAAGTTCTGCTTTTGCGATGTTTTGTTCTTCCATCGCTTTAACGCCGCCGTTTGCTTCAAGCCATTCAAATACTTCAGCAGCTAAGTACCACGCGAATGTCGGTGGTGTATTATACATGCTGCCTTGTTTTGCTTCTAATGCGTAATCAAGAATACCTGGCTTTGCAAGACCTTCACGCTCAAGAAGCGTTTTGCGAACAATAACAATCGATAAACCAGACGGACCAATATTCTTTTGTGCGCCAGCGTAAATAAGATCAAACTGATTTACGTCAAACTCGCGCGATAAAATAGTCGATGACATATCAGCCACAATCGGTGCTGATGGGTGTGATGGCACGTCAAAAATTTCAATGCCATCTACGGTTTCATTCGGACAATAGTGAATGTATGACGCATTAGCAGGTAATTCCCAGCTGCTTGCTGGTTTTATAGAGAACTGGCCATTTTGCTGCTCATCATCACGTACATTGATGCTTTCAACTGCAGTGAATTTTGCCGCTTCTGAAGTAGCCCCTTTAGACCATACACCGTTTTCACAGTACACAGCTGGCTTATCATCAAGGTGAAGATTCAGTGGCACAGCACTGAATTGACCACGGCCACCGCCGTGCATAAATAACACTTCAAACTCATCGCTAATATTCATTAAACGACGCAGGCTTGCTTCACATTTAGTGGTAAGCGCTAAAAAGTCGCTGCTGCGATGGCTAATTTCCATCACAGAGACACCTAAACCTTGCCAATCTATAAATTCTTTTTGTGCTTTTTGCATAACTGCCGGCGGTAGCATTGCCGGTCCTGCACAAAAATTATACTTAGTCATTACTTTGCCTCATTCCAGTAATTATAGTGCGGATAAAAAAAGCGGCCGAAGCCGCTTTTTAAATCAATGTTATTCTGAAGGTGGGTTATCACCCGTTTCTTCAGTATTGGTATCGACTACTTCAACGGCCTCGCCTTCGATGGCTTCAAGCTCATCAACTTCGATTTCTTCGATACGTTGTAAACCAACTACTTGCTCTTCGTCAATAGTTCGTATCAAAATAACGCCTTGAGTATTACGACCAACCGTAGAAACCTCGTTTACACGGGTACGTACTAAGGTACCGCGATTCGAGATAATCATGATTTCGTCGTTATCGTCAACTTGTACTGCACCAACCACAGCGCCATTACGCTCGCTTACTTTGATTGATACAACACCTTGTGTTGCACGGCTCTTCGATGGGTAATCTTCAAGTGCTGTACGCTTACCGTAACCGTTTTCTGTCACAGTTAGGATTGCACCATCTGACTTAGGTACGATTAACGACACAACGCGTTGGTCATCAGCCATCTTAATACCACGAACACCTGTTGCTGTACGACCCATTGGACGTACACCTTTGAAGCGGATTTCTGGGTTACCGTTTTCGTCTAGAACTGGGTTACCATTTTCATCAACAACTTCTGTCTCTTCTGCTTCTTTAAAGCGAACAACTTTACCAGCATCAGTGAATAGCATGATTTCATTCGTGCCATCAGTGATATCAACACCAATTAGGCTATCGCCTTCATTTAGGTTAACTGCGATGATACCGCTCGCACGTTGACGGCTGTATGCTGTAAGTGGTGTTTTCTTAACTGTACCAAACGCAGTTGCCATGAAGATGTATTTATCTTCTTCGTACTCACGTACTGGTAAGATAGCAGTAATACGTTCATCAGCTTCAAGAGGTAATAAGTTAACAATTGGCTTACCACGCGCTGCACGGCTTGCTAATGGTAACTGATATACTTTCAACCAGTATAAGCGACCTGCTGTTGAGAAGCACAGGATTGTATCGTGCGTGTTAGCAACTAATAGACGTTCGATGAAGTCTTCATCTTTCATCTTCGTTGCTGATTTACCTTTACCACCACGACGCTGTGCTTCGTAGTCAGATAATGGTTGATACTTAACGTAACCTTCATGAGAAAGCGTTACAACAATGTCTTCTTCATTGATTAGGTCTTCAAGGCTAATATCGTGAGCAGCTGCACTGATTTCAGTACGACGTTCGTCACCATATTGCTCTTTAATTTCTACTAGCTCGTCGCGGATAACTTCCATTAGACGCTCTGGGCTTGAAAGAATATGTAAAAGCTCAGCAATTAGATCAAGTAAGTTTTGGTACTCGTCTAAGATCTTCTCATGCTCAAGACCCGTTAGTTTGTGTAAACGTAGGTCTAGAATTGCTTGTGCTTGTTGCTCAGATAAATAGTACTGACCGTCACGGATACCTAAATCAGCCGCTAACCAATCAGGACGTGCTACGTTATCCTCACCTGCTTTTTCAAGCATCGCTTTAACAGTGCCTAGTTCCCAAGGACGTGCTGTTAGTGCAGCTTTTGCTTCTGCTGGTGTTGGCGACTTACGAATAAGTTCGATAATTGGGTCGATATTCGCAAGGGCAATCGCTAAGCCTTCAAGCGTGTGAGCACGGTCACGGGCTTTACGTAAATCGAATACGGTACGACGTGTAACAACTTCACGGCGGTGTACGATAAACGCTTCAAGCATTTCTTTTAAGTTGAAACACTTAGGTTGGTTGTTATCAAGTGCAACCATGTTCATACCAAACACAGTTTGTAACTGAGTTTGTGCATATAGGTTGTTTAAGATTACTTCACCAACATCACCACGTTTGATTTCGATAACGATACGCATACCGTCTTTATCTGATTCGTCACGTAGTGCGCTAATACCTTCAATCTTCTTATCTTTAACAAGCTCCGCGATCTTTTCAATAAGGCGAGCTTTGTTAACTTGATAAGGGATTTCGTGAACGATGATTGTTTCACGACCGGTTTTTTCGTCAACTTCGATTTCAGCGCGAGCACGGATATATACTTTACCACGGCCGGTTAAGTACGCTTGCTCAATGCCTTTTTTACCATTGATAATCGCCGCAGTCGGGAAATCTGGACCTGGGATATATTCAATAAGGTCAGCAATTGACATATCAGGGTTTTGAATAAGCGCTAAACAACCATTGATAACTTCTGTTAAGTTATGAGGTGGAATGTTTGTCGCCATACCAACCGCGATACCCGAAGAACCATTTACTAATAAGTTAGGTACTTTAGTAGGTAATACGTCAGGAATTTGCTCAGTACCGTCGTAGTTTGGTACGTAATCAACCGTTTCTTTTTCTAAATCAGCTAATAATTCATGTGACATTTTCGCCATACGGACTTCCGTATAACGCATTGCTGCCGCAGAGTCACCGTCAACAGAACCAAAGTTACCTTGGCCGTCAACAAGCATGTAGCGTAATGAGAAAGGCTGCGCCATACGAACGATGGTGTCATATACCGCGCTGTCGCCATGTGGGTGGTACTTACCGATTACATCACCAACAACACGTGCTGATTTCTTGTAAGGTTTATTCCAATCATTATTGAGTTCGTTCATTGCAAATAAAACGCGGCGGTGAACTGGCTTTAAGCCGTCACGTACGTCTGGCAATGCACGTCCTACGATTACACTCATCGCGTAATCAAGGTAGGAGTTTTTTAATTCATCTTCAATATTGACTGGCAGAATTTCATTGGCGAGATCAGTCATTTGATTTCACATTCCTTCAGTATTGACTCATTAAGAGGCAAACCGCCGTCTTAAGAGCTTTAGTTATTATTTCCAGACCATGCTATCACAATTTATTTAGATTTACAGGCGCTAAATCTTTGCGATTTATTAATTTCCCCCTATATAATGGCCTCAGATTAACGAGGAAGTTTTTTATGACCGAGCATCAAAATGTAGATAATGCAGAAATTGCAAAGTTTGAAGCCATCGCAGAACGTTGGTGGGACCGCGACGGAGAGTTCAAACCCCTTCATGAAATAAATCCTCTACGTTTGGATTTTGTCGCTGATAAAGTAGGCGGCCTATTTGATAAGGAAACCTTAGATGTTGGCTGTGGTGGCGGCATCTTAAGTGAAAGTATGGCGCGTATGGGCGCTAAAGTAACCGGCATCGATATGGGTCAAGAGCCACTTACCGTTGCTAAGTTACATAGTTTAGAAACAGGCGTACCTGTTGATTATATAAAAGTACCTGCAGAGCAATTTGCTGCTGAGCACCCTGCTCGCTTTGATGTAGTGACTTGTATGGAAATGCTTGAGCATGTTCCTGACCCTGCTTCTATTATTCGTGCTGTCGCTGAGCTTGCTAAACCGGGCGCCGATGTATTCTTTTCAACATTAAATAAAACACCAAAAGCTTATTTGTTTGCTATTGTCGGTGCTGAAAAGCTTTTAAAAATGGTCCCTGAAGGTACACATGACCATAAAAAGTTTATCAAACCTGCACAGCTTATTGCATGGGCAGAAGAAGCGGGATTAAAAGTACGCGCCAGTACCGGCCTTCATTATAACCCGTTTTCTAAGCAGTACAGCTTAAATGATGATGTAAGTGTTAATTACATCCTGCACTTTGAGAAACTAGCCTGATGAGTGGTGTGCAAGCACCCTCTATCGATTTTGATGCGTTTATCTTTGATTTAGATGGCACACTACTCGATACCGCTGATGACTTAGGTGGTGCATTAAACCGAGTGTTAGCAGACGCCAATGTGGCGCCTGTTGCTGAGCATGTTTATCGCCCTGCTGCTTCTAACGGTGCAAATGCATTATTAGAAGTGGGCTTTGGTGATAAATGGCCTGAACTTGAACAACTCGCTTTACGCCAACAGCTTCTGGATTACTATGCCGAAGATATTGCTGTGCACAGTAAATGTTTCAATGGCATAGAACAGCTTTTAATTGCACTTGAGCAAAACAATATTAAGTGGGGCATTATGACTAATAAGCCCGGCTTTTTAACTGAGCCCTTAGTGCAAGCTATTCCCTCTTTGCGTGATGCAAAAGCGGTTGTGAGTGGCGATACATTAGCTGTGTCAAAACCATCACCGGATCCACTACTACACACCGCTGAGATCTTAGACGTTGATCCGAGCCGTTGTTTGTATATCGGTGATGCTGAACGTGATATTCAAGCTGCAAAAGCGGCCAATATGTACAGCGCAACAGCGTTATGGGGTTATATACCCAGTGTAGACGCTGCACTTGGCTGGCAAGCGGATTTCAATTGGCAAACGCCGATTGATGGTTTTAACCATATATAGTGTTATTTGATAACTGAAACACCATATATTGTGATTTGATTTACTTTTGAGCATTCATTGATGATAAAAAAATCAGTCAAAATTTATTTTTAAAAACGGTAAATTTTCTGGATCTTTTGTTGATTTCTACAAATTTCGTCGTCTATGAATGTTCAAAGGTTAATGGTCACTAACACAATGCGTTTATCCAATAGTTATCCACAAAATGGGGCAATTCTATCCCTTGCAAAACAGCGCAGACCACACTATCTTGTGATCTGCAATTTAAACAACACCAGATATTGTGGCTAAATGTTATTCAATTAGATCACCCTGGCGTTTAATAATAATAATTACATAAAGAATACCTTTGTCTTTACAACTATAATTTCCCAAGGAATACAGGCAAAACTATGAACCAACAGCTATCTGTAAGCAAACGTGACGGCCGTAAAGAGTCACTTGATCTAGATAAGATCCATCGCGTGATCGCTTGGGCCGCAGAAGGTCTAGAGAATGTGTCTGTCTCACAAGTTGAATTAAAATCACATATTCAATTTTACGACGGCATTCGTACCGATGACATTCATGAAACAATCATCAAAGCTGCAGCTGATCAGATCTCTAAAGATACGCCTGATTACCAATACCTAGCTGCTCGCTTAGCTGTATTCCATTTACGTAAAAAAGCGTACGGTCAATTTGAGCCACCACGTTTATACGATCACATCACGAAATTAGTTGAAGACAAGCGTTATGATCAACACCTGCTTGTTGATTATACCGAGCAAGAAATTGACGAGTTAGATGCTTACATCGATCACAACCGTGACTTAAACTTCAGCTACGCTGCTGTAAAGCAACTTGAAGGTAAGTATTTAGTTCAAAACCGTGTTACTGGTGAAATCTACGAAAGTGCACAGTTTTTATATATCTTAGTTGCTGCAAGCTTATTCTCTGATTATCCAAAAGAGACACGCCTTGATTATATCAAGCGTTTTTATGATGCAGTATCTACATTCAAAATTTCATTACCTACACCTATTATGGCAGGTGTACGTACCCCTACACGTCAGTTCAGCTCATGTGTACTTATTGAATGTGGTGATAGCCTAGATTCTATTAATGCAACATCGTCTGCGATTGTTAAATACGTTTCGCAACGTGCAGGTATTGGTATTAATGCCGGTCGCATCCGTGCCCTTGGTAGCCCTATTCGTAACGGCGAAGCGTACCACACAGGTTGTATTCCTTTTTATAAGCACTTCCAAACAGCAGTTAAGAGCTGTTCACAAGGTGGTGTTCGTGGTGGCGCAGCAACGTTGTTCTACCCACTTTGGCACTTAGAAGTTGAAAACCTACTTGTTCTTAAGAACAACCGTGGTGTTGATGATAACCGTGTACGTCACCTTGACTACGGTGTGCAGTTCAATAAATTAATGTATAGCCGTTTAATCAAAGACGATTACATCACATTATTTAGCCCTTCAGATGTACCGGGTCTATACGATGCGTTCTTTGAAGATCAAGCAAAGTTTGATGAGCTATACATCAAATACGAGCAAGACGAGTCAATTCGTAAAAAACGTATTAAGGCGATTGAGTTATTCTCAATGTTTGCACAAGAGCGTGCGAGCACAGGTCGTATCTACTTACAAAACGTTGACCACTGTAATACGCACAGCCCGTTCATCTCGACTGTGGCGCCAATTCGTCAATCTAACTTATGTTTAGAAATTGCATTACCAACTAAGCCACTTAGCAATGTAATGGATGAAGAAGGTGAAATTGCACTTTGTACGCTTTCAGCGTTTAACTTAGGTGCAATTGAATCACTTGACGAATTAGAGGAACTTGCTGAACTTGCAGTACGTGCCCTTGATAACTTACTTGATTTCCAAGACTACCCTGTTCCTGCGGCGAAAAACGCGACTATGGGTCGTCGTACGCTAGGTATTGGTGTTATTAACTACGCATACTACTTAGCGAAAAATGGTAAGCGTTACTCAGATGGCAGCGCAAATGCCCTAACTCACAAAACATTTGAAGCAATTCAATATTACCTAATGAAAGCATCAAATGAGTTAGCGAAAGAACGTGGTGCGTGTCCTAAATTTAACGAGACAACGTATTCTCAAGGCATTATGCCAACAGATACTTACAAACGTGACCTAGATCAGTTCTGTGATGAGCCTCTTCACTTAGATTGGGATTCATTACGCGAAAGCATTAAAGAGCACGGTATGCGTAACTCAACGCTATCTGCCCTTATGCCTTCAGAGACATCATCGCAAATCTCTAACGCAACAAATGGTATTGAGCCACCACGTGGTCATATCAGCGTTAAAGCAAGTAAAGATGGTATCTTAAAGCAAGTAGTGCCAGATTATGAAAATCTGAAAGATAACTACGAGCTACTGTGGGATATTCCTTCAAACGATGGTTACCTACAACTGGTTGGTATTATGCAAAAATTCGTTGACCAAACGATCTCTGCAAACACTAACTATGATCCATCTAAGTACGAAGGCGGTAAAGTACCTATGAAGGTGCTATTAAAAGACCTACTGACTGCGTATAAACTTGGTGTTAAAACCCTGTACTATCACAACACACGTGATGGTGCATCAGACTCTCAAGATGAGTTAACACCAGAGGTAGAAGATGACGGTTGTGCAGGCGGCGCTTGTAAAATCTAATTAAATTAATAACATAACAAAAGCGGGCTCATTAGCCCGCTTTGTCCTGACTGTTTTTTGAGAAATCACTATGTCATATACAACTTTTAGCCGAAATCATAATAACCAATTACAAGAACCGATGTTTTTCGGCCAAACGGTAAACGTGTCACGTTACGACCAACAAAAGTACCCTATCTTCGAAAAGCTAATTGAAAAGCAACTTTCGTTCTTTTGGCGTCCTGAAGAAGTTGATGTAAGTAAAGACCGTCTTGACTTCCAAGCGTTACCAGAGCACGAAAAGCACATCTTTTTAAGTAACTTAAAATATCAAACGCTACTTGATAGTGTGCAAGGTCGTTCGCCTAACGTTGCGTTACTACCTATTGTGTCTATTCCTGAGCTAGAAACTTGGATTGAAACATGGGCATTTAGTGAAACTATTCACAGCCGTTCATACACACACATTATTCGTAACGTTACGCAATCTCCTGAACTTATCTTTGACGATATCGTAAGCAACGAGAAAATCAGTGAGCGTGCTGATGCGGTAACTAAGTATTACGATGATTTAATAAACATGATTTCTGTTTACAACCTATATGGTGAAGGTAAACATGTGATCAATGGTGAAGAGGTTAAAGTCAGCTTATTTGATCTTAAAAAGCAACTTTACCTAGCAATGATGTCGGTTAACATCTTAGAAGCGATTCGTTTCTATGTAAGCTTTGCTTGTTCATTTGCTTTCGCTGAGCGTGAATTAATGGAAGGTAATGCAAAAATCATCAAGCTAATCGCCCGTGATGAAGCGTTACACTTATCTGGTACACAGCACATCTTGAACATTATGCAAGAAGGTAAAGACGACCCAGAAATGGCAATCGTTGCGGCACAATGTCGTGAAGAAGCAATTCAGATGTTTGTTGAAGCAGCAGAACAAGAAAAAGATTGGGCAGAATACCTGTTCAAAGATGGTTCTATGATTGGTCTTAACAAAGATATCTTATGCCAATACGTTGAATACATCACTAATGCACGTATGACTGCAGTAGGCCTACCTGCACAGTTTGAAAGTAAGAGTAACCCTATTCCGTGGATCAACTCTTGGTTAGTATCAGACAATGTTCAAGTTGCTCCACAAGAAGCTGAAATCAGCTCTTACCTTGTTGGTCAAATTGACTCTCAAGTTGATGCATCTGACTTTGGTGACTTCGACCTGTAATGAGCTCAAACAAAACTGCAGAGGTTATCCTTGCAGGAACAGACAGCCAGAATCTTGAATTTGATTCTGGCTGTTCATCTCTCCTTGAATGCCTAGAACAAAACAAAATAGATGTCCCCTACCAATGCCGTGAAGGTTATTGTGGCGCTTGCCGTGCAAAATTAATCGAAGGTAATGTGAGCTATAATCAAGAGCCACTTGCGTTCGTGAGAGCTGGCGAAGTGTTACTGTGTTGTAGTAAACCCAATGGGAAAGTAAAAATTGAGCTTTAATGCCAAATAAGCTCACTGGTTTGGTAGAAATTTTCTTTATCCGACACACTCACCATTTGCTGATCAATCGTAACATCCCACTGTAAGTTTTTAGTTAGATGACTCGCTAATTCCTCAATAAAGCTGTTATCAAACGCAATTAAATGACCATTATTGATAAGTTCCAACTGGTGTTCATTTTCTTTAAGCCAATCATTGTTTAAGGTTGTCACGACCCATAGTTCATCGACCCGCTTAGCGATTTTGTTGAGCTGTAAAATATCTGGTTGGTCAACAGCAAGCCATGTTTGATAGTGGTCATCAAGCGCTTTTATTGATACATCTGGTTCAGCATGACTGAACCTTGCATTCAATATGGCTGTTTCGTTGTGTGAAAATAAGCAATAACTTAAAAGCTTGAGTACAAAGTGTTGATAGCTTTCACGACGGTCACAAGCAGTGGTAAACACCTCTTTGTGATTACGGTGCTCTCTTAAATCAGCAATGGTAAAATTTGCTTTGAATACCCTATTTTTATCAGACATAAGATTTGGCCATCTTGGTGTAACAGTCTAAGTATAGTGTATGGTGTTAAAATCGCGACTTAAGGTGAAGTTATAGTATAACGTTATTGCAGTAAAAAAATTGCGGTGTTATATTATATCACCACACTCAACAACAAACTTAGAAGTAGTAATGATGAAACAAGTTTCAATTCTTTCTAGTGCTGTTGCCGCTGCGCTGTTTTCTCAATCAACAATGGCTGCTGTGATCACAGGTCAAGTATTAGATAAAAACCAAAAACCTATCAGCAATGCTGAAATACATGTACACGGCAAATCACAAAGCGTTGTCACTGACAAACAAGGTCAGTTTAGAATTGATGTAGACAGTAAAGGTCAGCTTCACATCAGTAAAAACAATTTCATCGATAAGCGTGTTGCTATTAATGGCGAAGACCAAAATGTTGTGGTTACGCTTACACCAACATCAGTTGAAACTGTTGTTGTTTATGCATCAGCACTTCATAAAAATAGTCTTGAAATGATTTCGCCAGTGAATGTTTTAGCCGGTGATGAGTTAAAAGATAAAGCAAAACCGACATTAGGCGAAACACTAAAAGGTTTACCAGGCGTTAATGCAAGTTACTTTGGCCCAGTTTCATCAAGTCCAATTATTCGTGGTTTAGATGGTCCGCGTGTAAAGATCACCCAAAATGGCCTTGATAGCAGTGATGCATCACGTATTGGCCCTGACCACGCAACATCAAATGATAGCCTAGCGGCAGAGCAAATCGAAGTACTTCGCGGCCCTGCGACCCTACTTTATGGCTCTGGCGCTATCGGTGGTGTGGTGAACGTTGTTGATAACCGTATTCCTACCGATAACATCGAGTCTTTAACCGGTGCTGCACAATACACACACGATACAGTATCAAATACCAACACCTATGCAGCAAAACTTGAAACCGGTAATGATGGTTTCAACTTCCATTTCGATGGAACAAAGCGCAAAGGTCACGATTATGACACACCAAACTTTGAGCTTCCTGAGGAACATGAAGAGCACGAGGAACATGAAGGTGAAGAGCATGAAGAACACGAAACTGCTAATAGCGTAGAAAACACCTTTATCGATAGCCAAACAGTTAACTTTGGTACTAGTTACGTGGGCGATCACCTAACGCTAGGTGTGTCATTCGGCCGCATCGAAACAGATTACGGTATTCCTGCTCATGAGCATCATCATCATGAAGAAGAAGAGGAAGGTCATGATGAACATGAAGGTGAAGAAGAGCACGAAGAGTCAGTATTTGCACAGCTAGAGCAAGACCGCTGGCAAGGTTACATGAGCTATGCACTTCATGATAACTGGATTGAAAATATCTCACTACGCGTTGGCTACACAGACTACAAACACGCTGAAATTGAAGATGGTGCAGTGGGCACGGTGTTTACAAACAAAACAACCGAAGCACGTGCAACCGTTGAGCACAAGTTAGGCCTTTGGCACGGTATGGCTGGTTACCACTACACTGAGTCTGACTATGATGCAGATGGTGAAGAAGCCTTTACGCCAGCAAGTGTCACTAAAACAAACGCGTTATTCGTTCTTGAAGAGCGCCAGTTTGGTGATGTGACCATTGAGCTAGGTGCACGCCTTGAAGATTATCAAATCGATTCTGCTGTAAGCATGGCTGAGCATCATCACGATCATGAAGAGGAAGAAGAGCACCATGACGAAGAAGAAGCTGAAATCATTAACTACAGTGAAGATTTCACAAACCTAAGCTTATCTGCAGGTGTAATTTCGCAATATCAAGAAGGCCAAAGTGTTGCTTTAAGTGTATCTCGTTCAGAACGTGCGCCGCTGAGTGCTGAATTACTTTCAAACGGTATTCATATCTCAACAGGTACTTACGAGCTAGGCCTTGGTTATCATATTGAAGATGGCGAAATTCATTTTGAGCCAGAAGATATCGAGCAAGAAACTGCAACGAACTTTGATTTAAGTTTCCGCCGTTTTATTGGTGACTTTGGTTACACAGTTAACTTCTTCTATAACGACATTGAAAACTACTACTACCAGCAAAATACCGGTTTAGTTTTCGACGAAGAGCATGGCTTAGAATCAGCAGCTGATGCAGATGAAGATGCAATGGCGGTTTACCAATTCACAAGTAAAGATGCGAAATTATACGGTATTGAATTTGACGTACATTATCAAGTGACGCCAAGTGCGCTAGTTAAAGTGTTTGGTGATTCAACAACGGCTAAGCTACAAGATGATGAAGGTTACTTACCGCGTATTCCGGCTAATAAACTGGGTTCTGAATTACAGTACACAGTGTCTGATTGGAAGTTTAGCCTAACAGGTACTCATTATTTTGAGCAGTCTGACATTACTGCTTATGAGACAAAAACTGACGGTTATACCCTATTTGATGCATCAGCTAACTACCAACTTGACTTAGGTCCTGTTGATACACAGCTTTACATTAATGTTGACAACTTAACTGATGAACTTGGTTTCGTACACAGCTCATTCATTAAAGAAAAAGCACCACTACCTGGTCGTAACTTCAGCTTGGGTATTCGCGGTTATTTCTAATCGCATTTAATAGTTATAAAAAAACCCTTTCACTTTTAAAGTGAAAGGGTTTTTTTATTAAGCATAGAAACTAAATAGGTTAGCTATTAGCCCTTTTGTTCAATCTTTGCCCATGAATCACGAAGACCCACAGTTTGATTGAATACTAATGTTTCTGCTTTGCTATCACGACAGAAGTAACCTGTACGCTCAAACTGGAAGCCCTGCTCTGCTTGTGCATTTGCAAGTGACGGCTCAACTTTCGCATTTTCAAGAACCACAAGTGATTCAGGGTTTAGTGTTGCGTTAAAGTCTTCTGCTGCCGCTGGGTTTGGCACGTTAAATAAACGGTCGTATAAACGAACTTCAGCTGTGATAGATTCACTCGCTGATACCCAGTGAATTACACCTTTAACTTTACGGCCATCACTTGGGTTTTTACCCAGAGTTTCAGGATCGTAAGAGCAGAAGATAGTCGTAATTTCGCCGTTTTCGTCTTTTTCAACGCGCTCAGCTTTAATTACATAAGCACCACGTAAACGTACTTCTTTATCAAGAACTAAACGCTTAAACTTGTTGTTTGCTTCTTCACGGAAGTCTTCACGCTCGATATAAAGCTCACGAGTGAAAGGTACGTCACGGCGACCCATCTCTTCTTTATTCGGGTGATTAGCAACAGATAACGTCTCTACTTTATCTGCGTCATAGTTTTCGATAACAATCTTCACAGGATCAAGAACAGCCATTGCACGAGGTGCATGCTCATTTAGGTCTTCACGGATACAGGCTTCTAGCATGCCCATTTCAACCATGTTCTCTTGTTTAGTGATACCGATACGAGAACAGAACTCACGTACTGATGCAGGTGTATAACCACGACGACGTAAACCAGCAATCGTTGGCATACGTGGGTCGTCCCAGCCTTCAACATGACCATTTACCACTAAGTCGTTTAATTTACGCTTAGACATAATGGTGTACTCAAGATTTAATCGTGAGAACTCGATTTGTTGCGGATGACACTCAAGGCTGATGTTATCTAATACCCAATCGTATAAGCGACGGTTATCTTGGAACTCAAGCGTACATAATGAATGTGTAATACCTTCTAGCGCATCTGAAATACAGTGCGTGAAGTCGTACATTGGGTAAATGCACCACTTGTCACCTGTTTGGTGGTGATGAGCAAAACGTACACGGTATAAAATTGGATCACGCAGTACCATGAATGAGCTTGCCATATCGATTTTAGCACGCAGTACACACTCACCTTCTTTGAATTCGCCATTACGCATTTTTTCGAATAACGCTAGGTTTTCTTCAACTGGCGTATCACGGTATGGGCTGTTTTTACCTGGTTCTTTTAAAGTACCACGGTATTCACGAGCTTGATCTGGCGATAAGAAACACACATATGCTAGGCCTTTTTCGATAAGCTCAACAGCATAGCCATATAACGCATCGAAATAGTTAGATGAATATTTAATTTCACCATCCCACTGGAAACCTAACCACTGCACATCTTCTTTAATCGAGTTTACGTAGTTGATGTCTTCTTTTTCTGGGTTCGTATCATCAAAACGTAAGTTACAAAGACCTTGATAATCTTGGGCGATACCAAAATTCAAACAAATAGACTTTGCATGACCAATGTGTAAAAAACCGTTTGGTTCTGGTGGAAAACGCGTGTGTGTAGTCGCATGCTTACCGCTTGCTAGATCTTCGTCGATACGCGTTCTAATAAAGTTACTTGGGCGATTCTCAATTTCCGCCATAGGAGCATAATCCTCTGAATATTGCATGGTGACAAAACTAATGCATTATTACAAAAACAAACCCTAACATACAGTGGTTGCATCATGTTTATTGAAGATATTACGTCGATTGTTGAATACATAGTTCACAGACTCGACAAAATCGGTAAAAAAATTGTTCTAACGCAATAAAATGATCATTGACTAGCGATATAGTGCCGTCAGTTTCACTACCAATAAGGAAAAAAGATGGCTTCGCTCAATCAACATCGAGTCTATATTCCAAGCTCAGCACGTGCAAACCAGTATGTGTTAGTTGAATTTAAACCTACTGATGAGTTTTTTGCCCAGTTCACCAATGTGAGCTGTGCTTATAAGCGTCTTGCAAGGGAGTTATTTGCACTATGTGATGAGTATGAATTACATAATGTACACCTAATCGCCAACGATAAACTGCCAGTGGTTCGTTACCATGATGAGGCATATAGCTTAGAAACCGCTAAGCAAATTTTGTTTTTCTATAACCCACAATACCATGAAGCACATAATGTATTTGCTGATGGTGAGCAAAAATGCAAAAAAATTCGTTTATTATTCTTAGCGACCGGTGAAGATATTCGCGCTCATGCGGCTAGTTTTCATCATAACGTGCAAAGAGTGATCAACTCACTACAAGAAAAACTACTAAGCGGCCAACCACCTCTTAAAATTCGTGACCACCAACATCTAACTTATGATTTATTTGCTAAAGCGAAAGGTCACAAAGAAAGCTATGGCTATAAATTACGTAGCTTATATCCACGTTACCAGTCTCGCCAATGTCATTTACCAAATGAACACAGTGAGATGACATACGCTGGGTTTTCGATTCCAGTAACTCGCGCCATTAAAACGCAATTTCAGCATATGTTGAATGAAGAGAATTACACGCAGTTTTATCAATACATCTTTGATGCATTCAAACGAGCATGTGATAAACGCGGATTAACACTCGGCGCTTTCATCGCAAACGGTACCCGCCCTATTGTTCGTAATAGCAATATTGATAACGCACAAAGTAACAGCGAACTGCAAAAGCTAACCTTTGATTGCAGCTCTGAGCAGGTGCAATTACAACAGTATTGGGATGCAGATCAACTTGTAGATTCACTACATTTTGTGATTGCCGCAGCCGATAAAGACAAGCATGACATTGGTTATGGTAAGTTTATGAATCAAGTGCAAAGTGCGATAAATGAAGTTACTGACGAGCTGGCATTTAATCCAACTCGCCAAGATTTACGCGTGCGTTTTTATCAGCACATTAACTATCAATATTAAGAGTATACCCAAGCTCCTCAAGATGCTGAAACTCACACCTTTAGGTGGTTTGGGTATATAAGAGGTGACGCATGCGTCACCTCTTATTTCCTAGCTTAGTTAAATCTAGACGCAATACTTTAGAGCGACGTTCATGGTTATAAAGCGCTTTTTTCTTCGCAGGTAGCTCATCAACGGTCACTATTTCAAAACTTTGCTCTAAAAACCAGTGAATGCTGCGTGTGGTGAGAGCAAATAAATGTGAATAACCCGCACGTTTAGCCTTATTAATAATAAACCTCAGTAGATAACTGCCACGATCGGCATCTCGGTACTGAGGGTGCACAGCCAAACTTGCAAACTCCCCTACTTGTTCATCAGCAAACGGATACAAAGCCGCACAGGCTATAATTAAACCATCACGCTCAATAACCGTAAATTGTTCAATTTCGATTTCTAGCTGTTCACGTGAACGGCGCACTAAATAGCCTTGCTGTTCAAGGGGTCTAATAAGGTTAATGATACCGGTAATATCAGCAATACTTGCACTTCGTAATTGCTCAGAGCTTTGTGGTGCGATTTGTGTACCAATACCATCTAAAGAGAACAGCTCTTGTAATAGTGCACCATCTTCTTTGTAACTAACAAGATGGCAACGATGTACACCACCTCGACAAGCATCAATAGCAGCTTGTAAGAATACGGTTGCACTTACACATGAGTCAGGTTGCTTGCGATAGCTTGCTAATAGTTGCTCAGCTTCATTTGGCATTAGCTCTGCAATCGCCTCACCATTTTCATCCAAAATACCGGCTTCTTTACAAAAGCCAAGCATTTTATCGGCACGTAGTTTGAGAGCTACTTGCGTAGCAATTTCTTCAGCAGTTAAGTTAAAGCTTTCACCTGTAACAGACGCCGCTATTGGCCCAAGCAGAACAATTCCGTTGTTATCTAACTGGTGGCGAATACCCGCAACATCGATACGTCTCACTCTACCTGAATGATGATAATCAACACCTTCATCAACACCTAAAGGCTGAGCAATAACAAAATTACCACTCACCACATTTAAAAATGAGCCAGACATTGGGGTGCTACTTAAAGACGTAGATAAACGCGCGGTTATATCGAACTGCATTGCACCCGCAACTTTTTTAATTACATCAAATGTTGCGTTATCAGTTACCCGTATCTCATTATGAAACTGACTAGTTATGCCAACTTGCTCAAGCGCTGCGTTAAACTGTGGGCGAGCACCAAACACTAAAACAATCTTAATACCAAGACTAGTTAATAGCGCGACATCGTTGATGATGCTACGACAACCAGACTGATCGATCGCCTCTCCGCCAAGCATAACAACAAATGTTTTACCGCGGTGAGCATTAACGTATGGGGTTGACTGGCGAAATCCATCTACCAATTCTGTGGTACGCACGTAATATTTACCTTATTAAAGTCGAGTGTTTTAATAAAAACAGATATACAAGCCACAAGTGTAGAGAATTTATATTCACAAATAAAGCATTATTATTCTTAATTTATGATTGGAATTTTCTTGTAAGGAACAAAAAAGTGATAGATACAAAAAAGGCCCGCATAAGCGAGCCTTTTTTAAGAGATTAGAACTGATTACCAGCCTGTTTTCTCTTTAAGTGCATTACCGATATCAGCTAATGAACGTACAGTTTTTACGCCAGCAGCTTCTAATGCAGCAAATTTCTCATCAGCAGTACCTTTACCGCCTGCGATGATTGCACCAGCGTGACCCATACGCTTACCTGGAGGTGCAGTAACACCCGCAATGTAAGAAACAACTGGTTTAGTCACGTTGTGCTTGATGTATTCTGCAGCTTCTTCTTCTGCAGTACCACCGATTTCACCGATCATAACAATAGCTTCAGTTTGCTCGTCTTTTTCGAACATTTCTAAAACGTCGATGAAGTTAGTGCCAGGGATTGGGTCACCACCGATACCAACACATGTTGATTGGCCGAAACCAGCGTCAGTAGTTTGCTTAACCGCTTCGTAAGTAAGAGTACCAGAACGTGATACGATACCTACTTTACCAGGCTTGTGGATGTGACCAGGCATGATACCGATCTTAGTTTCACCCGGAGTGATAACACCTGGGCAGTTAGGACCGATCATACGAACACCAGTTTCATCAAGCTTAACTTTAACGTCAACCATGTCTAGTGTTGGGATACCTTCAGTGATACAAACGATTAGCTCGATGCCAGCATCGATAGCTTCTAAGATTGCATCTTTACAGAAAGGTGCTGGTACGTAGATAACTGATGCAGTTGCGCCAGTTGCTTCAACAGCGTCACGTACTGTGTTGAATACTGGAAGACCAAGGTGCGTTTGACCGCCTTTACCTGGGCTTACACCACCAACCATTTGTGTACCGTACTCAAGCGCTTGCTCAGAGTGGAAAGTACCTTGGCCACCTGTGAAACCTTGACAGATAACTTTTGTATCTTTATTGATTAATACAGACATTATTTGCCCTCCGCAGCAGCAACAACTTTTTCAGCTGCGTCTGTTAGTGATTCAGCAGCGATGATGTTAAGGTCAGAACTAGCTAGTACTTCACGACCAAGTTCAGCGTTAGTACCTTCTAAACGTACTACTACAGGAACGTTAACACCTACTTCTTTAACTGCGCCGATGATACCTTCTGCGATCATGTCACAACGTACGATACCACCAAAGATGTTAACTAAAACAGCTTTAACGTTGTCGTCAGATAAGATGATCTTGAATGCTTCAGATACACGCTCTTTAGTTGCACCGCCACCAACATCTAGGAAGTTAGCTGGCTTGCCACCGTGTAGGTTTACGATGTCCATAGTACCCATTGCTAGGCCTGCACCGTTAACCATACAACCAACGTTACCGTCTAGTGCAACGTAGTTAAGCTCGAAGCTTGCAGCGTGAGCTTCACGCGCATCTTCTTGTGAAGGATCGTGCATTTCACGGATTTTAGGTTGACGGTAAAGCGCGTTACCATCTACACCGATTTTACCGTCTAGACAGTGAAGGTTACCTTCGTCTGTGATTACTAGCGGGTTGATTTCTAATAGTGCGAAATCGAAATCGTTGAACATGTTAGCAAGACCCATGAAGATCTTAACGAACTGTTTCATTTGAGTAGGGTTTAAACCTAGTTTGAAGCCTAACTCACGAGCTTGGTAAGCTTGAGGACCAACTAGTGGATCGATCTCAGCTTTGTGAATTAGTTCTGGAGTTTCTTCTGCAACTTGCTCGATTTCAACACCACCTTCAGTAGATGCCATGAAAACAACTTTACGAGAAGCACGATCTACTACAGCGCCAAGGTATAATTCGTTAGCGATGTCAGTGCAGCTTTCAACAAGAATTTTTGATACTGGCTGACCATTTTCGTCTGTTTGGTAAGTAACTAAGTTTTTACCTAACCAGTTCGCAGCGAACTCTTTAACTTCGTCAGTTGTTTTAACTAGCTTAACACCGCCAGCTTTACCACGGCCACCTGCGTGAACCTGTGTTTTAACAACCCACATATCACCGCCGATTTTCTCAGCAGCTGCTGCAGCTTCTTCAGGTGTATCGCAAGCGAAACCTTGAGAAACTGGTAAACCATATTCGGCAAAAAGTTGTTTTGCCTGATACTCATGCAAATTCATGATGCTTTATCCAATTTTTTATACTAAAAGAGCTGAATATTTATGCAAAATAAACAGCTATCCCAAATTGCGCACTTAGTATAAATCCCAAGGCTCCACATGAAAACCCCAGTTAGACCAAAGGCGCAAAAAAAAAGCTGTGAACGAGGTTCACAGCTTAGTTTTCATACAACCAGATTAAACATCTAGTAGTAAACGAGTCGGATCTTCAAGTAACTCTTTAATTGTTACTAAGAAACCTACTGATTCTTTACCATCGATTTGGCGGTGATCATAAGATAACGCTAAGTACATCATTGGTAAGATTTCAACTTTACCATTTACAGCCATAGGACGCTCTTGGATTTTGTGCATACCTAAGATTGAAGACTGTGGTAAGTTGATGATTGGTGTAGATAGTAATGAACCGAATACACCACCGTTAGTGATAGTGAAGTTACCACCTGTCATGTCATCAATTGATAATTTACCGTCACGACCTTTAAGCGCTAGCTCACGGATACCTTTTTCGATTTCAGCAACTGATAGCTTGTCACAGTCTTTAAGAACTGGAGTAACAAGACCACGTGGTGTAGAAACCGCGATGCTGATGTCGAAGTAGTTGTGATAAACAATATCATCACCGTCGATAGACGCATTTACTTCAGGGAAACGCTTAAGTGCTTCAGTAACTGCTTTCACGTAGAAAGACATGAAACCTAAACGGATACCGTGACGCTTTTCGAATACTTCTTGGTACTGCTTACGAAGGTCCATGATTGGCTTCATGTTAACTTCGTTGAACGTCGTTAACATTGCAGTTGAGTTTTTCGCTTCAAGAAGACGATTAGCGATTGTTTTACGTAAACGAGTCATAGGAACACGTTTTTGCGTACGGTCACCCATAGGTGCTGCTGGCGCTGCTGCTTCCGCTTTAGGAGCTGCTGCCGGTGCTTTTAAGAATGTATCAACATCTTCTTTAGTTACACGGCCATTTTTGCCAGTACCTTTGATTTTTGATGCATCAAGGCCTTTCTCAGCGATTAAACGACGAACTGACGGCGTTAATACGTCAGAGCTATCATTTGAATCGCTTGCTGGTGCTGCTTCAGCTTTAGGAGCTGCTGCCGGTGCTGCACCCGCTTTAACTGTACCAATTACTTGCTCACCAAGTACTGTTTCGCCTTCAGCGTGAATGTGCTCACCCATGATACCGTCTTCTTGAGCAACAACTTCAAGAACAACTTTATCAGTTTCGATGTCAACAAGGTTTTGGTCGCGAGTTACCGCTTCACCTGGTTGAACGTGCCAAGTAGCAATTGTCGCGTCTGCGACTGATTCTGGAAGTACAGGTACTTTAATGTCCACTTCTTTACCTTCTGATGCTGGTGCTGATTGCGCCGCTGGCGCGTCTTCTGATTGAGCTGGTGCAGATTCGTCACTTGCTGGTGCAGCATCTGCATCACCAAGTAATGCAATTACTTGTTCGCCAAGTACCGTTGCACCTTCTTCTTGTGAAATTTCAGTGATTACACCGTCATTTGGTGCAACAACTTCTAAAACAACTTTATCTGTTTCGATATCTACTAAGTTTTGGTCGCGGCTTACTTTGTCGCCAACACTTACGTGCCATGTTGCAACAGTAGCATCAGCAACCGACTCAGGAAGTACAGGAACTTTAATTTCTGTGCTCATTGCTTATCCTTTCTTTTCAATAGTAAGCGCATCTGCAACGAGCGCTTGTTGTTCTTTATTATGCACTGACATGTAACCACACGCTGGTGATGCTGATGCTTTACGACCTGCGTAAGTTAATTTAGCACCGGCTGGGATTGCATCAACAAAGTGGTGTTGAGAACAATACCATGCACCTTGGTTTTGTGGCTCTTCTTGACACCAAACAAAATCTTTAACGTGTTGGTAACGCTGCATGATTGTATCCATCTCAGCGTGTGGGAATGGATATAATTGTTCTACACGAACAATAGCAATGTTATTTAATTCTTGCTTACGACGCTCTTGCAGTAGTTCGTAGTAAACTTTACCGCTACAGAATACAACGCGTTCTACTTTATCTGCTGCAATATCATCGATTTCATCGATCATATTGTGGAACACACCTTCAGATAACTCTTCAAGTGAAGATGTTGCCAACGGGTGACGAAGTAGCGACTTAGGCGTCATAACAATCAATGGACGACGAAGTGGACGTACAGATTGACGACGAAGCATTGCATAAACTTGCGCAGGTGTTGAAGGAACACATACTTGCATGTTGTGATCAGCACACAACTGTAAGAAACGCTCTAAACGTGCCGAGCTATGCTCAGGACCTTGACCTTCATAACCGTGTGGAAGTAAACATGTAAGACCACATAAACGGCCCCACTTCTGCTCACCTGAACTTAAGAATTGGTCAAATACAACTTGTGCACCGTTAGCGAAGTCACCAAATTGTGCTTCCCACATTACAAGTGACGTAGGTTCAGCTGTTGCGTAACCATATTCAAATGCAAGTACTGCTTCTTCAGACAGAACTGAGTCATACACTTCAAATGCACCTTGCTTTTCGCTGATATTTTGCAGCGGCAAGTATGTTGATGCATCTTTTTGGTTATGAACAACAGCATGACGGTGGAAGAATGTACCACGGCCTGAATCTTGACCTGTTAAACGGATATCTGTACCTGCATCAACAAGGGTTGCATAAGCAAGTGTTTCAGCCATACCCCAATCAAGTGGTTTTTCACCTGTCGCCATTAGCTTACGGTCGTCGTAGATTTTCTTAACGCGCGACTGTGCTTTGTGGCTTTCTGGGAAGCTTGCTACTTTTTCGCCAAGCTCTTTTAACTTTTCAACCGATACTGTTGCATCGTACTCAACATCCCAATCGTGACCAACAAACTTAGCCCAATCAGAAGAGTGCGATGTTTCTAGTTGAATTTCTTCAACAACACAGTTGCCTTTGTCTAAACCGTTACGGTAATCATCAGCAAGTGCTTTAACTTCATTTTCTGAGAATGAACCTTCAGCAACTAATTGGTCTGCGTAAATTAGACGAGGTACAGGATGCTTTTTGATTTTTTGGTACATAAGTGGTTGAGTCGCGTTCGGCTCATCCGCTTCGTTATGACCATGACGGCGATAACATACTAAATCAATCACTACATCACGTTTAAACTGGTTTCTGAAATCAAGTGCGATTTGAGTAACAAATGCAACCGCTTCAGGATCGTCAGAGTTAACGTGGAAAATTGGTGCCTGAACCATTTTCGCAATATCAGTACAGTATGGTGTAGAACGTACATCAGACTGTTTAGACGTTGTGAAACCAACTTGGTTATTTACAACGATACGGATACTACCACCACAACTAAATGCATTAGTTTGCGATAAGTTAAATGTTTCTTGTACAACACCTTGACCTGCGATTGCAGAGTCACCGTGAATAGTAATTGGTAATGCTTTAATACCTGACTTATCACCTAGACGGTCTAAACGAGCACGTACCGAACCCATAACCACTGGGTTAACGATTTCTAAGTGAGACGGGTTAAATGCAAGTGCCATGTGCACGTTGCCACCGTTAGTTGCAAAGTCAGATGAATAACCCATGTGATATTTAACATCACCTGAGCCTAATGTGTCTTTGTGTTTACCAGCGAACTCATCGAATAATTCTGATGGGTTTTTACCTAAAACGTTCACTAGTACGTTCAAGCGACCGCGGTGAGCCATACCAATAACAGCTTCTTTTTGTCCGCTTTCACCTGCACGATGAATTAGTTCTTTAAGCATTGGTACTAACGCATCACCACCTTCAAGTGAGAAACGTTTTGCACCAGGGAACTTAGCCCCTAAATATTTTTCAAGGCCATCTGCAGCTGTTAATCCTTTAAGGATACGTAGCTTTTCTTCTTTAGAGAACGTTGGACGTGATTGCACTGATTCTAAACGTTGTTGTAACCAACGTTTTTCTTCAGTTGAAGTGATGTGCATATACTCAGCACCTACCGACCCACAATAAGTCGTTTTGAGTGCTTGATATAGCTCACCTAATGGCATGGTTTCGCGACCGACAGCAAACGAACCCACATTGAATTCACGGTCAAAATCAGCTTCAGATAAATCGTGGTACTCTAATTCTAGATCACGAACACGTTCGCGTTGCCAAATACCTAATGGATCTAGGTTGGCATTTTGGTGACCACGGAAACGGAAAGCATTAATAAGTTGTAGCACCTTGACCTGTTTAGGATCGCCAGAGCCACCCTCTGCTACCACTACTTCTCTATGCTTGTTTTTAGCAAGCTGTGCAAATTGTGAACGAACTTCTGAATGTTTAACATCAACATCCACACCATCAACTTTTGGTAATTGTTCGAACACTTCTCGCCATTCTTCTGGCACAGAAGTCGCATCATCTAAGTACGCTTCATAAAGCTCTTCTACGTAAGCAACGTTACCGCCGTTTAAGTGAGAAGATTCTAGCCATGCCTTCATCACACCTTCGTGCATTTATAAGCCCTTTTCTTTAGCGCAGAAATTAATTGTTGTAAAAACAAGGTGGTTAATCACTTAACCACCTTACATATTCAAGCTTTAAACAGCGCGGTTTAAAAGCATTGATTTGATTTGTCCAATTGCTTTGGTCGGGTTAAGACCTTTTGGACACACGCTAACACAGTTCATGATACTGTGACAACGGAACACGCTGAACGCATCGTCAAGGTCAGCAAGACGCTCTTCAGTAGCTGTATCGCGGCTATCAGCCAAGAAACGATACGCATGAAGAAGACCCGCAGGACCGATGAACTTGTCTGGATTCCACCAGAACGAAGGACACGATGTTGAACAACATGCACATAAGATACACTCATATAAGCCATCTAACTTATCACGTTCTTCGATTGACTGAAGACGCTCACCCGCCGCAGGCGTGTCGTTGATTAGGTAAGGCTTAACTTTTTCGTATTGAGTGTAGAACTGACTCATGTCAATAACAAGGTCACGTACCACAGGTAAACCTGGTAAAGGACGAATTACAATTTTACCTTTGCCACCTTTAAGTAGCGTTGATAAAGGAGTAATACACGCTAAACCGTTTTTACCATTCATGTTGATACCGTCTGAACCACACACACCTTCACGGCATGAACGACGGAATGATAATGTTGGATCTTGCTCTTTTAATTGCATAAGCGCATCCAATACCATCATATCTTGGCCTTCTTGCGTTTCTAGCGAGAAGTCCTGCATACGTGGTGCATTATCAACATCTGGATTGTAACGATAAACCGAAAATTGTACTTGTGCCATCGTCTCGCTCCTAGTATGTACGTGCTTTAGGTGGGAAAGCTTCACGCAGTTTCGGCGCGTAGTTTACTTCACGTTTTGTCATTTCATCTGTAACTGGGTTATAGATAGAGTGACATAGCCAGTTATCGTCATCACGATCTGGGAAGTCAAAACGAGAGTGTGCACCACGGCTTTCTGTACGGAAGTTTGCAGCTACTGCTGTTGAGTATGCTGTTTCCATCAAGTTATCAAGCTCTAGACATTCGATACGTGCAGTGTTGAACTCAGTCGACTTGTCGTCAAGACGAGCGTACTGAAGACGTTCACGAATTTCTTTAAGCTCTTTAAGACCTGTTGCCATTGCATCACCTTCACGGAATACCGAGAAGTTAAGTTGCATACACATTTGTAGGTCTTTCTTGATTTGTACTGGGTCTTCACCTTGGCCAGCTTTAGAGTTTTCCCAACGGTTAAAGCGTGCAAGTGATGCTTCAAGATCTGAATCAGACGCATCTTTACCTGCTTCAACACCGTTAAGGTACTTACCTAAGAAGTTACCAGCTGCGCGGCCGAATACAACTAAGTCAAGTAGTGAGTTACCACCTAGGCGGTTAGCACCGTGTACAGATACACATGCAATCTCACCAACAGCGAATAAACCTTCAACTACTTTCTCTTGGCCGTTTGCATCAATTTGTAATGCTTGACCATTTACGTTAGTTGGAACACCACCCATCATGTAGTGACATGTTGGGATAACTGGAATTGGTTCTTTAGCTGGATCAACGTGTGCGAATGTTTTCGCAAGGTCACATACGCCTGGAAGACGTAAGTTAAGTGTTTCTTCTCCTAAGTGGTCAAGCTTAAGCTTGATGTGTGGACCGTAAGGACCATCACAACCACGACCTTCACGGATCTCAGTCATCATTGAACGAGCAACAACGTCACGAGACGCTAAGTCTTTTGCATTAGGTGCGTAACGTTCCATGAAGCGTTCGCCGTCTTTATTTAGAAGGTAACCACCTTCACCACGACAACCTTCAGTTACAAGTACACCGGCACCGGCGATACCTGTTGGGTGGAACTGCCACATTTCCATATCTTGCATTGCAACACCTGCACGTGTAGCCATACCAACACCGTCACCAGTATTGATGTGTGCATTCGTTGTCGATGCGTAGATACGGCCTGCACCACCTGTTGCTAAAACAACAGCTTTTGATTTGAAGTAAACAACTTCGCCAGACTCGATGTCGATTGCTGTACAACCAACAACGTGACCGTCGCTGTTTTTAACTAAATCTAGTGCGTACCACTCAGAGAATACGTTAGTTTTGTTTTTAACGTTCTGTTGGTATAAACAGTGTAATAGCGCGTGACCAGTACGGTCAGCTGCTGCTGCAGTACGTGCAGCCTGTTCACCACCAAAGTTTTTCGACTGACCGCCGAAAGGACGTTGGTAAACACGGCCATTTTCAAAACGAGAAAATGGTAAACCCATGTTTTCTAATTCAGTAATAGCTTCTGGGCCCGTTTTACACATATATTCGATAGCGTCTTGGTCACCGATGAAATCGGAACCTTTAACAGTATCGTACATGTGCCATTCCCAGTTATCTTCATGTGAGTTACCCAGAGCAACCGTAATACCACCCTGTGCAGACACAGTGTGAGAACGTGTAGGGAAAACTTTTGAGATAAGTGCACAGGTTTTGCCTGATTCAGTGATAGCTAGTGCTGCGCGCATACCCGCACCACCGGCACCAATCACTACAGCGTCAAATTCACGAACAGAATAATTCACTTAAACACCCCATAAAACGATTAGACCAATTGCTACGTAAGCAACAGCCATAAGGTTTAATACAAAGCCTAAAACAGCACGTAATTTAGCGCATTTAACATAGTCAGTAAGAACTTGCCAAAGGCCGATACGGGTGTGAACCATGATGCAAACTAGGGTAATTAAGGTAAACCCTTTCATTGCTAGGTTAGAGAATAGGCCTTGCCAGGCTTCGAAAGTGACTTCTGGCGTACATAAAAAATAGCCGATAATAAAAATCGCGTAAGCGCTGATTATTAATGCTGTTGCACGTAGTGATACGAAATCTTGTACACCATCACGTTTAAGAGTTGCTTGATTTAAAACCATATCCACACTCCTGCTAGAATTGCAGCTACAACACCTAAAGCTAATGCAACTTTAGCGCTGAAGTTACCTGATTCAAGTTCTTCCCAGTGACCCATGTCCATAATGATATGACGGATACCACCGATTAAGTGATACGCCAATACAGAAATGGTGCCCCATGCTATGAATTTGGCAATGAATCCGCTGAACAGACCCTTGACGAATTCAAAACCTTCTGCAGAAGAAAGAGACTCAGACCAAGCCCAAATGACAAACGTTAAAGCAAAAAATAATGCAACACCGGTGACGCGGTGAAAAATTGATGCTTTAGCCGTTGCCGGCATAGATATAGTTGTTAGATCTAGATTTACAGGTCTTTGCTTTTTCACAGTTACTTGCCCATCTTGCCCACTAAGGAGCTCATCTACTTGTTTTTCTAAAACCCATCAAAATGAATTTCGATGGAACTATCTAAGTAAACCGTGTTGATACACAAAAAGTTCACACTTATGCAAAACTCAAATGTAAAAATAAAGTTTACCTACAGACAATACGGTATAAAACCTTGGATAGTATATATAGCCAAAGGTCTTTTTACAATTCTTGTTTAGTAAGAGACGTTTGCGAATTAGCCAATAGTATAATATTTAATCCTGGCAGAATATTTATTATCCATTTGTGCATAATGTTTATAAAAATTGACTTTATACCCCTCTTTCACGTTAAAATGAAAAGAATGTGCTTAAACAGATTCAGAACATAACAATCAGAGTTGTTATCTTAATAGGAGATAAATAGATGGCGGATAAGAAAGCCACGGTCCATATTGATGGTCTTGATCCAATCGAACTTCCAATTTACCAAGGCACTGCTGGCCAAGACGTAATCGACGTACGTACGTTAGGTTCACACGGTCACTTCACTTACGACCCAGGTTTCATGTCGACCGGTTCTTGTGAATCTTCAATCACTTACATCGATGGCGGCAAAGGTGTTTTATTACACCGTGGTTACCCAATCGAGCAATTAGCTGATGAATCAAACTACATCGAGCTTTGCTACTTACTATTAAACGGCGAATTACCGACTAAAGAACAATACGAAGCGTTTGCTCAAGAAATCACGCACAACACAATGCTTGATACTAAAATCGCAAACTTCTTCCAAGGTTTCCGCTTTGACGCTCACCCAATGGCAATGCTGTGTGGTGTTGTAGGTGCTCTTTCTTCTTTCTACCACGAAGATTTAGACATCACTGACGCAACACAACGTAAAACAAGCGCAATCAAGCTAGTTGCTAAATTACCAACTATCGCTGCGATGGCTTACAAATACAATGTAGGTCAACCGTTTGTTTACCCACGTAACGACTTAAGCTTCGCTGAAAACTTCTTACACATGATGTTCTCAGTACCAGCTGAAGAATACAAAGTAAGCCCTGTTCTTGCTAAAGCAATGGACAAAATCTTCATGCTTCACGCTGACCACGAGCAAAACGCATCAACTTCAACTGTTCGTCTAGCTGGTTCTTCAGGTGCTAACCCTTACGCGTGTATCGCGGCTGGTATCGCATCTCTATGGGGCCCTGCGCACGGTGGTGCTAACGAAGCATGTCTTAACATGTTAGAAGAAATCGGCTCTGTTGACCGTATCGACGAGTACGTTGCTAAAGCAAAAGATAAGTCTGATCCTTTCCGTCTTATGGGCTTTGGTCACCGTGTATACAAAAACTTCGACCCACGTGCGACAGTAATGCGTCAAACATGTCACGAAGTACTTGCTGAGCTAAACATTCAAGATCCACTTCTTGATATCGCTATGAAGCTTGAGCAAATTGCACTTGAAGACCCATACTTCGTTGAGAAGAAACTTTACCCTAACGTAGATTTCTACTCAGGTATCATCTTAAAAGCAATCGGTATTCCAACAAGCATGTTCACTGTAATCTTTGCAATGTCACGTACTGTTGGTTGGATCTCTCACTGGGATGAGATGCTTTCTCAACCTGGTCACAAGATCAGCCGTCCTCGTCAGTTATACACTGGTGAAACTTCACGCGATTACGTACCAACAGACAAGCGTTAATACGAATTTGCGTTTAAAAAAGGCCGCTATGCGGCCTTTTTTGTTGCCCTGCACTTGTCTATTTGTGCAAAGTAATTAAAATCGTCGCATTCTTGTAGCTTAAGGCCTTTCATGTTCGATATCACAAAAATACGTGCTGACTTTCCCATACTGAATGTAACAGTCAATGAGCAGCCTTTGGTGTATTTAGACTCAGCAGCGACCTCGCAAAAGCCACAGGCAGTTATTAATGCTCTTAGCCGTTTTTATAGCCACGAGAACGCCAATGTGCACCGCGGCCGCCATACACTCAGTGAAAACGCGACACGCCAATATGAGCATACACGAACGCTACTTGCAGATTATTTTTCTGTAAAAAATAATGAGATAGTGTGGACCAAAGGGGCAACCGAATCGATTAATTTGATCGCAAATGGTCTGGCTTCGAGGCTTAATCCTGGCGATAAAATTGCCCTATCTGCTATTGAACACCACGCTAACATCGTCCCTTGGCAACAGCTAGCTCAGCGTACCGGTGCAGAAGTCATTATTTTGCCGATAGAAAATGATTTAACTATTAATAGCGTGCACTGTAGTGAATTTATCAAGCAACAAAAGCCTAAAATAGTCGCTATTACCCATGCATCAAATACCCTTGGGAATATCACTGATTTAGCGCCAATCATTAACGCATGTAAAGCCATTAATGCTATTTCTGTTATTGATGGTGCGCAGGCAGCCATGCATTTACGCCCTAATTTACAAGAAATTTCCTGTGATTTTTACGTGTTTTCTGCCCATAAAATGCTCGGGCCGACAGGTTTAGGAGGCCTATATGGCCGATTTGAGCTGTTAAATTCGCTCGATGTATATCAAACCGGTGGCGAAATGATCGAAACAGTGAACCTAACACACAGCACTTTTCGTGATGCGCCGGGTAAATTTGAAGCAGGAACACCCAATATTGCAGGTGTCATTGCCTTTAGTGAGGCAATAAATTATTTAATATCGTTAGATTTTCAGCAAATGCGTCAACATGAGCATACAGTTTTTGACTATGCGATAAAACAATTATCAGCTATTGATGGTATTAATATCTATTCAAACCAAACAGATAACATCGGTAACATTAGTTTTAATTATCGCGATGAACATCCGTTTGATTTAGCCACCCTACTTGATGGATTTGGCGTTGCCGTGCGTAGTGGCCATCATTGTACGCAACCTATAATGAGTCATTTAGGCATCCCAGGGACTGTACGAGCAAGTTTTGCGTTATATAACACTAAAGCTGATGTCGATGCCTTTATCAGAGCTGTTAAAAGTAGTATTGAGTTATTAGATTAATTTTGGATAAGTAATGAATTCAGCGTTTGAAGCCGTTAGTAAAAACATTGAAACAGCTGCAGGCTGGCAGCAAAAATATCGCCAAATAATGCTCTTAGGTAAGCAATTACCTGTTATGCCTGAAGTACTCAAAGTAGATGATGCCCTTGTTAAAGGCTGTGAAAGTAAAGTGTGGCTGTATATCGACTTTGATCATACAGAAAACAGCCTAGTTTTAGCGGGCGATTCAGATACTCGCATCGTTAAAGGACTATTGGCTTTAATTTTAGCCTTATACAATGGTCTAACACCGGAGCAAGCGGCGCAAATAAATGCTTATGATGAATTTGAACGACTCGGTCTAATTAGCCATTTAAGCCCTTCTCGTGGTAATGGTATTAAAGCCATGGTTGATAAAATTCAAACCATGGCTGAACAAAAACAATAAGTTTTATAAACTACGCTGTTTTTTATCAAGGTATTTTCTAATCGCTTTGGCTGCAACAAAAAAGCCAAAGCTGCCTGTCACCATGGTTGCAGAGCCAAAACCATTATTACAGTCCATATTCATTGAACCATCTGCACCTTGTTTTGCTTGGCAAACCTCACCTTCAGAGGTTGGATATACAAGCTGCTCTGTAGAATAAACACAATCGACGTTAAATTTTCGCTTTGGATTGCTACTAAAGTTGTACTGTTTTCGCAAAATATAACGTACTTTTGCAAGCAATGGATCATGGGTTGTCTTTGCAACGTCACCAAAACTGATTTGACTAGGGTCGGCTTGCCCGCCTGCGCCTCCGGTGGTAATAACCGGTAGTTTTATGCGTTTACAGTGAGCAATAAGCGCAGCTTTTTCTTTGACCGCATCAATACAATCAATCACATAGTCAAAACCTTGAATATGCTCACGAATGTTATCTAGCGTAATGAAATCGTCAATAACATTAATTTTGATATCTGGATTTATAAGCTCACAACGTGTTTTCATCGCTTCTACTTTTGCTTCGCCTACGGTGCCAGTTAAAGCATGAATTTGACGATTAACATTGGTTGCACAAATATCATCTAAATCAATGAGGGTTAGTTGTCCTACACCCGTTCGAGCCAATGCTTCAGCAGCCCAACTCCCTACGCCACCAATACCAATGACACAAAAATGTGCTTGTTGTAACCAATCAAATTGTTGATGACCATATAAACGTTTAATGCCACCAAAACGAATGTCTTGTGTTGTTTCTTTCATTTACCAATCCAACGTCCAAGGAGCTGTCCACTCTTTGAATTCGTCTGAGTTAAAAACTTCATTAAGATGAGTACCTAAAGTGTAATCACATCGATACTCTTTAAGCTGCTCTTTATAGCTAAATTGTAGTGCATAGGCATGCAAGTTTGTGCGCTCGTCTTTACTACCAGCATAGGTACTATCACCTAGAATTGGAGCGCCTAAGCTTTTCATCGCGACTCTAAGCTGATGTGTCTTACCAGAGAATGGCTTTAACAAGTATGCACGAAGCCCTGGTCGAATACTTTTTGAGTAAAAGCGTGTGATAGCAGGATTCGTTTGGCTCTTTAACAGCTTAAATGCACCACGACGACTTTTCTGCATATCCCCTTTTATCCAACCTTGCTTTTTCTTAGGCTTAGCATCACTAACGGCTAGATAAAACTTATTTATTTTATGATCAGAAAATAGCGAAGTGAATTCAGCTGCTGCTTCTTTGTTACGGGCTAATATAATTAAACCTGATGTTACTTTATCTAGCCTATGAACCGGATAGAGCTTCTCATTAACAAGCTCTTCAGCAAGTACGACAAAACCAGCACATTGTTCACTATGAAAGCTCACACCTGCTGGTTTATAAAAAACAAAGAAGTCATCTTCACTGGCATGAAGATGAACATTATTTACATCATGCATTTTTAGTTGCCAAGCACTGCAATAACGCGCGCTAAGTCTTCAGGGGTATCTACGCCTGCTTGCGGTGCACACAGAGCTTTTGCGATTTTAATTTTGTGACCATGATAAAGTACGCGAAGCTGCTCTAAAGACTCTAAAAGCTCTAATCGAGATTCTGGTAATTCGATGTAGTCCTTAATAAAGCCAGCACGATAAGCATAAATACCAATATGGCGTGCAAAATCAGCAAGATTTAGCTTATCTCGGTCATCATTCATCATCGCATCACGGTGATAAGGGATTGGCGAACGCGAAAAATACAGTGCATTGTTGTCTGCATCGTTAATGACTTTTACACAGTTTGGATTAAATATATCATCAATCTCATCAATGCTGGTGCTCAAAGTCGCCATTGGCGCATCAGAATCAGCAAGTAGCATGGCAACTTGAGATACATTTTCGCTTGCCAATAAAGGCTCATCACCTTGCACGTTGACAACAATAGTGTCACTTTCAAGTTTTAACTGTTCAACAACTTCAGCTAAACGTTCTGTGCCTGATTGGTGATCTTCTCGTGTCATCAATACATTATCAGTAAACTTCTTTACTGCATCAAACACTGTTTGATGATCAGTCGCTACATAAACTTGTGATGCACCTGATGCAACCGCTTTTTCATAAACATGTTGGATCATTGGTTTACCACAAATATCAGCAAGTGGTTTACCTGGTAAACGCGTCGATGCGTAGCGAGCTGGGATAACGACTACGAATTCCACTTATCAACCTCTTCTTGGCTTAATTCACGGGCTTCATTTTCTAAAAGCACCGGGATATCGTCTTTGATTGGGTACGCTAGTTTCGCAGCAGTACTGATAAGCTCTTGATTTTCTTTATCAAGACGTAATTTACCTTTACACACTGGGCAAGCGATAATTTCAAGTAATTTTGTATCAAAGGCCATTGAGGATCCCTTTTTGTTTTAATAATAAATTAAGTTTTTCGATAACTGCTGCTGTTGGCTTTGCATCAACAGGTAAATAATACCAATTTGGTTTAGCAAAACTAAAGCATTTAACTGCATCTTTTTCTGTCATAAATACAGCGTCATCTGCAAAATCGCTAAAGTCATTTGCTTGGTAGGCATAATGATCACGAAAATGATGAGTTGATAGTAAGTTAATGCCTTGCTGCTCAAGACTTATTTCAAAGCGTTTGGGGTTACCAATAGCACTGACCGCATGGCCTTTACCTTGAACTGAATTGGCAAGTTCTGAATTACTTACGGTACGAAATGGGCTTGATGCTAAATCATAGCGGCTTTGAGCGTTGCCACCATTTTCTATGACTAAATCAACCGATTTTAAGCGCGCTTTGGTTTCACGAAGTGGGCCTGCAGGCATTAATAAACCGTTACCAAATTGGCGTTCACTATCAACGATACAACATTCGATATCACGCGCCATTTTATAATGCTGCATGCCATCATCAGAAATAATGACATCGATATCATGTTGTTCTAATTTTTTTATACTCGCTTGTCGGTCAGGGCCAACCATTACAACACAACCTAGGCGGCGTTTAATAAGTACTGGTTCGTCACCAGCTTGCGCTGTACTCGTTTGTTCAGTCACTAACAAAGGATACGAATCAGACTGACCACCATAGCCACGGCTGATCACAGCCACTTTTAAACCTTGCTGCTGTAAGTACTCAGCAAGCCAAATAACAAATGGCGTTTTGCCGTTTCCACCCACGCTAATGTTACCAACAACAATGACTGGAAGATGCGCTTTAAATGCTTTTAGAATATTTAGCTTATAAAACAAAGCGCGAAGTGTTGAGATAAGCCAAAAAAGAACACTGAAAGGTAACAGTAAAACACTGAGTAAGCCTGGCTTTTTATACCAGCTTTTTTCAATAACACTCACTACTGCTCACCAAATTGCATCTTACATAACGCACTATAGGTACCGTCTTTTTCAAGAAGCTCGCTATGTGTGCCCTTTTCGATAACTTGACCATGATCGATAACATAAATGCAATCACTGTTTTCTATTGTTGATAAACGGTGTGCTATCACAATCGATGTTTTTTCTTTCATTAAGCTATCAAGTGCTTGTTGGATCAGTTTTTCAGATTCAGTATCAAGTGCAGATGTCGCCTCATCTAGAATCAAAATAGGGGCATCTTTTAATATTGCACGTGCAATAGCTATTCGCTGGCGCTGGCCGCCTGACAACATAACGCCGTTTTCACCCACCATGGTATCTAAACCTTCTGGTAAATCTTTAACAAACTCCCAAACATGGGCTTGCTTGGCAACCGCCATTAACTCCTCGTTTGTTAACTCGCGGTCGAGGCCATAGCAAATGTTATTCGTAATAGTGTCGTTAAATAAAACCACTTGCTGAGATACCAGTGCAAATTGCTTACGTAAGTCTGTCAGTTTGTAATCAGCAATGTTGACGCCATCAAGCAAAATTTCACTGTCACCTTCAAGCTCATAATAACGCGGTAATAAATTTGAGATGGTCGATTTACCTGAGCCAGAACGGCCAACCAATGCGATGCTTTCGCCGGCATTAATCGAAAGTGATAAATTCTTTAATACAGGCTCATCCTTCGTTGGGTATTTAAAGGTCACATTGTTCACTTCAATTTTCCCAGTTACTTTATCAACGCTGTATGTGCCAGTGTCTTTTTCTACTTCTTCATCTAGTACTAAAAAGATACTTTGCGCTGCCGAAATACCACGTTGTAAATCACTATTAACGTTAGAAAGTTGCTTCAGTGGGCGTAATAACATCATCATTGATGAAATAAGTAATACGAAGTCACCTGAACTGATGGTATCAATCATCGACGGCATAGACACAACCCATAAAATCACGGCCATCGCGCTTGCTGCCAAAATTTGGATAACAGAAACGCTTAACGCTTTAGTTGCATCCATTTTAATGCGCTGCTGACGATTATGATTATTAATAGCCGAGAATTGCGATATCTCTTGCTGTTGACCACCAAAGCCATGAATCACCTTGTGACCAGATAGCATTTGCTCTGAACTGCGAGTTACTTGGCCCATAGCAGATTGGATTTTTTTCGAAATCATACGAAAACGTTTCGATACAAAGGCAACGATAACGGCCACCAGCGGAATAATGACTAAAAATATCAGTGATAGCTTCCAACTGGTATAAAACATATTAAATAGTAAGAAAACAACAAAGGCCCCTTCCCTTACAACAATTAACAGGGCTTTAGTAATGGCTTGTTGAACCTGCTCAGTATCAAAGGTGATTTTAGAGATTAAATCGCCATTTGAATTTTTATCATGGAAAGACACCGGCAGATGTAAAATATGTTCGAATAATTGTTGGCGCAACGTTCTTACAACTTGAGAGCCTACATAACTTAAACAGTACGACGACATATAGTTAAACATGCCACGACCTAATACCAATGCAATTACAACAAATGGTGCATAAGTTAAAACATCAGTGTTACGATCATTTAAACCTTCATCAATGAAGGGCTTCATTAAATTTATAAACAATGCATCCATGGCTGAATAGCCAATCATGCCTACAATGGCGAAAAACGCGATTAACTTATAATCACCCACATAACTGATTAATCGCTTATAGATTTGGGATGTAGTTTGATCCATAACACTCTCTTATTCATAGACTTCGACTATTGTAGCCTTTAGGGGGTAAAAACAAAACGTCAATCTTGTTCGAACCAATAACTTTCCTGCTCTCGCGCAAATTCTAAGCGATATTTATCTTCGTAAAATTTTATGCGTATATGGCCATATTCTGCCGTCGATAACTGCTGTATATGGTGTTGGTTATAACGATTTACAACTTCAGGATGAGGAAAGCGCCATTGCCCTTGATAAGCAGATGAATGGATAACTACTTCAGGGTTTACTGCACCTATAAATTTATAACTGGAAGAAGTATTACTACCATGATGGGGGCTTATTAAAATAGTCGCTCGTAAATCCTTCCCCGCTTCAACAAGCTTAGTTTCTGCCGCTGCAGATATATCCCCAGTCAGTAACACTGAGTAATTAAAACCCGTTACTTTTAATAAACACGACTGATCATTACGACTCGCATTTTCTACCTTTGCTGTAAAACTTCTGATATTAAGCTCATCAAGCTTGAGTGTTGTTGTTTTGCACTTATTTCCCAGCCCCTGAGGATGAAAGATAGCTAGAGTGTCTTGAAACCCTGCCATTTGCCAACTTGTTAAACCGCCAGAATGGTCGTTATCTAAGTGGCTTATTATTGTTGCGATAACAGATAACTGTTGTTTATTGATGTTGTTGAGTAATACACGGCGTACATAATCATAACGACCAAAGTACTGTGGGCCTAAATCATATATTATCGCTTTATTTTTGTGGCTTACCATCACCATTAAGCCATGCCCTACATCAAACACATCTAACTGAAACTTAGCTTCTGGCTTTAATTCACTCTCAACGGCATATATACAAACAGGAATTAAGCACACATATTTATTTGGACTAAAGTACAACAGCAGAAGTGTTATGTAACTTATGATCAATAATGAAAAACTAAACTCATTGAGCGAGAACCAACGCCAGCCATTAGGGATAGAGAGTAGTAATTGATAACCATAATACAGCGCACTGTCGACGAGTGATAACAAACCAGAAATATCCAGTAGACTAGAAACCAAACTATAAAAAATTAAGAAAGGCAATAACAGCACACCAACCAAGGGCACAGCAATAAGGTTAATCAATAAACCTATGACACTAGTGCCTGAGAAGTAATATAAGGATAGAGGCAGTAGACCGACAAATAAAGCGCACTGAACTTGCAGTAGCTGTGCAAATCGCTTTAAAAAACCAAGTGACAAATTAACTGTGTTTTTAGTCAGTAGAAAGATGATCGTAACGGCCAAAAAACTGAAATAGAGCCCAGGGTTCAAAAGTGCAAATGGGTCTATAAACAACACAACACTCAAGGCGTACAAAATTGAACGCCAACGCACTGGGTTTTTCCCTAGGTTATAAATAACAAGGTAACAGCCTAACATCAGCAGCGCTCGGCTTGCGGAAACTATAAAATCACTTAAGTAGACATAGACGAACGAGCAACTGAACCCTACAAAAACAAATAACTTATTTAATTGAATTGATTGGCTTACGCGTAAATGACTCATTCTTAACAGCCACTTACTACTATAAAAGCCGACTGCAAAGATAAGTCCGATATGAAGACCTGAAATAGCTAGTAGATGCGACAAGCCTAATTCACGTAAGTGTTTTCTATCTTCATAGCTTATTTTACTTTTGTCACCGGTTAAAAGCGCATAATAAAGCCATTGTAATTGGGTGCTTGCCGTCACTTTTTCAATATATGTGCGGTAACTCACTCGAAGGGAGTTATATCGATGATGATTTAAATTGCTTATCTCTCCTACGCTTCGGCCTTTATAAAATACTCGCTCAAGTAATGCTTGCCGTTCTCTATCAAAACTATAGAAATTTTTTACCGATCTGTAAGGTTTAAGTTTGAGTTCTGCGCTTAATTCATCTCCACGAGTAACAGGTTTATCTGAAGTAATGCTTAGCATTGCATTAGGAGCAGGTCGAATGCCTGTAGAGCAATATTCAATATTTTTCAGACTTGCTTTAATGTAATAAGGGCTTTGTTCACTGTATGTTTCAACTACCGCAAATCGAACTAATCGGCTTTGTTGGTAATTGATTTGACAGTCAGAGATTGAGTAAAAAATGAAGTAATGAAAAATCACTACTAAAATAGCGCAAATAAACCCTGACAATAGAGTTAAAAAAGGCTTAAAATAGGCACCTGCTAGCAATACAGCAAAACTCATTATATAAAACGCCGCAGTGCCAAATGTATATAGGGTGAAAAAACAGCCTATGACAAAGCCGCTGCATAACCAAATAGATGTAAATGGTTGCTTTAAATGGCTAAGAAAACGATCCAACGCTTTTTACCTGATCATAACAAGGTAAAAGAACACAAGTATTTAAGAATTTTTGGTCGTTTATTGCATGATGCCAATTTATGGCACTTAAATAGACGCTCAGCACGCGGTGCATTTGCTGTTGGTTTATTTTTTGCGTTCATCCCTGTTCCTTTTCAAATGGTTCTTGCAGCCGCCCTGGCTATTCCATTTCGAGTAAATTTACCGATTTCTGTTGCAACAGTGTGGATCACTAACCCACTGACCATGCCTCCTATTTTCTATTGTTCATATATTGTAGGCACGATTGCCCTTGCTCAACCACAGCAGCACTTCCAATTTGAACCAAGCTGGCAATGGTTTATAGATAGCCTTACAACAATTGGCCCAGCATTTTTAGTTGGTTCATTTATTTGTGCAACAGCTGCGGCAATCATTGGTTATTTTGGTACCGACATGCTTTGGAAACGTTCAGTCCGTAAAGCATGGATACATCGCCATAAAAAATAACTGATTTCAGTATAGACAAAAAACCCAGCTTAAAGCTGGGTTTTTTATTTCTTGCAAGAAAGCTATTTGCTTTGCATAAAGCTCTCTAATTGTACCAATCCGCTTAATTAAGTATTATTGCGGGTTGGTATTATTACTTCTTACGAAATACACGACGTGCTGCTGCAAATGGTAATAGCAATAATGCATACCAAGGGAAGCTTGCTGATTGACGCTCGTATTGTTCAATCTCTTCTGCAGGACATTCTTCAACAGAGCCATCAATTGGTGTTAACTTAACAGCCACTGCGACACTTTCATATTCGATATTGCCATTAACATCGACTACAACGTTACCGAATGAATCTGTCTTTTCAACAGTTTTAGTCGCAACACCGAAGATTTCATTATTGTTGTTAATTGATTTCGCTTCAGCAACCGTGTATTTAAAGCGAGTCTCACCATCGTCTTCATAACAAGGTAATAAATTGTTTAAGTTAACAACTGAATCTTCACCAATGGTGTACATGAAACCTTCACGACGACGGGTAGAAGTATTATAAATATCTGTTTCACCCTCACCAACAACAATACCATTATCATTGATATCGTTAGCTAATGAGCTTGAACTTGAGAAGTAATCCGTTGGGAAAACAACGCTATCGCTATTTTTATCGTAGTAGAAAAATTTTGTGCGCGTTGTACCGTCGATTCGCTTGCTCGCATAGCCAACAATAACATCGTCATTATTAACCGCTAAAGGCTGACCTGAAATCCAATCATCTTCTTGGTCGATAAATTCTTTTACTTCACCATTTTCGAAAATAACAGGCATAGTAATACGTGTGCTATTACTCTTATAACGCACATCAGACGTACCAACCACTAAACCATTTTCGTTGATCGCAAGTGCGTTACTACGGAACGCGAAATCTTCGTCATCTTCAGGCGTTAAACCTAAGCCATACATTTCTGTATTGGTAATGTTTAGATTAGTGTCTAATGTCCACTTAACAGCACGTTTATTATAAATACCCGTTGAATAAGTACGGTTGTACGCTTCTACACAGTCTGAAACTGGTTCATCTTCGCCGTCACAGTTATCAGTAATATCATCCAGTGGATCAACCGCAATATCAGTAGAGACAGTGCCTACAACTTCATAGCCATTTGCCGTTTTGATAATGTCATTTGCTGAGCTAATACCGCCGTAATCATCAAACTCTGGTGCAAGTTCAACTTTCACACCGTCTTCGCTGATAACAATTGCACGGCTAATGAAGTCTCTTAAAAAGTGGGTTTCTTCTTCGTCTTCATCTGTTTGAGTGAACGATGTTTTTTCGTAAGGTGCACTGCCCCAACCAACCATAACACCGTCATCTGTTACAGCATTTAGTAAGTTAGAAGTCGAGCGTGTTAAGCCGTCAAAATCAAGAGACTGTTCATCAAATAAAACTTGCTCTGAAGCACCTTCAGATGTGTAAAGCGTTGCAATTGCACTTGATAATTTTTGATATTCAGAGTCAGTTGAACGACCTGTTAAAAAACTTACCATAAATGCATGTGCATCAGCGTTTGTATATACCGCATCGTTATTCTCAATGTCATCAAGAGTAAATGTAATTTCTTTATCAATGAGTTCATACTGCTTTTTAGCTGTATCATAAGCATCTTTGATCAACGAATCTGTAAAATCGATATAAGAGACATCAACGGGTAATTTGTAAAGGCCATTTGCTAAGCCTATGATGTGACCGTTTTCACTAACATCTGTTACGTAGTTAAATTTAGCGCCATCAATTCCACCTAATTCTTCTAATTTATAGGTTGCGCTCATCGCTGAGGTACTTAGGGTGGCTAAAATACTGGCAGCGAGTAATTTGTATTTCATTTTAATCCTTACTACTGATTCTTTAAATCTTCGAGTTCTTCCCAGCGCTCAAAAGCGGCTTCAAGCTCAGACTCTAACTCGGCTAAATGGTTCAATGCTTCTGTTGTAATTGCAGCATCTTGCTTAAAAAAGTCAGGGTCATTAACCACAACTTGCTGAGCGTCTAACGCTTTTTCAAGTTGTTCCACTTTACTGGGTAATTCTTCTAATTCAAGTTTTAATTTGTAAGAGAGTTTATTACTTTTCTTTGGTGTTTTATCTTGGCTAACAACGGCCGGCTTTTCTTGTTTAATTTGTTGCTGTTGTTGTTTTTCTTGCTCAGCTAAATGAGCTGCATACGCTTCATAGTCGCTATAGCCACCAACAATGTCGGTGATCTTGCCGTTACCTTCAAATGCCCATACAGAATTACAGGTATTATCAATAAATTCACGGTCATGGCTTACAATCAGTACAGTGCCCTGATATTGGTTGATGATCTCTTCTAAGAGCTCTAAAGTTTCAATATCAAGGTCATTGGTTGGCTCATCGAGAACAATAATGTTAGATGGCTTTAAAAATAACTTTGCTAATAATAAGCGGTTTTTCTCACCACCTGAAAGCGCTTTTACTGGCGTACGCGCTCTTGCCGGTGGAAATAAGAAGTCTTGTAAGTAACCTAGTACATGACGTGAGCGCCCGCCCATCATCACTTCTTGCTTACCTTCAGCTACGTTATCTTGTACTGTGGCTTCTTCATCAAGCTTTTGACGATACTGGTCAAAATAAGCAAACTCTAAGTTAACACCTTGCTTAACACTGCCGCTATCAGGTGTTAAGTCACCAAATAAAATTTTAAGCAGTGTTGTTTTACCAATACCATTTGGCCCAACAAGGCCAACACGATCGCCACGCATAACAAGGGTTGAAAAGTCTTTTGCGATGACTTTATCTTTAAATGCATGACAGATGTTTTTCGCTTCGAATACTAATTTACCTGAACGATCCGCTGTTTCAATATTGAAATCGGTTTTACCTACCTGATCAACACGCTGCTTACGCTCTTTACGTAACTCTTTTAAAGCACGTACACGGCCTTCATTACGCGTTCTACGTGCTTTAATACCTTGGCGGATCCACGCTTCTTCTTCTGCTAAGCGCTTATCAAATAATGCGTTTTGTGTTTCTTCTACTTTTAGATCATGCGCTTTTTGTTCAAGATATGTCGCATAATCGCCAGGGTATGAAACCAGCTTACCACGGTCTAAATCAAGAATACGGGTTGCAACTGCTCGAATGAATGCACGGTCGTGAGAAATAAAAACGATGCCGCCTTTAAACTCTTTTAAAAATTGCTCAAGCCAAATAACACTACTCATATCTAAGTGGTTGGTAGGCTCATCAAGTAGCAGTAAATCAGGTTCACTAACCAAGGCTCGTGCAAGAGCAACTTTACGTAGCCAACCACCCGATAATGATTCAAGCTTGGCTTCTGGGTCTAGCTCTAAGCGAGATAAAACGAGCTGAATACGGGTATCAAAACGCCAGCCATCAACGGTTTCTAATTGATTAGATAAACGCTCTAATTTGTTAAGCAATTTATCGTTATAGTCTGTTTGCATTTGATTACTAACTTGGTGATATTCTATCAGTAAGTTAGCAATTTCAGGCATGCCCTGCGCGACATAATCAAATACTGAGCCTGCCGCCCCTTTTGGTGGGTCTTGCTCTAAACGTGAAATGCGAATACCGCCTAATTGGTTGATTTCACCATCATCCAATGTCACTTGGCCATCAAGCACTTTTAATAGTGTTGATTTACCTGCACCGTTTCGACCAACGATACAAACACGCTCACCTGACTCAATAACGGCATCGGCATCATCTAGTAGCGGATGCGTACCATAAGCGAGTTGAGCTTTGGCTATTCTGATTAAATCCATCGTGATTACTACTCTTATTCTTTATTATCAGCAATAAATTGCGCTAATTGCTCAGCATCAAAAGGCCAAAATAATTTCTTGCCTTGATGAGATTCCACAACCGGAATACTGGTTTGGTAAAGTTCAATCAGCTGTTCACTGTCCATAATATCTTTTGCTACAAACGAAGCGTTTGCAGCAATTAATAATTCATCGGCCATTTCACACAGATGACAGCCATCAGTGTGGTACAGGGTAAAATTAGCCATGAGTAATAAGCCAGCTATTATGAATTTGCTTATTACGTTTAAAATCTGGTGATAAAGTCTTGTCAGAAATGTTTTCTGCTTTTAAACCCAGACCCATTAGCCCTACTTCATCCATGCTAAAGCCACGCTTATTATTTGAGAATATAAGCGTACCGTTAGGGCTTAAAATTTTCTTAACCCAGGTAAGTAGTTTGATATGGTCGCGTTGTACATCAAACGCATCTTTCATACGTTTTGAGTTTGAGAACGTCGGTGGATCTAAGAAAATTAAATCATATTGGCCTTGTGCATACTCAAGCCACTTCAAGCAGTCTGCTTGCTCAAAACGATAACGGGTGTTACTGATATCATTCAGAGCAAAGTTTTCTTGCGCCCACTTTAAGTAGGTTTTTGACATATCAACGGTGGTAATGGCTTTAGCACCACCCACAGCAGCATGCACAGATGCACTGCCCGTATAAGCAAACAAGTTTAAGAAACGTTTGCCTTGTGCGTTTTGTTGGATATAACGACGAGCCAGACGATGATCTAAGAACAAACCAGTATCTAAATAATCAAATAAGTTTACTTTGAATTTAGCGCCAAACTCTTCTACTACTTGAGTACGATTTTGTTTTGCTACCTTGGTATATTGCTCTTCACCTTTTTGCTTTTTACGCACTTTAACTGCAATATTTTCTGGTGCTATCTTTAACTGCTCAGCGGTCAAGCTGATCACATCTTGCAAACGTTTTTGAGCCGTATTGTCATCGATTTCTTTCGGTGCAGCATATTCAAAAATAACCGCTGAATCATCGTATACATCAACAGCTACGTTATATTCTGGAATATCCGCATCATAAACACGGTAGCAGCTTACTTCATTTTGCTTTAACCAGTTCTTTAAATTTTGCTTATTTTTCTTTAAACGGTTTGCAAAGGCTGTTGAACCTTCAAAATTAAGAGCCGGCTTATCTTCTTTGCTAATTTCTACTTGTTTATCGTCAAGTTGGTATAAATTTAATACAACATCTAAAGGGCCATTTTTAAACTTATAGCGTTTTAACTTAACTAACTTTAATAACTTAAATAAGCTTTCGTCAGTGCCAAGTAAAGCAAGTTTCCAATGATTAAAGTGCTTTTTGAAGCCAACACCTAAGCTACGGTGTAAGTTAACCAGCTCAGCCATTGAGCCTAAACGTTCACCATAAGGTAAGTTTGAAATCACCACACCAGGTAGTTTTGCAACTGAGGTTAACTTAGTGGCATCGCTTTGTTTAAACTTAATCACATTACCAAGGTCAGCACGCTCTGCGTTTTCTTGCGCTTTTGAAATCACACTGGCGTCAATATCATGGCCAATAAGCCAAAGTTTAGGATCTGTAATTTGGGCCGTTAGTTCTGCTTTTAATTCTTTGTATTTTTGAATTCGGAAACTAGGCAGGCGCTCAAAAGCAAAGCCTTCACGGAATAAGCCCGGCGCTTCATTGCGTGCCATGCTTGCGGCTTCAATTAAAATGGTACCCGAACCACAGCATGGATCGAATAAAGGTTGTTGTACGTTTTCAAGCCAACCACTTCGTTTTACAAGGGCTGCAGCTAAATGCTCTTTAATCGGCGCTTTGCCTTGATCTTGACGATAACCACGCTCAGATAAACGCGGGCCTGAATAATCGATATAAAGCGCAACACCTTGACGATTCAACCTTGCTACAACACGTACATTGGCATTGTATTTATCAACATCAGGACGTTGCTCGAATAAATCCGCGAAATAATCAACAATCGCATCTTTTACAACTAGACCTGAAAATTGCGTATTTTTTAAATCGTTATTAGTACCACTAAAGTCAACAGCAAAGGTTTGTTTAGGGCCAAACCACTCCTGCCAAGGCTGCAAGCGCGCAAATTGATAAAGGCTGTCTTTGTCTTTTACGCCTTCCTTTTCTTCTATCAGCATCATGATACGAGTCGCAAAACGGCTCGATAAACAAATCTTTTGTGCTAATAAGCTATCTGCTTCAAAACGTACAGAGCCCACGGTTTGTTTTGAGACTTCTGCACCTAGTGCTGTAAGCTCATCAACAAGTAAATTTTCTATTCCGATAGAAGTAAGTGCGATAAATTGCAAAGTAAAAACCCTTAAATGCTATTTGCGCAGGATTATAGCATAGCTTGGCGAACAAAAACGCCAACATTTGCAGGGATATTAGCTGGATTTTTACTTAGCTCACTAGGTTACGAATCTCTCGCGGCGATTAAATCGCTCCTAAAGTGAACAAATTTCAATTCACAAAGGTCAACACGCCCTAGGCAGATTTAAACTGTTTTTGTTGAATATAAACAGGATGGATACGGTTATTTAAAACCTTAATAGCCTCAAACTGTTCAAGAGAAAGGTTTTCGTCTAGTTGAAAGTGTTGGCTTAGGTTAATACACACTGAGGCTTCGCTTGAGTGAGCAACAATCAAAAACTCACCTTCTTGTGCCTGTGAGCACAACTTCACTACAGCTTCGACACTTGGTTGGCTACCATGATACTCATGAAAGAACCAACTTTTTGCAAGTACTGGCTTTAAATGAAATTTGACCGCAGTAGCATTTAGCGCGATTTGGCAAAGCTCTGCAGGGTTCCATAGTGAGAAAGTTTCGAGGTATTGATAAACTTGCTGATAAAATGCAGCGTCTTCAAGGCTAAAGTTAGGCTCTTGTAAAACAGCATCGGTGAGTTGGCGAAGTTTGTAAGGCGTGCACAGTTGCATATCTTGGTCTAGGTCAACCAAAAGACGATTATTTTTTGCACAAGCAAGCCATTTCCATTGCTTAGATGCTTGTAACATGTCTCCTCCCTAACGAATAAATACTGTGCGCATAATCACAAATTATAACTAAAGCAGACCATTAATAAAATGATTTCTTAGAACATTTTATTAATGATCAATTGCTTAGATAACTGATCCTTATAAGCTGTTAAGGATCGTTTTTACCAATTCTGGGCCTTTATAAATGAAACCAGTGTAAACTTGTACAAGGTCTGCACCTGCTGCAAATTTCTCTTTTGCCGAATCAGCATCGTCAATACCACCCACACCAATAATAGGTAGTTTACCTTCGGTTAAACGCTTAAGTTCACTAACCACGTGGGTTGAACGCTGACGCACAGGCTGGCCTGATAAACCACCCGCTTCATTTGCGTACTGTTGACCTTGTACCATTGCACGCTCAAGTGTGGTGTTTGTAGCAATAACACCATCGATCTTATTGTTGATCAATGACTCACTAACTTGGCCGATTTGTACTTCATCAAGATCAGGGGCGATCTTAACTAGCATAGGCACTTGCTTGTTATGTTTAGCAACTAGATCAAGTTGTTCATTCTTTAAGCTTTGCAATAAGTCATCAAGCGCTTCGCCGTACTGTAAATCACGAAGACCTGGGGTATTCGGTGAAGAAATATTTACTGTGATATACGATGCATGCTCAAATACTTTACGCATACAGTGAATGTAATCATCTTTACCCTGCTCGTTTGGTGTATCTTTATTTTTACCAATATTAATACCTAGAATACCGTCGTATTTCGCTGCTTTAACATTGTTAACTAGGTTATCAACGCCCTTATTGTTAAAGCCCATGCGGTTAATAATCGCATTTGATTCAGGTAAGCGGAAAATACGCGGCTTGTCATTACCCGCTTGAGGACGTGGTGTAACAGTACCTACTTCAACAAAACCAAAACCCATTTGCGAAAATGCATCAATACACTCGGCATTTTTATCTAAGCCTGCCGCTAAACCTACTGGATTTTTAAACTCTAAACCTAAAAAATTAACGGGTTTATTAGGGACAGATTGAGACCACGCAGCACTCAATGGCGTATGAGCAAATCGGCGTAAATTATTAAGTGCAAATTCATGAGCCCACTCCGCATCACGGGTAAACATAAAACGGCGAGCTAGATCATAAAACATGGTTTGTTCCTTAGGTAAAAATAAACAAGGTAGCCGTTTGTAAACGGACCATTGCAAATTAAGGGCAAAAAAATACCCCAGCGAGCTGGGGTATGTATTTTAACGACTTTTCACTTATTTGGAAGTGTCACAGTTGTGGCTTAACAACATTAGTTCACGAAGTGCCACTGAGAACTTCGCAAAATCATGGCTTTGCGATGTTTTGAACTCAGATAGCATCTGCTTCCAACGTTGTAATAGTAGATCTTGGTTATCCATCCACTCATCAATTTGTGCATCAATGTCTTTGCTGTCTGCAGCAAAGCTATTAAGTACCACAGCTGATAATGTACGTTGTTGCCAATCCAGCTCTTCACGGTAAGAAGCACGAGCAAGTGCTTGCCAGTGGTTCGCAACTGGTTGGTTGGTGATTTGGTCAAGGAACCAATGTAAGCCCATACGCGCACCTAGCTTGAAGTAGGTGTTAGAAACCATATCAATGCTACGCTCTGAATTGTTAGCGATTTCAGCTAAGTCCATTACAGAGAATAAGCTTGATAGTGACACAATACGTGTTGCAAGTGCTTTTGGTACATTGCTGTCAATTAGCTTATCTGCCGCTTTAACTAGGCGCTCGCTTTCTTTTTCAACCATGTAGCTGTTCAAGTTTTCACTTAAATCAGCAAATGTTGGTGCAAAGAATTCAATTGCTTGCTCAATCGTTTGTGCTTTATTGCGATGACGTAAGAACCAACGTGTTGCACGACGAACCGTACGACGTAATTGATATAGCATTTCTGTTTGTACAGCTGCTGGGATCTTATTATCAAGTGCAACAATTGATGACCATGTTTCTGGCATCTGGAACACTTCTTTTGCAATTGAGTAGCAAAGTGCGATTTCAGCTTCGTTCGCACCTGTTTCTTCGTGCATACGAACCATAAAGTTAAGACCCATATCGTTAACGATGTTGTTTGCAAGTTTCGTTGCGATAATCTCTTTACGAAGTGGGTGGTTATCCATTGCATCGTTAAACTTCTCACGAAGTGGCACTGGGAACGACTTAACTAATAACTGACGGTAGTAAGGGTTTTCAGTGATTTCATCAACCACTAGAGACTCTTTTAATACCATCTTCGCGTAAGAAACAAGTACAGAAAGCTCTGGACGAGTTAAATCTTTACCCGCTGCTGCGCGCTCTGCAAGTTCTTCATCCGTTGGGATGAACTCTATTGCACGGTTAAGCTTGCCATCTTTTTCAAGGGCATGGATGAAACGTACTTTTTCTTTAAGCGTTGACGTACCTTTTGATTGAGTAATCGATAAGGTATGCGTTTGACGATAACAGTCTTTTAATACTAACTCAGACACTTCATCAGTCATTGAATAAAGTAACTCATCACGCTGTTTACGTGTTAAGTCACCTTCAGCAACTAGGCCATTAAGTAAAATCTTGATGTTTACTTCGTTATCTGAACACGCAACACCACCTACGTTATCGATAAAGTCGGTGTTAACACGACCGCCTTTAGCCGCAAATTCGATACGACCTAATTGAGTCGCACCTAAGTTACCGCCCTCACCTAAGATCTTCGCACCAAGCTCAGAACCGTTAATACGAAGTGCATCATTCGCGCGGTCACCCACATCAGCATCAGTCTCTTTAGAGTTCTTGATGTAAGTACCGATACCACCATTCCAAAGTAAATCAAACTCCATCATTAGAGCTGCTTTGATTAACTCGTTAGGTGTCATGCTCGCTTTCTTAGTGCCAAGCATTTTCTTCATTTCTGGGCTTAAGGTAATTGATTTAGCCGCACGAGAGAAAATACCACCACCTTGTGAAATAAGGTCTTTATTGTAATCTTCCCAAGAAGAACGCGGTAGATTAAATAAACGCTCACGCTCTGGGTAAGATGTCGCTGCATCTGGATTTGGATCAACAAAGATGTGCATGTGGTTAAACGCTACTTGTAAGCGAATGTGCTTAGAAAGCAGCATACCATTACCAAATACGTCACCTGCCATGTCGCCGATTGCCACCACAGTGAAATCTGTTGTTTGACAGTCAATATCCATTTCACGGAAATGACGCTTAACAGATTCCCACGCACCTTTTGCAGTGATACCCATTTTCTTGTGGTCGTAACCTACTGAGCCACCTGATGCGAATGCATCACCTAGCCAGAAGTTATATTCATTTGCAATGCCGTTAGCGATATCAGAGAAAGTCGCAGTACCCTTATCGGCAGCAACAACTAAATACGGGTCATCTTCATCATGACGAACAACATCAACTGGTGGAACAATCTCACCACGTTCAATGTTATCTGTGATATCTAATAAACCACGGATGAAAATCTTGTAACACTCTTGGCCTTCTTTGAAGAATGCTTCACGGTCTGTCGGTAGCTGTTTACATACGAAACCACCTTTCGAACCGACTGGCACGATAACCGTGTTTTTAACTTGTTGTGCTTTAACAAGACCCAGTACTTCAGTACGGAAGTCTTCACGACGGTCAGACCAACGTAAACCACCACGAGCAACTTTACCACCACGTAAATGCACACCTTCAACGCGCGGCGAGTATACAAAGATCTCAAACGCAGGCAGTGGTAATGGCATTTCTGGGATCATAGAAGGCTGGACTTTGAACGATACATATGACTTAAATTGGCCATCAGCTTCTTTTTGGAAGAAGTTCGTTCTAAGAGTTGCATTGATCATATCAACGTATAAACGGATGATACGGTCATCATCTAGGTTTGCTACGTTTTCTAGTTCAAGATTAACTTGTGCAACTAGCTTCTCAAGTGTCTTTTCACTGCCAGGGTTCTTAACTGAGAACTTTTTAGTGAATAAGTTAACGATTTGCGATGCAATGTGTGGGTAATTTGCAAATGTGCTTTCGATGTATGTTTGCGAGAAAGTTACACCAATTTGACGCATGTATTTAGCGTAGGCACGAAGAATAGACGCTTCACGACCTGTTAAGCCACCCATTAATACTAAACGGTTGAAGCCATCATTTTCTAAACGGTTATTCCACACGTTCGTTAATGCAGCACGGAAACGCGCTGACACTTTATCAAAGTCAGCAATGCCCTTGTTGTCAATTAGCATGGTGAAATCCATGATCCAATTAACTTTACCGTCAGTCGTTTTCACAGAGTAAGGTGTTTCACCTACTACACGTAAACCAAAGTTTTCTAACATCGGCATTACGTCAGATAAGTGGATTGGCACATCTTTATGGAATAAGCTTAAACGAACAACATTTGTGTTTGCTTCTTCTTGTGGGCGGTAGAACAACATTTCTAGTTTGTTCTCGTCGTTTAGAAGTTCTAGCTTTTCAATATCAACAACCGCTGCACTTGGTAAAACCTGATCTTTATACGCACTTGCAAACGCTTGTGCATATTTACGGTTTAGTTCTTTACCGCGTGCTTCACCTGCGCTTTCAAGTAGTGCAGATTGGAGTCTATCTTCCCAAGTACGGGCAGCTTCAATTAGGTTGTTTTCGATGTCTTTCACGTTATATTCAATATTATTGTCAGTCACACGCACCGTGTAATGTGTACGGGCTAATGTTGACTCAGAGAAGAAAGTAGTAAATTCGACTTTATCGTCAGAATTAAATGCATTGGCTAAGATACGTTGCGTTTCACGACGTAGTGCCGTGTTATAGCGCTCACGCGGAACATATACCATGCAAGAGAAGAAACGGCCATATGCGTCTTTACGCACAAAAATACGGCACATATCACGCTCTTGTACTTGTAATACACCCATGGCAACTTCAAGTAGTTCAGCTTCACGTGCTTGCACAAGCTCATCACGTGGATACGTTTCTAAAATATTTAATACCGCTTTGTATGCATGGGTGCCTTTAGCAAAGTCACACATTTCCATAATGCGGTTAATCTTACTTTTCAGTACAGGTACATCAGCGGCGCTGTTGTTGTAAAAGCTTGATGAGAATAAACCAAGGAAACGGTCTTCACCAATTACGTTGCCCTCATCATCATAACGCTTAATACCCACGTAGTCGATGTATGCAGGTCGATGTACACGAGACACTGAATTTGTTTTCGTTAAAATTAATAAGTTGCTGCTACGCGCTTCTTGGCGCGCTACTTCAGGTAACTCAGAAAGTAAGCGGCTATGCTCTTCGTCTGTGTTTTTCATTAGACCAAGGCTAGTGCCCTTTTTACCTTTTAACTGGTAATCACCTTGCACTGGCGAAAGTTCATACTCACGGTAACCCATTAGCGTAAAGTTATCTTTAGCTAACCAGTCTAAAAACTCTACCGTTTCTGCAACTTCGCTTTCGTTATTATTATGGTGGCGTTTAGGTAAGTCTTTCGTTACCGCAATTAGCTTTTCACGAATTGGCTGCCAATCTTCTACAGCGATAGATACGTCAACTAACACAGACTCAAGCTCTTTTTTGAAAGACTCAATTACTTTTGCATCTGTTTGACGATCAATTTCGATAAAGAACACAGTTTTTGTCGACGTTGATTCTTGCTCTGCTTTTAAGCTTGAAATACCCGTGATTTTAGCATTTTTATCACGTTGGATTTTCAGCGGAGAGTGAAGTAATAAGTGAGAAGCGATGTTTGCGCGGGTCATGGCCATGCGCACAGAATCAACGAGGAAAGGCATGTCTTTCGCGATGATTTCAACAATAGTGTGCGATGACTGCCAGCCATCTTTTGCTACTTCAGGATTGAAAACACGGACAACCGCGTCATCAGAATTATTTTTTTCTAGCGAGTTCCATAGGCTTAGTGCAGCGCCATATAAGTCACTATCGTTGCGATGAGCCAAATCCTCTTTAGACATATTGCTGTACAAGGCTTTGGCGAATTTCTCAACGAGTAACACATTATCAGCGTGAACTTTTTTCTGGATCAGCTTACAGACATTATCTAAGATAACCGAGGCTTGCCCTTCATTTCGTGTCATTGTATGTTCCTTAATCTATACTACTTATCGATTAGTAGAATATTTGTACAGCCATTTATTAGCGTGGAGTCAGGTAAATTCTAACTCTTTTACAGCTAATAAACAGCCTTTTCGATGAAATCATTTTAAGCTTTTCAGCTATTTGGTCATCTATTCACAAAATATAGATATAAATGGCCATTACTGGCCATATTGGAGCACAATTATTCACATTATTTTTTCTGGTCAGTCCAGAGAAAGCTACCAATTGCAGGTAAAAGTAGTACTGCACCCAACATGTTAACCAAAAACATGAAGGTCAGAAGAATACCCATATCCACTTGGAACTTCAGATCAGAGAAAATCCATGTGCTAACACCAATGGCTAAGGTAATACCTGTGAACAGCACTGCACTACCACGCTCTGCTAACGCATTACGATAAGCCACTTCCAGTGCCACACCTTGTTTTAGCTGCCCCATCATTGATGAAAGTATGTAAATCCCGTAATCGACACCAATACCAACACCTAAAGCGATAACTGGTAATGTCGACACTGTTAAACCAATTTCAAGTTGTACCATCAACGCTTGCGCTAAGGTTGATACGATGTACAGAGGTAATACAACCGCTACCGTTGCCTTAACACTTCTAAAGCTAATTAAGCATAGCAGGATTACGGCGCCGTAAACGTAAAGCATCATAGGTAGCTGTGCAGCCGATACCGATTCGTTCGTTGCAGCCATTACACCAACAGGGCCTGACGCTAGCTTAAACTTTAATTCATCGGTTTCTTCAGCCTTAGCAAACTCTTTAACTTTAGCTACCACATGGTCAATCGTTTCTGCTTTGTGGTCATTTAAGAAAATAATCACAGGCATTACAGAGCAGTTACCATCGAGTAAACCTGAGCTTGTTTCAACCCGTGAAGTAGCTTGCACTAAACTTGCCGTATTGCGCGGCAGGCTTTGCCATTTTAAGTTACCTTCGTTGAAGCCGGCGTTCACAGATTGCGCAACTGAGCTTAAGCTCACAGCCGATTGTACCCCTGCAACGTTTTCCATCTGCCATTGGAAACGACTAATACGCTCCATAACATCATGCTCAGTACACGCAGCAGGATACGCTTCTACAATCACTTTTAGGATATCTGATGAAATGGTGTATTTATCAGAAATCAAAAAGGTGTCTTGGTTATAGCGGGCATCTTGGTGCAAAGATGGCGCACCAGCATGTAAGTCACCAATACGCATTTTGTCAGCTTGCCAGTAACCCACTGCAAATAACACAGCCGTAAAGACGATAATAAAACCAGCTGTTTTACGATCAGTCGCTTTTACTAATAGCTCGCGTAACTTGTCTAGTAGATTTGGTTTGTCTGTGTGAGTACCTGCTTGAATATGCACAGAGCCTTCAAAGCGCATGTACGATGCCCATACAGGTAATAAAATTAAGTTGGTGAAAATAATTACCGCTACACCTAAACTCGCTGTGATAGCAAGTTCACGAATAATACCAATATCAATGGTGAGTAAGGTTAAAAAACCAATTGTGTCTGATAGCAGTGCAATACCACCTGGGATCAGAAGTGCTCTAAAGCTTGCCTGACAACAAACCCGAGTTGAACTACCCGTAGACACTTTTTTACCGATGTCATTAATCATTTGCACGCCATGGCTTACACCAATCGCAAACACTAAAAACGGCACTAAAATTGACATAGGGTCTAAACCAAAGCCTAAGCTTGAAAGCAAGCCTAACTGCCAAACAACAGCAATGATTGAACAGGCAATTGGTAAAATAGTCAGTTTTAAAGAATGGCAGAACAGCCAAACCATTACGAATGTGAAAGCAATGGCAATAGCAAAAAATAACAGTACACCTTTAGCACCCTCTGCGACATCCCCTGCCATTTTCGCAAAACCAATAATATGAATACTGACCTTGTCAGTACTTAGCGGTTCACGAACTTGTGTTTCTAACTTTTCAGCAAAGGCTAAAGTATCTAGTTTTTCTTGCGTTTGTGGATCAGTTTCGAGTAGCTGGGCTGTCACCATCGCACATGAGTAGTCACTGGCAATCATACGGCCAACGACTTTTGCTTTTTCGATGTTTTCTTTTACAACCGCAAGACCACGTTTATCAGCGGTAAAGTTTGCTGGAATAATTGGACCGCCAGCAAAACCATCTTCAACCACTTCAACAAAACGCGCACTCGGTGCGAAGATTGAATTAACTAACGGACGATTTACACCCGGAATAAAGTAAAGCTGATCATGAACTGCTTTAAGTTGGGTGAAAAATTCCTCATTAAAAATATCACCATCTGCATCACAGACAGAAATCAAAATGCTGTTAGCTCCGCCAAACTGTTTTTCATGTTTGGTGTAAACTTTCATGTAGTCATGATTAAGCGGAATATTTTTATTAAACGACGCGTCTAATTGAATTTGTGTTGCTTTGAATAATAAGAAACAAGTGATCAAAGCAAAGGAAATAATTGCGAATAAGCGATGACGAAACACCGCTCTTTCTAAAATATCTAAAAAACCACGCATTACGGATTCAACTCCTTCACTTTAATGCCATTTTCTGAAGCCATAACTAGTTTGTCTTGAAACACAACACCATCAAGTAACGATTTACCATCGGCCATTTGTTGTTCTGATAATTGGCCATCCTCAATTTGGAAAATCACCCCGCTGTTGGCAAATAATAACCACTGGTTGTTGTATTTAATCGCGCTATTCACGGTTGCATAATTGTCGTGTGGTATTTGTTGCCATTGATCACTGCCAGCTTGGCGAGTGAAAATGTTGCCTCGAAGGCCTGCAACTAGGTCTTCACCACCTTGATCCGCAGTTGACGCAAACGTAAAGAAAGAGCCCATATAGATCTCTTCAAGACGCTGCCAGGTTTGACCATTGTCGAAACTTTGTGCCATTAAACCCATTTCACCGGCTAGAAATAGACTCTTATCGGTTTTAACGATGCGATTAAAATGCGGCAGTATTGAAGCAGTTTCAATTTCATAGCCTTCTGGGTCACTGTCTTTTAAATCATTTAGGTATTCACGGTCTTCTTCAAATAACAGACTATCTAAAAAACGTTTCTGCCAAGTTTGGCCACCATCGTTAGTTTCAAAAAACATTCCGTATGCACCAACGGCATAACCCTGTTTGTCTGTTGTAAATAAAATATCTAAACATGGCTTATCCATGTTTGGTAAAGATTGCTGTAACTGCCAGGTTTTTCCTGCATCTACAGTATTAATGATGGTTGCATCATGACCACATGCCCAGCCTAAATCGTTATTATAAAAATCAACGGCTGTTAGCAGCACTTGAGTAGGCACACTGGCTTGTTGCCAAGTTTGAGCATCTGTACTTGTGATAACCACACCGTGTTTACCAACTGCAATGAGATTTGGGCCAGCTAGTTCAATGTCGGTGAGAAGAGTTTTGTTTGCGTTAACAGCGCTAATCGCTTGTTGCGGCATAGGCATGTCTTGAGCAAAACATGAAGCACTATAAGCAAGACAGGCATAAAGCAAATACTTCATAAAGATAAATCGCCTTCGAAAAAATAAAAAGAGAAGTCAAAAAAGCCACTGAGAAATCTATTGCGTGTACTGATGACTTACGCGAATTGCAAAAGGCACCTGGAGTCAGGTGCCTTAATTTGATTAACGACCTTCGCGGCGTAATGCGCTTGAAGTAAACTCGTTATCGTTGAATGATTGTGAGAAATCATACATTTTTTCTTGGTTGTCTAAACCAATTGCTAAATAACGACGAGAGTTAAGGTCATGGTAAACTTCTAACGTACTCCAATGAGTTGGTACTTCATAGTAGTTAAGACCATGCGCCATCGCTACACGATACATTTGATCACGGTTATCATAGATATCCGTTACATGAACTTGCCAGCTATCTTCATCAATATAGAAAACACGTTTTTTATAGATATGACGCGTGCCCTCTTTCAGGTTCGCTTCAACAACCCAAACACGGTGTTTTTCATAACGAACATGTTCAGGATTGATATGACCTGCTTGCAGAATATCATCGTAGCTTAGTTTGTCACTGTGGAGCTTATAGCTGTTATAAGGAATATAAAGCTCTTGCTTACCTTTTAATGTCCAGTTGTAACGATTTGGAGAACCGTTGAACATATCAAAGTCATCAGTTGTACGTAAGCTATCAGCAGCTGTTCCCGGTGCATCATAGGCAACATTAGGTGCACGACGAACACGACGCTGACCTGAGTTGTATGTCCATGCTTGGCGTGGCGTTAAGATTTGGTCCATTGTTTCATGAACTAGTAACGCAGTACCAGCAAGACGCGCTGGCTCAGTTACTTTTTGCTTAAACTTAAACAAGATATTAGATTCTTGTAGCTTTTCAGGCGTTGCTTCAGGTGATGAATACTCAACTAACAGTTGCTCATCAAAACCTACATAATTATATGAACCAGATGCTGTCGGTGCAGCTTGGCCACCAGAACGCTCAATTGATAAACCACGGAAACGTAATAAGTGGTTCCAAATAGCTTCTAAGCCATCTTTAGGGATTGGGAACGGAACACCCACAGCGGTATTTTTAATACCGTTACCGCCCTCTACTAACTCAGCTGTCGTTGCATACTTTTTAGTTGCATCATATACAAACTGAGGATAAGACGCGCTACGACGAGTTGGATAGATGTTCATCTTAAACGTATCAGGATAGGTATTGAATAATTCAATTTGACCTGGGCTTAAGAAATCTTTGTACTCGGCTACATTCGATTTATCAATCGTAAATAAGATTTTATCATCAGCAAACGGATCAGGATGATGCATTCCCGGTTTATAACCAGCAGGTGGTTTTGTGATACCACCATCCCAAGCTGGGATAGAACCGTCTTTATTCGCAGCTTTTTCTGCGCCAATAGGTGTTAAATCTTTACCTAAACGTGCCGCTTCATCAGCGGTAATTTTTGCAAGTACACTTGAGCTTGCGAAAACGCCACAAAATGCTGCAGCAATGAGGGTAGGTTTTCTAATAATCATAATTTACCCTTAGATTGAATATTTAATATTGAAAGATACATAATCGCGGTCAGAGAAAGTATTCGTTGCGCCACCACCCCAGAATGAGTTGTAGCTAAAGTCGAACGACCACGCATTTTGATAGTTGAAGTTCATGGTAACACCGAGCGATTTACGGTCTTCAACAAATAAGAACATTGGATCAGGTGTAATACCATTCACATCGTGCGAGAACACAAAACGTGGTGAGAAGTTAACACCACTGAAGAAGTTATAATAATCACCTTTCGCAATTAAACGATAACCCCACGCAGAAGCCGTTGGGAACGGGTTCGTTTCAGGACCATTAGAAAGACCTAAGTGCAGTGTTGAATAATCATCACTTAATGGGCCTTGCATAATACCGCTTCGACCAGTACCAGCAACATTTAAACGAAGCTCATCGTAATCTGGCATATCGTTAATGCGTACACCACCAATTTCACCAACTACCGCCCAGCTATCAGCTCCAAGTGAAGGGCCAAATAGGTGTGTTGCTGTAAATTGTAATTGTGCAGTGTTACGTAGGATAAAACCTTGTGCTACTTCACCAGGGCCTACAACGCTTGTAGCATCGCCTGGGCTCATTTGTGAAATACCAGCAAAGTCAGGACGAATACCTGCAACTGCTAATTGCTCAGGCATACCCGCATATAACAGCTCTACGTCATCAATTTGCAGAGGCTCATCTTGGCGGAATGCAAATTCACCAGCAAGTGCCGTTTCGCCTACAGATGTGTTGAAGCTAAGACCGTACAGTTTAATATCTTCAGGGTATTCTAACTGGCCTTTAGTGAATGCTTGAAGATTAGTTACATTATCTTCTGTGATATCTGTTGTTAATAACATACCGATATCAGCAGCGATTGCCGCATCAGTGAAGTTTGATACCTGACCAGAAATTACCGGACGACGGCTATGATAGTTAATGTGGTATAACGCCACTTCAGTGTCGTTTAATTCAGGTAAGTACATACCTAAACGTAAACCATACTGGCCACCATCGTCTGGCTCGTTTTTACCTGCACCACCTTTGCCTTTTAACGCCACTTTGGTTGGGTAAGCTAAGTACATTTGCGCCATCATTGCTTGGCCTTGTGCTGATGTAGGATCAACACCTTGCGAGCGAACAATGTCATCTAAATTATTTAAGCTTTCAGTTAAGAATGCTAAATCAATATCCGGGTTAGACGTGAAGCCCAATTGAATATTTTGCTGATAACCATTTTCTGACGCGAAATCGTTCGTCGAGAAGTATGTACCAGCCGCTGGAAGACGTGTTTCATGCCATTGATATTGGTAGAAACCTTCTAGCGTTAAATTATCTGTGATGCCTAGTGATGCCCAAAGCATACCAACAGGTATGAAAGCTTCTTTTAACTCTGCACCTGGCGCTTTTAAACGATCGATATCAACTGGGTTAACGTTAATACCATGAGAAATCAAGGTACTCTCACCCCAGTTCACAACTTGTTGGCCTAAACGAATAGACAGCGGGTTACGGCCTTCATTTAAATCAAAGTTTGCCCATACATAAGCGTCTAGTAAACGTAAATCAGAACACACTTGTTCTTTTGTGTCGTCATCGTCACATGGGTCTACTTTGTTACCTGATGTTGGGTTGCTATAAGCGTAATCACCATCCATCAAGGCAAAGTCGTAAAAGTACATAAAGCGAGTGAAGAAACCAAAATTATCTTTGCTGATTGATAACTCATGGTTACCTTTTAATAATTTTGAGAATGAATCACCACTATCAAAATTGAGGTTACCTGCATCACCATTATTTGAGTATGCACCTGGTTGGTTCCATACATCAGCAGAAGAATAAATTGGATTTAAAGCAGAATGATAACCCGTCCAGTCAAATGAAGGATTATTACTCTTACCTATATGTTGAAAATCTCGGTCTTCAACACGAATGCTTTGGCCATAAGAGAAGTTAGAGTCAAAACGTATATCGAAGTCACCTAACTCAAAGTTTGCCGCATGCAAAGATGTGCTTGAGAGTCCGAGTGTAGCCGCCGCGAGTCCCAAAGCTATTTTGTTTTTAACAAAAAGCGATCGTTTTATCATTGTGTTCATCCCCCTGTAACGGGTTGTTTTGTGATCAAATTGTTGTTTTTAGTATCTTTCTAACGATAGAAGCGAAACAGTAAAATTACAATATAGAACGCGTTCAATCGGTTAATATTTATTTAAAAATGTGACGTTTACGTATTGGTAAGACGTCATACCAGATATTTTATACACGTAAATTAACAATAGAACAAATCGAATTAACAAAAATATAATAAATTTAGCGAATTGGGGACAGTGAAATTTAGCATTTTGGACGACAAATATTACAAAAAAAGCAGCTAATGCTGCTTTTTTAACTAATTTTCTCGAGTTTTAAAAACTGATTTTCAGCCGTTAATGTCAACCTAAAGCGCCCTCTTATTCCTAGTGAAGAAATAAAAGGACGCAAATGGTGAGCGTCAAAGCGAACTGTCTTGCCACCATCCTCTGTAACTTGCACAGATTTATATTTACCATGATAGTAATCAAGACACTCTGAGTAACTCAGATACAAGGCAAAATAGTACTCTGTCATTAACTTTCGAGTGCTTTCTCTACTTTTTCAAACAGATCATCACTGAGGCCTTCTAAATCAGCTAAACGTTGAAGTTGTGCTTTCATTGCAGCAGAACGATTTTCATCATAGCGTTTCCATGACATAAATGGCGTTAGCATGCGTGATGCATTTTGCGGATTAATATCGTTAAGCTTCACTAATAAGTCACCTAATAGCTGATACCCTTCACCATCGGCTCGATGGAATTGAGTGATATTAAAGTGGCTAAAGCTACCAACCAAAGCACGAACACGGTTAGGATTACCAAAGTCAAAACTTGGGTGATCATAGAGCGCTTTAATATCGCTGATACTCGTTGCTGAATCTTTCATCGCTTGCAGTGCAAACCATTTATCCATAACGAGCACATCATGACGCCATTTAGCATCAAACTCTGTTAAAAGCGTATCACATAGTAAGTGATTTGATTTTACAACAGCACTTAATGCAGCAAGTGCATTAGTCATATTATTACTGTGGGCAGACTCTTCGATAAGGCCATTAACGTCGCTGTGATTTGTTTTCGCTAAATAGTGTAAACAAAGTTGCTTAAGAGCACGCACTGCAACGGCTGTAGCAGATGTTGAACCATCATCTTCAAGCGCGTTATAACAATTAACCAATGATTCTGTTAGGAAGTTGGCAATTTGCGATTCAAAAGCATTTTGAACAGCAATAATGTCATCAACAGGGATGACAGCATATTCAGCTGCAAGAGTATCGTAGCTAGGCAGTTTTAACAGCTCCGCAATCAGCGCAAGGTCACCTTCACGATTATCAACTAGTAGCTTTAATGCCGACAAGATATCATCCGATAAGCAAGCTTCACCACTGGCAATCGCCGCTTTCATTTCATTAGTAAATAAGCGCTGCTGAGCATCCCAACGTGAAAAGTCACTGCGAGCAAAACGCATAATATGTAACAGATCCGCTGCAGATGTATTTTGATTAACGATGCATGGCGCAGAGAAATCTTCTAGTAGTACTGCGACTGGGCGCTGTTTAATGCCCTCAAAAACAAACTGCTGTGTTTTTTCTGTGACATTCAATACCGAATCTTGTGGCTGTTTATCAATCACAAGTGGTAGCGACTGCCCTTCACTATCTAAAAGTTCAATAGCAAAAGGAATATGCAGTAAGGCATTGTTAGGCTGATTATCAGGTGCAAACTGCTCAATGCTTAATGTGAAAGTTTGGTTTTGTTCATCATACGCTTGCTCTACATTGAGCTTAGGTGTACCCGCTTGACTATACCAGCGCTTAAATTGCGTTAAATCAATGCCAGACGCATCACTCATGGCAGCGACAAAATCATCACAAGTAACTGCTTGTCCGTCATGGCGCTCGAAATACAATGCCATACCTTGTTGGAACTTTTCTTCTCCAAGTAAGGTGTGCATCATGCGAATAACTTCAGCCCCTTTATCATACACAGTCACTGTATAAAAGTTATTCATTTCAATGACTTTTTCAGGGCGAATTGGGTGAGCCATAGGGCCTGCATCTTCACTAAACTGGTGAGTACGCATTACTTTAACCGCATCAATTCTATTAAGCGCACGTGAGCCTAAGTCGCTACTAAACTCTTGGTCACGGAAAACCGTTAAGCCTTCTTTTAAAGACAACTGGAACCAGTCACGGCAAGTCACACGGTTGCCGGTCCAGTTATGGAAGTACTCATGACCTACAATTGATTCAATCGTATGGTAATCTTTGTCTGTAGCTGTTTCTTGATTAGCAAGAACACATTTAGAGTTAAAGATATTCAGGCCTTTATTTTCCATTGCGCCCATGTTGAAGAAATCAACGGCAACAATCATGTAAATATCTAAATCGTATTCAAGGTTAAAGCGCTCTTCATCCCATTGCATTGATTTCTTTAAAGAAGCCATGGCATGAGGCGTTTTTGATAAATTACCTTTATCAACAAACAAGGCTAATTCAACTTTTCGTCCAGACTGCGTCGTGTAATGGTCACGTAATACGTCAAAATCACCGGCGACTAATGCAAATAAGTAGCTAGGCTTTTTAAATGGGTCTTGCCATTTTACAAAATGACGACCGTCATCTAAGTTACCTGATTCAATTTGGTTACCATTAGACAGCAAGTGAGTGTACTTTTTGTCGGCAATAATGGTTACATCAAAGCTAGCAAGCACGTCTGGGCGGTCAAGGTAATAAGTAATCTTTCTAAAACCTTCTGCCTCACATTGCGTACAGTAAGCACCACCCGACAAGTACAAACCTTCTAACGAGGTATTCGTTTGCGGGTCAATATGGTTTTCAATTTTCAGAATAAAGCTTTCAGGTAAGTTATGAATGATCAGCTTTTCATCTTCAAGCGTGTAATCATCATACGTTTTGTCATCAACCATCAATGATATTAGCGTTAAATCAACACCATCTAGCGCAAGATCTGCATTGCTTTCATCGGTACGATTGATTGTCATTGTTGACTGCACTGATGTTTTTAAAGGGGCTAATTCGAAGCGTAAATCGATGTGTTGGATTGAGAATTGTGGGGCTTGGTAATCTTTTAAATATTGAGCTTGAGGTTTACTCGTAGCAGACATTACTGACTCCAAATGGCCCTGCTTAGCAGGGCCTAAATAGTTTATTCGGCGTTAGCTTCTTGTTTAAGATGTTTTGGGGTAATACGTAAAATTTTAATACCAAAATAGGCATAAACAACCGCTAAGAATGGATTAATTAAATTAAAGAACGCGTACATTGCATAGTCAAATGGATTGATTAGTAAAACACTTTGCATATAGGCACCACAGGTATTCCAAGGAATAAGTGGGCTAGTAATTGTGCCACCATCTTCTAATGTGCGAGATAAATTTACAGGCTTTAAACCGCGTTTTTCATATTCGTCTTTAAACATACGACCAGGAACAACAATCGCGATATATTGGTCAGCTGCAACCGCATTGGTACCAATACACGTTGCAATCGTTGCAGTGATAAGAGAACCTGTGCTTTTAGCAATCTTTAAGATGCTCTTAACGAACATATCAAGTAAGCCGGTTTTTTCCATGATAGCGCCAAACATCAAGGCCGTCATAATCAGCCAAGTGGTTGTTAGCATGCCAGCCATACCACCACCGCTTAATAGTGAATCCATTTTTTCATCGCCAGTGTCAATGCTGAAACCATCAAAGAACGTTGTCCAAACTAATTTGAAGTAACCAATTGCTTGGCCTTGTGATGCATCAATTTGGCTATTTATTAAATCTGATTGAAATAACATAGCCCAAATCGCACCTAGCACCGCACCAATCGAAATAGCAGGGAAAGCTGGCATTTTACGAATTGCTAAAAACAATAACACCACCAGTGGTACTAGCATTTCAAAACCAATATTAAAGTTTTGCTCTAATAAATTAACGATTTCATCAATACGGCCAGCTTCAGCAGAACCACCGGCATTAAAGCCCATAAAGATAAAAATAATTAACGCAATAATGAAGCTTGGCACTGTAGTCCAAAGCATATGATGGATATGCTCAAATAAATCTGCCCCTGCCACTGCTGGTGCTAAGTTTGTTGTTTCAGAAAGCGGGCTTAATTTATCACCAAAGTAGGCACCAGAAATGACCGCACCTGCCGTGACGACTTGCTCTAACCCAAGACCAGTTGCAACACCTAATAACGCCACACCGATAGTCGCAGCTGTAGTCCAAGAGCTACCAATACTCATAGCCACAATGCCACAAATCAAACAGCTAGCGGCATAGAACCAGCTAGGATTGATAATTTGTAAGCCATAGTAAATTAGAGTGGGTACAGTTCCTGATAACAGCCAAGTACCGATTAAGGCACCCACCATTAACAGTATAATGATTGCTCCAAGGGATAAGGTGATCCCCTCAATCATGGCTTGTTCTAGTTTCTTCCAGGTGTAACCATTTTTTAAGCCAATTAATGCCGCGGTAAATGTAGCGAATAATAAAGCGATTTGGTTAGGACCCGATGATGAGTTATCACCGAATAAATAAACAGCAGCGCCTAGTAGGCACACGAGCACAGTAATTGGGATTAAGGCATCTAAAAAACTGGCCTGTTTAATTGGCTTCTCTTCAATTGAATTCAAAAGATAGTCTCCTACACGTCTTATGTGGCGTGTTTAATTATTATTGTAAGCTTTGACGCAAAACTTCAGTGGCCTTATGCAGCCAGATTTTGTGATTATACCAATCTAACCTGTTTTAGGTAGCAAAAAAGGCGCTTAAGCGCCTTTTTATTAATCGATATTGCTAATTAATTGCTAATTATTTCTTAGCGATACGACCATATTTTATATAATCTTGGGTGATTAATGCCGCTTCTTCTAAGAAAGGGTCTAGCTCGTCAAGGCTATCAGGTAAATCGTCAAGCTTCTCTACTGGCTTTTCACCAAGGCGAACAAGTCGTTCATTAGCACGTTCTAACGCGCGTTCTTCACCTTCGTCTTTCTCTTTTAGACGGGTCGCTTCAACCAATGAGATAGTCTTACGGTCTTTCTCTTCTTGATAGCGCTCAATGTCAGCAAACACATAACCAAATTCAGGCTCATCTGCAATACGCGCATCATGAAGCTTATTAACGTAAGCAATCGCTGGTTTTAGGTTATCAACAGAGTTGTACTTAGCACGTATGATGCTATCCCAAGGTAGCGCGTTGTCTTGTTGACTCTCGCCCCACTCTGATGGCTCAATTGCCGATGGGAATGACACATCTGGAATCACGCCTTTGTGCTGTGTGCTTCCGCCATTAATTCGGTAGAATTTTGCAATGGTATACTGCACGCTACCTAATGGATGGTCGTATAAGTCATAAGCACGGCCAAGTGGTTTGTGCTGCTGTACAGTACCCTTACCAAAGGTTTGCTCACCAATCACAATAGCACGGCCGTAATCTTGCATCGCTGCTGCAAAAATCTCTGAGGCAGATGCACTGTAGCGATCAACTAACACAGTCAATGGGCCATCATAAAAAGTGACGCCGTCACGGTCTTTTTGCTCTTCAATACGATTATTTAGCGTATGAATTTGTACTACAGGACCTTGATCGATAAATAAGCCAGAAAGCTGCGTCGCTTCGTAAAGTGAACCGCCGCCGTTTTGACGTAAATCGATGATGATACCGTCTACTTTGGCTTCTTTTAATTTTGCAATTTCAACTTTAACGTCTTGCGATAAATTATTATAGAAACCAGGGATTTCAATCACACCAATTTTGCTGGTTAAGTCTGAATATTTTGCTTCAAATACTTCAGATTTTGCAGCGCGGTCTTCTAAGCGAATTTTATCACGCGTGATTTCAACCACTTTTGGTGTCCCGTGAGCATCTGCACCTTTTAAGTATTGCAGGCGAACTTTTGTGCCTTTAGGGCCTTTGATTAAATCAACTACGTCATCTAAACGCCAGCCAATCACATCAACAAAGTCTTCACCTTCTTGGGCAACACCAATGATACGGTCATCTGCTTTAATTTGTTCAGACTTATCAGCCGGGCCGCCAGGTACTAAGCTACGGATTACCGTGTAATCTTCGTCATAACTGAGTACCGCACCAATACCTTCTAATTCAAGATCCATGTCCATCTTGAATTGCTCAGCGCGACGAGGTGATAAATAAGAGGTATGCGCTTCAATGCTTCGTGCGAATGAGTTCATCACGATTTGGAAAGCATCTTCACTGTTCGTTTGTACTAAACGCTTTTGCGCATTGTGGTAACGTTTGGTCAAGACTTCTTTAATGCCTTGCCAATCTTTACCAGTCATTTTTAATCGTAAAGCATCGTATTTAACGCGCTGACGCCAAAGTTCATCAAGCTCAGCTTGGCTTGTTGCCCAATTAGCGTCTTCGCGGTCAAACAGATACTCATCTTCTTTATCGAACTTCATTTCGTTTTCAAGTAACGATAGAGAATAGTCATAGCGTTCAAAACGACGTTTTAAACTTAAGTTAAAAATATCAAAGGCAAATCCCAATTTACCTGTCGACAATGCATTATCAAATTGGTCTTTATATTGCTCAAACGAGGCAATGTCAGAGGCTAAAAACACATTTTTATTGTAGTCGAGAGATTCAATGTAACGATCAAAAACCTTCTCAGATAATTCATCGTTAAATTTAATTGGTTTGTAGTGTGCACGAGTAAATAAGTTTGTCACCCGTTTGCTTGCCGTACTATGTTGGCTTTCTTGCTTGAGTACTGGCAGGTCTTTTTCAGTCAGATTGTCTGAAGATGCCAATAATGAACCTGAAAACAGGGCAGCGACTAACGGAATGAGCGTAAACTTTTTACTCATACACAACTCCTTTATTTTTTACAGCTATTAAATGATATACAGGCTGTCTGCTTTGGTCTTAACTTGCATCCCTGTTACTAACTCAACGTGAACTTCGTCTTTATTCACTTCAGTAATAACCGCGTTTACAAGTGCTTGGCCAAGTTTAACTTTAACTTTGCTATTAACCTTGACCTCTGAGGCAGGTAAAGGTTCAACTTTTCCTGAACGTTTTGCAGGAGCAGCTTTAGCAGGCTTATTATTTACTTTAGCGCCTTTTTCACCAGATTTAGCGTGGTGGCCACTATTCTTTTTGTAAGATTTTGTGTCACCGTCTTTGCGTGGACGTTGTGGCTTCTTACGCTTCGCCATTTTAGCGCGGCTTTCTTCTAACGCTTTTTGTGCGTGCTCAATGTGCTCTTGTTCTACTTTTTCGTCTTGATTACCATCAAGATCGATACGGAACTCAGACTTAGTCACAGCTTCTAAATAGCGCCAGTTTGAGGTGTACTTTCTTAGTGCTTGACGAACCTGAGTTTTACTTACTTTCTCAGAACCTTCAATACGCTCAGCGATATCTTTAAAAATACCTACTTTAAGCGGTTGAATACCGTCTTTTTGTTTAAAACATTTTGGAAATTCTTGGTATAAGAAATCCAGTACTTCATTAATATCTTTTAGCTTGTTTGTGGTTTCCATGTTAGAACCTTTTATTACATCTTTTCATCAAGTGATGAATCGACATAGTGTGTTACCCAGTCGGTCAACTCTTCGAAGTCCGCTTCAATAAGCGCTAAATCACCACGAAGGTGTTCCCAAATACCATTTATAATTTCATCAATTGATTCACAGTCAAGGTCATCCGGTAGACGTTCCCATGCCATATGAATCAAGTCGTTGAGCCTTTCGGCAACAACTTCTTCTTCCCCTTCCCAATCACCAACATCTTGGATTGCAAAGAGGTAATCTTGCACATTTAGCAGATCTTTCATTTTAGATTTGCCTCAAAGCATTTTACCAATGCTTCTAAACCAGCTTGATCATCAGCATCGAATCGCGCAATGCTTGGGCTGTCGATATCAAGTACAGCAAATACTTTACCGTCTTTGAAAATCGGCACAACTACTTCTGAGTTAGATGCAGCATCACAGGCAATATGACCAGCAAATGCATGCACGTCTTCAATGAGTTGTGTTTGTTGTGTTTGCGCGGCAGTTCCACATACCCCTTTACCTACTGGAATACGGATACATGCAGGATTACCTTGAAACGGCCCTAGCACTAATTCTTCAGGTGAATCCATTAAATAAAAGCCCGCCCAATTGATATCCTCTAAAGAGGTAAATAACAGCGCACTAATATTTGCCATGTTGGCAATAACATTTGATTCACCAGTGATTAGCGACTCAGTTTGTTTAACTAATGACTGGTAAAAATCTTGCTTTTGCATACCAAACTACTTCTTATTAAACATACAGTAGCTAAAGGTACTCTTTGTAGACGACAAATGAAACCTTTTGAGGGCAAAAAAAAACATTTTGCCCTCAATTTCAGTCAGCTTGATTAAATATTCTGCTATTGATGAGAAGATTGTGTTGTAAGGCCCTGTCTTAAACCAAATAAAAACAGTCCAGCTGCCAGAGCAGACATCACAGCATTGACTATAAAAGCCATACCTGTTGTAGCGCTAAGTAAGTAGCTGAATATAGCGCCACCTAGTAAGCCAAGTGTCAGAACACCTGAATAATTAACCTTTGCATACTTATACATAAGTAAATAACCCGGCACCACAAACGCAGCCATAGTTAGGCCTACAATGTGGGCATTGGCGATTGCGCTAACGAATAAGTTAAAGAAAATGTTTAAACCATTTCCTTCAAGTGTAAACGCATAATAAAGGCCTAAGATACAACCGATGATCACAGGCGATAATAAAGAAAGTCCTACACTCTTTGCTAAACGATGTTTCATAAATTCCCTAATGTCACAAAGATAATACGAGAAGTATTAAGCATGGACTAACTAGTTAAAATGCGAAATATCGACAATAGTCGTAATTTGCAGAACAAATGAAAAGCACAAGAAACAAAAAAGCCGCTGAATAAATTCAGCGGCTTCAATGATGGTGGAGAGATAGGGATTTGAACCCTAGAGGGGCTACAAACCCCTGCCGGTTTTCAAGACCGGTGCATTCGACCACTCTGCCATCTCTCCGAATGCGAAAACCTACCCGCTTACGCCAGTAGTAAAAATAATGGTGGAGAGATAGGGATTTGAACCCTAGAGGGGCTACAAACCCCTGCCGGTTTTCAAGACCGGTGCATTCGACCACTCTGCCATCTCTCCGACGGCCTGCATAATAGATAAAGCGGCCGTGCTTGTGAAGCTTTTTTTTCAAAAAACTGTTTAAGTGATTAAAAAACAATTAATTTGCTCAGCATTAGTACAGCAGCGTTTAGATTGTGCGCAACATTGAACTTTTCTATTATTTATCTTGTCTATTGATCCACAATAGTTTGCCCAAATATATAACTCTTGATAGGCTTAGTTCAGTTTAATAATTGGAACTAACGAACGTATAAGTTCATTTAAAGGAGCTCTAACAATGGCGTTTAATCAATCGTACAATACTGCAAGACCAGTAATGTCGACTATTGAAACCAATAAAGTTTTAAAGAATACCTATTTCTTACTGGCGATGACACTGGCATTTAGCGCAGTGACAGCAGGTATATCAATGGCAATGAATCTACCTTATTTTATGGGGTTAGTATTTAGTTTGATTGCATTCGGTGTGCTTTTTGTTGTTAACAAAAAGGCAGACAGTGCTTCAGGTGTTGCTTGGGTATTTGTTTTCACAGGTTTAATGGGCGCAGGACTTGGTCCAATGCTTAACTACTACGCTGCAATGCCAAATGGTCCTATGCTTATTATGCAAGCGTTAGGCTCTACTGCGTTAATCTTCTTTGGTTTGTCGGCTTATGCGCTTACCACTAAAAAAGACTTCTCATTTATGGGTGGCTTTTTAACTGTGGGTTTAATCGTGGTTATTATTGCAAGCCTAGTTAACTTATTTATTGGCAGCTCAATTACCTTTATGGTTATTAATGCTGCAGTTGTGCTAATTATGTCTGGTTTAATCTTATTTGACACTAGCCGTATCATTAATGGCGGCGAGACTAATTACATCCGCGCAACAGTTGCTTTATATCTGAACGTGTATAATTTATTTACGTCTCTTCTTCACCTACTTGGTGCAAGTGATGACTAATTAAATAGTTCTGCTAAAATAGCCCCTTTCTAGGGGCTTTTTTATTGGATGCGTTTTGGCACAATTTGTACTTTCTCTTCATACCGCGCCGACCGATCACGACACAACTCAACGGCTAATTAAATTTGCACAGGCCTGTCTTGACTCTGGTCACTCAATTGCAGCTATTTTTCTTTATCAAGCTGGTGTTTACCACGCAAGTAACCATTTAGAACTTGCCAGCGACGAGCTTCCAATTAATCGTTTATGGCAGTCGTTAAGTGAGCAAGAGATCCCTCTACTGCTATGTGTCACTGCTGCTGAAAAGCGTGGCTTAGATATCGATAACACAGGCGTGTTTACCGTCGCTGGGCTTGCAGAATTTGCGATGCTTGTCAGTGAAGCGGATAAATGGGTGCAATTTAAATGAAAAACATTTTAGTAATAAGCCAACATAGCCCATTTGATGATCAACATATTCGTGAATCACTCGACACTACACTAATTTTTGCTGCTATTGAACAAAACATTAGTTGGCTTCTAAGTGGTGAGGCTGTTTTAGCTTTGAAAAAAAATCAACAACCAGAGCAACTTGGCATAAAAAACTATTTTAAAACCATTAAAACCCTTGAGTTATACGATGTTGAAAACATATATGTATGTGAAAAGTCGTTGATGGATTTTAACCTTTCAGAAGATAGTCTGATTATCGATGTTAAAGTAGCTAACTTTGAGCAACAGCGAGACTTAATTAGCCAACAGCATCAGGTGGTGACCTTATGAGTACCTTGCATATTTTTTCAAAACCCTTAGCTCACTATTGCAATAATATGTTGGCAAATTTAATTTCTTCAGAAGATACAGTACTACTTGTTAGTGACGCTTGTTATAACAACATGCAGTTTAAGCAGTTCTCTTCAGCAATTCATTTACTTGAAGAAGATGCTGCAGCCCGTGATATTTCATTTAATCAAGGCGATATCGCAATAAACTACGCGCAGTTTGTAGAAATGACTTTAAACGCAAAAAACACGATTACTTGGTAAAACATGCTTGAATTTAATAACAAACAGATAGAAACAGACAAACAAGGGTATTTACTTGATTCAAACGATTGGTGTGAAGAGCTTGCACCCATTATTGCTGAGCAAGAAAACATTACCTTAAGTGAGCAACACTGGGAAGTTGTGCATTTTGTGCGTGATTTTTACGTAGAGTACAACACCAGCCCTGCAATACGCATGCTGGTCAAAGCAATGGCCCAAAAGCTAGGTGAAGAAAAAGGTAATAGCATGTATTTGTATAAGCTATTCCCTAAAGGCCCAGCAAAGCAAGCGACTAAAATTGCAGGTTTACCTAAACCGGCTAGGTGTATTTAATGGTTAATAAAGCCAATAGCAAACCACGCCGCAGCAGCGGTCGAACTTATTCAAGGCCTACTCAAAAACGCCAAGTTAAAAAAACAATTAGCCCTGAGCAGCGCAAAGTGGTGCTATTTAACAAACCATTTGATGTGCTTTGCCAATTTACCGATGATCAAAACCGCAAAACGCTTGCCGACTTTATTACTATTAAAGACGTGTATGCAGCAGGACGCCTAGACAGAGATAGCGAAGGACTGTTGCTCCTTACCAACTGCGGTAAATTACAACACACACTCACTGAACCCAATAAAAAAACAGCTAAAACTTATTGGGTGCAAGTAGAAGGTGATGTTACTGATGAGGCAATCTTTTCGCTTAACAAAGGCGTAGAGCTCAAAGATGGCATGACCAAGCCTGCCAAAGTTAGGCGTATTGACGAGCCGTCAATTTGGCCTCGTACTCCGCCCGTTCGCGAGCGTAAAAACATTCCAACCAGTTGGTTAGAAATCTCTATCACTGAGGGCCGTAATCGCCAAGTTCGCCGTATGACAGCGCATGTTGGCTTCCCTACTTTGCGATTAATTCGTTACAGCATTGGTAACTATACCCTTGATGGATTAGAGAATGGCCAGTTTAAAGTAGTGAACAACCCTGATGCATAAACCCAATGTCACAGTGGCCGCCATCGTCATATGCCAAAACAAATTTTTACTTGTTAAAGAGCGCGATAAACACACAGGTGATATTTGCTATAACCAACCTGCGGGTCATTTAGAAGCCCATGAAACCTTAGCAGAAGCAGCTCATCGCGAACTTATTGAAGAAACGGGCATTAGCCTTAATGCCAATCACCTTGTTGGCATTTATAATTTGCATGCCGCAAATGGCGTTCACTATATGCGTTTTAGCTTTGCTTTTAATAGCCCAGAGCTATTTGAACCATCTCCCCAAGATGATGACATTCTTAGCGCAGATTGGTTTAGCCTTGAACAAATTAAAAACCTGCCGCTAAGAAGCCCTTTGGTTTTAAAATGCATTGAAGATCATTTAGCTGGTAAAGCCTACCCACTTAGTTTGATTTACCAATAACCGCAGTGATTTTGGCTGGTTTGGGTGTCTAAAAGTTTGCTATGCCCAAACCACTATTACTTGCAATCAATGCCTTGCCTAAATCGCTTTTAATTCCAACTGAAACTCGCATCTTGAGGTGGTTTGGGTATATAATATCGGCCTTTCCATAGCAGTTAAAAAATGACAGCGAATATTATGAGCGAAAATAGTCACATTAAAGTCATCGTGGGTATGTCCGGCGGTGTTGATTCTTCTGTATCAGCGTATTTATTAAAGCAACAAGGCTATCAAGTTGAAGGCCTGTTCATGAAAAACTGGGAAGAAGACGATAATGATGAATATTGCGCTGCAGCTGAAGACCTACAAGACGCACAAGCTGTGTGCGATAAGCTAGGTATTGAGCTTCACACTGTAAATTTTGCAGCCGAATACTGGGACAACGTGTTTGAATACTTTTTAGCAGAGTACAAAGCAGGTCGTACACCAAACCCAGACATCATGTGTAATAAAGAAATCAAATTCAAAGCATTTTTAGAATTTGCAGCACAAGCACTGGGTGCTGATTACATCGCTACTGGCCACTATGTTCGCCGTGAAAAGCGCGGTGATAAGTTTGTAATGTGTCGTGGCCTTGATGACAACAAAGATCAAAGCTATTTCTTATACACTCTAAGCCATGAGCATATTGCGCAAACACTTTTCCCTGTTGGCGATATTGCTAAGCCTGAAGTACGCCGCATCGCTGAAGAGCAAGACTTAATCACTCACGATAAAAAAGACAGTACCGGTATCTGTTTTATTGGTGAGCGTAAATTTAAAGACTTCTTACAAAAATTCTTACCAGCACAGCCAGGTAAAATTGAAGATACCGATGGCAATGAAGTGGGTGAGCACGAAGGCTTGATGTACCACACACTTGGTCAACGTAAAGGTCTATTAATTGGCGGCATGAAAGAAGGTTCGGGTGAACCTTGGTATGTAGTTGATAAAGACGTTGATCGTAACGTATTAGTAGTTGGTCAAGGTAAAGACCACCCTCGCCTGTACAGCAATGGTTTAAATGCAAACCAGCTTCACTGGGTTGACCGCGAAGGCCCTAAAGGGACCACACGCTGTACTGTTAAAACTCGTTATCGCCAAGAAGATATCAGCTGTACTTTACTTGTTGGTGAAGATGGTATGGCACGCGTATTATTTGATGAGCCACAAAAAGCAGTGACACCGGGCCAATCAGCCGTATTCTACGCTGACGAAGTATGTTTAGGTGGTGGTATTATTGATTCGGTGATCAAATAATGACAGAGCACCAAGTCATGGCTTTAGCTGCCATGTGTCAAGTTGCTAAACAAGTACAAAAAGTTGCGCAATATGGCCAAGGCAGTGATCACGAATTAGAAAAATTACTAAACTGTATTGTCGAAACATCACCAAATAGCCCTGAAGACGTGTACCAGGGTAAACATAATTTACCTGAAGGCTATCGCATTTTGATTGCACAGCTTTCTGCCGGCGCAGACAAAGACGTCGAAATCGTAAAATATGTGGGTGGTTTAATGCAATTAGAACGTGCATTAAGTTCAAAACAAAACAGCTTAAATGAATTAGGTCGTCGCATTGATGATGTTAAACGTCGCCTCGACCATTTTGCTATCACAGATGATACTGTAGTAGCAGCGCTTGCTGATATTTACTCATCGGTGCTAAGCCCCCTTGGGCATCGTATTCAAGTGTATGGCAAGCCAGAGTTATTAAAACAGCAGCTCACGCAAAACAAAATTCGTGCCCTATTATTGGCCGGAATTCGTAGTGCCGTGTTATGGCGACAAATGGGCGGTAAACGCCGTCACTTTTTCTTTGCAAAAAGAAAAATCCTCGCCATTGCTAAACAATCAATTTAATTATCGTTCAAACTAGACAATTTAGGAGTCATTATGGAGCTTTCAGCGTTAACCGCTATCTCTCCGGTAGATGGTCGCTATGGCAGCAAGACCACGGAACTACGCAGTATTTTCAGCGAATTTGGTTTAATCAAATACCGTGTAACTGTTGAAGTTCGTTGGTTACAAGCTTTATCTGCAGCTAGCGCAATCAAAGAAGTACCGGCATTTAGCGACGAGGCTAATGCTTTACTTAATGCCATTGTTGATAACTTTAGCGAAGCTGATGCAGCACGCGTTAAAGAGATCGAGCGCACAACTAACCATGACGTAAAAGCAGTTGAATATCTACTTAAAGAAAAAGTAGCTGATAACGCAGAGCTTAACGCAGTTAACGAATTCATTCACTTTGCATGTACTTCAGAAGACATCAATAACCTGTCTCACGGTTTAATGCTTACCGAAGCGCGTGACAAAGTATTACTTCCATACTGTGACCAACTTCTAAATGCATTAAAAGAAAAAGCAGTTGAGTACAAGTCAGTTGCAATGATGACACGTACCCACGGTCAACCAGCTACTCCTTCTACAATGGGTAAAGAATTTGCAAACGTCTACATGCGCTTAAAGCGTCAACGTGACCAAATTGCTAACGTAGAAATGTTAGGTAAAATTAACGGTGCTGTAGGTAACTACAACGCTCACCTAAGTGCATACCCAGATTACGATTGGCACAGCCACGCTGAGCAGTTCGTAACGAGCCTAGGTTTAACATTCAACCCGTTCACAACACAAATCGAGCCACACGATTACATTGCTGAGTTATTCGATGCAGTTGCACGTTTCAACACTGTATTACTTGATTTTGACCGTGACGTTTGGGGCTACATTGCACTTAACCACTTCAAACAAAAAACAATCGCAGGTGAGATTGGTTCATCAACTATGCCGCACAAAGTAAACCCGATTGATTTTGAAAACTCTGAAGGTAACTTAGGTATTGCAAACGCTATCTTTACTCACCTTGCGCAAAAACTACCTGTTTCTCGCTGGCAACGTGACTTAACTGACTCAACAGTGTTACGTAACCTAGGTGTTGGTATGGGCTACACTCTTATCGCTTACCAAGCGACTTTAAAAGGTGTTAGCAAGCTTGAAGTAAACGAAGAGCGTTTATTAGCAGAACTAGACCAAAACTGGGAATTACTAGCGGAACCAATCCAAACGGTTATGCGTAAATATGGTATCGAAAAGCCATATGAAAAACTTAAAGACCTTACTCGTGGTAAGCGCGTAAACCAAGAAATCATGGCTGATTTCATCGATGGTCTTGAGTTACCTGAAGAAGCAAAAGTAGAAATGAAAAAATTAACTCCGGCTAATTACATTGGCCGCGCTGTTGAGTTCATCGACAACTTAGCTTAAATTCAAATTAAGACTTAAAAAAGCGAAAGGCCTTCCTTTCGCTTTTTTTATATCAATTCGCTTAGGTCATGTTATGTATCAATTAACCATCAATTCATTAACCCAAGAGCAATTTTTAGCTGAGTATTGGCAGAAAAAACCATTACTTATAAAGCAAGGCTTCAAGGATTTTTCAGATCCGATTGAACCCGAAGAATTGGCCGGTCTTGCCATGGAAGAAAGCATTGAATCACGTATTGTGACCAATCACTCAGATGATTGGCAAGCATACCATGGTCCTTTTGAAGACTTTAACTTGCTAACTGAAAAGCACTCAACATTACTGGTGCAAGCAGTTGACCATTGGCATAGCGATGCAGCACAACTACTGGAGCCATTTCGCTTTATTCCAAACTGGCGTATCGATGATTTAATGATCAGCTACTCTACCCCGGGAGGTGGCGTGGGTCCGCATTTAGATCAATACGACGTGTTTATTATTCAAGGTGAAGGAAAGCGCCACTGGCGAGTTGGTTTACCTGATGCGAACTTAAAGCAATTTGCACAAAATAAGAGCCTGTTACAAGTTGAGCAATTTCCTGCAGTGATCGACTGTGTGTTAGAGCCGGGAGATATTCTCTATATTCCACCAGGTTGCCCACATGAAGGTTACGCAGTTGAAAATGCACTTAATTACTCTGTAGGTTTTAGAGCGCCAAATCAACGCGATTTATTATCACAATTTGCCGATCACCTCATCGATACTGAGCTTGGTAATCAACGATATGGTGATGCAGAGCTTAAGTTGCGTTCATCTAAAGGTGAACTTAACCAAACTGAAGCAGAAAAAGTAAAGCAACTTATGATTGCTGCGATTAATGATGACGCAGTATTCAAGACTTGGCTTGGTAACAGTATGAGTCAGCCAAAACATGACATGGATTTAGCGCCTTTAGAGGAGCCATATACACTAGATGACGTAAATGACTTACTTAATGATGAGGACATTGTTTTTGAGCGTTTAGGTGGTACCCGTGCCATTTATCAAGTAATTGACGATAAAATACTTTTAAGTATTAATGGTGTTAATTATATGCATGATTTAACTGACCTTGAATTAATAACAAAGCTCACAGATCAAACCTGCTTGACCTCTGTTGACATAAATAGTTCAAAAAATAATCACATTTTCTTGAAAACCTTTACTACACTTTTAAATGAGGGTATTTGGTTTTGTTAGGAGCGTGTGTTTATGAGCTATCAAATAGATGAAGTTGAATGGAGTATCGACAAGGAACTCTTACAACAGATCAGAGAGCGAGTATTTGTATGCGAACTACATATTCCTAAAGACATTGAGTTTGATCATTTAGATAAAACAGCACATCACGTACTCGTGACCGACGAGTGTAAATGCCCAGTTGCTACTGGGCGTTTATGTAATGATGGTCTCATTGGGCGAATTGCTGTTTTACCTGAACATCGTAACCGTTCGGTTTACAAATCATTATTGAATTACTTAGTAGGCATGGCTGAAAAGCAAGGTTGTGATTGCGTCAGCATTAATTGCATATTGAACGAAGTAGATAGATTTAAACGAAATGGCTTTTCGGCTGATGGCTTAGTATTTATGGAGGCTGGTATTCCAAGGCAGCGAATGCTCTGCCCTATTAAGCAATTTGATACGCGGCCATTCACTTTGGTGCATTAAGGTATATGTTAAATAAAAAAGCTGAATAACATTATTCAGCTTTTTTATTAGAAGTTATGCAGGCTCGTTTTGCCACATTTCTTCTTTTTCAAATAGCTCATATAAACCATGAGCACGGTTGATTAACAGGTTAGCAAAATCAACTTTGGTTTTATCTACCGCACCAGATTGCATTAGCTGATCAGCCTTCATTTGCCACTGCATTGAGAAATAACGTAACACTTCACGTGCATTATTTGCTGCACTTGCTTCAGCGTGATCGGTAGGTAAACGACCGGTGATCACCCAATAGCTCTTACCGTTTTGTGCTTTAAATTTCCAAATCGCTACTAATGGGGCAATAAAACGGCTTTCTTTTTCTACAACAGTTTGCGGAATAACGCCTTTTTCAGCTAAATGCTTTTGTGCATTTTGGAAACATTCTCTTTGCCAAATAACACTTTGTTTTTGCGCTTCGGCTTGTTCTTCTGGTGTTAATGGTCTTGCTTGTTTTTGTTCCATGGTGGTTACTCTTTTACAACATTTCTGACACTTTAAGGTTTAAAATGGCGCTGTGCAAGTGTTTACGGGCAATCAAAGAGTATTTTAATTTACTTGCGTACTATTCAGTCAACTCAGAAAGAAGAGTTAGGCTCTGTTAAGAATTGCAGCTCTTCAGCTGTTGATTCTCGACCTAAAATTTTATTGCGATGTGGGTAGCGACCAAACCTATCAATAATCACTTTGTGCTTTAGTTCAAATTCATAATTACTCATGCCTTTAAACAATTGCTCAGCTTGCTGATGAATGACTTTCGACTCACTGTGCATATACGGCATATAAATAAACGCAGTTTGAGAGCTAGGTAACTTTTTATCAAAACCTAATTCAATGGCTCTTTGCGCTAGACTTAATGCTTGTGGGTCTTGGCTGAACGCCTTTGCTGTATTACGGTAAATATTGCGTGAAAACTGATCTAACACGATAATTTCAGCTAAAGAGCCTTGAGCATCAACTCGCCAATCTGCATGTTCGCCAGCGATAACCTGCAAAAGGCATTCTGAAAACTCACGTGTAATTAAGGCATCAACTTCGTCTGATTGCTGATACCAAACTTCTGGTCCTAATTCATTAAACCAAAAATCGATAATGCGTTGCTTATCCATAAACACTCCTTAATTACCAAGAACTTTTGCAGGGTCAACTCGGGTTGCTTGCCACGCAGGATATAAGGTAGCCAAAATAGCGAGAACAAAAGTAACAATTACCGTGATAACAATATCTTGCCAAACTAGTTTACTGGGTAAAAACTCAATAAAATAAACCCCTTGTAATGGGTTATCGCCAAATAAGTTACTTGCCCAAGTGAACAGTTCACTGATGTTTAACGCAAGCATTACACCGATAACTGTGCCTAAGATCACACCAATTAAAGCTTGTGTAAAACCTTGCATTACGAAGGTTGCTAAAATGGTGCTATCTTGTGCGCCCATGGTTTTTAAAATTGCGATATTTGCCTGTTTTTCACGTACTTCCATCACTAAAGACGAAACAATATTAAAACTCGCTACCGCAATTATTAAAAACACCACGATATACACAATGGTGCGAACCATTTGAATATCTTGATATAAGCTACCCTGGGTTCTAAACCAACTTGAGACATAGACATAATCAGGAATAACTTGCCCCACACGCATCGCCGTTTGATGGGCCGCGAACACATCAGCTACTTGTAATCGTAAACCGGTTACTTGGTTTTGCTCAAAACTCAACACACTTTGCGCTTTATCAAGGCGAATAAAAGCCGCTGTTTCATCAATTGGGCCGCCCATTTTTATAATACCCGCAAGATTCAAGCTAACACGCTTTGGCGCCAATAAAGTGTTACTTTGCTGGTTTATCTGTGGGATTAATAAGGTAACTGGGTCGCCAATTTTAAGGCCCAATCGGTTAACGATTTGTTGGCCTAAAAGCACATCTTCTTGTTGTAGCTGGCTAACTAAGCGCCCTTCTGTAAATTGATTTAACGCCGACACTTGGTTTTCAAATTCAGGGCTTACACCACGCACTTCAACTGCTTTTAACTCACTTTTATATTGCGCCATGCCGTTGACACTAATAAACGGCGCAGCACCTGTTACACCGGCTTGAGAGCGCAGTAGTGCAACTTTTGACTGCCAATTATTGATTGGTTTGTTAGGCGCAACATATTCAACCTGAGGTACGACCGATAAAAGCCGATGTACTAGCTGCTGCTCAAAACCATTAATAACTGATAAAGCAACAATTAGCACAGCGACACCTAAAAGAATGCCGATTGTCGATGCTTTAGCGATAAAACTAACAAAACCGTTTTGTCCGTCTTTTTGGCCACTATGGGCACGAAAGCGTTTTGAAATAAAGGCACTAAGCAACATGCTGAGACTCTTTAATTGCGAGCTTACCATCATCTAAATAGGCAATTTTGCCTAGTTTATCTGCAAGTTCTAAATCATGGGTTACCACAACAAAACTGGTTTTTAAGCTAGTATTTAATTCTTTAATTAAATCGTAAATCTTAATTGCGTTTTGTTTATCTAGGTTACCGGTTGGTTCATCGGCAAGCACCAAAGCAGGCTCGGTTACTAATGCACGTGCTATTGCAACCCGCTGCCTCTCACCACCTGATAACGCCGAAGGTTTATGTTCGCTACGATGAGATAACCCTACTTTATCTAGCATGTTACGGGCTTTTTCGGTTGCCGCTTTTGCGCTTAAGCCTTTAATTAATAATGGCATTGCAACATTTTCGATGGCAGTAAATTCCATTAATAGATGATGGAATTGATAAATAAAGCCCAAATTTTCATTTCGGAAACTGGCTTGTTGTTTACGGTTTAATTTAGAAACCTGCTGACCTTTAATTTCAACCTTGCCTGAGCTTTCGTTATCTAAGGTACCTAATATATGCAATAAGGTACTTTTTCCTGAGCCAGAGCTCCCTACAACAGCTAACATTTCGCCTTGATTGAGTGCTAAATCAACCCCTTTTAATACCGCAACCTCGTTATCGCCATCTTGATAGACTTTATTTAACTGCTGACAATTGATAACTAAATCACTCATAACGTAATACCTCTGCTGGATTCACTTTTGCAGCTTTTCTGGCAGGATACAAGGTAGCTAAAAAGCTCATCGCAATACTCCCTGCGGCAATAAAACTCAAACTTATAACATCAAATTTAACGGGTAAACTCACGCCCGCTAGTAAATTGATGCCTAACATATTCAACAATTCATTAATGTTGCTACTTAATAGCACACCAAGTAACGCACCAATACTGGTACCGATAAGGCCGTTATATAAGCCTTGGATCATAAACACGTGCTGCACTTGTAACGGAGTTAAACCCAGTGTTTGTAAAATAGCGACTTCACTTTGCTTCTCACTGACCATCATGGTTAATGCTGAAATGATATTAAACACTGCAACGAGCACGATTAAGCCAAGTAACATCGACATAATGCGCTTTTCCATTGCCACAGCGGCAAATAGTGTGCCTTGGCTAGCTCGCCAGTCAGTCACTGTGTAATCGTTTAAAATAGCTAACTGCGATTGCAATACTTGCTCAACAGCAAATGGTTCATACAGCGATACACTCAAATTAGGGGCTGCTGATTTTGCTAGTTTTAAAACTCTGCCTAACGAATAGCCACTGGTAAATGCTAATGACATATCAATTTCTGACTGTGTTTCATAAAGTGCAGCAACGGTAAACAAGCGCTGACTCGGTACTCGACCAAGGGGGGTATACGAACTGGCATTAGGCATGATAACCCGTACTTTATCCCCAAGAGAAATACCCAATTTTCGACTCAAGTAGCGGCTAATCGCAATATGGTAGTTGCTGTCCATTACTTGTGACCAATTGCCGGCAACAATTTTATCTTTTACGTTATAGATGGAGCTTCCTTCATCATAAAGGCCTTGTAACAATACGCCATGCAAATCTTGGTTAGTTTGTAAAATGGCTTCGCCATGGCGGTATAGGTTAACTTGTTTAACATCTTGAGAATTTGCTAGTTGCTGCTTTAACTGCAGCATGGTTTCTTTCGAGTTATCTTCGGCTGATACTTCAATATGAGGAATTAAACCAAGCATGTTGGTTTTAAGGTTATTCTCAAAACCATTCATTACTGAACTGACTGTAAACAAGGCCATTAAACCAATAGCAATGCCCGCGATAGAGAAAAATGAAATAAATGAGATAAAGGCATTGCCCTTTGAGGAGCGACTATATCTCAGCCCTATAAAAAGGCTAACAGGTTGAAACATAATAAATTATGGGTATTCCAAGGGCTAAATATGCGCTCATATTAGCATAGATTTAGCTAGCATGGGATGCGCGAAATTGTAAAAAATAATTATAAATCTGATACTTGAACAGTAGCAACCAGATGGTCAAGTAATGCTTTTACATTGGTTGCGATAAACTGCCTTGGTGGATACACCCCCCATACACCTTCAGGTGCCGGTGCAACATTCGAAAGTACGGCACTCAACCTGCCATTGGCTAGGTGGTCATTGACATAGTAATCTGGTAGTTGCACGATGCCTAACCCTTTTATTGCAGCGTCAACCAATGCCCAGCCACTGTTACAAGCCAAACGCCCTGCCACTTTGATGTGCTTATCTTGACCCTGCTCTTTTACCCGCCAGTAACTGTTATTACCAATCAGGCAATTGTGCTGATGTAATTCACTCACACTGTGTGGTTGGCCAAATTTATTGATATATTCAGAGCTACAACAAATAACAAGCCTGCGCTGACTAATGCGCCGTGCTTTTAAAGATGAATCTTTTAAATGACCAAGGCGAATAGCGAGATCATACCCATCTTCTAGTAGATTGACTTGCTCATTGCTTAAATGGCTGATCACTTCAATATCTGGGTGCTTTTGCATAAACGAATGTACCGCAGGCATGATGAAACTTTCACCATACATCACAGGAGCTGTTAGTTTTATACTACCTTTTGGTGTCAGTTGCTGCTCTGCAAGCAGTGCCGTGGCATCATCCATGGCATGCTGTAATTGTTTAGTTTGATGCGCAAACACCTGCCCTTCTTGCGTTAGCACCACTTTACGGGTTGTTCGGGTTAACAATTGTGTGTTTAATCGCTCTTCTAATTGACTCACATACCGGCTTACATGGGCCACTGACATACCCAGTAGTTTACTTGCTTTTGTAAAACTGCCTGTTTCTGCTACCGCTAAAAACTCATCAATTCCGTGCCAACGATTCATTATTACCATACTGTAAAAGTGTTTTAATAAAACGAAGATTATCATTCATTGAGAAACAAATAAAATAGACTAAGTTTAATACTTACTTCCAACAACTATAAGGGAACGTTATGACTGATTTTATCAAATCAAAAGCGGCTATCGCTTGGGGTCCAAATCAACCACTATCAATTGAAGAAGTGGATGTAATGATGCCTAAAAAAGGCGAAGTGCTTGTAAAGATTGTTGCTACAGGTGTTTGTCATACCGATGCATTTACTTTATCTGGTGAAGACCCTGAAGGTATTTTCCCAGCAATCCTTGGCCATGAAGGTGGCGGTATTGTTGAAGCCGTAGGTGAAGGTGTAACACATGTTGAAGTAGGCGATCATGTTATTCCTCTTTACACTGCTGAATGTGGCGAGTGTAAAATGTGTAAATCTGGCAAAACAAATTTATGCTCTGCGGTACGTGAAACGCAAGGTAAAGGTTTAATGCCTGATGGCACAACGCGTTTCTATAAAGATGGTCAACCAATTTATCACTACATGGGTTGCTCTACCTTCTCTGAGTACACTGTATTACCAGAGATTTCACTTGCTAAAGTAAGCAAAAAAGCGCCTCTTGAAGAAATTTGTTTACTTGGTTGTGGTGTAACAACCGGCATGGGTGCTGTTACTAAAACAGCAAAAGTTCAAAAAGGCGATACAGTGGCTATTTTTGGCTTAGGTGGTATCGGTTTATCGGCGATTATCGGTGCGAAAATGGCGGGCGCTGGCCGTATTATTGGTGTTGATATCAACACCAGTAAGTTTGATCTTGCTACTAAACTAGGTGCAACTGATTTAATCAATCCAAATGACTTCGACAAACCAATCCAAGAAGTTATCGTTGAAATGACTGACGGTGGTGTTGATTTCTCATTTGAATGTATCGGTAACGTTAATGTAATGCGTTCTGCTCTTGAGTGTTGTCACAAAGGTTGGGGTGAATCAGTAATCATTGGTGTTGCAGGTGCAGGCCAAGAGATCTCTACTCGTCCTTTCCAACTAGTAACAGGTCGTGTATGGCGCGGTAGTGCATTTGGTGGCGTTAAAGGTCGCTCTGAATTACCAGAGATTGTTGAGCGATATATGAATGGTGAGTTTGCGTTAAACGATTTCATCACACACACCATGAAACTTGAAGACATCAATGAAGCTTTCGACTTAATGCACGAAGGTAAGAGCATCCGTTCAGTTATTCATTATTAATCTTTTAATTTGGCGCTAGGTTGACTCCTAGCGCCTTTGTTTCAAGGATTTGGTTATGCTAGAAAACATAAGCTCAACAAAAGTCAGCGGTGGCTGGCATAAACAATATACCCACCAAGCTAGCAGCACACATTGTGCTATGCGCTTTGCGATTTTTTTACCGCCAGGTGCCAGCGAAACGAATAAAGTGCCAGTGATGTATTGGTTGTCAGGTTTAACCTGTACAGATGAAAACTTTATGCAAAAAGCCGGAGCATTTAAAAAAGCGGCTGAACTAGGTATTGCGATTGTCGCTCCAGATACTAGCCCGCGCGGTGAAAATGTGCCTGACGATGAAAATTACGATTTTGGTCAAGGTGCTGGTTTTTATGTCAATGCGACTCAAGCGCCTTACAATGTGCACTACAACATGTACGACTATGTGGTTTCTGAGTTACCTGCACTTATCGAAGCACACTTCCCTGTGACGACTAAAAAAGCCATTGCTGGTCATTCTATGGGTGGTCACGGCGCATTGATGATTGCGCTTAAAAACCCTAAACAATACGTCAGCGCCAGTGCTTTTAGCCCGATTGTGAACCCGATTAATTGCCCTTGGGGTGAAAAAGCGTTTAGTAATTACCTAGGTAGTGATAAAGCAAGTTGGCTTGAATACGACAGCTGTGAATTGATGAAAAAAGCTACCGCTGATGATTATTTACCGATGCGTATTGATCAAGGTGAGGCCGATAACTTCTTAACTGAGCAACTCAAAACTGAGAACTTATTTGCTGTCGTAAACGAAAAAGATTACCCAGCTGAGATCAACATGCACGCGGGTTATGATCATAGTTACTTCTTTATCAGCAGCTTTATTGACGAACACTTGATGTTTCATCAAAAGTATCTGTGATTAATACTTAATTTTTAGTGTGAGGGCTTAACTTCCTCACACTCTTTAATACTGCGTGTAATTTGCCTGCAAACTAATTGCGGTTGTTGTTCTTTTGGTTTGAGTAAACCAATAACAGCGCTATCAATTTCAAAGCCTAACTTTGCGAATGAAAAGCCCTCAGCATCGGTTACAGTACTGTTAGTTTGATTTGCATTTGTAGTTGCAAGATTTGTTGGTTGTGAGTTTTTTGCATAGCCATCAACTATTGACCCCGCCACTGTACACCCCACTAATTGGTAGCTTACTAAGCAAATAACAAGTTTTGAAAAGCTAATCTTCATTATTAAAACTATCCATTAATGTAGGTCTTTTTTTTGGCTCAGCTTTAACCTCAACACATTCTTTTACTGCGCGACTAATTTGACGACATTTAAGCTCAACGTCTTTGTCTTTACTACCGCTCTCTAGGCCTTCAATAATCGCTTTGTCGATTTCATAACCTAGCATCGTCATGGTCATGCCATAGTTAACTCGGTCATTATCTTTTTTATCTGCATAAGCGCTTGCCGGCTGTGCCTGACTCGTGCGTCCGCCAATTCCATCTGCAACTAAGCCAACTGCAGTACAGCCACTGAGTAAACTTACTGATAGTATTACGTACAAAGATTTAAGCATCGGTCCTCCAATACACTTAAGCTTATTTTCTAAGCATAATAACAAACAGGTAATTTAACTGTAAAAAACTGTAGATTAATCACAAATATCACGAATAAACTCTTTTAAAAACCCAACTAACTGTAATAGGAATATTAACAAGAAAGGTAAAGCGCCTAAAATTGCAACGCTACGATTTAATGGCTCATCTTGTAGCAGTAACAATGCAAAGCTACATATGAATAATGCTAAACACCATGCGTAGAGTGTCACACGGTTATTTTGCTCAGAGCCAACCAGCTCTCTTATGACTAATATTGCAGAGTCTGCGGATGTAGCAACAAATATCAACAGTAGTAATAAGCTTAACCAAATAAACACGGTTCCTTGCCAGTCTAGTTGATTAAAAAATACAAATAAGCCTTGGCTGTAATCTTGTTTTATAGCAACTAAAATGCCCGCTTGGTTAAGTCTATCCCATTCAATTGCTGCCCCCGAAAAGGTCGCAAACCAAATAATAGTCACTAAAGTTGGAATACACACAACCGCCAAAATAAATTGCCAAACTTTACGCCCCTGGCTAATTTTGGCTAGGAACACACCAACAAATGGCCCCCACGCTAACCACCAAAAGTAATAATTATATGTCCAATGAGTGGCCCAATCCGGCGCTTTTAATTGGCTATCGAATTGCCAAGTGCCAGTTGCAAGCAACTGTAAATAGTAGCCTGTTCCATCTAAAGCAATCTTTATAATAGGCTCAATTGGCACCACTAGTAGCAACCAAAAAAGCAGACTAAATGCTAGAAATACGTTAAATATACTTAGTGACTGTACCCCGCGTCGTAATCCAAATTTAACCGACAGCGAATAAATAACTGCTAACAAACAAACGATTAATGAACCCACTAATAAAGTTGAAGTAACCCCCAACTCTATTTCAACGCCTTTACTGATCAGTAAAGTGGAATTAGCTATGGTGCCGACGACACCAAAAAAAATAGCGATTACCGCAATTAACCTTACAATAAACGACACAGTAAATTTTGCAGACTTATCTATGCGATTACCAAGCGCCGTTAAAACAGGGGCACAAATATCTCCTGACCTCCCACTGTATTGCGTTAATCCGCCAAGCACTAGCGCAAATACAGCATAAAGTGCCCAAGCATGAGCGCCCCAATTCACTAGGGTTAAAGCGAGGCTACTGGCTAGTCTATCTGGATATAAGCTTTGTTTAAGTGGTGGGTCGAGTGAATGTAACGCAGGCTCTGCTACGCCCCAAAAAACCAAGCCAGAGCCCATTCCTGCTGCAAACAACATGGCAAACCAGCCAAAGTTTGAATACTCAACAACAGCCTGCTCACCACCTAGTTTACGGCTACCGAGTGGGCTAATTGCTAAAATAATGATGGCAAACAATAAAAAATTCACCAATAAGAAAAAGCTACTACCACTCCATTTTAACAGCATTTGTACAAACGGCTGAACTTGCTCAGTGATAACATCAGGCAAAATCACAGCAATCAGTGCACCAAACATACACAGTGCAAGCGCGGTTTTTTCTAGGGAGGAGGTGGAATGTTTCAATGTGAAGCCTATTTAGTCAGCGTGTTTAGCATACTGTTAGCATGGCTAAAATTCAAACAGCCAAAAGGCTGAAAAAATGACATAGCAGTGCGTAAAAATCGCAAATTATAGCAAGGCATGCTTTTAAAAACCCGGCTACATGTCCCTAGTTTCCTCATTTTATTTAATTTGTTGATCGGGTATTGAAATTGCAAAGCTATCATAATCTTTATAGCAAGGAGCAAAGCATGGACTTTAATATTGATTGGTATGAAATTCTCGATAATTTAATTCATCTAGGTATTGCCTATTTACTTGCCCTTCCAATGGCTTTTGATCGAGAAAAAACCAGTAATGGTGCAGGTCTACGAACATTTCCATTAGTCGCTGTTGCATCATGTGGTTATGCATTAGTGGGCATGTCTGTTTTAACAAGTTCAGAGGCAGAATCAAAAGTACTCGAAGGGATTATCACGGGTATTGGCTTTATTGGCGGTGGTGCCATTTTGAAGAACAAAAACTCTACCTATGGAACAGCCACAGCAGCCAGTATTTGGAACATGGGACTTATTGGCATTGCTGTGGCATTTAGTCGTTACGAAATCGCCTTTTTAATGGCGTTGATTAATTTCGTAACGCTAAGATATGTTAAGCGCTTAAAGTAAACAATTAGCTCGCGTCATATTTTGAGTTAACTATGGCATAGCCAGTTTGTTTAACTTTAATCTCAGCAGGGCTTGCAGATTTAACTAATAAACCGCAGCGTCTGCTTTGCTCATCAATGACATAATTAACCGATTCACTTGCTTCAAGGTCAATGACTTGATCTGCACAGCGGATCTGTAATTTAGAAACATCACTCGCGCCTTCAATTTTGATTGAACCGCGAGATAAAGATAAATATGAAAGCTTATCTTTTGAAACATTGATTTGTGAATTAATCTGCGGTGTTCGCGCCAATAGGTCATCAATTTGCTTGATAGTGGCAAGTTTGTTTTCTTCTGAAAACTGTTTACCCTCGATATTATCTAACGCATAAATAGCATTGTATGCAAGATTAAAATCGCCCTTGAAGCTGTACCATTGTAGAGCACTTTTAGCGACTAAATATTGTATATCTGTTGGTAACTTAGCTCGCAGTAAATAGGCTACAGACAACTGCTCATCAAGCCAAACCATTGTTGTTGATGATAATAAAATTGGCTTTTCAACCATGCAAATAATGCCTGTTCAGAGGTGTTTTTAGTATGGTCTTTATATAACTCAGCCAATGCTTTCTCAGCTTTTTTAAACTCTTTAGCTTGCAGCATTTTATTGATTTCATCGTATTCATTAATAAAACCACGGCTCGCTTTATCATTTGAGTAACCATTAAAATACTTACCTACTTCAAATGAAAACAGGTAACCCCCTTCTACGGTTTTGCCTTCTTTTGTGGCAGGTGCAAACTCTAAGTTGGTTAAGTATTTCTCTGCATTTTCTTCACTACCCCGAGTATCAGATGCCATGATCACTTCAATGTCTTTTGCCTTACCTTGTGTATCAACCACATAAGACATTAATGCCCAGCCTTCTAGACGAGAGCCGTTATAACTACCTGGGTAACGTTTGTTTGAATTTTTAACAATATAAGCAGAGGTAGCAGCTTGAACATCAACACCTAAGTCATTGACGTCTCGTGCTAAAGCCTGTGTAGGTAATGCGATAAGTGAACAAAGTGCTGCGAGTTTTGTGAATTTAATCATGATAATGGCTCCAATTCCCTTTGATAGGAACACTTATAGCACTAAAAAAGGCGCTTTAAAAGCGCCTTGCTGTCAAGAATGTGCTTAAACATGCCTTGATCTTAAAACATATCCTGGTAAGGGTTTGGTTTTGATAATAAAACTTTTTTATCAAAACCTGGGATTGTCATTGAATCTTCACTAATTTCAATGCCATTTTCATCAATTAAGCCATCACCAAAACGATAAATTAGCTCATAATGACCTAAATCAGCGTGTTGTTGATAGTCAGCTTGCGCTTTGGCTACCTGAGTATGACGGTCTTGATATTGCGCCATAACCTCATCACCATGACGCTTTGCTAGCATCTTTAATGTAATTGCCGGTGATAACACAGTCGCAGTTGCGTTATTACCACCAAAGCCTTTTGAGTTAATGAAGGCAATATCCATTGCATCACACTGATAGTGTTCAGTACGAATGTCTAAATGTTCGCTATACACATCATCTGCCACTTTATCGATTGTCGTAATACCCGGCATAATGTTGTGACTAAACACACCTAATGCCATAGCTAATTGATCACCACTGGCTGGAGCAATGGTATGGCCAACATATGCTTTAGGCGCAGCAACCTTCCAATTATCAATTGCAAATGTTTCTGCCACTTTATGATAGATCAGTGATTCTGTTACGCGGTTTTGTGGTGTACTTGAGCCATGTGCCAAAATAAAGCTACGCTTTTGTACCGCTTCTTGGCCAACAATACTGTTTGCTAGTGCAACAGATTTTGCCATCGTGATGTAGTTACCTGGGCCCGGGGCTGTAATTGATTTTTTAATACCATCGGCATTGACGAACACATCTGCAACGCTGCCTAACACATCAGCGCCTAACTCTAATGCCAATGCATCATCCATTAATATAGCAACTTGTGCGCCTTCACCAATTGTAAAACCACAGTTTTCACCAAATGGACGACTTGTACGGCGATGATCAACCACATCTGTATTATCAAGGCGCTTTAGACCTTCTTCATTTGCAAGTGCGCTCATATTGCCAAAACCTTCAACAATTTCAGGTGTAATAGCACACTCAACAGACGCCACAATAGCGACACGCGTACGACCCGCTTGAATATCGTTTACTGCAGCACGTAAGTTATATAAAAACGTTGCACATGCACCTGATGTAGTAAAGGTTGTACCCACATTGCCTGTTACATAAGCATTGATAAAGTCAGTAGACATAGTGTTTAAGCCAAGTGCAAGCTGTTTTGTACTCACACGATCGCCCTGCTGACGCGCACGTATTAATCCACCAAATCCTTCATCATCAACTTGACCCGCCACAGAAGCTGAGTAAGTGCCAATTTGATCAGGCTCAACACTATTCATCACCTGCTGCCACGCCAGACCTGTCGAACGAATCGCATCGGTTGCGGCAAAGATAGTCGCTTGCAGACCCCTTGGTTGATAACGGCTGTTATACATAGCCGAAGGTTCAAAACCTGATGGTAATTGACCGGCCGCTTTAATTGGATTATCGCGCGTACTGTCATGTTTAATTGCAAGATCAGCGCTAATTGTGACTTTCACTTTTTTATCAGTTAATTCTTCAACCTGCCAAGCACTTGGTACTGGAGTTGGTAAATCACGGCGGCGCGTTTCAAAAACAATCTGCTGTTCATCTGACGCTGTTAACGTCATTTTTTGCTGCCATGGAGTCGCATCCACATCGAAGTGGTTTTTTTCAATTTTACGAATAAGTGTGCCAGCTAAAATTTGTTCACCGAACTTAGCTTCGATGTCTGATTCGGCAATGGTATTGCCTTGGGCATCTTTAAGTACACCTTCAGTAAGAGTGACTAAGTTCATTAATGTCGCTAAACCTAAAAATGTCTCCTGACGGGCTTTAGCGTCCAAGCTGTCTAACACGATACGACGATAACCTTGATGAAAAGAAGTGCGGCCAGCGGCATTAATACCACCCATACCAACAATAACGGGTAATGCTGTCATAAAAAACCTTGAGAAAACGTGTTATGAGAATTAAACCAAGTTTAAATGGATTAATTAACACGCTTTATGCTTAAATAGCCAAATAACATGCACAATAGGCCAAAAGCAACTGGTCGGAGCAATTTAAGTGACGAAACTTCAACAAGTAAAAGCCATTGAAATTAGTATTTTGGTTTATCCTCATTTATTAATAACCAGTTTAACCCTGCCTATTGAAATGCTCAGAGCTGGTGAGGCCTTTGCAAAAAGCCATCGTCAGCAGAACGAATTTAAACCTCTAAGCATCAATTTAGTGGCAAGTAGTCTAAAAGCGATCCCTAATCGTACTGGGCTTTCAATTATGCCCGATTGCGAAACCGTCACCGCGCCTGCTAGTGACTTGATTATTGTGCCTGGGATTTGGCGAAACCCGCGTCCTGTGGTGAGCAAACAGCAAAGTTTGGTGAACTGGCTTGGTGATTCTTGGCAACAAGGCAGTCATATAATTGGTGTAGGCACAGGTAATTGTTTAGTTGCAGAAGCAGGCTTATTGGATGGCCACCCGGCTACCACTCACTGGCATTACGCAGAACAATTTAAACGTGACTACCCTAAAGTGCAGCTTAAGCCTGATTTTTTCATCACACAATCTGAGCGCATGTATACAGTTGCGAGTTTAAATGCACTTGCCGATGTTATTGTGCATATTATTAGTCAATATTACGGACGAGAAGCGGCACAACATGTTGAGCGTAATTTCTCCCATGAAATTCGTAAGCCCTATGAAGATCAGCGCTACCTTGAGGGTGCCGTCGATAAACACCCAGACGAACTCATTGCACAAATTCAATTTTGGTTAAAAAACAATTTAACCTCTGAACTGACTCTGCAAGAAATTGCAGCACAATTTAGTTTAAGCTACCGTACTTTTACTCGCCGTTTTCGCCAAGCCACCAGCCAAACTCCTGTGGAGTATTGGCAACAGTTGAGGGTACAAACTGCAAAAGAGTTATTAGCCTCTTCAAATTTGTCTATTCAAGAAGTTGCACTGGAAGTTGGTTATAACGACCAAGGTCACTTAACACGGGTATTCAAGAAAGTGCTTTCACAAACACCTAGTGAATATCGCACAGTCGTTAGACGAAAACTATTTGGCTAAAGCTAAAATGCCGGAAATGTTCTAAGCAAAGGTCAGATTAATCATATTTAAGTTGCTGAATTAAAAATTATTACTAAGCTTTTAGTTAGTTGTATAGGTATTTGTTTGAGTCTAAAAATGTATCAGCTTGATTATGATGAATTAGTGCAAAGTTGGAATAAAACCCTCGAAGTTTTAGCCCTTTTTGCTGATGTACCCGTCGCCTTAGTAATGAAAGTAGAAAACAATATTATTAGTGTGTTTTCAAAAAACAATAACCAAGCAAATCCTTATGAAATTGGTGACAGTGAAGAGTTAGAAGATTCAGGCCTTTATTGTGAGCATGTCGTAAAAACGCAGAACTTACTGAACATACCAAACGCACTTGTTGATGAGAACTGGAAAGAAAACCCTGATATCAAGCTTAATATGATTTCTTATTTAGGTTTACCTATATGTGCAGGAGACACCACCCCATTTGGCACAATTTGTATCTTAGATAGCAAACCCCATGAATATAACGAGCCTGTGATAAAACTACTCGAAACCATTAAGCAAAGCTTCGAAACACAACTGAAATTATTGTATCAGCAAAAACAAGCGTTTGAGCAGCAACAGTTTGCTGAACTAGCCACTTTAATTAGAGGAATAGCCCACGAGCTCAACACACCACTCGGTAACTGCATTACCGCAGTAGATGTTACTCAACTTGCTGTCAAAGAAACACAAACCAGACTTTTAAAAAAACGACTTAGCCAACAAGCACTGCAAAATACTTTAGAGACATTGGTAAATACCAATGAATTACTAAACAGAAACTTAACATCATCTGCTTATAAAATACGTATTTTACAAGATTTGTTGTATACCAAATCACAATCAAGTAAAACAATCATGACGTTAGAGCAACTCTCTGAGTCATTGTATAAACACTTAGAAGAGCAAATAAAACATCGCAGTATCAAATTAGACATTAATTATCAAAACCCGCATAGCCAATTAGAAGTTGAAATAGACTTGCTAAAACAAGTGCTGTTTATTTTATTGCAAAACTCAATTGAGCATGCATTCAACAATATTACAGACCCTTTAATAGAAATTGATATTTTTGATTTTGATGAGGTGTTAAAAATTCACTACACCGATAACGGCACCGGTATCAGCAGTACTGAACTAAGCTCAATTTTCACCCCATTTTATAAAGGTAAAAACAACCAATCAGGCATAGGGCTTGGCCTCAGCATAGCGAAGAAAATAGTTAGACAACAACTGCAAGGCGATATTTGCGTACAAGAAAGTGATGTAGGCGCCCACTTTTTAATTAGTTTGCCAAAGTAAGCTAAAAAGTTTAAATGTCTTTCGTGAATAAAATCTTACTAGTTTGTGTGCAGCCTCTGTCTTCATAACCTACTATTGCATAGTCATTTTTGATAAGCAGACTCAGCATTGCAGGAAAACGGTTCATCGACTTAACTTTTATAGCCAGATAACTGTGGGCTTTAACCCATGCTTCTTGTGCGTTTAATAAAGCCTGTGCAATGCCCTGCCCTCTACATTCTGGCGCAACCGCGCCAAGCCAACTATAAAAGGTGTTTGAATCTAACGCATAACCCAGTTTGTAGGCCACAGGCTTATTATCGATATAAGCCACTAAAGCTAGATGCTCAATATCTGCACACTTTGCTTGTAATTTACTGAGGGTATTTCGGCCATCAAACTCAGGAATTTGACTATCAACAATCAACAAATCTTCTAAACTAGCTGGCTTAATTATGTAACTTTTTTCCATTCGCTACTTTGTTGTATGAGTGCTTGAATACATGATCAAATTTTGTTGCTCTATTTGTTTGTATAAAGCAACTCGCTTTTGGATTAATACAATTTCATCTTGTAAGTTTTTTTGCAATTGTTGATAAACGTCTTTGTTATGTTCTGTTTTCAATGCAATTTCAACTTTAGAAAGCTGTTCATTTAACTTAATAATATACACTAGCGCTGATTGATAATATTCAGTGTTTGGTACAATCGCATTAACCGTATGACTTATAACAAAACAGAGTGAAGTCAGAATAAACAAGAGTAATTTCATATATATAAATCCCTTTTTTATGCCTTATGAAACAAAGTATATCAATACCAAAAAGCATTTAAATACTATGGTTAGAAACTCACTTCTAACTTCTAAATTCTAACCTCTATTACCTTCTAACTTCACTTTTCTTTTCGATAATACAACTTTGAATAGCGTTTTACACGGGCATGTACACCGCGCCCTAAGCTCTTAAATTTAGCTTCAAGTACATCTACGCCATATAAAATACCTACCACTAGTACTGATAGCTTTATCGCAGCGAGTAAGTTATCAGTAGCAATAACAACACCAATTGATGCTAATACCCAAATTGTCGCAGCAGATGTTACACCAACTACCGCGCCATCTTTTGCAAGCATCACCCCTGCACCTAAAAAGCCGATACCAGTAATGATCTGGCCAACTACACGTGAATGATCAATATCTTCCCCATGCAACATAAACGCTGTTGATAGAAACAAATAAGTACCTAACACAATGAGCGCTGAAGTACGAATACCCACAGGTTTGCCGCGTAATTGACGCTCCATACCAATAATTGCGCCGCAAAATGCAGCGCTACCAATTGCTGACCAAGAATAAGGGGCAATATCAAATAAACTACTCAGTGTCACTGCACTTCCAAATCAAACTAACAATCAAAATTATAAATAAAAGGCCATCGCAGTGCTGAGTCGTGATGAACCAAAACTCGCCATTTTGCTAAAATCGGCTTTGGCTATTGGCACATGCTGACAATCAATCGCCAATTGTTTTTCGTTTTCACAAAACGGGTCATGCACGTACAAGCAATGCTCATCAATATGCGTTACACACACCCAGTGCGGTGACTTTTTACCATCAAACCGATAGGTGCTGATCAATAACACCACCGCTTTACCCTCAGCAAGCCAATCCTCAATGGTAGCCAAGGTTAATTCTTGATACCTCACAGGCAGTTTTGCAGCTATTGATTCAGCCACAAACTGATTGTGTACGGTATGCAAAATGGCTTTTTTCTTTTCACTTCTTACACCATCAATAAACAAAGTATCACGGGTATTTAAAACAACATCGGCTTTAAAACCACGTTTCATTGCAGCAAGTGCTAACCCTAGAGGATGACAACCGCCATGCCCTGAAGTCATGAAAATAGTCGTGGCTTCACGCCATATATCCAGCTCTTTAAGTTGGCTCATTACGGTATCATTCAATGATGACATTGCCATTAATAACGCCGCTGGGCCACAGGTAAATTCGGTAGTTTGCTGGTACCAAGGTGTGTGTTTATCGGCATTAAATTCGATATTACGACGAATGTTTTTTTGCATTCGATGGGCATCACTATGGTCATCATAATAATCACTGTAATGACCAAACACCTGATAACCCAGTTTTTCATATAAGCGAATTGCTGATTGGTTGTTTACCGCAACTTCTAAACGCATGTATAAACGGCCCCGTTTAGCCGTTTCATTTTCAAGCGCAAGAAGTAACTTTGAAGCAATACCTTTGCCTTGCTGAGATTGCAAAACTGCCAGTGAATATAACCGAGCAAGGCGCGTCCCTTTGTGGCACCACACTAAACCATAACCAACCAATTTATTGTCTACCTCAGCCACCATCAATAAGCCGTGGCTTGCGCTGATCCAGCGTTTTAAACTACGGCTACTTAATCTATCTTGACTAAAGCTTTGCTCTTCAATGGCGACAAGAGCCGTCAAATCCGCAGCCTTAGCAAAGCGGATTTGACAAACAGATACGTTCATTAACCGCGGCCTCGTGCTTCTAGGCGTTGTTTAAACTCATCCATAATGATCATATAAAGCTCATCACCTAAATAGGCATCTTCGACTTTGTGGTCGATACTCGGGTTATCATTCACTTCTAACACGTATGCTTTACCTTGATGCTCTTTAACATCAACGCCATACAAACCTTTACCCACCGTTTTGCAGGCTTTTAATGCTGCATCAAGTACCACTTTAGGTAACTCAAACGTTGGCAAGGTTTCAAAGCCACCTGAGAAAAATCGTTTTGCATCATGGTTGTATATTTGCCAGTGATTACGCGCCATTAAATAACGACACGCATAAATTGCACGGCCATTTAACACCCCGACACGCCAATCATATTCGGTGTACATGTACTCTTGTGCTAGCACAAGTGCGCTGAACTCAAACAGTTCTGTTAACTTAGCAACTAACTCATCACGATTAGCGACTTTAAATACGCCTTTTGAGAAAGAGCCTTCTGGCATTTTTAATACCAGTGGGTAGCTGAAGTTTGCTTCTAAACTTTCAATTGTCTCTTCACTTGTATCAGCTACAACGTGAGTTTTTAAACTTGGCACTTTTTGATAATTAAAGGCATCGTGCAAATACACTTTATTACAACAGCGCAGTATTGACTCTGCATTATCAATGACCACTAACCCTAAGCTTTGTGCTTTACTCGCTAAACGATAGGTTGGATGGTCGATGGCTGTGGTTTGGCGAATAAATAACGCATCAAATTGTGCAATATTGGTAATTTCATCAAATGTCAGTGCTTGGGCATAAATACCATGTTTAGCGGCTGCTTTAATAAATTTAGCAATGGCATCTTTATCACTTGGCGGCACCTTTTCTTGGTGATCAACCAATATAGCCATATCCCAACGGTAACGACGTTTTTTATCGTGAATGCGCCATACAGACATCGTAAAGCTACTGAGTTGTTTTACAAACTCTGTAAAGCCAGTTTCATCTAATGATGCAATTGTGCCTTGCTTTACAACACCTTGCTCATCACACACCAAAATAGGCGCTGGATATTGCGAGAATAATGCTTTGGTTGCCTTACTTTGCTGCTCTTTATCTGTGTGACCAAAAAAGACAGTGCCACCAGCAAGCGCTTTATGACGCGTGCTGTGCTCATCGCTACGTAGCGCATTAATTGTTTTTACACTCGGTAATACCTGGTGCTTTCTTGCTTCAGCAAGCAAAGAACAATAATAACCTTTACTTAAATACTGCCCTGTATCACACAAGTTTAAAATGCGTGTTTTTGGCTCATTATGTTTTGGGTAATCACGTAAGTAGGTGTCAAAGGTAATGACATTTTCGAAATTTTGAGCAATACGTTGCTCATTGTTATCAACCACAATCAAGGTTTTAAACACGACTTTTCCTAAATTAAGTCTTATGAAAAAATGAAAACACCCAGCCAATTAAGTGAACGCATGAGGCTAAACTTCACTTAACTAGATGGGTGCTTATAAGCATTAAGCTTGATGTGATTTATAGAGGTTTTTTTGCTTTGTGACCAACGAGATATTTTTTACTTGAAGATGAAATTTACTGATTAAAAATACCAATAATTAAATTAACTGTTCTATGGCGTACAACTGTTTATTGCCAGCAATAGAGAGTTCAACTTCATCATCAAGGCTCTTTCCAATCAATTGCTTACCTAACGGCGCTTCTCGTGTCACAACATAAATAGGCTGTTCTTTTACGGTGACTATTAAGCCACCTGCACTTGGGCCCATAAAAAACCACTTTGCGTAATCTTGTTCATCGACAAGACACACTAATGCACCTTCACGAACCTTATTAAATTCGCTTTCTTTAAACACCGTATTGAATGCCTGAATATCACGGTAGCACTCATTAACTCGTTCAGCTTGCCCTTGCGCTAGATAAGCAGCCTCTAAACCCAAGGTATCGTATTGGGTTTCAGCAACACTTTCTTCGTGGGTTGCAGCGTCATGAGCCGCTTTTGCCGCTGCTTTGGCGTTTTGCAGTTGTGCCTCTAGCGCAAAGCGTAAATGTTCAATTACGTGTGTTTTATTCATATCAAAGCAGTTAAAACAGAAAAGCCGCTATTCTATGGAAAAATAGCGGCTGATGAAAGTAAGTTATAAAACTGACTTACGGCATATCCATATAGGCTTTGGTTTTATCATCCAGTGTTTGGGTGTAATTTTCTGAACTTAACCCCAATAACTGCGGCAAGGTAGCGGCGATACAAATCGATGAGAAGGTTCCCACCACAATGCCTGCAAATAACGCAATGGCAAAGCCCGTTAATGCAGCACCAGCAAGCAACCAAATACAGGCAATGGTCGCAAGTGTTGTGCCTGAGGTGATCAATGTACGCGTTAACGTAGAGCCAATTGCATCATTAATCACAACATGGGTGTTAATGCGTTGATTGTCTGGCTGAATACGTAAAAGCTCTCTAACTCTGTCGCCAACTATAATTGAGTCATTTAATGAATAACCAATAATAGCCAGTAAACTCGCCAGCACGGTTAAATTAAACTCAAGCCCAAGTAAGGAAAACAAGCCCAGCACTAAAGTTAAATCATGTAACAGTGCAACCACTGAACCTACCGCGAGTCGCCATTCAAAGCGCACTGCTAAATAAACCATAATTGCAATCAGCGCCGCAAATAAAGCTAAACAACCTTGTTCAAAAAGCTCATCACCCACTTGTGAGCCTAAAAATGAGCTAGATAATACGCTATAGTCTACACCTTGCTCATTCAGCTCTGCTTGCCAAGTACTGGCTTTGCTAGCCTTTGGCGCTTCTCTTAAAACAAAGTGATATTCACCTGCTTTAGTGATGGTTAATTTGCTCGCAACCTCAGGGCTTAACTTTGCCTTTAAATCAGCAATTTTCGTGACTGACGTTGTGTTGATTTCACTGATGTAGCCACCTGTAAAATCAAGGCCAAAATTTAGTCCTTTTAAAGATAAAACACCTAGGCTCGCGATGACTAAAACACAGCTTAGCACTAGCCCTAAAACGCGTGCTTTACTCGCAGCTGTTAATGTTGACCAACTCATGCTTTAGCCCCCGTCAAATTGGTTAGTTTAATGTAGAGTGTTTGGCTAAGCGCTTTTGAAATATAAACGCCAGTAAAGACACTGGTTAATAGCCCAAGCGCTAATGTGATTGCAAAGCCTTTCACCGGTCCATATCCAATGGCGTATAGGATAATTGCTGTGATCATGGTTGTTACATTGGCATCAAAAATGGTCGTAAATGCTTGGTTATAGCCTTGTTCAATCGCTTGATAAGTAGGTCGACCTTTACGTTTCTCTTCTTTTATTCGCTCAAAGATAATCACATTTGTATCAACTGCCATACCTATCGTTAGTACAAGCCCTGCAATACCTGGCAGTGTCAACACAACACCCGGCAATAACGACATTAAACCAACTAAAGCCGTTAAATTAAGGAGTAAAGCAATATTGGCAATCAATCCTAAGCGACGATACCAAAGCGCCATAAATGCAAGGGTAATACCGATGCCCAGCATTAACGCAGCTAAGCCGTGTTCAATGTTTTCTCTGCCTAAGCTTGGGCCTATGGTTTGTTCTTGTACAATGGTCACTGGCGCTGTGAGTGAACCTGCGCGCAGTAAAAGCGCTAAATCGTAGGCTGCTTGCGGGCTTTTCATATTAGTAATACTAAAACGAGAACTTAAATGCTGGGCAATGTTTGCCACATTGAACACTTCGCTTTTTTTAACAACGTCGCCATTTGCATCCCGTGAGTATTCCGAATACACCGTGGCCATAGCCTTACCTATATTGTGCTTAGAAAATGCAGACATCGCATCGCCACCTTGCGAATCTAAACTAAGCTGAACTAAAGGCTTGCCCCATTCATCTTTACCAACACTGGCATTATTAATGTGATCACCTGAAAAAATCGCAACAGGGTTTAAATTAACAACGCCACCGCCTTGTAAATTAAACGCTTTACCTCCTACTTCGACGACCTGATAAAAATCGAGGGTCGCAGTTGCACCAATAATACGCTTAGCTTCAGATAGGTCTTGCACACCGGGTAACTCAATGCGAATGCGCTGCTTACCTTGTCTTTGCGTTACCGCTTCAGTGATACCAAGCTCTTCAATGCGACCACGCAGGGTTGTTAAGCTTTGCGCCATAACTTGTTTATTAAATTCGCTTTGGCTTTGCTCGTTAAAATGTAGTAATACCGTAGTTAGGTTATTCGTTGTTGATTTAGTTTGCATCAGGCCTTTGAATTGACCTTGCAACGTTGAAACAAGCCCTGCAAGTTGCTCCTCGGAGGTTGGTAAAATTTGTAGCTCAACCCCTTCTTTGACTTCATTTGCCCGGATCCCACGGATTTTGTCTTTACGAAGCGTCAATTTAGTTTGTTGATACACACTATTTAAGTGCTCTTGCATTGCTTTATCAAGGTCAACATCAAGCACAAATAACACCCCACCATTTAAATCGAGTCCCAATTTAATCGGTGATAGACCCAGCTGCTGGAGCCATTGCGGGCTTGTCGCATGCTCAACAATTTTAGCCTCTAGTTGTGGGTATTGTGTTTTGATAAAACTCAGCGCATTGGCACTTTGAGTAGGCTCAGCTAATAAAATAGCCAGCAGTGCTTGGCTATCATTGGCTTCAGTCACTTCAAAACCATGTTGATTTAGTGATGTTGTCACACTTTGCAGCGTCACAGTTTGATCTGGCAAGCTAATGTGCAACCAAGATTTGTTAGGGTAAAGGTTAGGTAGTGCACTAACCGCTAATAAAAAACACGCCGCTATCATAGCGACATAACTCATTTTTAGACGACGCCATAGCGCCGGCTTTGATTTATGTGACATACATGACTTCCTTCCGGCATTGTCAGCCGGTAAATATTTAATTAAAAAAAATAAAAAGTAACGAAGGAAGTCGTTTAGCTATGGAAGGTGGTATTGGCTTTGTACAAGAGGTTGGCGTCTTTCCAGCCACTAATGCGGGATTTTCGTTGAGTTGCTAATGCAAACCATGGGAGTACACGCACTACACCTGGCGGCGCTAAAAAGTGCTCTTTTCTCCAGTCTTCAGCAAAGAATTCAATTAATAACTCGTAATCAGGGTCAACCTGACTGTGATAAAGAAATAATGATGAATTACTGGCAGTTAAACGCGGCACTAGGGTATCAAACCCGGATGGTTCTACCGGTTTAGGATGTTCAACTGCATGAGTTTGGGAAATAACTGGGGTTTTAGTCAGCTCGACTTGGAACAATTTAGTCGCAGCAAAGTGTGAGTGCGTGTCAGGCATAGCCATGCTCTGTGAGCTAAAGAACACAGTAAATAGCAAGATAATGACTGAGAAAAACCGTAACAAGAACTGACCAATAAATTAAGTGGATAACAGGGATATAATGAGGGCAAAAAAATAAAACACAAGTTATTACTTAAACAAACAGTAACAAAATAAAAGTGACTACAATAAAAGCGGGCCTAATTAAGCCCGCTTAGTAATTTAACTTTGTTAAACTTCTAATGATGACATATCGATAACAAAGCGTGAGGCCATATCACCTTGCTTTAACTTATCGAATGCGTCATTTATTTGGTCCATTTTAATCATTTCAACTTCTGGCAGAATATTATGCAGTGCACAGAAATCGAGGATTTCTTGAGTTTGCGCTATACCACCAATCAATGAGCCAGCAACACGGCGACGTCCCATTAATAATGGCACTGAGTTAGTCTCTTCAAGTTCACCCACTTGACCAACCAATACTTGCGTACCATCAATATCTAAAAGCGGAATATACGGCGTAAAGTCGTGTTTTACCGGAATGGTATTAATGATCACATCAAATTGATTTGCATGCGCTTGCATGGCAGCTTCATCGCTCGATACCAATAAATCTTTTGCGCCATAAGATAAAACCTGTTGTTTTTTCTTATCACTACGGCTAATTGCCGTAACATGTGCGCCCATTGCAGCTGCGATTTTTATTGCCATATGACCTAAACCACCTAAACCAATCACACCAACACGGCTACCTGGGCCGACATTCCACGTGCGTAGTGGCGAATAGGTTGTGATACCCGCACATAAAATTGGTGCACATTTAGCAAGGTCTAAGCCTTCAGGCACACTTAGTACAAACTCTTCACGCACCACAATGTGTTTTGAATAACCACCTTGAGTGAGCTCACCACTAATGCGGTCTTGTCCTGAGTAAGTTCCTACCATCCCTTCGCGACAAAACTGCTCTTCACCGTGATGACACTGGTCACAGCTTAAACAGCTATCAACCATACAACCCACAGCAACATTATCGCCCACTTTATATTTTGTAACGCCGCTGCCTACTTCAAGGACGCGACCAACGATTTCATGGCCTGGTACCACTGGGTACTGAGTCCAGCCCCAGTCGTTTTCTGCGGTGTGTAAGTCAGAATGGCACACGCCACAATATAGAATTTCAATTGATACATCTTCATCACGAAGTGCACGACGTTCAAAGTGATACGGCTCTAATGGTTTTTCAGAATCATGTGCTGCATAACCGACGGTTTTCATGCTTACTCCTTAGTTTTCTTCGTGTTTTACTCATGCATTAACTAATTTGCTAATGCGCTGGTGTATAATGCATTCAGTATAGAGGTAAATTAACAAATTACACTTGCCTAAAACACGAAAGCTTTTGCCTATTTTTATCAAATTGATTTTAAGAGACCCTCATGCGTGGAATGAGCCGCAAAGAACAGGTGACGAGATCGCCTGATGCAATGAACCTATCACAAAGCATCAAAACACTCTGGCCCTATTTAATGAGCTTTAAAGGCCGAGTCATATTAGCCGTCTTAGCGCTTATTGCTGCAAAAGGCGCCACATTACTGATGCCTTGGGCACTAAAAGAAATAATTGACGCGGTTGATGCGAGTATCAACCCGCTATTAAGCGTTCCTATTGCCTTGCTGATCGCCTATGGTTTACTGCGCTTTGCCAGTGTATTTTTTGGTGAAGTACGCGATGCGTTATTTGGCCGTGTTACTGAGCACGCAATGAGACATATTGGCTTAAAAGTTTTTAAACACTTGCATAGTTTAGAACTTGCCTTTCATCTTGACAGGCAAACAGGCGGTATCAGTCGCGATATAGAGCGTGGCACAAGTGGCCTCAGCTTTTTAATGCGCTTTTTGATGTTTAACATCGTGCCAACGCTATTTGAAATAATCACAGTAGCCATTATTTTTGCAACCTTGTTTTCACCTTGGTTTGCACTGGTCACATTAATTGCGGTTGCTAGTTACATTGCTTTTACTGTGATTGTAACTCAGTGGCGTAACCGATTTATTCGTGAAGCAAATGCTGCCGATAACAACTCAAACACCCGTGCAATCGACAGCTTACTAAATTACGAAACCGTTAAGTACTTCAACAATGAACACTATGAAGCGAGCACCTACGACGGCTTTTTAGCTAAATGGGAACAAGCGAGGCTAAAAAATCGTTTATCGTTACTTGCGCTTAATTCAGGGCAAGCACTTATTATTGCCGCGGCTATTACAGCGCTAATGTGGCTAGGTGCCAGCTCAGTGGTCAACAAAGAGCTAACAATAGGTGAGCTTGTGATGATCAATGCTTATATGATCCAGTTATTTTTACCACTTAACTTTTTAGGTTTTGTTTATCGTGAGATACGCCGTGCGCTGACTGACCTTGAAAATATGCTGGGGCTGTTAAATCGAAAAGCCGCCATTAGCGATGACAAAGATGCAAAACCATTAAAAGCAACCAAAGCAGCTATTCGATTTGAAAATGTGTCGTTTAGTTACGATAAACAAAGGTCAATTTTAAATAACTTAAGCTTTGAGGTTACTTCTGGCAGCAAAGTGGCGATTGTGGGTGCCAGTGGCGCAGGTAAAAGCACTCTAAGCCGCCTGCTCTACCGTTTTTATGATGTTGATGCAGGTAAAATTTATATCGATGAGCAAGCAATCAACACAGTGACACTTGAAAGTTTGCGCCAAGCAATTGCCATCGTACCGCAAGATACCGTGCTATTTAACACCAGCATTCGCGAAAACATCGCCTACGGAAATCCAACGGCAAGCGAAGATGAAATTGATAAAGCCATAAACCTTGCCCATTTAGATGGATTTATTGCCAGCCTAGATAAAGGCGATAAAACCCTTGTTGGTGAACGCGGTTTAAAAGTATCAGGCGGTGAAAAACAACGCATTGCAATTGCCAGAGCCATTTTAAAAGGTTCACCGATTTTATTATTTGATGAGGCAACATCGGCGCTAGATTCGCATTCAGAGCAAGCTATTTTAAGTGCGATGCGTGAAGTCGCACAAAGACATACCAGCTTAGTCATTGCGCATCGTTTATCAACAATTACTGACGCTGACAAAATTATTGTTATGAAACAAGGACAGGTTGTTGAGCAAGGTCAGCACCATCAACTGCTTGCAGCAAATGGTGAATACGCACGAATGTGGCAGTTACAGCAAAGCGATGAATAAACACTGTTAACTAGTAGGTTAAATGATTAGAATAACCGCTTTATTTTTATCTATAACAAAAAGGCAACACGCAGATGGGCAGAGCTTATCAAAACAAAAAAGACTCAATGGCAAAAACTGCGGGTGCAAAAACCAAAGTTTATTCAAAGTACGGAAAAGAAATTTATATCTGCGCTAAGAATGGTGGTGTTGATCCCGATGGCAACTTAGCGCTTCGTCGCTTAATTGAGCGTGCTAAGAAAGACCAAGTACCTACGCATGTAATCGAGCGTGCAATCGATAAAGCCAAAGGCGGTGGCGGCGAAGATTATGTAGCAACTCGCTACGAAGGTTACGGCCCGGGCAACTGTATGATCATTGTTGACTGTTTAACCGACAACAACAAACGTACCTTTGCTGACGTACGTGTTTGTTTTACAAAAGCGAATGCAAAAATTGGTGCGCAAAACTCAGTATCACACTTATTTGATCACCTCGCTATTTTTGTATTTGATGGTGATGATGACGAGGCTGTTTTAGAAGCACTAATGATGGCAGATGTAGATGTAACAGATGTAGAAGTTGAAGACGGTAAAGTGACTGTATTCGCTCCACACACTGAGTACAACAATACCCGTACAGCACTTGAAGAAATGGGGATTACTGATTTCCACGAAGATCTAATTGCTTTTGTGCCGCAAGTAGAAGCACCCATTGAAGGTGAAGACGTTGAAGTCATGGAACGCTTTTTAGCCATGCTAGAAGACTGTGACGACGTACAAAACGTTTACCACAACGCACAGTTTTAATTAAAAAGGCCAACCAAGTTGGCCTTTTACCTTTTAGCCCAAAGGAATCAACATTGAATACCCTCGAAGAGTTAAAAGCCGGTTCTCTACAAGGTTGTACACGGCTTCAGCTTGTTGCAGAACTAACCGAATTGCCAAAAGAAATTTATACCCTAGCCGATACGTTAGAAATCCTCGATTTATCTAATAATCAGCTAAGTGATTTACCTGACGATTTTTACAAATTAAAAAATCTCAAACGGCTGTTTTTATCATTTAATCAGTTTAAACATATTCCAGACGTGCTAAGACAATGCCCAAACTTAATCATGGTGGCATTTAAAGGTAATCAAATTACTGAATTTAAAGCGCACTGTTTACCAACGAAGATTGAATGGCTGATCTTAACTGATAATCAAATTCCTGCTTTACCTGATACATTTGGTGAGTACAGCAAGCTTAAAAAGCTCTCACTGGCAGGTAATCAGTTAACTGATTTGCCAGCTTCGATGGCTAATTGTAAAGAGCTTGAGCTAATCCGTTTAAGTGCCAATAAGCTTACAAAAGTTGAAGATTGGCTTTTAGCTTTACCGAAACTTGCTTGGCTTGGCTTCTCTGGTAACGATTTAAATCGCTCAACTAGCTTACACTGTGAGCAGTTTAGCAAAATTGCACTGGATGAATTCGAAGTTAAAAAGCAGATTGGCCAAGGTGCGTCTGGGGTCATTCATTTGGCCAATTGGCATCAACGTCCTGTTGCCCTTAAGTTATTTAAAGGCGAGATCACCAGTGATGGCTATCCACTTGATGAGCTAAATTGTTGTTTAAAAGCAAGTGAGCATCCAAATCTCATTAAAGCATTGGGCTATGTCGATGAAGAGTCACAACTTGGTTTAGTGATGGAGCTTATCAGTAAAGAGTTTAGTAATCTTGGTTTGCCCCCCTCTCTTGCAACTTGTACCCGTGACACATTCGAAGACAACAGCCAGTATTCTCCAGAAATGGTACTAAAAATTGTCAAGCAAATGGCAAGTACCCTCGCCCATTTGCATCAAAAACAAGTAAGCCATGGTGACATTTATGCCCATAACAGCATGATCAATTCACATGGCGAGTTATTATTTGGTGACTTTGGTGCGGCAACTGACTTATCAATGCTGACACCTAATCAACAGCAGCTATTAGAAGGCATTGAAGTACGCGCCCTTGGTTATTTCATCGATGATTTACTGACTGTAGTGAGTGAAGAAAACGACATTACCAACATGCTTACTGACATAGCTCAAGAGTGCTTAGTACTCAACTCTGACAAACGCCCTCGCTTTTCTGAGCTAGTTTCGCGATTATGAGTGTAGATAATTATAAATAAAGCCTCAGTGAGGCTTTATTTTTGCTTTTTAAACGGGAACACCTGCTGCTTTAACATTCCTTCGGGCATGTAATCGCCAACTACACCATATTTATCGGGCCACTCTGCTTGACCTTTTACAGCAGTACCAAATAGATAATCTAAAAAAGAAAAATGCGCGGCATAGTTACGGTCAATGGCCGCTTTATCAGATGAATGATGCCAATGATGAAACTGAGGCGTAACCAGCAAATACTTTAGCCAACCAAACTTCACCCGAACATTAGCGTGGTTAAACACAGCCTGAAAGCCAACAATAATGACATATAGGCTAATAACATCCGATGGAAAGCCGAGCACAAAAATAGGTGTGAGCACTAAGCTACGCGTCACGAGTATTTCTAAAATATGCTGACGAGAGCCTGCAAGCCAATCCATTTCTTTTGCACTGTGATGTACGGCATGAAAACGCCAAAGCAGGGGTACTTCGTGATAAGCTCTATGCACAAAATACTGCATTAAATCGGCCACTAAAATAATTAAAAATAACTGCAGTACAAATGGCAGTTGAATAATAAAGCCTTGTACAGTATCAGACACAGCCCAGCCAAATGCGTGATGCACGAACTGATTGGTAGCCAGCAATACAAAACCAATAATTAAGTGATTAACAAAGAAATGGTTTAAATCACCCTGCCACTCAGAGCGGAGAATTTTTTGTTCTTTACGGTGCGGCAGTAGCTTCTCAATTAGAATAAAAATCAGTGTGGATCCAAGTAAATCAAGAATGAACCAATCAAGCCCCAAGTACGGCGTATTATCTCTAAAATCTCCCACTTCAACATTCGGCCCACCAAATGCAATAGCAAGTAAGATCAACACCCAAGCCGTTGCACCGAGCCGCTTATTAGTATTACGAACAAAGTTCAACAACCCTAAACTGCCTGAAATAATCAATGCCACAAACATCAGCTGGCGTAAAAACTCGACACTGTAATTTTGCCTGAGCTCAGGGGTCGTTAAGTACTCTGGAAAATGAAATGCTAATACCCCTAAACAGGATAAAATCGCTAAGAAGCAAGCCATATAGCCACTGATATTGCCTTCACCCACTTGAAACTGCTCAGCCCTAAATAGCCGATGATAAAGACGTGCCATAATATAAAAATCCATTTATCAATTTTTTGCAGCTTAACACAGAAGAATTTAGGAACAAATATCCGCTAGACCATTACTATTATGTGTACATAACCAGTTATTAGCGAATAACTGTCTAAGATTATTGAATATCCATATCCCTATGAAACGATTTAGGCTTATAAAATAATAAGCCTTTAAACTATTATTGAAATGCTTTATCAAACTTATCTTGATCTAGGTATTTATCGAATGCACCTAGAGCATTACCCACACTTGGCTCAGCCATTAACTCTTGCATTGCAACTTCACCGACAATACCGAATGCGTTTTCCATTGCCCCCTGACCGCCGACTTCAATCGCAGCCTTTGCTTGCTTTGGGCAGTCTTCGGTTAATAAACGCGTAACTAATGCACCAACATAGCGATTAGTTTCATCTATATCTTGCTCTGTCACGTTCGAGAAAGGTTTAATAATACTATGCGTCGACATCCCCAGATAAATCCACTTAGCGAGATTTTTCCGCTCTTTGCCATTTAGTGAATCAGTTAAACACACTGCAAGTTGCTGAGCTTCTTCTGATGCTGAAGCATAACTAGGCAGTAACGACATTACAAAGAGTGAAGTAGTTAATAAGATTTTTTTCATTATTTTCCTCATAAAATGGGATTAACCATAGAATTCTACTTCAGTTTTTACACCAAATGGTAAAATGAATTCTCTAAATTCAGGGTCCCCTTGCTGAGCTTTTGGATATTTAAGGTTATACATATTCTTTTTAAACATATTTAAGAATTGCTTATTTTGCAGCTTATTATCTAATACACTGACTTTCACAACATCACCCGCTTGATTAACCATCATCATAAATAAAATTTTATCATCAGATCGTCTGAAGTCGTCTTTTGCTTTTGATATCACATCTTTGGGAATATTAAAATCGGGTAGGTTTTTATCTTGTGTTGATGAGCAAGACACTAACAAGAGGCATAAAGGTATTAAAAATTTATTCATCATCTGTCCCTAAAAATGTTTAAAGAGAAGATACTGTGAATAAATGCTTTTATCCAGCAAAAACCAAAAAAGCCACGATAAACGTGGCTTTGTTGGATAAAGCTTAAACTTTTACTGTTCTTTTATAAGAACTGACCTAGCGCTTTAACTTGGTCTAACATGCGGTTTGAGAAACCCCACTCGTTGTCGTACCAAGCCATCACTTTAACAAGCTTACCATCTACTTTAGTTTGGGTAGAATCGAAGATTGAAGACGCAGGGTTGTGGTTAAAGTCGATAGAAACAAGCGGTAATTCGTTGTATTCAAGAATACCTTGCATTGCACCTTCTGATGCTGCTTTAACGACTTCGTTGATTTCTGCTGCAGTTGTTTCACGCTTAGCAACAAACGTTAAATCTACTAAAGAAACGTTGATTGTTGGTACACGTACTGCCATACCGTCAAGTTTACCCGCAAGTTCAGGAAGTACTAAACCAACTGCTTTAGCTGCACCTGTTTTCGTTGGGATCATTGACTGAGTTGCACTACGTGCACGGTATAAGTCTGGGTGATAAACGTCAGATAAGTTTTGATCGTTTGTGTAGGCATGAATTGTCGTCATGCTACCTTGATCAATACCTACTGTATCGTTGATTGCTTTTGCAATTGGCGCTAAACAGTTTGTTGTACATGATGCATTTGAAATGATGTTGCTGTCAGCGTTTAATACTTCGCTGTTAACACCATGAACAACTGTTGCATCCATGTCCGTGCCAGGTGCAGAAACGATTACTTTTTTAGCACCCGCTTCAATGTGTTTAGCCGCTGTGTCACGTGAAGTGAATAAACCAGTACATTCTAAAACGATATCTACGTTTAGAGCTTTCCAAGGAAGGTTTGCTGGATCACGCTCTTGTGTAAGGGTAATTTCATCATTACCAATTAGCATGGTGTTTTCAGCAAGTGTTACTTTTTGAGAAAATTGACCGTGTACTGAGTCAAATTGAGTTAAATGCGCGTTAACATTTGCTGGTGCTAAATCGTTGATTGCAACGATTTTGATTTCGTTGTTTTGAGCTGACTCATAAAGGGCACGTAATACGTTACGACCAATACGTCCATAGCCATTAATTGCAACATTAATCATTCTAATATCTCCCGTTAATTATTTTACTTCACTTGCTTGGCGAGCAAGCGCTTCAATGGCTTGCCAGTCTTTGTTTTCAATAAGTTGTTTATCTAGCATCCAAGTACCACCTACACAAATTACGTTTTTAAGTGCCAGGTAGTTAGGTGCTGTTTCAAGGCTAATGCCGCCTGTAGGGCAAAAAGTTACTTGTGGTAAAGGGCCACCAATTGATTTCAGCATTGCAGTGCCACCTGCTGCTTCTGCAGGAAAGAACTTTAAGAACTTAAAGCCATGGCTTGCTAATTTCATTACTTCACTTGGTGTTGCTGCACCTGGTAAAAATGGAATATCAGTGTCTTTAGCCAGTGCTAATAATTCGTCGTTTACACCTGGGCTAACCATGAAGTCAGCACCGGCTTCAACAGATGCATTAAATGTCGCTTTATCAACCACAGTACCTGTGCCAACGTATGCTTCTGGTACGGCTTCTTTCATTAGCTTTACAGCTTCTGCCGCAATAGGCGTACGTAAAGTAATTTCTAGTGCTTTTAAGCCACCGTTATAAAGCGCACGTGCAAGGGGTGCTGCATCTTCAAGTTTTTCGATAACAACAACCGGTACCACAGGTGCCGATGATAAAATTTTCTCAATGCTCATTGTTTGTTCCTCATAGCCCAGTAACGGCGTATTATTATTCTAAACCAAAGGCACTTGCGCCTAGGTCTGCACTACTTACTATATTTCTGAAACCTGCGAATAACTCTCGGCCTGTACCATATGTTTGGCTTGGTTGGCTAAGTTGTAATTCACGTTTTGCTAATTCTTCATCGCTTACGTGTACTTTCAATACACCCGCTGGTGCATCAAGCGTCACTAAATCACCTTCGTGAATTTTTGCGATTACACCACCTTCAACCGCTTCTGGTGCTAAGTGGATTGCAGCAGGAACTTTACCTGATGCACCCGACATACGGCCGTCAGTCACAATCGCCACTTTGTAGCCTTGGTCTTGTAGTGTTGCCATTACTGGCGTCAATTTGTGAAGCTCAGGCATGCCTTTCGCTTTTGGACCTTGCTCTTTAATTACAGCAATAAAGTCTGTGTTTAATTCACCACGGCTATACGCTTCTTGTAACTCACCTTGTGAGCTAAATACTTTAGCTGGTGCAGAAACAACTTGATGTGACTCAGCCACTGCCGATACTTTGATAACAGCTTTACCAAGGTTACCTGTAAGAAGCTGTAAACCACCCTGCTTGCTAAACGGGTTATCAATCGGACGTAACACTTCTTCATCGTGTGATTTTTCTGGACACGCTACCCATTTAACTTTGCTTGGGCCAGTGCTGTTAGTCATGATCACTGATGAATCTTTATCTAGCATTGGCTCTGTGGTGTATGCTTCTAAGCCATCACCCACAATCGTTTTCACGTCGTTATGTAAGTAACCTTTGCTAAGTAGTTGCTTCATTAAAAAGCCCATACCGCCGGCAGCTTGGAAGTGGTTCACATCGGCTGAGCCGTTCGGGTAAATACGTGTAAGAAGTGGCACAACTTCTGATAAGTCAGCCATGTCTTTCCAAGTAAGGATTACACCCGCTGCTTTTGCAATTGCTACTAGGTGGATTGCGTGGTTTGTTGAGCCGCCTGTTGATAACAAGCCAACTAAACCATTAATAATTGTTTTTTCACTTACTACGTCTGCAAGGCAGTTAGCATCTTTTGTTTCGATTAGCTGCTTTAACATGGTTTCTACAGCATGACCTGTTAAACCATCACGTAGTTCTGTGTAAGGGTTAATGAAAGAGCTACCTGGTAAATGTAGACCCATGATTTCCATTAACATTTGATTAGAGTTTGCTGTACCGTAGAAAGTACAGGTACCTGCACTGTGATACGATGCGCTTTCTGCTTCTAAAAGCTCTTCGCGACTTACTAAGCCTTGTGCAAACTTTTGACGAACACGGGCTTTTTCTTTATTTGGGATACCCGATTGCATTGGACCGGCTGGTAAGAAATACGTTGGTAAATGACCAAATGATAAGGCACCAATTAAAAGTCCTGGGACAATCTTGTCACATACACCTAAACAGAAAACACCGTCGAACACGTCATGCGATAAAGAAACCGCAGTAGACATTGCAATCACGTCACGCGAGAACAATGAAAGCTCCATGCCATCACGGCCTTGTGTAACACCATCACACATAGCAGGTACACCACCAGCAACCTGTGCTGTAGCATCAAACTTAGTGGCAAGGCTTTTGATAATTTCTGGATAGTCTTTGTAAGGAACATGCGCAGAAAGCATATCGTTATAAGCGTTGATGATAGCTAGATTTGGTTGCTCGTCTGCTTTTAAACGAGCTTTGTCATCGCTGCTACAAGCAGCCATAACGTGTGCAATATTACCACAGCCTAAACCAGCACGAACTCTTGTTTGTTTTTTTGCGTGCGCGATTCGCTCTAAATAGGCTTGGCGGGTCTCTTTACTGCGTTCGATAACGCGTTCGGTGACTTCTTGGATACGAGGATGCAACATATAAATTCGACTCATCTCTATAGTTAGAGGATAAAGGCTCAGTAACAATTACAGACTCCACGAAAATAATTGTACTGAGCAACTTTGATTTACCCGTTCAAAGGTACGCTGACAGGCTGTCTCTCACAACCAACCTGACACCGGTGTCACTGTATTAACTCATGACTGTGACACCGGTGTCAACCTTATCTGTTAAATTTAGTTTAATTTTTTTAAATGACCAAATAATGAACAATTTTATTTTAGTAGAATATGAGTAGAATTCATGTGAAGTGCCACTATTAAAGGCCTATAGGCAAGACAAGCTTTGAGGTTGGTTTTAATTAATACCAACCCGCAATAATACTTAATCATTTTGAGGGATTAAACCTGTCGCTAACTGTGTTAAAAATTTCTCATTTAGAACAACTAAATAACGAAACTTTTGCCTTGTTATCAACGAGGTTTTATTGCCTCAAAATAGACTACTTAATTAAGCTGATTGGTATAAAAACAGTAACTTATAGCGTTTCAGTAAGTTTTTAAGCTTGAAATAAAAAAGCCCGAGAACGCGTCACTCATTCTCGGGCTACTGTGAAAAAACAAGATGAAATTTATTTAATTGCTGCTGTCGACTCACGAGTAATGAGTTTTGCTTCAAGGGTTACTTGATAAGGCGACTCTTGTGGATCACCAATATGAGTGATCAATTGCTTAACTGCTTGCTGAGTCATTTCTTCAACTGGTTGTGCAATGGTCGTTAACCCTGGCCAAATATGACGTGCAATTGGGGCATTATCAAACCCAGCAATAGAAATATCATCTGGCACTCTTAACTGCATTTGCGTAGCAAGCTTTAATACCGCCGCTGCCATGTAATCATTTGAAGCAAATACCGCTGTTGGGCGAGGGTTCAAATCTAAGATTGTACGGGCACTATCAACACCAGAGTGATAACTGAAGTTACCTTCTTCAACTAAGCGTTCATCAAACTCAATACCATTTGAGGCAAGGGCTCTTCTATAACCTTTAAAGCGCTGCTCTGTCGCACTGTGATCAGGGTGACCTTTGATGAAGGCGATTTCTTTATGGCCCAGCTTAATAAGATGCTCTGTTATTTCAAAAGCCCCCTGCTCGTCGTTACTTCTTACCGAAATAGAATCGTCTTCAAGTACCGCAGATGCGACACGGGCATAAGGGATCTTTTTCGACTTCAAAAAGCTTACAAGTTCAGGGAAATCTGAAAATGGTGGGGTCAGTACAATGCCGTCTAAACGTGAGGTTTGAATTAATTGCTCAATGTTACTAATTAATTCTTCGCCGCGTAATTCACATGGGTGGATCAATAAATTGTAGTTAAGCTCGTGACACGCCGCTAAAGCACCAGTTTGAACACGTGTAATATAGCTTTTACTCGGATTGTCGTACAAGCAACCAATGATGAAACTGCGGTTTTGTGCCAAGCCACGAGCGATTGGGTTTGGTGTGTAATCAAGCTCTTTAAATACTTTAAGTACTTTTTCGCGCGTTGCATCACTCACGTTAGGCTCATTGTTAAGCACGCGAGATACTGTTTTTTTCGATACACCGGCATAGCTGGCGACACTGTTGATGGTTACTTTCTTCATCCGCTCTACATCCAACTGCTAATTACGCGTTACTTTTAACATGTATACACGCAGCAGCACCAATGAATGGAATGTTGTCTTGTGTTACAAGCGTAACGGGGATCTGTGAAGTATATTGCGACATAATGCCTTTGTCTGCAAAACGCTCAACAAATCGACTAGATAATAGACGTTGTTGCATGCGAGGTAAAATACCACCGCCAATAAATACGCCACCTAATGCGCCAAATGTCAGGGCTAAGTCCCCTGCTACGCTGCCAATCCAATCACAAAATTGATTAAGTGTTGCATCACAGACTTCACACTGACCAGTGGTTGCAAGCTCGCTGATTTGTGCAGCATCTAAATTCTTCGCTTCAACGCCTTTTACCGCAGCCATAGCACCATATAAATGCGCAATACCAGGGCCTGAGAACACAGTCTCAACAGATACATGATTTAACTGCTTTTTAAGCTCAGTGATTAACAAGCGGTCTAACTCTGTCACTGCCGCAAGGGTAATGTGCCCTGCTTCGCAGCTAAGAACAGCGCTGCCTTGTGATGTGCGAACTAAACACGCAGCACCAAAACCTGTACCTGGCCCCATAACTGCGATATTCGCATTTTCATCAGCCTGGCCTGCTTTAACAGCCATATTTTGCGAATCATCTAAATAAGGTGCTGCATAGGCAAATGCTGCAAAGTCGTTGATTACTTCAAGTTGCTCAAATGAAAACTCAGCTTTTAAATCTGCAACGTTAAAGTGCCAGCCAAGGTTTGTTAAGTGAACTTGGCCTGCTTTGATCGGGCCAGCTACTGCTAAACATGCACGGCTTGGCTTTGGAAACGAAATTTGGCTGAAGTACTGGTTTATCGCACTTTCTAAAGAGCCAAAGTCAGCACTTGGAAAAGTTAAATTGTGCTCGATAACAAACTGGTTAGTTTGTGCATTAAAGTCAGTGATTAAAGCGAAACGAGCGTTAGTGCCGCCGATATCGGCAACAAGAATAGGAGCGAATTCTGTAGTTGTCTGTGTGTTCATGATGTTTTCTCTATTTGTCTAAGCTAGTTGCCGCTTATTTTTCTAGTTTTCAATGGCAAAGCCACTGTGTCTGCTAAACTTTGGGTCATTGCCTCAAAGAAGCTATCTTTTGTATTAAAAAAATGCTGCCCAAATGAATGGGCAGCCAAATACGTTTTGACAACAAAATGATAAAACAGTGACATTATGACACCGGTGTCAGATTAGGATCAATAAAAATTTTCATTATTTGTGCATGCATACGTATTTATTGATAAAACCTGCGTATTAAGTATCGAAAAAGCATTTATATACGCATAAAAAATACCTAGCTGTGTACAGAACAGCCACACACACGCCGCTTGTCACAAATAGCTTGAAAAAAATATTAAATAGCCGAAAATGGCAATTACTACTTCTGTTATTTGGTAACCATATGAAAGGTAAGGCGACATCTTTTGACATTGCACATTATGCGGGTGTGTCGCAGTCAACCGTCTCTCGCGCGCTGCGAAATAGCCCTTTAGTCAACGAAGAAACGCGTCGACGTGTTCATGAGGTAGCAAAACAGCTCAACTATAAAGTTGATAAAAATGCCAGTAACTTAAGAACTCAACAAAGTAGCACCCTCGCCCTTTTATTATTTGAAGATCCCACTTCGGATGAATCACAAATAAACCCTTTCTTTTTGGCGATGCTAGGCAGTATTACAAGAGCTTGTGCAAAAGAAGGCTACGACTTACTGGTATCGTTTCAGTCGAGCAGCTCTGATTGGCAAGCCGATTACGAAGACAGCCACCGTGCAGATGGCTTAATACTGCTTGGTTATGGTGATTACCTCGATTATCAACCTAAATTTAAAACCTTAATTGACCAACATACTAAGTTTGTCTGTTGGGGTGCAAGCGTCGATAACCGCCCAGATTTAACAGTCAGCTGCGATAACTACGGCGGTGGTAAATTAGCAGCAGAACATTTACTCGCAACAGGTAGAACCGATTGTGCATTTATTGGTGATGCTTCTGATCATAGCCCTGAATTTTTTGCTCGCTACCAAGGTTTTAAAGATGCTTTCTTAGCCAAAGGCGTGGCTTTAAACGAACGTAAGATGGCAAATGCGATTTCAACTGAAGAATCAGGCTATCACGCGACTCGTTCCCTCATAGCAAATAACATTCGCTTTAACTCATTGTTTGCCGCCAGTGACCTTATTGCTATTGGTGCTATTCGCGCCTTGAAAGAAGCGAAAATCAAGGTTCCTGATGATGTACATGTTGTTGGCTTTGATAACATTGCTGTTGCCAGCTTTGTAAACCCACCACTTACCACCGTACAGCAAGATACCACCCTCGCCGGACAAATGTTGGTCGATAACCTGCTCAAACTTATTCGTGGTGAAGATGTAGAGAATACCCTTTTACCACCGCGTTTAATTATTCGTGGTTCGAGTGTTTAATTTTTAGCGATGACAGCTTTGTTATCGCCTCCTCCTTACCCAACCAGAAACTTATTGCATTAAAATCAGTTTTTTTTCGATTTACCCAAGACTATTACTTCGAAAAAGCAGATAATTACGCCTATTATGTTGAAAACGCTTATCTGGCAAACAAAGCTTTAGATAACAACGCGCACAAAGGTGGAATTTTTTAATGGAAATTAAAGTTAATTTTCTCGACAACCTCAGGCTTGAAGCCAAGTTTGATGATTTCTCTGTCATTGCAGACCAACCTATTCGCTATAAGGGTGATGGTACTGCACCAAGTCCATTCGATTACTTCTTAGCATCTTCTGCATTGTGTGCGGCTTACTTTATTAAAGTGTATTGTAATTCACGTGATATCCCGACAGATGGTATTCGTGTTGCACAAAACAATATCGTTGATCCAGAAGACCGCTATAACCAAATTTTTCAAATTCAGGTTGAGTTACCAGAAAGCCTTTCTGAGAAAGACCGCACGGGTATTTTACGTTCTGTTGAGCGTTGTACAGTAAAACGTGTTATTCAAACTGGCCCAGAATTTAAAATCGATACTGTTGAAAGCATCGAAGCAGACGCGCAAGCAATGTTGATGGCAAAACCAGGTGATGACAGTAATACCTTTATTTTAGGTAAAGACTTACCCCTTGAAGAAACCATCGCAAATATGACGGCCATCCTTGAAGAGTTAGGGATGAAAATCGAAATCTCTTCTTGGCGTAATATTGTGCCAAATGTATGGTCACTTCATATTCGTGATGCAGCCTCACCAATGTGTTTTACCAATGGTAAAGGTGCAACGAAAGAAAGCGCGCTATGCTCAGCTTTAGGCGAGTTTATTGAGCGCTTAAACTGTAACTTCTTCTATAACGATCAGTTCTTAGGCGAAGACATTGCCAATAGCGAGTTTGTTCATTACCCAAATGAAAAGTGGTTTGCTCTGACTGATGATGACTCTCTACCAGAGGGCATATTAGATGATTATACCCGTGAAATTTATAATCCAGATGGTGAGCTATGTGGCTCACACTTAATCGATACTAACTCTGGTAATAAAGAACGTGGTATTTGTTCGATTCCTTATGTTCGCCAGTCAGACGGTGAAACGGTTTACTTCCCTTCAAACCTAATTGAAAACTTATTCTTAAGTAATGGTATGAGTGCTGGTAACAACTTTGCCGAAGCAAAAGTACAGTGCTTATCTGAAATTTTTGAGCGTGCAGTTAAGCGCCAAATCATAGAACAAGAAATTGTTTTACCAGACGTACCTCAAGAGGTTTTAAACAAGTACCCAGGTATTGTTGCGGGTATTAATGGTCTTGAAGAACAAGGTTTCCCTGTTGTAGTAAAAGATGCCTCGCTAGGTGGTCAGTTCCCAGTGATGTGCGTAACACTCATGAACCCTAAAACAGGCGGTGTATTTGCTTCTTTTGGTGCGCACCCAAGCTTTGAAGTTGCATTAGAGCGCAGCTTAACTGAGTTATTACAAGGCAGAAGCTTCGAAGGCTTAAACGATGTACCTAAGCCAACGTTCAATAGTATGGCAGTTTCTGAACCGGAAAACTTTGTAGAGCACTTCATTGATTCAACTGGCGTGATCTCATGGCGCTTCTTCAGCGCTAAGCACGATTATGATTTTGTTGAATGGGATTTCTCAGGTAGCAATGAAGAAGAAACAGCGAGCTTATTCGGTATTTTAGAAAGCTTAGGTAAAGAAGCTTACATTGCTGAGTTCTCAGACCTTGGTACTGCATGTCGTATTTTAGTGCCTGATTACTCAGAAGTTTATCCTGTGGAAGACTTGATTTGGGACAATACCAATAAATCACTTAACTTCCGCGAGGATATCTTAAACCTGCATCGTTTATCAGAAGATCAACTTGCTGATTTAGTTGAGCGCTTAGAAGAAAGTGAACTAGATAACTACATAGATATCATCACCTTAATCGGTATTGAGTTTGATGAAAACACAGTGTGGGGTCAGCTAACGATTCTTGAGCTGAAGCTACTTATTTACTTAGCACTTGGTGATTTAGAAGCAGCAATGGAGCTTGTTGAAGCATTCTTACAGTATAACGACAATACCATTGTTGAACGCGGCCTATTCTACCAAGCAATGCATGCAACATTGGAAGTCGCACTCAGCGATGACCTAGAGATTGAAGATTACATTCATAGCTTCACCCGTATGTTTGGTCAAGAAACGATGGATGCAGTCGTTGGCTCAATCAACGGCGATGTTATGTTCTATGGTTTAACAGAAACCAGCATGAAGCTTGAGGGCTTAGACAGGCACCTTCGTTTAATCGAAAGCTATAAAAAGCTACACGCTGCTCGCGCTAAAAAAGCAGGGCAATAACGAAGAAATATCAAAGCCGCACGTTTTCGTAACCTGCGGCTTTTCAACTTTACTTAACCCGTTACTTAACGAAAACGAACACCTGTAATGTCGTATTCAGCAATGAAACGGCCACCATAAGTATCTACAAACATAAACTCCATCTCTATTTTTTCTCTTTGGCCTTTGTGCTCAAGTAATTCAACAATAATGTATTTATTAGAATTAAGGTCATAAGAGCGACCTTGTGTTTCTCGGGTAATATTAAACTTTGTAGGGTTACCTATGCTATCAAAATACTCAAACAGCACATTTAGACCGCGCGCATAAATTCCCGAGTCTCGCTGTGAGGAATTAGGTCTTTGCTGTGCCAACAACCATGTTTTGTCTTTTTGATTTACAGCCTTAATAAACTCACTTATTAATTGTTGGTGCTCAACAAGAGGCGGCATCTTTATTTCTTTTAGTGATTCTGTGAGTTTATCGCCCGCTCCCCCGGTTCTTGCTATGTAATTCTCAAAACCGGCGTCTATCGACATATAATTTAAATAGTCAGCAAGGCCATTATTATAAACCTGTTCAAATGTTCCGTATTCTTCCGAGAGGATACTTTCAAGGCGATTATATAAAGAAAAAGCATGCGCTGAGTCTAATTTATTCAGTTCAGAAGTGTCTACCAATTGACCAAAAAGTAGTGCATTTAAGTCAATTGTATTTGTTTTATCATCAAACGTAATGATTTCCTTAGCCCATTCTTTATCTGCTGTGGCAATTTGCAAATAGTAACGTTGAAAAGGCGCACCATGCTCATCGTTGATGGTTATTTTTTTGGTCGAAAAGTCATAAATTTTGGCATTTTTTGTAGGGCCAGTTCTAACACTTACCTTTAAGCCTTTTGACAGTTCGGTAAATTTATCTGACTTTTCAATCACAACTTCTTGAGCAGCAAAAATAGTCGTCGGAAGTAGTAACAATAAGCTGGCAATGCATTTACTAACATTTTTCATATAAATCCCTTTAAAGTTAAAATTAAGCTAAACCCAATTGAGGTACAAACGATATCTTAAATGTATATTAAAGTGGTAACTAATTGAAGCCTAATGTGAATGTTAGGGTTTATATCGGTAATGCCCTGTAATTTTGTAAGTGAATAACCTATCTTCCATTTTAGGAACCCAGCCAATGTTATGAACAATCAGAGCTCTTAATTTATCTTTCGATAGTTCATATGTAAGCTACAAAATGCTACATGATTTTAGCAGCGGTAGTTTCAGCTTAACTGAGCAAAAATCTCTTTATTTCATTGTTTTAAAGTAAGAAATAGTCAGCAAGCTGATATGTAAAATTAATCACACTGCTTTGGCTCCAGCAACCATATTGTATTTATGAGTAGCCATTGCTAAATTACTCACCTCTTACCACATTATGTTTTAATAAATGGATTTATTACGTTTTTTATTTACCTTATTCGCTCTAATGAGTATTTCACTCAGTCATTCAATTTCCGCTAAAGTGCTTATTGGTGTATCAAGTGAAAATGGCGAGTCATTAAAGTACTCACGCAAACAATTTAACGGTGAATTAAAATCAGCCTATAGCTGCGTTATCAATCAACTTGATAGCAACTACGACGTAATCACTGTACCGCAAGCACGGCATATTAAAATGCTGCAAAACAATGAAGTAGATATTGCCATGCCACTTTTATTGTTACCACAGAGAGATCTATTTGCGACTCGCTCAGCGACAATTTATCAAGTTGGATATGAGTTAATCAGCCACAGTACTAACCCAGACTTGAGTATCGAGAATTTACGCAGACAGGCAAACTAAAATGGTATCGTCTATAAACGCGGAACTGGGGCACGTACCTTAATGCTTAAATATTTAGGCATTGATAAAAATGAATCGATAAGCCATGAACATCAAGTCAGTACATGGCAACAAGCCGTTGATTTTGTGGCTAAGAACAGAGCTGGTATAACAGCCCTTCCTGCTGTGATTGCAAAAGATATTGAGCCTCACCGCTTTAATGGCATTACACGCATTAAAATGCCCGACCATCAATTAAGTCTTTACATGTCATCACATTTTTCCAAAAGCGCTGAAGCAACTGTGATCAACTATGCATCAAAAACCTGTAAAGAATTTAGATAGCTATAGGTTATTTAGTTTTAAGCTCAGCTAGACGACTTTCAACTTGTAAGCGCTCTTGCTCTGTTAGTTCACCATAAAGCTTAGGGTATGGCCAGCCATAACCCCAGCGAAAGCTAGTAGGTAAAAAAGGTGTTCCACCCACTCTAACACCGGCAAGCATCAATACTGCAATTTCTTGCTCACCTACTTGTGCAACACACGCTTTTAAATCTATATCAGCTTGCTCACGTTGCTTGAAAGTACCCCCTTGCCAATATGCAAGATCATGGGCTGTACAGCACGCCAACCATAAGTTTTTATGTTCTATTGTTCCATCAGGAAAAGAGCTGCAACCATCTGTAGTGAAGGGTTTAAGTTCAGCACAACTGGTAATAGAAGCATGAAAAAGTAACATCAAACCTAGGATAGCGTTAGGATAATTCGCCACAGTCCAGACCTTAAGTAACGAGATGGAAATAGTAAAAGTTTTTAATATTCAACTTGGTACGCAAACCCTTCACAACTCAGCGCTTTTTGGCAATCAGTATCTGCATGAGCACTGATATAACACTGTCCAAATACAATCGCGTTGCCACCCCTTTGCTGTACTTTACTTTTAAGAGTGTCCTGGAGTTGACTTCTAGAACCATTAATATCATCAAACGGACCCGCTTGTGGTAAATGCATATCACTTTCTAATTGGCAATAATAGCTCGAAACCTGGCCAAGAAATGTTGCTCTGTGGCTCACTAATTGGCGTTCTGTAAATACTTCAACATTGTGACCTCGGACTGAAGTTTCAACATCACCAAGCACATACTCATCCACGTTTGTATTTATTGCACAAGAACACAATAAACCAACACCCAACAAAGTAGATAAAGCCTTGAACATATTTGCACCTTCCCTGAATTAATTGTTCAGCTACAAATTACACCAAATAGTAATGGATTTTGTTTACTGAATTAAAGTTAAGCTATCTTAACGTACCCATATAAGGAAAGCACAATTAAATTGTAAAAAAGTGCAAAACAAAAAACCGCCGAGGTTAATTCGGCGGTTTAATTATTTAAGTAGCTATTTAAAAGAAGCTTACTTAGCTAATGTTTCGGCTGCTTTTTCTGCAAAAAGGTTACCTAGTCTTATATAGTAATTACTTTTATAGTGCCATTTATCTTCAATGAATTCGACAGGCTCATCAAAGGCAACTAAATGAGCATTAGCATTTGATTTAACGAACTTTTCCTGAGCATCCCATACAGTCTCAATATATGGCATCATTCGTGTTTGGGGTGTTTTACCAGAGTCTTCTATTCTGCCAAGTATGATTGGTAACTCTATATTGCCAAAAGTCATCTTCATATCATTCATCAGACTTGTTAAATTAGCTAAATAAACCTTAGATGCTTGCTCATGATAGGCATCTGCCTCACCCTGCATCCAAATGATCCCTGCTGGGACTAAAGTATCGGCTTCACCATCACCATCTATATCATTGTTAGCTAACGCAGCTCTTACGGTAGTTTGAAAGTTATCCCATTGGTTAATCTTAGTGTTGTCAGCATAGTTCTGCCCCCATGTACCAAAGCCAGATGCCCCAAGCGCAATAGATGAGCCTCCACGTGCATATTTAATAATGGCTATTTTCTTATCTGTAAGCTCAGATAAGCGTTTACCAAAACTCAATTCAGGACCAAATCTTTCAGATAAAATAATTGAATGACCTGTCGATCTAGCGCCTGTTCCAAAGCCAGGCATTAAATTAGTCCAAACACCTTTACCACCATTTAATGCATCATCAGCAACAGGGTTACCAAAAAAGAGTAAGGTATTTTCAACTGGTTTTTTATACTTCGCAGGTAAATCTTTATTAAAGCCAAATCCTTCCATATTTGATTGGCCACCCATAAAGTAAAGCAAGTAATCATCCGCTTTACTTTGCGTACTTACTGCTAATAGAGCACATAAAGCCATTCTTTTTAACATTATTTTTCCTTTTGCCAAAAGCAACATGCCCAATAAATATTGGGCATGTTAAATAAGTTTTTACTTCAATGCGTCTTCAACAACTGGGTAATGGTCCCATACATGTTTATCGCTCACTGAACGGAGTAACTTAATGTATTCAGCGTGAGTCCAAGCCAGTGGTGTGGCTGAGTTTGTACCCTCACCTAGCTGATAGCCTGCTTTATTGTTGCCTACGCCATCCCAAACTTGTTCAGGTAACATCATGCCTTCATTGGCAAATGCTTCCATACCTTTTACATAAGTGTCTTTAATCGCTTGTTGCTTCATCGCATCAAGGCTGTTGGTTGCGTTTGCAGCGGCGATTTCATAGTGACCGCGTTCACCTGTAAAAAACGGCCATACACGACCACGTTGACCAGGGGTGTTATTACCACCTTCGGCATAGTTATTACCTGTCACTTCATCTTCACCGTAACCATCGTTACCATAGCGGCGGTAGCCTGGGAATGAACCCGAGCCATCAGCAAAATTAAAGGTGTAACGCACTTGCAGATTATCGACTAAGGTTTCGTCATCGTACTCTGGTAATGTTTTTACAATGCTTGGCGCAAGTGCATCACGAACACCATAACGTACAAGCTCTAAGAATCCACCATCAAGGATTTGCTTTTTATCAAAGCCTTCACGCCCGTTATTGGCATTAAGTGTGGTTGATGAGTTTGGATCTTTGTCTTGACCGATACGAATGAAATATTCACCATCGCTGTTTTCAGACTTAAGGTTACCTTGAGTCGTAAACATCGTACTTTCAATTTCACTATTGAACGTTTTAGCCGTTGCTAGGTAACGCTCTGCATTTTTAGTGTCGCCTGCTTTTTTAGCAATATCTGCAGCCGTTACTAGGCCTGCAACAACCGCTGCAGTTGTTGATGGTGAAAAACCATTTTGTTCTTCCCAACGCTCTTGTTGCGTTGCTGGCGGTGTAATTTGCGTGTCGTTCCAAAGAATTTTCGCAAGGCCACCATCAACTAAGAAATCAGCAGCTGGTTTTAACATTTTGCCATACCAATCTGTCAGCTCTTGATCGCTAAGTACGCCAGCTTGATGTAGTTTCCACGCTAACATAATTGGCATTGCTGTTTGGTCAAGCTGAACACCTACCCACTCAAGCTCACCATCAACGTGAGTCTTTTGTAAGAACCAACCAGTGTCACCACCATTGCCTGGTGTGTTATCTGTTACTTGTACTTTTTCTAGATATTCAAACGCTGTCTTGGCGGTACGTGCATCACCCATGGCCATAAATGCCATTGCTACTTGATAGAAATCACGTACCCAAACCGCTTTATAACCGGTAGAACCTGTTTTAGCCGACACCGTTTCACCCCAAGGGTTAGAAAGTGACGCAATTAAAGCACCGGCATGAGTTTTATCTTCTTGCGCCTTTAATACCATGGCGCTGGTATAAAGCAACTTTCCATTATCTGCGGTGCTGTTAGTTAATGTGCTTAAAGGTTCAAGGCTTGCTAAGTAGTCTTGCCAACCAATTGCAGCACCTTCACCGTTATATGCAGCAAGCACTTTTTGGTAGCCTTGATTTAAACTTGCTTGACCTTCTTTTAAGCTTGCAGCTTCAGAATTACCAAAGCTTAAAGCTAAATCAAAGGTGGTGTTTTTTGATACTTTACCAAGCTCTGCAAGTAAGCTTACATTACCCGACTTATCACCAGTACTTTGGTAAGTCGTTGATAATGATTGCGATGCTTTTAACTCTTTTAAGCCATCACTTACACCCGTAAAGCCAACGCTTGCTTGCTTAAATGGTTGAGCGGCTTGTAAAGATAAAAAGTTATCATCTTGCCAAGCAACTAGACCCTTATCAGTCACTTTTGCAAAATCGTCTAAACCGTTGTTATCAATGTAAGGGTTCACATTAACGTAGGCTTTTACACCTTCAAGGTCTGTATTAAATACGCTACGAACAAACAATGTTTGGCCGTTTGGATCTGTAAAGATATGTTTTTCTAAAGTGAAACGACCTTGTTTATCTTTACTTACTACTTTGTAAGCAAGCGATAATGGACGACCAGCGTCGTCTTTGTATAAATAATCAATGCTTACATCGAGATCATCGTTTTCTGTAACGGTAAAGTCTTTACCAACTACAACAAACTGCATATCTTTGATTTGTGCTTGGTGAATTAAACCAAACATGGTTTCGGTGATCATGCCTTTCGCGATTGAAAACCAAACTTTTGATACTTTGCCGGTAGCAGCTGCGTCGCTGTAGTGGCCGTCTTGGTATTGCTCGTAAGAGGTACCAATCCCCGTTTTACCAGAGTATGCCCAAAAAGGCTCAACACCCGGTGCTCCTGGTGCAGACACCTGCTCAACTGCTGTATTAGCTGATTGTTCTGAACTACAAGCTGTTAAACCTAACACTAACAAGCTTGCTGTAATGAGATTAAATTTTTTCATGGTGTGTCCTTATTATTGTTGCTTAACGCGCAGTACAGCGACCGCTGCTAGTACGAATGACACTGCACCTAGCACTAACGCATAAATCGGTTGATTATCAAAAAAGTGACGTAAAATTAGGCCTAATACGCTTGCCGCTAAAAGCTGCGGAATAACAATAAAGAAGTTAAAGATACCCATGTACACACCCATTTTTTTACTTGGTACTGAGGTACTTAACATTGCGTATGGTAAAGATAGAATTGACGCCCAAGCAAACCCTACTCCAATCATTGGCCAGATCAGTAAACTTGGATCTTTGATAATAATGAAGCTGACCAGACCCAATGCACCTAGCACTAGGTTGATAGCGTGAGCCATTTTTAGCCCTACTTTTTTAACGATAACCGGAATACACAGTGCTGCAATGGCAGCAAAACCATTGTAAGCGGCAAATAATACACCAACCCAATCCGCACCGTTATTGTAGGCAAGAGAGCTTGTATCACTGCTGCTGTAGTGGAAGCTAGTTACTGCCGATGTGGTGTAAATCCACATTGCAAACAATGAGAACCAGCTAAAAAATTGTACCCAAGCCAATTGTTTCATCGTTTCTGGCATAGTGAATACATCATTCACAACTTGATAAAAGCCACCACTGGTTGCGTTTTTAGCCTTTAAAGCCCCGGCAATAAATTGAATAACACCAAAGCTAATCAAACCACCAGCAAGTAAATAAAGCTCTTTTTCAAGCGATAGACCCGTAACAATACCAAGTACTACAAACCCAAGAACCGTAAAGATTGCAGCGCCTTTGTTAAAGTTTACATCACTTTGAACATCGCCCGAGTCATCGCTTTGCTCTTGTTCATGAAAGCTTTCAAGTTCTTCTGGTGAATATTCTTTAGTAGTAAAGACAGTCCAAAACACAGCAATAATTAATACTACTGCGCCAAAGTAAAACGAGAATTTTACAGAATCTGGAATTTGCCCTGCAGGTGCAGTATTAGCAATATCGAACCAGTTAGTCATCATCCAAGGTAATGCAGACGCGACAACCGCACCAACACCAATGAAGAAGCTTTGCATTGCATAACCAGTTGCACGTTGCTTTTTCGGTAAGTTATCACTGACAAGAGCACGGAATGGCTCCATAGTTACGTTAATTGACGCATCCATGATCCATAACATACCCGCCGCAATCCACAGGCTTGGTGAGTTAGGCATAATGAATAACGATAACGTTGTTAAAATAGCCCCATAGAAAAAGAACGGACGACGACGGCCTAACTTATTCCATGTTTTATCACTCCAATAACCGATGATCGGCTGAACAATAAGGCCTGTTAATGGTGCTGCAACCCAAAGAATTGGAATATCATCAACATTGGCACCTAAGGTTTGAAAAATACGGCTTACATTACCGTTCTGTAATGCAAAGCCAAATTGGATCCCTAAGAATCCAAAACACATATTCCATATTTGCCAAAAGCTTAGCGTTGGTTTGTTATTATTCATAGTCAGCCTTTAAGGTAAATACTGCACTGCTTAAGCCGTTCAGTTGTAATTGAATTGGCGCCTTAGTAGATGCCTCAGGAATCACAATGTCGGCATGATTTTCTAGGTTATCAGTAAACGTTAAACCACTGTGGTTAAGCTTAGGTAACAACGCTTGGTTAAGAGTAAGCTCAACATTTTGTTGGTTTTCTGAAAAGTTACTTACTACAAGCACTAGTTGTTGGCCTAGCTTACGCGTGAACGCAATAACTTGCTCTGAGCCTGTCAATTCAACCGCTTGCATGTCACCACCAACAATGGCAGGAAGTGTGTTTAACGACATCAACTTGGTGTAGTAAGCGCGAAGATCAGCTTGCTGCTTTGAAAGCGCACCGCCATCGAATTTACCATTATTCATCCATGCTTGATGCGCAGGTACCCCCATATAATCGAAAATGCTGGTACGCGTTGGGTCGCCAAAACCACCGTCCTCAGAGCCATCTTCACCGACAGCTTGACCAAAATAAAGTAAGGTTGGCGAGCGCGACATCAATGTAGATACCACCATCGCTGGCTTACCTTTTTCACTACTACCAGCGAAATCTGGGCTAGCAATACGTTGCTCATCATGGTTTTCTAAAAAGTGCAGCATGTGCTGTTCAATATCAGCCACTTGGCTTTGGATATCGAAAATAGTATCCGCTGATTGCTTGCCTTGCATCACAGCTTTAACCGTGTCGTAAAAACCGACTTTGTCGTAAAGGTAATCCATCTTACCTTGCTGGATATAAGGGCGGTAAAGCGTTGGGTTATATACCTCAGCCAAAATAAAGGCATCGCTTTTTTGCATCTTGATTGATGAGTTCAAAAAGCTCCAAAACTCAACAGGCACCATCTCGGCCATATCATAACGGAAACCATCAACACCTTTATCTAACCAATAAAGCGCGATATCGCGGAATTTATACCAGCTATTTGGTAGATCTTTATCTTGCCAAAATGCGTAGTGCGCACGGTAATCTTTATCAGCGTAATCATCCGGTAGTGTTGGGAAGTCGTAGCTACCGTCTGGTTTCACACCGTAATTGATTTTAACTGTTTCGTACCAATCATTAATGTCAGGTTTAGCGGCACGGGCCCCATTACCCGTCCATTTTGCTGGGGTTTCGGCAAACTGATTATCAGCAAGAGGATGCGGGTTACCACCTAACACTTGGTAGCTATCGCTGGTAGGCACTTGAAATGACTGCCCTGTTACATAGTAAAAGTTATTATCGCGAGCATAGGTTTTCGTCGTGTCATCTTCAGCACCAAAATCCTTTACGCCCTCAGGCTTGGCGACTGACTCGTAATTACGCGCTACGTGATTTGGCACAATATCAATAACAACTTTCATACCGTGCTTATGAGTACGATTAATTAGCTCTACAAACTCTTCTAAGCGGCGCTCAGGGTTAATTGCTAAATCAGGATTAACATCGTAATAGTCTTTCACTGCATAAGGTGAGCCTGCACGGCCTTTTACAACATCAGGGTCATCTTGTGACAAACCGTATTCGGTATAGTCAGTTACTAAAGCATGACGCGGTACACCAGCGTACCAAACATGTGTTGTTCCTAGCTCTTTAATGCCTTGTAATGCTGCATCATTAAAATCAGCGAATTTACCTACCCCATTTTCTTCTAATGTGCCCCACGGTTTATTGGTGGTGTTAGTGTTACCAAATAATCGAGTGAATACTTGGTAAACCACAGGCTTAGAGATAGCTGCTTGGCTAGATTCTGATTGCTGCTTTTGCGTGTTCTGCTGTACTGGCGCGTCGTTACCACAGGCAGTTAAGCCTAAAACCGAAGCCACTACTAATGCAGTTAGTTTGTATGTTGTCATCATTACTTCATTTTTCTGTAAATATCAGTTCATACTAATGTTAAGGGCTGCATACGGACAGTAAATGCATACGTATTCAGCCTATTAGTTGCAATTATTCAAGCTCGATTAAGCGTGCTTGCATAGCTTTTAAGCGGATTGGCGCTGCAAGATCAACGCGTTTTTCACTAATTAAATCGCGTCCTTTATTATTGCCTTTCAGCACTTCTTGCATGTAGCTTAAATCCCAATCAATGGCTTGTTGGTTTTTGTTAAGAACAACCAATACAGTTTGGCCATTGTGTTCTCTCACATAACTATACACGCCTTGCTTGGGTGAAAAATGCATTAAACGACCTTCGCTTAACGCTGGTTTTTCTTGGCGCAGTTGAAGCAGTTTTTTCATGCTAGCTAACATCTCTTGCTGATCAGCTGAAAGCCCCTTACCTGTGAAGGCATTCGCTTTTTGACCTTTAAACCCACCCGGGAAGTCAATGCGAATATCACCGTGGTCATTACTTGGTGTGTTATCAAGTAACAGTTCTGTGCCGTAATAAATTTGTGGAATACCACGAGTTGTTAACAGCAGCGTCATGGCTAATTTTGTTTTTGCTAGGTCTTGACCCAGCTCAGTGTAAACACGGCTCATGTCATGATTATCAGCAAACACTAAAATGTTATCTGTATCAGCATATAAAAAGTCATTCGCTAGCGATTGGTACACTTTTACCCAACCTGTATTCCAGCTTTCTTCTTCGTTGAGTGCTTGGATCAACGCTTCTTGTAATGAAAAGTCCATCACACTTGGTAAATCAGAGGTATAACCATCTTGATTGACTTTGCCACGCTGCCAATAAGATGCAATAGCCGGGTTGGTTGTCCACTCTTCGCCAACAATATTAAAGTTTGGATACTCGGTCATAATCGCTTTAGTCCAATCGGCTAAAAATGCTTTATCTGAGTATGAGTAGGTATCAACACGAATGCCGCTTAAGTTGGCGTATTCAATCCACCAAATGGCATTTTGAATCAAATACGTTGATAGTAACGGCTGGCGCTGATTTAGATCAGGCATAGACTCAACAAACCAACCATCGTTAAATTGACGTTTGTCGTATTGGCTTGCGTGAGGGTCTTGGATTGTTTGTCTGGCGTGACTGGTTGCATTTTTACCGTTTTCAAACTTGCCATCAAAGTTAACCCAATCAGCAGTAGGCATATCAGACATCCACTGATGCGATGAACCAAAGTGGTTAAGTACCATGTCCATCACTAAGCCGATACCATGCTCTTTCGCTTCTGCAGATAAGGTTTTATAAAGCGAATTACTGCCCATACGCGGATCAACTTTATAAAAGTCAGTAATAGCATAACCATGATAAGAATAACTTGGCATGTCATTTTCAAGCACCGGTGTTAGCCAAAGTTGAGTCACGCCTAAGTTCTCAAGATAATCTAGGCTATTAATAACACCTTGAATGTCACCGCCATGACGGCCACCTTTAAAACTTGGGTTTGCAGCCTCCTTCATACCAGCAACAGTGTCATTGCTTGGATCACCATTTACAAAGCGATCAGGATTGATTAAATAAAGCGTGTCTTTATTTGTAAAACCATGACGATTGGCACTTTGTTTATCACGGGTATTTAATGGGTAAGTAAATTCTGTGCCATCTTTAGCTTTAAAAGTCAGTGTTCCCGCTTTTGCATTTTCACTGATATTTAAATCTAAAAATGCGTAGTTAGGATTATTCGTTGTTGTCACCCCTTTGAACTCAACACCTTTATAGGGCATCATTTGCCACGTTTTGTTAGCAATATTGTTATCGTAAAGCATGACTTGTAACGAGTCATTTTGCATCCCTACCCACCAGTTTTCTGGTGACGCAGTAATAGCAAAACTTGCTGTTGAGTTAAAAAGTGTAAATGCGGTCGTTAGCGCTAAAAATGATTGTGTTTTTTTCATAATTAATTTTGTACTTTTTCTAAGAATTGACTGTGGGTCGGCAGCTGCTCGACAGTGCTATTAATCAAGGTTTTTAAATTGCTAAATAATTCATTTAATTGCTCATCTGATAACGCATCAGTTAAAGGATGATGATCTTCTGCAATAAGCCCTTGCCCTATCATCACTTGCTGCCACGCAATTTCGGCAAATAGCTCATCGTCTTCTCTTACGAGCTTGCCACTGGTTTTAAATAGCTCAATTTTCTTTTTAAGACTGCTTGGAATATCCATGCCTTTACAAAAGCGCCAAAACGCACTGTCATCACGCTCAGTAATCTTGTAATGAAGAATAATAAAGTCACGAATTCGCTCAAATTCTGTTTTACTTTGTTGATTAAATTCATCTACAAGGCTTTGTTTAATACCTTGGTGAGGAAAAAACTTAATTAAACGAATGGCTGCACTTTGAATTAAATGAATACTGGTCGATTCTAATGGCTCTAAAAAACCGCTAGATAAGCCAACCGATACCACATTTTTATGCCACTGCTTTAAACGACGGCCTGTTTTAAATTTAATAACACGCGGCTCTGTCAGTGGTTTGGCAGGTAGATTTTCTAAGAGCTGTTGTTTTGCCGCTTCGTCTGATAAGAAACGAGAAGAATACACAATGCCGTTGCCTACACGATGCTGTAATGGTATTTGCCACTGCCAGCCTGAGTCTCTTGCAATTGAACGCGTATAAGGAATTGCATCAGAAGCTGATTCACTTTGCACCGCAATCGCACTATCACATGGTAACCAATGTGACCAATCTTCAAAGCCGGTATTAAGAGTTTGTTCTATCAATAAAGCACGTAAACCGGTGCAATCAATAAATAAGTCGCCGTCTATTTGCTCGCCATTTTTAAGTAGCAAAGAGCGAATATGCCCGTTTTCGTGGCATTGATTAACCGATTCAATTTTGCCTTCAATGCGTTTTACGCCTCGTGATTGCGCTAATTCCTTTAAGAATTCGCCATATCGAGTGGCATCAAAATGGTAGGCATAATGTAAGCCCGCCAACTGAGTGTTAGGAATGTGCTTGAGGTGAGCAAATTTATGCGCTTTTGCAGCTTGATAATTAAGTGAAAAATCCCAAAAATCAGGCGCATTATTAGCTTGATTTGCTTTTAGCCAAAAATGATAAAACTCACAAAACGGAAAATCCTTACCTATCTCACCAAATGCATGCATGTAGCTGTGGCCTTGGCTGCGCCAATTTTCAAACTCGATACCAAGCTTAATCGTGGCACCAGTCGCCTTAATAAATTCTTTTTCAGAAATGCCTAGCGCACCATTTAGATGCAAAATAGGTGGGATGCTTGCTTCGCCTACACCAACAGTGCCAATCTCTGCTGACTCTACCAGCGTGATATCAATTACTTTGCCCAGCACTTTATTAAGTAATGCAGCGGTTATCCAACCTGCAGTACCACCACCGGCAATCACGAGCTTGGTTATTTTTTTTGTTTCCATAGTACACCTAACGCCAATTTCAATTCATTGAGTGTAGCTCACTGATATAAAAAAGCCCTTGTAAAACAAATCACAAGGGCAATTTTCTATCGCTGTTTTAGCTAATTACAGCTTGTAGCTGAAGCCTAACAGGAATGTACGACCGTAGTCTTGGTAGTCACGTACTTGAAGTGAATTATCACCTTGTAGTGATGTGAACGGCTCTTCTGTGATGTTCTGTACTTGGAAAGTAACAGATAAACCGTCAAGGCTCTCTACACCACCTTCACTAAAGTCATAACCAATTTGTGCATCCCAAATTGTTTCGCCTTTAATGTCAACTTGTGTAGTCGCAAAACCTAAACCGTATACATCACCTTTAAAGTCGCTACGCTTACGCATGCTAGTACGCGCTTGGAAACCGTTACGCTCAAAGTAAACTGTTAAGCTATCAATTTGGTCAGATAGACCAGGTAGCTCATAATCGTTACCATTTTGGTCAGTTAAGTCTTGCTCAACACCTGTATGGCTTGCGATTAAACCAAAACCATCAAGTGACTCGCTGAACATAGTGAATGGTAGAGTTAATGAAAGCTCGTAACCCCATAGGTCACCAGAACCACCGTTCACTTTACCTGAACCTGTACCTGTTGAAGTTTCAGGGATTTCACCAGTCGACGGGTCAGCTACACCGCTCATGTCGATTTCATAAGTACCGTCAAAAATCCACTGAGTGATATCTTTATAGAATACAGCTGCAGCGAAGTAACCTTCTTCATGGAAGTAGTTTTCATAGCTTAAATCAAAACCAGTTGCTTCTTTTGGCTCAAGCTCTGGGTTACCACCTGATACGCTCCAGTAGTTACCGTTTTCATCTGGTTGTTGATTGTAAGAAGCGTTAACTGATGAGTTCATTTCGTCTAAGCGAGCACGAGAAATCGTTTTTGCCGCACCAAAACGTACAGTTTGCTCTTCATCAATTGCAAATGATAAGTTGATGCTTGGCAAGAAGTGGCTGTAGTCATGGCTTACATCTGTTGGAGATACAACAACTAAACCATCCACAGTATTAGCAGCGAAGCCTTGTGAAGACTGTTCAGTTTTCACATAACGCACACCAACGTTACCTGTTACAGGGATTGAACCAATTTCAGCATTAATGTCAGCTTGAGCAAATAACGCTGTTACTTCTTCTTGTACAGTCCAAGATTGTGTCTTGTGTTTTGAATCAGTTAAGCTTTCTTGAAGAAGGTTATAATAACCATCATTTACTAAACCATTGGTATCATACGCAACCATGTTACCCATGCCGATGAAATCAAGGCTAGCTGACCCTAAACGGTATTGTTCTGGGATAGATAACATACCTGGGTTTGATAAAGAGAAGTCTTTTAGTGTCATGAAATAACCTTCAGACAACTTGCTCTTTTCACGGTCACGGTATGACATACCGAATGACACACGGCTGATGTAAGCGTTATCAAGTACTTTGCTTGCAGCAAGTTTCAATGTGCTTAGTTCATCATTGATTTCTGGCGCATTGATGAAACCATCTTGCGCAGTATTTTGATAAGCAGTATCAGTTAGACCGTACTTATCGTTAAGTGCAGCACTTGCACCCCAAGATAATGGGCCAACAAGTTGAATTAAGTCATAATCGCTATAATCAAGGTTATGGCTGAATTGTGCGCCAGTGTTACCACCGTCAAACTCATAACCAATCGTATCAGCAACACCATTTGCATCACCACGACCTGTACCTGAGTAGCTTTCGATACTCCAGATTTGACGCTCAACTTCAGAGCGGCTTACATCAAATTCTACTGACCAATCATCGCTGATGTCGTATTTTGCATTAAAACCAAACTGAGTTAGTTCTGCGTTACGCTCTTCGTAGTCATTACGAACAACAACACGTTGGCCTTCTGTTACTGCGCTTGTGATGAAACCAGAATCTGCGTCAACAACAGCTGAACTTGGGTCAATTGAACCTTGGCCCCATGCAAATGGCACTTCGATACCACGTAAGATTTTCTCATCAGAGAAATCTACATATAAAGCATCAAATGTCATGTTCAGGCGATCAGTCGGCGCAGCTTCAATAACAAGCATTGCTGTATCACGTTCAAGAGTCGATGAACGTACGAATGGCTTAGCACCACCTAAAATTGAGTACGTATTACCATCTTCACCTGTAAATTCAGGGTAACCCCAAGAGTTCCAACGTTTTTCTTGGTTTGGAGAGCTCATCGTGTTGTAAGCGAATGCAACACCGATTGTGTCATCTGCAAATTGGTCAATGTAAGAAACCGTACCACGGAAACCTTTATCGTCACCGTCTGGGTTTAATTTGTCAAAACCCGTTTGCTCGTATTGGCCGTTGAACATGATAACTTGCTCACCTTTACTTAAAGGTTTAACAGTTTGCATGTCGATAACGCCAGCGATACCTTCAGCATCAATGCCTGCGCTTGGAGTTTTATATACCGTTACGCCACTCATAATTTCTGATGGGTAAAGGTCAAATTCAACGCCACGGTTGTCGCCGATTGAAACTTGCTCACGACCGTTGAATGTTGTTGCACTTTCGTTTTCACTGAAACCACGAACACTTACACGGCTAGCTCGACCGTCTAGACGTTGTGCTGTTAAACCAGGAAGGCGTGCGATTGATTCTGCGATTGATGAATCAGGTAATTTACCGATATCTTCTGCTGAAATTGACTCAACAACTTCAGGAGTGAAGCGTTTAGTATTAATAGATTCTACAACACTGCCACGAAAACCTTTTACTTCGATAACTTCAACGTTATCGTTTTTTGCTTTTTGGTCTTCTTCTGCAGCATAAGCTACAAAGCTATTTAAACCTGCGGCTGTTAAAGCCAGAGTTAATATACTTGGTTTGAACATAGACATGATGTTTTCCCATTACCTAAATTGTAATGCCAACGTGTTGCAGTTATTCATTAACATAATAGCTGTAATTCGCTGACTGATTTTGTTGTCGAATTGAATATTAACGCTCTGATTATTTTCTTAACAAATTTATGCATACGTATTCAGCGTAGTCCACCATCACGAACATTAACAACATTTTTACAAAACAGAATTGTAACTATATGAATATAAATGATTTATCAATTTTATTGTGTGATTTAATAGTATTGAAACATTTTCGCTATATTTTCGCCCCAAATTTGGTTACACAAATAGGTACTAAGCCATTTATCTCGGTTAGATGGTGACTTAACGCAATTATTAAAGGTACTAGTCTATACCAATGATAATTGGTCTTACCAATACAACCCCTGCACCATTATGGTGTAAGCCAGCTATATTATGCACCAAGCTGGCGTTCCCGATCATAATTAAAACCCAGCAAACCTAATTGGTAAATTTTATTGATAGAAAATCGAGTTGTTTACTTTTAAATCAAGTTAATAAATTTTACTGAGAACAAAGATGAATTTGGCGTGCATACGTATGCAGAGTTTTTACAGTATCTCACCCTTCACGTATGCTTTTGACATTCCGGCAACATATTGCATTAACGGTTGCCTAACAGTTTACATACACTGAGTGTCACGATGGAGAAAAACATGGTTCAAAAGCAGTGGTATAAAGGTGCGGTTATTTATCAAGTTTACCCGCGCAGTTTCCAAGACACCAATGGCGATGGCATTGGTGATATCAAAGGTATCATTGATCGTATTGATTATATTAAAAGCCTAGGTGTTGATGCTATTTGGGTTTCGCCTTTCTTTAAATCACCAATGAAAGACTTTGGTTATGACATCAGTGACTATCGTGATATCGACCCATTGTTTGGTAACCTTGACGATTTTGATGAACTCATCGCACAAGCTCATCAACGTGATATTAAGATCATTATTGATCAGGTATTGAGCCATACCTCAGATCAACATCAATGGTTCCTTGATAGCCGTGAAGATAAAACCAACGACAAATCAGATTGGTACGTTTGGGCTGATGCAAAGCCTGATGGCACACAGCCAAATAACTGGTTATCAATTTTTGGTGGCCCTGCATGGCAATGGGAACCGCGTCGTGGTCAATATTACTTACATAACTTCTTTGCTGAGCAGCCAGATTTAAACTTCCATAACCCTGAAGTACGCAAAGCAGTATTAGATAATGTTGAGTTTTGGCTGAAGAAAGGCGTTGATGGCTTCCGTTTAGATGCAATTAACTTTTGCTATCACGATGCTCAATTACGTGATAATCCAGCTAAGCCACCAGAGAAACGTCAAGGCCGTGGCTTTAGCGAAGACAATCCTTACGCGTTCCAGTATCACTACTACAATAATACGCAACCTGAAAACCTTAGTTTTATGCAAGACATTCGTGCCTTACTTAACAAGTACCCTGGTACAGTTGCATTAGGAGAAATCTCATCTGAAGATTCACTAGCAACCATGGCTGAGTACACATCAGGTGGTGACAAACTTCATATGGGTTATAGCTTTGAGCTACTTACTAACGACTATAGCGCGGAATATATTCGTACTACAGTTAGCACTTTAGAGCAGCGCATGACTGAAGGTTGGCCATGTTGGGCATTTAGCAACCACGACGTTGAACGTGTTGCTAGCCGTTGGAGTCAAGGTGAAAAAATTGAGCCTCAGCAATGTAAGATGCTAACAGCCCTACTTGCTTCGTTACGTGGTAGCGTTTGTATGTACCAAGGTGAAGAACTTGGTTTAGGTGAAGCTGAAGTTGCATTTGAAGACTTACAAGACCCATATGGCATTACATTTTGGCCAAACTTTAAAGGACGTGACGGGTGTCGTACACCAATGCCATGGAATGCAGCAGATGCTGAGCAAGCAGGTTTCTCAACAGTAAAACCTTGGCTACCTGTGGGCGATGCGCACAAATCAGTCGCCGTAAATACGCAAGATCAAGATAAAGATTCAATTTTGAATGCTTATCGTGAATTTATGGCATGGCGTAAAGATAAGAACGTATTGTTAGAAGGCGATATTGAATTTATCGAAACGCAAGAGCCAGTGCTTGCTTTTTATAGAACGCTTAACGACACTAAAATGCTTTGTGCATTCAACTTAGGTGCACAAACTAGTGAACTGACAATCTCTGATTCTGTGTCTTCACAGCATACTGAGATATCTCATCACACAGCTGAATTAAACAATAATACAGTCACTCTGCCCGGGTTCGGTTGCTTTTACGCAACCCTGAATTAATAATCAGTTGTTAAAAACCAAGCCCTGCAATGCAGGGCTTTTTTATTCCTAATCGTGGTATTAGTGGTTCATGGTTTTACTATTAATGTAATCTGTGAGCGCAAACAACACCCCCGACACCACAAACGTGACATGTATTAACACCTTCCAGAGTAGCTCATCTGTTGAATGGTTGTTCGAGCTAATAAATACTTTTAAAAGCTCCACAGCCGATATAGCGACAATAGCGCTTATCAGTTTCATCTTCAGACCCGAGAAACCAACTTTACCCATCCACACAGGCCTGTCTTCATGGTTGTCTATATTCAACTTTGACACAAAATTTTCGTAGCCACTGAAAATGATGATAAGCAAAAGCCCTGCTAGTAGCGCAGTGTCAACTAAAGTCAAAATACCTACCAAAAGCTCTTGGTTTGACGCAGTGAACGTATTTAAGGCCATACTGTATAAATACTTAAAGAACTTTAGCAGCAGTAATACTACAGCGACTAATAAGCCAATAAAGAATGGTGCTAATAACCAACGCGAGCGAAAGATAAAAGTCTCCACAACTTGCTCTAGTTTGCTTGGTACTTTCTTTATTTTTGAATGAGTCACTTGTTCAGACATAAGTTAGTTCACTTTTCTTTTAAAATTAGCGCGATAATACGTGTTTTGACCTTACGATTACCAGCATTAGAAGCAAAAGAATGGTTATTTTTTGCTTATCTTTACGATAAAAATTTTTCGTTATCTTTTTTTGAAATTTAGTTTATAAATTCACTCAAGCAAAGTGAGATACACATTGCGCACCATTACTGTGCAATTGAGCCGGTAATAATTACTTTTGTTGATTAGGAATAATTAAATGAAAAAAGCATTGCTAGCACTAATTTTGGCACCTGTTTTAAGCGTGTCAGCAACGAATGCAATCGCTAACGAAGCACCTGAAGCATCAGCTGAAATGATCAAAGAATACACTGAAATGTGCTTAAACTGGGCAAAAGATGATGACATCAGCAACGAAGAGTTAAAGCCATACGTATTAAAATGTTTAAACGATGAGCTTGAAGCTGAAGGCTATAAAAAAGTAAAAGACGTACAAATCTAATTTTACGCCTACTTAGAATATAGAAAAACCGGAATGACACAATGATGTGCGCTCCGGTTTTTTGTTTTTAATGACTGTAATAATCAGCTAATGCACTTAATAAAAATAATAACGAACCTACCATGAATAACACCACCCCCACTGTGGCATATTCTATAAATGCAGGTAGAAATAAGGTACTCCCAAAGAAAAAGGCGCATGCTGATATGATATTCACCAACGCATTAACTTTAGGTGCGAGTGTAAACTTCATGACCATTCCTTATTCTGTTAACTCAGGGATAAAGTGAAACGCTTTAACTATGCGATTCCAGCTGTTTATCTCAAGTACTACCGTCGTTAATACCACGATGTCTTTTTCGTTAAAAATAGCAGACACTTGGTTGTAAACATCGTCTTCAACATGTTTATTAATGATATTTGTTAAGGCTTCCGCCCAAGCGAGTGCTGCAGTTTCTTGTTCTGAAAATACAGGGACTTCACGCCAAGCGGCTAGTACATCGAGTCGCTGTTGACGCTCAGCTTGGCTTCTCAGCTCTGCTGAATGCATATGCTGACAAAACCCACAGCCATTAATTTGCGACACTCTTAGTCTTACTAAATCAGCGAGCTTCGCGGTTATATTTGTATCTTCTGGCAGTGCGCTGAGCCCAGTTAAATGTTTAACAAGTCCTGGGTTGAGTGAATATAGCTGCTGTTGTGATAAACGTGTTTGCATTTTAAATCTCCTGTCTTGATGTTGATGACAGAATAACAACAGCCTAAAAGCAAATATTGGTAAAAAACGACATTCGCAGTGTCATACAAGCACAAAAAAGGGATTGCAATTGCAATCCCTTTTTATAATCAAGATAGATGTAAATTTACTTTTTAGCCGCCGCTTTTTTCTTAGCTGGGGCTTTCTTTTTGCTCTCTTCTACCCACTTGCCATTTTGGTAGTGAGCAGTCCAGCCTGTGGCTTTACCATCTACTTCACTCATTACATACTGCTCTTTATTTTTACGGCTGTAACGAACAACTGAAGGATTACCATCAGGGTCTTTTGCAGGTGCGTCAGCAAGGTAATAAAACTTTTCAGAAATACGGTCTCTGAAACGTTTTAATTCTTCCACTTTTGGCGCACGCGTTTCACGTGATTTAGGGAAGGTATTTGCAGCTAAGAAAATACCCGATGCACCATCACGCAGTACAAAGTAAGCTTCTGATTTTTCACATTCAAGTTCAGGTAAATGAACTGGATCTTCTTTTGGTGGCGCGGCTTCACCGTTTTTAAGTAACTTACGTGTATTTTTACACTCTTCATTACTACAACCGAAGTACTTACCAAAACGACCCGATTTTAACTGCATATCTGAGCCACATTTATCACATTCGATAATTGGGCCGTCGTAACCTTTAATTTTAAAGGTACCTTGTTCAACGATATAACCCTTACACGCTGGATTGTTACCGCACACATGTAATTTACGTGTTTCGTCGATCAGGTATGAATCCATTGCCGTTTCACAGATTGGGCAACGCTTCATTTGCATCAAAGATTCAGTTTCTACGTCTTCCACATCTGCCGCAATAGCTTCATCACCTGGCACCAAGTTCATGGTCGTAGTACAACGCTCTTTAGGTGGCAGATTGTAACCCGTACAACCTAAGAATACACCGGTTGATGCAGTACGAATCCCCATCTTACGACCACAAGTCGGACAATCGATATCAGTCTCGACCATTTGGTTTTGGCGCATACCACCGCGCTCTTCGTCGCCTGAGGCAATTTCAAGCTGAGTTGAAAAGTCTGTATAGAATTTATCAAGAACTTGTGTCCAAACACGCTCACCTTCTGCGATATCATCCAGACGACCTTCCATCTTAGCGGTAAAATCAAAGTTCATCAGGTCTTCGAAGTTCTCGACTAAGCGGTCTGTAACAATCTCACCCATTTTTTCGGCGAAGAAACGGCGGTTTTCAACACGTACATAACCACGGTCTTGGATCGTTGAGATAATAGATGCATACGTAGAAGGACGACCGATGCCGCGCTTTTCTAATTCTTTAACTAAGCTTGCCTCACTAAAACGTGCAGGTGGCTTTGTAAAATGCTGTTTAGGGTCTAACTCAACAAGCGAGAGTACATCACCTTCTTTAACCGCAGGTAGTGATTGATCTTCTTCGTTCTTTTTACGAACAGCCGGCTGAACTTTAGTCCAACCATCAAAGCGAAGCACGCGGCCTTTTGCTTTTAACTGATAATCACCAGCACCAACTGTTAAGGTTGTTAAATCGTATTCTGCAGGAACCATCTGGCAGGCAACAAATTGACGCCAAATTAATTCATACAGTTTTTTCGCATCCGCTTCAACACCGTCTAAGTGACCAGACAACACAGTAACACTAGAAGGACGAATCGCTTCGTGCGCCTCTTGTGCATTACCTTTAGAGCTATAACTAATCGGTGCTTTCGGTAAATACTTCTCACCAAACTGCTCGGTCACGTAATCACGACACATTTCAACCGCATCTTTCGATAAGTTAGTTGAATCGGTACGCATATAAGTAATGTGACCTGCTTCATATAAGCGTTGAGCCAGCATCATGGTCTTCTTAACACCATAACCTAGGCGTGTACTTGCTGCCTGTTGCATGGTTGAAGTAATAAATGGTGCGCTTGGTTTACTCTTACTAGGCTTTTCTTCAACGCTAATGACCTTGTAGTCAGCTTTTTCAAGTTGACTAACGGCAGACATCGCCTGCTCTTCATTAACTGGCTTAAAAGGCTTGTCAGCGTGTTTGGTCACTTCTAGGCGTAAAGCTGCTTCTGTATTTTTAACATCAGCATGGATATCCCAGAACTCTTCAGGAATAAATGCTTTGATTTCGCGTTCACGTTCAACAAGTAAACGTACTGCGACAGATTGCACACGACCGGCTGATAAGCCACGTGCCACTTTAGCCCACAGTAATGGCGACACCATAAAACCCACTACACGGTCAAGGAAACGACGCGCTTGCTGTGCGTAAACCATGTCAGTGTTTAATTCACCGGGTGTTTCGAATGCTTGCTGAATCGCATTCTTAGTGATCTCGTTAAAAACAACTCGCTTATACTTTTCAGGTTCACCGCCGATAATCTGTTCAAGGTGCCATGCAATGGCTTCCCCTTCTCTATCCAAATCGGTTGCGAGATAGATTTTATCGGCGTTTTCAGCAAGCTTTTTTAATTCTTGAACAACTTTCTCTTTGCCCGGTAAGACTTCGTAATGTGGTTCCCAGCCTTTTTCAGGATCAATACCCATGCGAGCAACAAGATTTTTATAATCGCGTTGCTTTTTATAGGCAGCTTTTTCTTCTGGTGACATTTTTCGAACTTCAGCAGGCGTTTTCGTCGCTGCAGTCTTCGTTTTGCCTGAACCTGAAGTTGGTAGATCACGCACATGTCCAACGCTGGACTTTACGATGAAATCGTTACCTAAGTATTTATTAATTGTTTTTGCCTTTGCTGGAGACTCTACAATTACAAGTGATTTGCCCATAGCTGCCTATTTCTGACCGAGTATTTTAAAAGTTTTTTGCCCTTATAAATGTATATCCATCACATTACACAAATAAGTATGATTTTTTAACATTGGAGCACGAATATTTATAGGTATATCTACAAACACCAATTGTTACAAGCTTTTAATAGAAACTTTTCTTCATTGAGTGAATAATTAAACAATTTTTGTTGCTAATTTAGTCAATGTGGTGTTTTGCGGTAATTTCAAGGGGAATATATAGAACAGCAACAAAAATGCCAACCTTCTGGTTGGCATTTTTTTAAATTTAAACAATTATCTACTTGATTAGCCATCGTCACTTATTGCTATTGTAGCAGTTGATACATTGTCTTTACCTGTTGTGAATTCAACAGTTAAGAAACCATCTGTTTTATCATTTGGATCAGCTTCACGGCTAATCGTAAGGGCAACCCCAGTCGCTGTTGTTTGGCTTGTATTACCAATATCAAAACCAGATGTACCACTATAATCACCATTATCTGCACTAATTGCAACCGCGGTGCCTGAAGGCATTGGGTTGTTGTAAATATCAGAGAAATAAAGCTCAAAACTCAGCGCTGACAACTGGTTACCTGAATCAGCGGTAGTAATGTTAATTGAGCCTAAATCACAGTAGTCAGTATTCGCTGTGGCTTCTAAACGAGCAATAATAGCACCTGACTGCGTATCTGCTTGTCGATAAATTGTACTACAGTTCTCAATATCCACAGCAAGTTGCATTGCATTATCTGTAAATACAGTTGGATCGTCTTCTGTTGTTTCAGCAAGTGCTTCAGCAAAGCGGTTACGTAGCTCATCTTTTGTTACTACAAAACGACTGTATGCAAAGCTTCCTGACATAATAATCTCAAATGAGTCACGAACATCAATAAGCTCTTTGGTACATAAAGTCTCAAATGTTGCGTCTTCATCAGGATCTGTCGCGGCTGCAGAGCACTCAAGACCATTGTATTTACCATCAGCAAGTGTATGCATCTCATTTAAGTCAATATCGAAGTTTTCTTCTGTATGACCTGCATTAGTATTCGTTGCACTACATGGGTCGCTTGCATCACCTTCTTGACAGTTTTCAGCAGCTTTGGTGACCGCTGCTGTAACTGGGTCATAAATTGCAGCTAGACCGTCATAAACGCCATTTTCATTATGATCAACAGACGCTTCAGGTAAGTCATAACCACTGTAATACTCATTTTTGTCATAACGTCCATTACCATTGATGTCGATAAATGACTCTTGACCTTTTGCAGTCACAAGTACTGTTGCGCGACCACCGAGAGGTACACCATCATCATCAAACGCAGCATTTAAAATACCCGCCATACAAGGTGCTGCCACACCAAAATATAGGTCGCAGTTAATTGCACTTGTTTTTGGGTTAGTGCTATTGATTTTATTGCCCCATTTATCTTCACTAAATGGAATCGGGTTTTATGAGCGCCACTGTGCAACGCACGCACCATCAACCGTGTTACATTCAAGTTGAGGGTTAAACTCCTCACCATCTAATGTCCCTACAGCGCCACCTTCAGTAGTTATATAAACTGAAGTCCCATCGGGTACAGGGTTGTTAAAATGATCTGCAACATAAACCGAAATATCTGTGGTATCGCCAGGGTAATTTAACGCTTCAATATTGATTGTTTCAGGCGCAGCCGTAAAGCTGTTCCCATCAGGTAAGCCAGAGCTGATTGAAACAAGATCTGATACGCTTGTTACTTGCTCATCAAGTGCAACTAACGAAAGCTCACCAGAAGGACATGAAACATTGCTATCACGGTTTGCTTCATCTTTAAGGCACTCGTCATAAAGCTCTTTCCAACAAGTTACATTATCATTTTGATTTGCAGGGATCTGCTCATCAGGAATATAACAGGCTTGTACACGCACTGCTTGTGGAACAAAACCAGAGTTTATCTGAATTCGAGCTAAACCTTCTGAGTCAGTTGACACGCTGGCATGAGAATAACCACTTGCATCTGTAACTTCAGAGAGTGAAATTCCACCATTGGTAGAGGTTAAACGAAAATCTAAACGTTTTTGCTTCGCAACGTTACCAATTGCATCGGTAAGTTTAAAAGTAAGTTGGCTTGTTTCTTGGCGTGAAACACCACCCGTTCCTTTTAGAGCAAGCACATTTTCTGTCGCTTCTACAAATTCGATTGAGCTTACTTCAGCTGCTGATACAGGCACATTCACTGATACCACTTTTGGTGTTCCACCAGTTAGTACTGTCGCTGTTACTGTATCGCCCTGTGAAGTATTACAGCCGTTGCTTCTGTATGTTGCTGTAGCAATGCCGCTAATACTCGTCGCGGTTTCATCCATTACAGATAAATCTGATTCAACACACCCTGAAGTGAACTCAACATCAAGAGGAGAAACATATAAATCACCAGCTGCATCATAAATTGTTACTGTAATAACAGTAGTCGCACCTGCAGCAAGCGGCACAAATTCGTCATCAATAACATTGCCTGAGTCATCAAGCTTGTTATATAAACCATTTGAAATTTCAACGCTTAATTCAGCTGTCGCAATTTCAAATGCTTTTGAAGAAGTCACAGACTTAGCAGTCACAGTAACCTCGCCCGCACCACTATTGGCGCCAGGCTGTAATTTTAAAATGGCAAAGCCAAAGTTGTCAGTCAGGGCTTTTCCAGATTCTGGTAATAAACCACCAAGATCTGTTGAAAGCTCAGCGATAATACCGTCGATACCGTCGCCCGAGCTTGTATCTGTCACTTTAACCATTACATCGATAAGTTCGTCAGATGAGAATTGATTTACAACTGTACACCCTGACGTTAAGTAAGTAGTTTCAAGAGATGTTGTACTGCGATTGGCATCCCAATCAGTCGCACAGCCTTGAAGTAGTTTAACATCAAGCTCAGCTTCAGCACTTTCAACTGGGGCATCATCACCATTTGAAATAAAGCCTGCGATTTTTGTGATACTGTTACCACTTTCATCTGTGTAAGTTGCAACGACTTGACCTGCACCTTTTGAGTCACCACTGCTAAGCGTTACAAATGCCTCACCATTTTCATCGGTAAGGGCTGTGCCTAGTACTGGTGTAATTTTACCTGTGTAGTTAGTGGTAAATGAAATAAGTTGCCCATCGAGTGGCGTGTCTTCATCAAGTAAAGTCGCAGTAACCGTACCTTTGTTATCTTTACTCACTGGATTATCTAGAGAGAATGGCTGACCTGAGCTATCTACGATGTTAAGGCTTAGCGTAATACTACCGCTAACACTCGAGTCATCTGTTTCAGAGCCATCTGATGTAAAACCAAACGTATCAGTATATGTCTCACTATCAATTACATATGTAGCAGTAACAATACCTGCCCCCGCAGTATCACCCGCAGTTAACGTAATTGATGCAACACCATCAGAATCAGTTAAATCTGTTCCAGAAACTGGGTCTAATAGACCTATGTCACCATCTAGACTGAAATTAATAACTGCACCTACAACGGCTTCGTCATTATTAGTCAATGTTGCCGAGATGGTTAACGGTGTGTCAGCTGTAACTGCACTCGCTTCATCTGTAGTAGATTGGTTGTAGCCTTGAACAGACACAACATAGTTTGTTTCTACGGTTGTGTCATCATCTCCATCGGATGAATCACTATCTAATGATCCTCCACCGCCACAGGCGGCTAACAATGAGATGAAAACTAAAACACTTAGCCATCGCAATAAAGGCATCGACCTCTCCCTAGTTAGCTATTTTTTACTTATTTGATTGTTTACCTAATATTAACCTAAAAATTAAACGAAGATCATAATTTTTTTCCTTTAAAGGCAACGAAATTATTTAACTATTTATCGAATTTTTCTGTATAAAAATCTTCATGCTGGTAGTCTATGGCAAAATTTATAAAAAAATAGACTGGGTGTATGTCAAAAGTACGATCTTTAAGCCTTACATCTCGTATCATGGTAGGTATGGTACTGGGTGTAATCGTTGGTTTTATCTTTCAAGCCATTTTAGCGGGTGAAGACGATTTCCTTATTCCACTAGGGTTATTCTCTTTACCAATTAAATCATTTTTTGTTGATGGTATTTTCCATGTTGGTGGTCAAATTTTCATTGCAAGCTTAAAGATGCTTGTGGTGCCACTGGTTTTTGTATCATTAGTCTGTGGTACTTGTAGCTTAAGCGACCCTAAAAAATTAGGCCGTTTAGGCGGTAAGTCAATTTTGCTTTATTTAGCAACGACCGCAATTGCGATTACTGTTGCTATTACCTTAGCCTTATTAGTTAACCCAGGTGAAGGAATCAATTTACCTTCGGATGCTAACTACAGTGCAAAAGAAGCACCTACCCTTGCGCAAGTCATTATCGGTATGTTCCCAACAAACCCTATTGATGCTATGGCAAGTGGTAATATGCTACAGGTTATTGTTTTTGCATTATTATTCGGTGTTGCTATGGCCCTTAGCGGTAAAGCAGGCCAACGTGTTGCAAATGTTTTTGAAGACTTAAACACTGTTATTTTAAAGCTAGTTACCTTACTTATGAACATCGCACCTTATGGCGTGTTCTTCTTGATGGCAAAACTCTTTACAACCATCGACTTAAAGCTAATTATGAGCCTTGCTTTATACTTCGGTGTGGTTGTATTTGCACTTCTGTTCCACGGTTTAGTTAACTACAGTGTCTTGTTAAAGTTATTTACCGGCCTTAACCCAATTACGTTTTTAAAGAAGATGAAAAACGCTTGCCTATTTGCATTTAGTACATCTAGCTCAAGTGCAACTATGCCTATTACCCTTGAAACTGCGAGCAAGAAGTTAGGTGCGCACAACTCAGTTGCTTCGTTTACTGTGCCTTTAGGCGCAACCATTAACATGGACGGCACAGCAATTATGCAAGGTGTTGCGACCGTGTTCATCGCACAGGTATTTTCAGTTGATTTAACAATTTCTGATTACTTAATGGTAATTTTAACCGCAACACTTGCTTCTGTAGGTACTGCGGGTGTACCTGGTGTTGGTCTTATTATGTTAGCCATGGTGTTAAACCAAGTAGGATTACCTGTAGAAGGTATTGCTATCATCATTGGTGTTGACCGTTTACTCGATATGACACGTACCGCTGTCAACGTAACCGGTGACTGTATGGTTACCTGTGTGGTTGCAAAATCTGAAGGTGAATTTGATGAGGACGTATTTAACGACCCAAATGCCGCTAAAGATTTAGAGGACTATCATAAGTCAATTAAGTAATTACTTATCTGCAGCCCATAAAAAAACCCGCTAAGTTAGCGGGTTTTTTATTGATAGTGCTTGATTATGGATTTAAGCCTTTAAAACGTGACATTAAACTAACACCCGCTTTACTTAATCCAGAACTTAAACCAACGGCTAGCTTATCGCTTAAATTCTTCTTTATACGGTATTTAACTTTATAAATTTGACGCTCTTTCGCTTGGCTCAATAAGATATCATCACTTGTGTCAATCTTATCAACTAAACCTTTATCGAACGCTTGGGTAGCAAACCAATGCTCACCGGTTGCAACAGTATCAATATCTAGAGATGGACGCTGCTCACTCACAAAGGTTTTAAATAAACCGTGAGTCTGTTCAATTTCTTCTTTGAATTTTTCACGGCCTTTATCAGTATTCTCACCAAAAATAGTTAACGTGCGTTTGTACTCACCTGCGGTGATTTGCTCAAAATCAACATCATTCTTTTTCAAGATTTTATTAAAGTTAGGAATTTGTGCAATAACGCCAATCGAGCCAACAATTGCAAAAGGTGCTGCAATAATCTCATTGGCCACACAGGCCATCATATAGCCACCACTTGCTGCTACTTTATCAATAGCAACAGTTAAATGAATTCCAGCATTACGTAAGCGTTGTAGTTGAGAGGCAGCAAGGCCATAGCCGTGTACCACACCACCACCACTTTCAAGGCGTACCAGCACGCGATCTTTTTCTTTGTCGGCAATGGTTAAAATAGCGGTAATTTCTTCTCGTAGGCTTTCTACTTCGTGGGCATCAACACTGCCATTAAAGTCAATTACATATAAACGTGATTTAGGCTCGTCGTTTTGCTGTTTTTTAGTCTCAGCTTTTTGCTGTTTTTGGTGAGCCTTGAGCTCTTTTTTTGAAAGAGTATTTTCGATAAAGCTTTGTTTTAGATCATCAAGTTGCTCACTCAAATCATCAATCGTTATCTCCCCTTTCTTCGCTTTGGGTTTCACTGTAGCGCCCATGATAATGGCAACAATCACAGCAATTGCGATGACAAATGTCAGGGTCTTTGCAAAAAATAACCCGTATTCATATAAAAATTCCAATCAAACTCTCCATTTATTATTGCATCGGCACAATTTACCACGCTTTAAAGTAAAAAAAAGCCACATGATGTGGCTTTTTACTTAATTGGTTATTACTTAATTAGTAAGGTTTCGATTATTCAGTAACGACTTCTGTATTAGTAACCTGAAGATACTGACCACGGCTAGCTAGGAAAGTCGCGATTTGCAATTGCATTTCTGCAGTTGCCGCCGCACTTTCTTCAGCAGTTGCACCTGAATCTGCCGTTGCAGCAGGTGTTAACACTGAACTGTGATGGCCTTTAGTGAATTTAACCACATAACTCATTGCATCAGCTGTTGGACCTTGTGTTTCAGCTACCGTTGATAAACCCATTAAGTTAGCAAGAGGTAAACTACCAGCAATTGGGTTACTCGCTACCATAGGTGGAATAACCATATCAGCATTATTATTTTCACCATCACCTACTACTACGCTCATGTATACTGGCGTGCCAAGTGCTGCAACAGATGCTGCGTAGTTAGATGGGTCGCCGCTATCAAGTGCTGTTTGCGCAGCAAAGGCAAACTGAGTGATCACACTTTGAATGTTAGCTAATTTTGCTGTTTCGCCTGCCATTGTTAACGAACTTACGTACTCTTTATAAGCACATGTAACGAAAGCCGTTTGGTTAGACGCAAGTGAACCACAGTTCGATAGCGCTTCATTTTGAGTATAAGCACCAAACTCCGCTGATTCAGCTGTGCCTGCTGCAAGTAATACAGAGCCTTGTACAAATGGGCCAAATGTATTTGACTCAATTAAGAAGCTGGCGATACCACCGCCACCACTGGCAAGTGCTACGCTTTTAACGTTGAACATTGGATCAACTTGGTCAGCTAGCGGTGCATTAGTCACAGCAACAAATGCTGGAGCAACTACCGAGCCTAATGAATGGCCTAAGAATGATACATCTTGCGCATTTAAATCAGCAGCACCTGTAAAGTTAAGACCTAAGCGTAAGCCAAGTAAATCAGCAACTGATTGGCGTAAGCTATCACGCGCTACTAATAATGACTGTAAGTTCATATAGCTCAATACAGAACCTGTAGAGGCATTAAAGTCATCAGTACCGTCGCCGTCTACATCTACACCACGCTCACCATGCATAGGGTGATCGATTGCGGCTGTTGCAAAGCCTTGCATTGTTAGCTGTGCGGTAATAGCTAGCATATCTTCTTTTTTAGAAGTAATACCGTGCTGAAGGATAACAACAGGCCAGCCTGTCTCAGGCATGCTCAATGCATCTAAGCCAATATTTGCTCTAATAGCATTGATCACAGGTAAAATTGGTTTAGTAATTTGCACTGGCACATTAGCAATGCTTTGAGTTTTTGGAATTGTGTTGTACTTAGTTAAGTGTTTAGTTTGGTCTAAGCCTAAATCACGTAACTTGCCTTCACTTAACGCCATACAAAGGCCATCAGTTTCGCTAATTGGGTCTGTTGGGAATGAGTCACCGGCTGCTGCCGCATAACCTAACACAGCAACACCACTATCACATAAACCTTGCCAATAAGTCGCTGATAAGTCATCGACCGTTGTGCCTGTAGGCGTGGCTAAATACATAGGTAACATCACGCTACCTTTTTGATATTGCACACCGCCAAAAACAGGTGATAAACCAGTAATACCTTGTGATGCGAATACTTGCTCAACCGTAATAACAGGTTGCTCAGGAATTTGCACCATCGGCGTAGGTAGTGCATCTTGCGTTAAACTTGCAGCAAGAAGCTGTTTTACTGTACCAAGTACTTGACCTGCTGATTGCATTGTCATCGCAGCAGAATAGATAATTTCATCTTTTGTGATGGCACCACCCGATGTCACAGCATCTTCGTAGCTATTGATAACCGCTTGAAGTGACTTTTGCGAATCAGTGATAAGTGTTGTCTCTTCGCTCACTAGTGCATAAGTTGAAGATGGCTCAATTGAACGCCCTTCTGAGTCCATTAATGATGTTGTCAGAACATTAATGTAAGTGCTTCCCGCTTTAAATGGCTTAAGTGGGATAACAGCAACCGCATCACCAGAACCTTGAGTAATGAAGTCAACGCCAAAGGTTAATTCAGACACTAATTTACAAGCAATACCCGCTGGCACTTGCGAGCAAGTTTCATCTGTTTGGCTTGCACCCATTACAACTTCAAAAATACGCACAGCTCCTGGTGAAGCAGCAGAAGTCATATCAAGAGAAATACCCGCAGGAAAAGTTAAATCGATTTTAAACGGAGTTTGTGTTGACCAGCCATCAAGGGCACCAAGTGCAAGCTGAGGATCAGCATAAGCTGCACGTTCAACACTGACATTGTTGTCGTCTAATTCACCCGGCATGTTTAAAGTACCATCAAGGGTACCACTCATCAGTAAATCATTCGGTACTGAGATTACACTATTCGCTGGGTCAAATTTTACTGTCGCGGTTGGGAGAACAGGAGGATTATCATTTTTTACATCTTCTAATGTTTCTCCTCCACCACAGCCAGTAATGGCTGACGCAATGGCTAGTGAGAGTAGCAGTTTTTTCATAATTTCGCTCCGCGCAAATCTTATTGTTATTGTGTGTTCAGGGTTAAAAGTAGTTATTCTACTACCTTCATTCTAAGTTAATTTAATGTAATTAGGTTATTAATGAGACATTAGACCAGTTAAAGTTAACGTAAAGTTTCAATTTTCGCCACCTTAATTTGCAATAAATTCGATAACTTGGCTTTTTGCTATGGTAAAATGATGAAAAATCTAATCGATGGTACGTTTATGCATACTTATAAAGCCGCAGAGAATGCGCTAAAAGACAAAGTAATTTTAATAACAGGTGCTGGTGACGGCATTGGTCGTGTTGCCGCATTAACTTATGCTAAGCATGGTGCCACTGTTATTTTACTTGGAAAAACAACCAATAAACTTGAATGTGTTTATGATGAAATCGTAAATGCAGGCTATCCACAACCGGCTATTGTGCCAATGGACCTAAAAGGTGCCACAAAACAAAACTACCGTGACTTAGCTGCAACCATCGAAATGCAGTTCGGTAAGTTAGATGGTTTACTCAATAACGCTGGTATTTTAGGTTCATTGGGCCCACTTGAACATTTCTGTGTTTCTACCTTTGAAAACATCATGAAAGTGAATGTAACTGCACAAGCTATGATCACTAAATTCATGTTCCCACTGCTTCGCAAATCTGATAGCGCATCTGTTATTTTTACTTCGTCAGGTGTTGGTCGCCAAGGCCGTGAACACTGGGGGGCGTATGCAATCTCAAAATTTGCTGTTGAAGGTATGATGCAAACTTGGGCTTGTGAAGTGGGTAAAACCAATATTCGCGTAAACTGTATTAACCCAGGTGCTACCCGCACATCGATGCGTGCATCAGCATACCCTGGTGAAGATAGAGATAAGTTAGCAACACCAGAAGATTTAATGCCAACTTATTTATACTTGATGAGCGACGACTCTAAAGAGGTGAACGGCCAGTCTTTAGATGCTCAGCAAAAATAAAGCAGATTGCTAATACCTAGATACAAAAAAGCAGCTTTCGCTGCTTTTTTAATTTTCGATTAAATAAAACGTTTGATAATAAAATCAACTTTTACACGTTTAGCCTGCCCCAATAGCTTTTTAACCGGTGCAGGATAGTCATCCATCGTCTCTAAATCCTGTGGACCTGTTAAACGACGACAATGCTGCAAAATAGCTTGTTTTTCATTTTCTATTTGCTCAAGAATATGCTGCTTAGGGTCGTCAATTAAAATACCGTTTTCGATATCTAAGCCCCATGCGCGCGGATTTAAATTATGCCCACTTAATAAATGTAAGCGCTTATCTGAGCAAATCCCTTTTAAGTGAAAAGAATTACTTTCATGTTTCCAAAGGTAAACATTCAAATTACCATTACTGATGTGGCGTTTTTGTGACTTTAAAAACTTATACAAAATGGTTTCATATAAATAAGGTAATGCACCAATTTTACTAAACGGCTCACTTGGCGGCAGGTAAAAATCGTTTGCGGTTTTATCCCCTACCACAATAGTTACTTGCTTGCCTTGCTTCAATAAACGGCGTAATGAACGCATTAATGGTGCCGGAAAGTTAAAGTAAGGGGTATAAAGAACGAGTTCTTGCTCTGTGGTATCGAATAACGACTTAATTAAACGATTCAGCTTATTACTTCTGCGTCCTAAACCTAAAAATAAACGCACACCCAACTCACCGGCACTGGCTTCTGCAGCACTTTCGTAACTTGCCGATTTAAGTTCACGCATCAATTGTTTTTGCGCGACTTTAATATCATTAAACTTTACCAGTGGACGCATATCAATACGTGGCACTGCTGCTGAGCTTAAAAGATGTGTTTCTATAAATTCGATGACCGAATTACACAAACCAGCTTGGCGAACTAAAAAGTAGCGGTCTAAACGGTAACGTTCGTCTTGCTGCAGATACACATTATTTAAGCTTGCGCCGCTGTATAATAATGTGTCGTCAATCACAAAGCCTTTTAAATGCAGGACTCCGAAAAGCTCTTTGGCTTTTACTGGAACACCATGAACTTTAACATTTGATTGATACTGCTCTTGAAAATCACAATACATGCTGGCATTGCCATCAGACTTAGCCGCACCAATTAAACCACGTTGAGCACGGTGAAAATCAACGAGCACTTTTACTTCTAACTCAGGGTTAGCAAGTGATGCCTCATGTAACGCTGTTAATATTTCTCGCCCAGCTTCATCGTCTTGCAAATATAAAGCAGTAATATAAATTCTTTTTTTCGCTGCACCAATTAAACGCAATAGTTCAGTGCGATACTCTTTTGCATTGGTTAAGACTTGTACGTCTTCTGTAGTCAGCCCAAAAGCGGGCTTTTCCTGCCAAAATACCATAATTGCCTGTTCGTTTAGTTAGCTCATACCAAGAGCTAGTATCAAAATTAGCTAAAACATACCAAAAAAATATTGCTTGGTCATGAATTACCGTACTTTGATCACAGAACAATTTGTAATTAGCCTGTTTTATGAGCAAAAAGAGTTATTTAAATTATAATAAGTAAGGATTATTTGACAGCTTAGCGATTTGACTAAAAAAATAATCAGGGCTTTTGTTTACATCCGCCTTGTTTTTCTTAGAATCGGGCGCATAGACATCGTATTGAAACGTTTTTAGGAAAAACCATGAGTGACGCAAAACACTGTAAACTATTAATCTTAGGTTCTGGCCCAGCAGGCTACACGGCAGCGGTATACGCAGCACGTGCCAACCTTAACCCTGTTCTTATCACTGGTATTCAGCAAGGTGGTCAATTAACGACAACCACTGAAGTTGAAAACTGGCCTGGCGATGCACACGGTTTAACAGGCCCAGCATTAATGGACCGTATGAAAGAACACGCTGAACGTTTCGAGACTGAAATTGTTTTTGATCATATTAATAAAGTTGATGTTTCAAAGCGCCCTTTCACTTTAACAGGTGACTCAGGCACTTATACGTGTGATGCATTAATTATCGCAACAGGCGCGTCGGCTAAATACTTAGGTTTAGAATCAGAGACTAACTTCCAAGGTCGTGGTGTTTCTGCTTGTGCAACCTGTGATGGTTTCTTCTACCGTGGTCAAAAAGTAGCGGTTGTAGGCGGTGGTAACACTGCTGTTGAAGAAGCACTTTACTTATCAAATATCGCTGATGAAGTTCACGTTATACATCGTCGTGACAGCTTCCGTAGTGAAAAAATCTTAGCTGATCGTTTAAAAGAAAAAGCTGAAAACGGTAACGTTGTTTTACATTATAATCGCACTTTGGATGAAGTACTTGGTGATGAAATGGGCGTAACTGGCATCCGTATTAAAGCAACTGATTCTGAAGAAACAGAAAACTTAGATCTTGCCGGTGTATTCATTGCAATTGGCCATAAGCCAAACACTGACATGTTTGAAGGTCAGCTAGAAATGAAAGACGGCTATTTAGTCGTTCAGTCTGGTTTAAACGGTAACGCAACACAAACAAGCGTACCAGGTGTATTTGCTGCAGGTGACGTGTCTGATCACATTTATCGTCAAGCAATCACATCAGCAGGTACGGGTTGTATGGCTGCACTTGATGCAGAACGCTTCTTAGATAACCTATAAAATAGTTGATCTAAAGCACTAAATACTAGGGGCTGTTGTAAACAGCCCCTTTTTTATAGCTAAATTTTTGTTAAAATCAGAGCAAATAACAACGATACGCTGATATGATCAAGCAACTGTACCAACTCTCGCCCGAGACTGTTGATTTTCCAGACCCAGAACTCGCCCTTGATGAGCCCGATGGCCTGTTGGCAATTGGCGGGGATTTATCAGTTGAGCGCATTAAAAATGCCTACAACACAGGTATTTTTCCTTGGTTTAGTGACTATGAGCCCATTATGTGGTGGTCACCTAGCATGCGTGGTGTTATTGAGCTAAATGAATTTCATGTTAGTCGCAGCTTAAAAAAGCATTTAAAGCGTTTTCCTGTGCGTGTCACCATAAATCATGCATTTTCCCACGTTATCAATGCCTGTCGTGAGCAACGTATCGATGCAGAAGGTACATGGATCACTGAGCAAATGATGCATGCCTACATTGAAGCGCACCACCAGGGTCTAGCGCACAGCCTTGAAATATGGCACCAAGATGAACTCGTAGCTGGTCTCTATGGCATTATGCAAAATGGCATATTTTGTGGTGAATCAATGTTTCATCAAGTCAGTAATGGCTCAAAGCTGGCGATGTGGGCATTAGTTAATTGGCTTAAGAAGCACCAAGCCCATTTTATTGATTGCCAACTAGAAAACCCTTATTTAATCACTTTAGGTGCAAAAGTTATCCCACGTAGAGAATTTTTAACTAGACTTAAATTAGCGCACAGTTATGTGCCTAAAAAAGATATGTGGCAACCACAAGAGTTGATTAATATTTATGACTGAGCACTTACCCGCTAGGCTTGGTTTAAGCCAGCAATTTGATTGCAGTTATTTACCCGACCGTCAGGAGCAACTACTTGTTATACTTGATCCAAGTTGTTATTGCCCTGATAAATTTGAACAGTTATTAGCATTGGGTTTTAGACGCAGTGGCGACCAAATCTATCGTCCACATTGCCCTATTTGTAATGCCTGTAATTCAGTGCGCGTTTTGGCCACGGCGGGATCGCACTTTGTAAAAAGGCTTTAACATCCGCCTCTTTTCTGATCTAATAACGCCCACATTGTCACTATCTACTCGTTAATTATGTCGTTATTTAGCCACCTTGAACTTGTGGAAGATAAGCGTTCTTTCATCAATCAACATCATGACCTTACTGATGTCTTATTTCTTATCATTTCGGCGGTTTTATCTGGTTGTGAAGGCTGGAAAGATATCGAAGTGTTTGGACACAGCAAGCTGTCTTGGCTCCGACAGTTCAGAGCATTTAAACATGGTATTCCAACGCGACATAGTATTGCTCGTATTCTTAAAACAGTGGAAACTGACTCTCTGATTTTGGCCCTGCTTAGTTGGGTTAACGAGCAACGAACTCAATCTGACAAGCCAATTATTGCATTTGATGGGAAAACTCTGCGTGGTGCCAGTAAAAAGCGTGAGGATAACTTACACTTGGTGTCCGCTTTTGATTGTGAATCTGGTTTAACTTTGTATCAGCGTACCGTAGAAAGTAAATCTAACGAGATCCCAGCAGTTAGGGCCTTATTAGACGTGCTCGATATTTCAGACTCTATCATCACACTAGATGCACTACATTGTCAGAAAGCGACACTCTCAGCACTGACTTCAAGAGATGCGGACTATTTGGTTCAGGTCAAAGCAAATCAGAAAACGCTTTATAAAGCAGTCGCTTCATGTTTTGAAAAAGCTTTTGAAGAAGAGGGAGATTTGCCTGAGGACGTACAAACCAGCAATGGGCATGGACGTCAGGAAACACGGATCACTTACGCTCTAAAAGCAGACAAACTGCCTAAAGAGATAAAAGAAAAATGGCCAGGGCTTACTTCGTTGGTCGCAGTCGAAAGGCACAATAAGTCAGACTCAATAATAAAAATAGACACGCACTTTTATGTTACTTCTGTCGAGCCAGATGCACAGATGTTGCAGAAAGCAATCCGCCATCATTGGCACATAGAAAATCAGCAGCACTGGGTGTTGGATGTCGTCTTTAAGGAAGACGCTTGCCAGATAAGCGAGCCGATTTCGGCGGAGAATATGGCGCTGTTCAGACGGTTTGTTCGCAACTTGGTAAAACAGCACAAAGGCCGTAAAGACTCGATACGCAGTAAGTGTGTTAGGGCTAGTTTTGACGATGAATTCAGGGCTGAGCTTATCTTTGGTTAATACTTGTTAACAAAGTATGCTCTCACCCTGGCGTTTTGGCCCAACAATTTACCCCTTCAAAATCGCAAAAGCGCAAATTAAATAAAGCAAATAAGGTTTTCACAGTCAGTTATAGTGAATACGAACGCGCAGAATATTACCCGTTATATTGCAAATACATCACGCAAAGGCATCAAGATGGTTCAATGTTTCCGCCTGATCAAAGTCAGTACGAAAGCTTTTTGTTTTGCCAGTGGCTACCCGTTACGTTCTTAGAGTTAAGAGATGGCGATAAATTAGTTGCTGTCGCGGTAACCGATTGCATGACCAATGCCCTATCAGCGATTTATACCTTTTTTGACCCTGATTATGAGCAATACAGTATTGGTAGCATCATGATCATGGAACAAATTAAATTTGCAAAACAACAAGCAAAACAATTTGTCTATTTAGGTTACCAAATCGACGAATGCACTAAAATGAAATATAAAACCCAATTTTTGCCTGCACAAAAGCACATTGGCGACGAGTGGTTGGCGATTTAATTTACAAAATTGAGCCCTGTAGCTTTACTTATTGCTGTATTTTCGGCAAAATCTGCAGCGTTTAACTATTAAAGAGGTGTTACGCTAAACATGGCGAAAGAAGACGTAATCGAAATGCAAGGTACGGTCCTTGATACTTTACCAAATACAATGTTCCGAGTTGAGCTAGAAAATGGTCACGTTGTTGTGGCTCATATCTCTGGTAAAATGCGCAAAAACTACATCCGCATCTTAACTGGCGACAAAGTAACCGTAGAAATGACTCCTTACGATTTATCGAAAGGTCGCATCGTATTCCGTGCTCGCTAAGTTAGTGCGTTAACGAGAGATTTAGCTTTTTGCTGCTTTGAATGAGCAGGTGTGTTTATTACAAAGAGCTAAAAGCGTTTGTTAAATGGTGTTAAAACTAACTTAGTTTTAATTCCATTTAATAAACAAAAAGCCCAGCAATTGCTGGGCTTTTTGTTTTCAGCTAAAAACAACTTAAGCTGTTTCTAAGCTAGTTTCAAAGTCAAAGTGAATTTTCTTATCTTTAACCGATACCTTAACTGAACCACCATCGGCTAGCTCACCAAACAAGATTGCATTTGCAAGCGGCTTTTTAAGCTCATCTTGGATAACACGAGCCATCGGGCGTGCACCCATCGCTTTATCGTAGCCTTTATCTGCCAACCACTCTCTTGCTTTGGATGTAAGTTCAAGGTTAACCGACTTCTTATCAAGTTGTGCTTGTAACTCAACAATGAACTTATCAACCACTTGCAAGATAATCTCTTTCTCAAGGTGATTAAACCAAATGATATTATCTAAGCGGTTTCTAAACTCAGGTGAAAACACTTTGTTGATTTCACTCATTGCATCATGAGAATGGTCTTGTTCGGTAAAGCCAATCGACTTACGTACAGTCTCTTGAACACCCGCATTCGTCGTCATCACCAATACTACATTTCTGAAATCGGCTTTACGACCGTTGTTATCAGTAAGGGTACCGTGATCCATTACTTGCAGTAGAATGTTGTAAATATCTGAATGTGCTTTTTCAATTTCGTCCAGTAGCACAACTGCATGCGGGTTTTTAATTACCGCTTCAGTTAATAAACCACCTTGCTCAAAACCTACATAGCCAGGAGGTGCACCAATTAGACGGCTGACCGCATGACGTTCAACGTATTCAGACATATCAAAGCGAATAAACTCAACACCCATACATTTAGCAAGCTGCTTAGTGACTTCTGTTTTACCAACCCCTGTTGGGCCTGCAAATAAGAACGAACCCACCGGTTTATCTTCGTTAGCAAGGCCTGAGCGCGATAAACGAATTGCTGAAGTCAATGCATCGATTGATTGGTCTTGACCAAACACCAGCATTTTCAGGTTACGGTCAAGGTTCTTAAGTGTCTCTTTATCGCTAGAAGAAACGCTTTGCTGAGGAATACGCGCCATTTTAGATACAATGAGCTCGATATCAGCCACACCGATTGTTTTCTTACGCTTAGAAACGGGCTGTAAACGCTGATTAGCACCTGCTTCATCAATAACATCAATAGCCTTGTCAGGTAAGTGACGTTCATTAATGTATTTAGCACTAAGTTCTGCTGCTGCTTTCAATGCTTTTTGAGTATAACGAATACCATGGTGCTCTTCGTAACGCTCTTTTAAACCGTTAAGAATTTTCGTGGTATCAGCCACACTTGGTTCAAGCACATCAATTTTTTGGAAACGACGCACTAGCGCACGGTCTTTTTCAAAGATATTCTTGAACTCGTTATAAGTAGTTGAGCCCATGCAGCGCAACTTACCACTCGAAAGTAGCGGTTTAATTAGGTTCGATGCATCCATTACACCACCCGATGCTGCGCCGGCACCAATGATGGTATGAATTTCATCAATAAATAAAATTGAACCTGGTTTAGCTTGTAACTCTTTAAGCAGCGATTTAAAACGTTTTTCAAAATCACCACGGTATTTGGTACCCGCTAATAATGCGCCCATATCGAGTGAGTAAACAACTGCATCGGCAATCACTTCAGGTACTTCTTTATTTACAATACGATAAGCTAGGCCTTCAGCAATGGCTGTTTTACCCACACCAGCTTCACCAACCAAGAGCGGGTTATTTTTCTTACGACGACATAACACTTGTACAGTGCGTTCAACTTCGTTGTCGCGACCCACTAATGGGTCTATATTGCCATCAATTGCTTGCTGATTTAGATTAGTCGTAAAGTTTTCAAGCTTAGTCGGCTCCTCGCCTTGCACTTCTTGCACTTCTTCATGAATGTCATCGTGGTCTTCACCGCCAATGTCGTCATCTGTTTTGGAAATGCCATGCGAAATGAAGTTAACAATATCTAAACGATTAACATCTGATTTTTTAAGTAGATAAACAGCTTGGCTTTCTTGCTCAGAAAAAATTGCCACTAGCACATTAACGCCAGTTACTTCGTTTTTGCCTGATGATTGCACGTGAAATACAGCGCGCTGTAATACACGCTGAAAACCTAACGTCGGTTGTGTTTCTCTGTCTTCTTCAAGATCAGGAATAACCGGCGTTGTTTCATCAATAAAATCTGATAATTCGACTTTTAATGCGCCCATATCAACGCCGCAGGCGTTAAGCGCTTCTCCAGCAGAAGGGTTATCGAGCAGTGCAAGTAAAAGATGCTCGACGGTCATAAATTCATGACGGCGTGTTCTCGCTTCGCGAAACGCCGCATTCAAGGTTAGTTCTAAGTCTTTGTTTAGCATTGGCAACCCCTTACTGAGATAATATTTATATACCGTTGTGACGGGCTAATTGGTTCACCCTACCTTGGTATTTATTCCTGCTCACAACTACATAGCAGTGGATGCTCGTTGTCTCGTGCGTAACGATTAACTTGTTCAGCTTTGGTATGAGCTACATCGGCGCTGTAAACACCGCAAATTGCTTTACCGTTATGATGAACTTGAAGCATCACATCTGTTGCTCTATCGCTATCCATATTAAAAAACGTCATTAGTACTTCTATCACAAAGTCCATAGGCGTGTAATCATCATTATTTAAAATGACTTTATATTTTCGCGGTGGTTGCAATTTTTGCTTTTCACTATCGCGAACTGTTTCAATAACACCAGAATCTTTCATGCCACTCATAATTAAATATAGTCTTGTCTTTAGAACTCAAGCAAACTTGAATAAAAAAATAAATAAATTGTTAAAAAATAGTCTAAAACACTTGACTGACTGGCTAAATAAACTACAGTCAAATATAGATTGATTAATCATTAGTCAGTCTAGCAAATTACACGGTTTAGAATAACTAAATTAGTCAACTTATAGAAGGATGTAGAAGTATGGCTTGTGGAAAAGTCAAATGGTTCAACAATGCCAAAGGTTTTGGCTTCATCGTAGAAGACGGCAGCGAGACTGATATATTCGCTCATTACTCAACGATTGTAATGGACGGTTATAAAACACTTAAAGCTGGTCAAGATGTAACATTCGAATTGCAACAAGGTCCAAAAGGGTTACACGCAACGAATATTGCGCCTAACGATGAAATCTCTTAGGTAAAACCTATTCGAGTATCAAGCGAGCGACCTTGTTAAGATCCTCGCTTACTCTTCTCATTTAAATATATCTTTCACTTCCCTTGAAATTCCATTTCTTTACCCCAATTGTTTAATTGTTATTAGCCCTTTAGAGCCAAGCTTGTTACACTCTTGTTGCTTAAATTTAGCTTTTTCGTCATTTTGACGTAAGGCTTTTGGCTAATTTCATAATTTGCTTATTTGAGCTATAAGAATTTTACAGTCTGTCAGCTGTGGTTATTTTAATACTATGTATTGAGTTGCAACAGCTAACAGACTGCTTGCTGTTGTTTTATCAAGGCACTTAAGCTTGGTAATTCAAGGCTATCTATTGCATTGTTGAATATGGCTAATTAAGGGTTACTGCTAGCAGTCATTACCAAACATTACGCCAACTATCTAGGAATGATGATGACATCAAAAATTATCTATACTAAAACAGATGAAGCGCCGGCTCTTGCGACGTATTCATTGTTACCAATCATCCAAGCGTATACAAACGCTGCGGGTGTTGAAGTTGAAACTCGTGATATTTCATTAGCGGGTCGTGTGATTGCAAACTTCCCTGAGTACTTAACTGAAGATCAACGTATTGATGATGCACTTGCAGAGTTAGGTGAAATGGCTAAAACACCTGAAGCTAACATTATCAAGTTACCTAATATCAGTGCTTCTATCCCTCAGCTACGTGCAGTAATCAAAGAGTTACAAGAAAAAGGTTACGCATTACCTGACTACCCTTCAGAGCCAAAAACTGATGAAGAAAAGAAAGTTAAAGCAACTTACGACAAAATCAAAGGTTCTGCTGTAAACCCGGTACTTCGTGAAGGTAACTCAGACCGTCGTGCTCCAGGTTCAGTAAAAGAGTACGCTCGCAATAATCCACACTCAATGGGTGCATGGAGCAAAGATTCTCAGTCTTACGTTGCTAGCATGGAAGAAGGTGACTTCTTCGGTTCTGAGCAATCAGTGACTATTCCAGAAGCAACTGACGTACGTATCGAGCATGTTGCTGAAAATGGTGACATTACAGTTCTTAAAGCAAGTACACCATTACTAGCGGGTGAAGTAATTGACGCGTCTCGCATGAGTGCTGCTAAGCTTCAAGCTTTCCTTGCAAAAGAAATTCAAGCAGCAAAAGACAAAGGCGTGTTGTTCTCATTACACATGAAAGCAACTATGATGAAAGTGTCTGACCCAATCATCTTCGGTCACGCTGTAAAAGTGTTCTTCAAAGACGTATTCACAAAACACGCTGATCTTTTCAAAGAACTAGATGTTGACGTAAACAACGGCTTTGGTGATGTATTCTCAAAAATCGAAAGCCTAGATGCAGCTAAGAAAGCTGAAATCGAAGCTGATATCCAAGCGGTATACGACAACAACCCTGCTATTGCAATGGTTGATTCTGACCGTGGTATCACTAACCTTCACGTACCAAGTGATGTGATCATCGATGCATCAATGCCTGCTGCAATCCGTTCTAGCGGTCAAATGTGGAATAGCGAAGGTAAATTACAAGACACTAGCTTTGTAATTCCAGATCGTTGTTACTCAGGTGTTTACCAAGCAACTATCGATTTCTGTAAAGAGAATGGTGCATTCGATCCAACAACTATGGGTAGCGTACCTAACGTTGGTCTTATGGCTCAAAAAGCTGAAGAGTACGGTTCACACGACAAAACGTTTGAAGTAGCTGCTGCTGGTACAATCCGTGTAGTTGACACAGCTGGTACAACTTTACTTGAGCATGCTGTTGAGCAAGGTGATATCTGGCGTATGTGTCAGGTAAAAGACGCACCAATCCAAGATTGGGTTAAACTTGCTGTTAACCGTGCTCGCGCAACTAACACGCCTGCAGTTTTCTGGTTAGACGAAAACCGTGCACACGATGCTGAGCTAATCAAAAAAGTAAACGCGTATTTACCACAACATGATACTGATGGTCTTGAGATCCACATCTTAGCACCAATTGAAGCGACTAAGTTCTCATTAGAGCGCATCAAAGAAGGTAAAGACACTATTTCAGTAACTGGTAACGTATTACGTGACTACCTAACTGACTTATTCCCAATTCTTGAGCTTGGTACAAGTGCTAAAATGCTTTCAATCGTACCACTTATGAATGGTGGTGGCTTATTCGAAACAGGTGCAGGTGGTTCAGCACCTAAGCACGTTCAACAGTTCGAAAAAGAAAACCACTTACGTTGGGATTCATTAGGTGAGTTCTTAGCGCTTGCAGCTTCTTTAGAGCACTTAGCAGTTAATACTGGTAATAAGAAAGCACAAGTTCTTGCTGATACGCTTGATAAAGCAACTGGTACTTTCCTAGCTGAAAACAAATCACCTTCACGTAAAGTGAAAGAGATTGATAACCGTGGTTCGCACTTCTTCCTTTCTTTATTCTGGGCACAAGAACTTGCTGCACAAAATGATGATGCGGAATTAAAAGCACAGTTCACACAAATCGCTGCTGATCTTGAGTCTCAAAAAGACCAAATCGTTACTGAATTAAACGATGCACAAGGTCCAGTAATGAGTGTTGGCGGTTACTTCCAACCAAATGATGAGTTAGCATTCAAAGCAATGCGTCCAAGCTCAACATTTAATGACATCCTAGCTAAACTGGTTTAATTCATTTAAACATAATTAATTAGCTATAAGAGAGTTACCTCAGTGTTTTTAACACCGAAGAGGTAACTCTTTTTTATTTTAGCGACTTAAAATCAATTTTTAATACCAATTCGCTTAATTAAGTGGATCTATTTTGAGGCAATAAAACCTCGTTGATAGCAAGGCAAAAATTTCGTTATTTAGTTGTGCTCGGCAATTGCTCCTGCATTGCTCTACCTTCTGCATCCATGCAGTCGTAAAACAGAAATTTTTAACGCAGATAGCGACAGGTTTAATCCCTCAAAATGATTAAGTATTATTGCGTGTTGGTATCACAGTCACTCGTAGCGCTCACTTCACTTTTAGACCACTTTAGTAAAGCCGTTTTAACACATTGGTAGTCAATCGGCTTGGCAACAAAATCATTCATTCCTGCGGCAAAACATCGTTGCTTATCTCCTTCAAGTACATTGGCCGTTAAGGCAATAATAGGAGTCGCTTTATACTCTGGCATTTCTCTTATGCGTATTGTTGCTTGCGGGCCATCAAGTATAGGCATCTGCATATCCATAAATATAATATCAAAGCAGTTTTGCAGATTATTTTCCCCACTATGTTCCTTACATAGCGCAACAGCCTGCTCGCCATCCCCTGCTATTTTTATTGAGCTTATACCAAACTCATTTAACATAGCTTCGATAACAACCTGATTAATATCATTGTCTTCGACGACCAATACATTTAACGATGAAAAGTCTACTTGTTCCTCTTCATTTTCTTGCCGAGTTTCGGTTTCAAACTCAGAGTGCTCAATAACCTGTGTTGTTTTTAGCTCAAAATAAAAACAAGAACCCTGCCCTAGATCACTTTCTACCTGCAAAGGAGCATTCATCAAAATTAGTAATTTGTTTGAGATAGCAAGGCCGAGCCCTGTACCACCGAAGCGCCTTGTAATTGAGGTATCCGCTTGAGAAAACGCTTCAAATAACTTACCGAGATTTTCTTTTGCGATACCTATTCCTGTATCAATCACACTAAATTTGATGCTCAAATCATCGCCGCCTAGCTCATTAATTTTTACGTTGAGGGTCACACAGCCTTTCTCGGTGAATTTAATTGCATTCCCAATAAGGTTTATCAACACTTGTTTTAGGCGGGCTTCATCAGCAAAGAAAACACAATGTTGATACTCTTCAGCAACAGAAATATTCAACTTAATATGCTTACTTTGGGCTTGCTCTTTAAATAAATGCTGTAACTCATCTAGTAGCGAATTTAAATGTATAGGCACAGACTCTAGCTCAATTTTAGACGCCTCAATCTTACTTATATCTAAAATGTCGTTGATGATTACCAATAATCCTGCCCCTGAAGATTGTATAATATTAAGCATCTTCATTTGTTCATGAGACAAACTGGTACGACTCAACTGCCGCGCCATTCCTAAAATGCCATTCATAGGGGTTCTAATTTCATGGCTCATATTTGCCAAAAATTCTGATTTCACCTTGGTGGTGTGTTCTGCCGTTTTCTTGGCTTGGGTAAGGTCTTGGCTTAACACCCGAAATCTATCTGCCGCAGTTGCAAGCACACCAATTTCATCGTTACGTTTTAAATCATAAATAGGAGCTGATAAATCACCAGCTAAGAAGTATTGAAAACTTGTGGTTAAACGTGTAATTGCACGCGATATATGCAGGTGGAAATAGATTGCAAGCGCGATAATGTAGATAACTACACCAACAGCAAGAAAACGCAGAGTTTGATCTGTTTTTATTACTGTTTCTTGCGCTTCACTTTTAATCTTTTGCAATTTTGCTAGGGATTGCTCTCTTAGTTTATCTGCAAGGGTACTGAACTCTATAGCATCGCCAGCCATAACAACATTAACCAAGCTTAAATAGTTTCGGTTAGCCTGCACGCCTCTCGAAAAAGCCTGTTTATATGTTTTAGCATGTTCACGGTTATTACTTAGATCAGTGTTGGTTTGTGACTGATTTGATAAAATAGCCAGCGCCTTATTAACCGCTGCTCTTTTAGAATAATCTTTTTTGGCAAGAAACAAAGAGGCATCACGATGTAATTCATGCCATACATTGAGATGTTCAGTGATAGCCAATTTGTTTTCATTGGTAGTCGCAGTTAATTTGAGGTTGGTTAATTCATTAATAGCTGCTAAATAGATTTGCGGTAACTCAACGTCAGTGAGCTCTGTTTTTATTTCATAACGCTTGGCAAGCACATCTAGATTTTCACCGTACCGAGAAATCAGCTGTGTCATTGAATTTAAATAAACTTGGCTTTCAAGTTCATCACTTTTCAAATCAACACTTTCTAAACGTGCTTTTATACTTTCAAAGTTCTCTATTATTTTACTAAATACGGTTTTACTACCTGAGAATCCATAAACTGAAATATCACGCTGCATTTCAACAATATCTTTATTTATACGAAGTATACCCACGGCATAATTACTAATGCGGCTTATATCGTTAAAAGATGTTTCAATTCTTTGTAATCGCTTGTTCAGGACAAAATAACTCGCCCCCATTACAAGTAAAACGAGTGTCAATGCCAATAACACTTTGGCTGCTAAAGACCTAGAAAAAATGGTTAGCAATGTAGCTCCTTATGAGTTCAACAACTCATACCATTTATCTAAACTATAATCATAATTCGGCATTACCGTATTCCAGACCGCTATATTCGAAAAACGCTTGATATAGCTTCCTCCATCACGAGCTTGACCCGCTAGAACAGATATTTTGCCGTCTGTTCCGCGTAAATCCATGGATGCTTCTTGCCCTTCATACCAATATTGCCATTCTGCTTTTGACATAAGAGGCTGACTCCGCTCAGGATTAGAAATGTAATAACCTTGTCTTGCGATAAATGCGCCTGGATAGCCAGAAAGCCACCAATTCATGTATTCATAAGCAGCATCTTTAACATGTCCCTGTGCATTAGCTGATAAGCACATAACCCCGTGCCAAGCACGATAACCTTCTTTGGGTGAAGCATAAACAACCGGGATACCTTGCCCTTTGCAGGCACTGACTCCGGGCGAAAACATACTTTGAATAGTGACGCGTTTCATTTTCATAAAGTCGACCGACTGCGGTACCGAAGTCCAAAAGCCAGCAAAATGACCTTGCCTTTTCTTTTGCAGTAAAATTGCAAATAGCTGGTCAATTTCGCTAATACTCATATTGCCCATATCTTTAAACTTCATCAGCCCCTGCGCTTCGGCAGCCAGAGCAGAATCAAAAATACCGATTGTTGGCGCATTAACAAGCGCAACCTTACCTTTATTCTTTTCATCGAGTAACCAAGACCAAGACTCAGTTTGATAAGGAATCCCCTTTTCTATGAACTGAGTGTTGTAACCAAACGAGTCGACATTATGCACGTAAGGCAAGAAACTAATTGCATCGCTTGGTGTAGTCGCAAGCGTTCCATCTGCTTGCACGTAAAGAAGTTTGTTGGGTGAGTCACCAGCGCCTAACTTGGCTTCAGGCACAATTTTACCTGTTTTAGAGAGTGGATTGATTTCATGCCAATAGGTTAACCGCTCAGTTTCTATAGGTTGAATGGCACCTGCTTGCCAAAGAATATTAATTGAATCTGACCATTGCTCGTATAAGTCAAAACTACTTGGGTCTGATGCTGCCTTTTGCAACACCGCAGCACTGCCCATTGGGGTAAATTCAATATTAATACCCAGCTCAAGCATGGCTTTTTGTCTGAGCTCTTCTTGTAAAGTTACGTGGGTCCCCATAACCCTAATTGTGGGAGTATTCTTAGCGAATACATAGGGAGCTTTAAAGGCAACTGTTGATGCTATGGCACCAACACCTAATGTTTTTAAAAAGTCTCGGCGGTTATCTGAGTAGCCCATTTAGTATTTCCAACATATTAAACCCGTTAAAAGTATAGGTTAAATTTGAAAATTGCCTAAAATAACTACTCATTTACCCAGCAATGATTTTTCTAAGCCGAGTATTCACAAACTACAATTATTTAGATTAAAAAATGCTCTTTAGCTGTCACAATTGCTTGCTCAATAGCCGTATTTTTAACAGGCTTTGAAACAAATAAATCCATTCCAGCTCGTTTGCAAGCTGCTTTATCATCTGCAGAAGTATTTGCTGTTAAAGCAATAATATAAGTTGTATCAGTTGGGCAAATTTGCTCATCTCTTAAAATACGTGTTGCTTCAATGCCATCCATTTCTGGCATTACGCAATCCATAAAAATCAGATTGTATTTGTTTTGCTTGCATTTATTTATCGCATCAATACCATCGCAGGCATAATCGGCCGTTAAGCCTAACTTTTCTAGGTGTGCTTTTAACACAAAGCGGTTAATTTGGTTGTCATCAACAACCAGTATCGATAAAGGTAAGGCTGAAAAGTCGATATCAGAGGCATGCAGCGTATCATGTGATTGTGGCTGTCCTAGTTTTAGAGGTAATTGAATATCAAAACAACTGCCTTTTTGGAATTCGCTACTGACCTTTATTATGCCTCCCATATAATCGATAAGTTCCTTCACTATTGCAAGGCCAAGCCCTGTACCCCCCTTTTTTCGGTCCTTATTTAGCTCTTGGGTAAATGGTGAAAAAAGTGACTTCATAAAGGTTTCCGTCATGCCTATACCCGTATCAGAAACTTGCAAATTCAAGATGACATCGTCATTTTGAACTCTAGCAGATACGTATAACTTAATAGTGCCTTGCTCAGTAAACTTTAATGCATTACTCAATAAATTAGACGCAATTTGGGTGAGTCGGGTGTTATCACAGTAAGTCCAACATTCTTCACTAATATCAATTTCGACGTCAAAATAAAGATTCTTTTCTTGATATAAAGGTAAATATAACGACGCTAAATCAACAAAAATTGTTTTTAATAAAAAGTGACTAGGCTCTAATTTCAGTTCACCATGATTTATTTTAGAAAAGTCGAGCACTTCGTTAATTATATTTAACAAAATATCTGCACTTCGTAATGCAACTTTGAGTTTTTCTTCTCGTTTTTGCTCTGACTTTTCATAGAGTAAAGTCGTTAGCATGCCTGTAATGCCATTTAACGGCGTGCGCAGTTCATGGCTAATCTTAGCCAGCAAGATACTTCGGTCTTCAAGAGTTCGCACAGCATCCGCTTTTTGCTTTTTAAGCTCCTCACGAAGTAGCACCTCTTTCGTTACATCTTGAAAAGTACCTATTAAACGAACACATTGCCCGTTTTCAAATTCCGCTTCGCCATAGGTTGAAACCCATACAGGATTCCCTTTCGCTGTAATAAGCTGAATTTCAATATTCCAATCTTTACCATGCTCAATTGCTTCTTGGACTACTTGTTGTATTGCATCACGACTTTCACCTTCTTTATAAAATTCAATAGCCGTTTCAAGGTTTGGAGAATAATCTGAAGGGACTTCATGGATTGCTTTAGTTTGTTTACTCCAGTAGAGCTTATTTTCTAGCAAGTCGAGTTCCCAAGACCCTATACGAGCAACTTCTTCGACTTGCGCGAGCATATAGTTCTTTTTAACTAATCTCTCAGATGAGGCATTACGTGCTAATTCGTTACCTAACCATTGAGCAAATAACTCTACATAATCGTGAGACTCTTCACTAAAAGGTTTTGATACTTTAGGCGCTGAGAAGTTAACTGTGCCGAAAACATTTTTGCCAACAAAAATAGGTGCGCCAATGTAAGATTCTAGTTGAAAGTTTACATAACAAGGGTGCTGTGCAATCCGACTATTTGAGGCATGATGAAATGAAAGCGCTTTATTAGCTTCTAAAGTGTGAGCACAATAGGTACCTTCCAGATCGAATTGCGTACCAACCGGGATTGCATTATCAGGCGCCACCACATGAATGACCGTATAGAGCTTGTCATCAACTTGACTCACAATCGCAAATTCGAGATCAAATACCTCTAAACCAAATTCTAGTAACTTGATTACTTTGTCGGAAAAATCAATTTCTTGATTAGATACTATATCGTGGAATTGGCGCAGAAAGTTCAACCTAGCTCCCTAGTTATTCGAATTTTATTTGGCTCTAAAGAAGCATACCAAGAATTTCAAATAACAACAGCAGTAATCATAATTTAAGATTGAATTTGTATTATTAGTAATGATTTTCACCTATTAAAAAAGCCCCTTAAAAAGGGGCTTTTATTAGCTATTTTAGTGTCTGTTTACTCGCCTTCTATAAACGAAAGGTAACAGAGCAATTAGAAAGACAAAAACGCCACCGCTACTAGATTCAGCTTTATCACCATTACTACTAGTAGTTACATTTTTGACAGTTACATCTATTGATTGTTCTGCAGTTCCCTCTCCGTCAGAAACTGCTACTTTGAATTTAAGCAATGAATCCTCAGAAACAGTTGGAGATTTAAATTTTAACGTTTGAGAATTCGATTGAAGAATATCAGCTTGAAGACCTTGTGTTTGGATCCAATTGTAAGTTAACGGCTGTGATTCTTTATCTGTCGCAGAAACAGTAATCACACCTTCTACATTCTCATTAACTGTATAACTATTAGCAAGTTCAATTGTTGGCAATTGGTTTACATGCAAGAATAAAACAGATTGCTCATGAACAAATTCCTCATAGCCATCGTTAATGGTTAAAGAAATTGTTCCCTGCTTCGACTCTAAAAGCTCAGACACTTTCAAGATTGCTATACTTTCATTCTGGTTTTCGATAGTAACTTCGGGTATTGATACAGACCAGTTATACGTTAACTCATCTGCATCGCTATCTGATGTTCCTGACGCATCTAAAACGAAGGTATGCAGCTCGTCTATTGTCTCAGGAATAATAAGAGATAATGTTGGTGCGCTATTAAGACTTTCTTGTGCCAGTTTAGCGACAACCTCAACAAAACCATTTTTCTCGCCGTCTAAGTCAAATTCACTACCATCCACAACCGTAAAGGCTGAACAATTACTGCACTCAGAACTAAAGTCGCTGCTTGCAATTATCTCTACCGATTTCCAACCACTTAAAGTTAGTACGCGTGCTTGTAACTCATCACTCAATAGAGAGTTTTCAAGTATTGGTAAAGCAAGGTCTACTGATTCTGTGCGCTGAGCAAGCTCTACATTGATGTTTATCAAATCACTTTTCAATTGGAAATGAGGATCTTCAACGTCCATATCCGTGAAGGCATCAAGCAACATCTCTTCAGAGATATTCATGTTTTCTATGAAATTATCACTTTGAGTGCGAATAACATCACCCGCGCTAATAACATGATAATCATTGTTCGTAAAAACATATGCTCCTGAAGCTAGAACTCCTTTCGAAGTGTTAGAAGAACTATCTAAGAAATCAACAATCCCATCACCATCGCTATCGCCTATCCACTCTGTACTATCAGGAATATTGTCACCATCTGTGTCCGCAGTTTCATTATCAAAGGTAACATTATCAATTAGTGACACAGTCTCAGTTTTCGTCATAACTGACTCACCATCTTTTAAGATGTCATAATTAAAGGTAATCTCTCCTTGCCAGTCATCTGCAAAATTAAAATCACCTCTCCATATAATTGAGTCATACGTATACACATAAACTTCATTTATGACTTGGTCATCAGATAATAATGTCATTTTAAGCTCTAAATCTTCATAATTTGAGAAGCCATACGCTTGTATTTCAACATGAGTACCATACCCTTTGACCAAACTCGCCATTCGCTTACCATTTTGTTTATAAGTGGCCGTGATACTGCGCGGTGCATCTTCATCTAAATGAATTATTTCAGATTTATTAAACTCTTCTGTGTAACCGCCGTCATATACTTCAAGCTCAATTGAATCAACTAACGAGTCAAGCATATTTCCTAATACTACATTTTTAGTCCCTTCATAGCTGTAGTCACTAATAGATTGAATATAATTGCCAGCAATCAAATTCAAACCAAAGTTATCATATAACGGTTTACCTCTCACATTAAGCGCAACAACGGGCAGAGCATCCCGATAAACATAGGTATAGGGTTGAATATCAATACGTGGATTTATATGCAGGTTAATAGTTCCAGCTGTAGTATTACCAGCATTATCGCTTGCCGTAATATCTAAAGAGTAACGTCCAGACTCAAATGCTATATCAATGTCTGATTCAATAGTTATTTCATTTATGCCTGATACTGCATCATAAACAACTGATCGGCTTAACAACTCCTCGAACAATTGCTCTTCTGTAAATCCACCATTCATAGCTACAGCATAGTCTTGAATGATAGGAGGGGTCGTATCAGTGACAAAGAATGTTTGCACAGCTCTTGCACTATTCCCTGCAATGTCTTCAGCTACCCAAGTTATTTGATTCTCGCCATAAACAAGCGTTCTAGACGAAGGGTATACATCGACAGCAACTCTATTGTTATCTGTTACCTCAGGATAAAGGCTTCTAGAAATGTATGTGTTTTCATAAATCCCTTCTATTGTCACAGGTGACAAATCTGAGAATACTGGCGGTAAATTTTCTCCTAAATTAGGATCATCTGGATGACTATCCTCACTATCAACCACACCATCTGAATCTGTATCTTCAACTGTTGGGTTAGAACCTATTTCAAATTCAGTTAAGTTAGCCAAACCATCTCTGTCTAAATCTTGACTTGCATCGAATGAGTCAAGAACATTCAGACCAAATTGATACTCCCAGAAATCAGCCATGCCGTCACTGTCGGTATCTAAACTAGTATCAACCTCTGAAGTCCACACAACTCTATCAATGAAAAATGAGTCGTAACGGTAAAAATCAGCACCATCTAGATTAAATTTAATTGTATTGAAGCCACTAGCTATAGGAATTAATAGTCGAGATTTTTCGTACTGAATTTCAATATCTTCATTATTAACTTGAACTTGTAAAAGCCTATATTTATTAATGTTGTAGTCAACAGTGATAAAGCCCTGCTCAAACAAACCAGCAATAGCAAAGCCTGCATTCACTTGTGTATAAGTTTCGCCACTAAAGTTAGGGTTAAAAGAAAGGCTATTCACTCCGTTAGAAGACCAACTATCACTTGAAATCCAGTCAACATTATTTGTTGCTAACACCGTGAAGCGGTTTGGTAACCCACCAGTTTCAAAGCTTTCGAAAAGGTTATTTATTGCTGAAGGCGTTGAAGCGTATTCTGTTGGCGAGCTTTGCGCATAATATTCTTGTACGTCTGTAAAACCATCTTCATCTCGATCAGAACCAGTAGCATTTGCGTTAATCGGTGAGGTCATAAGTACATTTACTTCGTAACCGTCAGGAAGTTCATCCCCATCACTATCCGAATGCCTAGGATCTGTCCCAAGAGCATACTCTTGCAGAGCAGTTAGTTCGTCATTATCGTAGTCAGAAGAAGCATCATTAGCATCAGTTAAATTAAGCCCATTTTCAACTTCCCAAAAATCTGGCAGGCCATCACTATCAGTATCAACATCGCTCGTATTAGGAATAAATTTAAAATTATCTAACCAAACAGCATCCTCTTCAGTAGAGATTGATCCATCTTTTGTATATGAGAACTCAATAACGTTAACACCTTCAGGGATTTTAACAGTTACCGACCCTTCTTTTGTTCCAGCAATCGACTTATTGTCACTATTTGAACCATTAATTTTTAGAACGAAAGAGTCGCAACATTCTTCAGACTCTATTTTATAGTCAAATATAAGGTATGCCTCCACGAAGACACCTGTAGTACTGAATGAGCTCATTTGACTATCTGAGATTTTACCAGAGCGAATGCTTTGCGAACCATCGGTAGCAAAACTATTATCAATGTACCAATCAGCATTGTTCTCTGATGAATGATTAAACCATTGAGGAAGTTGAGAATCTTCAAATGAACTAGTTAGATTCAATTGCTCTGGAAATGAATCTGCATCTTGTGGGTCTGTTTGTAACTGAAACTCGGTGTAGTTACTAAATCCATCATTATCACTATCAAGCATTGCATCTGTAGAGTCTGTTAAATTTAGACCATGCTCATATTCCCAGCCGTCTGGAATTTGGTCTCCATCTGTATCAAGGTTATTAGGATCGCCCTGATTTAAAAACTCATTAAGATTACTCAAACCGTCATTATCATTATCTAATGATGCATCATCTGGATTCGAAGGATCTAAGCCGTGCGCAACTTCCCAAGAATCTGGTATCGAATCACCGTCAGTATCAGCAAATTCATTACTGATGAAAATGTTATCAATGAAGACTGAATCTAAGCCTGATGATACAGAACTATCTTTTATGTAAGCGAATTTAAGTGTATTTAAGCCTGTAGGAATGACTTGCTCGAAAGAGCGCCAATCGGTAATACCTGAATCAATTACAACTAATTGCTCGTTTAGATACACATATAAATGATCAAAATCAGCTTCTGTAGATAATTTATAAACGAAGCTGAGGTACTTAGTCTGGTCTGTTACAAAGCTGTATTCAAAGCTCGTTGTTTGATTATCATCGATATCATTGTTAGTTAGAGAAAAGTTGTAGCTTTCATCTATTTGATATGTTTCCCATGGCATTGAGGGGTCTGTAAAATCAAAGCTTTCAGGAACAAGATTATCATTAAAATTAATAGCGATTGTTTCAGGAATTGAAGGCGTAGAATCTGCATCACTTGGGTCTGAGCCTAGTAAAAATTCAATTAGGTTTGTGAAGCTATCATTGTCTAAGTCACTCTCTGCATCTGCACTATCTAGAGGATCTAATGCGAAATTGACTTCCCAACCATCAGTCATTTTGTCGTTATCAGAATCAGGATTAGTTAAGCTTGTTTGATACTCATGATGTTCTTGATAATCAGTTAGGCTATCGCCATCAGTATCAGAATTATTTGGCAATGAATTTAATCTGTATTCTTCTAAGTTGGTCAATCCATCATCATCAAGATCACCTGCTGCATCTGTAGGGTCTGATGAGTCCAGTGAATATAACAACTCCCAATTGTCATCCATTCCATCGTTATCATTATCAATGAATTGGATGTTATTACATACAACACCTACCGTATTGAATGCATCGACAACATCATTTGTTTTATAGCCTAAATCAATGGCACTGTTGATTGCGCCACATGCTCCATCAATAAAGTCAGTTGAATTTACCCAATAATTTTGGTTTGCGTAAAGCATAATTTGAAAAGCTTTACGTGGGTCCCACTCTGGCTTATTTGCTAGTAAATAAAATGCTCTATTAAACACACCACTGCTGTAATGAACATCAATACCAGAATAAAACTCAGATGCATGGTCTATTGAAATACCATCATTAGACGGGGTTTCAAAATAACGCAATGCTGCTCTATTTTTTGTAATATCAGCACCTGTCAACCAATCTGTAGAACCTCTGACAAAGTATTCAGCGGTTTCACCAGCCATGTCTGAAAATGACTCGTTAATTCCTCCAGATTGGTCGTAATAAAATAAGTTGGAATTTTGCTCTGTAACACCATGACTCACTTCATGAGATACAATATCTAAAGATACTAGCGGGTAAAAACTATCGGCACCATCACCAAAACTCATCGCAGAGCCGTTCCATGTTGCGTTCTCCCAACCATCACCTTGGTGAACACGTAGCAATAACTTAAAGGTCAGTGGTGCCGTGTTATACCATTGCTCATACATATCAAACACCGAGGTTCCAAATGCATGTGCATCATTTAAAGGCGAATAGGCACCATTAACCTCTTTGTGAGTATTTCGATCACACGGAAATGAAAACGCAGATGAGGGTTCACTGCCTGACTCCATCGAAACAGTTTTTACTTTATCATTTTCTAGAAAGCATGTTTCTCCTACTTGAGAAACAGCAAATGCTGGATAATCTTCGCCATATTCATAACGGCCAACTTTCTCATTACCACCTGGCCCCATCGCCTGTGTGTGCTTGATATTATTCCACGCTTTATACACTTCATAAGTTTTTTCATTGATGATAGCTGAAGGCTTTGACTCATGTTCAGCATTCAAAATTTCAAGCTCAATTAAATATGCGTAATGAGCTTGATCGTTTTTAACATAAATGTAACGCTCTGATTTTAAGAGCTTATAAGAAGAATCTAGTGACAGTTTAGAAGCTTTAAGCACAGCTAAAACTGCAGCTTCTAAATCAAATTGACTGTTTGCTCTTAATTGTAATTTTGCATCATCTATATCGGTCGCAAAAAAGCCACTCATATGCTGTGACTTATCTTGAATACGAACTTGCTGCCCCCAGATAGGAACCCCAGAATAATATTGCTGTAGAATTTTGTTTGATGAATTTTTTCTTAGTACACCATTAGAGTTATGGTGAGGCAAAATAACCTCTTCAAAATAAGAACCTTTTGTTTGATTTTTTTGAAGAGACTGATTTGTTAATAGCAGGTTTTGAAGTTGTGGCTTGTTAGAGGGACTTACCCTTTCTACTGTTGCAGCTTGAAGAGAGTATGCGCTGAACATACTAAAAACTGCAGCACCTGCAATTAATCCCTTATGCATAATAGTTCCTTAAATACTTTATTTACTTATTATCGGAACTAAAATACCAAAAATAAACACAATCTGCACCAATTTGTTAAGCCCACATTAATTATTTAACTAAAATTTCGAGTTCATATTTTAAAACCCAAACTGGAAAAACACCCAATATCAGTTAATACTTTATAACTAACAACTTAATTGGTCCCCCCTACTCACCCTATGTCGCTGAGAGCTAAATTTATCCTTCTACTTTCCACTATTTTTTTAGTGGTGGTAGCCAATACCTTCATTATCTATGTATTAGATAAGCAAGGTCAGGCTAAGCTTGAGGCGGTGATCCATACTCATGATGTTCTCGATGAATCTGAAAAGCTCTACTATCAAATAACGAACGCAGAAACTGGGCAACGTGGTTATTTATTAACTCAAGACCTCAACTATTTAGAACCCTACTACACAGCACTTGAACAAGTTAAACAACATTTTTTGACTATCAATAAGCTAACGCTAAATAACCCCGAACAACAAGACACTCTTACTGAAATTGATGAGCTGATCGACAAAAAATTAGCAGAGTTAACATTAACTGTCACACTTGTAATGCAAGGCACGCCATATGCCCTCGAAGAAGCTAAAGCGATTGTGTTAACGAATGAGGGTAAAAAGTATATGGACCAGATCCGCGAGCATATTTTACTGTTTCAAAATACTGAGCTTGCCAAGTTAGAACAGCAAAATGCTGACTACCAAAAAAACAGACTATTTATAACTCACTTCGTAACTTTGCAAATACCATTAATGCTCATCTTGTTAGTTTTTTGCGCTTTTTATATCAATGCAAAGCTTTTTAAACCTCTAAAGTTATTAATTCAAAACACTGATCAACTAGAAAAAGGCGAAAAACCAAAAACGTTGACGATTAGTAGCTATGATGAAATTGGCTATGTGTTAAAACGCTTTGCACGCATGAGTGACATCGTTTATGAACGAACGAGTAAGTTAAATTTTCAAGCTAGTCATGATCATCTAACAGGCGTTTTAAATCGCACAGAGTTAAAGCCAGCATTGAAGCAAGCCATTACTACTTGCTCTGAAGACAATAAACTGGCTGTTATATTTATAGATATAAATAAATTTAAACAACTCAATGATGAATACGGCCATTTAATTGGTGACCAAGTTCTTATTGAAACCGCAAAACGGATTACGTCATCAGTTAGAGCCGATGATGATGTGTATCGTTATGGGGGAGATGAATTCGTCATAATTACACATAATATCACTAAATACAGACACATTAATGCCATGATCACGCATCTATTGGCACGTTTTGATAACCCATTTGTACTTGAACAGCTCACATTAAATATTTCATTAAGTATTGGTGTAGCCCTTGCTCCAGATCACGGCCTAGATCACCAAGAATTGCTGAGATTAGCTGACCAAGCAATGTACCACGCTAAACATGAGTTAAAAAATAGCTATCATATTTACAACAACCACAATCAAGAAGACTAATCTAAATTACTGCTTTATACGTATATATTTGCAAAAATCACCATCACTATGTATAAAAAATACACACATATATTAATTAAGGCAGCACTATGCATATTTTATTAACAGGTGGAACAGGCCTCATTGGTAGACATTTGTGCCCTTTTTTATTGAATCACCACAAGGTTACTGTGCTAACACGCAACCCTATTCAAGCCGCGGTCATACTGACTCATCAAGTACACACTGTTAAATCACTCGATGAAGTTAACTTTGAAGAGGTTGACGCTGTCATTAATCTAGCTGGAGAGCCAATCGTCAACAAGCGCTGGAGCGAGTCGCAAAAACGCACTTTGCTGAATAGCCGGATCAATCTTACTTTACAGATATCTAAAGCAATTAGTCGCTGTGAATCTCCGCCTCATACCTTTATTTCTGGCAGTGCGATTGGCTTTTATGGCCGACAAGAAAACCAGCCAATTGATGAAAACTTTAATGATATTTATCCTGAATTTAGCCATGTTCTTTGCCGTGATTGGGAGCATGCAGCGACGAAAGCACAATCTGACCAAACTCGAGTATGCCTACTTCGTACAGGTATCGTATTAGCTAAGCAAGGTGGTGCTTTAGGTAAAATGCTGCCTGCTTTTAAATTTGGCTTGGGTGGACCAGTAGGCCATGGTCAACAAGGAATGTCGTGGATCCATATTGACGACATGATCCAACTCATCCTTTTTGTGCTTTCACATCAAGAGATACACGGGCCTGTCAATGCCACTGCGCCAAACCCTGTTGATAATAATGAATTTAGTCAAACACTCGCGAGTGTGATTTCGCGACCTGCCATGCTACGTATGCCCAGCTGGGTATTAAAGTTGATGATGGGAGAGATGTCTGATCTTCTGCTTCATGGTCAATTTGTACTACCCAATAAACTACTTAGTCATAATTACCGCTTTCATTACCCAACATTGAAACCAGCATTAGAAAGTCTTAAATTATAGTTGCAATGTACTGGTTGCTAATACTTAACTAATACATAATAATTAAATAGATTTTAGTCGAGTGATTCTTCAGGGAAAGCCATGATGCATTTACCCACCATAATTAGCATTTCAATTTTATTGAATGTGATTATTGGGTCGTTCTTATTGTCTTTGTATTTTTTAAGACAACAATCAAGTTATTTATATTGGGGTAGCTCGTGTCTAATATTTGTATGCGCACAAATCGCAGCTTCCCTGCGTGTTTTTATCGACTTCCCTCTAATTACACATTATCTAGCTGATTTATTTATAATTTCAGCACCTTTAGCAGCCATACTAGGTATTCACGCTTACAGTCAATCAGACAAAAAATGTCGAAATACATGTGCGTATGTGTTAGTTGCAGCTGCAGTAATATTACTCCTTGCTTTTGATTCACCATTTAGCCAATTAATCACAACAGCCATAATTGCAGCATGTTTTAGCTATGCTGCTTTCGCGCTGAGGAAATTGCATGTTAAGCGCATCATGCATTTAGTATTACTCAAGTTATGTTTCGTCATTCACGCTTTGATTATGGTGACCCAGTTTTCACTACTACTTAGTGATTACCTAGGTTTGTTGCAAACAGACTTGAAACAAGTATTAGCTGTTATTCTCATAAGCCATATTGTTATTACCACACTAACCGCCATGATCTGGCCATTAATGATGTTCTTAGAGCATGAGCAGGTACTGAGTGACCTTGCTAATCGTGATTCGCTAACCGGTTTATTGAATCGTCGAGCGTTTATTAGCGTTAGTAACAATTATTTAGAACAAGCAAACAACAACCTAACAAAACTTTGCGCTTTGATGATAGATATCGATTTCTTCAAAAGAGTTAATGATCAGCATGGCCATGAAACGGGTGATGAAGCACTTAAGTGGGTTGCTAAAAAGATTAAAAGCCAGCTACGTGAGCACGATTTAGTGGCTAGGATTGGCGGTGAAGAGTTTGCAGTGATACTACCCAATACTAGCCAAGCTCAAGGAGAAATCTTATCAGAGCGAATTCGTTTAGCCATTCATAATGATAGCTTTGTGCACAATCACCATGAAATAAACCTGTCTATCAGTATCGGTATCATCACCCATAAGTCGGGCACCAATAATGTTAACGAGTTACTGGCAGAAGCCGACAAAGGCTTATACAAAGCAAAATTAAATGGCCGTAATCAGGTTGTGACCATGGCATTTTAACGCAACAACTTATTAGTTTAATTTAAACTCTCATTTAGCCGGCTTAGCTCATTGGTCACCCACTGTTTATCTAAGCATTGCTCTAAGTTCAGTTGGGCAAATTTTAAAAAGTTGCGCGCCGCATGTGATAAATGGCGATCAGTGCGCACCACAAAATACCAATGGCTGGCCAAATTCACATCTTCAACATTTAGCATGCAAAAACTCGTATCGTGAGGTGGCAATACATGGCGCGAAACCACCCCCAGCCCCATTCCTGAGCCAACAGCAACACGAATAGCCTCGTTACTCGCCATTTGCACTGTGTTGCTTAGGACAAAACCTCGGCTTTGTAGCTCGCTTTCAAATAGCATTCGCGTAGCTGAACCTGGCTCGCGAAGTAAAAAACGTTCACTCACTAAGTCATGTAAAGTTACATGGCTTTTAATCGCAAGCTTATGGTTATTTGCCGCAATAAATACCAAAGGATTTTGTAAAAACCGGCCCGCTTTTGCGTGTTCTAAAGAAGGGGGGTGACTAAATACATAAATATCGTCTTCGCCTCTTTCAAACCGGGCAAGCACCTCAGCACGATTGCCAATCTCGAATGGCAACTCAACATGCGGATGTAAATTACTGTACGGTCCAAGTAATTTAGGCAAAATATATTGTGCCGTGTTAACCATGGGGCGTTGTTTCCTAAAAGTTTGAACTATCTTGCCAGCCTGTGATCAGATCATCTATATCCTACTAGCCTGTGCAACAACAATGAGCAAAATCACAAACTGGTCTCACTATAATCAAGCCCTCGTTAACCGCGGTAATATTCGCTTCTGGTTTGACGAAAAAGCAACGCGTCATTGGTATAACGAATGTACTCACGGTGGGCGTGGCCGCTCTAATCATTTCTCTGATCTTGCTATTGAAACTTGCTTAACACTCAAAGCTGTCTTTGGCTTATCGTTCAGGGCACTTCAAGGGTTCACACAATCGGTATTATCTTTGATGAAGCTTCCGCTTGAAGCCCCAACCTACAGTTGTCTGTGTAAGCGCAGTGCTGAGTTGAATATTAAATTTCGCAGTAAAGTCCGCACCACTGGATTTGTAGATATTGTAGTTGATAGCACAGGACTTAAGGTGTTTGGCGAAGGTGAATGGCATGCACAGAAGCACCACGTAAAGGCAAGAAAAAAGTGGCGAAAACTGCACCTTGCGGTGGATGCCAACACGCATGATATTGTGGGGGCGCAAATGACGCTCAGTAACGTCACCGACGGCGAGACCCTCCAAGATTTGATAAGACCATTACGTCGGCGTATAGATAGAGTGAGCGCTGATGGTGCTTATGATAGCCGCCGCTGCTATGCAGAAATAACTGAAAAAGGCGCGATACCTGTTATCCCGCCGAGAGAGAATGCACGCCTGTGGACTGATAAGCATCCACGCAATGAGGCTGTCATGTTGTGCAATAAGTTAGGAATCACACAATGGAAAAAGCTCAGTGGATATCATGTTCGCTCATTAGCAGAAACAGCGATGTACCGTTTTAAACAGTTGATGGGGGCTAAGCTAAATGCGCGTGATTACAATCGCCAACTGGTTGAAGCGATGATCAAAGTGAAGGCGCTAAATAAGATCAACACCCTTGGTCTGCCTAAATATCAGTAAGTTAAGTGAATTTGTTAGAGAGTTGCATTTGATCAACAAGGCCTAACCATGGCTATTTTACAGCGCCCGCGCTCCCCGCCTCTAAGCTCAGCTAAATAATCTTGATAATCATCAAAATGACCAAACACCTGCTGACAAGTCTGAAACAACGCAAACCCCGCTTCTGTAACATGAATACGCTGCTGATTAACCATCACTAATGGCTCATTCACTGTTTCTTGCAAGCGTTTAATTTGTTGTGAAACCGTTGGTTGCGTTAAGTGTAACTGTCTTGCTGTTTCACTGATAGAGCGCGTTTTTACCACACACATAAACACTTCTAGTACTTCATCACACAAGTTCTGACTAGTTGAGGGCACCATAGGACCTCTGAAGTTTTTCACGAGCTAACTCAACATTAAACATCCAGTTTATACTTGTTCTTTCTTTATTCCGGATCCATTCCCAGGCCGCGAGTTCTGTCTTTAGTTCTTCCATGCTTGCTATACGTCTATCTAAACATTGCTTATTCATATTACCAATTTCTATCTCGACCATATTTAGCCAACTCGCGTGTTTTGGTGTGTAATGTAATTCTAGTTTATTTAAAATCCGCCGTGCTTCCTGTGGAGAAAATGCTTTATATAACGCTCCTTCTGTATGAGTTGATAAGTTATCTAACACAACTTTTACTTTGTTCGCATGTGGATAATGAAGATCAACTAAATCCCTCATACAATTAGCAAAGTCAATTTTCGTCTTTCTTTCTGTTGCTTTAACATGCCGCCACCCTCGATGGCGATCGAAGAATACAAATAAGTTGGCCACACCTACACGTTTATATTCATAATCTAACCGCTTAGTCTGCCCCGGCTTCATTGGTTGTGCCGGTCGAGTATCATCTACAAGTTGTTTCATCGCCTCATCAAAGTTAATTATGGGGTTTAACTCATCTGCTGGCTCAGCATACAACTCGAGCACATGTTCCATCCGCGCGATATATTCAGCATCCATTGTCGCCACACACCACATCTTTTTTTGCCATGGCTTTAGTGCATTCTCTTTAAGGCGCCTCCGTATTGTTTCATACGAGATACTATCTAAATCGGTTAACGTAACTAATCGCTCTCCAAGTAAAGATAATGTCCATCTAGCGTGACCTGTTGGTGGCTTAGTGCAAGCTGTGGCGATTAACGTTGCTTCATCTTTCGCAGAAGTTTTTCTCATTGCACCACTTCGTGCACCTTCATTCAAAGCTGCCGCTAGATTTTCTTCAACAAACTGGCGTTTGACTCGAAATACGGTGGAAGAGCTCACTTGAACTGCTTCACATATTTGCTCTGTTGTATATCTACAACGGTCAGCTTTTAACAAAATAGCAGCCCGCTTGTACTTTCGAACATTGACCATGCCTTTTTTGCAATAGTCTATTAATTCTTGTTTTTCTTCTTCTGATAATTCAACAATATACTTTCGGTTCATAACAATATTAAGTAAGTTTATATGAGTTAAAGGATCGTTGATTAGGGTAAAAGTTCATTATGAATAAAGAAGAGTCGCCACTGTTTACAGCAAAGCAAGGTCAGTATTTAGCATTTATTTATTACTACACAAAAGTGAATGGGATTGCGCCTGCTGAAAGTGATTTTGAGCGCTACTTTGGAACCGCATCTTCAAGTGTTCATTCAATGATTTCAGTTCTTAAGAAGAAGAAATTTATAACATCAGTTACTGGAAAAAGCAGGAGTATTGAATTATTGATTGAAAAAGATCAGTTACCTGAATTTAAGTAGGGGCAACTGATCAAAATATATGTGAAAGAGTACTAGTAAGCGAAAAGAAATATGTCTTAAGTCCATAAAACCCAACCTATAGATGATTATCTATAAGATACTATCACTTATTTAATTATTTACTATGTGAATTTTTATCTAGAATAGCGGCGCTTTTAACCAAGAGGAGAACAAAGTGCCTGATATTGTTGTAATGTTTTTTGTTTTAGGACTCACAGCCGGATTACTTCGCTCTGACCTAAAAATTCCGCAAGCAACCTATGAAACCCTTAGCCTATTGTTGATGCTCACCATTGGCTTAAAAGGCGGCATGGTGCTACATGGCAATTTACATTGGCAACTCTTACCCGAAATGGGCACTGTGTTACTGCTTGGCGGCTTAATACCTTTAATGCTTTACCCAGTTTTAAACAAACTGCTAAACCTCTCCGTTGCTAATAGCGCAAGTATTGCCGCCCACTATGGTTCTGTAAGTGCAGGTACATTCGCCGTTGCTTTAGCCTATGCCGAATCGAACTCACTTAATGTGGGTGCTGAAGTTACGCTTTACTTAGTAATGCTTGAGTTACCTGCCATCATCGTTGGTTTATTACTATTCCGCCGTCTTGGAAATGGGTCTGGGCAAAACCTATCACTCAAAGCGCTATGGCATGAAACACTGACTAACAAAAGCGTGATTCTGCTTGTAGGTGGTGTAATTATTGGCATGATGTACGGCACACAACAAGGCAGCCAAGTAACTAGCCTTTTAACAAACAGCTTTAAAGTTGTATTAGCGTTATTCTTGCTCGAAATGGGTTTAATGGCCGCACAAACACTGCGACCTATTCCATGGCATCATTGGCGTTTAGCATTATTTGCACTTATAACACCTAACCTATTGGGTGCTATCGGCGTCTGTGTTGGTACTGCCCTTCAACTCGAACTGGGCTCGGTAGTAATATTAGCAAGCCTAGTTGCTAGTGCCTCTTATATTGCTGCTCCAGCCGCTATTAAAGCAGCTATTCCTGATGCTGATATAGGCTTAGCCATGTTATGTTCTTTAGGTACTACATTTCCTTTCAATGTATTACTAGGAATTGGCTTGTATCATCAAATAGCATTGTATATGAGTTAAAAGATTCGCTAACTATTACTTTATGCATGAGATTTTTTAAAAAGTCGTTTAATATAAATAAAAAAGCAGTGCAAGGACATGCTATGTTCAATCAAACGCTCAGCACTGAGCAACAGCATGTAAGTGATATTTTTATGCGCTTATGTACGCTTTGTCAGGTGCAAAATAATTTAGAATTAGAGCAACACTTATCATTACAACGTGGCTTTTGTGAGCAAAGTATAGAGCTTGCAACTGTGCCTTATGAGTTAATTGATAAACTAGCTAAAGCTTCTGAGGTTAGTTTTGATTCACTACTTAATGGTAGTGACCAAACCACAGCTGCACTCGATGGGCCGGTATTACAAGCAGTCAGTAACGGTATTATCAAGAGTATAAAAAAGCTATCAATGGCGGGGTTAATTAAGGGTGAAAACCAAACACAAGAAGCCCTTAGTCAACTTGCAGATATTCAGCTAAAACAAATAGTAAAAGAGCTCAAAATACAAAGCCAGGTTAAATAACCTGGCTTTTTTACTAATTCTTACCTTTGTACATTTTCTCGTAAATGTCAGATATGTTGTTTTGCTTATCGTAGTATCGCTGCAGCTCCCCAAGCGATAACTCCTTTATTTTATCGCTATCAAGCCCTGTCGGTTCTGCTAATTTAAAATGTGCAGCGTGCGATGAATTGCCCATTAAGGTCGCAATTTCGTTCTTTAGTTGTTCAGCTTTATTGAATAGTTTAATTGCTTTGCTGATATCTGTTTCATGCTCGGCTTGTAACGTGCACCAAACCACCTCAACAGACTTAGACCTTATTTGATCTTCAAAGATATTTTTGCGCGCAATCAACCATGTACTTGCAATCAGCAAAATGGCTAAAACGGCAATGGCTATATAAATTAGTTCAAGCATTACGATCCCTCGGTAAACTAAATGTTACTATACACCCAAACTTGGTTCGTAATACATCAGGAAAAAGCATTATAAATGCTAGTATGAGACTGAAAATCATCTAATAATTAATGTTAAGTTTTTATTCCAAACGGCCAGCTTGGACTAAGTAATAGTTTTAATTTGGTTTTCAAAAGACCCGGAAACAACATCACAACAGCAAGCACAATACTAATGTAGAGCACAATAAAGCTATATATGTAATGTATATAGGCGTGTTCAGCTTGTATGTCTAACACAACAAACTTAAACCAAAGAATAAAGTGAGCTATTGAAAGAACTACTGTAAGCTTGATTACGCAAAAGAAAAGTAAGCCAAATTTATAGCTAAATTTTGTATGCAACAGATAAAGAATGTAAATACTGACTAAGTTTATCAGGCCCGAATTCAGATAATAAGTGCACCACTCATGGTTAAACGGTGAGAAGAGATCAACTGCCTGTTGGTGGTACTCTATCGTCGCCAAACAAACAGAAGTATTTACCATGAGTTACAAGCAGTTGATCGAAGGACAAAGATACCAGATAGAAGCCTACTTACGCGAGGGTTTTAGTTATCGTGAAATAGGCAAACGCCTGAAAGTCAGTCATAGCACTATCAGCCGAGAAGTCAGACGAAATAGGGTCCGGGAAAATCACTATCTACCCGAAGTCGCCCAGGCTAAGACACTCAAAAGGCGCGTTCAAGCCGCAAAGTCGTGTCTATCTAAGCAGACCATCACCTTTGTTGAGTTCGGATTAGAACAAAAGTGGAGTCCCGAGCAAATTGCAGGCGTGGGTCGAATTATTGGGCTTTCAGTGAGTCATGCGTGGATTTACGGCTATGTGCAACGGGATAAATTGAGCGGTGGCAAGTTGTTTAGGCACTTACGCCAAGGTCATCGACGATATCGCAAAGGTCGTCGTGCGAAGCGTGTCATTATCCCGAATCGGGTGGGCATTGAGCACCGTCCAGCGATTGTTGACAAGAAAAAGCGGTTTGGGGACTGGGAAGTCGATACCGTTCTCGGTAAGCAAGGGACAGGAGCCATAGTCAGCCTGGTTGAGCGCAAAAGTAAGCTGTATCTGATACGTAAAGTACCAGCAAAGTGCGCGGCTGATGTGAGCCGAGCTATGGTCGGCATGCTGTGGCGTTATCGCCGTCACGTTCATACCATAACGGCAGATAATGGGTGTGAATTCTGTGACCACGAACAGGTTGCAAAGAAACTGAAAACGGATATCTATTTCGCTAATCCATACTCATCATGGGAACGTGGATTAAATGAAAACTTTAACGGCTTGCTGCGCCAATACATACGCAAAGGCACTGACTTACGCACGGTAACAGACAAGCAAATTGCTGAGATTGAACGAGCGTTAAATGCCAGACCGAGAAAATGTCTGGGGTATAAACAGCCAGCAGTCGTATTCGAAGAATTACGCAAGGCGGCTTAATTTAGCGAGTGGTGCACTTCGGAGTTGAATTCGCGGGCAAGCTACAAGGTAAATATTTTGGGTATTTCCAATACTTTGATTTTCGGCAATGAAGATTAATACATACTCCATCAATAAAGATGTTAATGCATATTTTGAGACAACTGTCGCAATTGATAAAAAATCACTAAATAATTCTCTATTTCCAATAGCTCGGAACAAAGATGTAGCAAAAGCTAAAACATACATAGCAGCAATAATTACTTGCATTGAAATCACTTGATGATTTTCTGTAGCAACCATTAACTCTCTATATAAATTTTGAATAGATTCAAACATTTCTTACCCTTACACGAAGCTATAAGGGTAAGATGTAATTAAGAAAAAAACCAGCCAAATTGGCCTTTGATTTTTAATTTTCTTTCTTTTTCTCTCTTACAATTACAATTCCACCTGTACCATTTAGTTGTTGTTCTTCTTTTTTCTTTTCGCGAATAATAACAATCCCACCAGTACCTTGAAGTTTTGTCGTATCAAAGCTAGGAGCTGGTGCTGCGTCGAATGCTAAAGTAGATAGTAATAAAGCTGATAAAGTCATTTTTTTGTTCCTTCATTGTTAAAGATAGTTTTCGTTAGCAAATACCGAGCCACTAAAATACAAATTTGGGTAAAAACTAACGACTAGACCCTATATAAGCATAAAACTAAACCGTTAGGCCATTTTTTATACTATCCACGTATGCAAAACGTACGCTGAACAGCATCAAACCGTTTAGCTCTATAAACTAGCTAGGCTCTATGCCATAATTCTGTTAATTCAAAAAATAAGTCAAAGCGGCCCAACGCTTAGCAAGGTTTAATGCATGGCATATCCAGAACAACAGCAACCAACAATTTATTGGCACGACTACGAAACATTTGGCGCAAGCCCTCAAAAGGACCGCCCGAGTCAATTTGCAGGTATTCGTACCGATCTCGATTTGAATATTATTGGTGAGCCGTTAATTGAGTATTGCAAGCCAGCTGCCGATTACTTGCCCCATCCTGAGGCGTGTTTAATAACGGGTATTACCCCACAAGTTGCGATGCAAAAAGGTTTAGTCGAAGCTGAGTTTATGGCAAAGATCCATGCTGAATTTAGCCAACCTAACACCTGTGTTGCGGGCTATAACAGTATCCGCTTTGATGATGAAGTCACACGTTACAGCTTATATCGTAACTTTTATGACCCATACGAGCGTGAATACAAAAACAATAATAGCCGCTGGGATATTATTGATTTAGTGCGTGCCTGTTATGCACTACGCCCAGAAGGCATTGAGTGGCCGCTCAAAGAAGACGGTACGCCTAGCTTTAAACTCGAGCACTTAACCGTTGCCAATGGCATTGAACACGCTGCTGCTCACGATGCATTAAGTGATGTAACGGCAACCATAGCGTTGGCAAAATTAATAAAAGAAAAACAACCTAAGTTGTATCAGTTCTTCTTTAGCTTACGCTCTAAAAAAGCACTGGCTGATTTAGTTGATGTATTTAACATGACACCACTGGTGCACACTTCATCACGAATTCCTGCAAGCCAAGGCTGCACCAGCTGGATTGCACCAATGAGCTTTCACCCAGTCAATAAAAACGCCATTATTTGCTTTAATTTAACTGAAGATCCGCAAGTGCTATTAGATTTATCTGTTGAAGAGCTACGCACGCGTCTTTACACAAAACACAGCGACCTTGGCGAAGACGAAGCACCGGTAGGCTTAAAACTCGTGCATTTAAACAAGTGCCCTATTCTTGCACCAGCAAAAACCTTGTTGCCGGAGAACGCAGCCCGTTTAGGTATTGACCGCGAAAAGTGCTTACAAAACCTCGCTACTTTAAAAGCCAACACAGAACTTCGCGACAAAGTGACCGAAGTGTTTAACGAACAACGTGATTACGGCGAAACCACCAACCCTGACTATCAACTTTATGATGGTTTTACCAGCCACGCTGATAAAGCTAAATTTGCTATGATACGTGATGCAAGCCCTGAACAATTAGCCACTATGCAGCTAGATTTTGATGATAAAAAGTTTACAACCTTGTTATTTAGATACCGCGCGCGAAACTGGCCACACACGCTTAGCCAAGATGAACTGGCAAAATGGCGCCAGTATTGCCAAAACAAGCTAATGCACGGTGAAGATAGCCCGTCGATCAGTGGCCAAGATTTCATGATCACCCTGGAAAATCTCGCTCATGAAAATGATGATAACGAGAAAAACCTGCATATTTTAAAAGCCTTGTACAATTACGCACAAAGCATGTAATAAAAAACGCGACAATAATTGTCGCGTTTTTTATGGATATTACTTTTTATGTAATGCTTCGATACGCGCTAATAAGCTAGAGGTGTCGAAGCGGCCGCCGCCTAACGCTTGTACATCGGCGTAATATTGATCAACTGTTGCCGTCATCGGCAAAGTTGCGCCGTTTGCCTTTGCCTCATCCAAAGCGATGCCTAAATCTTTGCGCATCCAATCAACAGCGAAACCAAACTCGTATTCGCCAGCCCACATTGTTTTATAGCGGTTTTCCATTTGCCATGAGCCTGCAGCGCCTTTAGAGATGGTTTCAATTACTTTTTCACCATCAAGGCCAGCTTGTTTTGCAAAGTGTAAACCCTCAGCCAAGCCTTGTACCACACCAGCAATACAAATTTGATTTACCATTTTACACAGTTGACCAGAGCCTACTTCACCTAATAATTGGCTAAAACGGCTAAAAGCAGCCATGACAGGTTGAACAACATTAAAATCAGCTTCGTCGCCACCAACCATCACGGTTAATACACCATTTTCTGCACCCGCTTGGCCGCCAGAAACCGGCGCATCTAAAAATGCGATGCCTTGTAATTTTGCCTGAGCGCCAACTTCACGCGCCACTTCAGCTGATGTTGTAGTGTGGTCAACTAAATAGCTGCCCTCATGCATGCTTGCCAGCACACCATTTTCACCATAAACAACTGAACGTAAATCATCATCATTGCCTACACACATGAAAACGATATCAGCCCCTTTTGCTGCTTCACTTGGTGTTTCAGCGTATTCACCTTGATACACTGATACCCATTTTTGCGCTTTAGCCGTTGTGCGGTTGTAAACTGTCACGCTATAACCTGCGTTGGCAAGGTGACCCGCCATTGGGTAACCCATTACACCTAATCCGATGAAGGCGACTTTCATTGACATAAAACTGACCTATTTGAGTGATAAATTAGTAACAATTTCATTATCTCAACCGAATAACTAAAAAGCGAATGAAAAAAAGTTCATTTAAACCGTTTAAAAACACACAGGTAAAACATGGATAGTATATATCGTTTCAATGCCCAGCTTGCATCTGGTGAAAACTTTAGCCTTGAATCGCTACAAGGAAAAACAGCGCTTATCGTCAATATTGCCAGCAAATGTAATTTTTCAGTGCAAATGGCAAGCCTTGAAAAGCTGTATCAAGAATATAAACAACAAGGTTTTACCGTACTCGGTTTTGCCTGCAATCAATTTGGCCACAATGAGCCACTTGATGGCAATGAGCTTAAAGCCTTTTATCAGCAGCACTTTGACGTCAGCTTTCCTATTTTTAACAAGGTGTTAGTGAACGGCCCAGACGCCCATCCCTTATTTAATTATTTAAAGTGTCATACCCGTGGAATTGCACAAAACCGCGCAATTAAATGGAATTTCACCAAATTTCTTATAAACTCAGAGGGTCAACTCGTTGCGCGATATGCCCCGCGCACCAAACCCGAAACCCTCAAAATGGTGATAGAGAGTAATTTAAATGATGAAACTGGCCTTATTCAGTGCGCAAAAGTATGAGCAACCGTTTTTTGAAAGGAATCTAACTGAATACGCTGAGTCTGTTTCGCTCAGTTATTTTGAGCAATCCTTAAACAGCAATACCACGCCCCTCTGCCAAGGTTTCGATGCAGTGTGCGTGTTTGTAAACGATACGGTCGACAAACACGTCATTGCAGATATGGCGGCTGTTGGCATTAAAGCAATCTTATTACGCTGTGCAGGCTTCAATAATGTAGACCTTGATGCTGCCAAAGAGCATAACATCAAGGTTTGCCGCGTCCCTGCATATAGCCCAGAAGCAGTAGCAGAGCATTGTATTGCCCTTATGCTAACGCTCAACCGAAAAACCCATAAAGCCTTTAACCGCGTACGTGAAGGTAACTTTGATTTAAACGGTTTACTTGGTTTTAATCTGTTTAAAAAAACTATTGGGATTATAGGCTGCGGCAAAATCGGTTTAGCGCTGGTAAATATATTAAATGGCTTTGGAGCTAAGGTACTCGTTTGCGACCCAATGGCTGGTGAAGGCCCTTATACCCTGTGCGATTTAGACACTTTACTCACACAAAGTGATGTCATCTCATTGCACTGCCCGCTCAACGAGCATACTCATCATTTAATTGATGCTAGCGCATTTGAGAAAATGAAAGATGGTGTCATGCTGATTAACACCTCTCGTGGTGCACTTCTTGATAGCCAAGCATGTATTCAGGCGCTTAAGTCTAAAAAGCTCGGACACCTAGGGCTTGATGTGTATGAGCAAGAGTCAGAGTTATTCTTTAAAGATCATCGTGAAGAAATCATGCAAGACGATATTTTTTCACGCCTTATTAGCTTTCCAAATGTGTTAGTGACAGGCCACCAAGGCTTCTTCACCCAAGAAGCACTTAGCGAAATAGCCTGCACCACATTACAAAGTGCTAATGAAATAAGCCAAGACTTACCACTAACTAACGAAGTTATTTAAAGCAAACGCACCTTAAATTAAAAAAAGGCGTGAGGTTTAAACCCCACGCCTTTTACTTTTTTCTTTCACCTTGAAACTAGAAACTTGTAACTCGCAACTCAAATCTCTATTTCAACAACGCCACATTGACAAATACCGCCGTCATTAATAACGGGCATACAAAGCGAATGTACTGGGCAAACCAATAATGAGGACCGCTCGATACTTGATGCAATTTATTACCACGCTGCCATAACCAGCCAACAGTAATGAAATAGAACAGTCCCATTAAAGGTAATTGGTACTGTGTAAGCACCATAATGACTAAACCAAATAACCAGTCAAAGTTTAAGATAATCAGTGATGAGGCAATAAAAACGATTAACGTTACAAATAAGGTTGCTTTTTTACGCTCTACACTGTGGTTCTCAACTAAAAATGCTACTGGAATTTCGGTCGATGAGATGGTTGATGTCACTGAGGCAATCGACATTAAAACAAAGAATAATAAGCCAACGAGTAAACCCACTTGGCCCATAGTGCTAAACAGTTCAGGTAAAATCGCAAAAATTAACTGCCCTTCACCAACCAATTTACCGCCGCTAAATACCTCTACACCGTTATGTTGGGCAACAAAAATAGCCGGAATAATCAATAAACCCGCTAAAAAGGCTACACCGGTATCAAGCAGTGCCACAGTGCCGGTTAATTTAGGCAGGTTGGCATCTGGCTTTAAATAAGAGCCGTAAACCATCATACAACCTACACCTAACGACAGCGAAAAGAACGCTTGTCCCATTGCCGCAATAATTAAGTTTGCATCAAGAATTTGACTAAAATCTGGCACTAAATAGGCTGCAAAGCCATCCATAGCACCATCTAAGGTGGCGATATAAGCAATTAACGCCACTAATAACACTAGCAATAATGGCATTAAGCGGCGTGACCAAGTTTCGATACCTGATTTAACGCCTTTTAAAATAATACTCGCTGTAAGAATAAGCATCAGTGGCGTAAACACAAAATTACGTGCCATAGAGTCACTGTGTAAAAAGTTACTTAACTCAGTAAAACCAAAGAAGCTTGCGACTGGCTCGAGCGCATAAGCGAGCATCCACCCGGCAACTATCGAATAAAAGCTCAGCATTACAACCGCACCAAACAGGCCAATATAACCAGCTGCTGCCCCCACTTTAGGCGCTGTGTCTTGCCATGCGTTAGATAATGCTTTTACTGGATTCGCTTGCGCTTGGTGGCCTAAATACAGCTCAGTATAAAGAGCCGGAAGCGCCAATAAGAAGATAACAATGAAGTAAACAAGTAAAAATGCACCGCCGCCATGGTTTGCCGCTTGTGTTGGAAAGCCCCAAATATTACCTAAACCTACCGCCGCACCAGAAGCTGCTAAAACGAAACCTAATCGACTTTGAAAGCCGTCACGAACTTGTGCCATACATCTACAAATCTGTTATTATTTTTCATCATTAAACCATAATTACAGTCAACTGCGTAAACTATTTGCGTTTGTTCATGCCTATAAATGTGCATCTGCTGTAAAAATAAACAAAACTAAATACGAGCCTTCGTGTAAGCGTTAAACCATGAGCTGTGACTACTTTTCGAATACTCTTATCATCGAGCAGCAAAGCCAAATAACGGTCAAAAAAATTATGCTGATGGATGCAACACATATTGATGTTGAAAGATTACCCCTTGATAAATTACTCAGTGAGTTTGAATTAAGCGTGCTTGAAAAACGCAAAGTTCCTAGCGCTAAGCAAGAGTACTTAGCGACTCGCCTAACGTTAAAGTATTTGTATCAACATGCTTACCCTAGTGATGATTTAGCTCTCAATGAAATATCAAGCCAGTTTAATGACAAAGACAGTAAGCTCAAATTACATACAAAACGCAGAGAACCTGTGTGGGCCTGTTTATCACATTCAAATCGTTTAATTGGCGCAGCCCTTAACCCCGAACAGCAGCGATTTGGTTTTGATATTGAACAAAGCAGTAAGCCTCGCCCTTTTATCAAACTCGCAAAGCATTTTTATCATCAAGATGAAGTTGACTTAATTAGCCGTTTTGACGCTCCCGATGAACAGGCACAGTGCTTTTTTAGAATTTGGACATTAAAAGAAGCGCTTGCCAAAGCAAGTGCTCAGCCAATTGCGAAACTACTTGCTCCTAATGTATTTGAAGAATTGAGCAAACATAATTTCAGCGCGAGTAGTAATTCTATTGAAGGGTTTGATATAAGTGTTGTGGCACAAAAAAGCACTGACTGGCAGTGCTCTTTTATTAATTTTAACGACTTACGCCGCGACTTGGCTTTCTAATAGTCGGCTGTGAATAGCCTGCACGACTTCATCTGACTCACTTTGCTCAACTAAGAAGCACAGGTTATGTTTACTTGCACCGTGGCAAATTAAACGAATATTAAAATCGCTTAATACCTGCATTAAGTTCATTTCTTGCTGACGTAATTGAATTTCAGAACCAATTAAAGCCACCAGCGTTAAGTTATTCTCAACCGACACATGACAAAACTCAGAAAGCTTATCTAAACAAGCTTGATCAAGCTCAGGGCGTGATGCATTTGGTGCGTTATCCAAAGTAATTGCAACACTGATCTCTGAGGTAGTAACCAAATCAACCGAAATATTAAACTCACTTAAAATGGTGAATACACGGGCTAAGAAACCACTCGCTAGGAGCATTTCTGGGCTTTTAACCGTTAACAGAATTTGATTTTTACGCTGTGTTACGGCTCGAATACCTGGTTGCTGAGATTTTTCTTTTTCAATCCATGTGCCACCTAACTGTGGTTCACGGCTTGAACCAACAAACACACTAATATGGCTACGGCTTGCAGGTAAAATGGTTGCCGGGTGCAGTACTTTTGCACCAAACGTTGCCATTTCTGCCGCTTCATCAAAGCTTAAGCGTGCAATTGGGCTTGCTTTAGCGCATAAACGCGGATCAGTACTGAAAATACCCACAACATCGGTCCAAATATGCACGCTTTTTGCGTTAATTGCTTCAGCGAGTAATGCAGCACTGTAATCTGAACCACCACGCCCTAAAGTGGTCGTTTGATTGTGCTCATTGCTTCCAATAAAACCTTGAGTTACCACAACATGGTCATCAAGTAATGGCACTAAATGCTCTTTAGCAGCCGCAGCGGTTGCTGCAACATTTGGGGTAGCTTTAGCAAATTGGCTATCTGTTTTTAGCACTTTACGTACATCAAAACGAACCGCATCAAGACCTTGCCCACGTAATACTTGAGTAAATAAATACGATGACAAACGCTCGCCAAAGCTCAGTAGTTCATCTTGATCTGCTACTGACTTAGCCCCGTCTGATGCTAGCTTTTGAAAAGCCTTAAGCGTTTCATTAAAGCCATGTGCTAAATCAGCATCCAGTGACAGCTCTGCCAAGATTGCTTCTTGAATGGCGACAACGCCAGTAATATGCTCATCACGTTCAGCCGCACTCAAATCAGCTTTACACAATGCAACTAAATGATTGGTCACGCCTGCACTGGCACTCACAGCAACAATACGTACTTGATTATCAGCACAAATAATTTCTGCACAGCGGCTCATAGCATCAAAGTTAGCTACACTGGTGCCACCAAATTTTGCAACAACGTAATCTGATTTTGTGTTGGCGGCTAATTGGGTATTCATGTCGTCTCCTTTTGTGGAAAACTATCCACAGTAATTCAAGAAGAACTCGGCAAGGGGGTGCTTTGAAAATAAAGAGTAGTCCATGCCAGAAGCTCTCCACCTAGTTTGGTGACAGTTTTGAGGATTCAGCCCCATAAACCGAAAAATAACCGTGACGTCCGGTTAATTTTCTCGGCGAGTACTTCCCTCATTAATGGTCATCGGCGTTCGTCACCTCACATTAATTACCTAAGTATCGCACCTCTTCTGAATGTTAAGTTAACACCTGGTTAAAATAACAAAGCCTGCTGTTAAAAGCAGGCTTCGAAAGTTAACGTTTAGACGTCTAGCTGTCAAGTTGTTTTATGAAATTAAACTGCCCGCTAAGTGCGAACCGTAATAACCAACGGTATAAGCAATTAATAAATAAACCGACATTTTAAGATAGCTCATAAAGGTCAGTGCCTTAACCTTACTCATGGCAATAATACCTGCCGCAGAGCCGATAATAAGCATTGAGCCACCTACCCCAGTTGCGTAAGTAAACGACAGCCATTGCTGAGGACTCATCACAATATCAGCTTTTAAAAGTGCTGCAGTTAGAGGTACGTTATCTACCGCCGCTGATAATAGCCCCATCAAGTAGTTGGCATATTCCGGTGCCATCAACTCATATAAGTGAGTAAATTTAGCAAGCATACCAACTTCTTTTAATGCGCCAACCAGCAATAACACACCAACGAAGAACAATAAGGTGTCGTATTCAATTTCACGAATATAATCGATGATTTTTTTGTTAACGTCTTTTTTGCGCATTAAGAATTGCGCAACCAAAAACATCAGAGATAAACCAAATAAAAAAGTTAATAACGGCGGCACACTATAAAGCACACTCAAAGTTAACGTAGCAATAATCGTCGAGAAGAAGATAACCGCAATGGTAATATCTGTCTTTTCGATACGACGGGCTGCTTGTTTTTCAAACACAACATTACCCGACATACCCACCGACAACATCGCCGCGAGCAGTGCAACACTTGTCAGTGCAGGGGCAATTAATAATAGTAGATTAGCAATCGTGACTTTTTCGTCTAAGAAAATCATCAGGGTTGTAACATCACCCGTGATCAACGACACCCCACCCGAATTAACACTAAATACAATTAAGGTCGCATATTTTATTAATTTTTTAGGATCTAACTTAAGTGACATCACCACCGCAAGCGAGATTAAAGTTGCAGTTATGTTGTCTGATATTGATGAAAATAGAAACGCAAACCCACCAATCAGAAACATCAGCTTTCGTTCACTGATTTGATTTGGCATAATTTTATGAACAATATTCTGGATAAAACCTTTAGAGTTTAAATACGCTACAAAGGTCATCGCAGCCATTAAGAACAGCCACAAAGTCGCGATTTCTAATATGTTGTGATCCAGTTGATGTTGTATTGTTTCTGGGCTTTGCCCATGAATTGGAGAGATAAATAAGATAATCCAGCATAAAGTGCCAAAAAAAAGCGTCGTTTTGGCCTTGTTTACATGGATAATATCCTCTATAACGATAAGCAAAAATGCCACCGCTATCAGGGTTAGGATAAGTGGGGTTACCATGGTGTTTGAACAACCTTTATAATAATGTAAAAATTGTAAGTCGAGTGTTTCGGCGCGGATTCTAGCAGCATAGAAAGCATAAAACTATTCTCAATTACATAATTTAATACTAATCGCTAACACCAAAGTCTGAATTTACTGGAGCCTTATGATCCCAGCTAAAAAGTTATTAAATACCCTTACTGAACATTGGGGGGTGTTAGAACTGCTATTTAAACGTTTTAAGATGGCTGATTTCAGCTTGAAAGACGTACAAAATGCGATAAAACAAAAACAACCTTCATGGTCAAATGAACGCATTTATAAAGAGACAAATCGTTTATTGAATCAAGATATTATCATTCCACTGGCAAAATCATCGCAGTTAGAAATCAACCGCGCGATCGCCGATTTTGCGACTTTCTTGCTACAAGAAGAACACTTAGGTCTTGCCCAAGAAATTAGTGTGCTTGTTGATGATTTAGCTCGCCTTGGTAATCGCCTTGCTAAAGCCGGTGAAATTGAAGATTACGACGAGCTTCGCCGCTTCAGCCGTATTATGGATGATCGGGTACGCAAAATAATGAAATTATTTGCCCACAATGAAAACGCAATTTTAAATATTGTTGAGCAAGCGAAAGCTGATAACGCGGTGCAATCACTGCAAAAACGCTATCAGGCTGTAATTGAAGCGTTCGATGAATACATCGAGCCTATGCTTGAAATGGTGGATATTCGAGGTGACTTCCACGCTTGCTTTAATACCATCGAAGCACAAATTAGCGCGCAAATAGAGCAAATTGACCGCCTTGGTAAGTCATATCAAGACAAGCGCATGCTTGAACAATTACGTACCCGTATTTTAGAAATGCATTTAGTTGGCCGTGAAAGCTTACGTAAAAGCGCCGATATGCTGATGCCGCTACGTGAAGAGTTACGTCGCAACAACCTAATTACTCGCCAAGCGGCTAAAGTGCTTGGTTTAGTGCGTAAAAATGGCGTCGATAACATGTTAAGTGCAGTACAGCCTAACTTTGTCTCAGACGCACAACGTTTTTCACTTGGTCAGCAACGTCATATCGTGGCTTATATGGCAGGCTTAGTTGACTTTGAGCACGATGAATATCAGCTTCCTGAACATGATGATGTGCCCGCCTATCAAAGCCCGCATATTCCTGATTACAACGACGTTAAAACACAATTTAGAAAACGCTTTAAAAAAGCCAGCAAAAAAGCTCAGCCGCTGCTTAGTTTCTTAGATGAAAGCTACCCAGACTTAGAAGCTGACGAAATGCTGTTCTTGTATCAAAAATTGATTAGCGATGGCGACCTTGAAATCAGCCAAAGCCAAGAGAAAGTAAAAATAAAAATTGCCCAGCAACACTTCTCTCTTTACCCATTTAACTCATCGATTGCTGACGATAAAAAAGCAACAGAGCAATAACCATGACAGATATTAATTTAGATGATTTAACGCATCTGCAAGCTATTAATAAAAAGCTCACATCAGGCTACCACATTAGCGAACAAGACACGCTGATGTGGCAAGAGCTTGACCAACACATTGATGCTTATCGCGCGTTATTTAACGCCCTTGGCCATGACCTACAACATGATAGCCGTGGCTTTTACTATTTTGGCAGCGACGAAAGCACCCCAAACATGGGGAAAATTTCGCGTGCCATCGCACTGACTATCTACATCTTAATTGAGCACTATGCCAATACCGGTAAAGATCCAATGCGTGCTTTGTTTGACGAAGTAAACGACCTTAAACTGATGCAAACCTTAGTGCAAATCAACAAGCACCTGTTTGATCAATTAGAAATCTTCTCAGGCTCAGATTTACGTAAAGACGTTTATCTACGTATGGTACGTTTAGGTCTTGCTCGCGAAGTAGAAAACGGCTTTATGCTGCAAGCACCTATTTATCGTTATATCGATGCATTAATGGAAGTAAACGAAGAAACCTACCTAGGAGATGACGACTAATGCAAAGCCAAAGCCTATACGGACTCAGCAAACTTGCGCTTTTAAATACCGCAGGCTATGCAAAATGCGTGATCCCACTGGATAAAAGTAGCTCTATTTGTGCACCGAATAATACCGGTAAAAGCTCGGTAATTAATGCCCTGCAATTTCCACTGATTAATGATTTGCGCTTAACAGAATGGGATGGCCACGATTTAGACGAAACCCGAAAATTCTACTTTTCGTCAGATCAATCCTATATTTTACTCGAAGCTGACCTGCCTAATGGCCCTGTGGTGATTGGTGTTGCCGGCCTTGGTAAAATTGCCGGTTACGCGCATCAGTTTTTTTGCTACCAAGGTAAGTTGAACCTTGATCACTACACTCAAGGCAAAACCATTGTAAAATTCACCAAGCTTTTTAATCACTTAAAAGAGCAAGGTTTTAATCCAATTGAATTAAAAGCGCAGGAGCTAAACGCCCTACTCACTGGCGGCGCAACACCGTTTGATGGCGATATCAACTTAAAGATGATCCCCCTCAATAACGTGCAAGACTCCGCGATTTACAAAGAAATTTTCCGCCGTATTCTTAACTTGCATAAGTTAGGTGCCAGTGATGTTAAACGCTTTATGCTACGTGTATTTGAGCGTCATATGTCAAACTCACGGGTCGACTTTTATGAAGTGTGGCGACGTTCATTCGATAAAGTGAATCGCGCTAAACGTGAATTAAAAGCCCTTGAGTCAATGCAAGAGCCTATCGCAGCCCTTGAATCTATGCTTGAAAACCAAACGGTTTTAAAAGGCAAACTTGCTGCCTATGCGCCAAAAATTGACCAAGCACTGATTGACTTTGAAACCTATCAACAAGAGCAACTCGCTGAGCTAAATATTGCACTTGAGGATATCGAACACGAAAAGCACGAGTTCGACCAAAAGCAGCAGCTGTATATTCAGCAATCCCGTGATATTGAACGTAAACAAACTCAAATTGAACAGTGGTTTTTAGACTATCGAGCGCTTAAATCTGAGTTTGAACTAGTTAACAAAGCCACTTTAAAAGTAAGCCTTACTCAGCTTAAACAAGATTATGAATCGTTATCGCATTCATTAAGCAGTGCTCAAGGTCAAAGCTTACACACACTAGATTACCGTATCAGCGAAACACAAAAGCAAATTAAGAGCTTAAAACTGCAGTTAAAGAACCTCGAGTTTAATTTGTTCACTCGTATGCGTGAAGATTTGTCTTTAAAAGAAGTTGAAGAAATTTCGCGTATTTTAAACCCAGATATCTTATCGTTTGCCACCACCAGCAATGGTGATGTTGATATAACAGACGAAGATGCTTTTGGTGAGTTTTTAGAGCAGTTATCAGCTAACGTGAAAGGCGGTGTACTGACTCTTCCTGGCGCAACTATTAAACTTAAAAAGCTAAGCCCAGTGCAAATGCAAACGGGCGAAAATAAAGAGCAATTAACCGCGCAACTCGCTGCTCTTGAAAACTCACTGAAAGAGTTTAAACAACAGCGCGAAGTCGCTGCTAATGTGGCCGAAAAGCAAAAAGAAAAAGATGCCTTATATGATGAGCTAATGGCTTCAGAAGAAGCATTAAAACGCTTTGAACAATTTGAAGTGATGCAGCAATCTGTCGATGCACAAACTCTGCTAAAAGAGCAGTTAAATGCAGAACGCGAACAAGTTGACGACTATCTGCAAGACATTCAAAAAAATAGTGGCTCAATCAGCGATCGTCGCTCAATTATCAAGTCGAAAAAAGATCTGCTTGCCCGCCAAGCTGACCGTTTGCGTCAAGTTAAATCTGAACGTATCGATCACACGCTTGATTTTTACTCAGGCAAAGTCACTCCATACATGATTGAAATCAATATTGATTTTGATAACTTAAGTGACCTCATTCATCACTTTAACAAAGACTGCCAAGAGCTTCGTAACTTTGATATCAACGTACGTAACACCTACATGCATATTTACAATGCGGGTATTACTAAATTTGATAACGAAAACGATGAGTTTACTAAATACGAAAAGCTCATCAGCGCGTTTCATAACATCGATAACGAGCGCGATGCGGTTGAACGTCAAGGCCGAGTTGCGTTAACCGAAGTAGCCGCCACTATTAAGGGCTTGCGTGAAGACTTAGACCGCCTACGCCGCGAAATGAACAGCTTTAATAAAGGCATTAGTCAGCACCGTATCTCTAACCTTCAAGCATTCAAAATTAATGTTATTCCGCGCAAGATGTTGGTTGATAGCATTGATACCATTATTAGTACCTCAAATCAGTTTGAGCAAGGCGATACCCTAGACCTATTAAGCCAAGAGCCTTATAGCGAATCTGCGGTAAACGAAGCGAAAGATCATTTGATTAAGCTTGCCTCAGAAAAAGCCGGTTTAACACTGACCGACTTATTTGATATTCGTTTTGAAGTAGTAAACCGTGCTGGTGAAACTGAGCACTTCGAAAAAATTGACTCAGCTGGTTCTAACGGTACGCGTATTACCATTAAGTTACTTTGCGGCATGCTGTTTATTCGTTACTTATTAAGCGACCAAGAACAAAACTTGTATCGTATTCCGATTTATATCGATGAAGCTGCCGATATCGATCCACAAAACCAAAAAGCAATTATCGAAACCGCGCTAAGCTTTGGCTTTGTGCCGATTTTTGCCTCAGTTAAACCACAAGTTAGCTGTGATTACATCGTCCCTATTCGTACTGTTAAAGATGGTGCTCAAAACTGGGTGGATGAAAAAGACTGGATAGATGTGGAACACACTGTTTAATTACAAAAATTAATCATTGATTCAGTCAAGGATGACTATGTTTACAAACTATTACAGTACTTTTTTGTAAATGTGCCATAGTTTTTAAATAATCATTCAGTTGAGAATTATTTGTGTTATGTTATCAATCAAGTAGTGGAAATTTTGCCAAGGAGCAAACAATATGAAGAACTTATTAATCGCGACGGCTGTATTATTTTTAGCGGCTTGTGCTAAAACGCCTGATTGGGATTACGACAAATCAGCAGATTTTAGTAATTATAAAACCTTCTCTTGGGTACCTAATGCCAGCTTGACTAAAAACGTAGCGAACTACCAAATTAGCCCTTTAATGGAAAAACGTGTTCGTGACGCTGTAAATGCTGAACTTGAAAAAAGCGGTATGAAGCTAGTTGATTTAGAACAAGCAGATGTACTGATTAACTATCATGCCTCTGTTGATACTAAAATTGATGTAGATACCTTCAACGTAGGTTACGGCGCACGCTGGAATTACTGGGGTATGGGTTATAACACGCAAACAACCACTCGCGAATATGAAGTGGGTACGTTAATTCTAGACGTGGTAGACCGTGCTTCTAACCAATTAGTTTGGCGTGGTGCTAAAGAAGGTCGTTTGCAAAAGAACCAATCACCTGAAAAGCGCACTGAAGTTATCAAAGAGACTGTTGCTAACATTCTAAGTAACTTCCCACCGCAATCAATTAATCAAAACTAAACACTGTTTTAGTTAAAAGACCGCGCAATTAGCGCGGTTTTTTATTGCCTGTTTAAATCTGGTTGGAGTGGTATAACTCAGTGATTCAGATACAATACCCGCAATTTTCAGTGCGCCTAACTAGCCCACTACCCCAGATTAAACAAAATCAAGAGAGTTTTAGATGGTACGCGCAGTACAGCTTACACTTCCCGCATTATTCGTCACTTGCTCAGTGCTAGCAGAAGACACCAACAATATTGAACAAATCACCGTTGAAGTTTCAGCAACCGCAAATAAAGAACCTGTAGGTACTTTTGATGCGCCAGTATCAAACTTAGAATATGACCCGCGTGTCGATTTGCAATCGCGCAATATGGCTGAAGCACAAGCTGATGTAACCATTCGTGGTGGTATTTTCGAAAATACTGGCTTTCGTGTTGGTAGCAGTACATTATTTGACCCTCAATCTGGTCACTACTTTGCTGAAATTCCAATTGCGCCGCAGATGCTAACAGGCCCCTCAGTGCTTACAGGTGCTGATAATGCCCTTTATGGTATGAATAGCTCGGTTGGTACGGTTTCATTTGGCTGGCGCCCTATCACAAGTACTGGCAGCGTTTCTCTTGGCACAGGTACGAATGGCTTTAATTTACAAAGCATTCATGCTGCCCATAGCCAAAAGCTTGATAGCAAACCTGATTGGCGATTAGGTTTTGAAGGGGAATACTCTCACTCAAAAAGTGATGGCTCAATTGATAATGGCGACCACGACTTCGAACGTGCCTCAGCGCGTATTCAACTCGCAAGCTCTACCTCACAAACTGATTTAATGTTCGGACGCCAAGAGAAGTTTTTTGGTTGGCCAAACCTTTATACGCCATTTAACTTTAACGAAACAGAAGATCTTGAAACCAAGCTTTTCATGCTCAATCACAAGCAAATGTATGGTAAGAGCAATAGCCTTGAAGTGACTGGTTATTATCGTAAACATAACGACCATTACGTTTTGTCTCGTGAAAACCCAGCTATTTTTGAAGCGTTTCACGAAACCACGGTTAAGTCATTGGCACTCTCTGGACGCCACCGTTTAAATGACCACTATGCAATTAATTATGCTGGCCAATTTATTGCTGATGAAATTGAATCAACGTCTCTTGAAAACAACTTTACATCACGCAATTACACCAAGCTAAGTATCTTGCCTGAGTACAAGACAGCTCTTACAGCGAACAAAGAGCTTACTTTACGTGTTGGTGCTGCATTTGATGATACGGACCGTGATAGCTCAGATACCTCATTTATTGCCGATGCCAGCCTTAAAGTAGCTAATCAAAATGGCAGTGAACATACTTGGTATGCGTCATACGCAGAAGCATCACAAGTTCCCGGTTATACCGCCATCGGCGGCAGTGAAACGGGCGGATTATTCAGAAGTAACTACAGCCTTGAGCGCGAAACCACCGATAACCTTGAATTAGGTTTACTGATTGAACAGTCTTCATGGCGTTTAGATTCAGCTATTTTCTACCGTAAAGATAAAAACCTTACGGATTGGACATATCGCTTTGATGCAACCTCTGCACGTTTTGCAAACCCGGTTGATATAGACACCTTAGGCGTTGAGTTTTTAGCGAATAAAACGTTCGAAAGCACTGAGTTAATTGCCAGCTATACCTATTTAGAAAAATCAGAAGACTATGGCACGGCAGATATTGATGCGAGCTTTTATGCGCTTAACTACCCTGATCACCGTGTAACACTGGGTGCAATATGGCAACCAATGGATGTGCTTGAGCTGCGTATCGATAACGAATGGCGTAAGCAACATAGTAACCGCTTACGTAACTCTGATGATGAAGCCTTCTTCACGCAGTTAACGCTAAAATTCACCCCAGCTCAGCTTGATAATGTGTTTGTTACCTTTGCAGCTGACAACATTTGGGATGAATCTTTCGAAGAAGTACCGGGTACCCCAGGCCGCGGCGAACAATATACGCTTAGCGCTACCTATACGTGGTAAGTAAAACAATAATGCCAGTCACTTGACTGGCATTGTTGTGTCACGTTACTTTCCGAGGTATCTATCAAACCATAACCAAAATTATATTAAACGCCATAAAGAAAACTTAAGCTATAAAACACAACTGATCCCAGCAACCGTTAAAAAGTGTTAAAGGTTTAATCTTTTTAAGTCATCTGCTCAAGCTCGGTAATTAAATACAATGCTTGCTCATTTGTCGTGCCACACACATCAATCGTGGCAGAAAAGTCACTACACACCTTAGGCCTTGATTCATCACCAAATAATTTACATAGGTTATTATCATCAAGTTGAATACAGCGCTCTCCCGCGGCTTTCCCGTTTGGCATTCCTGGGATCGGTGAGCTAATACTGGGTGCAATACAACAGGCGCCACAGCCTAATCTACATGCCATTTTATCTGTCAATGAGTACCTCTTATAGAACCTTTGTAGCGCCTTTGTAATATGTGTAATGGTTTGTTACATCTTCAAACGCCTTGTAAACACTTTATTGCGTATGCTTAGCCTATCAAATTTATTTTTAATTACCGTCAACCGTGAGGGACTATCCCGTGGCTAGTAAAAAACAAATCATTCTCCCTATCGCCGTATTAGTCGGCGGACTTGGAATGGCATTCGCATTTGCCTCTATGAAGCAACCGCCAGTCGAAAAACCAGAACAAGATCTGCGCCCGCTTGTATCAATTAAACCGTTAAGCTTTGACGCCATTACTCTTGATGTAAAATCATACGGTATTGTTAAACCTAAACACCAAACTGAGCTTGTTGCGCAAGTGAGTGGTCAGGTTGTGTCGTTATCAGATCAATTTGTACAAGGTGGATTTGTTAAGCAAGGCGACATTCTAGCACGTATTGACCCAAATGATTACGAAGCGGCACTCATTGAAGCTGAAGCCGGTTTGGCACAAGCAAGCTCTGCACTCGAGATTGAACGTGCACAGGTGTCAGTTGCGCAAGCTGAGTGGGACCGCATCAAAGGTGACTCAAACCAAGTTATTCCATCTGAGCTTTATTTACGTAAACCACAACTTGCTGAAAAACTTGCAAGTTACCGTGCAGCGCAAGCGAGTGTAAAACGAGCTAAACGTAATCTTGAACGTACATATATTAAAGCACCATACGATGCGATTATAGACGAGCGTCTAATTAGTTTAGGTAGTGTAGTAAACCCAGGTAACAGCTTTGGTAGTCTGAGCTCAACGTCATTGGCTGAAATTCGTTTACCTGTGGCAGATAAAGATCTGCAATACCTAAATAACCAAGGAATTGGTGCAAGCGTATCAATTAACGCTGAATTTGCAGGTAAACAAACAACCTGGCAAGCAACTATCGTACGTAGCGAAGGAGTTGTAGACCAACGTAGCCGCATGAATTACTTAGTAGCCCAAGTAGCAACGCCTTATGAGCAAAAGCAGCCATTACGTTTTGGCTCATACATTAATGCCACTATCGAAGGTCGAGCGCTGGACAATGCGATTGTTGTTCCACACCATTTAGTTAAAGACAAAAAAGTCGCTGTTTTACAAGATGGCGAAACGCTTACCTTTAAAACACTTAACATCGTTCGCGAACAAAATGGCATGGTGATCGCCGATAATGGCCTTGCTAATGGTGAGCAACTTATTACCTCGGCACTTGAATACCCAACTGAAGGCATGGCGGTCAAGCTAGATGACGCAAAACTGAGTGTGCCAACAACGCAGTTAGCGTTAAAAGAGGAATAAGCCATGACCACGCACAGAGAAAAAGGGCTTATTGCCTGGTTTGCTCGCAACCCAGTAGCAGCAAACTTACTTATGATTTTCATTTTAGTGGGAGGCTTATTGACTGCAATGTCGGTGCGTAAGCAAATGTTCCCACAATTTGAAAGTAACTGGATCAGTATTCAAGCTGTTTATCCGGGGGCTGCGCCGCAAGAGGTAGAAGAAGGCATCACCATTAAGGTCGAAGAGTCATTAGAAGGTCTCGAAGGCATTAAACGTTTAATTACCTATTCGAACCGTGGTTTTTCACAAGCTTGGATAGAAATCGAAGAAAAGTACGATCCACAAGAAGTACTCGATGAAATCAAGATGCAGGTTGATTCAATCAATACCTTCCCTGCAGAGATGGAACGCCCAATTGTTCGCCGTGAAAAGTTTGAGCAAGAAGTGATGATACTCGCGCTGTATGGCGATATGAGTAACTACCAGCTCAAAGAACTTGGTAACGACATAAAAGATGAGCTACAAGCTTTACCACAAATTAACTTGGTCAACTTTTACAGTGGCTTAAACTACGAAATTGGCATTGAAATCAGCCCAGATAAACTACGTGAGTATGGTTTAACTTTCCGTGATATTGCCACAGCCGTTCGCAGCTTTTCTGCCAATATGTCTGCAGGTCAAATTCGCTCTGAAAATGGCTACATTTCGATGCGTGTTGAAAATCAAGCGTATCGTGGTAAAGAGTTCGAAAATCTGCCTTTATTACACTTACCAGATGGTGCACAAGTTTTCTTAGGTGATGTAGCAACAATTAATGACGGCTTTGAAGAAGGCTTACAATACTCTAAGTACAACGGTAAAAACTCACTAACTTTTGAAGTAAATGCGTCGAAAGATCAAGACATCACTAAAGTTGCTGCGGTATTAAAAAAATATCTAGCAGATAAAGCACCACAGTTACCAGCAGGCGTAAAGCTATCACCGATTGTTGATTTAACTTACTACCTTGAAGGTCGTCTAAACATGATGATCGACAACATGATTTGGGGTGGTATTTTAGTGATGGTGGTACTGGCGCTATTTTTACCACTACGCTTAGCGTTTTGGGTAATGATGGGCTTACCTGTGTCATTCCTAGGTGCATTTTTAATGATGCCACTGGGCTTTATTGATATCACTGTTAACTTAGCTTCTTTATTCGCATTTATACTGGTGCTCGGGATAGTCGTTGATGATGCTATCGTCGTCGGTGAGTCTGCCAGTGCTGAAATTGAAAAACACGGTCACAGCCTAGATAACGTAGTGCGCGGCGTAAAACGCGTTGCTATTCCTGCAACCTTTGGGGTGTTAACCACAATTGCCGCATTCTTACCACAAACATTGGCATCAGGACCTGGCTCTGCGTTTTCTAAAGCCATTGGTGGTGTAATTATCCTATGTTTAATTTTTTCATTAATTGAGTCAAAACTAATTTTACCGGCTCACTTAGCAGCCATGAAAAATAAACCTGCGAACCCTAAAAATCCATTACACCGCTTACGTATAGGTATGGATAATGGCTTAAAGAACTTTGTTGATAATTACTACACACCATTTATTGGTCGCTGTATTCATTACCGTTACACCGTGATTGTTGGCTTTATCTGTGTGCTTATTGTTAGTGGCGGTATGTTCGCTGGTGGCTTAGTGAAATTTGTTGCGAATCCTAAAATTCCACATGATTTCCCGCGTATCTCAGTTGAAATGAATTTATCTTCTTCTGAGCAAGCAACCCTTGAGACAGCGCAAACCATTGAAAAGCTGATTTTAGATGTCGATAAACAACTTGAAGAGCAATATGGTCAAGCGATGATCCGCGACTTATCGGTTAGTTTACGTGGTCGTACAAGTGCACGCATTATGGCGATTTTGGTCGAACCGGACTTACGCCCTATTGATACTTTCCAGTTAAGTGCAATGTGGCGCGAACAAATGCCACCACTGCCAGGTGTGAAAACGCTGAATATTGAAGACAGTATCATGAATGGCGGCCGTGATGACGGTGATGTTAGCTTTCGCTTAGAAGGCAAAGATATCAATAAGCTCAAAGAAGTGGCTGCAAAGTTAAAAGAAAAGCTAAATAGCATGCAAGGCGTAGGTGATGTAAATGACTCGCTCCAATCTGCAACTGACGAGGTTCAACTTGAACTTAAACCGCTTGCTTACAGCTTAGGGTTAACCCTTTCAGATGTGGCATCACAAGTTAGCTTTAGCTACTACGGTTTAGAAGCACAACGTATTTTACGTGACGGTGAAGAGATTAAAGTGATGATCCGCTACCCTCGTGAATCGCGAAACGCAGTAAGTGACATCACAGATGCACGTATCATTACACCAACGGGTGTTGAAGTACCGCTTGCTGAAGTTGCTAAAGTCAACATTGTGGATGGTGTAAACCGTATTCGTCGTGAAAACGCTAAACGTACTGTAAACGTTTGGGCTGCGGTTAACACAGACCAAGCTGAACCATTTGCCATTGCAAAAGAAATTCGTGACGAATACTTACCTAGCCTACTGAAAAGCTACCCTGGTGTAGAAAGTAATGTGGCAGGTCGTATTCAAGAAGAAATGGACAGTGTGGCAGAACAAGTACGTGATTTTGCTTTATCAATGATGATTATCTTTGCGTTACTTGCTATTCCACTACGTTCGTACTCACAGCCATTTATCATCATGTCGGTTATTCCATTTGGTGTCATTGGTGCAATGTTCGGTCATATGATTTTAGGTATGACAATGAGCAGCTTGTCAGTATTTGGTATTATCGCGGTTGCAGGTGTGGTCGTAAACGACTCGCTAGTGATGGTCGACTTTGTCAATAAAGCTCGCGCTGAAGGTATAGCAATCAAAGAGGCTGTAATGCAAGCCGGTGCGCGTCGTTTTAGAGCAATATTACTGACCTCAATAACGACCTTTATTGGTGTATTACCAATCATTATGGAAACAAGCTTACAAGCAAAAATCGTTATCCCAATGGCTGTATCTCTAGCATTCGGGGTGTTATTTGCAACGGTCATTACGCTTATTTTAATCCCTTGCCAGTACGTCGCCTTAGAAGACTTTAAACGCTTAATTGGCAAGCTAAGAGGTAAAAAAGCAGAGCCAGAAGCAAAATTACAAACAACCAGTAATTAAACCCCTCTCAAAATCCCAACCGAACGCTTGGCAATAAATTTGCCAAGCGTTTTTTATTTAAAAAGATGTTCCTATAAATCGTATTGTTTTGCTAAGCTTAAATGAGCAAAAAAGAAACAATTCATCAAATTACTAAATACGTTATAAGGACATAGCTATGAAAATTCTACGCTACACAGCTTTGGTTAGTTGTTTATCCATTTGTATGCCTGTGCTGGCCGAAAACCAATACTTACAACAACAGCTTGAGCCTATTCTGATTGGTGAGTCTCACAGTATAGAAGGACAACAAATCCACTCCCCAGAAATGACCGTTGCTACTTATAAAGCAAATAGTTTTGAACGAGTGTGGGACAACGTAAAATATGCCAAGCAAGCGCTCAACTTAATTGCGCAAGCAGAACTTGAAGGGCTATCTCCTAACGACTATCACTTTGATACATTAATGGCGCTGGCCAGCGAAATAGATAAACGCGGAGCGGATGCCGTAGAAGCCCAGTTTGATGTACTAATGACAGATGCAGTCATGACCTATGCAAAACACTTAATTCGCGGAAAAGTAAACCCTAAACAACTAGCAGCCACATGGAACTATGAACAGTTTGATGTCAGCCCAGATGCTGCAGCGGCCTCATTACTTAAACATGTAAAATCCAAAAGCCTTGATAAGGGACTTGAAAACCTCAAGCCTGTTTTACCTCATTATAAGCGCTTAAAAGACGCCCTCGTGTTTTATCGAGAGCTTGATGCCACTGGCGAGTTACCTGACTTCGCACTGCAAAATAAAGTATTAAAACCGGGGCAATCAGACCCAGCAGTGCCGCTTTTAAGACAAAAGTTAAAACGACTAAAGTATTTTGACGGCAGTAACAGTGATGCCACTGATTATAACGATGAGCTAGTCGCAGCAGTTAAACGCTTTCAAAATGCTCATCAAGTTGCTGATGATGGTGTGATTGGCAATGCAACGTTAAAACTACTCAACAAAGATTACAGTGAGTATGTTAATGATATTTTAGTAAACCTAGAGCGCATTCGTTGGGTTGATAACACGCTAACAGATCGCTTCTTAGTGGTAAATATCGCAGGCTATTTGCTGTATTTGTTTGAAGACAACAAATTGAAATGGCAAACCAACGTAGTTGTAGGCAGAAACTACACCAAAACCCCAATATTTAAAGGGCAAATGAGCTATATCGTGATGAATCCAACGTGGACAGTACCGCGGAGTATTTCAGGTGGCATCATTAAAAAAATGAAAGAAAACCCAAACTACTTAAACGAGAAAGACTTTGTTGTGGTTGATAGTCGCCGTAACCCAGTTGATAGCGAGAGTATTGATTGGCCGAATGCTAGCCGCAAAAACTTCCCATATTGGTTTGTACAACAGCCTTCAGAGAATAATTCATTAGGGCAAATCAAGTTTATGTTCCCAAATAAATACTCAATCTATTTGCACGATACCCCTGCAAAAAGTTTATTCCAGCAAGACCAACGTGCATTTAGCCACGGCTGTGTAAGAGTTGATGACCCATTCACCTTAGCTGAGAAAATATTAGAAACCTCGGATAATTGGAGCCGTAGTGAAATTGATGACGCCATTGCTTCAAAAGAAACTAAAAAAGTCAGCTTATCAAAACCGCTAGACGTACTTTTAATGTATTGGACCGTTGCGGGTAACGACGAAGGCCTACAATTTTATACCGACGTTTATAATCGCGATGGCGCGTTATTAAAAGCACTCACCACACCATTAGCAAACAATACAATTTAGAGGTCACTATGTATTTCAGCCGTATTATTTTTAGTGTGTGCTTAGCGTTAACTACATGCTCTGTTGCTGCCATTGAATTAACTGATTCGCTGCACAGCCTTGTACTTGATGCAAAACAAGTTCTAACACTTGATAACACGGCTGATTTTGCTCCAACTGCAGTATCAGATGTTGAGACTGAGCGATTAGGGCCAAATAGCATTGCCGTTTATGCCCCAGAAAATGCAGGGTTTTATAGCCTAGTACTGAGTAACAACAAAACGAGCAAACGCTTACTCGTTATAGTGAAAAAACCATTCAATGCTAACAATAAGCAATTGAATAATTATCAAATAGGCCTCTACCCTGCCCCTTATAAAGGCTATACACAATACAGTGCGCCAAACGGGTTTATAGAAATTTTTGAGAAAGACTTATCACGCCAGCTGACTCCTCATGTGCAAGTTAAAAATGTAATTTGCAAGCAATTGAGTGGCTTTCCAAAGTATCTTTATGTCAACAACGATGGCTTGATGATGCTCGAAGATCTGCTCAGGTTTGTACAAAATGAAGGGATTAAAGTCAGTAAATTTGCCTTTATCAGCGGCTATAGAACACCCCATTACAATCGCTCAATTGGTAATGGCAAACACAGCCGACACCAATACGGCGATGCCTTTGACCTATATATAGACGAAAATGGTGATGGCCGAATGGACGATTTAAACGGCGATGGCAAACTAACGGTTGCTGATGTTGATGTGCTTTATAAAGTGTTTGAAAAGTTCCAAAAACAGAGCCGCTATAATGGCGGTATTGGCCGTTATAAACCCGCCTCCCACCACGGTGGTTTTGTTCACATAGATAACCGTGGATTTACCGCTAGGTGGTAATTGCAAGCTTCATATAACCCTTGAATAAATATTATCCAATTGCATTATTACTGCTTGATTGGTAAGTTGTTGTGTGTAGTGAAAAAATCTCAGTAAAAGCGTGATTAAAGGCAGTGGTATTGATGAAACACAACTTGATTTAATCGCCCTACTGAACGACAAACAATCAGCTAATAGAACCACACTCTATGTTAGTAACGCAGACCCTATAAGCCCTGCTGATTATTGGCAAGCACTTCAAAATAAGAGTGTATCCATAGTGCATTACAGTAATTTAGATCACACCAGAATGGTAAGCCTTATCAACCAAGCCATGCGCAATGAGGTTTTACACCGACTAATGTAACCAACAAATAACAAGGACAGCAATGAACATACTCTTCAAGAAATTAAAGTTGCTCGTAGTTTTTTATTTACTGGCAATTTCAAGCCTCGCACATAGCCAAAACATGCAAGCAGAGATGGCTGACTTTATTAGTGGCTTTCATAACTTTAAGCAGTTTAATGGCAATGTATTAGTTGCTAAGGATGGAAAAGTACTGTTTGAACAAAGCTTTGGCTATGCCAACTTTGAATGGGATATAAGACATAGTAATAAAAGTAAATTTAGAATTGGTTCAATTACCAAACAATTTACCGCCATGTTAATTCTGCAATTGGCACAAGATGGAAAACTTAAACTCGATGATCACCTTGCAACATACCTCCCTGATTACAGAAAAGATATAGCCACTAAAATTACCCTTCGCCAAATACTTAATCACACCTCTGGTCTTGGAAATTATACTCAGGCAAAATCTTTTCGTGATGAGTACAGCCGAAACCCTTACAGTGTTGATGAATTTATTCGCTTGCTATGTAGTGATGATCTCGTGTTCGAGCCTGGCACTGAATTTCGTTATAGCAACTCTGGCTATTTTATTTTGGGTGCGGTAATCGAAAAGGTAACAGGTCAAAAATATCAAGATGTATTACAGAAGAATATTTTAGATCCACTCGATATGAAGGATACAGGCTATGATTCTCACAAAAAAATCATTAAATTTCGCGTATCGGGTTACGACAATGGCCTAGGAGGTTATAGCAATACTGATTATTTAGATATGTCTATCCCATATGCAGCAGGATCAATGTACTCAACAGCACGGGATTTACTAAAATGGGATCAAGCTCTCTACACGGATAAGTTATTGAACAAAGAGTATAAGAAACAGATGTATCAAGTTTCTGAGCAAAGAAATTATGCGCTTGGTTGGGAAGTTACAAACCTTGATAAAAGCACCTACGGAAAACCGCTAACCCGTATTCAACATGGCGGTGGCATCAATGGTTTTAATGCATTTATAAGTAGAGTAATCGAAGACAAATTACTGGTTATTATTTTAAATAACACCGGTGGTGCGCCACTCACACCCATGACTAATGGCTTACTTGCAATCTACTATGGCAAACCCTACGAAAAAGCGACAGAGCATGTAGATAGTAAACTTTATAACGTATTTAAACGTGAAGGTATTGCAGGACTAAAGAATAGCTATCAGCAAATGGTGAGTGAGGGTAATACGCCTAGAGAAAGGTCGCTAAACTACTTTGGCTATGAATTAATGCAAATGGATGAGCTAGGCGCCGCAATCACGGTGTTTGAACTCAATAATCAATCTTATCCAGAATCAGCAAATACATTTGACAGTTTAGGTGAAGCATATTTAGCAGCAGGTGATAAACAAAAAGCATTAGCAAGTTACAAAAGTGCGTTAAAACTTAATCCTGACAGTGAAAGTGCTAAACAAGCGATTGAGAAATTACAATAAATATAGGCCACAAAAGTGGCCTCACTTTTTGACTTACAGCTCAAAGCATAAAGCTTTTAACAAGCCTGTTTTTGCGTTGCTTGGATATAAGCAACTAAATCTTCAATCGATACAACGGGCATATTGTGCTCACAGGCAAACTTGCTAACTTCAGGCAAGCGAGCCATTGAACCATCTGGATTCGTTAATTCGCAAATAACACCAAACGGTGTTAAACCCGCTAACTGCATTAAATCAACCGATGCCTCGGTATGGCCACGGCGCACTAATACACCACCCGTTTGTGCACGCAGTCCAAACACATGCCCTGGGCGAGATAAATCTTTAGGCTTTGCATTGTCTGCTGTTGCCGCTTTAATGGTGGTTACACGATCAGCCGCAGAAACGCCGGTTGTCACGCCCGTTTTAGCTTCAATAGTCACTGTATACGCTGTTTTGTTCTGGCTGGTGTTATGCTCAACCATTTGTGGTAAATCAAGCTGTTTAACACGCTCATCGCCCATGCAAAGACACACAATACCGCTGCCTTCACGGATCATCATGGCCATTTGCTCTGTGGTCAGGTGCTGTGCAGAGTACACAAAATCACCTTCGTTTTCACGGTTTTCGTCATCTACCACAAGTACGCCTTCACCTTGCTGCAAAGCAGCAATGGCACGTTCAACGCGTTCAAGTGGTTCGCCAAATTGGCTGAGTAAAGAAGACTGAATCATCATTTTTAATACCTATTAAATTAAATATGAAAAGATTCAGGACATTGAAAGGCACAGCAAAAAAGACCACCCGCAGGCAGCCAATTACTGTTTTATAGATTAACTATATTCTCTTTCATCCGGACTATCACCGTCGGCTCTGGCCTCTCACCAGATCTGCTGACCTTTAACCAAAGTTAAAGCGCTCGCGGGCTCACTTAAATTTAAAGTATACCGCCGGTGGGGAATTTCACCCCGCCCTGAGAATGTTGCTTAATCAATAAGATGAATAAGCTAAGCTATTCTATACCTAAAATAATTAGTTATCGAGTACCCGCTTATCTAATATGCCTTTTTCAATCAGTTGATTGAGTATCGCCTTGGTTTTTTCTCGGCATATATCACGCACTAAACGAACCGCGGGTGTTATGGATTGTCGACTTGGGCATATTAGCCAAAGCTCTGCACATAAGTGAGGATAATTTTGCATCACTGGCACTACCCGCCCACTTAGTAAATCATCACTGATATCAATACATGATTTAACCGCTAGGCCTTTACCAGCCACACACCAACGCCTTACCAAATCACCATCATTAGATGCTCGACGGCCTTGCATTTTCACTTTAAAACGCTCGGTTCCATCGGTAAATTCCCAAACATTATTGATGATATCTTGTAGTTGATAAAATAGACCCTGATGCTGATTTAATTCATCTGGATGCGTCGGCGCGCCATGTTCAGCAATGTACTCTGGGGTTGCACATAACAGCCGCGGAACATTACAAATTTTAAAGCCATATAAATTTGAGTCGGATGGCGAGCCATACCTAAGTGCAAAATCAACGGAGTCTCGGTAAAAGTCGACATTACTATCGCTAATATGCGGGCGCATACTCAGCTTTGGATACTCATCAAGTAACTCATCTAACCATGGGATAATGATGTTGCGGCCTAAGTCTGAAGATAATGCGACTCTTAGCTCCCCATCAATTTCATCATGCTCACCTTTTAAGGCAAGTGTGGCTTGGTCTAGCATGAGCACTGCTTGCTGACACTGAGGTAAAAAGCGCTCCCCAGCCGCAGATAACCGCAAATGACGAGTTGTACGAACAAATAACTCAGCACCCAGCGCTGCTTCAACACGCTTAATAGCAGCGCTGGCGGTAGCGGCTCGCATGTCTAATTTGGCTGCTGCGGTTGTAATACTACGAAACTCAGCAACCTTAAGGATTAATTTGAGATCTTCAACCAACATATTAACTAAAAATTTTTGATAATGTTTATTCGATTATGCGCTTTATCGTATGGTATGCAAGGCGTAAACTGCACCTAATTGTTATACATGCGGGAGCAAATCATGACACACCCAATCATTTCAGACTTACAACGCCGTTATACAAGTAAACGTTACGACGCTTCAAAACAAATTAGCCAAGCAGACTTAGCTGTAATTTTAGAAGCATTACGCCTGTCGCCATCGTCTATTAATTCTCAACCATGGAAATTTGTGGTAATTGAATCAGAGCAAGGTAAACAGCGTCTGCATGATAGTTTTGCAAATAAGTTTCAGTTTAACCAAGTTCATGCAAAAGCGGCATCACACACCATTTTATTTGCTTATAACCCAAGCTATAAACCGCGAATTCAACTCCGAAGTGCACCACTCGCTAAATTAAGCCGCCTTGCGTAATTCTTCGAATACGACTGCTGGCTGTTTATACCCCAGACATTTTCTCGGTCTGGCATTTAACGCTCGTTCAATCTCAGCAATTTGCTTGTCTGTTACCGTGCGTAAGTCAGTGCCTTTGCGTATGTATTGGCGCAGCAAGCCGTTAAAGTTTTCATTTAATCCACGTTCCCATGATGAGTATGGATTAGCGAAATAGATATCCGTTTTCAGTTTCTTTGCAACCTGTTCGTGGTCACAGAATTCACACCCATTATCTGCCGTTATGGTATGAACGTGACGGCGATAACGCCACAGCATGCCGACCATAGCTCGGCTCACATCAGCCGCGCACTTTGCTGGTACTTTACGTATCAGATACAGCTTACTTTTGCGCTCAACCAGGCTGACTATGGCTCCTGTCCCTTGCTTACCGAGAACGGTATCGACTTCCCAGTCCCCAAACCGCTTTTTCTTGTCAACAATCGCTGGACGGTGCTCAATGCCCACCCGATTCGGGATAATGACACGCTTCGCACGACGACCTTTGCGATATCGTCGATGACCTTGGCGTAAGTGCCTAAACAACTTGCCACCGCTCAATTTATCCCGTTGCACATAGCCGTAAATCCACGCATGACTCACTGAAAGCCCAATAATTCGACCCACGCCTGCAATTTGCTCGGGACTCCACTTTTGTTCTAATCCGAACTCAACAAAGGTGATGGTCTGCTTAGATAGACACGACTTTGCGGCTTGAACGCGCCTTTTGAGTGTCTTAGCCTGGGCGACTTCGGGTAGATAGTGATTTTCCCGGACCCTATTTCGTCTGACTTCTCGGCTGATAGTGCTATGACTGACTTTCAGGCGTTTGCCTATTTCACGATAACTAAAACCCTCGCGTAAGTAGGCTTCTATCTGGTATCTTTGTCCTTCGATCAACTGCTTGTAACTCATGGTAAATACTTCTGTTTGTTTGGCGACGATAGAGTACCACCAACAGGCAGTTGATCTCTTCTCACCGTTTAACCATGAGTGGTGCACTTATTATCTGAATTCGGGACGTGCTGATTATGAAAAAGTAATTGATGCCGATATTGCTAATGGCCGTACAAAAGCTGAAAACAAAGAGCAGGCTTTTGGTGCCTTCGCCTTTGTTGATTTAAATACAGATGAGCAAGGTGATAACGCCGCTTGGACTAAAGCTCAAACCTACATTGCATTAGGTAATACCATGCACACAGTGGCTCGTTTAGGTTTAGATTCAACACCGATGGAAGGTGTCGATAAAGACTTACTCGGTGAACTATTCGCTGATGAGTTAGATGGTTATGTATGTGAAGTGGCACTCGCTATTGGTTATCACGAGCCAGAGCAAGATTATAATGCTGCATTACCAAAATCGCGTTTAGATAAAGATGCGGTGATTACTGTAGTTTAAAGCCTAAAGATTATGCAGGCTTTGCCTGCATAATTGTTATTTTAGGTCAGTCTTCACAACCACATTACTCGCCATACCTTCACACAAATCTGCTGTTATTGTGGCAACAGCTCCATTTATTAGTGCTAAATTTGGGGCTACGTGGCCAATGTCGGCATCAACGATAACTGGGAATAAATTACCTTTAAATGCGAGCTCTATTGCTTGGTATTCATCGAAGTAGCAGTCGTTATTAATTGCAGGGCTGCGGCCAAATACCACAGCATTTACATCAGTAAAAACATCATTCAACTTTAACGATAACAAACAACGTGCAAGGGCCATCGGACTAAGCTCTGCATTTTCTAGGTATAAAATTAACCCCTCTGGTGCATACTGTTTTTTAAACTCATGCAATGCATAGTAATTTGAGGGTAGCAACAGACCTAACGTATCTAAACAACCGCCAATTAAGCGCCCAGACACTTCAATTTGGCGTTTATCTTTATAGTTAATACATCGCCATTGGCTAGGAGCGGTATAGTCAAATTGAGCCTCTGGCTTAGTTTTATAATCAATTGGCTTTTGCTGATAAAATGGCGACGCGACTTGATGGAGTTGCTGTTTTTCTTCAAGTGACATGGCACTGAATATATTTGCTAAATAAACATCGGGATCGTCAGGGTGAATTTGCATTAAATTTGCAGCGTGCAAAGTTGCCCAGCCACAACGAGTTGTTAATGCACATGCAAACGTGCTGATATCAGAAAAGCCAACTAACCACTTAGGCCTTGCTTTACTTATGGCATTGAAATCCAGAAGAGGTAAAATTTCCATAGTAAGATCACCGCCCCATGGCGGCATGATGGCTGCGATTGAATCATCAGTTAAATACTGCATTAGCTCATCAGAACGTTGCTTTGCACTGTTGTGTGACTGACGTAAGCAGGCACCTTCAATAACAGTAAAACCTTTGGCTGTTAAGCCATTAAGTACTATGTCTAAGCGCTCATAAAAGGCTTTATCAACACCAGATGAAAAAGCACATATGGCTATTTTATCACCTTGCTCAAGCGGTTTAGGATACTGAATTTTCGCCATTATTACTCCTTCATTACGACTGTCTTGTAGCCAACGTACCGAATAAATTCACGCCTGTAAACAGGCATAAAAAAACCGCAGTATGAACTGCGGTTTTTCTCAATGCTTGGTTAAGCTACTAAATATACTCAACTTCAATGATTTCGTACTCTACTTCACCGTTTGGCGTTTTAATGATAACGGCATCATCTACCTCTTTACCAATTAAACCACGCGCGATTGGTGAGTTAACAGAGATCAGATTGTTTTTGATATCTGCTTCGTCATCGCCTACGATTCGGTATTTTACTTCAGCATCGGTTTCAACATTAACGATAGTAACCGTTGTGCCAAAAATAACTTTACCTGTGTTAGGCATTTTAGTTACATCAATGATTTGCACATTTGAAAGCTTCGCTTCAATTTCTTGAATACGGCCTTCGCAGAAACCTTGTTGCTCACGAGCAGCATGGTATTCAGCGTTTTCTTTCAAATCACCGTGCTCACGTGCTTCAGCGATATCAGCAACGATTTTTGGACGGGTAACTGTTTTTAATTCGTTAAGTTCTTCGCGCAGTAATGCTGCACCACGAACTGTCATCGGAATTGATTGCATATTATTCTCACTTAATCCCAAGGGCGATTGCCTCGCCCTTGGCACATTTCCTTAGTTCATTCGCTGATGTAGTTCCTGAACTGACGTCACCTTGCTACGGTCGTCTGCTTGGTTTGCAGTACAGTTAGCAAATGCCGCGTTCAGAGTCGTTGTGTAGTTAGTCTTATGCTGTAACGCACCACGACGTAACACCTTCGAATCTTCAATCGCTTGGCGGCCTTCAGTAGTGTTTACAATATAGCTGTATTCACCATTTTTAATTCTATCAAGAATATGAGGACGACCTTCGTATACTTTATTCACGCGACGAACTGCAATGCCTGCTTCTTCAAGTGCTTTTGCAGTGCCACCTGTTGCATCTAACTCGAAACCAAGATCAGTCATGGTTTTAGCTAGTTCAACGATACGTGGTTTGTCACTGTTGCGTACCGATAGTAACGCGCGACCACCGCGTGGTAAAGTGTTGCTTGCACCTAATTGTGCTTTAGCGAATGCTTCGGCGAAAGTTTCACCAACACCCATTACCTCACCCGTTGAGCGCATTTCTGGGCCACGGATTGGGTCAACACCTTGGAACTTAGCAAATGGCAGTACCACTTCTTTTACGCTGTAGTAAGGAGGGATTACTTCTTTTGTAATACCTTGGCTTGCTAGCGACTGACCCGCCATACAACGTGCTGCAACTTTAGCAAGTGCAATACCTGTCGCTTTAGAAACAAACGGTACTGTACGCGCAGCACGAGGGTTTACTTCGATTAAGTAAACTTTACCGTCTTTCACAGCAAACTGAGTATTCATCAGACCTACTACGCCAAGCTCTAGTGCCATATCAGTCACTTGCTTACGCATTACGTCTTGTACTTCAGCAGTTAGTGAGTGAGCTGGTAATGAACACGCTGAGTCACCTGAGTGAACACCTGCTTGCTCAATGTGCTCCATGATACCACCGATGATTACTTGCTCACCGTCACAGATAGCATCAACGTCAACTTCGATTGCGTTATCTAAGAAGTGGTCAAGTAGTACTGGCGCTTCATTTGACGCTGATACTGCTTCTGTCATGTAACGACGTAAATCGTCTTCATCATAAACTACTTCCATTGCGCGACCACCTAATACATATGAAGGACGTACAACAAGTGGGAAGCCGATTTCAGCAGACTTAACAATCGCTTCTTCTAAAGAAGTAACCGTTGCATTCTCTGGTTGAAGAAGATCTAGACGCTCAACAAGCTGTTGGAAACGCTCACGGTCTTCTGCACGGTCGATAGCATCTGGTGAAGTACCAATAACTGGCACACCATTCGCTTCAAGTTCACGAGCAAGTTTCAGTGGTGTTTGACCACCGTACTGAACGATAACACCTTTTGGCTTTTCAACGCGTACGATTTCTAATACATCTTCAAGCGTGATTGGCTCGAAGAATAAACGATCAGATGTGTCGTAGTCAGTTGAAACAGTTTCAGGGTTACAGTTAACCATGATTGTTTCATAGCCGTCTTCACGTAAAGCTAATGCTGCGTGAACACAACAGTAATCGAATTCGATACCTTGACCGATACGGTTAGGACCACCACCGATTACCATGATTTTATCTTTTTCAGATGGATTCGCTTCACATTCTTCATCATAAGATGAGTACATGTAAGCTGTGTCTGAGCTGAACTCTGCAGCACACGTATCAACGCGCTTATATACAGGCACGATATCTAACTGGTGACGCTTCTTACGAATTTCTGCTTCAGAAACACCGGCAATTTCAGCGATACGCGCATCAGCAAAACCTTTACGCTTAAGCTTGCGTAAAAACTCAGCATTTAAACCAGCCATACCTACTTCGCTGATTGTTGCTTCGTCTTTTAAGATGTCTTCGATTTGTACTAAGTACCAAGGGTCAATCTTAGTTAATTCGAATACGTCTTCTACGCTCATACCGTGACGCATTGCATCAGCAACGTACCAAATACGCTCAGCACCTGGCTCACGTAATTCACGGATGATTTTTTCTTTTGCTTTCGGATCATCAAGGGCAACAATTGGGTTAAAGCCCGTTGCGCCTACTTCAAGACCACGTAATGCTTTATGCAGTGACTCTTGTTGGTTACGACCAATTGCCATCACTTCACCCACAGATTTCATCTGTGTTGTTAGACGGTCGTTTGAACCTGCGAATTTTTCGAAGTTAAAACGTGGGATCTTAGTAACAACGTAGTCAATTGACGGCTCGAAAGACGCTGGTGTTTTACCGCCAGTGATGTCGTTTTGTAGCTCATCAAGGGTGTAACCTACTGCTAGTTTTGCAGCGATTTTCGCAATTGGGAAACCCGTTGCTTTTGATGCTAGTGCTGAAGAACGCGATACACGTGGGTTCATCTCGATGATAACCATACGGCCATCAACTGGATTCACACCAAACTGTACGTTTGAACCACCTGTTTCAACACCGATTTCACGAAGTACCGCCATCGATGCATTACGCATGATTTGGTATTCTTTATCAGTTAGTGTTTGCGCAGGAGCAACCGTGATTGAGTCACCAGTGTGAACACCCATAGGGTCAAAGTTTTCGATAGAACATACGATGATACAGTTGTCGTTTTTGTCACGAACAACTTCCATTTCGTACTCTTTCCAACCGATTAATGATTCATCGATTAAAAGTTCATTTGTTGGTGATAAATCTAAACCACGCTCACAAATTTCATCAAATTCTTCTTGGTTATATGCAACACCACCACCGGTACCACCCATAGTGAATGATGGACGAATGATACATGGGAAACCGATACGGCTAAGTACATCGTGTGCTTCTTCCATTGAGTGAGCGATTTCTGCACGCGGACACTCAAGGCCAATGTTCTTCATTGCTACGTCAAAACGCTCACGGTTTTCAGCTTTATCGATTGCATCAGCAGTTGCACCGATTAACTCAACACCGTGTTTTGCCAGTACGCCGTGCTTATCTAAATCAAGTGCACAGTTTAATGCTGTTTGACCACCCATAGTAGGCAGTACTGCATCTGGCTTTTCTTTTTCAATGATTTTCTCTACCACTTCCCAGTGAATTGGCTCGATGTACGTCGCATCCGCCATTTCAGGGTCAGTCATGATAGTTGCAGGGTTCGAGTTTACAAGAATTACTCGAAAGCCTTCTTCTCGTAGTGCTTTACACGCTTGTGCACCAGAGTAGTCAAATTCACAAGCTTGACCGATTACGATCGGGCCTGCGCCTAAGATAAGAATGCTTTTTATGTCGGTACGTTTTGGCATTGTTACTCCGGTTAAATTAGTTAGAACGTGCTTGCATCAGGTCGATGAAGTGGTCAAATAATGGCGCCGCATCATGTGGACCTGGGCTTGCTTCAGGGTGACCTTGGAAGCTAAATGCAGGCTTATCTGTGCGGTGAATACCTTGTAGCGTGCCATCGAATAAAGAAACGTGAGTTGCACGTAAATTCGCTGGTAATGTTGCTTCGTCAGCTGCGAAACCGTGGTTTTGAGCTGTGATCATTACAACATTGCGGTCAAGGTCTTTAACTGGGTGGTTACCACCGTGGTGACCAAACTTCATTTTCACCGTTTGTGCACCTGAAGCAAGTGCAAGTAATTGGTGACCTAAACAGATACCAAAAATTGGCGTGTCTGTTTCTAGGAAAGTTTTAATTGCTTCAATCGCGTAAGTACACGGCTCAGGGTCGCCTGGGCCATTTGATAAGAAGATACCGTCTGGGTTTAATGCCAGTACGTCTTCTGCAGATGTTTGTGCAGGAACAACGGTTAATTTACAACCGCGGTCAACTAACATACGTAAGATATTACATTTAACACCGAAGTCATAAGCAACAACGTGGAACTTCTCGTCTGCTGCTTCTAGCGTTTTAAAGCCTGAACCTAACGTCCAGCTTGATTCGCGCCACTCAAAATTTTCCTTGGTTGAGACAACTTTTGCTAAATCCATGCCTTTTAAGCCTGGGAAGGCTTGCGCAGCTTCAAGCGCTTTATTCTCATCTAACTCGTCGCCTGCAATGATACAACCATTTTGAGCGCCTTTATCACGTAAGATACGTGTTAATTTACGAGTGTCGATGTCAGCAATACCTATGATATTGCGTTCTTTTAAGTAATCACTTAACGATTGCTCGTTACGGAAATTACTTGCTAGCAGTGGCAAATCACGGATCACTAGGCCTTTAGCCCAGATTTGACCCGCTTCTTCGTCTTCGCTGTTAGTACCCGTATTACCGATATGTGGGTACGTCAAAGTTACGATTTGTTCCGCGTATGAAGGGTCAGTCAAAATTTCTTGATAACCAGTCATAGACGTATTGAATACTACTTCACCGACTGACATGCCGTCAGCGCCGATTGCAGTACCGCGAAACACTGTGCCGTCTTCTAGGACTAACAGAGCGGATTTAGTCAAGTTAACCTCCTAACAGTAAAAAACGGGAGTAAAGTCATTTGCTCTACTGCCCGTTTATAGCGATTGGAAACACGCATTTATGAATTTTTGGCAAATTGGCGCTATTCTACAGTAAATTAGCATTCAGATCTAATCTTAATTAATAAAATAGTAAAAATAAGCGTTATTAACTAAAAATTCACTGAAACTGCCAAAAAAGAAACTAAACTACTTCAAGTCAAGCACATCTTGCATGTCATAAAGTCCAGCTGGTTTATTTTTCAACCAGCCCGCAGCTCTTACAGCACCTAATGCGAAGGTCATTCTTGAACTTGCTTTATGAGTTAATTCTAGCCTTTCGCCAGAAGTTGCGAAATATGCGGTGTGTTCACCTACTATATCTCCGCCTCTCATGACTGAATAACCGATTTCATTTTGCGATTTTGCGTGTTCGTCATTGCTTCTATCAAAACGCGCGACTTCATCATGCTGCCAACCTTTTGCCTCGGCAATAGCTTCACCAATTGCCAATGCAGTTCCTGATGGCGCATCGATTTTGTGACGATGGTGGGCCTCAAATATTTCGATATCCATATCATCGCCAAACTTCACAGCCGCAGTCTGCACTAAGTTAAGCAGTAAATTCACACCTACGCTATAGTTGCGGGCAAAAACAATCGGAATGTGTTTCGCCGCTTCATGAAGCGCATCAAGATCACCTTGGTTAAGGCCCGTAGTACCAATAACCATGGCGATATTTTTTTCGACCGCTGTTTTTAAATGGTTGCGCATTCCTGCAGGTAAAGTGAAATCAATCAATACATCTGCATCTTTTACGTCTGTTTCTTTACTAAATGATACATCTGCTGATGCAGCGCTGTTTAATTGATTAACCGCAATATCTAAAAGTGGCGAGTTATCACGCACGTACGCGCCCGTTAATGTTGCGTCATCTTTTTTTGAGACAGCTTCTAAAAGTGCAAGTCCCATGCGGCCGTTTGCGCCAAATACACCTATGCGGTTCATATAGTTACCTTATCTATTCTTCTTAGCTGGCTGGATTTTATCGAAAACTCATGTAATAGTCAGGTTAGCTTATAAAAAATACAGAGCTAATTTTAGATTTATTAATAGAACAACAATAATAACAGATAGTCTTTGCATTTAGCCATCTATACATTTAAACTTCTTCCTTTGCGCCGATTTGGTCTTTGGCTTGCGGGCGCTGTTGTTGTCTTTTAGACACAACTAAATACAGCTAAAAGAAGTGTTTGGCTGTGTTATTGGTTATCTAACGAGGAATATGATGCAGCCATCATTTAATAAAACAAAAGCAAAACTTTCTTTGCTGCCGCTTTTGGTGTTTGTCGGCTTATTTTTAGGCGCTGGCTTATACTTACAGTCTCAAGGTGTCGATTACGCCTTCTATCAATTGCCTGCTCCTGTTGCAATTTTGCCAGCCATCATGCTGGCGTTTATCTTAAATAAAAATACCATCAACCACAGTGTTGAAACCTTTATTAAAGGTGCTGGCCATAGCAACATTATCACTATGTGTTTGATTTATCTGCTGGCAGGTGCGTTTTCTGCGGTTGCTGGTGCGACCGGTGGTGTTGATGCCGTAGTTAATGCCGGTTTATCACTTATTCCACCTGCTCTGTTACTACCAGGGTTATTTTTAATTGCTGCGGTAGTGTCGACTGCGATGGGTACTTCAATGGGTACTATCGGTGCGATTGGCCCGATTGCTTATGCCGTCGCCCAAAAAACAGGCATTGATCCATCTCTGATGGCAGGCACGATTGTATCAGGTGCCATGTTTGGTGATAACTTATCAATCATCTCTGACACAACTATTGCTGCAACCCGCACGCAAGGCTGTGAAATGAAAGATAAATTTCGTGAGAACTTAAAAATCGCCTTACCTGCTGCGGCATTAACTATCGGCTTGTTATTCTTCTTAACGCCTGCAGCAGAAGCTGTAGAGACACAAGACTTCGATATCTTACTAGTATTACCTTATGCCTTTATCTTAGTGCTCGCAGTAATGGGCTTTAACGTATTCGTGGTGCTGTTTAGCGGTATAATCTTCGCTGCACTTATGGGCTTTACTGGCAGCTATGAAGGTGCAAGCTTTGTAAAAGATGTTTATAAAGGCTTTACTGATATGCAGGAAATTTTCTTGCTATCGATGTTTATTGGCGGTCTTTCAGAGTTTATCCGTATTAATGGTGGTCTTGATTATATTGCTAACAAAATTCAGGCAATTACAAAAATCATTGCAAAATGGCACCGTAAAGTAGCAGATCAATTAGGTATTGCTGCACTGGTTATGACTAGTAACTTATGTATTGCCAATAATACCGTATCTATTATTGTTGCAGGCCCAATTGCTAAAAAATTAGCAGATGATGGCGAAATTACAGGCAAGCGTTCAGCAAGCTTACTTGATATTTTTGCTTGTGTTACGCAAGGCTCATTGCCGTATGGCGCACAAGCACTTCTACTCGGCGCAACATTCAAAATTAGCCCATGGGAAGTCTCTACCTCTTCTTACTACTGCTTTATTCTTGCCTTTACTGCCGTTGCAGTAATTTGCTTACGCAGAAATAAAGCATAAGTTAAATAATTTTTCTCAAGATACGCCCAAATATGGGCGTATCTGCTATAATCCAACCTTTGTATCCCCCTTTACACCATCAATATTGAGATATGAACTTGAAAAAGATCCTTTCTGTTGCTGCGCTTTGTGCAGTAAGTACTTCGAGCTATGCCGCTAATTGGAGCTCTACGCAATTACACGTTAATAACGGTGAACACAAAAACCCGTTTTCATTAACTAAGTCAAATACCACGGTTGTATCACTACAGCATGCCTCTGGTTATGACTATGGCGACAATTTCTTTTTTATTGATTACAGCAATGACGACCGTCAAGATGGCTATCAAGATAAAGACTTTTACGGCGAGTGGTATTCAACATTTAGCTTATCAAAAATCTCTGGCAGTGATTTTTCATACGGCGCAATTGCTGATGTGGGTTTAACGGCAGGTTTTAATGCCGCAGGTGACTCGAAAGTTCTTAAGTATTTACCTGGTGTAAAGCTTAGCTGGCAAGCACCGGGCTTTAGCTTTTTATCTACTTTATTTACCGCTTACATCGATGACAGTGAAGGCGTAGCACGCGGTGGTGCACCAACTGAAACAAACAGCTGGATGATTGATGTTGCTTGGGGCTACCCATTCACTATTGGCTCACAAAAGTTCAACGTAACAGGCCATGTTGAATATATTGCAGAGCGTGAAAATGAATTTGGTGAAGACGTTAAAGCATGGATTTTAGCGCAGCCAATCATCACCTGGGATTTAGGTCACGCAATGAGCATGAAAGAAAATACGCTACTGCTAGGCCTTGAGTGGCAATATTGGCACAACAAGCTAGGTACAGACACAACTGAGTCAGTACCACAACTTCACGTTGAGTGGACGTTCTAATAAGCTGAAAGCTGAAAGCTGAAAGCTGAAAGCTGAAAGCTGAAAGCTGAAAGCTGAAAGCTGAAAGCTGAAAGCTGAAAAATTAAAGCCTGTAGTCATCACTGAGTACAGGCTTTTTAATTTCTATAGATACTCTTTACAGTTTACACTGTGGGGTTTTGCCTTTTGCTTTAGCGGCTTGTTGGGCTTTTAATGCATCCGACATATGCTTTTGTAGCTCTTTAATACGGTTACCTGGTGCAGGGTGAGTCGACATAAACTCTGGGGTACCGCTACTACCAGCTGCACTCATATTTTGCCAAAGCGACACTGATTGCTCTGGGTTAAACCCTGCTTTTGCCATTAAATCTAAGCCAACAATATCTGCTTCTGATTCATGTGAGCGGCTAAATGGCAAAACAACACCATACTGTGCGCCTAAGCCTAAGGCTTGCATTATTTCGCCGCGATATTGCACATTCCCCATATCAAGTGCTGCACCACCAACTTGCAGACCTGTTTGTAACAATGCATTTTGTGATACACGTTCATTAGAATGCTCAGCAATAACGTGTGCAACCTCGTGACCTAGTACCGTTGCCAGTTGGTCTTGATTTACAGCAACTTTTAATAAACCTGTATGAACGCCAATATAACCCCCCGGTAATGCAAATGCGTTTGCTGAGTCTTCTTCAAACACAACAACTTCCCAAGACTGCTTTGCATACTCATTAGGTAAAACGGCAATAACATCATCGGCAATACATTTCACATAAGCATTGACGCCAGGGTCGGTATTAACAGGCTGTGTTTTTTTCATTTCAGCAAAGCTTGCTTGACCCATTTGGCTCATTTGTTGGTCTGAATAAAGTGCGATTTGTGTACGCCCTGTTGGAGAGGTTTTACAGCCAGCTAAAACAGCGGTGGCTAACACTGCCATGATTAACTTTTTCATACTAGTCCTTCAAATACTTAGTGTAATTGTGGCTAATATAGCAAAGCATTGCTTAATTTTATATGAAAATGAACAATCACTCGCTCAGTTGTTATCATTTAGTTAATTCTTTTACTTAGCAGGCAAACTAAGTTCACCACAGTAACTCACACTGCTACAATAGTGACCTAATGTTTGATGAATGAGTAAACAATGCCTTCCCCTGAGACTTTAAATAAACGCATTTTATTACCTTTACTGGCAAGTATTGTCGCAATTACGCCTTTAGCAATTGATTTATATTTACCGGCGATGTTGGTGATTGCCAACGACTTACAAACTACCATGCCAAATGTGCAAATCTCGCTCAGTATTTATTTGGCGGGTTATGCCCTGGGTATGTTGTTCTTTGGCCCGATAGCCGATGAGCTTGGTAGGCGATTACTCGCTAAGGTGGGTTTAGCGCTATTTGGCATCAGCTCATTAGCACTGGCATTTTGTACCAACATCGAATTATTTTGGTCTTTAAGAGCCGTGCAAGCATTCACTGGCGCTGCTGCAACCGTCGTAGTGCCGGGTATTATTCGCCACATTTACCGAGAGAACACCGCCAAGGGCATGTCTTATGTCTCGATGATTATGATGGTTGCCCCGTTAATTGCCCCTACTCTAGGCTCATTAATCATGGGAATTTCGACATGGCAGGTCATTTTCATCGCATTAGCTGCTTATAGTTTTGCCATTTTAGCTTTGGTGCAAATTCATTTAATCGATATTCCAATCTTTAAGAGTCAGCAACGTGGTTTGGCACTGTTCTTTAATAGTTATAAAACGGTATTTTCTCGTCGTAGTGCCCTTGCCGATATTGCCAGTTCAATGTTTGCCTCATTCGCATTCTTTTGCTTTTTAACATCGGTACCTTATGTATATCTCGATTTCTTCAAAGTAGATGAGCAATTGTTCGGTGTGTTATTCGCCTTTAACGTGCTGGCTTTAATGTTCGGTAACTTTATGAATACACGTTTAGTGCCGCGCTTGGGTTCTCGTAAACTGTTATTTATTGGGCTAGGTATTGGCTTTGTGTCTGGCGGGGCATTGTTGTTATTCAGTGTGATGCATTTATCGCTGTATTTTATCGTTGCCACCATCGCACCACTGATGATGAGCTTGGGTATTGTCGCGAGTAATGCAGACTCATTAATACTGATGCAATTTGAGGAAAAGTCAGGCACTGCAACAGCTGTTATTGGTACCCTGAGATTCGGCAGTGGCGCTTTAGTTGGGCCTATCCTTGCTTTTGTTCACCCACAAAGTGCGATTCCATTTTCTGCTATGATGTTCAGCGCACTGATACTGATCTTACTTGTACAGCTTTGGCATCGAAAACGATACCAATCGACTTAAATATTGAACACAATTGTAATAAAAAAAATGCCTGTAATTAACAGGCATTTTTTATATCTCTTTAAAGCTTATTCAGCTTCTTTCGATACCATAACCATTGCAGGACGTAATAAACGGCCATTTAATGTATAACCTTTTTGCATTACTGCAAGAACAGTATTTGGCGCTACATCATTGCTTGGCTGAATTGACATTGCTTGATGGAATTCAGGGTTAAATTGTTCACCCTGTGGGTTAACAATTTCAACACCGAATTTTGATACCGCATCATTAAAGCTCTTAACAGTCATTTCGATACCTTCAAGCACAGGCTTAAGCTGCTCATTTTCTTTATCAGAAAACTCAATCGCACGCTCTAGGTTATCGATAACAGGTAGTAATTCGTTAGCAAACTTTTCAAGTGCAAACTTATGCGCTTTTTCTACATCTTGAGCGGCACGACGACGCATGTTCTCAACATCTGCAGCAGCACGAACAACACTGTCTTTTTGATCGTTGATCGTTTGTTTAGCCGCTTCTAATTCGCTGTGTAGTAGTGCGATTTCAGCTTCAGGGCTCATTTCTTCGCCGTCAACTTGTTCAGCCGCTTTTTCTGCAGCTTCTACTTCAGCTTGCATTTGTTCAAATTCTTCGTTTAGTTCAACTTCTTGCTCTGGTGATTTTGTCTGCTCAGACATAGCTTACATGCTCCAATTCTTTACAACTGCGGTAATTATGGGGATTGAATTGAAAGATTCAAGAGGCTGATGAGCCGATTAACTTAAATTCTTGGATGATTGCTTCTATTTGCGCTGATTTTGGACAAATTACACAAAATCGGCTCTGGTATTCATGGTTATTAAAATAAGGAACGCTGATCACCATCAACTCATTACAGTCTGTAAATGGCAATTGTTCTGTGTTTAACACTGATAACCCATTTTTAAATGCGAGTTTATCTTCAACAAAATTTAAAAACGATACACCAATGTTTAAACTGGTTTGGCAATCAACTTGGCGGTAAAGGTAATTTTCACCTACCACAATGCTGTTATCTGAACCGAGTTTTTGACTTAATTGCCGAGTCCATTGTGTTAAAGAGTCATGGCAATTATGTGGTGCAGTAGCTGCCATTGCTTGCATTCGATATAAGCCTTCCATTAAGGTTTGCTGGCTAAACACCGTATTAAGCCAAGTAGCAAACTGGTAACGAACGGCATCAGATGAATCTTCAGGTTTGGTAATGCAAATGTTATGGCTTTGCCCTGCTCTATCGATGAGTAGAATAAGCCAATTACTACCATCAAAATCAAGCACCTCTACTCGAAAGACCAGCTGAGAGCTGACTTGAGGTAAGCCCACACAACAGCACACTTTATAGCGCTGACTCAAACCATGGGCGAGCTCAACTAATTGTGCTTGCTCGGGCTGCCAATATGTTGCAATTTCAGGCAGAGCAAAAAACTCAGTAAGCCAATAATCAAACCCGGCATTGGTAGGTACGCGGCCAGCAGAAGTATGTGGCGAATAGAGTAAGCCCACTTTTTCTAGCCGAGCCATTGCATTGCGCACAGTAGCTGAACATACCGCCATGCCTTTTTGCTTGGCAATACGGGTAGAGGCAACAGGCTGACCTTCACCGTTACAGTAAAGGCTCATTACAGCTGAAAAAATTTGTTGGTCACGCGGATTTAATTTCATAATTTATACATCTTGGTACTTGCCAGTGGATATTTGGGCGCAGCAAGTTTATTTCAAGTTATTTTCAAAGCATTAGTTTTTAATGTAATCTAGCGATATGAAAGTTTAAGTGCAAATAACATGGATTCACCGTTTAAAACCATAGGTTTAATTGGCAAACCTAATCACAGCGGAGCAGCTGCCACACTTGCTCGCCTGCACACATTTTTGCGAGCCTTGGGTTTTGAAGTGCTAGTAGAACAGCGCACCGGCCGCCAACTTGAAGACCTTCCTCGAGAAAACCTTGTTAAATTGGTAGATTTAGGTGAACGTGCAGACTTAGCCATAGTCGTCGGCGGTGATGGCAATATGCTTGGCGCAGCTCGAGTTTTAGCGCGTTTTGATGTTGCCGTAATTGGTGTAAACCGTGGTAATTTAGGCTTTTTAACTGATTTAAACCCAGAAGGTTTCGAAGCCAGCCTTGAACAAGTATTAAGTGGCCAGTTCCTCGAAGAAAAACGCTTCTTGCTTGAAGTTGAAGTATATCGCCATGCCGAACTCAAAAGTGCTAACTTGGCAGTGAATGAAGCAGTACTTCATGCCGATAAAGTTGCTCATATGATTGAGTTTGAGGCCTTTATTAACAACGATTTTGTATTCTCGCAACGCTCAGACGGTTTAATTGTTTCAACACCTACAGGCTCAACTGCTTATTCATTATCTGGTGGCGGGCCGATTTTGACGCCAGAGCTTAATGCGATTTCACTTGTGCCTATGTTCCCGCACACATTATCAAGCCGCCCTCTTGTGGTTGATGCTGATAACGAAGTGCGTTTAAAGCTCAGTCTTGAAAATACTGATAGCTTGCAAGTCAGTTGTGACAGCCATGTGGTTTTAGCTGTATTACCTGGCGATGAAGTGGTGATAAAAAAAGCAGATAAGCGTCTGCGCTTGATCCACCCTAAAGAATACTCTTACTACAATGTATTAAGAAAAAAATTAAACTGGGGAAGCCGTTTATTTTAAGCGGCTTTTTTATCTCAATTGATTGCCAAGGCACATTGAATAGCGCAAAATAATCAAACTTAATGCTGTACTTTTTTAAGGATTCTAAGGCGAAATGAGCTATATCGTTTTTCTTGCTCTGTTATTACTGATCACCTTGCTAGGTTGTTACTGGATGGTTGAGAGCAACCGTCGCAAGGCTATTGAAGCTGAAAAAAAACGTTTTAATCAACGAGTAAAAGAAATCAATAATGATTTTAAAGATAAGTTAATTGATTTCAGCGAGAGTAAAATTATTCGTCCGAAGAACATCTCGCGTTTGAGCATGATCACTAGCAATTACTTTGTTGTACAAGCCCATAACGAAGAAAACCTCACATATCTTGAATACGTTAGTGATTTACTGCTCAACACAATAATTATGGAAGCCAGTAAAGCACAAAGCCCAGAACAGATTGATCAGCTTGCAGACAGATTACAGTATTTCATGGCTGAATTACCTTATAATGGTATTGAATATAACAAAGCGTTTTACCAAGAGTCCCTTCCATCACTGATTGAAGTAATTAAATATCAGCCCCCCGCCGATTTACAAGATGATCAGCCGCCAGCCCAGAGCACACAAGCGTCAGATGATTCCGCACCAGAAAATCAATTGTCAGAATTAAGCAAAGCTTAAAAATTTAATTTGCAAAACCCGAAAACACTGTATAAATTAACAGTTAATTAGCTGGATGGATAAACAGTATGTTAATCGGGTTAGAAATTAAAAACTTTGCCATTGTAAGTAATTTAAGTACTGAGTGGCACAATGGTATGACAGCCATTACAGGTGAAACAGGTGCGGGGAAATCAATTGCAATTGATGCTCTCTCATTATGTTTAGGTGAACGCGCTGATGCTGGTGCCGTTCGCCCTGGTACTGATCGTGCAGAAATATGCGCACAATTTGATATTAGCCAACTCCCTCTTGCCCAACACTTTTTAGAGCAACATTTACTCTCAAACAACGAAGGCGAATGTTTACTACGCCGTGTTATTTGCAAAAATGGCCGTAGCAAAAGCTATATTAATGGCAGCTCAGTTACCGCTGCACAGTTAAAAGAGTTGGGTCAGTACTTAATTTCTATTCACGGCCAACATGCCCATCAACATTTATTAAAAGCTGAACACCAGCTACATCTGCTTGATGCCTATGCCGGCCACAATCAGTTATTAGCTGATGTTAAAGAACGCTTTAAAGCCTACCAAGCCTTACTCAAAGAATTTAACCAGCTTGAACAACAACAGCAGCAACAGGCCGCTCAAAAGCAATTACTTGAGTATCAAGTAGCCGAACTTGATGAATTTGCTCTGCAACCGGGTGAATTTGAAGAGATTGAAGCTGAGCATCATAAACTAAGCCATAGCCAGACTATTTTAGAGTCATGCCAACGTGAGCTACAACACTTATACGAAAGTGATGAGCAAAGTGCGTGTTCATTATTGCAACATAGTGCTCAACAATTTGCAGAACTAGCAAGCTACGATGAGAGCTTATCTAACATAGCATCACTACTGAGTGAAGCTGCCGTTCAAGTTGAAGAAGCAAGCCGCGAGATACGCAGCTATGTTGATGTTACCGACTTAGACCCAGCACGCTTAGACGAAGTTGAAACTCGTTTAACAGGTGCTATGGATCTTGCCCGTAAACATCACATAAAGCCAGAAGAGCTTGTTGAGTTTCACCAGTCAATCTCTGAAGAATTAGCATCAATTAGTTATAACAGCGACCGCCTTGTGGCACTTGAAAGCGAAATCAGCGATGCCCTTGAGCAATACAAACAAGCAGCTCAACTATTAAGTGAAAGCCGCCATAGTTATGCAGATACGCTTAATCAGTTAATTAGTGATAGCATGGCAAATTTATCGATGGAAAACGGCAAGTTTGCTATTGATATTCAACAAGCTAGCGATAAAGCACCAAGTGCAATGGGTTTTGATACTGTGTCGTTTTTAGTATCGACCAACCCAGGTCAACCGCTACAAGCACTATCTAAAGTGGCCTCTGGTGGTGAATTATCTCGCATTAGTTTAGCTATTCAGGTCATTATTGCTCAGCGAGTTACTACCCCGACCCTCATTTTCGATGAAGTTGATGTGGGTATTTCAGGCCCTACCGCCTCTGCAGTCGGTAAGCTATTACGCCAGCTAGGTAAATCGACCCAAGTTATTTGTGTAACTCACTTGCCACAAGTTGCAAGCTCTGGACATCAGCAATTTTTTGTAGCCAAAGAAATTGCAAACGGCGAAACCTTTACGCAAATGAATAAACTTTCAAAAGATGGCCGTATCGATGAAATTGCCCGACTACTCGCTGGTGACAACATCAGTAAAATGGCAAGAGCGAATGCCAAAGAGCTTATTAGCGCACATGCATAAGTTAATAGTTAATACTGTTGAGAGTTTAAGTTGGTTAGAGTTTAGAAATGAATATTAAAAATATGGGTACCGCTTTAGTGCTTGGCTTGATTGCACTGAGTTCAAGCCATTCACAGGGTTCAACAGCTGATTCAGCTTATCAAGGTGCGCAATTAATCGTTATTTTATTTGAATGTATTTTAATTGCCCTCCCTACTACCGCATTTTTGTTGGTTATTTGGAGTCGTTGGAAGCATTTACGTTTTAAGCAGTTACTACAAACTGTGTTAAATTCATCGTTAGTTTTCATGCTTATTAGCCTAGTAACAATCAATCAATTAACACAGAGTATGTCGTCTTGGTTGATTGCTTTAGCAGTCAGCCATACATTGCTGGTTGGTATTAGTTATTTACTAGTTAAGCAACACACTAATAGAGTGAAAAGTACCCTCACAGGCTGTTGGTAAATAAAATCATCGTTAAATATACAAAATCGCGAAGCAAAAATGCTTCGCGATTCTTTAAGTACACATGACTTAGTTAGCTTACTCAATTTCGCTGGCGAAATTAATCAAGTTCATAAATAAACGGTCTGTCATACTTGAAACACCTGTACCCTCAGTATAGTTACCAACTTTACCTTGATTGGTAAGCATCCCACTATCTGATAAAAGAATGTCACCCGTTTCTGAATCAAGCACTATCGTTGGTAAGCCATCTTGGTTTACAGCTAACACTTGCGTACCCACTGGCATTTCAGAGAAGTATCCTTTAGCACCACCTGCTTGATAGAAACTAGTTACACCACCAAATGGACCAGCAAAAATAGCCTGTTGAGCTTGAGTACCTACACCTTCAGGATTTTGTGTATTTGGACCATCAACATAACCAACACGAGTAACCGTGTAGCCCCATTTCGCATACACTTTTTCATTTGGCATATCAGAATCGGCTGCAATAATAGTGACATTGCCTGATTTTTTTGACCAGTTATAAAGCTCTAGGATTTCAGCATCTGTGAAATCTGTATCATAGAAACTACCCATATAAAAGATATCTGTCTCATAACTATCGATAGCAGCTTCAGTGATAGAGTTTGCTGCAGCAAAATCATGATTTATTGAAACTGTTTTATTAACAATTCCACCTTCGCCAAAATTTGTAGAGCTCATAAGTTTTGCAATAGGCTCATAAAATAACTTCCCATTCAAAGTATAGTTTTGCCAAGTTGCTTTTCGCTCTTTATCGATACTCGTGATAACAAACGACTCCGCACCAGTGCTACAGGTTGGCTGAGCATAGCACGCAACCGGTTTTAATGTATTAAGTGCCAAATCGTTAATACGCATAGGGTAAGTACCCATTGCACATGTTTTCCCCGTTTCAATCGACGCTTTATACAGCTTAGTTACATTGTGATTACCTTGGTCATTTATTACTTCACGAGAAATAAGCAGCTCACCATTTTGATCAAGTGCAGCACCTGTTACCGTTGTTAAACCATGTTCAGACTTTTTCGATAACTCAAGTGTAGAAAGATCCAAAGAGAAAATGCTGGTTGCAGAAATCAAATAGACTTCACCATTTTTAACAACCATATCACCACGGAAAATATCTAAGCTATTACCATAGCCAGTCATATTACCTACAAACTGTGTCTCGCCAGAATCTGGATAAATAATATAAAACTTACTGCCTTTAGAGCCGTAGATAACATCACGGTTTGGATCATACGCTAAACGAGTCATTGGACTTGTTCTAGCAACTTCTGTGTGCTTATTTGTTTCCATATCAACATAGGCTAATTTTGTGTATTTATACTTTTCGCCTTTGATTGGTAAGTCTTTTAATTCATCATCTGATAAATTCAATGAGCTTGGGTCTAACTTATATGTTAAAGCGCGTGGCGCCGAAACATAATATAAACGATTACGAGTACTATCGAACGCCATTGCAGCTGAAGAAAACTTCGCTTTAGAATGGATAGCTGCTGTTTGCGCTTGTTCATCAAGCGAAAAAACAACGCCTAAATGACCTCGACCAGAGTTAATACCATACAACTCGCCTGTGCAGCTATTTGCCGAAGCATCAGCAGTTACGGCTCCGCATACCATCAATACAGATAGAATAGATTTTTTCATTGTGTTTTCACCTGAAGAATTAACCAAAACTTTATTATTAGCAAAAATGATAAATAAATTATTTATCACTAACCTAATTATGTATAAATTATGTCCAAGCTAATTCTAGGCTTCAGTCGATTGAATACAATCAGAAATTTTTGATAATGGTATGAAAAGGCTAAAAACAATAAAATATAGGCCTTTAATACATAAAGGATACAACTTTTCTATTAAGCAGCTGTTAACTCACTTTAAAAGCAGTGATTACGTACTCCATAATTTGCACACAATTGCTGGTTAGTATAAGAACACATTAAGCTTATTCTAACCGCAAATGAAATACTCTTTACTTATCGCTACATGTTTACTGTCTTTTTCGTGTGTAGCAACCTCACTGCCCAGCTCTCTATTAAATCAAGTCACTGACCTTGAGAACCAAGGCAGGCTCAGTGAAGCACTCACTATTCTTGAGCAATACAAAGATAATAATACCGCTACATCGACCACCGAAATTGCTATGGCACAAGCGCCTCTTTTACGTAAACAAGGTCATTATAACGAGGCGATAGAACTGCTAACGCCATTACAAAAGCTTGCTAGCTTGAGTAAAAAAGACCAATACTACATTCAAAAAGAGCTAGGGATCAACTACCGTCGCCAAGTAAAAACAATAGAAGCAAAAAATCATTATATGGCAGCCTTAGCACTTGCAAATGAGCTTGAAGACAAAAACCTACAAGCACAAAGCCATAGCAATTTGGGTTCACTATACGACACGCTTAATGATCTTGAACAATCAATGCATCATCAAGTAAAAGCACAAGCGTTATTGGAAAACAGCGATAATTATGAACTAGTTGCCACTAATTTTTATAACTTAGCAAACCTTGCTCACAGGCTTGATGACCTCTCGCAATCTGAGTACTTCTATAAAAAAGCACTCGAGTTTGATATTAAAACCAAAAACCAAATGAATATTGCAGATACCAGCTTACAGCTAGCCAAGCTGGTGTATAAACGAAGCGATTTAGAGCAGGCTCTTCCCTTATTAAATACCGCCTATACACGATTAGCCGACGTCAATGCCTATGAGAATATGGCGACGGCGAAGCATACGTTGATGCAATTGTATTTGAAAATAGGCAACCAGCATATGGCATTGAGTAGTGCTGAGTCTGGGCTTAACGCAGCGCTTAAATCTGGCTCGGCTTTAAGTAAAATTTACTCTTACTTTAACTTAGTTGAATTACATTTAGCACTTAAAAACTCTGAGCTAATTGGTCTCTATTTAAGTCGAACAAAAGAGTTGTTAACTGATATTGATAACCGCTTATTGAATCAAAAACAGCACGGCTATACCGCAATTTATGCTGAACTTATCGGTGATTACAAGCTAGCTGCTGAGCAGCTAAAGCTTGAAAATAAACTGGCCGAGTCTTTATTTGAAGAGCATTTAAATAAAGCCGTGGAAAAGAATAAAAAGCAATTAACAGCAATCGAGCAACAGCAACGTATTGATGATGAAATTCAAAAAAACAAACTCGCAACTGCACAAATGAATAACCAGCGACTAGAAAAACAAATTTGGTTGTTATCTGCTGGTATTGTTTTGTTGTTTAGTACCCTTGCGTTAGTACTCTATTACTTCAAGCATCGAAAAGCGTTATTTAAAGCCAAGCTTTATCAATATAACTTAATTGAAAAAGACAAAATGCTTGCTGATATCTCTCATGAATTACGCACTCCACTGAGTGTATTGAAACTGCATATAGAAGCGCTTGAGCTCGATATTCAGGAAAACCGCGATCTCGCCTACAGCAAAATTAATGGCAAGATAGCGCAACTTAATAACTTAATTTCAGATGTGTACCAGTTATCTCAAGCTGAAAACAAAACCCTGACATTGAACCTTAAACAATATAATGCCGCGCAAATTTTTGCTGAATATGAGCAAGACATGCGCCGTTATGTTTGTAGTCATCAGCTCACATTTTTTGCTGACATTGTTATTGCTAATGATGTTGAGGTCACGGTAGATAAACAAAAACTAGACCAAATCCTCAACAACATTTTTACTAATGCGTGTCTATACACAGACACGCCAGGCCATGTCCGCCTTAAAGTTCGGACCAACAAGCAAGAGCTGTTTATTCAAGTCGATGATACTTCTCCGGGTGTCGGTAAAGCTCATATAGGTAAACTCTTTGACCGTTTATATCGTGTTGAAGAGTCTCGTAGCCGCGCATCGGGAGGGTCTGGTTTAGGACTGTCAATTTGCCAGAGTTTTGTCGAATTGATGTCAGGTACTATTAACGCATTACCAGGTAAGTCAGGTGGCTTATGTATCAGAATATTACTGCCTTTAGGCAATAAATAAGCCTCTCCATTTTTCCACCACATTTTATTGCTTAAATAGCACTATAAACTACAGTGGAATGGAACCATGTCAGAGTCATTAAAGCACGCTCAATGGGCAAAATCTGTTGAGCGTAAACACCGCCAAAGCAAAGTTAAAAAAGCCAAAAAGTCGCCACTGCCAATTTACGCGGCCCTTGCCAGCATACTGTTAAGTGCAGGGCTCTATTATGCAAGCTACGAAAAGCCAATAGAGTACCCTCCACTATCTGAAGCAGCTAAACAACGTATCTCCCAGTTCTTTGCAAAGCAATTCTTAATGGGCCAGTGGCGCTTAAATCAAATAAAGTACTCAACTAATGCGATTCAGGTCTATGTACAAACACCTACCGCGATAGCCCTTGAAGGTGAGGCGTTAAGTCAATATTTACATTATGCGTTATGCCCTAATCCTAGCAAACGCATTTGGCAAGATATTCAAGCAAGAGAATTATCAGTGTATGTGTTCAGCCATTCTATTCGAAAAGGTGAACGTACTATGTGTAACTGATATGAAAGCGATGAACGCCAAATCAATTGATTTGACTTTCATCATAGCGATAGCCTGCACCGTAAACGGAAGCGACTATCTTAGGAGAGAACTGTAAATTCTTTAGTTTTTTGCGAATATTTTTGATATGACTGTCGATTACGCGGTCGGTAATATCAAAGTTATTTGGTTGGATATGATCAAGTATCTGCTGTCTTGAAAAAACGCGCTTAGGGGCTTTATACAAAAGCTTAAATACGTCAAATTCCACTTTAGTTAAACCCAAAGACACGCCTTTAATCTCAACTTCAAGCGCATCTTCGTTTAAACAAATAGTAGCTGGCGTTTCAACAGTTTCATTGCTATTAGATACCGGCGCGCAGCGCCTTAAAATAGCTTTAACACGCATCACTAGCTCTGCACCGCTAAAAGGTTTACAGACATAGTCATCAGCACCATGTTCTAACCCTTTTAACCTATCAGCCTCTTCGACTTTAGCGGTTACCATAATAATAGGCACCATAGAAAAAGCGCGGATCTGCTTCATGCACTCCACGCCATCTAAATTGGGTAACATTACATCTAGAATTATTGCATCAGGATTATTTTCTTTAACCCACGACACCACAGCACTGCCATCAGTGATGTGGTGAGTAGTAAAGCCAGATGCATTGAAGAACAACAGCACTTGTTCTGCAATATCTAAGTCGTCTTCAACGACTAATATCTGCGGCATTTTTATTTCCGTTTTATATTTTTTTTATTGTTTTTAGTTGTTGCTTCACCATCGCTTTAAGGGCGTCTGATAAGGTCTCATCTAGTAAAACCATAGTCAGAATATCGTGCAGGTCTTCACTATTCATGACCTCATTGAGTAAATCATATTCAGATGGGCTTCTGCCTCTGATAAACATTAAAACGCAACAATATGGAGCAAATATGGAGCTAGTACGAAATAATGAATTTTTTCTATTTAACTGTAAAATTCATTCGTAGATTGTAGGTAATAAGCGTTATTTTTTCATTATTTTTCTGAATCTTGATTTGATTCTCAAAACAGCTAATACCATTTCGCTTAATTAAGTGATCTATTTTGAGGCAATAAAACCTCGTTGATAGCAAGGCAAAAATTTCGTTATTTAGTTGTTCTAAATCAGATATTTTTAACGCAGATAGCGACAGGTTTAATCCCTCTAAATGATTAAGTATTATTGCGGATTGGTATAAAACTAGGCAATAAAAAAGCAAGCTAGGCAGCTTGCTTTTAAAAATGTTGAATGGCGCTTTAGAATTAAACGTCTAAGTAATCCATAATCCCTTCAGCGGCATTTCGGCCTTCGAAAATAGCCGTTACCACTAAATCTGAGCCGCGGACAATATCGCCACCAGCAAAGATTTTCGGGTTAGTTGTTTGGTGAGTAAACTCACCTTTTTCTGGTGCATTGATACCACCCCAATGATTGATTTCAACACCGTACGGTTCTAACCAATCCATTTTATGAGGTTTAAAACCAAATGCCATGAGCACTTTGGTTGCTTCAATAACATGCTCAGAATCAGCTACTTCTTCAGCACGACGACGACCATTTTCGTCCGGCTCACCAAGTTGCGTTTTCACCATCTTAACGCCAGCAACTTTCCCTTGCTCGTCAACCACAATGCCTTTAGGTTGAACGTTAAAGGTAAATTCTACGCCCTCTTCACGGGCATTTTTAACTTCACGTTTTGAGCCTGGCATGTTTTCTTCGTCACGACGATAAGCACAGGTTACTTTTGCAGCACCTTGTCGAATAGAGGTTCTCACACAGTCCATTGCTGTATCACCACCGCCTAACACGACGACTTTTTCGTTCGCCATATCGATATAAGTTTGCTTATCTTCTGCATAGCCCATTACTCGGTTTGTGTTACCAATTAAGAACGGCAGTGCATCAAACACACCATCAGCATCTTCGTTTTCAAGGCCTGCACGCATACTTTGATAAGTACCAACACCTAAGAATACGGCATCATATTCTGCTAAGATTTCATCAAGCGTAATATCAACGCCAACTTCAGTGTTTAGCTGAAACTCGACACCCATTTCAGTGAATATTTCACGACGCTTTTGCATTACTTCTTTTTCAAGTTTGAATGAAGGAATACCAAACGTAAGAAGACCACCGATTTCTGGGTGACGGTCAAACACCACAGGCTTAACACCGTTACGAACTAAAATATCCGCACAACCTAAACCAGCTGGGCCTGCACCAATGATAGCCACTTTTTTGTCAGACCAAACCACATACGACATATCTGGTTTCCAGCCCATCTTAAATGCCGTATCAGTGATGTACTTTTCGATATTACCGATAGTGACAGCACCAAACTCTTCTTCAAGTGTGCACGAGCCTTCACACAAGCGATCTTGTGGACAAACTCGTCCACACACCTCTGGTAAGCTGTTTGTACGGTGAGACAGCTCTGCCGCTTCTAAAATACGGCCAGTACGAATGAGCTTTAACCATTGTGGAATATAGTTATGTACTGGGCATTTCCATTCACAGTACGGGTTACCACAATCTAAACAGCGATCCGCCTGTGAGTTAACTTGTGTCTCAGAAAACGGCTCGTAGATTTCTACGAAAGATTGTTTACGTGCTGAAATTGGCTTTTTACGCGGATCAACACGTTGTACATCGATAAACTGGTATACATTTTCGCTCATACTACCCCCTTACTGAGCCTGAACACGAAGCTCTGCGCTGCTGCGCGCTCGGTGTCCGAGTAAACTTTTTACATCACTAGATTTTGGCTTAACTAATTTAAACATTGGCATATATAAATCGAAGTTAGCTAAAATCTGCTCAGCGCGGTTTGAGCCTGTAAGCTCTAAATGCTCAGCAATGAGTCCGCGTAAATGTTCTTGGTGTGACGCCAACCCTTCAAGCGTAACAATTTCAACAAGCTCAGGGTTAATGCGTTTTTCAAAGTCATTGCCTTCATCAAGAATATAAGCAAAACCACCTGTCATACCTGCACCAAAGTTGATACCTACTTTGCCAAGTACGCAAACCACACCACCTGTCATGTATTCACAGCCGTTGTCACCAACACCTTCTACAACCGCTTGCACGCCTGAGTTACGCACTGCAAAGCGCTCACCAGCACAGCCTGCAGCAAATAATTTACCGCCCGTTGCACCATATAAACAGGTATTGCCGGCAATAGTTGCTTTGTGGCTTTCGAACGATGAACCCAGCGGTGGGCGAATTACTAGCTTACCGCCAGCCATGCCTTTACCAACATAGTCATTGGCATCACCAACAAGTGTCATTTCAAGGCCACCCGCATTCCACACACCAAATGATTGACCCGCTGTACCATGAAGCTCAATAGAGACAGGATCAGCAGCCATACCTTGGTTACCATGTTTAGAGGCGATATAGCCAGACAACATAGCGCCCACTGAGCGATCAGTATTGCAAATACGGTTAACCAGTGAGATACCCGATTTTTCGTCAATTGCTTGCTTGGCTTTTTCAAGCAAGGTTTCATTTAGCTGACCTAAGTAGTGTGAGCTATTTGGCGCACTACAATACAAGGTTTCACCCGTAGGGTTGTTAGGCACAGCAATCACAGACGACAGATCGACTTTCTTTTGTTTCTCTGTGTTGCCTTCAATTGCTTCAAGTAAGTCCAAACGACCAATTAAATCAGTTAAACGAGTTACACCTAAGCTTGCCATAATTTGGCGTGCTTCTTCGGCTATAAACTTGAAGTAGTTCATCGCCATTTCTGGCAGGCCATGATAATGCTTTTGGCGCAGCGTATCGTCTTGCGTTGCAACACCGGTCGCACAGTTATTTAAGTGACAAATACGTAGGTATTTACAACCTAGTGCCACCATAGGGCCAGTACCAAAGCCAAAGCTTTCAGCACCTAAAATAGCCGCCTTAATAATATCTAAACCCGTTTTAAGACCACCATCTGTTTGTAGGCGAATACGGTGACGTAAACCATTTTCTACCAGCGCTTGCTGGGTCTCAGCAAGACCAAGCTCCCAAGGGCTACCTGCATACTTAACAGAAGTAAGCGGGCTTGCACCTGTACCACCGTCATAACCAGCAATGGTAATTAAATCTGCATAGGCTTTAGCTACGCCAGTTGCGATAGTACCTACACCCGGCTCAGAAACGAGTTTCACCGAGATCAGTGCATCTGGGTTTACTTGTTTTAAATCGAAAATAAGCTGGGCTAAATCTTCAATCGAGTAAATATCGTGATGCGGCGGAGGCGAAATCAAGGTCACACCCGGCACTGAATAACGTAATTTTGCAATATACGGCGTTACTTTTTCACCCGGTAATTGACCACCCTCACCTGGTTTTGCACCTTGCGCCACTTTAATCTGAATGACATCAGCGCTACGTAAGTAATGTGGTGTTACACCAAAACGGCCCGAAGCAACTTGCTTAATACGTGAGTTTTTCTCTGTGCCGTAGCGAAGCTTGTCTTCACCACCTTCACCAGAGTTTGAACAACCACCTAAGCGGTTCATTGCAATCGCGAGTGCTTCATGTGCTTCTGGCGATAATGCACCAATACTCATTGCGGCTGAGTCAAAACGTTTGTACAGCTCAGTTGCTGGCTCTACGTCATCAACACTCACACCTGTATCAGGAATTTTCACCGCCAACATGTCACGTAAATTGGTTACCGGGCGATTATTTACTAAATCAGCGTAAGCCAAGTAGTCTTTATAATCCCCAGAGCGCACTGCCTTTTGCAGTGTTTGAATAACATCTGGGTTATAAGCATGGTACTCACCACCGTGAACATATTTTAGTAAGCCACCATGACTTAATAACTTACGTTTACTAAATGCCAGCTTATGAAGTTTACGTTGGTCATCATCAAAATCAGTGAAACACGCCCCTTTAATACGACTAGCTACACCGTTAAAACAGGTTTCTACAACCGCATCTGATAAACCAACTGCCTCAAATAACATTGAGCAGCGGTACGAAGCGACAGTACTGATACCCATTTTCGACATAATTTTATAAAGACCCTTATTTATTGCATTACGATAAGCAAGCGTTACTTCGCAATAGCTCTTGTTCAGGGTCTTTTTGTCGCTCATTGCAACTAATGATTCATAAGCAAGGTATGGATATATTGCCGTTGCACCAAAACCAAGTAATACCGCAAATTGATGTGCATCACGGACACTGCCCGATTCGATGATGATATTAGATTCACAACGTAAGTTATTATCGACTAAACGCTTTTGAATTGAACCAACCGCCATCGCAGCAGGGATCGGTAAATGCGTTTCGCTAAAGTTACGGTCACTTAAAATAAGCATGACACAGCCTGACGCTGCTTTTTCTTGTGCTTCATCACAAATACGTGTGATTGCGTTTTCTAAGCCTTCTTCTAGTGTGTAAGTGATATCAATTTTACAGTAGCTGTAATGCTCATCGTCAGCATTGATCAACTGTTGCATATCAGCGTACATCAAAATCGGCGTATCAAACTGTAAACGCTTAGCATGGCCGGTTGTTTCGTTAAATACGTTTTGCTCACTACCAATACACGTCGCCAATGACATCACGTGATTTTCACGAAGCGGGTCAATGGGTGGATTGGTTACTTGCGCAAATTTCTGTCGGAAGTAATCGAACAGTGAACGATGACCCTCTGACAGTACCGCAAATGGCGTGTCATCACCCATTGAACCTGTAGCTTCTTGACCATTTTCACCCATGACACGAATTACGCTATCAAGCTCTTCGTTGGTGTAGCCAAACATTTTTTGATACTTAAGTAGTGTTTCGTCATCAAAAGAACGGTTACCCGCATCTTTTTCAGATAACTGTTCAAATGGCGTTAAACGCTTAACGTTTGCTTCAAGCCATGCTTTATATGGATGGCGTGACTTAAGATCTTGGTCAATCTCATCTGAATGCCAAATTTTACCTTGATGAGTATCAATTACTAATAATTCACCAGGGCCAACACGGCCTTTCTCAACCACTTCGTCTGGCGCGTAGTCCCAAATACCTACTTCTGAGGCAAGGGTAATAAAACCATCTTGGGTGATGACATAGCGCGCAGGGCGTAAACCGTTACGGTCAAGATTACAAGCTGCAAAACGACCGTCAGACATTACAATACCAGCTGGGCCATCCCATGGTTCCATATGCATTGAGTTAAAATCATAGAATGCACGTAGGTCATCATCCATAGCACGGTTTTTTTGCCATGCTGGCGGCACAAGCATACGCATTGCACGGAATAAATCCATGCCACCGGCTAAGAACAACTCAAGCATATTATCTAAGCTAGAAGAGTCTGAGCCGCTTTCATTAACGAAAGGTGCTGCTGATTGCAAATCAGGAATAAGTGGTGAGGCAAACTTATACGCACGGGCACGAGCCCATTGGCGGTTACCTTGAATCGTATTAATTTCACCATTATGCGCTAAATAGCGGAATGGTTGCGCCAGTGGCCAACGAGGTTGTGTATTAGTAGAGAAACGTTGGTGGAATACACAAATCGCACTGGTCATGCGAATATCAGCTAAATCTAAATAAAAGTTAGGTAAGTCTACAGGCATCATTAAGCCTTTATAGACAGTAACTAAACCAGATAAGCTGGCAATATAAAAATGTTCATCGTTTTCGAGGCGTTTTTCAGCACGACGACGCGCTACATACAAGCGACGTTCTAAATCTTTTGGACGCCAGCCTTCTGGTGCGCTTACAAAAATTTGTTCAAAGCCTGGTAGTTGTTTTTTTGCAATTGGCCCTAAACAAGACGCATCGGTAGGTACAATGCGCCAGCCTTGAATGCTCAAGGTTTCTTTTTCGAGTTCTTCACTCAACACATCTTTAGCTGTTTGCGCAAGTACAGGATCGGCATTTAAAAATACCATGCCAACGGCGTAGTTCTTTCCTAGGTGCCAATCATGTTCGCTGGCAATAGCGCGAAAGAAACTATCAGGTTTTTGCATTAATAAACCACAGCCATCACCTGTTTTACCATCAGCAGAAATACCACCACGGTGTTCCATGCGATCTAAGCCAGTGATTGCTGTTCGAATCAAGCGGTGACTCGCCTGACCATTGACCTGGGCTATTAAGCCAAAGCCACAATTATCTTTTTCTAATTTTGAGTCGTATAACATAGACCCCTCCCCTTGCTACAACGACTAGCGGTTCAGTCTTTTGTGACAGTGCTAGCAGACGGACAAAACTATCGCCAAATACCTCATGAGTCAATAGAGTTTTGAATACATATTCATATTCATGAATATTTCTCACTTAAAGGCACTTTTTAAATTCTATGCTATTTTTTTACATTTAGTCGTATTTTACCCGTTATTTTTTTATGACACTGGTGTCAAATTTAACAACTTGTAAAAAACAATCTAAAAAGCCGCCACCTTACGTTAACGTAAACTGCGCCTTAATTTGAATAATTATTCACCCTATGAATATCGATGCAGTTTTTTATGGGGTCTCGCCTAGCCTAACTGCATCATTATTTACTCTTGGCTTTAGCATAGTTACAAACTATGTATCTGAGCAGACTACCTTAGTCGCAAGACTGAGTTTCTTTACCCTTGCGTCAACAATAAGCAATCTAAAAGTGTCCGCTGCGGACACTTTTTCTGTCCGCGGACAGAAAAAGTGTCCGCTGCGGACACTTTTTCTGTCCGCGGACAGACATCAATTCACTGATTAAAAATAAAATCATTAAAAATCAGTACATTAAAAACTGGCACGCTACTGGTATAGATAAGACATCAGCGAAATTGAGGATTTCAAAATGTTCACTATCAGTTTGTTTATGGCTTCTCCACTTACCATGCTTGCCGTTGGCTTCATGATTGTGTGTTTTGAGAATCGTAAGGAGTTATGATGATTAAGGATACCAGTGCCCAAGATATTACCGTGGCTAAGAAAAACACCATTAAAAAGCCACTTATACTAGCTGCAGGTGTAATACTTGTTGGTGCGCTCGGCTTTCAAGCATTGTTTGCCAGTAACGATGGCAGCATTTCGGTTGATGCAGCAAGCCTACAAATTAGTGAAGTAAGCCAAAAGACACTCACCAGAGATGTAGCAGCGAGCGGTAAAATCGTTGCAGCTAATGCGCCGAAGGTTTACAGCCCAGAACGCGGCTTTGTAGATTTGAAAGTAAAAGCCGGTGACAGCGTTGAGGTAAATGAAGTGATCGCAACCGTAACCAGCCCTGAGCTAACCAACGAGCTAAAACAACAACAATCAGTATTAGCGCGACTAGAAGGCGAATTACAGCGCAAGCAACTTGAAGCGCGTAGACAAAAACTAAGCCTGACTAAAGCGCTCGATTTAGCGCAAGTTGAACTCAATGCCGCAGATAGAGAAAACCGCCGAGCTAAAATCTCAATCGAAAAACATTTAATTAGCCAAATAGATTTAGAAAAAGCGGTTGATGACTTAGCCCGTGCCAAGCTGTCTTATAAGCACGCCGAGCAAGAAGTCAGCTTAGCTAAAGATACCCTCGCATTTGAGCTAAAAGCAGCAGAGCGTGATCTGGCACGTCAACAACTGATTGTGGATGACTTACTCAGACAAGTAAATGAGCTTACTATTACCGCTAGCGTAAGCGGTATTGTGGGTAACTTATTAGTGCAACAAAAAGAAGCGGTCACACAAAGCCAACCATTAATGACATTGGTCGATTTAAGTAACTTTGAAGCAGAACTGCAAGTACCAGAAAGCTACGCCAATGAGCTGGGTCTTGGTATGCAAGTTGAGCTTACTTTAGGTGCTCGTCATGTCACAGGCACGCTATCGGCTATTTCGCCTGAAGTGAATAATCGCGAGGTCACAACCCGCGTACGCTTTGACAGTGAGATTTCTGGCATTCGCCAAAACCAACGCTTAACCGCACGTATTTTACTAGAGAATCGCGACGATGTATTGCAAGTAAAACGCGGCGCATTCTTACAACAAGGTGGCACCCATGCTTATAAAGTTGACGGTGACATGGCTTATTTAATCGATATAAAAACCGGTGCAAGCAGTATCAATGCTGTGGAGATAATTGAAGGTGTAGAGCCAGGCGATAAGTTAATTATCTCAAACTACGATCGCTTTAAAAAAGCACCCACACTGGTTTTACGCTAACAAATAAAAGGAATATTCAACATGCTTACAATGAACAACATCAGCAAAGTGTATCAAACAGATATGGTACAAACGCACGCCCTTCGCGACTTTAATCTACAAGTAGAAGAAGGTGAGTTTATCGCCGTAACGGGCCCAAGTGGCTCAGGTAAAACCACATTTTTAAACATCGCCGGTATGTTAGAACCATTTAGCGAAGGCCAATACATGCTAGACGGTATTGATGTGGGTAAGCTCAACGACAACCAGCGTGCTGACTTACGTAATCAAAAAATTGGTTTTATTTTCCAAGGCTTCAACCTTATTCCAGATTTGAACCTCTATGAAAATATTGAAGTACCACTGCGTTATCGCGGTATCAAAGCCGCCGAGCGTAAACGCCGAATTGAGCAATGCCTAGAGCAAGTTGGTTTAGCTTCACGCGCTAAACATTTACCGCAACAACTTTCTGGTGGTCAACAACAACGTGTTGCTATTGCCAGAGCCCTTGCTGGTGAACCGCGCTTTTTACTTGCCGATGAGCCAACTGGTAATTTAGATAGTTTAATGGCGCGTCAAGTGATGGAGCTACTTGAACAAATCAACCGTGATGGCGCTACTATCATCATGGTTACCCATGATCCAGAGCTTGCCCGCAGAGCACCACGTAACATCCAAGTTGTTGATGGCCAACTAGCTGACTTCACCTTGTATCAAGGCACTCAAAACCTTAAAGCGGCTGGAGTGTAACCATGTTCCTTCATTACTTAGATTTAAGCTGGCGCAGCTTTAAGCGCACGCCACTTGTAAGCTTTTTAATGGTATTAGCCATTGCTATTGGTATTGGCGTTACCATGACAAGTTTATCTGTGTATCACATGATGTCGGCAGACCCTATTCCTGAAAAAAGTAGCGACCTTTATTCTGTGCAGTTACAAACCATGGATGAAGGCCGTACGTGGTGGACAGTCGATAACATGCCACTGCAATTAACTTATCAAGATGCCGTTAACCTTAACCAGGCCAAAGCAGGTGGTAAACGTGTCACTATGGTTAGAACCGGTTTTTCGGTTTATTTAGACTCAGACAAAGTAAAACCATTTATTGGTCAAGCACGACTAACCACTCCTGATTTTTTCGATATGTTTAACCTATCGTTTATTTATGGTGGGGTTTGGAGCGCGCAACAAGAAGCCGACGCAGCCCCTGTTGTGGTGATCAATAAAGAATTAAACGATAAGCTCTTTGCTGGTGAAAACCCGGTAGGCAAAATGGTGTTTCTCGATGATGCAAGTTACGAAGTTATTGGCGTGATTGATGATTGGAATATCACCACCAAATACTATGATCTAAATAACGGTGCATTTAATAAAACCGAGCAACTATTTTTACCATTTAGCCTAATGAAAGCCCGAGAGCTTGAAAACTGGGGTAATACCAATGGTTGGAAGCACGAAAAAACCAATACCTTTAACGACAAGCTCAATTCTGAAATGGTGTGGTTACAATTTTGGGTTGAGCTAAAAACACCTGCAGAAAAACAAGCTTACCAAGACTTTTTAATGGCCTATATGCAAGAGCAACAAAAGCTAGGTCGTTTTAACCGCGAAAAATTAGCCGTCACCTTACGCGATGTAAATGAGTGGATGCAGTACAACAATGTTGTTAGCGAAGACAACGAAATTCTAGTTGGCCTAAGCTTTATGTTTTTAGCGGTATGCCTTGCCAACATTTTAGGTTTATTACTAGCGAAGTTCTTACGCCGCGCTCCTGAGGTCGGTGTACGCCGCGCATTAGGTGCCAGCAAACGCCAAATATTCTTTCAACATATTGTTGAGGTTGCCATGTTAGGTTTCTTAGGTGGCATCTTGGGTATTATTTTGGCGCAAGTGGGTTTATTAGGCGTACGTCAAAGCTATAGCTACTACCAAAGCTTAGCCACTATGGATTTAACCATGCTACTTAGCGCACCTGTGATTGCAATTAGCACCTGTGTGATAGCGGGTCTATACCCTGCTTGGCTGGTATGTAAAACCAACCCTGCTATTTATCTTAAGAGCCAATAAGGAAGACACCCATGTTAGAAATTAAACCTATCTTTCACGCCTTATGCCGCTCAAAAGTTGGCGCCATTTTATTACTGATCCAAATTGCCATCACCACTGCAATTGTTAGTAATGCGGCGTTTATTATTCAAGACAGAATTAGCTATTTAAGCCAAGAAACAGGCTACCCTGAACAAGACATTTTCGTTTTTAATGTCATGATGTTTGGCAAAGATGTGTCTCCGTCTCAGCAGTATGAGCTTGATGAAGCCATGCTTCGTCAAATACCTGGGGTAGTCGATGCTGCTTATTCGAGTAACACACCGCTTTCGGGCAGTGGTTCTTCGTCAGATTTTAGCTTAAAACCAGCACCTGAAGAGAGTAAATCAGCCCGTACTTCATACATGTTTATCGATGAACATGGCATCAATACCTATGGTGTAAAACTCATTGCTGGGCGTAACTACACCGAAGATGAAGTGATCGTCACCGATAACTATGATGAGCTTTCAAAAGTAACCGTTGTCACTAAAACTCTACTCGATGAGCTGTTCCCTGACGGCAATGGTTTAGGCCAAACTGTCTATTTTGGTGATATTCCAATGAAAATAATTGGTGTAATTGATCTTATGAAGGGCCCATGGCTTAAAGACAGCCGCCCAGATAACGTAGCACTGCTGCCTTTTATTAAGCCTGGTACAAATGCACGCTTTGTGGTTAGAACAGAACCTGGTCAACGTCAATCGGTCATGAACCGTGTTGAAGAAGCCATGCTGAAAAACTACAACAAACGTGTTATTTCTCGCATTCGTGGCTTAGATGACGATAAAGAGTCATACATGGCTGAAGACACATTAATGATGCGCATGCTGATTGTACTTATTACTATTTTAGTGTTGGTGACGGCCCTGGGTATTTTCGGCCTAACGCTGTTCAATATTAGCAAGCGTACTAAACAAATAGGCACTCGCCGCGCTTTAGGCGCCAGAAAATCTGCCATCATCAGCTACTTCTTAGTTGAAAACGCCATGATATGTGTAGTTGGTTTAGTGATTGGTGTGATTGCTGCCGTGTATTTAGGGCAATTACTGATGCAGCACTTTTCAATTGCTCAGCTTGATATTAGCTACGTACTTGCTACTGCGCTGGCAGTGTTCGTTATGAGTTTATTAGCGGTACTTGCCCCTGCAAAACGGGCTGCGAATATCTCACCGAGCATTGCAACTCGAACAATTTAGTTCTCCCAACCTATGCTACACTGGATTTACAGTGTAGCATTCATCTTGCACCTTTATTAGGAAAATAACTAAAACAATAATATGGAAAAAATACTGATCGTCGACGATAACCCAGCCATTTTGGATGCATTGTCGTTATTACTCGAAATTCACGGTTTTGATGTTGTTACAGCAAGTAACCCGTTTGAGGCAATTCAAGCCGTACAATACCAACGCATAGCGCTTGTTATTCAAGACATGAACTTTACCGCCGACACCACTTCAGGCGAAGAAGGCAAAGAACTTTTTTATGCCTTACGAGACATTAATCCTCACCTACCGATTATTTTGATCACCGCATGGACAGAGCTTTCTACTGCCGTTGAACTTGTCAAAGCAGGGGCTGCTGATTATTTACCAAAACCATGGGACGATGCAAAGCTACTTACTTGTGTAAATAACCTAATCGAACTGGGTAAAGCAAAACAGCAAAACGAAACCTTTACCCGCCACCAGCAAGAACGTGACGCATCTGTACAACAAGCAAATTTGGTGGGTTTGGTTTATAAAAGTACCGCTATGGAGCACATTGTTAATCTTGCGATACAAGTGGCTAAATCGGATATTTCAGTACTGATCACAGGCCCCAACGGTAGTGGTAAAGAACGCATTGCACAAATAATACAGGCCAATTCATTATTAGCTGATAAACCCTTTATCACTGTTAATGCCGGTGCTTTACCAAGCGAGCTTATTGAGGCTGAATTATTTGGTGCCGAAGCGGGCGCCTATACAGGTATTACTAAACAGCGTATTGGTCGTTTTGAAGCGGCCGATGGTGGCACCCTATTTTTAGACGAAATTGGTAATTTACCACTTTCTGGGCAAATGAAATTATTACGCATTTTACAAACCGGTGAATTTGAACGTTTAGGTTCAACACAAACTCGTAAAGTGAATGTGCGGGTGATTTCAGCTACCAATGAAGATTTAAGCCATGCAATTAAAACAGGTCAATTTCGAGAAGACCTTTACTACCGCTTAAATGTGATTGAGTTAAATTTACCAAGCCTTGCCCATCGCCCAGATGATATTTTAGCTTTAGTCGCACACTTTTTACCTGAGCGCACACTGTCGCTAAGTACAGAAAAAGCCCTGCTCGCCCATAGTTGGCCGGGTAATGTTCGTGAGCTTGAAAATGCCTGTAAACGTGCTGCAGTTTTAAAACCCACAGGGGTGATTGAGCTTGCTGATTTTGGCTTACAAGTTGAAACAAACAGCCCAACACAAACAAGAGCAGAGCCTAACAAACAAGAGATTGAGCTTGCCATGCGCGAATACAAAGGTGTGATTGCTAAAGTGGCTCGCCATTTTGGCTTAAGCCGCCAAGCGCTTTATCGCAGGCTTGATAAATTTAAGATTGAATACTAATGCGTTTTTCGTTTCGATATAAAATCATCACTTTGTGTATTGCAGCGCCTGCATTGCCGCTTATATTGGTTTGTTATTTTGCGGGCATAAGCTTGCTTTACAGCCTATTTGCCCTGAGTGCTTGCACCTTGATCAGCGGATTTTTTGCCGCGCAATTATCAGCTCCGCTCATTGATGGCATGAACTCGCTCGAAACCGGGCTGCTTAATTTTAAAGATGGTGAGCTGGCCACATTATTAGCCTATGATGGCAGTGATGAGCTAGGTGATTTATGCCGGCTTTATAACCAAACCGCAAAACAGCTTCGCCAAGAAAAGCAATGGATTTATCAGCGTGAGCTAATGCTCGACAAAGTACTGCAAAGCTCGCCACAAGCTGTACTTTTGACTAACGACCAAGGCTTTATTGTGTATAGCAACCACAGTGCTCGCAGTTTACTCGATGCTAAATCAGCCCTTGAAGGCGCCAAGCTTGAACATTTATTAGATTCAAGCTGCGAGCAATTAACGCGTGCCATTCACAAAGGCGTTGATGGCTTATTTACCCTCGACAAAGCAGATCAAGAATCACAAACTTGGCATATGGCAACAGGTCGATTATTACTTAATAATCAGTTTCACCAACTGTATGTTTTTAAACAACTGACCCGTGAACTAAGCCGCCAAGAAGTAGAGGTTTGGAAAAAAGTTATTCGTATTATTAGCCATGAGCTTAACAACTCCCTTGGACCAATGTCGTCTATGCTTCATAGCGCGCAACTTTTAACAAAAGAAGTTGACGAGCCACGCTTAAAACGGGTATTTACCACCATTGGAGAGCGCATAAAACACCTTAATGAGTTTGTGCAAGGCTATGGTAAATTTGCCAAGTTACCCACCCCTCAACTATCAACGATTAACTGGCCGACGCTGATTGAGCAATTAAAAAGTCAGTGGCAGGTCGAGGTCTCACTTGATGAGCGAGTGACAACTGATGCTGATCACACTCAGCTCGAACAGTTACTTATAAACCTATTAAAAAATGCCTATGAGTCAGGGTCAAACCCCGAAGATGTCAGCTTAACAGTGCAACAAGAAGCAAGTGGCACACACATCATGGTGAGTGATAAAGGCAAAGGTATGAGTGAAGCTGTAATGGCGAACGCACTTATTCCCTTTTACTCAACCAAAGCAACAGGTAGTGGCTTAGGGTTAGCACTTTGCAGGGAAATAGTTGAAGCACACCACGGGCAAATCAGCTTACATAACCGCGAGCAAGGTGGATTAAGCGTCCATGTTATGCTGCCCTAATAGCCTTTAACACATTCGATATGGATCATGATTAACAAAGAAACCCGTAACATAATATGAGCTTTTGCAATGCTAAGCCGTATCATACTGATTAAATTACCACTTATTTAAACCTCTATGCTAGTAAAGCCTTTTCGTTGAAACCTTGCTCATGTAACTTGGCAACGAGTTGTTCAAGCACCTCATCTTTTTGAGGGGCTACAGGCTGAGTTAGTAGTAAAGAAGTAACATTGCCAAAACCTGGGTGATCAAAATCAGGGTTTTCAAGGCCATGTTGTGCTCTTAGCGTTAGCAGCATAAGTGCAGCATAAGGTGTAAATTGCCAGTTCATATTATCGAACTCAAAAAACATCTTACTCGGTGGTGATGCAACCTGAGCGACTTGATCATCACATAACTGATTTAGATAAGCGGTAACTTTTGTTAAGTCTGTACTATCCCAGTTATCTAAAATAGCTTGATAAGCAAAGTCATCTACAATCGGCTTTAGGGTATTATCACCTTTCGCCCTATCAAACAACAAGATGATAAAATCACCAATATGACTTTTTGAGCGGTTTATCCAGTTTTTCATATAACCGTTTTCGAATAATCTATAAAATTGCCGAGCATAATCATACTGATGTAATAAAACAGCTGTAGCTAATTGAAATACACTGCCAGGTGAAATAACTCCTTCGTTTTCAACTCCAAAACGAATAAAACAGCGTTTTTGCTTTATATGCGCAATTGCTAATTCATAGTATCCATAATTTAAATAATAACTTAAGTGCTCTGCATCAATCACGCTGTCCTTAACTAAACTAGCCTGTGCAATATTTTCGTAAATTTTACATTGGCCTGACAGTTCAATATTAAGCTTTTCCCAAGGAGCAAAAGGTAATCGCTCATTAGAAAACTCTTCTCCCTGGGTTTTACCATGCTCAATATAGTGAGTAATTCTAACAATATTATCCTCAAAAATATTTTTATACTTTTCCGGGCCTTTGATTGCACGCTTACGCTTTCGTAAAAATTTTTCTAAGTTTTTATTCATTATTTACATGTACCTGCTTTTTTGAGGAGTAATAATAAACTTTATTTTTTTCATACAACTAGCATTTTTTAATTATGATAAAATCTCACATTATACTTAGAATTTTTAAGATTTTATGGATATCAATAGTTTAAGAGAAGCACAGCTGTCGCTCTCTAAAAAAGTAAGAGCATCCGATGAAAAGCAGTGTGTTAAGACAATTGCTGGTGTCGATGTTGCTTATAACGAACAATCATCTGAAGTTGTTGGCGCAATTGCGGTACTGAATGCTGATACATTAAAAGTACTTGAAGTACAAACTAGTATTGAGCCCATCAGCTTTCCTTATATACCAGGGCTATTTTCATTTCGTGAAGTGCCACCGCTTTTAAATGCATATAACAAACTGGCCATAACACCTGATTTAATTGTTTGCGATGGCCATGGCCTTGCACATCCACGGCGTTTTGGTCTTGCTTGCCACTTGGGTGTCATATTAGATATCCCCACCATAGGTTGCGGAAAAACCAAGTTATTAGGCGAGTTTAATAAACTTGCAGAACACCGCGGCGCAACAGCAGATTTATTAGATAACGACGAAGTTATTGGCAAAGTGTTACGCACACAAGATAACATTAAACCTGTTTATGTATCTATTGGCCATAAAGTATCTTTAGATACAGCAGTTGAGTGGGTACTCAAGCTAACGCCTAAATACCGACTTCCCGAGACAACACGTCAAGCTGATCAACTGGTAAATAAAACTTTAAAAGAACATAGAGAAAAGACTTATGAAAAAACATAAATCTTAACTCATTAATAAAGCTTAAGTTTGTATAATATTTTTACCTTCTTAAAATTATCATTTCGAAAAGAAATGACCTCATCTAGTGTTAAATTAACTAAATGGTGAAAGCTTAGTTCTTCTAGCTCCAGCCAAGCATGTTTTTTCAGCTCGTATAAAACACCCCAGCTAATATTTGAAACTAAAAGCGTATTAACTGGGAACTCTAACAGCGACGGCAATAATTCTGTAAATTTTACATCCGTTACGTCTTTTAAGCTAAGCTCTATAACATTATCAGAAAGCAATTTTTTTATATCGCTAAAACTCGTGATTTTTAGCGGTGAGTCATCAACCTTAGCATTCAAAGAAAAGATATCGTCAATACTCTTATAGATATATATACCACGAAGCTTATTCTCTTTATTAAATGATAACTTTAAACTTCTTTTATCCCCAGCTTGAACCTTCACTTTGTAATAAGACAACACTGAAGGCTCATTCCATATATATTCATACTGAATAGGACCAGCGCCATAAATTAATTCAGAGTAACAATCATGCTTTTGAAAATGTTGAGACAAACCATCTAATTCCCACCCTTCAATGATACAACGTACATCACACAACCAGTCATAAGCAATCTCATAAACAACACCATTAAAAGGCTTACCTTCATGAAAAAGCTGTAAGTTTCCATCCCATTTTTCATCAATGATACTATCTAATAACTCAAGCCCTTTAATATCGATATAAGGAAAATTGTAATCTCCTAATATTTCGCCTTTAAAAAATTGCTTTTTGCTAACAACAACCCCGCTTTCAGTGAAAATCGCAACCCCCGTAAAAGGCACCCCTTTGAAAAAGTAGGAACTTTCCTGTTTTACTAGCGCACCAGACACAACAAGTGGTGGAGCTTCACATTTCATTTAATAATCAACCCAGCAGAAAATTGAACATGCATTTTATTTTTAAGTTGTACTTAACTAAGAAAATAGGTATAAAAAAAGCCGCAATCAGCGGCTTCTTTCTACACTAAATATAATTATTCAGCGTCTTTTTCTTTGTACTTTGCTGCTGTTTCAGTGATTAGTGGCTGTAATTCACCACGTTGAAACATTTCGATGATAATGTCACAACCACCGATAAGCTCGCCTTCTACCCATAACTGTGGGAATGTTGGCCAGTTTGCGTATGCAGGTAACTCTGCACGGATATCTGGGTTAAGTAGAATGTCAACGTAAGCAAACTGCTCACCACACGCCATAAGTGCTTGTGATGCTTGTGAAGAAAAACCACAGTTAGGTAACTTTGGTGATCCTTTCATGTAAAGAAGGATAGGATTTTCAGAAATTTGCTGTTTAATTTTATCGATGGTTTCCATTTACAACCTCAAAAAAGACATTGGCTTACTACATTGGCCTTGAAAAAGTTTCACTGTGGCCTCAGATATATAACTTAAAATCGGCATTCGTAGCCACAATTTTAAATAGTCTTTAGCAATAGCATTGCTGTTTGCTAAAACTTGAGTAAAATACTCAACAATTATAGTAACACTATAATACCACTTGGTATAGGGAAGTACGCGGTTTACCTTGCTATTACCTATAACTGAGTGGACTATCAACCAAGAAGATGGAGATAAAAAATGGCATTTGAACTACCGTCACTACCATACGCAATCGATGCATTAGAGCCACATATTTCAAAAGAGACTCTAGAGTTTCACCACGGTAAACACCACAACACTTACGTTGTGAAATTAAACGGTCTGATCCCAGGCACAGAATTCGAAAACAAATCTCTAGAAGAAATCGTATGTTCTTCAGAAGGTGGCGTATTTAACAATGCTGCACAAATCTGGAACCACACGTTCTACTGGAACAGCCTATCTCCAAACGGCGGTGGCGAGCCTACAGGCGCAATCGCCGACGCGATCAACGCTAAATGGGGTTCTTTCGACGCATTCAAAGAAGCGTTAAACGACAAAGCAGTAAACAACTTCGGTTCAAGCTGGACTTGGTTAGTTAAACTAGCTGACGGCACACTTGATATCGTTAACACATCAAATGCTGCAACGCCTTTAACTGATGAAGGTGTTACTCCAATCCTAACAGTGGATCTTTGGGAACACGCTTACTACATCGATTACCGTAACGTTCGTCCAGATTACCTAAAAGGTTTCTGGGCATTAGTTAACTGGGACTTCGCGAACGCTAACTTCGCTTAATCTTCTGTTACTAGCAGTAATCAAAAAAAGACGCTTCGGCGTCTTTTTTATTGCCAGTGCACGCCCCTTCTAAGTCGCAGCCAAGCCCTCAGCCAAAAAGCGTAATCAAGATGAGCTTTTTTCAATTAAATTCTTAATTTTCTTGCGCAAAAATTCAAAATCGTGACTAAGCTTTAATTAGCCTTTGCTTTTCTCTTAATCTAATTACACGTCATTTTAGCGGGTTTTCGGAGGTCTCTATGAGTATTTTTGAGCATTACCAATCACGATACGAAGCAGCGCAAGAAGAAGAATACAGTATTGAGGAATTTCTCGAGATCTGTAAGAAGGATAAATCAGCTTATGCCAGCGCACCTGAGCGGCTATTAATGGCCATCGGTGAGCCGGAGATTATCGACACTTCAACCGATGCGCGCTTAAGCAGGCTGTTTTCTAATCGCGTAGTCGCACGCTACCCTGCATTTCACGATTTTTATGGTATGGAAGATGCCATTGAGCAAATCGTCTCTTATTTAAAACATGCTGCGCAAGGCTTAGAAGAATGTAAGCAAGTACTGTATTTACTTGGCCCAGTAGGTGGCGGTAAATCATCCATTGCTGAAAAGCTAAAATACTTAATGCAGCAGGTACCTATTTACTCAATTAAAGGCTCGCCTGTTAACGACCACCCTTTAGCCTTATTTGACCCAAATGAAGACGCAGAGCTTTTAGAAAAAGAATACGGCATTAAACCGCGTTATTTAAAAACAGTGATGTCACCGTGGGCCGCAAAACGCTTAAGTGAATTTAATGGTGATATTAGCCAATTTAGAGTGGTTAAGCGCTTCCCATCTATTTTAAATCAAGTTGCGATTGCGAAAACTGAGCCCGGCGATGAAAACAATCAAGACATTTCAGCGTTAGTTGGTAAGGTAGATATTCGCCAGCTTGAGCACTTTGCACAGAACGACCCTGATGCGTATGCCTACTCAGGTGCACTTTGTTTAGCAAACCAAGGCTTAATGGAATTTGTGGAAATGTTTAAAGCGCCAATCAAGGTGCTACACCCACTGCTAACAGCAACGCAAGAAGGCAATTACAACGGCACAGAAGGCATTAGTGCCCTGCCGTTCAATGGCATGATTTTAGCTCACTCAAATGAATCTGAGTGGCAAACATTTAAGAACAACAAAAACAATGAAGCATTTTTAGACCGTGTTTACATCGTCAAAGTGCCTTATTGTTTACGTGTATCTGAAGAAGTTAAAATTTACAATAAACTACTCGAAAACAGTGAATTACATGATGCCCCTTGTGCACCGGGGACATTAAAAACACTGGCACAATTTACCACTCTTTCGCGTATTAAAGAGCCAGAAAACTCAAGTATTTATTCAAAAATGCGGGTCTATGACGGCGAAAGCTTAAAAGACACCGATCCGAAAGCGAAGTCGTATCAAGAATACCGCGATTACGCGGGTGTTGATGAGGGCATGACAGGGCTTTCTACCCGCTTTGCGTTTAAGATCCTATCGCGGGTATTTAACTTCGATACCACTGAAGTGGCAGCCAACCCAGTGCACTTATTCTATGTTCTTGAACAGCAAATTGAGCGAGAGCAATTTACCGCCGATGTTGAAGAGCGTTACTTAAGCCACTTAAAAGGATACCTCATTCCTCAGTATGTAGAGTTTATCGGGAAAGAGTTACAAACAGCCTATTTAGAATCTTACTCAGAATATGGGCAAAACATCTTTGACCGCTACGTCACTTATGCAGATTTCTGGATCCAAGATCAAGAATACCGCGACCCAGATACTGGCCAGTTATTTGACCGTGCTGCGCTTAACGCAGAGCTTGAGAAGATTGAAAAACCTGCGGGTATTTCAAACCCTAAAGATTTCCGTAATGAGATAGTTAATTTCGTACTGCGGGCGCGTACCCACAACCAAGGCAAGAATCCGCTTTGGACCAGCTACGAAAAACTTCGCACAGTTATTGAGAAGAAAATGTTCTCAAATACCGAAGATCTGCTGCCGGTTATTTCCTTCAATGCGAAAACCTCTGCAGAAGATCAGAAAAAACACGAAGACTTTGTCAATCGTATGGTTGAGAAAGGCTATACCCAAAAACAAGTACGTTTACTTTCTGAATGGTATTTACGCGTTAGAAAATCGCAGTAAAAAACGTTTGTTTTAAGGGGGTTGTTATGGCGCATTTTATTGACCGACGCCTGAATGGAAAAAACAAAAGTACCTTGAATCGTCAACGGTTCATCAGGCGTTATAAAAAACAGATTAAAGAAGCGGTATCTGATGCCATTAATAAGCGCAGCGTAACCGATACCACCAGCGGCGAGAGTATCTCTATTCCGCAACGTGATATCAGTGAGCCAATTTTTCATCAAGGACGTGGTGGCGACCGTGAACAGATCCACCCAGGCAATGACCAGTTTTCTACGGGCGACAAAATCAAGCGCCCCCAAGGGGGCGGTCAAGGTGGTGGTAGTGGCGAAGGTGAAGCCAGTGACTCTGGTGAAGGACAAGACGACTTTGTATTCTCTATTTCAAAAGATGAATACTTAGACTTATTGTTCGAAGATCTTGAGCTGCCTAACCTGCAACAAAACCAGCTCGATAAACTGGTGCAAATGAAAACCCATCGCGCTGGTTTTTGTAACGACGGCATGCCAAGCAATATTGATATTGTTCGCTCATTGCAAGGCTCGCTTGCTCGCAGAGTGGCGATGACTGCAGGCAAAAAACGTCACCTTGCTGAGCTTGAAGGCCAGCTCGCTCTGCTACAAGCTGAACAGCAGCCAGACAAGGCGGCAATTGCCTTACTTGAACGCCAAATTGAGGAGTTGCAAAACCGCATTAAAGCAGTGCCTTTTATTGATAATTACGACTTACGTTTTCGTAATTATGAAAAGCAACCACACCCAACAAGCAAAGCAGTCATGTTTTGTTTAATGGATGTGTCTGGCTCGATGGATCAAGCAACGAAAGACATGGCAAAACGCTTTTATATTCTGCTTTATCAATTTTTAACTCGTAGCTACAAAAATATAGAAGTTGTCTATATTCGCCATCATACCCAAGCGAAAGAAGTCGATGAGCAAGAGTTTTTCTATTCTCAAGAAACGGGTGGCACCATAGTATCTAGTGCATTAAAACTGATGAACGAAATAATCGCTGAACGTTATAACCCTGAAGAGTGGAATATTTACGCAGCGCAAGCCTCTGATGGTGATAACTGGGCTGATGATTCGCCAAACTGTGGCGAAATTTTACGTAATAAACTGTTAAAGGCGGTGCGCTATTACGCCTACATCGAAATTACCGCTCGTGCTCATCAAAGTTTATGGCGAGAGTATCAATCAATAGTGCAAACCCACGACAATTTTGCCATGCAGCACATTCGTGGCGTTGAGGACATTTACCCTATTTTCCGTGAATTATTTAAAAAGAATCGTCAGCAGCAAGGCGCCGCATAGCCTTGCCAGTGAGGTAAAGTATGGCCGATAAACGTATTAGCGACGGTCCTGATTGGACATTTGATCTATTAACAGAGTATCAAACTGAAATTGAACGGGTAGCGAAAATTTATAAACTCGATACCTACCCGAATCAAATTGAGGTGATCACTGCTGAACAAATGATGGATGCCTATTCGAGTGTGGGTATGCCGATTGGCTACAGCCACTGGTCGTATGGTAAAAAATTCATTCAAACAGAGCAAAACTATAAACGTGGGCAAATGGGCCTTGCTTATGAAATAGTTATTAACTCAGACCCGTGTATTGCCTATTTAATGGAAGAAAACACACTGCCTATGCAAGCCTTGGTAATGGCCCACGCCTGCTATGGTCACAACTCATTTTTTAAAGGCAATTACTTATTCAAAACCTGGACTGATGCCAGCTCAATTATCGATTACTTATTATTTGCCAAAAATTACATTGCCAAGTGCGAAGAGAAATACGGTATTACCGAGGTCGAAAACCTGATTGATTCATGCCATGCGTTAATGAATTATGGTGTAGACCGCTACAAACGCCCGCAACGTATTTCACTTTTTGAAGAACAAAAACGCCAACAAGAACGTGAAGACTACCTACAATCGCAAGTCAACGAGTTGTGGCGCACAATCCCTACTTCGCAGCAAGAGTCGAAAAAGCGTGAGCGTCGTTTTCCAGAAGAGCCACAAGAAAACATTTTGTACTTCATCGAAAAAAATGCGCCGCTGCTAGAGTCATGGCAACGAGAAATAATTCGAATTGTTCGTAAAATTTCGCAATATTTTTACCCACAAAAACAAACTCAAGTGATGAATGAGGGCTGGGCTACGTTTTGGCATTACACCATTTTGAACCACCTGTACGACGAAGGTAAGCTCACCGATGCCTTTATGCTTGAGTTTTTACAAAGTCACACCAATGTGGTGTATCAACCGCCCTATAACAGCAATTATTATTCAGGGATCAACCCCTATGCTCTTGGCTTTAACATGATGGTTGATATTCGCCGTATTTGCGAAAACCCAACAGAAGAAGACAAGAAATGGTTTCCGGAGTATGCCGGCAGTGATTGGTTAGAAACCCTGCACTTTGCAATGCAAAACTTTAAAGATGAGAGCTTTATTAGCCAGTTTTTATCGCCAAAAATTATTCGTGATTTTAAGTTGTTTACCATTATTGATCATGAAAAAGAGCCGACTCTCAATGTCGGTGCCATCCATGATGAAATGGGCTATCATCAGGTTCGTGAAACTCTGTCGGCACAATACAATCTAAGTAATCACGAACCAAATATCCAAGTCTATAATGTTGATATTAGAGGAGATCGTTCACTCACTCTGCGTTATGTACCACATAACAATATTCCGTTAGCTAAATCAAAAGATGAAGTGTTAAAACACCTTTACAGGCTATGGGGCTTTAAGGTAAAACTGGAACAAGAAACCGCAACAGGTGAAGTTTCATTATTGGGTGAATGCCCAAGCAGTGATACCCGACACACAACAGAGTAGCCAAAAATGAATAAAAAAATACTGGTGATCATCGACTCTCCAGCCGATGCTAAAACGTCTATATTACATGCAAAGCAAAAAGCCAAAGGCATGAAGCATATTGATATTGTTGCTTTTAGCTACGAAGACACCAATAACATTTTATTCTCTATTCCACCTGATGAAGCGCTCGCTATTCAAGACAAAGAGCTCGCTAAAGTCCGTGCAGCACTTGGTCCACTTATCAGTGAGCATTTAGATGATGGTAGCTATACTTTGCAAACCCTGTGGCATGAAAGCCCAGTACAGTGGCTAGCCAATGAGCTTGATACGTCAGACTATGAAATGGTGATTAAAACTCGCCACATCGACGAAGAAACGCAATTTACAGAGCTAGACTGGCAGCTTATTCGCTTTAGTCCACTACCGCTTTATTTGGCCGCCGATAACAAGTGGCGTAACAATACCAATGTACTGGCAGCCCTTGATTTAGGCAGCGAAAAGGCGACTAAATACTGTTTAAACGAAGCAATTATCAAAGCAGGCTTAGCCTATGCTAAAGACTACGACAGCGAGTTTTACGCTTGTTATACCGTACATGTATCGCCGTTTTTACGTGATTTAGGCATTGTCTTTTCAGACGAGCAAGTAATTAACGCCTTTGAAAAGCTACCCGTAGCACAGCGTACCTTAATCGAAGCCCACGACTTAAAAGACAAGCTTAAAATCAAAGCCGGTGTCGTTGAGCAAGTGATCCCAAGTGTTGCAGCTAAATTAAATGCAGACTTAGTGATTATGGGGTCGGTAGGTAATACGGGTATTAAAGGTCATTTAATTGGTAATACTGCCGAAAAAGTCATGAAGCTACTTAAAACAGATATTCTTGTTCTACCGCCACTTGGGGTTTAATCCGCAAACTTAATCAAATAAATATCAAAAAGGGGCTTATTTGCCCCTTGTTTGTTTATAAATCTGTATAAGCTGTGACCTTGTTACGGCCGTTTTCTTTTGAGTGATATAAGGCTTTATCGGCTGCTTCAACCCACTTTTCGTAGCGATCAAACTTCTCGTCGAAGCAGGCAAAACCAATACTGACCGTCAGTTGAATTTGTTTGCCATCAAAGTAAATTGATGAGTTCTCAATCAGTGTTCTTAATCGCTCAGCAAAGATATGCGCACCCTCATGATCAGTATCAAGCAAGGTTACCGCAAACTCTTCACCACCATAGCGACCTGCTAAGTCTGTTTCACGCAGAGTTTTACGTAGTAAGTCTGCAATATGACGCAGTGCCTCATCACCGCCACGATGGCCATGCTCATCATTAACCTTTTTAAAGTGGTCAATATCAAACATCAACAAACTGCTACATCCGCCACTGCGCACAATGCGCATATATTCTTTGCGTAGCTTTTCTTCCCAATAACCACGGTTAGTAAGCTTAGTAAGTGCATCGGTACGGCTCATTTGTTCAAGCTTACTGTTGGCTTCTTCTAGCTCTTTTTTATTCACCGCTTCATCGGTTACATCATAGATAATGATACAGATATGCGATACTTCACCTGTGGTCGTCGTCAGCGGAATAAAAGTGGCATTTTGATACATATGATCCGCTTTACCGGTAATCGGACGGTAATTTTTAAAACGGAAAATATACGGCTGCTGCTCCCAAATAGTAAACGAGCGATTATTTAGAATGAACACAGATTCAGATTTGCTGCGAAACCATTTTTCATCAATTGATGGAAATAAGTCAAACAGGTCTTTATCTTTTACCGCGCTTGGCAATAAGCTGGAATGGTTTTCCATAAACCCATTCCAGATGCATACTTTGTAGTCTCTATCGAGCACCACTAGGCCTACATCAACTGTATTAAACATATCCATTAACCAATGGAGTTCATTCATATTAAAATCGGCTGCAGGCATAGTTTAGTCTTCTAATAAATAAGCTACTTTGTACTTAAGGGTTTTTAATGAGTCCTCGGTGAACAGCAACATCAAATCACAGTTAATATTGTGATTTTCGATGCCATAGCTGATCTCAATCGCCAGCGTTCGTTGCCAGCGAGATTTATTGGCTTTTACTAAATCGGTCACATCACAATGCTGTCCTAGCACCACAGGATGACCTTGGCTAAAACGCATATCAAGCTGTTTAGAAAGCCCTGATAAAATCGCGCCAATTAGAATATTACTGACATCCATCAGCAGCTCAAGCTCAACTTTATCGTTAAGCTCGCCTTCGTAATTCATAAGTGACGCAATTTCTTTAAAACTTGAATCATTTAATAGCAATAAGGCTTCACCAGATACACCACCACCAATAAAACCTTGGCACACACCAGATGTAGTGGCATTCGCATCAATCGAGCGTAAAGCCATATCGAGCTCATTTACCTCTAATACATTTACATTAGGAATAGGAAGCTTTACGAATACATTAAGAAGACGCGCTAATAAGTCCCCTGCTTGCCCCATAGCCACGTTTGTGAGCTCTTGATAGATGTCACGTACATCAGGGTCAACTTGCTCACCTAGCTTATTAGCAAGGCGCTCACGCATGGCTTTATCTTTAATGCCATGGTGCTCGATGATATTAGCAAGCTTTTCTGCAGAGCAAGGTTTTTGAATAAAGTCGATAGCGCCTAACTCAAGCACACGTTGGTGAGCGTTAGGCTGAATATCACCAGACACAACCACGGTGAGAACATGAAGGTCTTGTTCTTGAATAGCTTGAAGTACTTCGTAGCCATCCATTTCAGGCATGTTTAAATCGAGAAACAGTATTTCAGGCTGAATTTTTTTGATTTGCTCAATACAGTGAACACCGTCTTCAGCAAACTCAACTTTAATATCCCAATCATCGGGTAAAGAGCGTGCTAATTGTCGACGAGCTAACTTTGAATCATCACAAACTAATACCGATGTTGACATACTCTCTCTCTAAATCCGTACTTTTTAACTAGACACAAATTAGCCTAGCAACTTTATTCTTATTTTTATATATAAAAAATAGGGTCACGAACACATGTTAATCAAACTACTGGTTATTTACAATTTTAAATTGCACTAATCCTTGGAGCCACCTCATGAGTATAATACACTGATGTTAAATGCGTTAATTTGAAGGAATCTTATTATGTTACGTCCACTTATATTTGCATTAAGTGCAGTGTGCACGTTTAGTTATGCAGGTGATTTATCAGAAAATAGTTTAGATGCTGGTAAGGTTTCTGCCCAGTCTAAGCCAGTCACTTTACTAGGACAAGGTGTTGAAGTTGGTCAAAAAGCGCCTAATTTTAAAGTAGTAGATGGCAGCTTTACGCCAGTAACACTAGACAACTATCAAGGCCAAGCCGTGCTTTTAAGCGTTGTGCCAAGTTTAGACACCGGTGTATGTAGTATTCAAACCAAACACTTTAATGAAAAAGTTGCTTCAGAATACCCAAGTGTGGCGATGCTAACCTTAAGCGCAGACTTACCGTTCGCACAGAAGCGTTTTTGTAAAGCGGAGAATATAGACAAAGTAGTGACTTTATCTGACTCAGTATGGCGTGACTTTGGTAAGAACTACGGTTTGATTATCAAAGATATGGGCTTGTTAACCCGCGCCGTATTTGTGCTCGATAAAGAACATAACATCGTTTACAAGCAGCTTGTCGATAACCTTTCAAAAGAGCCTGATTACGACAGTGCTATTGCGGCATTAAAGAAACTGTAATACCAGAAGACAGTAATACAGATACAAAAAAACCGCCCAACGGCGGTTTTTTATGTCAACAATTAGGCTATTAACCTAAAAGCTCACCAAGTTGTTGGCTAACAGCTTCAACAGCTTGAGTACCGTCTAATTTGTGGTACTGAGTGTTGCCTGCTTTCGCTTCAGCTTGGTAGTAATCAACTAATGGTTTAGTTTGGTCGTGGTAAATACCTAAACGCTTACGAACTGTTTCTTCAGTGTCGTCATCACGAATGATTAGGTCTTCACCTGTGATGTCATCTTTACCATCAACTTTAGGTGGATTATAAACAACGTGATAAACACGACCAGAGCCAGGGTGTACGCGACGGCCGCCCATACGCTCAACGATAATTTCATCAGCAACGTCAAATTCGATAACGTGATCAACTACCACGCCATTCTCTTTCATTGCATCTGCTTGAGGAATAGTACGAGGGAAACCGTCTAGTAAGAAACCTTTTTCACAATCTGGCTTAGCAATGCGCTCTTTAACTAGACCGATAATAATTTCGTCAGATACTAATTGACCTGCATCCATTACTTTTTTAGCTTCAAGACCAAGTGGTGTACCTTCTTTGATTGCTGCACGCAGCATATCGCCCGTAGAAATTTGTGGAATACCGTATTTGTCCATCAAAAACTGAGCTTGAGTACCTTTACCTGCACCCGGCGCGCCCAAAAGAATAATGCGCATATCATTGTCCTCTGTGTGATACTAATCTTAAAAAATGGTCGATCAGTGGAGTTTTGTTTTTAGAGCCTGAATTCTTCCACAACTAAGGCTATACCTCAAGTAACTTATACCAATTGCCTATATTAGCGGCAATAAAAAAGGGAGCCTTGCTCCCTTTTCCAACTCATTCAGCTAAAACGCTTATTTGCTTAAATCTAGCATAAGTTTGTTCAAACGAGTTACAAAGCCTGCAGGGTCTTTTAAAGTACCGCGCTCAGCCAGTAATGCTTGATCTAAAAGTACTTGTGACCACTGAGCAAACTTGTCTTCGTCTTGTTCAACATTTAGGTGTTTAACAAGCTGATGCTCTGGGTTAAGCTCAAAAATTGGCTTTTGCTCAGGCACTGTTTGACCAACTGATTCCATTAACTTTTGCATTTGCGAGCTCATATCGTGCTCATCAGCAACAACACATGCAGGCGAGTCAGTTAGACGGTGCGTAAAGCGTACGTCTTTAACGTTATCACCTAGTGCTGTTTTAATACGCTCGACTAGGCCAGCAACTTCTTTTTCTGACTCTTCTTGCGCTTTTTTCGTTTCTTCGTCATCCATGTTGCCTAAATCTAAGTCACCACGGGTAATTGACTGGAATGATTTTTCGTTGAACTCTGTTAAGTAGCTCATCATCCACTCATCAACACGATCGCTTAGAAGCAATACTTCGATGCCCTTCTTACGGAAGATCTCTAAATGTGGTGAGTTCTTCGCTGCAGCGAATGAATCAGCAACTACATAGTAGATTTTGTCTTGCTCTGGCTTCATACGCTCAATATATTGCTCAAGCGATACATTTTGTGTGCTCTCATCTGTATGTGTAGAAGAGAAACGCAATAGCTTAGCAATGGCTTCTTTGTTAGCCGCATCTTCAGCTGGGCCTTCTTTTAACACCTGACCAAACTCATTCCAGAAAGATTGGTAATCTTCTTCGCGGTTTTTCGCCATACGCTCAAGCATTTTAAGTACGCGCGATGTACAACCTTTACGGATTGCTTGCGTTACTTTGTTGTCTTGTAAAATTTCACGTGACACGTTAAGTGGTAAGTCGTTTGAATCAAGTAAACCTTTCACAAAACGTAAATAGCTTGGCATGAACTGCTCAGCGTCATCCATAATGAAAACGCGTTGTACATACAGTTTTAAACCAGATTGACGCTCACGGTTCCATAAATCGAAAGGTGCTTTTTTCGGGATGTATAACAAGCTCGTGTATTCAGTTTTACCTTCAACCTTGTTATGTGCCCAGCTTAGTGGCTCTTCCCAATCATGACCGATGTGCTTATAAAACTCTTTGTACTCTTCGTCTGTTACTTCTGACTTATCACGAGTCCATAGTGCTGTTGCGCGGTTAATACCTTCCCACTCGCCTGGCTGTGCTGGAATTTTCTCGCCGTCAGGACCTTCAGATTCAGGTACTTCTGCTTTATACATCTCAACTGGAATAGAAATATGGTCTGAATATTTAGTTACGATGCTACGTAGACGGAACTCATCAGCAAACTCTGTTTCGTCTTCACGAAGGTGAAGAATGATTTCGGTACCACGTGATGGTTTATCAATCTCTTGTAATGTGTACTCACCTTCACCTGCAGATTGCCATTCAATACCTTGGCTTTCACCTGCTTTACGCGTACGTACTGTTACTTTGTCAGCAACGATAAACGCTGAGTAAAAACCAACACCAAATTGACCAATCAATTGTGAATCTTTGCTTTGGTCACCAGTTAGGTTTTGGAAAAATTCTGCGGTGCCTGATTTTGCAATTGTACCTAGTGAATTGATCACATCTTCACGGCTCATACCAATACCATTATCAGTAATGGTGACCGTGTTTGCTTCTTTATCGGCACTGATACGTACTTTTAGTTCCGCATCGTTTTCGTATAAATCGCCATTAGAAAGCGCAAGGAAACGTAATTTATCTGCCGCATCTGACGCGTTTGATACAAGCTCACGTAGGAAAATCTCTTTATTAGAGTAAAGAGAATGAATCATCAGGTTTAATAGTTGTTTGACTTCTGTTTGAAAGCCTAATGTTTCTTTTTGTGCTGCAGTCATTGTGTAAATCTCCAATTAACAAAGTGTCTAATCTGCACTATGACTCTTTATATGGGGCAGGCTTTTTGAACTTCAAGGCAAAAAATTAAATTTACGGCTAAATTGGGGGGCTATACACAAAAAAGCCTGCTTAAAGCAGGCTTTTGATACCATTTTCGGTATTAGTTTTGGTTTACGGCGCGTCGTCCGCTAAATGCGTGCATCAATGTCATACCATCGAGTAAGTCGAGCTCACCACCAACAGGGACTCCGTGAGCAATACGAGATGCACCTACCTGATATTTATGACAAAGCTCAGCAATGTAGTGGGCTGTGGTTTCACCTTCAACACTTGGATTGGTCGCGAGGATCACCTCATTAATGCCGCCTTGTTGCAACTTGCTTTCAAGAATATCAAGGCCAATTTCTTTTGGTCCTATGCCATCAATTGGCGACAAGTGACCCATTAAAACAAAGTAAAGACCTTGGTATTGACCAGTTTGCTCAATAGCGAGTACATCGGTTGGTGATTCGACCACACACAATAAACCACTATCTTGGCGTTTAACACTTGAACAAATATCGCATACAGCTTGCTCTGTAAAAGTACGACAAGATTGACAGTGCCCTACTTCATCCATTGCCTTGGTTAATGCATGACCAAGCTGTTTACCACCTTGACGGTCACGCTCAAGCAAATGAAAAGCAATGCGCTGTGCCGACTTAGGACCTATGCCCGGCTGGCATCGTAACGCTTCAATTAGCTGTGTTAAACTAGGAGATAGTTGCATACAAAATCACTTAGAATGGCATTTTCATACCTGGTGGTAATTGCATACCGCCAGTTACTTTGCTCATGCGCTCTTGAGTTTCTTCAGCAACACGACGAACAGCATCATTACACGCTGCCGCTAATAAATCTTCGATCATGTCTTTGTCGTCTTCCATTAGGCTGTCATCTAATTCAACACGACGAACATTGTGGTTACCAAGCATAGTTACTTTAACTAGGCCTGCACCTGCTTCACCTACAACTTCAAGGTTTGCGATTTCTTCTTGGGCTTTTTGCATGCGCTCTTGCATTTGCTGCGCTTGCTTCATCATGTTACCCATTCCACCTTTAAACATAACTGTCTCTCTTTCTAAACTACTTTAATTGGCATGAAGATAAGGGCTATTGTAACTAATTACAATGCCTGAATACTGTTTTCATCGATTATAGCGCTAAATAACTGCTGAAATTGCACTATATTTTCATCGCTATTTATTACATCAATCGCTTGTTGATGACGTCCCGCATCAATTTTTTGTTGAATCAAATACGGTGAATCAATTACGCCATCAGCAAACTCGATACTAAGCTCAACATTATGGCCGTAAATTTCACTTAATGCGGCATTGAGCTTTTGTCTAAGCACTGCGCTATCTAAATGGCGCTGTGATGAATCAACTTCAATGTGTAGCTGATTATTCTGCTTGGTAAAGATTGAATGCAGCGCAAATTGGCGCATGCGACCACCCAGTCCCATGCGTTTAATTAAATACGCCCATTCGTCTTGTTCGTGTGCAAATTTAATACTGCTGATCGGGCTTTCAAAATCATCAGGTATCGGAATGCTGGCTTCTTCAACTACTGGCTCTGGCGCTTTTTGTGGATTGATCTGCTCAAGTAACTCTGGCGCTAAGTTTTCGGTGATTGTTTGATGCTTTTCTCGAAAGTCGACTTTTTTTACTTTACTACTGCTCTCCCCCGTTTGCTGGGGGATGGGCTTTTTTACTTCAGCAGCCATTGCTTGCTGCTGAGACTGAATATTGGTCGTGGCTGTGCTTTGTTGCGCTGGCGGCTCTGCTTTGGGCTTAGCTTCAGGCTGTGGTTCTGCTTTAGCATGAGTTTGCGTTGGTGCACCACTTAAACGCCCGGCACCTGAAATATTGCGGTCTTGTAAAATACGAGCAATGGCCGACTGCGCCTGACTTTGCTGCTGTTGTAATTGTGCAGGTGCAGTTTGCTGTTGCTGAGGCGCAGATGCTTCATTGGCAGTAAAGCCCTGATCATAGGCGCTATTCATCACATCATCGTATTGCGCAGCAAGTGATGGGTCCATTTGCGCATCATGATCGTCCATATAATCTTGCGAAGAATACTCTGGTGATGAGTACTCAGCTGCAGGCACTTGCTCTGAGTGGCTTTGCTCTTGGTGTTGAGGCGCTGGTTGAACTTCAGCGGCCATTGCAGTTTCAACAGATTGCTGAGGCTGTTGACCAACATCAGGCTGCTCTTCTGCTGTTGCTTCAACTTGCTGGGCAGGCTCATGGCTATGTACCGTTTCTGCCTTGGCTGCTTGAATAGGCTCAGCTTGTGTTGGCTGAGGCTCTGAAGGAACAGCAGTTGTCTGTGCAGAGCTATGTGCAACTGGTGCTTGCTCTGAAGCTGCTTGTTCACGTTGCGCCGTAGATTTTTTCAAAATATCACGCAGTGCACCGGCACCACTTGGCTTAACCTGTTGCTGGGTATTCGTTGGTGTTTGGCTTTGTGCAAATTGCGTAGGTTGGAATGCAAGCAGTCGCAACATGATCATTTCAAAGCCAAGTTTAGCATCGGGTGCCCATTGCAAATCTTTTTTACCATTTAATAGCAATTGGTAGTAAACCTGCATCTGCTGTGCATCAGTGGTTTGTGCCACCTGCTCAATAAAATCTCGGTTAGTATCATCAAGTGCCGCTGCACTAGGCACAAGTTGCACAAGCTGAATAAGATGCGTCAGGGCAATTAAATCGTCGAGCAAAGCTACAAAGTTAGGGTTTCGGCTAACGACCGCTTTTACTTCTTGAAGTAATGCATCGCCATCTTGGCACAATAACGCTGCTAACATGGTTTGGCTATATTGAGTATCCATCAAGCCAAGCATAGTTTGCACAGCCTGATGATTAATATTGCCATTGGTTTGCGCAATTGCTTGGTCTGTAAGACTCAGTGCATCACGCATACTACCATCGGCTGCCTTAGCTAAAATAGACAATGATTTATCATCAAAACTTAGCTGCTCTTGATTAAGAACATGGGCAAGCTGATCATGAATTTCTGATTGCGACAAAGCATTTAAATTAAACTGTAAGCAACGCGATAAAATCGTCACTGGCAGTTTCTGCGGATCGGTTGTCGCTAATAAAAACTTCACATGCTCTGGCGGCTCTTCCAATGTTTTTAGTAATGCATTGAAACTGTGCTTTGACAGCATGTGAACTTCATCGATTAGGTATACCTTGTAACGACCACGTGTTGGTGCGTATTGAACGTTATCAAGGATTTCGCGGGTATCTTCTACTTTGGTACGTGATGCCGCATCGATTTCTAACAAATCGATATAACGGCCTGCTTCAATGTCAGTACAACTTGAACATTGGCCGCATGGCTCAGCAGAGATACCCTTATCGCAGTTGAGACTTTTTGCGAATATACGTGCGATGGTTGTTTTACCCACCCCACGGGTTCCAGTAAAGAGATAAGCATGATGGAGTCTATTTTGTGTTAATGCATTAACCAATGCCTGTTTAACATGAGACTGCCCCACTAACTCATGAAAGGTTTGTGGTCGCCATTTCCTTGCCAGAACCTGATAACTCATTAATTATTCGCCTTCGAATTCAACCAACTTTAAGATTTTGATGCCCATATCAGCAACTCGTTGCTCACCACCCAGCTCTGGTAAAGAAACAACAAATGCGGCATCAGTTGCGTTACCGCCTAGTTTAGCAACTAATTTTGCAGTTGCTTCGATTGTGCCACCTGTCGCCAGTAAGTCATCTACCAGTAACACTTTATCGCCAGGGACAATTGCGTCTGTATGAAGCTCAAGAATATCTTCACCATACTCTAATTGGTAACTTTGTGAAATCACTTCGCGAGGAAGTTTGCCTGGTTTACGAACTGGAATGAATGGAATACCTAGTGCATAAGAAAGTGGTGCACCGAAGATAAAACCACGAGATTCAGTACCGATGATTTTTGTAAAACCTTGGTCTTTATATGCTGCAATAAAGCTGTCGATAGTTGCTTTAAATGCGTCAGCATTAGCCATTAAAGTTGTTACGTCGCGGAACATAATGCCCGGCTTTGGGTAATCAGCGATCGTTGCAATGCTCTGTTTGATGAGCGTTGAAGTTGCTTGAGTCATAATTATACTGCTCAAAAAGTTTATCTAACAAAGCTCGAGAGTATAACACCACCTTAGTAGAAAGTCGGTAGCAAGTTTCGAAATTAATCACTTAACAAGAAATATCAACTATAAAAAAGGCTGCATTATGCAGCCTATTGTCTTAAATTTGCTTACGCAGATTAAGATAAAGAAGTGATCCAACCAAGAATAGCGTTTAGACAGCCAATGCCACCGAATACAGCTAAAAACGCAATGAAATAAGTTGCATTGAACGGATCTTTAAAGTCTTTATCATTCGACATAGTTACTACCTTTATTTAAGCACGACAAAATAAGGCGCACATAATAGTCGAACTGCCCTCATCAATAAAGAGCTTTAGCCGATTTTTAAACCAATGTATTAGTCACCACAATGCCGCGCTCTGCCATGGCACTTAAGGTATTGAGCGCTCCCTGATACAGCTGCTCCTGGCTAAATTGAGGCGCATGCTCTGCAACTGCTTGGCATACATCATTTAAAACTGCACCCGGCTGAGATTCTATGATATTAAGAAGTAATGCAGTCATCGCATTTGTCGATAAAAATTGTACTTCGTCATCGCTATCACGATAAACCACAAAGTAACTTGGTTGTGCTGCCGGTTCACTTGGTTGATTATCTGTACTGATGGTATGAACAGGAAAACTGTAACTCAAGTTACGCGCAAGTGAACTTAAGAATAATGCAGAGCTTGTCACTTGATGAGCCGATAAGCTCACTTCTTCTGCCACCTCTTGAGCAACCGATACATCAAGCTCAACCCATTCATAGTGCGCTAGCTCTAACATAAACGCGGGATCATCGCTTTGCACTTCATAGTCATTAGCAAGAAAAGCCAAAAACTCCCCTGCAATATCTAAAAAATAAGGTGATTTACAATCATGCTGGCTAAAAAACTGTCTAACAAGGCCATGCCAAGCTTGCTCTGAATATAAACGTTTTAGTACTGGATACGCAGAGCTAACAAAGCCATCCACATTATTAAAAAATAAGTCGCGATAAATCGCCATACGGCGCTCTTCAACATCGCTAGGCTTAGCATGTTGCTGAGGGTCGCGGATATGCGCCATAAACGCTTGCTGCACTTGGGTAAAATGATTAGGCACTGTGTTTCACCCTTGCTTGGTTTTGTTTGTTGGCTGTTTGCTGTAGTGCTTCAATGGTTTTCAGTTCAGCTAATAACTCACTCATCGGCGGAATATTAAAATCTCGTTCTAACAAGGTGGGAAATACCCCATGAACTTCATAAGCTTTTTCAAGTAATTGCCAAACAGGATCGATAACTGGCGCACCATGGGTATCAACCAGTAAATCTTCTGCCTCAGTGTAGTGGCCCGCAACATGCCCATAGGCAATACGTTTTGTTGGTAACGCCGCTAAGAATTGCTCTGCGTCATAACCATGATTAATCGAATTAACATAAATGTTATTCACGTCGAGCAGTAGTTTACAATCCGCTTCTTCTAACACCGCATTAGTGAACTCAAGTTCAGTCATTTGTTGGCCGGGCGCGCCATAGTAAGAGACATTTTCGATGGCAATTGGCTGCTCTAGAATATCTTGTACTTGCCTAATACGAGAGGCCACATGTTTAATTGCATCTTCAGTAAACGGAATGGGCATTAAATCGTACATATGCCCTTCGCCCGAGCAGTAGCTTAAGTGTTCGCTGAATAAACGAATATTATGCTCTTTAAAGAAAGTTTTAAGCGATTGCACAAAGTCAATATCAAGCGCTGCAGGTGAGCCAATTGATAACGATAAACCATGGCATACAAAGGCATGTTGTTCGGTAAGCTGTTTAAATTGTTTTCCAAAACGCCCGCCTAGCTTGAGCCAATTTTCTGGTGCAACTTCTAAAAACTCAATGGGTTTTGGAACATCAATGAGCATTTCATCAAGCATTTCTCGGCGCAAACCTAAACCAACCTGCCCAAAATCAGCTACTGATTCTTTTAACATACTACCTCCTACTAAAAAGGGCCTTTACGGCCCTTTTAAAAGCTAAATAAGCGTTTAGTGGTTAGAACCACATTTTCCTTCACCACACTTACCTTCTTTAGCTTTCTTTTTGTCTGCGCCACATTTACCTTCGCCGCACTTTCCTTCTTTAGCTGCTTTTTTGTCCGCGCCACATTTACCTTCGCCGCACTTTCCTTCTTTAGCTGCTTTTTTGTCCGCGCCACATTTACCTTCGCCGCACTTTCCTTCTTTAGCTGCTTTTTTGTCCGCGCCGCATTTACCTTCGCCGCACTTGCCTTCTTTAGCTGCTTTTTTGTCTGCGCCACATTTACCTTCGCCGCACTTGCCTTCTTTAGCTGCTTTTTTGTCTGCGCCACATTTACCTTCGCCGTACTTGCCTTCTTTAGCTGCTTTTTTGTCTGCGCCGCATTTACCTTCGCCACATTTGCCTTCTTTTTCGGCTTTTTTATCGCCGCCGCATTTACCTTCACCACATTTACCTTCTGCGGCATCTAGTTGATAGCCTGCTTGCATTTGCTGAAATTCAAATGGGTTTGCACTGGCATCAGTGGCTGCAAAACTTGACGCACCTACTACAACCGCACCTAATGTTAATGCAATTGAATTTTTCTTAACTGTGTTCATTCGATGACTCTCTTTTTTATAAAGGGTTATTAAACAAGACCCGAGAACTAAAAATTACTTTCAAAATTTTTATAATTATTTTCTGAAAGTGCCAAGAATGCAAATTACGATTTATAAAACATTCCAGAACAGCTAGAATACGCGTCCTAATTTTTGATGAGTTAACAGGTATCATGCGACTAGTTTTAGCACCGATGGAAGGCGTTGTGGATTTTAAAATGCGACAACTCCTAACTGATTTAGGTGGATTTGATTTATGCGTAACAGAGTTTGTTCGTGTCGTTGAAGACACACTGCCCGAACGCGTGTTTCATCGCTATTGTCCTGAGCTAAAAACAGGTGGCTATACCCGTGCAGGTACGCCAGTGCGTATTCAGTTGCTAGGTCAAGTTGCCGATGCTTTGGCAGCAAATGCCGTCAAAGCAATACGCCTAGGCTCGCATGGTATCGACTTAAATTTTGGTTGCCCAGCTAAAACAGTGAACAAAAGTAAAGGTGGTGCGGTACTGTTAAAAGATCCTGAACACATGTACGAAATTATTAAAACCGTACGTGATGCTGTTGACCCTTGCCATGAAGTTAGTGCCAAAATTAGGCTTGGTTTTGATGATGATAGTAATAGCCAAGAAATTGTTGATGCTGTTGTTAGCGCTGGTGCTTCAAGTCTTGCTATTCATGCCAGAACTAAAAGAGATGGTTACAACCCACCGGCATATTGGGAAAAAATCCCGCCGTTGATCAAAGATAAAAATATTTCGGTCGTTGCTAACGGCGAAATTTGGCAAGTTGAAGATGCCATGCTTTGTCAAAAGCTCAGTCATTGCCAAGATTTAATGCTTGGTCGTGGTGCATTAGCGATGCCTGATTTAGCAAAACAAATAAAATCTCATGCAGAAAACGAGCATTACACTCCGATGTTATGGGAGCATGTGATATACCACATTATTCATTCATCTATGCATCAAGACGAGAGCAAATGTGAAAAGTATTTTGCTTCTCGTACTAAGCAGTGGCTCGGCTATTTAAAACGCCAATACCCACAAGCTAACGCACTTTTTGATGAGATCCGCCGTCTAAAAGCCAAAGATGAAGTTGCAGATGTACTAAGAAAGTACGCGAAAGCGCCGAGTATTGATACAAATCATAATTAGCAAATCGATTTTGTTTGATAATACCAGTATTGCCCACTTGGAAGAAAAGCGATGAACAATACTGAAATTCAAACAAAGTTATCTGCGGAACTTGCGCAGGTTAGACAACGTTTACTCGATATGCTGGCTAATTCTGATCAAGCCTATCATCAGCAACTGCTATCGCAACTCAAGGATAATCCCCCTTCAGACTGGTTAGAGCTGACAGCAAATAATCTCGGTTCTGAGTATCAAATATTGATTGCTCGAATAGAAAAGTTAGAAGCAGCACTATGCCAAATCGATATTGGGCAGTATGGCTATTGCTGTGATTGTGAAGAAAAAATTGATGACGAACGTTTACTTGCAGATCCTGCAAGCCAACGCTGTCGACGTTGCGCTCCATAGAGCGCAGCGCTGTACTAATTTATAAAAATAAAGCTCATCGCAGGATAAAGCACGATATCCTCAATTAACCAATCAGCTTGCTGCTGATCTACACCTAAACGCTTCATCAAGTTGACACGTGCTTGCTGTTCACTCCACGTGTGATAATGAATACCTAAGTCAGTTTCCATCATAACTTGCCAGAAGTATTGCTCCCCTTGTGTTAATTTACGCTTACTTTTGAGCGGGTCGAGATAATCAAGCTGCCAATCAAGGCCTGTGTGCTGATGATTTTCTACAAAATAATTCATTACTAATGGTTTAGCGTGAGAGTCTGATACAGGTAATACAAAATCTGCACTCTGCGATTGCTTTAACGAAGCCTGTATCTCACTTAACCAATTTAAAGGTGGCTTAGTTTCACCACTAAAGTAATTAAGTTTACTTTGATACCAATCTTTACCGTTTGCCAAACCAACTAAACCAAGTTTTGTACGCGGTTTATACTGAGTTAAATATTGATTAAGTTTGTTTAGTGCTGCTTGTACACTGTCATCGCTATTATCAAGGTGCGATTTGACCATATTATGTAAAAGCGTTAATTCGATTTTATTTAATTTCAGATTGCTTTGCTCAGCTGCAATTAACTGCGTTTCAACTAACTCTAGCCAGTTAGCTAGTGCATTTACTGAGTAGTCATCTAATGAACGAGCTTGGCTAATAACATCACGTTGTACAGGCCATACAAAGTAACGCTCAGGATAACGCTCAGCAATAATTAAATAATTTAATTGCGCCTGTTGTGACACATCTAACTTAATCGCTTTTAGTCCTTGATAAGCTTGATGACGCGCTTGCAAATAACTTTCTGAGAAAGGCCAGCTAGCAGCTTCACTTTGCTGTTCTTGAGTCGATAATAAATTATTAATAGTTTGCAGCGCTTGCTGCCCTTCACGAAATGTTTTGAAACCTGATGTTTGCTCAGAGCAAGCTATCAGCATCACACTTGCGACAACTAATAATACGATCTGTCTTAGCATTTTAAAATTCCATAAAAAAAGCCCCAGAGGGGCTTTTTAATTTAAAACAACATCAATTAGATTTTTACACCGTTACGAGCGGCTTTATCTTTGATGAAGGTTGACCAGCTCTTCGCGAAACGACGCGTGCGCGGATCATCCATTGCTTTAGTAATAGCGTTGTAAGCTTGCTTGTACTTCTCTTGGTAGTAGTAAGCTTCAGCTAAATCAGAGTAGATAGTTCCTTTTTTGTCAGAACCTAACTCTAATGCCTTGTTCAAACGAACAACGGCTGCACTATAGTTTTGCGATTGTAAAAGTAATGAACCCGCTTTGCGATAAAGCTCTGCATCGTCATCAAATTTAGCCGCTTCTTCATAGTATTTAGCTGCTTTTTCAATATCTTTAGAACGGTGGTAGTTAGATGCCACTGCACTGATATTTTGCTTGTTACGCTTAACTTTTTCTTCGTTGATTGCCTTTTCAAGCACGACTGCTGCTTTGTAAGGAATATCATTTAACGAATAGAAGTTAGAAAGTACTTTGTATTCAACTTCGTTTTCAAAATAGCCATTTTTGTAGGCAACTTCCATGGTCGCTAGACCTTTCTTGAAGTCTTCGGTTTGTAGGTAGTATTTACCTAAACCAACCCAGGCTTTTTTGTCTTCAGGCCAAACACGAACAATCTCTTCAGCTACTTCTACCATGTTTTTGTACTGTTTAAGTTCAAAATAGGCAGCTAGCTTTAATTGGTAAGAAGCTTTAGCAGGTTCTTTTGCCAATTCGATTGCTTTGTCTGCAGCAGGAAGTACGTCTTTGTAAAGCTTTAACTCGTAGTTTGCTTGCGCAATACGTGTATAAACTTTGTCGTCTTCCTCACCTGTGAAGTCCATCCAAGCTGCATAAGCTTCTTTTGCTTTTGCATATTGCTCAGTACCCGCGTACATATCACCTAGAAGTTTTAGGCCTTGCTCTTGGTCAGCAAAGTTTAAAACGTCAGGCTTAACTGCCGCTGAGATGTGCTTAATAGCCAATTGGTACTGCTCTTTTTGAGCGTACATTTGACCTAAGTAACGATCAACTGTTGCCTTATCGAAATCATCTGAAGGATCAATTTCTTTAAGTAGTGCAATCGCTTCATCAAGCTTATCTTCATTGTACAAGTCAAACGCTTTAATAACTTTCTTACCAACGCGCTCGCCCATAACTTTAGTTTTTGCTTTTTTACGCGCTTCAATCTTCGCGTAATCTGGCGCCGCTAAAGCAGGTGCAGTGAAAGCTACACCTGATAGAGACATAAGAAGCGCAAGTGCAGTTACTTTAGATAAATTTCTCATTACTCGCCTCCTTAGTTGCCTTGGTTAAGTTTAAAGTCTAATTGTACTTGAAGACCAAATTGCTTCTGTGGTTTACCATCGATGATTTTCGGACGGTATTTCCACTTACGTAGCGCACGTTTAGCTTCGCGGTCGAAGATACGTTTAGGATCTGCGTCGATCACTTGAACATCTTCTACACCACCCACTTCATTGATAGTGAATGAAAGTTGTACCCAACCTTCTTTACCATCACGCGCTGCTTGCGTAGGGTATTTTGGTTCAATACGAACGATAGGTGTCGCGTCACCATCACGTCCAAATGCACCTGGACCACTTAGGCCACCAGCTGTGCTACCCACATCGATGCTTGGCATATTAAATGACAAACCACCAGTGTTCGGGTTGCTGTTTTCCGGCTGAGGCGGCTGCGGCTTAGGCGGCTGCTTTGGCGGTGGCGGAGGCGGAGGCGGAACACGCTTCCTCTCCTGCACCTTAGATTCAGGCGGATTCGTCATAATTTCGACTACAATCTGTTCTTTTTGTTCAGTCGCACGATCAGCTCCACCGGAGATGAGGTACGCCATGAAGTAGAACAAGCCGAAAGTAACTGCCCCACCTGCAATCAGTGAAAACAGAAAACGAATCATTACTGATCTCCAGCTATTGAAATTTTAAGGTTATCACCCGTCGCTTTGATCTGGTCCATAACTTTAACTACTACGCCGTGTTTTGCTTCTTTATCAGCTTGCAAAATTACAACTTCAGTAGGTTGTTCTGCTAATAAACTTTCAAGCTTAGCTGATACACGCTCAACGTCTACTTGTTGTTTATCAATCCAGATCGCACCGTCAGCGCGGATAGCAACAAAAATGTTTGCATTTTTTTGCTTCGTAGCTGCAGCTGCTTTAGGTTTATTGACTTCGATACCAGCCTCTTTAACGAACGATGTAGTTACGATAAAGAAAATAAGCATGATAAATACGATGTCAAGCATTGGCGTCATGTCAACCGCTGCTTCTTCTTCTTCACGAAAACGTTGTTTACGTGCCATATTTAATTCTCTCTCTAGTGATGAGGCATGCTATCTACAAGTTTAGCTTTCGCCATTCTCGCTCTCGCTTCTAGACGTGAGCTAAAGAATACTCCAGATAGTGCCGCAACCATTCCAGCCATTGTTGGGATTGTTGCCATTGAAATACCTGATGCCATTAAACGTGCGTTACCAGTACCTTGAGTAGCCATGGTTTCGAAAACCGCGATCATACCCGTTACAGTACCTAATAAGCCGATTAAAGGACAAACAGCTACTAATGTCTTAATCAACAACATACGCTGATCTAATTTTTCAGACGCTTCAGAAATCCATGCTTCACGGATTCTGTGTGCGTACCAAGACGTAGTGTCTTGGCGGGCATCCCACTGAGCTACAATGTTCTTCGTCATACGAGGAAACTCAGCTAGTAGGAACCAATAGCGCTCAATCATTAAAACCCACATAAGAAAGAGTGCTATCGCGACCACGTATAATACCTGGCCGCCTGTGCCAACAAAATCCCTGATAGATTCCCAGATCTCCATCAGGACTAGCATTAGGCTTTCTCCTTCTCCGCGTGAGCAGCGATGATACCAGCGCTTTGCTCATCAAGGACATGTAGAACCGACTTACTACGACCCGCAACAATTGAGTGAAGTAGGATAAGTGGTAGAGCTGCAATTAGACCTAACGCTGTAGTAACAAGTGCTAGAGAGATATTACCAGCCATGATCTTCGGATCACCTGTACCGAACAATGTGATTGTTTGGAACGTAAGGATCATACCGATTACCGTACCTAGTAGACCTAGTAATGGAGCGATTGCTGCCAAGATCTTGATGATGTTGATACCAGCTTCGATGCGAGGCGTTTCACGTAGGATTGCTTCGTCAAGTTTAAGCTCAAGGTTTTCAACGTCTTGATTCTTGTTGTCAGCGTATACCTTAAGAATACGACCCAGTGGGTTGTTTGTATTCGGAGTAGAAAGGTTTTTAAGCTGGCTCTTAATCTTAGTGCTAGTAAGCGCAAGATCAATGAAACGAACGATGAAGATAAGTAGACCAACAATTAATAGTAATGTGATGATGTAACCTACTTCAGCACCTTGCTCGTAGTATTCCATTAGTGATTTCTTCTGCGTGTTGATACGTAAGATCGCGCCACGAGTTGGGTCGATGTATACGCCAGCATAGTTATCTGCAGAAGTACCTTCTAAATCGCTGATACCAGCTAGGATGTAGCTATCAGGTTGCTTACCTAGAGGTTGAATCGCTTTAGTTTCTGGAGAGTAGATTAAATAACCGTCGTCAGTTACTAAGTTGAAGTTACCGATACGAGTTACTTTCTTCACAGAAGATGAACCGTCAAGACCTGCAACTTCAGTTTCGAAAGTTGAAACTTTAGCTGACTCAGTCATTTCAGTTTGAAGAGAAATCCAAAGCTCTTCTAGTTCACGAACAGTTGGAAGTTCTTTCGCAGCAGCTAGTGAGCGAAGTACTTCAGCACGTCCTGGTTTTTCAGCTGAAACAAGTGATGCTTCGATTGAACCGATTGCATCAGCAGCTGCACGACGTACAACACCGAACATCTCACCTAATGTACCTTGAGCATTTAAAAGAGCTTGCTCTTTTTCTGCTAAAGTATTTTCGTTTTGAGCATATTCTTTAGCTAAACGGTCACCACGTGCTTTTTCAGCAGCTAGGTCGCTTTTAGCTTTGTTAAGTAACGCTTGCTTGTCAGCACGAGCTGAAAGGAACTCTTGTTCACGTTGCTTATTTAATTTGCCTTCAGAGATACGTTCTTGCTTAACTTGCTCAAGAATTTTGTCTAAAGCATCAGTGTTTGCGTGTGCATTAAGCGCGGTACCTGCAGAAACAGATAGTACTGCTGCAACAGCAAAACCTTTAAATAGTTTCTTCATTATTGATTACTCCGCGCCAAAAATTGGTAGTTTAACAAGTTCTAATGTCGCTTGTTTACGCGCCATACGGATAACTTCTTTAACAGGTTTTAGGTATTCTTCACCTAATTCTTTCCACTGTTTAGTGTTGTTATCCCACACCCACGCGTGCTTAAGGTCAAAAGACTGAGCTACGTAAGTGATACGACCTAAACGACCGAAGTCAACGTTGATGCTCTTACCATCAATCTCAAGAGTACCTTGAGAAGCAGTTACAGCCGAGCTGTATGCAGTTTCAACAGTGTAAGCTTCAAGAACTTGGCGGAATTTTTCAGATGTAGTAACTGATGCTGACGCCATGATGTCACGAAGTCTTTCAACACGTGCAAGACGGTTTTCAAGATTGAACGGAACGTCCGCTTTGATGAATTGCTCAAGCGTATCGATCATGCGATACATCAAAGGCACAACGTTTTGTTTCGTGTTATCGATAGTTGCGATTTGACGGTCAAACGATTCGATTGAAGCGTTTTGGTCAGCGACCAAACGTGCTACGTGATCGTTGTAAACCTTCATTAGCTCAGTTTCGTCAACAACGCTACGGTACTCAGCGATTAGCTCTTGAGTTTGACCATATACATTGTCAATTTTAGTTTGAGACTTAACAGCAGCCTTTTGAATTTGTTGACCTGCATCTTGCACATCTTTCAAAGGATCTGCAATCACATTGCTGCTTGCAAATGCAAAAGCGCCAACCAACGCTGATGCTACAAGACTCTTTCTGATTTTAACAGACATAGTTCCCAACCAATTAAGTAATGTTACTTTTATAATTTAATTATCCTCCGAAGAGGACAACCCTGATATCTTTTAATAGATATCAACTCTCCAATAATGCTAAATGCTTCAGAGTCTGTCAACTTGATGTTCGGCTTTCATCGGAAAAATTTGGTGACTCGTCGTTGAGATGAAAATAACCAAAACAATGAATTAACAAAAATATAACAGAGGTATTCATGTGGTACTTCTATAGCCCTTTACTGGCGAACATTGCATTCATATTAGGTTCAACCTTAAACATAAATGTAACATTTTATGAAATCTGAAAGTGCTGAAGAAAAATGAAAAAAAAATTCACTTTGTTCATCTAAAAAATCTGTTTTGAAGAATTTTTATGCACTCAATACATCTAACCGCTCAATAAGCAGCCAAATCAGACACTAAACACAAGAATGAGAGAGTTGAAATCTCTCACCGCTACGGGTGAGAGAGTTAAAATACGGCGCGGTCTTTAACTAGCTTAGCGAGTGAGATAATTGAATCAACTTCAAGTTTTTCAAATATTTTCGCTTTGTATGTACTTACCGTTTTATTACTGATGAAAAGTTTTTCACCAATATCTTTGTTTGATAAGCCTTGTAGTAGATAATTCATCACTGCGAGTTCACGTTCAGTGAGTAACTCGTCTATGTCTTTTTCAGACGCTATTAGGTGCTCTTGTGGAAAGAAAGTATAGCCACGCAAAATCATTTCAACTGCGGAGGAGATATCTTCAAGGCTTTCGGCCTTGTTAACAAATCCTTGAGCGCCTAGCTTTGCTGCAGTGCGAATAATATGTTTGTCTTGCTTAGCAGATAAAAACAATACTTTGCCAGTAAACCCACTACTGACTGCGCGCTTATATAAACTAAAGCCATCTGAGTCTTCTAACTCAATGTCTAAAATTGCCAGCGCTACATTATTACTTTTTAAAAACTGCAATGCTTCCTTTTGACTTCCAACAGCTTGTACTTCGTTAACTAGTGTAGACTTAGCGAGTACCATTTTAATTGCTGTTGCCACCATCGGGTGGTCGTCTACCAAAAGTATATTGTTTCCTATGCTCATCGATTAGCAAACCTTCATTATATTTCATCAAACAAGTATAAGTTACTCAGCATTTATTCCACATGTGGATAATTTAAGTTTAGCGGGTTATTTCTAGATTGGAGAAAAATAACTATAAACTTTTTTAGCTGCTCACTTTCTAGTTCGATTAAAACTACAAACTAAACATAACGGGTGATGTCATGTTAAATAAATCCTATCGGTACAGCATATAATACTTTAGTTATGGAGAGTAGCTTTTAGGACATAGAATGCGAAGTTCTAGCTTATTGGCTGATTAATTTAGTCTTAAACAATGCCTTTGGAGGAATATAATTTCGGTACAGTTTATAACTATTTATAGAGAGTTAAAACTCGGGGTTTGGCAGGAGATAAAAATGAATTTTTGGTGAAACAGAAACTGTTTCACCAAAATGCTTAGGTTCGCATAATTAATTATGCTACTTCTACGTTCTCAGCTTCAGGGCCTTTTTGACCTTGTTTGATGCCGAAAGATACTTGCTGACCTTCGCTTAGAGTGCGGAAGCCTGTACCTGTGATAGCGCTGAAGTGTACGAATACATCAGGGCCATTTTCTTGTTCAATAAAACCGAAGCCTTTAGCTTCGTTGAAGAACTTAACTTTACCAGTAACCGTGTTTGACATACCAAATTTTCCTGTAAGTCAATTATTAAAATTCAGCCATAATGGCTCTATCCTCCCTGAGTGAATGCCCAAAAAACTTGGGGTAAAGTACAGGAAGAACCAATAACCAAACCGGTAACCGTACAGCCGCACATTATCCGTAAATTCAATACGCAAAAACTCAAAGCAATTTAAGACTAACACATTAAATTGCTTTTAGCTCTATTAATCGAAAATAATTTTAAGGTCAACTGCCTAAACAAAAATATATGACAGTACTATTTATAAACAATTAATTATCAATGAAAAAAGCCCATCAAATAGATGGGCTTTTAAATCTCAATTTATAGCTTGCTAAAACTTACTTAACTTGCCAATCCATTTGCGCTTCTGCTTTGATTGGAACTACTTCTGAATCACCTAGTTTATAGCTTGCTGGTACTGTCCAGCTCTCTTTAACTAGTGTAATTGTATCTTGGTTTCGTGGCATACCATAGAAGTCAGGGCCAAAGTGACTCGCAAAACCTTCAAGCTTGTCTAAAGCACCCGCTTCTTCAAACGCTTCTGCATAAAGCTCAATAGCTGCATGTGCAGTATATGCACCGGCACAACCACACGCCGCTTCTTTTTTGTCTTTGTAATGTGGTGCAGAGTCAGTACCTAAGAAGAATTTTTTGCTGCCGCTTGTTGCAGCACCAATTAACGCTTGCTGGTGAATGTTACGCTTTAAAATAGGTAAGCAGTAATAATGCGGGCGAATACCACCTGCTAGCATATGATTACGGTTATAAAGAAGGTGATGAGCAGTAATTGTTGCAGCAACATTCTCTGGTGCATTATTAACAAACTCTACTGCATCTTTTGTGGTGATGTGCTCAAGCACAATTTTAAGACTCGGGAAGTCATTAACCACGTCCGCTAGAATTGTTTCTAGGAATACCTTCTCACGGTCAAAAATATCAATTGATGAATCGGTTACTTCACCGTGCACTAGCAGCAACATCCCTACTTCTTGCATTGCCTCAAGTACAGGGTAAATGTTTTTGATTGATGTTACACCCGAATCTGAGTTGGTCGTCGCACCAGCTGGGTACAACTTAGCAGCAACAATTTTACCTGTCGCTTTAGCTTTTTTGATTTCTTCTGGTGTAGTTTTGTCTGTTAGGTAAAGCACCATTAATGGTTCAAAGTTACCTTGTGGGCCCGCAGCTTTAATTCGCTCATAGTAAGATAACGCAGTGTCTGTGCAGGTTGCCGGTGGAACAAGGTTTGGCATGATGATTGCGCGACCCATATAACGGCTAGCATCACGAACGGTATCAACGAGTTGCTCGCCATCACGTAAATGAATGTGCCAATCATCAGGGCGTGTAATTGTTAGAGTTTGCATCGAATTTAAATCTGACATTGCTTGTTTCCACGGCTAAAGTTAGGGGGATAGCGTAAACATTGAGCAAATAACCTCGCTTATTTACCCAAGTTCATATTCAGGTGCCTAGTTTACACCAGTTCCAGTTTTTTTTGAAAATAACTTTGTGGATAGTTTGATAGTAGGTTAACGTAATAAATTAATACAACATTTCGGTTACCTTTTATTCTATGCCTAAGAGTTTAGACGCTGCTTTTGCACTTGAGGTCAAAACAGACCAACTACATATTATTAATCAGTTCTCATCATCTGTGATGCAATTAGACACAGTTGAAGAATTGTTAGAGTATGTCACGTCAGAAGTGGTAAGCCGCCTAGGTTTTATAGAGTGTGTTATTTATCTAGCCGATGACAAAACTCGCACCCTCAAAGAAATGGCGTCTATTGGCACAGCAAGCAGCCATGATACTTACCATATCGACCGAACAGAAATTAGCTTTGACCAAGGTATTACGGGGTATGTCGCAAGCACTGGTAAACCGTTAATGATTGGCGATGTCAGTGAAGACCCACGTTATATCGCTGACTCTCGCCCTGCTCTTTCTGAGCTTTGCGTACCATTAGTTTATAAAGAAAAAGTACTGGGTGTCATTGACTGTGAGCACCCGCAAAAAGATTACTACAACGACGCCCATTTAGAGATTTTATCAACAGTGGCGCATCTATTAAGTGCCAAGATAAATCAAGTTCGCACCGTAGAAGACTTACAGCAAACTGTGATGCAGTTAAATGATGCGCAAAAGCTAGAACGCTCGATGCTGCAAATTGCTAACTTAACCTATCAATCAAGCGAGCTAGATAGCTTCTTTGAATCTTTACACGGCATTATTACCTCTTTACTTAGGGCTGATAACTTCTTCATTGGCCTGTATGACAAGCAACTAGATGTACTTGATTTAGTTTACATTATCGAAGAAGGCGTGCGTTCTAACGCGCATAAGAAAATATCGAAAGAACAATTAAAAGACACCGCATCTTATTACTTATTAAATATCGACCAATCTTTACTTTTTACGAAAGAAGAATTTCAACAGCATATTGATGCTGGTCATTTTAAAATGGTTGGTCGTCAGGCCGAGTCTTGGCTGGGTGTGCCATTTAAAGTAAATGAGCGCATTAGTGGTGTTATCGCCGTACAAAGTTACAGTAAAAGCTATCATTATGACGAACATGACCGTGCCTTACTTACGTATGTGAGCCGCCAAATTAGCATGGCGATAGACCGTCAATTATCAAGACAAGAGCTTGAGCACCGCGCTCTTCACGACGAATTAACCGGCCTTGCTAATCGCTCGTTATTAATAGAACGTATTAAACATGCGATCCTTCGCCTAGCAAGAGCTGATAAGCGTCACCAGCATGCCCTGCTCTATCTAGACTTTGACCGCTTTAAAAGTATCAATGACTCATTAGGTCACGAGGTTGGCGACCACTTTTTGGTCAAAATCTGCGAGTTGATCTTAGGTACTATTCGCAATACCGATACCTTTGCCCGTTTAGGAGGCGATGAGTTTGCCATCTTTATGGAAAACATCACCGATAAACAACAAATTAATGATGCTCTAGAACGCATTCAACAGGTATTATCAGAGCCTCTCGATATTGACGGCCACCTATTGCAAGCATCAACCAGTATTGGTGTTGCGTTTTGTGAAAGCAGTCGCGATCAAGCATACAAGCTATTACAGCATGCCGATGCAGCAATGTACGAGGCTAAGTCATCTGGCCGTGGTAAGGTGAAGTTTTTCAACAATACCATGCGTAAAAAACTTAAAAATCATGCGGATATAGAAAATGATTTACAGCATGGTATTGAGCATGACGATTTTGAGCTTTACTACCAGCCAATTTTTACAATTCAAGACACAAGAGTTGTAGGTTTTGAAGCACTTGTACGCTGGCACCACCCGAGTAAAGGCTTTGTCTCGCCAAATGATTTTATTCCGGTTGCAGAAGACACCGGCCAGATTATTAATCTAGATTTACATTTGCTTGAGCTTGCTGCAAAGCAAATCGCAAAGTGGACAATTGAAGGTAAAGCATTTGGCAGAATCACCGTGAATGTATCATCGCGTCATTTTGCGAGCCTAGATTTTGTAGCGCAAATACATTCCTTATACAAAAAATATAAACTGCCACTTGGCTCATTATGTTTAGAAATCACAGAGTCTGGCCTTATTGGCAATTTAGAGCTGGCAACAAAAATCATTAAGGGCCTTGAACCTCTTGAAGTGAAACTGTGTTTAGATGACTTTGGTACAGGTTACTCAGCGCTTGGTTATTTACACCAATTACCGATTCACATAATGAAAATTGATAAAAGTTTCATTGACCACTTAAACAAAGCGCATAACCCCTTGGTTGATGCCATTTTATCATTAGCACAATCGTTGAAACTTGATGTCGTTGCTGAAGGGATTGAAACAGAAAAACAATTGGCAATCTTAAAACAAACTCAATGTAAGTTTGGTCAAGGCTTCTTAAAAGCGAAACCCATGCCAGCCAGCGAAGCAGAAAAAGTCATTACTCACGGCCTATAAGGCTAATATAAAAAAGCCTTGCAAATGCAAGGCTTAGTTTATTTATACTTTACAAAAAGTTACAGCTCGCCGGGTGCAAAGTTATCAACGGCTATTGCTTGTTTACGTAGCTCATTGGCTTGATTCATGCGCTCTGCAACGGTTTCGTTAATCAAGTTTTTCTCTGCCGCTGCGGCAATTGCGCCCTCAAGTTCAAGATTTTTGGCAATAGTGCCTTCTTTTTGCCATTTACGAAGCTGCTTAAAGTCTTCATGAGTATCAATCATGGCTAAAAAGGCATTTTCCATTACACCAGTCCCTGCATTTTCATCGACATAACAAAGGTGGGTTAATCTATCTCTAAAGACTCCTGGTTTGCTCATGTGTTCACACATAGTTTGAGCTAATTCATCGCTTGGACGGTGGTAATGATTACCAAGTGGGAACACAATACGTTTTAGTAAAAAATTAACCACAGGATTAGAGAAGTTTTTAAAGAAGCCGTCGAATGCCTGACCAATGCAGAATAACGAGTGCTCAACAGCATATTGCACAAATGGCAGGTCAGCTTGCTGGCGTCCTTCATCTTCATAACGTTTCAGTACACATGAAGCAAGATATAAGTGGCTAAGCACATCACCTAAACGCGCCGAAATCATCTCTTTGCGTTTTAACTCACCACCTAATACTAGCATCGCAACATCAGTACAAAATGCTAAACCACGACTCATGCGGCTTAACTGTTTGTAGTAAACAGTAGTTGCGCCACATACAGGGGCTTTAGCAAAGTAACTGCGTGTTAAACCGTGCACAAATGCCATACCTGCATTACTGCCAGCAAATAAAATATGTTGCAGTAGTAATGAATCAAATTCTTTTAAGGCAACATCATGGTCTTCCATTGCTGCTGCTTCCATTTCTTTTAAAACAAACGGATGACAGCGAGTGGCACCTTGACCAAAGATCATCAAATTACGAGTAAGAATATTTGCACCTTCAACGGTAATCGATACCGGGATCCCCATATAGCCATGAGCTAGATAGTTATTCGGCCCGACTTGAATACCTTTACCCGAATGAATGTCCATAGCGTCATTCATTACTGTACGACCCATTTCAGTCATATGGTACTTAGCTATAGCGGTAACCACAGACGGACTCAATTTTAAGTCAATCGCCCCTGCGGTCATTAGCCTTGCTGATTCTAAGGTGTAAGTTAATCCGCCAATACGTGCCAATGCCTCTTGGACACCCTCAAATTGGCCAATCGACACACCAAATTGTTGGCGAACGGTTGCATAGGCTGATGTCATTCTTGAAGCCAAGTGGCCAGTGGCTGTACTAAGTGCCGGTAACGAAATACCGCGGCCCGCACTTAAACATTCAACTAACATACGCCAGCCTCGACCAGCGCCCTTTTCACCACCGATGATCCAATCAAGCGGAATAAACACATCTTTACCGTATGTTGTGCCATTCATAAATGCCATGTTTAACGGATAATGACGCTCACCTGTTTGTACACCTTCGTGATCAGTTGGAATAAGCGCACACGTAATGCCAAGCTCTTTTTTATCTCCTAATAAGCCCTCAGGATCGTACATTTTAAATGCAAGACCCAGCACTGTGGCAATTGGCGCAAGGGTGATATAACGTTTTGACCAGTTAAGTTTTAAACCAATCACTTCTTCACCATTATGCATGCCCTTACAAACTAAGCCTGTATCAGGAATACTGCCTGCATCAGACCCAGCCTCAGGGCCCGTTAATGCAAAACAAGGCACATCATCACCCTTAGCCAGGCTTGGCAACCAACGCTCTTGTTGCTCGGTAGTACCATAATGAAGGAGTAATTCACCTGGACCTAAACTATTGGGCACCATTACGGTGACCGCAGCGGTTAAGCTCTTAGTGGCAATTTTCGATACGATGGTTGAATTTGCAATCGCCGAAAACTCGCGACCACCAAATTTTTCAGGAATGATTAACGCAAAAAATCCTTCTTTTTTTAGGTAGTCCCACACTTCTTTTGGTAGGTCTTTATCTTTTTGCACGATTTGATAATCATCAAGCATGGCTAACAAGGTTTCGACTTGCTCGCCCATAAATGCGCGTTCTTTTTCGCTGAGTTCAGGTTTAGGAAAACGATGCAGTTTTTGCCAATCAGGGTTACCACTGAATAGTTCACCATCCCACCAAACATCACCTGCTTCCATAGCTTCACGTTCTGTTTGCGATAACGGCGGCAAAACTTTTTTAAACATACTAAACGTAGGTCGTGTGACAAGATTGAGGCGAATGTCTTTCACCGCAAAAATTACAATCACAGCAACCAGTAACAGAATGATTACGGTCGTCATTGTGCAATCCTTTTATTTTAATTAATTGCTTCAAGTATGACTGATCGTGCCATAAATACAACGTAAGCAGCTCTTACTTAGGTTGTTTTCAACTAGGGCGTGTTGATCTTTGTGGTATGAAAAACAAACAGCATGAAGATAAGGTATAATTGAATTCGCCAGAAAACTTTACACCGAACCTACATGCCAAGATTAATGCTAACAGACGGGACATGGAATGTCTTATCAAAAGTAATGTACTTAAGTGGTCGAATTTATAATAAGCCCGACCATAGAAAAACGCTCGAAGGCATACTGTATAAGATGCGCACAGGTATTCCATGGCGAGATTTACCTTCTGATTTTGGCCGTTGGAGTGCTATCTACAGACGGTTTAATTTATGGTCCAAAAAAGGGATTTTGAATGAACTGTTTCGCGCATTATCTCGTGATGCGGACATGGATTGGGTCTTCATTGATGGCAGTATTGTCAGGGCTCATCAACATAGTTGCGGTGCAAGAACTGCTGACAATGAATCAATTGGAAAGAGCCGAGGTGGAAATTCTACGAAAATTCATCTTGCAGTCGATAGCGGAGGGTTGCCTGTTTATTATGAATTATCCTGTGGAAATACGCATGATATCGTCCATGCAGAGTCACTCGTAGCTAATTGCCCAACAAGTAATATGGTTGTCGCAGATAAAGGCTACGACAGTGAAAAACTGAGAGCGTTTGTTCGTGATAATAACGCTACACCCGTTATTCCACGTAAGGGCAACAGTTTAGTAGGCAATGAAGATATTGACTGGTGCATGTATAAATATCGGCACTTGGTTGAGAATGCATTTGGCCGTATTAAGCAATATAGAGGGATAGCCACGCGGTATGAAAAGCTTGAACGAAATTATCATTCAATGCTCGCTTTAGCATTTACTATGATGTGGCTACCAATGTGGGCTGATTGATATATGTACTACAAAGATCAACAGCCCCTAGGCAGTTTGTTGTTTACTAAGACACTGCTATTATGCATGGGCAATAAATAACAATAAACTTCTAGGGAACGTTATGAAAAAGACTCCATTTAAGCTCAGCATCAGCGCGCTTATGGTCGCAAGTGCACTAGCACTTACTGGTTGTAATGATGACACTGCGAGCAATAAAACAACGACTGCTGAAGTCAAAACAAGCCAAGTTACCGCACAAGATGCCGATAAATTTATCGCCGCTACTGAAAAAGAATTAAGCGCGCTTTATTTAGAAGCAAGCCGTGCTGAATGGATTTATGCCAACTTCATTACCCATGATACTGCGGAACTATCTGCTGAAGTAAATCGCAAGATGACCGAAGCCGTTGTTCGCCTTGCTAATGAAGCTGCAAAATTCGATAGTTTAGAGCTAGATTACGATGCGCGTCGTAAACTCGATAAACTTAAACTAGCGCTTACCTTACCTGCACCACAAGATGCTGAAAAAACAGCTAAGCTCTCACAATTAGTGGCTGAGCTAGGGGGTATTTATGGTAAAGGTAAATACTGTAAAGAAGATGGTAGCTGTTTAAGCCTTGGCGACATGACCGCAAAAATGGCATCGAGCCGTGATTACAATGAATTGCTTGATTTATGGCAAGGTTGGCGTCAAGTTTCAAAACCTATGCGCCCGCTTTATGAGCAACAAGTTGCCCTCACCAATGAAGGTGCAAAAGAGCTAGGTTATGCAGATACAGGTGCTATGTGGCGTAGTAAATACGACATGCCAGCCGATGATTTTGCAAAAGAACTCGACCGTATTTGGGGCCAAGTTAAACCGCTTTATGATTCATTACATTGTCATGTTCGTGCCAAGCTAGGTGAAAAATATGGCGAAGATAAAGTACCACAAGACCAGCCTATCCCCGCACACCTACTAGGAAATATGTGGGCACAAACGTGGGGTAACATTTACGATGTTGTTGCACCAGAAAATGCCGATCCTGGTTATGACGTAACAGAACTATTAGCTGAGCACGATTACGACGAACTTAAAATGGTACGTGGCGCTGAGAAGTTCTTCACCTCAATGGGTTTTGCGCCATTGCCAGATACCTTCTATGAGCGCTCACTATTCACTAAACCTCAAGATCGTGACGTACAGTGCCATGCGTCAGCTTGGAATATTGATAGCAAAGACGACCTACGTATTAAGATGTGTATTCAACGCACAGGTGAAGAATTCTCTGTTATTCACCATGAGTTAGGCCATAACTTCTATCAACGCGCGTACAACACGCAGCCTATTTATTATCAAGAAAGTGCGAACGATGGTTTCCACGAAGCGATTGGTGACACCATTGCTCTTTCTGTAACGCCAGGTTATTTAAAAGAAATTGGTTTATTAGACGAAGTACCTGATGAATCTAAAGATATTGGCCTATTAATGAAAATGGCATTAGACAAAGTAGCATTTATTCCATTTGGTTTATTAGTAGACCAATGGCGCTGGAAAGTTTTCTCAGGTGAAGTAACACCTGAGAACTACAACAAAGCGTGGTGGGAATTACGTGAAAAATACCAAGGTGTACAAGCGCCTATCGCACGTAGCGAAGCAGACTTCGATCCAGGTGCTAAGTATCATGTACCAGGCAACACGCCTTACACACGTTATTTCCTAGCGCACATTTTACAATTCGACTTCCACAGAAGTTTATGTGAAATTGCCGGTAACGAAGAAGCGATTCACCGTTGTTCTGTATACAACTCAGCTGAGGCAGGTGAAAAACTAAATGCTATGTTAGAAATGGGCTCAAGCCGCCCATGGCAAGAAGCTCTTGCTACTATCACTGGTAAAGAAGAAATGGATGCAACAGCAATCTTAGATTACTTTGCACCGTTACAAAAATACCTTGATGAGCAAAATGAAGGCCGCCAGTGCGGTTGGTAATGATAAAAACGAAAAAGCCCGCATAATGCGGGCTTTTTTATATCATCAAATTAATGATTAAAACTGTAAGCTTACGTTTGCAAAGTATGCATCGTAGTCTGAGTCATCCCAGTTGTTTGCATAACCTGCTTTTAAACCAATGTTTTTGTTAAAGAAGTGCTGTGCACCAAAGCTGTAGTCATCTTCTTTATTAAACGTTACAAATGCTGACGTTGCTTTAGAGAAGTAGTAGTTAGAACCTAGTTCCCAAGAGCTACCGCTATCGTCTGTATCTGAGATTGTACCTTCAATTGTTAGGTAGTTACCTTGTTGAAGATCCATGAAGTATTTTGCATTTACTGCACGGTAATCAAACTCATCGTCTGCTGTGAATGTGAAACCTAAGTAATCAGTGCTGTTGAGCTGGTGATTGTATTTAAGGTCGAACATTACAGTGTTATCACCGTCTTCTACGTCGATAAATGTCGCTTTAAGAAGAAGGTTAGGATTAAAGAAGTAACCTGCAGACACATTGAATAAATCAGTATCTGAACCGTAATCGTAGTTGCTGTAACCCGCACCAAATACAAAATCTTGTACGAAGTATTCACCACCGATGTTAGTTACATCACCAAAGTCATCATCTGCGTACGAACCAAACACGTTGGTTGTTCTGTTGATGTATTCAAACTGGTCGTATGGACCCATTGTTTTCTTTGGCGCGAAGTAATACGTTGAATCAACACTTACTGTGTCGTTGCCATCGGTGTCCATGTATCCTAAATGGCTGATTGATTGGTAACTATCCGCAGCAGTCGCGGCAGTTGACAGAAGCATACTCGAAATAATAACTGCTAACTTTTTCATAAACAGATTTCCCTATTAACATTGTTTCATTGCTGTTGAAAACTAGCCTGATGGCTAAGTTGGGCACATGCTAACGTGAGAAAACTGAATGGAAACTTAACTAAGCATTTGTTTTTACTTGATTAATTGTAATAAAGTGTCGGCAAATGTAAAGAAAAAGTTGGCCGAAACTTGCGTCTCTAAACCAACTTTTAGTGAAAAAATAAAGCTTGTCAGTACCTTATAAAGCAAACTCGCTTATAATTCTATAAACCTCATTAATGTTATCTCCTGCTTTAAAGTCTTTACTGATTGGCGTTGGATCTGAACCAACCCAAATTTTTAGTTCAGCATCAAGGTCAAAATGCCCAGCACTCTCTTTACTAAACTTAGTAATTTTTGAGTAAGCAATACTCAGCATTTCAACTTTAGAACCAGTAACGCCTTGTTTATCAATAATAATTAATCTTTTATTGGTAAAGATGAACATATCACGAATGACTTTATAGGCTTTTTGTACTGTTTCACCATCAATCAGGGTATTAGCAAGCAGCTCTTCTAAATCATCGTTATCGACTTCACTTGCGTTACCCATTAATCCACTTAATAGACCCATAACTAGCTCTCCTTATGAAAAATTTGGTTTTCGAGTGTGTGACCATTCACCAGTTGACGATACTGCCAACCTTGTTGATAACAAAAGTGTAGAAGATTGATATCAAAAGGCTCAGCGGTTTTTTCAAACTCGATCACATATTCTTTTGCTTGGCTCATATAAACATGATGTACATGGGCAAGGCCAGCAAGCTTTGCTTCTACATCATCATATTGTTGATTTAACTGCAGCGTAATAAAGTGTTTATTATCCTGCGTGCTAGAACGGGCTTGATGCTCACTTAACACCCCTTTATCGAGGTGTAAAACCTGAGAGCATAAACGCTCAAGCTCAGTTAAGTCATGGGAGCTTAAAATAAATGTTGCTTCGTTACTTAAAGAACTTACCAGCTCCCTTACCTCACGAGCATGAATTGGATCAAGGCCTGCAGTTGCTTCATCAAGCATCACTATTTCAGGTGAACCAATTAATGCCTGTGCAATCGTCACTCGCTTACGCATACCATGAGAAAGGTCATCCGGTCGCTGCTTAGCCACTTCTGACAAACCAACGAGCTCTAAAACACGAGCCGTTTCTTTTTTACGAACCGCACCACTGAGCCCTTGTAATTGACCATAAAAGTTAAGTTGAAGCGCAATACTAAAACGAGGATCAAGCTGGGCATCTTGCGGTAACGCGGTTAGCTTACCGAATAACGCCGCATTACCTGGGGTATGCCCCATTACCGATAGCTTTCCTGAGCTTGGTAAAATATAGCCACATAACAAACTGAATAACGTTGTTTTACCCGCACCATTAGGACCAACTAGCGCTACCGGTGCCCCTTTGTTTATCTCAAAGCTGACGTTATCGAGCGCTCGTTTAGCCCCGTAGTTTTTTGACAAGCCTTGTGCTTGAATTAAAACGGTCATAATGAGCTCCTCGCAAAAATTCGTTCACCAGCAACCAGTAGCACAGCCGTTTGTAAAACTGGTAAACCAAGTGCCAATGTGACACCAGCACGCTGACCTGCCATTAAATCAAGTTGATAGCCCGGAAATATGTAATTTAAAACCTCAAATGCAGGCCATTGCCATGTTAGTAAGCCAATCACAATATTACCGCCAGCAAAGAACAAAATAGCCAATACAAATGCAAGGCGCGATGAACGGGCAAATGTATTCAAAAAGCTCATCAACGCAATAAATGGCATAACCGCAACAAGCAAATAAAATAACAACATAAAGCTTCGCGATAAGCCTGAAAGCAGCAAACTTGGCTCACGATAGCCAAGCATTGCAACCGTTGCCAACAAGGTAACAAACAACAATGCAGCTAAAATGAGTAGCTGCCCTAAAAAGCGGCCAATAATAATTTCTGAACGAGTCGCTCTAAGTGATAAAAAGCGTAACGTACCTCGCTGTCTATCGCCCACTGTTTGGTCACTACATAAAAACAAACAGAAGCTTGGGAAACTAAATAAAGCAATCAGCCAATAAACAGCAAGTTCAGATTCAGGCCAATCAAGTAATTTACTGATGCCAATGGCGCCAAATGCTTGTCTTGCAAAGTCGGCAAAATCAGGTGAGCTAATCAAGGTCACAGACTGGGCAATGGGATAGCGTAAAATAAGTAGCCAACAAATGGCAAAAGCGGCAACCGCCAACAAACCACGTTTGGTTAGAAATAGTCGTACTAGCTCAAATTGGGCAATTTGTGCAAGACGTTTAGGATGTAACTGCGTCACTCATAATCCTTAATGAATTTTATTATTAGAATTACACTAAGTTGAAACAGCTTGAATTACCAGAAAAAAAAGACCCGACAAGCGGGTCTTATGTAACAAAGTATAAACTTTTAACCTAGAGGTGGCTTTCGTACACTGCAAGCGCTTGGTCAAGGTCGGCTAGTAAATCAGCCACATCTTCAAGACCAATGTGTAGCCTTATTACCGGACCTTGCGACCAACCTGTTTCAGAGCGAAGCCCTTTCATGCTCAGGTTTGCTGTGACTAAACTCTCATAACCACCCCAAGAAAAGCCCATTTTAAAATGGTGCAAGCTATCTAAAAACGCATCAATCGCTTGTTGATTTCCCTGCTTCATTACAAATGAAAATAAGCCGTTACTGCCATCAAAGTCTCGCTTAAAGAACTCATGACCCGGGCACGTTGCAAAAGCAGGATGGCGAATATGATCAACCAATGGGTGTGTTTCAAGCCATTTAGCTACTTCGATGGCGGCTTGTTCATGCTGTTTTAAACGCACAGCCATAGTACGCAGACCACGTAGCGCTAAATAAGCATCATCAGCAGAGGTACATTGCCCAAGTAGGTATGAATTTTCGCGAAGGGTTGGCCAATACTTTTTATTGGCAACCGCCACCCCCATCATCACATCTGAGTGACCAACGATATATTTTGTCGCTGCTTGAATACTAATATCTACGCCATGCTCAAGCGGTCTAAAATGCAGACCATTCCCCCAGGTGTTATCTAGCATGGTCATTACACCGCGCTCATTTGCCTTTGCAACCATGGCTGGCACATCTTGCACTTCCATGGTGATTGAGCCAGGTGATTCTAAAAACAATACGCGAGTTTTATCTTTAATAAGCTCACTAATCCCTGCACCAATTCCCGGCGGGTAATAAGTTGTTTCAATTCCTAATCCAGCCAGTATTTTGTCGCAAAAATCACGGGTCGGCTCGTAAGCGGTATCCACCATTAAAATATGATCGCCCGCTTTCACAAACGAGAGTAGCGCATTGCTTATTGCAGCCGCACCTGATGGATATAGCGCACAGCCTTCGCCACCTTCAAGTTCAGCAATGGCTTCTTGCAAAGCAAAGTGTGTCGTCGTACCGCGACGGCCATAAAATAACGTTTTGTCGCCTCGCTTCTTCGCCGCTGCTTTTAAATCAGCCACTGAATCGAATACTACCGTTGATGCACGTTGCACCACAGGGTTCACAACCCCTTGTGTGTACGCTTTTTTACGCCCTGCAGAGACGATTTGGGTATTTTTATTTGTCTTTGTCATAATTTGTCCAAGCTGTGCTTTACAGGTTGCGCCAGTGCTCAACCAAAAATCGAGAAATAGAATCTTGTCGGGTTAGTTTAAGATGACTGCCCTGCTCATGCCATTGGCCGAATTCATTAAGTTCAGCACGGCTAAACCATCTTGCATCGTCTAACTCGTCTTTATCTACCTGAATATCTTCTGAAACCGCTGTGGCCATAAAGCCAAACATAATTGATGATGGAAATGGCCAAGGCTGTGAAGCGATATATTGAATATCTGTCACCGCAACACCGGCTTCTTCCATAACTTCGCGGGCAACGGCCTGCTCTAGTGTTTCACCTGGGTCTACAAAACCAGCAAGAGTTGAAAAAACACCTTCAGGCCAGCTTGCTTGACGGCCTAACAAGCAGCGCTCAACCCCATCTGAAAAGGTTTTAGTAACTATCATAATCACCGCAGGATCGGTTCGCGGAAAGGTTTGATGCTGGCAAGTTTGGTTCTCACATAATCGTGAATGCCCAGCTTCAACCATATTATTTTCATGACCACAACGGCCACAAAACCGGTGCGTTGCGTGCCAAAAACACAAGCCCCTTGCCAGTGCGGCAATCGAACCTTGTTTTAACTCAACTTGTGGGCCTAACTTGCGAATATCTACAAATTCAGCGCCATTAAGCATAGGCTCAATAAGTGAGTCTGGAACATGGCTGACGTCTAAAGCAAAATGAGCCACATCATCGTCGTCTAAACCCAATAAAATGCTTTTTGATAAGTCGAGATGATCCACTTGAGATAAGCGTAAATAACACACTTCAGGACTGTCTTTAACAAATAAACTTTGATTGTTATTGACCAATAACCAGCGACTCTGAGAATTCATTTGAGCCTTTAACCACTTTGGATCTTTACGACGATTTGATGCACGATCCAATGGCATTTGAGAGTAATTCAGCATGGCATTCCTTGAAAATAGTTTACTCGCTAAAACTACCATAAGCGGATGATAAACCCAATTTATTACAGGCATAAAAAAAGCCCAAACTGGGCTTTTTTATTCTCTCTCACAATTTTACAAGGTCGCTAGGTGCGCTTGTAGTTTTTGGTTCTCAGCTTCAATATGCTGATAGAACTCTAAATCTTCTAATTGACTCGCTGCAGCTTTATCAATGATGATCACCGCATCTTTATGAAGTTGCAGAGCTGAAGCTGGGCATTTAGCCATTAACGGGCCTTCTACCATGGCATGAACGGCATCAGCTTTACTTGCACCGGTTGCTAAAAGCACTACTTTTTTGGCTTCTAAAATAGTGCCAATACCCATAGTGATTGATAAATGCGGTTGATACTCACCCTCAGCAAAAAATCGCGCATTGTCTTCAATTGTCGCTTTGGTCAGTGTTTTAACACGGGTGCGTGATGTCAAACCAGATGAAGGTTCGTTAAAGCCAATATGACCATTACGGCCAATACCAAGTAGTTGTACGTCAACACCACCAGCCGCTGTGATTTTTTGCTCATATTCATTACAAGCAACAAGCGGGTTTACTGCATCACCCGGCGGTACATGGGTGTTTTGTTTATCGATATCAACATGGTTAAATAGCTGTTCATTCATAAAGTAACGATAACTTTGTGGATGCTCGCCAGTTAAACCTAAGTATTCATCTAAGTTAAATGTTGTCGCTTGGCTAAACGAAATATCGCCAGCTTTATTTTTTTCGATCAGTTGTTGATACAAAGCAACAGGTGTTGACCCTGTGGCAAGACCAAGTACTGAGGCTGGTTTTTTTAGTAATTGTTTCGCAAAGATGTTGGCACCATACGCTGCAACTTGGGCTGCATCATCAAGAATCACTATTTGCATATCGATTAGCTCTAATTATAAGTTGGAAAAAAATGGGACCTAAAACCCAACCCCACGTGCAATCGAGCTGGGTTTTAGATCAAACCACTGCCAGGATACGATGCAGTAGCTATAACCATTATGACAACGCTGTCATTATCACTTCTAGTTTTATCTTTGTAAAGTAAAAGTGAATAAAAAATTACTCTTTTTGTTAGTGTCTAATAATTATTAAACACTAACAAAGATCTTACGGCGATACATCCAATGCAATACCAGCATTTGTACTGCTAATAATGCAATTACCGCCATCAGGGGTTGCCATGCCTCTGGCACAGCTCGAACCACCCCACCAAATACGCTTTGGCTGACATAGCCCCAATTCACAAGACTTGACGCTAAGTAAATAATAATAGAGTTTGCACCTATGATCACAAAAGGATACGCGGCGCGTTGCCCTGGCAGAATATCCACCAGTGCATAAAAAACGGCGAGCAATATGGCACTCCAGCCAACGGTTACAAGCACAAATGAGCTAGTCCAAAGCTCTTTATTTACTGGGAACTGTAAATCCCATAACCAACCTAAACACACACTTACCACACCTGCGGCGAACAATAAGGCGGTCATTTTCCACTCGCCAATTTGCTGAGCACGAGCCACTAGTTGACCTGCAAACACACCCATTAATGCATTAACTATCGCTGGGATATTCGACAATACACCTTCTGGGTCTACCACACGGTTTTGATAACTAATCCCCGGTAGTAAGTGTGCATCAAACCATGCATTCCAACTTCCTGCTGCTGAAAGGTCGCCAGCACTGCCACCCGGCACTGGAACAAAACAAAGTAGTAGCCAATAACCCACTAAAATAGCTGCTGCGGTAATAATTTGTGTTCGTAAACTGGTATGCCAAACCAACATTGCACAGAAGAACCATGCAATAGCGATGCGGCCAAGCACACTGGCATAGCGAATTTCATCCAACGCCATTGGCATCCCAGTGCCCCAGCCGTGGTTATACAAAATACCTAATAAACACAATAGTAAAAGACGTTTACCCGCCTTGCGGTAATACACTTTGCGCTCATCAAAGGGTAAATGGTCAATGCGTTTCGGGGCTAACCCCATCGCCACACCCGATAAGAATATAAACAATGGGAAAATCAGATCGTAAAATGTGAAGCCATGCCAAACGCTGTGCACGGTGTGTGCTTCAAAAACTTTCCAGCCAGTCCAGCCAGTTAAAACGAAGAGCGCTGCGAATAGTGACTGTCCGCCTAATATCCAAAACATATCCATGCCGCGCAGTGCATCCAGCGATGCCAAACGTTTTCTTGTTGGTTGTGTTGTTGTCATTGTATTACCTTAAATAGAAAAAGCCCCGCGATACAACGGCGGGGTTTTTACCAGGGAAGCTTGTTATAGCGCTTTTCCAGCAATAAAGGTGGCTTGTACATTTTGCTGTGCGTCTAACACCACAAAGTCAGCGTCAAACCCGCTCAGTAAGCGACCTTTTTTATGTAAACCTAAATATTGTGCAGGATAAAGTGATGCCATACGTAAGCTCTCAGCAAGGCTAACATCCAATGTGTTCACTGTGTTGCGCACCGCACTTGCCATATCAAGTACGCTGCCTGCTAATTCACCGGTCGTTGAATTTAATCTATCGCCAGTACGAATAACTTTACGACCATCAAAGAAATCAAACTCCATATCGTCAGTCCCTACAGGTGGCATAGCATCTGTGACTAACATAATTTTTCCGCGCTGTTTGCTACGAATTGCTAATTTTGCTGATGATGGGTGTACATGGTGACCATCAACAATTAAGCCGCACCAGCTGTTATCATCCCAAAATGCAGCACCTACAACACCCGGCTCTCGTGATGTAAATGCTGACATAGCATTAAATAAGTGGGTAAAACCATCAGCCCCTGCCGCAAGTGCTGCATTAGTGGTCGCAAAGTCTGCATTGGTGTGGCCAATTGATACTTTTACACCACACTCAACCAAGCGCGCGATATCATCAGCACTGACATTTTCAGGCGCTAGGGTTACCATTTTAATGCCTAGATCTTGGCGGGCATAAATCGCAAATTCTTGCTCTGTAATAGGGCGAATAAATTGCTCGCTGTGGGTGCCTTTTTTCCCTAATGAAAGGTGCGGCCCTTCAAAGTGCACACCCATTACGCCAGGAACACCTTCAGCAATTGCTTGTGCAGTGGCATCGGCCGCTTTTGCCATGACTTCGACTTTGTCGGTTATCAGCGTGGGCATAATCGCTGTTGAACCAAACTGACCATGAGCTTTGGCTATTCTATCTAAGCAATCTGGGGTTTGTTCAGCGTTAAAAAACGCTCCGCCACCGCCATTCACTTGCACATCAATCAAACCGGGTGCCACTAAACCTGTTAATGCAACGGCATTAGCATCTGCTTCAACAAACTTAAACACACCATTGTCGACGCTAAAATATACGTCAGATAAAAATTCGTCACCGGTAAACAATGAACTCGCATAATAAATCGTCATTACAAACTTACCTCTTGGTTTTGTTCAAGCACAGATTGCTGAGCAAAATACACAGCGCCCATTTCCGGTGGTTGAATAGGTGACTCAACGCGTTTCGCAATATCCTCTGCAAGCCACTTATTTAATGGCTCAGCTAAGCCACCAATCATAGATAAGCGTGGCGGGTTATTCTCTAATAAGCGCTGAGCTAATTTACTGACGTAATCAGCACCCTCTTTAACAATCGAAACCGCAACTTTGTCATTGTTATTGGCGGCTTCAAATACATAGCGGGCTAATTTGGCAAAACTACTCGAAGGCTGACCAGACATTTTTTCAACAATCGCCATCGCATTGTCAGCTGCAAAATGCTCGGTGATCACTTTAGTCAGATTTGTTACTTCACCTAGGCCATCAAGGTCTAACAAGGTCGCTTTTATTGCTTCAAGACCCATCCAGGCACCACTGCCTTTATCGCCTAGAGCAAAGCCATGACCGCCAAAGTTAGTTGTGCGACCATTTACACAAGAAAAACCACAAGAGCCAGTGCCTGTGATGATAACCGCACCATCACTCCCTTCATGGGCGCCGATACAGGCTGTATGTAAGTCAGTGGTGAGGAACATTTGTTTAAATGGATGCTCCCATTCCATAATCTTGTCGTACAAGCTTGGTAGGTTTACGCCTGCTAAACCTAAGCCGGCATAAAGCTGATGAACGGTTTCAAGCGGTAAACCCGCATCACGAAGTGCTAATTGTGTTGAGACCATAATTGATTCGAGAGTACGTTCCAAACCATGTAATGGATTTGCAGGACCACCTAGGCCAGTTCCTAATACACCTTGTTTAACAGAGTAGATAGTTGCTCGACATTTCGTTCCGCCACCATCGATACCAATAAACAATTGGTCCTCATTCACACTCTTCGCCATCATTTAACGACCCCTAGCCTTCGTTTAGTTTTTGTCTAAATCGCATTATTTTTCTTATCAGAATGCGAAATCATCTCAACCTTTGTTGATTTAATGTTACACAACAAATGACAGCGTTGTCATTATATTTTTTATAAAAATTCGTATAACTTTCATATTTATTTTTAATTTATTGAATTAAAACGCTTTATTTAACAGACAAGAAAATTAGAAACCACATCAACAATGTCCTATAACACCTTTATTTATGCTTCTTTGCATAATTTAGTGCGTTGTGCGTGACTATTCCTTTATTTATCATCAAGTGTAGCTAATGTTAGCTTAGCCGAAATAATACTTTAGTTAAACATTTTATTTTTATAGGAATATTTTTTTACTTTGATAGTAGCAGTGAATCATCAATACAATGAAATTCAGCAGCAGCTTGCTTTAAAATATCAGCGGTAAGGTGCTCTGCCCCATAGACATCACACGGTAGCAGATACTTATTCGCTAAGTGACCAAGTAATAAGGCAAAATCACCATCACCCGAAAGCAATACCATTTTATCGAGCTGCTTGGCATGCTCTAGCATATCAATGGTAATGCCAACATCCCAATCCCCTTTCGCACTGCCATCTTTGCGCTGAATAAAAGGTTTCAGTTTCACCTCAAAGCCAATTGCGCGCAGAATATTTTGAAACTGCGATTGCTTTTCATCGCCACGATATATTGCATACGCAATGGCACAATCAATTTGGTAGCGCTCGCTCATTTGCGCCCAAAAGGCATTGTAGTCAAAGTTTTTCTTGTAGCTTTCTCTACAGGTGTAATAAATGTTTTGTACATCTACAAAAATACCGACTCTTGGCTTATCAACTACTGACATAATTTTTCTGTTCTTAGTGATTTGTGTTCACTGTAGCATATCTAGGTTGATATTTACGAAAAAGTAACCTAAATTGGTTACATAAAACAAAGTAACCAAATTTGGTTACTTATCGCGATGTAACTAAATTAAGTTACTTAATCTAAGGGATCATAATGATTGCGGTGATCAGCGGTGATTTAATTAAATCACAAAAAATTCCACAACAAGAATACGACGCTATGCTTTATCAGCTTGATCAAAGCTTGCGCTTTGTTGCTAAACGCTTTAATGCAAGCTTTACCATTTACCGTGGCGATGCATTGCAAATACAGCTAACAGAGCCTGAGCTTGTATGTCATGCAGCCATCTTGTTGTATTTGCAAATGAAAGCAGCCAATTACGAGCTGCGACAAAGCTTGGCTATTGGCTCACTAGACAACCCACGCGCCGATATAAAAACAGCCACAGGCAGTGCTTATACCTTATCTGGCCGTGGTTTAGATAACATCGGCCAGCAACGCTTAGTATTAAATATTGAAAATAACCCCCTTGAAGAAGGCTTTGCGCTAAATATTGCGCTTGTCGAAGTCCTGCTTGAAAAAATGAGTCAAAAGCAGGCTAATGCCCTGTTTTATTATTTAACCGCCGAGAACAATAGCCATGCAGAGCTTGCCAAAGAGCTTAATACTAGCCGAGAGAATGTCACTAAGTTACTCAACCTAGCCCATTATCAACTTATCGAGCGCTTTATAAATTACAGCCAAACCACACTCAAAGGATTGTTATGACCAGTTTTGCTCTATTACTCACCGCGTTAGTATTGGGCCACTTACTTGCAGACTTTTATTGGCAACCAATGAGCTGGGTACACGACAGAAACAACCGTCACTTTCGTGCCAGTAAGCTCTATTTGCACGTATTAACACACGGTGTGACCTCTTTAGCTGTACTCACACTGTGGGAATACACATACGGCTGGCAAGAGTTCTCTCGTGTACTGATAGCAGCTGGTGCGATTATGCTAAGCCACTATGTCATTGACTTGGCAAAGTCGTATTCAAATAAAGGCGTAGTACCGTTTTTACTCGACCAATTGGCGCATCTTGTTGTGATTGTAATACTGAGCGTTTGGCTTAGTGATAAGAATGAATTTTATAGCTTAGCGTGGCAGAAGCTGATTGCCCTCGAAACCTTATTTGTTATTGCAGCTTATTTATTGGTGCTCAACCCAAGCTCTGTGTTTATTCGCATGATGCTGGAGAAAATCAATATTCAGATAAACAATGAAGGCAGTATTCCTGCTGCGGGGCATTTTATCGGCTTGCTCGAGCGAGTGTTAATGTTGAGCTTTATCTTGCTAGGTGAATACGGCGGCGTGGGCTTTCTGCTAGCGGCCAAGTCTATCTTCCGATTTGGTGATTTAAAAGAAAGTAGCGAAAAACAACTCACTGAATATGTCATGCTGGGCACTTTGTTAAGTGTCACCGTGACACTCTTTATTGGTGTCGCCACCTTATATTGCATTAAACTCGTTTAATCGCTTAGAAAAACAAAAACGCGCAATTGCGCGTTTTTTGTTTTTACTGTTATTAACTATCCGCAGCGGGTTTACGTCTTGGGCGAGATGGTCCCGATACACGCTGACGATTACCCGCAGGTTTATTACCTGCTGGTTTAGTGTTATTCGATTTATTCCCGTTGTTAGCGCCTTTTTGGTTTTGGCCCTGCTCTTTACCCTTACCCTGCCACTTACCTTGTGAAGGTCGCTTTTGCGATTTAGGTTTTGGCTTTTGTGAGGGTTTTGCTGCACCTTGACCGTCTTGAGCTGGTGCTTTTGGCTTTTTCGGTTTCTTTGGCTTTTTCGGCTTGATTGGACGCGTATCTAGTGGCCTTTCAGCAACTGGTTTGCTTGGCTCAAAGCCTGCTTCTGTTGCACGTGGAATAAGCTCACCAATAAAGCGCTCAATACCATACAAATCGTCGGCATCATCTGCAGTTACAAACGATATAGCATGACCCGATGCACCCGCTCGGCCTGTACGGCCAATACGGTGTACGTAATCTTCATAAATATTTGGTAAATCGTAGTTAACAACGTGAGGCAGCTCAACAATATCTAGACCACGGGCAACAATATCGGTTGCAACTAATACGCGCACTTCACCGGATTTAAAGCCTTCGAGTGCCTTAACGCGAGCGCCTTGCGATTTATTACCGTGAATGGCAGCACCCACAATATCATCGCGTTCAAGCTGCTTAACTAAACGGTTTGCACCATGCTTGGTACGGCAAAATACTAATACTTGTTGCCAATTATTGGTACGGATCAAATGGCTAAGTAATGCTGTTTTACGTGATTTATCTACCGCATATACAGATTGAGCAACCGTTTTAGCTGTGGTGTTTTTTGCCGCGACTGAAATTTCAACGGGGTCGTTAATGAGCCCTTTTGCTAGTTCACGAATTTCATCTGAGAAAGTCGCTGAGAACATCAAGTTTTGACGTTTAGCAGGCAATTTAGCAATGATACGTTTGATGTCATGTATAAAGCCCATATCAAGCATACGGTCGGCTTCATCAAGGATCAGCACTTCTAAATCATCAAACTTAACAGCATTTTGATTGTGTAGGTCTAATAAACGACCAGGTGTGGCAACTAAAATATCAACACCTTTACGAAGGCGCATCATTTGCGGATTAATTTTAACGCCGCCATAAACAACAAATGAGCTAACATTTGAATGTTTAGCGTATTGCTCAACATTTTCGCTTACTTGTAAAGCCAGCTCACGGGTTGGTGCCAATACTAATGCGCGTACTTTGTTGCCACCCGCTTTAGGGCCTTTTGACAAACGCTCAATTAACGGCAGCGTAAAACCTGCTGTTTTACCTGTGCCAGTTTGCGCTGCGGCCATAACATCGCGGCCTTCAATGATCGCAGGGATAGCTTGTGATTGAATAGGCGTTGGTGCTTCATAGCCCTTTTCTAAAACTGCATTTACTAAAGCTGGTGATAAACCTAACCCATCAAAACTCATACTATCTCTCTTTAAAAAATTCAGCCGATACGGCGAAGTGCGCGCATTATACCTAGGATAGTCAATAATGCATGGAATTATTTGCAAACTAACACTTAATGCTGAACTTAGCAGACAAATTTAAGACATAAAAAAAGCGGCTCAAATGCCGCTTTATTCTTATAACCTATCTTTACTTAACACCAAGTTCGCGTAAACGCTCTTGTAAGTAGCTGTCTGCTGTGTAACGCTCAGAAAGCACAACATCAGGACGCGGGTGTAAGAATAATGGTAACGAAATACGTGATTTCGTTGACGCTTTGCCCGTTGGGTTGATCACGCGGTGAATCGTTGATGGGAAGTAACCACCTGACGCTTCTTGTAACATGTCACCAATATTGATGATCAGGTTACCAAAATCACATGGTACGTCTAACCAACCACCATCTGTTTTTTGTACTTGCAAACCTGGCTCATTTGCCGCAGGTAATACAGTTAGTAAGTTAATATCGCCATGCGCTGCTGCACGGATTGCACCTGGCTCTTCATCACCTGTCATTGGAGGGTAATGCAGAATACGCAGGAGTGTTTGCTCAGAGTTAGCAATCATATCTTTAAGGTCGATAGAGAACTTAGCACGCACCTCTTCTGGAGCTTCAGCTTGAACCCAGCTTAATAATGTTGCTGCAAACTCATTCGCTAAACGGTAGTACTCACGGATTTCTTCTTCTAGCTGTGCTGGAACACGGCCTTTTGGATAAACGTGGTAATACTCTTTAATATCTTTAACGGTAAAGCCTTTTGCAACTTCTGACACTGATGGTGGGAAGTAACCATCTTGTGTTTCTTTTGAAAATAAAAACTCGTGCTTTTGCTCAGAATTAAAGAATTCTTGCCAATTTTTGTAAATAGACTCAACTAATGACTGAGGGATTGGGTGATTTTTTAATACACCGAAACCTGTGTTTCTTAGTGACTCAACAAATTGAGCGGCCGCATCGCTCGCTTTATAATCAACGGTAGGTAAATGTTGCATTTGTCTTTTCCAGTGAATAAGGTTCTAGAAGTCTGTGCTAAGCATAGCATTTCTTCATTATAGCGCTTCGCGAGGATAGAGAAACACAGGCAAAAACATAAGGACTTATGTCCGCCCCACCTTGCTTAGCTCCTTAACTTTGATACAGATCAACTAACCCCTTAAGTAGTATAATATGTACTATTACCTAAACTTTGATATGGTTAATTAGACACATTTCAACGCAAAAGGATCGCTAATGTTCAAAAATATGCAAATCTTACTTTTCAGTGCGCTGATACTTGTAACCAATCAGGCCATCTGTGCAGAACAAGCAAACTATAAAGTCGAAAATATTAAAGACAACGTATATCGCTTTAGTGCTGGCCATTATCACAGCGCTTTTATGATTGTTGATAACCAGGCCTTAGTGACTGATCCTATTAATAGCGATGCCGCAAAATACTTAAAAAGCTATATCAAGAAAACCTTTAACGCCGAAATCAAATTTATGCTGTACAGCCATAGCCATGTTGACCATGCGATGGGCGGTAATGAGCTAATCGATAACAACACCACGGTCGTTGCTCATCAATTTGCAGCTGAGGACCTTAAATTAAATAAAGTGCCTACTGCCCTGCCTGATCTTACATTTACCGATACACTAAAAGTCGATTTAGGTGATAGTTACGTGCAGCTGAAATATTATGGGCCTAATAATGGCCGAGGCAATGTCAGTATGCGCTTTATGCCTGCCAACGTACTTTATGTTGTTGATTGGATTGTGCTTGGCCGCATGCCATATAAAAACCTGATTGGTTACGATATTAACGGCATGCTGCATTCAACCAAAGCGGTGCTAAATGAACCTGCGTTTGCTGCATTTATAGGTGGCCATGCAGATACTGGCAACCGCGATGATGTTGTCTCGTACTTACACTATATTCAAGACTTACACACTGCCGTGCGCGATGGCATGTTAAAAGGTAAAAACCTTGCGACCTTACAAAAAGAAATAAGCTTGCCTAAATACAGCCATTTAAAAATGTACCAGCAATGGCTACCACTGAATATTGAGGGTGTGTATAACAACCTTGTCGAGATGGGTTATTTTAATTTTCGCAGCGACATTGATGCTCAGTTTTAACTGAGCATCAATAGCGAGATAAAAACTCGTTAAGTTCTTCACTCATACGTGCAACAAGCGATTTTGGGCCACCATCATACATATCGTTATGGCGCGAATCTTTAAGCTTAATTTGCGTCACTGGGTATACAGCGAGCTCTTGCGTCGTTAGCAATACGTTGTCATCTGCCGGGTAATCGCTACCGCGTAGTGTCAGTACAGCAATATTTTTGTTCCTTGGGGTCAGCATACGGCGATGATCAAGGGTGATCAGCTTAGACACCTTAGCGGGATAAATAGCGGCATATAATGCTGCAATATCTCCCCCATTTGAGTGCCCAAATAAAGTGAGCTGATTAAAGTCATACGCAGGGTAACGCTTTGCAAGTTCTACGGCTAAAAACTCAAGGGTTTGCACACCACGGTGCCAGTTTTCCATACGGGTAGTCATGTATGGTGGCTCAGGGTTTAAACTCGGATCACCTTTTAACTCATGAGCAACTTCAACCGTTAAATAACCATGCTGATGAAAGGCCTGCTGAGCAAATTGATAGTCTGTATGTGCCATACCATAGCCTGCCCCAATAAACGCCACGGGGCATTTCTTCTTTATCGTGCATTTGCTATCGACTGCTGTAATGGTCACCGGAATATGGCGTGCCCGCTCAGTATCAAACAGTGTCTCTGTTTGATTTGCAAAGGCTGTTTGCCCGCAAAGCGTTAAAGTGAGCAATAGCGCCGCCTTTTTAATATTTAACATGCTAATTTGAATTCTAAGCTACGTTTAACCATAGGCCACTCACCATCAATAATTGAAAACACCACGGTGTCGCGTACGCATCCATCGGCCATAATTTGGTGATTACGAAGCACCCCATCTTGTTTCGCCCCTAAGCGAGCAATAGCATTGCGCGAAGCCTGATTATGCCAATGGGTACGAAACTCAACAGCAATCACATTAAGTGTTTCAAATGCATAACTCAGCAGCAGTTTTTTACAATCAGTATTAACCCCAGTACGCTGAAAATGCTTGGCATACCAGGTATAGCCAATTTCTAAACGGCGGTTTTTACTGTCGATATTACAAAAGCGAGTTGAGCCTATCACCTCATCGGTGTGTTTATCGATGACAGCAAATGGTATTGCGCGACCAAGTGACTGTTGTTCAAACGCCATACTTAAATAATCGTCAACACGTTCTTCATTGGGCACCGAGGTAAACCAAAGCTCCCAAAGCTTTCCATCTGAAGCGGCGCTAACTAGAGCATCACGGTGCTCAAGCGTTAACGGCACTAATTTAACAAATTGACCTTCTAAGGTGATGGGACTTAAATCCATAACTTTTCTTAACCTTAAGTAGCAATAATATTTAATCCACCAGCTCTATATCGAGCCCTGCTAATAAATCCAAAGCGGCATAACGTTCAAATTTGGCCTTACTGATATTGTTAGCTGTTATATCAATGGCGAAGTGGCTGGCACCAATAAAGTTAGCCTTACTGAGGTTGGTTTGTTGGAACAAGCTGTCACGAAAGTCCGTATCAGTAAAATCAGCTGAAGATAAATCTGCATGTCTAAAATCAACATCTTTGGCAAAACAGCTACGCATTTTTAAAGCTTTTAAACTAAGTTCAAAAAAGCTGCTGTGGCTAAGTTCACAACCAACAAAACTCACTGGAGCACGGCTGGCGAGTAGTGGCCAATCAACATCAGTAAAGCGCACACTGGTTAATTTACACTGTTTAAAGCTTACCTCTTCAAGCGAGGTGTATCTAAGCCCAAGGGCAGCTAAATTACAGTTTTTAAACTCGCACTCTATGAACCGACAGTTTTCAAACTGACTATTGCTAAAGTCACAGTCGATAAATTCACATTGCTCAAATTCGCAATGCGAAAATGTTTGCCCTGCAAGGTTTGCTTCAAAGGTGTGTTCAAAATAAAGGGAATGGCTTGCGATCACGCGGTGGTCTCAATATCTTGTTTAAGCGCAAGTACTGCAATAAAAATAAGACCAAACAATGGAATTAGCGCTAAAAAGTCACCAATAGCGGCCACTACGATTGGTGTTGAGGTTTTGCGCTTACCTAAGTAATAGCTGATAGCGGCAAACACAGGAATTAAAATAACAATTATTTGCCCGATTAAAGTTGCACTGATATTCATTCTCTCTCCTTGAAGAACATACTAAATATTCATTTAAGCACAAAAAAACCCTAAGGCATACACCTTAGGGTTATTATTCATTAAGTCTTATAATTCAGGTTATTATGAATTATTCAGCGTCTTTCGCTACAACATCAATAGCAAGCTCAGTTAATGCATCTGCATTTGCTTTGCTTGGTGCATCTGTTAATAAACATGATGCTTGAGTTGTTTTAGGGAAAGCAATAACGTCACGAATGTTATCAGTACCGCATAACAACATAACTAAGCGGTCAAGACCAAACGCAAGACCTGCATGCGGTGGCGTACCGTATTTAAGTGCATCAAGTAAGAAACCAAACTTGTCTTGTTGCTCTTGCGCTTCGATACCTAAAATTCTGAATGCTGTTTCTTGCATTTCTGCATTGTGAATACGTACCGAACCACCACCAACTTCGTAGCCGTTTAATACCATGTCGTATGCATCTGATAGTGCACCAGCTGGGTTTGCTTCAAGCTCTTCAGGAGAAATACCTTTCGGTGCAGTGAATGGGTGGTGAACCGCATGCAATGTACCTTCGTCGTCTTCTTCGAACATAGGGAAGTCAACAACCCATAATGGTTTCCAGCTATCTAGATCAGTAATGCCTAAATCAACACCAATCTTAAGACGTAGCGCACCCATTGCTTCGTTTACAACGTTGCGCTTGTCAGCACCAAATAAAATGATGTCGCCAGATTGTGCGTTAGTACGCTCAAGTAACTGGTTGATCACCTCTTCGTTTAAGAACTTAGCGATTGGTGATTGTACACCTTCAACGCCCGCAGCACGGTCGTTCACTTTCATCCATGCTAGGCCTTTCGCGCCATAGATACCAATGAACTTAGTGTAATCGTCGATTTGTTTACGAGAAAGCTCAGCACCGCCTGGTACAGTTAATACAGCAACACGGCCTTTTTCGTCATTAGCAGGACCAGAGAATACTTTAAACTCAACGTCTTTTACTAAATCAGCAACGTCTACAAGTTGCATTGGGTTACGTAAGTCTGGTTTATCAGAACCATATAAACTCATTGCTTCGCTGTATGGCATTACTGGGAAGTCGCCTAAATCAACGTCTAATAATGATTGCCACATTTCACGGATCATTTTCTCAGTCATTGCACGCACTTCATCAGAGCTCATGAATGACGTCTCTAAATCGATTTGTGTGAATTCTGGCTGACGGTCAGCACGTAAATCTTCGTCACGGAAACATTTAACAATTTGATAGTAACGGTCAAAGCCCGACATCATTAATAATTGTTTAAATAACTGTGGTGACTGAGGTAAAGCGTAGAAGCTCCCCTTGTGAACACGGCTAGGTACTAAGTAGTCACGCGCACCTTCTGGCGTTGCTTTTGTTAGTACCGGTGTTTCGATATCTAAGAAACCGTTGTCATCTAAGAAACGACGCACAAAGCTGCTCGCTTTTGCACGAAGTTTGATACGGTCGCTCATTTCAAGACGACGTAAATCTAGGTAACGGTATTTTAAGCGGCGCTCTTCAGAGTTTTGCTGATTAAAATCAAGTGGTAATGGCTCTGAACGGTTGATGATGGTTAAGCTTGTGCCTAAAATTTCAACTTCACCTGTTGCCATGTCTTTATTTACTTGGCTATCAGGGCGTGCGCGAACAACACCTTTTAACTGCACACAAAACTCTTGACGTAGTTTATTCGCAGTATCCATTAATCCTTCTACTTCAGGATCAAAAACAACTTGTACTAAACCTTCTCTGTCACGTAAATCGACGAAGATAAGGCCACCAAGGTCACGGCGTTTGTTGATCCAACCACATAGTTCAACTTCTTGATCTACGTGAGATTTGTTTAGCTGTCCGCAATATATAGAGCGCATAGTATTCCTGTCAGTTAAAGACTTATAGCCGCCTGCTCTTAAGAGTTCGCTATTTTGAGAGCAAAAGCCACTATACAAAGTAATCATTTAAGGCAGAGCATTATACCCAAACCATCGCAAAATGCGAGTGCCAGCAGTGCCTGTCGGGGGCTAAATATATACCCCGACTTCTGAGCAAACATTTCTTTTGATACACTAGCTAAAGTTTAAATTTATTGGTTGGTTTAATGCTGTATTTAGGTTGTCCGCAGTGGTCTAGCACCGCATGGAAAGGAAATTTACTCTCTAGTCACTGTAAAAGCGCCGACATGCTCAGTGAATATGCGCAATGCTTTAACTCAGTCGAGGGCAACACCAGTTTTTATGCTGATCCAAGTCATGAGTCATTATTGCGCTGGCATGATGCGGTACCCGAAGACTTTAAATTTACTTTTAAGTTTCATCGGCGTTTTAGTCACGAATTACAACTGACGAATATAACTAGTGAGCTTAATGCGTGGCTAAACTTATTTGAGCCAATTTTTGCTAAAACGGGGCAAATAATGTTGCAGCTACCCCGTGCCTTTGGACCAGATGCACTGCCACTGCTTGCTAATTTTATTGCACAACTACCCAAACAACTTAGTTACGGTATAGAAGTACGTCACCCCGGTTTCTTTCAAAAAGATGATGCAGAAATTCGTTTAAATCAGCTATTAATTGAAAATAATATAGACCGTATCAGTATGGATACCCGCGCTTTATTTGCTGTACCCGCCGATACCGATGCACTCATTGATGCGCAAAAGAAAAAACCTTATTTACCTGTGCATGCCATTGCAACAGGAAATCAGCCTATGCTGCGCTTTGTGATTGCCAGTCTTGAACATGAATACAAGTCGTATTACCAGCCATGGCTGAAAAAAGTAAAGCAATGGCTTGATGAAGGAAAATCACCCTATTTGTTTTTTCATACCGCAGATAATCGCCAGTCACCACTTTTAGCAAGACAGTTTTGCCAAGATTTAGGTTACAATCACCCCGTGCTCGCACCTTTTATGGGTGAACGCGAAGCAAGCCAAAGCAGTTTATTTTAGCGCCCGATTTATCAGAGAAAATATGAAAGATTACAGCCGTTATTTTCAAGGTTACCCGCCTCACATCATTGAGCAAGTGTTACAGCTATTTAATGGCGACAGAGCTGCTAACTACCTAAAGGGCAAATACCCTGATGCGCATAGCATTACCAGCGATAAAGCTTTATACAGTTACGCCACTGAGCTGAAAAAGCGCTACCTTAAAAATGCCCTGCCTTTTGGTCGTGCTGCATTCAAAAAACAAGGCGATATGGTCACGAATGCCTTAGGCACCCATACTTTCCGTATGCAAGGTAAAGCCCGAAAACACGACCTTGCCATTAATAGCGACCTACTTCGCGCACCTGAGCCACTTCTCAAAGCACTCGTCGTACACGAGCTGGCTCATTTTAAAGAAAAAGACCACAACAAAGCTTTCTATCAACTATGCTGCCACATGGAGCCGCAATATCATCAACTAGAACTAGATTTAAGAATATTCAGTGTGCTGGTAGGTGAAGGGAAAAATCCGTATTAAAACTATCAGCTATCAGCTATCAGCTATCAGCTATCAAAAACATAAAACCTGGGGAATGAATGTTGAGCTCTTGTTGTTCAAAAACTCTAATAACTATCCCCCATCTCGATCAGCTAAAAACTGACGGCTGAAAGCTGATAGCTAAACTTCTGAAACCTCAAACCTTCTTTGCCCTATCAGCTGCCCAGACTCGGTAACCACTTTAACGACCCATTTCCCTGCAGCATTAGCAGGGAAATTCGTTTTATGGCTCCACGCTCGATAGCCCTCTTTACGACCACCAGAAATATCCAAGGCTATGCGGTCAACTTCTTTTCGATTATGCACCCAAACGTGGAAGATTTTTTCATTTAACCCTCGCGGTGCTTTTACCGCACTAAAACTATATAGACCTTTTTCATGTAAGCTCTGCTCAGTGAGTTCTGATATTGGCGAAAGCGGTTTACGAGCTTGTTCATCAAGCTGATACGACATGCTCATATCGGTTAAACGCAGTGCCGCAGGTGGCACAAAACTACGTAATTGCCAAAGCCCGGTACCTAATGCACAAAGCAATAACACCAACAGCGGGAAACGCCACCATTTAGCATTGGGCATCAAATTACCAAGACTTGGAATCGTTAAAATAACAGCCGTGATCAGCGCTATTTCAAAACTTTGGCTGGTCGTTAACTTTAATAAAATTGGCAAGGTAACCGACAGCACGACAAACAAAGAAAAGCTATGAAACACACTAAACCAGACACTGTGTCTTGCGAGCTTTTTGTAATAGAGGGGGTCAACAACAGAAACGAACGCACAAAGTATAATTAAAGCGGTAAACGCGGCCTGCCCATGGTCCCAGGTTGTCACTGCTAAGAAAAATGGTAAGGCAAAAAACAAACTTTCTTGCTGCACAACTTGCAGCGCAAAGCGCATGACGTTAGGCGACACCGCCACACCAAAACGCTCCTCTACTTTATCTCTTAGCCAGTTATCTATTAACAACCACAACCAAGTGACTAATAGCAAAATAGAGATAAGTTGCGAAAACGATTCTTTTCGCTCAACAAAGACATAGCTTGCTACACCACTGCAAAAAGCCAACACCGCCATCAACCCCGGCCGCTTCTGCATCATGAAAACAAATTTAGTTATAAAGTTTTTTAAGTAATTCATGTAATCATCAAATCCATTTAAGGCTTTATGAGTAAAGCATAAATTGGATGAATGTAGGCTTTAAAACGAGCTTTAAGTTCAAAGCTTTAAACTGTAAGGTATTTTGATGAAGCCAAACGAGCATCGAGTATTTTTCTAAAAGGAACAAATGGAATGGCGTATAAAGTCTTGATAATACTTTTATTAATTTCTAAGTGTACAACTGCGAATGCATTTGAAGATTATAGTTTTTTAAATGGTGAATGGTTTTGCAAAATGAAATCAGTATTACCAAACGATGCAATACTAGAAGTTGATAGCCACATAACTACTTCAATTAAAGATTTAAACTCATATTCAAAAAGCTTTTTTAAATTTTATTTCAAACAAAACCCTGATTTGGCTTCTGTTATCTCTGTTGAATCCACAGAAAAAATGGATTTCGAGGGTGATATAATGATCAGCTTTGATTCTAAAACCCATAAAACAAATTTAATCAAAGATGAGCTAAATATCTTTTCCCCAGAATCTGTGAAAAGCTTTACTCGAGGGCCTTCAGTGACAGTTAAAACGAAAATCAAAAAAATAGACGATGAAACTATTAAATTAATTGGGATCCCTGACAAAGATATTATCAATTGCTCTAAAAAACAAAAAAGCGCGGTCTGACCCGCGCCTCTATTTTATCTGACGGCTGATAGCTGATAGCTCAAGTCGTTAGGTTACAAACCAAGCTCTGCCATAAAATCATCATCTGCATCGTCTGCTTGTGATGATGCTTTTTGCTTTTCAGCTTTTTGTTTAGCTTCGTTTTCGATGATGTCATCCGGGTCAACGGCTTCTGAAATATCAAAATCATGTAGTTTGATAAACTCAGTTTTATCCATGGCTAATTCTAGATAGAAGATATTTTGCTTCGCTGTAGTGAAGGTCACACGGCGCGCTTGTGGTCTATCCATGGTGGTATCAACAGAGATTTGCACCTGTTTATTAATCGCCATCATCTTAGGTTGGTTTTGCGTGATAGAAGTATGCAACTGGTCGCGTACTTTTGACGTAAAGTCACCAACGATTTGGTTCATCAGCTCGCCGAGTACGTTTGCCACATCATCTGATAAATGGCTTTGTGCAATTTCGTCCTCAGGCATACCCATGTTACGCATATAGTCATGGTAAATTTCCATAGCTGCTTGCGCTGTGAAGTTTGTTACCACAAGACCGGTAAAGCCACCATCGAACAATACAAAACAGCCAATATCTGGGCGCATACAGGTGCGGGTGATTTTTTGAACCATAGCAGAATAACTAATACTGTTACCGCTTGCTGAAGACAGAACTCCAGTCACTGAATGACACAGAGTTGATAAGATATCTTCTGTACTGATCACTTTGCTTTTTGTCATTAAACTTCTCTTTTTTGTACTTGTTATTGATAATTCTAGCCAAGCTACTGAATTTATCACTGACTATCCAGTTAAAAATGCTAAAATAGCGGTATTATTTTTTAAAGAGACTGTTCACGTGACGCAAAAAGACAGTATTTATGCCACTGAGCAAGCGGTTAAAGACTTTAGCTTTGACCAACATGTAGTAGAAGTTTTCCCTGATATGATCCAGCGCTCGGTGCCTGGTTATGCAACTATTGTTAGCACCATGGGTAAGCTGGCTGGCGAGTACGCGCAAAGCAATTCAAACCTATACGACTTAGGCTGTTCTCTTGGTGCTGTAACGTTAAGTATGCGCCGCAATATTCGCACTGATAACTGTAATATCATTGCTGTTGATAATTCAGAAGCGATGGTTGAGCGCTGTAAATTACATTTACAAGGTTTTCGCTCTGATGTGCCGGTCACGGTTACACTGGGTGATATCAACGATTTAGCTATCGAGAATGCCTCTGTGGTCGCGATGAACTTTACACTACAGTTTATTCCACCTGAAAAGCGCCAAGCGGTGCTTGAAAAGATTTATGCAAATTTAAAACCAGGCGGTGTTTTGCTGCTGAGCGAAAAAATTAGAGGTGAAAATGAGCAATGCGATAATTTGCTCATTGATTTACACCATGATTTTAAACGTCACAACGGCTATTCGGAGCTTGAGATCAGCCAAAAGCGTACGGCTATCGAAAATGTCATGCGCCCCGATCATTTATCTACCCACTTAAACCGATTAAGTGAAATTGGTTTTAGCCAAACGCAAGTGTGGTATCAATGTTTTAACTTCTGCTCGATGATTGCAATCAAGTAATCATCACAACGATATAAAGAGTATTTCATGTCTCAATGGTTTAACCAATTTTACGCTGCGATTGCACAAAGCCCGCTTAGCCACTGGCTCGAAACTTTGCCTGGTCAATTAAAACACTGGGAACTAGAAGCCAGCCACGGTGATTTACCGAAATGGCAAAAAGTGCTGAAAAACTTACCTGAGGTAAGCACAAACCATGTGAATCTTCAGGATAAAGTACAAATTGGCACCGGTGATGAGCTATCTGAAGGTCAGCAAAAACAGTTAACGCATTTATTAAAGCGCATGATGCCATGGCGTAAAGGGCCATTTAGCTTACACGGTATCGAAATTGATACTGAGTGGCGCAGTGATTGGAAATGGGATCGTTTACTGCCTCATATAGAACCGTTAAAAGGCCGCACTGTGCTTGATATTGGCTGTGGCTCAGGTTATCACTTGTGGCGCATGCGCGGTGAAGGCGCTAATTTTGTAGTGGGCATTGATCCATCTGATTTATTCTTATGCCAATTCCAAGCGATAAAGCATTATCACCAAGATGAAAACGTGCATTTATTGCCGTTAGGTGTTGAAGCTCTGCCAGAGCTAAAAGCATTCGATACGGTATTTTCAATGGGTGTTTTATATCATCGTCGTTCACCTATCGACTTTTTAGCGCAATTAAAAGCACAGCTTCGCCCTGGTGGTGAGTTAGTCCTTGAAACACTGGTTGTTGAAGGTGATGAGCACACAGTTTTAGTGCCAACTGACCGCTATGCGAAAATGCGTAATGTATGGTTTATCCCAAGCACCGCGGCATTAAAACTATGGATGGAGCGCGTTGGCTTTAAAGATGTACAAGTTAAAGACTGCGCAATCACAACGCTTGAAGAACAACGTAAAACCCAGTGGATGGAAAACGAATCATTAGTCGACTTTTTAGACCCAAATGACACCAGCAAAACCATTGAAGGTTACCCTGCCCCTCTTCGCGCTATTTTAACCGCGAAAGCTTAACAAATAGTGAGAAGTTTCGAGTTTCAAGGTTAAAAGTTCATTTGCCTGATACTTTTGCCTTGGTACTTGAAAACAAAAAACCGGACAACTGTCCTTGTCAAGTCGGTTAAAGTAATTTTTCAACTAGCCGCGCCAGTGCAATTGTTGTAAAATACGCGCGTTTCTAAGCAACCCACATGCAACTTTTTTGAGGAAAACCTGTGAGCGAACAAAAACAGTCTCTTAGCTATAAAGACGCGGGCGTAGATATCGATGCCGGTAATGCACTTGTTGAGCGTATTAAAGGCGTAGTTAAAAAAACCAGACGTCCTGAAGTAATGGGCGGTATCGGTGGTTTTGGCGCACTTTGCGAACTACCAACTGGCTATAAAGAGCCTGTACTGGTTGCTGGCACAGACGGTGTTGGTACAAAATTACGTTTAGCAATCGATCTTAAAAAGCACGACACAGTGGGTATCGACCTTGTTGCTATGTGTGTAAACGACCTTATTGTACAAGGTGCAGAGCCACTATTTTTCCTTGATTACTATGCAACTGGTAAATTAGACGTAGATACTGCGGCTGATGTTGTAACAGGTATTGGTAAAGGCTGTGAGCTTTCTGGCTGCGCTTTAATCGGTGGTGAAACTGCTGAAATGCCAGGTATGTACGACGGCGAAGACTACGACATGGCTGGTTTCTGTACTGGTGTTGTAGAAAAATCAAAAATTATCGACGGTACTAAAGTTGCTGCAGGCGACCAATTAATCGCTCTTGCATCAAGTGGTCCTCACTCAAACGGCTTCTCATTAATTCGTAAAGTTCTTGAAGTATCTGGTGCAGACACAAGCGCAGAGCTTGAAGGCAAAACACTAGGCGATCACCTTTTAGAGCCAACTCGTATCTACGTTAAACAACTACTTGAGCTATTCAAGCAGGTTGACGTTCACGCGTTATCTCACATCACGGGTGGTGGTTTCTGGGAAAACATCCCGCGCGTACTTCCTGAATCTGCAAAAGCAGTAATCAAAGGTGATAGCTGGGAATGGCCTGTTGTTTTCAACTGGTTACAAGAAAACGGCAACATCACAACACACGAAATGTACCGTACATTTAACTGTGGTGTAGGCATGGTTTTAGTTGTTCCAGCTGACAAACTTGAGCAAAGCTTAACAATTCTTAAAGATCTTGGCGAAAATGCATGGCATATCGGTGAGATCCAAGATGCGAAAGCAGGTGAAGAGCAAGTAGAAATTTTAGGTGGTCGTGACTAATGACCCCTTGTCGTCTTGTTGTATTAATTTCTGGTAGCGGTTCTAACCTTCAAGCCATCATTGACGCGTGTGCGCGTGGTGAGATAAAGGCCGAAATCGCCGCTGTAATTAGTAATAAAGCCGACGCCTATGGCCTTGAGCGAGCAAAAAATGCAGGTATACAAACACGTGTACTAAGCCATAAAGATTTTGATTCGCGCGAGGCCTATGATGCTGAGTTAATGGACATTATTGACAATTTTGAACCAAATCTAGTTGTATTAGCTGGTTTTATGCGTATTCTTACACCTAGCTTAGTGCAAAAGTTTAAGGGAAAAATGTTGAACATTCACCCTTCTTTGTTGCCTAAGTACCAAGGGCTGAATACCCACCAACGAGCGATAGATGCAAAAGATGACGTTCATGGTGTTAGTGTTCACTTTGTCACAGAAGAGCTAGACGGCGGTCCCGTTGTTCTTCAAGCCAAAGTTCCGGTACTCGAAAACGATACCGCAGAGACACTCGCACAACGTGTTCATCAGCAAGAACATATAATCTATCCATTGGTGGTCAAGTGGTTCAGTGAACAACGACTCAAGATGGAAGCAGATTATGCAGTTTTTGACGAAAAGAAACTTCCTGCACACGGCGCGCACTACCCAGAATAAAAATCTAAGTGCCCTACTCGCTTGTGTGGGCACTTTATTACTTCCTACCAGTGTTTTAGCTGGCGACCTCACTCAATACCAAGCCAAATATGATGTACTTCGTAAAGGCGAAACCCATGGTAAAGCAGTACGCGAGCTGAAAAAAGCCGCTGACGGTAACTACGTGATCACCTATCACAGTGAAATCGAATGGATGATTTTTTCGGACTCACGAAAAGAAACATCCATGTTTACTTATCATGATCAGAAAGTTTCTCCAATGAGTTACACCATGGAGCGCTCAGGCACAGGGCCTGATAAAGAATACAGCTTGAAATTTGATGCGACGCAAAAACAAGTTCAAAGCAGCCAAAGTAAATATCCTCTTAAAATTGATTGGTCAGATGAATTTCAAGATTCACTGTCTTATCAAGTGCAAGTTCGCGAAGAGCTAAAACAAGGAAAAACGCAATTATCTTATCCACTTGTTGATAAAAAAGGCAATTTACGTAACTACAACTTTGAAGTTGTCGGCACAGAAATGATTTCATTGCCCATCGGCAATGTAGAAGCGATTAAAGTAAAACGTTTATACGATAACGACAAGCGTCAAGCACTCGCTTGGTTTGCCCCAGAAATGGACTACATGCTAGTTCGTATGTGGAAAGGTGAAAAAGGCGTAGAGCAATTTGAAGTGCAACTTAATTCATTTACCGTGACCACGCCAGTCGCCGTAACAAATAATGAAGTGAGTAATGAAGCGCCTGAGTAGCGCTTCATCTTTTATTTAAATCTTTTCGCCCATTTTAAAAAGTGCAAACTCACCGGGCTCCATTTTCTGCCAGCGTTCATCATTGGTGAGTGGCCTTGTTGCAATCACAGTAACCACATCGTTAGGTGTGGTTTCTTTTTGAAAATCAACCACCATATCAGCATCAATTAATGTCGCTTTGCCAAACGGCGCACGGCGTGTGATCCAATGTAGATTATTGGTGCAATAAGCTAAAACATAAACACCATCAGTAAGCAGCATATTAAATACGCCTTTTTCACGCAGTGTGTGGGCAAGCTTGGCAGCATAACGAAATACAGACGCCATATTTGATGGGCGCTTAGGGTATTTTTCGCGAATTTTATCGAGCAGCCAGCAAAACGCTAGTTCACTGTCGGTATTACCGACAGGCCTGTAATAGTCTGGTTTTAAATCATGATAATTTGATAATTGCCCATTGTGGGCATACGTAATCTCGCGTCCCCATAACTCACGAGTAAATGGGTGGGTGTTTTCAAGACATACACGACCACGATTACCTTGGCGAATATGGCTTATCACCGAAATACTTTTTATTGGGTAAGCTTTTACGAGTTTGGCAATTTCTGACTGGCAGCTTGGCTCAGGATCTTTAAATGTACGACAGCCTTTACCTTCATAAAAAGTGATGCCCCAGCCATCTTTATGTGGGCCAGTATTACCACCGCGCTCTAATAATCCTGAAAAACTGAAACAAATATCCGTTGGTACATTGGCCGACATGCCAAGCAACTCACACATAGAACTCTTAACCTATAAAACTAATCGAAGGAAGGCATGATGGGCTGATCCCTGCCTGCGCTCATTGTTAATCATAGCGCTAAAGATGGCAACTGCTATGCTGAGATTTTCAGAACTATCTGAGCAATTCACAACTAATCGCAAGTATAACGGCGCTGATTATAAGTAATTACTCAACAATTCCTCATCTGCTGTAAATGTTTTTGCACTGATAGCCATTTTTAAAATAATAAAACTCACCAAACAAGCCGTTTTAATCCTTGTTCCCCTCTTGATAATTCGCTTTTCTAGCGCTACTCTAAAAGAGGTGGTCTGACCTCTATTAAGGAATAATCAATGACTCTCATATTTTTACTTGGTTTACTCGTGCTGCTTAGTATCGCGAGTTACCACAGAGCAAGCTGGAATACCTGCTTAGGTATTGCCGTTGCGACTTTACTTGTTGGCACATTTGCTGGCGCGTTTGGCGCAATTAGTTGGCTACTATTCTTACTTATCGCTGTGCCACTTTCTGTGACTGGCGTTCGTCAACAATACATCATTAAACCTATCTTCGCTGCTTTCAAAAAAGTAACCCCGACTATGTCGGATACTGAAAAATCAGCAATCGATGCCGGTACTACGTGGTGGGAAGCGGATCTGTTTTGTGGCCGTCCTGACTGGAACAAATTGCACCAATACCCAGCACCTAAACTGACTATCGAAGAGCAAGCGTTTATTGATGGTCCAGTTGAAGAAGTGTGTAGTATGCTAGATGACTGGCACGCAACTCACGAACTAACTGATTTACCGCAAGATGTTTGGCAATATCTAAAAGATAATAAATTCTTTGCCATGATCATCAAAAAAGAATTCGGCGGTTTAGAGTTTTCTGCTTATGCACAATCATGTGTACTGCAAAAGTTAACCAGTAAATCGACGCTACTTTCTTCTATCGTAGGTGTACCTAACTCATTAGGTCCGGGCGAATTACTTCAGCACTATGGTACTAAAGAGCAAAAAGATCATTACTTACCACGTTTAGCAAGTGGTCAAGAGATCCCATGTTTTGCTTTAACATCACCAGAAGCTGGTTCTGACGCAAGTGCAATTCCTGATTACGGTGTTGTTTGTAAAGGTCAATGGAACGGCGAAGAAGTTGTTGGTATTAGCCTAACATGGAACAAGCGTTACATTACTCTTGCTCCTGTTGCGACTGTACTTGGTCTTGCATTTAAACTACAAGATCCAGACGGTTTACTAGGTGATGACAAAGAACCAGGTATTACCTGTGCGCTGATCCCTACAGATACTCCAGGGGTCGAAATTGGCCGTCGTCACTTCCCGCTAAATGTTCCATTCCAAAATGGTCCTACTCGCGGTAAAGACATCTTCGTACCACTTGATTACATCATTGGTGGCCCGAAAATGGCCGGCCAAGGCTGGCGTATGCTTGTTGAATGTTTATCTGTTGGTCGTGCAATCACATTGCCGTCTAACTCAACAGGTGGCATTAAAACAATTGCGCTTGCAACAGGCTCTTACAGCCGTATTCGTCGTCAATTCCGTTTACCAATTGGTCAAATGGAAGGTGTTGAAGAATCAATGGCAAAACTTGCAGGTTACGCATATAGCTCTGATGCTGCTGTTAGCATGTCTACAGGGGCTGTTGACCTTGGTGAAAAACCATCGGTTGTCTCTGCGATTATCAAATACCACTTAACTGAGCAAATGCGTGAAGCGACTATTCACGGCATGGATGTTCATGGTGGTAAAGGCATCATGCTTGGTCCAAACAACTACTTAGGTCGCGGTTACCAAGGTGCGCCAATTGCAATTACCGTTGAAGGTGCAAATATCTTAACACGTAACATGATCATTTATGGTCAAGGTGCAATTCGTTGTCATCCATTCGTGTTAACTGAGCTAGGTGCTTGTGCTATTGAAGACCGTGAAGAAGCGCTGGCAGTATTCGATAAAGCATTAATGGGTCACGTTGGCTTTACTATTTCGAACCTTGTACGTACTAAGTGGTTAGCATTAACAAATGCTCGCTTCACAAGTACACCATACAAAGACGAAACCGCTGAGTTTTATCGTGTTGCGTCACGTTTCAGTGCATCATTAGCATTAATGTCAGATATCAGCATGGCGGTATTTGGTGGTTCATTAAAACGTAAAGAGCGTATCTCTGCACGTTTAGGTGACTTACTAAGCTACTTATACCTTGTATCTGCAACACTTAAACGTTACAACGACGAAGGCCGTAAAAAAGAAGATTTTGCGCTTGTTCAATGGAGCTGCCAAGATCACCTTTACCACTGCCAACGTGCACTCGCTGACTTAATCAATAACATGCCATCTGCACCACTACGTGCAATGCTAAAAATCATGTTATTCCCATTCGGTCGTCCAGTTCGTAAGCCTACTGATAAGCTTGAGCACAAACTTGCACACTTATTACAAGTACCGAGCGAAACTCGTAACCGTTTAGCTAACTACATTTACCTTAAAAACGAGCCACTTAACCTTGTTGGCCGTCAAGAGCAAACGCTTAAAGATATTCTTGAAGTTGAGCCTCTGTTTGACAAGGTATGCCGTGAAAAAGGCGTAAAACTGCCTTTCTTCCAGCTTGATAAAGTAGCGCAAATGGGCCTAGAAGCAGGCATTTTAAGCCAAGCTGAAGCCGACAAACTAGCTGCTGTTGAAAAAGCCCGTCTTGACGTTATTAACGTTGACGACTTTGACCCAGCAGACTTAGTTGCAGGTAATGTTGCCCGCGGCGAGAGCGATAAAAAAGCAGACGCCGCTTAAGCTAGCAAAACAATTCCAATTGTTATGAAAAACCAAACCAGCGCAAATTGCGCTGGTTTTTTTTGCGCTAAATATTGCTGCAATACACACCACACTGCCCCAATGGGGATGTAAATCAAGTTAATGCCAAGCATGCTTATAACGACAATTAAAGCCACAGCAAAAAATATAAGGCTCGGTAAAAACTGGCTTATATAAAACGGCTTATCTTGGTTATTGATTTGAAAGAACAGCCGATATTTTTTAAAAACAGCCAAGCAATCGAACTGCAGCGAACTTGTTAGCAACACACATACTGAAAAAACCACAGCTTGTATCAAGTCACTAAAGTCATTACGAACTGCAATTAGTTGTGATAAAGCAAACAAACATGCAACCAGTATTGCCCCACGCCATATTAAGCTCCAACTGTGCTGTATAAAGTAACTAAGCCAGAATAAAGCAAGCGAGTGTACTTTTAACTTATGACTTATTCTTACAGGTGGGAGTAAAATCGAACAGCCGAAAATAGCAACAAAACTTAGATAGTATTGCAGCGGAGATAAACTAACAGGCTGTAATACCAATACAGAACTGAGCAATAAACTATAAAAAAGTGCACGTGGCCTATAAAGAACAAATACTCCACATAGCCACTGCAACAACATAAACAGCATAAAATGAGGTACTTGTAGCCACTGCTTTAACGATAGATCTATTGCGATTAATGAACTGGCAATAAGCCAAACATTACTTAAAAGTAGTAACTTGCAGTCAACACATACTCGCCAGGAGGATTTATAAAGGCTTCGCTGAAACGCCCTATTTTGCTCATTTTTAATGGCTGGCGCCATGGCCCATAACATCACCGATTCAAGTAAAAGATAAACCACTGCTAATTTTGCACCGTAAGCAGGTGCTGCATGGCTATCGACTATTTTTCCAAGCCCTAAAAACAACAATAAAACCATTCCAAGGAAAGCTGGGCCCAGAACCAGCGCGAGCAGCAAGCTAAAACTCTTTAACTGAGATAGCATGCTTTTGAGAATGGTCGTGTATGCTAGGTATCGAAAAGAAAGGAATGAAAAGTAACTAGCAAGGGAATTTATCATAGTGATGCACACTCAAAACCATGCTGTACAAACACCTCAGGTTCGTGGCTTGTAATGATGATTTGCCCATTAGGTTTATCATCAAAGTAGCCATCAAGTAAGGTCAGCAAAAATTTTATACTTATTTGATCAAGCGCAGCACTTGGTTCATCTAATAGCAAAAATGGAGCTTGCTTTAAAAAAGCAGTTATAAGCTGGCACTTCTTTTGATTGCCACTCGACAAAGCACTAAAACGAGTATTAAGGTGCTCTGTAAAGTTAAATCCAGTAATGAGTTGCTCTGGCATATCCTTCTTTAACGCCTTGCAACTAAGTTCAATAATTTGCCGCGCAGTTAAAAAATCTGGCAGAGCAATACGATCGCTAGCAATTGAAACATCACTTTGCGGCGATTTTAATGCTTCATTATTATATAGAACCTGCCCTGATTGTGGCTTTTCAAGGCCTGCTAGCATCATCAGTAATGTTGTTTTTCCTTTGCCATTCGCTGCCTGTAAACAAACTCGTTTACTTTGTAATAGCTTACTGTAGTTTTTAAAAACGTAGGCTGAAGCAAAGCGCTTATTGAGGTTATTAATTTCAATCATGTTTATTCCTTTAATAATGAAAAAATAGTAGCACACTCATGTCCCTATTTATTTACATGATTTGTAACAAATATCGAACGGGTAAAACTTGCGTTTAGATTATGAACAGGCAACACTTGATAACGAAAAATTAACAAGGAATAATTACAATGAAACCGAGTTTTCAACTAGCTGCCGTTGCATGCGCGCTTAGCCTTGCGCTTGCAGGATGTTCTCAATCAACCCCATCAACAAGTAGCACCGAAAGCGTGCAACAAAGCCAAACTGTTAAACAGTACGACGCTGAAACCTTTTTTGATACAACCTCAATTATGGGCAGCAGCTTTTCACCGAAAGGCGACAAAATACTCGTTAGCAGTGACGAAAGCGGCATTTATAGCCTTTATGAAGTAGATATAAAAACCGCCCAAAAAACCCGCTTAACAGACTTTGAAGACAGTACTTATGCTGTGGCTTATTTTCCTAAAGATGAGCGCGTACTATTTACTAAAGACTCTGGTGGTAACGAGCGTTATCACATCTACGTTCGCGAAACAGATGGCACAGTTAAAGATCTTACGCCAGGTGAAGAAACCCGTGCAGGATTTGCAGGCTTCACAGAAGACGGTAAACACTTTTTTATAACCAGCAATCAGCGTGATGCTAAGTTTATGGACCTATATCGTGTTGATGCTAACAGCTATGAAGTAACGCCTGTTTATCAAAATACTATGGGGCTAGATGTCGGCGCAATCAGCCCTGACGGCCGCTTTATTGCTTTATCGAAAAACAATTCGAACAAAGACAGCGATGTATTTATTCTCGATACGCGTAAGAAAACACTGAAACCAGAGCTCATTACCCGTCATGACGATGACGCTAAGTATGGCCCAGAAACCTTCTCAAGAGACAGTAAATCATTATATTACTCAACCGATGCCAAAGGTGAATTTGCAGAGGTGTGGCGCTATGACTTAACGACCGGCGAGCACAGCCCTGCCCTCAAAGATGAGTGGGATGTGAGTTTTATTTACTTCTCTAAATCTGGCCGTTATCAAGTAAGCGGTGTTAATGCTGACGCAAGCACTAAAGTGTCGATAATTGATACCACCACAGGTAAAGGTATTGCCATGCCATCGCTGCCTGCTGGTAACTTACGTGGTGTGAACTTTTCAGCTGATGAAAAGACCATGGCGTTTTATTTAAATTCAGATACCTCGCCAAGTAACCTATTTGTGTGGCAACTCGGTGAATCAAAAGCTAAACAATTAACCAACACATTAAGTGATGCCATTGATCAAAATGACTTGGTTGAAAGCACAATTGTGCGCTTTAAAAGCTTTGATGGTTTAGAGATCCCTGGGGTTTTATATAAGCCTAAGCAAGCTAATAGTAACAACAAAGTACCAGCTTTAGTTTGGGTGCACGGCGGTCCTGGCGGCCAAAGTCGCACAGGATATAGTGCAATGCAGCAGCATCTAGTCAATCATGGTTATGCCATTTTTGCAGTAAATAACCGTGGCAGCTCAGGCTATGGTAAAACCTTCTTCCATTTAGATGATAAAAAACACGGCACTGACGATTTACAAGATATTGTTTACGGTAAAAAACACCTGCAAAGCCTAGATTGGGTTGATGCTGATAAAATTGGCATCATGGGGGGCAGCTATGGTGGCTTTATGACCGCCGCAGCACTTGCCTTTGAACCAGAAGAGTTCAAAGTAGGCATTAATATATTTGGTGTAACAAACTGGGTTAGAACCTTAAACTCAATTCCACCATGGTGGGAAAGCTTTAAAAAGGCACTGTATGATGAAATGGGCGACCCAGCGACAGACGGTGAACGTCACCGTGCCATTTCGCCACTATTTCATGCTAAAAACATCACCAAGCCATTAATGGTGATCCAAGGTGCTAACGACCCACGCGTTTTACAAGTTGAAAGCGATGAACTTGTTGCCGCTGTAAAGGCAAATGGCGTGCCTGTTGAATATGTATTATTCGATGATGAAGGCCATGGTTTTACTAAAAAAGAAAACCGCATAAAAGCCTCAAATGCATACCTTGAGTTCTTAAATACCTACTTAGATAAATAGCAAAATTGCAAAGATAAAGAGCCGGTATTATGCCGGCTTTTTTATGCAAAACACCTGTATAGAATCAAAATTTAACAGTTTATACAGTACTGTATAAAATACTGTGTGGATTTAATGGTAAATTTTTCACCTTTTCCAACCTTCAAAATGAAACCATAAGCAACTGTTTAATAACAATTAAATAATATTAACTAAAATAAAACTGAATAATTGGTTAAAAAATAGCAAAAAAGTACTTGCGCAAAAACACTGTATAAACTACTGTATACACATACTGTATAAACAACCAGTGAGTGAAAGTTATGTTACAGCCAATTACCTTAAGAACAGTTAAAAGCTACCAACAAGATAACGACAAAGCGTCTGTTAATTTAATTCAAATTGAAGACGAAATATCAGCAACCTTTGAGCTATTAAAAGTATTGCATCATTACAATAGCCAAAATGCATGGACACTATTAATTGCTCCTGATCATGTTCCTAGTAAAGCCTTACTAGATTCGTGTTCGATTGATACCAGCAAACTTCTTGTGATCAGACAAAAACATTTAGTTAATCTTGAGTATGTTCTTAGTTCAGCATTACATAACGGTAATTTTGCTGCTGTGATCACATGGACAGATATTGTTAACAATCATCAACTTGATTCGATGAACTTAAACCTTGAGCAGGCATCTGCTAAGTTTTATTGTTTTACAAAAAGCGCTCAATTAAACAATTTATAGTTTTAGGTAAGTTGTTATGACATCACTCACACACTCCCTTTGTCCTTGTGGCAGCGAATCGACTTACGAGCTTTGCTGCCAACCTTTTCATACAGGTGCAAGCCAAGCTGATACGCCAGAGCAACTTATGCGTTCTCGTTTTAGTGCATACGCGCTGAAAGATGCGAAATATGTATTCAGTACCTATGCACAAAGCCAGCAAGCCGCTAACCCTGTTCGCGAAATTAAAGATTTTGCTAATAGCTGCCGTTTTACCAAGCTAAGTGTTTTAGATACTGAACATAATGATCAAGAAGGTTTTGTCGAATTTAAAGCTAATTACTTTTACCAAAACTTGTATTGTGAGTTACACGAAAAGTCGCGTTTTATTAAAGAAGATGGCCTATGGCGTTACTTAGATGGTGATATAACGCCAGTTGCAGATATTAAAATTGGCCGTAACGACGAGTGCCCTTGTGGGAGCGGCAAAAAATATAAAAAGTGTCACGCTCTTTAATTACCATTAACCTGGTAAATCCAGTCTAAGGCTTGGGTAATCGTTGTTGGGAATGCAGTTGCATGGCGTGCCTGAGGGATAACAAATAAATTTGTTGTAACCAGCGCGCCGCTATGTTTATTAATTTTAGCTGCTAATTGCCTTGCGCCCGACACCATTTTTTCACCTTCGCTTTCTTCAAGTTCTCCCACTGCGATGTAAACTTTTGTTGTGTTGGCAGCTGGTTTTACAGCCATAGCTAATATTGAGTTTTCTTTAAACCACACTGAAGGACTGCCGATAATATAATTTGAAAAAAGCGAAGGCTCAGTGAATAAGGTATAAGCCGCAAATAAACCGCCAAGTGAGTTACCGACTAACGTACTTTTTTGGGTTGTTCTGAAGTCGGCCTCAATATAAGGCAATACAGTATGTTTTAGGTAGTTTAGATACTGACTTGCTCCGCCAGTTTTACGCTGCCAATTTTTATCTTCAAATGGCGTATAGTCATAAATACGGCTATCAAGCCCTGATACACCTTTTTGATATCCTACTGCAACGATAATTACCTCTTCTATAGTCCCCGAATTCATCATAAAGCGACTAGCACCAGAGGTAATTGGCAAACTGTAGTTTGCATCTAACAGGTAAACAACTGGGTAGCGCTTCTGGTTTTGCTTTTGGTAGCTGCGTGGCAATTTAATCGTAATGGGGTATTCGTTTTCGGTATGTTTATCTTTAAGTAACACAGTATTAGTATGTGGCAAAGTAAACGGCTCAGCATAGCTTACGGAGGTCACGCCCAAAACACTGATCACCAAAACGAGCAATATATAAGGCATAGTTAATCCTTTAACCACTTCTTAATTGGTAACAGCCACTCATCTTTTGGTTTATAAAATGCGCCATGGGAGAGCCCTGTATTAATGCTTAATTCTTCGAACTTGGTTACGTCACTTCTATCAATTAAAAATTGGCAAGAGCCAACCTGATCTGAGCGCTCAAAGATAGAATACACCTTGCCATAAGCCTTAACTGATGTGTGATTTTTTATAAGGCCTGCACAACCTGCCAATATAATTAAGTTAATATGTGTACGCTTAAGTTCATTGGCTGCTAGGATCGACAATGCCCCGCCCCGTGAAAAACCAACCAAACTAATGTTCGACTCAGCAACACCGGCACTGATCAATGCTTCAACATCTACAGCGAGCTTTTTCGCAAACGTAAATGGCTCAGTGCCCTCTGGCCTGTGATAGGCAATTAAATGATAGCTCTCATCTGCCAGTGCTTCTTTTACTGCAATAAAGTCATAAACACCAAAGGTTTTGTGAACAGGCTTAGGGTTTGTCCCTTCAACGATAAAACCATGTGAATAAAAAACATAGTGACCATGCGGGTCAATCTCTGTTGGAAACTGGCTGTAGATAGTGCCAGCGCAAACAGGCAAAACCCAGCATGCACAGAGTAAAAGTACGGTACGTATCACAAGCATCCCTTTAAAAATCACGTTACACCTAATAGAAGATAATAACACCTTAAAAAATAATATCTTAGCAAAAAACTAAACCCTACTCTCAGTAATTTTAATTAAAAATCAAATTACTAATCGCAAGCTGTATCACGATTTAAACTTCAAGTTTCAACTTGAGGTAAATTCATGGAATTTCATAGTTAAACTACAAAAAACCACATGATAACGCTGTCAATTATTTATCAAAAGGCGTATTGTAAAAAAGCAGTTAAAATAACTGCAGGTTTTAGACGTCTAGACGTTGAAAAAATAAATTCTAAGGCGTAGTATGTTCGTAATCTGAGTTAGACTCACATTTTCCATGAGATTTTTTAAAGATGATTGATATAAAGCACCTAAAAACCATAGCGACCCTTAAAGAAACAGGCTCTTTGGTCAATACCGCCCGTGAGTTGTTTTTAACTCAATCGGCTTTATCGCATCAAATTAAAGATCTCGAGAATAAGTTAGATTGCCAGCTGTTCGAACGTAAAACACAGCCTGTGCGTTTTACTCCGCAAGGTATGCTACTTCTGGAGCTTGCTAATGAAGTATTACCTCGTGTTGAGGCAACAAAATGTCGGTTAAAAGAAAGCCTTAACCAGCCAATCTCAAATTTACGTTTAAGCGTTGAGTGTCATGCCTGCTTTCATTGGTTGCTCCCAACCATCAAAGAATTTAATAATTTTTGGCCTGATATTAAAATTGATTACGAGCGCGGCTTTAGTTACGACGCCATTCCAGATTTAATTAATGATGAATTAGATCTAGTGCTGACTTCTGATATTCGTGAACCCGATCAACTTGAGTATGCTCACCTGTTTGATTTTAAATTGAAACTAATCGTTGCACCGGATCATGAGTTGGCTAAAAAAGCCTATGTCACCGCCCTTGATTTAAAGAACGAAACAATTATTTCGTACCCTATTCCCCGTGAGCGCCAAGACATCTTTAAACATTTTATTCAAAATGCACGCTTTGATGGCACGCTTAAAACGGTTGACCAAGGCTTATTGATATTTCAATTAGTGAGTGCAGGTATGGGGGTTGCAGCATTACCAGACTGGCTAGTCACCCCTTATGAAAGCCAAGGGCTCATTAAGTCTATTCCGTTAGGTGCACTAGGCCTTACTCGCCCTATGTATTTAGCGATGAAAAAGAATATGAAAGATAACCCAGTTTATCGCCACTTTTTAAATACATGTAAGCAAAATAACGGTCGCTAAAGCTAGGCAAAATAACTAACATAGCTGCATCTGTTACAAACAATAGTGTTGATACATGTTTGAAATTAAAAAGATCATTGGCTCATTATTAATGCCCCTGCCTTTGCTCGGGCTTCTTACTTTAGTGATGGTATTTTTAGCCATTGCACATAAACGCAAAGCACTCTATTTTGGCTTTGTTAGTATTTTAACTTTAATGCTGATAAGCACGCCATTTATTGGTCAATCACTGATAGCTGCAAGCAATAACCCAGCTTGGCAATTTAAACAAGCGAAACACCCTAAACTCGATAACATTGTGGTACTTGGCTGCTCAATAATGCCCAACTCGCGCCTTCAAGCAAACCACCAGTTAGGCGATTGCGCGCTTGCTCGATTACTTGAAGGTGTTAAGCTTGCCCATCACTATCCAAATGCCACCCTTTATGTATCAGGAGGCGGCTTTGCTAATACCACCAATAGCCAGCTCATGTTTGAGACAGCAAAAGCGTTAGGTATTTCTGCAACGAGAATTAAACAAAACCCTCTCGCCATGGACACCGCAGAAGAGGCGAAACGACTTGCCATTTATTTAGTCGATAAAAAAACTGCCTTAGTCACCTCAGCGAGCCACATGCCGCGAGCTAAAGACTTATTTAATGCACAAGGCATTGATGTGATCCCAGCGGCAACCGACTTTCAAGATTTTAGTCAGTATCCAACGTACAAACAGTTTATACCTAACATTGCAGTACTTGTTGCAGTGACCAGAGTAGCGCATGAGAAAATTGGCAGTGCATGGGTGGGTGTGCGCCGCTGGGTTGATCCAGAGGCGCTGTAGAACATCAGACTGGATTGTCGATATCGATAAACGTTACATCAAAACCATGCTGCTGAGCTAAAAGCTCGCCTAAGGCTTTGATGCCATAACGCTCAGTCGCATGGTGCCCTGCTGCAAAAAAGTCGATACTTTGCTCGCGTGAACTATGAATCGTTTGCTCAGAGGCTTCACCTGTAAGATAAGCATCAATACCTTGAGCTGCCGCTAAATCAATATACCCTTGTCCGCCACCTGTGCACCAAGCGATGGTTTCGATTTTCTCTTTTCTTACCAAACTAGTTAATGGTGCACGGTCAAGTACTTGGGTTATTTTGGCGGTAAATTCTTCACCACTTAAAGGTGTTTTTAAACGGCCTTTTACCGGCACACTATTTGGGCCAGATTCAAGCCCACCTGTGAACTCAATATCGAGTAACTTAGCCAGTTGCGCGTTATTACCAATTTCAGGGTGTATATCTAGCGGTAAATGATAGCCATATAAGTTAATATCATTATTTAAAAGCGCTGCAATACGGCGCTTTTTCATGCCCGTGATTGGCTGCGATTCCCCTTTCCAGAAATAACCATGGTGTACCAAAATAGTATCTGCATTTTCTGCAATAGCGGCATCAATCAATGCTTGGCTAGCGGTGACACCCGTCACTATCTTTTTTACTTCGCTCGCACCTTCAACTTGTAAGCCATTTGGGCAAAAGTCAGCGATAGAATCAGGTTTAAGAATGTCGTTTAATAATTGAGTAAATTGTTTGCGTTGCATATAAAAATCGTCCTTCAACCCTCTATTTTGTGCAAATTTTGGCGTTTATGAGTGAAAAATGGAAGGAAAATCGCAAAAAATTGAAAAGTAAGCTGAAAATAGGTATAAATATATATTCTTAATCTGTGTTTACAACGTATAGGGTCTCTGATGAGCAAACTAGACAAAACAGAAGTGTTAAATGCCTTCGAAGCAGCATACGAAGCAGCGAATGGTAAGAAACCTGAAATCACAACAAAACCTGGTTGGTATAGCATCGACGGTGGCAAAAATATGCGCCTTGCTGATGTTGCAGCGCTGACTGAAGAGCTCACTTCTGGTAAAGCAGCTGAGCCTAAAGCAGAAGAAGCACCTAAAGCACCAGCGAAAAAAACCAAAACTAAAACCGCTGCACCGGCTAAAACAGCTAAGAAAGCATCGTTCACTGTTGTTACAGCAAACGATGACGGTTACAAAGCTGAAGAGCTTTGGATTGTTAACCTAGCTGAAAAAGACCACGATTGTCGTTTACCGCGTGGTGTTGTGTAATCAAATTACACTTAGCAATTTTAAAAACCGCTACTCGTTAGCGGTTTTTTTATGGCTGTTCATTTGGCTAGTTATAATCCATTGGCTAACATGGCCAAACAACACTATAAATACGGTTCCAATCAATACAGGCATCACTAAAAAGTCCCAGCTTTGCATAGATTGCATTATCAAAATTGGGTTTGCGCCTGCAGCGGGATGTACGGTATCTGTCAACATCATAAGACTTATTGCCAACCCTGTAGCTATAGCAATTTCAACAGGCCCTACACCGACATAATTTACAAAAACAACGCCGATTAGTGCAGTTAAAAAGTGCCCACCAATAACATTCTTCGCTTTAGCTAAAGGGCTGTGTGGCACACCAAATACCAGCACCGCAGTTGCTCCAAATGGAGCCATTAACCACACACCATAACTTCCTAATTGCTGTAAATAGGCCAACACAAAAATTGCCATACAAGCAAATATACCCGCAATGGCCGCCTTGCTTACTTTATTCTCCATAAAACCTCCAACAGGTAGACCGATTTGTCTACCAGCAAATGGTAGACAAATCGGTCTACTTCTGTCAAGCTATCTTTAGTCACCTAATGAGACCTTGTTATGGATAAACGAACACATATTATTATGACCGCCCTGTCACTTTTTTATCAAAAAGGCATTCATAGTGTAGGAATAAACGAAATTATTAGTGTGGCGGGTGTCGCCAAAAAAACCATGTACCATCATTTCGCAAGTAAAGATGAGTTATTATTAGCCTGCCTTAGTGAGCGACATAACAGATTTTTAAATTGGTTAACGCATGCCACCAGCAAGCTAACCACTATTGAAGAATTTAAAGTCGCTTTGATCAGCTGCCATGAAGCTTGGTTTAATTCTGAAGTGACTGAATTAGGTGATTTCAATGGCTGTTTATTTATTAACACTGCCGCTGAGTTTGCTGATCCTACAAGCCCAATTAACCAAGCCTGCAAAGAGCATAAAATGGCAGTCCAGCAGTTAATTAAACAGCGTTTATCAGCGTGTAATAACATGGAAAGTTCGCAGCTAGACTCGCACAGCCACTATTTGATGACGCTTGTAGAGGGCATGATCTGCCAAGCAAAACTAGTTGGAATTAAACATTTTCCTCATTTAAAACAATAAATTAACAATAAAAAAGCGGCGCAATGGCCGCTTTCAGTTTAGATTTTTGCTATGTTAGATTTTTTCAAAATATAACTTTTCGCGTTTTTTCTCACCCACTTCGTTCATGGTTGCAGCATCAAATAAACGACCATTGATCATGGTGTAATCGATTTTATCTGTATCACGAATGTTAGTTAGCGGGTTACCGTCAATAACAATTAAATCGGCAAGTTTACCTGGCTCAAGAGAACCGATGTTGTTATCAAGGCCAATGTATTTAGCAGGATCTAAGGTTGCTGCACGAATTGCTTCAAGTGGTGTCATACCACCTTGCGCAAACATCCAAATTTCCCAATGTGCCGCTAAACCTTCACGTTGACCGTGAGCACCAAGGTTTACTAAAACACCTAAGTCTTGCAGCTCTTTAGCAACACGGGCATTGTTAAAGTGGTTATAGTGATGATCGGGCGCCTTAACACGACGCATTGAGCGAGGTAAAAGCTGATTCTTTGGTACAAACTTACTTAAGCGTGGGTGATTCCACACATCCGTCTTGTCGTACCAATAATTTTCACCCCAAATACCACCGTAAGCTACACCGAGTGTCGGCGTATAACCCACATCGCTTTGAGACCAAAGCTGGCGAATATCATCGTAAATATTGGCAACAGGAATTGAGTGTTCAATACCCGTATGACCATCAACTACCATAGTTAAGTTGTGCTGCAGTAATGAACCGCCTTCTGGCACAACCATCATTTCAAGTTCACGACCTGCTTCAATAACTTGTTGGCGCTGTTCACGACGAGGTTGGTTATATGATTTAACACTAAACGCACCTACTTTCTTTAAACGCTCAAGATGGAATTTAGCATCTTCTAACGAGTCAATATGCGATGTATAACCTGGCATATTTGCACCATATAAAATGGTACCCGTTGAGAAAATACGAGGGCCGACAATCATGCCTGCTTTTTGCATTTCGCTTGCAGCAAAAATCTCTGTGGTGTCGTTTGATGGATCGTGAATCGTTGTCACACCTAACGCTAAGCCAGCTAAGTTCTTCCAGTTTTGCTGTGGAATGATCTCATCGCTGCCTTGTGAGCCGTGCGCATGCGCATCAACAATACCCGGCATAATTGTCTTGCCAGTTACATCAATTACTTCTGCGCCTTTAGGAATAGCAACACTGTCTTTACTACCAACCGCTTTAATATGCTTACCATCAGTAACAATAACGCCGTTTTCAATGACCTGCTCACCGTTCATGGTGATAATACGCGCACCAGTTAACGCAAAGATTGATTTAGGCTCCGCCATGGTTTTTGTAAAACCGATGTTATCGCCGCTTTTAACTTTAAAGTCAGTCTCTGCATTTTGGTTAATATCAAATAAACCCGCTAAGCTTGCATGATATAACTCTGGGCCTAAGCTCCAATAAAGTTTATCGCTTGTGCCACTCCAGCTGATGTTTTCACCCGCGCGAACAGAAAGCTGCTCAATTGGGAATTGGCTATCTTTCGGGCCAATATTAATGGTTTTGCCACGCTCAACAAATGGCGTAACAAATACTTTAAAACGCTCTGCAAACGCTAAGTATTGGCCATCTGGTGATACTCTAAACTCTGTAGCATGTTCTGATTCGTAAAGTTTACGAACTTGCTTTGATTCAAGCTCAACAACACTTAATGTTGGTTTCGGCCAAGGGCTCATCACATAAATACGGTCATTCGCTGCACCAAATTGTGGCTGATATCCTGATTTAGTGATTAGCGTCGCTTTACCACCTTTAGCACTTACTGAGTAAATGCCTGGCTCTAATGACCATGTTGGGTTAAGGATACTGCCGCCAGACGCTTTACGGTAAACAACTGTTTTGCCATCAGGGCTGAAAGTTGGCTCTACATATTTACCCGGCTCTTTAGTAATGGTATCGCCACGGCCACTTCGCGCAGATACAACACGTACTGAGCCCTGTTCGTTATCATCCCATGTGGTGTAAACAACCTTCTTACCATCACGAGAGAACTGCGGGAATAATTCAAAGTGGTCGTCTTGCTTAGTCAGGCGCTTTACTTTGCCAGACTCTAAATCACGTTTATAAATATGCCCTAGCGCTTCAAAAATAGCCGTTTCACCATCCGGTGAAATTTGTACATTGCGCAGCATTTTCACATCAAAATTATCGCTATCGATGTTTTGTGTAAAACGCACCGCTTTTTGAATTTGCTTATTGGTCTCCACTTTAAATGGAATAGTCGAGACAGACTTATCATCTACATCTAGCTTATGAATGGTACCACCCGCCCAAAAGACCAGCTGTTCGTTATCTGGTGTCCAAGCAATTGTTGGGTATACGCCATGAATTGCCCATGTCTCTTGCATATCACGCTCAAGCTCGCCATACAGCTTGGTATGCTCACCGGTGTGAAGATCATATAAGTACAAGCTTGTTTGGAAATCATCGCGCTTGATATACGCAAGCTTTTTACCATCTGGTGAAGGTGTTGGTCGAATAGCCCCACCCATACCATCTATAATTGTTTCAATTTCGCCGGTTTCACGGTCATAGCGTTTAATTTTATAAATACCCGCTACAGAATCTTTAGAGTAATGGAATGTTTTACCCGGCGTTGCATCATGAGAGAAATAAACATAACGACCATCTGGTGAGAACATTGGCTCGCCTAAGTCTTTTTGGTCGTTTTCGCGTGCGGTTAGCTGTACACCTTTACCACCCGCTTTGTGGTAGAGCCATACTTCACCAGCCCCTAAAGAGCGGCTTGCAGTAAAGTGCTTACGCGCAACTAAGTAGTCACCATCTGGGCTCCAAGCTGGGCTGTTTAACAAACGAAATGTTTCGTTCGTTACGGCTTTTTGGTTTTCACCATTTAAATCCATAACCCAAATGTTATCGCCACCTCCTTGGTCTGAAGTAAACGCAATGTGCTTACCATCAGGGCTAAAGCGTGGTTGCATTTGCCATGCAATATCACTGGTTAATTGCGTTGCAGTGCCACCCGACATTGGCATGGTATAAATATCGCCGAGTAGGTCAAACACCACTGTTTTACCATCAGGGCTAATATCTACGTTCATCCACGTGCCCTGCTCAACACTAATTTTAGCGTCTAGGAATTGGCCTTTTGGTGCGTCCACCTGCCATTTGTTGTCATTTGATTGCTCAGCTGCCGCCACTTGCCCAGTTAGAGCAAGTGAAATAGATACAGCGAGCGCTGTATGAAGCATTTTCTTCATTGAAATCTCACTTTTTATTGTTTTGCTTATATGCACACTTTTAAGATTGCACCAAATAGCATAGCAAGATTCCAGTGATTCGTGTTAAACAGACGTAAATAGTCGACTAATGCCACGCAATCGGATCAAACTGATAAAAGCCAACCAGTAAATGATAAATTTCTGGGTCAAACTGTCTGAGTTCAGCGGGTTTTTCTAAGAAGGTTTCGGTGATAACAGCAAAAAACTCTGCCTCATTGGTCGCGCCATAGCTATGAATAACATGAGGCATGCCATAAGCTAAATGGGTTTTGAGTTGATTAAACGCGCGGCTAAATACTTTTGCCCACTTTTGGTAATCTTCGTTACTCGAAAGCAGTGGTGTACCCGTGGCTTTACCGGTTTCTTGGTCGAGCTGATGGGCAAATTCATGAAATACTAAATTATGACCATCACTTGGTAAGCGGTTCCCCTCAAGGACATCATGCCAACTCAATACCAAGGTTCCACCAGGCCATGATTCACCTTGACGCACGGTATTGTGATAACTCACAAGCCCAGCATTATCACGAGAAGTTTGCGGGGCATAATACGCGCTTGGGTATAAAAGGATCTCTTTTACATTACGATACAATGGCCACGGTTTATTAAGCACTAAAACACAGGCATCTGCCGCTACAATCAGCTTCATTGCATCATTAAGCTTAAGACCATCACAACCAATAAAGCGTTTTTCATTTAAAAACCAAACGATGTGACGCTCCAGCTTTTCACGATCGGCATCCGTCATCTTTCGGTAGATAGGCATATATTTTAACAGCAGATTTTTTTGCTGAACATTGAGGGAGTTATTAAGGTATTTTTTCTGCCAAAAGTGATTACGGATATCGTCCCAGCGCCAGTAACACACAACAAAAATTATTAAAAAAAGTATCAAAACCAGGTTAAGCATTACTATCGCCTAAAAAACAATCTTGATACTTTAATGTGTGCAAACAAAAAAAGATCAATTGTTTACACACATTTTTATTTGAAAAGCTGATTAATCGAGCGTAATACAGCCTTGATTATAAATAAAAATTTGGTTTCGACCGTTATTCTTCGCATTGTATAAAGCGTTATCGGCATGTGATAGCAAGCGGTCATAATCAGCAACTTGCGCGTTATCTGCTACACCAAAACTTACCGTTACAGAAAGACTATCTGCTAATTCTGAGAAATCGTAACCCGCTATCTCTAAACGGATAATTTCACACAATCTTGCGGCTTCTTCAGCATTTTTGTATGGGAACAACAGGGTAAATTCTTCACCACCCCAACGCGCCGCATAGCCTTCATCAGGGAAATTCATACGCAGCAAACGAGCAATTTCACAAATCACTTTATCACCAATTAAGTGCGAGAAATTGTCATTAATCAGTTTGAAGTGATCAATATCCATAATCGCAATACTGAGCGTTTTATTATCACGTTGGAACTGACTAAAGTTTTCAGACAGCCACATATCGAAAGCGCGTCTATTCGGTAATTGCGTTAATTGGTCATGATTCGCTAAATGAGCAAAGGCATCCGCTTGCGTTTGTAAATCATGCATTTGCTGTTCAACTTTTTCCGTTAACTCAATTTCAATGCGCTTGTAATGATATAAGCGGTATTTATAAATGGCATAAGCAGCAAAAAGCACAGCAACTAAGACAAATAACTTAAAGCTGGTTTTTTGCCAAAAATAAGGGGCAATTTTAAAACGCAGAACTTGCTCATTATTTTGCCAGTCACTATTTGGGTAACCTGCACGCACTTTAAAGGTATATTTACCTGGTGGTAAATTGGTGTACTCGGTAATGGCCAAGCGCCCCCTGTCTACCCATTGTTGATTGTAACCACTTAGTTGAGTTTGGTAATTTAACCGCCCAGGCATGATAAAACTTAGCCCAGCGTAGTTAAACGAAACACGAGAAACACCAGCAGGTAAACTCAAAACCTCATTACCAACAGGTAAAGTCATGGGTTTGCCATCGACTTCAAAGCTTTCAATAACCGTCGATAAACGGCGTTTACTGGCTTCTTTTAAGCGTTCTGGTGTCGCAATAGCGACGCCTTTGGCTGTTGCAACCCATACTTGACCATCTGAATGAAGCACAGCAGCAGGGTTTGAACCGCCATTCGCTTGCGCGCTTAGCATGCCATCGCCTTCATCATAAAGCTGCATCGAAACGCTCATTGGTTGAACTTTTTCAGGGTTATCTAACAGTGCAACTAGCTGAGCTTTGTTCACTTGAATAACACCGCGGTTACTGGTCAGCCACAATGAATCACCTTGCTCTATGACTTGGAACAGCTTATCGACCGGTAAACCTTGGTCTCGACCAAACAAACTCATTTTATCTGTACTGAGATTGTAACGAACGAGACCTCTATCGGTCGCAAGCCACATTTTATCGCCATCTAAGTAAAAGCCGAATGCATATTCAGTGCTGAACTGCTTTGGAAACTCGAGTGTTTTAAACTGCTTTGTCGCTGGGTCATAAATGGACACACCCACTCCCGTGCCGACCCATAACCTGCCATGGTCATCCTCAACAAGAGCCATAATAAAATCACCAATTAAGCCATCTTCGGTGGTGAATAATTCAGTTTGCCCAGCAGGGTCTATTTTGGTTAAACCACCGGCGGTGCCAATCCATAAGTTATCCGCTTTATCAAAAAACACAGCGCGAACTTCGTTGCTGATCAGGCCATTACTGCGGTTTTTTACGGGATAAATTTGCCCATTAACCACTTTCATTAAACCGGCAGTGTAAGTACCAACCCATACTCCGCCCTGCTTATCTTCAGTTAAACTTAATACGGATAGCGGATCTTTTTCATAAGCTTGAATGAGGGTGCTGAGCTTGCCATTTTCAATACGATTTAAGCCATTACTACTGCCCACCCATAAGCTGCCATCAGAATGCGATAACACGGTACGCACATAGTCAGATGCAAGCCCACGGCTTTGACTCCAGTTTGTAAATGGCGCTTCACGCAAGCGAAATAATCCGGCATTCGTGCCAACCCAAATACTTTTTTCGCGGTCTTGCAGCAAAGATAAAATACGGTTGTTGGGTAAGCCATCATCTGCGGCTAAGTTTTCAAGGCCTAAACTGCTGAGTCTGAACACCCCTTTATTGATGGTGCCAAACCACAAATCGCCCTGCGCATCTTCGAGTAAGCTGGCAATTGATTCGTTGTTAAGGACAGGATTAATAGCAACAAACTTATCGTTTTGCTTTTGCCATGCGCCTTTTTCAGTGCCGACAATTAAAGTGCCTGACTCAGTTAGTAATAAGGTAAACACAGAGGCATTAGGGAGCCCAGAGTCTTCACTGACCTTACTAACTTGCTTATTCTTTATTTGATAAAGACCATCACTGGTGGCAGCCCAAATAGTCCCTGTTTTGTCTTGTAAAAGACGATAGGCGCTTAGCTTATCAAGCAGTTTTTGCTCAGTGGCAGTTTCAGAGGCTCGATACACAATGCCTTGTCCTTCAAGTGCCAGCCATAGCTCACCTTGTTCAGTAACGAGCGCGTGATTAACCATGGCTGATGAACTAGGTAATGCTCGCCACCCCCCTTGTGAACGAAGCGCAATACCGCCACGAGCACCCACGATATATAAATCGCCATTCTCCATCGGGATCAGGCTACGTAAGCCAGAATCAGGTAAGCCAGGAATTTCTGTTCGAGTAAAAAGTTTAAACTCACGACCATTAAAACGGGCAAGCCCTTCCCAAGTCGCTATCCAAATGTAACCATCTTTGGTTTGCGTTACGCCATTAATGCTATTGTGAGGAAGGCCGGCGCGAGTGCTCCAAGTCTCTGTAAAATAATCACTTAAAGAGAGGCGTGCAGAATCAGCAAAAACGCTGAAACTCAATAAAAGAAAAATACAACTAACTACCCGCACCATAAAACTAAAACCCTGATATTTATTATCGTTCTATTCAGTGATGTAGCTCTGTGAAGCCAAAGTCATCCCTAACTTCAGATAATACTACATTAGTTGCAATTTTTACTCACTTTAATGACATTTAGCAACAATCAATTACAAAAATTCGTAATTTTTTCTTGCAGTATTTTCACAAATCGCGCCACATGCAAGCCATCCATCAAAGCATGATGCACATCGATTGAAAGCGGCATCTTGCCAGTTTGTGAATCATATTGACCAAACACAAACTTAGGAATACCAAGACCATGCCCCTCACTTACAGCATGCGAGAAGCCGCTAAAGTTTAACCATGGAAGTACTGAGATATGAATAAGGTCAGGCTGCCCTTCTGTTGCAGCAAATGCATCAGAGAAAAATGGTTTTGCTTTACTTGTTTTACCCACAGCAATAGCGTGTTTTGAAAAGTCTGCCATCGACGCTTGTTTTTCAAAATAACTAAAGCGAAATGTTTCATCTTCTGCAAGCTCGACCACACTTCCTCTTACCGATGACAGTTGTACCGGCAACGAATCAATAATACGTTGGCGCATTGGTGCATAGTCATGACATGCTTCAAGTGTTAGGTAAACATAGCTGTGAAAGAAGGAATACGGTTCTGCTTTGCACTTGTTATATAGAGCCGCCATATCGAGTGAAACACATACATTAAAATATGGCAGAGAAAATTCTTTGAAAAAAGCGAAATGCTGTTTGCGAGGCCAAGTAGCTAGATCGATAGGTGTGATTTCACAAGATGGAGTTTTCATTAGGTGCCCTCGAGATTTAAAAGCCGAGTTTACCTAGCCTGCGTGACTTCGTCACCTTGATGCGATAAATAACAGAGACAAAAAAGGTGCGACTTGCGCACCTTTTTACCTGTAAATTTATCGATTTACTAAATTATAAGCCGTTTTCGATGATTTCTAATGCTAGTTCATCGGCAATTAAATGCGTCGACTTCTGCTCTTTTTCAGAGCGAGCAAAGATTTCTGTTAGCGTATCAAAAATGCCTTCAACGTGTTTCGTTGATGCTTCTGCACTATAACCTTCTGGTGCCGTTTCGTAATAAACGTTGATGATACCACCTGCGTTAATTACGTAATCTGGTGCATATAAGATACCTTTTTCGCGGATGATCTCACCGTGACGAGACTCTGCTAATTGGTTATTCGCACAACCAGCAATAATTGTTGCTTTTAAACGCGGGATAGTCGTGTCATTTACCGTTGCGCCAAGTGCACATGGTGCATACACATCAACATCTAAGTCGTAGATTTCATCAATACCCACAGCCGTTGCATTGAAGTCATTTACAACACGCTCAACAGCTTGTTCGTTGATATCTGTTACAAATAATGTTGCGCCCGCTTCATGTAGGTGTTTACAAAGGCCATATGCTACTGCACCTAAACCTTGCACGGCTACTTTGATACCAGCAAGATCTTGATGACCTCGTTGATGTTGTAAAGCGGCTTTAATACCTAAGAATGTACCATATGCTGTGAACGGTGAAGGGTTACCACTTTTACCTTCAAGGCCTAATACATAGTTAGTTTCTTTATTCATGATAGCCACATCATCACAAGTGATGTTTACATCTTCAGCTGAATAGTAGCTACCGCTTAAACGCTCTAACTGGCGACCAAATGCACGGAAAAGTTGCTCTGATTTAATTTCTTTAGCATTACCGATGATCACTGACTTACCGCCACCAAATGGTAAACGTGCCACAGCATTTTTGTAGGTCATACCTTTTGATAAACGAAGTGCATCAGTAACAGCATCTTCATCAGTTGTGTAGTTCCACATTCTGCAACCACCAACCGCTGGACCTAACTTGGTATTGTGAACCGCGATAATAGCTTTTAGGCCTGATTCTTTATCTGAACAAAACACCACTTGCTCGTGGTTATCAAAGTCGACTTTATTAAATACAGCCACAGTTAAATACTCCGAAATTTTCTTACCCTAAGGGGTGTGAGCGCTGAAAGTGCCGAGACTTTATCACTTCGTTTGCTCCCTTGCCACTAAATGAGATGATAAAACTAAGCAAAGTTCTCAGACCGAAATAACAACTCAAAAACTAACACTTTATGGAAAAAATATACCAATCAATGTACGCATTAAGCATTGTTAATTCAAAACAAAATGTTAACATCACAAACTTTATTACGTGAACGTAAAGGTAAAGTATAGCGTAAAGAAAAAGTGACAAGAAGAATGTGCCGATAAAGCCAATTAAAATCGGCTTTTAAAGAGATGTTAGAGAAATAGCTGAGACTGGTCAGAGCTGAAAAAAAACGGCGCAGGTGCGCCGTTTTTTCAAGAGAGTTGCAAGATGGTTACTTTAATTTGCCATCAAGTTCTTCGATTTTTGCTTTCCAAATAGCAGGACCTTGCGTATGCGCATTGGCGCCTTCACTATCAACAGCAACCGTTACTGGCATATCTTCTACTTCAAACTCGTAGATTGCTTCCATACCTAAATCTTCGAACGCAACAACACGTGCTTTCTTGATTGCTTTAGATACAAGGTAAGCTGCACCACCTACTGCCATTAAGTAGATAGATTTATTGTTTTTGATTGATTCAACTGTTGCAGGACCACGCTCTGCTTTACCAATCATACCGATGATGCCCGTTTTTTCTAACATCATATCAGTGAATTTATCCATACGAGTCGCAGTTGTAGGGCCAGCAGGACCTACAGCTTCATCACCCACTGCATCTACAGGGCCAACGTAGTAGATAAACTTGTTATCAAAATCAACGCCTTCAGGTAAACCTTCACCTGATTGGATCATATCTTGTAAACGTTTATGCGCGGCATCACGACCCGTTAAGATAGTACCAGACAGAAGAACCGTTTCACCCATCTTCCATTCTTGCGTGTCTTCTTTAGTCAGTGTGTTTAAATCAACACGACGTGTACCTTCACCTACTTCAAATGTAACTTCTGGCCAATCTTCAAGTTTAGGCGCTTTAAGATCAGCTGGGCCTGAACCATCTAATGTGAAGTGAACGTGACGAGTTGCCGCACAGTTCGGGATCATAACCACTGGTTTTGATGCTGCGTGAGTCGGTGCCGTTTTAACTTTCACATCAACTACGGTTGTTAAACCACCTAGGCCTTGTGCACCAATACCTAATTTATTAGCACGTTCGAAGATATCGATACGCATTTTTTCTTCAGTTGTTTCTGCGCCGCGCTCAATAAGCTCGTGAATATCAACCGGATCCATTAATGATTCTTTAGCAAGTACCGCAGCTTTTTCTGCAGTACCACCAATACCTATACCTAGCATGCCAGGTGGACACCAGCCCGCACCCATTGTTGGTAATGTTTTTTCAACCCATGCAGCCACATCATCAGATGGGTTAAGCATAACCATTTTCGTTTTATTTTCTGAGCCGCCGCCCTTCGCTGCCACCATTACTTCTACTTCAGCGCCTGGCACTAAGTCGATATGAACAACTGATGGAGTATTGTCTTTGGTGTTTTTACGCGTGCCAGCAGGGTCTGCAACAATTGATGCACGTAATGGGTTATCTGGGTTTAAGTATGCGCGACGTGTACCTTCATCAACCATTTGCTGAACAGTCATGTCTGTTTTATCCCACTTAACATCCATACCTACTTTTACGAAACAAGTAATGATACCTGTATCTTGGCACAGTGGACGTTTACCTTCAGCAGACATACGAGAGTTAATTAAAATTTGCGCAATGGCATCTTTTGCCGCTTTGCTTTGCTCTTTGTTGTAAGCTTTTTCTAAGGCTTGTACGAAATCGAGAGGGTGATAAAAAGAAATGTATTGCAATGCATCTTCAATGCTATCAATGAAGTCTTGCTGACGAATTGTACTCATTACGGGTTCCTTAAGTTTTTATCGCGTAGCGCTGTACGTGATCCTGAGTAAACCGGTGACGAAGATTTACTCTACGGGTTAGTCATGGCATCACTATAAAGGAAATCATAACGCTGCCAATCAAATTTAACTTATGATACCCTCCTCGCCCGTTTCGGGCTAGTTATTCAGGGCAATGTAGATGATAAACGATGAAAATTTGTGCATTAAATTAAATTTAAGTGGTGATTGCATCGCGCTATTTAGTCATTTTGCTCATTTGCCCCATGCAGTGTTGCTCGATTCAGCCAATAGCGAGCATGTAAATAGCCGCTTCGATATCATTGCTATTGCACCATTAAAGCAATTAGAAGTGCGCGAAAATACATGCTTTATCGACGGCAAGGCGCAATCAAGTGATTGTTTTAGCTTGATGAAAGAAGGTCTTCAGGAATTTAATCACACAGCTAACCCTAATAACCTCCCTTTTACAGGTGGTTGGCTTGGCTATTTTGGTTATGACTTAGGTCGTGTGATTGAAAGTATGCCAAGTACTGCCGAAAACGACATTAACATGCCGCAAATGGCTGTAGGCCTTTATCCAGATGCGCTTATTTATGATAAGCAACAGCAAAGCTGGTTTTACGTCTGTCAGCCAAATCATAATCGCTTAGCGCTATATCAGCAGCACCTAAACGAAACACCAGCAAATGCAGAGTTCGCGCTACAAAGCGACTGGCAATCAAACATGAGTCAAGCCAGCTACAGCGAAAAGTTCGAGAAAATTCAAGCTTATTTAAAAAGTGGTGACTGCTACCAGATCAACCTTGCACAGCGTTTTAAAGCTGAGTTTTCTGGTTCAACATGGCAAGCATATAAACAACTTCGAGAAGCCAATAAAGCACCATTTTCAAGCTATATAAATCATCCTGATGGCGCTATTTTATCTATCTCCCCTGAGCGTTTTATTTCGATTAATCAGGGCCAAATAGAAACCAAGCCAATTAAAGGAACGCTCCCTCGATTGGCTGGCTCTGAACAAGACCAAGCGCAAGCAACTCGTTTACAACAATCAGAAAAAGACCGCGCAGAAAATGTCATGATTGTTGATCTGCTGCGCAACGATTTAGGCAAAGTGGCTCGTCCAGGTAGTGTCACCGTCCCCTCGTTATTTGCCATTGAAAGCTTTCCGGCTGTACATCATTTAGTAAGTACTGTGCGCGCAGAATTAGCGGATGGCAAAGATGCCGTTGACCAAATTCATGCCGCTTTCCCGGGTGGTTCAATTACCGGAGCACCGAAAATTCGCGCTATGGAAATTATTGAAGAACTCGAACCACATCGCCGTAGTGTGTACTGCGGCTCAATTGGCTATTTGAGTGCCTGTGGCAACATGGATACCAGTATCACAATTCGTACTTTAGTGTGCCACAAAGGTGCAATCTATTGCTGGGCTGGCGGTGGCATTGTGGCTGATTCAAAGGTCGACTTGGAGTACCAAGAAACTTACGATAAAGTAAATAAAATACTGCCTTTATTAAAGTAAAAGTTGAAGTAACTACCTTGAATAGCCAGCAAATAATTGCCCGTTTTAGTTTAAGTCAAACCACAGAGCGCCCAGCAACCATTCGCTTTAATGCCGAAAAGCGTGCCAGTGCCGTAATGTTACCTCTGCTTGATGTTAACGACGAAGCGCATTTGTTATTGTGCAAGCGACCTAGTTATTTACTTCATCACCCGGGGGAGATTTGCTTACCGGGTGGCAAGTATGAAGAACAAGATGACACGTTAATGCACACCGCTCTTCGAGAGCTTAATGAAGAGCTTAACATTGCGACACACCAAGTGACTGTCCACGGTAAATTACATCAGTACGCGACCCTAACCGGTTTCACTATTGAGCCTTTTGTGTGTGTAGTTAGCGAAGGCACAACGTGGCAAGCAGATCCCAACGAAGTTGCTGCCAGCTTTTTAATGCCCTTATCTTATTTGAGTAATCAACAAAATTGGCAACCCCTCCCCTTTGAGCGAAATGGTAAAACCATTACTTTGCAAGGTTTGATGACCCCCCATGGACTGCTTTGGGGAGCAACAGCGAGCATAATTAATAACTTTATAAAACAGCTCGCCCTACCAGTTTAATTATCCTGCTTTTAGGGTTACACAGGCACGTTTAAACGTTATCATGTGGCACCGTTCAAAGGCAGGTAGTATGCCGTTAATAGAAAAATGAGTAGCAAATTATGATCAGTGCATTCGATATGTTTAGTATTGGTATTGGCCCATCGTCATCTCACACTGTTGGCCCAATGCGCGCTTCGCGTTTATTTGTAAACGAACTAGAAGAAAAAAACTTACTTGCAAACGTCACCGATATTAAAGTTGAGCTATTTGGCTCACTCGGCCAAACAGGTATTGGCCACGGCTCTGGTAAAGCTGTGATCTTAGGCCTTGCCGGTTATGATCCAGAAACCATTGATGCTGACTTAGTCGACGATATCCTCGCGAAAATCGAAAAAGAGCAGGTTATTTATTTAAACCAAAGCCATAAAGCCAATTTCCCTAAACAAGGTGCGATTGTATTTCATCGTCGTAAAACATTACCAAAACATTCAAATGCAATGGAAATCATTGCCAGCCAAAATGGCGAAAAGTTATTCAGTAAAGTGTATTACTCAATCGGTGGCGGCTTTATCGTCAGTGATGAAGAGTTCGAGAACGAAAAACAAAAAGCACTCGAAATCCGCGAAGAAAACCCAGCACCTTATCCGTTTAACACGGCAAAAGAGCTGTTAGAACTGTGCCGTGAGTCAGGTTTTAGTGTATCAACGCTTATGATGCACAACGAAAAAACCCTGCGCAGCGAAAAAGACATCAAAGATGAGCTGTTTAATATTTGGCAAGTAATGAAGGCCTGTATTGAACGTGGTATGCGTACAGAGGGTATCTTACCAGGCGGGTTAAAGGTAAAGCGTCGCGCCCCTAGTTTACACCTTAAGTTAAATATTGAGGTAAACAACGACCCTCTACGTGCAATGGACTGGGTTGATTTATTTGCCCTTGCAGTAAACGAAGAAAATGCTGCCGGCGGCCGTGTTGTTACCGCACCAACCAATGGTGCTGCAGGTATTTTGCCAGCGGTATTAATGTATTATCACACTTTCATTAAAGAAGTAGACCGTGATATCGCAACACGTTACTTATTAACAGCGGCAGCAATTGGTATTTTATATAAAAAGAACGCGTCAATTTCGGGTGCTGAAGTAGGTTGCCAAGGTGAAGTGGGCGTTGCTTGCTCAATGGCAGCAGGTGCACTTACTGAAATCATGGGTGGCAATGTAGTACAGGTTGAAAACGCCGCTGAAATCGGCATGGAGCACAACCTAGGCCTAACCTGTGACCCGGTTGGCGGCCTTGTACAAGTACCGTGTATTGAACGTAATGCGATGGGCTCAATTAAAGCAATTAATGCGTCACGCCTTGCAATGCGTGGTTCTAGCGAGCAAAAAGTGACCCTTGATAAGGTAATTAAAACCATGCTCGACACAGGGAATGATATGAAAACGAAATACAAAGAAACCGCTCGCGGTGGCTTAGCAGTTAATATCATCGAGTGTTAATTTACAGCACGCTTTCAGCATAAAAAAAGCCGCTTTAAAGCGGCTTTTTTATCTCTATTTTACTGGTAACTCAATGTTTTCGAAGAGCTTATCAACATCTTCTTGGTTACGTAATAAGCTTGCTCGCTCAACCAGTTCTTTCGTTAAGTGCGGTGCAAAACGCTCAATAAAATCATACATGTAACTGCGTAAAAAGCTGCCCTTTCTAAAACCAATTTTAGTGGTGCTAGCTTCAAATAAGTGGCTTGCATCAATACAGACTAAATCAGTATCGGTTATTTGATCAATCGCCATAGATGCTACAACACCTACACCTAGACCTAAACGAACATAAGTTTTGATTACATCAGCATCTGTTGCAGTAAAAACAATATGCGGCTCAAGTCCATGTGCATTGAAGGCCTTATCTAACTCAGAACGACCAGTAAAACCAAACACATAAGTAATAAGTGGGTATTTAGCCACATCGGCAACCGTTAAATTATCAGCCTTTTGCGCAAGCGGGTGTGTTTTTGCCACAACAATACTGCGATTCCAGTGATAGCACGGCAACATAACTAAATCAGAATATAAATGCAGCGCCTCAGTCGCAATGGCAAAATCAGCATCACCGCGTGCTGCCGCATCGGAAATTTGCTGTGGCGTACCCTGATGCATGTGTAAAGACACTGCCGGGTACTTTTTCATAAAGCCTTGAATAACATTCGGTAATGCGTAACGAGCCTGAGTATGAGTGGTCGCAATGTTAAGTTTACCTTGATCAGGCAAGGTATGCTCATTGGCAACCGCTTTAATACCTTCAACTTTCGACAGTATTTCTCGTGAAATATTAATAATTTCGTTACCGGCACTGGTTACATGGGTAAGGTGTTTGCCACTACGGCCAAAGATCTGTACACCCAGTTCGTCTTCAAGCATACGAACTTGTTTCGAGATCCCCGGTTGCGAGGTAAATAAACTTTCGGCTGTCGCAGAGACATTCAGTTTATGATTTTGGACTTCGACTATATATCTGAGTTGTTGTAGTTTCATGGCTGCATTGTAAACGTTGTTATTGTTTATTTATAAAGGCTGCAAAGCGCAATGCCAAGCGATATTTCATCGCGCTATACATTTATATCGATTGTTTCTAAGGCTAACACATTAAATTACTGCTCGGTAGCCGTGTTTACTCGCAAAATATTCAATAAAGGTGCTAGTTTAGCGCTATACTCGTTATAAAGTAGTAATCGTAATAAGTTTATTCGAGATAACTACCGCAAAACTGTTCAGATCTAATCTTTTTAAGGTAAGATAAAAAAATTAGATAGTTAAAACTGAGATTTAGTAATGATTGTTTCTATCATCATCATGCTCATTGTTGCATTAATCGTGATCGCTTTATGGGTCAGCGCTGTGCAGCAACATAAAGAAAAACAAGAAGCAGAGCGCCGTAAAGAGCTTACAAAACAAAAAAAAATCATTGAAGAGGCAGAAGATGTACTGCTTAACAGTGCCAATATCCCCATGTCTGAAAATATTCTGCGTATTATTCAACGCCGTATTTATGATGCACTTGTTTCAATGGTCGAGCTTTCTCCAAGCTCAAAAGAATTAAAAAACAGACTAAAAGAATCTAAAGAACGCCTAGCCTCTCCTATCGAAGCAAGTAATAGCGATGCATTAGCACTACCAGATAACGACAAACAATTAATAGCTCTAATTCAAGGTATAAAGAAATTACGAGCAGTACTTCGCTCAGAGCATGGTAAAGGCAAGGTAGATAGCCAAGTATTTGTTGCTGAAGATAAACGCCTTGAAAAATTGCAGTTAAGAATCAATGTAGAAAGCCAAATTAAGCGCGGGATTTCAGCTCGCTCAGCAAATATGGTGGGCTCTGCCAGACAGTATTTTGAAAAAGCACTAGCAACACTGACCTCAGTTAGCTATAGCGATGAATATGTAAACTCGAAAAGACAAGAAGTTGAAGGCTATTTAGAAACGATTAGCTCTGAGTTGAAAGCATCAAATGCAACGTCACTAAAGAAGAAAGCAGAACAAGAGCAGGACGATTTAGACGTATTATTCGCACCAAAGAAAAAGTGGTAAACCACTTTTTCTTTGCTTTGTGCAAGTTAAGATAAAAACGCAAACTTAACAATAAACAGCGCTGTTAATACCCACACACTAATACTGATTTCATCTTTTTTACCACATACCAACTTCACGGCAGTATACGAGATAAAACCAAGGGCGATACCGTGCGCAATCGAGAAAGTTAACGGCGTCATCAATAATACCACACTCACTGGAATGGCATCTGTCATATCATCCCAATTTACCAGCTTTAAGTTTTGCATCATTAACACAGCAACATATAAAATTGCACCTGCCGTTGCATAAGCTGGGATCATGCCAGCAAGTGGCGCAAAGAACATCATTAACAAGAAACAAATGCCTACAACCACAGCAGTTAGACCTGTACGGCCGCCCACAGACACACCTGCAACTGATTCAATGTAAGACGTTGTTGTTGACGTACCAAGCATTGAGCCTGCAATAGTAGCTGTACTGTCAGCACTTAAAGCACGACCTAAACGAGGCATTTTACCTTGTTCATCAGCAATACCTGCTTTTTGCGTTACAGCAACTAAAGTGCCTGAAGTGTCAAACAAATCAACAAATAAGAACGCAAAAACCACTGTTAGCATTGAGATTTCGAATGCTGCTGCAAAATCCAATTGCATCAAGGTTGGTGCAATTGAAGGCGGCATTGAAATAATTCCTTGATACTCCACAAGGTCTAAACCAAGCGCAATTGCGGTTACTAATAAAATACTGATAAGTACGCCGCTTTTCATATCGCGGTATAACAGTGCTGCAATAACAAAGAAGCTAAAAATCGCAAGTAGTGGGCCTGGGGCTGTGATATCGCCTAACTGCACTAAGGTTGCAGGGCTTGCTACGATAATACCGGCGTTTTTCAGTGCAATAAGGGCTAAGAAAGCACCGATACCTGTGGCAATGGCACGTTTTAACACCAGAGGAATAGCATCAATGATCCACTCTCTCACCTTAAATAGGCTTAAGAATAAGAAGATACAGCCAGACATAAAAACTGCACCTAATGCAGCTTGCCAAGTGTAGCCCATGCCCAAAACAACACCATAAGTGAAGAAGGCGTTTAAGCCCATACCCGGAGCCAGTGCTAATGGGTAGTTTGCCCATAAACCCATGATAAAACAGCCAATTGCAGCAGCAATACAGGTTGCTACGAATGCCGCACCTTGATCCATTCCCGCTTCTGCAAGCATGGCAGGGTTAACAAATACAATGTAAACCATGGTAATGAATGTTGTGATGCCAGCAATAGTCTCGCGGCGCACAGAAGTGTTGTTTTCAGTGATTTTGAAAAGTCTTTCGAACATGTTGAACTTTAAGTTGAGATTAATTGGCTAATTTTATCATATTTTATCTCAATAAGAGGACATTTTACCTTGCAATGTTCTAAACTAATAAGGTCTTTTATTTCAAGAAAATAACTAAACTATGTCTGATAATTCGCCAGTAGGCTTAGATTTAGAGCAACAGCTTGATAATGTACTTGCCTTTATTACCCAACCCGATAAAGGGTCGGCGCCAAATAAAAGTACTCAATCTGTTGAAAACGTACTAAACAAAGCTTTGTATTATTTAAAAAATGAACAGCCTCCCCTTGCTGCAAAATGGATGCGCTTAGCAGCTATGGCAGGTAACCATAGGGCGCAATTTTATATGGGGCTGTTTTTCATCAAAGGGCAAGGTGTACCGCACAGTGTTTTTCATGGCGCGGTGTGGTTAAGTCTGGCAAGTAGCCAAGGTTATGAACCTGCAACGGCTGCACTTGATGATCTTAGAAAACACATCAGTACGCGCAGGTTACATGATGCGCAAAGCTATGCAGCTACCCTATATGAACAAATCCACCAGCAGCAATTTGCACATTTAATTCCTCGAGATCCTGACGCAAGCTAACACGCGTCAGGTTCTACAACTCATTAATGCTGTCTTGTCAGTTTACTCTCAAATGTTATGAGACCTGCACCAACTACAAACAATAAGATACCTATAAACTCAAGCCACACATGGCCTTTATGGGCCTTGATAATAGGTGTTTTTGAAGTAAGGCTATATAAACGCCTGCCTTGCTCGCCAGATTCTACAAACGAAATACCTTTATAGTCCGCTGAGATAATAAACTTAAAATCATGCCTGCTGATCATTTCTCGACGTTTTGCATCTATTTTCTCGCTGCTTTGTTCTACGAGTAGCGTACGCCAATCATGAAAAATGCCATCTGGTTCATTATCTTTCACTACACCATATGATTTGTACTCATAGAACTTTGTATTGAATAGCTTTTCTTGATGCCCTAAATAAAACATGGCACAGCCTAGCGCACTTAACAGTATGGCAATATAGACGAGTGAACGCTGTTTAATGAATTGCTTATTACTTTGTTGCTTATACCAAGCTTCAATGTCAGGCACATTAATCAACCGAGCTTTATCTACAGAATGTTTTAATGGCTCCATAAAGTCGCAAATTGTTAGATTGAGCGCCGTTAATATTGAACGAAATGTGTCATTCGAAGGCACTGATTTATCGTTCTCAAGTTTTGAAAGGTAACTTTGTTCTATTCCAACTTGCTCTGCAAATTCTGGTTGGCTTAGTTTTAGCTCACTGCGATAGTGTTTTAGTTGTGTTCCGAATGTACTCATAACGCATTTCCTTTTTGTTGTGGAGCCGCCATTCTTTGCTATTCATGCAGATATAAAAAGCTGAATAAATAGGAATAATGAAGAATATTAGCAAGATAGGATGAAAGATACGAGATACGAGATACGAGATACGAGATACGAGATACGAGATACGAGATACGAGATACGAGATACGAGATACGAGATACGAGATACGAGATACGAGATACGAGATACGAGATACGAGATACGAGATACGAGATACGAGATACGAGATACGTTGACAGTATAAGAGAAAAGTACGTTTTAATGTAAAGACTTATCTAATCATTTGTTTGAGGAAAACAAATGGCGGAGTGGACGGGACTCGAACCCGCGACCCCCGGCGTGACAGGCCGGTATTCTAACCAACTGAACTACCACTCCGCAGTGGTATGTGCATGGGGTAATGCACTTAATTTGTTTATGATATCAAATGGCGGAGTGGACGGGACTCGAACCCGCGACCCCCGGCGTGACAGGCCGGTATTCTAACCAACTGAACTACCACTCCGCAGAGATATCATTGTTATTACTTAATTTGTTGGCGGAGTGGACGGGACTCGAACCCGCGACCCCCGGCGTGACAGGCCGGTATTCTAACCAACTGAACTACCACTCCGCAGAGATATCATTGTTATTACTTAATTTGTTGGCGGAGTGGACGGGACTCGAACCCGCGACCCCCGGCGTGACAGGCCGGTATTCTAACCAACTGAACTACCACTCCGCGATACAAATTTTGTAATAAAATAGCGTTTAAATAGTGGCGGAGTGGACGGGACTCGAACCCGCGACCCCCGGCGTGACAGGCCGGTATTCTAACCAACTGAACTACCACTCCGCAGTATCTAATGCTATTTATTTTTCCTATTGGCGGAGTGGACGGGACTCGAACCCGCGACCCCCGGCGTGACAGGCCGATATTCTAACCAACTGAACTACCACTCCGCAAAGGAAAATGTTTTACAACCATAAGTTGTGTAAGTAATTGGCGGAGTGGACGGGACTCGAACCCGCGACCCCCGGCGTGACAGGCCGGTATTCTAACCAACTGAACTACCACTCCAGCGCATACTTACAAATTGTCGAAAATTGGCGGAGTGGACGGGACTCGAACCCGCGACCCCCGGCGTGACAGGCCGGTATTCTAACCAACTGAACTACCACTCCACATTTTCGTTGCTGACTGAGTCTCCCCTGACAGCGGCGTGAATAATACGAATCACCCTCTGGTTCGTCAAGGGGTTTTTTGTATTTTTACAGGTTTTTTAGTCATCTGACATCGAAAGGTTTAAAATTTCACCTGATTTATCATTTTTTGAGCCATTTTTGGCAACTTCATTTTCATTCGTTGCTTGCTCATCATTTTCGGTTTGATTTTTTTTCTTTAAAAACGGTAAAGAAATTTTAAATTTCAGCGGTTTCTTCTGAACAAAAATTCTAATTGCCAGCCAACCTAATAAAAGGACGGTTAAATTTCCAACAACAATTAAGGTCACCATCAGCATGGTGGACGCTTTTTGTTCTTCTTCAAGAATTCGTTGTTGCTCTGCTTGCGCTTCTAAATCAATTTCTGGGCGAACAATTTCTGGTACAGCTTCAATTGGTCGCTCAATTTCAAATTTATAGGTCGGTAACGTCGCCATAAATTCACGGTCATTTATGTTGCTACCAAATACAGAGAGCTCAACACTGTATCGTCCCCAATCATAATTTTTAATTGCAAGCTCTCGTGTTTGCGATTTATCAGCATCTAAAGAGAACATTTGCTCTTCATTATTGGGGTAATATATTTTTCCTTGAATAAGTACAGTTTCTGGTTTAACGATTTCAGGATTTAGCGAGATCGTTAAAATGTGGTCATCTTCATCTTGCTCAGCAAGTGCTACTTCATAATCAAAAGGCGGCTCATGCACGACTATCGGTTTTTGCACCACTGTACGCTTTAATATAGGCGTTTCTATATATAGCTCTGGTTGCCACTCTCCTGCCGGAAAGACCAGCTTAAACTCACCGGTAAACACACCATCAAGCGGACGCTCATCAAAGCCGCGGCCATCATCTCTAAAGTCAGTAACACTTTGCGTGCCCGCACCAAAGTTTGCGTAATCACTATTATTAGTGCTGACAAAATCAACGTGCAAACTTATCACATCGCGAAACTGACCAACTTCTATTGGTTCACCATCATTTAATACGCGGCCAGTCAGTTTTACTGTTTCGCCACGAAACAGCATAGGCGGGAGTGGATCAACATTAAGCTCTATTTCACCCAGCACCATAATACGGCTATCTGGCAAGATACTGCCGACCACTTGCCAAGGGCCAGGCATGGGGTTGCTAATGGTGATCAGGTCATAGCTCAGTTCATCATGCCAGTCGAGGTCATCATTGTTCACTGAATCAGTAGCGTAATACTTAGTGCCGTCAGGGCGTACTAAAACAACGGCAGGAGCACCGCGTTTACGAAAGAAGAGTAAGGTTACTTTATCGACTTTATGGTCAATACGAAAACGGTTCTCTAGCAGGGGAATTTCATTTTGCACCCCATCACGTTCTAATGGGGTTATTTTATCTTGCTCGTTGGCAAATCCCGCTAAGGGAATTAAACACACTAATCCTGCTAGTAGTCGCTTTCTCATTTTATTACCTTATTCTGCACGCCATAGGCATTGGCCACCCTTTGCAACCAAGTCTAAACGCTCTTCGTGAGCGGCGTGCTCTTGTTCTGTTGCTCTTAATACCACAAGCGGTGCTCTATCAGCACTTAGTCGGCGAATACCACCCGCTTGTTGGGTTGAGCCTTCATCTTTATTTTGATTAAGATTCAGCTTTACTTGCCCACCAGTCATCGACAAGTAAACATCGGCTAAGATCTCAGAATCCAGTAAAGCGCCGTGTAACGTACGCTTTGAGTTATCAATATCGTAACGACGGCAAAGTGCATCAAGGTTATTCTTTTGACCTGGGTGCAAGTCACGCGCCATTTTTAAAGTATCAAGTACACTACATACATCGGCAGTATTCGGAAAACCTTGATTTAACAATGCAAACTCATTGTCCATGTGGCCGATATCGAACGCTGCGTTATGAATAACAAGCTCAGCGCCACGAATATACTCTAAAAACTCATGGGCAATTTGGTGGTACAGGGGTTTATCACGCAAAAATTCATTGGTGATACCGTGAATGTCTATTGCTTCTTCTTCTATTTCACGTTGTGGATTGATATACACATGAAAGTTGTTGCCAGTAAGACGGCGATTTACAAGTTCAACACAACCGATTTCAATAATGCGGTGGCCTTGCTTTGGGTCAATACCCGTGGTTTCTGTATCTAAAACTATTTGTCTATGTGCCATATCGTCTTAAGCCTGACTCTGGTATCTTTCTATATTCACTTTATTGTACACAATATCAAGGTAAAACAGTGCAGAAAACCGTAGAGATTTACACCGATGGATCATGTTTAGGAAATCCAGGGCCTGGAGGGTATGGCATCGTGATGCGATACAACGGCCACGAAAAGCAGTTAAGTCAAGGCTACACCCTAACAACAAATAATCGGATGGAAATGCTCGCAGCTATCGTTGCACTAGAAACCCTCACCCGCTCTTGTCACGTCATTCTGACGACCGATAGCCAATATGTGAAACAAGGCATTGAGTCATGGGTTGAAAATTGGAAAAAGCGCGGCTGGAAAACCGCTGCTAAAAAACCAGTTAAGAATGTCGATTTATGGAAACGACTCGATGCTGCCTGCCAACAACACGAGGTAGAGTGGCGTTGGGTAAAAGGCCATAGCGGCAATAAATACAATGAGATTGTTGACGATCTAGCCCGCGAAGCAGCTGGCAGCGATCAATTACTTGAAGACACAGATTACGACGGTAATTAAAGCCCCTTGAAATAAACTTGGCGCAGGTCGTTTTATATTTTTGTTATATGTTATAAGATTTGGCTATAACAAAATATAAAGGATTCATTATGGCTCTGCGCATTCACTCTTTTTTTCATCAACAAAGCGCCACTCTCTGTTACTTAGTCAGTTGCGAAAGCACTAAACAGTGCTTGCTAATTGATGCGCCAGCTGATTTTGATATGCCAAGTGGCGAATTAAGTTTTACCACCACCAATGAGATCATTAACTATATAAAGACTGAGCAGTTGACACTACAATGGCTCCTTGAAACTCATGCCCATGCTGACCATATCACTGCAGCAAGTTACATAAAGCAGCAATTACAAGACACACACCCTTGTAAACTCGGCACGGGTGAAGGGATCACACAAGTGCAACAACACTTTAGCCAACTTTATAATCTTGATATGCCATGTAATGGTGAACCTTTTGATGCTTTATTTGCTGATAAAGCACAATTTCAGTTAGGTGATTACACAGTAGATGTGATTGCCACACCAGGCCATACACCTGACAGCGTGTGTTTTCACATTAATGGCAATGTATTTGTTGGCGACACCTTCTTTATGCCAGACAGTGGCACAGCCCGCTGTGATTTCCCAGGAGGCAGTGCCGGTGAGTTATATGACTCACTACAGCGAATTTTAGCTTTTCCTGACGATACCGTACTTTGGATGTGTCATGACTATCAACCAGATGGCCGCCCTCTTGCGAACAAAACCACAGTGAAAGAGCAGCGTGAGCAAAACATTCATTTAAAAGGGGATAAACAAAGCTTTATTGCGACTCGGGAAGGCCGTGATGCAACCTTGGCTGTACCAAAGCTGTTGCACCCTTCTATTCAATTAAATATTCGTGCAGGCCAGTACCCAAGTAAAACAGACACGCAACAACACTATTTAGCTATCCCGCTCACAGTGCTGCTTTGATGTTTGCCTGAGCCCAGCTCCTTTCACTGGCGAAAATTGCGGCCTTGCATGCCATTTAGGTTTAATTGGTGTCAGCGGGGCCACACGTTTTCGAGCCACCAGCATATACACACTGCCCATTGGCTTTAAATATTGCTGGCCAAAGCTGCGCCACGCCGCAAAACGTGACAAACGGTTGCCTCTTGCAAGCGATGAATGGATAAATCGCTCGTCCGAAATAATCTCAAAGCCTAATAGATTCAACCAGTCTTTTACTCGTGATGGCGTAAAAAAGCGCCCTGTCCAAGGTAACTTTTGGCGACTAAAAGGTAAAAGCTGCGCCAAGCCACACAAGCTAAACGGGTTAAAGCCCGTGATCACCAGATAGCCACCGGGAATTAAAGTACGATGTGCTTCACGTAAGATGTGGTGTGGATCAGAATGATATTCTAAGCAATGCGATAATATACAAGCATCAACACTGTGCTCATAAAAAGGCAGCTCGTCTACATCAGCAATAACACCTGTAAATAACCCCTGCTCTGCTACACAAACTTGATGCTTAATAGGACTTTCACTGGTTGCCAGCTCGCCACTTAAATTACCAAGTTTGAGCATGTGATAGCCAAACATGCGTGGCAACCATGGCGTTAGCTTACGTTCAATTTCAGCACGTAAATAGTCGCCATGAGGGAACTGCTGCCAAGTGTATGGCTTAGGACCTTCTTGAAAACTAAGGGCTGGTTTCATTTTCTGAGCTCGTTATACTGTGTGTTAACTGTCACTTTATAGAGCAATTAAACATGGTGCAAGTTAAAGCAATTAAAGCCTTTTCTGATAATTACATTTGGTGCATCAGCAATGAAGCTGAGCAAACAGCCTGGGTCGTCGACCCAGGTCAAGCAGAGCCTGTTTTAAACTATCTGAGCGAGCATAACTTAACACTTAGCGGTATTTTGATTACTCACCACCATTATGACCATACCGATGGCGTGGCTGCACTGGTTAAGGAATTTCGTGATATTCCGGTTTATGGGCCAAGACATAGCCCTTTTAAAGGTATTACTCATTGCGTATCAGAAGCGGATAAAGTCACTGTTTATGATTACACCTTTACCGTGCTTGCGACACCTGGTCATACCCTAGACCATGTTTGTTACATTAATGACGAATTAAGTTTTACTGGCGACACCTTATTTAGTGCTGGCTGCGGACGATTATTTGAAGGCAGCGCAGAACAAATGTGGCACTCGTTATGTAAACTAAGAGCCCTGCCAGATGAGTGTAAAATTTACTGCACCCATGAATACACGCAAGCCAACTTAGCTTTCGCAAAAGCTGTAGAACCAAACAATGAGTACTTACTCAGCTACAGTGATGAAGTTGATGCGCTGCGTGCCAAAGACGAAATAAGCTTGCCAACCCAGTTAGGCGTGGAAAAACAAATAAATCCATTTTTACGTAGCAATATAGCAACAATCACTGATGAGCTTCCTGATGAGCTAAAAATTAATTTGGATCTGAATGAACCTTGGCAACGCTTTGCAGGTCTCAGAGCCTGGAAAGATAACTTTTAAAAAAACGTAAACACCGGTAGTTACAATTTTGTATATTTAGATCAGCATCTTGCAATAATAAGCTGACATAAACTGGTCATAAAGTGGCAATATGTTCTCAGAGCAGGTAATATTCGCCGAGTTTTTTTACCTGATGTATGGGTATATATGTATAAGTCTCCTTTAGTTTTATCACTTGCGTTGATTTTAAGTGGCTGCCAATTAACAGCTTCTGATTCAGCAAGTACAGATGTTGCAAACAATAATGTTGAGCAACAATTAGACGGCGCAAGTCCGAGCGATATCAATGATGCATTGATGATTAACGCTCAATATCAACAATTAACCGATATTGATGAGCCGCCTCCTGTATTTGATGATGTATGGGAGCGTATTCGTTATCAGCTTTCGATTGATGTGCCACAAAACCGCCCAGTTGTTGCTGAGCGTAACTATTATGCACGTCATCAGGCCTATTTAGATCGTATCTCTAAACGCGCTGAGCCTTACTTATACTTTATTGTAGAAGAAGTCGAAAAGCGTCAAATGCCAATCGAAATTGCGCTTTTACCTATTGTAGAAAGTGCGTTTGACCCATTTGGTTATTCACATCGCAGTGCTTCTGGCATTTGGCAATTTATGCCACAGACTGGTGAGCGTTTCGATTTAAAACAAAACTGGTGGTATGACGGTCGCCGTGACATTGTACAATCGACCCGTGCAGCGCTAGATTACTTATCATATTTACACAAAACCTTAGAAGGCGATTGGCTAAATGCCATTGCAGCCTATAACTCAGGTGAAGGTCGTTTACTGCGTGCCATTAAAAAGAACCGTAAAAAACATTTACCAACGGATTTTTGGTCACTTGATTTACCAAGAGAGACCACAGCCTACGTACCTAAGCTATTAGCGCTGTCTGATCTGGTAAAACGCAGTGACGAATTTGGTGTTAAGTGGCAACCAATTATTAATGCTCAAGTCGTTGAAGCAGTTAATGTAGGGAGTCAAATTGACTTAGCACTTGCCGCTGACATGGCAGGTATTAGCTTAACAGAGCTTTATCGTTTAAACCCTGGCTTCAATCGCTGGGCGACGGATCCAAATGGCCCGCACTTTTTATTATTACCGTCTGATAAAGTTGAAGCGTTTACTGACAAGTTAGCTAAAACAGAGCAAAAAGACCGCCTACGCTGGCAGCAATATATTGTTGCACGCGGTGACAGTTTATCTGTGATTGCGAAGAAGTTTTCGACAAGCACAAACGCGATTAAAACACTGAATAAGCTTTCATCGAATACTATTCGTGTTGGTCAGCAATTGCTTGTGCCACTAAGCGATGGTGAGATTAATAGCCAGCATTTACCAAAATCAGTACGTATGGCGGCTAATAAAGCAACACGTAAAAAACTTAGCCATAAAGTCGCCAGTGGCGATACTCTGTGGGATATCAGCCGTGAGTACGATGTGACCATAGCTGAACTTGCAACATGGAATAAGCTGAAAAAAGACGCTGTACTGCGTGTTGGTCAAAAGCTAACTGTGTATAAGCAAGAAAAATCACAACTTGCTGCTACACAAATCAAAGAGCGCACCATTACCTATAAAGTTCGTCGTGGTGACTCGTTAGCGCGCATTGCTGCTAAGTTTAATGTGTCTGTAGAAGATATTATTAAATGGAACTCATTAGCTGGGCAAAAATACATTCAACCTGGGCAAAAGCTTAAATTAAAGGTTGATGTTCGAAGCGCTTAATTGCTTCATCAAATATCAAAAAAAGAGCGCCTAATGGCGCTCTTTGTCTCTCTCATTTAGTATTTATGCTTCAAAGCCCATAAGTGTAATAACTCATTGGCAATGGTCGCTGCGGCAATCGCCGTTAATTCACTTTGGTCATAGGATGGCGACACTTCAACCACATCCATACCGACCATATTAATGCCTTTCAATGCACGAAGTACTTTGAGTACTTTATCGCTGGTTAAGCCACCACATACTGGGGTGCCTGTCCCTGGAGCGAATGCGGGATCAAGGCAGTCAATATCAAAGGTTAAGTACACAGGTAAGTCACCGATGCGCGCTTTGATTTGCTCTGCGATATCTTGCGCTGGCAAATCATTGGCTGCCATTGCGTCTATCACCGCAAACTCATGTTTGCTTTGATCAAAATCAGTACGAATACCAATTTGAATACTGTGATCAACATCAATAAGCCCTTCCATCGGCGCATGGTAAAACATGGTACCGTGATCATAGCGCGAACCATTGCTGTAAGTATCTGTGTGGGCATCAAAATGTACTAATGCCATTTTACCGTGTTGTTTTGCATGAGCACGCAGTAGCGGCAAAGTCACAAAGTGGTCGCCACCTAAACCTAATAATGTTTTACCTTGGCGAAGAATTTGCTCAGCGGCTAATTCTAACTGCGCGGTAAAATATTCTGGGTCGCCTACTGGGTAAGTAAAATCCCCCGCATCAGCTAATTTTAAACGCTCAAACAACGGAAACGTCCACGGGTACTTGGTTTCTTCCCATGCCAGGTGCACTGAGGCACGACGAATTGCGTCAGGCCCTAAACGAGCACCAGGGCGACCTGAGGTCGCCAAATCAAATGGTAAACCTAGCACCACTACATCAGCATCGATTGCAGTGATGTTTTGCACCATCGGCTGACGTAAAAACGTCATGCCGTTTGAGTACAATGAATGATCTGTGTGGTCAAACAATGTCGACATTGCTTATAACTCTTCTAAATAAGTGTAACCATTTAAGCCAGTTTGCAGCTCATCTAATACGCTTTGCTGCTCAGTTTCTGGCAATTTAGCTGCCACCAGCTGGGCGTAAGATTGCTGGAAGCTTTCTACATCTAAATGTACGTAACGCATCATGTCTGCAACGGTATCACCTTCGTTAACTTCAGTGATTTGCGCCTGACCTTGCTCATCCATTTTTATAATTGCACTGTGTGTGTCGCCAAATAAGTTGTGCATATCACCTAAAATCTCCTGATAAGCACCCACTAAGAAAAAGCCCATTAAGTAAGGTTTTTCTTCGCTAAATGCTGGCACAGGCAATGTGCTTTCAATACCTTGACCGTCAACATAGTGCTCCATAGCACCGTCTGAATCGCAGGTAATATCAAGTAACACGGCGCGTTTTTGTGGTGCTTCTGTTAAACCACTTAGCGGTAGAACAGGAAACACTTGGTCAATACCCCACGCATCCGGTAATGACTGGAACAATGAAAAGTTCACAAAAAACTTATCTGCTAAACGCGCATTTAATTCATCAATAATCGGGCGATGAAAACGGTTTTTGTTATCCATATGTTTGTTAAGTTCATAACATACACGTAAGTTAACTTGCTCCGCCCATGCTCGCTCTGTTAAATCTAACAAACCAAGTGCAAACTGATTATGTGCTTCGGCTAAATCGCCTTGGCTATCATGATAAATTTCGATTAATGCACGGTCATCATTGTCACCACTTAACTGTTGCCATGATGTCCACATATTCTTTAACAATAGGGGGGCATCTGCTGCTGGCGCTTGAATGTCTTCTGGTACATAGCTTTCGGTACCAATAACATTCGAAATCAACACAGCATGGTGCGCTGTTAACGCACGACCTGATTCAGAAATAATGCGCGGCATTGGCTGCTCATATAACTTACAGGTATCACCAATGGTGTATACGATGTTATTAGCGTATTCACTTAGGCTGTAGTTCATTGAGTTATGTGACTGGCTACGAGTACCGTCATAATCTACCGCTAAACCGCCACCCACATCTAAGCAATCAATTTGTGCACCTAACTTGCGTAACTCACAGTAAAAACGCGCAGCTTCACTCACACCTAAACGAACATCGCGGATGTTTGCCATTTGCGAGCCTAAGTGAAAGTGTACAAGTTGGATCAGATCGAGTTGATCAGACGCTTTTAAGCGATTAACCACACTGAGTACTTGCGATGCCGACAAACCAAATTTTGATTTTTCGCCACCACTTGCTTGCCATTTGCCCTTACCTTGCGATGCTAAACGTACGCGAATACCAATGCGTGGCTTTACGTTTAACTCTTTAGCTTGGCTAAGCACCATGTCTAGCTCAGACAGTTTTTCAAGAACAATGTAAACCTTGTGTCCTAGCTTTTCGCCAATCAATGCTAAACGAATGTATTCTTGGTCTTTGTAGCCATTACATACAATTACCGCACTGGTTTTTTCAGCCATCGCTAATACAGTTAATAGCTCAGGCTTACTGCCCGCTTCTAGGCCCAATTGTTTCTTTTCAATATCAGCTTGGCTTGCAACAATTTCTTCAACAACTTCACGCTGTTGGTTTACTTTAATTGGGTAAACAAGCAAATAGTCTTTTGGGTAACCATAGTTTTCAATCGCCGTGTTAAATGCCTGACATAAGCTATGTACACGATGATGTAAAATTTGTGGAAAACGAACTAACGCAGGCAAGCTTAAGCCTTTATCTTGTAACTGCTGTGCGATATCGATTAGTGCAATGGTTTGCTCTGGGGCATGGGCCTTTGGCGCAACATACACATCACCTTGATCATTAATACCAAAGAAACCTTGGCTCCAATGACGAACATTGTAACTCGTGCGAGCTTGTTCTAGTGATGTTGTTTCTTTCATCTATCTTTCTCTTTTATTTTAGTAGTGCCGAAATCGGCAAGGGTTGTTGCCGCGCATTAAATGAAAAATAGTGATTCAAGTCCAACAAGAATTTTTACTCGTAACGAGTGATTTTTGATGTGAAAAACTAATCGATAACCCCCAAATTTTATTAGGGTTTAATGTGGTTGTTAGATTTTAAAATTCCTTTAGATGGACAGGCACTCAATATGGCAAATGAGCAATTTTTAAAAGGACAGTCACTGAAAAAATATATGTTAGAAAATATGTGTTTGTGAAATCCATCTTCATTTCAATGGACAGGCACTACTTTTGTGATGTCATCAGCTTTTGAAGAGTTTGACCCTAGTTGCCTCCACGCTTCATATTGCTCATTGCCATGCCACGTAATACCAATATACTCTTGCCAGTTTTCGAAATCTGTTGTGCGATATTTTTCAACACCACAGCCACCTGCGCCAAAAGCAGTGCGGCAAATTTTTACAGTAAGATGAGTACCGTCAAAATTCAGCTGTGATTGCTTATTATTGCAAACACTTAAAGGACGAGTAGGAAGTGTAAGAATTACTTTTGTTTTTATAGTGCCATTATGATTGAAGACACCAGTGAGGGAATGACATGAGTTTAAATAGAACTGAGTGGCACCAATAGTAAGGTCTGGCTGCTTATTTTTAGTAAAATTAGATAGCTTCGGTTTATCACCGCAAGAAGCTATCAATAAAATCATAGTAAAACATAAGATTTTTAAGGAGTATTTATAAATTAAGGTGACCTCACTAAAACATGGCTTAACACTTAAATTATTGGTTAAGCCCTAGCTCCATAAATAAACTTTGTGGATTTTCACTGTAGTTACCAAACGGACCACAACGATTGAAACCTAAGTTTTCGTATAGGCTAATAGATTCTGTTTGCTTAGGACCTGTTTCTAATCGAATTAGTGGAATTTGCTGCTCACCGGCGTGATGCAGTAATATTTGCATAATTCGACGTGATAGCCCTTTACCACGGTAGCTGGGCTTTACATATAGACGGCGGATTTCACCGTATGGAGGGTTGCCTTCTTGCATCACTATCGCGCCACATGCAACAATACCATCTTCATTTTTTAAGCCTATAGCATAAACATTAGGCTCAGCTAACTCTTCAAGACTTAGAGATTGGGCGGTAGCAACAGGGTATAATGAGTTTATGAGTCGGTCTATATCAGAAAACACGTTAACTACTTCAGGATCATGTGGATTTAAATCGACTAACTGCATAAAACTCCCATTTTTATATGTCGTTTTTGTTAATGATGTTAACAATAATATCGGATATTAGTCTGATCCTCTACTCTTGTTTTCAATATTCATTTTTATAGGTACTGTTCAGACCGCCATACTATCGCTTAGTTCAACGGTATGTAACTGAAAAAACGCCCAGTTGATAAAAATTAAAGTCCAACCTACACCACCCTATTTAGGATTAATGCTTTCTGCTGACAAATTTTAACAAGACAGTCACTTAAAAATAAAAGCCTTAGAGTTGAAATGAAATTCATCTTAGTTTCAGTTGAAAATGACTTCGCAGAACCACTTATTTAGAAAGTACTGATTTATTCTTAAATTTTGGGACCTATTTCAATATGTATGAGAACCTCTAGACATACTAAAGCAGTGAACTTAAATCCTTCTTACAAAAATCACATAGAAATTAGCTAGCAAACAATAATCGACTATTAGTACAGTTACTTCGTCGCCTGCGAGCAGTTTTACTACAATAATTTTCAATTGCACCTACTCGACCTACAGCTCCATGAAATAAGTTTTCAAAGTGGGTTGTTAGTGTTAACCATTTTTCCGGTTCGAAATTCAGCCTTTCAAGAATAGGAGGTAAATGATGTTCTATAAATCCGGGCTTATTAGTACAAATACAACGCCCAGTTTGCTCTACCAGTAGCAGGTATGACTTTAACTCAAAGGGTATTCCCTTTGATTTATACTTACTCATACCACCAATAAAACGAGCTAGTACTTTAGGTTGCTTTGACTCCTTCATGCTCTGGCATCGCTTTTTAAAACAGGTATAGTCCGATTGCTCCGGCGTGCTCGCAGCTTTAGCACGAACAGGGTTTAAGTCAACATAGGCCATACATGCTAAAAGCGCTGATTCATCAAGCAATGCTTGGCTCTTAAAGCGTCCTTCCCAAAAGTGACCCGTACACTCGTCTTCTTTATTTGCACGCCTGGCAATATATTCATTAAGCATCCTCATGAACCAACTAATGCTCGAAATACGCGATCTATATTCTGCAACCTCTTTATTTAAGAAGACTTGTTGGCCGTCACTTAACGGCTCACCATAGAGAAACTTTTGGCCTAACGGGGTCATTTTACTGAGCTTAAACCAGCGTAAAAGGATGGCCTTATCGGTTAGCCTATTTGCTTTTTTATCATCAACATAAAGCACAATATGAGTATGATTGCTCATCACCGCATAAGCACATACATCAATACAAAATACCTTTGCAAGAGCAAGCAGGCGCTCTTCAACCCACCATCTGCGATGTTCATATGATTTACCTGTGAGTACGTCTTCCCCGCAAAGGTAGGCACGCCTAACACAACGGGATACACAATGATAATATTTGGTGTTCGACAAACAGATTTGCCGCTTCCTTGCTAAAGCCATCGTCCACTCCTTGAACTGATAATTTGAAATGCATTAGCTGTAACTAAAGTGTAGACAAAAATTTTTATGCTGCAAGAGCACTTAAATGTAGTGACTGTCCATTTAAATTTGTTCCTCTAGATTTCAACTAAGTACTGGGCTTAAAATGACTGTCCACGTAAAGAGTTAAACACTTTGTTACGGAAAAAAGCTGTTCAAATATCGTTAAAACCATATACTGCAAACAACAAGAAAAAAGATGAGGTTTTCTCGTGCAGTTCACTCAAGGTATGGAATACTTCTTTTCTGGCTTTAAGTTAATTAGCCAAAAGGGGTTGAAACGTTTTGTACTTATTCCTTTAACAATCAATATCCTGCTTTTTGGTAGTTCGCTGTTTTTTTTATATGGCTGGCTTACCGATGGCTTTGCTTACATGAACTCGTTATTACCCGAATGGCTTAGCTGGCTCGAATGGCTAATGTGGCCGATTGCCGTGCTGGTGATTTTATTTAGTTACAGCATGCTCTTTACGGTAATCACTAATTTTATAGCAGCCCCATTTAACGGCCTACTCAGTGAAAAAGTTGAGCTTTACTTAACAGGGCAAAAAATTAATGACGACAGCCTTTTCGATACAATGAAAGATGTGCCACGTATGCTCGGCCGAGAATGGACAAAACTGTGCTATTACCTACCACGTGCTATTGGCTTTTTTATTTTGTTGTGGATTTTACCTGTGATCGGGCAAGTTTTATGGGTGTTATTCACCTGTTGGATGTATGCGGTGCAATACGAAGACTACGCGTTCGATAACCATAAAATTAGCTTTAACGAAATGAAAAATGACTTAAAGCAAAAGCAAACACTTTCTTATGGTTTTGGATTAGCGGTAATGATTTTAACTGCAATTCCATTCATAAACCTTATTGTCATGCCTGTTGCAGTGTGCGGCGGTACTCGTTTATGGGTCGATAATTATCGTAGTAAATACCGTTAAAATTTAGGTTTTCTGATACCTAATAAAAAGGCCAATAGTGTGAGCTATTGGCCTTTTTAATTTCAAATTAAGGTTAACTGTAAAGGCTCTGTGGCACCTTGGTTACATTTAAATGTACGGTGACTTCTTCACGGTCATGATATAAATGCTTGGCTTGTAATTCGTAACTTACACCATACTTTTCAAGCTCTTCTTTAATCATTTTTAAACACTCGTAAACGCTATCAAAACGTTTTTTCATCGGTAGTTTAAGATTAAAAATAAGCTCTTTTGCGTAGGCATTCACCGCCCAATCTATCATTAGATTGGTCACTTTAGCCGGCTTTTCTACCATGTCACACACTAACCATTGAATATTGCGCTTTTCTGGGCGGTATTTAAAACCATCTACTCTAAAGTGCTTAACCTGACCAGTTTCCATCAAGTCATCATTCATAGGGCCATTATCGATTGCGCTTACAAACATTCCACGGCGCACCAGCTGATAAGTCCAACCACCAGGGCAAGCGCCTAAATCAACCCCTCGCATGCCAGGTTGCATACGCTCTTCAGCTTCATGGGGTGGAATAAATACGTTAAAGGCTTCATCAAGTTTCAATGTTGAGCGGCTCGGCGCATCATTAGGCATACGTAAACGCGGAATGCCCATAAAGAAAGGCGAATTATTAAATGTGTATGAGTAGCCAACATAAGCACTGTCGTTTGCTAAAAATAACACATGCATAACGGGTTTTTTCTCGGCAAGCTCGCGTGTTACCTTCGAGCGCTTTTCAAGCGATTTTTTCAGTGGCGTCGAAATCTTCTTGCAGAACTTACTAAGCTCTTTACCTTCATTGGTGTCTGGCGTTTCTACACGTAGGTCACCACATTCAGGAAACTCAGCGGCAGCTTCAACAATAGCACTTACACGGTCTTCAAGTGGCATGTTATCGACTAAGGTGCCAGTAAACCATTGGCGAGCAAATACCATATTCTTGAAATCTACTTTTTTGATGATTTCTTCACCGTGGCTTGCATCAAAACATTCGTAAACAACAATACCTGTATTTGGTTTTGTTTTTACGTAACCAGCAAAGCCTTGTTCAGCAGCCTGAAAAGTAATTTCAGCAGCGGCATCATTTTCAAAACCACTGCGACAATAAATAACTACACTCGACATAGATAACCCTTAAAACTTATATCGTGCTGCTTGAACTAACAAAATAGCCCAACCAATAATAAAACAAACACCGCCAATTGGGGTGATAGGCCCAAGCCACTTCATGCCCGTTAGTGCGAGTAAATACAAACTACCGCTAAATAACACGGTCCCTGCGATAAAAAATCCACCAGCCCAGCTTAAGTTCATGCCCCACTTAATTAAGATAGCAATTGCTATCAATGCAAGGCCATGCACCATTTGGTATTCAGCAGCGGTTTTAAAAATTCCAATCGCATACTCAGAAACACGGCTTTTTAAACCATGAGCAGCAAATGCGCCAAGCATTACCGAAAGCATGCAAAATAAGCTACCAATCATTAAATATAGTTTTATCATTGCGCATCTCCAGCCGCTAAATTCATAATAAACTGCGCTGCATAATCTGCAGCTTGCTGTAAGTTTTCTTGTTCTGTAATGCCACTTTTTTTACGAGGTTTTAATGAGTGGTCACCATCTTTGAGAAATATAATCTCTGGCGGATTAACCATTTCAAGCTCAGCGAGTTCTTGCTGATTACCAAATGTATCACGCTCACCTTGCAGGACTAAAAAAGGGCATGGCATATCAACAAAATGGTCTATGCGAAGTTTTTCGGGTTTACCCGGTGGGTGAAACGGATAGCCAAAAGCAACCACGCCAGCAATTTGAGCTTGGTCCTGCTCGTTACAGAGCATAGAAGCCATACGCCCACCCATAGATTTACCCCCAATAAATAGCGGCAATTCTGGCTGGCGCTCGGCTAAAACTTCACTAAAGTAGGCAAGTAACTTAGGAGCACGCTCGGGTGGTCTACGCTTGCCTGTTTCTTTTGCAATTTGCATATACTGAAAATCAAACAGCGCTACATCAATATCATGCTGACTAATCAAGTTAGCCATTGTTTGCATAAACTCAGAATCACTGCCTGCCCCTGCACCATGGGCAAATATAAATTGTGCACGCGCCTTGCCCGTTGCACTTTTAAACCACTGTAACATGTTAATACTCTTGTTCTTGCTCAACTAAACTCAGCATCCAGTCTTTGAAAGAGACTATTTTACCAAGCTCTGTTTGAGATTCGCGGATCACTAAATAGTAGGCATTTTTACTTTCTAATGAGTGACTAAATGGAATGACGAGTCGGCCCGCATCAATATCAGGTTTTGCTAAAACGCTATTACCAATTGCAACCCCCTGCCCATGAACCGCTGCTTGCAATACCATCGATGAGTGACTAAAAATCGGCCCTTGGTTAACTTGTACATTACGTACACCTGCCGTTTTCATCCAGGTTTTCCAATTTTTACGGGTGGTATCATGCAATAAGGTATGATTTGCTAAATCACTGGGTTGATTAAGCGGCTTAGGGCCCGTTAACAACAATGGGCTACATAAAGGCACTAGATATTCAGTGTGGAGCTTATATGTCTGCACCCCGCTCCAGTGACCACGGCCGTAGTAAATAGCAATATCAACATCGTCAGAAAGTGAATTTTCATCCTGATCTTGCGCCTTAATTCGCACGTCGATTTCTGGATGTAATTCATTAAATAAACTAAGTCTGGGTACTAACCATTGAATCGCAAAGCTTGGCGTTAAACTTACCGTTAATGACCCTTTTGCACCTCGGGCAAGTAGTTTTTCAGTGGCATCGATCAGCTGGGTAAAAATTTCTTTAATATCTAAAAAGTAGCCTTGCCCTTCTTCAGTTAAAAGCAAAGAACGATTTTTACGTAAAAACAGCTTTAAACCTAAATGCTCTTCAAGGGTTTTAATTTGGTGGCTCACCGCGGCCTGCGTTACATATAGCTCTTCTGCTGCTTTGGTAAAGCTCAAATGGCGGGCAGCGGCTTCGAATGCTTTTAGTGCATTTAAAGGAGGTAAACGACGAGACATAAACACCAAACTTAGAATTAGTTTTTCTTATGCATCGATTATAGCGATACAAATAAAAAAAGGCGACCATGGTCGCCTTATTCATACTTATATACTTAAATTATAAATCGCTTGCGCTGGTATCGAGTGGTGCAAAGCTTTTAACTAAGTCATCAACCGCTTTCATTTGCGATAAATAACCTTCTAGCTTGCTTAGTGCAAGTGCACATGGACCATCACATTTTGCTTCATTCGGATTAGGGTGCGCTTCAATAAATAAACCCGCAATGCCTAATGCCATACCACTGCGAGCAAGTTCTGCAGCTTGCGCACGGCGACCATCCGCAGAGTCAGCTCGGCCACCTGGGCGTTGTAATGCGTGCGTTGCATCAAAGATAACCGGAGCCATAGGTTTCATATCATCCATACCAAGCATATCAACCACAAGGTTGTTATAACCAAAGCTAGTACCACGCTCACACAGTGCAACATTGTTGTTGCCCGCTTCATTAAACTTTTTAATGATATGACGCATTTCATGTGGTGCTAAAAACTGTGGTTTTTTCACGTTGATGATGGCACCCGTTTTTGCCATAGCAACAACTAGGTCAGTTTGACGAGCTAGGAATGCCGGTAACTGAATTACATCAACCACTTCAGCTACAGGAGCAGCTTGATGCGGCTCATGTACATCGGTGATCAGTGGCACATTAAAAGTAGATTTAATTTCTTCAAAGATTTTTAAACCTTCTTCCATGCCCGGGCCACGGTATGAGTTAATTGAAGAGCGATTAGCTTTATCAAAAGAGGCTTTAAAAACGTATGGAATGTTTAGCTTTGATGTTACTTCTACGTAATGCTCCGCAATACGCATCGCTAAATCACGTGATTCAAGTACGTTCATACCACCAAACAATACAAATGGTTTGTCGTTGGCTAATTCAATCTCGTTAATTTTAATTAACTGGTTGTTCATTTCTATTCCTTAAGGTGCAACAGCTTGTAGCATTAATCCACAAATATAAGCCATGTAGGTACCAACACCATAGCCTAAAACAGCAAGTAAAACACCTACTGGCGCAAGCGATGGGTGGAAAGCTGATGCAACAACAGGTGCTGATGCCGCGCCGCCTACATTGGCTTGAGAGCCTACTGCCATGTAAAACAGTGGAGCTTTAATTAATTTCGCCACAATAAGCATTAAGCTTGCATGGGTAATCATCCAAATCGCACCGAGTACAAAGTACATTGGCGAGTCAAAAATCGCGGTAATATTCATGTGTAAGCCAATTGAAGCAACAAGAATATATAAAAAGCTTGATGCTACTTTTGACGCACCAAAAGCTTCAATATGGCGAACTTTAGTAAACGATAAACTAATACCAATTGTGGTAGAGATAACAATTAACCAGAAGAATTTACTGTTTAAACTATACTCTTGTGCCCATGGGAAGTTAGCCCCAAAAAACGGACCTAAAAAGTCTGCACAAAAATGTGCAAGGCCTGTAATACCAAAGGCAATAGCAATAATCGTCATATAATCATTTAGAGTTGGCATGCGCGCATGCTCAGCATGATACTTTTCTACGCGCTCTTTTAAATCTTCAATTGCACGCGTATCTGCGCCTGTTTTAGCATCAATCGCCTTATGGTTTGCTGCCATTAATAACAGTACAGCCATCCATAAGTTAGCTACTATCACATCAACAGTCACCATTGCAGAGAAGATATCGCCGCCTACTTCAAACATTTCTTTCATTGAAGCTTGGTTTGCGCCGCCCCCAATCCAGCTGCCGGCAATGGTCGTCATACCACGCCAAACAGCGTCAGGGCCATGACCACCCACAGCCTCTGGGTAAACGGCGCTCATCACTAAGATAGCCAGTGGGCCACCGATAACAATACCCATGGTGCCTGTTAAAAACATGATTAATGCTTTTGGCCCAAGGTTTAAAATCGCTTTTAAATCAATACTAATTGTAAGCAATATTAAGCAAGCTGGTAGTAAATAGCGCGACGCCACAAAATATACATTTGAAGAATGGCCATCAACAATCCCAAAGGTATTGAGTAATGATGGTAAAAAGTAGCAAAGCAATAATGCCGGTACATATTTATAAAATTTTTGGCAGGCAGCATTATTACTGTGCGAGGTTTTAAAAATAAACCCCAAAATAACGGCAAGCAAACCAAGTACGACTGCGTCATTGGTAATTAGCGCACTGTGGGCGTCAGTCATAAATGTTCCTTTAAATTAGTGGTGTGTATTATTGTTGTCTTCTATTTCAGCAATTTGATGCTGAATAACTTCGATAGCAGGATCATCTGGGCACTCATTGACAAAGTACTGCAAATCATCCCGTGCCATTTTTGGGCAATCTAGCTGATTAAGTAAATAGCCGCGGTCACGACGCTCATACGGGTCATCACCAAGTAATTCCATCAGCATTTCCACACAATGCAAAGCATGGCCAAATTTACTCTCGCTGATAAACGACCATTTTTGTTGAGCTAGATACAGCTTGTAAAGTTCTTCTTCAAATATCAGTTCAAGCGGTTCTTGCTCATCGCCATTTTCTTCACAGGCATTCTCTGGTGTTATATACCAACTCTGCTGACCTGTGCTTGGCTCAATTAAATAACCTTCTTCATCACTCATCCCAACGTGAACATGCACGTCTCCCTGACTAAGCGTGACTGTGGCGTCTAGTTCAGCATGCTGTAATAAATGACAAAGTAAAATTGCCAGCGTGGTTTGTGTGCCACTGCGCATGGTAATGGTGTAGCTAAAACTATTTAACGTATACTCAGGCACTTTTAAGCTTGATGAGCTAAACAGCCATTGCTGATAAAAGGTATCAAGTAACTTATCGAGACGCTCATGTGGCTCTTTTAATTCAGCGCAAAGAGCTGTTACCGTATTTTCAAGCTCATTAAGGGTGTCATAACAGGCTGTTAAATCAGCTTGTTGATCCCACTTTAATTCGGCGTCGATACAACGATAAAGCACTTTAGAAGAAAATGCGTCAAAGGCCTCATCTTGATAGGATTCATTTTGATCTTCAAACCAAGGGGTGGTCATTTATACTGCTACATCTCTTTCAAAAACGAACAGCTAGTTTACCTACTTTTGCCCTAAGTTACCAATACTGAGCGATAAGATATAAAAAAGCGGTACGACAGCCTATGCCATCAAATACCGCCTAGAGATTTGTTATAAAAGAAGTGCTGTTTTAGCAGACGCTAAATAACCAATTGCTAATAAAATAATCGTGGTTATAGCAAGTAATACAACCTTCGCGCCTTGTGCGCTTTGCTTAGCTGCAACAATACCTAGCACAATATAAGCAACCACTAAGATTATCTTTTCTAATAACCAAGATTGTTCAAGTGGGTTAAAACCTGCCATTACAATCAATACCACGGCAGAAACAAGTAATAAGGTGTCGATACTGTGGCTGCCAATAAACACTACTTTATTTTTTGCCAGAGCGCCCGTCTTCAAGCGTGAAAAAGAACGAACGTAAAATAAGATAATACTCAACACGGCAAACAACATGTGAGTATGTTTTACTGCTAAATAATCCATATGCCCCTAATTTTATTTTAATTAATCTGGATAACGTACAAGTACGTCTTCTATTTCTTTAACACGCTGATTAAACACTTCGATTAGCTTAGGATCAAATTGTTTACCCTGTTGCGCATTAATTTCTTTCACAACATCGTCTAGTGACCACGGCTCTTTATAACAACGCTTATGGCGCAGTGCATCAAACACATCAGCTAAAGCCACAATGCGACCAGCAATTGGAATGTCATCACCTTTTAGACCTTTCGGATAGCCTGAACCATCCCAACGCTCATGGTGCGATAACGCAATAATCGCCCCAGTATTAACAATGTCACGATTTGAGCCTTTTAAAATTAAATGACCTTTTTCAGCATGCTTTTGCATGATGGCCCACTCTTCGTCGGTTAAAGGCCCAGGCTTATTTAAAATGGCATCAGGAATACCCACTTTACCCACATCATGCAGTGGCGCTGCTAAGCGAATAAGCTCTGCTTCGCGTTTTGATAGACCATAGCCCATGGCAAGTTCATAACAAATGTGCGATACACGTTTTACATGATTACCGGTTTCTGTTGAACGTTGCTCTAATGCTTCACTAAGTCTAAATACTAACTCTTGCTGTGTTGCTTCAATTTCAGATTGTAGCTGCACATTTTCATACGCCAGCTGTACATTTTGCGAGAAAATTTCAATCAAATGACGCTGAGTGTCGGTTAAATGCTTAGGGATACCGGAAATAAATAACATCGAGTTGTGATTACATTCACTACAGCAATAAGCAAATAAATAGTTTTCACGGTAGACGATGGTTTTTTCGCTCAGTGCTTGTTGGCAGGCTTGTAACTGCTCCTCATCAAGCACTTCTTCAATCGCCTTGCCTTCACTGCGTTCAAACTCACCTCGCCCTGAAAACACCACAAGCTTCTTTTGGTTATCTTGCGGGTTACTGGCAACTAAACTTGTTGCATACATAGCTTGATCAACAGTACCTAGCAATGAGGTAAGTTGCTGCATCACCCCTTCAATAAAGCTTTCTAGTGAATGAGTCGAGAAAATATTACGAGATGCTTTAATAATTTTTTCAAGGCCTTGGCGAGATTGCTCAATCGATAAAATGTCACGGTAAGAGCGTAAGCTCGACATCACCACAGTGAATAGTTTTTGTGCTGTTAGTTCAGTTTTTGATTTGTAGTCATTAATATCGTAATTAACGATAACTTGACGCTCTGGCGCTTGCCCAGGCTGACCTGTACGAAGAATGATACGAATGTGATTATTTTTTGCAGTTTCGCGAATAAACTTAGCGACTTTGAGACCTGCATCATCGGTTTCCATAACCACATCGAGTAGTACGATAGCAGCATCTGGGTGCTGTTGAATAACCTGCTTGGCTTCTTCACCCGAATAGGCGCTGATAAACTCTAAACGTTTATCTTGAAATTCAAAGTCACTCAACGCAAGCTTTGTTACGGCATGTACTTCTGGCTCGTCATCAACGACGATGACTTTCCAACTACCCTGAACCACCTCATTTACTTCATCAAGTGCTTCATCCGAAAACAAAAAATCATCCATTCTATGGGATCCTCAAAGGCTATGTACGCACAGTGCACTTAATTGTTATTTAGGCCATTGTGCTAACGTTACACGGTCATTACCGCCAAGATCTTTAATTGTAAGTATATGGCTATACGACATTTGTGCAAAAAATTCTTGTACCTTCACACTTTGTTTGTAGCCATGTTCAATTAAAAGATAGCCATTTGTTGCTAAATAGTCACGTGCGATAGTAATAATTTGTTTAATATCAGCCATACCGTCGTCATCTGCAACTAATGCAGAGAGCGGTTCAAAGCGAACATCACCTTGGCTTAAGTGCTCATCATCATGTTCAATATACGGTGGGTTGCTAACAATTAGGTCAAACTTTTGTGTACTTACTGCACTAAACCAATTGCTTAACGCAAAAGTGGCGTTGCTAATATTGAGTCGTTGTTTGTTCTCTTCGGCAAGCTCAACTGCATCAGCCACTCTATCAACCCCTGTCACCTGCCAATTAGGCATTTCACTGGCTAATGCCAAGGCAATTGCCCCTGTGCCAGTGCCTAAGTCAAGCACGTTTGCAGCAGTAGGAAGCTCAAGGCCTAAAGCATATTCAACTAATGTTTCGGTATCAGGTCTTGGGATCAGAGTTGTTGGATTAACCTTTAAAGGAAGACTCCAAAATTCACGAAAACCAACAATATGAGCAACTGGTTCACCATTTAAACGACGCTGACATGCTTGTTCAAAGTCAAGTTGTTGCTGTTCGGTAAGTTTTTTTTCGGGCCAGGTAAATAAATAACTGCGAGGTTTATCAAGAATGGATAATAACAGGACTTGTGCGTCTAACTTAGCACTGTCGCTGCTAGGCGTTAATAACGCCGTTGCAGCAACAATTGCTTGTTCAATGCTTTGTGGCACGATTATTCATCGCCCATCGCAGCAAGTAAGTCAGCTTGGTGTTCTTGCATTAGAGGTTCGATAACACTTCCTAAATCACCGGCAACCACTTCATTCAAACGATAAAGTGTTAAATTAATACGGTGATCGGTAATACGACCTTGCGGGTAGTTATAAGTACGAATACGCTCAGAGCGATCACCACTACCTACTAAGTTACGACGTTCTGACGCTTCAGCCGCTTGACGCTTTTCATCTTCAGCTTGTTGTAAACGTGCACCTAGTACAGACATCGCTTTGGCACGGTTTTTATGCTGTGAACGCTCATCCTGACACTCTACAACCACACCCGTTGGAATATGTGTAATACGGATTGCTGAGTCAGTTTTATTTACGTGCTGACCACCGGCACCCGATGCACGGAAGGTATCGACTTTAATATCAGCAGGGTTAATTTCAATTGCTTCCGCTTCAGGAATTTCTGCCATAACGGCTACAGTACAAGCTGAGGTATGAACACGGCCTTGCGATTCTGTCTCTGGAACACGTTGTACACGGTGCGCTCCTGATTCAAACTTAAGCTGACCGTACACGCCCTCGCCAGAGATATGCGCAATAACTTCTTTATAACCGCCGTGCTCACCTTCGTTAGTACTTACTACTTCTACTTTCCACTTTTTAGTTTCAGCGTAGCGGCTGTACATACGGAATAAGTCACCTGCGAAAATAGCAGCTTCATCACCACCGGTACCGGCACGAACCTCTAAATAAACGTTATTATTGTCTTTAGGGTCTTTTGGTAACATTAGAATTTGGATTTCATCTTCTAATGCAATAATTTGTGCTTTTGCTTCTTTGTATTCTTCTTGCGCCATTTCACGCATATCAGGATCAGAGTCTTTTAACATTTCTTCAGCTGTAGCAACATCATCTTGTGCTTGTTGGTACGCTAAAAATGCTTTTACGATTTCTTCTAATTCTGAGTATTCTTTAGATAAGGCACGAAAGCGATTTTGGTCGCTGATCACAGAGGGGTCGCTTAGTAGCGCTTGCACTTCCTCATAACGCTCAACTAAGGTTTCTAATTTTCTATAAACAGACTCTTTCATTTAACGACTATTCCTGATCAATACCTAACATTTTCTTTAATTGGCTTAACTCCGCTGCTTCACCTTTTTTAGCAGCATCTTGAATGGCACGGGTAGGTGCGTGCATCAAGCGGTTGGTCAGTTTGTTTGCCAACTCGAGTATTACTTTTTCTGCCTCTTTACCTGCTTGTAGCTGGCCAAGGGCTTTTTCGACAAGTTCTGACTTTATATCTTGTACATCGTTGCGATAATGGCGAATAAGATCCACCGAATCGAGTGAACGCAACCACATAGCAAATTCATCGGTACGTGAGCGAATAATAGCTTGCGCTTGCTCCGCAGCCTGCTCACGAGCGGCGATATTCTCGCTTACTATGGCTTGTAAGTCATCAACTGAATACAAATAGGCAGCATCTAATTCGCCTACTTGGCTTTCGATATCACGCGGTACCGCAATATCGATAAATAACATTGGTTTGTGGCGGCGCTTTTTCAACGCCTGTTCTACCACCCCTTTACCAATAATAGGCAAGGTACTGGCGGTTGAACTAATAACAATATCGGCGTCGTGTAAACGCTCAGGTAACTGGGCAAGTGCAATCACATCCGCGTTAACCTCACTGGCTAAGGTTTTAGCGCGTTCAATAGTACGGTTTGCCACAGTTATTTTTTGCGGATCGTTTTGGTATAAGTGCTTAGCAACTAATTCAATCGTCTCACCTGCACCAATTAGCAGTACATTGGTTTTATCTAGTTTACCGTAAATATGTTTCGCAAGATTTACCGCGGCATAAGCAACAGATACTGCGCTAGCACCAATGTCAGTTTCGGTACGAACTTGTTTTGCCACAGAAAATATTTTTTGAAACAAGCGGTCAAAGGTTACACCAATGGCATCGTGAGTTTTTGCATTATGGTAGGCTTGTTTTATTTGCCCTAAGATTTGCGGCTCGCCGAGCACTAACGAATCTAGACCACAAGACACCCGCATTAAGTGATTAATTGCTTCATGATCTTCATGGCAATAGATATTATTGCTCAGTTCTTGTTCATCCAAACCATGGAAACTGGCTAACCAGCGCAACAAGGTTTGGGAATTACGCTCGGCAAGGCTACAATAGATTTCAGTTCGGTTGCAGGTCGAAACAATAACCGCTTCATTAAAATGCGCATGACCACTTAATTGCTGTAACGCCTCAGACATTTGCTCAGGCGAAAACGCGACTTTTTCGCGTAATTCTACGGATGCGGTTTTGTGATTTATACCAAGTGCTACGATGGTCATATGTACCAAATATTGCTAAGCCCAGCTGTAAAGGCATTAATTTTACCAAAAATCAGCGGAATATGGAAAGTAAGGAACGACATTTGATTAAACAATATTTGATTTTATTCATGTTTTTTTTATTTATCGGCGGTTGTGCGCAAAAAATTTCAACTGTTGATTACATTTATCCTGACTGGAAAAGCCGATTAGAACAACAAGCTCAATGGCAAGTGCAAGGCAAAATGGCATTTATTAGTACAGAGCAGCGCCAGTCAGCCAATTTAAATTGGCAACATGATGAGCAATACAGTGACATGGTACTTACCAGTTTTATTGGTACCCGCATTTTGTCTTTAAAACAAAATGCACAAGGTGCTGAACTTGAGTATGACGACAATGTGTATACCGACCGTGATGCCTCAATGTTGTTATATCGTTTAACCGGCTTTTCAATCCCATTAGATAATGCCGCAAAGTGGCTAAAAGGCACCGTCGAGAACGACCAAGCAAGCTATGATGAGCAAGGCCGTTTAAAAAGTCTTATTTGGCATGCTCACAATGGTCAACAGTGGCAAATAACCTATTCAGACTACATCAAACAAGATGGTTATTGGCTTCCTGTTAAGCTAAGCCTTAAAAACAATAAAATTCGTATTAAAATTCAACTTAATGATTGGCAGTTAAATTAATCATGACACACGCTTCAACCGCCCCGCTAACTTTAATAGCACCTGCAAAACTTAATTTATTCCTTCATATAAATGGTCGCCGTGAAGATGGCTACCATGAACTCGAAACCTTATTTACCTTTTTAGAGTTTGGTGATGACTTAACATTTACTGTCAACAACGAGCCAGATATTTCTGTAACCGGTGATACAAACGGTATTGAGCTTGCAGATAACCTTATATATAAAGCAGCCCGTTTATTACAACAACACTGTAATTGCCAACAAGGCGCTTCAATAAAGCTATTAAAACGTTTGCCTATGGGCGGCGGTGTTGGCGGCGGCTCATCTGATGCCGCCACTACCCTACTTGCTCTTAATAAACTATGGGGCTGTGATTTATCACTTACAGAATTAGCAGAGCTTGGGGTGAAATTAGGCGCTGATGTACCGGTATTTATAAATGGTCACACTGCCATTGCGCATGGTATTGGCGAGCAACTAGAAAATGTTGAATTACCGCAAAGTTGGTTCTGTGTGGTGCATCCAGGGCAGCATGTGAGCACCGCGAAAATTTTTACCCACCCAGATTTAAAGCGCGACACACCTAAGCTAAAAGCAGACTGGCAAACAGAAAATTTAGGCAATGATTGTGAGGCTTTAGTTAAAAAGCTCTGCCCCGAGGTTGAAAAAGCCCTGCAGTGGTTGCTAAAATACGCCCCGTCAAAGATGACTGGTACAGGCGCTTGCTGCTTTGCTGAGTTTTCAACCGAGGCACAAGCACAACAAGTTTTAGCTCAATTACCAGAAAAATGGACAGGTTTTGTTGCAAGTAGTGCTACACTTTCTCCTGCTCATACAGCATTAAATGCTCACTTTGAAATGAAGTAACGTACAAGTAAATGTTAACCTGCTTTGGTGCCCACCATAGCCTGTTAGTCCCAAAATTCAGTGCCTGAGGAACCCTACCGTGCCTGACATGAAGCTCTTCGCTGGTAACGCAACACCTGAGCTAGCTCAAAAAGTTGCAAAACGTTTGTATATTGAATTAGGCGATGCTGTTGTTGGCCGTTTTAGTGACGGTGAGATCAGTGTTCAAATTAATGAAAATGTTCGTGGCTCTGACGTTTTCATTGTCCAATCAACCTGTAACCCTACTAACGATAACTTAATGGAGCTTATCGTTATGGTTGATGCCCTACGTCGTGCGTCTGCTGGACGTATTACAGCCGTTATCCCTTACTTTGGTTATTCACGTCAAGACCGCCGCGTGCGTTCTGCTCGTGTACCAATTACAGCTAAAGTAGTTGCAGATTTCCTTTCAAGTGTTGGTGTTGACCGCGTTCTAACGGTTGATTTACACGCTGAACAAATCCAAGGTTTCTTCGACGTACCAGTTGATAACGTATTTGGTAGCCCAGTTCTACTTGAAGATATGAAAGAACGCGACTTCGATGACGTTGTTGTTGTTTCTCCTGATATCGGTGGTGTTGTTCGTGCTCGTGCAATCGCTAAGCTATTAAACGACACAGACCTTGCAATTATCGACAAGCGTCGTCCACAAGCAAACGTTTCACAAGTAATGCACATTATTGGTGACGTTGAAGGTCGTGACTGTATCATCGTTGATGACATGATCGATACCGGTGGCACTTTATGTAAAGCAGCAGCAGCGCTTAAAGAACACGGTGCAAAACGCGTATTTGCTTACGCTACTCACCCAGTACTTTCAGGTAATGCAGCTGAGAACATTCGTAACTCAGTCATTGACGAAGTTATCGTAACTGACTCAATCACACTATCTGATGAGCTTAAAGCAATTGATAAAATCAAAGTGCTTACACTTGCAGATATGCTTGCTGAAACAATCCGTCGTATCAGCAACGAAGAATCTATTTCAGCGATGTTTGAACACTAATCAACATTACTGCAATACTAAAAAAGCACCGTCTAGGTGCTTTTTTTGTAGTCGTTATTTATTTTCCCCGAAAGGGGTGGTATGATAGCGCGCCTTTTGGCTGGGGACCTTGGTCGCAAAGGCCCTAAGACTATTAATTATTGGAGACATTATGTCAACTTACACATACAATGCAGAATTACGTACAGAAACAGGTACTGGTGCGAGCCGCCGCCTACGCCGTGAAGATAAAGTTCCTGCAATCCTTTACGGTGCTGACAAAGAAGCTGCATCAATCGTTCTTGCACACAAAGATATGATCAAAGCGCAAGAAGACGAAGGTTTCTACACGCACATCCTTACTTTAAACATCGGTGGCGAGTCAGTTGAAGCTATCCTTAAAGATATTCAACGTCACCCGTACAAGCCTAAGATCACTCACTTAGACTTCCAACGTGTAGATGCTACTCACAAACTTCACACTAAAGTGCCAGTACACTTCATCGGTGAAGAGAAAGTAACTAAAGCTGGTAACACTGTTGTTCACCAATTAACTGAAATCGAAATCACGTGTCTTCCTAAAGCACTTCCTGAGTTCGTTGAAGTTAACGTTTCAGACTTAGTAGCTGGTGATTCAATCCACCTTTCTGACCTTAAACTTCCTTCAGGTGTTTCATCTGTTGAGCTAACTAAAGGCGCTGATCACGATCAGTCAGTTGTTACTGTTAAAGCTAACAAAGCAGCTCCAGCTGAAGAAGAAGCTTCAGAAGACGCTGCAGAATAATTTTTAAGGTGTAAACACCTTGAATTCTATTCAAATGCTTGTGGGCCTGGCTAATCCAGGCCCCGAATACGCAAACACACGCCATAATGCAGGTGCTTGGTTCATCGAAGAACTGGCTGCACGTTATAACTGCACACTCAAACATGATCCTAAATATCACGGCCTCACCGGCAAAGTGATTATTCAAGGCCAAGAATTTAAATTACTGATCCCTACAACTTATATGAATTTAAGTGGTAAGGCGGTGAGTAGTCTCGCTAATTTCTTTAAAATCCCTGTTGAGAACATTCTCGTTGCTCATGACGAAATGGACTTAGATCCTGGGATTGCAAAACTTAAAAAAGGTGGCGGCCACGGCGGTCACAATGGTTTAAAAGATATTATTGCGAAAATGGCAAACCAAAAAGATTTCATGCGCCTTCGCATAGGCATTGGTCATCCAGGCCACCGAGAAATGGTAACAGGCTGGGTGCTAGGTAAAGCCGCGAAAGACGATCAAGAAAAAATGGACGCCGCCGTTGACGAAGCAGTTCGTTGTATAGAAATACTTGCAAAAGATGGTGTGTTAAAAGCACAAAACAGACTACATTCATTTAAACCTTAATCCGTTTTAATGAAATTACACAAGGTATCTTACTATGGGTTTTAAATGTGGCATCGTTGGTTTGCCAAACGTTGGTAAATCAACTCTATTTAATGCACTAACTAAAGCGGGTATTGAAGCCGCTAACTTCCCTTTCTGTACCATTGAGCCTAACACGGGTGTGGTACCGGTTCCTGATGCGCGCTTGAATGATTTAGCCGCTATCGTAAATCCTCAGCGTATTTTACCAACGACGATGGAATTCGTTGATATTGCCGGTCTAGTAAAAGGCGCATCGAAAGGTGAAGGTTTAGGTAACCAATTCCTAGCAAACATTCGTGAAACAGATGCGATTGGTCACGTTGTCCGTTGTTTTGAAGACGAAAACATTGTTCACGTTGCTGGCACAATTGACCCTGCTGATGATATCGAAGTAATTAACACTGAATTAGTACTTGCTGATATGGACAGTGCTGATAAAGCGATTGTTCGTAATGCTAAAAAAGCAAAAGGCGGCGACAAAGACGCTAAAGAGCAAAATGCTGTTTTAGAAAAAGTAAAAGTACACTTAGATGAAGGTTTAACGTTACGTTCTTTAGAACTAACAAAAGAAGAAAAAGCAGCAATTAAGCCACTTAACTTCTTAACAATCAAACCTACCATGTACATTGCGAACGTGGCAGAAGATGGTTTTGAAAATAACCCTTACCTAGACAAAGTACGTGAAATTGCCGCTGCAGAAGACGCAGTTGTTATTCCAGTATGTGCAGCGATTGAATCTGAGTTATCTGAACTTGAAGAAGAAGATAAACTAGAATTTATGGCTGACCTAGGTTTAGAAGAACCAGGTCTTAACTTAGTGATCCGTGGTGGTTACGAGTTACTTAAATTACAAACCTACTTCACTGCTGGCGTTAAAGAAGTACGTGCATGGACAATCCCAGTAGGTGCGACTGCACCACAAGCTGCGGGTAAAATCCACACTGACTTTGAGCGTGGCTTTATCCGTGCACAAACTATCGCATTTGACGACTACATTGAGTTTAAAGGCGAAAGCGGTGCTAAAGAAGCTGGTAAGATGCGTCAAGAAGGTAAAGAATACATCGTTAAAGACGGCGATGTGATGAACTTCTTATTTAACGTATAAGCATATTCGTTCATTCGATTACAAAAGGCTCGTTATTACGAGCCTTTTTTATTGCCTAAATATTCCTAAAACATTAAAGCATGGTGAGTAATACCTCTGCTTGTTCTTTTTAGTGATGTACGGTGTTATTTATGCTTAACAGTAAATCGCATTAATAAATACGTCGAAAGCAAATGAGTGATAACAACTGTCAATTAGAGGGGATTTAAAAACTCGCTAGCAATTTTGCGACCTATTGACTGCTCGATTAGCAAATTGTGGGTATTATAAAAGTAAAAACTAGGCCGATTAATCGCAAATTTCCCTGTATAAAATCATTCGCTTTTCATTTTTTGCAGTTAAACACGTTAAAAAAACACACTTACTAATTTTGAAACTTGATTTTTGTATGAAAATCAAGCAACTTTAAATGTGCGTTTTAAAACTCTTATTATGTATTTGGGAATTAAACTAATAAATTGCAGTCAAAAAAACAGCAATTTAAATGAAATTTCGCCACTTAGCTTAATTTTAATGCAAACAAACACTGATAAGCATTTTTTTGCAAAAAAGGTGTTGACGGATTTAGGTCATATCAGCATAATACGCCCCGCACTCAGCGATGAAGTGCTAACAAAAAAGATGGCTAAGTAGCTCAGTTGGTTAGAGCACATCACTCATAATGATGGGGTCACAGGTTCAAATCCCGTCTTAGCCACCATTCTTTTTGTTGCTCAATGAAGAGTTTAAAATAACTACCAGTACTTTAAGTACGAATGATGCGGGAGTGGCGGAATTGGTAGACGCGCTGGATTTAGGTTCCAGTAACTTCGGTTGTGAGAGTTCAAGTCTCTCCTTCCGCACCATGTTCTTGATAAGAACTCAAACTATCAAGCTTTTGTTGGGATATCGCCAAGCGGTAAGGCAGCAGGTTTTGATCCTGCCATTCCCAGGTTCAAATCCTGGTATCCCAGCCACGATGGCTAAGTAGCTCAGTTGGTTAGAGCACATCACTCATAATGATGGGGTCACAGGTTCAAATCCCGTCTTAGCCACCATTCTTCTTTTAGAATGGCTCTGCAGGAGTTAAAGCTGCACTCAATGAAGAGTTTAAAATAACTACCAGTACTTTTAGTACGAATGATGCGGGAGTGGCGGAATTGGTAGACGCGCTGGATTTAGGTTCCAGTAACTTCGGTTGTGAGAGTTCAAGTCTCTCCTTCCGCACCATGTTCTTGATAAGAACCAAAACTATCAATTTATTCTTTGTTGGGATATCGCCAAGCGGTAAGGCAGCAGGTTTTGATCCTGCCATTCCCAGGTTCAAATCCTGGTATCCCAGCCACTTTCTCTACCAAGAGAGTGAATAAGATAACTCACGCTAAGAGTTTAAATTAGCAAACCCTTTGATGCGGGAGTGGCGGAATTGGTAGACGCGCTGGATTTAGGTTCCAGTAACTTCGGTTGTGAGAGTTCAAGTCTCTCCTTCCGCACCATGTTCTTGATAAGAACCAAAACTATCAAATTATTCTTTGTTGGGATATCGCCAAGCGGTAAGGCAGCAGGTTTTGATCCTGCCATTCCCAGGTTCAAATCCTGGTATCCCAGCCACTTTCTCTACCAAGAGAGTGAATAAGAAAACTCACGCTAAGAGTTTAAATTAGCAAACCTTATGATGCGGGAGTGGCGGAATTGGCTGGTGTCTTGATTAGACGCTGGATTTAGGTTCCATTACTATACACTTGCATCACACAATGTGCGGGAGTGGCGGAATTGGTAGACGCGCTGGATTTAGGTTCCAGTAACTTCGGTTGTGAGAGTTCAAGTCTCTCCTTCCGCACCATGTTCTTAAGTAGAACTAAAACTCTTCAAGTTTAGCGTTGGGATATCGCCAAGCGGTAAGGCAGCAGGTTTTGATCCTGCCATTCCCAGGTTCAAATCCTGGTATCCCAGCCAACTACTTACTTCCCTTTCAAGTTTCAAGTTTCAAGTTTCAAGTTTCAAGTTTCAAGTTTCAAGTTTCAAGTTTCAAGTTTCAAGTTTCAAGTTTCAAGTTTCTCCAAAGTATATTCGGTAATTTTTAGCACAATTAGCACAAAAAAAACGGGCTAATTTTCATTACCCCGCTTCTTTATCTTTTGTACAATTAATTTTTTACGATTAACTTAATGTCCCGCTAATCGCATACTTTAAAACCCAGTTCTTTGCAGGGCCTGTGTTATTAGCAAGCTTTAAAAACTTACTGCGAACCCAACTTAGTGGTTTAATCTCGTTTGAAAAACCAAAATAACATGCATCCATCATGCTCATCATTAGTAAATTAGCGTGGCGGCGTTTTTTCTCATAGCGTTTCAATAACGCTTGCTGACCAACATCAGGTTGATCTGCCAAAATATCTGCCAGTGCTACAACATCTTGAAACCCTAGGTTCACACCTTGCCCAGCGAGCGGGTTAATTGTGTGCGCCGAATCACCCACCAAAACTAAACGTCCGTGCGAGTAATCATTGGCATGTTGGCGTGCAAGTGGAAAAACAGCATGCTCAAGTAATTCAAAGTCACCCGGTAGTTCAGGAAAATGGTCAATGAGCTTTGCTTCGAGTTGCTCATTCGACAACTTTTGCCACTGCTTTAAAACTGCAGCATCGTGATAACAAATTAAATTAGCATAAGGCGCCTGCATCGGTAGAAACGCCACAGGCCCGGTTGGCGTAAATTGTTGCCACGTTTTTACCTGCTGCGGGGCATCTAATTTGATTAACACGCCCATGCAATGCTGGCCATATTGCCAACCCGTTACACCTAAACCAGCTTTATTTCGCAATTGTGACTGTCCACCATCTGCAGCAACAACTAAATCAGCGGTATATTGAGTATCGCCATAATGTAAGGTGATTGAATCAGCCGTTTGAGTAATATCCGTGATGGCAGATAACTGCTCTATCACTTCGATGTTGTACTTGGCGAATTGCTGCCAAAGACTTGCTTGAATTAAATTATTTTCGATTAAATGACCTAAATGCGTTTCGCCAATCTCATGGCTATCAAACAATAAATTCTCGCCTTGTTGCTGGTAGGCCTCTAATTGTTGATAGGGTGCGATACGATTTTGTCTTAGTAACGGCATTGCACCAAGCTCATCAAGTAAATTCTCTGAAAAACGATTAATAGCCGAAATGCGAATATCTACCTTATCTGAGCTTAAAATTTGATCAGCATCGATAAGGTGCTTTTCAATAACGGTGACATCCCTACCCTGCTTGGCCAGTTTTACAGCAGTAGCAGCACCTACCATGCCGCCACCGACAACAATTACCTTATTTTTATTCATTTAATATTCGCTCATTTGGCTATTTAAATACGGGATAAATTGTAACGTAATTCAATATTGCGTGTCAGTGCATTTACTGCTTATGAATTTCAAAACAGTGACTTGTTTGATTTCACACCACAAAGATAAAAACTATACTTGGATCTGTGCGGGTATCCAGCTAAAATACGCGTCCTTTAAGTCGGCATACTTGCCACTTAATCCTGTTTCTAACACATTTTTGTGTCACTACCGAATTGAAAACGAGGCTATATTTCAATGAGTAAAAAGCTGCATATTAAAACCTGGGGTTGTCAGATGAACGAGTACGACTCTCAGAAAATGGCTGATCTACTAGATGCGACTAACGGCTATCAGTTAACTGAAGAAGCTGAAGACGCTGACGTGATCTTACTCAATACCTGTTCAATCCGTGAAAAGGCACAAGAGAAAGTATTCCATCAGCTTGGCCGTTGGAAACTATTAAAAGACGACAAACCTGAGTTAATCATTGGTGTTGGTGGCTGTGTTGCATCGCAAGAAGGTGACTCAATTCGTCAACGTGCGCCGTTTGTTGATGTAATCTTTGGCCCGCAAACATTACACCGCTTACCTGAAATGATTAAGCAAGTGCAAAGTGGCGACAGCAGCTCGGTAGTTGACGTTTCATTCCCTGAGATTGAAAAGTTCGATCGTTTACCTGAGCCAAAAGCGGAAGGCCCAACTGCGTTTGTATCAATTATGGAAGGTTGCTCTAAATACTGTACATTCTGCGTAGTACCTTACACGCGTGGTGAAGAAGTAAGCCGCCCACTTGATGACGTCTTACTTGAAGTTGCCCAACTTGCAGAGCAAGGTGTTCGCGAAGTAAACCTACTTGGTCAAAACGTAAATGCGTATCGTGGTGAAACTCACGATGGTGAAATTTGTTACTTCTCTGATCTATTACGTTATGTCGCTGCGATTGACGGTATTGACCGCATTCGTTATACCACATCGCACCCAGTAGAATTTACGCCAGATATCATTGATGCGTATGCAGACGTACCTGAGCTTGTTGACCACCTACACTTACCAGTGCAAAGTGGTTCAGACCGTGTTCTTAACCTTATGAAACGTGGTCACACTGCACTCGAGTACAAATCTACGATTCGTAAGTTACGTAAAATTCGCCCTAACCTAAGCATGTCTTCAGACTTCATCATTGGTTTCCCTGGCGAAAGCAAAGCGGACTTTGAAGCAACTATGAACCTTATCAATGATATTGGTTTTGATATGAGCTTTAGTTTCATCTACAGTACGCGCCCTGGTACACCAGCTGCTGATTTACCAGATGACGTAACAGAGCAAGAGAAAAAAGAACGTTTATACATTCTGCAAAACCGTATCACGCAAATGGCGCAGCAAATCAGCCGCCAAATGTTTGATACCGAACAGCGTATCCTAGTTGAAGGTCCTTCTAAGAAGAACCCAATGGAATTACGTGGCCGTACTGAGAACAACCGAGTGGTTAACTTTGAAGGCCCTCACTCAGTGATCGGTCAATTCGTTGATGTACGTATTACAGAAGCATTGCCAAACTCTTTACGTGGTGAATTAATTCGTACAGAATCAGAAATGAACTTACGCCGTGATGTGGCACCTTCAGCTATTTTAAATAAAGCTGCTGAAGCTGAGGCCGCTACGGCCCCTAACGAAATTGGCGTTGCTACTTTCGTACCTTAGGGTGACACTTGGTGCAGGCACAGCCTGCACCCATCAATAGGAAGCAATTTTGAGTAATCAGTTAAAAACATTAGAGATTTATTTAGAACCCGCCGACAACAAACGCCTTTCATCTTTATGTGGTCCGTTTGACGAAAACATTAAGCAAATTGAACGCCGCCTTGGTGTTGAGATTGCACACCGTGATAATTTCTTCAGAGTAACCGGTAAACTGCACCTTGCAGCTGCGGCTGTTGAGATACTAAAAAACCTCTATATTGAAACTCAACCTATTCGCGGCCTGATTGGCGAGATTGAACCTGAAGCCGTACATTTGGCAATTAGCGAATCAAATGCGCTAGAGCAAGATGAAAACCCAGGTGTATATGGCAAAGACATGGTGATTAAAACTCGCCGTGGCGTTATTAAACCGCGCAATGATAATCAAGGCGTGTATGTTGCAAATATTTTGCATCACGATATTACCTTTGGTATTGGCCCTGCTGGTACAGGTAAAACTTATTTAGCGGTTGCTGCAGCCGTTGATGCCTTAGAGCGTCAAGAAATTCGCCGTATTTTGTTAACTCGTCCTGCGGTTGAAGCTGGTGAAAAGCTAGGCTTTTTACCGGGTGACTTAAGCCAAAAAATCGACCCGTATTTACGCCCTTTATACGATGCATTATTTGAAATGCTGGGTTTTGAACGAGTTGAAAAGCTAATTGAGAAAAATGTGATTGAAGTCGCGCCCCTTGCCTACATGCGTGGTCGTACGCTAAATGACGCGTTTATTATTCTCGATGAAAGCCAAAATACCACAGCAGAACAAATGAAAATGTTCTTAACTCGTATTGGTTTTAATTCAAAGGCGGTGATCACGGGTGATATTACACAAGTCGATTTACCGCGCGGTGCCCGCTCAGGCCTACGTCATGCCATCGAAGTATTAAACGGTGTCGATGAAATTAGCTTTAACTTCTTCCAATCACACGATGTGGTTCGCCACCCAGTTGTTGCCCGTATCGTTGAAGCTTATGAGCGTAACGATGAAGCAGAACGTTTAAAACGTGCAGAGAAGCAACGTCTGAAAGAAGCACAAGCAAACCAACAAGAAGCAAACTCGTGACCGAATTAGATTTACAAATAGCCTGTGAGTTTGACGACTTACCAAGCTTTGAACAATTCCAGCTATGGGCTGACAAAGCCCTTAGCAACTACCGTGAAGATGCAGAGCTGACTATAGTGGTCAGCGATGAAGCACAAAGCCAGCTGCTCAACAATGATTACCGCGGCAAAGATAAACCGACTAATGTCTTATCTTTTCCATTTGAAGCACCACCGGGCATTGAGTTACCTTTAGTAGGTGATTTAATCATTTGCCCGGCTATTGTTTTAGCCGAATCAATTGAGCAAGAAAAAACTTTTCACGACCATTTTGCCCATATGGTTATCCATGGATGCTTGCATTTACTTGGATTTGACCATATAAAGGACGAAGATGCACTTGAAATGGAAAGCATTGAAAAGCAATTACTTGCCGATCTGAACATCGCTGACCCATATCGAGACGATATTTAAATTAACGGAGCAATTAGACGCAATGAGCGACGACAACTCGCAAACTAGCCAGGGTTCTTCTGGCAAAACGTGGCTGGGCCGCATAGCCCAAATGTTGCAAGGGGAACCCCAGAATAGAGAAGAGCTGGTAGAAGTAATTGCCGATGCGCAAGAACGCGACCTTATCGACCCTGAAACCAAAGATATGATTGAAGGGGTGCTAGGTGTATCAGAGCTAAAAGTGCGGGACATCATGATCCCACGCTCGCAAATGGTAACCTTAGAGGTTGATACACCATTAGAAGAGCTATTACCTATGATGGTTGATTCAACGCATTCACGTTTTCCTGTGGTATGTGAAGACAAAGACCATGTTGAAGGTATTTTATTAGCAAAAGATTTATTACCACTGATCATCAACAAAGATGAGCAACTGCCTTCTTTACGTGAATATTTGCGTCCTGCAGTTGTAGTGCCTGAAAGTAAACGTGTAGACACGCTGCTTAATGAGTTCCGTCAACAACGTTACCACATGGCGATTGTTATTGATGAGTATGGTGGTGTGTCTGGTCTTGTCACTATCGAAGATATCCTTGAAATCATCGTGGGTGAAATCGAAGACGAGCACGATGAAAGTGAAGACCTACAAGATATTCGCCAAGTTGCAAAACACGTTTACGCTGTGCAAGCGCTGACTGAAGTTGATGACTTTAATGAGTATTTTAAAACTGGTTACAGCACCTCAGATGCTGACACCATAGGTGGTATTGTTTTACATGCATTTGGCCACATGCCAAGCCGTGGTGAAACAATCGAGGTAGAAGGCTTACAATTTAAAGTCACTAACGCAGATAACCGCCGTATCTTACAATTGCAAGTCACCATTCCAAAGGCTGATGATAACGACAGTGAAGAAACTGCTAACTAACCTAAGTCACCTTGCAAAAGATAAAAAAGCCTGGCTCGCACTTGTTGCGGGCCTCTTTTTAACCTTAAGTTACGCACCCTATAACCTATGGTTTATAACTTTTCTTTCCCTTGGTGCTCTACTCTACTGCATTAACCCTCTCGCAAACGGTAAATTAGCCGCTAAACAAAGTGCTAAATATGGCTTTATATTTGGTTTAGGTTGGTTTGGTGCAGGTATAAGCTGGGTGCATGTATCAATAGCGACCTTTGGTGGCATGCCATTAATCGCATCACTTTCGTTAATGGTGCTGCTTTGTGCTTATTTAGCCCTTTATCCTGCATTAGCTACTTGGCTGGCAACACGCCTTGCTACAGGCCCATATAGCTTTATATGTTGGTTGCTCGCCGCTATCGCAACAACAGAATACTTACGTGGCACATTGCTAACGGGCTTTCCGTGGCTGAGTTTTGGTTACACGCAAACAGACAGCCCACTTAATTTTTTAGCCCCAGTGATTGGTGAGTTTGGGATTACGCTTGTATGTATATTAATTGCGTTTGCTTTATATCGCCTAGCAAATAAAGATGGTAAACCTCTTATCGTCTCTGTAGCCCTATTTGCTGGCTTATATGCGATTGCAAGCAGCAGCCAGCTACACTACCAAGACAAAACCATTAAAACTGTACTAGTGCAGGGTAATATTAAACAGCATCTTCGCTTTGAACCGTCTGAGTTCTGGACGACTATGAGCAAATACCAAGATATGACTCGCCTGCATTGGAATGCTGATTTAATTGTTTGGCCAGAAGCTGCTGTGCCTGAGCTTGAAGCATTATCAACCGAATATTTAACAGGCCTTGATAGTGCCGCAACGTTTAATGACACCGCGCTTATTACCGGTATCGTTGATTACCAATACGACACGCGTAACATTTTTAATACTTTAATAGTGCTTGGTAAAAAAGAACACGATGACAGTGAAGGCCACTATCAATATTTAGGTAAAAACCGCTATCAAAAGCATCAGTTATTACCTATTGGTGAGTTTGTGCCGTTTCAGGACTTCTTGCGTCCAATTGCGCCACTGTTTGATTTACCTATGTCATCTTTCACTCGCGGCGATGAAGTGCAAAACAATTTACGCGCAAATGGTTTAAATATTTTACCGGCTATTTGCTATGAAATTGCCTTTTCTGAGTTGGTTCGTGGTAATTATCGCAGTGACTCCGACATTTTATTCACAGTGAGTAACGACGCATGGTTTGGTGACTCACATGGCCCGCATCAGCACATGCAAATAGCGCGTATGCGCGCCCTAGAGTTACAGCGCCCGTTGATCCGCGTGACCAACAATGGTACTAGCGCCGTTTACGACCCTATCGCTAAATCACAATTAGCTATGCCACAATTTAAAGCTGATGTACTTGAGGCCAATATCACTTTGATTAAAGGCGATAGTATTTATAGCCAATACGGCAATTGGCCTGTGTGGGCGGTGGTGATATTACTCGGTACTGTTGGTGTGCTTGCTAGGATTAAAAATAACAAGTAAAAGTTTAGACGACAGTTAAAGAGTGGTAACTCCACTCTTTAACTTATAACGCTAGCATTGATAAGTGTATATTTTTTTATTTCCCTTCGTTTTGGTTTCCACAACTCGGCAGCTAACTCCTCCTTCTAGTGAGCTGGAGTATCTTTCAAACTTGGCGTGTTCATTTCTTTCGCTCTCATTTTTATCTTCGCTCTTAGCATTTGCGAATATAAAATCATGACCACTAATTTCGTCTTGGTTCAAAGGAATTGAGTTTTTAAATCCATCCCGCCCACCTAAAATATTAAATGACTTAATTACTGGGTTTAGTGTTACGCTAACAAAACCATTTAGGCTTTTAGCCAAATCATCACTATAAAAGTTTATACGAACATATAGCTTTAACTGATTCATATTCGGAAATTTAATTGTTCCCTTAGTTGGTAATAATATTTTTGTTAAAGCTAATGTCTCACCCGCAAAATAAAAGTCATAAACATCATTTCTAAAATAACTGGCAAGCAAAAAGTCATAGGGACTTCCCTTGACTTCAATCCCCTTTCCTATCGGAGAATTATCATTTACATTGGAATTAGTATACTTAGGAGTCGATATATTACGTTGAGTACTTTGCGCATTTTTAAGCATACTCTTTTCAGAAGCACGCGTTATTACACGTACTAACTCTTTGCGGTATTCATAGAGAAGGTCTAAATCAAAAGCTTCATCATTACTAAGCTCAGACAAAGAAACACTAACTACTGGCTCACCATAACGATCTTCAATGTAGTTAGTATCATATTTTAATGCTGTTTCATTAATCATATCGACCACAATGACAGCTTTAGTATCAGAGTTAACGCTTAGCCTTGCAACCTTGTCTTTTTGACTTTGAGAGCAATTATTGCAGATTTCAACTTCTGCCTGACCAAAAGCAGGCAAGGATATTCCCGAAAAAATAATAAACAATAATATAAGTTTGTACATTCAAAAATCCTTTTATTAATACAACTTTAAAATAACCAAAATACAAGAAACAACCTAATTTTCTGAAGGTTTTCTATGGGCTATAGAAGTTCATTTTAAAAAATGAGATGAGGCTTTACTACTTCAGCGCAAATAAAATACCCTAAAAGGGTACTGTAGACCTTTTATAGCGACCGAGCAATTTTGTCAACGCAAGATTAACTAGTTATTACACTGCAACGTGCATGTTCGAAAGAGCAAATTACTTTAAAAGTCTCAGCTACTTTACATTTAATAATGTTTGCATTGAGGTAAATCTGTTCAACTACTTTAGCAGGCAATTAAAAAAGGCTTCATGATGAAGCCTTTTTAACATTTTAAGATTCTATCTTAATCAACTCTACATCAAATATAAGTAGCGAACCTGCTGGAATGCTGCCGACGCGTTTACGGCCGTAAGCAAGCTGAGGCGGGATATAAAAGGTAAACTTATCCCCTTCGTTCATTAGCTGTAAGCCTTCGGTCCAACCTGCAATGACTTGATTTAAACCAAAGCTGATTGGCGAGTTTCTGACTACTGAACTATCAAATACGCTGCCGTCTAACAACGTACCATGATAGTGAACCTTGACTTTACTGGTTGCACTTGGCTTTGTGTCATTACCTGAACTTTGCTCAATTTTGTATTGCAGCCCAGATGCGGTTTCATGAACATCGTCAGCTTTACTATTGTTCGCTAAAAAGTCGGCGGCGAGTTTTTCATTTTCAAGGGCTTGTAGCTTCGCCTTTTTACTGTTTTTAAAAATTAAAAAACAAAAAGTACCAATGATCAGTAAAAGTATTAAATTAATCATTCTGCGTCCTTCTCATCATCATTGTCGCCATTTACGATATCTGCAATATTGGCAAGCCTTGCTAAGGCTAGCGCGTTAATAGAACCTTCAGGGTAACCTTCTGCGGTCATTTCACCTGCGTCTTTATCCATTAATAAGCTCAGCGCTTGATCAACGGTTTCAACGGCATAAATATTAAAGCGTCCTTTTTCAACGGCATCGAGTACTTCGTCATCAAGCACTAAATTAACTTGGTTAGATTTAGGAATAATCACCCCTTGCTCACCGGTTAAGCCACGCATTTTACAAAGTTTGAAGAAGCCTTCTATTTTCTCGTTTACGCCACCAATTGATTGCACATCACCATGCTGGTTAATTGACCCCGTCAGTGCGATAGATTGGCTAATAGGTAAGTTCGTAATGGCTGATATAAGCGCGCACAGCTCTGCTAATGAAGCGCTATCACCATCGATATAGCCATAGCTTTGTTCAATTGCGATATTCGCACTGAGTGTCAGGCTAAATTGCTGAGCGTACTTGTTACCCAAGTAACCGGTTAATAGCATCACCCCTTTTGAGTGAATGGCTTTACCCAGCTCAGCTTCACGTTCAACGTCAATAACGCCATCTGCACCCGCGTACACAGTGGCTGTAATGCGCGCAGGTGTACCAAATGAGGTATCGCCAATGTGCAGCACTGTTAAGCCATTTACTTTGCCCACTGCGTGACCTTCGGTTGCAATTAAAATTTGCCCTTCTTTGATATCACTCAGCATGGTTTCTGAAATTTGCCCTGTACGGTATTGCTTACCAACAATGGCTTCATCTATGTGATGAGCATCAATCACGGCTTGGCCATCTTGTTTGGCATAAAAACTGGCTTCTGCCACTAATTCTAATACATCAGCAAAGCGAGCTGAAAGCTTGTTGTGGTGCTCAGCTTGGCGATAACTAAACTTTAATAACCTCGCCATTGCCGCTTCATTTACCGTGCAATTGAGTGTTTGCTGACAATACTCAGTCACCTTGGTAATGAACTGATATTGCAGTTTATCGCTACTTGGCAAGTAATAATCAAAGTCAGCAAGGACACGGAATAACTCTGCAAACTCTTCGTCATATTCACCTATGGTGTAATAAAGGTCCCGAGAGCCTAGCAGCACTATTTTTACATCAAGAGGAATAAGCTGCGGACGTAACGTAAAACTACTTCCCACAGAGCTGTCTTGATATGGTAAGTCGTTTTTGATTTGATGCGTTTTTAAAGAAAGCTTAAGGCCATCCCACACTTGTGGGTTCGCCATGACTTTTTCAGCATCCATAATCAAATAACCACCATTAGCACGGTGCAGTGCACCTGGCTGAATTGAGCGGTAACTGGTGATAAGCGAGCCTTGCGAAGTCGCATATTCAATTTTGCCGAAAATATTGCCAAAGGTCGGGTTTGGCTCATACACCACAGGGGCTGCATCGCCCTCTTTGTATTCGACTAGAATGTTTGGCGCAAAGAAGTCTGTGAGCATCCCTTTACGGTCAAAGTCTTCTTTGTTTTCGTCGTTTTCATCATCGTCGAGCCATTCAAGTACCGCATCAATGATTTCTTCACGAATATCTTTTAAATAACGTAATACACCGATGTGTGTCGCGTATTTATGTTCAAGGGCTTTAATGAGTGGCTTAGTGGCAAGCTCAGCAGTTGATTTTTTAAGGTTACGTAGCTTTTCGGATGACTCTCGTTTCCAGCGAGGAAGCTCAATTAATGCTTCGATTAACGCATCTTCAAGCTTTTCGATAACCTCATAAAACTCAATACGCAGAGGCTCATCAAGGGCTGCAAATTCACTGTCGCTCAGTTGTTTACCATTCACTAAAGGCGCAAACCCAACAACGCCATTTTCTTCAATCAGTGCCACGCTTTGTTCAAGAGCTGCAATTTCAACAGCAGTAATTGCCGCATCGTAAGTATCGGTGAATTCACGATCGATTGACTTTTTCTTGCGCTGATAACCCGGGTTATCAAAAGCCGCTGGGAATGTATCGAGTACTTCGTCAATGAATGAATCTATATCGTCAGCTAACTGCTTTGATTGACCTGCTTGCATAAATAACGCGATTGGCTCGCGGTGGTCATCATAGTTGTTAACATACAACCACTCATTAGGCGTTGGGCGGTCTTTAGAATGGGCTGTGAGTTTGTCTTTTACTAAGGTGTAACGACCATGAGCCGCTTCACCCATCACATAAACATTGTAACCCGGTAATTCCATTCCGAGAGAAAAGTCGAGGGCACTTTGTGCACGTTGTTGACCAATAAATGGCAACGCTTCTGGATATGGGTTTTGCATACAAGTCGCAACATGACTTGCGGCAATCTTAGGCGCTAACGCAGAAATAGGTAGAGGGATTAGTTTTTTTGTCATTCTAACTTCTTATTTCCCAGTCTTGACTGGGCATTATAGGTAACGCCCAGCACAAGCCTGCGTCACTGATTAAGGTTGTAATGCCTTACGGCGAAAATAAATACCGCCACATTCAGTACAAGGAGTAATTTGCGTAGCATGGTAAACATCGTAACTATGCTGACAATTTTTACATACTAATGTGCCCATGGCTATCCATTCTCCCTCTTGATAAACACCATTATGTTGAAAATCTTGGTTTAAGGCTTGCCATTCGAGCTGGGTTTTATCTTCAATGTGCGATAACTCATACCAAAGCGATTCTTTAAGCTCTAGCCATGCGAGTGAATCATAGTGACTGTCGTTTTCTTTGATGTGGTCGATATCGCGCTGCAGATAGTCACGATACTGATTGAGCTTTTCTTGCCCTAAGTCTTTAAGTGCTTGCTCTGACTCAACAAATTTTTCCATTGCATCTTTTAGCTCATGATCTTTTACGTCTTTAAGCCATGCACTTAAATCGCTAAGCCAAGATTTATAATCTGCCATCGTTTACTCCTTCAAAAATGATGAAAAATCAACCGTTATTCTAGTTGAGTATAGGTTAACCTGCCCTGAAAATATATTTCCTTGGAAAATTAACAAAAGCGCCTATTTGCCGCTGTGATTAGCATGTATTTTGGGTTATCCTTATCGACAATTTTTTATTAATTTGCAAGAAGTCTGGAATCGTAGATGCAAGAGCAATATAACCCGCAAGACATTGAGTCAAAAGTACAAGCCTACTGGGAAGAAAACCAAGTATTTAAAGTCACTGAAGATGAGAGCAAAGAAAAGTATTACTGCCTATCTATGTTCCCATACCCAAGCGGCCGACTCCACATGGGTCACGTTCGTAACTACACCATTGGTGACGTAGTATCACGCTTCCAACGCTTGCAAGGCAAAAACGTAATGCAACCTATGGGTTGGGATGCGTTTGGTCTACCTGCTGAAAATGCGGCAATCAAAAATAACACAGCCCCTGCTAAGTGGACTTACGAAAACATCGATTACATGCGCGACCAGTTAAAGCAATTAGGCTTTGGTTATGATTGGGATCGTGAAATCGCAACATGTCACCCAGAATACTACAAGTGGGAACAGTGGTTCTTCACTAAGCTTTACGAAAAAGGCTTAGTATACAAAAAGATGTCAACAGTAAACTGGGATCCAGTTGACCAAACTGTACTTGCTAACGAACAAGTTATTGATGGTCGTGGTTGGCGTTCAGGTGCCATTGTTGAGCAAAAAGAAATTCCACAATGGTTCATCAAAATCACTGATTACGCACAAGAGCTATTAGACGATTTAGATAAGCTTGATCACTGGCCTGAGCAAGTTAAAACCATGCAGCGCAACTGGATTGGTCGTTCTGAAGGTTTAGAAATCGAATTTAAGCGTGCAGATAACGAAGATACATTCAGTGTTTACACAACGCGCCCAGATACCTTCATGGGTGTGACGTATGTAGCGGTTGCTGCCGGTCACCCAATTGCACAAGAAGCCGCTAAAAACAGCGACGCTGTAGCTATGTTTGTTGATGAGTGTAAAAACACGAAAATCGCTGAAGCAGACATGGCAACCATGGACAAAAAAGGCATTGCAACTGGCTTTTATGCGATTCACCCATTAACAGGTAAGCAAGTACCGATTTGGGTTGCTAACTTTGTATTAATGGATTACGGCTCAGGCGCAGTTATGGCTGTTCCTGCACATGACCAACGTGACTACGAGTTCGCATCAGCTTATGGCCTTGAGATTGCTCAAGTTATCGCACCAGCTGCAGGCTCTGAAGAAACGGTTGATTTAGACAATCAAGCATACACAGAAAAAGGCGTGTTAGTTAACTCAGGTGAGTTCGATGGTCTTGAGTTTGAAGCAGCGTTTAATGCCGTTGCAGACAAACTAGAAGCGCTGGGTGTAGGTGAGCGTAAAGTTAATTTCCGTCTACGTGACTGGGGTGTTAGCCGTCAGCGTTACTGGGGTTCTCCAATCCCAATGTTAAGCGACGAAAATGGTGATGAGCTTGCAGCAACAGAAGACATGCTACCAGTTCGCTTACCAGAAGACGTAGTTATGAATGGTGTGACTTCACCAATCAAAGCTGATCCTGAGTGGGCTAAAACAACGGTAAATGGCGCGCCTGCATTCCACGAAACTGATACCTTCGATACCTTCATGGAATCGTCTTGGTACTACGCTCGTTACTGTAGCCCACGTTTTGACGAAGGCATGATCGAGCCAGGTGCTGCCAATTACTGGTTACCAGTAAACCAATACATTGGTGGTATTGAGCATGCAATCTTGCACTTACTTTACTCGCGTTTCTTCCACAAACTATTACGTGACTTTGGTTTAGTAAACTCAGATGAGCCATTTGAGCGCTTATTATGTCAAGGCATGGTACTAGCTGATACTTTCTATCGTAAAGATGAGAAAGGCGGTGATATCTGGATTTCACCAACAGACGTACAAACTGAAACAGACGACAAAGGTCGTGTTGTTAAAGCGTGGCACAAAGAAGATGGCGAGCCGGTATTCTCTGCGGGCATGAGCAAAATGTCGAAATCGAAAAACAACGGTATCGACCCGCAACAAGTTATTGCCGAGTACGGTGCAGATACAGTTCGTTTATTCATGATGTTTACAGCACCACCAGAGCAAACTCTTGAATGGTCTGATTCAGGTGTTGAAGGTGCAATGCGTTTCTTAAAACGTATTTGGAAATACGCTGTTGATGTAGAAACAGTAGGCTACCAAGCGCTTGATAAATCAGCATTAAACAACGACCAAAAAGTTCTTCGTCGTGAACTTCATAAAGCAATTGCAAAAGTGACTGATGACGTTGAACGTCGTCAAACGTTCAACACTGCAATCGCTGCTATCATGGAAATCTCGAACAAGTTACTTAAAGCACCACTTGCTGATAAACAAGATGTGGCAATTGCTAACGAAGCACTTGAAGCATTACTTATCATGCTTGCGCCTATCACACCGCACATGTGTCACCAGTTATGGCAAGACCTTGGCAAAGAAGGCGACATCTTAGATGCAGCATGGCCAACAGTTGATGAGTCAGCACTTGTTGAAGATGAGAAGCTAATCATTGTACAAGTTAACGGTAAGCTACGTGCTAAGTTAACAGTGCCTGCTGATGCAACCAAAGAGCAAGTTGAAGCATTAGCATTTGCTGAAGAAAACGTGACTAAGTTCACTGAAGGCGCGACTATCCGTAAAGTAATTTACGTACCTGGCAAACTACTTAACGTGGTTGCTAACTAAGATGGCAGCGCTTCAAGCACTGAAAAACGGACTAGCCCTTGCGCTAGTCTGTTTACTGCTGACAAGTTGTGGCTTTCATTTAAAGAAAGCCTCTAACTTGCCTGACGACTTGAAAGTACTCACCCTTGTTGGTGATGATGAAAAGTCAGCATTATTCGAATTAGTTGAAAAAGAACTGATTGCGAGTAAAGTTGAGCTTAACCAAGTTGGTAAACACCCTGAATTAAAGATTCACAGAGATCGTTTAGAGCGTCAAATTCTGTCATTGTTTGATAATGGTCAGGTTGCTGAATATGAACTTGCCTACAGCGTAAGCTATACCCTGAAGCGCCCTGGACAAAAAGCCATAAATCAAAGCTTTGAATTGTATCGTAACTACCAAGACGACCCAGACAATGCCCTTGCAAAAGCAAAAGAGCTTGATTTGCTATTAGGCGAAATTCGTAAGCAAGCGAGTCGTCGTATTGTTCGTGAGTTATCACAACTGTAATGCGTTGTTATGCAAACCAGCTTCCTAGCCAGTTAAAAAAAGGCCTCGCGCCTTTTTACATGGTGTTTGGTGAAGAGCCTTATCAAATTGCTCAGTGCATCATGCAAATTCGTCAAGTAGCTAAACAGCAAGGCTTTGACGAGGTAATCAAATTTACCTTAATGCCGGGTTTTGATTGGCAAGAAATTGTTGCTCAATACCAAAGTATGTCACTGTTCAGCGCTCGTACCTTAATTGAGTTTGATTTAAACGAGCAAAAACCAGGTACGCAAGGCAGTCAAATCTTTAAGCAGCTTGTTGAGCTTGCTAATCCCGATACTATTTTGGTTTTAAAAGGTGCCAAAGCCAGCCAAGATATTCAACGCAGTGCTTGGTTTAAAGCCCTCGATAAGCAAGGCTTATTTGTTCCTTGTTACCCATTAACAGGTAATCACCTGAGCCGCTGGTTAGATGAGCAATGCTACCGTTTAAACTTAAATCTTCATAACAACGCGAAACAAAGCTTAATTGATGCCACAGAAGGAAATTTACTTGCCTGTCATCAAGAGTTAGAAAAGCTATCTTTGCTATATGGTAGTGAGCTAATTGACCAGCAAGCCGTTATGCAAGGGCTACTGAATCAGTCAAAATTTGATATTTTTGATTTAAGTGATGCTTTATTAAATGGCCACGCCGAACAAGCGGTTAAAGTAATGACTAAACTGGCTGCTGATAACACTGAAGCCATGAGTATTTTTTGGGCCATCAATAAAGAAGCAGCTAACTTACTGGCTATGCAACACGGGCGCTTGAATGGTGCCAATATGGCTGATTTATACAAAAAGTATAATATTTGGAAAAACCAACAAGCTGTTGTGCAACAGGCCTTAAATCGCTTGAACATCCAAGTACTCGAACAAATTACCAAACAATTAGCTCAGTTTGATGCCGCATATAAACAAGGCAACCTTGTAACCCCCTACCAAGCATTAATGCAAATATGCTTAGTGTTTTGCCAACCTGTGGCGATACCTTTACCTTGCCACCCGGTCTTTGACTAAGAGTAACAATTCATGATTGCTATTTTTGGTGGCACCTTTGATCCAATTCACTTAGGTCATATTAATATGGCCCAGCAGTGTGTTCAGCAGTGCCAACTCGATACCCTTTACTTCATGCCTTGCGCTATTCCTGCTCATAAAGCCAAGCCAGGAATAAGTGATGAGCATCGCATTAATATGCTAAAACTTGCGATTGACGACAATCCGCATTTTGCTATCGATTACCGTGAACTAAACCGAGAAGGTGCGTCTTATTCTTTGCTGAGTTTAGAAGAGCTTCGTGCAGAAAACCCAGCAGCGCCGATTATGTTTTTAATCGGCATGGACTCATTCAATAGTCTAGATAAATGGTTTAAATGGCAAGAGATTGTCAAACTTTGTCATATCGTCGTGTACCAGCGCCCGGGGCAGCACTGCCAAGTATCTGGTGAACTTGCAGCTTATAAAGAGAATGCCGTAACAGAGCAACTTAGCCAGCTACAACAAGCCCCTGCAGGTAAGTTATTCTTTTTAAATGGCTTACAAGTTAATGCCGCCTCAAGCGAAATCAGAAAAAAGCTGCATTTAAATGACGGTATAGCGGAACTTTTACCTACCAATGTAAGTCAATACATTGCGCAGCATCATCTTTACCAAACAGATGAATAAATACTGCCTGCGTGATAAAATAACAAATTAAGATTATTTATTTTTGAGAAAACACTTTGGATTCTAAACAACTACTCGCATTTGCCCTTGATAAAGTCGACGATATGAAAGCCCGTGATGTGGTACAGCTTGATGTTCGTGGTAAGTCTGACATTACTGATTACATGTTAGTGTGCTCAGGTAACTCTAAACGCCATGTACAATCGATTGCTGATCACGTTGCTAAAGAAGCACGCCATGCAGGTGAAGAGCCTCTCGGTTACGAAGGCCAAAACGAAGGCGAATGGGTGCTTGTAGACCTAGGTGATGTGGTTGTGCATGTAATGCAAGACCAATCTCGCGACTTCTATGATCTAGAGAAACTTTGGGGCTAACCCTTAGCAAGGACATAGGTAACCATTTTGAAAATACAATTGATTGCTGTTGGCACCAAAATGCCAGCATGGGTTGAAACCGGATTCACAGAATATCAACGTCGCTTCCCACGTGATATGCCCCTTGAGCTAATTGAAATCCCCGCAGGTAAACGTGGTAAAAATGCGGATATCAAACGTATTTTACAACTTGAAGGCGAAAAGACCCTTGCTGCTATCCCTAAAGGCAACCGCATTGTTACACTAGAGGTAACCGGTAAACCCATGGATACCCATCAGCTGGCAAAAAGTATGGAAAAGTGGCAGCTTGATGGTCGCGATGTTAGCTTATTGATCGGCGGACCAGAAGGTTTAGCACCTGAGTGTATTGCAGCGTCTGAGCAAAAGTGGTCATTATCAAACCTGACACTACCGCACCCACTAGTGCGCATTATTGTTGCAGAAAGCCTATACCGAGGCTGGAGCTTGAATAACAACCATCCTTATCATCGCGAGTAGTAAAGCCAATGCGAAAACACAGACCCACGATTCGAGACCACTCGGCTGAGGCAAACTTATTTGCTCGCCGAGCATTTGTGGGTTTTGTGTTTGTTACACTATTAATTGGTGTGTTGTTATCTAACCTATACAACATCCAAGTTATCGAACATCAAGACTATCAAACACGTTCGAACGATAACCGCATCAAAGTTATTCCAATTGCCCCTAACCGTGGGCTTATTTACGACAGAAATGGCGTATTACTGGCTGAAAACAAGCCAGTTTATAATTTAGAAGTGATCCCCGAGGAAGTTGATAACCTTGAAGAGGCACTGAGCGAAGTTGAAAAAGTTATCGAAATAACTGAGCAACAAAAAGCCGACTTTCTAGATGACATTAAGCATAATCGCCGCTTTAAAAGCCAAGTATTAAAAGCCCGTTTAGACGAAACCGAAGTTGCAAAGTTCTCGGTTAATCAGCATAAGTTTCCTGGCTTTAGTATCGAAGCGCGTTTAGCTCGCTATTACCCTTATGGCGATACCCTTACCCATGCCTTAGGTTATGTTGCCAAACTCAACAAAAAAGAACTCACCAAACTTGAAGCTGAAGACCAAGCTACTAACTACCGTGCAACGCACGACATTGGTAAGCTGGGTATCGAAAAGTATTACGAAGAACTCCTTCATGGTGTAGTTGGTTCACAACGCGTTGAAGTGAATAACCGTGGCCGAGTTATCCGTACTTTAAGCCTCACGCCACCTGAACCAGGTCACGACTTAGTACTGACTTTAGATATTGGCCTGCAACAAATTGCTCAACATGCCTTAAAAGATATGCGTGGTGCCATTGTGGTGCTTGATGCTAAAGATGGCGGCGTTTTAGCACTCTACTCCAACCCAAGTTATGACCCGAATTTATTTGTCCATGGTATCAGCAGTACAGATTACAAAAAGTTGTTAAACCCTGACAGACCGCTAATTAACCGTACCACGCAAGGGCGTTATGCACCTGCCTCTACAGTAAAACCTCATATGTCGATCCTTGCCCTTGAAGAAGGACTGGTAACCGAGCAAACACAAATTTGGGATCCGGGTTTTTTCCAAATTCCTAATGTGGAGCACAAATGGCGTGACTGGAAACGTTGGGGCCATGGTCATGTTGATGTTTATCGTGCTATTGAAGAATCATGCGATACCTATTTTTACGATGTTGCTTACCGTTTAGGGATCACCAAAATCAGTGACTTTATGACGCAATTTGGCTTTGGTGAGCTCTCTGGAATCGATATTCATGAAGAAACATCTGCCATTATGCCATCGCGAGAATGGAAAGAAGCCCGCTTTAGAGAGTCATGGTGGCGCGGCGACACCATTTCAGTGGGTATCGGCCAAGGTTATTGGACCGCAACACCAATGCAAATAGCTAATGCTACCAACATATTAGTGAACCGCGGGCTCGATCATCCTCCGCATCTTGTACAAGTCGCTAAAAAAGAAAACGAAGTAACGCAAATTAATAATGATGAAAAGCCACCTGTAGTATTAAAAAATCCTCATCATTGGCAAATTGCGCTAGATGCGATGCACAACACCGTACATAAAGTCACAGGTACGGCGCATAAAGCTTTTAAAGGGGCGAATTACGACCCAGCTGGTAAAACAGGTACTGCTCAGGTTGTGAGTATTGCTCAAGGTGAGCGTTACGACGCTAAATCACTTAAAGAGCGCCAACGTGATAACGCTATCTATGTTGGTTTTGCACCCTATAACGACCCACAAATTGTGGTCTCTGTGGTGGTTGAAAACACTGGTGGTGGTAGTACAGTTGGTGCGCCTATTGCGCGTCAATTAATGGATTACTACTTTTCAGCGAACCCGATTCAAATAGCCCAAAGTGACGCGCCATGATCCCATTAAATAAAAAACGCTCAATTTGGCAGCGCCTACACCTCGATTTACCACTTCTTATTGCCCTTATGACGATGATGGTAGCCAGCCTTGCTATTGTTTACAGCGCTAGCGGCCAAGACTCTGCCATGATGATACGCCACGCAACACGTATGTTTGGCGCTATCTTAGGTATGTTTATACTCGCGCAGTTTTCGCCTAACACATTAAAGAGTATGGTTATTCCGCTCTACTGCGTGGGGCTTTTAATGCTGGTTGGGGTGTTGTTATTCGGGGTTAGTTCAAAAGGTGCACAGCGCTGGCTTGACTTAGGTGTGACCCGTTTCCAGCCGTCAGAGCTAATGAAAATTGCCGTGCCAATGATGGTTGCATGGTATATCGGGCGTAACCATTTACCGCCAAGAATCATCCATTTAATTATTGGCTTTGCGATTGTAATGGTGCCAACCATTTTAATTAAAGAGCAACCCGACTTAGGTACCTCTATTCTGATTGCCAGCTCAGGGATATTTGTATTATTTTTATCTGGGCTAAGTTGGCGTCTTATTGGCTTTTTATCTGCTACTGTTGGATTGGCAGCATGGCCGTTTTGGCATTACGTGATGCTTGATTATCAAAAACAACGGGTACTGACCTTTTTAGATCCTGAAAGCGATCCGCTTGGCTCGGGTTACCACATTATTCAATCGAAAATTGCGATAGGTTCTGGCGGCGTTGAAGGTAAAGGCTGGCTGCAAGGCACACAATCACAACTAGAGTTTTTACCTGAGCGTCATACCGATTTTATCTTTTCTGTACTGAGCGAAGAGTTTGGCCTGTTTGGGGTTTGTTTATTACTTTGTATGTACTTGTTTATTATTGGTCGTGGCTTATATATTGCGGTAAACGCACAAGATGCGTTTGGTAAACTGCTTGCCGGCGCATTAACACTGACCTTCTTCGTTTATGTATTTGTAAATATTGGCATGGTTTCGGGCTTACTGCCAGTAGTAGGTGTTCCGTTACCACTAATAAGCTATGGTGGCACCTCAATGGTGACCTTGATGGCCGGATTTGGCATTATCATGTCTATCGCCACCGATAAAAGGATGCTTTTAAAATAATGACACAGCGAGTCAATTACTTACTTATAGCGTTATTTTCTGTGCTGCTTGCGGCGTGTAGCTCTTCATCTCAGCAAGGCCGTTATGCTATGGAGCATGATGCAGCCCCGCTTCGAAAACCAACCGAACTTGAAATGCAAGATGCCATAGTCACCCCGGTTGTTAAAAGCGCAAGCGCTAGTCGCCCTTACGAAGTCCGTGGTAAACGATACACGCCGATGTTAGATGAAACTGGCTACTCTGAAGAAGGCATTGCTTCGTGGTATGGTCGAAAGTTTCACAATTATCACACCTCAAACGGCGAAGTGTACGATATGTTTGCGATGACAGCAGCTCATAAAACACTGCCGCTACCGAGCTTTGCCAGAGTAACAAATTTAGATAACGGAAAATCAGTAATTGTTCGCGTAAACGACCGAGGCCCGTTTCATGATGACCGGATTATCGATTTATCTTATTCTGCGGCCTATAAATTAGGTTATTACCGACAAGGTACAGCCCGTGTTAAGGTTGAGGCTGTTACCCTTGCAAATTCTGCCCCTCGTTTAAGCTACATTCAGGTTGCAGCGGGAAGTACTCTTGCTAATGTTGAAGCGCTCGCGTTTCAACTTCGTCAGCAATATCATGTGCCAACAAACATTGTTGAAAAAGATGGAATCTATCGATTACGTCTTGGTCCAATAAAAGATGCCGCAGAAGCACAAGCAGTTTTAGAAAAGCTAAAACAAAACCAATTTCAGAACGCGTTCTTGCTTTACAGTGAGTAAGACCTTTAGAATAGGTCAACGCAACATGTTTAACTTTAACCATTAATGAGTACGATGAAATCTATAAAATATAAAATCTTAAGTGGCGTTTGTGGCCTTGTTTGCACTGCTAGCGTATTTTCTGCAACAGCCCAAATTATCCCTGCCCCACCTCAAGTTAATGCGAAAGGTTATTTCTTGGTTGATTTCACCACAGGTAAAGTAATTGCCGAAGGCGAAGCTGATACAAAATTAGCACCGGCTAGTTTAACCAAAATGATGACCAGTTATGTAATTGGTACTGAAATCAAAGCAGGTAATATTGCACCAACTGATATGGTTACAGTCAGTGAAAAAGCCTGGGCAAAGAATTTTCCTGAATCATCAAAAATGTTTATCGAAGTCGGTAAGCAGATCAGTGTTGATGACTTAAACCACGGTATCATTATTCAATCAGGTAACGATGCCTGTGTAGCAATGGCTGAACACATTGCTGGTAGTGAAAGCGCATTTGCTGATTTAATGAATGCCCACGCTGAAAAGCTTGGCATGACTAACAGCCACTTCGTGAATAGCCATGGTTTAGATACTAACGAACACTTCACGACTCCACGTGATATGGCAACATTAGGTGCTGCACTTATTCGCGATGTACCAGATGAGTACGAAGTATACGCGAAAAAATCATTCACTTTTAACGGCATCAAGCAATACAACCGTAACTCATTGTTATGGGATGAAAGCATGAACGTTGACGGTATTAAAACTGGCCATACATCAGAAGCGGGTTATAGCTTAGTAACTTCTGCAACTAAAGATGACATGCGTTTAATCGCGGTAGTAATGGGCACAGAAAGCGAACGTGCTCGTAAAGTTGAAAGCAAAAAACTATTAAACTACGGTTTCCGCTTTTTCGAAACAATCACGCCATATAAAGCAGGCGACAGCTTTGCTGAGCAACGTATTTGGATGGGTAACAAAGAAAACGTATCGTTAGGTATCTTAGAAGATACACCTATTACTATTCCACGTGGTCAGCGTAAAAACTTAAAAGCGAACTTCGAGCTTGATAAAACACTAGAAGCACCGCTTGCTAAAGGTACTAAAGTAGGCACGCTATTCTTACAGCTTGAAGGTGAAGAAATTGCACAATATCCACTAGTTACACTAGAAGAAGTGGAAGAAGGCAGCTTCTTTAGCAAGATCTACGATTACCTACGTTTACAAATTCAGTAATCTGGTCATAAAGTTTATAAACGCCTTGCACCGCAAGGCGTTTTTTTTTGTCTGAAAAATGATAGAATGCGCCCCATATCAGTCGCGCTGGGTCGAGTGCGTCGTAATCTAAGTTTGCTTAACGCCAAGAAATGGCAGAGAACACCTCTATTAAGCACACTCACTGTTTGAGGAGTCACCGTCGTGGTTCAACCTGTAAAAAATACTAAGTTTGACGAGTATTTAGATTTCCCATGCCCATTCACATTTAAAATCATGGGCTTAGCTAACGTAAATCTAACAGATCAGATCCTAGAAAAGCTGCAACCAATTGCACCTGGCGATTATGCGCCAAAGGTAAAACCAAGCAGCAAAGGTAATTACGAATCTGTAACGCTTGTAGCAACGGTTACAAGTAAAGAGCACATTGAAGAAATTTATAACGTGATCAGCAACATCGATGACGTACGTCACATGCTATAGGCCGATTACGGAGTAACTCGTGAGCGAAAGAGAATTAATCGTTCGTCAACTAGGTCGTCAGCGTTACATGCCAATTTGGCAAAAAATGCAATCTTTTACCGACACCCGTGATGAGCACACAGCAGATGAAATTTGGCTTGTAGAGCACGAGCCAGTATTTACGCAAGGCCAAGCAGGCAAAGCTGAGCACTTATTAAATACCGGTGATATCGAAGTGATCCAAGTGGATCGTGGTGGTCAAGTTACCTATCACGGACCAGGCCAACAAATGATGTATGTGCTATTCAACTTACGTCGTTTAAACATTGGTGTAAGGGAGCTGGTAACCTGGCTTGAAGAGTGCATTATTGATACGTTAAAAGACTACGACATTGATGCCTACGCGAAAGCGGACGCACCCGGTGTTTACGTTAACGACAGCAAAGTTGCCTCATTAGGCCTTCGCGTTCGCCGCGGTTGCTCTTTCCACGGTTTAGCACTAAATGTAAGTATGGATCTAAGTCCATTCTTACGTATTAATCCATGCGGCTATGCTGGCATGAACATGGTGCAAACAACCGATCTTAACGGTCCGCAAAACCTCGAGCAAGCAGGTGCAGGGCTTGTAAAACACATGATTAAAAAGCTTAATGCTACTGTGGTTAAGCACACTGAAGGGTTTGAAAACGAATGAATAAACCAGTCAAAATGGAACCAGGCGTAAAACTGCGTGATGCAGAAAAAATGGCACTGATCCCAGTTAAAGTTTTACCGACTGAAAAAAACGAAATGTTGCGTAAGCCAGAGTGGCTAAAAATTCGCTTACCAAAATCAACTGAACGTATTGATGGTATTAAACAAGCGATGCGTAAACATGGTTTACACTCAGTGTGTGAAGAGGCTTCGTGCCCTAACCTATCTGAATGTTTCAACCATGGTACTGCGACTTTCATGATCTTAGGTGCTATTTGTACTCGTCGTTGTCCGTTCTGTGATGTTGCCCATGGCCGTCCATTAAAGCCAGACGCAGCTGAGCCAGAAAAGCTAGCGCTGACTATTAAAGACATGAAGCTAAGCTATGTTGTAATCACCTCAGTAGACCGTGATGATTTACGTGATGGTGGTGCACAGCACTTTGCTGACTGCATTCGTGAAATTCGCAAGCACAACCCAGAAATCACGATTGAAATTCTAGTACCTGATTTCCGTGGTCGTATGGACAGAGCCCTTGATATCTTAATCGAGACGCCGCCAGATGTATTTAACCACAACCTAGAAACAGCACCGCGTTTATACAAATTAGCGCGTCCAGGTGCTGACTATAAATGGTCACTTGAGTTGTTACGACGCTTTAAAGAAGCACATCCAGATGTGAAAACTAAGTCTGGTTTGATGGTAGGTTTAGGTGAAGAAATTAGCGAAATCGAAGAAGTGTTATGTGACTTACGCGAGCATAACGTTGATATGCTAACAGTAGGTCAATACCTACAACCTTCTAAGCACCACTTACCGGTTAAACGCTATGTGCCGCCAGCGGAGTTTGATGCATTAAAAGATTATGCAGACGAAATTGGCTTTACACATGCGGCCTGTGGTCCATTTGTTCGCTCAAGCTACCATGCTGACCAACAAGCAGCTGGTAAAGAAGTGAAGTAAACCTTCTTGCAGATATTTAAAAAGCCCGCATTAAGCGGGCTTTTTTATGTTCCAAAATATCAGCGCCCATAACGCGCTAAGAACATTTTTACAGTTTCGCTTATTACTTTGTTATCGGAGTCGCCTTCTTGGCGTTCAAAGCCATACAGCAACGGATAAAAGATCAGCGACTTTAACTGATACACAAACTGTTTTGCTGCAAACTCAACATCATCAATCGTTAAAACCTGTGCTTGCACACCCGCTTCTAAAAACGCCACCAGATCTTGCATACAGCCCATGTTATTACTGGCTAATGATTTTGCTAAATCAGGCTGCTGCAACATCTGCATAAAAGCGACTTTCGCTACTTTTAAAAACTCTTCAGAGGTCAAAAGCGCCACTTCTTGTTCAGCAATGCGTGTTAACTGCTGTGCAATTGGCACAGCAGCATCAAATACAACCGCTTGCTCTTGGCGGACTTTTTCAAACATAAACACTAGAATGGCTTGAAACAACACATCTTTATTTTCAAAGTGATTATATACGGTACGCTTTGAGGCACCCGCTAAGCTTGCAACCTGATCCATACTGGTATGCTCAACACCTTGCTGAAAAAACAATGTCTCAGCTGCATTCAAAATATCTAATCGTTTTCTCTGTGATAATTTCATGGACCCCTCCGATAAGGGTTACTAGTGTAACGCAAAAATAAAAAATGCACTAGATAGTTTACTTTTATAGCAAACCATGAAAAACTACACCGTGTAGTTTACTTATGGTGACGATATGAAATTTCTAAAATGGCTCGCAATCGCCACTCTATGCATCGTGATAGGAGTGTTTATTATGAATAATCAATTAGCCGCTGAAGGCGTGAGTGATAACAGCCACTCTGCGCAATTATCTGATGGCAAGTTCCACAACATTGCTGAGGTAGAAAGACCCAGCTTTAAGAAAACGCTAGGTATCTTCAAACGCTTTATTACAGAAAAGAAAATTGATGCAGAGCCAAAAGGTGAACTGCCTATGCATTCTGTTTCCCATGCACAGCTTGAGCGTTTATCTAATGACACAGTGCATTTTGTAAAATTAGGTCACTCCTCTATTTTAGCGAAAGTGTATGACGAATACTGGCTATTTGATCCGGTATTTTCAGAACGCGCTTCGCCTTTTTCATTCATGGGGCCAAAGCGCTTTCAGCCAACACCTATCAGCATTGCAGAGCTACCAAACATTGCTAAAGTGTTTATTTCGCACAACCATTATGATCACTTAGATAAAGCAGCAATTAAACAGCTTGTTGATAAAACAGATTCTTTTTATGTGCCATTAGGAGTCGAAAACGACCTGAAAAAATGGGGCGTTGATGAAAAAAAGGTGCATAGCTTTGATTGGTGGCAAGAGCAAAATATGGCAAATAGCCAAATTGTATTTACCCCAACCCAGCACTTTTCTGGCCGAGGTTTAACAGATGGCAATAAAACTCTTTGGGGCTCTTGGGCTATTAAAGTAAATGACAAGCGCTTTTATTTTAGCGGTGACTCTGGCTATTTTGCTGGCTTTAAAGAAATTGGTAATCGCTATGGGCCGTTTGATATCACTTTTATTGAAACCGGTGCTTACGACAAAGATTGGGCTGACATTCACATGACACCAGAACAATCAGTGCAAGCTCACCTCGACTTACAAGGTGATGTAATGGTGCCAGTGCATAATGGTACATTCGATCTGGCCTTTCATGCTTGGTATGACCCACTTAAACGTGTCGCTAAAAAAGCAGGACAAGAGCAAGTATCACTGAGTACTCCGCTAGTTGGAGAGGTATTTAAAATTCAAGATACCGCCATTGATAAAGCGTGGTGGTAAAATTGACAGGATGAAAGGTGCATTATTATCCTTTCATCCTGAATAATTAGTTATTTGTAGACTCTTTCTGGACAGCCCCCCTTCGCGTCCCATATAGTGAAACCCTGTGCAATCAACCAGAAAAACTATGACAACTCACCTTAAGTATGCAAGCTTGGCACTTGCAATTGGTTTATTCGGCTGCTCTGAGCAACCAACAACAAGCACTGATAAACCAAACGCTGAAAGCAATGAAGCCGTAAACATTGCCAATGTACGCTCACATATTAAAACCCTCGCCTCTGATGAATTCTTAGGCCGTGGCCCTTTAACTGAAGGCGAAACACTAACCATTAACTATTTAGCCGACGAGTATAAAAAACTCGGCTTAAGCGGTAGTTTTAATGGCGAGTTTTTACAGCCAGTTACCATGGCAAAACTCACTCCAGATCAAAACATGACCTTACAAGTGGGTGATTTAAGCTTTAATGCTGGCAGTGATTTTACCGCCCGTACCCAACAAATTAACCCTGAAATCAACATTGATGGCTCTGATGTTGTGTTTGTTGGCTATGGTATTAATGCACCTGAATATAATTGGGATGACTTTGCAGATATTGATGTAAAAGACAAAACAATTATCGTGCTTGTTAATGATCCTGGTTTTGCCACCCAAGACGACACGCTTTTCACCGGTAATGCTATGACCTACTACGGTCGTTGGACTTACAAATATGAAGAAGGTGCTCGCCAAGGTGCAAAAGCAGTATTTATCGTTCACGAAACTGCTCCTGCCGCATACCCTTGGGGCGTTGTAGAAAGCTCGAACACGGGTAGCAAATATACCTTAATCGACCAAGATAAGAATGCTTCTGACATCCCTGTAATGGGTTGGATTGATGAGCAAGCGGCAAATGAAATTTTTGCTCAAGCTGGCCTTGATTATCAAACTGAAAAAGCCAACGCACTAAAAGCTGACTTTAAACCTGTCGACTTAAAAGCGAAAGCAGCGCTGACACTGAAAAGTGATATCTCTCAAGCGCAATCGCATAATGTTGTTGCAACGCTTAAAGGTAGCGAAACTCCTGATGAGTACATTGTAATTGGTGCGCACTGGGACCACTTTGGCACCAAGCAAACTGATGACGGTGTGAAAATCTACAATGGTGCTGTTGATAACGCATCAGGTAGCGCAGCAACGGTTGAAATAGCCCGTATTCTTACTGAAATGCATAAGAAAAAACCATTTAAACGCTCTATTATCTTTGCCAACTTTACGGCCGAAGAAACAGGGCTTATTGGCTCAGAACAATTCGCTACTGGCGAGATTGTACCAACCAAGCAAATGGTCGCGCTGCTTAATATTGATGGTATGAACGTGCTAGACGGCGTTGACTACATATTACAATACGGTAAAGGCATGTCTGAAATGGAAGACTACCTTGCAGATGCAGCGAAAGCACAAGGTCGTCATGTAAAAATGGACCCTCGTCCTCAAAATGGTTTGTTCTTCCGCTCTGATCACTTCTCGCTGGCTAAACAAGGCGTGCCTAGCTTATTATTTATGAGTTTAGGTGATACAGATCCTGATTACATCGCTCACAAATATCATAAAGAAGCTGATGACTATTCAGCAGATTGGTCTATGGGTGGTGTTGAGCAAGATATCGAGCTGATAGTTGATATTGCTGCCAAACTTGCTGATAACGGCGATTGGCCTAAGTGGAAAGTCGAGTCTGACTTCAAAGCTCGTCGCTTACAAGACAAGCAATAACCTTTGCTTAGATACAAAAAACCGAGCTAGTAGCTCGGTTTTTTACTGTCAGTTTTACTTATTACTCGTTAATTTTAGCCTTAAGTGATTGTGCTTCTTCTTGCACTTCCTCTGGGCCATTGGCAATAACATCTTCAATGGCTTGCAGCGCTGAGTCAAAGTCGTCTATTTCGATATATGCCCGCGCTAAGTCCAGTTTTGCTGAGTAACCACCACTTTCGGCATCAACATCAGTTGGGTTATCACCCGCTAGTAAGTCATTAAAATCACTCAGTCCTACATCCATATCAACCTCATCATAAGGTTCGTGGTCGAGTGCTTCATCGTCACTTTGTTCAAGTAATGAATCGATATCTACAAACTCATCCGTTGAAGTAGTTTGTTGCTCCTCGGCATCTAATGCCTGTACATCAGGTTCAACTGGCTGTTCGCTTTCACCCTGTAAGTCTTCATTTAATAGTGCATTAAAATCAACGTCGAATTCACTGGCATCAGCAATATCAGCTTCATCTGGCTCTGCTAATTCATTTAACAGCGCATCAAAGTCTGTTTGAGTAAGGTCAGCCATAAAATCATCATCGATTTCATCGTCTGAAAGCTCACTTAAATCAGCCTCGTCAGCTAAATTAGACTCGATATCAGCTAATGTTTGCTCAGCTTCTACGGCATCATCAAGCTCAATATCGTCCAATTCGAATTCAGGGAACTCTTCTAATTCGTCTTGGCTATCAGGCACCTCATCGTCAATTGGCGCTTCGCTCGTTAACTCTGTTGTGCCTTCAATCTGTGATTGATCCGATAAGTCATCCTCAGGGTCAAGAATATCATCTTCTGTAAATTCATTATCAAGCAAGATCTCATCATCAAAATCATCGTCTAGCTGATCAAGCTCATTACCCGTTGCTAATGAATTAGCAAGGTCTTGCTCTGCCTGACTTAACTGTAATGGTGCATCTTCATCTAACTCACCAGAAATGTCTTCATCAGACTCATCCAATTCAAAACCGGCTTCATCTAGCTCAAGCTCTGGATACTCTTCCAACTCTTGGCTAGGAGTCACCGTATCTTGCTGTAATGGCTCTTCGTCGGCGGTTAAATCAAATTCATCAGTTAGGTCTTCATCTGCTAGCGGATCATCGCCTAAATCAATTTCAACTTCTTCTATGTCTTGCTCTGGTTCATCTATTGACCAGTCTGGTGCTTCGACATAGTCATCTTCTTCACCAATTTCATTTAATAACTCATCGACACTTTTAAGTGACGGATCATCAAACTCGTCAAGGCTATCATCTTCATCTAATAGCTCATCGCTATCTTCATTAAACTCTTGATTAAGCGCTTCATCGATATCAACTTCGTCACTATCATCCGTATCATCAACCAACTCTGATGCAATCGATTCAACATTCATGTCATCAACCGCTTGATCAGCATCGGCTAAATCTTCTAGCGACTCTTGTAGATTCTCATCATGATCTGCACTGTCACTCTGTTCATGACTTAAATCTGATATCTGTGCTTCAGTGTCTTGCTTCAGCTCATTTGTTTGCTGAATAAGCTCTTCAAGCTCATCATCAACGTCAGAGTCCTGCTCATCACTAGCGTCTTCATCAAGTAATGAGTCAATATCTGCTACATCGAGTTCATCGTCTTGCTCAGCATTGTCATCAATATCTGAGCTACTTTCATTTGTTAACGCAGGCTCTTCTGACTCTGCATCAGCCTCATCAAGTAGTGAGTCGATTTCATCAGTATCAAACTCATCGCTTAAATCATCCGCAATAGGCTCTTCGGTAAGCTCTTCAACTGGTTCTTGTTCTGGCTCTTCCTGCGCTTCATCCAATAATGATTCGATGTCATCAACATCTAGTTCATCATCAAGCTCATCTTCGTCGATTAAATCGTCTGCACTAGGTTCATCAATTGACTCTTCAACCAGCTCTTCAGATTCAGGCTGTTCTTGAACTTCATCTAATAATGAGTCGATGTCATCGACATCTAAAGCATCATCAAGCTCTTCTTCGTCGATTAAATCGTCTGCACTAGGTTCTTCAATTGACTCTTCAACCAGCTCTTCAGATTCAGGCTGTTCTTGAACTTCATCTAATAATGAGTCGATGTCATCGATATCTAAAGCATCATCAAGCTCGTCTTCGTCGATTAAATCGTCTGCACTAGGTTCTTCTACAAGCTCTTCAGGCTGCTCTTCAAGAAGTTCTGCTTCAGGCTCTGCTTGTGTCTCATCTAGTAATGAATCAATATCATCAACATCTAGTTCATCATCAAGCTCGTCTTCGTCGATTAAATTGTCTGCGCTTGGTTCTTCTACAAGCTCTTCAGGCTGCTCCTCAACAAGCTCCGCTTCAGGCTCTTGCTCTGCTTGTGCCTCATCTAATAATGAGTCAATGTCATCAACATCTAGGGCATCATCAAGTTCGTCTTCGTCGATTAAATCGTCTGCGCTAGGTTCTTCTGCAAGCTCTTCAGGCTGCTCATCAACAAGCTCCGCTTCAGGCTCTTGCTCAGGCTGTGCCTCATCTAATAACGAGTCAATGTCATCAACATCAAGTTCATCACCGAGCTCTTCTTCGTCGATTAAATCGTCTGCGCTAGGTTCTTCTGCAAGCTCTTCAGCCTGCTCTTCAACAAGTTCCGCTTCAGGCTCTGCTTGTGCCTCATCTAGCAATGAATCAATGTCATCAACATCGAGGGCATCATCAAGCTCGTCTTCGTCGATTAAATCGTCTGCGCTAGGTTCTTCTGCAGGTTCTTCTTGAACTTCATCTAATAGTGAGTCAATGTCATCAACATCCAGCGCATCATCAAGATCATCGTTTTCCAATGCATCGTTAGCTTCAGCTACTGGCTCTTCTGTTTGTGCATCATCAATTAAGCTGTCAATATCGAAATCATCTTCATCGATGAGTTCATCCGCGCTTGGTTCTTCGGCTGGCGCTTCTTCTTGAGCTTCATCTAACAGCGAGTCAATGTCATCAACATCCAGCGCATCATCAAGATCATCGCTTTCTAATGCATCATTAGCTTCGGCTGCTGGCTCGTCTGTTTGCGCTTCATCAATTAAGCTGTCGATATCGAAATCATCTTCATCGATGAGTTCAGCTTCAACGTTAGTTGTTGAGGCATCATTATTTTCATCGAGTAAGTCATCAATATCGTCTAGGTTTACATCTTGATTAGAATCCGTGTTGTTTTGCTCATCAATTAAGCTATCAATGTCAAAATCATCTTCAGCGTCATCTTCTGCAAGCTCTTCACTAAGCGCTGCCATTTCATCATTGGCGTTATCTAACGAGTCATCTTCATCAGTATCAAATAGGTCATCAATGTCATCAGCACTTAAAATATCACCCGATGAATCTGCTGGAGACTGTTCGCTATCTAGGTCAATTTCATCACCTAAACTATCGTCATCGGTTTGATCGAAATCTTGCTGTAAAAATGCATCTAAATCATCATCGTCAGCACTACTTGAAGACTCATCATTAAACTCGATGTCATCACTTAATAAACCTTCTAGTTCATCTTGATTTAAAACACTGTCATCTTCATCAAAACTATCATCAATGCTGTCGTCAAAAATGATGTCATCATCTGGCAGCATGTCTTGGTCTAAGTCGTCATCTAACCGCACACTCAAGTCATCATTGTCTTCGACCGGATCAGGAACTAGCGGATCAGTTTCTATAATTGGTTCTAAATCATCATCAGCATTATAACTTGGGCTTTGTGGTAAAAATTCATCGTCATCGCTGGCATCTGTATCATCATTGGCGCTGTTACGTTTTTTCAAAAACATCACAACGGCTGCAATGATAAGTAATGCAGGAATAAACATTAAAGCACCGAGAACAAATGGGTTGCTCAGTAAACTCGAAAAACTAAACCCACTGTCCTCTTCAATCTTTTTTGCTTTTTGCTGCTCTATGATTTCATTTTGTTTAGTGATCAACTCTTTCAGTTGCTTTTGAATTTCACTGTCTTGGCCAAGTTGATCACGAACGGTTTCAAGCTCTTTAGAAATACCGCTCAGTTGCTTTTTGAGCTTGTTGTTCTCAGCTAAGATTTCTTCAACATTTTCAACCGACGATTTAAACTGCTTTTGTAACTCTACTAGCTGCGTGCCCTGCTCCGTTTTAATAGTGTTGATTTCTTGCTTAAGTTCTTGTTTTGCTTCGTCTACATCAACTTTACGGGCTTGAGTTACTTTCTTTTGCGATTCATTAATTTCAGCTGTAGTCAACGTGCCGTTTTTCTTTTTTTCCCACAGCTCATCATCTTGTTCAGAACGCGCTTTTGCTAATGTAGGGTTGACCGCACGCATTTCTGCAATGGTTGGAATTTTTAGGTATGCGCCATCACGCATATGATTTAGGTTTTGATCTAAAAATGACGATGGGTTTTTGTCATACAGAGCTTGCATGACCTGATAAATACTTACAGAGTTGTCAGGGCGAATTTTAGCGGCAATACGCCATAATGTATCGGTCGGTTTAATTGGACCAATAGAGCGCCCCTGCGCACCGTAATCGACACCTTTAGGGCCTTTAAGTGTGGTGCCTTCATCAGAGTATGTCGGTGTTACCACCAATGCAGACGCTAATATGAAGAGTGTTGCTAAACCGCGCATGCTGATCCTTTATGTTTTAAATGTTAACGCAGCAACCTTGGTTGCTTAAACATCAAGTAATTCTTGCAGAATTGATTCTTAATTATGTTTTCTTGCAAGCTCTATTCCAGCTGCAAACTATAACTTAGTTGCCTTGCAATATCTATTGCAACACCTTGATAGTAAATAGCTTAAATAATAGCGGCTGAGAGGCTTTTTTATTGTTATCGTTAAGTTTATACGCTTTTACAGCGTATGCGGCAATAATTTGGCAGTGAATTCACAAAAAAAGCGGCAAATTGCCGCTTTTCTTAAATTTAGCTCAGCCTAAATCATCAGATTTATAAATAATTTGCGATTAGCTCTTCAGCAATCTGCACACTATTTGTTGCCGCACCTTTGCGCGTATTATCGCTAACAACCCACATGTTTAAACCATGAGGATGCGAAATATCAGCACGTAAACGACCCACGTATACAGTATCGTTACCACTTGCATCTGATACTGCTGTTGGGTAATCGGCTAAGTCTTCAATAAACTCTACACCAGGTGCATCGTTTAATAGCTGCTTAACATGTTCGATATCTACTGGCATACGCGTTTCAATATTAATCGCTTCACTGTGGCCAAAGAACACGGGAACACGAACACAAGTAGGGTTAACCACAACACTGTTATCACCTAAGATTTTTTGTGTTTCGTTGACCATTTTCATTTCTTCGCGGGTATAACCGTTATCTTCAAAGCTATCGATTTGTGGTATCACATTAAAAGCAATTTGTTTAGGGAAAACGGCATTATCCATCGGACGCGCATTCATTAAGTTTGCTGTTTGCTTAGCTAGTTCATCAACGGCTTCTTTACCCGCACCCGATACAGCTTGATAAGTTGATACGTTAATGCGGTCAATGCCATAAGCATCATAAATTGGCTTTAGTGCCACCAGCATTTGAATCGTTGAACAGTTAGGGTTTGCAATGATGTTGCGGTTTCTGAAATCCGCTAAGCTTGATGCATTCACTTCAGGAATAATTAGTGGCACATCGTAGTCATTACGAAAGTGTGAGGTATTATCAACTACCACACAGCCTGCGTCCGCCGCAATCGGTGCGTATTTTTCAGAGACACTGCCGCCTGCTGAAAATAAACCAATGTGAGCTTGGCTAAAATCAAACTCTTCAACATCGATTACTTCAATGCTCTCACCGCGAAATTGAATTTCTTCACCAGCACTACGGCTGCTTGCGAGTAAAAATAATTGGTCTACCGGAAACTTACGATCTTCTAAAGTTTCGATAATCTGACGACCCACTAAACCTGTGGCACCTAATACGGCTACATTAAATTTTTGCGACATGTGTTTTCCTCTTTTGAATAAAGCAAATGGCTTTATTCGTTAATTCTAAATCCCAGTGCAGCTAATGCGCCTTCACATGCACTGTTGGCAGCCACCGACAAAGTACTAAACTCGCGTCGTGGCGGGTAATTCTTGCGTAAACTATCAAAGCCTTCGCTTGCTAATTTACTTCGTAAAATGCCATCGTCGCGACGCACATCATAAATTAAGTGCACTAAGCGACCTATATCGTCTTGGTTAAAGGTTTCACCAAGCGTGACAGAATGGCTAATTGGCTCTGGTAAAAAATCGTCCAGAGACTTAAGCGCTGCGATGCCTTCAAGCTCACATACTTGCTGATACAGCATTTGTGTACCGCGGGCTTTGCCTTCAAGTGTATGCCCTGCAATATGCACACTGGCATAACGTACATAATCAAGCAGAGGTGTCAGTATATTGGGTTCGTTTTCCCAAACATCAAGCACACAATCTAATTTTGCGCCTTGCTCAAACAATGCTAGCAATGCTTGGTTATCAATCACATCACCACGGCTTGCATTGATAATCGTCATACCCGGCTTAAGTGCTTTTAAGCGAGTTTCGTCTAGCATGTGCAAGGTTTTATGCGGACCTTGTTTAACCAATGGCACGTGAAAAGTCACAATATCGGCTTGGGCTAGTAATGTGTCTAACTCAATATGCTCTGCAAGCTCACCGGCTTCATGTTTTGGTGGATCACATAACAATACATTCATACCAAGCAGGCTAAGCTTATCACGTAAACAGCTACCTATACTGCCAACACCCACTATGCCGATGGTTTTACCTTGTAATGAACTGGCATTTTCTTGGCTCAAGGCATACAAGCAGCTAATAACATATTCAGCAACCGCCACGGCATTACAACCTGGTGCGCTGCTAAATGCGATATTTCGCTCAGCAAGTAACTCGGTATCAATGTGATCAACACCTATGGTTGCTGTGCCCACAAATTTTAATTTATCTGCTTGAGTGAGTAAGGCTTTATCTACATTGGTAACAGAGCGGGTTAACAAGATATCGACCCCGACTAGCTGCTCGGGTTGAAGATTACGGCCATCAAATAGCTCAACATCACCAAAATCGGCAAAGTACTGCTCAACCAATGGCATATTTTGATCTGCAAGAATTTTCATTTGTGTGTCCGAGAGGCAGAAAGTGGCGCTATTGTAGCGAATTTATCAGTATTCGGATAGGTAACAACTAAGACTTTATAACAAATGAAAAAGCCGAGCTATTGCTCGGCTTTAAGCAAATACTGGAGAGGTTTAACCTTTATATTTGCTCATTACTAATGTGGCGTTAGTGCCACCGAAACCGAAGCTGTTAGACATAACTGTATTTAGTACAACGTCTTTACGCTCAGTTACAATATTTAGACCTTCAGCTTGCTCATCTAGTTCATCAATGTTGATAGATGGAGCAACAAAGTTATGCTCAAGCATTAATAGCGAGAAGATTGCTTCATGAACGCCTGCCGCACCTAGAGCGTGACCTGTCATCGCTTTGGTTGCACTGATCATTGGCGAGTTACCACCAAATACTTCTTGAATAGCGCCAAGCTCTTTCACATCACCAACAGGTGTTGAAGTACCGTGAGTATTTAAGTAATCAATGCCGCCTTCAAGATCTTGCATTGCTTGCTTCATACAACGTACAGCGCCTTCACCTGATGGAGCTACCATGTCGTAGCCGTCAGACGTTGCACCGTAACCAGTGATTTCTGCATAAATGTGCGCGCCACGAGCCAGTGCATGCTCAAGTTCTTCAACAACAACGATACCGCCACCGCCAGAGATAACGAAACCGTCACGGTTTGCATCGTATGTACGTGATGCTTTCTCTGGTGTTTCATTGTACTTAGTAGACAATGCACCCATTGCATCGAATTCCATTGCTAGCGTCCAGTGAAGCTCTTCACCACCACCTGCAAAGATTACGTCTTGCTTGCCTAATTGAATTTGCTCAACCGCATGACCGATACAGTGTGCAGATGTCGCACATGCAGAGCTTAATGAGTAGTTAACACCTTTAATTTTAAATGGTGTTGCAAGACACGCCGAAGTCGTACTAGCCATAGTACGTGGTACCATGTAAGGACCAACACGTTTTACGCCTTTTTCACGTAAAATGTCAGCCGCTTCAACTTGCCATTTAGATGAACCACCACCTGAACCCACTAATAAACCAGTGCGCTCGTTTGAAACTTGATCTTCACTAAGGCCAGCATCTGCAATCGCTTGTGACATTGAGATATAAGCGTATGCAGCAGCATCGCCCATAAAGCGCATTGCTTTACGATCAACAAACTCTTTAACATCAATATCGATTTTGCCAGATACGTTACTACGTAGGTTGTAGTCAGCAAACTCTTGGTTGAACGCGATACCACTACGGCCTTGTTTTAATGATTCTAATACTTCTTCTTTGTTGTTACCGATGCTTGAAACAACACCGATGCCCGTAATAACGGCTCTTCTCATAGGTAATTACCTTAGCTCTATACTAAATTGTGTTCTATTTTACGCTGAAATTACTTTCGAAGTGGTCAGCTTTCTAGCGTACACATGTACTCTGAATGTCTAGCTTATAAATAACGCCAGACTATTTCAAAGAAAACACGTAAAATAATGAAAAAAGTTTGTAGTTAATTAGTTAAAGCATGATCAAAAACGCACATATTCATTTTAATCACCTTGGTACCCCTGTCGCCGATCAGTTTGACGATGTTTATTTCTCTAATGACGATGGCTTAGCCGAATCACATTATGTGTTTTATCAACAAAACCATATCCCGCAACGATTACAAAATCATGACCGTGACCACTTTGCAATTGCTGAAACAGGCTTTGGTACCGGGCTTAACTTTTTAAATACATGGCAGCACTTTGCTGCTCACCTTGATAGGCAGCATGCAGAGCAAGAAGTTCAAAATCAACCCGACCATAGTGGTAAAAAAAGCGTGACCCGCTTGCACTTTATCTCTTTTGAAAAATTTCCTATTAAGCGTGATGACCTTGCTCAAGCCCTCAAAGCCTGGCCTAGTTTAAGCAAGTATAGTGAGCAACTAATTACTCAATACCCAATTAATTTGGCCGGCTGTCATCGCCTTGAATTTGCAGGCGGCAAACTAATACTCGACCTTTATTTTGGTGACGTACAAAACAGTATTGATGCCATGAGCTACCCAAGTGAAGGAATTGTCGATGCGTGGTATTTAGACGGCTTTGCTCCGAGCAAAAACCCAGATATGTGGCAACAGAGTTTGTTCAACAAAATGCGTGCTATCTCAAGAGTAAATTCCACACTCGCCACTTTCACTGCCGCAGGCTTTGTCAGAAGAGGACTCATTGAAGCTGGCTTTAGCATGAGTAAAGCAAAAGGCTATGGTAAAAAGCGCGAAATGCTGATTGGCGAGCTCTCTGAGCCTAATGAGCAACAGTCAGGACCTGCCTATTTTGCTCATCAGCAAAGTGAACTGAGTAATGTTGCTGTTATTGGCGGTGGTATTGCCAGTAGCAGTGTACTGTATTCACTGGTAAAAAGAGGCCTAAAAGCCACGCTTTTTTGCCAAGACGAAGCGCTTGCCATGGGCGCTTCTCACAATGTACAAGGGGCTGTGTATCCGCATTTACAAGCGAAAAATTCACCACACAGTGAAATGTTCGCCCATAGTTTTTTATATGCGATGCGTCTATACCAACAATTACTTGATGATGGTTTTGACTACCCTCACCAGTGGTGTGGTGTATTACAGCACGCGGTTAAACAAGGCCTAGCTGATAAACATCAAAACCTTGCCGATAAAGCACTTTGGCCAGCAGAATTAATGCGTAATGTAAGCGCCGAAGAAGGTGACGAAATTGCCGGTGTGGATACTGGTTACTCAGGTGTATTCTTTGCAAAAGGTGGCTGGGTAAATCCACCAGCACTGGTTACAGCATTATTTAATGCGGCAAATTCGTTAAGTGCAACTACCAATAATAAAATGGACAGTCACTTTAATTGCCATATTGAAAAGCTCGAGAAAACCGCTGATGGCTGGTTACTACACAGCAAAGAGCAAACTTTCGGGCCATTTAGTGATGTGATTAATTGTGCAGGTGAACACAGTGACCAGTTTAGCCAAACTCAAGCGCTACCTATTGTTGGTGTGCGCGGCCAAGTCTCGCATGTGCAAGCAAGCGAGCAGTCAAAACGCCTAAAGACCGTGCTTTGCCATAAGGGCTATTTTACTCCTGAATATCAGGGCCATCATTGCATGGGCGCGACTTTTGAAAAAAACTCAAAAAGCCGTGAAGTTAAAGAGCAAGACAACCACACCAATCGCGAACAACTATTAAGTTTTTACACAAACAGCGAGTTTGCAACGACCTTAGGTGAGATAACTGCAGCGAAAGCAGCTGTAAGGTGTACCTTCATTGACCATTTACCTATGGCTGGTGAATGGGCTGAACAAAGTGATTATGTAAGTGCGTTTGCTAATTTAAGATTAGGTAAGCGTTATCAGTACCAAACGTTAACGAAACCTCAGCAAGGCTTGCATGTACTCACAGGCTTTGGTGCAAGAGGCCTGTGCAGTGCCCCCCTTTGTGCTGAAAATTTAATTGCTTGTTTAAACAATGAGCCAAGACCATTTAGCGAACGTGTGAGTCAGGCTATTCACCCCGCCCGCTTTATTGTTCGTGACCTAATTCGTAATAAAATTTAAAGGGGCTAAAAAGCCCCTTTTGATTGTTAATTACTTAATCGCTCAACTAGCTCTACGCGCCGGTTTAGCTGACGACCCAAATCATTTTTATTATTGGCAGCTGGCGCATAAGGGCCTACGCCATAACTAATTAAACGCGACTCTTTAATGCCATATTGACTCACGAGCGCTTTAACAACTGCTTTAGCTCGCTTAGATGACAGCCCTAAATTATATTCTGGGCTTCCTTTATCATCTGTATGACCAACAACGTACAAGTTTAAGCTGTTATTTTTATTTAAAACATCTGCAATCACTTTTAATGACTCTGCTGACTCTGGCTTAATGTCTGATTTATCATGATCAAAGTAAATGCCATAAATGGCTGCTTTACCTTTTTGCTCTAGTTGCTTTAACACTTGGTCCGGATTGGTTTTAACTAAATCGCCTTGTAAAGGCTCTGTTCGAATTATAACAAGCTGCACTCGCGAAGTGCCTTGGTAATTCCCAACAAAAAATGCGACATAGGTTGTTTGATTTTCTATGGTGCTTTTCATTAACTGATAGCGCGGCTGGCGATAATAGTTATAAACTTGTTTTACCGACAAGTGATCACCAAGTGCTTGTATAATCTTACGGTCGTCACCACATGCTTGACGCTCGCAACTAAAAACCGTTTCGAAGCCTTCTTTTGTTAAGGCAGACACATAGTTATGAAAGACCTTAAGGGTTGATACTTTTCTAATTTCATAAGTAATACGAGTGATATCACCTATCACATCTTCAACAGGTAGCGCTTTGTTTTTACGGTTGAATATTCCTGTTGGTAGTGAAAATTCTTCGTAATCAATTTGCTCGTAGTCTTCAATAAAACTACCAGGATAACGGCTAAGTAATGGATGATCGCTTGAGCCTCTAATATCGTCTTTAGGTGCTTTGGTAACTGGATTTGTTTGCTGTTTTGCAAAAGCAGCTGTATTGGCTTTTATCAGGTCTGTTTCAAGCTCTTTAATCGCAATTGAGCTATTCATAACACGCGTTTTACTGTTGTACTGGCCAACAAATAATGACACAGCAAACTCAGGCTTTTCACCTTTAGTGGCAAATAGATAATATGGCTTACGATGATAATTATAGAGCTGAAAGTAACCGACTTCCTCTGCAAAATCACTGCTGTCACCGCAAGCGTCTAGCTGACAAGAATAAACAATATTAAAGCCATCTGTGAGTAAAGCGTGTTTATAGTTTTCAAATACTTTGAGAGTGGCAACATTGTTTATTTCGTACAATGTGTGGGTTACATCGCCAATAAAGTCTGTGTAACTAAATCGCTCTGATGACTTTTTACTGCCATCAAACTGATTCATTAATTGTGTTTGTTCGCCACTGAGTTTAACCGACTTTTCAACGTCACTATTTGGATAAGGTGATATCCATTGATTAGCAGATACCGCGTTGCAAAATGCTAATGTTATCACCATCAAAAGATTAGAATATATTTTCACTTTAAGTCCTTTTAATTGAATTTGTACCTATTTCAGCACTATGCCAAATAATACTTTTTTATTCAAAGTTTGCTTGTACCCCTTTAAAAATAAATCCACACCCCAAGGTCTTTAGTAACACAGCAATTAGAAGGAGTTTGATATGAAGACCTTAATCATTGGCGCAACGGGCCAAATAGGTAAAATGACCACCGAAAAAATGCTGGCAAACGGTCATGATGTAGTGGCTCTGGTTCGAGATAAAAGCAAACTGAGTACACTTGAAAGTAGTCATTTAATGATTGTAGAGCAAGACCTCGAAAACGATTTTAGTCGTGCCTTCGAGGGCGTTGAACAAGTGATTTTTAGCGCGGGCTCCGGCGGCGCAACGGGTGCTGATAAAACCTTACTGATAGATCTATGGGCCGCTGTTAAAGCGATTAATTATGCGGTAGATGCCAAGGTTAAGCACTTTATAATGGTGAGCTCTATTGGTGCTGATGCCCCTGACAACATTGAAAGTAGTATCAAACCGTATTTAGTTGCAAAACACATGGCTGATCAACATTTAATCAATAGCGAATTGAATCACAGCATTGTCAGACCTGGCACGCTATTAAATGACGCTGCAACAGGGCTATTAACCACCACGCGGCCTGCAACCCGCCAAGATGCGGTGATCAACCGTGAAGATGTAGCAGATACCCTGCTATACCTTGCTGAACATACACCGAAAAAACCACAAGTGTTTGAATTATTTAATGGTGATAAGTCAATCGACAGCCTACTAGGCGATTGATTAGGTATGAATACGTATGCATAAGAAATAAGATTGAGAAAGCGCGTAAAGCACTTTAGTTTATTGTTTACATAATAATAACAAAGGTGCTTTATGCGTCATTTTGCTTTACTTTTTTGCTTTGCTTTTACGTCGGCTTGTTTTGCCGCACCGGTAAAAGTTCAAAGCTACAGTGGCGATACCTCCCTTCCCCACAAATTACTGATCAGCGCCATCGAACGTGCTGACTTAGAGTATATTCACCCTTATGAAACCAATAAAGATATCTCTAATGCACGTATCTTAAACGATGTAAAAAACAACCAGCTTGATGTGATGTGGAGCATGACATCAACTCAGTTAGAACAGGATTATAAAGCCGTTTATATTCCCTTATTTCGTGGCTTACTTGGCATGCGAGTAGCAATAGTGAAAGCACAAAACCGCGAACTGTTTAGCTCGGTAACTAGCTTACAAGATTTAAAACGTTTCACCGCTGGGCAAGGTAAAACCTGGCCAGACACTAAAATATTAAAAGCAAATCAACTACCCGTTGTTACCACATTAAAATACCCTAATTTGTTCCCAATGCTTGAAGGCGAGCGCTTTGATTACTTCCCACGTGGGGTGAATGAACCTTGGGATGAAATTGCCAATCACTCAGAGCTTAACCTCACTGTAGAGCCGCATTTGGTGATTAAGTACACCGCACCACTTTACTTTTTCGTCAACAAAAACAACCACACGCTGCATAAACAGCTAAATGATGCGCTAAACGAGATGATTGCTGATGGCACATTTAACGCCATGTTTTTGGCAGACAGCCAAGTACAAACGGTTTTATCAAAAGCCAACTTAAGCTCGCGTCGCGTTATTGAGCTAGATAACCCAACATTATCGTCGAACACACCTAATAAAAATAGCCCTTTGTGGTTTAACCCATTTCAATGAGCGCACAATGAAATCATTAAAATATAAAATGACCTTGGCACTGTCTTTGTGCCTTTTACTGAGCGTGATCTTCGTGATCAGTGCAAACTATCTGCTCGCAAAGTCGAGTCAAACACAACAATGGCAAGACGACATCACGGCTCTCAATGAGCAAATGCAGGTTATTTTAGCCGAGCCGGTATTCTCTTATGATGAGCCGTTAATAAATCAGATTATTAAAGCCTTTTCGCAAAACAAACATGTACATAGCATTTCAGTGACAGATCATCGCAATAAGCCACTTGCTTCTATCACTAAACAAAGCAATAGCGCATCGGTTAGCAAAACTATTGATTTGCACTATTTAGATAATTTAATTGGTCACATAAAAATTGGTTACTCACAACAAGCACTGCATAGCACCATTGCTGATTCGACACGCACCATGTTTATTACCTTGCTGGTCTCTTTTATCGCCTTGGGTGCGGTGATTATTTATATCGTGCGACTGTTAGTGATAAAACCAATCGATAGCGTAAATAGCCTTGTTGATGAAATTGTCAAAGGTGAAGGCGACCTTACAAAACGTATTAGCTATCAATCTAATGATGAAATAGGCTATTTGGTTGATGGTTTCAATCGATTTATAGCGCAAGTACAAGAAATAATTACAGAGCTAGGCAGCACAGCCAGTGAGCTTGAAATGATAGCCAGCACAGTAAACGAAGCATCTGTGCGCTCTAAAAACGAAGCCGAGCTTGAATATAACCGCACTGATTCTGCAACCAATGCGCTTAGTCAGTTAAGTGAAGCAACCAAAGAGATTGCGCAAGGAGCTAATCAAACTGCACAGCAAACAACAGACGTACATCGCTTATGCCAACAAGGCGAACAAAATATGAATGCCAATGGCAACATGGTTGACGAATTAGCTGCACAACTCGACCATACATCAAACGTAGTTAAACAATTAAACGCCAGCAGTAACGAAATCAGCCAAGTGCTCGATGTTATAAAAAGTATTGCCGAGCAAACCAATTTACTGGCTCTAAATGCTGCTATTGAAGCGGCTCGTGCGGGGGAATCAGGCCGTGGCTTTGCGGTGGTGGCCGATGAAGTAAGAGCGCTTGCTAGTAAAACCTATGATTCAACGTCTGAGATTGAGTCGATTATTGTATCGCTACACAATAATACCTCTGATTGTGTAACCGCAACGGAGCAAAGTAAGTCACTCAGCGATAAAGTGAGCCAAGCGAATCAAAAAAGCCAAGCGGTGTTTAAAGATATTGCTAAACAAATCAATACCATTAATCAAATGAACGAGAGCGTGGCGGCAAGTTCTGAAGAGCAAACCAGTGTGACCGCTGATATCTTAAATACCATGCAGCTTATTAACCAAGGCGCTAAGAGCCTATCGCAAGAAGCTCAGCACCTCGATAACACCATAGGCCAACTCAATGAATTAGAACGCGGCATTGTTGCTAAACTGGGTTTGTTTAAATACTAAAAGCCATAATTCCCTGCCACGCAAGTTGCAGGGAAAGCACCGTTAACACTAAACGAAAAATCTTTTTAAATTTATCTGACGAAATGCGGTGCAGTAACTTAAGGCCAAGCCAAGTACCTAAAGCACCGCTTAATATCATTAGCATAACCAGCGGCAACCACTGCCAAAATGCAAACCCCACAGCCCCATATAAAATCGCTTTTAAGGTATGTTGTACTGTCATGCAGCTTGAAAATGTGGCAGTAAATTTAAGCTTATTATAATTATTTACATATAAGCAGCTGCCAACCAAAGGCCCACTTGCCCCGACGAACATCGAAATAAACGTGGTCCAAAGTCCAGCGAGAACACGCCATAACTTTGAGGTTTCTCTGAGCTTTGGCGTAACCCCCCACAGTAAATAAAGCACAAATGCAGCGACCACTATTTTCATTAATTCAAGGGGAATTGATGTGACAATCGTTGAGGCAACCAGCGCTCCTATGACTCCCCCTAAAGAGAAGTACACAAACATAGTACCATCAATATGTTTAATAGATGCTCTAGGTTATACAGATCAATCTCATTTGATTAATGATTTTAAAAATATGTTGGGAGTGACGCCAAAGCAGTATACTCAACTTAAGAAAGACTAATAACATGAGTAATATCGAGCTATGTGTCTCCTATAACTCAATTTTAATAAAGCCTGAGTATCAATTACTATATAGAGCAGTACAACTACTGGCTCAGTTTTAATTGCTAATTAATAGTTGTACAATAAATTTGTTCTAAAGCTTTTGGTCTCACCTCTCTAAGTGTTTTTTAGTAGATAATTAAATAGTCAACGAAAATTGACTTATGTGTCAGTTCACTTTTTTTAAAGTAGCCGTTTGTAAGTCAAGCGCTTATTTATCCTTTTAGTTATCACTTGCTTATTTTTTAGTGTTAATCAATTGTTATCTAATATTTAAAACTAAAATACTCGCATTAATAACAGAGCTATTCATTATAGAGGGTACGGATAGTACGCAAGGTATTTAGTTGAGTATCAAGCGATGTTTGAGTAATGGCATGAGTGATTTTATCGGCATTGGCTGGTAATCTCCCGCAGGCTTAGCAGCAATTAATGCGTTATATACGGCTTCTTCAGTTGCTTCAATTGCTGCTGAAAAAAGCGGTGTCATTTCACTATTAGATAAACTATTTGCAGTTATTGTTTTTGCACCAACTAAGCGTCTAACTTGTTCTGATGTTGAAAAGGCAACCACATAATCACCTGAACCATTAGACATAACACCACCGGTTCGTCCAATACCTAACATAGCCCGCTTAGCTAAACGGGTTAAGTTTCTATCAGACAGTGGTGCATCCGTTGCAAGAATAATCATAACCGAACCATCAGGTCCCGTTTTCTGTGCTTGTATTGATTTTAATTGACGACCAACAGGCACACCTAATACGTGTAAATCACCGCCATAATTAGCTTGAACTAAAACCCCAAGCGAATATTCACCTATTTTTCTCGATGAAGTACCAATACCTGCTTTATAACCGAAAGCAACAGTACCAGAACCAGCACCTACATTTCCTTCTGCAACGGGGCCTGATTTAGCCTTAGTAATAGCCGACAACGCATGTTCTTTTTTAACAAAACGTTGACGAATATCATTAATACGCCCATCATTTGTTTCACCAACAACGGCATTAACCGACTTTACCTGCTCATTTCCCGGTAAATTTAACGTCCACTCAATAATTCCTTGAGCACAGTCGGCAACATTTAGAGTATTTGTTAACAATATAGGGGTTTCAATTTCACCTAATTCGACAATTTGAGAAATCCCCATCATCTTTCCATAGCCATTGGCTTGGAAAAAACCAGCAGGAACTTTTTCCTGATACAGGTTTCCACCGTGAGGTAAAATAGCAGTCACGCCTGTTTGCATTCCTTTTGACTGTTTAATCAAGCTAATGTGACCTACTTTTACCCCCGGCACATCAGTAATAGCATTCCATTTTCCGCTAGGAAAATAGCCGGGAATAATACCTAAATCTCTTGCTCTAACATTGTCATTTTTTTGCGCATAACTTTGCCATGTAAGTAGCAGTATTCCTAAGCCGAGAATATAAGTTTTAGTGGGTTTAATGTTGTTGAGCATAAGCTTCTACCTGACGCCAAACTCTTAATAAATTACCAGATAAGATTTTACTAATAGCTTGCTCGTTATAACCTCGGTCTAACAAACCTTGAATAAGATTAGGGTAGCTAGCAACATCTTTTAAATTTTCAGGCAAGCTATCACCTACACCATCGTAATCAGAGCCTATACCTACGTGATCAATGCCTACTAAGTTAACAACATGATCAAAATGGTCTAAAACATCATTTAGTTTGGCATAAGGGTATGGGTGTTCTGTACGGAAATTTTTTGTGAATGTTTTTACTTCTTCACTTTCTCTTTCTACGTTATTTTCTTCCATATAAGCTTTACGTGCTGCACTAAAGTTTTTTGAGTATTCTTGGCTTGTACCGCAGACAAAAGAAGAACCAAAATTAATTTGAATAACACCACCGTTTTTAGCCAATAATTTAATCATGTCATCACTCATATTACGTTCAAAGCCAGGAGTAAAATGACGCGCAGAAGAATGAGAGGCAATAACAGGGGCTTTACTCGTCTCTATAACTTGATAAAAAGCATCATCTGAAATATGAGAGACATCAACCATAACACCAATATTATTCATTTCAGTGATTAATGTTTTGCCAAAAGGTGTTAAACCTTTTGCAGGACGGTTTTCATCATAAGAAGAGTCGGAGATATTATTTGCTTTAGCATGAGTTAAGGTAATATAACGAATACCTCTGTTATAAAAATGCTCTAAATTAGCTAAGTCACCTTCAATTGCACTACCATTTTCCATTCCTAAAGGTAAAGAAATTAAACCTTTTTTGAAGTTGTCTTCTAATTGTTGTGTTGAATAAGCCATCGCAAATTTAGTGGGTGCATGTTCTACAATACCTTCAACCATAGTTATGAGTTTATCGGCTAATTCTTTACTACCGCCTGTTTTTTGTAATACTGAAGGAATATAAATAGACATAAATGGTGCGTTTAAACCACCAGCAACAGCACGAGGATAATCAAAATCTCCCGTAATGGTTGCTACTGATACATCGTCATATTTTTCTTCGATGCGATAAGGCACATCAATATGGCTATCGGCAATGATATATTTTTGAGATATTTCAAGAGCAGACAATACCACTGTTTTTTTAGGTGATTTATCTTCAACAGAGGTGGCTTTTTGGTTATCACAGGCTGTTAATAGCATCATAGACATAAAAATAACTGATGTTAATTCATTCATTTCAAACGGTTTTTTATTAAGTTTAATTTTCATTATGTTCTCGATTAGCTTTTATTATTAATTAAGTTTTATATTCTTTTTAGTGATGACTCGACTACCTGGCTGATATGTTTCTTCGGCATTGGCCTTAATGTCATCATTGTAAAAGTAGACATCACGTAAAGTACCGTTCGCGTAACCTATTATTTGATCTGCAAAATGAGGTGAGTTTATATCACCACTTTGACCGCCTGCGGTTATTGCCTTAGCCTTAACTTTATCGCCAAACTCAACAACGGCTACAAATGAGTTACCACGAGTACCGTAATTTTTCTTAGAGTCATTAAATGTGCGCTGACCAAAAGCAGCTAAACTACCCCAGCGAGCTGAAGCAAGGGCAACAGGTACACTAGGTTTATTATCATCAAACGGTTGAACAATATCGCTGGTTAAACGTTGGAAGCGGTTAATCTCGCCCCATGGCATATCCCATTTGCCAAAATCAGAAGTCAATTTGGCTAATCCTGCCTGTAAAGCATCTAATTTTTGTGTGGCTGAAGTTTTATTTTCCATGTAATCATAAATATCCATGTTAGCTTCACGAGCTGGCGCAGATGATGCGCGCATTAATTCACGCCCCCAATAAATAGCTACAGAGGTTGGTACGCTGTCTACAGCAAAGCGCAGATCCCATGTTCGTAGCAAGGCTATTGAATCGGCGAATGCTACTTTATCTTCGTTGTTAGCATTATCATAAGCACTTAACAAAAGAGGGATTAAGGGTTCGAATGCGGTTAAATAGCTATCATAAGCCGCTGAAATTAAGCTATCAAGCGTGAAATTTTTGGTATTTTCTAAGACTCGAATAGCATGAATACCTCGAGGGTTTTCACCAAAGGTAGACATATATTGTGGATAATCTGATTTTTTAGGACTTTCAGAACCACTCATAGAAAAGGGCCAGTTGTTAGTATTTTGGAGCCAGCCAATATCAGGATTAAACTGATTTATTGATTCATCAACAGAGTGAAGCCCTTGCCATTCAGTAGCTGATGTACTGCCATCAACAGGCTTGGTCCAATCAATGTTAGGGTCTCTTTTCGGGATGAAATTACCATGAAAAAAGCCAATATTTCCATCAGCATCAGCGTAAACTGTATTGTTAGATGAATTAGTATGATACTCCATATTCTTTTTAAAACTGACTAAACCATCTGTTTTAGTGCGCTCATAAGATTGTATCAAGGCTTTCATCGGGCTTTCCATAATAGCCATGGCAACCCACTTATCGCCTTCAGCTCTAATAATAGGTCCATGGTGAGAATGATAAGCTGTAAATTGCTTACTTGCCATACCTTCTTTTCCATTAGCTGAAATTGTTTTATAAGGGATGGTGATAACTGATGAGGTCATTTTTCGCCACTTATCATCGTATAGATAATAAACACCGTCTTCTCGTTCTTCTACAGTTTCTAAATATTCATCAATAAAATCGGCACCCGTAGATGTGTGCATCCAACCATTTTTTTCATTAAACCCCTGATAAACAAAAAACTGTCCCCAAGTTACAGCGCCGTATGCATTTAATCCTTCATCACTTTGCATATGTAATTCACTGCGAAAGTAAAAAGAGGTGTGTGGGTTGATCAGTAACATAGCATTGCCAGATGCTGTATTCTTTGGTGCTATAGCAAAACCGTTAGAGCCTTGTGGCTCTCTGGTTAGATCAAGTTTTTCATCAGGTATATTTTTAATTTTATCGCCATAAAAATTTTCTAACCTGTTTAGACGCGCACGTTCAATATCACCACCAATACTGCCTTCTGAAAAAGTTAATGCCATCCAGGGTTCAAATCGGGTTAGTACTTTGGGCTTTACTTCAGGGTGTGTATGTAGGTAGTAATTTAAACCATCAGCCCATGCATTCATTAGCTTTTTCAACCAAGGAGGGCTTGATTTATACATGGCCTTAATTTCATCAGGACGAATAAATAATTTCATGCGTAAATCACGATAAATTTCACTTTCTCCCTCTGCCTCAGCTAAACGTCCCATGGCATTTAAGAAATTGACTTCTATACGATTAAAATCATCTTCTGCTTGAGCGTAAATCATTCCAAATACAGCATCGGCATCTGTAGGGCCGTAAATATGTGGAATTCCCCAATTATCGCGTGTAATAGTAATTTTGTTTGCCGTTGCTTGCCAAAGTTCGACTTCTGTCATTTCTTTGGGGAGGGGAGTGCAGGCAGTAATTAAAATAGTAGCTGCCAAGATAATATTTTTCATTTGTATCCTTATTATTGTTTATTGATGAAAATAAAAACTCAATATTTACTCATAAATATACGAGAGAGCAGCGTACATACAGGCAATTTTTATTCTCGTTATATGGTTTACATTATGAACGTCAAGTGATTATTCCTTTATCGAGTTAATGGTTCTTTTAAGGTATTCCAAAAATTCAGCACAAGGCTTTGATGGTATTTTTTTCTCCATATGAATGGCTTCAACGGTAAAAGAAATTGGTGGGTCAAATGACTTATATTTAATCGGTTTAACTCCACTTGAACGTGCAGTAAACTCATCTACAATAGCAATACCACCACCTAAGGCAACAAAATTTAAAGCCATAAAATAGGTTTGAGCTGTGATAACAGGTGAAACTTTGATGCTTTTCTCATTTAGCTGTTCAATAATTTGGTTACCTAATACACCACTATTTTCTATGCTAATTAGTGAATGATTCTCAAGATCTTCTAGGGTGATTTTTCCTAGTATATGATCAAATTCGTTACCTGAATAAATGCAGACAAACTCACCTTGGCCAATATTTTTGTAGCGCATACCCTCTTCACGATCTGGACTAAACGCTAAGGCTATATCTTTATCATGCTCTCTCAATTGTGTAGTTAAATTACTTGTATGCTGTGTTTGAACTTCGAAATGAATACCAATATTTTTTTGTCTGAAAGCAACAATTGCTTTTGGTACAAACTCCAAGCCTAATGCAACCACAGAGGCTATTTTCACTTTTCCGTGTTCCGCATTGCGAATATTTTTTGCCAGTTTATTCAGTGATAAGACTTTGTCGATAATATCAAGTGACTCTTCATAGATAATTGTTGCTTCGACCGTTGGAATAAGACGACCTTTAACCCGTTCAAACAACTTGTAGCCGAGCTGGCTCTCGGCATGTTGTAAGATTTTGCTCGCCGTTGGTTGAGTAATATGCAATGACTTGGCTGCAGCACTAACTGAGCCAAGTGTATAAACAGCATTAAATACTTCTATATGTCTTAAACGCATCGTAAGTTAGTAATCTACTATCATGAAATATTCATTTTTGTGAATTTTGACTAAGGCGATAAATAAAAATCGCAGTTCTAATTGTTGCCATTTTTAATGACTCTACATTTAAATGCTCAAACTTACTATGACTACCACCACCACTCGCACCTAAACCATCGATAGTAGCTACATAAGGAGATACAAATGCCGAGTCTCCGGCGCCTCGTTTTTCAGCTGGAAAAGCAGTGACACTACCATATCCGATATCTTCACTTACCTTGCTGAAAATTGACAACAATTGTTTATTTTCTTTTCTGGCAACCATGGCAGGGTAACCATCATTAAATTCAATTGATGCAGATGTTTTTGGTAGGTTAATAGCGACAATTTTCTTCATTTTATCTTTAACAGCTTCACGTTGTTCATTGCTGATAAAACGCATGTCTCCCTTGACTACAGCAGTTTCAGCGACGATGTTAGTTTTACCAAACGCTGATAAATTGGATTGATCGTTGGCTTTTATTTGGGTGCCACCAACAATTATTCCAGGATTAAAAGTAAGACCTGATTCGCCTCTAATTTGACTGTAAAAAGCGTTTAATATCCGTGATGTTTCGAAAATAGCACCAGCACCGGTATTCTCACTAAAAATGCCACTTGAGTGAGCTCGTTTGGCGTCTACTGACAACTTCCAGCTGGTAGTACCCCGCCTAGCAATAGTTGCTGCATTTTGCCAACCAGACTCAAAACTTAAAGCATAGTCGCTTTTTTTCGCGAGCTTTATCATGGGCGCGCGGCTGACTGCAATTGGTTGCCCAATACTTTCTTCATCGCTGTTGAATATAACCCTAACATTAGCATTATTCAGTAAATTTTGCTGGTAAAGAGCTTTAAGCGCATACACAATAATACTATTGCCGTCTTTCATGTCGGTGACACCAGGCCCTGAAATGGTATTGCCGTCTTGTTTAAATTTTTGAAAATCGCTGTTCTTTGCAAATACGGTATCCAAATGACCAATCAACAAAATATCGTTTTTTTTATCCGCCTTACCAGTAATAGCACTCGCGATTAAGTGACTTGAACGCTGCATAGAAGTAGGCAACTTAACCCACTTAGTATCCATACCAATACTCTTCAATGCTTGTTGATATAAGAGACCCACTTTTTCAACGCCTGAGATATTCATCGTGCCACTGTTAATATTGACGGTATCACGAAGAAAATCGATTTGGCTGTCAAAATTACGGTTTACCGTGTCGATAATGTTTTGCTCTGTTGTAGATATAGATTGAGCCATGCTAGGTGATGACAGCAAGCAAAATAAAATGCCAGCAGCAGCTAAATGAGCGTTTTTACGTTTAAAAACAGGTTTGTTCATATTAAATTCTAGCCATAATCTTATTGGTTATTACTTGTTAATAATCATTTATTAAGATAGTTAAGTAGATATACCTCCCCATAAAGAACGAGGTAAGGCTTGAATGATCCCTTGTTGGTAGATAAGGGAGGGTTCATAATCTTTAGCTAATAATAGAGGAGCATCTAAGTCAACAAAATCTGCATATTGTGCGATCAACGTCGCTGGTGCCATAGATAATGAGGTACCTAGCATACAACCAATCATGACTTTTAAATTAGCACTTTTCGCTTTGGTGAAAATATTCACCGCTTCAGTTAGGCCACCACATTTATCAAATTTGATATTGATCACATCAAAATATGGACGAATATCGTCAATATCGTCTGCCGTATGAAAAGATTCGTCAGCCCCTATCGGGATAGGTGAATGTAAATCTTTTAGTAACTCATTCTGAGTGCGAGGTAAAGGTTGCTCTATCATGGCAATGGGCAGGTTATGACATTGCACTATCATTTGGTTAAGCAATTCAATGTCCCAACTTTCATTAGCATCGATTAACAACTTAGCATTAGGCGCAGCATCATAAATAGCGTGCAAACGTTCACTGATAAGATGGCGATCCAGTTTAATTTTTAGCATTGAAAAGCCTGATAGTTTTCGAGCAGCGTCAGCCATTTTATCAGGTGAATCAATACTAATAGTATGTACGGTCGTTATATTTTGGGGCTCATGACAATTATCCATGCCATCAAATTCTAACAAATCGCTAACCCGTTGATTTAGCAACTGAGCTTCCAAATCCCATAACGCGCAATCTAGTGCATTTCTGGCCGCTCCAGGAGGCAATAACTGCTGCAATGCTTGGCGACTCCCCCCTTGAATTATCGCTTCTTCAACGGTTTTTAACTGCTCAGTAACAGAATACACTGATTCTCCATAATGCTCAGTTGGCACGCATTCGCCCCGACCGATTACGTTGTCTTGTGCGATATTGACACGCACGGTAACCGTTGATAAACGAGAAGAACGCGCGATAGTAAAATGGTCTTTTAAAGGCCATTCTTCCACGAATATCTGCATTCTACGTTTATTCATAGTGCGTCAACTAGGTTAGAAACACCTGTTAGCATGGGATCAAAACATGGGAGGTTGAATTGCTGAGCCGTTGTTTTAATCACTTCATAAGCCTCTTCAGGTGTTAGGTTACGCGTATTTAGTGCAATACCTGCAACTTTTACGTCAGGGTTAGTCAATCTGGCAACTACTAGATTTTGTTGAATACATTCTGCCAATGTTGGAATAGCATAACCAGTTAAGTCTTTAATCGACGTTCTGCCTACTTCATGACAAACCACCAAGTAGTCAGGTTGAGCGCCGTGCAATAATGCTGTACTGACACCTGCAAATGAAGGGTTAAATAAAGAGCCTTGTCCTTCGACAACTTGCCAGTGTTGCTCAGGAATATCTGGCGTAATCGCTTCAACAGCTCCCGACATAAAATCTGCAACCACAGCATCGATACAAATACCGGTACCTGAGATAAAAATCCCCGTTTGCCCAGTTGCAACGAATTGAGTCTGCATATCTCGATTTTTCATTTCTTTAGTGATAGCTAACGCCGTGTACATTTTACCGACGGCACAATCAGTGCCAACCGTTAGTATCCTTTTACCTGTACGCTTAAGCCCTTTGCCGACAATACTAAAATCACCTGAAGAGCGTAAATCAATCAGTTGTCTATTATAACGTTTGGCGGCAGAAACAAATTCGGAGATATCCGTTAATTTATTATGTAGACCAGAGGCAACATCTAAACCTTGCTCTAACGCTTCTATAATATCTTGATGCCAAGCAGGTGAGATTCGGCCACCGCTATTGGCAAGCCCAATAATTAACGTTTGCGCACCTTGTGCCACAGCATCACGAATTGTCAGCTTTGGCAAGTTAAGTGTAGTTTGGCAGTTATCTTGCCTAAACTCACCAAGACAATGTTCTGGAGTCCACTGTGCAACACCTCGCGCTGTTTTAATTTCTAGCGTTTTACTACTATCACCTAAATATAATAGGTATGGCTTTTTTAACTTAAGTAGAACTGACATAACCAATAAGGGAAATAAACTATATGTGCTGGCATTGTAAATACTTAATATCTCTATGTCATATTACATAATTCACAGCCTTTATAGATAAAAGCTATAGCCTACACTTAAGTCATGCATTGAAAACTCGTTTAAATGAAGCTTCTCGCATCAGCTTCATTTTGAAATTCCTGAGTATACTGTTTACTTTTGAACCTCTTTCAAAAGAAGAGCAGTAATCCTTAACTGGTATTGACAACGCCTTGTACTGTACGAACATCAGGAATTTTATAACCAAAACAATGTAACTTTTGTGCAGCACAATAACCAAAATTTGTAAAAATGTAATTGTGTCTCGCCAAGTTATTGATTGATTGGTGTTTTTTGTTGATGTTTTACAGGTTATCAATGTATAGATTTTAAGCATACTAAACGAAAGATTATGCATTTGTTGCAAGAATAGTTACTCCATATACTGGTTTGGCTTGTACTTTTTATGAGCTGATGAATAGTTAATAACAACCATATCTTTTCATTCAAATAAGTCTAAGCACATTGTAGGCACTTGGGGAATAATTAGATTGCCCTGCTCAATATTATAATAATTATATCGAGGACATATTTTGAAAACTAAACACTTTAAACATAATGCCATAGTACTATGCATGGCGGTTAACTTAATGGGGGTCAGTCAATACGCATTGGCCGAAGAGAATCAACAAGCGGATGAGGAGTCAATAGAGAAAATAATTGTCACAGGTTCAAGAATTGCACGACAAGGGATAACCGCCTCGTCACCTGTGAGCGTACTTAGTGCTGAAGCAATTGAAGGTATCGGTATTACGCGTTTGGAGGATTTGACTTCAAGTTTTGCCTCAAGCTTTTGTTGGTCAGAACTCTACGGCAGCAAATGGTGCATCAGGCACAGCAACCGTTAGCCTTCGTGACTTAGCATCAAAACGTACCTTAGTGCTTGTCAATGGCCGTAGATTGATGTCAGGAGACCCTCAAAATCCCTCTGCCGATTTAAACTTTATTCCTACAACACTCGTAAAGCAGGTAGAAGTATTAACCGGTGGAGCGTCAGCTACCTATGGCTCAGATGCGGTAGCCGGCGTTGTAAACTTTATCTTAGATACTGATTTTGAAGGGGTAAAAACATCCGCTCAATATAGTTTTTATCAGCATGATAATGACAATGCATTTATGCAGGAAATTAACAGTAAAAAAGGCTTTGATGCACCCAGTGGTTCTATTATTGATGGGCGAACCTATGATTTTAGTATTGCCGCTGGTAGCTCTTTTGCTGACGGTAAAGGCCATGCCTCGGCTTATATGACCTATCGCGAAATTGAGCCAATTACTAAAGCAAATCGTGATTATACTAATTGTACTTTAAGTGCTAGAAGTTCAGGCACCGCCTGTGGCGGTTCATCAACTACCCCATGGGGCACCTTCTATGTTGAAAACAACGATCGTTATATGGTTGACCCTGATAGCGGAAGCTTCGTGCCATATGGAGGGCAAACATATAACTATGGGCCACTAAATCATATTCAACGCCCAGATAAAACCTACACTGCTGGCGCGTTTGTTAATTATGAAGTTAATGATTCTGTTGATTTTTATAGTGAATTCATGTTTATGGATGACAGAACTAAAGCTCAAATAGCCCCGTCGGGTAATTTCTATCGTACAGATACTATCAATTGTGACAACCCACTGTTGAGCGCTAATCAACTTGATATTATCTGTACTCAATTTGGCTATAGCGGTAGTGACACGGCACCACTGAACTTTGGACGTCGTAATATTGAGGGTGGTAATCGTATTAACTCACTAGGTCATACAAACTATCGTATGTTGATGGGACTAAAAGGTGAAATAAACGATACCTGGTTATTTGATGTTAATGCTATGTACAGCACTAGTATCTTTAATGAACGCTATGTTAATGATCTGAATAGCAATCGGATCAGAAATGCGTTGGATGTAATCACTGACCCTGAGACTGGCCAGCCAGCTTGTCGATCGGCTATCAGTGGCGCTGACTCTAATTGTGTACCTTGGGATGTATTTTCTAAGGGTGGTGTAACACAAGAAGCAGCTGAGTATATTTCCACTATTGCGGTTGCCACGGGAAATACAAGAACTAAGCTCATTAGTGCATCAGTAACTGGTGATTTAAGTGAATACGGTATTGCGCTACCAGGCTCAGAGGATGGCGTTTCTTTATTATTAGGGGTTGAATATCGCGAAGAATCGCTTGCCTATGAACCTGATGAAGTTTTTTCGAAAGGGCTTAGAGCGGGTAGTGGTGGCTCGTCTCCAGCCATCGAAGGTGGCTTTGATGTTGCTGAAATTTTTGCTGAAGCAATAGTTCCAATTATGCAAGATAAGGTGTGGGTTGATGATTTATCAATGGAATTAGCTTATCGTTATTCCAACTATAATTTAGCAGGCGGCACAAATACCTATAAGGTAGGATTATCTTGGGCAGCAAACTCTGATATTAAATTCCGTTTAGGTTATAACCAAGCGGTTCGTGTGCCAAATGCACTAGAACTGTTTGATCCACAAACGTCTGGCCTCGGTGGTGCTACCGATCTTTGTTCTGGTGAAAATCCTGAATTTACATTAGCTGAATGTTTGAATACAGGGGTGACTGCTGAACAATATGGAAACATTCCTGGTAATCCAGCTGACCAATATAATACACTTGAGGGGGGGAATGTCGACTTAGATCCGGAACAAGCTGATACTTACACGGTAGGTGCTGTTTTTACACCGACAGCCTTACCTGAATTTAACATGTCTATTGATTGGTATGACATCACGATCACCGATGCCATCGGTACTTTGGGTGCCGATGATGTAATTAACACCTGTGCACGTAACGGTGATCCAGAGTTGTGTAGTTTGATTAAGCGTGACTCTGCGGGAACGCTATGGCGTAGTACTGCTGGCTACACGGAAACGATTCGTAAAAATACAGGTGAACTACACGCAAGCGGTATTGACCTTGAAGCTCAATACAGCATGGATACTCAGAACTGGGGTAGCTTTAACGTAAGTTTACGCGGCACGAAAATATTAAAAGATGAATTTAAAGATCCATTAGTTGATTATGATTGTGCTGGATATTTTGGTAGCCAAAGTGGAACTCCAAAGGCTGAATGGCAACACAAAATGAAAGTGTTACGTTAACCCGATATGAAAACCTATCGTTTTGTGAGCAATGCTCTAAACCTAATAAGCACCTTATTGAGTGGTAATTGCTGAATGTTTTATTAGGGTTGTGGCAACGAGAGGGCTTATCGTAAAACAGGAACAAACCGTTTGAATGTGCTTTAATATGTTCCAAAATAAAATATAAAACCATTATTATCATAACCTTAGTTATTTTAGATTGTTCCGGTTTGTTCCGCATTGTTCCGGTTGCTATACATAGTAAACCGAGACACACCTTAACACTTTGAAGGCTTTCACAAACGTTTAGCACGCGTGAAAAGTTAACAATAATACACATTTCAATTGATTCGACTTGTTCCATAATGTTTTGTTTGTGGCGGTTTCTTTCCCTTACTTCTCACTTTAGCCAAATACGATATACGCCATATAGCCTCTTGGAGTGAATCGTAATCACCTCGCACAATGTTGTAGTAGCAGTGCTTTGGGGTATATTGTGAACCTTGTAGCTGGTACTCCCAGATAGCTTTTACCTTAATTAAAATATCATACGGATGACGTACTTTATGACCATCGAGCATCAAAACGTAGTGGTAATGTTGTTGCTTAGCGGTTTCAATCTCACGACACCAAATGAAACCTACCCGTTTTAAGTTATATGCTCGCTTAAGCCACCTAAATAGGATTCGATTAAATTTTGTAATTATTTGATTATCCGACGAGTACTCGTAAAGGCGGAGATCGAAACGAATTAGGTGTACTTTGCTATGATGCTTTAATATCATATCAACTTGGTTTATCATCTTCTTGGCCATAGTTAAGTAAATACCACTATGCTGACCGTTCACCCAGAACACCTGATCATTTACCTCGATAGCCCTAACCTTAACCTTATAAGACATACAACACTCAAGAGATATTATTAATTACCTAGTGGCGTGTTAGTCACTACTATCACTATTCAATAAGTATGAATTTAAAGCGTCATGGCCTTGCTAATAATTTATAGGGTCAAAAACCTATAAATAGCGACCAATAAGCGTTTTTTAAATCCATACAATGTATTCAGCGTAAGCGAGTACTAACATTGTTTAGCTAGGTAATTAACGTTATGCTTAAACGTGCTGGTGGTTTAACTTCCACATTGCGCCACCAGCACACCATTGATAAGTCGCATTGAAATTAACTTTCTTTGCGGCTTTCCTCGTTTTTATACAATGCTTGCTGCTCATCCGTCATCGACAAAACCATTATCGGAAATGGTGTTAATCGACCCGTTGATGGGCATTCGGCCTCTTTATCTTCTACTGTAAATAAGTAGCCTTTTCGTTTAATTGCACATACCACATCTTGCAGGTCATCAATTCCAATATAGCGAGCCATATTAGCATTTATTGTTAGCCCTTGGCTTATCACACTCAACACATAATTCGACTCTTTTTGACAGTCGTTTGGCTCTGGCAAACCTAGCTCTAAGCATTTATTTCTACGGATCATAACTGCAACTCCTTTATGCCACGATTACTAATAATGCTTTGCACTAATGCTTTTAATTGTTGCTCTGTGTAGCCTGCAATCATTGCTTGGACTACTTTGTCACATTCGCTTTCCACAAAGCCAACAGCTCTTACTCCCAAGCTTATGGGTGTAGGAAATAGGCCATCATTAATGCGGTTATAGAGTGTCGATTTTGACCAGCCAGTTTTATTTAAAACTTCAGGTCTGCGGATAATTTTAGAAAAACTTTTAATGTTCATTTTTAATTGCCTTAGTACGTTATGGAATGATTCAGGCACATTAAAAACTATTAGTATAGGGGTAAGGCTAGACGGGTTAGCTAATTAATTTAGGGGGTTACCTAGATAACCCCCTAAGTTAATTACTTAGGTTGACGTGGTCAACCAAATTCAGACACCTCAGTTAAGCAACCATAGTTAATTCTTCAGCCACCAATTCAAAGTTATTTGGACTTTGATAATTCAGATAAGAATGAAGCCGTTGGCTGTTGTACCACATCGTTATGTAATTCATAACATCTTGCTGCGCTGCATAGCGGGTTTCATAGTGACGCCAGTGAACACGTTCCTGTTTCAAACTGCCGAAGAAGCTTTCTGCAACCGCATTATCCCAGCAGCAACCTTTTTTACTCATGCTACCAATAAAGCTATGTTTTTCTAATAATCGCCGATATTGATGGCTCGCATATTGAACGCCTTGATCTGAATGAACAATCAATCCCGATAGTGGCTGACGTTGCCAAATAGCCATAGTCAACGCATCACAAACCAGTTGAGCTTTCATTCTCGCTCCCATACTCCAGCCGACCACTTTACGAGAATATAAATCAATGACAACCGCTAGATATAACCAGCCTTCGGTTGTCCAAACATAACTGATATCCTGCACCCACGCTTGATTGGGTGCTGCAACAGTAAAATTTTGCTTCAGTTCATTGGCGTAAACAGGCTTATTGTGGTCACTGTTTGTTGTCACTTTGTATTTCTTTTTATAACGAACCCATACACCCGCTTCTTTCATGAGCTGCGCGGTTTTTTGCCGACTCACGGGATAACTCAGCGCGTTTAACACTTTTTGAATACGTCGCTCGCCATAGGTGTTATCGCTGAACTTGGCAATATCTTTGACCCAATCAAGCATTTCTTGATGCGTTGGGTCTTCCGGTTTGTTAACGTTACGTTTTTGATAACTATAATAATTATTACTCTTAACACCCAGTACATGGCACATTATGACCACAGGCCAGATCTTCTTATGTTGGGCAATAAACGAATACTTTACTTCGTTTCTTTGGCAAAGAAGACCGTTGCCTTTTTTAATATTTCACGCTCCATTTCGAGGCGTTTTACTTGTGCTTTTAAGCTGCGGATCTCTTCTTGCTCTGGGGTTAGTTTGCCATTCCCCCGAAAAGCATGACCATCATCATTTTCGGCTTCTTTGATCCAACGGCCGAGCATGTTGGGATTAATCCCCAGGTTTCTCGAAGCTTCCGCTTGACTATAGTTTTGCTCAACGACCAATGCAATCGCATCCAATTTGAATTCTTTTGAATATTTTTTACGTTTTGTCATTTTCGATCTCCAATTAAGATTATTATCTCTTAACTGGGGTAGTCGAATCCATTAAACCACGTCAGGTTTTGACTTTATCATTGAAGCAATTCTTTCAGCTTTTACATTGCTTAACCCTTTTAATGTAGAAGAGCCATCTAAATGAGTAATACCTCGTATTTTGCTTTCAGTTTTTAGCCAAGCTTCTATTTCTTTATTTAAAGGCAAGTTATTTTTATCTGTGCAAAGTTGTTCGTATGCATCTATTGCCAACTGAAGCTCCGGAGGGTATCGATTTGAGATATTTACTTCATTATTGCTATGTTGCTTTTCATTGTTTTCTATAGGGTCTGATTGAGTATCTATAGGTTTATCATTGCTTTTTAAAGGTACACCAAGCTTTGAACAAAATTCAATAAATTCTGAATAGTTAAAATAAACTTGCCTATCGTAACTGTCATTTATAAACAGAGGCTTAATATCTTTTAATTCAGGTCGAGAGCAATAATCCCCACATTCATAAGAGACTTCAAATACAGGCTTATACCCCGGCCGGTTTAAGTGAGTAACAGGCTTTCTAGTTTGTTTAATAAACCCGACTACATAGACTTTTACGGGATCTTCATCAAATGGAATTTCACTTACTATGCCTTCATAATAAATATAAGCATCAAGATCATTTATAACGTCATGAATCGGTATATTAATTAACGACTGTAGCTGCTCTTTGGTAAAAAAGTCATTTTTAAAATCATTTTCCATATTCATCTCTTTATTATCCATAATAACCTCAACCCACTATTTTTAGAGTAGCATTAGAGACACCGACCTTGCCTTGCTTAGCTAACTCTATATATTCGGACCACCAGCTCATCATTACTCGTCTACGTTCTAAATAATCTGCTCGGTTGTATGCTCGCCTTACTTCATTTTTATCAACATGAGCGAGTGCAGCTTCAACTACATCACCTTCAAAGCCATGTTGATTTAATGCGGTACTGGCAATGGACCGCATGCCGTGGGCAACTAATCGATTTTCATACCCCATACGCTTTAAAGCCATGTTCGCAGTTTGTTCATTAAGATGAGTTCGGGGGTTTCTATCACCCGGAAATATATGCTCTCGATGACCACTAATAGGCTTTAGTCTATTTAGTAACTCTATTGTTTGCTCTGTTAGTGGAACATTATGCCCGCGCTTCTTCTTCATTCGGTCTGCTGGAATCTCCCATACTTTATTTTCAAAATTGATTTCACGCCATGTTGCACCGGCAGCTTCGCTTGGTCTAACCATCGTGTGAAGTTGCCACTCGATTAAAAGACGAGTAACAAGCTTAATACTCGCATAGCTAAGGTCTTTCATTAACTCAGGGAGTTCTTCAGGTGGGATTGTAGGCATGTTTTCTTTGACCGGCTTTTGAAAAGCAGCCCTTAAGCCAGATAACGGGTTGGCGTGTATTAGCCCTGTATTGACAGAATAGGTCATTATTTCATTTAACCTTTGGCATAAGCGTTTAACCGTTTCCAAACTTCCCTTCGCAGCTAAAGGCTTTATTACCTCAATAACTTTTGGTGCCGTTACTTTGCTTATAGGTAGTTTTCCTAACTCTGGAAATAAATGATTTTCTAGCGATCGCCATAAATCAATGCCGTAGTTTTCACTTACTTGCGTTTTCTTTATTTCAAACCAATTAGTAGCAACATGCTTGAAGGTGTTTGATACTGCCTCTAACTGTATACGCTCATGATCATCTTTATATTCTTTGGGATCGATGTCTTTAGCTAGTAACTCTCTAAATTTTGATTTTAGTTTACGAGCATCCGCTAAAGATATAGCCGGGTATCCACCTAAACCAATACTGGTCCGTTTTTTTGTGTAGGGTTTGTAATAGTCTAGCAACCAAGATTTGTTGCCGTTAGGTTTAACTCTAAGTTGCAAGCCGTCACCATCAGATAGTTTATATACTTTCTCTTTTCCCTTGGCTTGCTTAACTTCCGTATTGGTTAGTGGTTTTGTTTTTGCCATAAAGTAGTACCAGATTTTCTTTAATTAAAGTGGTACCACCAAATGTACTACTTTAAAATCTGGATGTCACTGTTCATTAAAAACTCTACTTGGAATCGTAACTTGGCGAAAAGCCAGCAATGCGGGGGGTTCAAGGCAAAAAAAAAGACGCCTATTGGCGTCTTAGTTTTTTAAGTGGTGGAGCTGGGGGGATTTGAACCCCCGTCCGAAAAGCCTCGACCTTTGGTACTACATGTTTAGTATCGTCTTTTAGTTAACCTTTTACAGCTCGGACGAACACGATCTGCAAAGGCGAGGCCGCTTAGTTTTAGCCCTTCAACCCCGGCCAGGGTTTCCGTAGCGAGTCCGTGTAGGGTGACACTTCAGAACCGGGTCCACAGACATACACCGGAGAAGTGCTAGCGGGCTATTATGCCGCTAGAGCGTAGTTATCGTCGTTTGCGATTACTTTAAATTGCGGCTTTTTTACGAGGCCAACCGCACCTCGACATGCACCTCGGGCGTCTTGAATTCCGTCGAATCCTAATCAGCCCCTGAATTTGGTATCTCATTCAGAGTGTTCGTGCAGTATAACTGAGTAGCCTATTCAGACTCAAGGCATTAATCAGTAAATTTTTGCTAAGTGCCTTTGAATGCTGAATTTTCAGGCAGGAAAAATCAGTTTTTATACATATTTTCACATTTTAATCATACAAATTCTTAACATAGTACAAAAGTTGTGCTGAAATAGGAAACGTTGTTACCCTTCTTCAAAAATAACCTGTAACAACACATAACTATAATAACAGGCAGTTTTTTACAGGGCTTTTCAGATGTCGATGTTTTCATTCGATGAACAAAGCGGCTATGTCTCTTTGTGTGAGCATCCTCGTGATGCGGGTTTTCCTACTACGAGTTCTCAATTAATTGAATTACTTGAGCAGTCTCCTTATGCCAGCTACGAATATATTGATGCCAATATAGGCAAGTTGTTTATACCTAGCAGCCAATATCAAAACCAATCTTTAGTGGTTGCTAAAGCCGTTGATGCTCACCTTGAAGTAAAAGTCGATGCTAAAAACATGGTGGTTGAAGCAAGCTTAACAACAGCCCGTGGCGGTAAAATTGTAAGCATGGATATGGCGCAAGAGGTGCTTGCAGAGGCGGGAGTGATTAAAGGCATTAGTTTACGTGCCCTTGATACCTTTTTAGGCCAACAATTTAAGCAACCACCCGGCGCCCATTACACCGCAATTGTTGCCCATGGCCGAATGCCTAAAGAAGGCACCGATGCTAAATTCGTGCGCTTATGCTCTACAGCACAAGACCGCGTTCTTAGCCCGCAAGCGACCTCTGGCGGTAAAGTCGACATGCGTAATTTAGGTGCCATTATTACCGTTAAGCCGGGTACACCATTAATGCAGCGAGTTCCTGCAACACCCGGTGAAGATGGCTTTACTGTGTTTGGTGATGTGATGCCAGCTAAGCCCGGTAAAGACTTACCCCTTGAGCCATTCGAAGGAACGCGTATTGACCCTAATAATAGCGATATGTTGATTGCCGATGCGAAGGGGGTGCCTGTTGCCCTACCCCGCGGTATGCGCGTTGACGACGTATTGTGTTTTCATCATGTAGATGTGAGTACGGGCCATGTCGAATTTGATGGCAGTGTTATTATTAGTGGTGATGTAAAAGATGGTATGCGCGTCAAAGCCACGGGTGATATCACTGTTTTAGGGTTTGTTGAATCAGCCACAATTGAAAGTAAAAGTGAAGTCACCGTGATGCTTGGGGCTGTTGGCAGAAAACGTGAAAACGTCGAAAACTTTACCTGTAACATAACGGCTTCGCGCACTATCTCAGTGGGTTATGCTCAGTACTGCCATATAAAAACAGAGCAAGATTTATTCATTGAACGCCAAGCTTTACATTGTGATTTAAGCGCTCGCCGCCTTATTCGAGTCGGCAAAGCCAATAACCCGCGAGGCAAAATTATTGGTGGCAATATTTTAGATGCGATGCGAATAGAAACCGGCGAGCTTGGTGCGCCATCAGGCACTAAAACACGGGTTTTCATTGCTCAGTACTGGCATGATTTACGCCAAAAGCAGCAGCAAATTAATGACTTTGAAAAGTTATTAGCGACAAAAGCAGCTGCCTTACAGCAAGCACGCAAAAAGGCCAATAAAATACCCGACCCAGCTCAACGGGCGCATTATATCAAAAAGATCACTGCCAGCGAGCAGCAGATTAAAATTAAAACAGCCAACACAAAGAAAAAGAAACACTTAGTGAAAATTAAGATTGCGCGTTTATTAGCAACAAGTCGCTTAAAAGTGAATGAATTAATGCATCCAGGGGTGGAGCTTAAGATAGCGCAAGAGAGTAAACAGTTTTCACGTATTTACCCTCCTAACATGGTGCGTTTTTTTGAAGGTAAGATCACTCAGTCGTTTTAACGGCTGAGTCTTGCTCTTCTTCACTTGCTTCAGTTTCAGGCAATGGCCAACCGCCGAGTTGTTGCCAGCGATTAACGATTAAACAAAACAGTTCTGCTGTGCGTTCGGTATCATAAAGTGCTGAGTGAGCTTGTTTATTATCAAACTCAATACCTGCCGCCCTACACGCTTTAGCTAATACTGTTTGCCCTAGTGCAAGACCTGCCAATGATGTGGTATCAAAACTAACAAATGGATGAAATGGCGTGCGCTTAATTTTACAACGCTCAATGGCGGCATTTAAAAAGCCGTGATCAAACGCTGCATTATGTGCTACTACCACTGAACGCTGACAACCCGCTGCTTTTTGTGCCTTGCGCACAACTTTACAGATTTCTTTAATCGCTTCTTCTTCAGGCACTGCACCACGCAGCGCAGAGAATGGATCAATACCATTAAACTCAATGGCCGCTTGTTCAATATTCGCGCCTTCAAATGGCTCAACATGAAAATGCACAGTATGATCAATACTTAACACGCCGTCGTCATCCATTTTAAGGACAGATGCAGCGATTTCTAATAACGCATCGGTCTCTTTGTTAAAACCTGCGGTTTCAACATCAATCACAACAGGAAAAAAGCCACGAAAGCGTTTTGCGAAAAGAGTTTGTTCAGTATTTTCCATAGTCTTCTTGGTTTGCCAGTGTAAGCTGGCTATTATGTCAAAAACCACGGCTACTCTGCTAGAGTAAATAGTGTGAAATCGCAGATTCTTACTGAGTTTTTAGGCACATTACTTGCTTTACATTAATCAGCTAGCCCTGTGTTTAGTATGCTGATGCAATTAAACACAAAAATTGCCAATTATTTGGCATTGATGATTTGTTGGAGAATTACCGTGATGAAGCTTTCATTACTTCCTTTAAGCCTAGGCCTATTAACCTCAGTTGCAAGTATAAATGCGCATGCAGCCATGCGTGAGTATACCGCTAATGCTGATATGTCGAACTGGCAAATGGTTAAAACATCTCGCTTAGAATGCCAATTAAATCATGAAGTTCCTTACTATGGTGAAGCAATTTTCAGCACCACTGCCAGTAAAAATAAAGACGTAAACTTTAACCTTGATATGGTCGTACGCCCAGACAACTACAGTATTGCTGGTCTAAAAGCCGTACCACCTAGTTGGCGTGCAGGTATGCCTGCTCGAGACTTAGCGAATATGAAACTATTACGCAAATTTGACGGCGAGCTTGGCAACAAAACTGCTTGGGAAATGCTGACCGAACTTGAAAAAGGTTACCAACCGACATTTTATTACCAAGACTGGCAAAACAGTGCCGATAAAATTGCCGTTGGTTTATCGAGTGTCAACTTTAAGCAAGCCTATTGGGCGTTTTTACAGTGCCGAGATGCAATGCTGCCTTACAGCTTTGAAGATATTTCGTTCACAGTGATGAACTATGAGCCTAATACCAGCAAGCTGACTAAATCATCACAAAAACGCTTAGACAAAATTGGCGAATACTTAAAGTACGACACCAATATTGAGTCTATTTCAATATCATCTTACACCGACAGCTACGGTGGTCGCTGGAACAACCTCGAATTATCAAAGAAACGCGCTAAAGCGATTAAGGATTACATTGTTAGCTTAGGGGTCGATGAAAGCAAAGTAGATACCGATGGTTACGGTGAAAAGCGCCATGTTGCTAGCAACGACAACATTTTAGACCGAAACAAAAACCGTCGTTTAGTCATTCAAATTGCAAAAATGTAGCCGCTGCAGCGGCTACTAACCTTAACTCATTTCTACCGACTTCACGCCTTTAAAGCGCTTTAGCCACTTATCGCCAAACTGAAAAAATGCGAGGCTAATCATAATGATGGTCGCGCCAACAATCAGTGCTTGGTCAATGGGCTCATCATTAAGTAAACCACCAATCGCGATTGCAAAACTTGGTGTGATCAGGGTTGTTAATGCGACCGTGCTGGCGTTCAACTTCTGCAATACATGAAAATACGCCAGCGCACCAATTAATGAACCAAACATGCCTAAGTAAACAATTGAGTACAGTGACTTTGCACTCCACATCTGGCTATTTAGTTGGCCATCTACAAGCAACCAAGTAATAAAAAACAGTGGGGTTACAAAAACCAACGCACCAAATGTGGTGGCCATTGGATGAATAGCAATTCTTACCCGTTTGATCATCACACCGCTCAAACTAAAAAAGCACACCGCCATAAATACATATAACAGACCACTAAGCTGCTCTACCCCACCTTGAATATGGCGTTGGCTTACTAAAAATAAACCGATTAAAGCACAGCCAAGTGCGCCAAGCTTAATGGCGCTAAACTTAGGTTCATTCAAGATCTTTTGCGCAAGTAAGCCCGATAAAATTGGCGCAAGGCCAAACATCAATGATATTAACCCTGAAGGCACTGTTTTAGCAGCCATGTAGCTTAATAACATGCCGCCAAAAATACCTATGCTTGAATAGCCATAAAGGAATAAAGCACGGCGATGCCATGGCACTCGGATATTGGCAACAGCAACGACAAACGAAGCCAACACCAGCCCCACCAGCATGCGTAAAAACACAGCCAGAGTCGGCGCTACCGTTTCACTACTCCAAACAATACCCAGTGGTGTTGTTGACCAAATCACCACCATTAAAAAATATGAGGCTTTAACAGGCACAAGCTTATTCCTTTAAAAAGGCGAAAAAAGCGGAAGAGAATTTAAAAGGGAAATAACCAACCGCTTAGAACGCGGTTAGTAAAACTTACTTAATTAACCGCAGCACATAACAGACCATACGACTGATGAGGTCAGGCGCATACAATTGTTTGTTGGTCGTTGGTTTAGCTGCATCATGGTATTTAATAAAGTAAGTTGAAGAAGCTTAAGAATCCGCCTAAATGGTGATTTTGTCAACACGAATACTCATGCTATTTGGCAAAAAGTTATTTGCTGATTTCAACAGCCTGTTTGCACATGTAAATCATAGGTTACATTTAATTTCTTTGATTTATAACAAAACTATTTAAGTTTTGTTAAACAAGTTATATCTTGCTTGCCTCTCACGAAGTTTAAGGGGCAAAAAGTGCTTAAAAATAAAACAATAGGTAGCATGTTAATTGTTGCTGGCACCACCATAGGTGCAGGGATGCTGGCATTGCCTATCGCCTCCGCAGGGCTTGGTTTCACAACAGCGTTATCACTAATCTTTTTAACTTGGGTTTTAATGACCTACACAGCATTGCTGATGCTAGAGCTCCATCAATATGCCGACAGAGATGCAACCCTCAATACGTTAGCTAAGTCATGGTTGGGTAAACGTGGGCAATGGGTCGCTAACTTTTCGGTGATGTTTTTGTTTTACGCATTATGCGCTGCCTATATCGCAGGTGGCGGTGCGCAATTACAAGAAAAGCTCAACAATGGTTTATCGCTTTCTTTAGCGCCGCAAGTTGGCTCAGTTATTCTGGCTGTTGTGATTGGTACTGTGGTGACACTAGGTACTAGCAAAGTCGATAAACTTAACCGCGTACTGTTCACCATTAAAGTGTGTGTATTAGCCAGCTTATTTTATATGCTGACGCCTTATGTTCACGGTCAACACTTACTTGAAATGCCGATTGATCAAGGTCTGATTTTATCTGCAATCCCGGTGGTGTTTACCTCATTTGGTTTTCATGGCTCTATTCCATCGATTGTGAAATACGTCGGTTTAGATATCAAAACACTTCGTAAAGTAATGGTGGCAGGTGCGGCACTACCTTTAGTCATTTACATTTTTTGGCAGTTACTTAGCCAAGGCATGATGAGTCAAAACGACTTATTGCAAAGCCAAGGCTTACCGGGATTTGTAAGCAGTGTTGCTAGCATTGCTCACAGCCCACATGTTGCTACTGCTGTGAACATTTTTGCTGATTTAGCGTTAGCCACATCTTTCTTAGGGGTGAGTTTAGGTTTATTCGACTTTTTTGCTGATGCATTCAAAAAAGGTGATGGCAGTAAAGATCGAATCAAAACAGCCTTGATCACCTTTATTCCACCGCTAGGCTTTGCGCTATTCTATCCACAAGGGTTTATTATGGCACTTGGCTACGCCGCCATTGCCCTAGTTATTTTAGCGGTGTTTTTACCGGTTGCTATGGTCTATAAGCAACGAAGCAGCAAACCTGATGCGGGTTACCAAGTTAAAGGCGGTAATATTGGCTTAGCACTAGCCGCCCTGTTTGGTGTGCTTATTATTAGTGCTCAAGGTTTGCAAATGGCGGGGCTTATTCCAGCGATTGGTTAAACAGCTCATCAAAAAAAGCACCCGAGGGTGCTTTTTTTGTGTCTGGTTTAAAGCTTAATTAAAACACCATTGCTTTACCACGGCCAGATGCTTCAGAGGCTGCATCTAATTTACCGTCTTTATTGATGATCACATGCATATCACCAAAATGGCGTTCATCAAGTGTATAACCCATCTTCTCAAGCGCTTTAACAACCTTTGGTTCAAGACCTGTGTGGTATCTAATCACATTTTTAGGCCATAGCTGGTGATGAAAACGTGGGCTGTCTACCACTTGCTCTGCAGTCATATCAAATTCAACCGCATTTAAAATAGACTCATACACAGAGCTAATAATCGTGGTGCCACCCGGAGAGCCAGTTACCATTTTAACTTTATTATCCTGAAGTAGAATGGTCGGTGTCATTGAGCTCAACATACGTTTATGAGGTTGAATTTCGTTAGCTTTACCACCAATTGCACCAAATACATTCATCACACCTGGCTTGGCACTAAAGTCATCCATTTCATCATTCAAAATAAATCCTGCGCCCGATACAACCACGCCACTGCCAAAGCTTAAGTTGATGGTCGTGGTATTAGCAACGGCATTACCCCACTTATCTAGAATAGAAAAATGCGTTGTTTGCTCACTTTCGTGTAAACCTGGTTTGATGTTCTCGGTAGTTGAAATGGCATCTGGATGGATTGTACTTGCACGCTTGGCGAGATAATCATCTGCAAGTAGAGCTGTTTTTGGCACCTCATAAAAATCTGGGTCGCCTAAATATTCAGCTCTGTCGGCAAATACGCGCTTACCTACTTCAGCCAAAATATGAACATAGGTGGTCGAGTTATGCTCAAGCTTTCCTTCTGGCTTTGCCAAGTCGTACATTTTTAGCCATTGTAAAATAGCAATACCACCTGAACTTGGCGGTGGCGATGTGAGCACTTCGTAACCGCGCCAATTACCTTTAATCGGTGTACGCGATTTAGCTTGATAAGCTTTTAAGTCTTGCTCAGTAATAATACCGCCGTGTTGCTTCATAAACGTCGCAATGATCTTCGCTGTCTCACCTTCGTAGAAACCTGCTTTACCTTGATCACGAATACGTTTTAGTGTGGCGGCAAGTTCCGGCTGTTTAAATACCTTATTTGCTTTGGCATCAGCAAAGTAATCAGCAAAGTTAATGTTTACCGATTTTTTGGCCATTCGCGCAATGTAACGCTCGATACTTGCGGCTAGCTTAGGATGCACAATAAAGCCCTGCTCGGCTAATTTAACCGCAGGCTCTAGCAGTGTTTTCCACTCTAAGCTTCCGTGCTTTTGATGGGCAAGCCACATACCAGCAACACTGCCCGGAACTCCACTTGCGTGAATACCGTACACAGACATGTTATCAATAACATCGCCTTTATCATCAAGGTACATATCGCGATGAGCTGCAGCAGGGGCTGTTTCGCGGTAATCAATAAAATCACCTTTGCCATCTTTTTGGATCAACATAAAGCCGCCGCCACCGATGTTTCCGGCTTCTGGTAAAGTAACCGCTAATACAAACTGTGCCGCAATTGCCGCATCAACGGCGTTGCCGCCTTGCTCTAAAATAGCCCGCGCCGTATCACTGCTGTAACTATCTGGCATCGCGACAGCCGCTTGCTTTGCAAAGCTTGACGGATGAAAGAATATCGCGGTAACGATCAACAGATGTGCCGCGTATTTGACTAAATTTGCCATGGTACTTCCTTTTTCTTGATGTTATTTTGACCATTTAGACATGTGAAACCCATAAGGTCAATTAGTTACGGTTAACTTAGCTTAGCTGCTCTTTAGGACATGAATAAAGTACTGCAGGTAATTCACCTTGCTCATCTTTATGGGTATAGTTTTTTACAAACTTAAGGCCTAGTTTTTCCATCACCTTTATTGAGCCTAGGTTATCTTGAAGTGCTGTGGCACTGAGCGACTTTATTTCTTCTGGCTCGCTTACGGCTTTAGCAATGGCAAGTGCTGCCTCAGACGCATAGCCTTTGCCCCAGCTCATTTTTTTAAAGCGCCAGCCAATTTCTAAATCACTAAAATCAGGCTGTTCAAAAAAGCCCATAGGCCTGACTAATACCCAACCAATAAATTCATTGCTCTCGATGATGTTTACTTGCCAAAGCCCCCACCCTTTTTGCTCATTTTTATAGGCATTCAAGCGTGGAATAAACACCTCTTTAATGGTCTGCATACTGGATACTTTGCCACGAGTTAAATGTTTCATTACCTCAGGGTCGTTATCGAGCTCATAAAGTAGCTCGGCATCATTTTCATCCATTAACCGAAAACTTAATCGTGCTGTTCTAGCTATATTCATTTTTTATTGCTTATACTGCTTAATAGTTGATTAACTATTAGAGAAAAATATGAACAAATTAGCAAGCTTAGTTTTATTAGGCTGTATTGCCTTAACGGGTTGTGATGACGCAGAACAAGCCAAGAAAGATGCCAGCGAAGCAAAAGAGGAAGTAAAGCAAGCCCTAAATGATGCTTGGAGCGACGTAAAAGACGCCACCAACGAGTTTAATGACGACTCACTGCAAGAGTTACTTGAAGAGAGTAAAAAGATGGGATTAAGCATGTATGACGACGGTAAAGAAATTGCCTTAGATGCATGGATTGAGAGTAAAGAAGCGGCTGGTGAGCTGTCTGAAAAAACCAAGCAAAAAGCAAAAGAACTGGCTGAAGAATTAAGAGAAGCGCGCGAAAAGCGAGAACAAGAGAAAAATAATTAAAAAGAAAGGGCAAGTATTTACTTGCCCTTTTTTGTTAGTAATTAAAGCTCAAATTCTTTTTTGAATTTTAAGCCAAATTCACTGCGGTCATTGCTGCGCATTACGCCAACAAAACCAGATTGTTGTAAGCGACCTACATCGTATACTTCGTTTAACACGTTCTCACCGTAAAGAGTCACTTCAAAGTCACCGTTCGGGTTTAAGTAAGAAATGTTGAAGCCCACTAATTCACGAGAGTCAATATGTTCACTTTGGTTGTAAACCGACTGACCTTGCATATCGCTGCGGTATGAATAGTTAGCGTTTACTGCCACTGTGCCACCGTTACTTAAATCAATGAAATAAGAAGGTGCGACCATCACAGTCCAACGTGGTGTTAGTGCTGGTGAGTCACCTTTACCAATACCTAATACACCGTCATCTACTTCTGTGATTTCTGAATCTAGGTAACCAATTGCGCTACGTAGCGTAAAGTCATCAGTAAATGCAATTGTTGTCTCAAGCTCGATACCTTGTGCTTTAGATTCACCGGCATTTTCTACGATAGTAACAAAACCGCCACCTGCAGTTGGATCTGAGAATGGTAATGCCAGGTCTGTGTAGTCAGTAACAAACACAGCAAGCATCATAGATACATCTTCATGTACTTGACCTTTTAGGCCAAGCTCATAGTTAATTGCTTTTGTTTCATCGAAAGAAACAAATTGATCAGGGCCACCAAATGGACGCGGAGGGAAACCACCTGTTTGATAACCTTTTTGGATTTGGCCATACACGTTCATGTTATTGCTAAGCTGGTAAGACGCATTTAAATCCCATGTTACTGCATCAAAATCAGCACTTACGTATTTACGTGTCGCAAACGTTGGGAATAAGGCATCGGCTTCTTTTTTATCTTTCGAATAACGTAGACCACCGCCTACAGTTAAATCGTCGCTTAGGTCATAGCTCGCATTGATATAAGCTGCGTATGAGTTAGTTTCTTGGTTGATATCAAAGTAACCATAATCACCAAAAGACGCTGTAGTACCATCATTCAGAAGACCATCAGGTGTATTGAATGGGCTAAATACAAACGGGCCAGAGCTTGTGAAGCCATCTTCATTAAAGAAGTATAAGCCAGACACAAAGTCCATATTATCGAAGCTACCGTTTAACTGGATTTCGAATGAATATTGATCTGCGCCGCCTTCTTCAGGGAACTCTGATAGGTTAAGGGCAACAGCATCATCATCAAGACCCCCTTCGTATTCTGAGCTACGGTAGCTGGTGATGAACTTAGCCGTATACGTATTATTGATATCCCAGTCAGCTGTTAGTGAAGTACCCCAGCCTGAATAAGCCGTCGATTCAATACCCGCTACCGTTGTTGCTAAATCATCAGGATCGCTTGGTAACATGTCTTCTGTTAGTAGTGGGAAATCACCATTGAATGGGTCATTCGGGTCAAGTGGCGCCGTTAGTTCAATTGTGTATGGTGATTGGCCTGATTCGTTATCAACACCATCAATTGAGAACACAAAAGATAAGTCGCTGTTTGCTTGCCATTTAAGCGCCATACGACCGCTTAACTCTTGCTCTTCACCAATTTCTTTTTCTGGGTTTGCAAGGTTAATTGCTTCGCCTACACCATCGCGTTGCTTATAAGACACGCTTGCAGACATGCTTACAGTGTCAGTAAGGCTGTTATTAAAGTAAACGTCACCGGCTAAACGACCACGGCTACCTACTTTTGCATTTGTAGTTACAATGCCTTCATCACCAGGTTGCTTAGTAATAATATTTACTGCACCACCTAATGTGTTACGACCGTACAAAGTACCTTGTGGACCACGTAATACCTCTACACGCTCAACATTTGGTAATGATAAGTTAGAGCCCATTTGGCGACCAAGGTAAACACCGTCTAAGTAAACACCTACCCCCGGATCAGTTGTGATCACGTGGTCTTGTAAACCAATACCACGAATAAATACAGATGCATGGGCCGCATTACCTACACCATAACGAGTGATGTTTAGGTTAGGTACGTATTTACCAATGTCTTCAAGGTTGCTCATGTTCGCTTTATCAATCAGGTTTTCGCCGATTGATGTCACTGCTGTTGGCGACTCAAAAATGCTTTCTGTACGCTTACGCGCTGTTACTTCGATTTTTTCAAAAGCATCTTGTTTAGCAGTGGTTTTTTCTTGCTCAGCAAAGGCTGAAGTAGATAATGCAGCAACAATGGCTACAGTTAACTGTGAGAGGTGACGTAATTTCAATTAAAACTCCAAAGGATACCGTGTGTGTGTATTTTTACCCGTAAATTTCAGGCATAAAAAAAGACGCTTAGGTATAAGCATCTTTCCTCTGGAGGGGTATTATATGTTAGTTTTGTGAAAATATGTATAATTATTTTAATTTTTATCAAAAACTGTATAAATAAACCACATCACCTCCGTATTTTCGAATTATAAGCTACTAAATTCTTTGCAAATTAGTAACTAAAAATAAATGTTTAGCTCTGTATTACCGCTATAAACTTACTTGTTAACACAATTAAAATGAACAAAAAGTGAACATTATTTTTGTTGTTTTTCAATAAAGTAGAAACAAATTTCAGAGATTTCTCAGCTTCCAAAGAGTACCTAGCTCAGGTAATGTTTAATTAAGTGCAGCCAAGTTGGCAAAAGCTAACTAAACAAAAATGTGCGCAAAATTTTCCTCTGTTGGAATTTCATTTTTTAAACGTAATAATCAGCAACACAATTTACTTGTTATCATTTATCGATAGTTTTTGGCGTGAATATGGATTTTCTTTTTAATAAAAACGCGGCTGATTCTGTGTCACCTGCTTCGACTCTTCCCTACTGTATTGCGAATGATGATAAAACTCTGCTGCTTAATTACGACTCTTTAGAGACTTTAACCAACCGTGATTTAATAAGTGAATTTATGAAGGTTCATGGCTATCATCATCTGGTAATTTTTAATATGCCTGATAGAGCGGATGTGCTGCCATTAAAAGACTGGCCAAAGCTAAAAGGGTTATTTTTCAAAAACACCAAGACTGATATTTTTGAACAAGGGCTACAAGAAATTAAAAAGGGAGCCTTGTGGTTTCCAAGAACAGTGAGCGATAAATGGATGAGAGAAATGCTCGAAACTGAGCAAAAAAATCAAATTCAATCAAATAACTTAACGTTTAAAGAATCTAAAGTACTGCACTTGCTTTCTTCTGGCGCGACCTGCCCTCAAATCGCCGATACTTTATTTATTAGCGAAGCGACGGTGCGAGTTCACTTGCACAAGATTTACCAAAAAATTAATGTTAAAAACAAACAAAAAGCCTTGCAGTGGTGCGAAAGAAATATAGACAAACTCAATAAGCTTGCGGGCTAAATTGCAATTAAGTTGTAACTTGGTACAGCCTCATAATTCTGTTTCCATCCTAGCGCCTATATCATGCGCTATACAGCATTGCTCGAAGCTTTAAGTATTTTTGCAAAATAATTATTTAACTCTTTGCCTTTTGGGAAAATCGTTTTTGATTGAATAACAAACAAATAATGGTCTATGCTTTTACTTGACCCCATTTTGCAAGGAGCAAACTTTGAAAGTACTCACCCCCTTACGCGCCACAATTTTAATGGCAGTCACAGCGGTCTCATTGACAGGTTGCCAGCTTACCTCAAGTGAATTACCTGCAATCAGTGATTCAGGAACAAAAAACTCAGGTCACGTTGTGTGGCATGATTTGATTACACCCAATTTGGCACAATCTCAAACATTTTATGGCAGTGTATTTGGTTGGCAGTTTCAAGCCGTTAACGATAGCTATACGCTGGCATCCTTAGACGGAAAATTAATTGCAGGCATGGCTGAACTTGATAATAAGCAAAATGCCAGCCACTGGTTGAGCCTTATCAGTAGTAAAGACATCGCTGCCGTTAGTAAAAAAACGATCAAAGCCGGAGGTAAAGTCTTAGTAAGCAGTACCGAAATTAAAGGCCGTGGCACTATTGCTGTATTAGAAGACCCCCAAGGGGCTGTTTTTTCACTGATCAATACTGTTAATGGTGACCCTGAAACGCATCAGACTGATAACGGCTGGATTTGGCAAGAAGTATGGAGTGATAACCCTGAGCAGAGCAAAGCCTTTTACCAATCACTTGGTAATTATTCAGCACAAAATAAACCGCTTAATAATGGCAATTACAGTTACTTAGCCTTAAATGGCACACCTGCGATTGGCTTTGTAAAAAAACCAGATGCCGAGATAGGCAACACATGGGTGAATTACATTAAAGTAGCCGATGTTGACGCGACCCTATTAAAAGTAACCGCCGCAGGCGGCATAGTTCTAATGGCACCAAATGACAAAGTGCGAAGTGGCAGTGTCGCCATTATTCGTGATCCAGCGGGTGCTGGTATTGTAATTCAGGAGCAAATGTAATGAATAAAAAAATGATTCGCTTAGCTGCTCTTGCGGCTGCAATGTTAGCTTTAAATGCCTGCACCCCCTATGCAAGCCTAGATATTAATGCGCCATTTAAAGTAGGTCCTGTGTACGTTAACCCAAGTATTGGCATTGGCGGTACACTTTAATCAATTTCAGGGCGCTACGTTTTAAACAAAGCGCCCTATCATTAGTGTTTTACTTTTAAGCGCTGTACCTGGGTCAGCACATCTTCAGCTTTGGCGCCTAGGTAAACGTAAATTGCCAGTGCAATCAACAGACCTACCACAGCAAACATCATCAATACAGCAGGTATAACATACTCAGTTTGCCCGAGTGCTGCTTTAAACATGGTTAGTAAGGCTTCTATCGATACTGCAATCAAAATTGTTGAGATAAAGCGTGTGATCGTTCGTCTTGTTGAGCTGTGCCGAAAAATATCCTTATGCATGAGGATTTCTTCTTCTAGAATTGTTTTGCCTAAATCAAAAATAGCCAACGCTAAAGTAACAAAGATAATAATAGTAAATGGTTTAAGCGGGTCTGACTGGGTGTCTTCGCTTAAGACTAAGTCCACCATTCCGGCAAATACTTTATATAACAGATAGAACACCAAGCAGAACAAACAAGCGACAATCAAGCCATAACCCACCTTAAAGTAAGGTGTCATTCTGGCTCGCTTGGTGTCTCCCATAATAAATTCAATCAGTTCTGTTAAACACACATCGATAACCAAAAACTGCTGTTTATCGTTGCCTGAAGGGATTGTTTTGATCACTGAGATACAAAGGTGCTTAGTCGCAGTCGAAATATATGGCGAAGTAAAATGCGGCACGGGTGTTGACGAAGCGAGTAAAAAATAAGGCCGAGCACTTAAGTCCTGCCCAGCCCCAATATGACCCAGTTTCTTGTTGTACTGACGCTTAAAGCAAACATTGTCACCTTGCTGAATGCCTTGTTCATTCAAGCAATATTGCAATTCTAGAAATGGATATTGATTGACGAGCTGTTGGTAGGCTTGCTTGTTAGTCAACGATGCCTGAACACTGGCAAGTATAGAAAGAAGAAGTTCATGAATAAGCTGTTGTTGCTCTTCATAGCGTTCTATAGCACTTAAATAACTCATTCTGGCCATCTTGCTTCCTCAAAGTAGTGATATCCACTCTAGTTAAGCAAGGAAGACTCCAATTTTTATTTCAATTAATAATCAATTAGTTAATTTCGTGAACGGGAATGACATTAGAATAAAAGCACTATAAAGGTGCGCATTTTGTTTTATGAAGCACTAAAACGAAAAAAGCTGTAACTCTGTGAGTTACAGCTTTTTAATTTTGGTGCGGATGGGGGGACTTGAACCCCCACGGCCGAAGCCACCACCCCCTCAAGATGGCGTGTCTACCAATTCCACCACATCCGCATACAATTCTGTATGTTGTTAAGCTTTACGTTTACTTGAGGAATGAAAACTGCTTAACGATAATTAGCAAAGCTAATTAGTTAGGTACGTCAGACGTTTTATCTTCTGTCGCAGGCACATCAGATTGTGCTGGCGTTACAGTTTCAACAGCTGGCGCAGCTTCTAGGTTTTCCCACTCATCAGTCTTTTTGATTTGACCTGCAGTAAGGTTACCTAGAACAATACTTAGTACGAAGAAGATCGTCGCTAAGATTGTTGTTGTTTTAGTCATGAAGTTACCAGCACCTGATGAGCCAAATACGGTACCAGAAGCGCCAGCACCAAATGATGAACCCATATCTGCGCCTTTACCTTGTTGGATTAAAACCATACCAACTAATGCTAAAGCAACAATTAAATAAACTACTAATAAAATTTCGTACATCTTATACGGTCCCTTTTGCACTTTCACAGATAGCAGTAAATGAATCTGCTTTAAGACTCGCGCCACCAATAAGGCCGCCGTCTATATCTGGTTGTGCAAATAATAATTCGCTATTTTTTTCATTCACGCTACCACCATATAAGATGGTTAATTGCTGTGCTACGTCGCTATCTGAAGAAGCAATCTTCTCGCGGATAAACTTGTGCACGGCTTGCGCTTGCTCAGGAGAGGCAGTCTTACCTGTGCCAATGGCCCAAACGGGCTCGTATGCTACCACAGAATTCTTCAGTGCTGCTACACCTAATTTGCTAATTACAGCATCAATTTGAGCTGCAACCACTAATTCAGTTTCGTTTGCTTCACGTTGCTGCTCACTTTCACCCACACAAAGGATAGGAGTTAAGCCAACTTGCTGCGCTCGCGCAAACTTATCTGCAACAACTTCATCTGACTCACCGTAGATACTACGACGTTCAGAGTGACCAACCAAAGTGTAAGCTGCGCCTAGGTCTTTGACTAACTGAGCATCAACTTCACCAGTAAAAGCACCAGCTTGGTTTTCAGAGACTGTTTGCGAACCAAACGTGACGTTTTGTTGCTGCAAAGAACTCAACAATGGGAATGGTGGAAACACCACTATATCCAGTTCATCCGATTGAACATTTTTGATAGCAGTTGATAACTGTTCAACAAGCTCTAGAGAGCCGTTCATTTTCCAATTACCTGCGACCATCGGCTTACGTGTTGCCATTATTCCACTCCACATTAGAAAGCGGGCAAGATACTAACTCGACTTGCCCAAAGTTACAAGAGGTTATTGTTATGCCTCGGTTTGTTTGCTCACAGTTTCGACAACTGCGGCTATTTTACGTGCGCTATCAAGGACAACTTTTTCCTGTTCAGCTTCAACCATTACTCGCACAACAGGTTCAGTACCTGATTTACGAAGTAATACACGACCTGTATCACCTAATTTTTCTTCAACTTGTGCAACAGAATCAATCACCGTTTGATCTTGCGTTGGATCAGTACCTTGTGGGTAGCGCACATTAATCATTTTCATTGGATATTTTGTAAAGCCAGCCCCTAAGTCTTGCAATGTTTTATTCTGCGCTACCATCGCTGCTAATACTTGCAAGCTTGAGATAATGCCATCACCCGTGCTAATTAAATCTAGATTTAATACGTGACCTGAGCTCTCGCCGCCGATTTTCCAACCCTTCTCTTGAAGTAGCTCCATCACATAGCGGTCACCCACTTTGCTGCGAGCAAACTCGATTCCACGAGCCTTTAAGGCATTCTCAAGACCCATATTTGACATGACAGTGCCAACGACACCACCACCTAAAATATCGTCATTTGCAGCTTGGCAAGCAATGATATAGACAATGTCATCGCCATCAAATACACGGCCATTATGGTCAACCATCATTACTCGGTCACCATCGCCATCGTAGGCAATACCAACATCGGCATTGTGTTCTAATACCTTGCGTTTAAGCGTTTCAACATGAGTTGCTCCACACTCTAAGTTGATATTTACCCCGTTTGGCTCACAGGCATGGCAGATAACATCCGCGCCTAGTTCACGCATTACTGAAGGTGCAATGTTATAAGTAGCACCGTTAGCACAATCGAGAACAATTTTTAAACCTTCAAGCGATAAGCCTTGCGGGAATTGGCTTTTGCAGAATTCAATGTAGCGACCATCAGCAGTTTCTAAACGACGCGCTTTACCAAGCTTATCAGAAGCAACACAGGTCATTGGTTCATCCATCATGGCTTCAATTTCAAGTTCTACTTCATCTGCAAGCTTTAAACCACGACCACTGAAAAACTTAATACCGTTATCATGGTAAGGGTTATGAGATGCACTAATCACAATACCCGCTTCAGCACGGAAAGTTTGCGTTAAATAAGCAACAGCTGGTGTCGGCATTGGGCCTAACAAAACAACATCAATACCAGCAGCAATTAAACCTGCCTCAAGTGATGTTTCGAGCATGTAGCCAGAAATACGGGTATCTTTACCAATAATGACTTTTTTTGTGCCAATTTTTGATAATACACGCCCTGCAGCCCAACCTAACTTTAAAGCAAATTCAGGTGTAATTGGAAACTCACCCACCATGCCACGAACACCATCTGTGCCAAAATACTTTCTTGTGTTACTCATTTGAAATTCCTCGATCACATGCTTGCCAAACCGCTAGCACGTCAGCTGTTTCTTGTACGTCATGAACACGAATAATTTTTGCGCCATTTTGTGCTGCTATCAGCGCACCGGCAAGGCTTCCCGCTAAGCGTTCATGTGTGTCTCTATTTAATAAATTACCAATCATCGATTTACGAGAAAGGCCTGCTAGTACTGGTAAATTGAATTTATTAAATATATTAAACTCTTTAAGTATTTGATAATTATGAGCCAAAGTCTTACCAAAGCCAAAGCCTGGGTCTAAAATAATACGTTGTTGCTGAATGCCCGCTTGCTCACACACAGCTAATCGCTCTGCAAAGAACTCATTAATATCATTAAACAAGTCATTATAATGCGGGTTACTTTGCATAGTGCGAGGCTGACCTTGCATATGCATTAAGCAAATTGCCACCTCTGGGTATTGTGCCAGTACCTCAACTGCACCAGGTTCTTGTAACGCTCTAACATCATTGATGATGTCAGCTCCTGCGATTATCGCTTGGCGCATTACTTCGCTCTTGCTGGTATCAATCGAAATAATACAATCACTGCTTGCTCTAAGCGCTTTAACTAAAGGAATAACGCGTTCAAGCTCATCTTCAAGAGATACATCAGGTGCCCCTGGGCGGGTAGACTCACCACCTATATCAATTATTTTTGCGCCTTGATTTAATAACGCATGAGCTTGTTTGACAGCGCTGTCTAGCTGGCAATAACTACCGCCATCAGAGAATGAATCTGGAGTGACATTTAAAATCCCCATCACCACTGGGGAATCGAGGTGTAATGTGCGACCTCGAGGTAAGTTAAGAACGGTCATTGAACACCTATGCTATAAATTAGCGTCAATTGCGCATTTATTATTCTAGATAACAGTTTGAAAATTGCGCATTTTTTGAAATAAAAAAGCCCCGACTAGCGGGGCCTTTCTGTGTCTAATTGTACCGACTATTCGGCTTTGTCATCAACATTTGTTTTTGTTTCTGATGATTCTTCTGGCTCTTTTGTGTCGTTTTCGACAACTTTTGCAGCAGAAGGAGCTGGCTTTTTATCATCTGAACGACGGTCATGAACATCACGTGGCTCACGTACAGGCTGACGTGCCATTAAGTCATCAATTTGACCCGCATCAATCGTCTCGTACTTCATAAGTGCATCTTTCATCGCATGTAAGATATCAATGTTATCTTTAAGGATTTGCTCTGCACGTTGATAGTTACGATCTGAGAATAAACGAACTTCTGTGTCGATCACTTTTGCAGTTTCATCAGACATGCTCATAGCACGGCTACCGCCGCCACCCATGTACATTTCGTTTTGATCTTCAGCGTAAAGTAATGGACCTAGTTTTTCACTTAGACCCCATTGAGTAACCATTTTACGAGCAATATCGGTTGCACGTTCAATATCGTTACTTGCACCGGTTGTCACTTTATCTTCACCGTAGATTAGTGCTTCAGCAATACGACCACCGTAAAGGCTAGAGATCATTGACTCTAAAAGCTCTTTAGAGTGACTCACACGGTCTTGCTCAGGCAAGTACATAGTGACACCGAGTGCACGACCACGAGGAATGATAGACACTTTATAAACGGGATCATGTTCAGGTACCATGCGACCAACAATCGCGTGGCCCGCTTCATGGTAAGCAGTCATTTCTTTTTCCTGCTCACTCATCACCATGGTCTTGCGCTCTGCACCCATCATGATTTTATCTTTTGCAGCATCAAACTCTGCCATGCTAACAACGCGTTTGTTACCACGAGCTGCATATAAAGCGGCTTCGTTAACTAAGTTTGCAAGGTCAGCACCAGAGAAACCAGGCGTACCACGTGCAATTACCGCAGCTTCTACGTTGTCGCCTAGTGGCACTTTACGCATGTGAACTTTAAGAATTTGTTCACGACCACGAATATCAGGAAGTCCAACAACAACTTGACGGTCAAAACGACCAGGACGTAATAACGCAGGGTCTAACACATCTGGGCGGTTTGTTGCAGCGATAACGATAATACCTTCGTTACCTTCAAAGCCGTCCATTTCAACAAGCATTTGGTTAAGTGTTTGCTCACGCTCATCGTGACCACCACCCATACCAGCGCCACGCTTACGGCCTACTGCATCGATTTCATCAATAAAGATGATACAAGGTGCTGCTTTTTTCGCTTGCTCGAACATGTCACGTACACGTGATGCACCGACACCTACAAACATTTCTACGAAATCAGAACCTGAAATTGTGAAAAACGGCACTTTAGCTTCACCAGCTACTGCTTTAGCTAGTAACGTTTTACCTGTACCAGGAGGACCAACCATCAACACGCCTTTAGGGATGCTACCACCTAGTTTTTGGAATTTTGATGGGTCACGTAAGAAGTCTACAAGTTCAGTTACATCTTCTTTCGCTTCGTCACAACCAGCAACATCAGCAAACGTCGTTTTAACTTGGTCTTCACTCATCAGACGCGCTTTACTCTTACCGAAAGACATCGCGCCTTTACCGCCACCACCTTGCATTTGACGCATGAAGAAAATCCACACACCAATAAGCAGTAACATCGGGAACCAAGAGATTAAAATGCTGGCGAGGAATGACTGCTCTTCTGGCTTAACGCCTTTTACATTAACGTTGCTTTTTAAAAGATCATTCAAGATGTCTTTATCATACATTGGCATGATGGTTTGAAAGCGCTCACCATTTGTTTTAGTACCAGTAATCGTACCTGTGGTGCTTTCAATTGAGACTTCTTGGATAGCGCCACTACGAGCGTCGCTAACAAATTGAGTGTAACTTGTTTGGCGATCTGCCTGATCACCACCATTAAAGCTCTGAAACACTGACATTAGCACTACTGCAATGACCAGCCAGAGTATTAGATTTTTCGCCATATCGCTCAAGGAGTTAACCTCTTGTATCCAATTAATTTAAATTCAACTTAACGCAGCACAACTGTACTACAGTTTGTAGCCTGTCGCCACTATATAAACTTCCCGAGAACGGGCGCGTGATGCATCGGGCTTTCTAATTTTAACCGCTTTAAAGCTATTACGTACTTCCTGCAAGTATTGATCAAATCCTTCGCCTTGGAAGACTTTGACACAAAATGCACCATTTTTCTTTAAAACTTGGTGGCACATATCTAATGCCAACTCAACTAAGTACATACTACCAGCTTGGTCAACAGATGTATTGCCGCTCATATTGGGTGCCATATCAGAAAAAACTACATCAACATTTTTTCCATCAATACGGGTCAATAGTGCATCAAGTACCGCTTCTTCACGAAAGTCGCCCTGTAAGAAGTCAACACCTGCTAAGGAATCCATAGGTAAGATATCACAAGCAATTACTTGACCTTTATCCCCTACTTTTTCTGCTAAATATTGCGACCAACTACCTGGCGCAGCACCTAAATCAACCACCGTCATCGATGGTTTGATTAATTTATCTTTGTTTTGAATTTCGTCTAATTTGAATACCGCACGAGAACGCCAACCTTTCTTTTGCGCTTCGTGAACATAAGGATCGTCGAAATGTTCTTTCAGCCAACGCTTAGAACTGGCTGAATGTTTTTTATTTGCCATAAAATTAATACGTAACTAATTAGTAATATTCTCTAGATGGCGTTAGAATACCCTTAATTCAAGCCATATTCAGCAAAATTTGTAACATGATGAAATTATCGAACAAACAAAAGCAGTTTTTAAAAGGCCAAGCGCACAGTTTAAAACCTGTTGTATTACTTGGTGCAAACGGATTAACCGAAGGCGTTTTAGTTGAAATTGAAAGCGCCCTAGAAATTCATGAACTAATCAAAGTTAAAGTTCCTACAGATGAACGTGAAACTAAAACATTGATTTTTGACGCAATTGTTCGCGAGACAGGCGCAACGAAACTACAAACAATTGGCCATACAATTGTATTGTATCGCCAAAGCGAAGAGAAAAAGATTCAATTACCACGCGGTTAATCCTGCCTTGTGAAATTTCGAATCAGAAAAAGCCAGCAAATATGCTGGCTTTTTTGTAGGCAGAAATAATTTTGAATTAATTTGTAACTAAACTTTTTAGCTAGGCTATTTTTGCTCTCGCGTGTATTTAAGAACCCGATTAATAAACTCGGTAGTTAATTCATTAATTAACCCTGTTTCTGCATTGAGAACTAAGCTAAACCCTATGTTTAGATGCGGGAATACTACAATATCGCTGCGATAGCCTTGAACCCAACCACTGTGGTAATAAAGTACTTCATCATCATAGTTGTAAACACGCCAACCCAATCCATAGTAAGCATCTTTAACATGACTTCGCCAAACTCGGCGACGAGTTTCTTTTTTAGTATGTGTATAAGGACGGGTTTGTTTGATCAATGCTTCGAGTGGTAATACATCTGGGTATTGTCCTAGCTGCGCATTCAACCAAATAGCCATGTCATTTGCGCTGGCGTTCACACCTGCAGCTGCAGGCACTTTATAGTAATTCTTCTTTAAACGAGATGTATACCAACGCTTTCTTCCGCGTACATGAGGATGAGCATAGTTATTGTCTTTCACCATCCCCTCAAAACCAACACTGGCATCCACCATTTTTAAAGGCGCAAAGATATATTCTGAAATCCAATGTGAGTAGTCCATCTGTGTTGATTGATAAATCACTGAGTCAATCAAACTAAACATCACATTTTGATAGCCGTAGCACTCGCTTGGTTTGCAGATAGGCTCAACAGTCAATAGCCGCTCGACAATATCTGGGTAACTCATACGCGACTCAATTAGGTTATCGTATGCATTAGGTACTAGGCCACTAGAATGACTAAGGATATGATAAATTTTTAAGTCATCTTTGTAAGCTGTATTAGAAAAAGCAGGAATAAACTTACTTATTGGGTCATCAATATTAAACTCCCCTTGCGCTGCAAGTTTAGCAGTTAATGAGCCCGCAAAGGTTTTAGAGACTGATGCCAATCGAAAGCGGGTATGTTTATCGACTTTACGACCTTTTTCTATTTTTGTTCGACCAATACCGTTAATAAAATCTTCATGACCAATATTTACAATCGCCAGTGAGCCACCTGGGATCCCTTTGCTTTTTAACTTACGAGTAAGGTGTTTATTATAATCAGCAACGAAAGTTTGCCATTGCTTATCACTCGAAGCAGCTTCTCCGCTAACAAAAAGCAGTAAAAAAGAAAAAAGAAAGGGAATTAAAGATAAGCTGTACTTCATTATTTATTTTTTTAAGTCTGTTTAGGAAGTTTCTTATAACATAATATCATGAACTTTTGCCTCGACTAACGTACAATACGCTTAATCTTAAATATTTATGGGTAGATTAATCTTTATGCGCTTACTTGTAGTTTTGTTTTTTACTTTAATTTCAGCTGGTTGTGCCCTTAAACCTGAACCTGCGCCATTACTTTCAATGCCAAAGAAACCAAGCTTACAAAGCCATCGCTTTCAAGTAGAGTATCAAACAGAGCATGCAGCTCCTAAAGTGAAGTCAGTACAGTTGCCTGCACATGCAGTTAGTAAAAACCAAACTGTGGTGATAGTTGCCGACAAAACCAGTGTGACAGATACACTTTATACGCAACTGACTGAAGCACTTACAGCCAAACAATTAAAGGTTGTAGAAGATGGCACTCAAGCAGATTACACCCTATCTATTCACCAGCTTGACCTTGAACTGATTGAAGACACAGAATATCAATTAGTCAAACCAGAAAAGCCTCTGCCTTTATTTGATGAAATTGCAAAACAGTTTCCAGTTCAGCAATGTGCGACTATTTTAGGTCAAGTAAGCATGCGCTTAACTCACAAGAAAACCGGTGATGTTGTGTGGTTTGCAAAGTCATCAATTGACAGCGCAAGCTTTCACCGTGAACCCCTAATTTATAGCTTTGTACAACAGCAAGTAATCAAGAATGAGCTTGAAGTAGCGAGCTTTGTGCACGAGCAAAACTCGGAACAAGCTCGCATGGCGCGAATTAATCAAGAAGTGACGATTCCTGCTTATCAAACTATCACGCAAATGACCGCCTTAAAAAAAGAACAAGGCCCGTGTAACCGTACAGAAATTAGTGCACTTACACCTATGATGCAGTACTACCTGAGCAGCATTTTAATCGATAAAATTAAAGTTCAGTAACTAACTTTTGCTGTTTGTCTGCCCATAGGCAAACAGCTTCCCTCCTTGAATTTGCAACACTTTCTTACACTTCCAATTTCTGTTACTACATTTTTTTACAGATTACAGGAACTCCTTAACAATATACTATAAGCTATTACCCTTTCTCACAGACAAGGAAGCAACATTGCGAGCTTACAGTGCCCTATTATTGATATGTTTAACCTTACTTAGTACCACAAGCCAAGCAAGTAACCGCTATTATGCAGACAATACTTTAGAGCCAAGCCAAGGCTTTGCATGGGACTGGGGCATTGGGTTAGGTTACTACATTGAAGATTCTTACCTTGTAGGCATGGACTCTTACAATGATGGCATAGAGCCAGACGTACACCTCGCAGTTTCTTACGACAGCTTTTACCTCGATTACGACCAAAGCCAACTTAGCGGCGGTTTAACATTAGGTTACAGCGTTATCGATAAATTTGAATGGGGCTTAGATATTGTCGGCACCAACATTCAATCTGGCTTTGATGAAACAGGCTTAAATATTTATGGTAACGATGTAATTGAAGAGCTTGAAGGGATCAGAACACGCGACTACGATTTTGATGTAGGCCTTCGCCTATCACGTCGCTTTGAAAACTCGCAAATTTCATTTGAATACCTGCATGATATATCAGGTGCGCATAATGGCTGGGTAATGAATTCGTTTTTTAGTCAGATCATTCCTTGGCGAAATTGGGAGTTTCGCTCTGGCGTTGGTTTAAGTGCCTACTCAGAAGACTTTACAAATTACTACTTTGGCATTTCAGAAGCTGAAGCGCTCGAAACTCGCCCTATATATAACCCAGATACCTCTTACAGCCTTATTTTTGAGTTTCATGCAGAATACCCAATTAACAGACATTGGGTGTTTTTAACTGGTTGGTTATCGACTTGGTTTTCAAACGATATTCACCAAAGCCCTATTATTTCTCAAGAGTATCAGCATAAAGCCAAGGTAGGCGTGCGTTATGTTTTCTAAGTATTACTTGTGCTTTACCTTATTACTGTCAGGGCCATTACTCGCTGAGCAGCAGTCTGCAGCAGGTAAGAAAGATATTGAAAATGCGTTAGTTGCCCTGCCCGACACTTGCGTAGCGCTGCGTGAAGGTAGGAATTGCTACGCTGAAGTTGATTTAACATGGCATCAAGAGCAAGTTGGTAATTACTGCTTACGTAATGCGCAAAGCAAGCACATTATTCAGTGCTGGTTGATGCAACAAAAGGGCTTATTTAGATACCAATTTGATTCAGCAGAAACCATAGGTTTTGAACTTATAAGCAGTGATAACGGTAAGGTTGTCGCAAGTACTGAAATACAATTACAGTGGGTCTATCAAAATCGTCAGAAGAAACGTCGTTGGCGACTGTTCTAAGCAGGAGTAAATAATGGAACATTACGGAACTATCTTATTAGTAGAAGATGATATTTCTCTCGCCAATTGGGTTGCGGAATATTTAATTGAACAAGGCTACCAAACAACAATATGCCAACGTGGCGACCAAGTCGTTGAGCAGGTACGTAAAACAAACCCTGACTTAGTTTTGTTAGATATTATGCTGCCTGGTCAAGACGGTATAAGTGTGTGCCGTGATTTAAGACAGTTTTATCAGGCCCCGATTATTATGCTCACCGCACGTGATGATGAAATGGATGAAGTAATTGGCCTTGAAGTAGGTGCTAGTGATTACATGATGAAGCCCGTTCGCCCTCGCGCTTTATTAGCACGTATAAAAGCGGCACTTCGCTCTAAATCAGATACACAAGAATCAAGCACAAGCTCTGAGCTTATTAATGTGGGTAAGTTATCAATCAATACTGAGTCACGTACCGTTTACTTTAATAATGATGAGGTTCATATCTCAAGCGCTGAGTACCTACTACTGCATTATTTAGCAAGTAATGCAGGTCAAGTGGTTTCACGTGATGCAGTGTTTAAGGCAACGAAAGGGCGCGAATATGATGGCTTAGACAGAAGTGTGGATGTGCTGATTTCATCATTACGTAAAAAATTTAATGATGACCCTCAGCACCCTGAAAAAATTAAAACTATCTGGGGCAAAGGCTATTTACTTGTTGCCACCGCTTGGCAATAACGACTCGCGCCTGTGAAAAAGTTTTATATCTCACTCCTTGGCAGTGCCCTGCTTTCAATCATCGTGTTGGGTTGGCTAATTGATGCTTTTAGCCAACAAACCCAAGCTCCTCAGGATGTGTTTTCTAGCGAAACACAAATGATTAAAGGCTTTGCAAAGCAACTCGCTAAGTATGATGCTAAAGAGCGTGAGCAAGCTATTGCGGATATTAACCAAAACTTTGCTGTGCAACTAGAGTATCGCCCTACACAGTCGCTTGCGCTACCTCATTCATTGTTAACACAAATAACCCAACCTAGTGGCCTTATCCTCGAAGATCAGCAAGGATACTATTTACTTTACAGTGAAGCTGCTTTAGGCACACACCACTTAAAAATGCGTTTAGATAAAGACTTAACACACGAGCAAGGCAACGATGTATTACTGACCTTGTTATTCTACGCTGGGTTATGCGTATTTATGGGCTTTATCATTGCGCCACTGGCCAAGCGTTTAACGGTATTAAACGAAGCGGCACAACGCTTTGCTAAAGGTGATTTAAAAAGCCGTATTCACTTATCTCACTTTACCTATATCAAAGATGTTGAGCTGACATTTAACCGTATGGCGAGTCAAATTGAAAAACTTCTTGATGAAAATAAGTTAATGGCATCAAGTTTATCTCACGATATTCGCACACCTATCGCCTGCTTAAGGTTTGGTCTCGAGGCAGCGCAAGACTGCCCTAATAACGAAAAGCGCCTTGAGTATCTTGCTCGAATGGAAAACGACTTAGATCAAATGGAGTCAATGCTAAAAAGTTACTTGGCATTTGCAACCCTTGAGCAAAAAGCGAATCAGTTGACCTTTAATCATTCTGATCTAGAAACCTATATTCTTACTTTAATTCATCAAATTGAGCCTAAGCTTGAACAACAAAGCTTGCGCATTAATCACCGAGTTGAAGGCGGTGATATTTGTGCTGATTTACACTGGTTAGCTCGGGCCATTGTTAATTTATTAAGTAATGCTTGCGACTTTGCTGAATCAGAAATTTTGCTCAGTGCAACCAGTACCAGTGAATCCGTTACCATAAAAATTGAAGATGACGGTCCGGGTGTCAGCGAACAAAACTGGCAAAAAGTATTTACTCCATTTTTCCAAGAACAAACACATCGTAACCGGGATGGCGAAAGCTACGGGCTTGGCCTTGCTATCGTTGCGAAAGTGGTTGATTGGCATCATGGTACGGTCGAAGTATCAAAAAGTAAGCAACTAGGTGGCGCGTGTTTTACTCTTTCAATTCAAAATAAAAGCCAATAAACATGTTTCATTTGTGTTAATTGTTTCGTATTGTAATGCGCAATTGCACGAAATCTACGCTGACAGCTCGCACATAACGAAGAACAACCAAAATGCGGATGATTAACCCTTTTTATTTAGCGTTAATTCAAGTAGATTGTCAGCGCCGTCACAAATAGAGAAGTAACAATAATATGAGCGCATCACGTGGGGAGTTCAGCTCCCGCTTTGGATTTATTATGGCTGCAGCAGGCTCTGCTGTTGGCTTAGGAAATATTTGGGGTTTCCCAACACAAACTGCAAGTAATGGCGGTGCCGCGTTTTTAGTGGCTTATTTAGTGTTAGCATTTTGTCTTGCTTATCCTGCTTTAATGGCTGAGTTAGTCATTGGTCGTCATGGTCAAGCTAATGCCGTCACTTCACTTCGAAAAGTAACAAATCAAGCATGGCAAAAGAAGTTTGCCTTCATGGTAGGTTTTGGCGGTATTATTTGTGCGGGTTTAATTTTAAGCTTCTATGCTATCGTCGCAGGCTGGATGCTGAGTGCGACCCTTGAACCCGTTGCGCAATTAGCGGGGCAAGAGCAAGCTGGCACTTGGCTTAGTGAGCAGTCACTATCAAGAAACCTTTTATTCACTGCCGCATTTATTATTTTAACTGTTGCGATTATCTCTAAAGGCGTCGAAAACGGCATTGAAAAATGGTCTAAGCGCTTAATGCCTGCCCTGTTAGGCATTTTATTTATGCTAATTATCTATGTAATGACTCAAGATGGCGCAATGGAAGGCTTAAAAGCGTATTTAGTGCCAGACTTTTCATCGATTTTAAACCCTGAGTTATTAGTGAATGCGTTAGGACAAGCATTTTTCTCATTATCGCTTGGTACCAGCGTAATGATCATCTACGGCTCATACATCAGCAAGAAAGAGAACTTAGTATCGTTAGGCGCTTATGTGACTTTAATCGATGTGTTCATTGCCTTTGTAGCCGGTTTACTCATTATTCCTGCAATGTATGTAGCACAGGCACAAGGCGTACAAATTTTTTCAGCCGAGGGTGCACTACTTTCTGAAGATACCTTAGTATTCCAAGTTCTGCCGGCACTTTTCACTAGCATGGGTGATGTGGGTATTTTTGTTGGCTTTGCTTTTTTCGCGTTAATGAGTATTGCAGCGTTAACCTCATCGATTTCGATGCTAGAAGCACCAGTTTCCTATGCTGTTGAACGCTTTGCGTTAAAGCGTGTGCAAGCAACATGGATCATTGGCGGTATTATTGCGCTCATCAGTTTTACAATTGTCTTTAACTTAGGCACCTTGTTTGGCTTTGTGATCACCTTAACCACTAAGATTGGTCAACCAATTCTAGGCTTAATGTGTTGTATTTTTGTCGGTTGGATTTGGCATCGCGCGTCACTGCTAAAAGAAATCCAACAAGGATGCCCGGAAGCTGCTAGTAGTTTCTTCTGGAAAGTATGGCCATGGTATATCAAGTTTATTTGCCCACTAGCCATTTCACTCGTATTTGCTAACTCTCTGTTAAGCTAATAAATATTTATGTTTGAAGTGGCCATTTAGGCTACTTCAAACACATATCTTGATGTGGAATGCCATCTTCTAGGTAATCATCGCCCACATTTTCAAAACCAAATTGCTGATAAAATCCTGTTAAATAACACTGAGCACCAATCATAATCGCTTTGTCAGGCCAATGCTCTTTACATGTGTCTATCGCAGTTTGCACCAACTTACTCGCCAAACCTTCACCACGAAATTGCTCTGCTACCAGCACACGACCAAATGCGCTAAACTGCTCACTCTTTTTATAGCATCGTGCATAAGCCGCCACTTGCTGACCTTTAAACAAGAACACGTGCTGGGTCAGTTCATTGTTATCCACTTCGTCAATTTCTGGGTAAGGGCAAGTTTGCTCTACCACAAATACATCTACCCGCGCCCGTAAAATGGCAAATAACTCATCTTTACTGAGTTCGCTATAACTTTTAACAGTAAACATAACGCTCCTTTATGAAGACAAAAACCCAGCCGTAGCTGGGTTTTAACTAGCTATTTAGTCGTTAATCTTTAAGCAAATAATCGTTCTAGCTGATCACACAACTGCGATAGGTTGACATGATCATGCTCTATAGTTAAATCGACATAACCATCCCCTCTAAAGGCACGGTCAAGTTCAATCAGTACATGAGTTTTGTGCGCTTCAGGCACAAACGACAACTCTATCTCTTGTAGACCAAATAGGCTTCGGCTATTTGGGCGATACTCTAGCTCTTGATAACATCCCGAATGTGATTGGAATGTAGGTGCTCTTAAGAAGCCTTTTTCAACATCCGCTTTCACTAGGCTAAAACCAAGCCTATCCATCGCTTCCATTAACGTGCTTACGGCATCATTAGGATAAATGTGAAGTGCATCACGATCAGTTGGATCAAGTGCTAAATCAATATCTAGGCCTGTTTCAAGCCACACATGTGATTGGTTATAACCAGCGTTAATTTCGGTGATCGGTGTTTCTGAATGCAGTCGCGCTTCAAATGGAATATGTTTTTCTGCACCTGCTGCAATCGTGCCGATATCTGTAATTCGCCACTTTTCAATCACATGGTTTGTAAAGTACTCACCATCTTCACCTTCAACTTTAACACGCGTCATCAGTGCTAAGTCTAAACCCGATATGTCTTGATCAACATCGCCGCCTTTAATAACAATAACGGCATTAAATTTTTGACCCGGTTGTAAATGCTCTGTCTCAAGTACAGTGTCAACTTTTGCTGCACCAATACCTACTGATGCAAGGATTTTCTTAAACATCTTTTCTCCTTAAGCCAGCTTATAACCTATGGCTTAAATTCCTTTGTTAATGCATCTTAACCACAATTAAAAGCTAATGTCAGCGAAAAAATGATGCTTTTGGTGGATTAATCAATAAATCATGTATAAGTGCTTATTTTTTGAACTCTCACTGTCTGATATTGTTTTCCAACAACAAATATTTCGCTACACTTCTAGCAAATGAAGTCAAAAGAAAAACTATGGAACTAATCTACTTTGCTACCGCGTTCGTTTGTGGCTTTGCTGTTTACCAGCTAAAGCTGCCTCCTCTTATCGGCTTTTTATTAGCGGGTTTTGCACTTAACCTATATGGATATAAGACAACCGAGCTGCTTAATACGTTGGCAAGCTTGGGAGTTACTTTGTTATTGTTTAGCATTGGTCTTAAGCTCAAAGTATCAAACTTAATGAAACCACAAGTTTGGGCGCCTGCTTCAATGCATATTGTTTTGAGCAGTACCCTATTTAGTGGTTTTATGTTACTGCTAGGTGCACTTGCACTGCCTTTATTTAACGAACTTAGTTGGCAAAGTGCATTGTTAGTCGGCTTTGCCTTTAGCTTCTCGAGCACCGTATTTGCCGTAAAAGTACTTGAAGAGCGCGGTGAAATGGCAAGCCTCCATGGTAAAATCGCCATCGGTATCTTAGTTATGCAAGATATCTTTGCCGTTATATTCTTAGCCATCAGCACTGGTAAAGCCCCTAACATTTGGGCTTTGGCATTATTGGTTGGTTTACCTATTTTACGTCCTGTGATGTTTTGGGTATTAAATCGCTCAAAACACGGTGAGTTATTGCCCCTGTTTGGCTTTTTCTTTGCGCTAATTATTGGTTACCAAGCCTTCGAGTTTGCAGGCCTTAAAGGTGATTTAGGTGCGTTGATTATCGGTATGATGTTCGCATCCCATAAAAAAGCCGGTGAATTATCAAAGTCACTGCTTAATTTAAAAGACGTGTTACTGGTTGGCTTTTTCTTAAATATTGGTTTGAATGCAGAGCTGACTAGCCATGCTGTGATTGTTGCACTCATTATTATTTTGGTTTTGCCTGTAAAAGTTGCACTTTATTATGTGCTGACAAACGCTTTCAAATTACGTGCTCGTACTTCACTATTAAGCGCGTTTAGCTTAGCTAACTACAGTGAATTTGGTTTGATTGTCTGCGCCGTTGCAGCCACCAGCAATCTAATCACGTCTGAATGGCTAGCTGTCATGGCTATCGCTGTGTCAATCACCTTTATACTCGCATCACCTTTAAATAAACGCTCGAATGAAGTGTATGTAAAAATTGAACATTGGTTGCTTAAATTTGAAAGTAACAGCCGTCTTGCAGAAGAGCTGCCAGTTAATCTAAATGACACTAAAATCGTGATCTTTGGTATGGGTCGAATTGGTACAGGTGCCTATGAAACAATCAGCCAAACTCACCCTAACCTTGTCGCTGGTATCGATATTAAGCCGGATGTTGTTGATAAGCATATTAAACGAGGCCGCAGAGTGTTACTTGCTGATGCCACTGACCCTGACTTTTGGCAGCGGGTAAACCACTCACATGTAGGTATGGTGATGCTTGCAATGCCAAAACACATGCAAAATATTTTTGCCTTAGAGCAACTGCGTGCTTCAGGTTATGAAGGTCAAGTTACAGCGATTGCAAACTATCCAGATCAGCAAAAAGAACTAGAGGATATGGGTGTCGATTCTACTTATAACTTCTATTTAGAAGCTGGTAGCGGCTTCGCAGAGCATGTAAAACAAAAACTTTTCTCTTAATGTAAAAAATAATTCTCGGTACCTTTTCATGGTACTGAGAATTATTTTCACTGTATTCAGTTAGTTGGCTAACTAGTTTTCACGACATATCAAATCAGTCCCTCTATTGGGTCAAGCTTATTTACAAAGCTTTACATCCAGATTAGCAATCAGGCTAAAAAAAAGAGTAGAATTAATTTCAAGATGCTTAGCTAAGTATCTATTTTTAAAACAAAAAAGTTTAACAGTGTTGTGTATTACCGCTGTTTTTAATTCAGCACTGTTAGATGGATTGAGGTTGTTTAAATGAAAAATAAGTTTACCAACGAATTTTTAGCAAACACGGATGATGCACGTGCTGGGAAACTTTCAGATATTCAGCAGCAACTTGATGAGTTACAAAACAATGGCATGACTGCAATGGATATTAGAACAGTGTTATTCAACAAGATGCTCGATGTATATCAAGTACCAAGCGATCATTTTCTTCGTGATGGTGAAACACCAGAACGAATCGACGACCCAGCTATTGTCGTTAAGCTAAATAAACTTGGCTTTACGAAAAAGCGTCGTCACCAACTACACTAATACGCCGTAATTAGTGGTTGTTATTCTGAGGGCCTACATCCCTCACTAAATAGGCTGTTTCTTGCCCGTCACAGCCTATTTTCTCTCTCCTTTTTACCGTATCATCTAGCTTTAAAATTTCTTTGAGATAAAGATGGATTCAGCTCAACTCAAACGCGCCATAAATACTAAGATGCCATTTGGAAAGTATGCTGGTCGCCCTTTATTGTTGCTGCCAGAGCCTTATTTAGTCTGGTTTAAACAGCAAGGATTTCCTGATTCCCAGTTAGGCGCACAGCTGGCAATGATGTATGAAGTGAAGCTCAATGGCCTTGAAAAAATGCTAATGCCATTATTAGATGAAAAATAATTAAACTTTTTTCGAACTTTTATTTTTAAGTGCGGTCTATTACTTTGCTACTTGTTTATTTTTGGTTTTAATCTTTAAAAAGCGCCCTAGGCGCTTTTTTTATGCCTGCAATTTAAAGCGAGTTACTTTTAAACAAATGAATAGTAAATTTAGCTCCACCTAATGGTGAGTCACACACCTCAGACTGCCCTTGATGCCAACTAACAATTTTAGCAACAATCGCCAGACCTAACCCAAAACCACCGGTTTTCTTATCACGACTTTTATCTAAACGAGTGAAGGGCTTAAAAATACTTTGCCACTCAGATTTAGCGATCCCTGGGCCGTCGTCTTCAACACTTATTTGTATCGAATCCCCTAAATCTTCAAGACTTACATGAATTTTATGGTTTGCGTATTTTTGTGCATTGCCTAACAAATTTTGAATACAACGCGCCATAAAATGCTCGTCACACTCGTAGTAAAGCTGCTTGGGTGCACTCACTGCAACCTCTATATCAGTAGCAAACTCGAGTTTATTCACCACACTATTGATAAGCGCTGTTAAGTCACAGGAACGGGGCTTTAAGCTTGGTTGGTGTGAATCAAGTCGTGCGTATTCAAGCATTTCTGACACCAGTGCTTCAAGCTCTGCAATATCAGCCTGCATGTTATCAATGTATGTATACGACTTTTCATTCTCGATTTGCTCTTCGAGCATGGCAACAGCAAACTTTAAACGCGCAAGGGGTGTTCTAAACTCATGAGAAACGGAAGAAGTTAGCTCTTGCTGCGCAGCCAGTAGATACTGAATGCGTTCTTGCATCGCGTTTAGGGTATCAGTAATCGGCAGAAAAAATGATTTAGAGGCATCCTGAAGCTCAAAGTCTTGCGATCCTCCTACAGCTTCACAGGCAAGCGTCAATTTATTAAAGTCACGCCATAGCAATAGGCTCTAGAGTCCAATTGGTAGGCCAATCACAGTTAATAATAAAAAGTATGGCCAAACGGAGCTAAAGTTTGGATTTTCAACTGAAAGTGGGCCTACATGTAAAAGCTGAGTGTCATTAAGAGCTATGTACCAAACCACTTTTTGTTCTTGATTGAACAAATACAGGTAATGGTCATTGTTGAGCTGTGTTTTTAGGTCTTCAGGAAGTGCTAGATCGGTAAGATTAATTATCTCGCTTTCGAATTCTTGTTGGAGTGTCGCTAAGCCATTTTCAGTTTGGCTTAAGAACCACAGAGATTTACCAAATTCTTGGTCTAGGGCTATTTGCTGTTGCGTTTCTTCGTAGGGCCATAACTGCTCTATGACCCCACTAACTAGAAACAGAGAAACTATTATATAAAGATATAAGCTAGCAAATAGTTTCCCCATTAAAAATTACATATCCCATGCGTCAGATACAAAAAGGTATCCCTGTCCCCAAACTGTTTTAATTCGGTATGGTTTATCACTGTTATCACCTAATTTCTTACGGATACGCGATACACGTACGTCAACGGTTCGGTCTAAACCATCATATTGACGACCAATCATGTGTTGATGAACATGCTCACGACTTAACACTTCACCAGCATTTGACGCAAGCAACCAAAGCAGCTCAAATTCATGAGAAGTCAGTGTAATTTCACTGCCTTTAAGTGTAACAATGCGGCTAGTTTTATCAATGGTTAAATCGCCAAAGCTAAGCTCTTCTGGCGCTTTGTTTGTAGCTTGACCGCGACGTAACAATGCATTGATACGTGCTAACAATACACGAGGTTCTGCAGGCTTAATTACATAATCATCTGCGCCAAGTTCAAGGCCAATCACTTGGTCAAAGTCCTCACCTTTAGCTGTCAGCATTAAGATAGGTAAGCTAAATTTATCACGTACCTGACGGCAAACGCTAAAGCCATCTTTACCCGGTAACATGACATCTAAAATCATTAAATCAACTGGGTTGTTTTCAAGGTATTCAAATACTTCGTCGCCGCGTTCAAGGACCGCAACATCCAACCCATTATGTTGAAGGTAATCACGTGTTAACTGCTGTAAGCCGAGATCATCTTCAACAAGTAAAATCTTTGCCATTGGTTGCTCCTGAATTAAAAAAAGCTCCACGGTGAGCGTAATCTACGCCTCGTTGTTTTTGCTTCGGTGCTTTGCACTTCGACTTTTGCGGTCGCAATTTTGCTCCCCGTGTGCGGATTGACTAAGGAGTATATTGTTTCAACCTGAACCCGCGCTTTATGGCTGTAAAGCCCTTTTTTGCTGTCGTTCCAGCATTGAATTTGTTGGTTATTTTGAAACAAACACAGATCTTGAGGCAGCTGTGTTTGCCAGCTGATTTTTAACTCAAGATCACAAAATTCGTGCTGTTGTAATACAACACACACTTTTGGCGTGATATCAAACTGAGTCGCTTGCGCATGGCTTGGGGTAGCCCAAATAACAGCAGCAAACACACACAGACTAAAAACAAAATACTTCATATTAAAAAATATGATTGAATCCTATAAATGCAGTCATCGAGTACGTGTGTTCAAAAAGCGGACTGTCATCCACGGCTGAGTAGTCATAATATGCTAAATGAAAACGAAGAGAGTTAGCCTCACTCAGGGGCCAACGGGCGTCGATTTTAGCATAAGGTTGCCAACTACTGCCAACATCTATTTCCCCATATGAGGACTCTTTAGCCGATAAACCATAAAAATAATCATTTAGTCTGGCTGATTTGTACCAAACCCCTAAGCTAGGTGCGACAGATAGGTTTCCTATTCGGTGATGTGATTGCCATTGTAAAGCACTACGAAGGCCTTTATAAACGCCCGAAATATCGGCTAGTGCCTGTAAAGAAATCACATGATTATTATGAATATAGTGATAGCTTAAGCCAGCATCTAATGCCCATCGTCTCTTTTTAATATCGTTCGTAGATACTGACTTTTCTGCCAGTTCATTACTGGTGGTCGATTCAACAATAAAGCTATTCGATGTTTGCAGTGCGAAAACATTGCTAGGGTGAAAATCTATAAAGAAGCGAGTCTCAGGGTTGAACTCGGTTACGAAATTAACAACATGAGTATCGCTTTCTTGGAATGAATAACCTAAACGGCCATTATCAAAGAACCATTTTTCACCATAAAAAGCGATTTCAGGCAGCACAATTAATGGTAAGTTATCACCACCATGAAGAGGGTTCGTGATCACCCCAGCTCCCGTATTAATACTTAGGTGCCACTGCTGGGTATCGATCTGTTGATTTGCCACACGGCTTTCACGTTCAGTGCGCGTTGAGTCATCGGCGCTTGCTTGACTTACTAGCATGCCTATCAATACATAAACCGCTGCGCACATCCTGATCGTTTGTGATTTCATTGTTATTTTACGACCAAAGGGGTTTTGCAATAAGAGCATAATATCAAGATGTGAACAAACTGTCGTTGCAAGGTTACAACTATTCACAAATTTGATACATATATCGGTTAAGTTTGTTACTCTTCGACGATTTCGATACGATTTCGGCCATGCTCTTTGGCTAAATAGAGTGCTTTATCGGCTTTTGCTATGAGTTGTTCTGGATTACTATTTTTAGCTTTTATAGCAATACCAAAGCTAGCAGTGACTTGGCTTAACACCTTATTAGATTTAGGCTCTTTAATCTGTAATTTAGCGACAGCATGACGCAGCTGCTGAGTAAAATTAGTCATGTCACTGATACTTGCAAACTGTGCGGTGAAACAAAACTCTTCACCACCATAACGATAGGCCTGACCAACACTAGATACATGTTTAAGTAGTTTTGCTGAAACTGCACGCAAAACTTGGTCTCCTTTTTGATGACCAAAAGTGTCGTTAAATTGTTTAAAGTGATCGATATCAACCATAGTAAGAACAGTGACTTCAGCTAAGTCATTGGTTTGACAAAACCGCGTGATATCTTCATCAAACTTACCGCGGTTATAAAGCCCAGTAAGCGGGTCTTTTTCGGCTTTACTTCTAGACCTGACAAGCTCTTGTTTTAATTCTGTAATTTCAGAGTATGCCAGCGCAAGCTGATTTTGAAAATCTTGTGCACGACTTTGCAAAGCTGCCGACTCGTCACTTAAGCGCTCGACACAATCAAGTACATCATCAAAGCCCCTTTCCTGACTTATATCTGCACTAGTTAGTGTGTCACGGCATTCTTGCAAAGCTTGGTTGAATTCAGCTGAGTAACTAAGTGCCTCATTGATATCTTGATGCACTTTACCAACAACATCATTAAAGCCGCCAGATAGCTGATAAAATAGTGCCAAGTCGTCCCGAGATAAATACTTGTTGAAAAGGTGCTTTGCCTGCTCATGGCTACAGGTATTGTGCTTTTTAATAATACTATCAAGCTCTTCGTTTAAGTCTTGGTTCTTTTCGCTAACATAACAATACCAAAGCGCATAATTAAGCGGAGTAATTGGCATTTTGTACTTAACCATTAGAGGAATTGCGAGCTTCAGACAGTGGCTCGAGTAGCTTAAAGAGTGTTCGGCTTGCGCTGAAAGTATCATGAGTCTAGGCCATGAAGGTTTTATTATTTTAAAATACGGTATCAACCCCATTAAAAAAATCAATGAAAAAGGATTTTACAAACGTAAAACCAGCAAAAACCACGAATATTTTTTACAAAAACCAATACTAAATGATTAATTTAAATTAAGTCATTTGTATCAACATAATATATTTAACAATAAAGTGTTATTGACTAGATCTTAAGCTAGATTGCTTGCTGAGTAAGCGATTGAGCAATACTCCAAATTGCGTTGAGTGCCGGATCATGGCGCTCTTTATTTAAAACAGCTAGACCAATTTCAAATCCTGCAATAGTCTGCTCTGCATCACTCACTATTTGTACTTTATCTTTGAGCGGGCTGTTATCCAGTACAATTTTTGGCACCATGGCAATACCTAAGCCTAAGCTCACCATAGAAACCATAGCTTCATGACCTGCAACCTGCGCATATATACGGCCATGAATATTCTTTTTACGCCACCACTGCTCAAGACGTTGCCTTGATAACCCCTGCTCAGCAACAATAAATTCTAAATCTGACCAATCAATTTGTTCACTGGCAGAAAGCTTTTCACTGATCGGGCATGCTATTTTTGGTGCTATCAGTACTAATGGTGAGTAACCAACGCTGGTAAAGGCTATTTGCCCTGGTAACTTCATCGGTTTTGCAGCAATTGCCATATCTTCATGGCCATCTAAAACACGATTTATTGCAAGAGCAGGATCACCGGTATTGAGGGTAATTTCAATATATGGATGCTGCATTCGCAGTTGCTCAAGTATTTGGTGTAAAAAACTATAAGAGGCTGTTACTGAGCAATAAATACTGACATTGCCATAAACATGCTGTTGCGGCTCTTGTACGTTAGCCTTAAAACGGTGCCAGTTAGCCAGCGTCGCATTAGCGTACTCAATAAATGACTCACCCTCGCGAGTTAATTTGACGGTGCGATTATCCCGATTAAACAGCACTACCCCAACTTCTTCTTCAAGTTGCTTGATGTTGCGGCTCAATGTTGGCGCACTGATATGACAAAGCTCACTGGCCCTAGCAAAGTGCAGCGTCTTAGCTAACGCCAAAAAGTAATTAAGATGTTTGTGATCCATATCGCCACCATTTCATTTTATGAAACACTTTAATTCAAATATATCATTTTACGCAAGGTAAAAAATTGCATAGTGTTAATACATACAAAGAACACCACGTCGGTTCTTTGATTTTCTAACAAAATTGTATTTATAGGACACTAACAATGGCGAATTATTTTAATACTCTTCCTTTAAGAGAGCAGTTAGCGCAATTAGCGCAGTGTGAATTTATGGACCCAGCAGAGTTTGCTGATGGTGTAGACGCTTTAAAAGGGAAAAAACTCGTTATTGTCGGTTGTGGCGCACAAGGCCTTAACCAAGGTTTAAATTTACGTGATTCAGGTTTAGATGTTTCTTATACTCTTCGTGAGTCAGCTATTGCTGAGCGTCGTCAATCTTTCTTAAACGCATCTGAAAATGGTTTTACTGTAGGCACATATGAAGAGCTTATCCCAACAGCAGATGTAGTATTAAACCTAACGCCTGATAAACAACATACGGCTGTTGTAACTGCCATCATGCCGTTAATGAAACAAGGTGCAACACTTGCTTATTCACACGGCTTCAACATTGTTGAAGAAGGCATGCAAATCCGTGAAGACTTAACAGTAATCATGGTTGCACCTAAGTGCCCTGGTTCAGAAGTACGTGAAGAATACAAACGTGGCTTTGGTGTACCAACATTAATTGCGGTTCACCCAGAAAACGACCCTCAAGGCCATGGTTTAGCGCAAGCTAAAGCTTATGCAGCAGGTACCGGCGGTCATCGTGCGGGTGTATTAAAATCATCATTCATTGCAGAAGTTAAATCTGACTTAATGGGTGAGCAAACGATTCTATGTGGCATGTTACAAACAGGCTCACTACTTTGCTTCGATAAAATGGTCGAAAAAGGCATTGATGCAAGTTACGCATCAAAACTAATCCAATACGGTTGGGAAGTGATCACTGAAGCACTTAAGTATGGTGGCGTAACTAACATGCTTGACCGCTTATCAAACCCAGCAAAAGTGAAAGCATTTGAATTAAGTGAAGAACTTAAAACAATTATGCGTCCACTTTATAACAAGCATATGGACGATATCATCAGCGGCGAATTCTCTCGCGGTATGATGGCTGACTGGGCTGAAGATGACGCAAAATTACTAGCATGGCGCGCAGAAACTGCCGAAACTGCATTCGAAAAGCAACAAAATACCGACCAAGAGATCAGCGAGCAAGCATTCTTCGATCAAGGTATTTTAATGGTTGCCATGGTTAAAGCAGGTGTTGAGCTTGCTTTCGAAACCATGACTGCCGCAGGTATCATCGCTGAATCTGCTTACTATGAATCACTACACGAAACGCCGCTTATCGCAAACACCATTGCTCGTAAGAAGCTTTTCGAAATGAACCGAACTATTTCAGATACTGCAGAGTATGGCTGTTACTTATACAACCACGCGTGTTTACCGCTGCTACAAGACTTTATGAAAGGCATCGATACAGATGTGATTGGTAAAGGTCTTGATAGTGCAAGCAACCAAGTTGATAACCAAACCTTGATTGCCGTGAATAAAGCACTACGCGAGCACCCGGTTGAAATCATTGGTAGCAAGCTACGTGGTTACATGTCAGCAATGAAGAAAATTGTTTAACCCTGGAAAGTAAGTTTCGCTTGTTAGAAACCAAGCCCAATTGCTTATATGCTTTGGGCTTTTTTTTTGTCCCTACATTGATTCGTCATCTGTAAAGTGTATGCTAAAATTACTGACTTAAATGTTGTAAACTAAGACACTTTCATGGCGTTAAATCAACTCACCATTACTAAAAAAATTACACTGCTTGGCAGTTCTATAGCTCTCATTGTTGCTGCGTTAATCGGCGCAACAGCGATATACAGTGCAAAACAAATCATCGAAAAACGAATGATAGAATCTGAGCTACCTAGCAAACTTCAAGCAATTGATAACTATATTACTCACGATATAAATCAAATGATCAGTGCAGCTGAGCAACTCTCTAGTAACGAGTTTGTATTAGAGTGGGCGCGTTCAGGCAATACTGATGATAAAACACTGCTAAAAGAACTTAACCGCCTTGTTAAGCAATACGATTTAGCAACCGCCTCGTGGGCTAATCGTGAAACGGCACAATATTGGAACCAAGACGGTTTTTTGCGTTTACAAACACCGCACAGCCTTTTTCTATCAGTATCTATCAAGAATCACCGACTGATGTGAAAATGTTTGTAAACCACCAGCAAACCAACGGCATTGGTTTAGCAGGCCTTGCTAAAAGCATTGACGATATGCAGGCTATGCTGCAGCGCTTCCAAATCGAAGAAACCGGTTTTGTATTTGTTGCCGATAAAAACGGCCTCATACAGTTACATAAAGACGAAAATAAGGTCGCTAAAGCTAAATTGGATGACGTTTATAAAACGGGTATCACGCAAACTTTGCTAACGCAAAGCGACTTCAATTTACAAGAGATTGATCTTAATGGTGAAGCAACCTTAGTGGCTGCAAGTCCAATTAAAAACACCGATTTATTTGTTATTGCCCAAGTACCTAAGCACGAGGTGTTTTCGAGTATTCAGGTTTTACAATGGCAAATCATCAGCTTTGCAATAGTGATTGCGCTGATCGCAAGTTTTGCTGGTTTAGTGCTTGCACGCACGCTTTCATCGCCGCTGTCGAAAATGGCTGAGTTATTCACCCGTTTAGGCTCTGGTGATGCTAATTTAGCATATAGACTTCCTGACTCTGAGCAGCCAGAACTTGCTAACTTATCTGCTGGCTTTAACCAATTTATCTCTAAGATTGAAACTGCAATTAGCCAAGTAGCTCAAGAGAGTAGTGAAATCAGACAAAGCGCTGATCATGTGTTTCAGCAAGCACAAAAGAACTCAGTAGCACTTGATAATCAAAAAGAGCAAACAATCTCTGTTGCTGCGGCAATTAATGAAATGGGTGCGACAGTGCAAGAAATTGCCTCAAGCGCAGCAAACACGGCAAAGCTCACTGAAAACAGTAAACAAAATACCGAACAAAGCCATACTCAAGTAACGCAAAGTAAAGAAGCGATAATAGAGCTGGCATGTGATATCGATAATATCACCGAGCAAGTAAACGAGTTGGCAAATAAAACGCAAGCTATCGCCAGTATTGTTGACTCTATCAGGGGTATTTCTGAGCAAACCAACTTGTTAGCACTCAACGCAGCGATTGAGTCTGCTCGTGCGGGTGAGCACGGCCGAGGCTTTGCTGTTGTAGCTGATGAAGTAAGAGCGCTTGCAAATCGCACTTCACAATCAACAACTGAAATTCAAACTATGATCAGTGAACTTACCAGTACCTCTGATTTAGTGGTTAATCACATCAATCACTCGAAATCGCAAGCTCAATTAAGCGTTGATGCAATGCAGAGCTCTGTTGAATTACTTAATGCCATTAACGATGCTGCCAATGAAATAAACGATATGGCAACCTAAATAGCAACTGCGACCGAAGAGCAAAGTAATGTTGTGGCAGATGTGGGTCGTAACATTGAGCAAATAAGTGACATTAGTGATAACGTCATGCGTGAACAAATTGACAGTGAACAAGCAATCAAAGACTTAGCGAACAGTGCGCAAACCCTTGATGACCTTGTTGCGACATTTGATAAACGCTGACACGTTTTGTAACAGTTAACCCTGACCCTTTTTCATTCACGGCCTATACTTAAATGGTATTAGGCCATGAATTAAGAGGGTCAGATGAAATTACCTAGCATTGTTTTAGCCTCAAGCTTTTGCTTATTAACAGCGTGTAGTAGTACAGAAAATAACACCGCTCCCCCACCACTTGCTTTGACGCAAAGTAATACGTTTACTCAAACCCCAGTTGAAACTCAACAAGAGATTTTTGCATTAAGCGAACATGTTAAAGAGCAACTTGATAGTGCTTTTCCAAAAGACAGCCGTTCATTGCAAAGCACTAAACGTTTGCTGAAGTTCCTGTTGCAAAATGGCGATGCATCTTTATCTTATCAATCTGGTGCTACCTTAACCGCTAATCAAGCCTACTCAAATTTAAACGCTAACTGTTTATCGTTATCGATTTTAGCCTATAGCCTTGCTGACTACCTCGGCCTTGCAGGGCAATTTCAAAAAGTGCATATCCCAGAATATTGGGCACTTGATAATGGCTTTAATTTACTCACAGGCCATATCAACTTAAAAGTAAGTGAAGCTCAAAAACTTGTGGTAAATAGAAAAGTCATTTACCCAGAAGAGCGCTCTTTAGTGATAGACTTTGACCCTAACAGCCGCCAAGAAGCGTTTAAAACTAGCAACATCAATAAAGCCCGCATCACAGCAATGTTTTATAACAATAAAGGTGCAGCTGCGATGCTAAAACATGATTATGATACTGCTTTTAGCTATTACAAAGCAGCAGTTGATATTGATAGCAACTACTCAGGTGCATGGGGTAATCTTGGCGTGTTATTCAGATTAACGAGTGACTATCAAAGTGCTGAAACAGCCTACCAATACGCGATTAGTTTAGATCCAGACAACAACACCGCCTTAGGCAATTTAGCAAGACTCTATAACCTGACCAATCGTAAAGAGCAAGGTCAAGCTATATTAGCCAAGCTTGATAATAAACGCCAAGCAAACCCGTATTACCATATTTCTTTAGGAAACGACGCCTATACAACCGCCCGTTATCAAGATGCCATAAAGCACTACAAAAAAGCCCGTGACTTAAACCCAACCCTGCATGATACTGATTTTGGTTTAGCGAGAACCTACTATCAATTGGGTGACTTAAAGCTGGCTAAAAAGTATTTAACTATGGCTAACAATAAAGCAGACTTTGATCATGATAAACAGCGTTATGAGAGTAAATTACAAGCGCTTCGCTCGCATACTGCAAAGCTTATTGATTACCGCTAGTGCTGTACTGATAAGCATTGGGCAAGCATTTGCCAATACAGACTTAGAACACGACATCATAACGCTAACATCGGCTCAATTTGCAGGACGAAAAACGAATACCGAGGGCGCGAAATTAGCCGCCGACTTCATAGTAGAGCGCTTTGTAGCACTTGGCTATTCGGTTAATGAACAAGGTTTTACTTATCAATCAGGATTCTTTGGTAAGGCTACAGGACGGAACATTATTGCGTCCCAAAATAGCCGCTGTGAAAACTGTAAAAAAGTTATTTTTACTGCCCACTATGATCACCTAGGGCAAAAAGGCAGTCGGCTTTATCCTGGTGCTAATGACAATGCCAGCGGCGTTGCCGCTTTACTTTATTTAGCTAAACACTTTGCACAAAGCCCCCAGCCCTATCAATTAGTTTTTGTTGCAACCGATGCAGAAGAAAATGGCCTACATGGTAGCGAGTACTTGGTATCGACACTTAATAAAAACGAAATCAAACTTAATATTAATTTAGATATGCTCGTTGTAAACCCACGAAAACCGCGTATCTATGCGTTTTTAGATAAGCAATCATTAGCGCAATATCAAACTGACATTAAAACCCTATCTGATGAGCATCTAACCTTTATGGCAACTAGCTCGTCAGCGAGGCTGAATCGATTATTTGATCTCAAAGTTGATTGGCGCAGAGCAAGTGACCATTATTCATTCGCTAAAGCCGGGATCCCATACATTTATTTTGGCATCGGACACGATAAACATCATCATCAAAGCACCGACACGGCGGCGCACATCGACTTTACATTGTTCGAATATGCCATGGCGAAAATAGCCCTATTTATTGAAAAGCTTCCAAGTTAGTTATTTGGGTAGTTCAGAGGTTAAAACAAACTGCCTTTTTTGTGCTTTGCTGAGCTTTTTTACGCTTATTTCAAGTTTAGTTGCTTCACTACGATTACCTACCTGCTGTTGATAGATAAGTGTTAAAGGCCCTTTGCCTTTGAGGTTTTTAGCCCCTTTTCCCGCTTGATGCTGCATAAAGCGCTTTTCAACGTTAGTGCTGATCCCAGTGTACCAATGACCTAAACGTGTCTGCACTATATACAAATGCCACAGAGCCTCTGAATTTTCGTTGTTTTTTATAGGCTGCTGTAAACTTTCTGGGTTTGCTGTGGTCAAATCTGTGCCTCGTGATTGTTAATCGCATTTCAGTAAAAACAATTACTGAAAAGGGTTTTACCTTCTGTGACTAATCGGTATCATGCAGTGTATAAAAAATAAGGATTCAAACAAATAATGCAGTCGTTTAAAACTTTTTCTTTTTGGTTAGTACTTACCCTTACTTTAAGTGCTACAGCAGGGTGTTCAAGCTGGGTTTACCGAATCAACATTCCTCAAGGTAACTTCCTAGAGCAATCAGATGTAGATAAGCTTCGTGTAAATATGACTCGCGAGCAAGTACTGTATGTACTAGGCAAGCCAGTAGCTGAAGACTCATTTGATAAAAATACCTGGCACTACCTGTACGTATTCAACCTTGGTCGTAGCAACGAGCAACGAAAGTCACTCACTATTAACTTTGAAAACGATAAGCTTGTTTCGTTGTCGGGAGACTATGAACAACCTAGCGAATTTAATACGCCGCTTGAACAAGAGTAATCTTAATTCGAATTAATTAAGGGTAGCCTAAGCTACCCTTTTTTATGCTTTATTTAAAGGGCGACCGCCCGTCACTTTGTTGGCTCGGCCCTCTTCTTTGGCTTTTTCAGCCCGGCGTCTGCGTGCATCCTTTGGATCAGCAATAAGCGGTCGATAGATTTCTATGCGATCGCCATCTTTTACTTCTTGATGCAGTTTACAAGTACGATTCCAAATCCCAAGCGTTAGGTTATTTGCGTCTATTTCTGGGCACTTATCAATAATACCTGACTTAATCACCGCTTGCTCAGCTGTAGTACCTACTGGTACTTCTACCAGCAAACTGGTTGCCGTTGTTGGTAAAGCAAAAACCACTTCAACAGTGATCATGGGCGAACTCCATATACAGTTTTAGCACGTTGTGTAAATGCATTAACCATGTTCTTAGCGACTTCGTTAAATACTTTTCCGAAAGCCATCTCAATAAGTTTACTAGCAAATTCAAACTCAAGGTGAAGCTGAACTTTACATGCTTTATCGTCCAGCGGTAAAAAATGCCATTTACCTTGCAGCTTTTTAAATGGGCCATCGACTAAGCGTAGTGCAACAGTTTGCTCATCTATGAAGGTATTTTCGGTAGTGAACCACTTTTTTAAACCCGCTTTTGAGATCTCTAAACTGGCCGTCATGCCACTGGCTTGTTGTGTGACGATTTTAGCATCTGAGCAATGTGGTAAAAACTCTGGATAAGCATCAACATCATTCACTAAATCAAACATTTCTTTGCTGCTGTACATTACCAGCGCACTTTTTTCTATTTGCGGCATATTCACTCCCAACTTTGTCGGCGAATTTTAGCAAGCTTTGGCTATTTCCCCAAATTTTAGTAACACGAAAATATCTGCAAAGCCTTAAAAAAGCGATGTAAAAACGCTGTTTTTACGTATAATATGAGCCACTATGGCTAAGAAAAAATCATCTAAATCGACAAGTAATACCATCGCGCTTAACAAAAAAGCGCGTCATGAGTATTTTTTACACGATAAGTTCGAAGCAGGGGTTGAACTACAGGGCTGGGAAGTAAAAAGTATCCGAGCTGGTAAAGTAAACATCTCTGAGACTTATATTCACATTAAAAACGGCGAAGCATTTTTACTTGGCAGTCAAATTCAGCCTCTCAACAGTGCTTCTACTCACGTAATTTGCGATCCTTTAAGGTATCGTAAGTTACTTTTAAATAAGCGTGAAATCGATCGTCTTATCGGTGCTACAGAACGCGAAGGTTTTTCATTAATCGCGACTGCAATGTACTGGAAAAAATGCTGGGTGAAGTTGGAGTTCCACCTTGCTAAAGGTAAAAAGATGCACGACAAACGTGAAGACGGAAAAAATAAAGATTGGGCGCGTGAAAAAGAACGCCTGATGAAACATAAAGCTTAATTTATGAAATGAGCCTAACCTTTTTGGTAGGCTCGTACCCCTTACCAGTCCTAACTTTCCCTACTTAAGAACCTTAACCCCTTAATAAACCCATACTTTTTTGCTATTTCAATCTCCTGCATTTACATGATATCAATCTTTGTCGTGATTAATTCACAACACTTTCACAATTATACAAGGATTGAAATATATGAAGAACACCCATCGCTTTATACAACGACCTCTCTATGCATTTACAGTTGCAGCATTAGCAGGCACAAGTTTTATGTCAGCTGCTGCAGAGTCAGACGGAGCTGAAAAGGTCGAGCGTATTGAAGTTACAGGTTCTCGCATTAAGCGCTCAGATATTGAAGGGCCATCACCGGTTCAATCAATCAGTCGTGCAGACATCGATAACATGGGCTACGACAACCTACAACAACTATTAGAACGTATGCCAGTTGCAGGTAATGGTACTTTCTCTACTCGCGGTAATAACCAAGACTCTACAGCTAATGGTGCTGCAGCAGTCAGCCTTCGAGGCTTAGGCTCAGACGCAACATTGGTACTTATTAATGGCCGTCGTGTATCTATTAGCGCTTTTGCTGAAAGCATTACTAATTCGTTTGTTGATATCAACTCAATCCCTGTCTCTGCGATTGAGCGTATCGATATTTTAAAGGATGGCGCATCAGCTATTTATGGTTCTGATGCAGTTGCAGGTGTAGTTAATATTATCTTAAAAAAAGATATTAACGGCCTAGAGGTAAACCTTGGATATGGTGGCACTGACGGTCCTAACTACGAAGAAAAAACAGCAAGCCTAGTTTGGGGTACCAGTACAGAGAAAAGCAGCGCATCAATTATTATTGATTATTTTAACAATACCGCGCTCTCTTCTGATGAAATGGGCCGCCTAGGCACAGCAAACCAAGAACCATACGGTGGTATGGATTTTCGCTCATCCCGTGGCTTCCCAGGCTACTTCTATGTAGATGGTGAAAAAACCATTGATCCGGCCTGTCCGGCAGAAAATGCAACTGCAAGTGGCAGCTGCTTATTTGACTACGGCCCATATGGTTACGTAACTCCAGCATCTGAGCGTGTCGGTGCTATCTCACAATTTGAATATAACTTCGACAATGGTATTTCAGCTTTCTTAGAGGTTGCAGTACAACATAATACGTCGCAAGCTGCAGGTGCACCAACGCCTCTTGATGAAGACGCAGGCCTTACCGTGCCAGCAAGCCACCCTAACAACCCGTTTGGCCAAGATATCGAAATTGGTCGCTACAGAACGGTAGATGCCGGCCCTCGCCAATGGGATATTGAATCAGATACGCTGCGTTTTGTTGCAGGCCTAAAAGGTGAGATCAGTGACTGGAGCTGGGAAGCCGCAGTGCAAAAAGGTCGCAGTAAATCAATGCAAACCGGTGACAGAAGCCAAGGTTGGGTGCGCACTGATTTCTTACAACAAGAAATCGATGCTGGTAACTATAACCCATTTGGTGGCACCTATAATGACCAAGCAGTGATTGACCGTATCACGACAAGCTTAGTGCGCCGTGGTGAGTCTCATATGACTTCATTTGATGCAAATATCAGTGGTGAAGCATTCAGCTTTGGCGATGATGTGGTGATGATGGCTGCTGGTATTGAATACCGTGAAGAAGATGTAAGCGATATTCCAGACGATCAATTCCAACGTGGTTTAATCTTTGGTACTGAATCTGTCTCAGCCGCTGCTGAACGCGACCAATACGCAGCATATATTGAGTTTTCAATTCCTTTAGCGGATAACCTAGAACTGCAATTAGCGGGTCGATACGATGACTACAGCGATTTTGGCTCAACAACAAACCCTAAAGTAGCTGTTCGCTGGGCACCAACTGATTCAATCACTGTGCGTGGCTCATGGGCTCAAGGTTTCCGCGCGCCTTCACTGGCACAAATTGGTTTAGGTCCATCTGAAGAGAGTCAGTTCTTTGTAGATACTTACCGTTGTCAGGCAACGGGACTTGACTGTAATGCGCTTGATTACAATATCCAATTTGCGGGTAACCCGAACCTTGAAGCTGAAGAATCAGAGTCATGGAATGTGGGTTTCATTTGGGCACCTACCGCTGAATTTGGTTTTGGAATCGATGTATGGAGCATTACTCAAGATAATAAGATTGACGAGCAAGAGTTCGGCCCTATTTACGATAACAACTGTAATGACCAAAACAGCACTGTGTGTGTGCGTTTAGCACCACAAAATGGTCAGAGTTTAGGTGTAATCCAAAAAGTTTACAGCACCTTTGAAAACGTTTCATCACAAGAGGTATCTGGTGTCGATGTATCGGCTAACTACACGCATGCGATGAACGATTATGGCTTCTTAAAATTCAATTTAGAATGGGCTTACCAAAACGAATTTAAGAAAGATGGCCGCGATTACACTGGCGAGTACCGTTACCCTGAAAACCGTTGGATTTTCTCAACAAACTGGGAAATGGGTGACTTCAATACTAATGTAAACGTTAGTTACACTGGCGAGTTTGAAGATACGCCAGATATCGACTTTGACGGTAATCTAGACTTTGATAGCAACACATCACGTATGGTTGATTCACAAACGCTAGTTGATTTACAAACTGCGTATAACTTCTCAGAGAAAATCAAACTTTCTGTGGGTGTGAATAACGTGTTTGATGAAGATCCTCCGTTTGCAATCGGTGATGGTGATGGCGACTTATATGGCTATGTATCAAGCGTACATAACCCACGTGGTCGTTATTTCTATACTAAGCTAACAATGCGCTTTAACTAATCTCGTTGAGCTTAAAAACAAAAACCCGCCAATTGGCGGGTTTTTTAATTCTTTAACTAAGGCCTAGATTATAGGTCACCTTCGTTTTCAGAAAGGAATTTAGCAACACCTGCAGGGCTTGCGTCCATACCTTTTTTACCTTCAGTCCAACCAGCTGGACATACTTCACCGTGCTCGCTGTGGAACGCTAGCGCGTCAACCATGCGGATCATTTCGTCGATGTTACGGCCTAGTGGAAGGTCGTTAACTACTTGGTGACGTACGTTACCTTCTTCGTCGATTAGGAAAGAACCACGGAAAGCAACACCTGCTTCTGGGTGCTCAACGTCGTATGCTTGACAGATTTCGTGTTTAACGTCTGCAACTAGTGCATATTTAACTTGACCAATACCACCGTCAGCAACGGCAGTGTTACGCCATGCATTGTGTGAGAATTGTGAATCGATAGAAACACCGATTACTTCAACGCCACGCTTTTGGAACTCTTCAAAACGCTTGTCGAAAGCGATTAGCTCTGAAGGACAAACGAAAGTGAAGTCTAACGGGTAAAAGAAGATAACTGCTTTTTTACCTTTGATAGTTTCTTTTAGGTTGAAGTTTTCAACGATTTCACCGTTACCAAGAACAGCTGCTGCAGTAAAGTCTGGTGCCTGACGGCCAACTAATACACCCATTTTTATCTCCAAATATTTGAGTTTATTTCCAATTGCCTATGCAATACTCACTTAGATATGGTTACTAAAAATCAAAAACCAAGAGTAAGTATTGATAATTTGCAAGATAGTTTAATGAGGTTACAGACAAATGAACAATCGAAAAAAACGATATGCTTAATCGGAAAAATTGATTCGCTATAAACGTGGATTGAGATAACTCTATATTAGTGTGCAAATTGACCCATAGAACACAAAAAACCCAGCTTTTAGCTGGGTTCTTAAATGAATATCAATACAGACGCTTAGTCCATGATATCTTCTGGCATATCACCACGGATTTGCTGCCAGATTTCACCTGTTTGATGACCATATTTACGCATCATAGAAATCGCACCGTCATGCTCACGACGCTCAGCAAGCTCTGTTAGGTCTTTATAAAACTGACGCGCTAATTCACGAGTACGTGAATCAGAGAAGTAATGGCAGCCAATTTTTGAGTAGAAACCTTTAAAACCATTTAAGATAAGCACATAGATACGATTATTACCTGCTACTGCTAATTCATGGTGAACTTTATAATCGTAATCAGCAAATGCTTGAGCACTGTCTTCAAGTTCTTCACTTTGCGATAAAATTTCAATTACACGCTCTGGGGCAAGTTTAATAGCCGCACGGGTATAAATTGCGCTGATATTAGTGCGAGCAGAAAGTAATTGGTCTGTAAGCTCTGGCATTTTGTCTTCATCAAGACGTGCTAGCGTCTCTAAAATGTTAAGACCCGAGGTTTCCCAGAAGTTATTTACACGGGTAGGTTTACCGTGTTGAATCGTTAGCCAGCCATCACGGGCTAGACGCTGAAGTACTTCACGTAAGGTTGTACGTGTTACACCAATCAGCTCTGACAATTCACGTTCAGCAGGAAGAATTGAGCCAGGCGGAAAGTCACCATTCCAAATAGATTCAACAATGTATTCTTCAGCAAAACCTGCTGGGCTTTTCGCTTTAAAAATTCTCATCCAATTTCCACTTGAGTTAGCAACTACTTTTACCGCATTTGGTGTTCAACTCACTGATTGTACCAGATGATCAGCAACTAACAAGTAAACTAACTCCGCAGTGCATAAAAATCTGTAAAATCTCGATAAATAAATGACCTTTTGGATTAAAAGTACACCAAATAACAATACTTTCGGTATATTGAATTTCCAAATATTAACAATAACAACCAGCACTTTTAAAAGGTACGGCCATGCAGCAGCGCGTTTTACCAGCAATATTTAAAAATTTTTTGGGGACTTCACCACAGTGGTATAAATACACCATTATTGCGTTTTTACTAATCAACCCGGTGTTATTTCAACTTAACCCTTACCTGGCAGGATGGGTGTTAGTGCTAGAGTTTATTTTTACACTCGCCATGGCGCTTAAATGTTACCCGCTACAACCGGGAGGCTTATTAGCAATTGAGGCCTTATTTATCGGCATGACAACCGCCGGCCAAGTTGAACATGAAATAGTTCAGAATATCGATGTGATCCTGTTACTTATCTTTATGGTTGCCGGCATCTATTTTATGAAAGACTTGCTTTTGTATATCTTCACAAAGCTGGTTGTTTCGGTGCGAAGTAAAACCGTATTGTCGCTGTCGTTCACGATTGCTGCGGCTTTTTTATCTGCTTTCTTAGATGCGTTAACGGTAATGGCCGTTGTTATTGCTGTCGCGATGGGCTTTTACAGTATTTACCACAAGGTTGCATCAGGAAAAGACTCTAGCAGCGAGCATGATATTAATGACGATAACCAAGTTCGCCCTGTCAATCGTCAGGAGCTTGAAGAGTTTCGTGCTTTTCTTCGTAACTTATTAATGCATGCATCAATTGGTACTGCCTTAGGCGGTGTTTGTACCATGGTAGGCGAGCCACAGAACTTGATCATTGCTGAGCGTGCTGGCTGGTTATTTGGCGAATTTTTCTTCCGAATGTTGCCTATTACTTTACCCGTTATGATTGCCGGTATTGCCACTACTTTCTTACTCGAAAAAACTAAAGCCTTTGGTTACGGCGCAAAACTCCCTGCCCCCATCCACACGATTTTATCGGATCATGCTAAAAAGCTTGAGAAAAAACGCACCACACGCGACAAAGTGAACCTAGCGATTCAAGCTTTCATTGCTGTTTGGTTGATCATAGGTTTAGCCCTTCACTTAGCCACTGTTGGTTTAATTGGTTTGTCTGTAATTATTTTTGCCACAGCCAGTGCTGGTATTATTGAAGAACACCAGTTAGGTAAAGCATTTGAAGAAGCCCTACCATTCACAGCATTACTTTGCGTATTCTTCTCAATTGTCGCAGTTATTATCGACCAGCATTTATTTACACCTGTGATCGCATGGGTGCTTACCTTTGAAGGTCAGCTGCAACTAGTGATGTTCTTTATTGCCAACGGTATTCTGTCGATGGTCAGCGATAACGTTTTCGTGGGTACTGTGTATATCAATGAAGTGGCTGCTGCGTTACAGGCAGGTCAAATTACCCGTGATCAGTTTGATTTGTTAGCTGTAGCAATTAATACCGGTACCAACCTGCCAAGTGTTGCTACACCAAATGGACAAGCTGCATTCTTATTCTTGCTTACATCAACATTAGCCCCTGTGTTAAGGCTATCTTATGGACGCATGGTATACATGGCGCTACCTTATACCATAGTGTTGACGATTGTTGGCTTGAGCATGACTTTATTCAGCCTTTCAGATATGACTGACTTACTTTATCAATGGGGATTAATCAATCACCACAGCGGTGCGTTACCTGGCTCATTAGGTGGTCATTAAAACGATTATTTAAAACAATTTATTTGCAACTAAAAAGCCCGCTTGATGCGGGCTTTTTTGCTAGAGCTCTTTTTTGCTAAATAAGAGGCATTTAATCAAGTACTTTCGCGTCGTTTGCTTTATTGAGTAAGCTGCGACTTTGCGTTAAGAAATGTGCAGTTGCATCAGAGAAGTATTCTTTCGCATCAGCAAATGCGGCAATCAATGATGCTTTATCCCCTGCTTTTAGCTTTTCTAGCGTGTCTGCAAAAGTATCTTGGTAGTTGGCAAGCAGTGCTTCTACATCGTCGAATTGCGCTAACATGATGTCAGAGTAAAGCTCTGGCGATTGGGCAAATAAGCGCCCTACCATCATTAACTCTAATTGATAAATGGGTGATGAGCAGCTGCGAAGCTCTGCAAGTGTATGGCTTTGCTTGGCAAGAAACTGGCCATATACAAAGGTTGTTAAGTGGCGCATAACCTGAATGATCTGCATTGCTTCATCGTGTTTTTTAGCATCCATTTCAACTACTTGACAGCCCCAAACTTGTAGTTGTGCCATTAACCCTTTAGCCACTTCATGATCTCGCCCTTCACACACGACGACCGTTTGCTTTACCCAATGTGAAATATCTGGGCCAAACATGGGGTGTAAGCCAACTACAGGGCCGCTATGTGCCGCCATAAGTGCTTTTAAAGGTTTTTGCTTAACTGAGGTAATATCAACCAGTAAACAGTCATCATCAAGTGTTGGTAACGCTGCGACAACTTGCTCAAGTGCATTAATTGGCACACTAACAAGAACCAATTTTGCCCCTTTTAATATCGTTTCACTTTGTGCTTGCTGTGCTTTATCTAAAATACGCACTTCATAACCTGAACGAGTAAACTGTTGTGCAAACAACTGGCCCATTGCACCTTCACCACCAACAATTACAATAGGTGATAACTGAGGCGCAACACAAGCAAGGCTACCTTGCTGATTCTGATAGGCTTCACGCATCATACGGCGTAGGATGTCCTCAACTAACTCAGGGTTAACCCCTTGTGCGATTGCTTCTTGACGACGTGCCGCGAGTAAATCAGCCTCGCGATCAGGTGCATGTAATGGAGCACCGATTTGTTGCTTAATTGCGCCTATTTTTTCTGTAATCCCATTACGCTTTGCCAGTAATGCCACCAATTGCGCATCACATTCATCTATTCCTGCTCTTAAATCAGCTAGATCATTCACTGTTACCACGTTACCACACCTCAAACCCTTAAAACGTAAATATTTATATACAAAAAAGTAAAGCTTTTAATACAAATTATAGTAACAGGATAACAGCCAAAGCACAAAGCCCTAACGTGCATGTAGCATAGCTCATAAAGGGATAACAGATAATCTAGAAGGGAGTATTTCTCAGGGGAGAGAAATTTTTTTGTGGTATAAAAACCAAAACGGGTTGCAACCTAAGGCTGCAACCCGTTTTATTTTGCGTTGTAAAACAGCGCGTATTAGTTAAGTTTTTCTCTAATACGTGCAGATTTACCAGAACGCTCACGTAGATAGTAAAGTTTCGCACGGCGAACTGCACCGCGACGTTTAACTGAGATACTATCGATAAGAGGGCTGTGCGTTTGGAATACACGCTCAACACCTTCACCGCTCGAGATTTTACGAACTGTGAATGCTGAGTGAAGACCACGATTACGCTTAGCGATTACAACACCTTCAAAGGCCTGTAGACGCTCTTTGTTACCTTCTTTTACACGTACCTGTACAACTACTGTATCACCAGCGCCGAATGCTGGTACGTCTGTTTTAAGCTGCTCTTCTTCAAGCGCTTTAATAATATTTTGGTTTACTTTTGCCATTATATTTCTCACTTTCCTAGGTGTAACTGTCTTCTAGCCACAAGCTTGTTGGTACTCTTGCTGAAATTCAGCAAGGAGTGCCGCTTGCTCCTCAGTCAGAGCTAGGTTATGCAACAAGTCAGGACGACGAAGCCAAGTTCTACCAAGTGATTGCTTTGTGCGCCACTTAGCGATTTCTTGGTGGTTTCCGCTGAGTAATACAGCAGGCACCTGTTTATCATCCAATGTCTCTGGCCGTGTATAGTGAGGACAATCAAGCAAGCCATTCGAAAATGAATCCTGCTCAGCTGACTGGTTATGACCTAACACCCCTGGTACTAATCGTGCTACTGCATCAATTAGCGTCATCGCGGGTAGCTCACCACCACTTAAAATAAAATCACCAATTGACCATTCTTCGTCAACGTATGATTCTATAATTCGCTCATCTATACCTTCATAGCGACCTGCAATTAAAATCAGCTTTTCTGATTGTGCAAGCTCGCTTGCACCTTGCTGATCTAATTTGCGCCCTTGCGGTGACATATAAATTACTTTTGCACCATCACCTGCCGCTTTTTTAGCGTCAAGGATAGCTTGTTTCAATGGTTCAACCATCATTAACATGCCAGGACCGCCCCCGTAAGGACGATCATCCACAGTTCTATGCTTATCAGTAGCATAGTCACGTGGGTTCCAACAGTTAAAGTCGATTAGACCATTTTTAACTGCGCGACCTGTTACCCCTTGGGTGGTAATCGCATCAAACATGTCCGGGAAAAGGCTTATCACCCCTACCCATAGCGAACTCGTTTGTGACATTAAAACCCTGGGTCCCAGTCTACGGTAATTTCTCTTGCATCATGTTTAACTTCTTTAATAACAGAATCTGTTAAGAAAGGAATTAAACGCTCTGCTTGGCCAAATGCATCTTTTTTGTTTGCTTTCACAACCAAAACGTCATTTGACCCTGTCTCCATTAGGTCATCAACAGTGCCTAAGTTATAACCTTTATCAGTTACAACAGACATGCCGATCAGATCTCGCCAATAGAATTCACCTTGCGGTAATTCTGGTAGCTGCGCTGCATCTACTGAGATTTCTGCATTGGTTAAAGCCATTGCTTCGTCTCGGTCGTTTACTTGCGCAACTTTAGCGATAAAGCCTTTGTTGTGGCGACGCCAGTCGACCACTTCTAAGGTCTGCCATTTACCTTGTTGCCCTATCAACCATGGGCTGAAATCGAAGATCCCTTCGGGATCATCAGTAAATGAATGCACCTTAAGCCAGCCCTTTATACCATACGGGGCACCGAGCTTTCCTACTGTAATATACGAGGTGTTCTCTTGACTCATGGTTACTCTTACGCCTATTAAGCCGCTTTACGAGCGTCTTTAACTAACTTAGCTACGCGATCTGAAAGAGATGCGCCTTGACCTACCCAGTGATCAACACGAGATAAATCTAAACGTACTTTTTCTTCCTGACCAGAAGCGATTGGGTTAAAGAAACCTACTTTCTCGATGAAGCGACCGTCACGCGAGAAACGGCTATCCGCAACCACAATTTGATAGAAAGGGCGTTTTTTAGCGCCACCACGTTGCAAACGAATAGTTACCATACCGTCCTCTACATTAGATTGACTGTTTTCATTAATAAGATTTACTCCCCAGTACGGGAAGCTGGGGAATTGTACGAGTTTTTTGCAACATTGCAAGTAAGAACTGCTGCAAAATGTAAGTTTAGTTGATTAAACACTGATCTGGGCTTTAAATCTTACATGCAGCTAACAACTACGCATAAATTATCTACAAAAAAAGGAGCTATATGCTCCTTTTTATACACTTAATAAACAGCACTATTAAAATTTAGGGCCGCCACCCATCATACCTGGTGGTAACATGCCTTTCATGCCGCGCATCATTTTCTTCATGCCACCTTTGCCTTTCATCTTCTTCATCATCTTCTGCATTTGCGTAAATTGCTTAAGCAGTTTATTGATTTCTTGCACCTGAGTGCCAGAACCTGCTGCAATACGTTTTTTACGCGAGCCTTTGATGATTTCCGGGCGAGCACGCTCTTTTGGCGTCATAGAGTTGATGATAGCTTCCATTTGTACGAAAGTTTTATCACCCATCTGGCCTTTTACAGCGTCTGGTAGGTTTTGCATGCCTGGCAGCTTATCTAGCATCGACATCATACCGCCCATGTTCTTCATCTGACGAAGTTGCTCAGCAAAGTCATCTAATGTGAAACCATCGCCTTTAAATACTTTTTCGGCAACTTTAGCGGCTTTCTCTTTATCTACTTTCATTTCGACTTCTTCGATTAATGAAAGTACATCACCCATACCTAGGATACGAGAAGCAATACGGTCAGGGTGGAATGGTTCAAGAGCATCAGTGCGCTCACCCACACCCATGAACTTAATTGGCTTACCGGTAATATGACGAATCGATAATGCAGCACCACCACGAGCATCACCATCGGTCTTGGTTAAGATCACACCACTTAAAGGAAGCGCCTCATCAAATGCTTTTGCAGTGTTTGCTGCATCTTGACCTGTCATCGCATCAACAACGAACAAGGTTTCGATTGGGTTAATCGCACTGTGAAGTGCTTTGATCTCGTCCATCATGTCGTTATCGACGTGTAAACGACCTGCGGTATCAACTAATACCACATCAATGAATTTCTTCTTTGCGTGCGAAATCGCATTGTTTGCGATATCAACCGGCTTTTGTGAAATGTCACTCGGGAAGAACTCAACCCCCACTTCATCAGCCAGTGTTTCAAGCTGTTTGATTGCTGCCGGACGATAAACGTCAGCACTCACAACTAATACAGATTTCTTTTTACGCTCTTTTAAGAATTTAGCTAGTTTACCAACACTGGTCGTTTTACCAGCACCTTGTAAACCCGCCATCATCACGACCGCTGGCGGCTGTGCATTAAGGCTTAGCTCTTCGTTAGCTTCACCCATGGCTTTTTCAAGTTCTTCACGAACAATCTTTATAAAGACTTGGCCAGGGCTTAAGCTCTTTGTTACTTCAACACCTACAGCGCGTTCTTTAACTTGCTTAACGAACTCACGAACAACAGGTAATGCAACGTCCGCTTCCAAAAATGCCATGCGGACTTCGCGTAATGTATCTTTTATATTGTCTTCAGTTAGGCGTCCGCGGCCACTGATATTTTTTAAGGTTTTACCTAAGCGTTCTTGGAGATTCTCAAACATGTAAAGGTTCCGATAAAACGTGTTGCACCTGCAATGTACATAAATCAAACAAGTTTGGCGACAATACAGGCAATATTAAAATTTAATTCCTAGCAGTATACCGTAAATGGTGGTCGACAATACAGTGTTCAAGTGTTCAGTTTGAGTTTCTTTTTACAAACTCTATGCTTTTGCCTTGCTATAAAATACAATGGCATCAAAGAGACAAGGATTTATCGATATAAATTAAGTGGCCAAAACACGATGATTATTAGTTTAACTATTATTGCTAGTTTGTTTTATGTGTTAGCAACGTCACATGTGCTATCACGCCTTTTTCACAAACAAGGTCCAAGCCAAAAACTCACAGTCATTCTTAGCACTGTGGCTATCCTTGCTCATATGCTATTACTGGTTAATTCAGTTTTTCGTGCTGACGGCCAAGATTTAAGTATCGTCAACGTTGCTTTATTAACCTGTTGGGTCATTGTGGTGTCAGTAACTGCTGTGTCTCTCAAATTCCCTGCGACTTTATTGTTGCCAGTTGTTTATGGTTTTGCAGCCTTACTGACTCTTGCCAGCTTGTTTATACCGCATCATGTGATTTTACAGTCAATCGATGTTGAGCTTGGTTTAGTTACTCACATATCGTTATCACTGCTAGCCTATTGTGTTTTGATAATCTCAACACTTTATGCTGTACAGTTCTACTTTATTGATAAGCGCCTCAAACGCAAAGACTTGGCAATTGTACACAGCCACCTCCCTCCTTTGATGGTGGTTGAGCGTCAGCTATATCAATTACTCACGCTGGGTACTATCTTACTGACTTTTGCTCTCCTTTCTGGGTTCATCTTCTTAGAGGGAATGTTTGCCAGTGAGTTTATCCACAAAACGGTTTTATCGTTAATTGCTTGGCTAATTTTCACTGTGGTCACTGTAGGTCATTTACGCCAAGGCTGGCGTGGTAAGCCTGTGGTATTTTCGATCATGATAGCCGCTTTTATCTTGTCACTTGCTTATTTTGGCAGCCGTTTCATCCAAGAAGTGGTTCTAAATAAGTTTTAACTTGACTCAGCAAGCTGTCTCTAGCTTAATATGCACTGATTTATAAAAAAAGGATCCATCCTTGGACGACATATCGACTAGTACCCTGTTTATTATATTGGGATTATTGATACTTATTTCTGCTTATTTTTCTGGTTCTGAAACTGGAATTATGTCAATCAACCGTATTCGCCTGCGTCATCTTGCTAAAGAAGATCATCGTGCAGCGAAGCGCGTCAGCAAACTATTAAGTCGCCCTGACAGACTCATTGGTCTGATCTTAATTGGTAATAACCTTGTAAATATCGCTGCAGCACAGGTTGCAACGATTATTGGTATTCGTTTGTATGGTGATCTCGGTATCGCTATTGCAACCGGCGCGCTAACGCTGGTTGTTTTAATCTTTGCCGAAGTAACGCCAAAAACACTTGCTGCGCTATACCCAGAGAAGGTTGCTTTTCCAAGCTCAATTGTGCTCAAAGGCCTATTGAAAATCCTTTTCCCGTTTGTGGTTATCGTAAACTGGATGACCAACGGCATGTTACGCTTGTTTGGTATTACTACCGCACAAATTGAAGAGCACAGCTTAAGTAAAGAAGAACTAAAAACTGTGGTGAACGAATCAGGTGCACTGTTACCTGCTCGCCACCAAAGCATGCTGACTTCAATTTTAGATTTAGAACAAGTCACTGTTGAAGATATCATGATCCCACGCAACGAAATTGTTGCTATCGATATCAATGACGATTGGAAGCTTATCAGCCGCCAACTTACTCATGCACAGCACACCCGTGTACTGTTGTATCGTGACCAAATTGATGATGCTGTTGGCTTTATTCACTCACGTGATGCACTGCGTCTATTAACGAAAGAGCAGTTTGATAAACCATCACTACTACGCGCGGTACGTGAAATTTACTTTATTCCTGAAGGCACATCACTGAACACGCAACTACTTAAGTTTCAGCAATCAAAAGAACGTATTGGCTTAGTTGTCGATGAGTATGGTGATATTCAAGGTCTAGTAACGCTTGAAGATATTCTTGAAGAAGTAGTGGGTGATTTCACTACAACGCAAACGCGTACACCGAGTGAAGAAGTAACAGAGCAAGATGATGGCTCAGTACTTGTTGATGGCGGTGCTAACATTCGTGATTTAAATAAAGAAATGGGTTGGGAGCTACCGATTGATGGCCCGAAAACGCTAAGTGGTTTAATCGTTGAATACTTAGAGGACATCCCAGACTCAAACCTAAGTTTACGTATTGCCGGCTACCCTATTGAAGTTATCGAGATAAAAGAAAATATGGTTAAGTTAGTTAAAGTTATTCCAAGTAAACGTACAGAATAATTTTCTACACCATCTAAACAAAAGGAGTAGCTTGCTACTCCTTTTTTGTTACTTATAGCTGAATTACTTCTGAAGATTCACATTTTATTAGCTATCCCGCACACCCGAACACGAATTCCTCTACTATTATTTTCTTTTGCATATATTGATATAAAAGGGAAAATAATGGACGAAATATCAATCGAGAAAATCTATAACCAAGCTATCGAATTGCTGATGCTTTACGGGCCAAAGTTTATCCTCGCAATACTGGTTTTAATTATAGGTTGGTGGTTAATTGGTAGAATTGCCAATATGGCCGAAAAATCAATGAACAAGGTCAAGTTTGAAGTTGGCCTTACGCACTTTTTAGTCTCCTTTATCTCGGTCATTTTAAAAGTACTGTTGCTGATATCTGTTGCTTCTATGATTGGCATAGAAACCACGTCGTTTATCGCAATGCTAGGTGCTGCAGGCCTTGCGGTCGGCATGGCTCTTCAAGGTAGCCTTGCTAACTTTGCAGGTGGCGTGCTTATCCTGTTCTTTAAGCCTTTTAAAGTTGGCGATGTAATCGAAGCGCAAGGCTACATGGGTACAGTTGTTGAGATACAAATTTTTGTCACTGTTTTACTCACCTACGACAATGAAAAAATCATTATTCCTAATGGCACGCTATCAAATGGCTGCGTTAAGAATAAGTTTTCAGAGCCAACACACCGCGTTGCTATCGAATTTGGCATTAGTTATGGAGATAATGTCCATAAAGCCCGTGATGTGCTTATGAGCGTGCTTAATGACTATGATTTGATACTAAAAGATATAGAAGATAAAAAACCATCGGTTCATGTTAGCCAGCACGGTGAAAGCCATATTGGCATGTTGGTATGGGCGTGGGTTGAGTCTGATAACTACTGGCCAGTGTATTTTGGCTTATACGAACGCGTTAAAATTGCCTTTGACGCCGCTGATATCACGATTCCATTCCCGCAAAGGGATGTTCATATTCACCAGTTTCCTGGTAAATAACTAACAAAAAGCCCGCTAATTGATGCGGGCTTTCTATTTATGCATTAACTAAATAAGCGTTCAAACCAGTTTTTGTCTAAATCGGCTTCACACTTTTTAAGTTGTGCGCCATAGCGGCTAGCTCGATGTTTAACTTTATTAGCAACGCTCATTAGCCATTTTTTACTTTTATAAGTGCCTCGCTTATAGCCGCCCCACCCTTCGTGGTAATTTAGGTACTGCGCGTAGGCGTCCCATTTCGATATACCATTTACTTTATGAGTTTTGTAAACGAACCAAGCCATAAAGTCGATAGCATCATCAAAATCATCTCTGTCTGCACCGCTGTTACCTGTTTCACGAATGTAATCTGACCATGTTGGGGTTTTTGCTTGAGAGTAGCCATATGCAGAGCTAGCACGTCCGATTGGAATTACCCATAAGAAGTATTCCATTGGTGGCGCTGCATCATGGCGGAATGAGCTTTCTTGATACATCATGCTCATTAGCACATGTTTTGGCGACCCCCATTTTTCTTGTGCATCACGAGCATCGTAATACCAGTCAGGTTTTTCTTCAAAAATCTTACATATATCATGAGGTTGCTCAGGGGGAGCCGTTGCACAACCAGCCAAAGATGCGGCCAGCGATAAAATAATTATACTTTTTTTCATTTTTTTATGGATCTCGCTGAACTTTTTCTCATCAGGTCAGTCTGAACTTATGAATGCAGCAGTATAGCATTGTTTCATCCCTGAAGAATCTTTGACGCAGCCTCCCTAGGCTGCGTTTTTTTATGCCTTCACCATACTAAGCTTTAGCAAAATAGTCATCTAAAAATTCAGTGAAAGATACACTGTCTGCCGCTTTAACTTCACGCTCTTTAAGCACAGAGTCAACCGCTTGCTTTGCCAAAAATGCTTGATCATAAAATTGGTAATCAGCATCAAGGTGGCTTTGCTTGTACTGCTGTGCAAGTGCTAAAGCGAAATGACCATTATCTTGGTTCTCTTTTGCCAGCGCACTAACATATTTGCCAGAGAACGTTTTACTTGGGCTGTTCACCCAGGTTGCAAGCTCAGCTATGGTTTCGCTGTAATAACTCACGCCATATGCATTATCCATGTAACGGGCAACCTCAGATAGCTGAGTAAAAATTGTCTCGGCCCAATCAGTTAGACGCACCATCTCCCCCTGCTTGTTGAGCATTAGCTCTGGGTCTCGACCTTCATTGACAACCGCATCAAGGTTAGTTGTGCTTAATTTTTGCTCTTGCCAATCCATTTCTGGCGAGTCATTCAAGAGGCAATAAGTTAAGAATACGTCTAAGAAACGAATTTGTTGTAAATCGATACCCGTTTCGCTAAACGGGTTAACATCAAGCGCACGTACCTCGATGTATTCTATACCGCCGCGAAGTAATGCATCGGTTGGTGTTTCGCCCGATGCTGCATTGCGCTTAGGACGAATTGGCGAGTAAAACTCGTTTTCGATTTGCAGAATATTTTTATTTAACTGCTTTGGCTCAGCACTCGTGTAGTCATCTATATGGCCATAAATATCTGATGGTGTATGAATCGCCTCTTTTAAGCCTGCTACATATTCTTCGAGTGAGTTATACATAACACGTAAAGACGATTGTGCACTGTTAGTGTAACCAAGGTTACCCAAACGCAGCGCTGTACCCACTTCTAAGTAAAGGGTACCTTTACCTAGCTTTTTGAATGGTAAATCAGTTTCGCGCCCTTGTAAGAATGAACTACATAACGCTGGTGATGCACCAAATAAAAAGCTTATTAACCAAAGCTCACGCTTAAAGTTACGAATAAGCCCTAAATAGCCATTCGAAATAGACTCAGCTAATGTATCTTGGTTGCCGTTTAAGCTATACAAACTTTGCCATAAGCTCTCAGGGAAAGAGATATTGAAATGCACACCGGCAATGGCTTGCATCATGCTACCATAACGGTTCTTTAAGCCTTCACGGTAAAGTGTTTTCATGCGGCCAATGTTTGAGTCACCAAACTGTGCGAGTACAATATCATCTTGATGTTCAATAAAGCATGGCATACTAATCGGCCATAACAGCTCATCGCCCATCTGCGATAAGGTGAACTTTTGCAAATCTTTTAGCTGCGCGAGTGTTTGCTCTGCAGATGTACTAACCGGAGTGATAAATTCTAAAAGTGATTCTGAAAAATCAGTGGTGACATGATCATTCGTTAAAGCGCTACCTACGCCTTGTGGATGACCTTGCTGTGAGATAACACCACTTGGTTTTATCCTTAATGCTTCTCGCTCGATACCACGTTGAATCCCATTAATTGCGTTAGGAAATTGTGCCGTTAACGCTTCTAGCGTTTTATTTAAATCATGTTTTATCAAAAATGCTTCCTCGAGCCGCGTGGCTGTAATCCTAAGTGTATGGGGGCAAAAAACAATTACTCAAGTCAGAAATATCAGTTTCATTATTTACCCATACACTTGAAGCTCAATCTTGCCATTGTGAGTCACAATATACAATTGCTTTGGTGGCACTTCATTGTTGCTAAAACGGTTAAAAATACAATTTAGGCTTTTTCCTTGAGGATATTAGACCTTTTAACTAATATAAAAGACTGAGGCTAAACATAATAATTCAGGCAAGATATTGTTTTAGATCAAAGGGAAGATGAAATTATTAAAAGTTTCACAGTTAACACTATGTCCCCCCTTCCCTTACATTTTTCTGAGACTATAATCCGCACACCATAAAAAAGTATATTTCGAGGACTCATATGCGTCGTGGGCAAGAAATCGTCAATCAAGAAGTGACATACTCAGATAATCAAGAGCTTGTCTCTACCACAGATTTACGCGGTGTAATCACATACGTAAATAAGGAATTTTGTACTATAGCAGGTTACACCGAAGAAGAGCTTCTCGGAAAAAATCATAATATTGTACGCCACCCTGATATGCCTAAAGCGGCATTTAAAGAGATGTGGGAAAAACTTAAAGAGGGCCACTCTTGGCGTGGCATGGTAAAAAATCGCTGTAAAGATGGTCGCTACTATTGGGTTGATGCGTTCGTTACACCTATATATGAACATGGCCAGTTAGTTGGCTATCAATCAGTGCGTACCAAGCCATCTGAACAATTAAAAACCCGTGCGATGGCCCTTTACACTAAAATTAATGACGGTAAATCAATCGCATCATTTCGTGAGAATATTTCACTTAGACAAATAGTGTCTGCGATTTTATTAATTGCAGGCATTGTTGGTTTAGCTGTGGCCGCCTCATGGATGATTGCTATAGCCGCATGTGTCCTTGTAGCACTACTTTTTGCTTTAAATTATGACGAACTCGTAGTTACGCCAAGACATTTAAAGCAGCAACGTGCAGAGTTTGATTCAGTATCACGTTATGTGTATTCGGGCTCGCACCCATTTAGTATTGCTGCCTATAATCAGCAAATGCTGTTCGCTAAGCTTAGAACTGTATTAGGTCGTGTTAAAGACTCTACTTACTCATTTAAAGACATTGCTACCAACTTAGATAAACAATCGTCACTAACCGAGCAAGGTATTGCTGCACAAGGCCAGCGTTTAAGTGATATTGCTACGGCAATGACACAAATGAGTGCGACTATTGGCGAAATTTCAGCAAATACTCATCACACTGCTGATAAGGTTAAAACCACTTACCAAAGCTGTAACGATATCAAACTGCATATTGAAGATAATAGCAGCATGGTGACTGATCTAGCTAACCAGGTAGAGCAAGCAGCCACTACCGCTAACTCTCTTGCTAGTGAAGCTGACAAAATAGGCCAAGTAATGAGTGAGATTGAAGGCATTGCTGAACAAACAAACTTATTAGCGCTGAATGCAGCAATTGAGGCAGCACGTGCCGGTGAGCATGGCCGTGGTTTTGCGGTTGTAGCAGATGAAGTACGCGCACTTTCTTCACGCACGCAAAATGCGACGGCACAAATTCATAGCTCAATTAAAGAGATCCAAGATACGTTATTTAGCTGGTCTAAAGTGATGCAATCAACTAAAGCGCAAGCAGATAGTTGTGTTGATACGACTGCACATACTCAAACTGAGCTTGCGAGCATCTTCGCACAAATTGATGAAATATCAGGCCTTGCGACGGAGATTTCGACGGCTGCTGAGGAACAACAAGTTGTTAGCACCGATATACGCGAAAATGTAGAAAGCATTAAAGGACACAGCGAAGAGAACTTAAAGCTTAGCTACAACGTGGCTAAAGATGCAGCGGGGCTTGTTGAAGGCTCACGCAAAGTTAATGATATGCTGTTAACCTTTAAAGTTTAAACTTAACTGATACAAAAAAGCCGCATCATAATTGATGCGGCTTTTGTTTTTAGGGCTAATTAACGACTCGAGAAAACAAGTCCATTCTCATCAGCATCAATATGGATGATGGCACCTGGTTGGTAATCCCCTCCGAGCAGGCGCTGTGCTAATGGGTTTTCAATGGTATGTTGAATAGCACGTTTTAAAGGCCTTGCCCCATACACAGGATCAAAACCACTTTCAGCGATGCGGTCTAAAGCTGCATCCGTAACTTCAAGAATGTAGCCTTTTTCAGTTAATCGCTCACGTAGCTTACTTAACTGAATATCTGCAATTTCCTTAATGTGCTCATTAGCAAGTGGATGGAATACCACGGTTTCGTCGATTCGGTTAATAAACTCAGGGCGGAACTGACTAACTAATACGCCCATCACTTTTTCTTTTAACCCGGCATAATCATTAGAACCTGCTTGCTCTTGGATAATATCGGAACCCAAGTTAGAGGTCATGATAATCACCGTATTTTTAAAATCAACGGTACGGCCCTGACCATCCGTTAAGCGCCCATCATCAAGAACTTGCAGTAAGATGTTAAATACATCAGGGTGCGCTTTTTCGACTTCATCCAATAAAATGACGGAATACGGACGACGGCGTACCGCTTCAGTTAAATAGCCACCCTCTTCATAGCCAACATAACCCGGAGGTGCACCGACTAAACGTGCCACCGAATGTTTCTCCATAAACTCCGACATATCAATGCGCACCATGGCATCTTCAGTGTCAAACATGAAGCTGGCGAGTGCTTTGGTCAGCTCAGTTTTACCCACCCCTGTTGGGCCTAAGAATAAGAATGAGCCGATTGGGCGATTTGGATCAGCAAGCCCTGCGCGAGAACGACGAATTGCATTTGCAACAGCTACAACAGCTTCATCTTGACCAATCACTTTGTGGTGTAATTGATCTTCCATTTGCAGTAGCTTTTCACGTTCACCTTGCAGCATTTTCGATACCGGAATACCTGTCCAACGCGATAAAATCTCAGCGATTTCGTCTTCACCCACTTGGTTTTTAAGCAAGCTCATTTCTTGCATTTCAGCTTGTGAAGCAAGGTCGAGTTTGCGCTCAAGTTCAGGGATACGACCATATTGCAGCTCAGACATACGCTGTAAATCGCTGGCACGGCGTGCCACGTCTAAATCAAGACGTGCCTGCTCAAGTTCTGCTTTGATTACTTGCGTGCCTTGCAGTGAGGCCTTCTCAGCATTCCACACTTCATCTAGTTCGCGGTATTGCGCTTCAAGTTCAGTGATCAGCTCTTGCATTTCGGTGCGGCGCTTTTGACTTGCTTCGTCTTTTTCTTTCGCCAGTGCATTATCTTCCAGTTTTAACTGAATAATACGACGTTCTAGCTTATCTAAAGACTCTGGTTTTGAGTCTATTTGCAAACGAATTGAAGAACCTGCTTCGTCAATTAAATCTATTGCCTTATCTGGTAATTGCCGATCGCTGATATAACGATGCGATAACTGCGCCGCGGCAACAATGGCCGGATCGGTAATATCAACTGAGTGATGCAGCTCATAACGCTCTTTTAAACCACGTAAAATCGCAATGGTGTCTTCAACCGATGGTTCATCAACAAATACCTTTTGGAAACGACGCTCAAGTGCCGCATCTTTTTCGATGTACTGACGATACTCATCAAGGGTTGTGGCACCCACGCAATGTAACTCACCACGGGCAAGTGCAGGCTTTAACATATTACCCGCATCCATTGCTCCGTCTGTTTTACCTGCGCCTACCATGGTATGAATTTCATCAATAAAGAGGATGACTTGGCCTTCTTCTTTGGCAAGTTCATTCAATACTGATTTTAAACGCTCTTCAAATTCACCACGGTATTTAGCACCAGCAACCAAAGCACCTAAATCAAGGGATAATACTCGCTTGTTTTTTAAACCTTCAGGTACTTCACCATTGATAATACGTTGTGCAAGGCCCTCAGCGATCGCTGTTTTACCTACACCTGGCTCACCAATTAACACCGGATTATTTTTAGTTCGGCGCTGTAAAACTTGGATAGTACGACGAATTTCGTCATCACGACCAATAACAGGATCAAGCTTACCTTGCTCTGCTCGCTCAGTTAAATCGATGGTGAATTTTTTTAATGCCTGACGAGTTTCTTCAGCATTTGGGTCTTCTACTTTTTGGCCACCACGAATGGCTTCAATTGCAGATTCGATCTTGCTAGAAGTAATATTCAGCGCTTTAAAAATGTCACCTAATGGACCTTTATCATCACACGCAGCAAGAACAAACAACTCACTCGAAATGAATTTATCTTTTCGTTTTTGAGCATATTTATCGCATAAGTTAATTAACGAAATCAGGTTATTTGACAGCTGAACATCGCCACCAATACCTTCAACTTTAAACAGTTTCTCGATTTCTTGGGATAACTTGGTGTTTAACTCATCAGCACTCACACCTGCTTGTGCAAGTAACGCACGCACACTTGAACCATTTTGCTGAAGCAATGAATACATTAAATGCACAGGCTCAATAAATTGATGATCGCGCCCAAGTGCTAATGACTGCGCATCTGAAAGCGCAGATTGAAATTTACTTGTAAATCTATCTAAACGCATAAGGGTTTACCTATTAAAAAATCTAATTGCTTAATTAATGGGTATGCTTAGTGATTTGTTCAAGTAAAAGAAGAAAATTTAATCGCAAAAAAGGCGTATTAATTGCGCCAGATCAAGCTCGCCATACGGCCTGTTTGTCCGTCACGGCGATAAGAGAAAAACTGTGATTTTTCAGTAACAGTACAGTGCTCACCACCATACATTTTGACCACACCTAATTGTGCTAATTGCTGACGTGCTAATAAATAGATATCAGCCATGTATTTTTCATGTTTGGCTGTAAAAGCTTGTTGATGCTCTGGGTTTTGTGAGCAAAAACACTCTCTTACTTCTTGCCCGACTTCAAATTGTAAAGGACCAATAGCTGGGCCTAACCAAGCAATAATATCGCTTGCTGGCGCTTGAAAGTGCGAAACCGTGTTTGCCAATATACCTTGCGCTAAACCACGCCAGCCACCATGGACAGCAGCGACTTCATCCCCAGAACTCGAGCAAAGTAACACAGGTAAACAATCTGCAGTCATTATCGCCAGCGGCTGCTTTATTAAACGGGTGTAAAGCGCATCAGCAGAGCGTACTTGGCTTAAGTCAGACTGTTCATCAATTACGACTACATCGCTGCTATGTGTTTGGTTTAACCACACAGCAGGATTAGGCAGCTGATTTGTAAGTAACGCGCGATTTGCAAGCACGGCTTGCTCATCATCACCAACATGTAAACCCACATTAAAACTATCAAAGGGTGCAACTGATACACCGCCCTCTCGGGTGGTACTCAGCGCGCTAACAGTGTTTGGGGCAGTCCATGCTGGTTTGAACATAACGCTTAGAACTCGATATTTGGGTTTGCTTTAGTATCAGCGCGTAATGCTTCTGTCATAGCTGCCATATCATCTGGAATTGGCGCTTGCCAAGTCATTAGCTCACCTGTAATTGGGTGTGCAATTGATAGCTTAACAGCATGTAATGCTTGGCGTTTAAAGTCGCGTAGCATTTGAAACAGCTCAGGTGTAGCACCTTTTGGCGGGCGCGGACGACCACCATACAGTTGGTCGCCAACTAATGGGTGGTTTAAATAAGCCATGTGTACACGAATTTGGTGAGTACGGCCTGTTTCTAGGCGTAAACGTAAGCGTGTATGTGCACGGAACTTTTCTGCAACACGATAATGCGTAACTGCTGGTTTGCCCATTTCGTGCACGGCCATATGAGTACGTTTTGTTGCATGGCGACCAATTGGTTTTTCAACCATGCCACCTGCTGTCATTGTGCCATTACAAATTGCTTCGTATTCACGGGTGAAGTTTTCACGCTTTTGTAATGCAGATACTAGATGTGTTTGTGCCGGAATTGTTTTCGCCACCACCATTAAACCGGTGGTGTCTTTATCTAGACGATGCACAATACCTGCACGAGGCACATTAATGATGTCAGGGTAATGATGTAGCAAAGCATTTAATACCGTGCCATCTGGGTTACCCGCCCCTGGATGTACTACTAACCCCATAGGTTTATTGATCACCAAAATATCATCGTCTTCATAAACGATGTTTAATTTGATATTTTGTGCCTCGTATTCACGAGGGGCTTCGATGGTTGTTTCAACACTCACCGTTTCGCCACCGAGTAGTTTTTCGCGCGGTGTGTTTAATATTTCGCCGTTTACTGTGATTTTATCATCCAAAATCCACGTTTTTATGCGTGAACGAGAATAATCAGGGAACAATTGCGCTAATACTTGGTCTAGACGTTTACCGCCAAGGTCAATTGGAACCTCGGCTTGGAGAGAAATTTGCTCTGACATTAGTAACTTTACCCAATTTACCAGTGCAAGCTGTGCTCGACTGGGTTAGAATCGCTTTAATATAATACGTATAGTTTACTCGGTTTTCCTCACTTGGCCTAGCCGAAGACATCGAAGGTAAGAAATAAAATGATAAATAAAATAGGGAAACGTGCGTTCGCCATAGTTTTTTCAGTATCTGTACTTGGCTTAGGTGCCTGTTCATCAGCACCAGACCAAGAAGATATCCAACGCGTTCCTAATAAATCTGCGCAAGCTTTATATGAAGATGCAAAACAAACATTAGATTCTGGCTTGTATGCTCGTGCAATTGAGCTATTAAGTGCTATTGATTCTCGCTATCCTTTTGGTCCTTTATCAAAACAAGTACAAATGGACTTAGTATTTGCGCATTATCAAGCAGGTAATACTGAGCAAGCACTAGCAACTATCGACCGTTTCATTCGTTTAAACCCAAACCATAAAGATTTAGACTACATGTATTACATGCGTGGCTTGGTAAACATCAAAGCGGATGAAAACGCATTCCAAGAATATTTTGGTGTAGACCGTGCCGACAGAGACGCAAATCGTACTCGTGTCGCATTTACTGATTTATCAACACTTTTAAAGCGTTTTCCTAACAGTGCCTACGCACCAGAAGCGAAAAAACGTTTAGTATGGCTACTGAATAAAATGGCACGCTACGAGTTAAAAGTTGCTGAATACTACTATGAGCGTGAGGCATACCTTGCTGCAGCAAACCGTGGTAAATATGTGGTTGAGCACTACTCACAAAGCAGCTACCTTGATCAAGCACTAGAGATCATGGAAAAAAGCTACAACAAGCTGGGTTTACCTGAGTTGAGCGAACACGCTAAAGCGACGCGAGAAGCTAACAAGCGTTAAAATAGACTAAAAGCAAAAAAGGCGCCTTAGGCGCCTTTTTTAATGTTTGCGGTTAATTTAAATTTGTATTAAATCGCATCTTCATCTTCTTCAGCGGTACGAATACGTACTACACGCTCAACGTCAGTGACAAAGATTTTACCGTCACCAATTTTACCAGTTTGCGATGTTTTAACGATAACATCGATAGCACGGTCAACATCTTCGTCGCTTAATACGATATCTAGTTTTACCTTAGGTAAAAAGTCCACCATGTACTCAGCACCGCGATAAAGCTCGGTATGTCCTTTTTGACGGCCAAAGCCTTTTACTTCACTTACCGTCATACCTGTGATGCCCACATCTGATAATGCTTCGCGTACATCATCAAGCTTAAATGGTTTAATAATTGCTTCGATTTTTTTCATTTTCGGGTTACTTATTATTTCTCGATTGCCTCGATTTTAGACAATCCGATTGCTGATGGCAAACAAAGCTATGAATTACGGTGATTAAATCAGCAATCATGATATTATTAAACAAAGTGATTCAAAATAGAGACAACAATGAAATCATTACAACGGGGTTTTACATTATTAGAGCTGATGGTCACGCTTGCTATTGTGGGTATCGTTGCACTGATAGCACTATGGGATAGCTCAGATATGCTTGAAAATGACCGAGCTGAGAGCTACTTATTAGAATTAAAACGTACACTCAGCTTTGCACGAGCAAAAGCAACAAGTAGTGATGCAATTATTGTTGTTTGTAGTGGCAACACTTCAAGAGTTGAAAGTAACAGACGAGTTCCATGCTTAAACGATTGGAGCCAAGGTACTGTATTCGTCTTTTTCGATTCAAACCAAAATGGTGTTTACAACCCAAGAGTTGGCGATATCATTTTAAGAGTCATGGAAGAAGTGCCTGAGAACAGTCAGTTAAATTTCACTGGTGATAACTTTATCACATTTGATACCAGCGGGATGCTCACGTCAAATACTGGAAAATTCACTTACTGCCCTTCAAAAGCTGATGACGATAATAACAAACAACTAGAAGTATTTGCCTCAGGGACTGCTTTATATATTGGCAGTACGACAGATGGCTGTAATTAAGCTTGGTAAATTGACAGCCCACCTTCTCGAATTATAGTTAAATAAACAGCCGCAAATTTGGAATCTTCAAGGATGAAGGCACTTACAACTCTGCGCAGCCTCAATGGGGCAACGTTAATTGAAAGCCTCGTAGTGCTATCAATTTTATCACTCCTGCTGCATATCGCCTTATTTGAATTTAAGCCACTTCTGGCTACAAACCGTTTAGAAAGCAACATGCAAACGGTGAAAAGAGCGCTGCAGTTTACTCGCCTAAAAGCGCAAACAAATGATGCCTATGTCACCTTCTGCGCCTTAAAAAACAACAGATGCAACAAAGCTATATGGCACAAATCGTTAACCGTTTTTGTAGACAAAGGCGAACTAGGTATATTTGAAAGTGGTGATACTAAACTAATGGAAATCGAAGCAATAAGTAAGTTTGACATGCTAACATACCCACGTCATGCAGTTACGTTTAGCCCAGCGGGTATGCCGATGGGATTAGGCAATGGCACTTTTATCTACTGCCCAGAATACATAAAAGCAAGCCTCAAAGGGCTTGCAATTAGGGTCAGCCCGATAGGCCGAGTTAGATTAATTGATACTGATAAATGCCAAACTGATAATTGATAAAGCTTATTTACCCCAACAGGTGCTTGAATCAGCAGACCCCGTTGACGTTTTTAAACCTGTATCAGAAATAGACAATGTTGCACATTCAGAATCTTGTAATGGTGGGCCAGATTTAGGTGTTGCCTTAAATGTAAATGTACCTGCATCATTATCTACCTTAACACTAATGGTATAGAAATTATTTTCTGTAGTACTAGAAACACCTAAATCAGCAATTGTGCTTGTATATTCTCGATTATCAACAAAGTATTGCTCTTGTTTATTAGCTGCATCTAATAACGAAGTAATTGCCTCAGTTCGAGCGGTACGTTTTACGTGCTCAAAATAACTAGGAATAGCAATGCTAGCGATGATCCCTAAGATAGCTACAGTAATCATCAGCTCGATTAGCGTAAAACCATTATGACTCTTTGTTCTTATAAAGTTCATATTTTAAAAACCTATATAATTGTTTTTTTAGAGGAATTACCTCTATTTGTTCTTATCTTAGATGGCTAACAATAATTATGCAATTAAGGCGAGTATTCAAATAGCGACCACATGCTCTGCCTTAACATGTAAGGCAGAGCAGTCACTTAGTGCTTTATTGGCTATTATCGTTTCGCTCTTGCTTATAAATGAAAGTTTGTTGCGTTTTAAAGCCAAAGCCAATAGGCACAGCATCACTAACAAGTTTAATTTTACCATCTTCAATAACTAAACCTGGACCTTGGATCTCCTGTACTTTCAGTGGATTTTGCTCACCTTTGATACCTGGACCAATGGTTAAAAACTGACTTTGCTCTTTAACCTTTTCATCTGTGTTGTCATCACAATAACCATCGCTATTACCATCAACACAACTGTCACCTACACCAAAATAAAGTTGAGGAGTATCTGGCACGTCATTCGAAGTAGTAAATTTCAAGCTATCATACACTTTTGTACCGTAATGTAAGTGGAAAGCGTATAAACTTCCTGAACCACCAGTTAGTGAACACTGGTTCGCTGTTTCTGTCGCTGAAGCTAGTGTATAAGTGGTGAAATAAGCTACACCACCGATAACTGTACTTGCAGCAAGGGATTTTTCACCAGCAGAAGATAAATTGTAATACCAACCGTGATACTCACCTAACTCAATTTCTAAGTCAGTAAATTTATCCACGTCGTCCAGTGAATTTCCAAATGGATCAGAATCCATATTCATCAAGTCTGCTTGTGTAATTGCTGCGGGTACATCATTACCAAGGAATGGTTGAGTTACCGTATTGATATCACGGATCATGAACAGTTGATCGTTGGTAACAGTGCTCGTTGGTTTAGAGCGGTTACCACTACCTATTAGCACAGCATCAAATGGCGTATCAATTCGTGTAGTTACTGTTTCACCATTAACAGATGTTTCTGATACTTTGCTGAACATAGTTCTTGCAATCAAAGGCTTATAGAAAAAGCGACGATCTTGGGTTGAAAGTGCGCTACCTAAGCTTGCTAATTTAAAATGTGTCCATGGGTTTTCTGAATCTGTTGGGCTGTCAGAAGGCATATCAACACGCCACACATCACCGCCCGTATCCGTTGCATATAGCCTATCAATATAGCCATCATAGTCAGAATCTAAGATACTAATATCTGATGCAATACTATGCTTACCTAAAAAGCTATTCTCACTCGGCGTTAATGCCCACACTTTTTTGCCCGTTTGCGCGTCAACAATAAAAATACCACGTCCATGAGTGTCGTCTGTACGAATAACATTGTCTTTGTTTGTATCATAACCCGCGCCAAAAATAAGCACAGGTCTGTCTTTGTAACCATCTAGATTCACATAAGTAACAGAAGGTTTAGACCAAGTTTGCCCTAATTCTTTAAAGTCGCCTGTGCCACCTACAATTGGTTGATCCCACAGTAGACTTGGCGAGTCTGGGTTAGTTATGTCGAGTCCGTAGTAGTAATTTCCACCGCGTCTTAAGCCAAAGAATGCCCAAACTCGGTCTGAGCCATTTACTACGCCATCACTATTTTTATCATCAAAGAATACTGAGATTGGCCCGTCAACACCATAAACCTTGGTATCTGCTTGGTTATCACGAAGTGGCTTTATTATTTTATACAAGCTTCTGGGGATAAACGCCCAGCTTTCACTTAGCACATCATTTTTATCTTGGAACATGTGCAAGTAACCGGCATTAGTGCCTATTAAAACTCGGATATCATCATTACCATAGTCAATTGTTACAGGTTTTGAATGCAGTGGATCACCAAAGATGTCTTTACGCGAATCCGTTGTCGATCCATCTTTGTCTTCATCATCAATATCTAGGCCTCTTGACCAGTTAATAAGGTCTTCAACTTCATCCGGATCAGCTTCAAAATCAACGGCAGCCTTGTCTATAGTTCCATAATGGAATACAACACGATAGCGGGTAAAGTTAAGCATGCGACCATTTACATTTGTTAGTACTTTACGCCCTTCATTCGGCACGCTCGAAGAGTTAGATAAATAAAGATTTACACCACCCAACTCAACTGAATTACCATCAGCGCTTTCACCGCTAGGCAGCCAAAAGGTTTTAGCGTCTTTATCGATTAAACCATCTTCATTTAAAGCAGATTTACCATCTTTATCGATAATTTGATCGCCAGATACTTTTAGCTTTTTCAGATTTCCGCGCCAACGAGCCCCAGTTTTAGGATAAAACATCGCATAATAAATTGATTCGCGGCTGCGTGTTTGGTCAACATTATTACTTGCTATAGATGGCGCCGTGAAAGTATCGTTCACTTCTCGAATTTGAGTAATCGTATTTTTAAGGGCTTCAGAAAGTTGCTCTGCAGTATTGGCATGTAGGTACTTACCGCCACCTTCAGCTGCCGTTTCTGATAGTAAGCGCTTACCATTATCACTCATACCAGAACCAAAACCTATGGTATAGACTCGACCTGTTTCGTGAATGTCTGCCGTCGTTGGCCTTAAATCCACCTCTACATCATCAGTACCGTGAATGATTTTTGCGAGCTTGTGTAAGTAAACACCAGCGATTTTATCATCACTTGATAGAGAGCTACCGAAATACGACTTGTGTAACGCGCTAATATTAGAGTCTTGTTCATTATCAGAGCCAGCTGATGGGTCACCATCTGTCATATAGATAATATTAACTGAGTTATCACAGCGCTTTACTTCTTCAGAATTATCAAACGGTGAAATATATGAATAGGTATACCCAATTCGGGGTTTATTATAACAATCACGATCCCACCAAGGACCTGAGCAAACACGCTCGTAATATGTGTAAGGATTGGCATTTTCTATAGAAGTATCACGTCTAGTGATATCAACTTTTTCGCCGTAGAAGAGACTTTGCCCTGTTATATAAAGATAGGCTTCCCAAAGCGTTTCGGTCAGTGGTGTACCCCCATCGGCTGGCAGCCCCGCAATTGTGGTCTTTAAGGCAGATATATCTGAACCAATACCAGCAAGCACATAGCCACCATTGGTGCTGTTAAAACGCATTAAGCCAAAATCAATGTCATCGTTACCATCAACCAGTTTAGTGATAGCATCTTGTGCAACGCCTAAACGGCTATCACTACATAAAATATAACCACCTGAGTAGCCACAACTGTTACCGGAACTAGTCGAAAAAGCCATACTACCTGAGGTATCAAAAACAATAAGAACCCGAGGTTTTTCATCTAGATTGGCATTGTGATTGACATATAATTCAATATCTTCAGCGTGACCCAAAAAACTAAACACTGCTAAAGAAGTTAGCAGTATACGTTGAGTTATTTTTTCTAAATTCATCACTTTTCTCCACTAACCACCGGTATTGAGGCTAGCCATTTCTTGGGCAACACCTGTGCTGATCGTTAAGGTATGTTTACTCTTAGTGCCATAAGTAATAGTGGTATCTACTTGGACCATGTTACATGACACACCGGCGGTAAAGTTAAATTTACGTGGGCATGGTAAATCTAGCGCACCATTATTTAGATTTGTCATAGTATTAGATGCGCCATCCATATCATCCATACCAAAACCACCCTCAGGTATCTCAGATGCCTTCATTAAAAAAGCACTATTACCACCTGCTGCCGCTTCATTAGCGATAACTTTTTGCACTGTACCAATTAAGCTATTTTCTGCAGTCTCACGCTCTTGAGCTGAGTTTGTAATTTTTATATCTACACTGCTGCTATTCATTAAAGTCACAGCTATACCTGTCACAGCAACGACCATAATCAAAGCAATAATAAGCACAATACCTTGCTGTTTTCGTATATTAGGAACACTGTTTTTTCTATTTCGATTAATTGAAAAGTTTTTCATAGCAAACCTTCGTGTTGATATTTCATCTACATCTCGCCTAGTAATATCTAAGTCAGCAAAACAAAATCAGGTAAAAAGTATTTTTAAATTTAAAACACGCAACCAATTAAGGCTAACTAATTAGTATTATAATAAATACACAACATCATTCCAGTTATTTATTAAAATATTTAAAGATTTAATAAAAGAAAAAGAAGAAAGGTAAAAAAGAAAATTTCAATTAATTTAAAATGTTACAAAGCGCCTAGAATCAAAAGAAAAAATCAACCAACTTACAACAGGTTAAATGTAAACTTTTCAGGACAAAGTTACGACAGGAGATTATAAATACTAGATAACCAGCAATGAAATAGCGATTATAAAAAATTTCCAACCCAGACAAATTACCAGGTTAAAAATACGATTTAAATAAATAAGAAATTAAATATAAAAATTAAGAAAAAAACAGTTTAATCACAAGCTATTATCATTTCTTTCTTGCTTATAAATATAACTTTGATGAACTTCTAATTTAAGTGGTTCCTCATCATAAAGCTGAACATTGCCATTTTCATCAACGCTAGGAGTTGGCCCATTAACTACTTTAGCCTCAATTTTCTCACAGTTTTCAGTACAATTTGGGTCTTTATTTGGTAATGGAAAGATATACACATCACCATTTTCAACATACATAGTTGGTGTATCTGGTAGTTCTGCCGCTGTTGGGGTTCTTAACCAATTATACACTTTGGTCCCATAGTGAAGATGAAATGCATAAAGATAACCTTGCCCTTCTGCAATTGAGCACTGTGAATCCGATGAAGAATTGGTATCTGGTTTATATGTAGTAAAATAAGCAACGCCTCCTAACACGGTAGCCTTCGAAGTTGCCTTTTCACCCCACCCTAAATTATAAAACCAACCATCTTTTTCAGCTAAATCAGCTTCTAGTTCAACAAAGTCTTTCAAACTGTCGGTAACTTTGGCAAATGGGTCACTATTTACATTCATTAAATCTGATTGCCAAATTAAATCTGGTATTTCTTTCTCTTCAAAGCTTCGAGTTACTGTGTTTATATCTCGAATCATATAGAGCTTATCACCGACTTTTAAATTCAATGGATCTGTACGATCACCACTTCCTATAAGTACTGCATCAAATGGGGTATCAATTCTTGAGTAAGTTGTTTCACCATCAAGTGTTGTTTCTGTTACTTTACTGAACAAAGTTCTTGAAACATATGGCTCATAAAAAAAGCGGCGGTTATTATTGCCTAATTTTGCAAGTTGAAAGTGCGTCCAATTTTTTTTGTTGTTTGTTGCTAAGTCAACTCGCCAGATCCCACCACCAGTATCACTTGCATACAATCTGTCAGTGTAACCATCGTAATCAGAATCAAGTAAATGTATGTCTGACGCTATACTGTGCTGCCCTTTAAAGCCACCTTCTGAGTTTGTTAACGCCCAAACTTGTTTTCCAGTTTCTGCATCAACAATGTATAAGCCTCGCCCTTTAGAATCTGTTGAGATTGAATTATCTTTATTCGTGTCGTAGCCAGCACCAAAAACCAATAGCGGTCTATCTTCATAGCCTTTAAGATTGATAAATGTAATTTGAGGTTTAGACCATGTTTGTGCTAGTTCTAAAAATTTTCCATCACCACTTTTTAACGGACCACCCCACATCAGAGAAGGTGAATTAGGGTTAGTTATATCTAAACCGTAATAGCTACTACCACCTCGACGTAATCCGAAAAATGCCCATACCCTGTCATCATTATTAACGATGCCGTCTTCGTTTTTATCATCAAAATAAACGGTTATTGGGCCATCCACTCCATATACTTTTGTGTGTATCTTTTTATCGCGTAATGGCTTAATAATTGAGTACAGTTCCGCAGGCATAAATGCCCAGCTCTCGCTTAAAACATCGTTTCTGTCCCTAAACATATGTAAATAGCCCGCATTAGTGCCAATAAGAATACGAACATCATTGTAGCCATAATCTATCGTAACAGGCTTAGAGTGCAGTACATCACCAAAAATATCATGGCGAGAATCGTCTGTTGAACCGTCCTGATCTTCATCATCAACATCAAGTCCACGAGACCAATTAATAAGATCAAAGACTTCATCTGGGTCTGCTTCAAAATCAACGGCAGCCTTAAATCGATTTACATAATGGAAAATAACTCTATAAACCGTAAAATTGAGCATTCGACCGCCCGATAAGTTGGTGATCACTTTCCGGCCTTTATTTGGAATACTCGATTGTTCAGCTAAATAAGCGTTTACGCCTCCTTTTTCAACGGAACCACCATCAGCAATGAGGTTGCTATTAGATTGCCAATATGTTTTTGCTGTTGATAAAATCGCCCCATCATTATCAAGGGCAGAGTCAAAGTTAGCATCAACTACGACACCACTGGATACTTTTAGCTTTTTAAGGTTCCCTCGCCATCGAGCATCGTTTGAAGGTAGAAACATAGGATAATAAACTGCATCACGGTGCGATAATTTATCTGAATTATTTGATGCTACCGCTGGCGAAGAAAATGTTGAGTTAACCTTTCTTATATTGTCGACAACATAATCAAATGCCTCACTTAACTCTTCTGGAGACTCTGCGAAAATATAATCACCACCACCATTATCAGCAGTCGCCTGTAAAATATCTCCTGCGTTTTTAACTAAGCCTTTACCAAAACCTATCGTGTAAACATTTGCGCCATCTACAACACTTGTTGCAGGGTATATATCCCTATTTTCATTCTTTTTACCATGAAGAATTGTTGCCATTGATGGTAAATGACTCTTACCAACTGCTTGAGGTTCAGTACCATAAATACTTTTGTACAGGCGTTTAATATAGTCATCTTGATCAACATCCCAATAAGGCTCACCGTCTGTCATCAATATGATATTAACGCTATTATCACAACGAATTGGATCACCTGAGTACTGCTTGAATGGAGAAATATACTTACCACTTTGTTCTATAGAAGTATCTCGTTCAACGGGATCTACTAAATTAGCATAGGATATTTCGTCGCCCGTTAGGTATCGCCATGCTTCTGTAATAGTTTCTACAAGTGGTGTTCCCCCTTCAAGATCAGTTACATCCCAGTTTCGGATAGTATTTTTTATCTTATTATGATTTGTTCCAATTCCGTGAATAATATACCCACCAGTTCCTTTAATGAGCCGCATTAAACCAAACTCAATATCACTATTGTCGTTAATTAATTTAATCATCGCCTCCTGTGCGACCTCTAAACGACTTCCTTCTGGACATAGTATAAGCTTCCCCTTACTTCTACAGACTTTGCCCGTCTCTATAGAGAATGCCATGCTATTCGATGTATCAAAAACAAGTAAGACCCGTAATTTTTCATCTTCCGCTACTTCATAATTTACATATAGGTCTATATCTTCAGCATAAAGATTTTGGCAAAATACACATGCAAAAATAAAAAATAGGCTGTTTAACTTCATTCTCATACTCGCCTTACTCCATTAATTTCCACTATTTAAGCTCAGCATTTCTTGAGCAATCCCTGTTGTAATAGTGAGGTTATGCTTACTTTTAGAGCCATATTCAATCACTGAATTAATCTCAACCATATTGCATCTTAAGCCTGCAGTATCATCAAAACGTCTTGGGCACCTTAAAGCCATAGGGCCTTCATTTTTGTTAAACATGGTATTAGATGTGTCATTTGTATTACCTAGATCGAGGCCTGTTTCAGGAACTTGCCCTCGACTAAAGAAAAATCGGCTGTTACCTAATTTTTTTGCTTCATTAGCAATGAGGTTTTGTACATCACCAATTAATTCATTCTCTGCCGCTTCTCTCTCTTGAGCGGCATTTGTGATTTTAATATCTACACTACTGCTACTCATCAAAGTCACAGCAATACCGGTTATCGCAATAACCATGATCAAAGCAACGATTAATACAACACCTTGTTGCTTATGCATCATAGTTAAATGCGCCATAAGTTTGCCCCAACATTGTTCAAGCGGATAGTGGTCGTAAATAGTGCGCGTCGGTAGTTATCGTCAAATGTAAGAACGCGGCTATTTGCGTCTTCACCCAATGTATAAGTTTGATTTTTTAACTTAAGGTTTGAATCTGGTAAAAGCGATCTCACAAGTAAGAATACTTGCACTGTCAAAATACCACGGCGATTTTCCCAATCAGTGTTGGTCATCTGGCTGATACTTTTATATGTATCAACACGACTGTTATTTGTAGTATCAAGACCAAACACAAAGTGCATATTTTCTACCCCTTCCATAACCGTTTCAGTTGTCATGCCCCCAGAAGGAGTTAAGCGTTTACGTCTAAGTAAAGGAACAGACACTCTTTGGTCATTAATGGTGTAGGTTTGCTTTGTTATGTAATAAACATGATGTCGATAACGCCAAATCGTAGCATTACCATTTACAGCTGCTGCCGCGATTGGGCCGCGCTGAAACTCAGCAAGCTCTTGCTCAGCAATAAAATAGTAATAGTTATCACTAGTATCAGCAGGTTGAATTTGTAAGCCTTCTAAAAATTTAATTTGCAGTACATCTGTATTTTTCTCAACATTGTTTATACATCCAAGGGCTGAGTTACCGGTTGTTTGCACTGCATAAACGGAGCGAAAGTTACTGGTTGCAGCTGTATCTGGAAAGCTGCCATTATTAAGGCCTTCTGAACAATCATTACCGGGATTTCCTAAACTGTTTGTATTTGCATCCGAAAATGAGTCTTCATAAAACGTGCCCCAAAAACCAATCTGTTCAATATCACGTTGCATGATATTCATAGCCAGTCTACCAGTTTCTTGTAGCTCACCAATTGTCATCGTGTCACGAGTTGTTGATTTCATGCTTATATAGGTAAACATCACCCCGCCGAGCACCACACCTCCGATGAATAAAGCAACCATCATCTCGACGAGAGTAAATCCATTATGCTTTTTCATATCAAGACCTTAAATAAATATAGCTTTGTAGAACAATCAAACGTCGCTTATCGCCTTTAGAACCACAATCAATTGCAGCTGTATCTTTATTAGCACTAAGTTCTTGACGGCCTTGCCAACTGATCACAACCTCAATATTGAATTCGCTGGCATTGCCTGCAGCAACGGGAGTACTACTAATGCACACAGTTGCATCGTCTAAAGCGCCGGTGTTTTCACGAGCCTGAATTGCACGCACCCACTGTTGTTTATCTAATTCTGCCAATTGCTGAGCACTACATGCTGAGTTATAGCAACTCAAACTCGTATTTAGAGCTGTATCACTATCGAAAGTGCCATTATATAACGCTGCAAAGCCAGGTGAGTCGTTCGCTCGCATACGCTGGATAATGTCATTACCAAGTGCTACAGCAGCTGCACGCTGCATAGAATCAAAGCTTGCCTGCTTCGCTTTTGCTTGCAGGGCCACAGCGCCTAATAAACCAAAGCTTAAAATAACAAAGGCAATAAGTACTTCTATAAGGGTAAAGCCTTGCTGCTCAGAATGTTTAATCATGGTAAGTTTCATGGATACTTTTACATACAGTAAGAGTATTACGGCACAAATAAATAACAATCTGTATATGGACGAGCGGTCAAAATGAGCGATAAACGGTACTTAAACTTTGCTCAAAGTTAGATAATGACTAATAAAGAAAGTAATTATTGAAGATAAGATGCTGCAATGAAGATTGTTATTATTTACCCATTACAGCTTTAACATTTTTAAGCTCTCGGCGACTAACTGCCAAAGGCTCCTCAAACTGCTTCATTGTAACAGTATGCCCACCTGAAGATGGCCTATTAAGGCTAACAATATGTTGCTTATTCACAAGTGTATTTCGGTGAATTCTAAGTAGCTGCAGCGGATAGGTTTGCTCTAGTTGCTTTAAACTTTGCTCAACAAGTGCCTCACCTTCAAAAAACACTACTCGGGTATATTTTTGCTCTGCGATACAGCAAACCACATCATCTAAATTGACTCGTCGTATTACACCTGCAAGTTGATAACTAATGTAGTTATTTTCGGGGGCGGTTACTTGAGTACGGTTTAATTTACTCAGTTGCGTCATTGCTTTGATTAATGCCTGCTCAGACACAGGTTTAACTAAATAGCCATCAACAGCGAGCTCAAATGCAGTTAGAGCATGTTCTGAATGGGCCGTTAAAAACATAACTGCAGGCGGGATCGAAAACTGTTTTAGCTCTGCGGCCACTTCAAGGCCAGACTGCTTAGGCATATTAATATCAAGCATCACTAAATCGGGCTGTAGTTGCTTACAAAGTTCAATTGCTTGCTCACCATTACTTGCTTCACCAACAATAGTGCAACCCTCGTTTGCAGATAATAAACGTTTGATACGCGCCCTTGCTAAAGGCTCATCATCAGCAATCAATACTTTTATCATGCGCCCCTCTGCTTTGGTATAACCAACTTCACTCTAAAAATTCCCTCACGGATAGTCGTCGTAAGTTGCGCTTTTTGTTGATAGAAAAGCGCCAAACGTTGGCGAATATTATCCAGTGCCATACCATTACCTGTCCGCGAATGGCTCACTTGTGAAGCTACAGGATTCGTTATAAGGAAGGTATAAGCTTTATCCGATTGATGCATCTCGACAGAAATATTGCCCTGCTCTGCAGGCTCTACACCATAAAATACCGCATTTTCAATAATTGGCTGTATTGTTAAACACGGAATATCAATGTCTGGCAACGCGTCAGGTAATTGCCAGCTTAATGCTAGGCGTTCGCCATAGCGCCAACGTTCAAGTGCCACATACTGCTGGCACAAAGTGATTTCATCAGCAAGCTTTATGGCTTTACCGCTACGCATTGCGGCCTGCGACAGCGCCGCCAGCGCCAAAATTGCTTGTTCAGCCGCCTCAGCATCATAATGGGTAAGCTCAGCAGCAGTGTTTAAACTATTAAACAAAAAGTGGGGGCGAATTCTTGCTTGTAAGGCATCAAGCTCAGCCTGCGCTAACGCTTTCGTTTGCTGCTCTTTTTGATTATGAATAAGCAGGAATTGGCTGAATAACGCTGTGACCAAAAATATGATCAGTAAATTGCTGACAATAAAGCTAACCCTCGACTCCATAGGGAACACATCTGAAAACATTGACAAAAACAGCCAGCTAAAAACATACGTTAATGCCAGTAACGTGAATATCAGAATGAATAGCTGCTTTGAATGTGACAGCTTTGTAAGTAAGGCTCGGCACACATACAGTAACGACAAGCTTGAAAGAAAGATTAGATGTAAAAAGCAACTAAATATAGCAAGGCGTAACCAAACATCACCTAAGCTCATGGGTGAAAAAGCGAGCAAAATAGCGATGACTTGGCTGACGATCAGTGTGGCAAGGACACCGCGAGATTGAAAAAGAGCCGCAATCAGCAAGCCGTTAGAATTAGGCTGTTTGCTCATGGGCTCCTCTTTTAACTGTTGACTACTATTTGCTTAGATTAGCGTAGCTCAACAGGAACGGCAAATACTATGTTCTCTTCTTCACCTGGATTTTCAACAACTTGATTACCACCCAATTCTTTTAGACGAGCAATTACTTGTTGAACTAAAACTTCTGGTGCAGATGCACCTGCAGTCACACCCACTGCATTGACACTGTTGAACCAATCCGCTTCAACATTACTCGCATCATCAATTAAATAAGCAGTGGTGCCCATTTTGTCAGCAAGTTCACGTAAACGATTTGAGTTAGAGCTATTTTTAGCCCCTACTACAAGCAGCACATCCACTTTATCTGCTAAGTCACGGACTGCATCTTGACGGTTCTGCGTAGCATAACAAATGTCATCTTTACGCGGGCCATCAATTGCCGGAAACTTAGTGCGAAGTGCATCAATCACATCTGCCGTATCATCTACAGATAACGTCGTTTGGCTACAGTAAAACAGGTTTTCAGGGTTTTTAACCGTTAGGCCAGCAACATCTTCAGGGGTTTCTACTAAGTAAATACCACCCGCTTCGTTGTCGTACTGCCCCATTGTGCCTTCTACTTCAGGATGACCATGGTGACCAATTAACACGCACTCAGTGCCTTTACGACTTGCGCGTGTTACTTCCATATGTACTTTTGTTACCAGTGGGCAAGTGGCATCGAACACTTTAAGGTCGCGGCGTTTTGCTTCACTACGAACTGCCTGCGATACACCATGCGCACTGAAGATAACAATGCTGTCGTCAGGAACCTGATCTAGCTCTTCAACAAACACAGCACCGCGATTTTTTAAGCCATCAACAACATATCGGTTGTGAACGACTTCATGGCGCACATAAATTGGCTTTTCAAAGATATCCAGTGCACGCTCCACAATGCTAATTGCACGGTCTACACCTGCGCAAAAGCCACGTGGATTTGCTAATAAAATGTCCATTAGCCTGTTACCTCTAAAATATCAACTTCAAAGGTTAATCGCTGCCCTGCAAGAGGGTGGTTGAAGTCAATCGTGACTGAGTCACCTTGGACTTCACGAACAAGACCCGGAAGCTCAGTGCCATCAGGCTGAGTAAAGGCAATAATATTACCTACTTCAGCTGGAGTGTCTGCACCAAACTTACTGCGGTCAACATAATAAATGTTATCTGGGTTTGGCTGACCAAATGCATCTTCTGGCTCTAATGCAAATGACTTACTGTCACCAGCCGCTAAACCGAGTAAACACTTTTCAAAGTTTTCTGTCAGGCTACCATCACCCATTCGCAATTTTGCAGGTTTATTATGTACCTTAGTTGAATCGGCTGCTGAGCCATCTTCTAACTTAATTGAGAAATGAAAGATCACTTCAGAGTTTTCACCAATTACAGCTTGGCTCATGCTTGTTGCTCCTTAGGACTTTCGCCTGTGAAGGCATCAAATAAAAGTAATGCGGCACCGATACAAATTGCACAATCGGCAATATTAAAAACAGGAAAGTGCCAGTTTTCGTAATATACATGCAGGAAGTCAATGACATAGCCATAAGCTATGCGGTCGTATAAGTTGCCAATCGCACCGGCTAATACTAACGCATAAGCAGAACATAATACTTTATTAGACGCTGGTAAGCGTTTCAGCCACCACACTAAAAGCACACTGATCGACACTGCAATCAAACTAAAGAACCAACGCTGCCAGCCACCTGAATCACTTAAAAAGCTGAAGGCTGCACCATAATTATGTACATAAGTGAAATTAAAAAACGGCAGAATATCAATCGACTCTTCGTAGGCCATGGTACTAACGACAAGTGATTTTGTCGCATAGTCTACTACCAAAAGTAGTAGACTAAGCCATAACCAAACCAAGCCACTTTTTCCGGCTAGTTTGCTCACAAACAACTCCTATGCGAACTGACGCTGTTCACCATCGCCATCAACATTGCTTACACAACGGCCACAGATCTCAGGGTGAGCAGGATCAGCACCTACATCATCACAGTAATGCCAACAACGCTCACATTTTTCAGCGGTTGTTGCAGCAACTTTAATGTATAAGCCATCAATTTCTGTAGCTTGCGTATCTTCTGGCTGTGCTGTCACAGTTTCAACGGTTACGCCTGACGTTAATAGTACAAAGCGCAGTTCATCACCTAATGCAGCTAATTTCGCGCTTAGCTCTTCACCTGCATAAATGTTTACGTTTGCTTGTAGAGTTGCACCAATAACTTCTTCTTTACGAGCTGCTTCTAGTACACGGTTTACTTCATCACGCACGTTAAGGATTGTTAACCAATCATCGTTGCTGAACTTACCTTGTGAAGAGGCTTGCAAGCCATCGTACCACACTGAAGTGAATACAAATTTGTCACGCTCACCTGGTAATGCTTCCCAGATTTCTTGCGCGGTGAAGCTTAAGATCGGTGCCATCCAACGCGTCATTGCTTCAGCAATATGGTAAAGCGCAGTTTGACATGAACGACGCGCGTGGCTGTCGCTTTTCGCTGTGTATTGACGATCTTTGATTACGTCTAGGTAGAACGAACCAAGCTCACCAGTACAGAAGTTCATTAGCTTTTGCGTTACAAGTAGCATTTGATACTTGTCGTAAGCCGCTAAGATTTCATCTTGAAGTTCAGCTGCACGGCCCACAATCCAACGGTCAAGCTCAACCATGTCTTCAATAGCAACTTGATCAGTTTTTGGATCAAAACCATTTAAGTTCGCAAGTAAGTAACGGCTCGTGTTACGAATACGACGATAACGGTCTGCTGAACGCTTAAAGATTTCATCAGATACAGTCATTTCAGCTGTAAAATCAGTTGATGCAACCCATAAACGTAAGATGTCAGCACCTAGTTTGTTCATCACGTTTTGTGGCGAAATTACGTTGCCTAATGATTTAGACATCTTACGGCCATTTTCATCAACCGTGAAACCATGTGTTAGCACTTGCTTATATGGCGCATGACCATTAATAGCAACCGATGTCATCATTGACGACATAAACCAACCACGGTGTTGATCAGAACCTTCTAAGTAAAGATCAGCAGGACCGGTTAAATCTTCACGTGCATCAACCACACATGCGTGAGTCACACCTGAGTCAAACCATACATCTAGCGTATCTTGTACTTTCATGTATTGCTCAGCGTCATCGCCAAGTAAGGTTGCTGGATCTAAGTCATACCAAGCTTGAATACCTGATTTTTCAACCAATTTCGCAGCTTCTTCAATTAGCTCTTCGGTATTCGGATGAAGCACACCAGTGTCTTTATCAACGAATAATGCAATTGGCACACCCCATGTACGTTGACGTGAAATACACCAATCAGGACGGCCTTCAACCATGTTTGCAATGCGGCTCTCGCCCCACTCAGGTAACCACTCAGTCTTTTTGATTTCGCTTAATGAATCTTGACGAAGGTTAGCTTGGTCCATACTTACGAACCACTGTGGCGTAGCACGGAAGATAATAGGAGTTTTATGACGCCAGCAATGTGGGTAGCTGTGCGTAAGTGCATGATGATGCAATAACGCATTGTTTTCAGTTAATACGTCAATAACGCTCGCATTCGCTTTAAATACGTGCTGACCTGCAAACATTGGTGTGTCAGGTAAGTAAACACCGTTAGCCCCAACCGGATTAGCTACTTCTAAACCATAAGCAAGACCTGCCGCGAAATCCTCTTGACCATGACCAGGTGCAGTATGAACAACACCAGTACCAGAATCAGTCGTTACGTGATCAGCAACAATCACAGGCACTGTGAAGTCATAGAATGGGTGAGCAACTTGTAAGTTCTCAAGTGCAGCGCCTTTTACATAACCGAGTACGTGGTAATGTTTAAAGCCATAACGGTCCATAGCATCTTTAACTAGCTCAGAACCTAAAATTAGACGTTGCTGTGCACCTTCATCATCAATTTGAACAAGAGCATATTCAAGCTTTTCGTGAACCGCTACTGCACGGTTAGCTGGTAATGTCCAAGGTGTTGTCGTCCAGATCACTGTACTAACTGCACCTGTACCTTCATGGCCTTCAGCAAGTTCAAACGCATTGATTACAGCATCTTGATCAGCAAACTGAAAACGCACATCGATTGCTGGAGACTGTTTATCTTGGTATTCAACTTCCGCTTCAGCAAGTGCTGAACCACAATCTGTACACCAGTGAACAGGCTTAGCACCTTTGTGTAAGTGACCATTTTTAATGATGCGACCAAGTACGCGAATTGCATTCGCTTCAAAGTCAAAGTTCATTGTTAAGTAAGGCTTGTCCCAGTCACCAAATACACCAAGACGTTTAAAGTCTGTTTTTTGACCTTCGACTTGTTTTTTTGCGTATGCGCGACATTTTTCACGGAACTCAGCAGCAGACACCTTCACGCCTGGCTTGCCTACTTTCTTTTCAACCATTAATTCAATTGGTAAACCGTGACAGTCCCAACCCGGCACGTAAGGTGCGTCGAAGTCAGACAAAGTTTTTGACTTAACAATAATATCTTTAAGAATTTTGTTTACCGAGTGGCCTAAATGGATATCACCGTTTGCATACGGAGGACCGTCATGCAAAATGAAGGTTTTTTTACCTTTTTTAGCGCTGCGAATTTGACCGTAAAGATCGTCTTCATACCATGTCTTAAGCATCTTTGGTTCACGTTGTGCCAAATTGCCGCGCATTGGAAACGCTGTTTCCGGTAAATTCAAAGTATGTTTGTAGTCGCTCATTAATCCTACTTTCCGTATCGGCTACCTAATTTAAACCAAAACACTGCTTAGCGGCGGTTACATCATCTGCAATCTGCGCCGTCAGTTGTGTTAATGTCTCGAATTTTTTCTCATCGCGAAGCTTTTTAATTAGCTCCACGTGCATAAATTGTCCGTAAATGTCTTGCGCAAAGTCGAAAAGATGAACTTCTAACAATGCGCGTGTTCCATTAAATGTGGGTTTGTTGCCAATATTTGCAACCCCATATAATTCTTTATCACCAACTTTAGCTCGTACCGCAAATACCCCATTTACAGGGCATACTTGGCGTTTTAGAGCTATGTTGGCAGTTCTGAACCCTAATTCACGACCTTTCGCCCAGCCATGAATAACACGTCCAGAAATCGCATAACCATGACCTAACATGGTTTTTGCATCTTCTAATTGCCCTGCAGCAAGCGCATGGCGAATAAGGGTACTACTAACTCTATCATTGAGTCTGCGAAAACTTGCAGTACTTTTCACATCCATGTTCAGCTCAGTGCCCATGGTTTTTAGTAATGCAAAATCACCACGACGACGTTTGCCAAAACAAAAGTCATCACCAACAGTTAATGCCTTAACGCCTAGTTTTTCAACCAGTACTTGGCTGACAAACTGTTCTGCTTCCATGTTGGCAAATTGCTGATTAAAGCTAATGCAAATCACTCGCTCCACGCCTAATTTAGCAAGCAAACTGAGCTTATCACGTAGTCGAGTTAAACGCGCGGGTGCATTATCTTTAGCAAAAAACTCTTGTGGCTGAGGCTCAAATAACATCACGGTACTTGGCAATTGATGCTTTTCTGCGTCTTGCAGCAAGCCTTTAATCACTTCTGCATGACCTAAGTGCACGCCATCAAAATTACCAATGGTCAACACACAGCCATAATGCTGCGCGCGAATATTGTGAATACCTCTAATTAACTCCATGCCACCTTTTTGCCTTTATCAGCGAGCCCAAAACATTGATATCGGGCTTGAAGCGCCGATTATAATCTTTTTTTTAGTTTGATTCAGTAGTTGCAACACTTTTTATCGTATTTAGTCGCACACCTAAAATGAATAAGGCCGCAAAGTAAACAAAAACCGCCAGCACTAATAACCCACTCAACAGCAGCACTTGTTCAGTAAAGTACCATGTTTTCCACGCAAATTGCTGGCCAACATACCACACTGCAGCAGCCATTAATAAACTTGAAAACAAACACTTAAAGGTGAAGCCAAGGCTCATCGCAGAAAACTGATAAACGCCTTCTTTACGTAGTTGATGGTACAACAAATAGGCATTACAACTGGCCGACATCGCGGTTGCTAACGCTAACCCCAAATAGCCAATAAATGGAGCTAGCATAATGTTAAACACCATATTTAACACCAGTGTTTTAATGCCTATTTTTACTGGAGTTTTAGTATCTTGACGTGAATAAAAACCTGGAGCTAACACCTTGATTAACATAAAGCTAACCAGTCCCACTGAGTAGGCCATCACACCGTAACTTACCGCTTTTACATGATCAATTTCACCGTTTTGAAACGCACCATGATCAAATAAAACCGTAATAATGAGCGGGCTTATCACCATTAAGCCAAACATGGCCGGCAAGCCTAAGAAAATTACAAACCTCACCCCCCAATCGAGGGTTAGTTGAAAATCTTTTGTGCTATTGGTGCTATGTAACTTAGACAATGCAGGCAATATGACCGTCGCGATACCGATACCGAATAAACCAAGAGGAAACTCAATTAAACGGTCAGAGTAATAAAGCCACGCGATAGAGCCGGTCATCAACATTGAGGCGATCATAGTGTCGAGTAACAGGTTTATTTGACTGATAGACACGCCAAACAAGGCTGGTAGCATGAGTTTTCGGACTTTCTTAACGTTTTCATCTTGCCAGCCCCATTTAGGGCGGCTCAACATGCGGGCACGATACAAAAATGGCAACTGGAATAATAACTGTACTAAGCCCCCTACAAACACGCCGATGGCAAGCGCGTATGCCCCCACCGAAAATTTATCGTGTAGAAAAACAGCACACGTGATAATTGATACATTTAACAGCACAGGCGTAAATGCAGCCACAGCAAAACGATTATATACGTTCATAACCGCACCACTTAAGGCAACCAGACTCACAAAAAATAAATAAGGGAAAGTCAGCTTTAACAGTGCACTAGCCAGTACGAACTTTTCTGCATTTTCGCCTCCTTGCCACCAATCGATAAACCAGCCAGTACCAAATAAGGCCGCTATCACAGGAGAGGCAACAACCCCAAACAAAGTAACAATTAATAAAATAGTACCTAGGGTACCGGCTGCTTGAGCTACAAACAGCCTCACTTTATCATCGCCTTGTTGTTCTTTTATCTCAGATAAAACCGGCACAAAAGCTTGAGCAAAGGCACCTTCGGCAAACAAACGTCTTAAAAAGTTAGGAATTCGATTGGCAAATAAAAACACATCCGCAGCAGCACTGGCACCTAGCAGATTTGCCACAACAGCATCTCGTACTAACCCTAAAATACGCGAGATCATCGTCATTGCACTAACAATCATCCCAGAACGAAATAATCCTTTTGCCACCTTAAACCCATTATCAAAAAACTTCTAAGATGGGCGATTATGCCTAAAATATCTTTAAAGCACTAGGCTCGAACCCGACCCTTTGTTACAATGGCGATATTAACTGCTAAAGCGGCAAATTGATGTTCGTTATAAGGAGCAGTTTTTCTTGAGATGTCAAAATTTCGTTGACATTCATGATAAAAACAGGCATATTCCACGGCCTTTAAATTAAGCTTATTTTAAGATTGTTAGGAGCAAACCTTGGCTAACATCAAGTCTGCAAAAAAACGCGCTATTACGAGCGAAAAAAATCGTCAACATAACGCAAGCCGTCGTTCAATGATGCGTACTTACTTCAAAAAAGTAGTTACTGCTATTGAAGCGGGCGACAAAGAAGCTGCACAAGCGGCATTCGCTGTTGCAACACCTATCCTAGACCGTTACGCAACTAAAGGTCTAATCCACAAGAACAAAGCAGCTCGTCATAAGAGCCGTTTAGCAGCTAAAATCAAAGCGCTATAATTTGTTTTTGATGAATATGAAAAAACCGGCTTTTGCCGGTTTTTTTTTATCTGTAATTTAATACCAATCCGCTTAATTAAGTAGTCTATTTTGAGGCAATAAAACCTCGTTGATAAAAAGGCAAAAATTTCGTTATTTAGTTGTTCTAAAAGAGAAATTTTTAACGCAGTTAGCGACAGGTTTAATCCCTCAAAATGATTAAGTATTATTGCGGGTTGGTATAAAAGGCTCGTGTTCTATATGCCTCATTAAAGTTGTTAACTAGACAATTTCGAGCTCTGGATAAAACTTTTTCAGCATAGCGGCAATCTTCTTAGGTGTGAAAGGTTTTACTACAAACCCTTTAGCGCCCTTCTCAATCGCTTCTTTAACGTTTTCTACTGTTGAATGGGCTGAAACCATTACTACGTTTTCTTCAGGCGAAATTTCGTTGATTTGCGAGATAATCTCTTTGCCGTCACCATCGGGTAATTCAATATCTAAAAAGATAATATTGAACTCTTTTTCTTTACATGCGCTTAAACACTGCGCGGCCGTAGAAGCCTCACGCACATTATCGATACCTAGGTGCATTAATGTTTGATTTAAAAAACTGCGAACTGTGCCTACGTCGTCCACAATAAGAATTGAAAGCTGCGTATCCATACTATTCCTCTTAAACTATGAAGATAAACACTCATTGCACTGTAGAGTGTAACGCATTTAAGCTATAAGTGATTTGAATTTGACTATTATATCAAAAACTTCGTTATAATCTCATTATAGAGACCTATGTTTAAAAGGCCAGATAAGCTTTATGTCTAATAAAATAAAAAAACAATCTTTGCTTGGTAAAACACCTGCACGAAAAAAACCAACACAAGCAAAGCGCCAAAGACCAGCCCCCCAGCAACAAGCGCGTGCACAAGCTGCGCAGCAAAGCGTTCCTGAAGTCGAACTTAAAAAAAGTAAAACACGATGGTATGCGCTAGCAGCAGTTGTATTAATTCTGCTAATTACGCCCAAACCTGTGTTAATCACTTATGAAAAGCTAGGTATGGTCTCGCAAAGTGTATTTTGGCCAGGGGTTTTTGGTTATGGTGCAAACTTATTTGATTCAACCCTCAGCCCCCGTGCAGACCTAAGCCGCAACATTATTTACCTGTGCCAGGATAAGCGCAAACCAGATACCTGCCAGAAGTATCGCGTGACAGAGCAAAGTGGTTTTTTTGCTGCCATGAAAAAGCTAATAATGGATTAAAAAATCTAATCCGAAAATTTAAAATTACTTGGTTGAAAGCTGTGTAAAAGATCACCATAATGGCGCTCCTTTTTCAACACAGACACGATCAGATACGACCATGCTAAACGAGCTAGATTGGCTTTTAAACTTAACGTTACTTGCACTAGGACTAGGTGCATTTTTTATTAACCAGCTTACATTACTGCGTTTTGCAGCGATTAGCGCGTGTAGTTTATTATTTTTATCGTTTAGTTTAGATCTGATGTCATCAAGCGTTATCTCAAATATGAGCTTGGTGTTGATCAACACATTTTATTTATTCAAGGTCTACACATTTGGCCAATTGAATATCAATCAAGGTTAATCTTCTCCTAAGATAAATTGATAGAATAGGCTATCCCATCTATCAGCTTTTATGCCCAAGCAGTCCTCTGCTTGGGCTTTTTTTTACTTACAAAATGATTGAACTGAGATACCATTAATGGCGTATATAAATAATTTGGAGGTACCTTATGTCATTAAACGACTTCGACTTATTTCTCTCATCAATGGAAGACGTAAAACCTCTTAAGCATGACACTGTTCAATTTGATTCTACGAAACAGGGCCCTTCTTTAGCGCAACAAGAAAAACGTAAAGCAGCTGAGTGTGATTTAGCAATTGATGAAAACTATTTACGTACTGAATTCGTTGAGCTATTAGATCCTCATGCCATATTGGCATTTAAAAAAGATGGCGTACAAGGCCAAGTATATAAAAACCTGCGCTTAGCTAAATATCAACTCGATGCCACGCTTGATTTGCATGGCCAGCCTCTTCAACGAGCGCGCAGTACGCTTTTTAATTTTATTGATGACTGCCATAAACGAAATATTCGTGTCGTACTAATTCGCCATGGTATTGGTATCAAAAATAAATCACAGCCGGGTATTTTAAAGAGCTATACCAATAAGTGGCTGCAAGAAATTCCAGCGGTTTTAGCCTTTCATAGCGCCCTTAAGCATCATGGTAGTAGCGGTGCGACGTATGTGATGATTAAAAAGTCAGACGAGAAGAAACACGAGAACAGAGAAATCCATTCAAAAAGAAGTTAATAGAATAAGTGATTGAAGTGCAGCATAAAAACATGCTGCACATATTAACTGTGATTGGTTGGTTATGATTGGCTTACTTCAATAGCCTGAGCTGGCTGCTCCGACGCATTCGCTTGATTAAACCATGCTGAAACACCAAGAACGATTACTGACACTACGACTAGACTAAATTTAGCTCCACCTTGATTAGATTTCATAACGCCTCTTTTTTATTGTTGTTTTTTTATTGAGCAACAACAGAATAGCAAAGTTACAGATGTTAACAAGCTGTATATTAAACTAATTTGTAATGTGTCAATAACCTTTTGTTCTATCAACCTGATTTATTAGATTTTTACCTTCAATTAATCTTTTGACATTACCCGCAATTTGCAAAGTCACAGTCTCTAAATCTGACAATGCAGCACAGTGAGGTGTTAAGGTCACCTTTTCATGAGACCAGTAAGCATGCGACTTAGGTAAAGGCTCTTCACTGAACACATCAAGGGTAGCGCCACGTAATTGCTCACTATCAAGTGCTTCAAGCAAATCTTCATCGACAACATGCTTGCCTCTGGCAACATTAATAAGCACCGCATGATTTTGCAATTTACTTAGCAGTGATTTGTTAATGATACCCTGAGTGTGTTGGTTAAGTGGCAACAAGCACACGAGATAATCAATTTGACCAAGCATGTCATCTAATCCCTGCTGTGTGTAATAGGTACTTACTTCAGCATCGTGTTTTTCACTATTAGACCAAGCACTCACTCTAAAGCCATTTGCGAGTAAACGCTTAGCACAGGCTTTACCGAGTTCACCATAACCCAAAATACCCACATGTTGATGTGAATACGCTCGCTTTGGCTTCCAAGTACTGGCTGATTGTTTTAAATAATATTCTTTGAGTCTCAGCTTGTGTGCCAACACATGGGTCAACACGTACTCTGCCATATCATTCGCAAGATTATCATCAACAATTCTAACAACGGGGACGTGCGCCGCTATCTTCGTTAAGTCGATGCTATCAACGCCAGCCCCAAATGAAGAAACCGCTTTTAAATTTACCAGCTTAGGCCATAAATCAGCAGGGGCATTCCAAGCTAATACAAACTCCACGGCTTGGTAATCAGTGCATTCAGACCAAAGCTGCACGTCAACCTCTGGTAATAACGCTTGTAATCGGGCAATTAATTGGCTGCAATCTCGGCCAGTTACAGCTACAAGTAAAATCATTGTCTTCTCCATTTTGCCTCGTACTCGAAGCGCTCTTTAAAAAGTCACACAACTGCAACCTAACTGTCACAGCGAACTCTTACCCTAACCTCATCGCTGAATGCGTTTATGTTTGAGGTTTGTATGATCAGTGTTGATAAAGTAATAGAAGCAAATTTACCACAGTTAGAAAATTCACCAAAAGTAAAAGGCTTAGTAAAGAAAGGTTTGGGTTATTTATTACACGAGCAAGAGTTTGTTGCCTTTGGTGATGCATACCCACACTTACAAGGACTTGAGTTTGTAGAGCAAGTACTTGATGAGCTAGACTTTGACACGCGCTACAAGCCAAAGCAGATGGAACATATTCCTAGTGAAGGTAATGTCGTTATTGTCGCTAACCACCCTATCGGTTCTCTTGATGCATTAGCGCTAATAAAAGTCTTATCAAGTGTTCGCCCTGACTTAAAAGTCGTTGCAAACCGCATGCTGATGTCAATCACTCCGATGCACTCGTTACTCCTTCCCGTTGACAACCTCTCTGGTACAAGCAAAAAGAAAGAGCTTGCTAATATCCAACAGCATTTAAAATCAGACGGTGCGTTATTAATCTTTCCTGCAGGTGAGGTGTCACGTTTAAGTCCAACGGGCATTAAAGACTGTAAATGGAATACTGGCTTTTTACGTATGGCGAAAAAGGCCAACGCACCTATTTTGCCTATTTACATCAAAGCGAAAAACAGCCCATTATTCTACGGCACCTCAATGATCTACAAACCCTTAGCCAGTTTGTTGTTAGTCAAAGAGATGTTTAAACAACGACAAAAATCATTAGAGTTTGAAATTGGCGCGTCCATCCCACCTGAGTCATATTTAATCGAGAATTTAAAAGACAAAGAAATAGCTCAGCTGATAAGAAAGCAGTTGTATCGACTTATCACTAAAAAGCCTCTGCCGTTAAAATCACAAACCCCTATTGCCAGTCCAGAAGCAACGAAAGACCTAAAAAAAGCCATTGAAGAGTGTGAGTTATTGGGAGAAACCTCTGATGGTATGAAAATTTACTTATATCAATACTGTGGTAGCTCACCGATTTTTCGTGAATTGGGACGACTACGTGAAATTGCGTTTCGGGCAGTCGGTGAAGGCAGTGGCAAACGCCGAGATATAGATAAATACGACATGGATTATCAACACCTTGTACTGTGGGATGCTAAGCAACTTGAACTAGTCGGCGCATACCGACTTGCCTGCGCACAAGACATTATAGAAAAACATGGCCGTAAAGGTTTATATACCGATAGCCTATTTAGCTACAGCAATGATATGACGCCGTATTTTGAAAAGGGCATTGAGCTTGGTCGCAGCTTTGTGCAACCCAAGTACTGGGGCAGAAAGAGCTTAGATTATTTATGGTTCGGCATTGGCGCATTTGTGAACCGCTACCCGCAATACCGCTATTTGTTTGGCGCAGTTAGCGTATCTAACGCACTCCCCGAGCAAGCTAAATCACTACTCGTTCATTATTACCAGCATTATTATGGTGCTAAACAAGTGTTAGCTATCCCCAATAATGAATATCGCCATACCGAATCACAAAAAGAACAATGTGCTCAGCTATTTGCTGGGGATGATATTAAAGAAGACTTTGTTGAACTTAAGCATGTACTTGCCAATATCGGCGCGCAAGTCCCAACCCTATTTAAACAATACACCGAGCTTTGCGAACCTGGTGGCGTACAATTTTTAAGTTTTAGCATCGACCCTGAGTTTAATAACTGCATCGATGGTTTAGTGCTTGTCGACCTAGATAAAGTGAAAGCGAGTAAAGCCAAACGATACTTAGGGCAGACACGCGAATAGTCGTTATAAAATAGCTAAAAGAAAAGTCGGTACGCTCGCCGGCTTTTTCTTTTTAATTAAAGATATTTCTAAGTGCAGCTAGATATATTTGCTCAATAGTTTTTAAATCTGCGATAGGAACATGCTCATTAACTTGGTGAATGGTATGGTTTCGCACTCCACATTCAATCACTTGCGTGTGCTCATTAGCAAAAAAGCGACCATCTGATGTGCCACCACTAGTACTAAGCATAGGGAAGCTGCCAGTTACTTCATGCACGGCTTGTTCAAGCTGCTGCAATAAGCAATTGCTTGCTTGATGCAGGGTATAAAATGATTCACACGGGCGTTCCCAAACAAGCGTTAGCTGTGATGCTAGATCTGCCAATGCAAACTGAATTTCTTCTTTAACGTCTTTACTTTTGTAGCCATGACTATAACGTACGTTAAACGTGAGCTCACATTGAGCAGGAACAAGATTATCGACCACATTGGCAATATTAATTCCGGTCACTTGCAGTGTTGTAGCCGAACTAGCTTCATCTTTGTGCCAACTAATTGCCGTTAGGCGCTTCACAACCTCTGCACTTAAATGCGCTGCGTTTATAGTGTTTGCTGGATAGGCAACATGCCCAGCTTTACCTTGAATAGATAATCGAGCAGACAAAGCGCCTCTTCTGCCATTTTTAATGGTATCACCCACATGCAAATGACTCGTCGGCTCGCCTACTAAGCAACCATCTAGCACAACACCTTGTTTTGCTAACCGCTCAGCAATCAGTAAAGAGCCGTATTCAGCCTCGCCCTCTTCATCTGAGGTAATTAACCAGTAAAATGTGCCGCGTTTATTGCTATTTTGCGCTAAAAAGCGTTTTGTTGCGCAAAGCATAGCAGCAACGCCGCCTTTCATGTCTGCTGCGCCACGGCCATAGATATTGCCATCAACTATCTCACCACTAAAAGGATCAACTCGCCAATCACCTTCTGCAGCAGGGACCACATCAATATGACCAGAAAAAGCAACGATAGGGCCATCACCAAAGGTGATTTTAGCAATTAAATTAGTAACATGATTAAAGCTAAATACTTCACAGTCAAAGCCGAGCTGGCTTAAATTACTTTCAAGCCAATCAATTGCACCAGCTTGAGCAGGCGTTACCGATTTAAATCGGATCAAGGTTTGTAATGTTTCTACCACATCTGATTGCACCGAGAAGTGCGTTGCTAACTCTGCATTTGATATCAAACTCATAATAACCCTAGTCAGTTAGAAACCTTAGGTTATTACAACGAGAGATTATGACCGCAGTGTGAAACTTAAATTAATGATTTCCTTCTTCAATGAGGGTTTCTTGGGTTACCTTGGCAATATCTTTGTCTTCTTTGGTTAATTGTGTTCGCTGCCAACGACCAGCTGCGAACCAAAGATAAGTAATAATAGCCACAAGTACATTAGTAATAGCAAACGAATACCATATGCCCTGTGGTCCAAGTGAAGTATGCTTTGACAAAATATACGCGGTAGGAAATTGAATAACGCATTGCGAAAGCAGTGACACAACCATAGCATTGAGCATGTTTCCTGAAGCCCTAAATGCAGCAACCACACAAAGCTGCACGCCTATTCCGCCCCAAGTTAAACACATAACGCGAATGAACTCTGCGCCACCAGCAATCACAGACTCATCATCAGGAATGAAAAAAGCCACAAAGTATTCAGCAAACAGATAAGCAACAACGCCCACTAATGTTAGGCCTAGTAATCCCCAAAGCGAGGCTAAACGTGTTATTTGTGCTGCACGCTGTGGATTTCTTGCCCCCATGTTTTGACCAACCAAGGTTGAAGCAGCCATTGAAAGACCCATTGCAGGGATCATCACCATTTGTAAAATATTAGAACCAACACCATAAGAGGCAATGGTGTGCGTACCAAAGCTGGCAACCAAAAACGACATAATGATTAAGCCAAAGGCTCTCGCAGAAAGTTCAACCGAGCCAGGAGCCCCTAAAAAGAAGGCTTGTTTCATATATTGCCAGTCTGGTTTAAAGCTAGAGAGTTTAAGTTGGATGCCGTGGCGGCCTCGCAAAAACACCCATACCCCGATTGCAGCCGCTAAGCTTTGCGTGATTAGTGTGGCTAGTGCAGCCCCCATTACGCCAAATCCAGCAAAGTCACCAAAACCAAAAATCAGTAAAGGGTCGAGCACAAAATTGATTAATACAGTAGCGCTTACAATATAAAGCGGTACCTTGGTTTGCCCTATGCCACGCATTAAGGCTTGAAACATGGCATAAATAAATACAAACACAACGCCAATAAAAGATACATGCATAAATTTAAGCGCATCACCAAACACTTGATCTTCAACACCTAATAAAGTCAAAAAGTAAGGAGAAAGCACATAGCCAATTAAACCAAGTATGGTTGCGGTAATTGTCACCATTAACATAGTTTGGGCAGCAACATGGTTTACCTTATCTTGCTGACCAGCTCCCATGTATTGAGCGGATAAAATAGCGCCCGCCATTGCCAAACCAGAGCCAATAGCAATCACCAAAAAGGTAACGGGCATACTGACAGAAACGGCAGCCACTTGTTCTGCCCCTAAGCGCCCTACCCAAAATGCATCGGTCAACTGATAAGCAGACTGCAAAATATTGATTAAGATGATCGGGATACCTAATTTAAGTAACGCTTTTGAAATCGAGCCATGAAGAAATAAGTGCTGCGGATCAGCCATGAAAAACACCTAATTAAGCAAATAACCCTGTTAGTTTACCAGCCGCAACTGAATATAGAGTCAATAAGAGTCAATCTTTTTTTTGCTGTACCTGTTTAAAAACTTAATCTAAATCAATAAATGGCTTCACTTAGTTCAAACATTTTTGAAACTTTGATCTAGAACAGGTTTTGTCCGCTTCAAGTTAGTAATAATAGCCTCAACCAAATAAGACAAGTAGTTCGCGGAGAACAACATGAAAACTAAATTAAGCATTGCATTACTTACTTCACTATTAGCACTCTCTCCTGTTGCAAACGCAAACTTAAGCGTGAACGTAGGTGCAATTAATGTAAACCCTGATAACGACAGCTCAAAAATCAATGAAGCACCAACATTAGGTCTACGTGCAGATGATGATACTCAGCTAGGTATTACTGTAGATTATGCGCTTGATGACAATTGGGTAATTGAATTAGTAGCAGCAACACCTTTTAGTCATGATGTTCAAGGTGCAGGTGGTTTAGCAGGTAACAAAATTGCGAAAATCAAACATTTACCACCAACACTTTTAGCGCAATACCACTTCTTAGACTCAACTTATAAGTTCCGTCCATTTGTGGGTGTAGGCGTAAACTATACTGTTTTCTTTGATGAAGAGCCTTCAGCTGCACTAAAAGCAACACTAGGCACTGACGATGTAGAAGTTAAACTAGATGACTCATTTGGCTTTGCAGCTCAAGCTGGTTTTAACTACATGATGAGTGAAAACTGGGGCCTTCATGGCATGGTTTCACTAATCGACATCGATACAGATGCAACTGTTTATGCTGACGGCGCAAAAGCACTAACTTCAACTGTAGAAATCGACCCAGTTGTTGCTATGTTCGGTGTTAAATACAAATTCTAACTTTCATTTTGTGAAAGCCCATACGCACAAAAAGGCCATTTATTGGCCTTTTTTATTTCCATTCATTTCCTAATACCAAATTGCTATTTGTCTAAATTTTAAGACAAATTCTGCTAACCAATAAATTTGAACTACACTTAAAACTTAAGCTACACCTTTATCATTGGTTATTGAGCCACCAGTACAAAATATCATCGAAACTATGCCCAAGAGCATGCAATATCTGAATTTTCAGAGCTGGTCAATTGTTGTCCCTATTAGCCAGCAATTATAAAATAACCATAATAATTTTGACGTATAGAATGTAAATTGTGTGATAACGAGGGGCGTTAGTTGAAAATATTTTTTAATTCTTTAGTTCTGCTTACGTGTCTTAATTTAACTGCATGTAAAGTAAAAGACCCGAACGAAGATAAACCAGATGAGCAAACGCAGGTCGCAATCAGCGATCGCGAAAAGCTGCTTGCTGGTAGTGCAAATATTTCTTTTACGATCACCGATGAAAATCAAACACCTCTAAGCAATATCAGTGTTACCTTAGCTGGGCAAAGCTATCAGTCTGATAGCGATGGTACTATAAGTGTTAGTAACCTTGCTTATGGCAATCATGCGATTATGGTTGAGCAAACGGGATTTTTTCCGCGTGCAAGTATTGTCGTTAATCAACCAGACTCATCGACAACTACAGTCCAACTCCAAACTAAAGCTTCGAGCAGTAAAAGCCTCTTATTTGCTGGAGATACCATGTTTGGCCGTCGTTATTTAGATCCCAATTTAAAAACCATGGGCACGTCTATTCCCGATGTAACTGATGCCTTGATCCATCCAGATACAGCCGGGCCAGACAGCATTGCAATTACTGCGGATGTCGCAGCCCTATTTGAAAATGCTGACTTTGCATCAGTTAACCTAGAATCGCCAGTGACGACTAATCCAGCAACCGTCCATCCAACCAAAGAGTTCAGCTTTTTTAGTCTACCAGACTCACTGCAAGGGCTAACCGAGATAGGCATAGATTATGTTGGTCTTGGTAATAACCATATCTACGATTACTTGCAATCCGGCTTAGAAGATACCCTTATTGAAGTAAGCAATGCTGGCTTACTACATAGCGGTGCAGGACTTGATGAAACCCAAGCAATGACCACAGTGAGTAAAACACTTGAAGATGTAACGCTCGTGCTTTTTGCCGCCACTTCAATCACAGGGACAGAACACGAATACAGCTACATTGCTGATACTGAAAAAGGCGGGGCTGCAAATTTAACCAACACGGATACAGTTAAATCTTCACTAGAAGAACAGGATTCTTCACAATTTATCATTGCCCAAATGCACGGAGGTGATGAATACACCTATTCTCCTTCAAGCTATATTGGCAGCCGGTTTGAAGCATTATCAAAGCAAAATACAGATCTCCTTATTGCTCACCACCCCCATGTAGCGCAAGGCTTTGCTGTCTATAACGATATTCCTGCTGTACTCGGTCTTGGTAATTTCGTATTTGACCAACCTCGCCTTGATACCTTACTCGGTGTTGCTGTGATGATCGATTTAAACACAGAAACGCAAACCGTCAACCGGGCTTTTGCTTATCCTATTTTTGTTGAAGATTATAAACCACGCTTTACAACAGGTTTTTTAACTCACTACTTATTAAGACGCCTTGCTGAGTTTTCTGATGACAATATCACTTTAATTCCTCGTGATAATTATGGTGAAGTCTATTTTAGTCAAAATCAGGCAACAAAGAGCACGACAGACGTCACTATTGAGGTAAATAGCAATAGTGACATTATTGACTTGCGACAATACGCCCCTTCATCAGCCGCATTCGTATCTGAGATCGAAGTAACCAGTGGCGAACTCAGTAGTATGGTCTTTGGCCGCGACATAATGGTGTTTGGTGATTTTGAAGATTGGGATAACGACAGCGAGGCGTTTGAAGTAAGCCGCTGGGATCACACCAGTGACAGCGTTTTTCCATGTACAGACCAACCTTATGGTGGCATTCAAGCACTTTGCTCAAGTCGTGACGAGTTCGATAATACGCCATCGATAATACCGTTTAGACATACAATGCGAGTGATGGAATTAACAGATGAAAATGGCGATCCACTTCTGAGTAAAGACTTCTCATTTTATGGTTATTTACAATCAGAAAATGGTGGAAAAATTGATGCTCTATTAAGTTATACAACCGAAATAGACGATCTTACTTTTTCACAACATAAAATAGATGTAAGTGAAGGCGGTGACCAAGCATGGCATGCATTTAGTCATGACTTTAGTTTACCGTCAGATGAGTTCACTTTAGGACCAAAAGAACTTCCACCAAGAGGTGTGAAACTGCAATTTAGACATTATGCACCAAGTACAGGTGAAGCAATCTCTCGCTTAGATAATGTTGCACTAATTAGCTGGCAAGATGCTATCAGCTTAGATAATGGACTATGGCAAACCGAGAAAATGCACGGTTTTGACTTTTTAAAAATCTCAGCAAGTGATGATACGAGTGTAAAAATTACGTTCACATTACTTGATTAAGGAGGAGATGTGTCTGCTGTTCAACAATTGTTGCGTTTAAAAAACTTGCGCGCATTTTGGCTTACTTTAAGCTTATTTTGTGTGGTCTTGTTAAGTAATATGTTCAACCTCTTTCAGGCGAGCAATGCTTTTTTCTATCAAAATTTAGAGTCACTAAGCCACACTCAACAAACTAATGTTGTACTTATTACCAGCGACCGCTTAACAGACAACCACCAGCAACTCGTTGAAAAATTGGTTGAATATCAACCTCGCGCGATTGTAGTGCTGGCTAATGAAACATTAGTCGCACCAAAACTAGAAAATGTCTATTACCCATACGCTGAGGGAGAATATTGCGTACCACAAATTGATAATTGGGCTACTTACCAAATGCGCATTCCTCAATCAAATGAGCTTGAATGCAAAAGTATTTGGCAGCAGATATTTAATTATGATTCAGAACACGTTCAACTTATTGACTTTGATTTAGCTGTCACTGCGCTGCCAAAATTTAGTGCTGAACGGGTGCTAAATGTTGACGTAATGAGTGAGCAACTTGAAAATAAGATTATTATCATTGGTCAAAAAGCGGCCGCTTTTAATGTCTTTATTCACGCCCCAAAAGTCGACGGCTTAAATGATCCTTTATTACTGATAGCCTATCTCGCTGACAGTATTGATAAACAAACAACTGTAAAACAACTAAATAGCTTACTGACTATTTTTATTGAGCTTGCGCTTGTTTTTGTACTGCTTTTTAGCTTTCAAAAACTGTCGCTCATATATTCTTTTATTATTGCCTTAAATAGCGTGCTGCTATGGTGCTTATTGGGCTATTTTTTCATAGAATTTAATCAACTTTTCATCCCAATCGGACAATACATAGTATTGACATTTATCACCTTATTTTGGGTAATTGTTGTTCGAAAGATGTCTGAAGATAACGAGCTGAACACTGTTGTGAACAATATTCAGCAAAAAATGATGGGCCGTTTTATCCCACAAAGCTTTATTGAGCAAGCCTCGCCGTGGGATCCAATCATTCAATTAATTAGCCAGCAGCTAGACTTAGAAAAATCAATATTCCTTGCCCGAAAAGAAGATGATCATCGTGTTGTTGAAATTCGTGCGATAAATTGTAATTTAGATGATATTCAAGAGATGCGTCGTGATTACAAGCGCACTCCTTACAGCAAAGCGTTAAAATCATTAGGGGTTGTACAAATTACCCGCCCCTTCTTTACACATATTAAAGAAGGTGAAATCGAATTTATGGCGCCCTTGGTTTATGCCGGTGACGTCCGCGGCTTTTGGGCACTATCTGTTATCCCTAACAAATACTTCAATCAGCAAGCGTTTGAAAAAAACGTCAATAAATTCGCAGCTCAAGTTGCTGAATTGCTTTTCCATTATCATATATTTAAAACGACTCAAGCGAGTAACAATAGCTTATTAAATCAATTACTAACCTTAAAGCTACATGAGCCGATTAGTGAGCAGGTTAAACAATCTATTAATGAAATGGAGCAAAAGCTAACAACCTTAGAAATGGTATTTAATCATACCCGCTCTGCCACTGTTTTATTTAATTTGTTTGGTCAAGTAATTCAAACAAACGCATCCCTTGAACAATTTGCCAAGCAGCACCAACTTGCGATTTTTGAAATGACGGCACTAGACCTACTTTGCAAGAGCTGTGATTTAGACGCTGAAATTGCTAAAGGGAAATTGCGTTATATCACTCTAAACAAAGCAGAAGTAGCCTTACCAGCTAAGTTTGGCGAACAAGACTATACCTTAAATATTAAAGCCCTACACACTGACAGCTCACAAGCGGCATCCGGTGAGCCTTTTCAAGTATCAGGTATATTATTTGAATTTATCGATAACCATGTAGCTCGTAATGAGGGGCAAGGTTAATGGATTTTGTGTTAGCACTCTTCCCTGCAGGTAGTGGCCTTGGTCAATCTGTTATTACAACAGTTTGGGTAGGCACTGCAGTTGTATGCTTACTTAACTTGCGCTTCGGCTTTCCATTAACAGGCCTTGTAGTACCCGGTTATATCGTTCCTTTGTTAATAATTAGTCCGACCTCTGCGGCAGTTATTATCATTGAAGCTATTGTTGTATATGCCTTAATGCGTTTTAGCGCACATTATATGATGGAAAAATTTGGCTATAGCCAAATGTTTGGTCGTGATCGTTTTTTTGCCATCATATTGATAAGTATCCTAGTTCGAGTATGTATGGATACCTTGTTTTGGCCGTTAATTGCAAACCAATTAAGTCGCTGGGATATCACCTTTGATTATGCTTCACAGCTCTACTCTCTTGGTCTTATCATTATCGCTTTAACAGCTAATGTAATGTGGAACGGGGGCTTTAAATATGGCTTAAAAGTAACCTTTATTCAGATACTTATAACCTTTATTCTCGTACGTTTTGTGCTCATGCCTTTCACAAACTTTAGTATTGCTAACTTGGGTATTATGTACGAAGCAGTAGCTGCGTCGATTATTGCGGCTCCCAAAGCCTATATCATCCTAGTTATTACCGCTTTTCTTGCCTCTCGGGCGAATATTAAGTACGGCTGGGAGTTTAACGGTATCATGCTACCAGCACTTCTTGCCCTTCAACTTACTCAACCGAGTAAATTACTAACTTCATTTGCTGAAACAGCCATTATTTTGGCCGTTGGCGGGGCACTTATTCATTTTACTAGGCTTAGACACGCCAATATTGAAGGTGCCAGATTATTGATGCTGTTCTTCACTATCGGCTTTATTTATAAACTGATTCTTAACTACATTGTGGTCTGGTATTTCCCTGCCATAAAAGTGACCGATACTTTCGCGTTTGGTTATATGTTAGCGACCTTACTTGCTTTAAAGATTTATCAAAAAAACGCCTTAGGTCTTGTCGTCAGAGCAACATTACAAACTTCGATAGTGGGTGGTGTACTTGCCATTATCGTTGGCTTTATTGTTATGCTAATTCCTTCGATACTATCTAAGCCGAACCTTAAACCCGAAACTGAAATTCAGCATGTTATTACGCTTAATCAGCAAGTTAGTCAGTATAAAAGTTACCTTTATACCAGTCGTAGTAATAAAGTTAGTGTAAGTAGTTATAAAGCAAATCAAGCCGTTGCTGAGTTTAAGTATGCTGTTTATCAGCTAAATAAGGCAATCATTAAACAGCAAGATATCGCTGAGCTCTCAGCTTTATTTTCTAGCATTGGCTTTTTACTGCAAGGTGATGAAAACTATATTTATCTGATTGATACAATTGAAGATAGGCAACGCGGACTGTTTGTTTTCAACAAACAACCTAAAACCCCTTTATTAGTCACCGTGCCATTTCCAATTACTGAAAGTTTAGCCAGTGATTCTGCGGCCCTGATTTTCGAACAGCTACAAAGTAAAGCTTTGGTATTTGGTACAAGTAAAACGCCACAAAAGACCTTAGCGAAAGAAAATCAACAAAGCCCATTTTATCAGGCGTTTATCTCTGCATTAGAAGGTACAGAGATATTGCAAATTCGAGAGGCCAACCGCCATACTGCTACTTTGTTTTCAGACAAAACAATACACGCAAACAGCCAATATTGGATCTATAACCAATTACCAAGCTCAGTAAGTCAACGCGAGTTACATGATTTTGTCGGCAGTGAAACAACCTCTTTTGGCACGGCAACGAGTAGCAGCCTACCTTCTTCAAGCTTTTCTGGTTCAATGTTCGAAATGTTTTTAGATGGTGATAATTACACCAATATTTTAGCCAGTATATACCGTGATAATTTCAATTACAGTAATCTACAGTTGAATGAATTAAATGAAGAAATTAATCAAATAGTTGATATTTATTCGACTCACATAAGCAAAAAAGGCAGTTTTGACTATCAACCACTTTCTAATAGTCAGGTCGCACTTTGGGAGTTTGAAGTCTTAACGCCACTTTACAAGCTGATTGCTCGCATTGGTAATGATGCGCTGACTGAAGATATGCTAAACCAGCTAAAACAAATTAATGGCACCGCACAGCTTTTGAGCTATCAATTAAGGCTTGTAAAGAACAACAGTGGCCGTTATTTACTGCTGAGCCCGCTAGATACTCCTGCTGCATTACAACAAGGCCAAGGCATATTCCTATTTAATTTGACCGAGCACGAAGCAATTACCTTAAGTGTCCCTAGACCTTTATTTGAAAGTAATACGTTAAGCTTTGCCAGTGAGTTATTTGCTAAGTCGAACGCTGCTAACCTACTCGTTGCAGGGGCGCACCCTTATGCACATCCACAAGCAAATGTACTAGCTGCAGATAATGTTGATTCTTTATTCAATATTATTCACCAAAGCTTCTTACGTTTTACACAAAACCAGCCTAGTTTGAATATTCAAATTCGCAGCCATAGCGCACCTTCATGGATACGCCCAAATGCAATCGCATTCTCAACAACACAAATAAGCGATACAGCGCTCCCATTAATGAAGCAAGTTGATAATGAACTCAACGCGTTAGGTGTCAATTATCAAACAGTCATGGGGCAACAAGCCACTCGCGGTCTCGAGATTGGTAGCTCTCCGCAATCCGGTTACCAGCAGTTTAATGCCAATAGTGAGCTGGCAACCTTGTGGCTCGCTTCAGACTTTAAACAACAGTTTTCGATGGATCAAAGTAGTGTGTTACAACGTTTATTAGCCATTTCGAGTAACTCTAAGGTTAAGGTAATAAACCTTGCCACTCTATCGCCATTTAACTGGCAACCGTTGGATGTTAACAAGAACCAACAGCTACAAACCCTTGTAAATAACTATGTCGCTAATCAGCGTCTCACATCGTTGCGAGATTTTTGCTTCCAAATCCCCGCTTGTAGTTTACAAACCATCAAGCTGGAACACCTTGATAAATTCGCACTAATGATAAAGCAGAACAATAACATCCTTGCGATCTATAACCCGACAAACAATCAACTGATTGATGTAAAAGCATTTAACCTGCTAATGGGAGGAGGTCAGCGTGTATTTAATTAAACGCTTATTCGCCCTATTACTTATTTTGACATTACTTTTAGCTATATTTTTTGCAGGGCGCAGCTTTTTAGTGTGGCTAGACTCAGCAGAGCCAGTGGATGCACGTAGCAATACCGAAACGCGATCTAATGTACAGTGGTTAAGTAGCGAAAAGCCACTGCGATTTACATTTTCTAATCAGCGAACTCATTCATTACGAATTCTCTCGAATGCCGTGTTTGACCAATCTGTGTCTCTTGAATTACCGGTCAATTACGCAATTAAATACGTTCTTTATGACGATAAAGGTAATGTGATTTTAGATAAAATTTACCATCACGCTTCAAAACTAGTTAACAATAGTGAAGAACAACAGATCAAACAAATAATAGAGAATAAACAATCACTAAACGTTGCTTCTGGGCAGTCTTTTTATTTGCCAATCACTCATTATCCAAATGCCAAAAGCCTTGATTTAACGCTGATCCCAGAAGAAAAATCACTACAAGGCGTGGTTGTCCGTGTTCATGCAAAAACCCCTGAACAAAATATCGACCCACTCAACAGTTGGCTTAAACGCCCTCTAGAAAGGCGAAGACGTGCCACTGACTATTTAACTATGGGTGAAAACACGCTAACCAGCGCTGAAATTAGTAATGCGATGGCATTTTGGTGGCAAAAAATTGCACCTCAAGGGATCCCTGGTATCGACTTTAAATCTGACATTTTGTATGAAACGCTACCTTACAATGTCACTACTTATGACTTTAGCATGCAGCAGCATGACTTAGGCGCTTATTACACTGAACTTGGCCTCTGTGCCAGTATTAAACTTGATGTGACTGACAGCCTTATTTTCACCGTCAACTCAGAGCAGCTATTACCATCGCTAACTTGGTATGATAAGCATCAGTTCAAGGCGCCAATACCAATCAGTGTATCTCCAACCGATAGCAAAAATAGCTATAAGACAGAGCTTATTGATGCAGGCCTAGTCACCATTTGTAGTGAAGAGCCATTACTGACAAATTGGCGAACAGCGTCAAGCACACCAATTTTAACGAGTTATGCAGGCAGCTATTTGGTGAATGAATTTGCCAGTGTAGATTTTGATATAGAGCCAAATAGTAATCTCAATATTGACGTTCGTGCATTGCAAAGTAGTCAGCTTAACGTGGTTATTTATGATGAACGTAACCTAGCAATAGAAGATTACACCGTGACTTTAAAAGGTGAAGTGTCAGACTTCGACCGATTGATCACCGATACAACTCAAAGACAGCGTGTCGGTATGCTCAATAGTTACTATTTACGTACCCCAGATAATGCTCATCATCTGAAAATTAGCGCTGAAAAAGATGTCTACGTTCGATTAAAATCTCGGTTAGCAGATTTCAATTATCAACGAACAATTTCTCATCAATATCTACCCGAGCCAATCAATGGTTTTTACGATATTGCCGCTTGGTATGAACAGAGAGCTGCAAATCATTATGAGTTAACGCAGCTAGCACATTTTACTAATATCCGTACTTTTACTCCGCCGAAAGAGCCGGATTTAGTGACAACTTTTTATCAATCTAAAGAGCTCTTTGCAAAGCTGCCATTATCAAATGTCGCTTTAGTGCTAAGTCCTGATCGCTATTTTATGCCGAAGTTACCACCGCAGGTGTTTAACTTTGGCTTATATAACAAAAATAACTATTCACCTTATGACGATTCTGAGGACAATAGTTTAGTTTATAGCTTAACTAACAAAAGCAGCAAAGAAGTCGCGGTGTCTGAGCTATCGGTCGAGGCATTAAAGCAATTACAGTCACAGGCGAAAACTATTTACCAAAATTGGTATGGAGATCGTCCATGGATAAAGCAACGCATTTACCAACTTGATAAAAATACTCCTTTGACACTTGATTTCACAAAGCAACAGCGCCCTATGAGCTTAGTATTTAAAGTGTTTCGTGCAAATAGCAGCGAACCTGTAGAGTTATCGCTTACACAAAATGCCGACTACAAAGCAGGGCTGACCAGTGAATACAGCATCGCTAAACAACGCTTTATGCTAAATCAATCGGCATTACTCGATGCTTTTTTAATTCACCCAAAAAATAGTCAGTTAACAAGCTATCCTAGCGTTACTCAAACAATCACTAATGACATTGCTGAATTACATTCCCTAACACTGCAAACAACTGACACGGTGTGGGTTTCTATACTTGAGGAATATCCTTTGCAGGAGCAAAAAGTAAGGTGGTGGAACCATGAAAACTAAAATAATGATGATTATAGTTTGGCTCTTTGTATCTACATGCCACGCAACACCTAGTTTAAATGAGCTTACCTTGAGCTTAAAGTTATGGCTTGTTGATCAGCAACAGACTCCCACACACTTTAATGTCAACCAAGGTGCTCTATTTGCAAATGAATCTTTAAATTCCGGTGGTGAAATTCATTATAAACAGCAAGGTGAAAAGTGCATTGCTTATGCACCACATCGCTTTTATGACAAACACACACATACTATTGCAAAGGCACTATATGCACACTGCCAAGTATTTTTAAGCAACACTAAACACCGCAACGACCGTGATGAGCATGGAGAACTTATTGACTTTGGTAAGTATAAACCAAGCGCGAGTAATGCCTTTATTCTTGCATACTCTGAACATGTTGAGTCATTTTCGATTTATCAGATCCATGGTTACGCAAAAGAAAAAAGGAAGACTCCTGAGGGTAAAAAAGCTGATGCAATTATAAGTAATGGTCATGCAATACCTAGCAAGCGGACGATTGCAATCACAGCCTGTTTAAATGAACAGCTAGATATTACAGCTATGGTTTATGGCCTTGATGTTAAAGAACTTGGAGGCACCACCAATATTCTTGCATCGCTGGCTCCTAACAACAGTCAGTTTTTCCATATCGAGTTAAGTCGCCAGTTGCGTGAGCGATTAGTTTCTAATAACCAGCTATTTAAGTTGTTTAACCAATGCCTTATTTCATAATTGCTATTATTTTACTGCTGCTTTCAATGCAGCCTGCATACGCTGTTGATACAAATAGAGGTGTTCTTGAGCCCGCAATTTGGCTGCAAACCTCGCCAAAGCTCGCGCCCTATACCACCAGCCAAGATATGAACTTTAGTGCCAAGCAACATCGCTATCTTTGGCTTCCGAAAGGGCATTGGCTAGACATTGACCCTGAGCTTCTTAATAAATTCATTATTAGTGCGGGGAATACCCAATACATACAACAACGCCTACAAGTGCATCGCGATTTATTATGCGATACGAAGCGATGCCAACTCCCCGCTATGAGCCATAACCGAATTGTCGCCATCCAAAATCACCTAGATGAGGGTGCCACGTTCAGCGCTATGATTGGTCATATACCACAAAATGTAGATAGCTTTAGACGAGCCTTGTCGCTTGCTAAGCCCTCAGTTGTAACTAAAAACCGCAATGGCAGTGAACGTTATTATCAACTAAGCAAAGATGACGAAGTCACCTTGTTTTTCTCGGCAGCAAAAAAGCTTAAATTATCTGTTCGCCAAAATATGCAACAGCCTGATGAAAAAGGTGTTGTTTATGCGTATGTCGATAAACAATTGGTTGCTAAAATCAATACCATTAATAGCCAAGCATTAGAATATAAAGAACAGTCGTTAGGCCTTGAAAATACTGAGTACCTAGCTATCGCTGCCGGACAATACTTAACGATAAAAAGTAAAACCGATGCATTTATCAAACTGGAGCAAAGTCACCGCGCAATTTATGATGATAATGCTGCAGAAAAAGAACAAGAAAAATTACTGTTACCCTACTGGTATCAAGTCGCTGATGATGCCATTACAGCGGTTTATCGCGACCACTCATTGCAAGTGTTTAGTGATGATGTATTTAAAGCAAATAACTCACTTGCCCTAAAACGCCGTACCAACTTGCTATCTATGATGACTGGGCAATCTCAGCTTAACGGTAGTTATCGCACTTTGAACCCAGTTGAGTCTCAAAATAGTATGGTTACTGAACTCGCTGAGCAACGCTTAGTAGACGATCAGTTTTATCCGCGTATAAATCAACAGCTCCGCCTTATAAGCACTTTAAGCCAATCTGCACAGCTATTTGATTTATCTAGTGAAAAACGTGCAACACCTTGGTTAACTTTAATTGCAAGGAGCACTAAAGACAGCCAATTGAAACTATCTGCAGGTGAAAATAGTTGGTTAGTAAACCTAAAAGCAACAAATGACTTTCAAACATTATTTATCTCTGTGCCACTGAGCAGTCAGTCGTTAACAATTCAAAGCTTAAGTAGTCAATCAAATAAAGTTGAGTTTGCGCTCTATGCAAGAACGCTTGCTGATCTGCCCAGCGACGAAGTGATATATCAACAAGCAGTTAATACTAAGAATATAAGCCCTGCGATATCAAAACTGATTGCAGATGACCTACACAAACAACATGCTGATTATTTAGCGGCCATCGAGCCCTACGCGCCAGCACGTAAAAACGTCTCTGCATTTAATGCCGAACAATCATTATTAACAGCGAAAGACTTAGCTAATAGCGCCCCTCTCGATGCCTTAGCATTTTTAAAACCTCTGACCCAAAATGCGAATACAACAATTGCTAAACAAGCTTGGCAACTTAGAGTCGCAATTTTACGTAAACAGCAACAGTTCCACTTAGCCAATAGTTATTTAGAAGGCCTATACAAAAGTACACAGCAATTAGAGCTGAAGCAATTTGCAGCAAAAGCCTTGATTGATAGTTATCAAACAGAACGTCAAGATATCAAACTATTTGCACTGTGTGCAGGTAACTTAACAAGCATAAATGAGTGCCCGCCAGTTTTGATTAATTTAGCAGTAAAACAGCAAAAACATCGTTTGGCTGCCTGGCTGGCTCACTCATCAACTGTGCCAACTAAAGTGTCTGAAAGCTTTAAAGCGCTTAACTATCAAACTCTCAGTGCCACTCCCTTCATTGATGAAGCGCGTTATTTAGTAAAAGCAGGTATGCAAGAAACCTTTATTAACAGCCAGGGGAAATATCAAAATACTGTCATCAAACAAACAATGCCATGGCACTTTACAGCCCAAACACCTATTAATTTAGTTATTAAGGCTCGCACAGCAGCCAAGCAGAACGGTGAGTATCAAACCGCTTGGCTTATGGCTGAGAGTCAATATCAGCATAAACTCATGCCTATTTTTAGTGATATACCCGCAACTACTTTGTTTGTTAAAAACCAACAAGCGGCCTCAATTGCAGCCACACTAGTAATTCGCCTTAAAGCTGGTGAAGCGCTAAAAATAACAGCTGACCATACGAGTTATCTTGATGTGAGCTTCATTCCAGACTCTTTATTTAGTCAGTTCGATTATGTGTCTGACGCCGCAAATAAATCCCCATCAAATGATATTATGTCGCTTATCTACTCTGCAGACGCTACACAAGCCGAACTTTTATTAAATGGGCTTTATTTACTTAGTAAAAAGCGCCTTACCAATAACCAATACACACAACTTCTTCAGCGCTTAGAAACCTTAGGTGCGGATTCTAAGTCGACCTTTTTACAGAACAGAATAGAAAGTTATGGTCAATGGCAGCCATTAGATAGTTTGCTCGACTTTGCTGGTACGCGATTATTTGACATGCAAAGTACAGCACAAAGTAGCTTTGCAGATCGTTTTACATTGCTTAATACACAGGCAGGCTCCAATAAAGGCATACTGCTGCGCCCATTCCACACATTAAACATTGATTTAGCACAAACTGAAGGGCAACAAATTCGCTTTAAATTTAACTTTTCTACTGCTGAATTGGCTCGTGCAAATGTTGCTAACCTGTCATTACAATTAGCAAATGATCAAAAGATCTGGTCAGTCACAGAGCAGCAAAGCATTCCTTTCACATTTAATAAACGTGAATTGGATAACAACATCATTTCTGTCAGGTGGCTGAACCCGTATCTATCGCAGCACCTAACAATTGAAGCTGAACAATATGTTTCAGGTCGCTGGCAACACCTAGAGCTGCCGACAACGTTACTCTTTTACACAGTGACACCTGATACGCCTTTAATGGCCAAATTACCTGCTGACAGACTCATTAAGTTAGAACAGATGAATGAATTTAAGCGAACAGAAAGACGTTTCTTCCACCCTGCGGGTAAGGTTGAAGTGACTGCAGATAAATTACAATACGTTCGTTTGTATAGCTGGCAGCTAAGTGAGCAAAGCAATAAAATTTCACCTTACTCACAGGCAAAAACCCTGTTGCCAGAACTGGTCACTTATCAAGCGCCAGAAAAGCCCTCTATTATCAATGAGCAGATAAACCTACATAGTGACGAATTAAATTGGCAGGGATTTATTCGCTACGATCAACAAACAATTTTCCAAAGTGCCGAAGATATACCTGCCCGTGAAGAAATAGATATAGGTGCCCGCTTACGCCTCAATGATGATAACCACTGGTATCAATTAGAGGGCTATTACTCTATGAGCGATAGCCAGGCTGATATTTTTGCCCTAAATGGTTACCATTCTTGGCAAGATGAAAACAGCCCATGGTATATCGACACGCAAATCAACTCACGTTGGCAGCCAAGCCATGATAGTTTTGACTTACAGTATGCATTAGATGCAAGTATCAGTATTGGTCAGTCTTGGCAGCGCGATACTGTGCACCGTCACCAATGGCAAGTAACGCCTTACATTCGTTATAACAGCGCAGACCTTGATGATTACTTATCAGATGAGCAACTAAACTCGAGCGTTTTCAACTTCTACCGTGAAAATCATGCATCTGGCTGGTTGAGTTATTACCAGTACCGTTATCAACCTTGGGTTGATAACTACCTTAATTTTGGTGTTTCCTCTGGTTCTAACGATGACTGGATAAGCCTAGACTACTTACGTTTCAACTCAAGTTGGAACCAATATTATCGTGGCCACATTTTTCAAGTTGGTTTAGATAGCTACTATCGCTTTGCCGATGAGCATAGAGCTACAGCCACATGGCAATACATCACTCGCTTTGCGTGGCAAAAACAAGTCAATTTAGGCAGTTTTACAAATGGCTGGCTGAAACTAAGCTGGCAGCAAGACTGGGTCTGGAACAATCATAATATTAGTCTCGAGTTTTCATCAGGTAATAACCAGCACACCGGCTTTGCACCTTTTGCTCATGATGAAATTATTTTCCCTGCACTTCAACTTAACCATTTGCTAGAGCACAGTGATTATGAGCAGTAAACAACTTAAACAACGCCTAGAAACCTTGCTATTTGCTGATATAGCTAGTTTTTGGCTAGACTTATACCGTCAGAAGTACCATGAACTTGTTGATGAATTAAGCCAATGGGAGCTGATAAAAAATCAACCTGACGATGACGATGAAGATGACTGGCTTTTATTACAAGCGATTGCTTTCCTTACTCACAAGATTGAAACCTTGCAGAATCAGTTGCTTAAACTTGATACCGACCATCGCCGTTTTGTAGAGCGTTTGAGCCATGCAGAGTTAAAAGCAGAACGTGAGTTTCACATTCTTGATTACGCATACATTTTAGGGGCAGACCGACTGCAGCTAAAAAAAGATCAAGAGGCTTTTCAGCGCTGGTTTGATGAAGGTGCGATGATTAATCGCTATCAAGATAAAACCTCTGAGCTTGAACAATCACTGAAATTTTTAATTGGTAAACTTGGGGATTTAGCGAATCGCTATTTACGTAGCCACGCTGACGAAATTGCGCAATCATGGCTGACTCTAAATTTAGAAAGCTTTTTCTTGTCGTTATTAGAAAAAACTGACAATGAAGCCATTCGCAACTCAATTTTTCGCGCTTTGGCAAATCAAGTGCAGCTAATAAGTGAATATGTAGATGATCCTGAGTTTAATGCCGAATTAGTAGAAAACTTACTACAGTCTCTTGAAAAAATAACAACCCCGCATGCTGCAAAAGTCGATATCTTAGAAATTTTAATTAATTTAAGGCCAACATTCACACGCTACTATATGCGCTCTCATATTGATTTAGAGCTACCTGAAAATGAGCAAATTGACCGAAGGCAGTTATTTTTACTCAGTGCCTTTGCTGGCATCCTTAGCAAACAGCTTAACCTCAGTGAGGTTAACATTAAACTATTATTTTTACTCGCCAAACATCGCTACCCAAGAGTAAGGCAAAGTGTCTATGAGCTGTGTTCTGTGTTGCCATGGCCATGCTCGCAACAGCTTATTTTAGAAGGCTTACAAAATGAGACTCAACAGGCTGTTAGGTTAACTCTGATCAAGCAATTAGCCGATCCACGTTTCAGTGAGCATCAGCAAGGATTCAAAGTTTGGCAACAACAATTAATAGCAACGGCTAGCTTTGCTGAAAAGCGCTTATTACTCGAATTAAGTCCTCGCATTATGTTTAACCTGCAAGTGGATTGCCATACAGAGCAGCAAGCTAATAGTTTATTTAAATCATTTGTGGAATTTTTAAATCAGCGCCTATCAGCGCCTAGAAGATGAGCCAAGTCTCGCTATTCGCCGCATTATCAGCCGTGTACGGGAACAACTTGTCAGCTTTGTGCACCAGCAGCAAGTAGCACAACTTGAAGTTGACCTGAGCGCCCACAAAAATCTAGATTTAGCTGATTGGAATGAGCAGTTACTCGGCAGGTTATTAAGTAATCAAGCGCAAAATTATGAAGCCTACAATGTCAGTGCGCGAAAGAAATCATGGCAAGTACAATATGGCTACAAGCGAGGCTTTCGTTTTTGGCGACTTTGGCATGAATTCAAAACGCCGAGTACTGATAAACGCCAGAGTTTTAACCACTTGCATGCAAGAAAACCAAGTGCATTTATGCATGTACCTAGTAGTACAGTGGCTGAAATTAGTCAAACAGAAGTCCCTGGCGAACCACGCTTTGATGAACAGCAATTTAGTGCTCGTGAACACTTGCCATTACTCGACTTTCTTTTGAGCAGCCTTTCTCAAGACAACCTAAAAACGCCAGCAAAAACCTATACACCGGATGGTATTCTCATAGTGACCCCACCGAAGAGCCTATTTAAAAGGCTTTACTGCTATAGCTGGATATCGTTTAACTATGAAAAATTAAACGAACTGAGAAATGGCTCAGAAGTTGAACAAAAACAGTTTTTAGAGATATTAAAAAGTAAAGGGTTTACACTTGATTTTCAGCCGTATGGTAGCGTACTTGATACAAACTTCCCGGTAGAAACAAGTATCAGTAGGTTATATAACAAACTCGCAATTACACCATTTCTGTTTAATCTATGGTCAAGCTTTAAAGAGTATGCGTATTCAATTTACCAAAATAGCATAGGCCAGCTTATATTCTTTGTGCTCAGCTTTATTGCCTACTTTTGGGCAAGGCATTTGAAGATTAGTCGTCAAATAAAGTCTGACAGAGCACACATTCCGGTTTCAATTGGTGGTTGGGGAACGCGAGGAAAGTCAGGAACTGAGCGTTTAAAAGCTGCACTTTTTAGTAGCCTCACGTTAAAAGTTGTTAGTAAAACCACAGGCTGTGAAGCGACCATGATCTATGCCAGAGCCAGTGGTGAACAGTTCGAAATCCCTCTATTTAGACCCTTTGATAAAGCCAGCATTTGGGAACAAAGTGACGTTTTACACTTTGCCAAAAATGTAAATGCGGATGTTTTTTTATGGGAATGCATGGGGTTAACTCCGCGTTATGTCAGAATTTTGCGCAACTGGATGCAAGATAGCTTTTCAACTATCACTAACGCCTACCCGGATCATGAAGACATTTTAGGACCAACAGGTATCGATGTTGCTAATGAAACAAGCCATTTTATTGGTGAAAACAGCTTAGTATTCACCAGCGAGCAAAACATGGCCCCTATACTTGAGGCGAATGCGAAGCAAAAGAATTCAAATTTAATTCAGGTTCATTGGGCTGACGGCCTACAAATTACCGAAGATATTCGAGCCCTTTATCCATATCAAGAGCACCCTGCAAATATTGCTTTAGTTTGTAAAATGGCCAAACACATTGGCCTCAGCAAAGATTATGTATTTAAAGAAACCTCTGCGCGAATTATTCCTGATATCGGCGTATTACAACAGTTTCCTAGGGCACCAATAGGTTCTATAGAGCAGTCTTTTGTAAATAGTATGTCGGCAAACGAGCGCTTAGCAACGCTTGAGAATTGGCGCAGACTCAGCCTTTATGAGCTCAATGATTGCCCTAAGACACAAGTCATTGCATTAATTAATAACCGTAATGATCGTGTCGCTCGCTCGAAAGTATTCGCTAATATTTTGAGCCATGACTTAAGGTTTGACCGAATTGTAGTGATAGGTACTAATGTAGATGGCTTTTATAGTTATTTTATTAATGCATTAACAGAGCGAATTGATAAGCTCATTGAAAATAATGATATTGAAGAACTTGAAAGCCTATTGGTACAACTGAACTTATTTACTGCAGAGCAGCTCCATGCCTGCTTTGTCAATGCATATGGGCAAACCAATGCAGATAAATTAATGTCGCTGAGTGAAGGGACACTCAATAAAGCCTGCGTAAAAGAAATTCTCGGAGATATTTTAGACTCACAAGTAGGTGTTATTTTGAGTTATTTCTGCCACCACTTTCAACGAAATGCGCTTGCTGCTTTACAAGAAAACATAGCTGAAAATGCAAATGAAATAAAAGAGCGCCTATTAACTATTACTAAGTCTAAAATAACAGTCCATGAAAATAGTAACTTATCTGCCGATGAACTTACTATTTCAACCGCCGATTTAGCTCTGCCAAATACACATCAGGTTATTGTAGGCATGCAAAACATAAAAGGTGCGGGTTTAAACTACGTGTACGCATGGCAACAGTGGCAGAAAATACATCAAACCATTCGCCACTTATTTACTGAACAGTGTTCAGCTAAAGAGTTTCGTACCGCACTTACAAACTTAAATATGATTGTTTCGTTCAATCTCATTGAAATAGACTATATGAAACAACATTTAGCAACTTTAAAGAAAACTCACCTTGCGCAAAATGAGTTTTGCCAGGCTGAAATATCTAGCCTGTTAGAAAAACTTGAAGAAGATGAATCAAACCAGAAGCAGGAGCAACAACAAGCCTTACTTGTGAAATACTTCAATCAACTAATTGAATCATTTTTAGATGCCGGTGCTGCAGTAAAACGGAAAAAGCGCGCAAACCAAATTTATCGCGATATTGCAGATCAGCGTATCACTTTAGAAAAAGCGATTAAGCTACTCGGTAAACTTAGTCGCAATCAAAAGTCTGGATGGTTCGCGAACAAGTCAAATCAAGACTAACTTTATGGTTAGACCCAAGACCAAACCCCAATACTTATGGGTTTGGTTTTTTTGAGCTATAAAAAAATCTTGAAAAATCAGAAATTTCCGATCAAAAAAACAAGCTTTTACAAATCATAAAGTTAAACGATTAAACGTAAAATCACCGCAAATCCGGCTTGTTCCTTAATTGAACAAAAGCCATTTAAAGCAGTAAAATTATACTATTCAATATTAATTTTATGTTAATCACCTAACGGAGAGTGTCATGAAAAGCTTGGTTACTAAACTAGCAATTTTACCTTTAGCTATTGCATCAACGATCGCAATGGCTGGCACAAATTTAGTAGAAAACGGATCATTTGAGAATACAGATACAGTGACCGATCACAATGGTCAATGGCAGTTATTTGATGTAATACCTGGTTGGACTCGTAGTACTAACGCTAAATTTGAAATTCAAACCAATAAACTTGGCATTGTTCCTGCACAAGATGGTGAGCAACTCATTGAGCTTGATTCAACAGCCAACTACAGTATTTCGCAAGCAATTGCGACGACTGCTGGGAATCAATATGAAGTGAGCTTTTACTATTCTGCACGTGTAACAGGCAATGAACAAACAAATAAAGCAGAAGTTTTCTGGAATAGTGAATCATTAGCCGTTGTCAACAGCAGCACAAAAGGCTGGACTAAATACAGCTTTACAGTTGAGGCTGACAGCGCAAGCTCAGTGTTAAGCTTTGCAGGCGCGGGGACATCTGATTCAGTAGGTGCATTCATTGATAACGTCGTAGTGACTGAAATTCCGGCACCATGTGCAGTTGTAACCGGTTTATATGGTATTAATAACTTTGGTTCTGAGACTGAAGGCTATGTGTATCACTTTAACCCAGAATCAAGCGCTGTAACGGTTGTTGCAGGTCTTAACAATACAGCATCAAATATTGCTAGCAAAGACGGTATGCTGTACTTCATGGAGCAACTTGATAAAAGCAGCAAAGCGTCAAAAATCTATAGCCTAGATTTAGCCACTGATACGCAAGCTGAAGTTGCCGATGCGACATCATTCCCTATTTATCGCTCAACAGTGACTGCGGATGGTCTGTCTTTACGTGCGACAAGCAAAACATACATGTATGATTTTGACCTAACTACAGGTGAAAAAACGGTATTAGGTAAACTATCGTATGAAGGCGACTCATTCTCTGATGGCGACATCGCTTATTCAAGTGACTACAATGTACTTTACGTATTAACTGGTAAAGCACTTTACACATTAGATGAAGGCAGCCTTGAGTTAACTCAAATCGGTGAGCACGGTGTTAACTGGGCGTCAGGTATTGCGATTGCTGATGACGGTACAATTTATATTTCAGGTAGAGAAAGCGGCGAGAATGCAAAAATCTACACCTTAGATCAAAACACCGCTGAAGCGACATTCGTAATGGATGGTCCAGCACACGTAAACGACTTAACGTTTGTTAGTGAAGCAGTTTGCGCAGCAGAGTAAACTGTGTTTAAAGCCATAAAATGCCAGCTTAGCTGGCATTTTTTTTAGCTAATCTTAGGTATCACTTATTAGTGAGCTTCTTTTGCTCTAACATTTCTTTCCAGTGCATCACTTCTGCTGGCAAAATAGGGGCAACACCGCTAAAGCCCGCAACTTCAAGCATCTCTTCAACGCTGACTACACCTTTTTTGCGTTTAAATACACCACGCACATAAGCAATTGCATGCAAACCTCTTTCTGAATGAAATTTTTGCTCAATGTAAAAGTATTTATGATCCCAGCCAACCAAGCGAGTGCTAACTGTGTACTTTTGCATTGGCTTTATATCGCGAATATAGGTAATTGCAGTTGCATTAACGATTGGAAACCAGCGGCGCTTCATTATGTGCTTTAACAAGCCTACTCGCTCAGTCATCCAAGTACGGGCAAGGTCCATCATTGCTAAGTAGCGAGAATTAGTCAGATGGAAGTTAATATCGCAATCGGTCGGTAACGCTTTGAATTCAATATCAATCGTGTCTAACAATTGTTGATAATCACGATTACGTTTAATTTTAAAAAACAGCAGTATTAGTCGAAAATAGAGGTTCACGGTAAAGGTCTAACCAGTTGATGATGCACAAAGTGTATCACAGCGTATTGCTAAGGCGAATATTCTGCTCTAATCTGTGCATATATTAGTATAAAAAAAGAATAACCTAATGAAATTATTTAGTTTGGTCACTCTGTTTTCAGCCAGTTTATTTACCAGCTCTGCCTTTGCAGATTTTAACTTTGCTGGGGATGGAACCTTAAAGTACCCAACGGGTGTTGAAAAAGCCTTTAAATTTGGCTTTGCTTGGCAACAAGATGCTGAAAAGTTCACTATTGGTGATAAAAGCTATGATATGTCATTACCTGAGTCATATTCTGTGGCGATTACACTCAGCAAAGACGAGCAACAGGTATGGGTTCAGGAATTTAATAATGGCTTTATTGAAGGCTTCAACTGGCAAATTGCTGATCACACCCTAAAACTCGAAAAGCGCAAATTCAGCGATTCAGTCAAAGGTGATTATGTTATCAGCCTTGATAATCGAGACTACTTTTTTGCCCGCAATAACATCAGTGTTGTTATTAAGTTCGACGATGAGGGTATAAAAAGTATCGCCATTGATGGTGTCACCAAAGATATGGGTACCAAACAATAGTTTTTATCGAAAAGAAAAAGGCTTAGGTTTTACCTAAGCCTTTTTTGCTTAATTAAACTATATAATTAAACCTTCACTGTCTTACGGTTAATCCCATAATCGCGCAGCTTATTTGCTACTGCAGTGTGGCTCAAACCTAATCGCTTAGCGAGCTGGCGAGAGCTTGGATAAGCGGGGTAAAGCTTGCGAAGTAATGTCGCCTCAAAACGTTTTACCGCTTGGTCTAAGGTTCCTTCAAAGTCAGACTCAAGATAACCTAAATCATGAGTAAATGTTGGTAACTGCAGGTGCTCAATACGCAGTTCGTTATCATCTAGCAAGGATACCGCACGATAAATCGCATTTTCTAATTGGCGCACGTTACCCGGCCATGGGTAATCTTGTAAAAAGCGTAAACAATCCTCAGACATCACAGGCACAGAATGACCATTTTGCTGGGCATACTTTTGAATAAAGTGCTCTGCTAGCGGGCCGATATCTGCTTTTCTATCACGTAATGGGGCTATTTCTAAAGTCAAAACATTAATTCGGTAATAGAGATCTTCTCTAAATGTTCCCTCTTGCACCATCGCTGGTAAATCTTTTTGTGTTGCGGCAACAATACGCACATTTACTTTTACTTCGTTTTCATCACCGACTTTTCGGAAGGTACCGTCTTGTAAAAAACGTAGTAGCTTAGTTTGTAGCTGAGTCGACATTTCACCAACTTCATCTAAAAACACTGTGCCACCATCAGCTTGCTCTAAAACGCCGCGTTTTGGTGCCGCGTTTTCTTCATAGCCTGCGTAACCAAATAGTTCAGACTCAGCGACATCATCAGGCAACGAAGCACACGACAAAGCGATAAACGGTTTTACTGAGCGGTTTGATGCGTAATGACAAGCACGAGCAAGTAGCTCTTTACCTGTACCTGTTTCACCAGTAATCAGGATTGGCGCTTCAAGTTGTGCCATTTTACGCGCTTCACGAACCACACGGCGCATTGCAGTACTAAAGTTATGTATGGTTGCAAAACTTTCTTGGCCATAACGACGGAACGCACTGACTTGTTGGCCTAAGCGACTTTGTGATTTGATATTGATAACTGCACCGGCTAACACATCCCCTTCAGCACCTTGGGGGACTGAAATAGGTAGAATATCGGCAATAAAGTCTTCGCCAGCTACTTCAACTCGGGTTGTTTGACCAAGTACTTCTTTGCCTTCTAACCAACGCGTAAAATTAAAGCCTTTGAGCAAATTATTAATGTTAGCGCCAATCACTTCGCTTTCAGATAATTGCAAGTCGCGACAAGCGGCATCATTACATAAACGCACCCAGCCTTTAGCGTCAATAGATATCACACCGTCTGGCAATGCACGTAGTAATGTATTTAACTCATTATGCTCTCGCTCAGAAGGTAAAAATGCAGTTGTACGAACGTCTTTCACGCCATCTATCAAACGGATAGATGGCATAATTTTTTGGAATTGTTCAAACTCAATAGGCGGAAAGCTCACGTACATTCGACAATTAACCGAATCTACCTCGATGCCTTTTAAATCAACTTGGTAACTAACCAAGATATTGAGAATCTCTTGTGCGATACCAATTCGGTCAGCACAGTGGATATCTAAACGCATTACATCCTCAAAAAACGGGAACCTATAGTATGAGAATAATACGCTAACTCCCTGCAGCTGGGTAGTCTATTGTAAACAATTTTGGACAAATAACTTAATTAGTCGGGTACTTGGTCCATTCTCCACCATCTAATTGGATGTAAGGCTGCCCTTTTATATACATCATTACCGTATCCTCATTCTCGGCGACCTTGGCTGAAGTTGGTAAATTATCAAGCACTCGGTTAATGGGTACCGACCCTGTGAACAAATCTAACTTCATCGTATTATTGATTAACTCTGATAATGAAAAATAACTCATTGTTTCATCAACGACATTCAGCCCATCATGCTTTATATCAGGACCGATGAATTTAACCGCTGTTGGCACTGAAACTATTGAAGGGCTCGGAATTTCGCGCAAACCAGAGAATTGTAGTTTATCACCCTGTAAGGCAGCCCCATGCTCAGGCACAACCACCAGCATTACGTTTCGACCTTGTGCTTTTAACTCAGTTATAAACTTATCGATGTCATTAAATAAGCGCTGTTGTCTAAGCGGATAGCTTTCAAAGCTATTCATACGTTCACGACCAGCAAGTTGATTGCCATCGTGTAAGCTAATGGTGTTGTAGTAAAGAGCCCTAGGCTGCTCACTCGAACCTTGCTTTTTCAACCAATTAGTGAGTATATCCGCATCAGAATAAATCGGTTTGCCATCGAAACCATACTGCGCAGCACTAAATTGGCTAAAATCCAGTTTTGGCACAGAAACACCACCGTATTGTCTAATCAAACCAATAAAGTCATCAAAATGTCCATCGTGGTTAAGAGCCACACTGGTTTTATAGCCAAGCTCAGCAAGGTTAGTGAATAGCTGACATTGCTTATCAACAGGTTTAAATAGTTGCTCTTGACTTGTTTGCCCGCAACTTGCTCGTAATAGTCGAATTGCCGCAGGACCACTGTACGACGTTGCTGAGTTAAATTGGCTAAACAAAATATCAAAATCAGCAAATAAGTTACGTGGCTCAACACCAATTGCATTTAAATCAGCCGTCGCTAAAGAGCAAATATTTAGCACAACAACATCAAATGGCTGGCCATTAAATACGTCAGGAAACTGGCTTTGTAGTAAATTCTGTTGCTGGTAAAAGTCTTGTAACTGTTGATCCGGTGTCTTTTGTTTTGCTGTATCAGAAACTAAAACGGGTACTTGTTTTTTTGTAGTTTGGTTATTGCTAGCGACTTGAGTTGTAACCTCATCACTCGTAACAGCCCCACCTAACCAAAACGCATACATAAAGCCAATTATTGAAATACTGGTGTAACGCAACCACTTCACAGTAAACCAATAAAAAACCACTAAAGCAAAGAGCGCAAAAATCATATCGAGGCTAACAACGCGCGCTGAGATCTCAAAAAAGTAGCCGATGCTAAAGTCTTGTACATTGCCAGCTTGCTTGGTGAGCCTGGAAATCGGGGGCAACCACGAGTCGTGATACAACAAGGCCACTCCTACCACCACACTCATAGCGTGTTTGATACGAGATAACCAAACATGTTGAAAAGAGATAGCTAGAAAAGCAAAAAATGCTAAGTTTGCAAATAAATCAAAAGAAATATCACCTCGGCTATACAGAACAAACTTAACTAGAAAGTATAAATTCCAAATACCTAATCCTGAAAGCCTCACTTGTTATCCTTCTTGTGTCGTTTTGGCGTATAGGGCGTTAATAATACATGCCTAAATGTTAGTTTTCGGTAGAGCACGACTACTTTATTAAACAATACCTTACCTGTATTACTTAGCAAAATGCCGATTAACATTGCGATGATAAAAGTAATAAAAAACTGGTTTAAGCTCATGATAGCTCACCTTTTAAGGTCACTTTAATTGGCTCAGATATAGGTCGAATCACTTTTTTAAATTCCGGTGTCTCTGTATTTAAATTTGCAATGTCTGCTATTTTTGTATCAAAAATGTAACTGACGTTTTCTTGTAATTGTTGGGTAAAGTCGGTTATTTCAGTATTAGCAAAATGACGTTGCATACGGCGACATTCTTGCTGAATATAAAAATGATCAGCAATGACATTTTTTGACATAAAAAAGTCGCTTATCTGTAATTTAAATAAGTGTTTAATCGCACTTTCCACATCGTGCTCTCGACAAGCATGTAGATAAAGGTAAACCGTGCCATCAGCAAAACTAAAAATATCCCCTTCACGTTTTACATGAAATAAATGTAATGGATGTATGGCATCAATACGCGGTAAAAGCTGCAACATAACAAGCACGCCACTTACACCCAGATTGGCAGCTGAGTCACTATGTTTAGCAACCTGCTGTACGAACTTATCTGGAGGCAAATAACCTTTAGCCAATACATTTTCACTGTATTTTAGAACATCATCAATAGATTTCGGTAGTGGCCTTGTAAACTGAAACCCTTGAATTGACTGAATTTGTGACAGTAAACGCGAAGGCTCAGAATAACTATATAAAATAAGATTAACCCCTAAAGTTAAAAATAAGCACTCGTCCTGGTGACGAATAATGCCATCAACATTTTGAATTACTAATTTCAGTCGGCGACCACATTTCTTTCGAAGAGAGAAGCAATCTTTGGCTAACGCTTTTAAATCAGTGTATCGGGTAACTGCAAAAACTAACGTCGCTGATTTTTTGGTAAGCCCTTTAGAAAAAAGAGCATCATTATCATCAATTATTTTATAAAACACGGGTAGCTTTGTACCCTCAGGTACAGCACTGCGAGTTAGCCATACCTCGTCTTCATCAAAGTCTTGCTCCGTTGCTTGCGACTTATCATCAGCCTCTTGCTCTACCTCAACTAATGCAAGTTGACCATCATGAAGCTGTAAATTAACCGAACGCCCAGCGATAACTCCTTCTTTATGACACCAATAATCATACTCAAGAGTGCGAATTGATGCCTCTTGAGTTATATAAATAAGGCCATCAAAGAAACGGTTTAAGGCTAATAACTGACGTCTCAATTCACTGACATAAGCACCTGACATTAAAAACACTAAAGTGACATTTTTTGATTGTGACAAAGCAACATAGAGCTTGAGTTTTTCACCAAGCTGCTGTTCGTTCAAAGAGACTAAATGTTCTGAATCGACATGCACGATAACCGTGCTGTTTTTCAGTTGCTCATACTGTTTTATTTCGTTAATAACACCACGGGAAAAATGCAAACTTTTTGATACATTCTCATTATGATGTAAATGGAAAGGACGTAGTACCCCTTGTTCGAACAAGGTAAATAATAACTCGCTTCCCTCGCCTTCGAAAAATAATTCGACTTGTTCAGAAAGCAAAAAAACCGAGTCTTTATGATTGGTTAAAAGATGCCTTGTTAACTCTAATAGCTGATTATCTAGCGGGGCAAGTAAAGCGTAGTTTGCGCCTCGCTTTAGCTCAGAGAAAGCTCCGTTTAGTCCTGTAATATTTAAATGAGGCACCAACAAACCCTTAAAAAAGATACTTTAGTACTAGTTTTAAACGCTATTCTATATATAATGCAGATTATGTCCATGGATCGTGAACATTTTTAAGCTAATTTTTCTCATAACGGTTTTTTAGATGAATGACTTTGCAGTAAAAAATTCACATACCTTAACTCAATACGATATTGAAAAGCTGTTACGCCAATTTGGCGGCAAGGAAACGGATTATGTTGAAATTATTGATGTTGAAAAAAATCGCAAAACGATTGAAAAGTACCCTTTGCTTAACGATATCGCATTAGCAACAACACAAACACAGAGCACAAAAAAAATTAACAAAAACGCAATAAAGAATCATAAATGAAGCGAATTTTTTTAAAAGGAATTAAAGGTGGCACTGGTACAACATCTATTGTGGCCAACCTTGCTTGTGCTTTGAGAAAATCAAATGTGCCTGTGTATGCCATCGATTTAGATCCAAAAGGCGACTTAGGCCTACACCTTGGTCTTGCTTGGGAGCATCAGCTAGGCTGGAGTGATTACCCAAACTTTGCCTCTGCATGTGAGCAGTTTCACCAAGATAACGACGGCGTAAAGTTTTTACCCTATGGCAGCCGTTCGAACTTAGGGTTAGACTTTTCAAGCGTTATAGAGAGTTGTCAGCAGCTTAATGACAGCGATGACAGCTGGTTTTTATTTGACTGCCCAGCCCATGTTGATGTGCACCGCTATTCACTAAATGAAGACGATATATTCCTTGAGATTATTAATTGTGATGCTATTTGTCACAGTTTTGCTTTCAAACGTTTAAACACTCTAAAGCAGGCTGAATCATCTTGGCAGCATTATTTTTTAACCAATAAATATAATTCAGCCTCTGAGATTGAATCAGATTTATTGCAGCTTTGGCAAACTGAATTACCATTGATTGCACCTTTATATATCAATAAAGATGAAGTCATCAAAGAAGCAACTGCATTTAGAAATGTGGCGATTAACTGTGCTCCATACAGCGTTGCTAATGATGACTTTGAAACGCTAGCCGGTTGGCTTGTAAGCCGCGCGAGTCAGAATGACCAATAGCATCCATTCACTCGGTATCACACACCGACTACTTAAAGGTATTTTAGGGTTGTTTTTAACGAAGCAACTTGTGCGCTTCGTATTTATAAAATTTTATAGTTATTACAACCAACACAAAATGAGCCTATTGGGAGCGATTTTACTCCCCTTCTTTGTGCTTTTTTTGTCATTGTTTATTAAATTAGAAAACAATAAAAAACGTGAGTTAAAGCTTAAACTTAAACGCTTGTATCCTCATGTTTCTCAACCAGTATTTACACCAAGCAATTGCATTCGGATTGCATTGCAAAGTGTGTACCTTGCGCTATTCAATACCACCACAACCTCACAGCAACATATCGCCGTTGAGCAGCGTAAATCTTGGCGTAAAATCACGCGTTCAGCTCGCTTATTGAGACTGGCAGACAGTAAACTAGTACGCTCTTTTAAAGGGTTTTGGTTAGTTGCTAGAAAGCAAACAAAAACTAAATCATATAAAGCAGTGAGTCGCTCTCCACTTTGGAGAAACAGCACCTTAAAGGTCGCTTTTTTCACTCTCATTATTTTTGCGGTGGCTATATTTGTAACCGTGCCATTTAGTATTGAAGCGCAAGCAGTGTTCATTAGTTTAATTTTGGTTGTTGCTTATTCTCTAAGGCGGGTTGAAGGGAAAATGGCCACTATTGTGATGATCACCCTTTCTGTTACAACCTCTACACGTTATCTATGGTGGCGCTACACTGACACTCTTAACTGGGGTGACCCTTTAGCCCTTACCCTAGGGATTGGTTTGCTGCTTGCTGAAAGCTACGCTTGGTTGGTACTGATCTTAGGTTTTTTCCAAACCATCAACCCATTAAACCGTAAACCGATCGCTTTAGATAAAGATACAACAAACTGGCCAACAGTTGATATTTATATTCCTACTTACAACGAGCCGCTTGATGTTGTTAAGCCAACGACAATCGCCGCGCAAAGTATTGATTGGCCAGCAGATAAGCTTAATATTTATATTCTAGATGATGGTAAGCGCCCTGAATTTGCCGAATTCGCAAAGCAAATTGGTGTTGGTTATTTAACTCGCCCTGATAACAAACATGCCAAAGCCGGTAACATGAACCATGCGATGAAAGTAACTAATGGCGACTACATTGCTATTTTTGACTGTGACCATATCCCTGCTCGCTCATTCTTACAAATGACAATGGGACAATTCATCAATGACAGTAAAGTGTGTTTAGTACAAACACCTCACCACTTTTTTTCTGCCGATCCATTTGAGCGCAACCTCAAAAACCATCGTAAAATCCCAAATGAAAATATGTTGTTCTATGGCTTAATTCAAGATGGCAATGATATGTGGGATGCGACCTTCTTTTGTGGTTCGTGTGCTGTTTTAAGGCGCAGTGCCCTTGAAGAAATTGGTGGTTTTGCCGTAGAAACCGTCACTGAAGATGCCCACACCGCCCTAAGAATGCAGCGCGCTGGCTACAAAACAACATATATTAATATTCCACAAGCCGCCGGCCTAGCTACAGATAGTTTATCTGCCCACGTCGGTCAACGTATTCGCTGGGCACGCGGCATGGCACAAATATTCCGATTAGATAACCCGCTGTTTGGTAAGGGCCTAAATATCGCGCAGCGCTTGTGCTATTTAAACGCTATGTTGCACTTTTTATCAGGCATTCCGCGAATTGTATTCTTAACAGCGCCACTGGCATTAATTTATTTTAATGCGCAAATTATCTATGCGCCGTTTGTTGCCATCTTTCTTTATATTGTGCCAACGCTATTACAGGTAAAAATCACCAATTCACGGATTCAAGGAAAATACCGCTATTCATTTTGGGGCGAAGTTTATGAGTCAGTACTTGCTTGGTATATTTTAAAACCCACGACAGTTGCGCTTATCAACCCGAATAAGGGTAAATTTAACGTGACAGAAAAAGGTGGCTTAAACAAGCAAGATCACTACGACTGGACGATTTCAAAACCCTATATCATCTTATTACTGGTTAACGTGTTAGGTATGACCTATGGCGTGTTCAGGTTGTTCTTTGGTGACAGCTCACAAATAGGTGTACTCGTCATTAGCATGTTGTGGGCAAGCTATAATGTGATAATTTTGGGCGCAGCTGTGGCTGTTGCCGCTGAAGCCAAACAAGTACGTAGCTCACACCGTATAAAAGCAAACTTCCCTGCAGCTATTCGCCTTGCTAATGGCCGTACCATTAAAGTGAAAATTACGGACTACTCAAATAATGGTGTTGGCCTTGAAACTGACCATAATCACCTTTGCCGCGTAAATGATAAAGTCGAGCTACTCATGAGCCGTGGCTTGAAGCAGTTTTAATTCCCAACTTATATCTGTAACACCCGCGATAAACAACTGGGTCTTACCCTCAGAGATTTAGATTTAGAAAAACAAAAAGCCTTTATTCAATGCACTTTCTCACGTGCTGATGCTTGGCTTGATTGGCAAGAAAACTTTAAACACGACAAGCCTTCATACAGCTTTTCTCACGTTTTTTATACCAGTCTAAGAGGCTTTAAGAACTTGATTTTCCATGCCCCAAATGAATTAAGACCAGCGATTGCGTTTGCATCAAGAGTCTTGTACTTTGTGGCGTCGTTATTACCTAAAAAACCAACAAAAGTACTAAAAACATCATGATAAAAACTTTTTTAACCTTGTTATTAGCTTTTGGCACACTCGGCATATCTGGCTGGGCGATAAGTGCTGAGCCTCTCTCTAATAAAGCGATTTTTGATGATGGTTACCCAGAGCAAGCACCAATTGAAAGCATGACGCTAAGCTTTGAAAAGCTTGGTTTAAGCAAGTTCAAGCTTGATGGAGTGAGTAATAGTACCCGTGTTGATTTTACAAACCGCCTCGATAAATTAGGGAAAAAACTGACTCTAGACTTTTCATACACAACCTCACCATCACTTATTGGCCGTGTCTCACATTTGAAAATTTTCTTAAATGAAAACCTTGTCACTGTGCTACCCATTGATGATAAGACAACGCCAATTGGCACAGTCTCTGAGCGCAGCGTTGTTCTTAACCCTAAGCTAATTAAAGACTTTAACCAAATTCGCTTCGAACTAGTCGGTTTTTACGATCTGGTTTGTCAGGATGACTATAGTAAAACAATATGGGCCGAGCTTAGTAAAAGCAGCCGTATTTCTATTGACCGTCAGTCACTTGCTCTTGAAAGCTTACTTGAGTATTTCCCTGCACCATTTTTTGATTCGCGAGATTACAACAAGGTCACTTTGCCATTTGTGTTTGCATCACAACCTGATGAAAACACACTCGAAGCAGCGGCTGCACTATCAAGCTTTTTTGGCGCTCAAGCAAAATGGCGCAAAGCACAGTTCCCTGTACAAATTAATGCAACTCCGACAGAACATAGTGTCGTATTCGCAACAAACGACAACAAGCCTGATTTTTTATTGAATTACCCTGATGTTGAAAAGCCAACTGTAGAAATTATCAGCAGCCCTACTCAGCGCTACGCCAAAGTACTGCTTGTTTTAGGTAAAGACACAGCACAATTGAAAGAAGCCGTAGTAGGTTTAGTCTTTGGCTATAAAGTAATGACAGGTCGCAGTGCAACCATTGATGCAATTAGCAACTTACCGCTTCGAGAAGCCTACGATGCGCCACTGTGGGTGCGTTCTGATCGCCCAGTAAGCTTTGATGAATTTATTGAATACCCAACTCAGCTGCAATCGGAAGGCTATCGCGGTCTACCTGTTCGGTTAGACTTGCGTTTTGCACCAGATTTATTCACTTGGCGTGAAAATGGTATTCCTATTACCTTGAATTACCGCAACACGCCTGTTGAGCAAAACATGTTGTCGCGTTTGAATATGTTGATTAACGGTAAGTTTGTGGATGGTTTTATTCTTGATAACGAAGGTGGTAAAACGATTACAACCGATACCTTGTTACCGCTTTTATCTGAATTCAATCCAACCAAAACTCGTCAAGACTTTGAGCTAACAGGGTTAGATTTAACAACAAATAACCAGCTTACTTATGATTTTAATTTTGCAGTCGTAAAAACCGGTGAGTGTAGCGCCATTCCTGCAGGCGGTGAATTTGGTGCAATTGATGGCAGCTCTACCATTGATGTAAGTGACTTCCATCACTATATTGCCATGCCAAACCTACGCGCCTTTGCAAATGGCGGTTTCCCATTCACCAAATATGCCGATTTACACCAAAGTACGCTTGTAATGGAAGCTAACAGCTCAGTTAACGCGATTAGTTTATTGCTTAATTTCACAGGTCATTTGGGTGCCATAACAGGCTACCCAGCGCACCGTTTAGACATTCAATTTCCAAGTAACCAATTGGCGCTAAACGATAAAGACATTATTATTATTGGTAAGCCTGACTCTTTCTTAAACTCACTTGCCAAAGACAGCGCCCTAAGTGTGCTTATCAACAACAACCAACGCATTGTTGATCAAGCTATCTATAATGGTGCCTACGACACTAAAGGTGCTGAAAAAATTAAAGTAAATATAAGCAGCATTGGCCGTTTAGCCGTGATGTCTGGGTTCCAGTCACCGTTTGATTCAGACCGCTCAGTAGTCTCTTTGATTGCCAGTAATGAAAATGCTTTTGCACTTCTCACTGATGCTCTACTGAATAATGATAAAACAGCTCAAATAATGGGAAGCTCAGCCATTATCAATAGCCAAGGCATCAAAACGATTAAAACCGATGAACAGTATTTTGTCGGTCACGTGCCTATTCATACCCTCATTTGGTTCCACTTTTCAGACCGCCCAGTATTGTTAGCGATTCTATCACTACTAACCCTATTACTTATTTCATTTATGTTGTGGCGAGTGCTCGCGCTACTTACCAAAAAACGTTTATCTGAAGGAGATCAGGCATAATGAAAACTATCGCTTCTTTACTATTCGTTTTTGTTTTTTCAAGCAACGCCTTAGCTCAGTTAAGCTGCAGCGCTTGGCCGCAATGGAATAACTTTAAAACTCACTTCATTACACCAGAAGGACGCGTAATTGATTTGGGTAGTAATTACAGTATTACCACCTCAGAGGGGCAATCTTATGCGTTATTCTTTGCTTTACTTGCCAATGATAAAGCCAGCTTCGATAAGTTGCTTGAGTGGACTGAAGTACATCTTTCTGAAGGTGATTTAAGTACCCGTTTACCAGCGTGGCAATGGGGAATAAAGCAAAATCAAGGACAAATCCTTGATTCAAATCCAGCTTCTGATTCAGATTTATGGATTGCTTATACCCTGTCGCAAGCAGCTATCTTATGGAATGAAAGACGCTACGCAGTGCTCAGCTCAGTGCTTGCTGAGCGCATCATTCGTGAAGAAACAGCGCAAATACCAAACCTCGGTCTGACTCTATTACCTGGGCCAACAGGCTTTGAAAAAGACAGTAGCTGGAAATTAAATCCAAGCTATGCACCGCTATTTATATTTGCGCAATTTGCACACCTATACCCGCACTCGCCTTGGCAAACATTACACGATAACTCGGCGCAGTTATTAATAGATACAGCACCAAAAGGCGTGAGCCCTGATTGGGTTAATTACAGCGTGGAAAAAGGCTTTTATCATGATAAAAGCGCCCCTGCTACAGGTAGTTATAATGCGATCCGCGTCTACCTTTGGGCCAGTATGATGGCAGAAGATGCCCCCTATAAAAATGCCCTTACACAGCAGTTTAAACCTTTTGTTGATAGCATTGTTTCTTCAGGCAAAGTGCCATTAGAAACCAATGCAGTCTCAGGCAAAACAGCAGGCAACGCCCCAAGTGGTTTTGTTGCCGCCTTATTGCCATTGCTTGCTGAAGATAATGCATCACAAACTGTGACAGCTTTACAACAGCAAATAATGATGGATACCCGCTTTACCACCAGCCGCTACTACGACAGCGTGTTGTATTTATTTGGTAACAGCGCATTGAACAAACGTTTTAGTATTGATAAAAACGGGGCTTTAACAACTAACTGGAGCAATGAATGCCGATAAAGTGGCTACTTGCTGCAGTTTTAGCAAGCTCCAGTGCATCCGCAGCAATAAAAAAAGACCTTGATAGTCAATCAATTGATTGGTTAATTAGCCAAGTACAACTTGGTGAAATTGAGCGTGATAATCAATTGATGAGCGACAGCTTAGAAAAGCTGCAAAGCATTGCACCTAAAAATACTCAAGTGCAATGCGCCCAGGTGCGCGTTTTATATAGCCTCAAAGAAACCGACAAAGCCAATGCGCATTTAGCAGAGCTTAGTAACCTATCACATCCGTGCGTAACAAGCTTAATCCTACTTGCACGCGTCAATAACCAAGACAAAGAAGCGGTTCAACAAGCCAGGCTTCGTGCCAGGGCCGGACAATACAGTGATGCGGTAAAAATCTACAATCGGCTATTTAAATCCGCCTACCCTAATATTGAATATGAGCTGGAGCACATAAACTGGCTTGCTCAAGATCCAAATCAATATCAGCAAGCACTGCGCGGTTATCGCTCTTTACTAAAACGCTACCCAAATAGTGGCCGTTTTGAGCTTGCCTACGCAAGACATCTGTTAAAACAAAACCCAACAAACAAAGAAGCCATAGGGTTACTGAGCCATTATGCACACAGTAACCAATATGGTGTTGAAGCTGAGTTTGCGTGGCTTGCAGCCCTTGAGGATATGCCGCTTAATAAACAAACTGAGCGCGAATATCAGCGTTACTTTGCAGCCTACCCTAAAAGCAGTAAAGGTCAGCTACAATTTAGTGACTTTAAAAAAGCGCATTTAGCTGAACAAAAAAAGCAAGCAGACCCTGCGTATCAGACATGGCTTAAGGGCAGTGTCGAACTTGAAAAACGCCACTTTGATGCAGCAGAAAAGCTTTTTAATAAAGCACTGCGAGGTCGTCCTCAAGATCCTGAAATATACAATAGCTTAGGTTTATTGAATTTAAGGCAAGGTCGCAATGCCAATGCTTACCAGTACTTTAAAAAAGCTCAAAAATACAGCATAGATGCAAACCGTATAACGGTGTTAAAAGGCCTCGCCAATACTGCTCGTTTTTGGCAATACATAGATGAAGCTAAATCAGCCATGAGTAGCAATGAACTCAAACAGGCTGCGCTTAAGCTGGATTTAGCTGACACCTTAAATGAAGACCCTAATACGGTATTGTTTTACCGCGCAGAACTTGCCAAACAAGCAGGCCAACTTCAAAACGCGATGAACCTTTATAAGCAAGTGCTAAAAGACGACCCTCTGCAACAGCCTACTTTGCGTGCCATGCTTGAATTGACCGCCTCAGATGGTAATTATGCTCGTAGTCATCGTTTTTATAATGGCTTAACTCGTCAGCAACAGGCATTAATTGCTGAAGATTATACCCTATTACAAACACAGCAACTGAGAACCCGCGCTGATGAGCTTACTGCTGAAGGTAAGCTAGATGAAGCAGTTGATGTGCTACTTATGGCAATCAAACAAAGCCCACGTCAAAGCTGGCTTTACTACGACCTTGCAAATTTATATCAACAACAAGGTTTAGTTGATCATGCCAAAGCTCTGTATAAAAAAACCTTGTGGCAATTTCCGCTAGATGCAGATTTGCGTTATAGCCATGCACTATTTTTACGTTCGTTGAACGATTACCAAGGAGCACTGGCAACCTTAGAATACATTCCTAATAACGCGCGCACTGAACAAATTAATGTGCTTACAGAGCAGCTAAGTATTAATACCAAACTAGAAAGGCTCTCTGCCAACAATACAGCCACGAATAAAGCCACGGTGATTTATAAGCTCACCGAGTTAGAAGCACAGCCATTAACACCTTTAATGCAAGCTGAGCTTGCCAGTCAATGGCAACAAATTAATGAGCAGCAGTATGCAATAAGGCAACTGAAAAAAGCTCTTACTCGTGACCCAAGTTTGAGCCCATATTGGCACATGACATATGCAAATTGGCTAATTGAAAGCAACGATAAAAACGCTGCTGATAGCTGGTTTGCAGACTATCAACTGCCGAGTAACGCAACCGATGCAGAGCAATCACAATGGTTAGCACTACAAGTTAATTACGTTAATCGCTTTAGTGATAGTAACCAACGAGTTGCTAAGCTCTCAGAGCTTGCAACACGTTACCCTGATAACCCAGAACTGTCAGAGGCGCTGATCAATGCTCATATCGAGCAAGGCAATAGTAATCAGGCCATTATCCGCTTTGAGCAGCACGTTGCAAAAGGACAAACTGTGTCAACGGATACTGCTTTAGCTATTGCGACACTTGCTCGTCAGCAACAAAGAGATGGTTTAGCAGATCGCATCATTGCTGGGCAAATTAATCAGCTTTCAAGTGAGCAAAGCTATCGTCAGCAGCAATTAATGGCAGCCCTTGAACAATTTGAAGATACACAAAGTGCGATAAATCTAGCTGAGCAATTGCTAGCTAAATCAAACAACAACCAAGAGCTTTATTATCAAGCAGCAGCGGTTGCGCAAGCTAAGCAACAAACTACGCTTGCTCAAAGCTGGTACCGCGCTGCAGTTGATCCAGATACGGCAACGAGCACCTTAAGCGATGAGCAGAACTATGAACTGTATGCCCTTGATGAAAATGAAGCTTGGTATGTCAATAATGCCAAGCGTCAATTGCAAGGTATTGAGCGCGATGAGCAAGCGTATATCACTGCTGCAATCAACTTAAGTAGCCAAACCAGCACACAAAATGAGTCCACACTGGGCGCTGGTGCAACGCCTATTGAAGCAGGTTTCCCGCTATGGGGTGGCACTGGGATTGTGAAATTAGACCCAATGACAATATCGAGCCAAGAAACCCGCTTTGATGAAACCTTTGCTGGTAGCCGCTATGGTCAAGGAGCCCTGTGTATTTTTGACTGCCCACTTTTAAGTATAAAACCAAAGCAACAAGGTATGGATATTGGCCTTGCTTGGCAAAACGAGCAATGGCGAATTGATGTTGGGACCACTCCACTTGGCTTTTTAGTCGAAGATATCGTGTGGGGCGTTAATTACAATGGTGATTTAGGCGACTTTGGTTATGGCGTTACCTTTAATAAACGCCCGGTTACCAGCTCTGTATTATCTTACGCCGGACTAGAAGATGTCTTTACCAACCAAGTATGGGGCGGTGTTAGAGCTACGCAATTACAACTTAGTCTATCTCATGACCTTGGCCTAGATTGGGGTTTTTGGGGCAGTACTAACTATCAAATCTTGCAAGGTAAAAACGTAAAAGATAATCAAAGCTACAGCCTAATGGGTGGCAGTTATTATCGTTATATTCGCGAAAGAAACACCGAATTAAGTCTAGGCCTTAACTTATTACACTGGTCGTATAAGTATAATTTAAGTGAAGAAACCTGGGGACATGGTGGCTATTACAGTCCACAAAACTACTTGGGCGCTTCATTACCTGTGATTTTTGATAAGCGAGTTGGTCATAATTTTGTATACCGACTGCGCGCTGGCGTATCTTGGTCAACCACCACGACAGACGACATCGCATTTTTTCCTAACGACCCTATTTTGCAAGGCCAAGCAGAGGCTCAAACAGCTGTTACGGGCGTTGTACCTTACTTTGAAGGCGATACCAGCAATGGTTTATCGTATAACTTAGGGGCAAGTTTTGAGTATCGATTCACGCCTCATTGGTTCTTTGGTGGTTACGTCAACTTAGATAGAGCCGATTTTTACGAGCCGAATTATGCTCAGCTGTACTTTCGTTATTACTTTAATCCGGTGTATAGCGAACTGGCTTTCCCGGGTAAACCTGTTGTGCCTTATGCAAGCTACTAACTGTCGCATCACAAGGGGCAAGTGTCGCAAGTTCTTCCCCTCTCCATAAGGTCTATGTATACTGTAGCGCACTTGTAGCTAGGATAAGGGTGTGTCCCTTTCCTTCAAGTACAAAACTTGAGCAACAAACCATTATCTTAGCTGCATCAAAAAACATGGCCGCCCGTTCACTAAATAAATACATAGAACGACCAAAGCAAAAACAATAAGGCCTCAAATAAAAACTTAGAGTTAGGAAGTAAATATGAGTTCATTACCTAAAGCAGGTGACTTTTTAGGGCATCCTAAAGGGTTATTCCTGTTGTTCGGCACAGAAATGTGGGAACGATTCGGTTATTACGGCATGCGCGCCATCTTAGTTTTATACTTAGTAGCGCTTGTACAAGAAGGTGGTTTTGGTTGGTCAAATGCAGACGCATTAAGCCTTTATGGTACCTTCACAATGGCTGTATACATCACCCCACTATTCGGTGGTTGGTTAGCCGATAACGTATTAGGACAACGTAAAGCAATTATCCTTGGTGGTTTATTGATGGCTGCAGGCCATTTCACTATGGGTATCCCACACAGCTACTTAGCTGGCCAAGAAGAAAACGTATTCTACATTGGTTTAACACTTCTTTGTGTGGGTAACGGTTTATTCAAGCCAAACATCTCAACTATGGTAGGTGATCTATACAAAGAAGGTGATCAACGTCGTGATGGCGCGTTCACTATCTTCTACATGGGTATCAACCTAGGTGGTGCATTAGGCCCTCTAGTTGCGGGTTATGCTGCAGCTGCAATGGGCTGGCAATGGGGCTTCATCGTAGCTGGTGTTGGTATGGTGTTATCTGTACTTTTACAGCTTGCATTAAGCAACAAATACTTAGGCGATATCGGTGTTGTGCCTTCTGCTAAGCTTTCTCAAGCACAGTCTGAATCAAACACTAAAGAGCCACTAACTAAAGTAGAAACTGACCGTATTAAAGTTATCTTTACTATGAGTGTATTCAGCATCATCTTCTGGATGGGCTTTGAACAAGCGGGTGGTTTAATGAACCTTTTCGCTAACGATTACACAGACCGTATGTTACTTGGTTTTGAAGTACCAGCTTCTTGGTTCCAATCTTTAAACTCAATTTTCATCATTGTTTTTGCACCATTAGTTGCCATCATTTGGTTGAAACTTGATAAACGTGAACCAAATTCACCGGTTAAGTTTGCTATTGCACTTATTTTCTTAGCATTAGGTTTCATTACTATGATCCTAGCGCTTATGACACAAGGTCAAGGTGAGCACCTACAAATCAGCATGATGTGGTTAGTTTTATTCTACTTATTCCACACCCTAGGTGAGTTATGTTTATCTCCAATTGGCCTATCTATGGTAAGTAAACTTGCACCTCTACGTTTAGCTTCAATGCTTATGGGTATTTGGTTCCTATGTACAGCGGTTGCAAACAAGATTGCAGGTTTCGTAGGTTCTTTCCTAGGTGAAGGTGAAGAAGCGTTAGACAACGCGATGGGTATCTTCATTGGTTTAGGCGCAACAGCGGTTCTTTCTGCTGTGATCATGTACTTACTAAGTGACAAACTAGTTGCTTGGATGCACGGTGCTGAAGGTCAACACGAGCCACAAACTACTGAGCACATCCTAGCTGAAGAGCTAGAAGTGACAGCTGAAAAGCAATAATACTTATTCCCCGTAGCACCCGCTGCGGGGAATTTCTCTCTCCCCTATTCCCTCAGCGTCCTTAAAACTGATACTATATTCTGATATTAATTTGGTTTGCAAAGGAACTGAGTAAGTGCGCTCTAACACTCAACTACTGGTTATTATTCTGACCAGCTTATTACTAACAGCATGCGGTGGCGATAAAACAACAAAAGAAGTCGCAACAGCTCCTGATCAGTCTGGTTTAATTATTTCTGTTGAAAATGGTTTATCGGCTGAATTTGCACAGGGCGATGTCACACTTAATGCAATAAGTAACACAGTCACTACAGACACCACATTTACTTACACTGAGACGAGCGCTTCAAGCACGGATATAGAGCAAGGTATTGTCTCGAGTATTCATACCTTTCGCCCTAATAACCTGATATTTGCTGAGCCATTAAGTTTAGCGATCAAATTACCAGATGAACAAACCAACCTTGCTTTTAGCATAGTGCAGTTAGTCGATGAGCAATGGCAAACTCTCAGTACAGAACAAAGCAATGATGGATTTGCAGTCAGTGCTATTACAGAATTTGGTAGCTTTGCTTTAATGTCTCGCACCGTTCCTGCAGCCAGTAAAACCATTGGCGAGCAATGTAATGACACTGCCAGTAACCAAACAGTACGCTTTATTCATGTTGCTGACTTACACGCGCGCTTTGGCTTTAAAGAGCAGTTATTCAGCCGTATTCGCAGTTACTACGACAAAGCTAAACTTGAAAACCCTAACACCTTATTCACCAATGGCGGTGACGATTATGAAAAGGGCACCGTAGCAGAACAAACATCACAAGGTTTAGCCACAGTCGAAGCAATAAAAGCCATGGCCTTTGACGTACGTGTGATTGGTAACCACGACTATGCATGGGGACCTGAGCAACTACTGGACTTTGCCGATGACGATAATGCCATCGTGCTTTCAAGTAACACCGAATATGATGGTAGCGATGATACGCCGTTTGCCGGTGTTGATTTTTCGGTTGTCCAAGTAGGTTGCCTACGTATCGGCTTTTTTGGCATGACTTCAGTGCCTTGGAATGAACTCGATGAACCAGTTGAAGACGAGCCAATTCCTGATTTTATCGCTAATTTCAAAATGAATTGGCAGTGGCAAGAAGTGGCTGAGCTGATTGTTAACCAATACCGTCAAGATGTTGATTATATGGTCATGGTCAGTCACTTAGGTGAAGGCACTGACACCCGCATTGCACAAAATGTTACTGGAATTGATTTAGTGCTTGGTGGGCATACCCATGGCGGTGAAAGTTATCAAACCTTAGATAACGGCAGTATTGTTATTCAGCCAAACTTTTTTGCACAAGGTCTAACGGATCTTACCCTAACCTTTAACCTTGATGACAAAACTCTTGCAGATGTTGATTACAATACCGTCGCAACCACCAGCATTACAAGCCGAGATGAAAGCACTAAGGCCGCTATCGATGAAATCATGGGTCGCTATGCCCCAGATGCAAACACCGAAATTGCCGTTTCAGAAAACTACCCCACTGCAGAAGAACTCACCACGATTACAGCCAAAGCAACTATGCAGCAGTTCCCTGCTATTGATGCAGCGTTACTAGATGCAAGCCAAGTACAAGATCGTTGGCTACCGGGTACATTAACCCAAGAAGATTTTCATGCCGCGTTTAAGGTTGAACGCCAACCATCGAATACCCCGGGCTTTAATTCAATTTATCAAGTTGAGGTGACTGGCAGCCAATTGAAAAGCATGCTCGAAAGCCAGCCAGAATGGGTCTCTTTAGTGCCAGATAACATTGATGATGCAAGCACTTACCTCGTTGCTCTATTTAAAGGCCCAGCGCTAAATAGCGAATTGTTCTTCCCTGCTCTGCCAAACTTAGAAGCACAATTGGTCGCTGAAAGTTGGTGGCTGCTTGATAACTACGCGCGAGCACGCACCAGCCAATGTTTATATATCGATACCGATAACATGCTTAATGCGTGTAAAGCAGATGATGCGGTCACAGTATGGAATTTTAATAACCCTGAGCAAGGCTTTAGCAGTGACTTTGGCCCTGCAACACTCAGCTTTTATGACCCTGAAGACAGCAATTGGGGACCAGAAGATAGCCAATTTGCCACCACCACTGAGCTTGAAATTACTGATTTACCAAGTGGTGCCTCAGGTGTGCTCGCCTTTGCTCGCCATAGCCCAACGCAAGGCTTAACCTTAACGGCTAATAGTGCTGCAATCGGTGATTACCAAACAGAAGGCCTTATCGCTGATTACACCTTAGTGATGGATATTATGTGGCCAGAACAAAGCACCAATGAGTGGCGCTCATTACTACAAACCGATATCACTAACAGTGATGACGCAGATCTTTACGTCAGCCGAGATAACGCCATCGGTATTGCCACCAGTGACAGTGGTTACTTTGGCGAGCTTTTGGCAAACAGCTGGCACCGTATTGCTTTTGTGTTTTATGCTGCTCCAAACAACGGTGCACTAAAAATTTATCTTGATGGCGAGCTGATTGGTATTAAAGATGAAGGTGAAATCAATGGGCGCTGGGCAATCAACGATGCGGTCTTACTTTTAACCGATAATGACTATGAAACTAAGCCGGGTTACTTAAACGCCTTGTTATTTGCTGGTCGTGCGATGACTGATACCGAGATTGCTAATATGGGTGCTGCACAGCAGCAACTTAATTTTACGCAATCAACCCGTACCTTAAACCAAGTGGTTGAGCGCCATTATCAAGCTGCGCCACAAATTATGAATAACCCTTGGTTACAACAACGCAGCAAGTTTTTTAACAAAGCGCGCCAAACTGTAAACTAAGCTATACAATCAACTTAATAAAAAAGGCCATTTCTGGCCTTTTTTATTGCCTGACAAATACTTAAATTTACCTTTAAATACATATAGATAAGCACAAAATAGAATGGTAGATATTAGTCAACCTAGTGGCTTACTCATTGCCTTTGAAACTGCAATTGCTGAAATTAAAATCATTGTCCCATTTAATTTACAAAAGGGGCTTTGGCTAAATAGTGCGGGGATCTTCCCCTTATTGAGATTCTGGTTAATCATCCGCTCATTACAGAACAATAATTCTTTTTTAGCGCAGTGCTTATAATTGCGGGAGTAATGACAATGAGCGAAGTAAATAATCCATTAGGCCTAATGGGCATTGAATTCACTGAATACGCAACACCAGATGCAGATTACATGGACAAAGTGTTTACTGATTTTGGCTTCTCAAAGCTAAAAAAATTCAAAGGTAAAGACATTGTTTACTACAACCAACATGACATTCATTTCTTACTAAACAATGAACGTGAAGGTTTCTCTGCTGAATTTGCTAAAAGCCACGGCCCGGCAATCTGTTCTATGGGTTGGCGTGTAGAGAATGCACAAAAAGCATTCGAAGTTGCTGTTGAGCGCGGTGCAAAACCTGCAACAGACTCAACTCACAAAAACTTACCATACCCTGCTATTTACGGTATCGGCGACAGCTTAATTTATTTCATCGAGCAATTTGGCGACAAAGGTTCTATCTATGAGTCAGATTTTGAAGATTTAAACGAGCAAAACATTGTTGAAGACAAAGGCTTCATCCGTATCGACCATTTAACCAATAACGTTTATAAAGGCACGATGGAAACATGGGCTAACTTCTATAAAGACGTATTTGGTTTTACTGAAGTTCGTTACTTCGACATTAAAGGTCAAAAAACAGCGTTATTATCTTACGCACTTAAATCTCCGTGCGGTACTTTCTCGATTCCAATCAACGAAGGTAAAGATAACAATAATAACCAAATCGATGAGTACTTAAATGAGTACAATGGTCCGGGTGTACAGCATTTAGCATTCCTAACGAATGACCTAGTAAGCTCACTTGATAAGCTTGACCAATCAACGATTGCGACGCTTGATATCATCCCTGAGTACTACGACACTATTTTTGACCGTGTGCCTTGGGTTAAAGAAGATAAAGAGAAGATCCGTAAGCATCAGATCCTAGTAGATAGCCAAAGCGAAAATTGTTACCTACTACAAATCTTCTCGAAGAACCTATTCGGTCCTATCTTTATCGAGATGATCCAACGTGTAGATGACGGCGGTTTCGGTGAAGGTAACTTCCAAGCGCTTTTCGAATCAATCGAACGTGATCAAGAGCGTCGTGGTGTAATCTAGTTCATCATGATGAATAAAAAGCAGCGTTATTCACACGCTGCTTTTTGTCGTTTTAAATTCTGTTTTAAACTAACTGTTTAAATTGCGTTGATTGCCTCCATATAGATAACTAATAAATCAGCGCGAACCAATAAGGAAAGAGTATGAGCCTAATTAACGAAACCCACGATATTAATCTAAAAAGCTGGGTTGCATCTGCTAACGAAGCTAACTGTGACTTCCCAATTCAAAACCTTCCTTTTGCAGAAGTACGTCGTAAAAATTCAGACGAAGCGTTCCGTGGCGCTGTCGCAATTGGTGATCAAGTTATCGACTTAGCAAAAGTAAATGAACTTGGTTTATTCTCTGGTGATGCACAGGTTGCCGTTAAAGCCGCAAGCCAAGCTACACTCAATGAATTTATGGGTCTTGGTCAGCAGTATTGGTCTGCACTTCGTCTAGCGTTATCAAAAGCACTTCGTGAAGGTGCGAGTGAGCAAGCGCAATTAAGCGAAGCGCTTATCGCTCAAGCAGACATCGAATTTGCGCTGCCGTGTCGCATTGGTGATTACACTGACTTTTATACCTCTATTTACCACGCAACAGCGGTAGGTAGTCTATTCCGCCCTGATAACCCACTTCTACCTAACTACAAATGGGTACCTATTGGTTATCACGGCCGCTCATCGTCAATTGATGTTTCAGGTCAAACGTTCCACCGTCCTAACGGTCAAACTAAAGCGCCAGATGCAGAAGTCCCTTCATTCGGCCCTTGTAAACGCCTAGACTACGAACTTGAGTTAGGCATTTACCTTGGTAAAGGTAATGAATTAGGCGATGCAATTGCCATTGAAAATGCTGAAAACCACGTATTTGGTTTCTGTGTATTTAATGACTGGTCTGCACGTGATTTACAAGCATGGGAATACCAGCCGCTTGGTCCATTCCTTGCGAAGAACTTCGCTTCGACTGTATCTCCTTGGATTGTTACCACAGAAGCACTGGCACCATTTAGAACAAATTGGACACGTGACGAAAACGATCCACAACCAATGGACTATTTAGAGTCAGCTCATAACCGTGAGTTTGGTGCATTCGATATCAAAATGGATGTGCAAATTGAAACTGAAAAGATGCGTGCGGCTGGCGAAGCACCAACACAAGTATCTAAATCAAGCTTCAAACACTCCTACTGGACAGTCGCGCAAATGGTGACTCACCACACAGTAAATGGCTGTAACTTCCAACCAGGCGACATGTTAGGTTCAGGTACGCAATCAGGTCCTGAGCACGAAGAAGCTGGTTCATTATTAGAACTATCACGCGGTGGTAAAGAAAAGATCACCCTAGCTAATGGCGAACAACGTGCTTTCTTAGAAGATGGCGACAACGTAATCATGCGTGGTTGGTGTGAAAAAGACGGTTTTGCACGTATTGGTTTTGGTTCAGTCGAAGGTACAGTACTACCTGCAAAATAAAAATAACTAGCTATTTTTATTTCCAGAACAACGATTAAGGGCATTTTTTGCCCTTTTTTTTGCATTTTTTTCAGTTGAGTTACAATTTTTTGCTGGCTTTTTTAAATCAGATTGCTATCTTAGCTCGGTTATTAGTCAAATTTTGTACGCCATGTTAGTTAAACTTAAGTCTTTTTATCGCACGTTTTTTCCAGCTAGACAGCTGTTGATCCGTCAAAATGGCGAGGTAAAACACTTAGTATTAGCCCCTTGGGTGCAATTAACGACTTTACTAGTCATTTTAACTGCTATTGTTTGGTTAAGCATTTCGACACTACAAATCATTTCTCAAGCTGACAAGATCACCAGCATTGAACAAACCCAGCTTACGAAACAACAAGAATGGCAAAAACAGCATTATCAGCAACAAGCTGTCTATGAAAAACAGCTCGAGCAATTAGCCGTACTTGAACAAAAGCAAGCGCTATTGCAAAGCATGATCGAGTCATTACCAGAATCAATGAACAAACCGGCACTGCCAACCGACGCAGAGCCATTGCTTTTACCTGTTCAGGAGCACGCTGAAGAGTTTCACGCACCTTTAGAAGATGAACAGCAACCAAAACAAGTTAAACGCTTAGAGAGCATTTCTGAGCGCCTAGCTCGCCTTGATGCAGCTTATAACAACAGCTTTGTTGTATTAGATGAGCAAATTAAACTTCGCCACCAAGAAATTGTTGCTATGTTAGAGGGCGCAGGCCTTGATAGTAGCCTTGCCAATGGTTCGGTATTAGAAGGTACAGATACAGCACAGGGTGGCCCATTAGACTTATTCGACGAATCAAAAATCCCTCTTGAGTTTTTAGCAATTGCCGACAAATTGCTGGCATTAAATAACCTCGAAAACTTACTGAGCGAATTACCACAAACACTTCCTGCTGCCGATTACTACATTTCAAGTAGTTATGGTCTACGAAAAGATCCAATGAATGGCCGCCGCGCTTTTCACAAAGGCGTTGATTTAGCAGGTTGGCATAAAACCGAAATTTTTGCTCCCGCTGACGGCACCGTTTTACGTGCTGGTCGTAATGGCGGTTATGGCAACTTTATCGAACTACAACACAAAAATGGCTTCGTTACTCGCTTCGGTCACCTTAATAAAATTAAGGTTAAAAAAGGCCAAACAGTGACTAAAGACGATGTCATCGGCTTAATGGGTAGTACTGGCCGTAGTACCAGCACTCACCTACATTACGAAGTTTTAGTGAATGGCAAACATGTCAACCCGGTTAAAATAACAAAGGCGCTTTCTCGTGTTCGGTAAAAAAAAACAATCAGCAGCTAGCTCGTCTGGCTCATCTTTAAAAAGAACCAACCACACCCCTTCTATTATTTCTGAAGACGTTCGTTTAACTGGCGGCCTCAGCAGCCAAGGTGAAGTTCAGCTTGACGGTCGCATCGAAGGCGATTTACGTGTTAAACATTTAGTGATTGGTCACACTGGCATGATTGAAGGTGTTATTGAAGCTGACAGTGTCATCGTCAAAGGTAAAATTATTGGTTCGCTTATTGCCAATAAAGTGACTATTGAAAGCACTGCAGAAGTTCATGGCGATGTATTTCATGACACCCTGAGCATCGAAGCCGGCGCAATCATTGAAGGCAGCTTAAAACATCGTAATGAAGAAGATAATGTGGCGCCTATTAAGCCTGAAGAACAAAACAGTTCTTCAATACTGGCTGATGATGACAACGACCTGTCGTTTGTAAACAAACAAGCCGCTGATAAGTCTTAACGTTTTTTAGCGGTTACATACATTGTAATATCCGCGGTGAAAACGAGTTCATCGCGGCTATTATAAACCTTCACTGGTACTAGCAAGTCTTGCTTTTCTAACCACTCACTCGGCACGTCTATCTGGGCAACAGCACGCATATCTGTGTCAATTTTCGCTAAATAATTCACTGTCATGCCTTTTGGGATCCAGCGATGTGTTTTTGCCGGCACAGTTGCATCAACCATCAAGCCAGCGCATAGCTCAGCAACATTACATTGTGCAATTGCATGGATGGTACCAATGTGATTATGGATTGCTCGGCGATTTTTAACAGTTGCGCTGCAATGCCCAGCAGTTAAATCTGTGATCAATGGCTTTATTGAACCAAAGTAAGGGGCTTTAAAGCACACGGCTTTACTAAACAACCAGTTACCCTTCGGCAGTGACAGGCATTTAGTCCAAATTTTTAATAATGATGATTGTGAGCTCACGACGTTTATCCATTATTTTTATGATGTGAGGTAAAAAGCTAACACATCAGACCAGATAGCGAAATGGAAAATTTTTGTTAGCAGTTTTAATGATTACGTATGTATTACACTTTTAGCCAAGTGAACGCTTTTCTTTTCCTTTAGGGGCACATAAAATACCGTTTTAAAGGAGAGCGAATGCAGTCACGCCAGCACAAAAACCTCAGCTTACTATTTATTCTTGGCCTTCTGGTTATCTTTAGCCCGTTAGCAATTGATATTTACTTACCCGCTTTTCCGACCATTGCAGAACAATTCAGCGCTTCAGAAAAGCAAATTCAGCAAACTGTCGCTATTTTTATGCTTACCGTTGGGCTTGGACAGCTCATTGCAGGGCCATTAGCAGATAAATTTGGTCGTAAGCCTGTGGCAATTACCGGTGTGACAATTTATGGTTTAGCGGCTTTTGGCGCGTATCTGGCACCTGATTTTACAAGCCTGATGATTGCAAGAGCAGTGCAAGGTTTGGGGGCCTGTGCCACATTTGTAGTAGCGTTTGCCATTGTAAGAGATAGATTTGGTAGTGAACGTAGCGGCCAAATCATTACTTATCTTAATGGTATCGTCTGCTTTATCCCTGCCCTCGCGCCAATTTTAGGTGCTTGGCTCACAGTACAGTTTGGCTGGCGCATGAACTTTTTATTCATGGCTGTATTTGCACTCATTGGTTTATTCATAACCTTGTTAATGTACAAAGAAACCCGCCCTGCAGATAGTGTATATAGTGGTCATATTCTTGACCTGCGCCGTTTTATGCCAATTATCAGCACGCCATTGTTTTTATTTCATAGCTTAATTTGCTTGGTAACTATGTCGGCTATTTTAGTCTTCGTTACGTTAGCACCTGGCTGGCTTATTACTAAATTAGGTGGCAGTGTTACCGACTTTACTTTCTGGTTTACCTGTAATGCGGTCTTGAGCATTGTTGCAAGCTTTATTATGCCACTTTACATCAAACGCCAACCAAAACGCGCGTTAAAAGCAGGACTCTTGTTGCTTGTAATCGCAGGTGCCTTAATGTTGGCCTTTAGCCAACAACGTACTGCGCTTGCCTTGATGTTTCCGATGTTTATTGCTGCGTTTGGTTTTGCACTGACACTTGGCTCATCAGCAGGCCGTGCACTAAGTTTATTTCCTAAGCAAGCAGGCACAGCATCAGCACTTATTGGCTTAATGCAAATGAGTGGCGCAAGCTTATTAGTGTTTATAACGCAATTGTTAAACTTGACTACACCAGTATTAATTGGCGTGCATTTTTTAATGCTCATCCCTTTCACCTACTTATTGTTCAAATATAAGCACTTGTCATAAAAAAGTTTTATCATACTTTTAGTCATAACGGGTAAATGAGAATCGTTATACTCTATTTATCCGTTTAGACATCTTGTTATTTCCTACCGTTATAAAAAGCATCTTTCTAGAATAATTTGTTCCAGTTTTGTGGATTATTTTACTTGTACCTATAGCACCATTAATCTATTGTTTACTCACGTTAATATTTAGTTAACTCACGTTAACATTTAGTTAACTCAAAAACATGTTTGGGATACGAATTATGAAAAAGAATAAATTAGCATTAGCACTGATCATCAGTGGACTATGTGCAGCAGGAACTGCAAACGCAGCAAATGACCGTTACATCATCCAAGTAGACAACAATAAAAAAGGCGTAGTTAAAGCACTCGCTAAAAAGCTTGGTGGTGATATTAAAGTTGATGGTAATGGCTTTATTGCAGCGCAATTTACAGGTCATGACCTTGCAAGCGTAAAAGGCTTACTAAACAACCCTCACATCAAACTAATTGAAGAAGACCAAAAGCGTGTACCAATGGCGCTTTATAACGATGACGCTGGTAATGCAATGCAGCAGCAATTAACGCCATACGCAGTTTACCAATCACAAGCTGATCAAGTTACCTTCGATGCAAATGCTGGCATGAAAGTCTGTGTAATTGACTCAGGTTTAGATGCTACAACCCCTGATTTCGTATGGGGTAACATTACAGGTGATAATGACAGTGGCACAGGCAACTGGTACGACAATGGTGGCCCACATGGTACCCACGTAGCAGGTACTATTGGCGCAGCAGACAACAATGTTGGTGTGGTTGGTATGGCGCCCGGTGTGGCAATGCACATCATAAAAGTATTCAACGCTGAAGGCTGGGGTTACTCTTCAGACTTAGCACACGCAGCAGATTTATGTTCTCAGGCAGGTGCAAATATCATCAGCATGAGCCTTGGTGGCGGTGGTTCAAATAGCACCGAGTCTAACGCATTTGCTAATTTCACAAGCGCTGGCGGTTTAGTTGTTGCTGCAGCGGGTAACGATGGTAACAACGTACGTTCATACCCTGCAGGCTATCCATCAGTAATGATGGTTGGTGCAAATGATGCGGACAACCAAATTGCAGATTTCTCGCAATTCCCTAGCTGTACATCTGGTCGCGGTAAACGCGCTACTACAGATGAAACTATCTGTGTTGAAGTAACAGCAGGTGGTGTTGATACTCTTTCTACTTACCCTGCTGGTATGGCAACGTCAGCTAGCTTAGCAGCTGATGGCGCAGGCTTTGCTACTTCATCAATGGAAAACGCGGGTAATGCATCAGGCACGGCGTATTACATGGGTACTGCTGAAAGCGTAGATGCTGGCGCAGCGGGGAAAATTTGTATGATTGACCGCGGCAATATCTCGTTCTATGACAAGGTAAATAACTGCGAAAACTCAGGCGGTATCGGGGCTGTGATCATCAATAACGAAGCTGGCATGTTATACGCTACATTAGGCGATACTAACGATACAACAATTCCAGCTGTCGGTGCGGCACTTGAAGACCGTTCAGCTCTTCTTTCAAGCACAACTATTGATATCGCAATTGGTACTAGTGATTATGGTTTCATGAGCGGTACATCAATGGCAACGCCTGCTGTTTCAGGTATCGCAGCGCTAGTATGGTCAAATCACCCTGAGTGTACGGGTACAGAAATACGTGATGCACTAAAAGCAACGGCAGAAGATCAAGGTGCTTCTGGTCACGATGTTTACTTCGGTCACGGTATTGTTAAAGCAGCTGACGCAGATGCATACCTAACAGCCAATGGCTGTGCAGGTGGTGGCGATAATGGCGGTGGCACAACACCAGGTGGTGATGATATTAGTCTTTCTACTTCAGGTTATAAGTCAAAAGGCACTAAATACATTGATTTAAGCTGGAGTGGCGCTGCTACAAGCACTGTAGATGTTTACCGTAATGGTAGCAAAGTAGGCTCAGTGGCAAACACTAACAGCTATACTGATACTATCACAACAAAAGGTGGTGGCACTTACACTTACCAAGTATGTGAAGCACAAAGCACAACTGTTTGTTCAAACAACAGCACTGTGACGTTCTAATACTTTCCCCAACCCAAATCAGCGGGCATTGATTGTCCGCTTTTTCTTTTTCTAGAAGCTTGTTAAAATCAACTACCTAGCTTTTTATCTTTGTGCCGATGATCAATCCAGAATTTCTACTGTCGTTTTTAGGCGCCAGCTTTTTAATTGCCGTGGCCCCCGGCCCTTCTAATGCATTTTTAATGGCACAAACCTTTGCCAATGGCCGTAAAGCCGGGATGCAAAGTGCCTTTGGTTTTGCCTTAGGTGGTGTGGTGCATACTTTTTTTGCGGTGGTAGGTTTAACGGCAATTTTAAAAGCGTCGACTGTTGCCTATACCACAGTTCAGTATTTAGGTGCGGCGTACCTGTGCTATTTAGGCGTAATGACGTTAAAAGACACCTTTACACAGCCTGAGTCAGAGTGCGAAGAAAAACCCCATGTAAGTACCAGTAAAAAGCAAAATGTGATGTTTCAAGCAATGATGACCGAGGTACTTAATCCAAAAGTCGCTCTATTCTTTATTGCGTTTATACCGCAGTTCGTCGATCCGAGCTTATCTTCAACGACCTTTCAGCTCGCTTTTTTTGGTTTACTTTACCCGCTTTTTGCTTTTCCAATCGACTGCACGTATATTTATTTCGGCGATAAGATAGCCAGTTATTTTCGTGAGCACCCACAAACCCAAATTTGGATTGATCGGATCACGGGGCTGGTGTTTATTGCACTAGCAATTAACCTATTGATATAAGAGCACTTATGGAACAAAAACAACAAGCCTTACCAGCCAAAAAGAATATTGCCCTCGTAGCCCATGATGGTAAAAAAGCAGCCCTACAGGCGTGGTGTGAAAAGCACCAAGACATTTTAAGTAAGCACACGCTATACGGTACGGGCACAACAGGTCATTTAATCGAGCGTACAACAGGGCTTGAAGTAATTAAGCTGCTAAGCGGCCCTATGGGTGGCGATCAACAACTTGGTGCTAAAATTGCTGAACATGAAGTGCACATGCTGGTGTTTTTCTGGGATCCACTTGCATCGCAGCCACACGACCCAGATGTAAAAGCATTACTGCGTTTAGCTGCGGTTTGGAATATTCCTGTTGCCTGTAATGAAGTCAGTGCCGATATGCTATTAAGCTCACCTATGATGGAAACTGAGCTGTGCCGCACGTTGCCAGATTACGAAAAATACCTCGCAACGCGCCAAGTGACTCTTTAGTTCTATAAGTCGATATATCAAAGTGGGGGCTATTAGCTATAAAGCTTGTGCGCCCACTTAGTTAAACCTGCAGTAACACTACCAAAGTGATCCCCGTTCAGCATATTTATATCGCCTAAATGGGATTTTAACGCGGCCTTGATCAGCGGTGATTGCGCGCTACCGCCCGTTAAGTAAATGACATCAGGCGTTGTGCCAGCTTCTTGAATCGCTTGTTTAGCTAAGCTCACTATCTGGCTTATTGAGTCATCAACAGCTAAAGCTAGATCTTTTAGCGTTAAGCACTGCGTTAAGTCTGAATCTAAGAAGCGCAAATCTGTAGTAAATTCATTCGCTGACGAGAGCGCAATTTTTGCCGCTTCACCTTGCTGCACTAATTGGTGACCTTGCTTATTTTGCTGCAATTGAATTAAGCGTTTAAAAAGCGCAGGCTCTTTAACTTCACGAAGTTGAGTCAGTAACTCGCGATGATGGGCATCGCTATAAAACTGGCTTTGCAGATTTACATCATTGATTTTACAGGCTTGCCAAAACGGTTGATTCGGCAGTGGAAGACCCGATTTAAACTCAGTGCCTAAACCTAGTAATGGCATTAAACCATGAAAGCTCAGCGCAATATCTAAATCATTTCCACCTACACGCTTACCACTGTGAGCTAAAAAGTCATTGTCACGGCATTGCTTATCACGAAAGCTCGGCCCCATTTGTACAAATGAGCAATCGCTAGTACCCCCGCCAATATCGACAACCAACACTTTTTGGTCTTGCTGCAATGAGGTTTCATAATCAATGCCCGCCGCTAATGGTTCATATAAAAACGACACCTCTTTAAAGCCTGCGCGTTTTGCTGCTCGCTCTAATATACCGAGCGCTTGTTGATTAGACTCTTCACCACCGACTGATTGAAAGTTTACCGGTCGTCCAATTACCGTTTCTGTTAATGTGTCTTGCAATGATTGCTCGGCGCGTTGTTTAATTTTTAAAATCATCGCCGTGGCAATGTCTTCAAAGAAGTTTATTTGCCCTTGCTTTAAGCCTACTGCACCAAAGAATGACTTAGGCGATTTTACAAAGTAACCTTCTTCAGGAAATTGCACATACTCACTAATTGCTTCTCGACCTATAAATAAGGTCTCATCACCAGCTTGAATATCGAGGTCAGATTTAATACGAGGAATGGTATTTAAAAGCGCTTGTCGCTCAGTTTTAAAGTCGTGCTCAAATGGGCTACCCGTAAGGTGTTTTGTCACAAAATCGACAACTAATGCACTGTGATGAGTATAAAGTGTTGAGGGTAAATATTGCTTGCCCTGCTCAAGCGGCACTAAAGAGACTTGTTGCTCGTTATTCATTACACCGATTGCACAATTTGAGCTACCGTAATCAAAGCCTGCAAACATTCTAACACCTATACATCAATAAAAAGGCCGCGAAATTTACCATAGTCGCAGCCGTTTTTGAATGACGCTATGGCGTTTCATGTAAAAAGCTTGCAAAACGTGGTAGGCCATTCTTAGTAAAGCCATGATATTTGTAGGTAATAGTACTACCTATCGCTGGGGGCGATGATCTTTGTTGATCGGTAAACCCCGAGCCAATTTTAAACTCGGTACCATCACTGCTGCGCACCTTGAGTGCACCAAGCATATTTTTATACTTACCCTTTCCTGCGATATAACCGATTACAACCGCTTCAGCGTCAAAATAAGGCTTTAACTTTAGCAATGCATCACTTCGCCCTGCACTATGCTTTGCAGCTGCTAGATGCAGCATGACGCCCTCAGCTCCTTGTGCGATTAGTTCATCCATAAACAAACTAAGTTGCTTGTTATCATTAAAGTGCATTTGCGCAACGCCTTTAATATGCTCACTTTGCAGCTGGTTTACTAACCTTGTGTAGTTTTCATAACGTTGACTAAATGGCGTTGTCGCATCCGGCATATCAAATATCATGTAATTGACGGTTTGCCATTCTGATTCTACAGGTGTGACTTTTCGAACGATCCCGCTCACATTGGCAAAATCTTGGTGCTTAGTCCAAAGCTCTCCATCAAGCCAAACACCTGGCAGTGGATCTGTGAACCACTTGGGGGCATAAATTGGGTTACCATTTCGGGTTACTAATTGACTCCCTGTCCAAATAGCCCGAACGCCATCATATTTTTCACTAACTAAATAGTCAGATACATTTACCTTTTCGGCTTGATAGACGTTTGCTAAAAGCACTGAAGGAGCTTGTTGCGCTTCGGCTGAAAAGCCTATAAATAACGTGATTGCGCACAAAAGCGCACGAGTGAATTTAACCATTATTGCTTCCTTGCAAATTTGTGAGTATTAACTGGCTCTGGCTTTGACTACTTAACAATAGCAGCTTAGCAACAGTCAGCTAATTATAGTTTAGTTTGTAGCCATTTGAAAAATTCGTTCAAATCAGCAAACACACCAGCGGCTTTACTAAAATCATGCTCTAACGTGAAATGATTTGGCACCGCATACACAGCAACACCGGCATTGCTTGCTGCAGTGACACCGGTAAAGGTATCTTCGACGGCTACAGCCTCATTAGCCTTTATATCTAGCGTATCTAGAGCTAATTGATAAGGGTCACCAGCAGGTTTAGGATTATTAACATCATCTTTGGTAACCACACAGTCAAACCAATCGAAAATGCCATAGCCTTTTAAAATAGGATAGGCTTCATCTTTTGCACTACCTGTTACTAATGCCATTTTTAAACCACTGGCTTTGACTTGCTCAAGCACCGCTTTTGCATGTGGCATAAAGGCAGGTAAATTAGTACTAACAAAACGGCCAAATGCAGCGTACTTATCATCCGTTAACTGTTCTGGGCTGATAGTAAGCCCATAATTTGTCACAACCTCTTTAGCGGCTTCAAGTGTTGGTCTTCCTGAGAAGCGCTGACAAAACGTAGCTTCATCATACTGCACGCCAAAAGGAGCTAACAAGTCATTCCAAATATTAAAATGCACACTTTCAGAGTCAACCAAGGTGCCATCCATATCAAGCAATACTGCTTTTAAAGTCATCCTCATTCCTTCAAAGTAAAAAGGTGCCATAGGCACCTTTAAATATGATTATTCAGTTAAGCCCGCAGGTGGCTCAGCAAACGCTTCTTCGCCTGTTTCTACATCAACCAGCTCGTAGCCACGTTGCTTTCTTACCACTTTTAAAATCGGCTTAGAAAACGCTGTTTTTAAACGATCTGCATCTGCTTCAAGTTCTTCGACTGTATTACCAAATGGTGCTGCACCAGTTTCTGACCAGTTAGTCACTTTACCATTTAAGTTATATTCAACTTCATGAATTTGATATTGTGCCGCTTCATCTTTTGTTGCTTCACAAAAAATTACACGGTAGTTCCAAAATCCAGCCATAGTTATTCTCTTTCTCTTCAATTAATCCTGCCACTTTAGCAGTTACCAACGCGATTATAAACGAAAAAACCCGCTATACAGCGGGTTTTAATAGGGCTTCTTATTTCAGCTTAGAAGAAGCTTACTTTGAACTCAGCACCGATGTAACGCTCTTCGTTCACCATTGCTGTGTTGTTATTGAAGTCGATAGCACCGATTGATTGTTGCTCGTCGAACATGTTACGAACGAATGCTGATACTTCATATTCGTTGTCGCCTTCAGCCCAAGCATAACCTGCACGTAAACCTACTTCAGTTAATGGCTTGCCTTCAAACTCAACTGACTCGTATAAGAAGTAGTTGATTTCGCTGCGGTAAGACACGTCAGCGTAAGTGAAGAATTCACCGTCAGCTACTTCGCGGCTATAACGTAATGTAAGGTTAGAGATCCACTCAGGTGCGTGCGGTAAGCTGTTACCATCAAGGATAGCTTGACCTGAGCTGTTTAGTGAGTTTGTTACAGTACACTGCGCACATACGTCAACGGCTAAGTCTTTATCGTCAAGCTCAGTGTTGTTGTAGCTTAAGTTAAATGTAGCGTTTAGGTTGTCAGTTAATACCCACTCAGTGTCTAACTCAAAACCGTAACCAGTTGTCTTATCAGCATTAACTAAGCGGTTGAAGTTTGCACCACCACCTACAGCAGTTAATTGTTGGTCATCCATTGTGTAGTAGAACACAGTTGCATTTACACGACCTTGGCCGTCAAGAACATCTGACTTGATACCTGTTTCGAAAGACGTCACAGTTTCAGACTCAGCAACGGTTACTTCATCACCGAATAAAATACGACCTTGGATACTTGGTGCACGGAAGCTGTTAGCAACACGCGCGTACCAGTTTACGTCATCGTTGATCTTGTAGTTAGCAGATAAATCCCAGCTAACGTGGTCGTCACTTGGGTTTTCTGTAAGGTATAACGCACTACCACCAATTGGGCTTAAAGTACGGTCTGCTGAGAATTCTTTTTCGTCATCTGAGTAACGAAGGCCCGCAGTGATTTTTAAGTCGTCAGTGATTGTGTAATCTAATGAACCGAATACCGCCCATGCTTTGGTATCTTGTTGCTGGATAACATAGCCGTTTAACTCACCTGGTGTTGAACCATAAGTGTCGTAGCTGAAGTTTTCGATTGTTAGCGCTTCATCAAAGTAGAATAAACCTACTTGGAAGTTAACGTCACCAGCATAGTTGCTAGATAAACGAAGTTCTTGCGTGTATTGATCTTGATCTGGAATACCGTCAGCGCTTTCAGAATAGAACGGGATAAAACCTGGGCCCATATCTGGTAAGTAGCTTGCACCATAACCACCGTCGATGTCAGCGCGAGAATAGATTTCAGCGCTTTCCCATGCAGAGATTGACGTAAGAGTTAAATCATTGATATCCCACTCAAGCTTTAAGCTTGCGCCTTGAGACTCAACTTGCTGTGTCGCACGAGAAGCAGCATCGTGGTAAACCACATCGTGCTCATAGTTATCAGCTAAATCGTTTGTGCCAGCTTTAATAGCGTTACCACGGAATGCGATTGGCGTACCGTCCATATCGCGTACGTGGTAGTTGAAAAGACCTGTGAAATCGTCACCTTCATATAAGAACTGAACACGTGCCGCTTTTTCAGTGTAACCACCTAATACGTCATCTTGTTCAAAACCCGGTGCGCGATTATCGATGTAATCGTCTTTTTCTTGCCAAAGTACAGAAACACGCGTTGATAAACGGTCTGTTAAGCCACCGCCAACAGCACCTTCAAAATCAACTGCGCCACGGCTACCGTAAGATACAGAGCCATAGCCTTCAAATTCTTGTGATGGTTTAACTGTATCAAATTTAACAAGGCCAGCCGGTGTGTTACGACCGAATAAAGTACCTTGTGGGCCACGTAGAACTTCTACACGTGCTACGTCAAATACAGGGAAACCTTTTAAGATTGCGTTCTCTTGAACAACTTCGTCTACAACTAAAGAAACTGGTTGAGAAGCATTTAGGTCAAAGTCAGTGTTACCTAGACCACGAACATAAAAGCGTGGGAAAGAACGACCAAACGAAGATTCGATTGATAAGCTTGGGATCTTCGCATTCATAAAACGAATATCCATACCAGCTGAGCTGTAAGCATCTAAGCTGTCACCTTGTAATGCAGATACAGCTACAGGTACTTCCTGAGCGTTTTCTACACGTTTACGAGCGGTGATTTGAATAACTTCTAGTTGGTTGTTTTTTTCTGCTGTCGCTTCGTCGGCAGCAAGAGTTGAAAATGAAGTACCTGCTACGGCAGAGAACAACGTTGCATTGATAAGTGTTGCTAACGTAGATCTTTTCATTGCTTTCATGTCGGGTTTTAACCTTTTTTATGCACTCTTATTCAACGGTGATGATGTTGCGTCAATTCATTTGACGGGCTCGGCCAATTTTTCGCGCCTTGTAATAAGCTGCGCGGACCTCTAGTTCGAGAGTGCAAAACGAAGTAAAGAGGCTGAACGAACGCTGACGATTATAACACTTTATGACACTTTTACTGCATTAAAAATTAGAAATATACAATTTTTTTACAACAATTAGCGGCAACATCGCCACATTTAGAAGATTTTATGCAATTATTTTTCACCAAAGCGGACATATGTCCTGTGCATCTAATTGCAACAATGTGTATACATTATGTACAAATGAGAGCCGCTTTCATTTACCCCTTTTTTAGCAACTAATCAGTCACACGTGCGAATTCTGGGTTAGCTAATTCACATTCATGCTCATTTAATAAGCCTAAGATTGCTAAGTTTAACTCTTCGATTACTTCCATATAAAAAGCAAAGTCGACGGTCTCTACGTAGCTTAGTACATCCACTTGTAAAGCCCAAGGTGTGAAGCCTTTAAAGCGAACACGGCAAGGCTCAAAGGCAATGTGCTTATGTTGCTCTAAAAGCTCTCTTAGGGCTTGCATAAACGACATTAGGTTTTGTTGCTTAGTATTGGCACTGAGCATCAATTTAGGTCGATAAGAAATACGCTCCCGTTCCGAGACATTCTCAAGCTGCATATCAACAAACTTTGCATTCGCTACATAGATAACTGAACGATCAAGCGTTCGAATTCGCGTTGCTCTTAGCCCTATCTCTTCTACCGTGCCTAACTGGCTGCCAAACTTACATAAGCTACCTATTTTTACTGGTGCAGAAATATATAAGGTGATTGCTGCAATGATATTCTCAACAGTTTTTTGCGCTGCAAGGGCAATTGCAAGGCCACCAATACCTAAACCTGCCAGTAAGGTAGTGGCATTAAAGCCTAAGTTTTCAAACCACATGAATAGCAACGAAATGACAATCAGGGTTTTAGCTACATTACTTATAGGGCGTAATAAGAAAATCGCTTGTGGTTTATCTTGTCTAATAAAGCGCTGGCTTAATCTGTGTTTGGCAAGATCAACTGCCCGTAGGCAAATCCAGCCCCAAGCGATCAATAACACGGTCGCGCCATGGAATAGCGCCATCACAGCAATAGTTACATTAGATTGGTCGTTCAATGAACGCGCCATAAATACTGCAAGTAACAGGCTAACTGGCCCATTAATAAAACCAATAACATCTTTTTCTACAGGGACTTTTAAGTGTGCGAGAACAAACGTAATTAGGCGGGTTATGATAATCGCGACCGCTAAAAACAGAACAAATGTGAAGGCAAAGTAAATCCACTGCCAAAGCATCACCCCTAAAAACTCTATGTCTGGCAGGTTATTGTAAAGCCACTCACCGACTCGGTTATAGCCATACTCTTTGGTGAGTAAAGGAATTTGACTTACGGTGGCATTCGATATTTTCCAGATCCGATTACCTGTTTTATCATCCGGTACACTTTGCAATAAAATTTGCACCTTACCTTGTGAAGTGCTGATTTCTCCAACCAAATCACGATAACTAGGCACGCTTTCTTTTTGTTTTCCTTTAGGCTTATTGCTCAAGTTATCAACATCGACCCATAAGGTACGATCAAGTACCACAGATAAACTTTCAGCAAGCTGGATTTTTCCTAATGCCTCAACGTCTTTGGGTAAGTTACGATAATCAAGATAATGGCTTGCACGTTCAAAATCGCGGTCCCGGGCCGCTTTTAAGTACCCCTGCATGGAGCTGCGTGGCGTAATTCGGTCAAAAGCATCATAGGGTAAGTCATCTTCAAGAGGCTCCTGCACTTTTTCCGTTGTAGCAGGTGTATTGGTTTCAGATTCTTGTTTGGCCGGTTTTTGTTCGGCTTGCTCTTCCTTGTTGTCTTTATCAATTAAGGATTTAACGGTCACTTCTGGTGTGGTTGTTGCCCATAATGGCGCATTAAACAACAGTAAAAAACACACTAATAACTTACTAAATTGTAATGAAAACTTGGTATTACAACGGCTCACACTCTATTCCTTGTTCGATAAACATTAAATCGCTGAAATAATCAGCTAATTAAATTAGAGCATGGTTTGTGTAACTGTACAAAAAATAATTAAAAATCTTTGCAAGCAAGCACTGAAATGTTAGTTATATAGAGACTTAAGCAAAGGATACTATTATGCAAATCTCAAGTTCACTGATCCCCCATTGGTCATCATTAATGATCCACGGTGCCATTGCCATCGTTTTTGGCTTATGTGGTTGGTTTGCCCCAGAAGCCTCATTAGCGATTCTGATGTTTATTTTCGCCGCTTACTTTTTTGTCGATGGTGCCATTAGAACTTGGTTAGCTATTGCTTCAAAAAATGAAAACCCACTTTGGTGGATGCTATTAGTGGGTGGTTTAATTTCAATTGCTGCTGCACTTGTAACCCTGTTTGCTCCCAACGTAACAGCTATCTTAATGCTGTACTTTATTGCCGCATGGGCCATTGCTATCGGAGTGATTGAAATATTGATTGCGAGTAAGCTACGCAAAGAGATCAGTAATGAATGGCTGTTAATTGGTAGCGGTATTATTTCGATTATCTTTGGTGGTTATCTGATATTTAACCCTGGCGCGGGCATAATCACCCTACTTTGGCTAGTTGCAACCTATGCCATCGTATTTGGCATAATGATGGTGTTGCTTGCTATGAAGCTAAAAAAACTCAATGAACGAGCATAAAAAAAAGCGGCTAAGCCGCTTTTTTTATTTTTGGTTATTACGCCTTGTTAAAGCAATCTCACCATCGATATGAATATCGCGCTGCGGGAATGCAATGGTAATGTTGTTTTCAGCAAATACTTTATAAATGCTAAAACGCAGCTCACTGCGCACTTGGCGAAGCGGTGCTTCTGATTCAGCACATACCCAGAAAATAGCGCTAAAAGTTAAAGAGCTATCAGCAAAGTCATCAAATAACACGGATGATGCTGGTGTTTTTAAAATGGCTGGGTGATCATCAAGAATTTGCTTCATCAGCTTCTCTACAAGCACCACGTCTGAACCATAAGCAACGCCAACATTCACAAATGAACGGGCATTACGGTCAATTAAGGTCCAGTTAGTTACTGTGTTTTCTAATAACTGGCTATTTGGTACCAGCATATGCACACCATCGTTACGGCGGATACGGGTTGAGCGAGTATTAATTGTCTCAACGACTCCTTTAGCTGTGCCCACTTCTAAAAAATCACCAATACGAATTGGTCGCTCCCACATTAAAATCCAACCACTAATGAAGTTATTGATAATGTTTTGTGCACCAAAACCAACACCAATCGCAATGGCACCAGAAACAAATGCAAACGCCGTTAGAGGAATATTGAGTACCTCTAGCGAGGTAAACACAAGCACTGCGATGGTCACAACAAGGTAAATACGGGTAAATAAGTGAACCGCGTCAGGGCCTAGGTTTTTTGCCAGTAATGCTTTTTTAATTAATCGACCAATCCAGGTAACCACAAACCACATTAAAAACAGCGCCAAAGGCACTTGAATTACTTTTAGTACAGTAATTTGCACATCATTGTAGGTGAACAATACAAACGATAATGCAGATTGCAGATCAACAAGGGTCATAAATTAACATTCCTAGTAAAAATCAGTTTGGTTCAGTTGTGACTAAGTTTAGCACGGCATAATAGGTGAAAACTTGGTAAATACTAAGTTCTTTATGCGCAATATGCGCTAATTATTAACTATTTTAGACTACAGCTGCTATATACATAGAGAGCTTGAGGTTTCACAGGCTTTGAATAGCACGAGGAGAACACAATGTCACAAATGACACTCACACAAAAACTTGCCACTTTACAACCCTTGGTTGATCTAAACTTATTTGAATCAAGTTTGGAGTACCGTAACCGCATCTTAAACTTACTTGCTGAGCAAGAACACTCACTGAATTTAATTAACAAAGAGTTTGGCAACGCTATGCCAGAAAGCTTTGGCTCAGAGAAAAAGTTTGTGTTGGGTTACAACTAATCTATGGTGACTTATTACCATCAAGATTTAAACTGGCAGCTAGTGCCACTTTTTACTTAAGTGAGCCATTAATAAACAATTGATGGCTTTTTACACACATTTATCCTCTCAATCACATTATTTGCGTTCAAATTCCCCAATCAAACGACAAACTTGATTGTTTCTAGCCAAAAATTTGGTAAGTTAGAAAAGATTTATCCACATTTTTGGAGCTCTCATGCGTAAGACCTTAGTAGCAACTACGATTGCTAGTGTGCTTTTATTATCTGCTTGTAGTTCACAACAAGCCGACACTCAAACTCAAGTTGAAACTGCCGCTGAAACACAAACAGCTAATGTTGAAAACGTTCTTTTCAAGCCAAGCCCTTTACAATACATGGCCCCTGAGTTTGATAAAATTTCGACCAAAGACTACGAGCCAGCGTTTGAAGCAGGCATCGCACAGCAAAAAGCTGAAATTGCAAAGATTGCAAACAACCCAGAACCAGCAACATTTGAAAATACCCTTGTTGCAATGGAGTTCTCTGGTGAGCTATTAGACCGCACATCTGCGGCATTTTTTAACTTATCAGGTTTAATCTCTGACAGTGAGTACCAACGTATCGCCGCGAAAATGGCGCCGATTATGTCAGCTCACACTGATGACATTTACCTAAACAAAGCTTTATTTGCTCGCGTACAAAGCATTTACGACAACAAAGCATCTTTAAATGCTGAAGATCAACGCCTTGTTGATTACTACTACAAAAAGTTCGTTAACGCGGGTGCAAAACTAACTGAAGCTGAAAAAGCAAAAATGCGTGAAATCAACGCAGAGCTTGCCAAGCTTTCAACTGAGTTTTCACAAAACATCTTAAAATCATTTAAAGAAGATGTGATTTTAGTTAAAGATAAAAGTGAATTAGCGGGTTTATCTGAAGGTGAAATTGCAAGCCTTGCAGCTGCTGCTAAAAAAGCAGGTAAAGAAGGTTACATGATCACATTGGTGAACACGACTCGCCAACCTATCTTACAAAGCCTTGAAAACCGCAAGCTTCGTGAAAAGATTTGGACAACTTCTTCAACGCGTGCACAAGCAACAAACAGCCCTATCATCATCAAAGAAACTAAGCTACGTGCAGAAAAAGCGGCATTACTTGGTTATAAAGATTGGGCTTCGTATGTAATGACTAACCGTATGGCGCAAACAACTGAAAATGTTTACGGCATCCTTGATGACTTAGCACCGAAAGCGGTTGCTAAAGCAGAAGCTGAAGCAGAGCAAATCCAACAAGTAATTAAAAAGTCAGGTGAAACGTTTGCGCTTCAACCTTGGGACTGGGCGTTTTACGCTGAGAAAGTTCGCCAAGAGAAGTACGACTTAGACCCTGCTTTAGTTAAGCCTTACTTTGAAATGCAGTCAGTGATCCACGACGGTTTATTCTTTGCGATGAATAAACTTTACGGCATTACCTTTAAAGAGCGTAAAGACTTACCGGTTTATCACGAAGACGTCATGGTGTTTGAAGTATTTAACGAAGACGGTAGCGCTATCGGTCTATTCTACATGGACCCTTACGCACGTGAAGGTAAACGTGGTGGTGCATGGATGAGTGCTTATGTTAGCCAAAGCGGCCTTAAAGACACTATGCCTGTGATCTACAACGCACAGAACATTCCTAAGCCAGCTGAAGGTCAACCTACACTTATGACTTTCTCTGAAGTAACGACTATGTTCCATGAGTTTGGTCACGCTGCACACGGTTTATTCTCTGATGTTAAATATCCAAGCTTAGCGGGTACAGCAACTGCTCGTGACTTCGTTGAATTCCCTTCACAAGCACATGAAGACTGGAATATTGAACCAACAGTACTTGCAAACTATGCCAAGCACTACAAAACAGGTGAACCAATTCCTAAAGCGCTTTTAAATAAAGTACTTGAATCACAAAAATTCAACCAAGGCTTTGATACAACTGAGTATTTAGCTGCGGCACTGCTTGATATGGAATGGCACTCATTTGGTGTTGATGCTGACATTACAGACGTTCAAAAGTTTGAACATGATGCATTAGACAAGCACGGTATTGCTTACTACCCAGTACCACCACGCTATAAGTCTTGCTACTTCAGCCACACCTTTGCCGGTGGTTACTCAGCGGGTTATTACGCTTACCTTTGGACTGAAGTATTCGCAGCAGATGCGTTTGCACACATGACCGAAGAAGGTGGTTTAACACGTGAAAACGGTGATAATTTCCGTAAAGAGATTTTATCTAAAGGTAACAGCCGCGACTTAATGCAAAGCTACATTGAGTTTCGTGGTCAAAAACCAACAACAGACGCACTATTAAAGCGTCGTGGTTTAGTTGAATAATCACCATGATGTTTAAAGTATGAGGGGTAACCCTCATACTTTTTAAGTATTAATTAAATTTTCACCCCGCTTTTACTCCTACCCACCTCAAAGCAATTGTCAGATAACTCGTTTTTGCTAACCTCAAAGAAAAACACGAGTTCACACATGAAAAACGCTTTACTTTTAGGACTTTGCTCAGCTTTAGCTGCATGTTCATCAACCCCAGATGAGCGCGCTGACATCGTGATAGAAAACGCCCAAATTATTGATATGCAAACTGGGGCTATCTCAGCAAAGCAATCTCTTGCCATTCGCGATGGAATTATCATCAAACGTAGCGATAAACCTTTAAGTAGCCACTATCAAAGCTCAACATTGATTGATGCCAAAGGTCAGTATGTCATGCCTGGTCTATGGGATATGCATGTCCACTTTGGTGGTGGTGATGAACTTATTGAAGAAAATAAACAGCTATTGCCACTGTATTTAGCCTACGGCGTAACAACTGTTCGTGATGCTGCGGCTGATTTGAGTGAATCTGTACTTAGCTGGCGAGAACAAGTAAAACAAGGTCAGTTAGTGGGCCCAACTATTTTCACCTCAGGCCCGAAATTAGAAGGTAAAGGGTCTATTTGGCCCGGTGATTTAGAAGTAGAAACGACTGAAGAAATGCATGCTGCAATGGATCTGTTAGACGGCATGAATGTTGATTTTATCAAAATTACCGACAGCGCATTAACTCCCGAGCTTTACCTAAAAGCCGTGCATGAGGTTAAAAAGCGTGGTTATCAAATTTCGGGGCATCTTCCATTTTCATTGTCTGTGACTGATGTATCCAAGGCGGGGCTTGATGCTATTGAGCATATGACCTATATGCTTAAAGCTGCGGCTAAAAACGAAGCAGATATTTCTGCAAAGGTTGCTTCAAAAGAGCTGAGTTATCGCACTGCGCTGCCTATTATCACCGCGCAGTTTGATGAACCAACAGCTATTGAGAAGTTTACGGTTCTTGCTAACAACGACACCGCCGTGGTGCCAACCTTGATTGGTGGCAAAATAACGGCTTACATTGATGAAGACAATCATCAAGACGATGCCTATTTAGATTTTTTAGGTAAAGGTTTAAAAGCAACTTATCAGTGGCGAGTTGATAGAGCTAACAAAGACACCCCTGCACAAATCAAACAGCGCAAAGAGCGTTTTATTAAAACCGCACAGTTACTCCCTATCGCCCAACAAGCAGGTGTGAGCATTATTGCAGGCACAGATGCTGGCTTTTTAAATTCGTATATTTATCCGGGGCTTTCTTTGCACCAAGAACTGAGTATTTTTACTGAATATGGCCTAACACCACTGCAAACGCTGCAAGCTGCGACACTTGCGGGGCCTAAATTTTTAAATAAACAACAGCAATACGGTGCCCTTACCGAAGGCAAAGTAGCCGATCTCATTTTGCTTTCAAAAAACCCGCTTATTGATATTCGTAATACACAAACGCTAAAGGGTGTTGTCTCGCACAGCACGTTTTACGATAGCAACGCACTCGAGCTATTAAAGCAACAAGCAAAAGCCTTTGTTGCCAGCCAACCCTAACCCCCCCATTGCCCATGACCGCGTATTATCCGTCATGGGCAATTTTAATTTTCAGCCATCTCATATACACTGCCCTTTTTTGCACATAACTCGAATAACATGACCTACTTATTTGCTGTAACCCTGCTTTGGGCCTTTTCGTTTAGTCTTATTGGTGTTTATTTAGCAGGCCAAGTAGATGCATGGTTTAGTGTCTTAATGCGCATCGGCTTGGCAACTTGCGTGTTTTTGCCCTTTTTGCACTGGCGTAAAACCCCTAAAGCGTTAGCCCTAAAGCTCATGGCAATAGGCGCAGTACAACTTGGTGTGATGTACAGCTTCTATTACCATTCGTTTTTGTACCTCAGTGTGCCCGAGGTACTGCTATTCACGGTAATGACGCCACTTTACATCACTTTGTTAAACGATTTGCTTGAAAAACGTTTTAATGCAAAGTTTTTATTCGCCGCAATGCTAGCTATTTTAGGCGCCGTTGCTATTCGCTATGAAGGCGTCGATGAAAACTATCTTATTGGTATGTTAATGGTTCAGGCTGCCAATATTTGCTTTGCTACCGGTCAAGTAACTTACAAACGTTTAATGCAAGATGAGCAACTCCCTCACTCTCGGGTGTTTGCTTGGTTCTTTATTGGCGCTTTAATTGTCGCACTGATTTGTTACGGCTTATTTGGTGATACCAGTAAGCTACCCACCACAACGACACAATGGGGCGTGTTAATTTACTTAGGCACGATTGCTTCAGGGCTTGGTTATTTCGCGTGGAATAAGGGCGCGACTATTGTCAATGTAGGTGCCTTGGCCGTAATGAATAACCTACTGATCCCAGCTGGGATCATCGTTAACATTGTGATTTGGAATCGTGATGCCGATATCATCAAGCTTGCTATCGGCGCAGCGATTATCTTATTAGCACTTATTATAAATCAGAAACTTAATAAAACTGCCACGGAGTCATGATAGGCTAAACTCTATTCGATTAGAGGGATGCTGTTATGCGCGCACTGGTTTTATGTTGTTTAGTTTTCGTTATTCAAGGCTGTAAGAATCTGCCTATGGATCAGGCAGTGCAAGTGGGTGCAAGGCCTTACTATTTAATCGACAAGATGATAGATGGGCCTTTAAAGCAGCAACTTGCTGCCTGCGGTAATGGCCCTTTTTACAAAACTGATTTTGTAATTGGTCATCGCGGTGCCCCTATGCAGTTTCCTGAGCACAGCAAAGAGTCATATTTAGCCGCTGCAAGAATGGGCGCAGGCGTACTTGAATGTGACGTCGCCTTTACTAAAGACAAACAACTCGTGTGTCGCCATTCACAGTGTGATTTACACACCACTACCAACATTTTAGCGATTCCTGAGCTCGCTGCAAAATGCAGCCAACCTTTTACCCCGGCCAAAGACGGCCAACCAGCTCAGGCTAAATGCTGCACCAGCGATATCACCCAAGCTGAGTTTTTAACCTTAAAAGCTAAAATGGATGGTGCCAATCCAAATGCCAAAACGGTTGCAGAATACATGCAAGGCACACCAAGCTGGCGCACTGACTTATACGCAAACAGTGGCACCGTAATGACCCACCAGCAAAGCATTGAGTTATTCAAATCACTGGGTGTAAAAATGACACCCGAACTAAAAAGCCCAGAAGTTAGCATGCCATTTAACGGTTTTAGCCAGCAAGATTATGCGCAAAAAATGCTTGATGAGTACCGAGCTTTAGGTGTGAATAGCCAAGATGTTTATCCGCAATCATTTAATCTTGAAGATGTGAAGTATTGGCTAAACAATCACCCTGAATTTGCAAACAACAGTATTTATCTTGATGGCCGAGATGAGCAAGCAGACTTTGATGCCATGGATGAAACAACTTGGCAGCCATCAATGCAGGCTCTATATAACGATGGAGTACGCATTATCGCACCGCCAATATGGATGCTTTTGAGCCTTGATGAGTCAGGTGCAATCGTGCCTTCCCTTTATGCTATTAAAGCTAAACAAGCTGGACTGAACATCATTACTTGGAGTTTAGAGCGCTCTGGTCCATTAAATAATGGCGGTGGTTATTATTACCAGTCGATTGCCCGTGTAATTAAACAAGATGGGCAAATGATGAAAGTGGTAGACGTCCTTGCTAAGCAAGTGGGTGTGATGGCTATTTTCTCTGACTGGCCTGCTACTCTTACCTATTACGCAAGCTGTATGCAGTATCCTGCCTCAGAGAGTTAACTGAGCATCAATAAATTTCAAGGGCTTTTACTCGTCCAAAAGGTGGGGCTGAGGTATTATTAGCTAAACCGTTTTTTACAAGGATAAACATGATTATTCAGCACCATAGCCACGACATAGCGACCAACACAGGTGTAATGCGCACCAGTATTTATCGTCCTGTAGAAGAAGGTAAATACCCGTGTATTATCTTCTATTCTGAGATTTTCCAAGAAACAGCACCAATTGCACGCTCTGCGGCAATACTTGCTGGTCATGGTTTTGTCGTGTTAGTGCCAGAAGTTTTTCATGAGTTAAATCCTATTGGGACAGTACTTGCCTATGATGATGCTGGTAAAGACAAAGGCAATGCCGACAAATGGGCAAAACCGCTTGAGAGCCATGACTCAGATACTGACGCCTTAATTGCATTTGCACGTCAGCAAGATTACTGCACAGGAAATGTAGGTGCGATGGGCGTATGTATTGGTGGTCACCTTGCATACCGTGCTGCATTAAACCCAAGTATCAAAGCCGCTTTTTGTTTATACGCGACAGATATACACAGCGATACTTTACCAGCACAAGCAGGTAATAACTCATTTGAGCGCATGGCAGATATTAAAGGTGAGATCCACTTTGTTTGGGGTAAACAAGACCCACATGTACCAAAAGAAGGCCGCCTTAAAATTTACCAACAAGCGGTGGCAACAGGCATTAATTACCAGTGGCAAGAAGTGAATGCCCAACATGCGTTTATGCGCGACGAAGGCGACCGATACGACCCAGTTCTTGCCATCAGCATGTATCAACAAGCAGTCGCTTTATTTAATCGCACACTTGTTTAAATCGTCATAGTGGCTACTTGATTAGTAAAATAATCCTTCAAGTAATCAAGTAAAACCCGCAGCTTTTTACTTCCCGCCGCCCCTGGCGGGAAAACGCCATAAAGTTCAATATCAGCAGTTTTGTAATCATCTAAGATTGTGCGTAACAATCCTGCTTTGATCCTTGGCAATGCATCATAAACTGGGATTTTCGCTAAGCCATGCCCAGCTTCTACAAAGGCAGTTCGTGCAGCAGCGTTGTTGGTACTTATGCCACCACTAACTGCCACCTCAAAGCGGCGTTTATCTTTTTCGAGCGTGACAACAGCACTACTTGGTTGATACACCACCCATGTATGCTTCGCTAAATCGGCGATGCTCTTTGGTATAGGGTATTTTGTAAAGTAATCGACTGAGCCACATAAGCAAGTAGCCATACTTGCAAGTTTAGAGGCTTGTAAGCTTGAGCTTTCAAGGGCCACGCCTCTAATCGCTAAGTCGTAGCCTTCTTTGATGATATCAACCACATCATCACTAAGCTGTAAATCAATATCAATTTTCGGATACAAACGCTTAAACTGAGCCAGTGCCGGTACCACAAGTTGCAAGCCTACATTCACCGGGCAACTCAATTTAATAACCCCAACCGGTTCACTCTTTAAGTTTTCAAGGTGTAAGTTAGCAGCCTCAGCGTGCTCGGTGATAGCCTGACAACGTTCATAATAAGCCATACCTGCTTCGGTGAGGGTCATGGTACGCGTTGAGCGGTTAAGCAAGGTAAGCTTTAGTTGCTGTTCTAATTTCTTTAAGTGATAACTAACAACAGCCCTTGATAAACCAAGTTGCTGAGCTGCTTTAGTTAAGCTGCCTTGCTGCACAATGTGGGCAAACACCACCATGCTTTTTAATTGCTCAAACGATACTTTCATACAAACTCCTAATCTAACCTGAATAATTGTATCAATTATTAAACCAATGAAGTCAAATTTATCTGCGTTGTTTAACTCTATTTTCACCCCTATAGTGTTATCAACGATGTTTAATACACAAAAAGGGATTCACTATGTCAGCTAAGAAAATTTTAATGGTACTCACTTCACACGATGAGCTTGGCGATACAGGCCATAAAACAGGCTTTTGGGTTGAAGAATTTGCGGCGCCCTACTACGCCTTTATTGATGCTGGTGTAGAAGTAACTTTAGCCTCTGTTAAAGGTGGCCAACCTCCGGTTGATCCAAACAGTGCAGCCCCTGATGCAGCAACCGATGCCACAAAACGTTTTGAGCAAGACAGTGCGGCAAAAACTTTAATGGCTAACACTAAACCTCTGGCTGAAGTTAAAGCCGATGATTTTGATGCGGTATTTTACCCTGGTGGCCATGGTCCGCTATGGGACTTAGTTGATAACCAAGATTCAATTAGCTTAATTGAGCAATTTATTAATTCAGAGAAGCCAGTGGGTGCAGTATGTCACGCCAGTGCAGTATTACTGAATGCGAAAAATGCAGCTGGTAAATCTGTGGTATTTGATAAAAAAGTAACCGGCTTTAGTAATTCAGAAGAAGATGCCGTACAACTTACCAATGTTGTGCCATTACTTGTTGAAGATGAGCTAATCAAACAAGGTGGTCAGTATCAAAAAACCGATGATTGGGGCGAGCTTGCGATTGAAGATGGCCTACTAATCACAGGGCAAAACCCTGCAAGTTCAGAGCTTGCTGCGAAAAAACTATTAACCAAATTAGGTTAAAATAAGTCAACATGCCCTAGACCTTTAGTAAACACCTTGCATATCAAGGTGTTTACCTTCACTTTTAATAAGTTATACTCATTCGGTCACATTGATTTAAGAGCTTCTCATCATGACTGAAAAAAAAGCTGTCAAAATTCCTCCTATTAGTAGTAAGCGATTCGCAATTTTAGGCATTATGCTGGTGTGCTTGGTACTGCAAATAATTAATACCCTACCCGGCATAAACTTAAACGGCTTAGGTATTTTGCCAAGACAAATGTCTGGTTTATCGGGGGTGTTTTTTGCGCCATTTTTACATGGTGGCTGGGCACACCTTTTTAGTAACCTAGTGCCATTTGCGATTCTCGGCTGGCTAGTTTGCCAATTTAGCGTAAAACGCTTTTGGCTGGTGTTTGCAGGCACAGCGCTCATTGGTGGGTTATTAGTATGGCTATTTGGCCGCAGCAATATTCATGTAGGACTAAGTGGTGTTATCTACGGTTTATGGGGCTACTTAATTAGCTACGGCATTATGCACCGCTCATTCAAAGCCATTTTAATCAGTATTGCGGTTGTTGTGTTATACAGCGGCCTGATTTGGGGTGTCTTCCCGCAGCGCATTCATATTTCATTCGAAAGCCATTTATTCGGCGCAATTAGCGGCGCATTCATCGGCTATATTATGGCAAAGCGTGATAAGCAAAAGAGCCCTAGGCTTTAAACTGAAAGCTGAAAGCTGAAAGCTGAAAGCTGAAAGCTGAAAGCTGAAAGCTATAAGCTTCTAGTCTCTTAACTTCATTGTCACCATCACAACGCCATGGTCGGTACTTTGATCATCATAGGCAAACTGGGGGTTGATCAAGTGCTGATCATAGGTGTGATAATCAACCACCTCAAAAAAGCTACCCTGAAACCCGGCATCAAACTCACGTGATAACAAAATATAATCAAATACTGAGCTGCTACTGCCAAAATAGTGGGTGGCTTCTCTGTCGTTCTCGGTGACAACATGGCGCTGATAGAGTTGCCAACTATCTTGTAGTTTAAACTCTGAACGAGATGGGCTATTTTGCCTATGACCGCTAAAACGAAGGTGGTCAGCGATTAAATGGTTAAGCACGCCATCGTGTAACTCATTATTAAAGTCCCCCATCACAATCACAAGGTTATTGGTGTGCGCTCTGCGCTTAATGATTTCTACGAGTAACAGCGCTGCTTCACTGCCACGCTGCATGCTTGATGCCCAGCGTCCAAGAACTTGCGATTTTAACTGCATAACTAAGTTTTGCTGTTCGCTTTGGCTTTCATCCTCTTGGTGATGGAGCATGCTGCGCTTAGATTTAAAGTGCACTACATAGCAATCGACGTGTCCTAAGTGAGGTACTTCAAGTGTCGCGCGAATAATACTGCGGCTAAAGTTAAAATTATCGCTCAAGCCCATCGCTAAAATATCATCTTGCTCTGCCTCAACCTGACTGACAGCAACAATTTTATAGCGTGAGGCAATAGCCACAACCGGATCGCGATAAATAAAGTCATCAATCACCGTTGGCTCATCAACGACTGCAAAATAGGGGTAACCCTCTGCGTTAACTTGTTGTTTTAGCTCATTGATACTGAACACTTCTTGAAAGCCAATGATATCTGGCTGCTGATTTTTAAGGTAATCGGCCAACCAGCGCTGCTTTTTGGCCCACTGCTCAGCGCTATAAATGCGCTGAAAATCATAAAATGCGTCAGGTGGCGCTAAATAATTATATAAATTAAACGTCGCCACCTTTAATTGACTGTTTTCTATCACTTAACTCCTTATTCGTGTAACCACTCAGTGGCAATAATCGGGTCTTCAAAGTATTTCACTTCGCCACTGATAAACCAGTTACCCACTTTGCTTGCCACTTGTTGCCAGTTTTTGTTACCAAGCACAGCTATACGGCAAAACTCTTTGTTATGTTTAAGGCCTAACTTAAAATCATCCCACGCCGCTTGTAACTCCCAGCCTTCTAACTCAGTAATATCAACATAGGCTCTTATTTTTGCACTCGGAACTGCCGCTACAGCATTATCTATAAGAGGAGTGAGAGTTTTATAATCCTCGTGGGTAAGCTTTCCGACTACTTTAATTGTGAGATAAAAAGTCGTGCCAGTTCGCTCAAGGCCAATGGCTAAACCATGCTTTTTCATGTCATCCTCCTTGTTATTCATAATTAATAACTGTACTTCCCTTGCTCTATCTGATCAACTAGGATGGTAATCTCGTAATGACATTCATTAAAGCACAATTTAGGAGTTTCAATGAGTAATACCGAAAGTTATACGCCACCTAAAGTGTGGCAATGGGATGCAGAAAACGGTGGTGAATGGGCGAAGACTAATCGTCCGGTCTCAGGTGCAACCCACGAGCAAGACTTGCCCGTTGGTAAACACGATCTTCAACTCTACTCACTTGCGACACCAAACGGCCAAAAAGTGACTATCATGCTCGAAGAACTATTAGAGCTTGGTATTGATGAAGCTGACTACGATGCATTTTTAATTAAAATTGGCGATGGTGATCAATTCTCTTCAGGGTTTGTCAGTGTTAACCCTAATTCAAAAATCCCAGCCTTAATGGATCACAGTACAACGCCCGTTACTCGCGTGTTTGAGTCAGGTGCAATTTTACAATACCTGGCAGAAAAGTTTGATGCGCTGATCCCAAGCGATCACGCTAGTAAAACAGAATGTCGAAATTGGCTATTTTGGCAAATGGGCTCTGCCCCATACTTAGGTGGAGGCTTCGGTCACTTTTATAGTTATGCACCATTCAAAATGCAGTACCCAATTGACCGTTTCACCATGGAAGTAAAACGCCAGTTAGACGTATTAAACCGCCATTTAAGCGACCATGACTACATGGCTGGTAGCGAATATTCAATTGCCGATATCGCTATTTGGCCTTGGTATGGCAGCTTGGTACTTGGCAATTTATATGATGCGGCAGAGTTTTTAGATGTTGAGTCATATAGTCATGTGATGCGCTGGGCAAAACAAATTGAGCGCCGCCCTGCTGTAAAACGAGGTCGCAGAGTAAACAAAACATGGGGTGATGAAGCTGAGCAGTTAGCAGAGCGCCACTCTAAGGAAGATTTTTAAGGGCTTAAATGCCCTTTTTCATAAAAATAAAAAGTATGCAAAAGCTCAGTAAAGAAGATATCTACCAACGCCTCAGTAACACCGAGGATGCCCGTGCCTGCAAAGCAATTGATGAAGCTGCTTGTAAAGTAGTGCCCGGCAATTTTCTTACCTTATTAGTAAGCCAACTATTTAGTAAGTTTGCAGATGCCCTGTTAAACCCTAAAGTGACCCTGCCTTGGCTTTTACAGAGCATTAATGTACCAAGTAGTTTTATTGCTTGGCTTGTGCCTATTCGTGAGTCAGGCTCAATGTTGCCACAACTGGCCATCGCAAGTGCTATTCGTAGGCTGCCTGTCAGAAAGTGGGTTTGGGTGATTGGCGCCATAGTGCAAGCCTTGTGTATTGTAGGCATGCTTATTTGTGCTTTAACACTTCAAGGTGCAACGGCAGGTTTTGCTATCATCGCTATTTTGATTATCTTTAGCCTTGCTCGTGGCTTTAATTCCATTGCTGCAAAAGATGTATTAGGCAAGGTCATACCTAAACAACAACGAGGCAGCATTAGCGGTCTTGCTGCGAGTTTTGCAGGATTTGCAACGCTCACATTTGGTCTTGGTTTATGGTATCTACAAAGCCTTGGCTATGAAAATGGGGTGTATGTTGCTTTAATGCTGGCCGCTTTAATGTGGCTGTTTGCAGCGCTCAGTTATAGCCGCATTCAAGAATACAAGGGTGCAACCGAGGGCGCTGAAAACGGCTTTCTGCATGCTTTATCAAAATTAAAACTGCTTTACCAAGATAAACAATTTGCTCACTTTATTATCACTCGTGCGTTGTTGCTATGTTCTGCTTTGAGCGCCCCGTTTTATATCGTTCTTGCTAGTGAACAGGCTTTCGACTTTTCACTACTTGCTACGTTTATGGCGCTTTCTGGGCTTGCCAGCTTAGTCTCTGCGCCTATCTGGGGTCGACTAAGTGATTTATCGAGCCGCAAGGTATTAGTGTTTGCTGCAATGCTCGTCACCCTCAACGGTTTCGCCGTTTATTTAGTTGCTTATCTGAGCCCACAAACGCTCAATGAATTTTGGCTATTACCGCTCTGTTATTTTTTACTCACCGTAGCTCATCAAGGGGTTCGCCTTGGTCGTAAAACCTACCTTGTTGATATGGCTGAAGGAAACAAGCGCACTGACTATGTCTCTGTTAGTAATACGGTGATCGGAGTTATATTATTACTGCTAGGTAGCGTCGGCTTACTAAATACCTACTTAACGACTGCTGAGTTAATTTTTTTCTACAGTATCTTAGGCTTACTTGGTGCAATTAGTGCGTGGTTTTTACCCGATGCCTAGACCATGCAGTAAAAAAAGCGCATAATCGCGCTGATTTTATCTCCAAAAAGGACTTACTATGAAAAAGGCAGCTCTTGCACTTCTTACGCTACTTACACTTTCTGCTTGTAGCACCAGTGTGCCTATTCGTAACTTTGACGCAAACCCTGTACCGCAAATGGCGTCTGGCCAACATGACCTTGAAAGTATCAAAACCAATATTTTAAAAGCATGTATGAAACTAGGCTGGACGTGTCGTTCAAATGCCGAAGGCCAAATCTTAGGTAAACTTGATATTCGTAAACACCAATTACGCGTTGATATTACGTTTAACGAGCAAGAATATTCTATTGATTACAAAGATTCGATAAACCTTGATTACAATGGCAAAAAAATCCACCGCCAATATATCAATTGGGTTACCAACTTAATGCGCAATATTGATGCTGAATTAGCTTATAAATAAAATTGACGCAGAATCAGGTATTAAAAAAGGCGACCTAGGTCGCCTTTTTCTTTGCTAATTCTAGTTTTTCAAGTTCTTATCGAAGAACTCTAAAAACGCTTTTAACGTTTTAATTCTATACGGCTGGTGCGATAAGTAATGGTCGCCATCTTCGAGCTCAATATAAGTAACATCTTTGCCTTCGTCTTTAAGTTCATCATCCATTTCACGACTATGATAAACAGGCACTACATTATCATCAGAGCCATGAACCAATAGCACCGGACGATTAATTTGCTTTGCAAAATTAACAGGCGACACTTTTTCTAGTTTATCGCCATCAGTTCCAAATTGCTTACGCACAATTTCTTTATTAGTGAAATAACGCGCTTTACTAACAATACGCTCAAGATCAGTAACGCCAGCAAAGCTTGCTGCACATTTGAATGTTTCAGGGTGTTTAACCACTGCCATTAATGCAGCATAGCCACCATAACTTGCCCCGCCAATACAAATTTTATCTTTATTAGCGATACCTTCTTCAACAAGCCAATTCGCCGCATCTTGCAAATCATCTTGCATTTCTTTACCAAAACCTTGAACTGCAGCCATCTCAAATTCATGCCCATAGCCACTTGAACCACGGAAGTTTGGTTGCAGTACTGCATAACCATTATAAGCAAGTAACGCAGTCCAATAGTCAAAACCAGCGTAATCACGAGCCATTGGCCCACCATGCGGGAACACAATTGTTGGTAACTTATCACCTTCTTTGTAGCCCACAGGTAGAGTTAAATACCCTTCAATAGTTAAGCCATCACGAGCTTTATAACTAATTTTCTTTTTACCACTGTAAACAGTTTCATCAACATCTGGAAATGCCGAGGCAAATGCAGTTAATTAGTTAGAATCCCGGTCACCCAACATATAGGTACCAGGGATTTGCTCACCTGAAACGTAAACCACATATTGACGCTGTTCTTTACTAGTATCAATAATATCAATATCAAACTTATCTGCCGGCAATACAGCGCGTAAGCCATTATAAAGGTTGTTTAAATCTTCATCCCAGTAACGGATCCCCTCATCTAATTGAGAGTGCGTAAACCCTGCTACTTCACCTGTAAGAGATGAATAGAATATATGACCATCGAAGTCATAATTATCATCGCTGAACACTAACTCTTTTTTCATGGTCGTTAGGTCCATTTTATAAAGCGCATCATAGCCATCTTTAAGAGCTTTGAAGTAAAGAATATTAGGGTCTTTATCGAAGCCCAAAACAGTCACTACATCAGGGCTAAATGCTTTATATTTGAATAACGTTTTACGGTTATCTCGATCTTCGTCATAAAGAATATATTCAAATTCGTCTTCATCCATTTTTAGGGCAATACGCACATTACCTTGGCGGTCTGCTGTCCAATCAATCACTTTACTACGTGAGCGCTGAATTTTTTTCTTACGAAGTGTACTTAAATCAAGTTCATACACGCCAGGGGCATTGGCAACATCAAAATCACCTTGAACTAAAATTTTATCTTTTTTATCGGGTAAAAAGCTGATTACCTGATCACCAAATTGCGGTTGGCGTTCATCACGATTAAAGTTAGGCTTTATAGCCAGTTTCGCCTTGCCATCACCACCAATTTTATATGCATATAAACGTGTAGAGGTATATTTAGGGCCGCCAAATTGGCGTTGAATATAGCGGGCACCTAAAAGAAGTACCTCATCATTTGCCCATTCATACCAATCGAAGAAAATAGTATGATTATCTGAACGAATAATAGAATCAGCTTCTTTAGTTTTACGGTTATAAACCATTAAAACCAACTCACCATTTACATTTCGAATAAACGATAAATTTTTACCATTTGGCGAAAATTTTACTTGGCTAAAAGCGCGTAAAGAGGCGAATGATTCTACAGGGAGTTGTGTGTTTTCAGCAGCACGAGGCATTAAGCTCAGCACTGCAAAAAGAGTAAGCAGTAAGTACTTCATAATAAAGTCCATTTCTTTTTTATTGTCGCGGCAATAGTAACATTAAATTACAAAAAAAGACTAATTCAAAAAAATTAGACACCTCTTCCATTCGTTTAAAACGAACGTAACACTCGATTAATAGCATTATTAATTTATTTTTTGCTAATTATAATAACTGCACAACTTCAGTTTTCTTAGGTGACATGATGAAAAAAGTACTTGTGTTAAATTCATCTTTAAATGGTGAACAAGGTAATTCAACCAAGCTTAGCCAACTATTTGTTGAGCAGCTTGCTAACAACCAACAAATTTCAGTAACAACTCGCGATTTAAGCGACAATGCGATTGCTCACTTAACGCAGACAGAAATGGCTGCTTGGATGACTGATGCAAACGAACGTAGCGATGAGCAAAAGCTACTTGCTGCAATTTCTGACGATTTAATTGCTGAACTTAACGATAACGAACTGATTGTCATTGGTATGCCAATGTATAACTTTGGTATTCCATCAACATTCAAAGCTTGGATTGATCGTATTGCTCGTGCTGGTATTACATTTAAATATACAGAGCAAGGCGCTGTAGGTTTAATTAAAGACAAAAAAGTAGTGGTACTTTCTGCCCGTGGTGGTGTATATCAAGGCACAGAGATGGATACACAAACTAAATACTTAAAAGATGTACTTGGTTTTGTGGGTATGACTGATGTTAACTTTATTTACGCTGAAGGCCTTGCAATGCCAGGTGCAGATCAAAGCTTAGAAGCTGCACAAAACGAAATAAAGGCTTTCACCGCGTCACTTTAATATGTGATTAATAAAGCTAGATATAAAAAAGCGGTCATCATGACCGCTTTGTGATTTACGCTGTGACCGATAACAGCGAATCACCTTCAGATAAACCAAACTTTTCTTGCACAGAGGCTAGAATTGCTTCTTTATCTTCTTCTCCCAGTTGATCAGAATATTGCGCTAACAACTCATCTAAATAACTGACAACTTCTTCGCTATCAACCTGCTCAAGTGAATTACCACTTGGCGGCGGTGGTGGCGGACCAGGCGGACGCTCACCTTCAGGACGACCTAATTCACCGACTTCAGCGGCATCAAAGCCAGCTTCAGCCATAATTGCTTCCATTTCTTGACCCGGTTGAATACCCGCATCCATAAATGTCTGCATAATAGATTGTGCATCTTCTGCAGTTAAGTTTTCAGGATCAAACTGAGCTAAGGTTTCATTCATTAACTCTGTTTGTTCACTGGTCAACGGCTCTGCTTGAGGTCGTTGCATGGGCTGAAAATTCGCACCCGATGAAACACTGTTGATCATCGTTGATTTTCCTTACGTTTTGGTGGTTTATGGTTGTTGAACTCGTCTTCAGTTACTTCACCATTTTGATCAGCATCCATGTCATTAAAAATGGTTTGCAGCATATCTACAGGCATAGGCTGTTCACTAAACTCAGTAAAATCAATCGCCCCATTGCCATCTATATCAATCGATGCAAAGTCAGGTCGCTGGGGTGGACCGCCTTGATGGTCGCGAGCAAAGCAAGCGGGCGCTGTGGCTAACAACGAAATAGCTAAAACAGAAAGTGCAGATAATTGCTTCATAGCGAACCTCTTATGTCATTCAGTTGACCGTAAGCATAATCTGAGTACCATCCAAAAGTGTGTGGGCAATATGCTACAAATGTGGAAACTTTGTGGATTGCTTTAGTAATTAATCTAAGTTGTGACTTGCTACGTATAATCATCAAAGCAATTTTCAACTCCACGTTTATGGCAGGCTCAAAAAAACAAAAAGTAAATCTTGTTTGGTTTAAACGTGACCTACGACTATCTGATCATCAGCCACTTGCCAGTGCAATTGCATCAGAGCTGCCTTGCTTACTTATTTACAACTTTGAGCCCCTATTACTCGAAGACCCCCATTACAGCTTTAGGCACTGGCGTTTTGTTGCTCAGTCACTTAAAGACATCAACCAACAGCTCGAAAAATATAACGCTGAAATCGCCATTTATAATCAAGAAATGATTACCTTGTTAGAAACCCTTAGTGAAGATTTTGATATTGCAGGGGTTTATAGTCATGAAGAAATAGGTCTTTACAATACCTTTGAGCGAGATAAACAGGTCAAACGCTGGCTAGACAGCAAAGTAATTCCTTGGCACGAAACGCCACTTGGAGGTGTAAAACGAGCACGACCTAAACAGTTTGATTGGCAAACACATTGGCATGGTGTGATGAACCAACGTCTTGTAACGCCAAATTGGCAAGCCTTTAATGCAGTGCAGCCTCATAATTACCAAGCAGCAACCTGTGCTGATGATTTTCTAAAGCACGACCCGCAGTTTCAATATGGTGGCCCTCATGCAGCCAGAGCTTGCCTACAGAGCTTTGTAGAAGAGCGTGCAAAGAGCTACCAAAATGGTATCTCGAGTCCTTCCAAAAGTAGAGATTCATGCTCTAGGCTTTCGCCTTACTTAGCCTTTGGCAACTTGAGCCTCAGACAAGTTTATCAAACTCTTAAATACTATTTAGCAAAGCAGCCTTTAAGCTGGCGTCGCTCATTACATGCTTTCGAGTCAAGGCTTCACTGGCATTGCCATTTTATGCAAAAATTCGAAACTCAATGCAGCATGGAGTTTGCACCGCAAAATGCGGGCTACAAGCACTACCCTTATCGCGATGATGAACTCGTTGCAGAGCACTTAAAACGCTTTGAGCAAGGTCAAACAGGTATTCCCATTATTGATGCGTGCATGCGCTGCCTAGCAGCAACGGGTTACATTAATTTTCGAATGCGCGCTATGTTAGTCAGCTTTATGACTCATCATATGAACATTCATTGGCAATCAGTCAGCTTTATTTTATCGCGTTATTTTTTAGATTTTGAGCCTGGTATTCACTACCCACAAATCCAAATGCAAGCATCGGTCACAGGAACCAACACGATTCGTTTGTATAACCCAATAAAGCAATCTCAAGATAAAGACCCAGATGGCATATTTATTAAAACATGGTGCCCTGAGCTTAAAAACTTACCCATAGAAGATCTCCACCAGCCATGGCAACAGCCGCCAATGGAGGCCTTATTTAATAACTTTAAACTCGGCGAAGACTACCCTGAGCCTATGGTAGATATTGAACATGCAGCCAAAGCAGCACGTGAGCGATTATGGTCATTTCGAGAACGTGATGATGTAAAGCGTGGCACAAAAGCCGTATTGAATAAGCATGTGATAAGCCTTAAAAGACAACGCCATGGCTCATAAAAAGCTTAATTTACCCAGCAAAACCTGCCCCGTTTGCGACAGGCCATTTATGTGGCGTAAAAAATGGCAACGTGACTGGGAGCATGTAAAGTACTGCTCAGAACGTTGCAAGCGTGAAGCAAAAAGAAATATTGGCGTTTAAGTTGCACTTATATCGTTAACTCACAGTTTTCGGCACAAAACCCTGAAAGCCTTTCACGGTTGTCGAAATAATTTACAAAGGAGATGACGATGACGATTAAAAAATCTGCACATACGAGTTGGTCTGGTGATATTAAATCTGGCAAAGGCTATATTTCTAGTCAAAGTGGCGCGCTTGAGAAACAGCCATTTGGCTTTAACACTCGCTTTGAAGATAAGCCGGGCACTAACCCTGAAGAGCTGGTTGCAGCGGCACACAGTAGCTGTTTTAGCATGGCGCTATCGCTTGCACTAACTGAAGCAGGCTTTGTCGCTGACGACATAACGACCAAAGCAACAGTGAGTCTTGATGAAGTTGATGAGGGCTTCGAAGTGAGTCACATTGCACTTGATGTTAGTGCAAAGATAAAAGAAATTTCGAGCGAAAAGTTTGAGCAACTTTGTGATCAAACTAAGCAAGGCTGCCCTATTTCTAAACTGATGAATGCCGAAATATCACTCACCACAACGCTTAATTAATCTCTGTAGGCCAAGCACTGCTTGGCCTTTTCACAAACTAACAGACCCACAACACTTTATTACAATGTAAATACCTACTTGTTGTATTATCTTGATGAAGCAAAACCAAATACAACAAGGATATGTATGATTAAAAAATTAGCCCCGATCGCTCTTGCAACACTTGCTTATTCAAACTGCTCAATCGCCACAGAACAACAAGTAAGTAAACAATGGTTCAACAGTATCGAATACACTCATATTAATAATGACTATTATGACTTTGATGGTTATCAATTAGTAAGCCATTACTACTTTGAGGAGCAGCAAAGCTCGGGTGTGCTCGATGATTATGGTTACCTAGATACAGATACAAACTTTCGAGTGAATTACTCAGGAGGAGACTATTACAACGATATTGGTTTATCAGGCGAGTATTTTTTGAACAACTGGTTTGCTGTAGCCGATATGAGGGATGTGAGGGATTTAGACAATTACACGCTAGGAATTGGCTACTTATTTGCCGATGCCTTAAAAGTCTCTATAAATAGGGATGTGCGTAGCTATGGTGATGATTATTTCCGCTTGAAAGCGCAGTATAACCTCCAAATCAACGATAAGGATTACCTTGGTTTTAGTGCAGAAACAGATGATGAACTCGACGTTTGGAATGTCTCTGCCAGATACTTTAATCATTTAAGCGGTAGCCATTACATTACTGTCGATGTTGGCCACCAAGACAGCCTTAATGATTCAGCAAGCAATGCCATGATCAGCTACTACTTCGGCGATCACTATGCCATAGGCGCAGGTTTGGATGATTCTGAACTCGTTTTACAAGGCAAGTACTTTATTAATGATAAATACTATTTAACCGCTAATTACACTGAAAGCGGCTCTGCTGAACTTTATAACCTTAAGTTTGTTGCCCAGTTTTAAACTGATATGAGCCAACAGCTTTAAACAAAAACGCCGCTATAAAGCGGCGTTTTCAGTTTATAGAATTACATATTGCCTAGCTTAATCATCATTGCAGTGTACATTTTTAAGTTCAGTGCTAACTGCTCTTCAGTAATAAACTCATGCTCTGAGTGACCTGTGTACTTTTTACCTGGCATTGATGGACCAAATGACACCGCATTATCAAACAGCTTAGCATTTGTGCCACCACCAATTGACACAAAGCCCGCGTCTTTATCGCCGGTAAAGTGCTTAAAGATATCGAGTAATGCTTCTGCATGAGGCGCACCATCTAACAGCATTGGCGTACCAATTACCACTTTAGTGTCTTTTAACGTAACACCATTAGTGGTTTGCCAAGCGCTAAGCGCTTCATTAATTTGCTGCTTAAGCACAGCTTCTTGTTTACCTACCGGACGACGCATATTAATCGACAATTTAATGTCGTTACCATCGCGGCTTAATAAGGTTGGCGAAACAGTCATCGGTCCCATAAAGTCATGCTTGTAACCAATTTCCCCGAATTGCGCGCCGTATAAATCAAGGCCAATTAGCTGATTGATAAACTCAACTGCTTGACCATCGCTATTGTTTTCAAGATCAATACCTTTAAAGATTTCTGCAAGGTGCGCAATGGCATTTTCACCAGCTTCTGGCTCAGATGAATGCGCTGAAATCCCCTTCACTTGGACTAACAAGCCATTGTCTTGCTCTGTCATCGCCACTTTGACGTTTTTAAGCTTAGCGACATTGTCGTGTAATTTAGCCACAGTTGCCGCATCAGCGTTATGTACTAACACACTGGCATCTTCAGGGATTTGGCTAACAAAGGCGCCGCCTTTTAAGTCACTAACATATAAGCCTGTTTGTGCTGAGGTCTCTGAGAAAGTCGGGGCAATTAAGCTCCAGCCTTTTTCTGCAACAACCACAGGGTATGAAGCATCAATAGTGACTGCGTATTTAGGTTGCTGATAGGTTTTCATGAACTCTTCGAGTGGTGCCCAATCAGACTCTTCTGCAAGGTAAACCATTAATTCAATACGGTTATTTAATGTAATACCCTTGTCTTTGATCGCCTTCATTGCATGCAGTGCAGTCGCAATTGCCCCTTTATCATCTTCTGTACCACGTGCAATTAGCTTTCCTGGCTCAGAGGTTTTATCCATTTTAAATGGACTTTGCTGCCATTTACTGGCATCTGCTGGTTGCACATCACCATGGGTTACTATGGTTACTTTTTCAGCTTGGTTACCCATGCCAATTAACACTGTGTAGCCTAAATCTTGATAATCAAAACCAAACTGCGCCGCTTTCATTTTTAAGAACGACTTAAAGCCAATGAAATCTGGGTTATCTGGAGTCGCTAGACCTTCTTTATTTACCGTTGGGTACGAAACTAAATTCTCTAAGGTATGAATTTGCGCATGTTGATATTGCTCTACCGCGTAGTTAGCCAGCTTTTCACTTTGCTCAGACACAGCAGCCTGACTAGAGAAAGCACTTAATAAAAATGCAGCAAGTAATGAATGTTTCAAGATAAGCTCTAGAGTTTAAGAAGGTTTTTAGAAAGTCGCCTTGATTGTAACGCTTATAACGCCGACATAACATCTCTAATTAAAGCAAAATAGATCGCTTAAAAATACCAACAAGGTACAATAGCCACTCACCCTATTAATTCGTTTGTTAGACTCATGAACCGCAGAAAAAAGATCTTCACTAAACTTAAGCAAAAAGATAAGCGTGCCAATGCAAAATTGCATAAAAGCAATAAACCGGCATATATTTCAAAGGCAGAACGCGAAAAATTAGCACAGCAAGAAGCTGAGCAGGAAAGTTAAAAATACCTAGTTGTCAGCGGTCAGCGGTCAGCGGTCAGCGGTCAGCGGTCAGCGGTCAGCGGTCAGCGGTCAGCGGTCAGCGGTCAGCGGTCAGCGGTCAGATTGTAGGCGCGATTTTACATCGCGCAATATAAAAAGATAACGCGCGAAATAAATTTCACACCTACATCAAAAAACGTGGGAGCGGCTTTAGCCGTGAATAAAGTAAAGCTGTTCGGCGTTAAAACGCCTCCTACACCGTAGGTGTCACGCTTGCTTAGCGCGTCTCAACCACCACACAAATAAAACACCCTCGCGCGAAATAAATTTCACGCCTACCACACCTCAATTCACATTTGTATCGGACACGTGATTTGACTTGCTAACTTTACTCTCGTAGCTAGATACTCTGGTTTTCAAACTGAAAGCTGAAATCTGACGGCTCATCATTCTCTTTGTCCACTCTGGTTTAGCGCGTAGAAATTTCACGCCTAGCAACTCAACTCTTTTCACACTCATTCACAAATTGTGCTTCACATAGTTCCGGTTTTTAAGTATTTTAAAATTAATAAAATAACAACAATAAGATACAAGGGAATGAGAAGTTTATTGCTGCTTAGCTGTGCGCTTTTGTTAAGTGCATGCGCATCTAAAGTTACCAACATAAAAGAAGACCGAGACACACTATCTAAAGCCGATGAAGGCTACCTACTGATTGGCATTGAAACTAACCGCAGTTTAAAAGCCATTTATATTGATGGTCCAAAATCGCTTGTTCTTACGGCTAAGGACATTCGAAGTGGTAGCAATTATATTTTAGCGAATCTACCATTGGGTGATTACACCATCACACGCTTGAACTTAAGTCATTACTCATTTCTCAAATTTGATAACGATGAAGAAAGTTGGCAATTCACACTTGCCCCTAACAAAGTTAATTATGTTGGCCATTTAGACATAACAACTATAGGTTACTGGAACACACGCTCTCATATTGTTTTAGAAAACCGTAGTTCTGAAGCACTGCAATACATGGAACAAAACTTCCCAACGATTTTGTCCGGTCGCTCGCTAAATTATGGCGGCCCCGGCGAAGACTCATTCTTTGATTATTTGGAACAAACATTTTCGCAGCAGGAAGCAAAATAATGAAAAAGCTACTTATCTTATTATTTTTTATTTTTCCCTTGCATGCTGAAATGTTATCGAGTGAAGACTTAATGTATTCGCCCGATCAAAGCCAAGTTAAAGTATCGCCCAGTGGCCGTTGGATCAGCTTTTTAGAAGCGCAGGAAGACAAAACCAAAACTCTCAATATCATCGATATGGATTCGATGAAAATGTACTATATCGTCAAACTCGACGAGGATAATGATTTTTACAATTATCAATGGTTAACAGACGATGATATTTTTATCAGTGTAAAAAGTCGCGATAGTCACGATTTTGAAGTCGTCGTGAATGTTATTGAAGGCGAAAAAAAACCAAAAATTGAACAGCATAGAGTTAAAGCAAAAGGCTACATCGTAGATAGGTTACTCAGTGATCCTGAACATATCTTATTTGCTAAACCTGATAAGAAAAACACACTGCTTTATCAAGTGCCCTTAACAGCTTTATACAGTAATGATTACAGCTCTTATACTCCTATAGAAAAAGGTTTAAAAGGTGCCTATAGCTACTTCTTTGACGAGCACAAACAGCAGCTTTTTACTGCAAAATTTGATGAAGACGAAAAGAGTTTACAGTTCTTCTATAAGGTTATTGGCAATAAAAAGTGGATCCCGATTTTTACTCTCACTGACGCAGATTATCAGTTTTTACCAGTTGGATTTACAGACCAAGATCACCTTGCCGTCATTACCAACAAAAATACCGATAAGAGCCAGGTGAGCCTTTTTAATATCAACACACAAGAAATCACCGACACACTCTATGAGCACCCAAAATATGACATTCAGTCCGCTGAGCTTGATGATAATGGCAAACTTATTGCTGCCTCGTATATCAAGCATGGTAAATATACTACCGATTATTTTATTGACGCCTATGAGCAATTGCATAGCAAAGTTGCGGAAGCTTTAGGAGACGAACAGTTTTTTTGGGTTGAATGCTCTATCGATGGTAAGACACAAATTTTATTCAGTCACTCAGCCACCGTACCTGGCAAATACTATTTATACCAATCAGAAACAAATCACATGGAGTTACTGTTTTCTGTCGCCAAAAATAAAGACGCAACGTACGCTAAAACAACGTTTTTTAACTTTAAAGCCTACGACGGAACTAACCTAGAAGGTTACTTAACCAAACCTATTAACAACAATAAGCAGGTATTATTAGTGATGCCACATGGTGGCCCAATAGGTATTCGTGAAAGTGATGAGTTTAGCCCTGAAGTGCAATACCTTGCCTCTCGAGGCTTTACTATTTTACGTGTTAATTTCAGAGGCTCAGCAGGGTTTGGTAAAGAATTTTTAGAAAGCGGTGTTGGTCAATTTGGTAACCTTATCGAACAAGACATTTCTGCCGCAGTGGCACATATTCGTTCACAATATAGCTTTAAACATACCTGCTCTATTGGCGCAAGCTATGGTGGTTATTCTGCGGTGATGCTGGCAATTAAACACCCTGATATTTATGAATGCGTGATTGCAAGTTTTGGTATTTATGACTTACCTCTACTTTATAACGCAAGTAATATCGCTTTAACTAAAGATTATCAAGAGCTTATAGAACGTACGGTTGGTGAATATAGCCAAGATTTAAAAGATATTTCCCCCGTCTATCAGGCTACATCTTTAAAAGCCCCAGTTCTTATTATTGCTGGTAAACAAGATGAAATATCGGGCTTTGAGCAAAGTAATCGCTTTTACTATGTTTTAAAGCGTTTAGGTCATGATGTTGAAAAAGCGTTTTTCGAGCGTTCAGGGCATGGCCATCAGATTTGGTATTACGATCAAGTAGAAGCAGCTTTAGCTAACGACTTTCTTGAAAGAAAACTTAATCTAAACAGTACATTGACTAATTATACTGAATCAGAAAAGAAAGCGGTTCAACGTGATGCCATATTGTTAGCAGATACTTTTGACAGTAAGACTATAGAAACTGATCGTAAAAAAGAAAGCTTTGACTACTACCAATTAGCTGCCAACTTAGATCATGATCGAGCCATGTTTAATGTCGGTAGTTATTATCATCGTGGCGATAATAGGCCTATTGATATTAAAAAAGCTATTGAGTATTACAGCCGCTCGGCGGAATTAGGCTATGAGAATGCAAAAGAAAGACTAAGTTTTATCTATTCCTACAGCTTACTTGTGGAGCCTGACTTCAAAAAAGCTCAAAAGTACTCTCAAGAACTTTATGATAAAGAGCAAACTGTTAAAAACGCATTTAACTTAGCAGTAGTCAATTGCATTGCTGATATTAAATTTAGAAATACAGAAAAGTGTTTAAGCTTAATAGAAGAGTATGCTGAAAAAGTTGGCAGTAACTCAAACGGAGAAGTTAGAGAGCAGATAGCCCTGCTGATGCTGGAAGGTCAATATTCGACTCAAGAACAAGAAAGGCTTCAGAAAATAATTAAAAAACTGTATGGACTTGATTATCCAAATGCGATTTTAGAGTTAGAGCGGGCTGGATTATTTAAACTAGTTTTATCTGAAAAATTTAATGGCCGTTCTAGTGTCGAGCAACTCAATGAAAATACGGAATTTTCATATACACTGAACGAAAAACAGCGCTTTGGAATCGAGTTTTCAATGAACCGCGAGGGTATTGATAATCGTAAGGATCGCTTGGTTATATTTACCAAGTGGCACTTCAAACCAAGCTCTCCTGAAGAAAATGAAAATGTTTATTACCAAACTTTATGGGGCAGCCCTCTTGATGAATGGTCTACCTACCGCACTTTAGATGAAACATCGACTCCAGGTACGTGGACACTAGATGTAATGGGAGCAAACCAACAGTTGCTCTATCAAAACACCTTTAAAGTGACAGCTATCAACTAAACTCAAAATGCGCAATTTCAATCAGGTAACGACTTAGGGGCCATGGCAAACTGGCCCCACTTCTGAAAAGCATTAACGAGTAACCATGAAAACGAAGCAACAACAACGCATTGAGTTAGTCTGTGACTACATTAGCCAGCATCTTGATGAACCTTTATCACTGGAGACACTCAGTGAGGTGGCATGTTGTTCGAAATATCATTTTCATCGTTTATTTGTCGCTGGAGTTGGCCTAAGCGTTACCAAATATGCGCAGCTTGCGCGTTTAAAGCGTGCCTCATTTCGACTTGCATTTGAACATCAACTTAAAATTATTGATGTTGCATTAGAAGCGCAATTTGATAGCCCAGAAGCATTTAGTCGTGCTTTTAAGCGCACCTTTACGCAGTCGCCAAGCGAATTCAGAAGCAAACCAAACTGGCCTAATTGGCACTCACAGTTTGAATTTTCATTACCTGACAAAAAGGTTTGCCCTATGAATGTAAACATTGTTGATTTTAAAGCACAGCCGGTGGCTTTATTAACCCACCAAGGCGCTGCTAATACCCTGATGAATACCGCTGCACAATTTATTGAGTGGCGCAAAGAATCAGGCTTCTCACCTGTTAAAACCAGTAACACATATGGGATCCCGTATAGCGATCCGGCCACCACTGAAGACCATGCATTTCGTTTTGACTTTGCAGGCAGTATCACCTCACCGATTACTGAAAACCCGCAAGGTGTGCGAAATGGTGAAATTCCAGCAGGACGCTGCGCCGTAGTTCGTCATAATGGCTCTCATGACACCATTAGCGATACAGTTTACTACTTATACCGTGAATGGCTGGTGCAAAGCGGCGAAGAAGTCAGAGACTTCCCTTGCTTCTTTCATTACCTCAACCTCATCCATGAAGTTGATGAATGTGACCTGCAAACGGATATATATTTGCCGATAAAATGATTGCGAGTTTCGAGTTTCGAGTTTCGAGTTTCGAGTTTCGAGTTTCGAGGCAAAGATTGTAGGCGCGATTTTTATATCGCGCAATACGCAAAAGAAATTTCACGCCGTTATCAGCCGTAGGCGTCACGCTTGCTCGGCGCGTCTCAACCACCACTCAATACAAGCACCCTCGCGCGAAATAAATTTCACGCCTACGACAGCTCATTTCACATTTGTATCAAGCACGTGACCTGACTCGCAAACTTTACTCTCGTAACTAGAAACTCTGGTTTTAATCTGAAAGCTGACAGCTCGTCATTTTCTTTGTGAAGATATTTTCGGCACTAAAGTACCTTATATGGACTCCTCCTATTGCACAATACCCTTCGTTAATTTTGTCAGACTGCGTGCTTATATGCGGGCTCATAATGAGGAGCTACCTCGGCCCTTTGATGTATTCGCGCCCTTGTGCCTCTTCTCCTACTCGGTGTTTTAACACGCCAGGCACTTTACAGGCTATCAAGGGTGGGTCTAACCGCTTAACGCAGGTTCTTGGTCAATACTGTTGTTTCTGTTATTGAAGGCTAAATATTAATTGGCTAGTAAACTGGGTTCATAACTCGTGCCCTTTTTCAGCATGGCATACGCTGTCCTAACTGTTTTATTTGCTAATGCAATGGCGGCGCACTTCACACCGCGTCTTTCAACTAATGCTTTGAGCCATTGTTCTTTTTTCGTTTTTGGCTCTCGATGCTTTAACTGACTGATAACCGCTCTGGCTCCGAGAAACAAGTGACTGCGTAATGTTATCTCTCCACGGTATTTGGCTATATGACCTATTCGTACTTTTCCACCACTTGAGTGTTGCCGAGGGGTGACACCAACATTGGCTGCCGCATTACGTCCACTCGTAAAATGGGTTGTGTCACTTAAGCTTATTAATAAACCAACCGCTGTGATAGGCCCGACCCCCTCAAGCGCCAGTAAACGTTCACACTGCTCATCTTGTTTTACTAAACCTGTCAGTAACTCATTTAATGTTTCTTTTAATGTTGATTGCGCTTTAAATAATTCATAGCACTGAGCTAGACACTGCCTTAAACCAGCGGTTAATCCATTATCGCTATCCTCTAGAATCTCAGGGATAGCTTGCCTAAACGCGCATTCCGATTGCTTGATTACAATCCCAAATTCAAGTAACAAGCCTCTGATTTGATTAGCCAGCTGTCGTTTCTGCTTTTCAGCTAAGGCGCGCATTCGCTCTATTGACTGTAAGCTTTGCTGTGCTTGTGTCAGTGATTTACACGGGCGGACATTAGGTGAGAAAGAAGCGGCAGCTATTGCAATGACATCATTTGCATCTGTTTTCTGGCCAACTCTAAATGCTTTGACAAATCGAGGATCTAGAATCACGACTTCATGACCAACACTACGTGCTTTGCGTGCCCAATAATGAGCACCACCACATGATTCCATAACAACTTTACAGCGAGGTGACGTAGTGAGTATGGTCAGTAGCTCTTTTCTGCCCACCGCTTTATTACTTTGAAGTTTTTGATGAAAAAACTTACCGACTTGAAAAACATTTTTTGCCAAGTCGATGCTAATTAGGTTAAATTTTGACATGTATGGATTCCTTATTGGTAAAAGTAATTGTCCAATCTCTTTATACCGTACTCACCCCATTTGGGGGAGGAGTCCATACATCTCCTACAACTCGCATCTCGTCCCTCGAAACTCGCTAACTTGAGTATTTTTATTTGATAACGCGGGGTAAACCCGCTGCTACCAATTCTGCGCTAAAACGCCTCCTACAACTCGCATCTCGTCCCTCGGAACTCGTACCTTTCCCCTTTACTCTTTCTAACTCGCTAACTTTCCTCTAGAAACTAGCTAACTTATTCCAACGCCTGCGTACTTAACGCCAGATAACAACGCCATATCTTTGTGCCATGTTGCTAGATCATTAGCATTAAACTTAGCTAAAGAGTCATGACCACATGCCCTCGCCATTACCGACATTAACTCAGTTGAAGCTTCAAAAAAGTTCTTTAATTGATTTGCCGACTTTTCAATATTTAGGCGCTGACGTAAATCTTGCTTTTGTGTGGCAATCCCTGCAGGGCAGTTATTGGTGTTACACATACGCGCAGCAACACAGCCGATTGCTTGCATTGCACTATTTGAAATCGCCACCCCATCAGCACCAAGCGCAAGTGCTTTTACAAAATCAATTGGCAAGCGTAAGCCGCCAGTGATGATCAAAGTAACATCACTTGCACCTTGTTCATCTAAGTACTTTCTTGCCCTGGCAAGTGCAGGAATAGTCGGTACGCTAATATGATCCCTAAAAATCTCAGGGGCTGCGCCTGTACCGCCTCCACGACCATCAAGAATGATGTAATCGGCACTCGCATCGAGCGCAAATTGAATATCTTCCTCAATATGATTAGCACTCAGTTTAAAACCGATTGGAATACCGCCCGTTACCTCGCGTACTCTATCAGCAAACTTTTTGAAATCGGCCGCACTGTGTAAGTCTTTAAATGTTGGTGGTGAAATCGCCGAAGTACCCGTTTCAATTCCTCTAACCTCAGAGATTTTGCCAACATTCTTATTGCCCGGCAAATGCCCACCAGTACCCGTTTTTGCGCCTTGTCCACCTTTAAAGTGAAAGGCCTGAACGTTCTTTAATTTATCTTCGCTATAACCAAAGCCTGCACTTGCTAACTCATAAAAGTACCGTGAATTGGCTTGCTGCTCTTCAGGAAGCATACCGCCTTCACCCGAACAAATACCTGTGCCAGCAAGTTCTGCTCCTTTCGCTAAAGATACTTTAGCTTCTTCAGATAAAGCCCCAAAACTCATATCAGAAACAAATAATGGAATAGCCAGCTTTAATGGCTTTTTCGCTCGCGGGCCAATCACAAGCTCAGTATTAACAGCAACATCTTCCATTAAAGGTTGCGTTGCCATTTGCGCCACCATTAGCTGTAAATCATCCCATTTAGGTAATTGATATCGTGGCACGCCCATCGACACCATAGGGCCATGGTGCCCAAGCTTAGATAATCCTTCACGTGCTAATTGATGGATAAGCTCAACGGTGGGTTCCTCTTTGGTTGCTGTAGCAACTGGCAAATCAGAGGCTTGAATTTGCACGCCTGGCCCTTCTTGACCAACTTGGCTTTTATCAAATTGTTTGTGACTGCCATCACAAAACGGCGCATTGGCAGTGTGCTTACATTGGCATAAATAGGCATCGCCCGACTCTTCTGCTGTAAATGCTTTGGGTTTGAAATCGGTTCCGGCATGTGAGCCATCACAAAATGGCTGGTTTTTAGAACGCCCGCAGGCACAAAAATAGTATTCTTGCCCCTGCTCTAAGGTGACTTTTTTCGGCGAAACGGCTGCAATTATGGGTTTGCTCATTATTGTTCCCTCACGGTTGCTACATTACATTGCTATGTTCAAGGTACTGCGATTGAGGTAAGTATTCATTCTAGGCTTACTTGCTTTACAAAGGGTAGTTCAGCTCAGTTAAATAACGAGCTTTTAAGCGCCTAGAAGTTCACTTAGCTATCAATAATCGACTATATAACCGCAACAAGCAGCCAAGATATCAGCCATTTCGTATTTTAATGTAAGAGGTAAATCGGTTTGTAAGCCACAGTGCGGGGGATTTTCACAAAGAGGATAAGAGGCGCTGCGCTTAAGAGGAATAATTAAAAGCAAACTTCACAGATATAACCCATTGTAGATCGTTATTTATGGCGAAAAGCAACCGTTAACACTCACGGGCTGAAGCCCGACTTACAAATTACCTCTTTGATAATAACCATCGCGCGAAATAAATTTCACGCCTACGGGCAAGTTTCAGTTTGTTTGTTGGGTTTTAAATCTGATAGCTGATGGCTATATATGGCGCACAATCATCTAAAACTTATAGCTTAAAGCTCTTTTGATTTAATCTGATTTCTAACGACTGATATCTAATATCTCTATTTTTGTTCTGCGTTAAAACGCCTCCTACATCTCGTATCTCGTCCCTCGAAACTCGTATCTTTCCTCTTTACCCCTTTACTCTTTACCCCTTTACTCTTTACCCCTTTACTCTTTCCCTTTACTCTTTCCCCTTGTAACTCGCTAACTTGTTGGGTTTCACTCCGTTCTAGCCAACCTACCGGCTGATGTCTGAAAGCTTTTACTTTTCCACCCCCTTTTGCTTCACATGCTCAACCAGCTCGGGAAAAAACGCTAAAAACACCGCGTCTAACTGTTGGTAGTGGCGAGTAATATCTTCGGCAGCTCCTGTAAAGTTGTTGGCAAAGCGAATTCGCCTTGCGATATTATCAAGGGCAAGGCCGACCCCATCCAGTGTTTCATATTCTTTAAACCAATCATTGTTGGTCATACTGATCACAACTTGCTGCATGCGTGAAGGCATCATGGCTTGGCGTGCATTTAAAAGACCATAACTGTGCTGTTTGAAATCAGCCAATGGTTGGTCATTAAAGCGCTGCCAATGCTGAATAAGAAAGTGATCGAACGCTACATCAATCGCGACACTTGCAAAGCGTTTACGCGCTGGAGAAAAGTACTGCTTAGCCTCTTTTACAAGGGGATGTGAGTCGGTAAACCTATCAACTAAATAATGATTTTCAAGGCCATTTTTAACCGCATCAGGTAACTGCGCTGAATATCGGCGCCCACCAAAATCACCCAGCAAATTACCAAAATGTGAATCAGCTGTCGGTTGTGCTAAATAAAGGTGAGCCAAGTAGTTCAACGCATTCTCTAAATCAAGTCATTTTACGCATTGTAAAAGAATACAGGTGAGAGGGTCTAGGGGCACAAAGTGCAAGTTAGCGAGTTAGCGAGTTAGCGAGTTAGCGAGTTAGCGAGTTAGCGAGTTAGCGAGTTAGCAAGATTGTAGCCGCTATTTTATATCGCGTAATCAAATGTCTCGTAAGCGTTATGCTTGCATGCCCGTTTTAAATAGATCATCGCGCGAAATAAATTTCACGCCTACAGTACTAGGTGCTAGGTGCTAGGTGCTAGGTGCTAGGTGCTAGGTGCTAGGTGCTAGGTGCTAGGTGCTAGGTGCTAGGTGCTAACATCATAGCGTTAGTTTTGGGTTGGAATATCGGCGTTAAAACGCCTCCTACAACTCGAATCTCGTTAACTTTTCAATCTGATAGCTGACGGCTGAAAGCTGATGGCTCCAAAGTTAGGTTTCGCTCCGCTCTAACCAACCTACGAGCTAATGAATCAAGCACTGTAGGTCGTCATTTATGGCGACACATAATCGCTAACATTGACGGGCTAAAGCCCGACCTACATCTTGCTTCTGTGGTTTAGATAAGCATCGCGCGAAATAAATTTCACGCCAACAGTGGTAGGTGCTAACATCATAGCGTTGGTTTTGGGTTGGAATATCGGCATTAAAACGCCTCCTACAACTCGAATCTCGCTAACTTTTCAATCTGATAGCTGACGGCTGAAAGCTGATGGCTCCATACGTTGAGTTTAAATCCGCTCTAACCAACCTACCAGCTAATAGCCATACAAATAACTCACCTTTATGACTTTAAATTAAATGCCAACATGACAAGAGCCGATATGATCGCAGAAAGAGAAATTAACCGCATAATCAAAATAACTATATTACCTGCACCGCTTGAAGTTGTACTTCTGAATAGTAGCGGGTATTCGTGGAATTTTAAAAGGTACAGCACATCAAAAAGACCTACTCGCAGACTATCTAGCGTAACAACATCGCCACTTTTTTGATGAATTTCACAAGCGTGTAAATTGGCCGTTTTTTCGTTCACAATATGACCACTTCTACCGTGAAAAGTATAATTAAAAATGATCTCTTTGATATCTTCCTTAGCGATTTGCAAAACTTTTGAAGCTTTGCCCTCTATTGCTCGCCTATCTATTTCGAGTGAGTCTTTAGATATACTCATAATCCACTTACGACCAAATCCAAATTTGTTATAAATCACAATTCGCTTGATAACAAATACACAAAGATAACAACTCACACAAGTTAAAAAAGCAGGTATCGGCTGCATCGTTTCTTGAAGCACTATGCTCATTACAGCAATAGCGATAGTCATAAAGAAAAATAAAAATTCAGCTCCGCCGGACAGCACAGCTAGGCCCGGTAGCGACTTTAGTTTTGTATTAGAGTCTGCTTGTAAAACTGTCTTTTCATAGAAAGTTGAATATCTAAACCAAACTCGGTCGTTCAGGTTTAAATCTAGGGAGTGCTTCGAAAGTGGCTGATTATAATCCATTATTTAAGTTTCCATTTTTAAAACACAATTTTGCCATTACTTTCCTATTAAGCCAACCTATGTACTTGATAGTATATTTACTTTACCTTCATGTACTAAACTAACTGCCCAACAAAGTTAACCATATTGTGCGCTACAATTGGAAAAACAAGGCTACCAGTACGCTCTCTCAACCACAGCAAAATAAATCCATAACTCCCAGTTAATACGATTCTGAATGCAGACAAATGCCACTCACCATCTATATACATAACCCCATGAACTAGACCAAATAATAAAACTAAAAGTAACCCTGCAATGTTTATTGGCGAGCCAAAAAAGTTAATGCGCGATGAAACAACAGCCAACTAAAAACAAAATAATAAAACCCCTCTAAACATTGGTTCTTCATCTAATCCAGGAATAAGAGCTTGATAGAGTAGCGTTTCAAAATCGTAATTTGGTCCGTTACCAAGGCTAAGCGTTACAACAATCTGCAACACAACAAACAGGGTTAAAACAACGAGTGCAGGCTTAATAGAGCCTTCATTTTGTCTAAGAGTAAAACCAGCGTCCTTGATTTTAAAGTCACTTTTAAAAGCTGCTAATAAAGCCAATACCAAAGCCCAAAGAGTAATAGCGACAATTTTACCTGACCAATTCCATTTGAGATCTGTAAAAAGTAAATCTAAGGAAATGAACTCTTTACCTTCGAATAAAGCTAAGAAATAGCAAAATAGAATTAACAGAGTACCAAGCAGCCAAGTTAAGTTTATAGTTACTTTACTGAATGCTTTTAAAATTAAAACGAGTAATAGAACCACGCCTAAATTGGCGAGTATTCCAAAATACATATCTGGCATAACCGTCCTTGGTGAGCATAAAGCTCAAACTTTATTATTGTTTAATTTCTATGATAAACACAAAAACAACCTATTAAACAGGTGTTTTTTAGTTCAAATTCAAACTGAGCATATTTTTATTTTCAAAGTATATGAACCACAGAGAGCACCGAGGCACTTCGCGCTACACAGAGAAAAACAGCATTTAAAAATAATATTCACAAAGAGGATAAGAGACGCTGCGCTTTAGAGGAAAAAACAAAATACTCTTTTGGTCTATCTCATTTATTTCTCATTCTTTTCTCTTTGTGAAAAACAAATTGAACCACAGGGTTCGGCGAAAAAACGCCTAAACTCGTATCTCGCAAACTTTTTCGTCTGATAGCTGACGGCTGAAAGCTGATAGCTCCTACCCCTAGCTGCTCGCTAACTTGTTGGGCTTCGCTCAGCTCCACCCAACATACAATAAGAGCTACCCTTTATTCCCCCGCAAACTTTAACATTCGCGTTTGGTCGGTAAGTTCAATATCCACCAGCTCATATGGGGCTTTCGCTGCTTGAGTGACCGCAAAAGGCATGGTGAAACTATCATAGCTATCAATCTGTTTTGCTACTTCAACCGTTGCCAGTTTGATGCGCTCACCTTTATCACCTTTGCCTGTTAAGGTTGCACGAATAGCATAGCGGCCTGAGTCGGTCACTTGCACTGGCACCTTGGCTTGGTATTTATTATTGCCAAGCGCAGTGACTTTGGCTTTATCCATACTGATGGTTTGTGAGCTATGTACAAACGGCATTTTTATAGAGCGTTTTACCGTTTGGCCATTCACTTTAGTATCTACACTGGCCTCAAGCTCATAGTAACCATTTGCGGCACCTAAGGTTTCAAGCGGGTAATTGAATACGGCTTCACCATTTTCGTAACGTACATCTAGTTTTTCGCCATCAGGACTTGAAAGCGTTAACTTCACATCACTATCTTTAAAGCGCTTTTTACCCATACTAAGCTGCATAGCAACACGTTGTTGCTGATCTTTCACTTTAAACTGCGATTTAGCATGTAAAGCATTGCTCGAGCCTTTTTCAATCACATGCAGCAAATAGGTGTCGTCGTCGTTAAGCGCTTGGCTTGTTCTTAACATTGCTTTGCCATTTACCTGACCTAGCTTTAAGCCAACACTACCATCGCTAAACCCTGCATTTTCCATTTGCTCACGTGCAACCATGGCTTGCATTGGCATTTGTCTAAAGTTGTCATCTCGCACCGACAGCTTATCTAGCTGTAAACCATGAGGCTTAAATACTTCGCCACTATCAAAGCGTGCTTTTGGTGCAATGCGAATAAAGTTATCAGCTTGGTTTACAAAGACAGGCACACCGCGTTTAAGCTCTTTACCCGAAACTTTCTGCCAATATTCAACACTGTCTTTTTCAAGTGTTTGCAGTTGAGCGCTTGATGCTGGTTGAACTTGAGGAAACTGATAAACCGTTTGCTCATTAGCTTTCGCTGCTGTGCTTACAAGCACTATTGCAGCTGCAAGTGTGGTTAACTTATTAATCATAGCGGGCTCCTAAATTCGGTTTTTAAGCATGTTTGGCAAGCCAAAACAGTTACGTCGACTTTGCTGATGACTCAAAGGCTCACCACCTTGGGTTCGTGATTTATCGGTAAACCACACCACCCCAGCTAACGACTGAGAACTGCAATTTAAAAAACCATCTGAACAGCTGTCTAACCAGTTTTGTGTTACTTCAAGGCCCACTTGATTTTGATAACCGCCACAATAGCTGTCGCTATCCCATACCGCTGATTCAACATCACTGCCTACTACTGTTTCGAATCTAGACGGTAAGCTTGGGCGGTTCGGTGTGCCATACAACCACTGTGCGTTATACGATTCCATCCAAGATACTTGTTGTTGTTTTACTGCATCGCTGCCGTAACCTAAAAGCCAACCTAAACTTTGCTCAAACGAATTGCCCGCAATAACCGCATCAGCCAACGGCGTACCGCCACTTGAAGGAGCTAGAGCAATGGTACGCGTGACTTTGCTAATAATATTTGGATAGCGGCTATCCCATGTTGGGTTAGATAAAATCCAACGCACCACATTGCCACCGTTAGAATGGGTGATCAGAGTTAAATCAGTGATGTTTTTATTATTGATAAATGTAGTGAGCTGCCCTGCTAAACAGCCAGATGCCGCGTCTGCCCACATGTATTGATCAAAGTCACAATTAATGACCGTGTAATTACTACTGTTTGGTAAACCTTGACGAACCGTGTCGACAAAACTGCCTGTCCAATAGTCATTATACGCATCGCTTTGCTGGCCTGTACCGTGCACAAATGCGACTCCTTGCGCAGCAAAAGCACTGTGGCTGATACCCGCTGCCAATATTAAAGCTGGCACTAGTGAGAGTGTTTTTATTTTCATGTGTGTTCCTGTTGATTGTCACTTTATCTATCAGGTTGGAGGAGTGACCTCCGACCAAAAACATAGACCAAACAGGTACGAAAGCAAGAGTAAATTTACATTAATTTAACTTTTGTGCGTTTTTTAAGTACAAATTATTAGATTTTAGGAGAAAAAAGAGGGGGTGAGATGCGAGGTGCGAGGTGCGAGATGCGAGATGCGAGGTGCGAGGTGCGAGGTGCGAGGTGCGAGGTGCGAGGTGCGAGATGCGAGATGCGAGATGCGAGATGCGAGATGCGAGATGCGAGATGCGAGATGCGAGATGCGAGATGCGAGATGCGAGGTGCTAGGTGCTAGGTGCGAGTAAACTTTCCCCCTTTACTCTTTCTAACTCGCTAACTTTTCAATCTGATAGCTGACGGCTGAAAGCTGATAGGGCTTTTGTTCATCGCGCGAAATAAATTTCACGCCTACAGTGCTAGAAAAATATAACGATATACATTGCACAATGCGAAATAGTATCGCTGCACGAAAGTACTATATCCAGCCCTGTTTAAATTTCATACGTTGTAAATTAAATGTTAAACAGGAGAACATACAATGAAACGCCTATTGACGATAATTGCGCTTTGCGCAGGTATGAGCACAACTGCTTTTGCAGCATGTAAAGATAACGTTGTACTGGTACATGGTAATACCGCCTCCCCTTCGAGTTGGAATAACACAATCAACGAATTAAAACGAAAAGGGTATGTCGACAGTGAAATTTTCACCCCAGATTGGGGCTCTAAATCTTGTGCGAGTTGCAACGATCATAACGGCAGTGAAGAAACGCCCGTACGTAACGCCATTCTTACTGCAATCAACCAATCTTGCACAGGTAAGATCGATATTATCGGCCATTCAATGGGGGTTACACTCGCAGCCCAGCAAATTTATAAGCTAGGCATGGCATCAGATGTTGATACCTTTGTCGGTGTTGCAGGTGCCGCGCGCGGCCTGCTTAGTTGTGGTGTTTACCCATACAATGTGTGGAATAACACATGTGGTTACTATGGCTTATCGGTTGGCAGCCCATTATTAAATAGTATTTATGGAGAAGCATTAGGCGACAAAGTGTATTCAATAAAAAGCTACTCTGATCAAATCGTCTGCTCACTGGCACTTGTTATGTGTACGGCATTCACAGCAGCCGATTATGGAATGAAAATGCCACCTACACCTACGTTCTCGGCCACTTTGGTTTGCAAACCGATACGTATGTAAAACAAGTGAGTTTGATTCAGTAGGTTTGAGTTAGCGAGATGGTAGCAACGATTTTATATCGCTTAGGAATGAACAATTTACTCTAAGAACGCGGGGTAAACCCGCTGCTACCTGTTCAGCGTTAAAACGCCTCCTACACCTCGCATCTCGCATCTCGCTAACTTTCCTCTTTACTCTTTCTAACTCGCTAACTTTTCAATCTGATAGCTGACGGCTGATAGCTCCTTCCCCTAGCTGCTCGCTAACTTGTTGGGTTTCGCTGTGCTCTACCCTATACGCTGGTATTAATACCCTTCAAACCTTGTTGCACAACCAATGCCTATGCACTCAACACCACTGTCGAGTTCTAACAGCTCTAAACTATAGCTTTTGCTAACATCTACCTTTTGTAGTGGGTTATTAAAAAGACTGATATCTACTAAATTTTCATGTTCACGTAAATCAATGATTTTTAACTTGTTATTCGGCAAAAAGAGCACTTGAAGCATGGGGTTTGCTGTTAAATCGATTGTGCTTAAGTGGTTATTACCGGCGTAAAGTGCAGTTAACTTTTTATTATGGCTTATGTCTAAAGCGCTAAGCTGGTTGGCATCTAGGTTTAGTTCGCTAAGCATCTTGAACTTGCTTAAATCTAGGTTTTTTAACTGGTTATTTGCAAGCTCAAGATTGCGAATACCACTCGGTATATTTACTTTTGTGAGCTTATTGCCCGACAGGTTAAGTTGATATAGTTCAGAATTAACAAGCGTCAATTCGCCTGTCAGCTTATTATCTTTAAGATCAAGCCATGTAAGTTTACTGTTAGTGCTTACATCAAGCTTTGAAAGCTTATTACCACTCAGCATTAAAGTCTCTAAATCTTCGTTGTTACTTACATCAATACTCGTAAGGCTATTTTGGCTTAAATTAACATGGAAAAGCTGGCTGTTGTGGCTTATGTCGATTTCGGTCAGCTGGTTTGGCACTTTCTTATCGGCAGGTCTGCTTGTAATGCCGCCAATTTCACCAACGATGAAGCTATCCCCTTCATTACTGAGGACGAGTTTTGTTAAGTTACTAAAATGCTCAAGCCCTTTGGCTGAGGTAATACCGCGATCTCTGCAATGTATTTTTGTCACCTCACCCACAGTTTTATAGCCACTTTCTTGTAAACACGCTAAGAAATTAGCATCAGCAACCACAGTCTCTATTGGTGTATCGTCATTAGCCGAAGCACCAGCAACCCCAAGATTTAACACAAGCAAACAGGCCAAAGCCATGTTAATGCGCACAAAGTTCCCTTCAAACATTATTACACCTTAAATTTTCAACAACATAATCAGGTGGTTAAGTAAGAGGTTTCACCACCCAACAGCAAAGCATGCATAATACAGGTTACTTGACAACTGTACCCATAAAAACACAAAAATTCTTTCAAAGTTGTTTTTTAATGGATTCGCGCGAAATAAATTTCACGCCTACAGTGCTAGGTGCTAGGTGCTAGGTGCTAGGTGCTAACAGCATAGTGTTGGTTGTGGGTTGGTAAAGGGATCAGAGAAAAAGGCCCTGACCCCGTTGATTCTGAAAATTTAAACATTCCGCAAAATAGAGTAATGACTCCAAGGCATTAAATTCATTATGAAGAATCATAGTTTCGTGCCTGCATATAAATTAGTACGAACTACAATCCTCCAATTAACTGTTTGTTATTCAATCCAGCTAAGTGGAATCAAGGCCTCATCACCTCTCCATTTTTTATCCCGAATACAATCTTGGAACCATGGTTCATCGATATCTGCATGGTCAGTGACAATTATTTGAAAATCACTGTCAAACTCTTCTTCTATCAAGTCATGAAGCCACTTAAACATTTTCTTAACCGCTAATCTGTCTTCATCGACTGCTATTTCGTCAATGTTTCCCGTTACATCAATATCGGTCGGAAAGTAGACTTGAGTGGGCTGATCAAACAGTACAAAACGAGGAACCGGTCTGTTTCTATTGGTAAACCACTTTGCCAATGCCATGTATGTCACCAAGTGATAACCGACCCAGTTTTCACCGCTTCCCATTTGGTATAATGGAACTTTTCCATCAGGTGTTTCAGCGACGACAGTAAGACGCTTTAAATCAAGCTTTATAGGACAATCACTATGTTCTAATTCAAGCTCTTTGGCCCAACGACTCATGTCCCTTCCAATTAGATTAAGCTGAGAATCTAACTTCTCTATCAACAACTCGGGATCAAGCGCCTCCTCTAATTCTTCTATTCGTTGATTCAGTTCTCTTATTTGTTTCTCCAATAAAGTGGTATCTTTATTCCAATCAATTCCGTCTAAGTAAAGTGAAATCCGTCCTATAACTTTAGCTTTACGCAAGTTCAAATTTTGAAGTTTACCTAGCTCTTCATCCTTTTTCTGATACTCAGATAACATGCTTTGAGTTTTCTTGATAGACTTTGCAAGTTCACTTCGCCTTCCCCTAAGCTCCGCGATTCTTGAATTCAAGTGAGGTTTAGCTCTAGTTGTTTTAGATAAACTTTCATTGAGCTTAGACAATGACATCAAAAGTGCGTCTTTTACCGGCGACTCAGACACTTCAAGCTTTTGATAAATACCTATAGTTTCTAACCGTAATCCTTGCTCATGCTCTTGATTCTCGAAACCATTAATCGCCTTTTCGTAATCCTCAGCCTCTTTAAGCATATTATTAACTATACTTTTCTGCTCTTTTAACACTCTATATTCAGATTCAAGTTGGTTGATTGCTGGGCCACTTTCAGTCTGCTCAGAGATATCTTCAGGCTTCCATGTGCTCAATTTTTTAAATTGAGTTATTAATTGTTCATCAGACAGATTAAATGTGGAACCGTTATAAAGCCCAATTTGGGCGGCTTCAGCTAATAAGGCAAACCCTTTGCTTAAACCATTACCTTTTAATGACTCAATTTCCTTAAGTTCTTTTACTTTAACGGTTCGTTCTCTCTTTAATCCCCTTAACTTCTCCATTTCAGAAAAGCGATTATCATCTGCGGCACCAAGAAAAAATGGAAGTACATCTTTAATTGTTTGTGGGATGAATTGTTCAGATTGACGGTGAAATAATACTTTTTTATTCGCTATTTCATCTTGGCTTTGAAACAAAAAGAATTTTGAATGCTTAAATGATAGTGAAATTGAGCTTCTTGATTGACCTTCTGGAACTTCAGTATTGTACTCAGGCATACCTAGCTTTGAAGAAAGAAGCTTGATTGCTGAGTCTATTGTAGTATCACTTCTAATTTCATCTGGCTCTGGGATTTTTACGTTCTCTCCAACTAACAACATGCATTCTACACTTGATTTTGCTCCCAACCCTGGCGCTTTTCTCGCAATGAAGACTTGAGAACTACCTAATTGGAATAAAGTAGAAAACCAACTTACTGTGTTACGAATGTAACCTGCGGCAACATCACACTCTTTAGAACCCAAACAGTAATCAATGATATCTAAAAGTGAAGTTTTACCTTTCTTTGAAGCCCCTGTGATAATATTTAATTTGGAAGTTTCAAATTCAACATCACGCCTTTTTTTATTTTTTCCATATAGTGATATTTGCTTGATTTGCATTATGGTCTTATCCCTAAAACTGAATAAATTGTTGCTACGTTAGGGCTAACGGCTAACCATCTTCCCATTAATTTTGAAGCGTTTAGCTGTAACTTCATCGTTTCACTTTTATTAAAAATAGCTGGGGATTGAGCTAGGCCACTATCAACGGCAATCACATCGTGGTTTTCGGTGAGCTCTAAGAGGTTATTTTGATATAGAAAATCAAATGCATTCTGAGTTATTTCAAAAAAACTCGTAACTTTATTAGCAAAATTAAAGAATTGCCCTTCGTTTTCAACAAGCCATGCAATAAGTGATGTCTTAGAAGATCTCGGTAATTGTGATGATATCGATTTAGTCAAAACTATAGGCAAGCATAAATAAAGAAGAGCTGGATTCATACCATTTTTATCTATTGTTCCGTACTCTCGAACGATACTGTATATCAGAAATCCACAATAAGAAGGATTATGAAGATTAAATTCCTCTCTAGTTAACTTAGAAAAATCCATCTAAGCCACCTCTGATTTCGTTTTTTTATTTAACAATTGTTCAAAATCTGGGTGCCAACCTATTATTAATTCATCAGCCAAGTGGTGATAACTTCCACGAGCCACATAACTTTCTGAGAAGTGGGTACGTATAGGGATTGCACCTTCATTTTGACACTTCTTAAAGACTTCTAATGCTAGCTTTTTCTTTGATATTTCATCTTCTATAGCAATTTCTGTCTCGGCTAAACCTATGTTGAATTCCCATTCCTCTTCCAGCTTCCTAAAATAGTTCACTAGCTCCCCTGGATTTAAAAGTCCATCACCAGCCCACCTAGATCTTTGTTCAGAGGCTCTAAAGAAATCTAAGACAGCTTTTCTTATTAACCTTTCCCCAGCACCAAATATCTTCATTTGATTAATAAAGTTATGATCTTGTTCAAGAAGGAGCGCCACATCAACTTCCGCTGAAGAATAATCATCAGGTAAATTAATTGGTAAAAATTGCTCTCTTAGATCATCAATTATATTTACAATTTCTCCGAGGTTAACTCTCCCATCTCCAGTTTCCAAAGCTGATATTGCCATTGAAAACCATTTGCCTTCCAATCTGTTTAAAAATGGTTTTAATTGAGCTGAATGAGCATACCCTCTTAGGTTATTTTCTAGGTGCTTTTCTATTTCAACCAGCGTCTCCGATCTATCAATAATAAAAATGGCATCGCAAAGTTTTTTTTGCTCTGTCTCAGACATAGAATTGAATAGCATGAAAGCCTGCTTGTTTTTCTCACTGGGATTATCACTAGTAATAGAGCACATTAATTCATGAGCTTTTTCAGTGTTCCTATTTCTGGAAGTTGAAAGCAATTCTGCAAGCGTATCCGACAGAATATTTTCTGTTGTAATCAAATAAAGGTTTGCTTTATTTAAATCGAGTTGATTATTTTTGTATGTTTCTACCCAGACTCTAATTGTTTTCCAAATATCAGGACTTTTATCATTTAGATTACCTGGCTTAGAGTGGTATTTGGTTTGTAGTAATTCTTCTGGAGTTCCGCCTTTTTCAAAAGCAATATCATCAATCGTTTCTATTGATACATGATAATCATCGGGATCATCGACTTCCCTCATTTTTTTCAAAGAAAGAAGTAAACTGTACCTAACCTGATAAATATAGCCTAGAAGAGAACTTGTAGCATCGAATTGATTTATGGTCATCATTTACTGTCCATGTATTTTTATACATAGAAAATGCCATATAATTCATTTCTTTTCAAATTGTTATAGTTTAACTGACCAAACTGACCATATTTGATTTTATTAAAACAACACACTATCACTTCAGCAGAAGGGTAAGTTGCTTCAAAACACATGGGAACACATAGGCTCAGGTCTTGCCTTTTAACTTTACTCAACCTACTCGCGCGAAATAAATTTCACGCCTACGGTATCGGGTTTAACCATAGCAATGCACAAGCACAATCTTATTTAAAACTTGTGGCTTAAAGCTCCTTTACTCTTTCCCCTAGCAACTCGCTAACTTGGGTATTTTTAATCTAACTTCTAACCACTGATATCTAATAACTCTTTTTAGGCGTTAAAACACACCTCCTACAACTCGCATCTCGAAACTCGTTCCTCGTAACTTTCACCTTTCTCCTCGCGACTCGCTAACTTGTTGGGTTTCGCTCCGCTCTACCCAACCTACAAGCTGATAGCTGTTTTCCAACAAAAAAGCCGTTACATTGCTGCAACGGCTTTTTGGCATTTGAATTTAATCAAACCTTAGTCACGGTATGTCTCTACCGCTGGGCATGAACAAACTAGGTTACGGTCGCCGTATACGTCATCGATACGGGTTACTGTAGGCCAGAATTTGTCTTTTGCTACGCTTGGTACTGGGAATGCAGCGTAGAAACGGTCGTATGCACGATCCCACTCATTGCCTAGTACGTCTGCTTGTGTGTGCGGTGCAAACACTAGCGGGTTGTTTTCAATTGACCATTCGCCAGATGCGATACGGTCGATTTCTGACTTGATTGACACCATTGCTTCGATGAAACGGTCGATCTCAACTTTAGACTCAGACTCAGTTGGCTCAATCATTAGTGTGCCAGCTACTGGGAATGACATAGTTGGTGAATGGAAACCATAGTCTTGTAGACGTTTAGCTACGTCCATTTCAGTGATGCCTGTTTGCTCTTTAAGTGGGCGTAGGTCAACAATACACTCGTGCGCAACGCGGTTGTTACGGCCACGGTATAAAATTGGGAAGTGCTCGCTTAGCTTCTCAGATAAGTAGTTAGCGTTCACGATAGCCATTTCTGTTGCTTGTTTTAAGCCTTCAGAGCCCATCATGGCAATGTATGCCCACGAGATTGGTAAAATAGCTGCAGAGCCGTAAGGAGCAGCAGAAACTGCACCGTTACCGATGTTTGTGCCAGCAACATTAATTACGCTGTGGTTAGGCATAAATGGCGCTAGGTGAGATTTAACACCGATAGGGCCAACACCTGGACCACCACCACCGTGTGGAATACAGAATGTTTTGTGTAGGTTAAGGTGCGATACGTCAGAACCAATTGAACCTGGGCTTGTAACACCTACTTGCGCGTTCATGTTTGCGCCATCCATGTACACTTGACCACCGTGCTGGTGCACGATGTCACAGATTTCACGAATTGTTTCTTCGTAAACACCGTGTGTAGATGGGTAAGTGATCATGATACAAGATAGGTTTTCAGATACCTCTTCGGCTTTCGCTTTAAGGTCTGCCATATCAACGTTACCGTTTTTATCACAGTCAACAACCACAATTTTCATGCTTGCCATTTGTGCAGACGCTGGGTTTGTACCGTGCGCTGAACTTGGGATCAAACATACGTTACGGTGACCTTCACCACGTGACTCGTGGTATTTACGAATCGCGATTAAGCCTGCGTATTCACCTTGTGCACCTGAGTTAGGTTGTAGTGAAACTGCATCGTAACCTGTAATGTTTACTAACCAATCATGTAACTCAGTCATCATGATTTGGTAACCCGCAGCCTGATCAAGTGGGCAGAATGGGTGTAAGTTTGCAAACTCAGGCCAAGTGATTGGGATCATCTCAGCTGTCGCATTAAGTTTCATTGTACATGAACCTAATGAGATCATTGAGTGGTTAAGCGCTAAGTCTTTGTTCTCTAGGCGCTTGATGTAACGCAGCATTTCAGTCTCGCTGTGGTACGAGTTGAAGTTAGGGTGCGTTAAAATTTCGTCATCGCGTACTAGGCTTGCAGGAATTGAGTTGCTGCCGTTTACTTCGATTTCGTTTGCAAGTGCGTCAACGCTTAGGCCGTGATCTTCACCTAAGATGATGTCGAATAGCTCAGCTACGTCTTCACGCGTTGTTGTTTCTGATACAGAAATTGAGTATTCACCTGCGCGGTTAGACGCAAAGTTAACGCCGTGCTCTACTGCACGTGCAACAACTTCGTCTTTGTTATCTGCAACAACAGTCAGTGTATCGAACCATGTGTCGTGCTTAAGGTTTACACCTTTCGCTTTTAAGCCTGCTGCTAAGATGTCTGCAAAACGGTGGATACGCTCAGCGATAGTTTTAAGGCCTTGTGGACCGTGGTAAACCGCGTAGAACGCTGCCATGTTCGCTAGTAATACTTGCGCTGTACAGATGTTTGAGTTGGCTTTTTCACGACGAATGTGTTGTTCACGTGTTTGCATTGCCATACGTAATGCGTCGTTACCTAAGCGGTCTTTAGAAACACCGATAATACGACCTGGTAGTGAACGCTTGTACTTGTCGCGTGTTGCGAAGAATGCAGCGTGTGGACCACCGTAACCCATAGGTACACCAAAACGCTGTGCTGAACCAAGTACTACGTCTGCACCTAGTTTACCTGGTGCTTTAAGCATTAATAAGCTCATGATGTCTGCAGCAACACAGGCAATCGCTTTTTTGTCTTGTACTTGTGCGATTAGGTCAGTTACGTCAGTGATTTCACCGGTTGTTGATGGGTATTGGAATAATGCACCAAAAATCTCATGATTAGCCGCTTCGCTTGCAGGACCAACAACTACTTCAAAACCAAACTGGTCTGCACGTGTAGCAACAACGTCGATTGTTTGTGTGTGTACGTCATCAGCAATGAAGAAGATGTTAGCTTTTTTAGCTTTAGCAACACGCTTTGCAAGGCCCATTGCTTCTGCAGCAGCCGTTGACTCGTCAAGTAATGACGCGCTTGCTAAATCAAGACCAGTTAGGTCTAGGGACATAGTCTGGAAGTTTAATAATGATTCTAAACGACCTTGTGCAATCTCTGGTTGGTATGGTGTATACGCAGTGTACCAGCCTGGGTTCTCAAGTACGTTACGTAAAATTACGTGTGGTACGTGAGTTGGGTGGTAGCCTTGACCGATGTATGATTTGAACACTTTATTTTTGCTTGCTACTGATTTTAAGTAGCTTAGTGTTTCAACTTCAGTGCGGCTTTCGCCAATTGATAAACCTTGCTCTAAGCGAATGCTTGCAGGTACCGTTTGACCGATCAGCTCTTCAACACTCGATACTCCAAGAGCGCTTAGCATGTCGCTTACTTGCGCTGGGCTTGGCCCAATGTGACGGCGAATAAAATCTTGCTTTTGCTCTAATTGTTCAAGAGATTTGGCGTTTGACATTTGTCCAGATTCCTATGATCCAAAAAAAAGTGGTTACTGCCAATGGGTAACTGGCAATAACTTAAAAACAGGTTGATTCAGTAACTTACAGCGTATGGAAAAGTAAGCTATAAAATCATAAAAGCCCCTGTGAAACCCAAGCAGCGCATTTAATTAGCTGGGGATCTAGACGGGGCTTTTAGTCGGCGTGACTAATTAATTAGTCTTCGTCGATTGTGTTAGCGTAGCCTTCAGCGTCTAACAGGTTATCAAGCTCTGATGTGTCAGATGCTTTGATACGGAATAACCAACCGTCAGTGTACGGGTCGTTATTTACTGTTTCAGGCGAATCTTCAAGCTCTTCGTTGATTGCAACGATTTCACCGCCGATTGGTGCGTAGATGTCTGATGCTGCTTTTACAGACTCAGCTACTGCGCAGTCTTCACCCGCGTCAACTTCATCACCAACTTCTGGTAATTCAACGAATACCATGTCGCCAAGAAGTTCTTGTGCGTGCTCAGTGATACCTACAGTAAACGTACCGTCACCTTCGTCGCGAACCCACTCGTGTGAAGTAGCATATTTTAATTCGCTTGGGATATTGCTCATCTTTTTGTTCCTTTGGTTCTGTTACCAATCATGCTAACAACTCAACATGATTGGCATTATTAGGTGATAACACCAAATTTTTTATAGTTTAGATAACTGATTTGCCGTTACGTACAAAGCAAGGTTTAACAACCTTAACGTTAACCAGTTTTTTACGCATCTCTACTTGGGCTGTTTCGCCAGTTGAACGCGGAACGCGTGCTAGCGCAACACTGTGACCAAGGGTTGGTGAGAATGTACCAGAGGTAATCACCCCTTCACCACCTTCAACGATGACTTTTAAACCGCTACGCAATACGCCTTTTTCTTCAAGCACTAAACCAACTAGTTTGTCTGTGCTCTTGTCAGCGCGTTGCTGCTCTAATACTTCACGACCGATAAACTTACGATCTTCTGGCTCCCATGCGATTGTCCACGCCATGTTTGCAGCAAGTGGAGAAACACTTTCGTCCATATCTAGGCCGTAAAGGTTCATACCCGCTTCAAGACGTAACGTATCACGCGCACCTAGACCCGCTGGCGCTACGCCTGCGTCTAGAAGTTGTTGCCATAAATCAGCAGCTTGATCGTTAGGTACTACGATTTCATAACCATCTTCGCCAGTATAGCCTGTTGTCGCAATAAATAAATCACCTGCTTGCACACCAAAGAAAGGCTTCATACCTTCAACAGCAGCTTGTTGCTCTGCGTTAAGTACTGTTGCTGTTTTAGCACGTGCGTTAGGGCCTTGAACGGCAATCATTGCAAACTCAGGACGCTCAGTAACCGTTACGGCGAAATCAGCCGAAACTTTAGCTAAATGCGCTAAATCTTTTTCACGTGTTGCTGAGTTAACTACTAAACGGTAGTTCGTTTCTGAGAAGAAGTAGATGATTAGGTCGTCGATTACGCCGCCTTCTTCGTTAAGCATACCTGTGTAAAGTGCTTTACCCGGTACAGTTAACTTAGCAACGTCGTTTGCAACTAGCTTACGTAAGAACGCTTGTGCTTGCTCGCCTTGAATATCGACAATAGTCATGTGAGATACGTCAAACATACCTGCATCTGTGCGAACCGCATTATGCTCTTCGATTTGTGAGCCGTAGTTGATTGGCATTTCCCAGCCGTGGAAATCAACCATTTTTGCGCCAGCTTCAAGGTGCTTAGCATGTAAAACTGTTTTAGAAGTCATAATATTCCTTCACTTTTAAATTAACCCACAAGTTGTGGGGCGTGGCCTCAATTTAATGAGGGGGAATAACATGGGCGGCGATTATACATTAGTTGCACAGTTGTCACACCCAAATTGCGATTTTGTAACTAAAAAACAGCTAAACACCCAAGTGCGTAGCTGTTTTAAAAATTTTATGTTTTAAGCAACGTTGGCTAAGGCTAAATCAAAGCCGAGCTGCTGTAAGTGCGTTTGCCATTTATCAAGCTCTGCTTGGCGCGCCACCAGCTGAAATTGCTGTGTTGCTTGGTTATCTATGGCGGTAATAAATACCTCACCACTTTGTGTACCATAGCAGCTGCGCATGTCTGATAAACGCAGTCCCGGCGTTAGCTTAAAGCTGTCGACCAAGGCATCAAACGCTTGCTCACCACTTAGAGTTAGCGCGCTTAAATCGTCACGCATTACATAATCAATGTCGTAACGTAGTTGTTGCTCATTAATAAGCGACTGTAATTGCACGCTGGCATCTTTACCTAATACAAAACGAAATGCAGTTTCGTTAAAGTAATACAGGGCATAAGCGTAGCTGCTTGTTAGGTCATCGTCTAATGAACTACGTAAGCCTAAACCGCTGGCGGTTAGCTTATTAATATCAAGACCTAAAATAGCCGTTAAAAATGGGATTGCTTCAGTGCCACTAAAATCCATAATGGCAGTATCGCTATTTGCTTGTAGCACGTTGTCTGCAGGGGTCTCAGCTTGGCTGTGGCGAGCAAACATTATTGGCGTAAAAGTCATATGTGACACCTATCAATCGTTAATGCTTGAAGTATATTGCGCCGTGCTGGCAACAACAAATTGTAATTATTTATCAATTGATAAATAATGCTTATATACATAGCCATATAAATAGAATTTTTTAATGAAAAACATTTCTACCGATAGTTTACGTACTTTAGTCACTGTTGTTGAAGTTGGCGGATTTGCCAAAGCAGGTGAATTGTTGGGGCTATCGCAACCGGCTGTGAGCTTACAAATAAAGCGCCTAGAAGACATGCTGGGCCATAAGCTGTTTAAAAAGCAAGGCCAGCGCCAAGTGCTTAATCAATACGGCGAATTGCTTATGCCATTAGCTAAGCAAATGCTGCAACAAAACGATGCCATTTTGCAGCAGTTCACCAGCGAAAACGTGACGGGTAAAGTGCGCTTGGGGATCCCTAGTGAATTTGCTGCACGTATTCTACCTTCGATCATAGGTGACTTCGTGGCCCTCTACCCTGACGTATCGCTCGAAGTGCGTTCTCGTTTGAGTAAACATTTGTTGTCGGTCTCGCGCCAAGATCAATTCGATTTAGTACTGGCATTAAACGAAGAGCTCGAATCAGCTAAGTTCCCTATTTTTATGCAAGACCAACTAGTATGGGTGGGCGATTTAAATCTTGCACAGAACGATGTGGTAACGCTTGTAACCGCCCCTGAGGGATGTATTTATCGCCGCCGCGCAATCGAGGCGCTACAAAGTGCGGGTATTAAATACCGCATTGCTTACAGTAATGCCGACTTAACCGGCCTGACTGCGGCATTAAAAGAAGGCTTAGGCATTACAGTGCTTGCAAAAAGCACCGTACCGAATGAGCTTAATTACCAACTACAAACCAAAGACCTCCCCGAGCTTGGTCAAATCGGTATTAGTTTAATTAAACGCACCGACGACCCCGGCACCGCCGTAGACAAACTCGCCGAGTTCATCGCCCTACGTTTAACGTAGGTTTGAGTTAGCGAGTTTCGAGTTTCGAGTTTCGAGTTTCGAGTTTCGAGTTTTCAAAATTGTAGCAGCGATTTTATATCGCGTATGCTAGGTGCTAGGTGCTAGGTGCTAGGTGCTAGGTGCTAGGTGCTAGGTGCTAGGTGCTAGGTGCTAGGTGCTAGGTGCTAGGTGCTAGGTGCTAACAGCATAGTGTTGGTTTCGAATTGGTAAAGGGAGCTCCCTACCAAATCGACTTTTTTCGGCGTTAAAACGCCTCCTACAACTCGCATCTCGTTCCTCTTATCTCGCAAACTTTCCCTTTACTCTTTCTAACTCGCTAACTTTTCAATCTGATAGCTGACGGCTAATGGCTCCAAGCGTTGGGTTTCGCTCCGCTCTTCCCAACCTACGAGTTAATGAATCAAGCACTGTAAGTCGTCATTTATGGCGACACATAATCGCTAACATTGACGGGCTAAAGCCCGACCTACGACTCGCATCTCGTTCCTCTTATCTCGCAAACTTTCCCCTTTACTCTTTCTAACTCGCTAACTTTCAATCTGATAGCTGACGGCTAATGGCTCCAAGCGTTGGGTTTCGCTCCGCTCTTCCCAACCTACGAGTTAATGAATCAAGCACTGTAAGTCGTCATTTATGGCGACACATAATCGCTAACATTGACGGGCTAAAGCCCGACCTACGACTCGCATCTCGTTCCTCGTATCTCGCAAACTTTCCCCTTTACTCTTTCTAACTCGCTAACTTTTTTAATCTGATAGCTGACGGCTAATGGCTCCAAGCGTTGGGTTTCACTCCGCTCTTCCCAACCTACGAGTTAATGAATCAAGCACTGTAAGTCGTCATTTATGGCGACACATAATCGCTAACATTGACGGGCTAAAGCCCGACCTACGACTCGCATCTCGTTCCTCTTATCTCGCAAACTTTCCCCTTTACTCTTTCTAACTCGCTAACTTTCAATCTGATAGCTGACGGCTGAAAGCTGATGGCTCCGACTTGTTAAGTTTTACTTAACACCACTCAAAACCCCAGACTGGTATTACAATACTACTATATTCATTATATTTGATTTATTTCATAAACTTACAGTTCAGACCTATTTTATTACAAATAGGATTGATTCGCATTTTTTTACATGTTTTAATTGCGCCGGTTAAAAAAATCTAAACATATACAGGACACACAATGACACCTAAGTTTATTGTTTCTACGCTTTCGACTGCAGTCGCTTTATCTTTAAGCGCTAATGCTTTTGCAAATGATGTAACTAAAGAAGAGAAAAACTTCGAGCAAATCACTGTAATTGGCTCTGCATCTGCAATTAACGATATTCCTGGCTCTGCTACTTTTATTGATGAGCAAGAACTAGAAAAGTTTGAATATACTGATATCTCTCGTGTTTTAAGTGCTGTACCGGGTGTATATGTACAAGAAGAAGACGGCTACGGCCTTCGTCCTAACATCGGTATGCGTGGTACGGGTACGGGTCGTAACGACAAAATCTCAGTAATGGAAGATGGTGTACTTGTAGCACCAGCACCTTACTCAGCGCCTTCTGCTTACTACTTCCCTACTATGGGTCGTATGGAGTCAATCGAAGTACTTAAAGGTGCAGCTTCTGTTAAGTATGGCCCACGTACAACAGGCGGTGTTTTAAACTTAGTTTCTCGTAGCTTACCAACTGAAGGGTCTAAAGGTTTACTTAACGCTGAGCTTGGTAGCGACGGTTTCTACAAAGGTCATGCTTACTTCGGTAAAAAGAAAAACAATGCTGCGGGCCTTGTAGAAGTATTTACTTACGGTGCAGATGGCTTTAAAGATTTACCAGTAGGTAGCGACAACACAGGCTTTGAAAAGAACGATTTCTTATTAAAGTTTGGCTTTGACTTTGGTGATAACGAAGCACACAGCCTAGAAATGAAGTTAAAGTACTCAGACGAGCGCTCTGACGAAACGTACATGGGTTTAACTGACGCTGATTACAAAGAAAACCCTTACCGTCGTTATGCTGCATCGCAAAACGATGAAATGAACACACAACACAATGCATACCAAATCAACTATGCATACCGCTTTGGTAAAGGTTACGAGCTACTTGCTACAGCTTACCTGAACGATTTCCACCGTAACTGGTATAAAGCAAGCAAAGTAAGCAGCAGCTACCTTGAGCAATACAGCGAGTTTGAAGCAAACCCAACGAGCGAAGGTATTGAAGGTGTTGGCGTAAAAGCGAATAACCGTGATTACCAAGCGAAAGGCTTACAAACTGAATTCCATATCCCTGCGGGCAACCACTACATCACAGTTGGTGCACGTTACCACGAAGATGAAATGGATCGTTTCCAATGGGAAGACAAGTACACGCTTAACCAAGACCTATCAATGACGCTTACAGAAAAAGGCGTTCCAGGTTCAAACAGCAACCGTTTAGATAGCGCTGAAGCAACTACCCTATTCATTCAAGATGAGTGGTCACTTGATGCATTAGTTATTAGCGCAGGTCTTCGCTACGAAGACATCACAATCAAACGAGTTGAATGGGCTAAGTCTGATCCAAACCGTGAAAATGGTTTAACAAAAGATATCAGCAACGACACTGAGATCTTAGTACCATCACTAGGTGCTACTTACACAGTAAGCGACAACCTAACGCTTCTTGCTGGTATTCAAAAGGGTTACGCACCAGCAGCCCCAGGTAATGCGGATCAAGAAGAAGAAGAGAGTGTTAACATTGAGCTAGGTGGTCGTTACGATTACGCTGGCATTCAAGGTGAAGTAATTTACTTTAACTCTGACTACACAAACATGCACGGTAACTGTACTGCAGCTGTAGGCTGTAGCGATGACAATATTGGCGACCAATACAACTACGGTGAAGTATCTGTGTCTGGTTTTGAGCTAAGCGCAGGTAAAGTATTTGCTACTAACGCAGCCTCGTTCCCAGTTCGCTTAACTTACACTTACACTGATTCTGAGTTCGACAATGCGTTTGAATCAGATCTTTGGGGTAGCGTAGAAAAAGGCGATGCAATGCCATACGTGCCTGAAAACCAATTAGCGCTTTCAGTGGGTGCTGAGTTCTCAAGCTTCGTATTCGATACGCAAATGCGTTATGTGTCTGATGCACACGCAGACTTAACAGACTCAGGTCGCAATGCAATCGACAGCCGCGTTGTATGGGATTTAGCAGCTAAATACCTAATCGACGACAAACAAAAAGTATACCTAACAGTAGACAACCTGTTTGACAAAACCTACGTTGCAAACCGTGCAAACGGCGGTATTCAACCAGGTAAACCACGTACCCTACAACTAGGTTACAGCTACTCGTTCTAATAAAACGACTAAGCGAAATATCAAAAGCCGTGTGATGAAAATCCCACGGCTTTTTTGTGGATGAGAGTTGCGAGTTGCGAGTTGCGAGTTGCGAGTTTTCAAAATTGTAGCAGCGATTTTATATCGCGTAGTAAATGAAATATGTAGTCGTTCTGCTTACATGACACGTTTTAAATAGATCATCTCGCGAAATAAATTTCACGCCTACGGTGCTAGGTGCTAGGTGCTAGTACTTCATCACACAAGTTCTGACTAGTTGAGGGCACCATAGGCCCTCTGAAGTTTTTCACGAGCTAACTCAACATTAAACATCCAGTTTATACTTGTTCTTTCTTTATTCCGGATCCATTCCCAGGCCGCGAGTTCTGTCTTTAGTTCTTCCATGCTTGCTATACGTCTATCTAAACATTGCTTATTCATATTACCAATTTCTATCTCGACCATATTTAGCCAACTCGCGTGTTTTGGTGTGTAATGTAATTCTAGTTTATTTAAAATCCGCCGTGCTTCCTGTGGAGAAAATGCTTTATATAACGCTCCTTCTGTATGAGTTGATAAGTTATCTAACACAACTTTTACTTTGTTCGCATGTGGATAATGAAGATCAACTAAATCCCTCATACAATTAGCAAAGTCAATTTTCGTCTTTCTTTCTGTTGCTTTAACATGCCGCCACCCTCGATGGCGATCGAAGAATACAAATAAGTTGGCCACACCTACACGTTTATATTCATAATCTAACCGCTTAGTCTGCCCCGGCTTCATTGGTTGTGCCGGTCGAGTATCATCTACAAGTTGTTTCATCGCCTCATCAAAGTTAATTATGGGGTTTAACTCATCTGCTGGCTCAGCATACAACTCGAGCACATGTTCCATCCGCGCGATATATTCAGCATCCATTGTCGCCACACACCACATCTTTTTTTGCCATGGCTTTAGTGCATTCTCTTTAAGGCGCCTCCGTATTGTTTCATACGAGATACTATCTAAATCGGTTAACGTAACTAATCGCTCTCCAAGTAAAGATAATGTCCATCTAGCGTGACCTGTTGGTGGCTTAGTGCAAGCTGTGGCGATTAACGTTGCTTCATCTTTCGCAGAAGTTTTTCTCATTGCACCACTTCGTGCACCTTCATTCAAAGCTGCCGCTAGATTTTCTTCAACAAACTGGCGTTTGACTCGAAATACGGTGGAAGAGCTCACTTGAACTGCTTCACATATTTGCTCTGTTGTATATCTACAACGGTCAGCTTTTAACAAAATAGCAGCCCGCTTGTACTTTCGAACATTGACCATGCCTTTTTTGCAATAGTCTATTAATTCTTGTTTTTCTTCTTCTGATAATTCAACAATATACTTTCGGTTCATAACAATATTAAGTAAGTTTATATGAGTTAAAGGATCGTTGATTAGGGTAAAAGTTCATTATGAATAAAGAAGAGTCGCCACTGTTTACAGCAAAGCAAGGTCAGTATTTAGCATTTATTTATTACTACACAAAAGTGAATGGGATTGCGCCTGCTGAAAGTGATTTTGAGCGCTACTTTGGAACCGCATCTTCAAGTGTTCATTCAATGATTTCAGTTCTTAAGAAGAAGAAATTTATAACATCAGTTACTGGAAAAAGCAGGAGTATTGAATTATTGATTGAAAAAGATCAGTTACCTGAATTTAAGTAGGGGCAACTGATCAAAATATATGTGAAAGAGTACTAGGTGCTAGGTGCTAACAGCATAGTGTTGGTTTTAGATTCGTAAAGAGGGCTCCCTACCCAATCGACTTTTTTCGGCGTTAAAACGCCTCCTACAACTCGCATCTCGTCCCTCGAAACTCGTACCTTTCCCCTTTACTCTTTCTAACTCGCTAACTTTTTCAATCTGATAGCTGACGGCTGAAGGCTGATGGCTGATGGCTGATGGCTGATGGCTCCAAGCGTTGGGTTTCGCTCCGCTCTTCCCAACCTACGAGTTAATGAATCAAGCACTGTAAGTCGTCATTTATGGCGACACATAATCGCTAACATTGACGGGCTAAAGCCCGACCTACGATTCACCCGTTGATTTGAAAAACATCGCGCGAAATAAATTTCACGCCTACAGGCATGCACTTCACTGAGACTGTGTGCAGGCTGAACTGACTTATAGCTTAAAGCTTACAGCTCTGTTGTTTTAATCTAACTTCTAACCACTGATATCTAATATCTCTTTTTTCGGCGTTAAAACGCCTCCTACAACTCGCATCTCGCTAACTTTCCCCTTTACTCTTTCTAACTCGCTAACTTTTACCCACAAAAAAGCCGCAGTGATGGGCGTACCGCGGCTTTGCCTAACTTGAAAAATTAGTTTGCTGGGTTATTTCCAGCTTCTCATCTTATGGCCTTTTAAGGCGTAGAATAAAATGAATACATAACTTGGGATCATCACAATGTAAGCGCCTTGTGCACCAAGGCCTGCTACGTTTCCTAAACCGATTAATAATGGGCCTAGTGCACCACCAGCAATACCCATGATCAATAACCCTGATGCAGTGCCTGTTAAGCGACCTAAACCAGCTAAAGCTAGTGGCCAGATTGCAGGCCAAACCATGGCATTAGCAAAGCCTAATAACGCAATGCATAACAGTGGGTCTGGTAATTGTGGGCCACCAAATGGCACTAATAATAGGTTTGAAATAATAAACGAGTCATTGCTACCAAGTACCACTAACAACACGGTGATAATACCAGCAATACCCGACATTAATAACGCTGTTTGTTGGCTCATAAAGCGTGGAATAGTCAAAATACCAATCGCGTAACCAATCAACATACACGCCATGGTGTAAGAGGTCATAACTGAGTAGTCGGCAACGCCAATTTGTAAAGCGTACGAGCCAATGGTATCTGCTGCAATCACTTCAACAGCAACGTATAAAGCAATACCCACTACACCTAAAACTAAGTGAGGGTGTGCTAGGGTTTCTTTAATTTCGCCTTTACCGTTTGATGTTTCGTCTTCATCAAATACTAAATCAGGTAATGGTGCAAATTTGGCAAAGGCGGCAAATAACATGATTAAAGCAGCAATCAACACATAAGGCATGATAAGGCTATTTGCCATAATGTCTTTTTGCTCTTGTGATAATTTACCTGCGCCATCAACAACACCGCTTACAACTACAGCGGCAAAAATAACAGGCACAATAACACCCGCAAATTTGTTTAATAAACCCATGATACACACGCGCACAGCGGCTGATTTTTCAGAGCCCATTTTCACCACGTATGGGTTAACAGCGGTTTGTAGCACGGTTTGTCCTACACCAATCATTAACTGTGCGAACAAGAAAATTTCGATCATTTGCAGTTTTGCAGCGGGAATATACATCAGCGCCGATAAAGCCATAATCGCACAGCCAATCGCCATACCATTCTTATAACCAACGCGCTTGATCAGCATAGCCGATGGGATACCGGCAACTGTTACCGCAATATAAAAAGAAGAGATGATAAACGAAGCTTGTAACGGCGAAAGCTCAAGCATTTGCTGCAAAAATGGTGTAATTGCACCATTAAGCCACGTTATACACCCTAAGATAAAAAACATTGAGCCAGCCAATACCATTGGCAGCCAGATGCTTTGTTTTGTGTTGTTGTCACACTCAACCGTTGCTTCCATAATTGTTCTCTTAGTTTAATTATTTTTATTTGGTTGGAATCTAGTATACAACTCAACAGAGCTGTTTAATTTCCATACCAATCACAAAAATTTAATCATACACTAACAAAAATGACAGCGCTATCATTTTGCGTTCATATAAGTGCAAAAAAGCCGCAGCTAATTGCTTAGCTGCGGCTTAAACTAAATAGTAACAACTAGTTAGGTGTTATTTACCAATTGCTTCTTTTGCGAACAAATGTTTAATGGGGCCAAGGCTGTCTACAAGGCTTAAACCAACACCACGTACAAGCTTTTTCAGTGGATTAGCGCCCGCAAATAGCTCTTTTAAGCCTTGCATCATGGCAATATGTTTTTGTGCATCAAGCTTACGAGTACGTTCATAATCACGCAGCGTGCGTGCACTTGCAAACTCGCCTTGCTCATTACTTAATAGCTCAATTAAATAAGCGGCGTCTTTTAGGCCAAGGTTCATACCTAAACCAGCTAATGGATGAATGGTATGCGCTGCATCGCCCATTAATACTACTTTGCCCGACACCCACTGCTGGGCATAACGCATCTTAAGTGGAAACGCCATGCGCTCACTTTGCACTTCACATAAACCACATTGGCCATCGAGGGCTGCCATAACCGCTTTATTAAAGTTGTTATCATCAAGCGCTAAAAGTGTGTCGCAATGCTCAGGGCTTGTTGACCAAACAATTGAGTGCGTATGGTTATCTGGCAAGGGTAAAAACGCCAGCGGCCCGGTTGGCAAAAACACTTGGCGTGCTGTGTTGTTATGCTCATCAGCGGTTTTAACCGTGGCAACAATAGCGTGATGGTCGTAATCTTTAAAAGTAATTGGCATATTGAACTGCTTACGAATAGCCGAGTTAGCCCCATCAGCCGCTACTAATAATTTAGCAATCACAGGCTCGCCGCTTTCAAGAGTAATAAACACATCAGAGTCAGTTTGATGAATTTGCTGATAGCGGGTTTCGAACAGTAAAGTAGCATTACTTTGCTTTTCAAGTTCGCTAATTAAAGCGTAGCGAATAATGTCGTTTTCGACGATATGACCGAGCTGCGGCAAATCGAGATCGTTATGATCAAAATGAATTTTACCAAAGCTGTCTTGATCTCGTACATCCATCGAGGTATACGGTGTAGCACGTTGTTTAATGATCTCTGGCCATACATTTAAAGACTCGAATAAGCCCTGACTAGCCAAGCTCAATGCGCTCACGCGAAGTGCGTAATCATCACCCGGTAAGGTTTGACTTTTACTCGCATCAATCACCACAACGCTGATATCTGCTTTTGCTAAACCTAGTGCTAGCGTAAGGCCAACACAGCCACCACCGACAATACAAACTTGTGCTTGTTTCATATCCGTTTACCTTGCTTAACCTGACCCATAAGCTGTTTTGCCAGCGGGGTTTTTAACGAGGAGAATAAATCCATTGAGAAAAGGCCAATGCTGCGACCAAGCGCGAGCAATCGCGATGAGTTAGAGAACAAACGCACTAGGCTGTCTGTGAGTGTCATCACGGTCGTAATATCTTTACTGCGAGTTTGGCTGTAATTACGCGTAAAAGCGTAATCACCAAGGTCGCTTCTATTTGCCATATCACACAATAATTGCACATCACGTAGGCCTAAATTAAAGCCCTGCCCTGCGATTGGGTGAATAGCATGCCCTGCATTACCAATTAATACCGTACGGTGGCTGCTCAGTGATTCTGCTTTACCGTACACAAGCGGATAACTTGCGCGCATACCCACTTTGCTAAATGAGCCGCCGCAGTAACCAAATGCTTTTTGTAACGCAGCTAAAAAGGCATCGTCTTCAAGCGCCATAGTGTGCTCAATTTGCTCAGGCTCCATGCACCACACCAGTGAGTATCGGTTATTACTCATTGGCAACAACGCCATTGGGCCGTGCTCAGTAAAACGCTCAAAGGCATGATTATGATGACCGCCAGCCACTTCGATGTTGGCAATAATCGCCGCTTGCTGATATGCGCGGGTATTAAATTCAATATTAGCCAGTTTACGGCTTTGCGAATGAGCGCCATCGGCAATCACCACAAGCTTTGCGCTTAACTGCTCGCCCGAGCTTAGCGTGATATTGGCAAAATCGCTTTGGTATTCAAGCTTGGCAACCGTATCAGGGCAAAACAAACTAACATCAGTACGCGTAAGTTGCTGATGAAGGCTGCGCCCAAATGGGTTCACTTCGACCACATAACCAAGGGCATCATGGCCATATTCTTGGCAATCAATATGCGTTTTACCAAAATGGCCACGGTCAGACACAGTGACTTTTTTAATCGCTGCCGCAAATGGTGCTTGGCAATCAAACGCATTGATTGATTCTAAGTACTGAACAGACTGCTGAGCCAGCGCAATGCTTCTATCATCAAAGCTTGGATGATAGTCTGCGCTTACTTCATTTGCTTCAATTACAGCGATTGATAACTGCTTATTGCTCTGTTTTAGGCCAAGTGCACAACTTGCACCCGCCATTCCACCGCCGATAATGACAACATCAAACTGCTTTGCCACGCTTGCTCCTAGCCTTTGTTTGCTTGCATCACTGCTTCAATGTCACTAATGGTTTTTGGAACCGAAATGGTCAGGTTTTCATGGCCATCTTGAGTGACAAGTAAGTTATCTTCGATACGAATACCGATGCCTTTATATTGCTTTGGTGCTTTTGCATCTTCGCTAATATATAAACCTGGTTCGATTGTGAGCACCATGCCCGGCTCAAATACGCGCTCTTTTTCATCAAGCTTATATTCGCCAACATCGTGTACGTCTAACCCTAACCAATGACCAAGGCCATGCATGTAAAATGCTTTGCAGGCTTGGTTTGCCATTAGCTCATCAAGCTCGCCAGTTAAAATGCCTAAATCAATCAGCCCTTGCGTTAATACCGTTGAGGCCAGTTCATTCGCTTTCGATAAACTACCGCCCGGCTTTACTTGGCTGAATGCTGCTTCTTGAGCTGCTAATACAATGTTGTAAAGCGCCGCTTGAGGTTCGCTAAACTTGCCATTGATTGGGAAAGTACGTGTGATATCTGCCGCATAACCTTCAAGTTCACAGCCAGAGTCAATTAACACTAAATCGCCATCTTTTAGCTCAGCGTCATTTTGTGTGTAGTGCAAAATGTTGGCGTTGTCGCCACTGCCGACAATCGTGCCATAAGCAGGATGACGGGCACCATTCATTGCATAATGGTGGTGAAGCTCTGCTTCTAATTGGTATTCAGTTGCGCCAGGTTTGGCAAACTGCATAGCGCGAATATGGCCTTGTGCACTAATTTCGCAAGCTGTGCGCATAATGTTTAATTCTGCGTCAGATTTAAACAAACGCATTTCATGCACTAAACCACGAATATCTTTAATGGTATGTGGGGCTTTATAGCCTTTTTTAGGTGCGCCGCGAAGGGTGTTTAATAAGTCCCAAACCTTTGCATCGAAATTTGCGTAAGTGCCTTGTGCATAAAATAAAATCTGCTGGCCGTTCACCAAATCTAATAATTGTTCATCTAGTTCACTAAGTGGGCAAGTTGCGTCGAATAAGTACTCAGATTTAGCTTTTTCGAAGCCAATTCTTCGGCCATGCCAAATTTCAGCTAGTTTGTCTTTGTTACGGCAAATAAGCGTACTTGGTGTATCGCTCGACGGGCAAAGCACTAAAACTGCATCTGGTTCGTTAAACCCTGTTAGGTAGAAAAAGTCACTGTCTTGACGAAATGCATATTCAGTATCACGGCTGCGTGTTACTTCTCCTGCCGCAGGAATAATAGCCACGCTGTTTTTATCCATCATCGCAAGCAAGTGCTCGCGGCGGGCTTTAAATTCAGCTTTATCGATTGCAATAGACGACATGCTAAACCTCTGTAATTTGATTAGTGAAGGGTCTTCTTAGGGTTTTTATCGGCTGGTTCTTTACCTAGCTCAGCAAAACATAACAGCGCAGAAACACGCACATACTCAATCACTTCGTGCAGTGCTTGGCTGTCTTCTTCGGTCTCTTCAAACATGGTGTCTAGGCGGGTAATTTCACTAAAATCGCTGATCACTTCTTTCACATCAGCTGATAACTTGCCGTAGTCTTTTTGCTTTAAACCAAAACCAAGCATAAAACCCGATACCCAAGATACTAAGCCATTGGCTAAATCGATCAGTGTTTCGTCGTCGCTTGGTAAGAATAGGTCAAACTGAAATTCTTCATCGCTAAAGCTGGCAACAACCTGAGAATACACATCAGCAAAAAATGCTTTTAAATCTTTATTGAAGGCTAAGCCATCATTGAATACATCGCTTAGTAAACCTAAGTATTCGTCGGCTTCGATATTGATGCCACAGGCTAATAAACCGCTGATCACACCATGGGCTTCTGCTGGTGCGACAAAAATTTCATTCTTTTCTAATAACAATTGGGCTTGTTGGTAATCAGGTAACGTGCTCATAACTTTTTCTTTGTTCGGCTAAGTAACGCCATGCTACCACTCGATAAATCGCAACTCCAATTAATTGTATGATTGAGGTCAAAAAGCAATCTGAAAAGTAAATAAGCAGTTAAAGGTGGGGAAAAACTACCCGAACGATCCGCTTTTTTTACTTCTATGGTTTAAGGATTGAAACTTGTCTTATATACTGAAGGTGTTCCCTAGGGTGCAGGAGCTTGGTTAAGTCCCTGAGCCGATAAATTTTATGTTAGGGTTTCTGTTCGTTTACTATTGTGCAAGCTCGGCATGTACCGAGAAGCCTACGGTAAACCGCAGATCCCCGCCCTGAAACCTCAAGGTTTCAGGACTGACACCGGGCACCGCATACTTGGGGAACACCATCAAGCTATCAGCTATCAGCTATCAGCTATCAGCTATCAGCTATCAGCTATCAGCTATCAGCTATCAGCTATCAGCTATCGAAAATCTTCCATGTAGTTTTTCTTTTATACAAGAGCTTATTATTCTTATTCGCGCGAAATAAATTTCACGCCTACGGTACTATTTAGTTTCAAGTTTCAAGTTTCAAGTTTCAAGTTTCAAGTTTCAAGTTTCAAGTTTCAAGTTTCAAGTTTCAAGTTTCAAGTTTCAAGTTTCAAGTTTCAAGTTATCAATACTTTCCTTATATTTCCCTTTTACAAGAAATTTTAGTTTTCGGCGTTGAAACGCCTCCTACATCTCGGCAGTCGTTAACTTTACTCTTCCCCCTTGCTAACTTGTTTGTTTTTCTGATAGCTGAAAGCTGATAGCTCCTGTATGTTGGGTTTCGCTCTGCTCTAACCAACCTACGAGCTAATGAGTCAAGCACTGTAGGTCGTCATTTATGGCGACACATAATCGCTAACATTGACGGGCTAAAGCCCGACCTACGACTTACCCGTTATTTAAGAAATATCGCGCGAAATAAATTTCACGCCTACGGCACCGGGTTTAGCCATAGCAATGTGCGTTCACAATCTAACTTTACTCTTTCCCCTTGCTAACTCGTTAACTTATTTGTTTTTCTGATAGCTGAGGGCTGAAAGCTGAAAGCTCCTGTGCGTTGGGTTTCACTTCACTCTACCCAACACACATGCTTTTAACCTATCGCCCCTACTTAAACCACCCTTGAAAACGCTCCATTAATAGATAATTAACTGGCACTAATAGCAAGGTGATAAGCGTTGCGAAGATAATCCCAAAACCAAGGCTTACTGCCATTGGAATAAGGAATTGTGCTTGCGTTGCTTTTTCAAATAACAGCGGCATTAAGCCAATAAAGGTGGTTAAACTGGTTAGCATAACAGGGCGAAAACGTGCCGCACCGGCAAGCTTAACGGTTTCAAGTAAATCACCGCCCTCTTCACGTTTCTTATTGATAAAATCAACCAGTACCAAAGAGTCATTCACTACAACACCTATCAGGGCTAACATGCCAAGTAAGCTCATAATGGTTAACTCCATGCCCATTACCCAGTGGCCCATTACCGCACCTATCATGCCAAACGGAATAACACTCATCACAATTAATGGCTGTAAGTATGATTTAAACGGTATCGCTAATAACGCATAAATAATAAAGAATACAAACACGAGGCCCCAAGCCAATGAACCAAATGACTCTCGCTGCTCTTTGGCTTCACCTTCGAGAGAGTAATCAACCCCTGGGTATTGCACCATGAGCTCATCTAAGTAGGTTTTTAAATCTGCTTGCAGTATCGTCATATTGGTATTTGATTTTTCAACATCGGCTGTCACATTCAACGTGCGATAGCGATCAATACGATAAATAGACGATGGACTTTGCCCTGGCACTAAGGTCGCCACATGCGACAATGGCACTGTGCCACCCGTTGGGGTTTTAATTAAAATATCGGTTAAATCAGCAACTGAGCGGCGCTCTTCAATTGGCAAACGCACCATTACACGCACATCATCACGACCACGTTGAATACGTTGAACTTGCGCACCAAAGAACGAATTACGCACTTGTTGCGATACATCAACACGGTTTAAACCGAGTGCCAAACCTTGCTCTGTTAGCTCAATTTGCAGCTCGTCTTTACCATCTGACATGCTATCAGCAATTTCGTACACAGTTGGGTAAGTTGCTAAACGCTCTTTTACCTTTTCTGCCACAGCTTCAAGGGTGTCGATTGAGCTGCCACTTAGCTGCACATCAATAGGGTCTGAACTGCGACCAAATTCAGCACGGAAAGTCACACTCTCTGCACCCGGTATAATACCGATAAGGTCACGCCATTCACTGGCAAGCTCTCGAGAGCCGATATCTGATTCTCGTTTTTCGGCTGGTGTGATTTCAAAGCGCACACTACCTGTATTTGACGAACCACCACGGCCACCCGTGGTTGCCAAAATATTTAAAATCACGCTTTGACCATCTTCATCGCGATACTTGTCTTGTAGCTCTTTGGCCTTATCTGACATATCGATGATGTACTTGTTGGTCACTTCAAACGGTGTTCCAGCAGGGAATGTTAGCTCTGCGCGAACGGTTTCACTTGGTATACGTGGGAAGAATATAAACTTTGTCCAACCGCTGGTGATCAGGGTCAAAATGATGAAGAAAACCCCTACGAACAAGCTGGCAGTTGCTAATTTATTCTTTAGTGCAACATTTAGTAGCGGCTGATAGTACTTCATAATGGCGTGTTCAAAGCCATCGGCAAAACGCTGCTGAAACTGCTGCAGTTTTGACGGATTACTTTTTTCACTTCGTAGTTTTAAGTACTTTAAGTGAGCCGGCAGAACAAATTTAGACTCTATTAAAGAGAACAGTAATACCGGAATAACGACAACAGGAATTTGCGCAAATAAGGCACCACGGTTACCTTCGATAAAGGCTAATGGTAAAAATGCAGCAACCGTTGTAAGTACACCAAAGGTAACGGGTGTCGCAACTTCTTGCGTACCACGAATAGCAGCTTGCTCACCACTTTCGGCTGTTTTTAGGTGGGTGTAGACATTTTCACCGGTCACAATGGCATCATCAACAACAATACCAAGTACCAAAATAAAACCAAATAAACTCATTACATTAAGCGTAATACCAAAAATTGGCATTGCTAAAAACGCGCCCATGAATGACACAGGGATACCAATAAACACCCAAAACGCAATGGCAGGACGCAAGAACAAGGTAAGTAATGCAAGAACTAAAATACCACCTTGAATAGCATTGGTTGTCAGTGTAGCAATACGGCTTTTCACGATTTCAGAGTCGTCATCCCAAAAGCTTAACTCAAACCCTTCAGGTAGCTGGCTTTGATGCTCGGTAATGTAATTTTTTACCGCATCAGCAACTTCAATCGCACTTTGCGGACCAATACGGTACACATCAATAAACGCCGCTTGCTTACCATTGAATCGCGTGCGAACTGGGGTTTCTTCGAAGTCATCAGTAATACTAGCAATGTCACCTAGGCGAATAATGGTACCATCAGCTTGGTACTTCACCACAACTTGGGCAAACTCATCTTTACGATAGGCTTGGCCTTTTGAGCGAATGAGTACATCACCCCCTTGTGTTTTTAAGTTACCTGCAGAAACATCGGTACTTGAATTACTAATTGCTGAAGAAATGTCCGATAAGCGTAAATCATATTGGCGTAATGTATCTTGGCTTACTTCAATGGCAATTTCGTAATCACGCACCCCACTTAGCTCTACCTGAGTGATTTCTGGTAAGCGTAATAAGTCATCACGTACCTGCTCGGCGTATTCTAAAGTTTCTTTTTCGCCGTATTCACTCGACACGGTAACCGCGATTACTTCACGAGTGCGCTGTGCAAGGGCTACAACTGGTTTTTCGGCATCAACCGGAAAAGTGTTAATGGCATCAACCCGGCTTTTTATATCGGCTAATAGCTCCCGAGGGTCATAGCCGGTATCTACTTCAATTGATACCGAGGCAGAGCCTTCTGATGAGCGGCTAGTAATACGCTTGATCCCTTCGAGATCTTGCACCGCTTCTTCAATACGGATAGCGACACCCTTTTCAACATCTTCAGGTGTTGAGCCACGTAAGGTCACGCTAACACTGATACGGTCTGCTTCAAATGAAGGAAACACTTCGAGTGGTATTTGCGTCGAAACGCTAAATAGCCCCGCTAATAAAATGCTGATCAGCAATAAGTTTGCTGCAACATGATTCTTTGTAAACCAAGCGATCATTATTGCGCTCCTTGCTCTTTAGCCGGCTCTTGATTGCTTGGGCGCTGTGCTTTACCACGCGTAGCTTGATATGCTTCACTACCCATTACTGTCACTTGTGTACCTGAGCTAACTTGTCCAAGCGGAGTAATCACTAAGTGTTCTCCTGCTGATAAGCCTTCGGCAACCATAGCTTGAGTCGCGTTTTGCCAAGCCAGTGAGATGTTTTTACGACGTAATACACCTTGCTCTTCAATATAAACGTACGTGCCTTGGTAAATTGCGCTGTTTGGGATCACAATGGCATTTTCAACCGCTTTGCCGGTAATTTGCGCTTTGATGTACTGACCAATTTTAATTGGATACTGATTCGCAGAAGTGGCTTTGTAAGGGTCATTAATTTGTGCAACCACGTAAAGCTGCTGCGCGCTTTCATCAATGGCCCCTTCGGTGCGAATAACTTGACCTTGCCATTGCTGTTTACCAACAAGATCTGAGCTAAATTTAACGAGTGAACCTGCGCTATTTTTAGCACCATCACGAAATTGTTCTGGTAAGTTAATGAACGGCAGATCTTTATTTTTGATTGGTAAGCGAATTTCAACACGGTCAATCGCATAAATGCTGGCAAGTTCCATGTTATTACTCACCACTTGGCCTAAATCTACGCTGCGGCTTAAAACTCGCCCCGCGTATGGAGCAGTGATTTTTGTACGCTCTAAATCAAGTTTGGCTTTTTCAAGCGTCGCTTGGGCAGACAATACACTTGCCTCGGCTGCTGCAAGTTGTGGCTTACGCAATACCAGGCTACTTGCTTGTTCACCCTTGCCTAAGCGCTCCCAATCAGTAATAGCTTGACGACCACGAGCTTGCTCTTCAAGTAAGCTTTGCTCAGCGGTTAATAACGTCGCTTGTGCTGATTTTACTTCGGCGCGGTGATCTCTATCATCTAGTTGCAACAACACATCGCCTTTTTCGAAAAAGCCACCTTCACGAAATTGCTCACTAATTTCGATAATTTGCCCTGAAGCCTGCGCGACTAGCATACTTTGCGTACGTGGCTTTACGGTGCCAAAACTATCAATCATCACCTGATAGGTTTCTGGTGTTAGGGTCTTAACTGCCACATTTACTTTTGCTTTTGGCGGTGAAGAAAAGCGGTTTGCTTGAGGCGGGTTGCCTTTAATAAACATGACAAGCAGTACCGTCACAACAATTACTACCAATGGAATTAAAATTTTACGTGTCTTGCTATTCATGATTATTGCTCTGCTACTTCGCTGTTTGCTTCACTAAAATCACCACCAAGGGCAATATGTAAGTTGATTCTATTAATAATTAACTGGTTTTTAATTTCGATTACCGAGCTTTGCGCATTGAACGAACGGTCTTGTGCATCGAGTACCGTGGTGTAGGTAACCAAGCCACTTTGATATTGTTCAAACGCTAATGCCTCTGCGGTAATGGCATTTTCTTGCGCTTCTAAGGTTTTTTCGTAGCGTACTTTAAGCGCTTGCTCTTGGCTGATGGCTGTTTCAACATCGTTAAAGGCATCATAAAGTGTGGCAAGATACGCCTGTTCTTGGCGCTTAACGCTTAGCCTTGCTTGTTCTTCATTGGCTTTTAAGCGACCCCCTTCAAAAAGCGGCATCGAAATACTACCAATCAGCGACCACGCTAAGCTTGATGGCGAAAATAAGTCGCTCACTCTATCTGTGCTATCACTCATTGATGCAGAAAGATTTAAGCTCGGAAAACGCTGTTTATGCGCATAAGCAAGCCCAGCATCGGTGCTAAGTAATTGATACCAGCTTGCCATTAACTCAGGTTTGCGAGTAATAAGCTCTGAAGGTAAACCAAGTGGAATAGCACTATCGAGTAGAGGTAAATCTGCACTAACGCTTAACGCGCCAGTTGGGTATTGGCCTGTTAAACGCTCTAAATCGCGAATCGATTTAGTTAACGTTGCTTGCTGCGCCGCAATGTTCGAGCGCTCGGTATTTAGCTCATTACGAGCAAGATAAACATCAAGCGCTTCATTTAAACCTTGGCGATAACCTGACTCAATAATATCTAAATTTTTCTCAGCGTTTTGCTCACGCTGCTTATATAGCTCAAGTAACTTGTGGTTCGTAATAACATCAAACCAACCCGCTACTACATCAGCAACTAATTGTTGTTTGCTTTGCGCAAATGTGGCTTTTTCAGCTAGGTATTCAAGATTTGCTTGTCGTTCTGAGGCCGACAATTTGCCCCATAAATCAACTTCGTAGCTTAATTCTAATGATGCAGAACTAGCGTTGTTATAACTAACAGGGCGGTTATCTTTACTACGGCTAGCACGTGTTGATAAATCAAGGCTTGGCCATAAATCAGCCCCAGCAGCAATAAGCTGCTGTTCTTTAATCGCGACATCATAGCCCGCTTGTAAAATCGCTTGGTTATGGGCTAATGCTTGCTCAACAAAAGTAAAAACTTGAGGGTCGTGTAATTGCTGCAACCAGTTGTCTTCAACAGCAAGCACCTTGTCGCCAGAAGGAAGTTGCTGCCATGCACTTGGTACAGTCTCAAGCTCAGCAACTCGTTCATTGTGAGTCGGCTGGCTCGCACATGCACTTAGCAAAATTACACTTAAAGCCAATAAACTCGGCTTATATTGCCAATTCATTCTAAAAACCTGAAAAACATCTATTTATGAGTGTAATTCAAGCACCACGTTAAGTTTTGCTCAACTGACTTTACATAACATTACACTGCCTGACATTTGGGGACGATGAATGGTAGGAAAATGGAGGTAAGTTGCAAACTATCAGCTATCGGCTATCGGCTATCAGCTATCAGCTATCAGCTATCAGCTATCAGCTATCAGCTATCAGCTATCAGCTATCAGCTATCAGCTATCAGCTATCAGCTATCAGCTATCAGCTATCAGCTATCAGCTATCAGCTATCAGCTATCAGCTATCAGCTATCAGCTATCGAAAATCTTCCATGTAGTTTTTCTTTTATACAAGAACTTATTATTCTTATTCGCGCGAAATAAATTTCACGCCTACGGTACTAGGTGCTAGGTGCTAGGTGCTAGGTGCTAGGTGCTAGGTGCTAGGTGCTAGGTGCTAGGTGCTAGTACTCTTTCACATATATTTTGATCAGTTGCCCCTACTTAAATTCAGGTAACTGATCTTTTTCAATCAATAATTCAATACTCCTGCTTTTTCCAGTAACTGATGTTATAAATTTCTTCTTCTTAAGAACTGAAATCATTGAATGAACACTTGAAGATGCGGTTCCAAAGTAGCGCTCAAAATCACTTTCAGCAGGCGCAATCCCATTCACTTTTGTGTAGTAATAAATAAATGCTAAATACTGACCTTGCTTTGCTGTAAACAGTGGCGACTCTTCTTTATTCATAATGAACTTTTACCCTAATCAACGATCCTTTAACTCATATAAACTTACTTAATATTGTTATGAACCGAAAGTATATTGTTGAATTATCAGAAGAAGAAAAACAAGAATTAATAGACTATTGCAAAAAAGGCATGGTCAATGTTCGAAAGTACAAGCGGGCTGCTATTTTGTTAAAAGCTGACCGTTGTAGATATACAACAGAGCAAATATGTGAAGCAGTTCAAGTGAGCTCTTCCACCGTATTTCGAGTCAAACGCCAGTTTGTTGAAGAAAATCTAGCGGCAGCTTTGAATGAAGGTGCACGAAGTGGTGCAATGAGAAAAACTTCTGCGAAAGATGAAGCAACGTTAATCGCCACAGCTTGCACTAAGCCACCAACAGGTCACGCTAGATGGACATTATCTTTACTTGGAGAGCGATTAGTTACGTTAACCGATTTAGATAGTATCTCGTATGAAACAATACGGAGGCGCCTTAAAGAGAATGCACTAAAGCCATGGCAAAAAAAGATGTGGTGTGTGGCGACAATGGATGCTGAATATATCGCGCGGATGGAACATGTGCTCGAGTTGTATGCTGAGCCAGCAGATGAGTTAAACCCCATAATTAACTTTGATGAGGCGATGAAACAACTTGTAGATGATACTCGACCGGCACAACCAATGAAGCCGGGGCAGACTAAGCGGTTAGATTATGAATATAAACGTGTAGGTGTGGCCAACTTATTTGTATTCTTCGATCGCCATCGAGGGTGGCGGCATGTTAAAGCAACAGAAAGAAAGACGAAAATTGACTTTGCTAATTGTATGAGGGATTTAGTTGATCTTCATTATCCACATGCGAACAAAGTAAAAGTTGTGTTAGATAACTTATCAACTCATACAGAAGGAGCGTTATATAAAGCATTTTCTCCACAGGAAGCACGGCGGATTTTAAATAAACTAGAATTACATTACACACCAAAACACGCGAGTTGGCTAAATATGGTCGAGATAGAAATTGGTAATATGAATAAGCAATGTTTAGATAGACGTATAGCAAGCATGGAAGAACTAAAGACAGAACTCGCGGCCTGGGAATGGATCCGGAATAAAGAAAGAACAAGTATAAACTGGATGTTTAATGTTGAGTTAGCTCGTGAAAAACTTCAGAGGTCCTATGGTGCCCTCAACTAGTCAGAACTTGTGTGATGAAGTACTAGGTGCTAGGTGCTAGGTGCTAGGTGCTAGGTGCTAGGTGCTAGGTGCTAGGTGCTAGGTGCTAGGTGCTAGGTGCTAACAGCATAGTGTTGGTGTTGGTTTTGGATTCGTAAAGGGGTCACCCTACCAAATCGAATTTTTTGTTCGGCGTTTAAGCGCCTCCTACAACTAAAAGCCCCGCACGATCGCCTTAAAACTTACAGCTAAAAGCTTCTAGCTTTTTTGTTTCAATCTGACTTCTAACCACTGATATCTAATAACTCTTTTTTCGGCGTTAAAACGCCTCCAACAACTCGTACCTCGGGCCTCGAAACTCGTACCTTTACTCTTTCCCCTTTCTAACTCGCTAACTTATGTATTTAAAATCTGATAGCTGACGGCTGAAAGCTGATAGCTCTTATGCTCAACGCGCGAAATAAATTTCACGCCTACGGGATGTAGAATTGTGATTTGGAGGGACTAGAAACAAAAAAGCCTCGCGATTGCGAGGCTTTGAATCAATGGTGCCCAGAGGCGGAATCGAACCACCGACACGAGGATTTTCAATCCTCTGCTCTACCGACTGAGCTATCTGGGCATTTTAAACTTTCGTTTAAAAATAAATGGTGCCGACTATCCGAGTTGAACGGATGACCTACTGATTACAAGTCAGTTGCTCTACCAACTGAGCTAAGTCGGCACACTAAACCTGTGTGCGTTTAGCACTTAATCACATTGTGATTATAAATAATGGTGCCCAGAGGCGGAATCGAACCACCGACACGAGGATTTTCAATCCTCTGCTCTACCGACTGAGCTATCTGGGCAATATTTAGTTTTATGCAGAATATCCACAAGGATTTTCAATGCAATTCCCGATGGCTCTACCGACTGAGCTATCTGGGCATAACAAAAAGCTAGAAGCTTGATGTTTAAATAAATGGTGCCGACTATCCGAGTTGAACGGATGACCTACTGATTACAAGTCAGTTGCTCTACCAACTGAGCTAAGTCGGCACACTAAAATCGTGTGCGTTGTGCACTATAATCACTTTAAAAGAGATTATCAAATAATGGTGCCCAGAGGCGGAATCGAACCACCGACACGAGGATTTTCAATCCTCTGCTCTACCGACTGAGCTATCTGGGCAAAATAAATGGTGCCGACTATCCGAGTTGAACGGATGACCTACTGATTACAAGTCAGTTGCTCTACCAACTGAGCTAAGTCGGCACACTAAATCTGTGTGCTATGCACGATACTGATGTTTAAAGCATAAATTAAACACCAGTATATTAAATAATGGTGCCCAGAGGCGGAATCGAACCACCGACACGAGGATTTTCAATCCTCTGCTCTACCGACTGAGCTATCTGGGCAATATTTAGTTTTTATGCAGAATATCAACAAGGATTTTCAATGCAATTCCCGATGGCTCTACCAACTGAGCTATCTGGGCAAATTTCAAACGCATTCATGAGCAACAAATTTGGTTGTCGCTGTCTGGGCGTGCGGCGTATTAAACGGGTTTTGCCCTCTCAAGTCAACTTTTTTTTGAGGATTCTAACTGTTTGCACAGTTTTCAATCAAGATTGCTGTTTTTAATAGTTTTTAGCTTATTTAATCTACAAACTTTGTGCTTTTTGGTTGACCCTCATCATAAAAGGGTTACCTATGTTAAAAACGTGGTGAATTTTTCTTCATAGATGGTAGGATTGTCCAATAATCAAGAATATGCTTAATGATGCTGTATAATTTGTTGGACTAAAGCCATGCCAAGTAAATCAAATTCACCTGTAAAAGGCCTACTACCGCTTTTTATAATCACGAATCTTGTCATCACCCTACTTGCGGTTGTTGCTTACTCTTTTTATCCAACAAGTGAAGTAACTCAGCAAGATAGCAAACCAACTATCACAACGCAGCAATTATCAAATCAGCTTTCAGCACCTCTAATCAGTGCATTAACTATGCCTGGCCAAGATAAAGTAAAAGAGGTTCTCGATTTAAGTCACCTCCTTAATGATGGTTTTGATTACTATTTATATCGATATGAATTCAACGGCGATGTATCGCTTGTATACGCCAGTAATAAAAAGCTAATCGAAGCCAGTAAAGTTAATCAAAAGCTAGAACAAAACACCCTTATTCATACGGTGTTAGAGTTTAATGATCAACCAGTTGGTGAACTAGTTATAAAGCAACACCCGATTGCTGAACCCATTGCGCAGTCTGCAGGTCTTGCATATGGTTTAGCCGCATTGACTTTAGTAGCACTGGCTATTTTATCTTTTGCCTTAAGTATCTTTATTAATAAGCGTTTTACTAAAAGTAGTGAGTCATTAAGCAGTGAGTTAATGGCCATCACAGACAATGCTGATTACCAAGCCCAAGTAAATGAAAACCTAGATTTTGGTTTGGATTCAGTAGCAAAAAATATCAATTTACTACTTAATAAAGTTCAATCAGCAATAACAGAAAACAAAGCTGCTCAGGCAGATTTACAGAAACTACAAAGTGGTCTAGAAAACGAAGTACAAAACCGTACTCTAGCTCTTGAGCAAGCAACTCTCAAAGCCGAACAGGCAAACGAAACCAAAACGACTTTCTTGGCAACCATGAGCCATGAAATTCGCACCCCTATGAATGGGGTTATCGGTACCATTGACTTACTCCGCCAAACCGAGCTTGATGGTGCGCAGCACAGATTAAGTACAATTATTCGTGATTCTGCATTTTCTTTATTAGGCATATTAGATGACATTCTCGATTTCTCGAAAATCGAAGCAGGTAAACTGAATATCGATAATATTCCTTTCTCAGTGTCAGACACCATTGAAGAGGTCGCTCGTGTTTTATCATCGGTGGCCAAAAAGCGTGACCTTGAATTAGAGCTGGCAATTGCGCCAGATATCCCTACAAATTTGATTGGTGATACGGTGCGTGTTCGCCAAGTACTTTATAACCTATGCAGTAATGCAATTAAGTTCACTAGTACTGATGATAAACATAAAGGCCACGTTAAAATCTCGGTATAGGTGGCTCAAAACACCACTGATCACTACACCCTGCGTTTTAGCGTATTAGACAACGGCAAGGGTATGACACAAGCACAGCTTCGTGAAATCTTTAACCCATTCATTCAAGCTGAAGGCTCAATCACCCGTGAATACGGTGGTACTGGTTTAGGCTTATCGATTTGTAAAAGCTTAACTGAGCTAATGCTAGGTACCATCTCTGTAACAAGTGATTTAGGTATTGGTAGTGAGTTTGTTGTCGAGTTACCTTTTAATACACAAGGTAAAGTTGAATATGCCCACAAACAGGTAATGAAAGACCAACGTGTTGTAGTTGTAACCAATCATGATGGCCGCAAAAAACTACTTACTCGTTATCTATCATTTATGGGGGCAACACCTGTTATTGCTGATAGCAGCGACAAAATCGAAGCTGAACAAGATAAAAAAGATATTATTTGGATCCTCGATGGTATCGAAACCATGGAAGATATTAACTATATCTTACGCCGCTTGCTATACACCTTAGAAGACAATAAACAGCAAGTAATTGTATTAAGTAAGCTAGATGAAGCCGCTGTTAATCATAAAAATATCTTCTACTTAAATGCTGCACCGCTGTGTAAGTCTAACTTTATGATGTCGCTACTAGTGGCTGCAGGTTTACATAAGCCAAAACAAATTGCTTCGGCTAAGTCATTTAACGACTATTTAAGTGTTGATAAAGCCCGCGAAGAGAACAAACTTGTATTGCTTGTTGAAGACAACGTATTAAATCAGCAAGTGTTAACTGATCAGCTCCATCTATTAGGTTATGGCGTTGAAGTAACTGAAAATGGTGAAAAAGGCCTTGAAGCATGGCGTGAAGGTAAACACTCAATTATCTTGACCGATTTACACATGCCGAAAATGTCAGGCTACGATATGGTTGAAAAAATTCGTCATGAAGCATCGCAGCTTGAAGATATTAACGCTCAACCTTATGTGATTGCTATCACCGCCAATGCCCTTAAAGGCGAAAAAGAACGCTGTTTAAGCATAGGGATGAATGATTACATCACCAAGCCTGTTGAGCTAAATGTGCTCGAGGCCACTTTGCACAAATGTGCATACAAAACGAATCCTGAAGCCACTAAACTTGAAGTTAAAAGACCAACAGCGCCTATTGATATGGCGATGCTTGCTAACTATGTAAACAATGATGAAGCAAAGAAACTACGCTTTTTCAAAATGTATTTAGAGCAAAGTAATCAACTTAGTAAAGAAATCAACAGTGGTGTTATTGAGCAAGACTTAGAGAAAATCACTTCAGCCTGTCATCAGCTCAAGTCAATCTCAAAAACGATTGGTGCAATGAAAGTTGCAGAACTAGCCGCCGAATTTGAAAAACGCTGCAAAGAAGATGAACTATCAAGCGATGATTTAATTGAACTGCGCGATAGTTATGAAATTGAATACTCCAAAGTCGCTCAATTCTTAAAAGAACAAATACAAAGAGCTGAGCAAGAAGCAACACATTAAAAAAGGGCCTATTGGCCCTTTTTACTTTTAATATCTTTGCTTACTTTTCTGGTGGACGGTAGCCTTCGATTTCTACGTCTTTACCTTCAAATAAGAAACCTACCATTTGCTCTTCTAAAAAAGCACGGTGCTCTGGGTCCATCATGTTCAGGTGTTTTTCGTTGATCAGCATTGTTTGCTTGTGCTGCCATTGGCCCCATGCTTCTTTACTTATGTTGTTGAAAATCTTTTCACCAAGCTCACCTGGGTATAGTTGGAAGCCTAAGCCTTCAGCTTCTTTTTGTAACTTTTGACAAAATACTGTGCGTGCCATAATTGCTCTCTACTCTTATTGCGTGATGCTATTGTAATCTATTGCGCTTAATTGTTTAACCAGCTTTTTCGTCGGGGCTGCAAGGCCAACCTCAACTGACTCATCAAGCGGATACCAAACTAGTTGTCGTTCATTAATGAGATCTGGAATGCTCGGCAAGGTTAAAACATGCGGATTGATGGTTAGCTCAAAATGCGAAAACACATGGGTAAAGGCCTCCAGTGCCTGCGTATTACTAGATAAACCATGCTGGGCTAAAAATGTTTCTAGCTCAGTTAGCTCGCTAAACTCGAAAAAGCCAAACAAACCACCCCATATCCCTGAGCTTGGGCGCTTTTCCATAAGCACCTTATTATCGCAGGCTAGTATAAGTTGATAACATGACTTTTTCGGTACAGCCTTTTTTGGCTTTGAATGCGGGAACTCTTTAACTTTACCTTCCTTAAAAGCAAGGCATTTACTATTTAAAGGGCAAGGCTCACAGTCAAACTTACTTCGCGAACAAAGACTTGCACCTAAATCCATCATGGCCTGATTAAACTCAGTGACCGACTCTTTAGGCGTTAATTGCGATGATAATGACCAAAGGTGATTTTCGACCTTTTTCACTCCATACCAGCCTTCAACCATAAAAAAGCGTGCCAGTACTCGTTTAACATTACCATCTAAAATTGGATGATGTTGACCAAGTGATAAAGACAAAATTGCCCCAGCAGTTGAACGACCAATACCCGGCAAGTCCATCACCTCTTCAAGCGTGGTTGGAAATTTACCTTGGTATTTATCACGAACTATTTTTGCCGTTTTATGTAAGTTGCGCGCACGGGCGTAATAGCCAAGCCCAGTCCAATGGTGAAGCACCTGATCTTCATCCGCATTAGCAAGCGCAATGATGTCAGGAAAGCTTTGCATAAACTTTTCAAAGTAAGGAATAACAGTTACTACTTGGGTCTGCTGTAGCATGACCTCAGAGATCCATACCTTATAAGGGGTTTTATTTAGCTGCCATGGCAGAGTTTTACGACCGTGAAGGTGGTACCAGTCAACCACTTGGTTTGCAAACCAGGTTGACTCCTTATTGCTTAAATTCAAAATAACATCTTTACTTGCTGAAGCTCATTGCGGCCAAGTCTATTGCAGTTAGTTAGGCCAAGCAAGCCGAAGAGGCTCTGCTCTGTCTAAATTGCTCGTACATAGTCGCAATATTAATCTCGAAAGATAAACAGGCCCTGACTATTGTACTCAAGGCGCAGGTCAGGGATAATACGCAACCTTTTTCTATAGTCAGTATTTTAATCAGGCCAAAATATATGAGTGACTCAAGTAACCCAAACCTCGAGCAAGCAAAGCAAGAGGGTAAATACATCCGCACGATTCGTAGTTTCGTTAAGCGCGAAGGTCGCCTAACAAAAGGCCAAGCGGCAGCCATCGAGAAGTGTTGGCCAACTATGGGCCTTGAGCACAAAAATGGCATGCTAAACCTAGCAGAAGTGTTTGGTAACGATAACGATGTGGTACTAGAAATCGGTTTTGGTATGGGCAAATCGCTAGTTGAAATGGCTAAAAACGCACCAGAACTTAACTTCATTGGTATTGAAGTTCACCGCCCAGGTGTAGGTGCTTGTTTAATGGATGCCGATGAAGCTGGTGTAACAAACTTACGCGTATTCGAGCATGATGCGGTTGAAGTGCTTGCTGACTGTATTGCCGATGAAAGCTTATCTAAGCTGCAATTATTCTTCCCTGATCCATGGCATAAAAAACGTCACCATAAGCGTCGTATCGTACAACCAGAGTTTGCACAAAAATTACGTAGCAAATTAAAAATTGGCGGTGTTTTCCATATGGCGACTGACTGGGAAAATTATGCAGAGCATATGCTAGAAGTAATGCAAGTGGCTGAAGGTTACAAAAACCAATCAGAAACTAACGATTACGTTCCTCGCCCAGATTCACGACCACTGACAAAATTTGAGCAGCGCGGTCACCGTTTAGGTCACGGCGTATGGGATCTAATGTTCGAGCGTACTAAGTAATAAAAGGTAAAAGCAGCATGAGTAAGTTAACCAACCCAAGTTTACTATTGCTTCGTAATGAAGACGAACTTGTTGGACAATCGATTTTAGTGGTTAACTTTGAGCAAGATGGCTTTTTACGCGAACTTAAAGCGTTAAATCCCGACGCAAAAATTACTGCGTTCAGTTATAACCACGCAAATGCCATGTATGCCAGTAAAATAGCCGGTATACATGCAGTGGTTGATCACACTATTCCAAATGGTAACTACGATTTAGTTATCTACTATTACCCAAAAGCAAAGCCAGAAGCACAAATGTGCCTTGATAACATTCGTGCTGTTTGTCATCAAGATGCGCAACTATTTGTAGTAGGTGAAAATAAAAGCGGTGTTAAATCAGCAGAGAAACAACTAAAAGACCACTGTGGTTTTAGTAACAAGATCGATAGTGCCAAGCACTGTATTCTGTATTTATTCTCTGAGCTTACGCTAAACGATAACTTTGCTATCAGCCGTTACCACAAACAATTCCAAGTAAAAGCCGGCGATATTGAATTTACTGCGATCAGTGTTCCAGGCGTATTTAACCACGGTGCGCTTGATGTAGGCACTGCGGTACTTCTGAATAATGCGCCAACTGTTAGCAAGGGTAAAGTACTCGACTTTGCTTGTGGCGCAGGCATTATTGCTACTTACTTAGGTTTAAAGCAGCCTGAGCTTAAATTTGTATGTAGCGATGTAAGTGCTCTTGCAACTTACGCCACTGAGCAAACACTGGCGTTAAATGACCTCAAAGGCCAAGCAATTTTGAGTGATGGCTTAACTGATATTAATGGTAAATTTGACCTAATCATCAGTAACCCACCGTTCCATACGGGGATTGCCACAGATTACACCATTGCCGAAGCATTTCTTAGCTCAGCAAAGCAACACTTGAGCAAGCAAGGTAAATTGACCATAGTTGCAAACAGCTTCTTAAAATACCCACCGATTTTAGAAGCGCAATTTGGCCAATACAGCACAGATTTCAAAAATACTAAATTTGCCGTTTACTCAGCTAAATAAAAGTTGAGTAAATAGCTTATTCGTAGCAAAAATATTTTTTAAAATATTTAGTTACTTTCAAATGTCTTTGCTAGACTAAACTCTTACTAATAACAAAAATTCTGGCCTTCTATAGCGCATGCCGATATTTTCGACACAAACAAGTATTCGTAAAGCGTTGACCAATGCGGTAATGCTAGTCACTGCATTATGCTTGTCTTTGTCTATTTCTATTTCGACTTATCTAGACGTAAAAGAACAAAAAGCGCTGATTGTCGATAAAATCTCTATCCTATCGAAAATAATTGCCTACAACGCCCAAATCACAGTGTTATTTGACGATAACGAGACCGAATCTGAGCGCTTAAAGTCATTTGAATCTGTGCCGCTTATTAAAAATATCCATATTTATTCAATCGATGAGTTATCAAATGAGCCAGTGTTTTTTAGTAGCTTTAATGCCAACCGAACCCCACCAGTACCCATTAAGGTTGGCAGTATAGATAACCTATTAGAGCCACGCTTCACAGATAAAGATATAGAGCTAATAACGCCCATTGTCTATGAAGGCGACACCATAGGTTACGTGTATATTCGCGGCGGCTTAGACAGGTTAAACCAATATATTAATCGTAAAATTATCATTGATATTTTACTCACCCTATTCGTTTTAGTACTGGTGTATTTTGTTGCTAGACGTATTCAAAAACGCATTGCAAACCCTATTGATGAGCTAAGTAACCTACTGCAAGACGTGTCGAAAAACCATAACTATGATACTCGCGCACAAAAAACCAATATTGATGAAATAAACCAGCTAGCGGGCAGCTTAAATATCATGCTCTCGCGCACTCAAAAACAAATTGAGCGCCACGAAAAAGACAAACAAGAAATAAAACAGCTTAACCAAAGCCTTGAAGAAAAAGTAAATCAACGCACAATCGCATTACGTGAGGCTAACCAAGAGCTGCTCAATACCCTTGAGCGTATGCACCAATACCAAAACCAAATCGTCGAAAATGAGAAAATGGCGTCACTGGGGCAAATGGTTGCAGGTGTTGCTCATGAGGTTAACACACCTATTGGGTTAGGTATTACAGGCTCAACGCTGTTACGCGACAAGCTGGCAGAAATTCACGCGCAGTTTGAGCAAAAAACTTTAACTTCAGCACACTTAAAACGCTTTATTAATGACGGCATTGAAAACCTCGATCTTATCTATCGCAATCTTAACCGTGCAGCTGAGCTCGTATCTAGCTTTAAGAAAGTGGCCGTTAATCAAGATGTAGAAGTCAGCACCAAAATTAACTTAAATAACCTATTAAGTGATGTGGTGATGTCGATGCGCTCAGAAATTCAATACCGTAACCCTAAAGTTACGATTAACTGTAGCAATGACGTTAGTATTGAAACCAAATCTGGGCCGTTACAACAAGTGTTACAGCAGCTATTAAGTAACTCGGTGATTCATGCATTTAGTGATGATCAAAATAACGAAATCACCTTTAACGTTGAGCGCAACGAAAGTAGCTTGAGTATTCACTACTTCGATAACGGTATTGGCGTTGAGAAATCAATTCGCAAACGTATTTTCGACCCATTTGTAACCACAAAACGTGGTGAAGGTGGCAGTGGTTTGGGCATGCACCTAGTTTATAACTTAGTGACTCAAGCACTTGGTGGTAGCATCGTATACGATGAACTAGCTGACGAAGGGGCTCACTTTATTATTACTCTGCCATTGCAAGAAGGTGCAGCGTAATGAGATTAGTGAGTTGTATCTTATTATCTTTGCTTGTTGTATGCCCTGCATTTGCCAAATCACCGGACCAAGTTAAATCAGCATTTTTGTATCAAATTGCTAAGTTCACGAAGTTTAATGACCAAGTGAACCCTCCCCCTATTTCATTTTGCTTTTATGACTTAGATAAAGGCCCTGGGGCGTTCCTTAAAGATAGAAATGAACTGCAAATTAACAAAAAACCAATTAACGTTATATTAGTGAAAAAAACCCAGCAAATTTCTGAACTTTCTCAAGTTTGTGATATCACATACATTGATGAAACATTAGAAAATGATATACTTCCACTTTGGACCGATACAATTTCATTGGATACTTTAACAATAGGTGAAAGTATCAGCTTTTTAGAAAATGGCGGTATAGCCTCTCTGGTTCAAGAAGGAAATAAAATCCGACTGTATATCAATAAGCAGCACGTATTGCAGCATAACTTTAAAGTGCAATCTCGATTGTTAGCTATGGCTAAGTTTTATCCAAATTGATTTTACTTGTTAACAATTGGATCTAATCCTATAATCTCTAGTATTCGGTTTTGCTTGATAATACCGAATTTTTGTAAATAAAATTTCCGAAAAGGTTAATATACAATGCAAACGCCAGTCATTCTGATCGTAGAGGATGAAGACGTAACTCGACTAAACCTCGTTAGTTTATTTGAAGCTGAAGGTTACAAAGTTATTGAAGCCATTGATGGCGATGATATGCATGACAAGCTTACAAATAATGATGATGTGAACCTTGTAGTTATGGACATCAACCTACCAGGTAAAAACGGGCTAATCTTAGCGCGTGAATTACGTCAAAAACGTAACGTTGGTTTAATTTTCTTAACAGGTCGTGACAACGACGTTGATCGCATTTTAGGTCTTGAAATTGGTGCTGATGATTACATCACAAAACCATTCAACCCTCGCGAATTAACTATTCGTGCTCGTAACCTTATTTCGCGCACTGCCCTAGGTGGCGAAGAAGCGAATATCGAAACAAATGGTGTTATCACATTTAACGGTTGGGAACTTGATGAAAACAGCCGTTGTTTAACATCTCCAAGCGGCGACGCTAAACGTTTACCTAAAGGTGAATACCGCGCGCTACGCTTAATGCTTGACTCACCGGGCCGTATCTTCAGCCGTGAGCAATTAATCAAGCACATGACTGGTCGTGAGCTTCGCGCTAACGACCGTACTGTAGACGTAACAATTCGTCGTATCAGAAAACACTTTGAAAGCGATAACAGCACATCAGAGCTGATCAGCACCATCCATGGTGAAGGCTATCGTTTCATTGGTAAAATCGACAGCTAATTAGAATTAATCTTCTAACTGTTGTAAGAATAATTGGAGGGCGTCACGCCCTTCATTTATTTTCACTGCTAACTCTTCAAGCCACTGCTGTAACTCTTCGCTACTCTCTTCAAGCGCGCCATGTTCCATCTTCTTAGCATGTAACTGCACATCGTTTAAGCCTACAGAGCCAGCTGCACCTTTTAATTTATGTGCCACCGATTTGTACTCTTCTCTATCATCTGCCGCTAACGCATCTGCCAGCTCAGTTTGGTACTGAGGATTTAACTTATTAAATAACTCACAGCTGCGATTAAAGATAACTAGCCCCATTGAGCCTACAAAGTCTTCGATGGTTTCTATATCGAGCAGCTCAACGCGAATACCCGATAAATCTTTTTCAGTCACAGCTTTGATTGGCTCAGGCTGACAGTTTTGTTGCTGCTTGATATCAAATAACTCACCGAGCATTTTATCGAGTTTAGTGGTGTTGATAGGCTTAGCAAGTGCACCTTGAATATTAATACCCGCAAGCTCCTCTTCGGCGCTACGCACGTTGGCAGTCAAGGCAACGATTGGTAAGTTATCAAAGTGTTCATCGTCACGAATTTGACGAGCAACTTCATCACCATTGATATCAGGTAATTGCATATCAAGTAAAACGAGATCTAAGTCATCTTCTGTGTAGACAAACGACAGCGCATCTTCACCAGTTTCAGCCCAAATAACTTCGTGGCCACGCTGCTCAAGTAAGTTAGTAGCAATTTCAGCATTTAGCGGCACATCTTCTACTAAAAGAATGTTTAAGCTGCGTACCGCATAACTTTGCTCGGTAGGCGCAATACAAAGCTTAAGTGGTATTTCAACAACAAAAACACTGCCCTCACCTTCAGTACTGCTGACATTAATTTCACCTTTCATTGCGCTAACAAGTGCTTTTGTTACCGCAAGGCCGATACCTGAGCCAATAGCATTGGTGCCGTTGATATCTGGTGCTTTGTAGTACATGTCAAAAATACGATGCAGCTGCTCTTGTGGAATACCTTGACCCGTGTCGCTTACACGCATCACTAACCACGGACCATCAGCACGATTCTCGCGGCGACATTCAAGCTCTACATGGCCTTGCTGAGTAAACTTAACGGCATTATTGATAAGATTCCAAACAACTTGGCGTAAACGAGTCGGATCTAGAGATGCGTAAACATCCAGTGTGCCTTTACGTTTAATATTGAACTCAAGGCCTTTTTGTTCAGCAATTAAGCCGGCAAAATTCACTACGTCATTAATAAAGTCGGCCACATTGACTGAATCAGCAACAATATCGAGCTGCTCACGGTCAATTTTATCCAAGTCGATAATATCGTTAAAAATATTGCCAAGGGTTTCAGCACTTGAAAACACCGTGTTACACCAACTACGTTGCTGTTTATCGAGTTCAGTATCAAGTAGCATGCGGGTTAAACCCACTATACCGTTAAGCGGTGTTCTTAATTCATGGCTTAAAGTTGCAATGAATTTTCCTTTATCTTTATAAGCTGCTTCAAGGGCTTGTGCTGCTTCTTTACGACTGGTGATATCACGGCCAAAGGCAAGCAGACCTATGTACTCACCTTTTTCATTTATAAAGGGTAACTTACGCATTTCAAACCAGCGCTTTTCACCATCAACAGGGTATTCAACGTCAAGTGTAAGAGCTTGGTGGGTTTGAGATACTTTTTTGTCGGTGCGCAGAACTTCAGGTAAATAATCACTTGGGTAGATTTCTTCAACACTCTTACCGATTAACTCATCGCTGCTTTTACCTATCACTTGTTCAAACATTTTATTACAGCCAGCAAATACACCATTGTTATCGCGGTAATAAAATAAATCGGGAGATGAGTCGACAATAGAGCGCAATAGCATGCCTTGTTGCGCAAGCTCTTGTTGGGTCTTCTTACGCTCGGCGATTTCGCGTCTAAGTTCTTCTATTGCTCTGTGCTTGGCATGAAACGCCATTTTACGCTCATCAATCTCTTCGTTTAAGCGACTGATATTGTCTTTTAGCGTTTGGTTAAGCAGTTTTTCTTGTTTGGTTGCGCTATCTAGGTAGCTATAAGAGGCTTCTAATTGGCGAATTGAGTTAAGCAGTACAGTGATTAAAATCGGCGATACCACCGCAGTGAAGAACATCACGGCCAAAACATCAACTAAAGTCACCGTACCAACTGCTACATAATAAAACATGCACGATAAGATCAGCGACATGACCAATAATAAGGCATAACAGGCAGCGGCAGTTTTAAACTCACCATACTTAGAAATAAAGCTTGAGAGAGTGCGAGCCCACGGACTCAAAGAAGAATCAATCATATATAAAGCTTAGGCACATAATCGAAAAAAAACAGCATAGCTAATTTTATCACTATTCCTTTAGAAATATTCATATTGTGCGATAAACATAGAATTTTTTCATCAACGCCGCTTTTTTATATTTTTTCATGTAAAATACCGCGCTTTAATAATTGCAAAGAATGAGTATTACCATGCAAACCACAATGCCAGATATTGCTGATACGGCTCCCGCCTTACAAACAGGTAAATTAGACTGGGTTGGCATGGGCGAAATTGAACTTCCTTTCATTTTTGAAACTCGCAATATTGCCCCTGTAAATGTAATTGCCAAGGCACGCGCTTTTGTAAACTTGCATAAAGAAGACGCCAAAGGCATTCATATGTCGCGTTTATTTTTAGCTCTTGATACCTTATCAACCGAGCAGCAAGTTAATCCACAAACTCTCAAGCAAGCACTTGATGCCTTTATTAGCAGCCATGATGATTTAAGTGACCAAGCACAAATCGAATTCAAATTTGAGCTACCTCTGCGTCGTAAATCTTTATTAAGTGGCAAAGTAGGTTGGAAAAACTACCCTATTCATCTGATCGCTAAGATCAACCAAGGCATTGTAAGCTTTGAGTTAATGGTTGATGTTACTTACTCGTCTACATGCCCATGTTCAGCGGCTCTTGCTCGTCAATTAATTCAAAATGCCTTTAGCGAAAAGTTTGCAGAGCAAAATATTGATAAGCAAACTGTTTTAGAATGGCTAGGCACAACAGACGGCATTGTTGCTACACCACACTCACAACGTTCAATTGCAAATGTGAAAGTAAAGCTCCACAGCAAAATTGACAGTTTTGATGTGGTTGGCTTAATTGATGCGCTAGAAGCTGAGCTAAAAACACCAGTACAAGCAGCAGTTAAACGTGAAGATGAGCAAGAGTTTGCCCGCTTAAATGGTCAAAACCTCATGTTCTGCGAAGATGCTGCGCGTAAAATTAAAGGCTTACTTGAACAGCAAAACTACGCAGATTACTGGCTGCAAATAAATCACTACGAATCACTTCATGCCCACGACGCAGTAGCTATCGCTGTTAAAGGGGTTACTGGCGGATACACAGCTTAAAAATTTCAGGTGACTCCACACACTTAGGCACGCTAATTGCTATTAATTTTCAGTGTCAATTTGTTGTTGTGGAGTTACCGTATGGAATTCGCTTTATTATCAATTTTAGTATTAGTCGTAGTAGCCTCTGTTGTTGCGTCAAAGTTTACCGATGAAGGCGGAAACCCTTATCCTTTCACTCGTAAGCAAACTGTTTTTACGCAAGTTGAGAGTGCTTTTTTACATCTTCTAGAACGTGCTGTAGGCGACCAATATAAAATCGTCAGCCGCGTTAAACTCATTGATTTAATCGACTGTAAGCAAGGCTTATCTATCAAAGCCAAACGAGCTGCAATGGCTAAAGCCAAAAATAAACAGTTAGATTACGTGCTTATCGACAAAGACAAACTTACTATTGTTGCCGCGGTTGATTTAGTCAATAACACCAACCGCGACGGCCATAAAGCACAACGTGACTGGTTTGTTAGTGGCGCGTTAGAAGCGGCAGGCATCCCGCATATTCGCATGAAGGTAAAATCAGGTTATCAACCAAGAGAAGTGCGTGATGCAATCATGTTTAAACTTGGTAAACCTGCAGCAGCGCCTGCAAGACCTGCACGCAACCGCGTTACTAAACCTGCGGTATTATCACCATCACAAGCAAAAGCACACTCAACAGCGCTTGCAGAAATATAACCCGTCATAATATTGGCAAAAGCAGACTTTAAGGTCTGCTTTTTTGTTTGTTTTAGACATTTTTAGGTATAATCATCCTATTCAATCTAAGGAATCAAATATTATGCACGTTGGTATTATTGGCGCGATGGAGCCAGAAGTAAAAATCTTACGCGAAGCAATGGTAAACCCAAGCATCATGACTAAAGCTGGTTTTACCTTTTACACCGGTGAACTAGCGGGTAACACAGTTACTTTAGTTCAATCTGGTATTGGTAAAGTGGCTTCTGCAGTAGCAACAACACTACTAATCGATAACTTCAGTCCTGATTGTGTGATCAACACAGGTTCTGCAGGTGGTTTTGAGCCATCGCTAAATGTAGGCGATGTGGTTATTTCTTCAGAAGTTCGCCACCATGACGTAGACGTAACTGCATTCGGTTACGAAATCGGTCAAGTACCACAAATGCCAGCAGGCTTTGCTGCGCACCCTAAACTGATTGAAGCGGCAGAGCAAAGCGTAAGTCAAATCAGCGATGTTAAAACCATGATTGGCCTAATTTGTACTGGTGATTCATTCATGTGTGACCCGGTACGAATTGAAAAAACACGTGCTGAATTCCCAACTATGCTTGCAGTAGAAATGGAAGGTGCAGCAATTGCACAAGCTTGTCATGTGCTAGAAACACCATTTGTTGTTATTCGTTCAATGTCTGACATTGCTGGCAAAGAGTCGCCGCAATCATTTGAAGAGTATATCGAAACCGCATCTATCAACTCATCTAAAATGGTTGTTGCTCTTTTAGAGAAGCTAACATCGGTGAGTTTATAAGGTGATTGCAAATATTGTTCAAAACCATTTGGACATTATTGTATTTTTTGTAGCGCTCTTAGCTGAGCGCTTCTTTCCTTTGGTTAGTTGGTATCATCCTAATACCTTTTTAACCGTTATTTTCTCTGCGCTTTGCGAGCGTTTATACAACCCAACGAACCCCAAAAGCTATCAATATTTAGCCTCAACCTTAGCTTTTACTCTCACCATTTTAGTGATAGTGACATTGATTGTGCTGTTTTTAGAGTTTGCTTTTTACCCTGAGCTATTAAATGGCTTAATTTTATATTTGTTACTCAGTAGCCGCGCTCAAGAGAAGAAATCATTACGTATTGCCAGATTACTCAAGCTCAACCAAAAAGCGACTGCAAGAGAGCTACTAGCTAGCCTTGTTGCCCGTGATGTATCACGTTTATCAGCCCCAGGCATTTGCAAAGCAACCATGGAGTCACTGGTGCTTCAAAGTGCGCGGCATTATTTTGCCGTTATATTCTTTTATCTACTTGGCGGCGCTATCCTTGCTTTGGTTTATCGTTTACTCACATTAATTCATCAGGCATGGCGAAAAAACCTAAAACCCAACAACCCGTTTTTGGCTCCCATTGCTAAATTACTATTTGTATTGGAGTGGTTACCCACTCGATTAGTTGCATTAACGATTGCAGCAACTAATGCCAGTAAACAATGTATTCATTATATAAAACACTATGGCAGACACTTCTATCAAACCAATACAGGATGGCTGTTAAGTGTTACATCGGCTGCTTTGCAAGTACAGTTAGGCGGCCCTGCCCTTTACCAAGGTGAGCGCTTTAATAAAATGCGTGTTGGGACCGATCGCCTACCAGATGCCGATGATATTCCTGCTTTAGTGAATCGCTTAAATCAAGCGAAAGCATTTTGGTTACTACTGATAGTCGGGATTGAAGTAATTAGCCTATTCACAAACTAATCAAAATATAAGCACAAAAAAACCAGCCGCAGCTGGTTTTTTTATACCAATTAGCTTTATTAAGCTAAGGTGATTTTAGCAAACTTACGTTTACCTACTTGGTAAATCTGTGTTGTGCCTTTAGCAACTTCAAGCTTAGTATCTGTTACTTTCTCTTCACCATTAATCTTTACAGCACCTTGTTTAATCATACGCATTGCTTCTGACGTACTAGCTACAAGGTTAGCTTCTTTTAATAGATTAGTAATAAACACAGTGTCTTCAGCAATTGTTACTGTCACTTCTGGGATCTCATCTGGTAATGCATTCTTTTGGAAACGCTTGATGAAATCTTGATGAGCACCTTCGGCTGCTTCTTCACTGTGGAAACGTGCAATCATTTCTTTGGCAAGTTCAATCTTGATGTCGCGCGGGTTTGCACCGTCAGCAACACGCTGTTTAAGCGCAGCAATTTCTTCGATAGATAATGCACTTAATAAGTCATAGTAACGCCACATTAGATCATCACTGATAGACATTACTTTACCAAACATGTCGTTAGGCTCATCAGTAATACCAATGTAGTTTCCTAATGACTTAGACATTTTCTGAACGCCATCAGTACCTTCAAGCAGTGGCATCATAAGTACTGTTTGTGGCTTTTGACCTTCGTCTTTTTGTAATTCACGACCCATTAATAGGTTAAAACGTTGATCTGTACCGCCAAGCTCAACATCAGCTTCTAATGCAACTGAGTCCCAACCTTGTACCAGTGGATATAAAAATTCGTGGATAGCAATCGATTGACCGTTGGCATAACGCTTTTTAAAGTCATCACGTTCTAGCATACGTGCTACTGTTTGACGCGCAGCCAGTTTAATCATACCTGCTGCACCTAAGTTCTCCATCCAAGCAGAGTTGAATGCAACAGTTGTTTTAGCAGGATCAAGAATTTTAAATACTTGCTCTTTATAGGTTTCAGCATTAGCTAAAACATCTTCACGAGTTAACGGTTTACGCGTTACGTTTTTACCCGTTGGATCACCAATCATACCGGTGAAGTCACCGATTAAGAAAATCACTTCATGACCTAGGTCTTGGAAGGTTTTCATTTTGTTGATAAGAACTGTATGACCTAAATGCAGATCAGGCGCAGTTGGATCGAAACCCGCTTTGATCTTAAGTTTCTTACCAGACTTTAGCTTTTCGACTAATTCGTCTTCAATTAATATCTCTTCTGCACCGCGTTTTATCTCAGCTAGAGCGGTTTGTAAATCCACTGTGTATTACTCCAAAAATTCAGCTACCGGGGCGTGGTGGCCTGTCAGGGTTATAAATATAGAGCTAAAAACTTTAAAATTTAGCTAGTTAGCACCAAAAAGCGACACTAGAAAAAAGCCTAACTTAAATAGTTTAAGAAACAGCCCTGAAGGCAGCGCGCATGATTGTTCTTTATACCGCGTTATTGCAATTTAATGAAGGTACTTTAGTTAACTAATATAGATTTAGTTTAACCATAGGCACCTGCTGCAATTTTAACCAAAAAAGTTTAACGCGCTGAGCAATTCTAGCGTAAAATAGCGCCAGTTTAAATCTACAAAACACTGGTATTTGCTCTATTTTAGGTATATCCTGCGATATTAGTATTTAAATTTCTTGACAGCAGAAAAGGCACGATATGGTTCACGTAGTGCACAAACTTCCCAAAAAACACAAACTGCTTATTCTCGGTTTGGTTTCTGCTATTGTTGGCTTGGCATTATTGCCTTCTGAAAAAGCCACCGCTTCAAAGGATAACAGTGCAAAAGCACTTGAAATTGGCAAACGCTACGAATTACAAGTTAAAGTTGATGATAACGAAAAACTAACTGAGCTTAATTCACAGCAAGCAGCAGCAAAACTTCCAGAATACGAGCTTATCGACCATGAAGTACGAAATGGCGATAATTTAGCACTTATCTTTAAACGTGCGGGCTTCTCAGCGCAAACATTACACAAACTAGTTAACACCAACGCAGAAACTCGTAAATTAACAAAAATTCACCCAGGCGAAATCTTAAGCTTTGCAACAGCTGAAGATGGCTCTTTAGCTCAGCTACGTTATGTGATCTCAAAAACAGATACCTTATACGTTACATTAAATGACGAAGGTAACTACGACACTTCTATCGATAGCAAAGAAATCGAAACGCTAAGTAAGTCGGCTGGCGGTGAGATCTCTAATAGCTTTTGGACGTCAGGCATTGCAGCAGGTTTAAGCGAGCGTCAAATTATGAATTTTGCTGACATCTTCGGTTGGGATGTCGACTTTGCTAATGACATTCGTAAAGGTGACCAATTTGGTCTCATTTATGAAGCTCACTATGTTGATGGTGAGTACATTGGTGATGGTAAAATTATTGCCGCAGAATTTATTAACCAAGGTGAGCGTTATACCGCTATTCGCCATACTGATGGTAACTTTTACACACCTGAAGGCCGTAGCATGAAAAAAGCCTTCTTACGTGCGCCAGTTAACTTTAAGTATATTAGCTCGAGCTTTAACCCGCGTCGTTTACACCCAGTGACCAAAACGGTAAAACCACATAACGGTATCGATTACGCAGCGCGTACCGGTACACCAGTTGTATCATCGGGTAATGGTAAAGTGATTAAAGCAGGCTACAGTAAATACAACGGTAATTATGTATTTATTAGCCATGGCACACAGTATGTGACTAAGTACTTACACTTAAACAAAAAGATGGTTAGAACTGGTCAGAAAGTGAAACAAGGCCAGAAGATTGGTACTGTTGGTGCGACAGGTCGTGTGACGGGCCCACACTTACACTATGAATTCTTAGTAAACGGTGTTCACCGTAACCCTAAAACGGTCAAACTACCTAAATCAGAGCCTCTACCGCGCGATGAGCTAGCTAAGTTTAAACCGATTGCTGATAACTTCTTAGCTCAATTACAGCGTAACCGTGAGTTACAATTAGCGTTAAATAAGTAGTTAAGTAAATATAAAAAAAGCCGCTTCAAATTGAAGCGGCTTTTTTGTGCCTAGAATAAATCTGGCTAAAACTATTATGGACTTTACTAAAATCAGTACTGATAGCACTGCGGGTTAATACTATTATTACCTTAAAAGAACATAGATAAGTTGAATAATCAGCGAAATCATCACCAGTGGCCAAATATACTTTGCATACTTTGTCGCGCCATCAAGCCCCATTTTAGACTGATACTTTTCAAGTAGTGGTATTAAAATAACCAAAGCAACAAAAAGGCATAATAAGATAATAAAAACATTCATGGCGGCTTTCTTAGTTGTTGAATATTAAGGTTTACTATACCTAATTTAAGGGCAAAAAAAAGCGCAGTAAAATTACTGCGCCAGTCGGTTGGAAGTAAATCGACTTAATCGTGTTATTAGCCAACAATCGCTAACAAAATACCTGCTGCAACGGCACTTCCTAATACCCCTGCTACGTTTGGTCCCATGGCATGCATTAACAAGAAGTTATGCGGGTTGCTCTCAAGACCTACCTTATTAACCACACGTGCTGCCATTGGTACCGCTGACACACCGGCTGCGCCTACTAATGGGTTGATTGGCGATTTAGAGATCTTATTAAGACCTTTTGCCATAAACACCCCTGAAGCTGTACCAATTGCAAAGGCTAAAGCACCTAACACCAAAATACCGATTGTTTCTACGGTTAAGAACTTATCGGCTGCAAGCTTTGAGCCTACCGCTAAGCCTAAGAAAATGGTGGTAATGTTGATGATTTCGTTTTGTGCACTATTGCTTAAACGATCAACCACACCTGATTCACGCATCAAGTTACCTAAGCAGAACATACCTACCAGCGGTGTTGCCGCAGGTAAAAACAAGATAGTTAAACTAAGCACCATTAATGGAAAAACAATTTTCTCTTTTTTCGATACTGTACGAAGTTGCGGCATTTGAATTTCGCGCTCTTCTTGCGTTGTAAGTGCGCGCATAATTGGCGGCTGAATAATTGGCACAAGTGCCATGTATGAATAAGCCGCTACTGCGATTGCACCAAGTAAATCAGGTGCCAACTTAGATGCTAAGAAAATAGCTGTTGGACCATCTGCCCCACCAATAATGGCGATGGCCGATGCATCCTGTAGCGAAAATTCAAAGCCAGGAATAAAGTTAAGTAGAATTGCACCAAATAAAGTAGCAAAAATACCAAACTGCGCAGCCGCGCCTAACAGCAACATACGCGGATTTGCTATCAGGGCACTAAAGTCTGTAAGCGCCCCGACGCCCATAAAGATCAAAAGTGGGAATACCCCAGAGTCAATCCCGATATGGTACACGTAATATAAAAGACCACCCGGCTCAGATAACCCAGCAACTGGGATATTAGTTAAAATAGCCCCAAAACCAATCGGTAATAACAACAGTGGCTCAAATTTACGGGCGATCGCGAGATATAATAACCCGCAACCTACCGCAATCATTATTAATGCAGGAAAGGTAAAGTTAGCAATACCTGTCGCATGCCAGAGGTTTAAAACACCATCCATCCTCTGTCTCCTATGCTAGCGCGATTAGCGCATCGCCAGTGGCAACAGAGTCGCCCTCTGCTACTAATACTTCTGCAATTGTACCTGAGTGTGCGGCGCGAACTTCTGTTTCCATTTTCATCGCTTCCATAATGATAACCACATCACCTTCATTTACTGTTTGGCCAGCTTTTACTTTCACTTTGAAAATATTGCCAGCTAACGGCGCGTTTAAGGTTTCGCTAACAGACGCTGAAGCTGACTGAGGAATTAACTCACTGTCTTTTAGGGTTACTTCTTTGAGCTCACCACCTTGCGCTACAACTACATCGTAAACTTTGCCATCAACTTTAACGCTGAATTGCTCTGCTTTTGCAGGACTTGAAGCGGCTGGCTTAGTTTCTGACTTAACAACTTCACCCGTTGGAATTGCTTCAAACGCATCAGGGTTGTTACGGTTTTTAATAAACTTAAGGCCAATTTGAGGGAATAATGCGTAAGTAAGCACATCATCAATCACGTCATCAGCAAGCTCTAAACCTTGCTCTTTAGCTTCACTTAATAACTCTGCTTCAAGCTTCTCAAGCTCAGGCTCAAGCTTATCAGCAGGGCGACACGTAATTGCTTCAGCGCCCTCTAATACACGCTCTTGTAGCTCTTTATTCATTGGTGCTGGTGTTGCACCATACTCGCCTTTAAGAACACCCGCAGTTTCTTTAGTGATGGTTTTATAACGCTCGCCAGTCAGTACATTGAGTACTGCTTGAGTACCAACAATTTGCGACGTTGGTGTAACTAGAGGAATGTAACCTAAGTCTTCACGAACACGCGGGATCTCAAGTAATACTTGATCAAGCTTATCAGCAGCACCTTGCTCTTTAAGCTGATTTTCCATGTTAGTTAACATACCGCCAGGTACTTGGGCTAATAAGATACGACCATCAACACCTTTAAGGCTGCCTTCAAATGCAGCGTATTTCTTACGTACATCACGGAAGTAAGCGGCAATTTCTTCTAACTCATTTAAATTAAGGCCGGTGTCACGCTCAGTGCCTTCTACAATTGAAACAATAGTTTCTGTGGCACTATGACCATAGGTCATACTCATTGACGAAATCGCCGTATCAAGCATATCGATACCCGCATCGATTGCTTTTTGGTAAGTTGCAGTACTTAAACCTGTCGTCGCGTGACATTGCATTGCGATAGGAATAGATACAGTTTCTTTTAAGCCTTTGATCAACTTTTCGCAATCATATGGCTTTAATAAACCCGCCATATCTTTGATACAAATTGAATGACAACCAAGATCTTCTAGTTGTTTTGCAAGCTCAAGCCACATATCAAGCGTATGGACTGGGCTTACTGTGTACGAAATAGTACCTTGGGCATGAGCACCTACTTTAACTGCGGCTTTAATGGCAGTTTCAAGGTTACGTACATCGTTCATCGCATCGAAAATACGGAAAACATCAACACCGTTTTTGTGGGCACGCTCAACAAACTTTTCGACTACATCATCAGCATAATGACGGTAACCTAGAAGATTTTGTCCGCGCAGTAGCATTTGTTGCTTAGTGTTTGGCATTGCCGCTTTTAGCTCGCGAATACGTTGCCAAGGATCTTCACCTAAATAACGGATACACGAGTCAAACGTCGCACCACCCCATGATTCAATTGACCAATAACCCGCATTATCGAGTTTTTCTGCCATGGGTAGCATGTCATCTAAGCGCATACGCGTTGCCAAAAGAGACTGGTGTGCGTCACGCAATACTAATTCGGTTAATTTTAATTTAGCCATGTTTAAGCTGCCCCGTTATTTTTGTTTATTTCGAAATTGAGCAATTGCAGCGCTGATTGCTGCAATATGTGCCTGTGGCACACCCTGTTGAGGTTGAATTTTTGCTGTACGCGTAGGTTCTGCAGTTGCAGGATCATCAAATCGACCCACTACCTTTGACATTAAAGTGACTGCTGAAATCAAAATAGTCAGAAAAACAAACACGCCTACCATGCCTGTCACCATCAAACTGGCCGCAGTGGTGAGTAATCCACCTATATCCATACGACTCCCCTCGCTTACTTAAAATAAAAAGTTATTTTTGTTAAATAATTATGCACCAATAATAACAAACAAAATTCATTTGTATAGCACCATTGTAAATTGGTAAAACCAATTAAATTTAAAATAACATGACGCACATATAATTAACACCCTACTATTAGCGCATTTAAAGCCCCGTTATAGATGATATAAATAGTCAATATAGCCAGACGTTATATGTTCAGCTATTAACCAATCATAGTAAAAAGCCTAAAAACCACGCACAACAAGGTGTTAGAGCTATCCCCTTAAAACAAAGTTAAATTGGTCTTACCAATAATCATAGAAATACTCTTTTTCTTCATTCAGCTCAATATGAAAAAATATCACTATGAATAAGTTACATGCTTACTCGTAAAAGTTACCAAATGATGAACCCTATCAAGAACAACAAAAACACTCAACCCGTTGAAATATATAAAATAAAACTTATGGCACAGAACTCGCTTTAGTTACATCGAACTTAAGAAAATTTAAATAGCCAAGGAGACCACTATGTTACGCTGGACAATTACTTTTTTAGTTATCGCGTTAATCGCAGCAGTGTTAGGTTTTGGCGGTATCGCAGGAGCCGCTGCAGGCATCGCTAAGATTATCTTTTTTATATTTTTAGTATTACTAGTTATTTCGCTGGTATCAGGAGCACTTAGAGGCAGTGTCCCTAAGTAGTTAAAAGCAGATAACCACTTACTTTATTTTAAATTTACAAGGAATTTCATTATGAAAAATTCAACTTTAAAAGCCGCTACTATCGCCCTATTTTCAGGTTTATTCATCATGGGTTGTGAAGACAACTCTGCTGAAGACGCAGGTGAGCGTATTGATGAAGCAATTACTGATACACAAAATGCAGTTGAAGATGCATGTGAAGAAGTAAAAGAAGGTGTTAACGCAGAAGAAACTAACTGCTAATAACACACCTTACTTAAGAAAAGCGGCCAAGTGCCGCTTTTTGTGTATGCAAGTTAGCAAGTTAGCAAGTTAGCAAGTTAGCAAGTTAGCAAGTTAGCAAGTTAGCAAGTTAGCAAGTTAGCAAGTTAGCAAGTTAGCAAGTTAGCAAGTTAGCAAGTTAGCAAGTTAGCAAGTTAGCAAGTTAGCAAGTTAGCAAGTTAGCAAGTTAGCAAGTTAGCAAGTCTAGGCTACCTGCAGCTTGTGTCAAGAAGCTCGTAACTTTACTCTTTCCCCTAGAAACCCGCTAACTTGTTGGGTTTCACTCCGTTCTACCCTACATCATGTAGGTCGTCATTTATGGCGACACATGTTTTATCACTCATACGTGACGGGCTAAAGCCCGACTTACAGCCGCATTAATTGAGGAATCGCGCGAAATAAATTTCACGCCTACGCGGGGTTAAACCGCTGCTACATCATGCTCGCAACTTTACTCTTTCCTCTAGAAACTCGCTAACTTGTTGGGTTTCGCTCCGCTCTAACCTACGTCACGTAGGTTGTCATTTATGACGACACATGTTTTATCACTCATACTTGACGGGCTAAAGCCCGACCTACAGCCGCATTAATTCAGGGAATCGCGCGAAATAAATTTCACGCCTACGCGAGCCTCAAGCTTGCTAACTTTACTCTTTCCCCTAGAAACTCGCTAACTTGTTGGGTTTCACTCCGTTCTACCCTACATCATGTAGGTCGTCATTTATGGCGACACATAACCGCTAACATTGACGGGCTAAAGCCCGACCTACGACTTACACGTAGATTTAAGAAACATCGCGCGAAATAAATTTCACGCCTACGCGGGGTTAAACCGCTGCTACATCATGCTCGCAACTTTACTCTTTCCCCTAGAAACTCGCTAACTTGTTGGGTTTCGCTCCGCTCTACCCAACCTACGTTATTACTCACAAGACGTTGTGAGGGGCTCGTTTGTCGTTACACTCGCTATATGCCACTGGCCGTCATTAAAACTCACCTTTGCGACATCACTTACAGCAAAGTCGCCAGGTACATTTAACCGCGTTAAGTTGCTCGCTAACTGCTGCTGGCAATATGGGCCGGTATCGCCATGCATTACAAGTACAGGCTTATTGGTCTGCTTTGCGAAGTCGCTGATGGCATCTCGGTATATTTTAAATGCATCACAATCGCTACGCTGTGATTCGCTGCAAGCGGGCTTACTGGTCGGGTGGTAAATATCAGCCTGAAAGCCAAACACATAGGCCTTAGCATCTTGCTGAACAAGCCCTTGTTTTAACCAAGTTAAGTTGTACTTATCACGCTTGTCGGCGGCATCTAGTGCCGCGTTTTTATCACTTTTTAAAATTTGTGAGCGACCATTAAAAGTGCCCGGTATATGCAAAGTGCGAAACTCAATACCATCAAACTGCCAGCGAGCATTTTCTAGCATTTCAGCTTGGGTTGCATAACCCTGAAGTTGCTGTGCTTTTTTTGTATAATCATCGTCAAACATCAAGCCTTTAACAAAGCTTAGCCGTTCAAGTTCATCAAAGCGCACCGATAGCTTTTCTCGGTCGCAATCGGTCCATTCATTATCACCTGGCGTGTAAATAAAAGGCTGCGGGGTCAAAGACATTAATAACGCTTTATTACTTTGCAAAAGTTTATTCGTGCAAGCAAGCGCTCCCGATTTCATGTCACCAAGATGCATTAAAAAGCCATGAGGTGTTGCTGCGATTGCCTTGGTAATTTTTCCGTCTTTGGCGAGATTGATTTCATCAATCGGGGTGTATGGCATATCGCCCATAACTAAAAAAGTATTTGTGGTCATTGCTAGCGCTAATGACATTGAACTAACAAACATACAGCTTACACCTTTAAAATACACATACCTTAAGCTCTCACAATGACAACTAAATGAAAACCAACTACAGAAGATTTTTTCTATCAATGTTAAACTGCCGCCAGCAAATTAAGTGAGCCCACAAATGACTTTAAGTACAACTTACAAATTAGATAAACCGTATTATTACGAATGCTTTGATGAGTCTTTACCTTATTCATCACAAGCTAAGCCTAAATACCCGCTATTGGTATTATTAATAACCTTAGGCTTATTAGCTTTTTATCAATTAGATAATCATTATTTAGGCAGCTTTATGATTATGCTTGCCGTGGTTGAGTGCTTATCGTTTTACTACAAACGCCCATGGTGGGTCGCAAGACAAATGATGAGTCGTGCATCGGGTAGCGAAGTGACTGTCGTATTTGATGATGAAGGCGTTAAAGCCGAAAACCCGCATAAAAGCTATCAATTAAGCTGGCAACAAATTAGTGAAATTATTGAAACTGAGCGAGGTTATATTTTAAAGGCTCAGCGCGGTATGCAATATATTTCTAAACAAGCGCTAAATGATGAAATAACAGCTGAACTAAATAAAAGAGCCACTCAGTGAGTGGCTCTTAAAAATATCTGTCGCTGATTAAACGTTGCCCGGATTTGGGTTAGATTTCTCTGCTTGGATTCGCATGTAGATTTCTTCACGATGTACTGATACATCTTTAGGTGCATTTACACCAATGCGAACTTGATTTCCTTTAACACCAAGAACAGTAACTGTTACTTCGTCACCGATCATAAGGGTTTCACCTACTCTACGAGTTAGTATTAACATTCTCTTGCTCCCATGTTCCAAAAAATTAAAAGATTCCGCGTCAAAAACATTCTAATGAAATATAGACTTAAAAGTAAGTAAAAACTCTAGATCTTATTCATTTTCAGTTAAAAAAACTTTGTGCAGCGCACGTACAGCCAGTTCTAAATACTTTTCGTCAATTAAAACTGATATCTTTATTTCTGATGTCGATACAAGCATCACTTTGATGTTTTCATCGGCAAGGGCATTAAAAAATAAACTTGCCACACCAGAGTGAGATTTCATCCCTACACCTACTGCAGACACCTTGGCAACATTGCTGATCCCTTTAATAGATTCTGCGCTGATACCATCTTGGTTACTGGTCAAAATTTCAAGCGCTTGCTCAAAATCATTCGTGTGCACAGTAAAAGCATAGTCTATTTTTTCAAAGTTATGATTAACTTGATTAATCATATCTATTTCGATGCCGAATTCTGCAAAAAGTTTCAAAATTTTTGCAAGGTTTTCCGTTCCTTGGTGCACACCATTAACGTAAATCAGACTTTCGTCACGATTAAAGGCGATACCCGACACAATGTTTGCTTGCACATCCGGCTCCTCAAAACTGATCAAGGTCCCTTGATCCGGGTTAAAACTCGATAACACTCTGAGCGGTATATTATACTTTCCTGCGGCTTCGACACTACGAATATGTAGCACCTTAGCCCCAAGGCTGGCCATTTCGAGCATTTCTTCGAAGGTGACATGGCTCATACGTCGCGCATTTGGTTCAATACGCGGGTCGGTCGTGTATACCCCATCAACATCGGTGTAAATTTGACATTCATCGGCATTGATAGCGCCAGCAATCTCAACCGCAGAGGTATCAGTACCACCGCGACCAAGCGTGGTGATATTGCCTTCAATATCACGGCCCTGAAAGCCCGCTATAATGGCAATACGGTTATGTTCAAGTTCATGCTTAAGACGAGTCGCCGCAATCTCTTCAATGCGCGCTTTACCAAACATATTATCAGTGCGAATGTTGACCTGATCAGCAAGTAAGCTTACCGCTGAGTGGCCACGTTTGATGATAGCCATTGCCAGCAGAGAGACCGACACCTGCTCACCTGTGGTTAACAATACATCAAGCTCACGAGCACTAGGGCGAGAATCGATTTGTTTAGCGAGTTTAATTAGACGGTTAGTTTCTCCCGACATAGCCGAGAGTACCACCACAACTTGATGGCCTTGTTGCTTGGTTTTTACAACAAGGTCGGCGACTGCCTCAATTCGCTCTATTGAGCCAACTGAGGTGCCACCGAATTTTTGGACGATAAGTGCCACTAGTAGTTAAGAACGCTCAGATAACCAACTAGTTACACTTTCTAAGGCTGCAGCTAGGTTCTCAGGCTGAGTACCACCTGCTTGTGCCATATCAGGACGACCACCGCCCTTACCGCCTACTTGTGCAGCCATGTGATTTACAAGCTCACCGGCTTTCACTTTACCTGTTAGGTCTTTAGTTACACCTGCAATTAGGCTTACTTTGTCACCATTAGCTACGCCAAGGGCAATAACACCTGAGCCAATTTTCGTTTTCAGGTCATCAACCATGCCACGTAGTGCTTTAGACTCAGTACCTGCAACATCAGCAACCAGTAGTTTAATACCGTTCACTTCAACAACAGAGTCAAGTAACGATGCACCAGCCGCACTTGCTAGCTTGTCGTTAAGCTGTGCAATTTGCTTCTCAAGGCCTTTTGATTTCTCAAGTAACGCCGTTACTTTTTCAAGTACTGTGCTGCTATCACCTTTTACTAGTGCTGCAACATCGTTTAGTTGTTGCTCTTGCTCACTTACATAAGCAACCGCTTCAGCACCTGTTACCGCTTCAATACGGCGGATGCCGGCTGCGATACCGCTTTCTGATACGATTTTAAATAAACCTATATCACCTGCACGCTTAACGTGAGTACCACCACATAGCTCGATTGAGTAGTCACCAATGGTTACTACGCGAACTTCGTCGTCGTATTTTTCACCGAATAATGCCATTGCACCTTTTGCTTTAGCATCTTCGATAGCCATTAGCTCAGTTTCAAGAGCAAAGTTACGACGAATTTCATCGTTCACTGCGCGCTCGATTTGGCGTAATTCGTCTTTTGTTACCGCTTCAAAGTGAGAGAAGTCAAAACGTAAACGCTCAGGGTCAACAAGTGAACCTTTTTGATTTACGTGCTCACCTAAAATTTGACGTAACGTTTCATGTAAAATGTGTGTTGCAGTGTGGTTTTTCTTGATGCTATCGCGACGTGCTGCATCAATTGTTGCCTCTGCTTTATCGTTTGTACCAATACGGCCTTGTACACGACCATGGTGTGCAAATGCATTACCAAGTTTCGTGGTGTTAGTCACTACAAACTCACCGCCAGCAACTTTTAACACACCTGTGTCACCAACCTGACCGCCTGATTCAGCGTAGAACGGTGTACGGTCTAAGATTGCGATACCGTCTTGACCATCTTCAAGTACAGAAACCGATTGACCTTCAGAGAAAAGTTCAACCACAGTACCTGTGTAATGTTCTGCATCGTAACCTTTAAAGTCTGTGTGTTTTTCAGACTTAAGTTGTTGGTTGTAATCAGCACCAAACTTACCAGCTTGCTGTGCTTGCTTACGCTGAACAGCCATACACTCTTGGAAGCCGTGCTCATCAATCGTCATGAAACGCTCACGCGCCACGTCTGCCGTTAAGTCTGCTGGGAAACCGTAAGTATCGTAAAGTTTGAATACTAAGTCACCTGGGATCACATCACCTTCGATGTCAGTTAGGCTTTCTTCTAAAATAGCCAGACCACGCTCAAGTGTTTTACCAAACTGCTCTTCTTCGATACGCAGTACTTTTTCAATAATTTCTTGTTGCTTAGCAAGCTCTGGGTACGCTTGACCCATTTGCTCAATTAGTGCAGCAACTAGCTTGTAGAAGAATGCACCTTTAGCGCCTAGCTTGTTACCGTGACGAACTGCACGACGAATAATACGACGTAGTACATAACCACGGCCTTCGTTTGATGGCATAACGCCGTCAGACACTAAGAACGCACACGAACGAATGTGGTCAGCCACAACGCGTAACGATTTATCATCTAAATCTTGTGCGTTTGTTACTTTAGCCGCAGCAGCAATAAGTGCTTGGAATAAATCGATTTCGTAGTTTGAGTGCACGCCTTGTAAAATTGCAGAGATACGCTCAAGACCCATACCTGTATCAACAGACTGCTTAGGAAGCGGCTCCATTGTACCGTCGGCATGGCGGTTATACTGCATAAATACTAGGTTCCAGATCTCGATGAAACGGTCACCGTCTTCTTCAGGTGAACCTGGAGGACCACCCCAAATTTCTTCACCGTGATCGTAAAAGATTTCAGAACATGGACCACAAGGACCTGTATCACCCATTGACCAGAAGTTATCGCTGGTTGCAATGCGAATAATACGGTCTTCACTTAGACCCACTTCTTCATGCCAAATATTGAAGGCTTCTTCATCATCGTGATAAATGGTAACAAGTAGCTTTTCTTGAGGTAGTTTTACAACATCAGTTAAAAACTCCCAAGCAAACTTGATTGCGTCTTGCTTGAAGTAATCGCCAAAGCTGAAGTTACCTAACATTTCGAAGAATGTATGGTGTCGTGCAGTGTAACCTACGTTTTCAAGGTCGTTATGTTTACCACCGGCACGCACACAACGTTGTGAGCTGGTTGCACGTGAATAAGGGCGGCTTTCCGCACCTAAAAATACATCTTTAAATTGCACCATACCGGCGTTATTGAATAATAACGTGGCATCGTTACCCGGGATCAGCGAGCTTGAAGGAACAATTTGGTGTTGTTTAGAGGCAAAAAAGTCTAAGAACTGTTGCCTGATCTGTGCGGTAGTCATATGCTGCATGTGAAAGTCTCACCCGTTTATTGCTGTGCTTGCATTGCAAAATCAATTTGTTCGTAATTAAAGCCTCGATACATCAAGTAGCGTACGCGTTTCGCTCTTTCTTTCTGGTCGAGTTCTTTACCTGAATTTGAAAACTTCTTTAAATATGCGTCCTTTGCGAGTTCGAACCAATCGACTTCGAACTCCTCGAGCGTCTTATCTAATAGTGCTCGGTCTATCCCTTTTGCCATTGCTTCGCTCTGAATGCGTTTTGCACCATGATACTTAGCTAAATGGCGGCGTACAAACCCTTCGCAATAGCGCTGTTCGTTAATAAAGTTGTGTGATTCACACCAATCTAACAAGCGCTCTGTGAACTCGGGCGTCGCCTCTTTTTGCTGTAACTTTCTTGTTAAATCCCGACGCGAATAATCTTGTCGAGACAATAACCAAAGTACGTAATTTTTTAACTTTTGTTCTTTATCATCCATTACGCGTCAAAGCGTCCTGATTGTGACGGCGCTTCAGGTGCTTTTGTTTGGTCATCACCTTTTGGCACAACCGGCATAAAAATAGCCTGAAAAGACACGAAGAAGCTAATGTAACAAATTGGCATTAAAACCAATAGAGGAATAAACGATAAAGGAATACAGATCACCATTAAAACAGCGCAAATTAGGCCATAAACACTCAATGGCGCCATATTATGGTAAAACACCATGAATGAGGTTTTTAAAACCTGAAACATATTGCTTTGTTTTTGAAAATAAACCAAAGGCACTGCATAGGCAAAAGCAGTTAAATACACACAGATCGCCACTAAGAATACCGCAACTTGCCCCATTGAAATGGTTGCCAATAAATCTGCAATATGTGATTGGTTTTGTGGATCGAAAGTCTGACTCGAAATAACTGCGTAGGCATCTGCAAAAATGAAATTAGACAATAAGGCCAATAAAATACCTGCCGCCATCTGATACACGGCAACGCGCACTAAACCTATACGGTTTCCCTTATTACTAAACGGCTTAAAAATATCAGCCTGACTGACAGTCCCGCCTTGCTGCTTTGTTAACACAGCTTGATAAAAACCCGCCATCAAAAATGGCGTTACAAACGCACCAACAACTTGCAGTAAAGGTAGTAGCAATGCCAAAAAGCTAATTATCACGATTAGCAGATGCATTAAAATAAAAGTCAAAGGTTGCAGCTTAAAGATTTCCCATCCAGCTTTGAACCATTTAACGCCCGCATCAGCTTTAAAAATACGTACTTCGATCGACATAGTTTCTCATTCAATAACGACAAAACGCACCGAGTATAACTGGGTGCGCTACTTGTTTATAGTCACCTGTAGTGAAATTTACTCAGGCTTTTTAATTTTTTTAATATCAAGCATGTGCGAGCCATGTTTGATTTTCGTTTCGAGGTAAGCTCGGTTACCTACCACACCCGCTTTAATGTGCGCATGAGTGCCAACCACTGAATCAACTTCAATACCTGCATCACGCAGTGCTTTAAGCTTATTTGGGTTGTTAGTCATTAGCTTAACGTGCTTTTGATTGAGCGCTTCAAGCATTAATACCGCGTCTGAAAAGTCACGTAAATCATCAGCAAAACCCAAGTGGTTATTCGCTTCGTACGTATTCATACCTTGCGACTGTAATACGTAAGCATCAATTTTATTGTATAAACCAATGCCACGGCCCTCTTGGCGTAAATACAGTAAAATACCGCCTTGTTGGTGCATCATCTCGATACACTCATTTAATTGCTCACCACAATCACAACGTGATGAATGGAATACATCGCCCGTTAAACACTCTGAATGCATACGAATTAAAGGGATATCTTGCTCTGTGTCTGCTTGATTAAACACTAAAGCAACATGTTCTTGGCCATCATTTAAGCCACTGAAAGATACGATTTCTGCAGGGATATCACTGTTTTTGCCAACATTCAGCTGGACTCTTGCTCTTACTTGCGCCACGACAAATCCAAATTAAAAAATAAATGCGATACTGCAAATGTGATTACAACAGCTTGAAGGTTGTAAGGATGCAACATACGACGAGTGATAACTAATATTGAGGCAGTTACCAGCAATTCAAGTATTATACACTCAAACCACCCCAAGATACGAGCCTTGCGCCTCGCTTTAGTGGCGCTAACAAAACTCCTTAAAAGCTTTGCTTTTTATAACTAGGCTATTGAATTACAATAAGTTACTAAACAAACCTCTGCAGATATTCGAAAAAATAGATTAGTTTAATCTCAATAAACCGCTAAGCCTTTATCAACCACCTATCAAAATAATAAAAATAACAGTGTAATGATGGGTCTCAGCGCTGATTAATAACGTACTAAAAGCGCTAGATAAACAATTATGAAGAATAACCAAAAAGTGATGCTTGAAGCTTAAATTGCTCTGCTAACTCATCAATTATAACCCTTTGACTAAGCTTTAAATATCTTGAGCGTGGCCAAACAACATTGATTGGCATAACCGCACCTGAAAAGGTATCTAAAACACTAGTTAGTCTATTACTATCTAGCTGCTCTTGAATAAGCCATGTAGGTAATTGTGCAACACCTAAACCATTAAGTGCGGCATCTAGCATCGCATCTCCATCACTGAGCATATATCTGGCATTGATGAGCTGGTTAAATGACTGCTTTTTACTATCTTTGAACAACCATGTTGGCTGCGAAGAGCGCTTACTGCCAATAATACAATCATGAGTGAGCAAATCGGCAGGAGTGTCTGGCACACCATGTTGGTCAAAATAACCTTGACTACCACACACTGTTAATTTTTGATAACCCAACAATTTTGCTACCAGATCGGCATCATCTTCTAATGTGCCGATACGTACCACCAAATCAACATTTTCATTTATTAAATTGATACGACTTTCACTAAAGTGAACCGCAAGCTCTAGTTTAGGATACTTATTTGCTAGTTTAGAAAGTATTGGCATTACATACTTACGGCCGAATGCCGCAGGTAAGTGAAGCTTTACTTGCCCCGAAACATTATGGCTACCGGCAGTGACAGCTTGCTCTAGGCTATCTATTTCAGCCAGTATTTTTACCCAGCCTTCAAAATAATGCTGCCCTTCTGGGGTTGCCATAACTTTACGAGTTGTTCGATGCAGTAGCTTTGTACCTAACTTACTTTCAAGCCTAGTAACAGTTTTACCAACAGCGGAGCCTGTTAAACCTAACCGATTACCAGCTGCTGTGAATGTACCCATGCGTAGTGTTTCAACAAACTCTCGAATACCAAAGAAAGGGCTATCTTCTGGTTTCATTATGGAATCCCAGGACAGAATAAATGGAATATTAGCTAGGTTATCATTTAAAAAGAAGATAATAAAATAGTGTTCACTTATTCAGCAATAGAGAAACATGATGAGCGAACGCAAACTTCTCGATTTACTCGAAAAAGAAGAGATCCGAACTCTTCGATTAAACTACAGTCAGCTTTTAGACTCTGGTCAAATTCATAAAATGGAAGAAGTATTTACTAGCGACGCACGAGTCGAAGTAACAGTGGGAGAAATGAATGGAATTGAACAGATAAAGCAAGGATTAAAAAATGCTTATAATGAATTCGATACCCACAATAGAAAGCACTTCCCTTTTGTTCATGCCGTAATGAACCATCAAATAGTGCTAACAGATAAAACGACAGCACAGGGGGAGTGCTATCTAATTGACTTTGTTACAAGTAGGGAGCAAAGCGAATCTCCGCTTTTATTGGTGGGCCGATACTTAGACCGCTATGAAAAAGTCGACGGTCAATGGCGCATTAGCCACTCTAAACTTGATGTTGTCTGGCCAGCGAATTCGGGAGATCAGTAACATGAATAATCTACCAACTAGCTTTACAAATGTATTTGCCGACAACAAATTAACGCTGGGATTGCTCACTCCCCTTGAAGCTTACCCTAGCAGCCCTTTCCCTACCCTCAATGCTGATATAGCAACGGCTAAGCAAGCTGAACAAGCAGGTATTGCCAGTATTTGGTTTAGGGATGTGCCTTTTTATGATCCTAATTTTGGTGATGCTGCGCAGATGCTTGATCCATTCACTTACGCAGGTTTCATTGCTGCACATACAAATACAATTACTTTAGGCACCGCAGGGGCAGTTTTACCATTACGCGATCCTATCATGGTTGCCAAACAAGCAGCCTCAGTTGATCATCTAAGTAATGGTCGTTTTGTGTTAGGAGTTTCAACCGGAGACAGGCCAGTTGAATACCCGGCTTTTGGTGTCGATTTTAACGCGCGTGCTGAGCGCTACAGAGAGTCAGTTGAAATTATCAAAACATTACACCAACAAAGCTTTCCTAAACACATTAGCCAATATTACGGTGAGCTTGATGGTTCACTTGACCTTTATCCAAAACCAGTAAACCAGCAAATACCCTTTATGGCCGTTGGTCGTTCTAGGCAATCATTTGAGTGGTTGGCTAATAATGTTAATGCTTGGATTTGGGCTGTTGATAATGAACAAGCCATCAGTGAAATCATTAACAACCTATCAATTGCAAGCAATAGCAACACAAGCCCACATTACGGCTATGCGACATTTTTTGATTTAGATAAAAACCCTGACGCCCCGTACCAGCGTTTTTATAACGTTGTACGAATTGGTCGAAATGCCCTTATTGAGCGACTTTTAAAACACAGAGAGCTTGGCGTAAAACACATTGCGCTAAACTTAAAACCTTCTCGAAGGGCTGCCCAAGATGTAATTGATGAATTGGGTAACTTTGTTATTCCTGCTCTTGAAGAAGAACAAAAAGAGCCTGCTGTATGAGTACTCAAGAACAGCTCGAAAACTTAATATCTCAGTTTAAAGATAGCTGGTTACGCTCGGATAAGCACTCGTTAGCAAAGCTGTTTAGCTCTGATATCGTTTTCAAAAGCCATCACCATGGCTCTATAAATGGGCAAAAGCATGTATCAACAACCTTAAGTGAAGATTTCAAAAACTATGCAACGAGTACTGAATTTACAAATACGTTTACTGCACACCAAAAAGATTTTGCCGCAGCAAGCAGCTACGCTTATGTAGATGTAAATCATGGGCAAAAACGCTTTTTATGTGGTTGTACGTTTATTTTTCATTTCGTTTATGAAAACCAGCAATGGCTTATTAACCACATTAAATTTCAGGTTAACTGGAATAAAGGACAACAATCCTTGCTTCCTAACTGGAACATGCTTCCTGGAGTTCAGGGCTGGCAGCTAGTTGATGGCGAACCAACAATTGTGAGTGAATTACACTCTCCATGGGCATTAATTCGTAAGTTTAAAGCCTCTGAGCCAAAGCAAGCTCTCATTGATCTCTATAACAAGTATGCATTTGCTGTTGATAATTGTGATATTAATTTACTTATTGATTGCTACAGCCAAGATATACATGGCAGCTTTCCTCCTTTAGGTGATTTATCTGGTAGAGAAAGTGTTATAGGGAGTTTAAAAAACTTTAGACTGCTTGCGCCATTTTGGCAGCACTTTGCAGAGTTGGTTAAAATGGAGATTAGCCAAGATAAAAAAACAGCTCGATTTATCATTGCCCGAATCATTCCCGAAAACCCCGTGAATGATGGCAATCAAAAAATCTATGCAGCTCACTATCAGTTAGCAGCAAGATTAGAGTCAGATAATTGTTGGCGACTTTACGAATCGCATTACATACCGGGTTGGTTTGATGAACAGAATTTGCCTGAGTTTATAATCTAACAATAAAGCGCTCAATGTGAGCGCTTTTTCATAAGTACCTGCGACCGGTTAAGCTTAATCACTGTTTTTGCTTAAATTAAAAACAGTGATACATTAAAAATTACTAGATACCTTGTACCTCATGATGATAATGATTATCATCAACGAGTATTAATCCCCTCTTCTCTGGGCAAAATAATAAGGAATATTATGAAAAAGAGCTCACTTGCCTTATGTGTTGCATTACTATTTAGTCAGCAAGGCATTGCCAATGAAACGACCACACAAGAATTTAACGACACCTACCGCGCTTATGTCGCTGCTGTAGAAAATAAGCAAGACAGTAGCGAGCTTGCTAAAAAAGCGTTTGAGCTTGGCAAAGAAATTTATGGTGAAAGCGCCGACAACACCGCCAATCTTGCTATTAACTATGCAAACAGCCTAGATAAAAGCGAACAAGAACAACGCCTTGAGTTATATCGCACAGCCTACGAAATACTCGAAAAAAACCACGGCAAGCTAAGTGTGCAAGTGTATGATTCATTAATCGGCATGGCAGAATCAACTCCCTCAGCTAAGCGCGCTGATACGTATCTTGATGATGTCATTGCCATTGCTGAAAAACAAAACTCAGACAAGCTTGTTGCTGATGCAAAAATGACCGCTGCTCGTATCCTTGCTTACAAAGGCACTGGCGAGCGCTATTACACAGCAAAGGAGTATCTTGAAGAAGCCGATAAGTACTACCAAGAAAACTTACCAAATAACGCTGTCGATCGTATTAGCGCAGACTTTTTAGTTGCCGCATTTGCAGAAAACCAACGTAAATACAGCACCGCTATTGAGCGATTGAATCACGTAGTTAGCGTATTTGATCAAGAGCTAGACTTTGATCATCAAACCGAATTAAACGCCCATTCGAAGTTGGTTCACTTATACGAAAAAACAGGTAAAAGCGACGAAGCAACCAAACATTGCTTAGCGATTGCAAAAATGGTGCCTTGGAAAGAAAGCCAAGAACAAGAGCCGTTGTACCGTGTGCCACCTAAATACCCGATGTCAAAAGCACAACGTATGGAAGACGGCATTGTCGTGATGGAATTTGAAGTAACCCCGACAGGCTTTGTAGACAACATAACTGTGGTTGACTCTGAAGGTGGTACTGCATTTGAAAGAGAAGCGGTAAAAGCAATGAAAAAATGGCGTTACGCGCCTAAGTTTGAAAATGGTCAAGCCATTGCTGCAACTTCTCGGGTGCAATTAGACTTTAAAATAAAAAGATAAATAACAGGGTCGCAATGCGACCCTTTTTTATAGCTTTTTAAGCAGGTTATCTGCTGCGTCCTCAATTAAGTCAAGGACCTTTTCGAAACCTTGATCGCCACCATAGTAGGGATCAGGGATCTCGCTCTCCCCTGCGTCACCATGACTTAAAAATAGCGACAACTTATATTGTAAGTGCTCTGGGCACTGGGCTTGTAAATCAGCAAGATTTTGCTTGTCGGCTGCGAGAATTAAGTCAAACTCATGAAAATCAGATTGAGTTACTGGTCGCGAATAGATGCCTTTAAAACTATAACCGCGCTTTTCGGCTGCTGCTTTTGAGCGCGAATCTGGTGGATTACCTTGGTGATAACCAATGGTGCCAGCAGAATCAACTTTGACATTGACACCCAGCGCCTTGGCACGACTACGAAGTACCGCTTCAGCAGTAGGTGAGCGGCAAATATTGCCTAAGCAAACAATCAAAACCTTTTTCATTATTCGTCCTTAAAATTGCTTTAAGATTGACTCATCATAACGTTCTGCATCAAGCGAGAGATTGTATTTTTCTGCAACACTATCAAGCTCTGCCTGCTTAATTGCCAACTCATCCATGGTAATAGTGTTGTCATCAAGCTGCCATAGCAAACGCGAACCCGCATAGCTGTATTGAATTGCTAATAAAGCATCTGCATTGCCCTCGCGCCCCGCTGCTTTTAACTTTGGCATTTTACGGGTGATTTTATTCAGCGCTTTTTTAAGCTCCCACACATAGACTATTTCAGTCATGTAATCATGATTGCGGTATTTATTAAGCACAAAGCCCACCAGCAAACTACACACAACAACACCTAATAGGTTCCAATGAAAATGGCTACCGCTTGGGTCAGGAAATAACGCTATTAACGTTTGTGAAATGGCTAAACTGCCAACGGCTAAAGCAATTACACAAGCAATAATTACTTGGTTTAAATGTTTACGGTAACGGGCTTTATCTATTTGAATAAGTTTCATAACAACCTAAAAAACTTGTGAAAAATAAAAAGTGAAAAAAATTTCACCCCTTTTTTATTTGCCAGCCGTTTTAGCTATGAAAGCAATTATCCAAAGAGGAACGGCTATGCATACTTTACCACTAAACTCAGCAAGCTTGAATAACAGCAATGCTGCTTTGAAGACAACCGCAGCAATTATTGGCGGCGGTGTCATGACCTTTGCAGCATTTGCATTTATGCAGTACTTAATTTCTGCTGAGCAAAGAGCCGATGTTAAAACAGGCCCAGATATCACGGTTGAAATTTATGAAGTACCCAAAGACTCAAAAGTGCAAGTAAAGCAAACACTGCCGCCACCGCCAGTTGCTAAAATGCCACCAAAAGTACCGCCACGCCCAACGATTGATACAACCGATACAGTTGCAGTTGCGGATTTAACACCAACGATGACTTTCGATAACATTGGCGACACGCTTAGCAAAAGCATTAACCAACCAACGGGAGATGCAACACCAATTGTGCGTATAAACCCTAAGTACCCTCCGGTAGCAGCTCGTGATGGCATTGAAGGTTGGGTACAAATTAGCTTTAGCATTTCTCCGACTGGCGAAGTGATTGACCCTGTTATTATTGATGCAGAGCCCAAACGGGTATTTAACCGTGAAGCAATTCGCGCCATTAAACGTTGGAAATATCGCCCTAAAGTTGTTGAAGGTGTGGCACAATTACAAACAAACCAAAGCGTTCAACTTGATTTTAAAATAGATGGATAACTGCCTATGCTAATGAGCATCAAGACATGGTTATTTGACAAGCCAAACACAGATTGTTTGGCGCAGTATGCCAAAACGGGCGACAACCGTTACCTTAACCAACTCGTTGCTCAATATGGGAACGATCTTTATCACTACCTAGTTACACAAAGTGATAAAGATCTTGCCCTCGATATATGCCAGCAAACCTGGTTAAAAGTCATTGATAAACGCGACTTTTACAATGAACAGAACAACCCAAAAGCGTGGCTTTTTCGGTTAGCACGTAATTTATTAATTGATGAGTTTCGTAAGCAGCAAAAGTTCGTTGAATTAGAAGACAACCAACTATTTACTGAATCTCAGGATGCAAGTTATCACTATGACTACGAAGCCTTTGATAAAGCACTTATGGCACTTAGCTTTGTACAACGTGAAGCGCTGACCTTACAACAAGAAGGCTTTAGTCTCGAAGATATTGTTGCTATCACACAAAGTAACCCAGAGACTATTAAAACTCGGCTGCGATATGCCCGTCAAAACCTGAAACAACAACTAGGAGGCCATCATGAAGCGTAACGACGAGCAACTCGATGCTGATTTAAAAGCACATTTTCAAAAACGTAAGGCAGAGCACAGCTTAAGCAGCGACGAGCTTTCACACATGCAAAAGCCACAGTCGGCAACGCCAAGACCACAGCGCTTTTTAGGCCTGCAAATGACCGGTGTTTTTGCTGCTTTAGCGATTCTTGGTTTTGTCATGCTGCAATACAATAACCGTGAATTAACCCATGTTTATGCCGTAGATTTATCAGATTATCAATGGCTTGAGGTACATGAACTTGACGCCAAAGGCAGCTATGTGAGTAACCTTAAACAACAAAAACAAAACCTAGATGCGAACTACCAACAAGCATTAGCCAATCACCAAGCCCGCACCAGCTTCACCGGCCGTCTAGTCAGTGTTGATAACGACTGGTATATCGCCGACTGCGAGCAAAATATCATAGTACAAATTAAACAATCACTCCTTGAAGAACTACAAAAACACGGCACCCTAGATACTCATATTCACCAAGGAGACTTACTCGCCCTAGACCAAAACAAGCAAGGCCAAATCATCGCACTCAAACAGCTGACTCATGAGGCGGAAAAGTGTAAAGCTTGAAAACAGCTGCCAGATTTAAAACAAGTTAGCGAGTTACAAGGGGAAAGAGTAAAGGAGTACCGTAGGCGTGAAAATTATTTCGCGCGATGGCCTCAATCCATACTCTGTAGGTCGGGCTTTAGCCCGTTAATGAAAAGATAATTTGTCGCCATAAATGACGACCTACGTGTCGTTCGGTAGAACGGAGTGAAACCAACAAGTTAGCGAGTTACAAGGGGAAAGAGTAAAGGAGTACCGTAGGCGTGAAAATTATTTCGCGCGAAGGTTTCGACGAGCCATCAGCTTTCAAACTGACGACTGACGACTGAGGCTAATACTCCACTCTTTACCTCGCTTTTCCTACCAATAATCGCACATTGCTCTAATGTTAATAACAATTTAATGCTGAACCAGCTAGGCTAGTAACATCGTGTTTAAATATTATGGAGTTACCATGAAAAGGTCTTTGTTTAACAGTTTAATCATTGCCTCAATTAGCTTGTCGAGCTTGCAAGCTTGTGCTCAGCCGGAGCAAAAGATTCCTCTGGATGCCAGTGCTAATAACTACAAACTAGAATTAGTAAGCGAAGGAATTCAAATTCCGTGGGGTATGGCTTGGCTTAACGAGCGTGACTTACTCGTCACCGACAGACGTGGCGAGCTTAGGTTAATTCGTGATGGCAAACTCGTTGAGCAAGCAATTAAAGGCACACCTAAAGTACATGATGAAGGTCAAGGAGGCTTATTAGATATAGAGCTTGATCCGAACTTTGCCGACAATGGTTGGATTTACTTTTCTTACTCGGGCTATGAGGGCGATGGTGAGGGTTACAATACCTCAATTATGCGCGCCCGCTTTAAAGATATGGCTCTTGTCGATCAGCAATTATTGTTTGATGGCGAGCCAAATATTGAAACAACAAAACACTATGGTTCGCGTATTGAGTTCGACAAACAAGGTTACTTGTACTTCTCTATTGGCGACCGTGGCAAAAGAGACGTTCACCCACAAAGTCTAGACTATGATGCAGGCAAAATTCACCGTATCAATAGCGATGGCTCTATCCCTAAATCAAACCCGTTTTATAACCATAAAACAACTCACAAAAGTATTTATTCGTATGGACACCGTAACCCACAAGGTATGGCAATGCACCCTGAGACGGGAGTTATTTGGAGCCATGAACATGGCCCTCGTGGCGGCGATGAAATCAACATAGTTAAAGCAGGTGCAAACTATGGTTGGCCTGAGATCACTTATGGGATCAACTACATTGGTACAAAAATTACCGACGAAACTAGTCGCGAAGGAATGGAACAACCTGATTGGTATTGGGTGCCTTCAATTGCCCCTTCTGGAATGGAATTTATCACCAGCGATAAATACCCACAGTGGCAAGGCCAAATTGCCGTAGGTTCGATGAAGTTTGGCCACCTTGTTTTGGTAAAACTTGATGGTGACAAAGTAACAGGCCACAGCAAGGTATTTGAAGGTGTAGGTCGCGTTCGTAGCCTAGCCACCCACCCTAATGGTGATTTATATCTTGGCGTTGATGGTGTCGGTGTTTATAAGATTGTACCGAAATCGTAGGTTGGGTAGAGCGTAGCGAAACCCAACGAGTTAGCGAGTTACAAAGGGAAAGAGTAAAGGAATACCGTAGGCGTGAAATTTATTTCGCACGATGGCCTCAATCCATACTCTTGTAGGTCGGACTTTAGTCCGTCACTTTATAAGTGATTCGACATGTGTCGCCATAAATGACGACTGACGTTACAAGCAATAAAAAACCACAGACTTCTCTGTGGTTTTTTACTTATAACTTAAGGCTTACAGCTTAAAGCTATTACTTATAAAACAATAATACTCGTTACAAGGTAAGCTATAAAGGTTAATGCGCCGCCGAATAAGGCGTATGGCATTTGGGTTTTTACGTGAGTTAATAAATCACACCCTGATGCAATAGCCGATACCGCACTGGTATCTGAGATTGGTGAGCAGTGGTCGCCAAACACACCACCACCTAAAATAGCGGCAATAACCAATGAAGGTGGTAAACCTAAAGCTTGAATGAGCGGTACACCGATTGGAATAAGTATTGCGAATGTGCCCCACGAGGTACCTGTGGTAAATGAAATTACCGCACCGGTTAAAAACAGCACTGGCACAACCAAGTAAATAGGTAAGAAATCACCCACAAGGCCTGCAACAAACACACCCGTACCTAGGTCTTTTAAGCTTGCCCCTAAAGTAAGTGACAGCAATACGATTGCAACCAGTGGCAGCAATTCACCCATTCCTTTAAAGCCAATATCTACCAGCTTATGATGTGTAAATTCACGCGAGCTAATCATTAAAAAGTAAGCTACAACACAGGCTAAAATAGTTGCATACAGCACTGATTTAGAACCACTACCGCTGGCAATATCGCCATCGCCAGTCCAGAACATAAAGCCAACCATACTACCAATTAAGGTAATTAGAGGCACAAGCATGTAACGTGCTTTTGAACCTTTCACTTCTTCTGTAAGTTCGGTTTCTTGTTGCTCTAGGTTTTCTTCTGCTTGCTTTAATGGGCCATGTACCTTGTCAAAGGTGATGGTGTAAAACACAATAAGTAAAGTGATAATGGCGTAAAAGTTATAACCAATACTGCCCCACAACACCGATACCGCAGACTCTTCCATTTCGTAGTTGCCAAGAAGGCCGAGTACATAGGCGCCCCATCCATTTAGCAAGATTAAGATACACACAGGTGCGCTGGTACTATCGATAATGTAAGCAAGGCGTGCTCGGCTCATTTTAAATTTATCGAATAAACCACGCGATAAAATTCCCGAGGTTAATACACTTAAGTTCGATTCAATGAATACCGCAATACCTGAGAACATGGTTAAGTAGCCCACTTGGCGCTTACTTTTAGCCACCCCTTTGTTCATCAGCAAGTTAACGGTAGCGGCTACACCGCCAGATTCACGAATATAGGCAAGTAAAGCACCTATTAAGATACTAAAAATAAGGATGCGGCTATTACCAGGGGAGCTGGCAACCTCAATGACTCGCTCAATAGTGTTGATAAAGGTGAAAAACAAGGTATTACCTTCACCATTCAGAGCAAGCAAAAACTCAGACGACGCAACCGCGACCAATAACGCCATGATCACTTCTTTGCGCCAAAACACAATTAAGATAGCAATCAAGGGTGGTAAAATTGAATACCAAGACATAAAAACCCTTTTAAATTAAGAACAACATTTTATTTTTATTATGCGAAAACTCGCTAAGCTTAATGGCTTTGCCACCAAACTCAACTTAATTCGACTAGTGATTTAATATACTCTCATAAATCAGTGAGATAATAGAGCCATACTTACCTGTTTCGAAACGCTTGCCGACAAACTGGTAATTTTCTTGTGAACCTTCAATCGGTGTATGACGGGCATTGGTTAATAGCACAATAGCAAGGTCATACTCAGGGTCAATAACGGTCACGGTGCCTGTCCAGCCGGTATGACCAAAAGCCCGCGGGCTAGCATAAGGGCCAAAATGCCATTTACGCGCTTGATGCCCCGCTCTACGCCACCCTAAACCATAAGTCTCATCACTTGCTTGGGAGTTTGTAAATTGCTCAAGTACTTGTGGCGTAAAAATTTGCTTGTTGTCGTAGCCACCGCCATTGAGTAACACCTGCATAAGCACGGATAAGTCACCGGCAGTGCTAAAAAGCCCTGCATGCCCTGCTACGCCACCTAAAGCATAAAACGCTTTTTCATCATGTACTTCACCTTGCAGTACATCAGTTCGAATATTTTCAAACTCGATGCGACCACCTCGGGTGTTGCCGTTAATCTCAGTGGCAGCAATTTGCGAAGCTAAAAAACCTTTCTGTAATGGATTATAAACCGTATGTGTTAAACCAAGTGGCTGATAAATTTGGCTTTCTACATAGGTATCGAGCGCCATACCACTGATGCGTTCAACTAGTACACCAAGCAACATATAATCGATATCAGAATATAGGTGTTTTACGTTACGACCAGCCACAAAAGGGACACCTGTTAACAGTAGGTTTTTAGTACGCAGGCTGTTTTGAGAAAAAAAGCGCTCACCAAATTTATTGTCTTTACGATGAAAATCAACCACCGCAGGATAACCCGCACTATGGGTGAGTAAATCTTTTACTAAACGCTGTTCACGGCCGCTGCCTCTAAATTCTGGTAGGTAATAAAACAGTGGTTTTTCTACGTCGAGTTTACCTTCGCTGGCAAGCTTCATCAGCGCAAAGTTAGTGGCAAACATTTTTGAGTTTGAAGCTATATCAAACAAGGTATCGTTTTGCATAGATTGTGGGCTTGCAAGTTCACTGCCATCAGCATGGTACTTTTTAGCCGCGCCATAATGGCTTAGTTTAATCAACTTGCCATCTTTAACAACGGCGAGTACCGCGCCCGGAAAGCCCTCTTTAATCTCTTGATTAATTAATTCATCAACGGCACTAAAACGCTTTTGAGTGCTGTTTTTATCAAGCGTTGGGTAAGGAAAACGTAAGGTTAAGCTTGCCCCTTCAGGTAATACATTTTCTACTTTATACGTGTTTATGCCATCGCGGGTGCGTTTAGCCAAACTGTATTGATATATTTTTTCGGCTGTTAACGGTGAGGCAATATTAATTTTTTCACCATTTATGAAAATATCAGCACTGGTTGCATCTTGGTTTTCAATGATAATTTCACCGCGACCTTTATAGGCTGTAAATGTGCCTCGGTCGTTAACAAGCGCGCGACTGCTTGGATCAAGAGCCGGAATACGCGCTATAACTTGTGCATTGGCCAGTGTTTTTGGCGCTGGCTCAACCGCTTGCTGTTGCTGCTGATATTCTTTAAATAACCGCTCTAGCTTTTTAGGAAAGTACTTATCTAGTAATGCAAATAGCACCGCGGCACTTCTTGCATCACTATTACCGCTTACATGCCAAGGCAAAAAGTGCATTTGAAAGGCACTAAGGGCATCTAGCGTTTGCGAATCAAGTTGACCCGTTGCAATCACCTCATAGCCGTAACTGCGTAATGCTTTTTGCATTAATTCAACTGAAGGTTTTGATGCACTAAATAACTGCCAATATTTATCAACGGTGTCGCTTTCATACCATGCACCGATACCTGCTTTATACAGTTGATACCAAGGAAAACGCGGACCTGGGTCGTTCTTACGGCTTGGGGCAATATCAGAATGGCCAATCACTTGAGTTGGGCCAATATCAGGATTACGGGCAAGAATATCTTTACTAAGTTTTATTAGTAGCTCTATTTGCTTGGCATCATAATCTGGGAAAATACATAACTTGCTGGCGTCATTTTCCATCGCAAGCTTAGTTTGCTCAGGAATATGACAGCTTGGTACATTCACTATTTCAATACCAATTGAATGATCATTTAAATCTTCTCGGCCTTGCCAAAAACTGCGTCCGGCGTGCCATGCTCTATCTTTCTCATCAACCAGCTGAATAATTTCTAAATCGTCTTTTGGATAACTCGGGTCGCCTGATTCAGGTAATAAATAATGTGAACTTAAGCCCCCTTCATCCACGAGCGCACGCATTGATTTTTCGTAATCAATGGCGGTGTAATGCATCACTAAAAACTTAACACGATGACTGTAATTAGCTGATTGTGTATAGGTATATGGATTACTGGCGCAGCTTACTAATAATGCCGCACTACTAAGATAACACAGCTGTTTAAGTAACGTTTTCAAAGGGGTAAAACTCATAACAGATTCATACCTGATGATTTAAGCGTTGACGATTCTCAGCAATACAGTAGCAACACCCACTTAACATGTAAAATATTTTATTTCCCAATTAAAGAATAAAAAGCATACATTATCGCTAAGTTACTAAAAATAGAGCTATCTCAATAATTAGAGTTGTATCTATTATGGAATAAAACTATATTATTCCATCTAAATTAAGAAAAATATTCCAAACTTAGGTCTGCTAAAACAAAAATAAGTCGTCGTGTTAAGCAAACAATGCGCCCAAGCCCTGTGTTTATAATAGAACCATCGCTTTGCGCTTTGACTAAGTTAAGCAAACAAAGTGAGCCCTATGTCTACTTTTGTAAAAATTAAAGCCTTACGCCAATCTCTATCGAGCAGCGAAGCTAAGCTTGCTGACTTTACGTTAAATTCAGCGAATGCCATTCGTAATTTATCATCGGTTGAACTAGCAAAAGTGGTTGGTGTAAGCCAATCAAGTGTGGTGAAGTTTTCGCAAAAGTTAGGTTATAAAGGCTTCCCTGCTTTTAAACTTGCGGTAATTGATGCACTTAACGATGAAAGCAGCGAACCTAAGCTACATGGCAAGATCACTCTGAATGACTCGCTAGAGCAAATCGCCGAAAAACTATTAAGCAGTAAATTGGCGGTGTTAACCGAAACCAAAAACCTCAACGAAGCACCAGCTGTCGAAAAAGCGGTAGAGCTATTAAAATCTGCAAAGCGCATTTTAATTTGTGGTTTAGGTGGCTCAGCACTGGTCGCAAAAGATTTTTCTTATAAATTACAAAAACTCGGTATGCCAGCTATTGCAGAGCCCGATGGGCATGCACAACTTGCGTATGTTGCGACGTTTTCAAAAGGTGATTTGGTTATCGCGATAAGTGAGTCAGGTATGACTCGCGAAATTGCCGAAGTTGTTAAACAAGCTAAGAAAAACTCAAGCTCGGTGATCTCAGTGACTAAATTTGGTAGTAGCCTTGTTGCTGACTCAGCTGATGTAAAACTTTATTCGGTTGCTGAAGGCGAGTCTGTACGTTTATCGTCAATCTTAGCGCGTACGGCACAAGATTTTGTCATTGATATTTTGTTTATTGCTCTAACACAGTCAAGCCGCCAAGGTCGTAAGTTACTAGAACATTCTAATGAAGTTGTTGGCGAATTTAAGAATAACTAATTTCTTCAATAAGGTTATATAAATACTTTAAAGCAGCTCAGGCTGCTTTTTTTATGCCTAATTTAGGATGCAGTTTAACAATCCCCTTTCTCCTCTAAACTACCAAACAATTGCGATAAGCGACTGACTTTAAAATCATAATTTCTTACAAAGTTGTACTAAGAATAAATTAGCACCCCGTTAAAGCAAGTCATTACTGATCTTTACCTAAAATCGGTTATATATTTTATTCCTAAAAACCAACCTTTAAATGAAAAAATATTCTTGACCAACTTAAATAACACCTGTTTAATATATGGGCAACATAATTTTAAAGTTCATAAGTCTCAATTGGGTAAGTAGTCCAGCAAAGCATATAAATATAAGGACGGGAAACAATGAAACAACATGCATCCACACTCGCAATGAGCTATATAGCAAAAGCGACTAGCAATGCACTTCGCGCAAAGAAAACAGCCTTTACAGGTGTTGTTATGGCCGCGGCGTTAGCCAGCGCGCCAGCCTTTGCAAATCTAACCGGGGGGATCAAAGGTAAAGTATCATCACCAGAAGCACAGCAGTCACTGGCGGGGATCACAGTAACAGCAAAAAGTAATGTGATGCCAAAACCACGTACCGTTGTTACGCGAGAAGACGGCAGCTACGACTTACCACAATTAAAACCGGGTACTTATGAACTGACCTTCACCGATAAAAACGGTGTAACTCAAACCATGACTGTGGATGTTTTACTTGAACAAACTTCGAGTCTAAACGTCACTATGGGTGGTGCTAACGAAAACGTTGAAGTCATCACGGTTACCGGCAGTAAATTATTCCGCCAAGGTAAGTCTGCACTGACTAACTCACTTGGTGAAGAAGCAATCAATAGCGTGCCAGTTGGTCAAGATTACCGTGACCTATTAAAACTAGTACCGGGTGTTGAACTATCTGAAAACGCAACGCTAGGCCCATCAGCCGGTGGTTCTGGTGTTGATAACTCGTATGGTTTTGATGGTGTTGATGTATCTCTACCTATGTTTGGTAACTTAGCATCAGAGCCATCAACTCATGACGTTGCTTACGTAACTATGGACCGCGGTGGTGCAAAAGCCGTTGGTTTTAACCGCTCAGGCGGCTTCTCAATCAATACGGTATCAAAATCAGGTACTGACGAATTCCACGGTAATGTTGAATACAAGGTTCAACCTAAAAGTTTAGTGGCAACACCAACAGGTCAAGAAAGCTATGAGCTAGATAAAAGCTGGCTTACAGCAAGTTTAGGCGGCCCGCTTATTGAAGACTCTTTATACTTCTACACTTCTTATTATCGTCCTGAGGAAACTCGTACTAATAAAGATACTGCGTATGGTGAAGTAAAAGACTATAAGAGTGTGCGTGATGAATACTTTGGTAAGTTAACTTGGGCACCTACTGACGATATTTTACTTAATATTTCACAGCGTACTTCAGAAAAAACCATCGAAGGTCGCTCAATTGGCGCTTACGAAACAGACAGCGTCTCTGCGGGGATGTAGCAGACCAAGATATCTTTACCTTTGATGGTTCATGGCTCTTAGGTGACGCAACAACCCTTTCATTCCAGTACAGTAAATTTGAACTTGAGTCTGGTACCACACCAGATACCGAGCTATCTGTAGTGCCATCGCTAACAGGTCAACTTGACTTAAGTAATCTAACTGAAATGGGTTACTTCAGTGTACCTAGTTTATTAGATGCTGATGATAACTACACAGCTGAGCAAATTGCTGCATTTAATGCAGGCGCCGCACCTTTAATTGCACAGTACGGTTATACTGAAAACGGCGAAATGCTTGGTGGCGGCGGTGTTGGAGCTTATTACCAATACGATAATATTGACTTTTACCGTGATAGCTTCGAGTTAAACCTAGAACATGAATTTAGCTGGGGCGATACTTACCACACGTTACATGTAGGTGGTGAATGGAAAGAAAGCAAAGAAGTACTGTCTCGCCTTTCAAACGGTTGGGGTAGAATCTCTTATGTTGGCGGCCTCGATGAAAGCTTAGAAGAAGGCAGCTCTGTCCCGGTGATTTACCGTGCTCGCGTACAACAAATGAGCTTGGTTGCTGGTGAAGACGCCGTTTCTGCTATCAACTCAGAAATGGAAACACTGAATTTCGAAATCAACGATACCATTGAAGTAGGTGATTGGACTTACAATGTGGGTGTACTCGTAAGCCGCGATACTTGGTATGGCCAAGGCCTTAAATCGGCATCAGGTACGCTCTCTGGCTATGAGTTAGCACCAGGCGAAAAATACAAAATGTACCAAACAGATTGGTCAGATATGATCCAACCGCGTTTAGGTGTGAATTGGAATTATGCAGATCAAGACTCAGTATTTGCAAACTTCTCAATGTATAACCCTGAAGCAAGCTCATTAGCGCGCGCAGCCTCTTGGGACCGTAATACCCGTGCCGAAATCGAAGTTGAATTTGATGAAGCGGGTAACGTAATTTACGCTGAACCACGTCAAGGTTCATCAGGTAAAGTATTTGCTGATGATTTAACACCTCGTCAAATCAAAGAGTTTACTCTTGGTACCACTAAATATGTGGGTTCTGATTTAGTATTACGTGCTCACGTACGTCACCGTAAAGCGTCGCATTTCTGGGAAGATATGCCAAACAATGCACGCTTAACTGACTACTCTGGCGTTGATGCTGATGGCGTACCACAACATATTGCAGACAAAGGTTTATATGTAGATAACCTAGATGAAATCCGTGATGAAATTGGTGGTTCTTCTTATGTTATTGCCGAAGTAGATGGCGGCGAAACCAAGTACTGGGAAGCTAGTATCGAAGCTGAATATCTAGGTGAAAACAGCTACATCAATGCCTCTTATGTTTGGAGCCATTACTACGGTAACTTCGACCAAGATAACACCACAGCAACAACAGATGCTAATACCTTCATTGGTTCATCAAACTATGGCGATGGCCGTGGCCGTTACCCTTGGGATTACAAATACGGTACATTATCAGGTGATAAGCCACATAAAGTAAAAGTGTATGGTTACTACACTGTGCCATGGGATGCGAACATCGGTGCATACTTTGTATTCCAGTCGGGTAAACCTTGGGAAGCATGGGATGGTTCAATCTACGGTTACTCAAGTGGTACCACACGTTACAGCGAGCCTGCGGGTAGCCGTCGTAGCCCAAGCCACTGGCAACTTGACTTAAACTACACCCAAGACTTTAAGTTCTCAGGTGACATGGAATTACAATTCCGCGCTGATATCTTCAACGTATTTGACCGTCAAACAGGTTATAACAATAACCCTTATGTCTCGTCAGAAACCTTTGGTGAGTATCGCAACTACTACAGCCCACGTCGCGTGCAGCTGTCGTTTAACTTCAAGTTCTAAGTTTATCAATCCTGTTGGGGGCCGCTATTGCGGCCCTTTTTTATGCCTTAAAAACAGTAAAAGCTTAAATTGTACAAAATGCTTTTGCGGCATCCATATTACTCGCTTCTTTCATATAGTAGTCGAGTTGCACAGTTCGAATAATCGCTCTCACTTCGCTGTTACTTTCCCTTGCTTGCCACTGCCAAGTTTTAAGCGACTCTCGCGACACATCGACAAATAGTCCTTCAGGGAAGCTCTCTACAAAACGGATATCGGTGGTATTACCTTGTTTATCAATAGTAATAATAAAGCGCGCACAGCCCGTCTGCTTAGATATAAAAGCTGCTTTAGGGTAACTGGGCTTTGTTGCATGTTTAAGTGTCCACAGCTGCTCTGCTGCGTTTTTATCATCACGAAGATCGAGCACATCGGTTGAGTTACTTGTTGTAGTGTTTGGGAGTTGTGAGCAGCCAGCGAGTAAAGCGAGTGCAGCAATTAAATGAACTTTCATGCTATATCCTTGTAAATCAAGTTCCTTAATATAACACAGCTTTTTTATGGGTATAAAAAACGAGGCAAGCGCCTCGTTGTTATTTATCTAGTTAGCTAATTATCCAGTTATTATTGATACAGTAAATACGGGGAGCGCTTTCGTTTAAAAGCACTTAAGTCGGCTTGCCAGCTTTGCTTTATTTGTTGCTCAGTTTGGCCTGCTTCAATGGCTAAACGCAATTTATCAGTCCCTGCAAGTTTATCCATAAAATCAGCGCGTTCAAAAAACGTTTGCTCATTCGCACTTAGCTTTTGATAAACCGAAATAAACAAGCTTAAATCTAGGCCATGAATATCAGCATCTCGTAAGTCTTGACCAAATACTTCAACCCCTTTGAATTTAGGGTGCATTGAAGCGCCTTTAATCGCCCTTGGCGTAAAGCTAAATTCGCCGAGTTTAACTGGCGAGTAACCAACAACTTGAAACGGAAAATCAGTGCCACGGCCAATAGTCACAGGCGTTGCTTCAAAGAAACACAAAGATGGATAAAGCGCAATTGATTGGGCATTTGGTAAGTTAGGGCTTGGCTTTATTGGTAGCTCATAAGCCATAGCACGGTCGTAGTTTGTAACAGGCACGACACTTAGCTCAAGCTTATCTGCGTCATTTATCCAGCCTTCGCCTTTGATCATTTGAGCAAGCTCAGCCACTGTCATACCGTGTAAAACAGGAATTTCGTGCATGCCAACAAATGAGCGAAATTTTGGGTCAAGGATAGGTCCATCCACATAAGCTATATTCGGGTTTGGTCTATCGAGTACCACAACCTCTTTACCATTTTCAGCGGCAGCTTCCATCACGTAGTGCATTGAGCTGATATAAGTGTAAAAACGCACACCAACATCTTGAATATCAAAAATAATGACGTCTAAATCAGCAAGCATCTCAGGGCTTGGCTTTTTATTACTGCCATAAATCGACACAACATCAATGCCGGTTTTAGCATCTACTGTGCTTTTAACGTGAGCACCAGCGTCATGGTCGCCGCGAAAGCCATGCTCTGGAGCAAATATTTTGCTAACGACAACGCCTTTATCAAGTAATGCATCAACCAAATGTTGACCATTCACCACTGATGTTTGATTAACGACCAAGCCAACACGTTTCCCTGTTAATGCAGGTACATAAGCTTGAAAATTGGCTGCGCCCACCTGTAAAGGCTGTGCATTTTTAGGCGCTTGTGCAGGTGTTTCTTGGCAACCTAAAAGCGCTAGACAACTAACAAATAAAACAGTTAAAAAACGCATTATTCTTCAACCGCCTTCCGTAAAAAGCCACCCGCTTTTGACAATAACTGTTTTGCTTCAGGAGCTGGTTTTCCAGTTAACACGATTAAAATAGCCAGTTTTGCACTTTGCTCAGCTTGCTTTAATGCATCCACAGCTTGCTGCTGAGAACATTCTGTTGCTTGCATCACAATGCGAATAGCACGAGCGTGCAGCTTTTCGTTACTAGCATTCACATCAACCATCAGGTTTTTATACACCTTGCCTGTGCGGATCATGCTGGCTGTACTTAGCATATTCAGTACGAGTTTCTGTGCCGTGCCCGATTTCATACGTGTAGAGCCAGTTACAGCTTCTGCACCCACCACGGGGCAAATGCCGATTTGTGGTAAACGCATCACCGCTGAATCAGGGTTACAAGTGACACCTACAGTGACACAACCAAGTGATTTAGCGTATTCAATTGCCGAGCAAACATACGGTGTACGACCGCTGGCGGCAATGCCAACCACGACATCTTTACTGGTTAAATTGGCATTTTTTAAATCTTCAATAGCAAACGCGGTGCTATCTTCAGCGCCTTCTACGGCTTTTTTAACCGCGGTGTCACCACCAGCAATAATACCGAGCACTTGCTGATCGCTTACGCTATAGGTAGGCGCACATTCAACCGCATCCAAAATACCCAAGCGACCACTGGTGCCAGCACCAATGTAGATTAACCTGCCACCTTGTTGAAATGCTTCAACGACATGATCGACAGCTTCACTAATTTGTGGGATCACAAGTTTCACGGCACCCGCTACTTTGTGATCTTCATTATTGATTTTAGTGAGGATCTCAGTGGAGCTGAGCAGATCGATATCCAAAGTGTCTGGGTTTTGTCCTTCAGAGACAATACCGTTTAACTCTTCGAGTAACTCACGTTGTTGCTTAAAGACGTGCTCAGGGCTCATTGGGTTGTCCTTTTTCAATAATGTCATGGTAATGCTTTGCCGCTAAAATGGCGGCACCAGTTAATGAATCTCCCTTACAAGGAGATAATTCGTTTTGTAAGGCAAGTGGCAATAACGGTTGGCTAACTTTCGCCAAACCACCAATTAAAATCACCGGTAACGGCGAGTTACCTCGGCTTTTATTTATTAACCGAACCACCGACTGGGTGTGCTCTGTTAAAACCGCTTTTGCCGCCTCACAGTCGTTTTGTAAGCTAAACACCAACGGGCTAAATGCTGCATAATCCGCGGGTTTTGCTTGTTTAAGCCAACTACTAATTGTTTGACGAGTGCATCCTAGCTGCTCACTCAAACGAATCGTTAATCGGCTTTTTGGTAAATCGTAAATATCTATATCGTTTAATAATTGCTGCACAGCCATCAGGCCGATGCGGGCACCACCACCAAAATCATCAATGGTAAAACCCCAGCCGCTCACCAACTTAGTTTGCTTTTGGGCGTTTAATCGTGCCCCGACAGCACCGGTGCCAAGGGCAATAACCACACATGGGTCACCAAGATTAGCACCATATAGTGACGTAATTGCATCGCTGGTAATTTGCAAACTGGCAAATTCTATTTCGTAAATCAGCTTGAGCATCACTGTTAATTGTTCAGCAAGGCTCTGCGATGAGCCACCAGCAACCCCCATAACGGTGACGATTTCACTAGGCTCAGCGCCACTTTGCTGGCATACATCACGGGTCACTTTAACAATGTTTTCTAACGCTAAATCAAGATCATTCGAAATTGATGCCGAACCCGCTTGGGCACGAAAAGTAGCGCCACTTGCCTGCTCTTTTAGCTCTGCTAACACTTTGGTGCCGCCACCATCGATGGCTAAAACATAGCGTACAGCCATTTACGCACTCTTCTCGTCTGCCGCTTTACCAAGGCAACACACCAATGTTGCGAGCAATGTACCTATGCATAGCTGCCAAGTAAATCCTAAGTAAAAGCGCATTGATTCGGGTAGTAACCAGTCAATCATGTACGGCTGCATTAATAAGGTCACCACAAAGCCCGCTATTAGTGCTGCTAACACTGAGCCTTCACTGCCTCGTTTGGTGAACAAGGTAGTAAAATACACACCTAACAAACCGCTGTACGAAAATACCATTACACTTAACGCAAATTTTAATAATGGCATATCACTGTATTGCTGCCAGAAATAACAAAGAATAGCCATCAGCGCTAAGGCAAGGCTCACTAGTGCCATCCCTACGCGACCCGCTTTTACAAAGTGATGATCGCTTACTTGTTTGTTATGTTTTTCTAAATACGGGCGATAAATATCTTGTACGATGACTGAAGACATCGAACTAAGCCCAGAGTTCAAAGTAGAAATAGCCGCAGCAATAATACCCACGCTGACTAAACCTTTAACCCCGGCTGGTACTTCGTTTAATACGTAGTACATAAAGATAGTGATTTTTTCGCCATTAAATTCTTGTACAACCGTTTTCCCAGCTTCGTTATTCATTAATGCAGGTTGCTGATAAACAATATAAAGCAGCAAACCAATAAAGATAAAAATAGCCATAACCGGGATCACCATCACTACCGATAGTAATAACGCTTTACTGCCTTCTTTTGGACTTTTACAGGTTAATAAACGCTGCGTCATATCTTGGTCTAAACCAAATGCGGCGATATTTAATAGCACAAACCCCGTTAACACAGAGGCCATGTTAAAGACCCCTGACGGGCCAAAGTCTAAATCAAATTTAAACAGCGCGAGTTTTGAGTCTGCACCAGGACTTGGCTCACTCAAAGTTGCAATTATGGTTGAGAAATCAGCCGGAATAACATTCAGCAAGCACCAAATAACCGCAATAGCTGCACTCACATAAACGATACTTTGCAGTACATCAGAATAAATAACGCTGCGAATGCCACCCAAAAAGGTATAAAGCAGACCTGCAAGCGCCAGTACTAAAGTTGCGATAACCACACTATCTGCATCGATATTGCCATATAGAATCATCGCCACAGCAATCGCTGCCATATACAAACGGGCGCCACTGGCAAACACACGGCCAAATAAATACATCAAGCCACTACGGCGCTTAGCTTTTGGTCCGATACGTTTTTCAAGCAGTTCGTAAACGGTATACACTTTTTGCTGGTAAAACTTTGGAATTAAAAACGCCGATACAATAAATGCCGCAATAAACGCACCGATATTGGTCGCAATATATGAAAAATCACCTTGATAGCCTTGATCAGGCCCACCAATAAACGTTGCCGCAGATTGCGAAGTAGCTAAAACAGAAATAGCCACCATCCAAGTTGGCATGCTATTTCCGCCTAGAAAAAAATCTTGGCTTGAGTTAGCGCGTTTGCGATTAAACCACCAGCCACTTAGCAATAAAATTGCACCGTAACTTGCGAATACTAGCCAATCGAGAAAAGCGTAATTTGCACTCATTTATTATCCTAACCCAAACCTCAATGGAATATATTATTCCACCATTATGACAAAATTAAAATACTTTTATTTTATTATTTTTATTTAGCTAAGTTAGGTAATTGCCACTGACTTTGCTTTTGTTGATATTGCGCTTTGGTTAAGCTGACTAATAATGGTTTTTTACGCTCATCTAACCAAGCAAGTAGAGCATCCATATCGCTTTCAGTCATCGCAGTACAACCCGCTGTTGGTTTACTAGGTGCACGCCATAAGTGCATGAAGATACAACTACCCGCGCCATTAATATTGCTTGGATTATGCTTAACTACAATGCCTTTTTTATAAAGATTATCTTGGCTGTAAATATCACGACGCATCCATTCTGAAGAATCTTTTACGGCATCTTCACCTACTTGTGCTTTATCAACCAATTGGTTGTAAAACGGTGAGCCTTTCACATCAATACAATAATCATTTGCTGTCATTGCTTGATAACTGAGGTTCGTTTGTAATGAATCTAAATAACCAAATGCAGTACCAAGCTCAAAAATACCTGCAGGCGCTTTACCATCGCCTTCTTGTTTTTGCTGACCCGATTGTGCCGGATGCAGCCCCACTCCCCACGCAAGGCCAGTACGACCCAGTACCACCGCGTGTTGCTGACCTTGTTGTTGCCAGCTACCAGCGGTTTTTTCAAAACGATACAAGGTGGCATCAATGGCATCACTGTCATTGGCTACCACCACGACGAGCTGTTGATGACTGTTATCAATAATAGGTTTAGGTAACTCTTTGCTGGCACAAGCCGATAAACTCATAACTGCAATAAGACTGACTAGTTTTTTCATGCTGGCCATACTCCGTTTATAATTAGTTCAAGCCCCGTTATTGATTCAATACCAAGACCTGGGGCATCCGATAAGCGTATTTGTGGGCCGCTAAATTCAACGCCCCCTTGCACAGGGTCATATTGACCAAGGGCTGGGCCATCTAAATCGATTTTACTGATTTGCTGTGCTTTGGCAGAGGCTAAATGTGCAGCACCAGCTACGGCAATACTGCCCTCTAGCATACAACCTATCATACACTCCGCTTGGTATTGGGCTGTGATATTAGCAATCTCAATTGCTCGGCTTAAACCGCCCGTTTTCATTAATTTAATATTGATAATATCAACTGCGCCAAGTTCTAAAAGTTGGATCACTTGCTTCGGTGAAAAGGCGCTTTCATCGGCCATAATCGGGGTGTTCACTCGCTCAGTAATATATTTGAGACCTTGAATATCGCTGCTTTTTACCGGTTGCTCAACCAACTCTAATACCACGCCTGCTTGCTCAAGTTGCTGCAGTGCAAACACAGTTTGTTTGGCATTCCAGCCTTGGTTTACATCTAAACGAAGCTGCGCCTTAGCGGCAAACCCTGCATGGATTGCTTTTACTCGTTCAATATCTTGATTAAGGTTATTGCCGATTTTTATTTTTAATACATCAAAACCTTGCTCAACCGCTCGCTGACAATCACTGAGCATTTTATCTATGTTATCGACACTAATGGTGATATCGGTTTTCAGCGCTGAATTACCACCACCAAGTAGCTTATATAAAGGCACTTGATAGAGCTTGCCCCACAAGTCGTAAACCGCTAACTCTAAAGCCGCTTTTGCACTACTGTTACCAACCACCGTAGATTGAATAATGTGGGTAAGCTGGTTAATGTTTTCGATTTCTTGCCCCACTAATTTAGGAGCAATAAACTGCTGAATGACCGCGATCATTCCTTGATGGGTATCACCTGTAATAACCGGAGTTGAGGCCGCAGAGCCATAGCCGATTTGGCCACATTCTGTATCGATTAAAACCACTAAATCCTCGATAAAACTGACTTCTCTTAGTGCTGTTTTAAATGGGGTAACTAATGGCACTTTGAGCTTTGCAAAGCGAACAGCTTTAATTTTCATATTGGCCTCTAGCGAATACGCTTAATGTTATAAATACGATCTAAGTAGCTGGTTTCTTGAGATAATCTAAGTGGTAATAATGGCGTGACCGACACCCCATTCAAGGCACTACTATAAAAACTACCATCGCCTTTGTTATAACCTAAGCCTTTAACGTCATGAATAACATACGGCTCGCCTTGGTGCTCTCCTAAATACATCATTACATGACCCGGAATATAAATTAGATCGCCAATCGCCATGTTTTTAACCTTTGGTAACTTAGCATCCGCCGCTGTATTTTTATCAAAGCGATTATTTTGCCCGTATTCACTACTGCCTTGCTGCCCTGAATTACGCGGCATTAGTAGGCCAAAGCTCTTATAAATTTCACCAACAAACCCAGTGCAGTCACGGCCATTATAATCATGACCCCAACCATAACGCTCACCTAAAAACTTAAAGCCCTGTTTAATTAGATTCTGTTCGTTGTAGTCTAGGTAGCCTAAATTTACATCGGCAGTTTTACTAATCATCGCCGGTTTAATAACAAGTTGGCCTTGCTCATCGCGGGTTGGTAACTGTACAACATGGCTAGCATAGCTATTTTGACCATTTAGCAAATACGGTACTTGCTCACTATCAACTAATGGTAAGCGTACTCCCATATCGAGCTGAACTTCTGAGAGGCCTTCATCGTTTGGCACATAAGCAGTATTTACTTTTGCACCGGTAACAACTAAGAAGTCATCTTGTTCGCGATAGGCCTTTATTTTATCTGCATCAGCAAAGGCAAGATCTTCGGCAGGCGTCCACGCTAGGTAGTTGTAAGCACGTACTAACAACCATTTTTTATCTGCGCTTTGATGCAATACAGCAACCGCTTCGCCCGGGAACATTCCGCTTTCTTGAAAGCGATCTAAGTCTTGATCAAGGCCGCTATTTAAAACCCGATCCCAAGTTGGAAAAGTACGTAATACAGTGCGCTTAACGACTACAGCAAAACGTACCTCATTGTTATCTGCGACCTTGTTAAGGTTTAAGTTTTCCTGATATTTGGCAAAGTCTTTCGCGGTGAGTTGGCGGCCATCGGTAAAAAAGCGCGGGCTTTTTGGAATTGAACTTGCTGAATGAATGGCGCTTGTTAGCTCGTCTTTGGTAAGCGATTTTTGAAATGAAAGAGGATCAACAATGTATTTATTATCTTTTACTAGTTTTTTGTTGAAGGCCGCAATTTGCGACTCAGTCATGATCACTTTTGCCGATGCCCCTTGTGCTAGCCAGTAGCTGGGCGAAAGCTGTGACTGCGTGACCCCGATAACATCTGATTGCCAACCCTCAGCATGCATAGGTGCACTAAAAGCAACACCTAAAGTAATTGATAAAGCGATAATTGAACGACGCATAGCTGTACCTTAATTCTTATTGAACGCGTTAATCTAATAATTTTGTAAAAGCATGCTGCAACTTTTGCTGCATTTGCTTACCGACTGTTGGCAAATTGGCTTCGTCAGCCCCCGAAGTTGACTGCTGTACACTAAACGTAAACTCACGGCCACCTTGGTAATTGCCTAAACACACATGTGCCAACATTACGGTTTCTGTGGTGGAGCGCGTTTCACTTGGCCCCCAACCAATTTTTTGCCAAACACGCCATTGCCCATTCGTCGCGCTATCGAGCACTTCTTTTGCAGAGCGACTATCATTTGGCGCAATAACATTTGCCAATGCATTTGTAACGATATGACTGATACCTACCATCATACCGCCTACAGGAGCATGTTCATCTGTATGACCTGTGCCGTTAAGTAGCACATCAACATCACTTGCTTGTAAATAAGGCATTTGCGTACTTGGTTCACGCTGATGACTAACCAGACGTTTTAACCATTCCGCTTGAGCAAGTGTGGTCATTGCTTTGTTGCCCGTTAAACCACAGCTCTCACAACGATACCCTAAATAGCCAGGATCATCACTGCTTGCTTTGTACCGGCTTATCTTTGCATCAAGCTCATTATTGGCAGGGTTATGCCAGTATTCGTCTGATGGCATAAACTGCTCTGAGCCATATGCGCCGTTAAATAACAAACGCTGATCCTCTAGTTTTAGCCAGCCATCATTAAAAAGCCCACGTAAATATTCGCGCCCTGCCACATTGACAAAATAACTGGCTATCGCATTTGAGTTACCATCGGCTTTGCCAAATGCTTCGTAACTATTAATACTGCTGATCAAATCAGCCAGTGCCGTATCACCAGCAAAAGAAGCTGCGCCAAGCTCTGGGTGGGTTTGCCTTACTTTTGACAGCGCACCGCTAAATGCTTGAATTTTTGATGAACTCCAAGGTTCATACAACTCATTGTGGCTGCCGTCACTTAAATACCGGTAAGCTAATTGCCCTGCTTGAACTTGATAATCAATTAAAAGTAGCTTGCCCGGTTGCTCTGGGGCTAAAAAATACTGCCAGTCGGCCGCAACTCTGTTTTGCCAATCCGCCTGCTGGTAATTAACCTCAGCCGCTGATTTATAGCCTTGCAGCTTAGTTTCACTCTCAAGCGATAAACAGCCGGTATTCGTTAAATCGTTTGGCAAAATAGCGGGTGCTAACATTACTTGCTCAAAGTATTGTTGGTCGGTTAATGGAGCTTTTTCTGTGTTCGCTTTACAGCCAGCCAAGAGTATCAAGCCGCAACTTATAGCCAGCCGTTTTTGATATGCACCTTTCGCATACATAAAATAAAATTCCCACTTGTTATTATTTTTGGAATATTTTATTAAATCTAACACAAATTGACCGTGAAGCAAATTAACTCGGTTTTAATGCGTAAAGGATTTGAAACAGTGAGGATTTAGGTGACGTTGAGTGTGAAACTACACTCAACTTCTTAAGAGATTAAAGAACTTGCTCAGTGTATTTTTGTAAGTCAGTGATCAAATCACGATATAGCGTTGAGCTTTTATCCTTAATGCGGTCGAGAAAGAAATCGTCAGCAATATGGGTGATTTTTTGACGCTTCTTTTTATCGCTTAATTTGCTTTGCGCAACATCCATCAGCTCGGCTATTTTCTCACGTTCATAGCCGTTTAAAGAGGGATCTGTGCTGATATCTTTTAGCATGATTAATGAGTCTATTGTTGAGCCATTTAGGGTTACCGTTAACGCTTTTGCTAAGCTTGGTAACCAGGGTTTTTCAATCTGCTCACCAATCACATAAAACATGTTTTGTGCTGTCGCTAAGTCACCATCACGAACTGCAACACTGCCAATAATGAGATAAGAAATAAGCTGCTCTTTTGGATAGCTCTGGCTCACTGTCGCAAACAAAGGATCGGTGCGAATGAAGTCAGCTTTTTGTTTAGCCATTTTACGCCAACCTTTGTTATAAAAAGCCAAAGACTGAGCACTGTATGCTAAATATTTACCCCGCATATCAGTCGCTTTAGCAAGCGCTAAGTCGCTTTCAGCAATTGCAAAATCTTTACTTACACCAAGGCTCAAAATGTAGCTCATCATAGCATGAGTCAGTGTTGGCTCAATTGCACCTATTTGCTCTAACTGTTCTTTTTGCAGTTTGTTATAACCATAAGCAATGGTATCGACACTGGTATTCGACAATCCCCTGTACGTTTCATAACTAAAACTATCTTGTAGATCAGCATATTGTTGTTGCTCAGTCTTTGTTGATTTGCAACCACTTAGTAAAGCGACACAAAACAGCGAGCACGCTGCTAATTTAACAAAAGGGATGCTATTTAAAGCGGTCATCAATAATTCCTTTTTCTACTTCTATGGCATCATGTGCCAAACCTTGATATATCGGGCTATGGATTCTACTTAACGAGAATATAATATTGCTGTCATCGACAACGCTTATTGCATGCTCAGATGCATTGATTTGCACACCAGCACCATCAAATCGGCTTTCATTCAGTTTTACACCTTGTTGAGCCGTAATAGTGACATTGGTTAGTTCAACCACAGAGCGCTTAACATTTAAAGCGAGTTTAGCCCCTGATAAGCTTACATTTTCTAATCTCACTAAAGAATCTTTAATACGGATAGATTCAGCAACCACATTTTTAAGTAACACATTATTACAGTCTTCAATAATCATATGACGGTAATGGCCTGAAAACTCGCGACTGTGCTGATCTTCACAATGAAATGTCTCGATTTGTTTATCTGAAACTTCTGCACTGGCTGTTTTTTTAACTTCCCCAGTTAACGCTCGATTTAATAAAGCTAAAAACTGGCTGGGCTGTTGCTTCATTGGCACATGACCCACATCAGGCAAAGTAGCTAAATCACTATTGATTAGCTGGCTGTTCAATACTTTTGCAGTTCGTAATGGAGCTACGGCATCTTCTTCACCCCAAATAATATGTGTTTCTATTTTCAGATTGCTGACAATCTCGCTAAAGTCTTCTTCAACTAAACTCAGCGCTGCATTCATATTTGGTGTTTCACCCATTACTAGCTTCCACGCACCATCACTACGCTGCAATAACTCTGTCAGGTATGAATCGATCGCCCCTTCTTCAATGAGTCCGGTTGTAAAATCATTGAGCTGAGCTAACTTAGTTGAGAGAAATTTAGGTAGCTTAGTATTAGGCTTAGGTACGTTGGAGATAGGCTTTATAAATGCCACTTTATGTAAAATACCTGCCGCGTCGACTAACACCAATTTATTGAGTTTCTCCGGGTATTTGCCAGCAAAATACAGGCTGACCGCTCCCCCCATAGAGTGACCCACAACCGTGGTTGGTTCAGCAATATAGAGATCGACCACTTCCGCCAGTACAGCAGCATAATTGCGAGGAGAGTAACGCCCTTCGGGGCTTTCTGAGTGAGCAAAACCAGGTAAATCAATCGCAATAACATGATAATGTTTACTGAGTTCAGGGATAACCCCAAACCAATCTTGCATACCTAATACGCCTAAACCATGCACAAGCAGCAAAGGCGGCGACTTTTTATCACCGGCCTCTAAGACCAAAATTGATGAATTAAATACGGACTCTTGGTAAGTACTAAACAACCAATCTGCTTTAATTGGAGATTCAAATTTGAGTGCTTGGATTTGTTGTTGGTTTAATGGTGTTGATTGCGATACAACTGGCTCGCTTTGCGCAGCAAACGAACCAAGCAAAATGCAATAAAAAAAGAATAAATGAAATAGACGCAAGGGATATTGGTTTAATTATTATTATATTAGCGAGATTGTACCCTTTGTCGGTTAAATGTAAATAATGCATGAGCATGAACCTAACATTGAGAAATGGTTATTCTGGGATAGATAACAAGATGTGGTAGATGGAGGTCATCATTTATGGCAACAGCATCTTTATACGCGCGAAACAAGTTTCACGCCTACGGGGTGCATTTTTTGTATTTTGAGTTGGGGTTTAATTTGTGGTGTGGAAGCATGATGTTCGCGACTGAAGTCGCTGCCCCCCTGTAGGTCGTCATTTATGGCGACAGCATCGTGATACGCGCGAAACAAGTTTCACGCCTACGGGGTGCGTTTTTTATATTTTGAGTTAGGGTTTAATTAATAGTGTGGAAGCGTGATGTTCGCGAATTTTAGGCACAAAAAAACCGACTTTCGTCGGTTTATGTCACTTTAACTCTACTTAAGAGAAAAGTGGCGTACGCGGGACGTATTTTGAAACAGTGAACCTCCGGCTGTATGGTTCAAAGTCGCCCAAAGAATAATGAGGTGCAATAAAAGGTATGTTTATTCACGGCTGAAGTCGCTACTACGAATATTACGATAATAGACGCGATATAAAATCGCTGCTACAGGTTTATATCGTGTTTTCACGCTTCTACGCGAATTGCAGGCACAAAAAAACCGACTTTCGTCGGTTTATGTCACTTTAACTCTTATTGAGAGAAAAGTGGCGGACGCGGGAGGATTCGAACCTCCGACCGCCTGGTTCGTAGCCAGGTACTCTATCCAGCTGAGCTACGCGTCCGCATTATATTCTGCATGTTTAAGTCTTGCATTGACTGTATCTTAAAGACACAAAAAAACCGACAGCTTGTCGGCTTATGTCACTTTCTAAGAGAAAGTGGCGGACGCGGGAGGATTCGAACCTCCGACCGCCTGGTTCGTAGCCAGGTACTCTATCCAGCTGAGCTACGCGTCCGCAGTTGCATTTTATAATCTTGCAATGATTTTATCTTTATACTCGATATGAGTTTCAAATATGGCGGACGCGGGACGTCTCTTGAAAGAGTGAACCTCCGACCAAATTTGTATCTTTATACTCGATATGAGTTTCAAATATGGCGGACGCGGGAGGATTCGAACCTCCGACCGCCTGGTTCGTAGCCAGGTACTCTATCCAGCTGAGCTACGCGTCCACACGCACATTTGAACATTGCTAATTTATTCTCTTAGCAAGAGACTCAAGTTTATACTCGATGCAGAGTTAAAGTAAAAAGTGGCGGACGCGGGAGGATTCGAACCTCCGACCGCCTGGTTCGTAGCCAGGTACTCTATCCAGCTGAGCTACGCGTCCACACATATTACTTTCAAGACATGCCATTTTAGGAAAAATGGTGGAGAAGGAGGGATTCGAACCCTCGATAGAGCTACAAACCCTATACTCCCTTAGCAGGGGAGCGCCTTCGGCCACTCGGCCACCTCTCCGTCTTGTGGGGCGTATAATAAAGATTTCAGGAAATATGTCAAACACTTTTCAAGGAAAATCGTATAGATGGTTATAGATTGTCCATAACGAGCCAAAACAGCTTGTTTTTGTTTATCCTTTCGCCGTTTTTTCTTTATCACTCAACGGCTCAAGACCCGTCAATGGGATCAGTTCATCAGTTAACTCTGCGAGGTATTGATCTTGATAACCCAATTGTTGAAATTCGGCTATGCAAGCACGATAAAAATCTTCACGTTGATGCTCGCTTTTGTTCGTATCTGTAGGCAACGGCGAAGGCTTTTTAGTCATTATTATTAAGTCCATTTATACATTGAACGAGAATTGCGCAATGATGTCATATCTTGGCTAAAAATAATACTATTGGCCTTTGTATTTGTAGAAAAATTTTACAACTTAGTAACTTTGTTGGAAGACTAATTCAGCATTTCTTTTCAGATCAGCTAATTACAATTGAGTATTAAAATTGAGAGCAATAAAAATCAGAAATTTCTGATAACAAAAACGCCGCTAAAAAGCGGCGTTTTCAAGACTTTTAGCTGATTAATCAGCTTGAGGACGCATGTGTGGGAATAGGATCACGTCTTTAATTGTTGGTGAGTCAGTAAATAACATCACTAGACGATCGATACCAATACCCTCACCCGCTGTTGGTGGTAAGCCGTATTCTAATGCACGGATATAGTCATCATCGTAGTGCATTGCTTCATCATCACCTGCGTCTTTCTCTTCAACTTGACGAGTAAAGCGCTCTGCTTGGTCTTGTGCATCGTTAAGCTCAGAGAAGCCATTTGCTAATTCACGGCCGCCAACGAAGAATTCGAAACGGTCAGTTACAAACGGGTTTTCATCGTTACGACGTGCAAGTGGTGACACTTCCCACGGGTAAGCGGTAATGAAAGTTGGTTGAATTAACTTATGCTCAGCTGTCTCTTCGAAGATTTCACATAAGAATTTACCCGGGCCCCATACACAGTTTTCTGGGATCTTAACGTGTACTTGCTTCGCGTACGCTTTAAGTTCTTCAAAATGGTTTTCAGGGTCATTAAATACCGCAGCATCAAAGTCTGGGTTGTACTTAAGGATAGCCTCGCTCATTGTTAAACGAGCAAAAGGTTGTCCAAAGTCGTACTCTACTGAATCAACCACTTCACCATTTTCATCTTTCGTTGTGTTTACAACAATTGGTGAACCAAGTACGTCTGTCGCAACAGTACGTAACATGTCTTCAGTAATGTTCATTAGGTCAATGTAATCAGCGTATGCTTGGTAGAATTCGATCATTGTGAATTCTGGGTTATGACGCGTTGATAAACCTTCGTTACGGAAGTTACGGTTGATTTCGAATACACGCTCAAAGCCACCCACAACTAAACGTTTTAAGTAAAGCTCAGGTGCAATACGTAAGTACATGTCGATATCAAGTGCATTGTGGTGTGTTACGAATGGACGTGCAGACGCACCACCCGGGATCACTTGTAGCATAGGCGTTTCAACTTCCATGAAATCACGATCAGCTAAGAAACGACGGATACCTTCAACAACCTTAGAGCGAATACGGAAGGTTTCACGCGTCGCATCATTAGTGATTAAATCAACATAACGTTGACGGTATTTAGTTTCTTGGTCAGATAAACCATGGAATTTTTCTGGTAACGGGCGTAATGACTTTGTCAGTAACTCGTACTCTGTCATTTCTACGTATAGGTCGCCTTTACCTGATTTATTTAGTGCGCCTTTAACACCGATGATGTCACCGATATCAAGTTGACCATATTTTGCTTTTAATTCTTTTTGTACGTCTTTTGATGCGTACGCTTGAATTTGGCCTTTCATGTCTTGTAACGCAAGGAAAGGACCACGTTTTGCAAGAATACGACCTGCAACTGATACAACGTGTTGCTCAGCAACTAATTCTTCTTTCGATTTATCACCAAACTCAGCTTGCAAATCAGCCGTGTAATGTTCACGACGGAATTGGTTTGGATGACCGTTGGCTGGGCAATTTTCGCGGATTGCGTCTAATTTGCCACGACGCTCAGCGATTAACTTATTTTCGTCTTGGATTTGATCAGTCATTTTTTAGCTCTTTTTTAGCTTGGTGGTTATAGGCCAGATTTAAGGCTGGCTTCAATAAATTTATCTAAGTCGCCGTCAAGAACCGCTTGTGTATTACGGTTTTCAACGCCTGTACGTAAGTCTTTAATGCGCGAGTCATCAAGTACGTATGAACGAATTTGACTACCCCAGCCAATATCAGATTTAGCATCTTCTTGGCTTTGTTTCTCAGCATTTTGCTTTTGAATTTCAAGCTCAAACAATTTCGCTTTTAACTGCTTCATTGCTTGGTCTTTATTCTTGTGCTGTGAACGCTCATTTTGGCACTGTACAACAGTGTTAGTTGGTATATGAGTAATACGAACCGCAGATTCTGTTGTATTTACGTGCTGACCACCGGCGCCTGATGCGCGGTAAACGTCAATACGTAAGTCTGCCGGATTAATATCAATTTCGATATTATCGTCGATTTCTGGGTAAACGAATGCCGATGCAAACGAGGTATGACGACGACCACTTGAGTCGAACGGGCTCTTACGCACTAAACGGTGAACACCTGTTTCTGTACGTAACCAACCGTATGCATATTCGCCAACAAAGCGCACTGTTGCGCCCTTAATACCAGCCACATCACCATCAGTTGCTTCAACCAATTCAACTTTAAAGCCTTTTGCTTCACCCCAACGTAAATACATACGCAGTAGCATGTTACACCAGTCTTGGGCTTCAGTACCGCCAGAACCTGATTGTAAATCAAGGTAAGCATCGTTTTGGTCATGATCGCCTGAGAACATACGACGGAACTCTAGCTTTTCAAGCTGTGCGTTTAAATCGCCTAATTCAGCTTCGGCTTCAGCGAAGGTTTCTTCATCTTCTGCTTCAACAGCAAGCTCGACTAAACCTTCAACATCTTCGGTACCTGACACTAGATTATCAATGGTCTCAACGATAGCTTCGAGTGCCGACTTTTCACGGCCAAGTGCTTGAGCTCGCTCTGGCTCATTCCACACTGCTGAATCTTCAAGTTCTGCGTTAACTTCTTCTAACCGCTCTTTCTTAAGAGGGTAGTCAAAGGTACCCCCGAAGCAGTTCAGTACGTTCGCGAATTTCCTTGATTTGATTAATCACAGGATTCACTTCAAACATGTACATTACTCCAAAATGGCTGATTTACCGCGCACCGATATCGACAATAAATACGGTAAATTATCTACAAATATTAAAAACGCCCGATTTTAACAAAAAACCGAGCGTTTTATTAGCCTTTTATGTCGATTATAACGATATTTTTATGTCGCTTTTTGTAGCTCTCGAATAATCAACTGTAACGAGAATTTACCACGGAATTCATTTATATCGAGTTGGTAAGCAGCTTTCACATAACGCACTTCGGTATCTGGCCATGCACGCACATCAACACCAAATGCAATACCGTCAACTAATCGTCCAGACTGATGTTTTAAAACCAGTTTTAAGTGTTTTTCACCAACAATGCGCTGCTGTATTACCTCAAACACATGCTCAAACACTGGCTCTGGAAATTGCTGCCCCCAGGGGCCAGCATTTTTTAGTAAGTTGGCAAACTCCATCGAAAAGCAATCATTAGGCAGTTCACCATCGGTAAGTAAAATACTTTGCTTGTGCTCTTCAGTGAGTGTGTCTGTTACCATTTGCTCAAACACTGTTTTAAATTCAGTAAAACTTTGCTCATTGATACTCAGCCCGGCCGCCATAGCATGGCCACCAAATTTACTGATCAAGTGCGGATAGAGCGTATTTACTCGCTCGAGTAAATCACGCATATGCAGCCCTTCAATAGAGCGGCAAGAGCCTTTTATTTCGCCGTTATCGCCAGCGGCAAAAATAATCGTCGGGCGGTGATACTTTTCTTTTAAGCGGCCAGCCAAAATACCAATCACACCTTGGTGCCAATCAGCTTGGTATAAACAAATGGCATCAGGCACTGTGTCGGTTTTAAATGCTAAACGGTCAAGCACTGCTTGTGCTTCAGTTTGCATGCCCTGCTCTATTTCACGGCGCTCATGATTGAGACTGTCGAGCTCACTGGCAATGCGGCGTGCTTGGTTTATATCGCTTGATAACAAACAAGCTATGCCTAAACTCATATCATCTAGACGCCCTGCTGCATTTAAGCGTGGCGCTAATGAAAAGCCAAAGTCACTGGCACTTAAACGGGCAGCATTACGATTCGCCACTTCGATTAGGGCACTAATACCTGGGCGTGTTTTACCACTACGAATACGCGCTAAACCTTGATGAACTAAGGTACGGTTATTGGCATCAAGAGCGACTACATCGGCAACGGTACCAAGGGCTACAATATCAAGTAACTCAGCCAAATTTGGCATTGGCTGATGCTGAAAATACCCTTGTTCACGTAAGTGGCTACGTAAAGCAATGAGCAGATAAAAAGCTACCCCAACGCCTGCTATTGATTTCGATGGAAACTGACAGTCATGGCGATTTGGGTTCACGATAGCATCTGCATTTGGCAAGGTTTCACCTTGTAAATGGTGATCAGTTACCAGCACCTTAATACCCGCTTGTTTAACAATTGCAATGCCATCAATACATGAAATACCGTTATCAACAGTGATCACAAGCTCGGGTTGCATAGTCACTATTTGCTCAGCAAGCGCAGGACTTAAGCCATAACCTAGGCTGAATCTGTCTGGAACCAAGTAATCAAGGTTCTTTAAGCCAAACATAGCAAGACCTTGCATTAAGGTTGCTGTGCTGGTTGCGCCATCGGCATCAAAGTCACCGACGATTAACACGCGACTTTGAGCCGCGAGCGCTTGTTGCAATAGCACCACAGCTTTGTCGATGTCTTTAAACAACTTAAAATCATGTAATGTCGCAGCGCTATTATCGAGTTCGGTGGCACTTTGCACCTGTCGAGTCGCATATATTTGCTTAATTACAGGGTGTAAATGGTGTGGTAGATGCGAATCATCAACATGAGGACGAGCTTGAATTATTTTTTCCATGTCGGAAATGGTACTTCTTTGCTTAAGACAAATAAAAAAGGCCTACGACAAATAGGCCTTTTCGTTTAAAAAATCAATTATGAAGATGTTTTTGGTAAGGCATCAAGCGCTTGGCTGATCTGCGCAGCTGATTGATAACCTGGGATCATGGTGCCATCTTCTAAAATAATTGCTGGAGTACCCGACATACCAAAGCTTTGACCTAGTTGATAATGCTCAGCAATTGGTGCGTTACAACCAGGCACTGCAGCGACTTCTGCACCCGCTTTTGCTTCTGTTAACGCTTCAGCAGGGTCTTTAGCACACCATACATTCATTAAATCTTGATAACCTTTACCACGTAAACCACCACGTGGGAAAGCAAGGTATTTAACCGTGATACCCGCATCTAAGAAATCATCAAGTTCACGGTGTAACTTACGGCAGTAACCACAGGTAATATCGGTAAAGACTGTGATTGAATGCTTTTCGTTTTGCGCTTTGTAAACGATCATTGAGTCTTCGTACTCAGCAATGCCTTCTTTACGTACATCGCTCAGTGCATGCTCTGTTAGATTAACTCGGTTATTAAGGTCAATCAGTGTTCCTTGCATTAGAAATTGACCGTCAGGGCTTGCGTACAGTACACCCTTATCAGTAATTAGTTCTTTAAGGCCTGCCACTGGGCTTGGGTTGATTTGCTTAACGGTTACGCCTAATTCAGCAAACTTAGCAATAATAGGGGCATCAGCAGCGTCTGTTGTTGATACGCCATTGGCAAACACATTTAAGCTTGTGCCTAGTAGTGCTGTGGCTAAAACTAACTTTTTCATAAATATCCTATATCCTGATCATTTTTTACATAGACCGGTACATCTTTAAAAATCTTGCACTAAGCACGTGGATGATGTTGCTCGTGTACCGACTTCAATCTTTCATTCGCTACATGGGTATAAATTTGTGTTGTTGATAAGTCACTGTGACCTAACATCATTTGCACGACTCTAAGGTCCGCCCCATGATTAAGCAAATGCGTTGCAAACGCGTGTCTAAGCGTATGCGGTGATAACGGCGATTCAACTGATGCCAAAATAGCATAGTGTTTGATGCGATGCCAAAAAGTTTGTCGTGTCATGCCAATCCCGCGCTTTGATGGGAACACAAAGTCAGTGGCATGCTTAATCATTTGCGAACGGCCCACTTTTAAAAACTGCTCAAGCCAGTACATTGCTTCTTCGCCTAAGGGAACTAAACGCTCTTTATTACCCTTACCTTTTACAAAGACTACCGCTTGGCGCAAATTAATTTGCTCCATTCTGAGTCCCACCAGCTCAGTAACACGAAGCCCCGTGGCATATAACAGCTCAAGCATGGCTTTATCGCGAAGCCCCATAGGATCTTCTATGTCTGGGGCTGCAAGCAAAGCTTCGACTTCGGCTTCTGACAGCGTTTTTGGTAATGACTGCCCAGCTTTTGGCTGAGCAATATTGACCATCGGCGAATCGGCAATGGCTTTTTCGCGCACAAAATACTGATAAAAACGCTTAAGCGCACTGATGCTTCGCGCTGTACTGCGCGACTTCAGCCCTAAATCAACACGGTATGCTAAATACGCTTCAATATCATCAGAGCGAACAGCTAGTAGGTCTTTATCTTTTAAAAATTGGCAAAACTTTTCAAGGTCACTGCGATAAGCGGCGAGTGTATTTTCGCTGACCCCTTGCTCAAGATACAGCGTATCTAAAAATAACTCTAAATGTTCGGCGTTATTTGCTGTTATTACACCTTTTTGGGCTTGTGAATTATTATCAGCCACGCGTACTCTCATCCTTATCAAGGTATCAATTGATTATACCTTACGGTAAACTTACGCCTATCATATCAGGCAAATACACAGTGATAAATACGATGCAGATTGGTTTATTTTATGGTTCGACAACCTGCTACACAGAAATAGCGGCAGAGAAAATTCGCGATATTATTGGTCACGACATAGTGAGCCTTCACAATATCAAAGATGAGCCATTAAAAAATGCAGAGCAATTTGATTTCGTGATCTTCGGCATTTCAACTTGGGATTTTGGCGAGTTGCAAGAAGATTGGGAATCAATCTGGGACGACATTAAAGATGTTAACCTAAACGGCAAAACCGTGGCTCTGTTTGGTATGGGCGATCAACAAGGTTATGGTCAGTGGTTCCAAGACGCACTTGGCATGTTACACGATGAAATTTGTGATCAAAGCATTACCTTGCTAGGCAAATGGCCTAACGATGCAAGTTATGAATTTGAGGCTTCAAAAGCACTCAGCGAAGATGGCAAACAATTTGTTGGCTTAGCCCTTGATGAAGACAGTCAATACGAGCTTAGCGATGAACGTATCGCAAGCTGGGTTGAACAAGTCATGACTGAGTACAGCGAAAGCTTGTAAGTCATGAATAAAAAAGCCAAGCATTGCTTGGCTTTTTTAATGGTTACTCAACACGTTGCCAATATTGATTACGATAGAAAAATGCAATATATCCGCGTACTTCAAGCACCTTACCTTGTTCTTGTGGGGTCAGTTTAAGGGTATAGGTTTTACCATTGTTTGGGTCTAGAATTTCACCCTCTTGCCAGCTACCATCGCCAGCATCTGTAGCGCCTTCTATAATTTTTAACCCTAAAATAGGCTGATTTTTCTTATCACCTTTACACTCTTCGCAGATTGCGTCTTGCTTGGCTGGGTTAAGGATTTTTTCAACACTACCAACCAATACACCATCTTGCTCACTAATACGTACTAAAGATTTCGCTTCATTCGTTTCTTCGTCAATAGTTTTCCAAAGACCCACAGGCGTCAATGCAGCAAAACTTAACTGAGAAAATAATAAGGCAGATAAAACAATTGATAAACGGAACATAAAAAACTCGTATAAAACTTAAGACTTTGGCACTATATCAGGGCTTAACCAAACACACCATTTTGCTAAGCTCCGAAATCGACACAGCATTGCGAGGGAACACAATGAGTCAATTCACATTAATTACCGGTGATATTGTCAGTTACGACAGTAATCAGGTAGCTACAATTAACGCCGCGGGCGAAATAAAAATAAATCGCTTTGCTGAGCCATTATTTATTCCTGATAGCGCTAAAGCCGCCATTGAACTGGGTCGGCTTGATGATAACTTGTTTAATTTAAAAAAGTTATTACGTTCAGGCTATGCCGACCCCTGCCCTACGACCCGCGTGCTAATTGAAACCACACATCCTTTACCTGAAATCAACGGCCTGCTGATAAAACGCCGCTTTAGCATTATTGACTTTTGCAGTGCCGAAATAGAAAAGTCGCACAGTAAAGCCGTGTTAGACGCCCTATTAGAGCTTGAATATGTGCAACAAATTCAGCTTGATGAAGTAATGCAATTACAGCTACCGGTACAATTTAACAACCAATAAAGGTACAATAACTTATAAGTATGCTAATCGGCTCCTTCATTTGTAAAAGGAATAACAATGAAAAGTGCGCTACCTATAATGATTGCCGCAAGTATTTTGCTAACTGGTTGTGATGAATTAGAAGTTGAAGAAACTCATAACTTTGGCGATGAAATGTATGAGAACAATTACACACTCGTAAATACCACTGATTTAGAAGTGGACTATTACATGGCAAACACTGACCTGTTTGGTGATGCTCAAGAATTTAAAGACTCTCAATACTATGTTGATACGCTTGCATCGCAATCACTTCCCGTTGATGTAACACATGCTCACAATGAACGTAGCCGTATTTCATTTTATGTAGTCGATCACAGTGACATAACTAACTCAGCCACACAGATGTATCAGGTAGAGCAAAATCAACCTTATCATTTTGTGGCTTGGCAAAATGAAGAAAAGCTTCGTTTAACTCTAGTAAAAAAAGCTAATGATGATAAAGATGACTTTTTTGCTATACGTATTCTCGCAACTGAAAACCTTCGCTTAAAAGTTGAAAAGCAAATCGTCAATTTATATCAAAATCAATTAAGTTACTGGTACCACATTGATGACTGCGCTGATGATTTAAAAGTATCAAAGCTCAATGATGAAGATAAGCGAGTTTATGAACCTGTCTCAATCTGCAACGCATCATATGGGCAGTCATACACTTTACTTTTAAGTGAAGATGGCCTTGAAGCGAGCATTGCTGAATAACAATTACATCTTTAGGTAAAAAGCTTTACATAGCTCTTTATAACCTTGACTATAACTGCCATCAGCGGCGTGTATCGTTAACGACGTTGTTTCGCATTCAGTACTGTTTTGACTGAGTAACAACAAGCTGCGACTTGGTTGTTTTTTCTCGGTTGTACGTACCAAGCAATGCCGATTTAAGTACCAGCCTGCTTGCTCTGCTACCGCAATGAATTGTTTTGCCTCTACGCAAGGCAAAATCACATTCAAAAGCGTTTTGCCGTGGCTAAGCCTAGTACACGCTGCTATTAATTCGCTGAAGCTCAGGCCATCAGTATGGCGGGCAGTATTTCGAGCATCATTTTCACCTTTTAGGCTCGCATTAAAATACGGTGGATTGGTGATGATCGCATCAAAAGGCTCTGCTGCGCTGAACGACTGCACAGCACCTTCGAAAAGGTTTATATCAGACCATGGGCTAGCCGCAAAGTTATCTCGGGCATCACTGCAGGCACCCGTGTCTATTTCTATGGCACTGACTTTTGCTTCAGGCGCTCTTTGTTTTGCCATTAGCGCCAACAGCCCTGTGCCAGTGCCAATATCTAAAATGCCCTTAGCACCACTTACATCAGCCCACGCCCCTAACAAAATACCGTCGGTCGACACTTTCATCGCCGTGCGTGTTTGCGTTACCGTAAATTGTTTAAACACAAAGCCTGACATTTTTTCACCTTTTCATTCACCACAGCCGCGTTAACGCGTATAATTAGGCTCAATTGTCCTCTATTTATGTCACTCTATGCAATTTTCTGAATTTGATATCGATAACAAGCTGTTAAATGCCATTAATAAAATGGGTTTTGATACGCCAACCAGTATTCAACAACAAGCGATCCCTGAAGCTCTTCAAGGTCGTGATATTTTGGCATCTGCCCCTACTGGTACGGGTAAAACAGCCGCGTTTTTGATCCCTGCAATTCAATATTTGCTTGATTTCCCGCGTCGCGATCCTGGCTTTGCGCGCGTGTTGATCATGACACCAACCCGTGAGCTTGCTTATCAAATTCATGAGCAATGTGAATTACTCGCAGCACAAACTCATCTTAAAATTGGGGTTGTAACAGGTGGTATAAACTACGGGACACACAGAGAAATTTTCGAAAGCAATAACGACATTCTCATTGCCACACCTGGGCGTTTAATGGAGTACCTTGAAACAGAGAACTTCCATGCTGAAAACGTTGAAATGCTTATTCTTGATGAAGCTGACCGCATGCTAGATATGGGCTTTCGTAAAGAAATGCTACGTATTTGTGATGAAGCACGTAACCGCCGCCAATGTTTCTTATTCTCAGCGACCCTTGAAGGTGACAGCGTTGAGTTATTTGCAGAACGTATCTTAAACGACCCTGCACTGCTTGAAGCCGAATCTTCACGTAAAGAGAAAGGCAAAATCCACCAATGGGTTCATCTTGCGGATGACTACGACCACAAGCTAAAAATGTTGGTTGAAACATTAAATGGTGATGACATTCATAAAGCTATTGTGTTTGTAAAAACTCGTGAGCGCTTAGAAACATTAGTTGGTGAGCTAAACAACGAAGGCCTTCGTGTAGCTTGGTTACGCGGTGAAATGCCACAAGACAAGCGCATGAAAGCGATGGAGAACTTTCACTCTGGTCGCAACAATATCTTAGTTGCTACGGATGTTGCTGCTCGTGGTATTGATGTTGCTGATATCAGCCATGTTATCAACTTTGATATGCCTCGCACCGCAGACGTATACGTACACCGTATTGGCCGTACTGGTCGTGCAGGTAAAAAAGGCATTGCGATTTCATTTATTGAAGCTCATGACGTGGCAATTGTTGGTAAAGTTGAGCGCTACATTGAGCAAAAGCTTAAACGCCGAGTAATTAAAGGGCTTGAGCCACAGCACAAAGAAGCGAAGATCCCATCTAAAAAGAAAAAAGATCCAGTAAAAATGAAGGCAAAGAAAAAAGCCAAAGCTAAAACGAAGAAGAAGTAGTTTTAACTTTAACATCATAACTGTGAAAATGCCGAGCTTGTCTCGGCATTTTTGTGCCATACCCTTTTTACTTATTAACTGTGTAATTAGTTCACACTTTATTGCCCACACATCACACCCATAAAAATAACCCAATCAAATTCAACAACTTAAACATTGGAATAATAATTGTAACAGGTTCAGCAATAGTTCACAGCAGACTAGATTAACGAGGGAATTGTATGAGCCGCTTCAAATTAACCGTAGTACTTACTTTATTGAGTTGTATGTTTTTACTTGCTTGCGCAACGACTGTGAGCGCCAATACTAGTGTGCTAACAACAAGCACATCTGCGCAACCGCGCTTACAGCAAATGGCATTGCAGAAGTTAACTCGTAACCCTAACTTTGACATTGAAAACTTACAAGTGATTGTTGAAGGTGAAACTGTTGAACTAAAAGGTATTGCAGAAACGGGATTTCAACGCGCTTTAGCACAGAAATTTTTAGAACACAGCCAAGGTGTGATGCAGATAAAAAACAACCTTAAAGTGAGTAAGTTAAATCACTCGTCACTTTAAGGTTAGGTTTACAGAAGAGGCTTGAGATTATTCGCCACTTGCTTGTAGGTTGATGAATTTCGCAAGTTCTTCAGGTTGACCCATCAGCATTTGAATTTGCTGATTAATCTCCATCATAGTTTTACCTTCAGGTAATTTAGCTGATACAGAGAAAGACGATAAACCATTCACAAAGTTGCTAATCGCTGTAGCAAGCTCTTCACTCACTGGTACTTGCTGTAATTGCATCGCAACGACTTGCTTAAATTGATCATGAGTCATACCTTGTGCAGTTAAGAAGCTATCAACAACCGCTTTAAGCTCACCTTCATCAGCAATCGACATATTAATGCTACGTGGCTCTAACTGAGTGAGGGCTGCCATCATCTTCGATTGCTGTTGTAACTGCTGCTCTAAAGTAAGCTGACCATCAGCTGCTTCATTTTGCATCTGGCTCACAGCGAGTGATGCTTCCATCAGCGCTGTGGTTTTAGCTAAACCAAGATTAAAGTTAACGTCAGCCACCTCATTTGCAGTCACTTTAAGAGCAAAGTCACTGTCGCCTGAATCTTTATTATAATCAAGCGATGAGTCAACGTTATAGCTTGTTGATGCTAGCTTGTTATTAGAATTTTCTGGCAGCTGCGCTAAAAATTCATCGCTAAAACGAAAGTTTTTCATAACAAAACCTGTGTGAGGCGGCACCGCATCTACTTCGTAACCCGACACATCAATACTATCGATTGTTGCAACAGGCTCATTGCTTAAACTATTTGAAACCGTGATCTCAGATAACTGCATGCTGCTATCAAAAATACTGGCTGAGATATCACTGTATTTAATTTCTACACCGCTTTGGATTGATAACGCACTGATTTGCTTATCAACCACCTTTTTCACTTCCTGTGTAGCTGCGTAATTTGCGTAAGCTACGCCACCGACAGCCGCAGCAACAACCGCTGCAATAATTAACTTCTTCATTTTATTTCCTTTAATTGGTGTAAATTTTTTATCAGTGTATCAAATTGTATTTAGTTTATTAACGACAATAGCTCATGCACGGTTTTTACTGGGGTGATCTTAGCCCCAAGGCCTTCCATTGATTTATGGTAATTACGATATGGAATAAAGATCTCAGTAAAACCGTGTTGCGCAGCTTCTTTAACTCGAGGTACGCCGCTGTCGATTGGTCTTACATCACCATTTAAACTTAGCTCACCCATAATACAGGTGGTACGCGGTACAACAAATTCGTTCAAGCTGCTTAAAAGTGCTGCTACCAATGCTAAATCGATACAAGTCTCTGACTCATCGATTTTTAATCCACCAACAATGTTGAAAAAAGTATCGTGGAAGATTTTTGTTTTTGTGTGCTTACGTAAAATACCTGTTAGCATCTTGATACGATTCATATTTAAGCCAACACACACCCGCTGCGGGAATTCGGCTTCGGTTTCTGTGGTTAAACATTGTATTTCGAGTAGTAAGTTACGGTTACCTTTACGGATACAAGTGATAGCAGAGCCCGGAGACTCGGTACTAGAACCAGATAAAAAGATTTCGCTTGGGTTATCAACGCTCAGCATTCCGCGCTCGCACATTCTAAAAATACCCACGGTGTCGATATCACCAAAACGGTTTTTATTAGCACGCAGTGTTCTGACTTGGCCATCGTTAGTATCGATATGCAATAAAGCATCGACTATGTGTACAAGTGTTTGCGGCCCAGCAATTTCGTTATTTTTGTTTACATGAGCAATGATGAACATAGTGACATCATTTTGCTTACAGTATTGTGTTAGTGCCTGAGCTGCACTTTTTACCTGTGAGGGTGAGCCAGGGCTACCATTTGCCGTTTCTGTTACCACGGCCTGAATTGAGTCAATAACCGCGAACTTAATTTTGTTTTTATCAAGCTCTTCAATGATGGCTTCAACACTGGTTTCAGACAGCAAGTAAAGCTCATCTTCGTTGTAATCTAATCGTAAGCGATTCACACGGTTTTTAAACTGCGATAAAGATTCTTCGGCTGTGCAGTATAAAGAAGGCATTAGCTTTGACATACGTGCGACTAAATCTGACAGCAAAGTGGTTTTACCGGCACCAGGGTCGCCAGAAATAATGTTAACAGAGCCTGTGGTTACGCCACCACTTAGTACTCTGTCTAGCTCACCTATTTCCGTGAGGCGTTTTTCGGCCTCTGTGGTCGCAACTTCATTGATTTTCTTTGAGCCACCGCTAGCGATACCGGCATAGCCTGCCACTGCCGCACGGCTTGCCGCTTGCTTCGATTGCTTCGATTGCCCCGCTGAAGGCTTAAATTCTGCCAGCGTATTCCACGCTCCACACTTACACTGACCTTGCCAGCGTTGATAGTTCATGCCGCACTCAGTGCAGACAAATTCGATTTTTGCTGATTTTGCCATTCGGCCTTACCTATTTTGGTCGCTGTTTTGTGACTATTTCTGTATTTTCAAGCATATAATAGCTAAAGTAAAACATATGACTCAGGTAATTAAGCTAGAGTCACTTTTGTAGTCACAAAAGATAATATGCTGTAACTTGCCCCATGAAAAACGCTTAATCATGCTAAGTGCTTAATTAAGAAATGGTTAAGGGCACAGTTTTTGCTTACAAATAAAACTTTACAGTGCTTGCCATTTAATTGGCGAATACATATAACAATAACTAATAAAATAAAAAACTAGTTACACTGCTTTGGCTTTCAATAGCCCGCTAGTATACCTACTTTTTTAGATAGACGGTGATGGTTTTATAAATGGCTGAAGACATACTGCTTAAATATGAAAGCCTAGTTGAAGAACTAAAGGCACATTTAGGCACTCCCCAGTTCGACAAACTGTTTAAATCAAAGACAGCTAGCTTAACTAAGCCAGAGCAGTTTCTGATCAAAATGGAAATGTCGCGCTTATCTCAGCCTGTAGCACGCTTTATTGATTTACGTGGCCAGGTAACCGGCCAAGTCAAACCCTACGAATATGATGGTAAGCAACACTTTATGGACGATACAGCCATTGAAGTGTTTGAAGATGCTATAAAGCGCCACGGTGGTTACACCCTTGCCGTTTACGAAGCGGTAATGAATACCGAAAACAATCACCGCGTAATGCAAAAAAAAGCCGCTGAACAAGCTTTAACTGACGATAGTACCACGACAGAGCAGTCTGCTAAGGTCATTAAGTTTGCATCCTATGAAAGTCGCCGCGAAGAGCGGATGAACTACTCAATTAAAATTTCCGTTGAACTAGATAAAGACAATAAGGTTGCAGCTTCCACCTCTGATATCTCTTTAAGTGGCGCAAAAATCAAGTTAGCACCACGGTATAAAGTTAAAAAAGGCCAATTAATTGGTCTGCGCTTGGTTGGCCTAGAGCAAGATTTTGAACTGGGCTTAAAAAACGGAATTCAATACGAAGTGGTTGCGGTAGAAAAAGTATCCCGTGAATACAACCATGTACGCTTAAAGCGCACCTTTATTGAAAATAATGATAAGTTTGATGAGTTCTTAGAAAGCTTTATTCACGGTAATAAACGTCGCTATAAAGTGAACTTAGACAATACCTTAGATGCGGTTGTATCGAAAGGCTACGAGCAATACTACATTCCACGTGTTACCTCGCTTTATACTTTTTTGAGCTTACAAGGCGACAAGCTTTATCCTAGCCTTGCGTTAACCACAGAAAATAACATTTTTATTCAGCGCTATTTTTGTGATGAGCGTAAGTTGTCATGCTTATATAGCATTATCAATCAACAACGTTTAGGTCACTTGCTCAGTTCACCTGATGCGGTAAAAGAAGAATACCTGTATACCTTCACTCATACCGTTGCTGGTAAAATTTATTACTACTCAGCTACGCGAACTGAGCTTGATAGCCAACCACAACTGAGAGATTTATTTTTCGGCTTTGGTAGCCAAAAAGACAGCTGGCAATGCTTTAAGCTTCAGTTGATGCCAAGCCACCCGGAAGATTCGTATATTCCGCTATCTCTACCTAGTAGTGCTGGCAAAAACATCGAAAAACTTAATAAGCCACCGACACCAAGGGTGCAGGGGTTGATTAAAGATGTTAAATATCTACTGATTTTGACCTCGGTGGGTACTAAGTTTGAACAACAAACATACCAACAGCTTGATTATAATAAAGATGCGGTAAACCAACTTAAACAGTTTGGTCACAGTAAGCATAAAACGCCTCCTCATTTAGAGCCTGTGGCGCTTGAGTATGTGAACCTTCGCGCTCATAAACGCTATTTATACAAAACAGCTATCAGCATTGAACATCATGAGCAAACAATTACAGGCCATACTCGTGATTTATCTGTGATGGGCTTGCAAATTGAATGCGACCAACCGGTTGAGTTCAAAAAAGGCGATATCATCAAACTAAACTTGCCTGATTTGCAAAAAATTACCAAAAAGCACGATTTAACAAATTTGGCTTATGAAGTAATGGCTATAAGTAAATCACTGACAACGGTAAATTTAAAAGTGCATAAAGTTGGTGACTTACCGCATATGGCGATTAAGTTTTTCACCGTATTAATCGATAACAACAAAGACAAATTACGTGTTTGTGAAGAAACCCCTAAAATTCCGGGGCTATCAACTGCACTCAGAAATATGGTGACCAAAAGCGTCTGCCAATTTCCGTTTTATTTACATAAAGAAGCTGCCCACTTTAAAGCTGGCGCTATTGGCCAAGGCTTATATCCAAGCCCTCTTCATGTACTACTACAAAATTTTGCGTTATTGAACGAAACAACCAGCATCGACGGATTCTTATCAACGGACCAAATTACAGAAGTGATCACCCCGTTGATCAAAGACCGTAGTCGCCAAGATCCACCTCTACCATTTACCCTATTTGTTCGCTTTGATCCGCGCCAAGCCGAAATAAGCGATGCAATTACCAGCCGCTGTATTAGTGAAGATGATTACAAACCACAAACTTTGTTTGTGAAAAAAGCGCTGAAAAACGATTTAGTCTTTGTATTTCGTTTATATGTATCACGAACTGGTCGCCCAGATATTGATTACTTAGCGAATGAACTCAAATACATTAGTCAGTACGCATTACATAAAGCAAAAGACTTAGAAGAAGCACTATGGGCAGTAGCTGGTGTGGGTGATTTAATTGATATAACCGAAGAAGCGCTTACCCATTTTGATATTGACCAAAGGCTGATCAATGAAATGAGTAAACGCAAAGCAACTTGGTTAAAGCGAGTAATCTAACGGTAGAGAGAGTAAGTAAGCAACTTGCAGTAATGAGCCTTCATTAATTGCAGTTTGTGCTTGCTCAACTACTTTAGGTTTACCATGCACAGCAACACCAAGCCCTGCCGCAGCCATCATTTTCAAATCGTTCGCACCATCACCCATAGCAACAGTTTGGCGATTGTTTAAGGTAAGCTTTTGTTCGATTCGTTTAAGTACACGGGCTTTTTCTTCAGCATCAACAATAGTGCCAATCACTTTACCTGTTAAACGATTATCTTTGAACTCAAGGGTATTAGCGTGCACTTCATCTAAATCAAGCAGTGACTGTACTTGTTCAGCAAATGGTACAAAACCACCTGATGCTATTGCTAAATGCCAATTATGTTGCTTTAAGAATTGGCATAATTCACTCACGCCCGGCATTAGCGGTAAACGCGCTTTTAAGCCATCAATTAAGTCTACATCGATACCTTCTAGTTTAGCGACACGCTGCTTTAAGCTTTGTGCAAAGTCCAGCTGACCGGCCATTGCTTGCGCGGTTACAGCGGCAACTTCATCATACACATCGGCAAGACGCGCAATTTCGTCGATACACTCGATAGTAATGGCTGTTGAATCCATATCCATTAGCAATAAGCCCGGCTCATTCACTGTAGGTGGATTAGTTAATTGCACCAATTGAATACCCAATTGCTTAGCAAACTCAACTAATACCAATGGACTTAGTGCAGTTGTTGTATCGCTATGAAAGCTCCACGCTACTGGCATGTCTGCGATTGGCTGATAACAACAAAGCGATAAATTGCTAAACCCTTGCGCTGCTAAAAAATCGCTAATAGCAAGTAATTGCTCAGCATTAAGCTCATTACCAAAGGCAACACTGAACACGCCTTGATTTGCTTTTGGCGTAAAGTCTGTTGTAATAAGGTGTTTGTTTTCAATTTTATACCAGCAATTTAGGCTGATTTGTTCTGCTAAATTTGCTGAAGGTGTAGCAGCTAAGCTAAGCTGTGACATAGTGGCTCCACATTAGACTTATGTCTGTCCTTGGTCGTGCATTTGGCACTCGCACTCAAGGGGCTGTTAAAGTTATCATGTTGTACCATCAAATTTAAAAGCTGTCAGTAACGTATACGGTGACTATGAAAAATAACCAACTTAAAATTCCCTTTTCAGCCACTTATCGCCAACGTGTTGTGCGCTTGAGCTTGGCTGCAGCCTGTTTTGTGCTGTTAAGTTGGGTTGCCATGAATAGTAGCTTTCAAAGCCACCAATTACTTTATGATAGTGCTGACAGCACCGCGATAAGCTTAACCAAGTTTATGGCACTAAATGCAAAAACCCCACTGCAAGAGAAGAACAAACCCGAGTTAAATGCGTTGTGTAATCATATTGCTGAAGATGAGTATGTGTTAGCGGCAACGATTTACGATCAACAAGGTATTCAAATTGCTGCCAGCGATAATTGGCAAAGTCACCACACTTTTGGTTTATTACCCGACTCAACGCCGGGTATCAGTAAGCTTAAAACCCCATTTGTAGAGCCGGTGATAAGTGATGATGAAAGGCCAATTGGCTTTGTGTCGATTACCTATTTAACGCAGGCTTCTATTGCGACCAGCCACAGTAGTTTTCATGATTTAGGTCGCCAAGTGTTATTAATGTTAGTGATCACCTGTATTTTTACTTGGCAGTTAGGCCGCGGCTTAAAACACTGGCAAATCAACCGTTACATCAAAAAAAGCGCAGAGCAAGAATCATAAAGTTCAGCAGCCAATTGCTGCTTTGCATCGCCTGTCGCGCTTTTAAGCTCACATAAATGAGCAAATACATCGCGCACCTTAAGTGGTGTATTAATCTGCCCTTGAAAACCAGCTAGCGGCATTGATGGCGAGTCGGTTTCAAGCACTAAATGCTGGGGTTCAATTGTGTTTATAACTTTACGAGTTTTAGCAGCGCGCGGGTAACTTATCACGCCACCAACACCAAGCTTAAACCCTTGTTTAATATAACTCTGAGCTTGTTGTTCTGAACCTGAAAAGGCATGAATAACACCTCCATACTTTGGCTTGCAGCGCTTAAATGAGCGAGCAATTAAGTCATGGCTTTGTCTGTGATGCACAATCAGTGGTAAAGCGAGTTGGTTGGCAAGCTCTATCTGCCCTTCAAAAAGCTGCGTTTGTTTATCTAGGTTGTCGATACTGCGATCAAGTCCGCACTCTCCGATGGCAATAAACTGCCCTGTATGGGTTTTCGCTAACTGTTCTAGTTCAGCGAGGTGATGAGTTTGGTGATCAGATAAAAAATAAGGATGTAAGCCTAAAGCAACTGAAATACTTGGCTCTGATTTAGCAAAAGAGAATAGTTTTGTAGATTGTGCCAAGCTCACACCCGGCACAATAAAATGCTCGATCCCTACTTGCTTGCATGTTTTGATGAGCTCTTTGCGAGTCTCATCAAATTCGCCAAAATCAAGGTGGCAGTGGGAATCGATAAAACGCATTTACGGATTTAAACGACCAAACTGCCAACTACCGTCGGCTTGGCGTTGATACATAAAGCGGTCGTGTAAGCGGTGTGCCCCACCTTGCCAAAATTCGATTTTAGTAGGCTCAACACAGTAGCCTCCCCAAAAATCAGGTAGTGGAATTTCACCCTCTGAAAACTTTTGCTTCATTTTCGCAAATGTTTCCATTAGTACCTTACGCGATGACACAGGACGACTTTGCTGAGATGCCCATGCAGCTAACTGGCTTTCTTTAGGACGCGATAAAAAGTACTTAGCCACAGCCGTTGTTGGTAAAGGTTTAGCTTCACCATAGACAATGACTTGTCGCTCCATATGATGCCACGGAAAGTGCAGAGAAATTTTGTTATTACCTTTAAGCTCCTGCGCCTTGCGCGAGCCGGTATTGGTAAAAAACACAAAGCCATTTTCATCAAGATGCTTTAACAGCACAATACGCTGCGAAGGCTGACCATGTTCATCAACCGTTGCAACGACCATCGCCGTAGGATCAGGTAAATTAGTTGCAACAGCTTGCTCAAGCCATTTTTCAAACTGCTTGATTGGAGACGCATCAAGCATGTCTTCAGATAAACCATCCTGTAAATATTCACGGCGAATATCTTCAAGTTTCATAAAATTCCCTCTATCGCTACTATCGCTACTATCAGCTATCAGCTATCAGCTATCAGCTATCAGCTATCAGCTATCAGCTATCAGCTATCAGCTATCAGCTATCAGCTATCAGCTATCAGCTAAAGATTAATCAAGGTTATTGAGCTGTCAATTTTGTTGGGTTTCGCTACGCTCTACCCAACCTACGAAGCTAGGTTCTAGGTTCTAGGTTCTAGGTTCTACAAGCTACTCCCCTCGCGCCTAGAGTCTAGGACCTTCGATTTATACTCGGTTTCGCTACGCTCTACCCAACCTACGAAGCTATGGGTTCTTAAACCTTCTGCAAGTGTAGGAGTGCTTTCAAAGCGAACTACACGAAGCAGAATTCACCTAAGTAGTTTAGCCTAAGACAAGGCGGAAAACCGACTTATCCCTATGAGCATACGTGTTTTGTATGTGATTAGGGTCAGTCGGTTTGACAACGCAGTATTAGGTTAAAATACGACGGTGATTACATTTGCTCCATGACTTCGATACCTAAAAGATCCAATCCTGATTTCAGCGTCTTCGCAACCAAATTACACAGTACTAAACGGCTATCACGAACACTTGGCTCTACGCCTTCTTTTAGAACTGGGCATGCTTCGTAGAACGTCATGTATAGGCTTGCTAGTTCGTATAGGTATCCACATAATACGTGCGGTGTCGCTTCGCTGATCATTAGATCGAGCACTTCTTCTAACTGAAGAAGTTTAAGTGCCAGCGCTTTTTCTTGTGGCTCGTTGATTGCAACGTCTGCTGTTAATGACGCTGCTTCGATACCTGATTTACGGAAAATACTGCGAACACGTGTGTATGCATATTGTAGGTAAGGCGCTGTCGCACCTTCAAAGCTCAGCATTGTGTCCCAGTTGAAGATATAGTCGCTAGTACGGTGCTTAGAGAGATCCGCATATTTTACTGCGCCAATACCTACTTTACGGGCAATTTCGCTACGCTCTTCGTCGCTTAAATCTGACTCACGCTCAGCAAGCTTAGCTGCGGCACGAGTGATAGACTCTTCAAGTAAGTCAGCAAGTTTAACGGTACCGCCAGTACGAGTTTTGAATGGCTTACCATCTTCACCCATCATGGTGCCGAATGGGCAGAATTCATAACTTGTTTCATCACGTAATAAACCTGCTTTACGTGCTGTTAGCTCAACTTGATTGAAGTGTAAGCTTTGACGTGCATCTACAAAGATTAAGATGCGATCAGCACCCAATTTATTTGAACGGTAATCACAAGCAGCTAAGTCAGTTGTTGCATATAAGAAACCACCACCTGATTTCTGTACGATAAACACTGAAGGCTCGCCGTCTTTGTTAGCAAGCTCGTCTAAGAACACCACTTGCGCACCGTCAGACTCAACGGCAATGTTTTTGTCTTTTAATAGTGCGATGATGTTTGCAAGTTCGCTGTTGTAAGCACTTTCGGCCATGATGTCATCTTGCGTAAGTGTGACGTTTAGACGCTTATAAACTTCTTCAGAATGCTTTACAGAAGTGGCAATGAATAACTTCCAAAGTTTTTCACAGTGTGCGTCGCCGCTTTGTAATTTAACAACGTAATTACGGGCTTTGTCGGCAAACCCTTCTTCATCATCAAAGCGTTTTTTCGCATCGCGGTAGAAGGTTTCAAGGTCGGCCAGCGCTACAGACTCTAAGTCTACACCTTGATTGATTTGATCTTCTAAGTGCGCGATTAACATACCGAACTGAGTACCCCAGTCACCCATATGGTTTTGACGAACAACTTCATCACCACGGAACTCAAGAGCACGAACAACTGCATCACCAATGATGGTTGAACGTAAGTGACCTACGTGCATTTCTTTAGCAAGGTTAGGTGATGAGTAATCAACAACCACTTTTTGCGCTGTTGCATGAGGCGCAACTGCTAGCTTTTCGTCTTCGTTTGCTGCTTTTAAGCTAGCTGATAAAAACTCAGGCTTTAGGTGAATATTGATAAAACCTGGGCCTGCGATTTCAGTTTTTTCTGCGATATCTGCAAGGTCTAGGTTATCGATAATTTTTTGTGCAAGTTCACGCGGGTTTGATTTTAATTTTTTAGCCGCGCCCATTGCGCCATTAATTTGGTAATCACCAAACTGTGGGCGTGTGCTTTGTGTCACCGCTGGGTTAGTGTCTTCAGGTAACCCGGCTGCAACCATAGCAGCAATTGCTTTGTCGATTAAAAGAGTACGAATATTCATTGTAATTTTTACCTTTATGGCCCGCTGTACGGGCACTTAAATTTGAAGCAGACTTAGCGTATTAGTTTTCGCGCGTGTGGTTAAACTTGATATCTGGATAGCGTTCCATCGACAAGTTTAGGTTTACACGGCTTGGCGCGATATAAGTAAGGTTATCGCCGCCATCAAGCGCTAAGTTGCTTTCGCACTTACGCTTAAACTCTTCAAGCTTTTTGGTATCGTCTGAGCTTACCCAACGTGCAGTGTTAACACTAACACCTTCGTAAATCGCATCAACGTTGTATTCTGCTTTTAAGCGGGCAACAACTACGTCAAACTGTAGTACACCGACCGCACCAACGATTAGGTCGTTATTGATAAGCGGTCTAAATACTTGCACAGCACCTTCTTCAGATAGCTGAACTAAGCCTTTTAATAATTGCTTTTGTTTTAATGGATCTTTTAAGCGAATACGACGGAATAATTCTGGCGCGAAGTTAGGAATACCACCAAACTTCATTTTTTCACCTTGCGTGAAGGTATCACCAATTTGAATTGTACCGTGGTTGTGTAAACCAATAATGTCACCTGCGTAAGCATCTTGCGCTCGCTCACGGTCACCGGCCATGAAGGTTACCGCATCAGAAATACTGACTTGCTTACCAATACGCACATGATTCATCTTCATACCTTGGCTATATTTGCCAGATACAATACGCATAAAGGCGATTCGGTCACGGTGTTTAGGGTCCATGTTCGCTTGGATTTTAAATACGAAACCAGAGAAGTTATCTTCAGTTGCCGCAACTTGGCGGTCTTCTGTTTCACGTGGTAATGGCGCAGGAGCCCACTCAGTTAAGCCATCAAGAACATGGTCAACACCAAAGTTACCAAGTGCTGTACCAAAGTAGACTGGTGATAATTCGCCAGCTAAGAACAGCTCTAAATCAAATTCGTGTGATGCACCAATTACCAGCTCTAGCTCTTCACGAAGTTGCTCAGCAAGCTCACCGCCAATAGCATCATCAAGTTCTGGGTTATCTAAACCTTTAATAACGCGAACTTCTTGAATTGTGTGACCTTGACCTGTGCTATACAAAATCGTTTCTTCACGGTGAATGTGGTAAACACCTTTAAACTCTTTACCACAACCAATCGGCCAAGTAACCGGCGCACAGGCAATGTTTAGCTCAGTTTCAACTTCGTCTAATAACTCCATTGGATCACGAATATCACGGTCACACTTATTCATAAAAGTTACGATAGGTGTGGTACGTAAGCGTGTTACTTCCATTAATTTACGAGTACGATCCTCAACACCTTTCGCTGCGTCGATTACCATTAGGCATGAGTCAACCGCAGTCAGTGTACGATAAGTATCTTCAGAGAAGTCTTCGTGTCCCGGAGTATCAAGTAAGTTAACTAGACGCTCGTTGTAAGGAAATTGCATAACAGACGTAGTTACCGAGATACCACGTTCTTTTTCCATTTCCATCCAGTCTGATTTTGCGTGCTGGTTTGAGCCACGACCCTTTACGGTACCCGCTTTTTGAATCGCTTGTCCGAACAACAGAACTTTTTCTGTAATAGTGGTTTTACCCGCATCCGGGTGCGAGATGATAGCAAAGGTCCTTCGCTTATTGATTTCATTAAGAAAATCTTGGTTTGCCATGTATAAATTCTTTTAGTTTGTACACGGATTTGTACACACTTTTGGAAGTACTCTATTTTCAGTTCTTCGCTTGTCAAATCCGTCGTGTTAATCGTAATTGGCCGCTATTTTCGCTGATCTTGACTTTATAAACAATCAATGGTTATCTAATCGGTTACCATTTACTCTCAGCGTGCGCCAATGCTCAGTTGTAGCTGTTTGCAATCGTTGCTTCTTCAGCTCATGAACAACTGTGGCTAAACCACAAATTCCTTCGCTACCAGAAATCGATGATAGCTTGTCGTACTACACCGATGATGGTGCAGTTGCCGTTGATCGGTATTGCAGGGTATTGGGGGTTCAAAGGTTTTAGGTACTTCTGTTCACCATCAATAACTAACTGCTTAAAGGTTGCTTCTTTCGAATCATCCAAACGCGCAACAACCAATGAACCTGAAGAGTAAGGTAATTCAGGATCAACAACGATCACTGCTCCCTCAGGTATGGATTTTTTTCCGCTTGGATTTTCCATACTGTCGCCTTTTACGCGAAGTGCGAAACAACCCTCATGTGCTTTCCCTGTGACTTCACGCCACTCCTCAGCATCTTCATGGGCAAATCCCTCCGCTATTTCAGTCCAATCACCGGCCTGAACCCAGTTAATGAGAGGAATTCTTCCCTTAATGTCAGGCCCAACTTCTACATTACCGACCCCCAAGCCAATCTCGCCATCACCTGTGGCGAGCCAATGAGCATTCACGCGAAGCGCCTCCGCGATCTGCATGGTGTAACGAGATCTAGCCGATTTACCAGAGCAAATCTGGCTGATCGACTGCTGTTTGATACCAATGCGACGAGCCAACTCAGACTGAGTCACCCCAGTAAGCTGCAAGGCATGGTTTAGTCGTTCGGATAAAGTTTTCATAAGCCCGTATTCTACAAATAAAACTGTAGCCTTTCAACAATTTTAACTGTTGACTTATCTACAGTTTAAACTGTAACATTCAATCTTGTAACAGTTATTATTGTAACAGGAGACGGTATGGAAGTGTTCAACACGACACAAAAACATCTCCGCCGTGCCATTGACTTGGTCGGCGGGCAATCAGCATTAGCACGAGCCATCAACTCAAAACAGCAAAACGTCTGGTTTTGGTTGAATAAATCAGGGCGTGTTCCCGCTGAATTCGTTTTACCCATCGAACAAGCTACGCAAGGACAAGTAACCCGATCTCAGTTAAGACCGGACATCTACCCCGAATGCCCAAGCGAGCTGAAAGCCAGTAACCAGTAGGATTAAGGGCAAGTAATGGTCAGCATTTTACGTAAACACAAAAGCGAGTAACTCCATGCGTGATTATGGCAAGGTCTATACCCGCTTTTGGCTAAAGCAAAATGTTTTGTCCTGGAGTGACTCAGCGAAGTTGCTAGGACTGTATTTGCTTACATGCCCGCATTGTAATTTGCTTGGCTGCTTTCGATTGCCGATTGGTTACGTTGCTTCTGACTTGAACTGGGATGAGCAACAGGTTGCCAAGGCTCTAAATGAGTTAGAACAAGATCAGTTCCTCATTCGTTGCGAGGAATCCGGTTGGACTTTGATTCGAAGCTTTCTGAAGCACAACCCAATCGAAAACCCAAACCAAGGTAAGGCAGCCTTTCGGTTGCTTAAAGATGTACCTGCCGACTTCGTTGGTATGGCATCGCTTTTGAAATCTCTTGCCGCTTTTCAAGCTCGGCTTCCAGAAGAATTTTCATCATTGTTTATGCCTGTTGGCAACCCGGTAAGGGACTCTCAACGGTCGGATGACTCTGAGAGAAGCAATAAACCAACAGTTAAAACTGTTTATCACATACAGTTTGAAGACTTCTGGGATGTACAAATACGCAAAGAAAAAAAAGCTAAAGCCAAAGAAGAATGGCTACGCATGGGCCTCAATGAAGACCATGAACTCGCCTTGGAAGTGCTAACACGCTGGAAAGAGCAACGAGACAACCGATTGCAGTATCAAGATCGGACTAAGACCCCTATGCCACATAACTGGCTTTTAAACCGGCAATGGGAAGACGAGTACGTTCGCATTGATGAAGTACAGCAATCATCGACGAGCCTAAAGGGCAGCAATCACCAATTGAATATTGAAGAAAGCAATCGTCGCATCGCTGAAAGCTGGGCCGGACCAGGTATTCGGGAGGTTCGTTCAAGTGCAGGAGGTTGATAAACGCGAGTTTGCTGAAGTTTGGGGAGCAGCTTGGGCCATGTATGGCAAAAGCGTATCACCGCAATTGCTATCCATCGCATTTGAAGCCCTTCGTGCTTATAGCATTGAAGAAGTGCGAATCGGTCTGACTCGGCATATTCAATCACCGGATACTGGGCAATTTTTTCCAAAGCCCGCTGACGTCATCAAGCATATCGATGGCAACTCGGGTTCAAGAGCCATGGTTGCTTGGAACAAAGTTGACAAGGCTGTTCGTCAGGTTGGTGCTTGGACATCCGTGATGTTTGACGATGCACTTATCCACCGCGTGATTTCAGACATGGGGGGATGGGTTGAACTCTGCAAAGTTGATGACAGGGAATACCCCTTTAAGCAAAAAGAGTTTTTAACACGCTACCAGGCTTACTTGCTGCGGGACGAAGTGGGTGAATACCCAAGGCTATTACAGGGTATTGCAGACCATCAGAACCAGCAAAAAGGATTTGATATGCAAGCGCCTGTTGCCGTGGGTGACTGGTCAAAAGCGGCACAAGTTTACACGAGAGGCATCGCCAATTTTAGCGCAGTGCCTTTGAAAAGAATAAGCCCGAAAGCCATTCAGGCGCTTCTCGGAAATCAATTAGAGGACAAAAATGAAAACGATTAAAGCAAAAACCGTTGCCCTAGTGATAGCTATGTCCGCAAGCACTTCAGTCTATGCGTTTCCGGGCTATCAGTGGGAAAAAGCAGCACAAAGTGTTGGTATTGATCCAGTCATGCTCTACGCCGTTGCCTTGGCTGAGTCAGCCTCACATCGAGGTCTTAACATGACCAGTCCATGGCCATACGCAATTCGCAATGGTTCAAACGCAACCTACGCCAAATCTAAGACAGAAGCGGAGCAACTGTTAAACCAGGCACTTCAAGAGAGTGAAAAATACCAGCTCGATATTGGCCTTATGCAAATCAATTTGCATTGGCATGGGCATCGAGTGAGCTCAGCAGCTGAACTGCTAGACCCCATCACCAACCTTACTGTCGGCTCCAGTATTTTGGCCGAAGCAATCAAGTCTTCACCAAACGATTTAGAGCTTGGCATAGGCCGCTATCACAGTTGGAACGAAGAGCGTGCACGCTGGTATGGGCAAAGAGTGCTTTCTATCTATCGCAATATTTTACATGAACTGGAGGTCCGTCAATGACAACCAATCAACAAGACTTCTATCAATTAAATTTGGCATACCTACACGCAGCACGGGAATTGGCGCGCATTGATCCACAAGAGGCGGTCTTGCGCTTTGGACTTACACGCGATGTGGTTGATGCGCTGATTAATGCTGGAGTTGACGACCTGCAACGAGTGGCGACCTCATCATTCATGCTGTTTCAACCAAGGGGTAACCAAAGCCAACTGATTGAGATGGTGAAGAGCAAAGGCACAGGTATCCCAAGAATCGCTTATTTATTATCAACCCTAAACAACAAGGGGGATGCATGATTGATAACCTGTCCAAAAGTGAGCTGTTTACCCGAGCCTCGCTGCTTATTAAATACGGATTTCGAACAACCATTATCGCGCTCGATACAGGTTTGCCAATCCACATTATCAGAAGGCTCCATAAAGAAGTGACTGGCAAGTCACCTTGTCCTGGTCAATTGCCAGAATCTGATGCCATCGTCAAAAGCAGAAGAGCATTAGTTGAAGGCTCCCTGCTTATGGCGCTTTATGTCAATATTGGTGGTGATAATGTCTACAAGCAATTAAATATCGATGCTTTGATGAAGGCTTACGATGCGTATTTGGTTGCAAGAGAAGAAGCAGATCTTCCAGCTGAGATCCCCTGGAAAAAACTGACCATCAATGAAGGTTGGGTTCTAGCTCGTGATTTAAGATCACAGCTTGCATCCTTACACCGGTGTCGATGCGGCAGTCTGTATTTGACGGTATCACAACAGCGCATTCAGCTTAAATGCCCTGTGTGTGAGATTATGGCCGAGCAAACCACTAGAGCACTTTTTGAGAACTAACATGCTGATGCATGATTTGATTGTGCACCGTCTGTGCACTTTGAGAGTACTAAGAAGATGACAAACTTACTTAAATCTTTACCAGCACGCTGCTGGTTTATATCACTGGGGCTTTTTCTGGCGACTTTGGCAGCGGCTCATTTTTTTCCATCAGAAATATTTACGGCATCTGCCAAGTTAGCGGCTTTGCCATTTCTGTTTTGCACCATCGTTTTTTTCAGCTACTTGGGATTCAAAGCAACTGCTAGTCCTATCGGCCTTATAACCATCACCACTATGTGTTTAGCAATCGCATATTGGCAAGCGAGTTGGGCAATTTTATGTGTCGGTTTAGCTTTCTTAGGCTTAAGCGGACTAATCCATTTATTTCAAAGACAACTGAAAGATACCGGTCGAGAACTAAGCCTGAGCGAAAAAAAATATTGGTACTGGGTAAACGAATTTGCAGACGGTCGCTCATCTATCCTCCCCAAAAGGCCAAAAAAATAGCCAGCCCATCACAAGCTGGCTACCTTCTGTTTTTAGTTCCTTCCTGAAGCCTGGTTATAGGCCCTAATATCGATCAAGTTGTTCTGAGCATAATCTCCAGCAAGGGATGCATTTGAGATCACTGCAATCTGCTTATCCACAAATGCTTTATCTTCTTCGGACACACTGTCGGGGATGTAAGCACCGCTCTCATCTTTTTGACGATACTCATTTAGCATTTGCTCCCTTAGACCAAGCATTTCAGGCGACCAACTCGATGAGTCTTCAGAGTTGAAAACGCGCCCCGCCAAACCTTCATTGAAAGCTTGAGCGAACACTTGACTTTGAATCGGGGTCAATCCCATTCTCTGCCCTTCGCTGTATGCTTCCTGTTTAAAATCATCGGCATACTGTTCTAAGAACTCACCATATCGATTGTTAACTGCCGCACCGAATGCCCCAGCCAACATGGCTTCAGACTTAGTACCCCAGTTTACTTCGGAGGCATACTGCGAACTCGATCCACTGTATGCATCATTAAACGCCGTCAATGGGTTTTCCAAAGAGGTTCCGGCGTCAACGGCTGCTTTTAAGCCATCCCAGGTTGATTTACTGGCCACCGTTGCATTGTGCAAGAAACCTCGTGAGCTAGGGTCTTCAAGTGCTTGCTCCTTGTAACTCTCATAGTCTTCGCCAAAGTGATTCAAGGTATGCAGTGCTGCATCAGTATGCTTGCCACTGAAGTCACCAATTGCACTGGCGCTGTTGAAGAACATTTCAGCACCAGAAACTCCGCTATCATCAGCCATAATGCGAGATCGCCACTGAGAGCCAGCTTCACGGTTTAGTCCAGATTGATAGGTACTTGTGTCAGAAACTACGGCCTGTTGGGCTTGTTGTTGATGCGCATTTAGTTGTCCATCAACACCAGACAAATTAGTTTGGTAAGCTGATTGAGCTACGTTGAACTGAGTTTGAACAGTTGCAGCATCCTCGTAGCCGCCCAATACCCCCGATTCCACTTGGCTTTGAGTGCCACCAAAAGTAGGTGCAGCTGATGACAAGCCTTCATTTGAGCGCGGTTGAATTGATCGTAAATCGGCTCCAGTAGCCATGGCCATAACAGTCATTGCTGCTTGATAATCATTGTCTCGTTCAGCGGGCGTTGAGGAGTTGCTATAGGTTAAAGACTCCATAGCTGCGGCCACATACGCCTGATTATCATCAGGTAGCAAGCGCTGATACATTGGAAGGTTTTCACGTAATCGGTTACCGGCTTCAACATGCTGGTTCATATAGCGACCTAAATAATCCATGACTTCAGGGTTATCCGCCGCTAATCGAGTTAACGTCGCACCATCCGTGTTCCTTTGTCCTGATAGACTGTAGCTGGCCTGATCAAGCTCACTAAAGCGGTTTGATGCCGTGACAACGTCTTGTGCTGAACTCTGAAGAGACTGATAGTCTTGGTTAGACAAGGACATTTCAACGCCAGAACGTCTTGAATCTGAAAGGTCCTTAACCATGGCATCGCGATACTCAGCACGTCGTGAATCACTCGATGCCAAGCTTTGCATCTCCCCAGTGAGCGTATTTGCGGTCGTTGACCGAGAACTGCCCTCTGATGACTCAACTTGGCCACTAAAGTTACCACCTAGATCCAACCCAGCTCGTAACCGTGATATTTTTGGCACTCTTGAGGATTCAGGCTTATCGACTCCAGGCAAGCTACCTTGTGGGGAGTCATTCCCCCCTGTACCAAGCAATCTTCCCAAGAACCCTTTGTCTGCTACTTCTTTATCACCGGTATTTGTAATAGTTCCATCGCCACCGACCCTTAGACCTCCCGATAACACGCCAGATACCAAGCCACGTACAGCGTCTTTTTTATCGTCTCCGAAACCATACCGTGTTTGCAGGTCATCAGTAACCTGATTAACAACGGCGCTAGATGCGGAATTAGAAGAACCGATCTGACGTCCAACCGAAGATAGATTGTCGTAACTTAGCTTTTCACCAAAGGTTCGGCTCATGGTATTGCCAACTTGACGGCTAAAGGCTTGAGTTGCCTGAGTCATGGATTCTTTTGCAGAGCCGACCATTGAACCCACTGCGTTTCCGACAGAGAAACTGCTAAGTAGGTTTGACGCGCCGGTCATAGCAGAACCAGTGAGGGCTGAATTTTGGAACATTGACTGTGATTGCATCACCGGGGCATTTTTCGCGACATCTGGACTTGCCATCTTTTCATCAATTGCATCACCGTTTTGAAGACGTCCAGCCAAGTGGGTAGCGGTTATTGCTGAGCCATACACGAGCATGAGCGAAATCGCCGGAACACTCGACGCCAACATGCCGCCAGTAGCTATCCAGGTTTGCAGCACTGAATCCATCTGCATCATCCCAGCAAAAGATGGCACTTCTGTACCTGCAAAGGCATCAAGAGCCGACATTTTCCCAGCAACGGTTAAATGGATATATAGGTTAATGATGGCCATGACGGGCATCCAAAGTTGAATCCAAAGCAGGATTAACAAGTACTTCCCGGCCATTCGCATCCCGATTTGGCCAAGGGCAATCACAAAGGCCATCAATGGGGTGATGGCGTAAATGAACCCCTCAAAAAACGTCATCATCGGACGTACGATACTTTGGAACAGGGTCTGCTCCGCCGCCCATTGTGTATTGCGCTGCTCAATCGCTTGGTTAACCATCACGGCTGCGGTGAAAGCTTGATCATCCATATACTTGCCTGTCACGCTTTGCTCATAAATAGGCAAAAGCACTGACGCGGTCATGTACTCTTGGGTGTTAACCGAAGCTAAACCAAGGTTATTCAGTGCATTTCGGATCACGTCATCAGTGTCCGTTGCAGACGAAGTCCCCAATGAGGCTGACAGAACCTGTTTAAGCCTTGGAATGAAGGTTGATTCTGTCATGAGTTTCAGCTGACTATAGGCATCGGTGCAGTCCAAATCGCTACTGCTACCACTGAGCATGATGCGCGTGCCATAAATGCTAGAGTCAAACCTAATCGCAGTCATCGGGTTAGGATCACTCAGCACCTGATCGAGGTTCTTTTGGCCAATGTCGATACCAATCAAGGTGCACTCTTTGATGTAGTTAAACCACGATTGCTCGATGTCCGAACCGGCGACACGATTTGCATCACCCAACCCAGAGCGATCCATCACCTGTTTTCTCACTTTAATCAGTGACTGTAAACTGGATGCAAAGCCGTATTCCGTCATGGCGGGAGTTGAGAACGCCGTTTCAAACAATCGTGTGATTTGAAAGCCAACAGTCGAAATCGTACTACCTGCGGCAGCAACACCGATGGGCACATTATCAACCACTCGAACTTGTCCCGTGTACGCATCCTCAATGCTCACTCGGGTACTGGGCCCAAACATGGTTGCAAAGACTAGCCATGAGACTAAAACATGTTGAAAGTTAATCCCACGACCACCTTGCATTAAGGCCTGAACAGAGACCATCAATACCCCAATGAGCAAGCCAATGCGAACCATTGAAGTAAAGTCGCCTGTACCAGTGATCATCGCGACAGCGTTCAAGACCTGCTCTAAAAAAGCCGAATCCCCGATGGAATAGATTTCCCACATTATCTATTCCCCCAGTGCCGTAGATTTAACGGTGTAATAACGCTGCTTGCGAATGGTCTGAATCACCTGATTAAAATGCGCCAGCAATTCTTGCTCTGAACCGTATCTTCGCTGTAACGCGGCGTATTCCTCATTGATTTGGCGACGTGCACGTTCAAGGTCTTCAGTTAACAACTTCGCATAGGCATGATCTTCTACACCAGAGGTGCTTCTAGCTGCATTGAGCATGTCTTCAACCAATGCTCGGGCCATCTCAACAGCAATAAATGGCGCCGCTCGTGAAGCAAACGACCTAGCAGCCCCTTCATTTAATGCAGAAAGAGTTCGAATCATGCCCCCAATGCTGGCAGGAGCCGAGGTCATAAAAGCCTTTTCGGTGGCGCTAGCAGCCCCTGTATTTCGAGCAAACTTAAAAATAATGCCGTTACTAGAACCTGTACCAAGAAGTAAATTTTCTACCTGAGTTGATAACCCGGTAAGAGTCACGTTAGTGATTATTGGGTTCAGACAACCGTCTTGCGTCACTGTGTCACATCGGTACATAGCGACGTTACCGCCATGAATTAGATGCTCAATAGTCACTTTATTGCCATTCAGCCTGGTCAGTTTTGGGGCTTTACCTTGGCCATCAGCGGCATTAGCTAGATCACCAACAATGATCGAACCAGTCACCGACATAACTGCTTCAAGAAAACGGTCATCCCCCGATGCAAACCAGCTTGATGCCGAATGACGTTTCAGTGCTCGCCAGACCAAGTTACCTTTAATCGTTCTGTTTACATCAGATGCCGCGACACTCGAAGCGTTCTCATATGGGTTCTTACCATTGGACTCACTCCAACTGGTAAAAACGTCTCCAGCCCCTTTTAGTGAGCTCAACATGCTGGCTTCTGTTTGCCCCTTTTTACCAAAAGCAGCCAGGGTATCGTTCACGACTCCCTGAGCCATTTGACAGGAATTGCCAAAATACTCGTTCAACTGCTGGATTTTCTTTTGCAGTGTCTCCATGTGCTGGGAGCATTTCTCACACATAGCACTGAGCGCCAATTGGAATGCGTACCCCTTGGCGTTTGCAGCAACAGAGCGAAGTAATTGAACAAACTGATCCGCGTTAACAAATGACAAACTTCCCGCGAACATATCAATGCCACCACAACCGGCTTGGAATGACGGAGGCACCATAGAGACGAGGTTCTCGTTCATGATCCTGTTACGGACAACAACGCTTCCACCAGATATAACGCCACGCCGCTGACTCTCGAATACACCTGGCGCAGTGGCGTTGGTCATTGAACCAAACAACTGGTTCATCTCCTGTTGCAAGCTTGCTTGGCTCATAGATGAAAAACCAATCGCACAGGCGATTAGCGATACTCGGAATACTTTTTTCATCGTTATAACCCTCCTTGTGCACGCAGATAGCGAACAAGGAACTCAGGGTCCTGTAATATCTTTTCGTTAAGCTCTTGGGCTGACATCGCGAGTGACACGCCGGGTTGAACAGGTCTGGTGGCATAGTAAGTTTGATCGTCAATCCAACCGGCTTGATGGGCTGCGAGAATGATTCGATTATTGAGCTCATCAAGGCTCATTGCGCCTTGGCCAATCGGAGTGATGACATTAGGCGGATCAACTAAGAACACGGCAGGGACAGTCGTAACGGACAAGGATTGTGCTTGTCCTGAATCAACTTTGTAATTGGGAAACTCTCCACCGGGTAAAGGCAAGCCATCAACAGCAATAGCAAACACCTCAAAACCGTAGTTCAAAGCCATGGATTCGATAATAGGCGCTTGAGCATGGCAGTAAGGGCAATCCGAACGATAGAAGAAGAACAAGCCAGCTCGTTTTGCTACCTCACCTAAAGCAACATCCCGTTGAGTGCCAGCTTCTCTATCCATCCGATTGGCGGCATAAGTCGCCAAGGGTCTTCGACTGATTTCATCCAAAACAGGATCGCCCATGACCACCTGCTGACTAACATCAGCAAATAGTGAGCCCTTATCCATCATGACGCGCTGAAGATAAAGATAGGCTCTGACATTCTCACTCGTTGGCTCATCAATTGCCTTGTCCATAAACGATTGCATATGCTCTCGGAACCATGCGGCACTGAAGGGCTTTAGTTCGCTCTGACTGGACTCCAAGACACCAGCTTCCGGCTCTATCAGCTCATCAGGCTGCTCAGGTTCAGGAATGACCTGATACCAAAACCAGCCTTCCTGACCACGCTGATAGAATGGCCCATCACTGGCATGGGCGGGCAAGATGAATAGAAAGAAAATAATGATTGGGATGGTCACCCATAGGATGAACCAAGGTAACAAGGGGGTTCTCATTGTCAGCTCCAGAAAATTTCATAGAGCTACATGCTAAAGATCCCCATAAGAGCGATTGGCCAGATAGATGAAGGAATCGTGTGTGTTTCTGACTATCTATTAAACACTGTTACTAACGTAAGTACGTTAGCTGATGGCACCATAACAAAGTGCATACCAGAGCTGCCATGACACCAAAACTCAGCCTGTACGAAGTATTTTTTGGCTTTGTTTGAAGCTATATATTCTGGCAATAATGATTTTGCCAATTCTGTGCTACACAATTTGGCGCACAAAGCCTTCCAAGGATGCTTAGGAGCACCGTCTGAAAGCCGTTCCACAAACCGTTCCAGTGCATGACGAGTCACCACGACAGGTCCAATGTTCGGAACGTTGATGACCTCATCGATTTCTCTCACTGTAGCATTATCGACGCTGTATTCTTCGAAGGAATGTGAGAGCCAATCGTCCCGCTTCTCTACCGATATCTGTGCTTCTTGGTAACGGGTGAGCAAGAACCTGGTCAGGCTGTATAGTGAATGCTGAGTTGAGCGTTGTTTCTGTAACTTTTTGATAGCTCCTTTACTGACCCGGATTTGAAGGCCATTGCCGCTTCGGTTACTCCCCATCACCTCTTTCACTGACAATAGGTGGTGAATCGCATAGAGCTCAGCTGCAATTGGCTTTTGCTGCTCAGGTAGCTTGTCGTATTGCTCACCTAAATCGACCTTTAGCTCACCACCTCTTCGAAGGCCGGTCTTCCAGTAAACCGTAAACTCACCATCAATCTGCTTTGTTAACAGGGTTAATACCATCATGTTTGTTTCTCCTATTGGTTATCTATTTTTCATTCTCCATGTTTTTTCAAATATGCAAGGCGCAAAAAAAGGGGCCGAAGCCCCTTGGATCAGATATGAACTTTAGGAAAGCCCATGGCACCGTAAACATTCAGCACATCATTCCAATCCCAACTTTTCACGCCAAGTGACGTTGGTATCGGAGGGATCAACACTTGTGTCAGAATGCCTTTTTGCCAGGCTTTTTTCTTGAGTTCATTCGCTGCATTCAGGCCGGTCTCAGAGAGATCGTGATCTGCCCAGATGTACAGCATTTTCACATTACTTGGTGGTTCAAACCTAGCCAGTAGGGTTGCATTCACAACCGACCAACATGTTTGTCCCGTTGCTCTGGTAACCGCTAAAGCTGTTTCGATGCCTTCAGAAACACCTAATACTTCACCAGGCTCACCAATCGGAATGGCACCGCCAGTGATTGTTCTGTCACTTGGTATGGGCATCATCTTTTTAGGCTTTTCAACCGGCGCTTTGAATCCATCTTCACTTAGGTAGATCCGATGAAACGTGGCCGAACGCCCTTGCTGAGTAACGATTTTACCTAGCAGCGCTGGGTAGCTATCGATAAACAGACCATCTTCATCATGGTAAGGCAAGTTTGGATGAAACCTCAGCACCGAATCCCATTCAGGACGAAGCCGGGTAACAATGCCACGACGATGCAAGTAGTTCCAAACTGGTTGCGCACGAGCATCTGCAAGAGATAGCGTTTCTCCCCAGGTTTGATTCAAGCGATGGATAATCGCTTTGTCCTCGTCCTGCTTTCTAGCCTTCCAATCAACAGCGTTACGCGTTATTGCCCGAGAAGGTGCTTGTATTTGTCCGGGTTGAATACCAAGAACTTGGCCAATTGCTTCAATAGACTGAGCAAAGTTCCACCCATTAATCCAAGACAACAGTTCAAAGCCATCATGAAAGATACCGCAGGTATTACAAACGCCACCACCGGTATATTCAGCATCTTTGAACAGCCTAAAGCCATCACGACCGCCATGAACAGGACAAGCCACATGACGGCCTTTTCGAGCAATAGCGGCATCAAGTTCTGGCACCAACGCCGCCAGTATTTGAAGCCATTGGCCATTAAGATATGGCCTTACTGTTTCAATTTGTAAAGGTAACGCCATATAACCTCCTTCAGTAAAATGCCGACTCCTACCACAGGTGGTAAAAGTCAGCTTGGGTCCTGCATTAGCCGTTCGGTTAATACAGGAGCGTTAGTCAAGCTGGATACCATGTCGTCTTAATAGCCACATGATGGACTCACGAAGCACATCAGGATCGACAACCGCAGCCATCGCGCAAACACGAAAGCAAAATGGCGCAATTTCGTCATTTTGAATCCACGACAACACATCCTTGCGCAACCGAGTACTGACACGACCGTCCAGCAATACACGGATCGCATCCAATAGAATGCCTTCGCGTAACTGCCAGATTTCCGTGTCAGACCAAGTGACTGGGGCATCATCAAACTCAAATAGAAATTCGAGCTGTGATAACGTGTGTTGATGGGACTGCTTTTGTGATGAAGGTGAATGGGCAATGCCCCCATTCATTAAAGATAACCGCGTTCGGCAAGCGAAACGCAGCCCTCGTATGCGACCACGACATGGTCAAGCGTTCGAATATCAACAAGTGACAAGGCGTCACGGAGTCGATGAGTGATGCGTTTATCAGCTTCACTGGGTTCAGGATCACCCGATGGATGGTTATGAACCAGTATCACTGCTGCCGCATTAAGTTCTAGCGCTCGTTTTGTTACTTCCCTTGGATACACGCTCGCCGCATCTAAAGTGCCTTTGAACAGCTCTTCAAATCGAATGACACGATGCTTTGTATCAAGAAACAGCACGCCAAAGACTTCGTGCTCATACTCGTGCATCAGTGTTTGCAGGTATGAGAACGCCGACGATGGCTGTTCAATTTTTCGACCTTTACTCAATCGACCACGGGCAAGCTTGAGCGCCATATCTAAGATATCCGCTTCAGTCACTTGCTCAGGAACGATATAAGTACCGGCTTCTTCGCCAGCTAAGAACTTTTTGTTTTTCATAGGAGTCTCCCCAAAAAAAAAGCGGAGACGAACCCATGCCCTGAAGGGGACGGAATCGTCCCCGCAGGGTGGTAAAGTTGATGTGGTTACTGAATTAACAGTTGTTGTGTTACTTCGAATAACTCACGCTTCAGATCTTTGACGTCGTTAATCACGATGCTTTGAGGAAAGAATTTCTCAACACTGCGTGTTTGAATCCCGATCCCCAGCAGCTCAAAGCCACTGCGTCTGCACCGGTCAACAATGTCATGCGTGGCAGCCCAATCATCTGGGTCACCATCGGTTAGCACTATCATTAGCTTTCGCTTCTGTTTTTGCGCTAACAAACTGTTTGCCGCAAACCACATCGCTTGTGCCATAGGCGTACAACCTCGTGTTTTTTGGTCAAAACAGGCGGCCCGATGTCGAACCGATTGCTTGGGCAATAACGCGATAGAAACTTCCTGATGAATACCAGGAAAATAACTGACCGCAGGTACAACACCCGGTATGCCTTCCAGTGCCATGGCCAAAGCCAAAGCGGCTTCATTGGCAACATGAAAGTACTTTCGATTACCTTCGCCAATGGGTTTACCCATTGAACCCGATATATCGACCAGCAAGTGCACAGCAGCATTAGGCGCAATGCGAGGTTGCCTTTGAATAAACAATCTCGACTCACCGGCTTGTGAAGCGGCAAGACGATGGGTTGCAACTCGAAGACCGTGCCTTTTGGCATGATTCCGATTGTCCTGACTGGACTGAACCATGCCCCTAAGTCGGGCTCGAATTTGAGCGGACTCAGACGCCGATAAGGTCAAGATGGCCTCATCACCCAACATAGCCTGCTCTGCTTGGGGCAAACTGAGTGGAGTGACACCCTGATGTCCTTCAGCTTGTTCCGACAACACTTCTGCCACTTGTGCAAAGGTATCGGATTCAAACTGAGCGGCACTGGCCTCTAAGGCTTGTCGCAAATTGTCAGCTTGATCAGAGTTATCAGAATCTCCCGTTTCAGCAGCATCCCCCGTTGCAGACGAACCTGTTTCCGGGGTTTGACTGTCACTACTGCTATTGCTGTCATTACTCGCATCTTGTCCAATGTCATCACCGTTATCAGCATCCGACTCATCCTGTGGTGGACGAGATTCTTCTTCCAACATGGCAACGATGGCATCGACAAGTTTCAGCACTTCACCTGTAGATGCCAGGCTAGGCACTGCTGTCAGCATGGCGCTTAACCGGCTCATCGCTGCGGCAGGAAAGAGTTGTCTCACCCTTTCATCAACAGCTTGATACAAAGGCGTCAGTGCTTTCTGGCCCAGAAAATGGCATCTCAAGCGAAACAACAACCAGGCTTGCAAGTTAGATGCAGGCTCAGGCTGTTCAGGTACACACATTTGCTGTGTGTCCACCATGTACTCAATCACTTGCGAAATACTGCGCCGGGTTCCGGGGTAATCCTTTGCCAATTCGTTTTCAATGCGCACATCCTCAATAATATTGAGAAGTGCCTTACGGATCGGCTTAGACGACGCCTTCTTCACCATGTCAAAATTGGTATGCCGAATATGCGCCGCTTCATGAGCCAGATAACCCCAAGCTATCTGTTGATAGTGTGGGTCGTCTGGGTTTGCTGTTGGGATCACAATCCGCTCACCATCGGTAAACGCATCTTGTCCTTGAATAAGCACCTTCACACCAAACTTTTCGCCATAAGCGGCGGCAACGATTGGCAGTGCGTTTTTTAATGGATGATTCATGGGAGTCTCCTAATCATTAGGGGGAATACTCCCTCAGCGGGAGCGTTTCCCCGCTGGGAATGTAAGTGTTTAAACCTGTGCTTTTAGCTTATCCAGGTCATATTTTTGACCTAACCAAGCCACCAATTGAGCTGGACTCTCGTGCTGCTCAAATGACGTTTTAAGCTGGTCTAAACTCAGGATGTCATCCAATGTCAGACCGTACTGGTCTTGTAACTGAGTAGACACCTCGTGCTGATATTGCAGCCAGGCCCGCTCAAAAGCGGTTTGCTGCAATGCCATGTTTGGAACAAATACCATGGCCGTTACCCAAACTCCTTGTGCGTCCGCATCTGCGATCAAAACAGGGTTCTTGGGGATCACGACACTATGTGTTGAGTACGACCGTTGTACTAACGTTCGACAACACGCCACTTCTGGTATCGATTCACTTTCAACCGCATCAGTCACACCACGAAAATGCGGTTCAAACTGGTTCAGTTGGCTGGGGTTATGGATGGTTGATTGCATAATTTCCTCTTACATAGTTCAGAGGACATGCGCCCTTAAGGGCAACATGCCCTCAAGGACGTTAGAAATAAAATGAGTTTGGTACAGTCGAACCAAGGTTTGGTCTGACGGTTGGTTGTGGTATTGCACGTAAGTTATCTGCCTGAGCAGATACTGGCTGTGCGGGTTTAGGTTCAGGTTTGGGCATCAGTTGTCTGATATCCAATTGACCTTCACCGTGCATTCTCATCTTGTCTGGATCAGACAAAATTAAAATGGTCGCCATCAGTTCGTGATAGAGATTGTCTGTCACAGGGCCGGTCTTCGGCAGACGAACAAATAAATTGTCCATCGCTTCAACCATCGGCTGAACTCGATGATCCAGGAAGGACAAACCATCCAACTTGTCTCTTAATCGCTTGAGCGGATTAAGGGCTCGCTGACTGATTTGATTCTTGCCTGCAACGGAACGCTCAAACAGTTCATTGGCATCACGAGCCACCTCCCTAAAGAGGGTGTGTCCCATACCATTGACCTTGTCATCTAAGCCTCCAGCTTGTTCAGCCGGTTGCATTCGATAGATGGCATAATCGAACTGAAGCCGTTGTTCCACGTCTTCGATGGGTGACAGCGCACGCCGGATTGCATCTGCAAATTCCGGGTGTTTCGCAACCCAGTCAAACGTCACCTGATCATAGTTGTCCAAGAACAACTGCTTACACTGCGCAAACTCCTGACCGATCCGGTCAAGCTCTGGAACAATCTGATCAATTCGGTCTTCAGGGACGGCATAGCCACCTAAAAACCGCACACCGACTTGCTCACACAAGCGCTGCGCTTCTTTTTTAAGCCGTTCAAAGTTCGCCAATGCCTCTGGGTCGCAAATTTTTTTACTCCCTAAGCTGGCAACATCCTTCGGTGGAAGTTGGCTGCCATTGGCTAATCTGAAATCTTCAGGCCTTAGTTTTTTTCTACCGCTCCAGATGGAACAGTCGATGTGACAAATCAAAAGTTTGTCGAGGGTTTGAATACTCATAGTGCATCCTCATGCGAGATGGGGACGCACCACTCCAAACAGGAGCAATGGCCCCCGTTTGGGTGGTAGTAGTTGACGCGCTAATGGCAATACCACTATCAGAAATAGTAATTTTGCGAATCAGGCGACGATTGGTTGAGATCGATTTTCGCAGGCATTAAGTCCAGTGCTTCAGCAATCGGGCGAACCCGCTCTAAATCACTGCCTAGCAACCGCAATACATCTTTTTCCAACTTCAGTTGGTCGGATACTTCTATCCCTTCAGGACTCGCTACTGTGAGCGAACACAATGGTGGTAATTGACGCTTAAAGGCCAGTAACAGCAACAATGGCCACGGGCCATCATCAGTGTTAACAATGCCAGCGCCTTCACCTGACACCATGCTGATTTGATTGGTACTAGGTAATCCGCTTTTGCAAAACCCTAATGACCATTTTCCAATCCTGACCTGGTTATCATCAATAACAGCCAAGCCATAGGCTTCAAGCAGCTTTGCCATATCGAACAACGCTTTTTGAGCCAGCGAGATTTGGCCATTGACGTCCTTGCGAGTACGAAACTCCCAACTGACGTTATTGGCGCACGCGACGCTATCTAGCGCATTTGAGAGTTCAAATGGCCGCCCTTGATGATCAATGCCGACTTGTCCAACAAATCGATAACCCTTGTTGATTTTCTCATTGATTCGTCGGTCTGCTTCAGCGTTAGGATCAGTCGAGTCAATCAATCGCTGCTGCGACATTTGACCAGCTTTTCCAAACCGAACTTCAATCTCCTGGGTGTCTGATCCAACGTAAATGGCCCATTCTTTGGCTGTCCCATCAGAATGACTGTAACGGTAAAGAGCAAAGCACTTTTCCATCATCAATCCTCCCAGTGGTCACCGAAGACATCAGCGGCAATACGGTGAATAGCTTCACGTTGCTCCAACTCAGCACGAGCCGTCAAAGACCGAACCAGTGCATACTCCACTGCGTTAGGAGCACCTTTGAAAGCAAGTGTTAACTTTGCCCAGCGCACCAAGGTCCTAGTGGACATGGTGATACTAAGCTCAGCACCGCCATCCGCGCCCCCAATAAAGAGACGACGAATGTCACCAGCCACTTTCACCATTTTCTGGCGAAAGACTTCTGGCAAGCCCGGCGCAACGTTCTCCAGAATGGCTTCCTCTACAGAAGGCTCTGCATAGGTCGCTTCGATGATTCTAAAGCGATCAAGAAAAGCCAAATTCTGTTGGAGCACACCTTGATACAAGCCCGTTTGGTCACCGCTGCCCGCACTGTTGCCGGTAGCGATAAAACGAAACTTGGCATGTGGCATGATGATCTCACCGCCATTTTGTGCGATGACCAACGGGGCACCTTCCAAAATGTCATTGAGCCCAGCCAGTTCAGCAGGCTCAGCAAGATCCATTTCATTAATGATCAGCAAATGGCCATGCTTGACAGCCAGTGCCAGCGGCCCATACACAAAGGTCATGTTGCCATTAACCAGTGTGTGGTGACCGATAAGATCGGACAACTCCAATCGACCGTGCGCAGTAATTTGCTGAACAGGCCAATTCAATCGAGAAGCAACTTGGCAAATTAGCGAGGTCTTACCGCATCCCGTGGGGCCTGTAATATACAAACCGTCACCGTCTGGGTGAGACAAGAACGCCAATACGTCACGTAAGTCTTCTTTTCTAAAAACATACTCGTCCTTGCGAACGGGAATGTTTGGATGGGTAGTGTCGGCACCATATCCTTCCAGAACGAAAGCATCAGGAGCCGGGACATTAAACGCTTGATTCACTTGAACCAAAAATGGGGATTGTTCTGTCATGGTAAACCTCATTAGTTTTAACGAGGCCCCATGCCCCAACAGGGAATGAAGTCCCCGTCGGGTGGTGTGTTGATTGTGGTATGGCTGTGTATGTAAGAGTTCAGCTCGCTCTATCATTCGTACCCAGCATTGGCTACGAGTGAAACTGCTTTCTGATGCACTCGATGTAAGCGCATGAGAAAGGAGCCGAAATCGGCTCCAAGTGAACGTTAAAAGTAAAATGAGCTCGGCGAGTCACCTGGCAGAACCAAGTTATCTTGCTCAAGACTGATTTTGATTGGTGTTTCAACGGGCTGCTCTGGCTTATTGGTGCTAATGCGCAACCGCTCTTGTGGCGCTTTTCGGTAAGCGGCTAAAACCTGTTCATCCAGCTCGCCTAACTTATCGGTGGCCAATTGCTTATAGTCCACCGTACCCGCCATCATGTAGCGGCTGAGTTTGACCCCAGCATAATCGGCATGAGCGTAGTTACCCATCATAGCGACCAATTTCGACTGAGCGTCTCGCATTTCTTCTTTCAAAGATTTGATGTAATTTTCCAGTCGGACCACTTCGGCATGTGCTGAGCAATACTGGCGAGACAACGATGTCCAGCGGTATTGAGCTTCACCCTTGGGAACAAAACAATCTTGCTCTGGGCATTTTGACGGTTCTTTTTTGGTCTGTACTAACTCCCAAAACTGAAGCGCTGTTTCTTGCAACTCAGTTAAGAACGCCGCGTCTCGTTGTATTTCAAACTCAATCAGTTGGTCCTCAAAATAGAAAACCAACCAACCACGCGTGCTATTGGCGACCAGTATTTGATGCTGAACTTGCACCCAATACAACTGGTACGCCTCACTTTGTTCTCTGTGAGCTTGCACATCCTCAAAAACTGACTGGCAAGGACATTTCAGTTCAACGGGTTCGCCCGCATCGTTGACGCCATCAAAGCTGGCTCGAAAGATTGCGTTATGATCGGCTTCTGCACATAACGGCAGAAGAAAGTCATTATGCGCATTCTCAAATGCTCGCCTTGCTTGAGGCTCCAACCGTATACCGCGAAGCACATTGGGATTATTAGACAGGTCTTCCGGTAATACGAATCCGGTTTTTTCTGCCCATAATCGCCAAGGTGTTTTGTAGGGTGAACGCCCCATAATAATTGGGGCTTCAGATGCCGTAACCCCTGCAATGCGCCACTGGTGCCATGCAGGAGTACGTTGTGATAGGTCGATAACCTTCATATTGCCTCCTTTGAGGGGAGACTCCCCCGAAGGAGAGAACTCCCCTTCAGGGTTAAGTGGTTACTTTGCAGCTTGTGCTAACGCTGTTTGGTGCTGAACAACACTTGCTTGAACCGAATCAATTGCCGCTTTACCGGCTTGAATCGAACCTACGACAAGGGCAACAACCAGTACCAAGCGAAAAAGTGAGGCTGATTTAGTCATGGAAGATCTCCAAAAAAAGACGAGACCTTCCCCCTGACGGGAGAATAATCCCGCCAGGGTTAGTAGAATGAATGCGTGGCGCTAAGAAGCTAAAGGCTGTGTGAGCGCTTTGGCTGCTTGTTGCTGTGCATTAAATATTTCTTGTTTCGCAAACGTCAGTTCAACACCTTGAAAATGTTCATTGGCATATTCCAATGCACTATTCCAAGCGTTTGAAGCTTCCGCCCGCTCGATAAGCTTGTAAACAAGCCCTCGGGTTCGATCATCAACTTGCTCGGGTGGAATCACAGATGGCTCAACAACATGTGTAGCTTGGCCTTCGATAATTCGCTCCGCTTCGTCTTGATCGAAAATTCCCACAAAGCCAAACGCGATGCGGGAACACTGGATCATGGATTTATGTCTTAGCATTCGCTTAGTGTGCGTCTGCCATGGACCATCTACACGGTAAGGGCCATTTTTGCCGTTACCTTCAAAAGGCGGCCGATAGACTTCATCCAGATACTCAGTGATTTTGACTGGGTGCGAACGGTCGCGCCGGTAGATGATGCATTCCATCCATTCAGGGCATTCTTTCGCGCCATCCAGTGAGACTTTGTTTTCTGAAGTCTTAAACTCCATGCCATCAAACTGGTCGTGTTGATTGATGATGCGAGACCATCCATCGACACCTACCACTGGAATAATCCCAGCTTGTTTATCAGGGAACGCAAAAATCTCTTTGGTGAAAGGGTTCAAGCCGTACTGATCTGCAACCACCAAGAGCGCCATCATCTGCTCATTGGTCGGTGCACTACCGTCACGTTGCTTGAATGCTGTTGCTTTTAGGGTATCGAACAACTTGTTTGGATCGACACTAAAGCGCTCAGCAAAGCGTTGGATTAGCTTTGGTTTTTCCATTGTGGACTCCGACAATCAAAGTGGGAGTCTGCCCCTGACGGGAAAGTACTCCCGGCTGGGTTTAAGCGTTTTTGCTCGGTTAAAAATCTGGTTCAGGATAAGTTTGTGCCCAATTAGCTTGGGAGCCCGCATCATCCGCCGCTGATGGCTCAGATGTTTTGTTCACACTATCAAGAAGCAGAAACTCGTCCGCGTCCACTTCGGTCAATCGATGCTTAATACCATCTTTCTCCCATGAGCGCGTGCGCTGAGGACCTTGAACAAAAAGCTTCGCTCCTTTTTGGATTAAATCTTTTGCTCTTAGCCCTAACTTAAATCCACCACGATCTCGAAAAACGACCCGATGCCATTCCGTATGCTCTTTGAGCTCATTGGATTGACGGTCGCGCCATTTCTCAGAAGTGGCCAGTGAAATGCTGGTCACTAAATCACCTGATGGATAGGCTCGTGTCTCTGGCTCAGAGCCAACGTAGCCTATGAGTGTTACTTGGTTTTTCATAATGTTCTCCTCGTCTTAGTTGAACTCTGTGCACACAGTCGTTTCTGCCCGGCTGGGCAAAGATGACTGACGGCGCAGATAGGTTGGTATGTCGAGTAAAGCCATGTCGTACTGATGTGGCTCTTTGTAAAACGCAGATGTCAAACGGGGCATACCAGGAGCTTTAGGCACTGCCATTGGACGACGTTTTGGTGTTGGTGTGAGCAATCGCTTGATTTGAGTAAGTACAAATCGAAACGGGCGCACGCTTTGACGAGCAAGCAATCGCAAAAGCGACCAGCTCAGTTTTGCAAGCAACATAATGCCTGCGATTTGGATAATAAATCCGAAGATATATTCCATTGGTGACTCCTTAATTTGGTTGTGAAGGAGTCACCCCCAACTGGGGAAAACTCCCCCAGTTGGGTGGTGAAAAGGCGAACCGTAAGGAACGCATGGTTGAGCATGTAAAAACATGCAGGCTATTTGTTTAGGGAGGCTAGCTACCTCTTAGTACCACTGAGAATACTCAGCGGCGGGCTTCCTTTGAGCTCATGCTCTCAGGCGCAGATATCACTGAAACAGATCAGCAATATTTGAAAGTCAGTGTAACCGTCTTATCCAGACAGGATAGTCAGAAAGATGCTCAATTCTTCCACCTAGCTGAAAGGCCATTACCGCACAGAGGATTAGGCTAGGGACTGATTTTTGTCATATCAGGAGCAAACTTATGGCCCAAGCAAAACCCAATTACTCAAAACCCATCTTTGAACAATCATTCACAATTAACAGCTTACAGGCGCAACGTGTCGTTGACCGTGTTTTTAGACGGACGGTCAGTGCGCTTTACGGAATCGATGTCATCCTGCGCATCATTGGCGATGAGAACGAAATTGATGAAGTGGAACAGATCATTAGCCAATTGATCGAGGATTGCGCTAAAGCGGTAGACAACGAACAAGCTCGTTTGGACAAACTGATGGAGTCCAACGGTATCGATGAAGTACCTGACTACACCGACCCGATTACCTTCAACGCCAAAATCAGCTCGCCTCAGGTTGGCCAGTTTGTCGGATTAGTTCGCAAACTCGATGCGTTGATGCTCTCAATGGACACACTCTGGTTGTCTAGCGTGCTTAGCAACAAGCAACGTGTTGATGGCAACTACGCATGGCAACAGCGCATCATCAAACTGGCTCGACGCATAATTGATATCGAAATTCGAGCACGAAAATCAGCCCAAGCTAAGGGTAAAGAAGCAGAAGTTGAGCAAGCGGTGCCTTCAACCGATGACGATATCACTGAAGAGGAAACAGATAACCCCGCCAACTAGCCAACTAGGCTCCCATCAACCAGCCCCTCTCGAAGGGGCTCTTCTAAATTGCAGTTGTGAACTTTGTAAAACAGTTTTGGACATTTTTGAGTCAGCCGAGAGCGCATTGAAACGTTGATAAAGCAATCATTGCTCAGAAATTCTGTTTTTTAACAAGACTGATATTTAATCAATAAACTCCATATACTTAGCCCTCAGCTAAACCTACTAGGAGTATATTTGTGAAACACTGGTTATTCTTGACAATAGCAATACTTGGTGAAGTGATTGCAACCACTACATTGAAATCAACCGATGGTTTTACAAAGTTGATTCCTTCATTCGTTGTTTGCTTAGGTTATGGTATTTCTTTCTATTTTCTATCGTTATCCCTTAAATCTATACCAGTTGGCATCGCTTATGCTGTATGGGCGGGCTTGGGCGTGGCCATTGTTACTGGCATTGCTTGGCTTGTATATGGACAGAAAATGGATACATGGGGGTGGATTGGAATTGGATTAATCGTATGTGGTGTTGCTGTACTTAATCTACTATCTAAAACCAGCGCTCATTGAACGAATGACAAAGTGATAGGATTGAGTGAGTCAAAATCTTAATCAATGGCTTAACTTTGCCCCGTAGCTAACACAAAAAAGGGCAAAAGCGCGTTAGCTGAAATTGTTCGATCTGTGATCACAAAGTGCAAAAATGGTTACTTTAAAGCGTAAAATCGCATTAAAGTAACCAAAATGGAACATTATTGTCGCTGCTATTTTAGAAGGACGAGCTCAATTATTCCCCGAAATTTCTTCCGTCGCCTCCTGACGCAGTTTCTGTGCATCCATTCCGTTTAGCCGTTCAATGGCTCTATCTGCGGCACTTTGACGGTTCCCATCAACGTTTAGCGTACTTCCTGAGCCTGTGAGTCGTTCCAGATCCAGTGACGGTATTTCGGGTAGGTTGCCCGTGATCGACAAGATACCTATCCATTCATCCAAATTGACTTGGCTCCAATCTACCTGGTTTAACTGACTCGCGGTCAAACCTTCACAGTTTGGTGACTTCGCACTGCCCCAGCCAAGGCCTAATTGCGGACGTACTTGTTCTTGAATGATCCGTGAAAGTGGCGAAGTAAAGCAGCAATATGACTGCCGTTTTTCAACACAGGCACCTAAGAACTTGGACTTGCAGTAAGAGCCCACGTAATGGCAACTCTTCAATACCCGCTTGGCGTTCATCTCAAACTCACTCTGCTCACATTTCCAGATAAGCTGAATGAGGATCATGGTGACTGAATAAATCATGTAGGCCGTCATAACCGTACTCAGAACTGCGCCCGCTGCGCCTCCCAGTGCAAAGTTACCACCCGAAACGACACCATCGGCTCCAACCGCGCCACCAACGTTACTAAACAGTGCCGATTGTGCCCCCGAACCAAAGGTCGTACCTACCCATTCAGCCGTTTTGTTGGTCAACACCTGCATGAAGCCAGTCGCAGCTTGCTCCGCTCCCGCGCCAGCAGCCGTTGATGGCCCAGCTCCCATGAGAGAGTCCCATGCTGACACAAAAGGCTCTTTGACCGCACTCCAAGTGCTCGTAATTGGCTCCCTGAGCGTATTCCAAGAACCATAGATTGCCGAAGACGGATTCATGGCCATGACTGCCGTATCAAGCTTGTTAACCGCCACTATCATCGTGATGTAGTCCGATAACGACACGCCACTTGGCTTTTCACAGCAATCGACTATGCCGCCAACGGCTTTTTTGCACTGGCCAGCATTCCCTTTAAAGACCGTACACTCGACGTTATCTTGGCCATCAGCTCCCGTGCATGACATATCATTGGTCATAAACTGCGCCGCATTAAGCATCGCAGCTGCCTCTGCAAAGTTAGCCTGCTTGATTGACTCTGGCTCTAAACAATCTGTGCCCATGCAGCGAACTGGCCCCTCACAGTTGTATTGAGTTTCCATTCGTGCATTTTGCACTTCAACGCTTTGTCCGCAGTCATACACCAAACTTTGGATATAACAGAAGCCTTCATGACCAGCCCCGCCTTCAGTGCATTCGGTTCTGACGTACTGGCAGGCCGGGTTTTGCTCTAGCGCGGAACACGTATTGGTGGTCGTGTTTTGTCCGTTATTGACGATGGTTTGTGTATTACCATTGGCATCTACCCAGCTATCTGAGCTGCCCATGTTGAACTCTGGATGAGCAGTCGAAGCATTGTAGGTCGCTCTTGCCCTCCAGCATGAGAGCCCCAGTCCATCAGAACTGCCGCGACTGGTTAAATGAGCAGGAGACGAAACAACCGCCGGATAAAGGCTTCCAAGATTCGCCAACTCACCACTACCAACCGTTAACCCGTCGATTCGTTTTGTGCCCGTATCCAAACACTGCCACTGCACCGCAGTAAACTGATCCGTTTGCATCAAGCATTGGTCTATGCCCAGATCACTTGATTGATGAACAACGTCTTGCTCTAAGTATTTGCCAGAGAAGGTCAATGAAGCGCTCAGTTTTGCAGGAGCCAAACACTTCTGAACTTCTCGGCTGCAAGTATCGAAATCGACTTTGTTCCAGCCGGACTCACATCTGGAACGAGTGACTTCCTGCGGTTCATGCGACGAAATAATCGACCCATTAACGACCTTGCACAATGAGCCAACCAAGGTTCCTTTTGGACAGGTCATTTCAGGGTATTTAATGGACGGTTTCGTCTCTGTGACCGTCTCCTTGTTGCCCGTCAATGAGAGTGTCGTTTTCCAGCCATTTGCCTTGGACGGCGACTCGGTGATTTTTATCTCAGTATTTTGATTATCAAAAATCCTCAGCGTCGCGTTTCCAGTTTGCATAGTACTGCTGTGCTGTGGAACAAAACTGAGCGTTTCAGAGCTAAAGCAACCACGCTCAATGGACCAGCTTTGTTGATGTGTTTCGGCGGATACACGTCGCTCTAACTGACACTGAGTAAGCGCGCTGATCTTTTCGCACACCTGGTAATCCGGTACATGCTTGGTTTCAGTAAATGGCGTAATAGTCTGAGTAGGCTCACAGGCCTCAAAACTACTTGGCATAAGGTTGGATACCACACACTTTGGATCGCTGGTTTGCAATCCACAGTCATAGGTATCGGTAAAACGAATGCATTCACCTTTATCATTGGTTTCGGCACATTCTGACGACATGAATCCACAGGAAGGATTCGCTTCAAGCACTTGGCAGGCCTGATTTTCAATCCCCTTATAGCTTTCGTCATCCACACTGACTTGTATACGCCGACACAAAGGCGATATGCCCGCCACAGGGCTTGGGGCAAAGTAGGATTCACAAACTGAAACACCATTGACCACCGTACATCCGTTGGTTGAAGACGGCTGATCCGTGCATTGAATGCTGTAGTCTGAAAACTTCGTCGGGATATCCGCTGCTTGTTCGATACAGGATTGTGGCGACCAACTATCATTCATCACCACCTTGGTTGGATCAAAGCGCACCTTGATGCGTGCATACCCCTCACCACTACCAGTAACCGATACGCGAATTTTTACCGGCACTTCTAAACCTGGTTCTACCGCTTTTAGCTTAGCAGTGAGATCGGTATTTGGATTGCGCTCCCAACTGGTACTGAGCTCGCAGCGGCCAGCCGTTTCTGGTGGAAAGTTATTGTTCGGCCCAGACCAGACTTTCTGATCGCCAAGCCAAACTTGCATGTAGTCATCCCATTTGGCGTACTCAAGAACGGCTGAGGTAATCGCATCGGGGTTCACGACTTTGAGTGTGATGGCCTGTTCAAACACTTTACAACGGCCACTCCAGTAGTTGTCGCCAATTCGTCCAATCCAAACTTCAAGACATCCCTCACCACAAGAGCGAAGGTTCATTGGTCCTGAAACATGCTCAATAATGCCTGCCGTGTAATCGTGAGTAATAGTGCAGCTGTTAACCGCTGTATTGAGTCTGTCACATTGCTGGTAGTTTGGGCTTCCTTCACCTTGAGACTCACAACCTGGGAAGCTTTGCGTCAATAGATTAGGGTCAGTTTGAACCGCATCAGTTAATGCCCAAAGGGGATCATTGACCATATCTGGCCGAGACCTGTCTTTGATTTGTTGTAGCGAACGAAATGCCTCACCCGTAGCGCCACTTTCGGATACCATGCTCTCTTGGCGCTGCGTCCCCAATTGATTCATGCTGGCATCAGAGCCATAAACGCCTGTTAAGACATCCAATGAGCCCTGATCCATACCTGGGAAAAGCTCTTGCAAGTTAATGGACTCATTACCACTGCCATTCGGCACCGACAATGTATTGCCATTGAGTGCGGGCATCGTCCAGTTTTGCAGCAATTGCTTACCTTCTTGTTGTCCGCTTAGGCCGGATTGGCGCTGTACATCAGCGGCCACACCATGTAAGGGCAAGCACGCCATAGTGATAGATAAAATACCCGCTAACACTCGGGTAAAAAATGTTGGTTTCATAGTTAACCTCCCGAGTTACAGCAGTCTTGCCAGCGCCACAAAATGTAGAGCGCATCTTCTCCGGCACCGGGGATCGTTCGCCACTCTCCCCATTTCATGGTGCTTTCACCGATGACATGCGCACTTTCAGTTTCTGGTACAGGGAAGAACATACTCATCTTGTATTGGGATTTCGGCAGCATGGGTTCGATAACAGGTCGGCATAGCGCACTGTTCCCCATTGTTCGTCTTGCAAGACCACGCCTGTGTTGAGCCGCGATTGCACGCGCCGCTAAATGGCTGGTGTTTTCTGCTAATGAACCAAAGGCTAAGGTGTGGCCAGATAACGGATAGAGATGGCCCCAACTGCCAGCACACCAAAACAACTGATCGATGGGTTTACCAAGCGTTGATGAAGCAGCGTCAGCGGTACAAGCAGAGATAGCCAATGGATTAGCAACAGCAGCAGCTTCAGGCTGAGTAAAAAAGGCCAGTTCATCGTTCAGCCATGTTGGGTCCAATTCCGACAAATACATCAAGTCAAAATCCATGTAACCATCGGCATTGCAATTGCCATCCATGAACAAATCGAGCATGACCAAAAGCGGAAAGGCGTAATAATGGTAATGGTAGAAAGCAAGATCACCGGTATCGTATTCACCTTCACCATGACCACCTTGCAATCGCCTATCACCTAACGGTAAGCGAATCCCTCCCAGTGAAGGCGAACAACCTGGCGTTCTGACCAGTTCAATCAAACGCGCTGGCTCCCACATACTGGTAACAATACCTGGCCTTGGCACGCCTAAGTTGTCTTCACATAAGCAAAATGACTTATTTGATGCGCCGCTTGGGACATTGCCAGAGCCAAGAGGAAGACCGGCAACCCGGATAGGAAAAATGCATGACCAGCAAACATCCGTCAGCAACTTGCCGGACAATAACCCCGCGTCTGGGCAAGTCAATTCGGCTTTTGCAGGAATAGAGGCGCTTAGGACAAACATGACAACGAGAGTCCGCATCAGACGATACGTATTATTGAGCTTTTTCATGAACAAGCTCCTTTGCTGGAATTTCTTCTATTTCAAACGCGAGCCCCTTTGCTTGAACAAACGATGGGGTGACTTGCAGATCAAAGCGCTGCTTTAGCGAGGCATTGAGAAGGTAAACCGGACTATCCAATGTCTTTTCGAGCGCATTGAGGCGATTCCAGCCTTGGGCACGGTCGAGCTGCGTGGTGATAAGCGTAATGCGGCGCAGCGTCCTATCTTGCGTCTCAAGCCAATGCGCTACTGCGTCCACTTCTTCAGCGTTCGACGCATTAAACACCACGAGCTGCTGAGTAAATGGCAAGGCTTTGAGCGGGTTAATACGCGTTCCTGCTGGGATCAATGTTCGGCCATTGGCATCCAATAGTGGCCGCTGCATGACGATGGTTGGATCAACCGTTCTTATCCGATACTGCGTGGCTTTGGGTAAGTCAGTGAATGTTTGGCGAGACCAGAAACGCTCAATGGCTTTTTTCTTTAATGCGCCCAGGTCAATCGACTGTAATCGCTGCATCGCCACTTGCATCAAATCCGGTTCTAAAATCGAATGAATCGGACCGCGTTGACCCAATGAACCGGTATTGCCGGTTTCAATTTGGCGTTGCAACCAGTCCTTGCTGTAAACCCCTAGTGCACTTGCAGTCACCTTGTCATCGTCTATGCGAAAAATGGCAGGCACGCTAGTCACCCGCCAGTGCACAAAGGCTTTCGGATCGATTCGAACCTGAGGAACAGGATCAAGCCCCGTCATCAGGGTATGCCAATCACGGATAGCTGCCCCCAAGGTCTTTCCTTCAGGAATTCCCCGAAACAACACAATAGCGCCGGTAGCACTGGCCTCTTTGAAAAGCTGCTTCAGTGACGAATCTCCCAGTGAGGACGACGCAAATATCAACCATTCATCGCTGTGTTTGAGCGACGCAGGTTGTTCAACCGGTGCAAAAGGCTCTATAAATTCAGATGCACCATCCACAGCACTTTGTAAAATGCTGCGGCTCATTTCGACGATCTTTTTGTCCTCGTCAGACAACGGATAAGGCTCTTGTGCCCAGGACACTTGCACCCAAGCCAATGGAGCAACCAACAAAAATAAGAGGCATAGTCTTCTCATCATCCACCTCCTACCAAAGCGGCCAAGCGCGACCGACAATCTGCTCGCGCTTAACGGCATTCCAATAACGGGAGTCGAAACTCGTTGCGGCCTCACCGGAAAACCAATACTCGTTTTCTTGCAGCGTCAATGAGCGGCTAAATTCTGTTTCAGCCACACCAAGACGCTGGGCTAATGCCATGCCGGTAGAGACTTCAGCACCATTCACCAGCACATGCTCAGGCGTCACATTGACTTCATCCCCAGGCATCCCTGTTAGGCGTTTCAGCATCCGAGTACCGTCGTTATATAACGGAGCGAGTCCTTTTGAGTGGAAGGCATACAAACCATCCTTAACGGGCTCTTTATTCCATAGGTCAATCAGATACACCGTGGTATCAGGCAGGCAGCGCTCTTGCTGGGTATCAATACCTATTCTGTAGCGCATCATGGCGTAGGTGCCTACCATTGCCATGATTAACGCAAGGATGGTCAAACGGATGAGATATGGCCGCCAAGGCATTCTTTTACGGAGTATCTGCATGAGACACCTCCTTTGAGCCTACTGGCACGAAAACAGAATCATCAGCGCCAACCACCGCTTGGGCATCCAGCACGATAAAACCGGCTGCTTTTAACTTTTCAATTTGCTGATTGGTCTGAAGCAACCTGGATTCGATGTCTTGTTCGCTGGCATTAGGACCCAGTGACAACACCGCATCCCCAAAATCCACGACTGCAATGGGCGTACTTAACGCCAACTGGCTGTGGATGGGTTCGAGTGTTTTCATTAAAAGCCAGCTGGTCATTAAACCGCTACCAGCAATAGACAAAGTAATAGAGGCCATAAATGGCCAAAGCGTGGTCTTATTCATCTAAATCCCGCGAGAAACCCCGTCCTTCTAGGGCGAGGAGGGATAGCGGTTGCTCCGAAGGAGCAAAAACTACCCGATTGGTTAATGTTAATATTTACTTTCACAAAAACAACTGTATTCTTGTGAACTATGAAAGAGATCGCTATTAAACAACGCTTTTACCCAACGACTGAACAGGCTCAATTGCTTGCGCAGACTTTCGGCTGTGTGCGTTTCGTTTATAACGCGATCCTTAAATGGCGTACCGACGCTTTCTACAACGAAAGCAAAAAGGTTAACTACAACACGGCAAGCTCTAAGCTGACCGAACTCAAGAAGCAAACTGAGTTTGAATGGCTTAACAGCGTGTCGTGTGTACCGCTCCAACAATCTTTGCGCCATCAACAAACTGCGTTTAAGAACTTCTTTGAAGGAAGGGCGAAGTATCCAGCCTTTAAGAAGAAGCGCAGCAAGCAAAGCGCAGAATTCACGAAGTCGGCGTTTAAGTTCAAAGATGGCAATATCTACATTGCCAAGTCCAAACAGCCGCTTGATATTCGCTGGTCGCGTGAACTTCCTAGCGAACCAACTACCGTCACTATCTCGAAAGACAGTGCAGGCCGCTACTTCGTGTCTATGCTTTGCCGCTTCGAGCCTAAACCACTGCCTGTTACCAAAAAGACAACGGGTATTGATTTGGGTTTGACCGACCTTGTGATTACCGCTGACGGGTTTAAATCTGGCAATCCCCGCCATACTGCAAAGTACGAGAAGAAATTGGCTCAGGCGCAACGCCGCCTTTCCAAGAAGAAGAAAGGAACTGCCAACTTCCACAAAGCCAGAATCAAAGTTGCTCGCATTCAGGCGAAGATTGCCGACTGCCGCCGCGACTTTACCCACAAACTCACCACTACGTTGATAAACGAAAACCAAGTGATTAGCTGTGAGAGTTTGAGCGTTAAAAACATGGTCAAGAATCCGCGACTTGCTAAGGCCATTGGTGACGCCAATTGGGGCGAAATGGTTAGGCAGCTTGAGTACAAAGCAGAATGGCGCGGCAGAACACTTGTCCAGATTGACAAGTGGTATCCGTCTAGTAAGCGTTGTAATTGCTGTGGTCACGTAGTTGATTCTCTACCGTTACATATAAGGCATTGGACTTGTCCAGCGTGTGAAGCGCGCTTAGACCGTGATACCAATGCCGCTATTAATATCAAAGCCGCTGGGCAAGCGGTGTTAGCTTGTGGAGCGTAAGTAAGTCCCGATTGTTCTAATGAACTTCGGGCATAACGCCTTGAAACAAGAATCCCCTTCCTTTAGGGAGGGGAGCAGTCAAAGCCTCGCTCCTTCAACAACTGAGAGATGGCATCAGCAACAGAAAGGCCTTTGCGCGTTAACTGTTTAATCGCGTTTACATCTTCTGCACGGGACGAGTACAACAGCTTGTGAAACGGATCGACGATAAGGCGGCCAATCCCGGTGCCCATCTCGGTAATAAAGAAAATCTCGGAATAGACACCCGTGACGGTATGAACCGTTTTCAGGTATTCGTAGCCGCCTTCACCTAATGGCAAACGGCCTTCTTTTTTGAGCGCGTTGATGGTTTCGGCTTTTTGGCCAAGCAGGTACATATTGGCCGAGTTTTCAGCGATGGCTTTACCTGTAGGGCTGTCGTATAAATCGTTGACCGACTGCGTTACTGTTACAGCACTGCCGCCATATTTTCGAAATCGACGGTAACCCGTCTCGATAAACTTACCGACATCACCTTGAGTCAGCAGATCCCAGGCTTCGTCAATGAACACAATCTTGCGACGATCCCGCTCACCTAAGTACATCTCCTGTTGGATTTGGTAGATAAGCTGAAGCAACACCACTTGTTGCAGATGCTTACGCCCCTTGAGCTCTTCTAACTCCAGAACGGTGAATCGGTTTTTGAAGCGAATATTGTTGTGACCATTAAAGAAGCGGCCATATTCGCCCTGTGTCGTAAACGGATAGAGCTGCTCACCCACGTCCTGCACACGTCGGTCTTCATGATTTTTTAAAGCCTCTGCCACATCATCAACCAACATGGCACGACCTTTTTTCTCCCACAGTTCACGGGTCTGACGTTTTAGGTTGGCCATCTGAAAATCGGTTAATGACTGCGTAGGTGCGGCCATTGCGGCCAATAACCCAACCAGTACATCCGCTTCTTCGTCATAGTCCTCAACGATTTCAAACGGGTTTAAGCAAATGCCACTGTCCCGCCCGAACTGTAAGAACTCACCATCATAGACTTCACACAGCTTTTCATAAGAGCGGCCAACATCAATTACCCAGCATTGCCCGCCTTCAGATAAGTAGGAGGAGATGATTTCGTTCACCAGGAATGACTTGCCCGATCCCGATTGCGCCGCGATGCAACAGTTGTAATTACTGCCCGAGTCATAAAGGGACACACTCATGATCTGGCCATTGCGGGAAACAAAGTTAATCACTGGCGTGCCCGTGCCTTTCCAATCTGCAAACAAAGGCAACAGTGGGATCACATGTCGTGTCGCCATGGTCTTAAATCGAAACAAGTCGTTCATCGCCTGGCGGTCGGCACCAAATGGCAAGGCATTCAGGAAAATGGGCAAACAGAAGTACTTGTCTTCCATCAGCTCAAACCCGAGTTCTTTGAAATAAGTTCGAGCATTTGAAACAGAGCTGATGGACGCCTCTTCCGTCGGGGAAAACAGCGTTAAGGTCATATTTGCCCGAATAGGACGATCACCTTCTTGCAAGGCTTCAAAAAGAACATCAAACCCCTTTTTCTTGGCTGCCAGCACCGGCACAAACTTGAGCATCGGGCCATAAGCCTGATTGACCGCCCATTGACGCTTCGTCTCTAAACGAGATCGCATCGCCTCGGCTGAAGGAAAGTGAATGGTGACATTTAGCAAAAAGCTGCCGCGTAAGCCGCGACTGCCCGTCATCATATCGCCCGCAAAACTTGCGGCATGACCAAACCAGATCCGCTCAGGCAAGCGCTTAAACGATAAGGTTTTAACTCGGTAATCACCCAGCATCAGACCTTGGCTATCCACCTTGATAGCTCGGTCATAATCCAACACTTGCTCTCGAAGTGGTTTATCTGCCTCACTGCGGATTGGAGATGGATTACGCCAAGAAGCATCTTTTCCCCAGTTAAGTTGCGCACTTAATGCCGCGAGCCAATTTCGGTCAGTCATCTCAGTGACGCGAAAACCAACCGTTGCCAACGCCTGAGAGAAAGAAGCTCGAAGCGCGGATGCTCGACTCAACTCACGCTCCGTCGGTATAGGACTTTCCAAAGGCAATTTGCAGGTGACGATCAGTTGAAAGTTGCGTACCTGAGTCTGGGTCGATTCTTCTATCGATTGAACCGTGCCCCCATCGAGGAAATCCGCACGTTTGCGTATCGACGCCCTAAGCAATGGATCGGATTGACGATGCCGTAAGCCCATCATGCGCTGAAGGTCGGTTTGAATATCAGGCGAGGCGTACAGGCCAAATTGCAGCAAAGTGTCTTTTGGCCAGTCGTTGTTGAGTAGAACATTAACCCTGTCTGCAACAGACTCATCACCACCAGGCAATGGGTCACATAGAAAACCAAAGCCAACACTCTGGTCTTCCATGAAAAACAGTTGCTCATCGTCGGAATAGGCCAATACTGGCAAGAGCTCTGAAGCGCGTTGCCCTGAATACAGAGAGGCTTTCATTAACGCCCCTCCAACCAAGCAGAAAGATCATAAGGACGGCCTCGGCTGATGCGACCATCATTGGCGACGATGAAAGGCACACCTTGAATGCCCAGGATTTGAGCCGTCACCAAGGTACGCTGCATTGGTTCTAAGTTGCAGGCATCATCCTGTTCTAGGTTACCAATCCGGCCATTCAGCAATGCATCGGTGGCCGCTTTTTTGTCACGCGCACAGCCAAGCTGGCGAACCTGACGCTCTGAATCAGGACCAAGCACTGGCACAGGGAGTATTTGGAAGGTGTATTCTTTGGTTAACGGTAAAGCTTGTTTCAAAAGCTCATGGCAGTGCGGGCATCGTGGGTCAACAAAGACCACCACTTTCTTTTTGCCTTCACCCAGCGTCAGTGGATTCAAATCATCCATTTTTAGGCCAAGACGACCTAAGTCCAGCGTGTTCCCCGCTTCACGAATTTCTTCAAGGCTGGTAAGCGGCTTTTTGGACCAGGCATCATAGAGCGTGCCATCAATGACGAACCGGCCACTGTCTGACATGAAAACAATACGGCCATTGCTTTCGACCGCTTTCATACCCGTGACAGGTAAAGAAACCATGCCGTCAATTTTGCCAACGGGCGACACTTCAGACACAGGTTCAGCTTGAACCAAAGGAGACAGCGCAAGCGCCAGAATGATTGGAGATAGTTTTCGCATGAGGAGTCCTCGTTAATGTAAATCGAGGCTCCAGTCTATGCAGTTGTCCTATGTGGACTCGGTTAGATAGATTGAAGAAATCGCAATCTAACTAGGGGGCTTATAGCTCGTTGAGGTTTGTTATAAACGAATTACTCGGCGTTTGCGTTAACAAGCCAATCATCAAGCACTTGCTTCAATTTATCTAATTGCTCTTGATGTTTTGCTTGATTCTTTGCCAATTTGTTTATGTTCTGCAACTTCCAACGAATCGCTGGCAAGTCTGCTGCATTAGGATAGTCAAACAATGCCCAGTCAGGTTGCCCTCTTTTGAATGACATAAGGAAAGCATAATCCCTTTCTGTGAAATGTTTTTGCAGCGAAGTTAACATCATAGGCCTAACAGAAGCTAAGTCTTCGCATTCAACTTTTTCAAAAGTCATTCCATCAAATTCTGCCTGAAATTTCTCATTCAGCGGCTGCCAGTTTGGCGACATGACTTCATTAATAGGCCGAGGATGACTTAATGTATAGGTTAAAAAACCCACTAAAATCTCTCTCGAAACCCCTTCACTGCCAAGTAACATACGCACATCAAATAAGTCGCGAGGATGTTGGCGATCCATTGCAGCACACAATTTCCCACCATACAGATCGGGAAGACTGACTACCTGAATCTCAGCATAACCAAACTCGTATTCAACAGACTCTTGAACTGCCATTATTTCTGCACTATGCAATGTACCTCTGGCGACGGGCGACACTTCAATTTTGATCGTCGCAACCGGACTTGATACAACTATTCTCAGTTCATCAGCTTTATTATCCTGAAATGCCGCTCTGATATCTGGTTGAGTATTGATTCTGTCTGTAATGCGCTGCAATGCAGCCCTGACATTAATCAAAGCCTCATCTCTTGGTTCAAGTGGAAGATAAGCAAGATCAATATCTACAGATAACCGAGGAAAATCTCTCACAAATAAATTAATGGCGGTGCCACCTTTAAGTGCAAAAACCGTCTCTGTTGCTACCACAGGCAGCATTCTTATGAGCAAAGAAACCTGTTTGTAATATGGGCTATCTTTATCCATTATGTTGTTCACCTTTTTTGACGCTTAATATCTCTGGCACTGTGATTTGATATCGCTCATCAAAACGTCCTTTTTCGACAACCTGCCGCTTTCCTGCCCCCAATTTAATTCTTGTTTCATCTATGCGATTGACCCACTGGTGATCGTAGTATCGACCCAGAAATAGAAATATTCGGTTTGCCTGAACAGAGCTGCTTCGTTCAAGAATATCTTGTACTTTTCTAGGGCTAAGATTGACTAAACCCTGAAATAATTCTGCGACATGCTCAAATGAAATCAGCTTTCCAATCGCATCTACCACTTCATAGGCAGCAAGTTCTGCACAGCTGACAGTGAGTTCTTTCTCTTTAACCGTGATCCTTTTCAAATCTTTCTCGGGATTCACTTCAAGCTTATGGTTTCCACAGTAAAACCAATTCTGATAAGGGAATTCACGAAACCATTTCGGTAAGGACGACTTGTTTTTAACGCAAATCCAAACTTGCTCTTTGTTCAGCTGTAAATAGTGACTCAGTCCTTGGTGAGTTAAGCTGCTCAATCCAGCCAAATGAACTGAAACGCCCAATTGCACATCTAATGCTTGAATGGCATCAACCCAAGTTGGCTTTATATCGCCCCGCGCATCTGGACGATAATACACGCCAGAACATAGCTTCTTTAGCCAACCGTTCTGCGCGTACTTTTGAGCCAAGGAATAGCTCACACCGTTTTCAGTCAGCCATTGCTGAAGTACTAGCGCACCAGGAGAAGTATGAGCAACAAGCCAGTTTATCTTAGATGACATTTTAACACCCAAAGTATGAATATCACAAACAGTATAAACCATATAGTTTATTGTGACAGTGATTTTAACACTTTAGGTATTAATATACCAAATACTGTAAACCAAGCCCGCTAATGCGGCGTTGTTGAAATGAAAAGGTCTACACAACATCACCAATAACCCGATGTTGTGTAGACCTAGTTTGATTACCTTAAGTGAACTGCCTACTATGGCTCACATTCAGGTGCCCAGTAAAACGGCGCTGATTGCTGGAACAGTTGTGCCAATAACTTCTTGAGTGCTGGCAACAACAGGTAAGGTTGCAGACATAACACTTTCAACGACGGTTGGCGTATTGTAGAGACCCATACCGCCACCAATGCCCAAGGCAAAAGCCATCAAGCTTTGGCGGGCGATACCGCCCACAATACCCACCAGTACCATGGCTCCCGCTACGATCCGTCCCAAAGTACCTTGGGTCCAATCTTTTAGGGTATCCCACACATCAGTGAAAGCATCACCACCGGTGCCCGCAAATGAGGGCTCCGAAATCATTAACGCCATTAAACCAAGCGCACCAATGGTCATTAGGCGCTGAGTCTGAATGGTGCGAACTGCATTTGTCATTCGTTAGTTTCTCCGTAGATACTCAAGTTATCGCGCTTACCATCAGCTCCCGCTGAGGCTGAATCGCTTTGAGTCTGAAGTGGACGTAGCACTGGCGAAACCGTTCGAGGTGCTGACACCCCAATATCCCACCGGCGCGGTTCAATTTCGGTAAACACGTAGCTGGATAAATTCAGATCTCCACGGTCATCCTCCCAAGGCGCAATCCAAATCCGCATTACCCTTGAAGGAATGCGAATAGGTGCAGATTGCTGCGTCTCAGGTAATGCTGGATGGCTCAGCAGTCCTGTCTCTAAATCAGATTGTGAATACCCAGAGGGAGAACCAATTCGAGTCGCCACAGCATCAATCGTCTTGGGTGCAGCGCCATTACTGGTCAGCTCATAGACTTCACGAGCGGATAAACAGCGCACACCGTCAGGCATACCTGGGCATCCATATTCACTACTCCCAAGACCCAATGAACTACAGCCAGACAATAAGGTTGAGCCGACTGCCAATAAAAGTAATCCAGCTTTAGACCACTGTTTTGACTGGTGCTTTGGGTTGTTCTGCATTGATGTCGTCATGGTTAACTCTCCTCTGGATACACATCTTATTGTCTGAAACGGACTTCGATCGGTTAGCAACATGCAGGATTTTTTCATCTTCTTGCACCTCCCCCTTGCGAAGTGGCCAACGACAACGAGGCACCACGAGTGACTATGACTTCAATTTTCCTGGCAGCGTCTACCTCTATGACTGGGAACATATTTTCAGCCATGTCCAAATAGAACTTGGCCACTCGATCCAATGCTTTACCTGTGCCTTTAATCGCAGCGCCTTGTAATGCTTCTTGGCTCATGACTTGCTGGTACAGCTGAGTATCACCGGCATTACCCGTCTGAATCGTTGGTACAGGATTCACATCAAATGCGCCTGCCAAGCCCTGTAGGAATCCGGCCATCATCGATTTAGCCACCAGTTGGCCTTGTTTCGACACTAATCGGCCACGAATACCGGCTTTGCCGTCTTCACCTACGGCATAAGAATCCAGTCGTGTTTCAATGACGCCGCCATCTTCTCTCACACATGAAATGGTCTCGCCTCGCAAATAGGCACGCTCAGAGCTCAAATCACCGTAACCTGCGGCGATCAAGAAACACTCTTTGATATCCGCTCTAAATCGGTTGGGTAAAATGGCTTCCTTTTGAATCCTCAGCAATGCTGGAAAAGGCTCGCGTCTTGCGGACTCGTGAGTGGGGGCATCCAAACCTGTGATCAAAGTACCTGAGATGATGCTGCCCGCCGGTAGATACAAAGGCGGCGCTTCTTGCACAACAACCTCTGGTTCAGCAACCACTTCAGGCTCAATCATACGAATCGTGATTGGCGGCAATGGAACATCTCGTGCTCGTGTACCTTGGCCATTGGCTGGCTGCTGATAGAGCGGATCAGGCAGCGGCGCATTGGCAAAATAGTCGTCTGGGTTAGACGGCAGAGGCTTTTCGTCTTTGGGTAATTCCATGGCAGATAAAGGCACTTCAAAACGGCTATTTTTGCCTTCAACTGCTGCATCACCTCCTGCGCGAACATCATCAAGTTCCGCTCTAAGGCGGGCCAGCTCCGCATTGACCTCACTTGGTATAGAAGGCGAACCTGGGCTTAGCCGTCCTGAATCGACGTCGCGACGCAAGCGCTCAACTTCACGACGTAACTGTTCATTGCGCTCACTGAGTAGTTTTACGTTCGCAGCCAAACTATCGACCCCAACATCACGAGTATTGGTATCCGTAAGAATGTGCCGAATTGTTTCCTGTCGGTTCCGACTGCTTGAGCCATCGTCAGGATTAGGTGAAAACACCATCACCATAAGAATGAGACCACCAGCAATACCGGCAACCGATAGGCCCCGCTTCATGTTCGGGCTCATTTGTTCCCATTGTGCTTTCATCGTTACTTACCTCCCACAAGAAGCGAAGGTCGCTGACTTTCCACTGGTTCTTCACGATGATTGCGAACAACCACATACAACTCAGTCTTTTCACCCGGCAACAAGATATTGCGAGGCCAGTAAGCGCTTGCCACTATATCTGGTGCATGACAGGCTAATTCACTGGCTTCTATCGGCTCATCGGCAAAGCTTTCAACCAGTCCTACATAGACGGTGAAGTAATGTCCCGACACAATTTGCCCCTGCTTAAAACCAAACTTTAAGCCCGGCTGAAAACATTTCGGGCTTGTGTCAGTTTGGCCAGCTAAACGGATGTCATAGCCTTGTGGTAACTCATTTAGTGCAAGGCGTCTCAGTAAGTCACGTAGGTTATCGACGTAAGGTTGAGCTGTTTCCCAAGTGGCGGCTTTGCGGTTCACGACGCCCTTAATAGGCCACTGCTGACCATCAATAGCTAAGGTGATTTCACGCGGTGGAATACGACGAGGTACTAAGGTGACAGATAACGCGGGCGCTTCCAGACCAGGCGGAGTGATGTAAAGTGAAACCGGTGATTCTTTGTCCGTGGCCACATATACAACATTCCCCTTGATTTGCGTCTGAGCATCACTGGTTGTTCTCACCTGAGGCGATTCAAACGGCGTCACAATTCGATTCAGATGACCAAGTGCTACAGGGATCAGTTCATTAACCCCCGGTGTCATCAGTAGCGTTGTTGGCGTATCCGCTGCAACCGAATTGCTTTGAACCGGTGGATTTGCAGTAGCAGACTGCTTCATCACACTGGCTGGCACAATCGGCAATTCCACGTCTGCATACGACGCTTGAGATAACAGGACGCCACTCAAGCTCATTGCGATTAAGCTTGGTGTTATCCATCGACTAATTTTGGTTCGCATCATTCACCCTCCGGTTTTGCTCTTGGGTCAACTTTTCACGAACTCCCTTCGTTCTAGCTTGCCCCTCATACGTATCCATCCAACTGAGCTTTGGACGGTATTGCTCAATATCGATGTCAAACTCATAGGTGCGAGTTTGGCGCTGTTCATCTCCAGATGGCCCAGAGACCAAGGAATAACCGGTCACAAAGACATGGCCGGTTTCATACTCATACTCCACTTGTCTGGGTTGGAATTTGAGCGTGACTCGGTCTTCACGGATCTGTCTTGCCTGAATCTCCAGTGCATCGACCACTTGCTGGTACACCGCTGGAGAAAGTAGCGGCTCAATGGCAACCCGGATGAAAGACACATTACCCGGCGTCACGTTGCCCATAAGCTCAGCCAGGTAGAGTCCCCAGGATTCAAGGTAAGGTTGAGTGGCTTGGTTTCGTGACACTTCAGCCGTTTCAGACAAGGTTGGTGGTTGAATAGCTACCACGGTATTGCGAGAAAATGCCGCTATCGCAAGCAGCAAATTAGATAGCACCAGCACCGCAATCAGGAACCGCTGCCATCGGTTCTCTAATTGCGTGCCTTGCCATGATTTTAAAAACACGTCGAACTTCACGGCAGATAGCTCCTGATAAATGGGTTAGGGATCGTCTTGGCTTTGGTTGGCAACAGCCCAGCCCAGTAGATGGCGTGAAGAATAAAACCATCTGGGCGACCATCACGAAAACGCCGATAGAGCTTGGTTGTCACCAACCCCAGCAGGCATAAAACCAAGGCATTACCGGTAAAAATGCCGATCACTAGCCCCAACAGAATGGGAGCCATCTCATCGGCACTCCAAAGCAGGAAGTGCGGCGGGTCATCGATATAGGACGGAATACTCACAGGTTCCATAGTCACTCCTCGTTGTTTGAATTGAGAAGTGAAGGATGCCTTGGGATTGGCAGCTTCAGTGGTCAGCTAGATGCCGAATTCTTGAAGGTTTTGAGGGTTCTACTCAGACAATACTAACAATTAATCTTTTTGATGCGGTTGATATGATGGGGATATTGGTCGTGTCGAGACCAGCTGCCCACTTTAGCAAACCCGGATGGGACGACATGCATATCAAATTTATTTTTTGCTTAGGTTTTTTCTGCGACCTCTGCAGTGGGCACCGTATTCGCTAATAGGAGAAACTCAATGCAAATTACTAAAATCATTTCCTCTGCCACGGTTGAACGTTTAAAGCAAAAAGCACGAAAGCTTAAACGTGAAAAATCTATTCCACACACTCAAGCACTCGATGAAATTGCAGTATCTGCTGGTTTTAATCATTGGCATCAGGTTGTACAAGCTAATGACGTACTGAAACCATCAGAAGTGGCATTATCTTCAGGATGTGTCATGGCTTTTGATGTCAAAGATGGTATGGATGTCGATACCAGTGATGGGATCTTAATTGAAGACCACTTCTTGGAGATGCTCACTGAAAAGCAGCTATTTGAAATTTATGCCAATTCCCCTGATGAGGACGACGAACAAAACAGGCCGCTAAAAGAAACGCTATCGGATTCAGAGCTTCATGAGTATTTTCGAGATTATTGCTCATTCATTTACTTCCGTCTTGCCGAGCCTCATGCAAACAAACCGTTAAAAGAAGTATTGGCTCTTATACGACAGTACTCGTTTTGGATGCCGCAATATATTTGGCTTCAAGGTCACCTTATTGATACTTACCATTTGCCTGCTGAAGACGAGAACGGCAATACCGTAGGCGTAAGGTTTTAGCTCTACAAGATGAGGCCTGACAGGCCTCATATCTTCTTCTGCAAGTGGCTTAACGCCAACCCCGCCATCAATGCCAAACCGATGATCAGCGACGGTAACACCACCGGTGGAATAGCCAGCGGGGCGAACAATCCCATAAACAGCAAAATGACACCTGAGCCCAGGATAATCATGCTGTAGCGGTGAATGATTGGGCTCGAAAAATCAAAGGTTGTCTTCTTAATCTTCCAGGTCATCAAGCCGTCCCACAGCGCCGGTAACATGAGAATAAGCGCAAAGGGCAACCAGACCATCAGCAAAGCAAATCGAGTGAACACTTGGTACAGCACATCAAAAAATGCCTGAATACGGTCTTCTACCCACACAAACCAAAAGCCACCCATGTTCTCCATCCCTTTAGAGCGCAGTCGCTGCTCTTCAGTGGGGATTAGAAAATCACGCACAGATTGCTCCATCTGCGTATCCACAATCCATGACTGATACCAGCGATGGCTAGTTTGACCAATCCAATAGCTTGTTTGTGCGCCCAATTGGTTTTGGATCATCTGCTTCTCTTTACTGATGACCCGGCCAGTCCAATCACCGGGCACTAACACGCCAATAGCAATAATCTCTAGCATCAGTGCCAGACACAGTAGCCAAACCGACTTATGCTTGCTCATGCCAAACATCCTCTTCAGCTCGCGCCAGCATGGCTGCAACGGTTGGCGTCATAATCCGGGCTTTAATCACTTGTTGAAGCCGCTTTGTCGTCGTATGACCACTGACATAACGCACATCGATGCGTCCTTCAGCCAAATACGCCATCCGATTTGGACGATTACGAATCCAGGAGTAGAAATACACACCATCTACGGCAGCCCACTCGAAATGATCAGGGTCACGCAGCCGAATCCCCGTTAAAGCACTGGATGCAGTCCAGGTCAGTGCCTCAATGAAATGCCAAAGGCGTACACTGTCATCATCACAACTGACTTCTTCATAACTACCCAAGCCATTGCTCAGACACAAATCAAAGATGGAATGACCATCTAACGTGAACGCATCCGTTAAGTAGTCTGCCAAGCAATACACCGAGGCCAACGCATGAGGCCAGTCGGTTTCAAGCAGTCTTAAGGTTTCCTTGAACTGGGGGTTATGTTGCTGCCACTGAGCGATCATTTCTTTACTGGTAAGTGTTGTCATTTTCAGACAGACAGAATGATGCATACAGACTCCTTATGCTGCCTGTGTAGAGCTGGTTAAAATAGGAATGCGACCTTTGATCACGCGGCCACCTGAAAGCTTGGCGATGTACTCTAGGTTGGGGAGCTGGCCTAATAACTGCGGTGGAAACATATCGCCTTCTTCCTCCATCAAGCGTTCGCCATGATTGCCGGTAAACAACGCGGGGCTGTCCGAGTTGGACGACATACCTTGAGTTTGCATGATGTACTGCAACCGAGTCTTAGGCAGATTGTCGGTAATGTACTGCTGCGTTTCGGCATCCATCACCCGAAGGGCTATCAGGTTGTTGATGTTACCTAACACCTGGCGAGCTTTAGCTTCACTGCCTGTACGAGCTGAAAAATCAGCAAAGGTCTGAGTAGCAATCACACAACGCATTTTTGCGCCACGGCCTTTGTTGAGCAGTTGAATAAAGGGATCGTTGACGACTTCAGCCGCCTCATCGATGAAAATATTTACGGGACGATTTTCAACACCATAGTTATAGCGGTCACCGGCCACGGCGGTGAGATCGGATAAAAGCAACGAACCAATGGCGCTGCCAACCATGGCGTCGGTTAATGAATCCAAGCCGATATATGCCACTTGGGCATTGTTGATAATACGGCCAGAATCCGTAATTAACCGGCTGTCATCCACGTCGTTTGCAATAGGTGATAACAGTGGACCAAGTTCACTTGATGTGAGCATATTGAGCACCGGCATCAGTGAAGCCACCATCTTGGAATAGTGGGTTCTGTCATGCTCAAACATGCTCAAAAGGCCTTCCAAATCGGTGTTGGCGGCAACGGGCTGAATGCGTTCGTAGTAAAAAAGCAACATCGCCATGGCTTGTTTAGCCAAGGTATTGGCCTTTTCGGTAAAGCGCTTGATCTCCACACTAAAGTTCGGATACACCTGCTCACCCCAGGCTGTGACGGCTTTTACTACCAAGCCTTCTGGGCCACCTTCCAAAAAACGCCTCAGTGTTTTCAGATCAGGACGTTGTGACGTAAGCAACAAACCTTGCACTATGTTATTCAGTGCCATTTGGCCAAAGGCTTTAAATGGATCAGCACCGGTTTCAGAGGGGATTAATGCCGCAATTCGGCTGGCAATTTCAGTACCCCGGTTAAAGTTTCTCAGGGGATTAAGACGTACTGAATGCTCTGGAAAACCCGGATGAAAATACACAAAGCGCTCAGGACTACCGGCGGCAATACAGGCTCGCTGTGCATTATCCTTAAGTTCCTTGTCTCCCTTAGGGTCAATAATAATCACGGCTTCATTACGCAAAATGGCCTGAGTGATCATCGCATCAAAGCATCGGGTTTTCCCGGCACCGGTCGTGCCGACAATTAAGGTGTGCCCCTCAGTGTGACCAACTGGCTGGTACACATCTTCTTCTTTGGGCTCAACACCATGAATCCAGGTCGAACCCATTTGTTTGCCGTGACCTTGGTTAAGCAAGGTTTGCTTATCCCGCTTTAATATTTCATAAGCGCGTTGAGCATGACGTTGGTCCCACTCAAAGCCATACCCTAACCACAGTTCATCAGGATGTTTTGCCATCACCTTTTGTAAATGCGAAAGCTCCATAAAAGCCAAAGGTTTGCCTTTTAGCCCCTTCTGCAACTTATAAAGACGGTAAGCCTCAGGCAGGCGATACAACGCCATGCCCGAGGAAATCCCTGTCATCCACCAAAATGGCTCAGGTGGTAGCTCAGTCAGCATTTCTGCGGCAATTGCCCCAGTTGCTCCGACCATCCAACCTGCTGCTGCCATGGCTTCATAGTTCGTGCGCCAGGGCATCTCGTATGCGTTTTCTTTCATTCATGCTCCGCAAAATAACCGTTTGCAATCTGCTCAACTTAAAATGGATTAACGTTCAGCGTGAGCGGTAAACAGAACCGTTTCCCCCTCATCAAACTGGCATTGGTCACTGGCCGAGATCCCCCGAAGCAGCTGTCCGGCTGGAATGCCATGCTCATTGGCGACTTGGCGTAAGGTTTGAATCGTGACGCGAATACCATCGGCACTATGATCCACGTCTGGGTAATCGCCATCGGTCAGTAAGATGGGCAAATCTTTCACAAAATTAACCATCTTTTGCCGCTGCTCGTGTTTGGGGTCTGTAATTGAGTTCGCATTGGGCGCAATCGGCTTTTGATTACGCTCCGCTCTTGTGGCGGGCTCTTTTGCTTGGGCATTGGTTATCTTAGTTCGACTCGGACGCTGTGAAGCCTCTTCGTTCTGAATTGCTGCCGCTGATTCTGCGTCTTGTTTGGGAAGGTCAATCAGTGCAGAAAGCCCTTTAGAAATCGATACTTTCAGCAGTAACCCTTGCTCCTGAACGCCATCATTCGTAGTCACAGTTCTGGCCTTACGAGTCGGGTTTGCGGGATCTAATTCAAGCCAATCCAATCGACTGAGTTCAGCAAGCAGTTTTCGGGGAGCACACCAATGTCTTACGGCATCGGGATAGCGGATCAGTATCTGTTCACCAACCATAACCAACGCACTACTGGCCTCTGGGAGCCATGCCAAAGATTCAGGCAGATTCAATGCCTCTGCATCGTGCTGGTTTACGTTATTTGAGATAGCGCCATCATATGAATTGTTAGGCTTTTCACATCCATCACCTGGAGCATTTTCATTTGCCTGGGGGTTATTAACATCACTAGCAAGACGAAGTTCATCATCTTGTTCGGACGAGTTTGTCGATGGTGACTCATCCGATTTTCTATGTTCGATTGATGATGACGCTTCAGGCAAGTCTGAATGCTCTCTGGAGCGACTCTGTGGCTCTGCTTGTGTTTGCTGTGTTGCTTCCCACTCAGATTTGCTAAACAGTCTCACGCTACTTGGTACATTCGAGCTGAACAATAAATCGGCCTCAGATATATGCAGCATGGGTAACCAGATTGGCTTGTCGTCTTTGATCAGCACTTCAGGGGCAAGGCTTTCATATCGCTCATTTGAGACGGATTTAGTGGCCAATCCTCGCTCAATGAGGATGTCCGCAAGGGTATCGGGATCTCTTGGAATGCCAGGTATCTTGTCTTTGGCCAACAGCTCAATGATGTCCTTAGCTGCACTTTTCCAGACCAGGTAAAGATTGGTTGATTGATTCAATTTTCGTACCCAAACTCTGGCATCTCGCTGATTGACCAACCACTGGGAACTGGCAAGTAATCGCCTCATGGCATCAAGTAGATAGCGTTCGACTGGGACACCAAGGGCATTGTCGTCAACGGAAATTCGTTGAGCTTTCAGGTCTCGCTGGACACTGGTTTGGTCAGCTTCAATGACCAATTTAGATAGGGCATGCTCGGGATCGGTATTGCCAATTGCTTCCAGCATGGCTTGCAAAATCTCTGGGCCCGGCTGGGTTAACCAAGCGAGCAACTCAGGTGTCATCACCCGGTTTAACACCAGAATTGAGAATTGCTCGTGCCGCTTGCAACGTCCGTCGCGCCAGCGAATGAAATAGCGTTCAATGCTGTTATTAGTGGTCCACTGAGATAAGGTTTCTAAAAAAGGGTTCCACTGATAGCGTCCATCTTCGTCTGTGATGGACAAATCTGAAACAGGCTTACCAATATCATGGAACAAACCGCCAAGAGCCGCCGCGACACGCCACCTTGGCTCTAGCTCTTTTTTCTCAACCGGTGTGCCACTGGCAACAAAGATGATCCCTTCAGCTGCTTGTGCCGCCCAGAAAGCAACTTCCAACGAGTGACGTAATAAACCACCAGCACCACTGTGATGATGATGCTCAGAAGCTGGCAACAAATGAACATAAGCAGCCAGATGATCAATGCAGGGCTGAATCAGTCTTTGAAACTCACGCTGATTAAAGCCAAGTACCTGGCGCAGTTTGGAAATTAGCTCGTCTTGTGTGGACTGCAAATCCTCGGGTGACGCTGCTGGCAACCCCTTTAGGAATGGCGGGTAGCGTGGAATTTCCGCATCCAGTTGCGATGAAAGCTCTGGTAGTGCTTTGATTTGAAAAAATAGGTTTTTGAACATAGTGAACCTCCGACACGATAGTGTGAAGGTTCTTTAGCAACTGAAGATGTTTGATAGCCGAAAGAAATATGCATTTATCTGTAGTTGTTTTAGCTCTAGTGAGAGAATCGACAGTTACATTACAGTGTAGGGTAAGACAGCTTTTCATTATAGGACTGGGCATCATCTTCCCAAACTAGCCGAACAACATGCTTTCGTTTCGTTTGCATATGAACAGCGGCTATCAGCTCAACGGCTTGATACTTTTCGAGGCTTTCCATCGGAAATTTGTCAGTCACTTCTGATTCAATAACTAAATCGTTACCTTCGGGGAACTCAATTCTGACGTTTCTTGCAGTAGCAGAACCTTTATTCCAAACCTTAAGCCGATACTTACTGCTGCCAAGTTTTATAATTGATGCACTAAGGTCAGCTTGCTTTCCTTTCAGAGCATCTTCATTTTCTTTTTCCAAGAGAATGGTGTTTAGCTTTTCCTGGCTTTCGACAAGTGACTTCTGCCTCTTATTAAAGCTGACCGTTTGCCATGTTGCGTAGCCAGATAAAAGGAAAGCTAATCCAGCTATCACATCACCTGCATCAATAGTTACTGGCATTACCTAATCCTTATATTCTTGCTACCAGAAAAAGCCTTTTTCAAATATTTACGTAGTTCGTCTTGAACGTCATTTAAAACTTCTTCCTTGATTTCAGAAAGGTGCTCATCAATATTTTCGCTATTCTCTTGAATAAGCTCATCTTTATTGAACTCTCTGCCACAAGATGCACAAGTCATTACTTGTATTGTTTCATCGCAACCGTCTTCGTAGGAAAAGTCTGAACAGCCACAAGTCGGGCAAAGCAAGCTTATACTTCTATTGTATTTTTCAGGATTCATGCTATTTCTCCGTCACGTAAACAGCCATACTAAAAATTTAACCGCATGAATGAGCGACATTTAGACTCAATCTGGCTGAATGTTCCAATTATTGTTATGAAACTAAAAGTGAGCTGTCAGCCAGATGAACTGACAGCCCGATATAAAAACGGAAACAACTAGCCGCTTACGACTTCCATTAATTTCGAGTAACTCGTTACAACATCATATTTGACGTTTTCACTCGTTATCTCTGCATTAATTTTTTCAAAGAATTTCCTAGCACATTCAATCTTGCGATCTTCTATGCCACGCAATTCAAGCGAAGACATAGTTCCTTTAGTCTCTGCAATAAAGTAAATGTGTTTAACACTTCCTTCTTTGAAGGAAATCGCCCAATCAGGGTTGTAGTCGCCAACAGGCGTCGGTATCAGAAAACCACGAGGTAGTTTTGCATAAACCACGACTTCTTTGCTTGTATCAAGCTCGGTAACAAAGTCTCGTTCAATGCCTTGTGAATCAACGACAACATAATCATAAATATGCTTATTAACGCCACTAACGGCTTTTGTCATATCAGTGATTTTTTGCTCTGCCGTGAATATATCAACATCATAAGATTCGTTCGTTGGATCATATGATAGCTTCTCGATAATCACAGATGCCTTTTGCTCTTTCACAAGCCGTGAAGCTTCAGCTAGAAAATGCTCAGGGTTTTGCTTAAATTGTGCAAATACTACAGGTTCTATACCCATCAGTATTTCGGCGACTGTTTTGCGAGTCAGCACACAATTTTCAGCCAACTTACCAACCAAGTCATAACGAACAGCAGAATGAATGCTCGATTGATGAGTTTCAGTCTCAGTGTTTTTCACCTTGAAACTTTGTCCAGCTTTGAGTTGTTCGTCGGTAATGCCATCCAATTGAACACCATCTTGAATGGTGTATTGAAGAGGCGTTACCTTAAGTTCTTTATTGAGTACCCGAATACAATTTTTAATCAACTCAGACGAATCAAAATCAACCTTATAAACCGCTTTGCGATTGATTTTGTGCCAAAGCTCCTGAAACTCTTTCTTATCAAAATTAGCATTCAACGGATTGTTTTTAGGTTTACGATCATCACCAACACCTGGCAATTGCGCTTCACTATAAACACCGTCTATCAGAGTCAATATTTGCTCTCGGTAAGGCTCTAACTCAATAGGCATTGGCGCTAACTGTCCACTAGCCTTAGCCTGGTGGAATGATGGCGCAATTGAATCGTCAACTTCATTAGTATAATCATTTTTAAGCAAATACTTATAAATTTGCTTAGCCATGACAGGTGTTACTTCTACAGGTCCATCAGCCGTTGTAATTGTCTTACCCGTAAAATAAGCTTCATCTGCTTTTCTAGGTCTAGCTGAGAGAGACTCGCTGATCTCTTTTTGCAGATTCGTGACAAAGTCTTTATAGCTTTCACTTGCAATCACCGACAAAACATTAATTTCATGCACAGTTGCCGGATGGTCTTGTCTGTCACCATGTTTATTGACGGCCAGACGTAAACCACGCCCAACTTCTTGACGACGAGAGATAGTGTTGTCGCTGTGTTTTAGCATACACATAACAAATACGTTTGGATTATCCCACCCCTCGCGCAAGGCCGAATGTGAAAAGATAAACCGAGTAGGCTCTTCAAACGAAAGTAACTTTTCCTTATCTTTTAGAATCAAATCATAAGCATCTACATCGTCTGATAGCCCGGCATCTTCACCACGAACTTTAAAGCCGGGGTTCTGAAGACGATTTGATTTCTTATCAATTGAGAAGTAACCATTATGCGTTCTGGAGCCTTCAATGGCCGATAGATAGGCTTTATAGGCATCAGTCTGCTCACTTGGCAAAAGGGACGACTCATCAAGATACTCCTGTACAAGCAAGGAATACTCTTCTTCAAAGACGCGAGCATAATCACCTTTTTCATCGGCTTGAGAGTAGTCTCTATACTTTGCGACTTCGTCAATAAAAAAGAGAGAGAGAACCTTTATACCCTGGTTAAAAAGTGTTTTTTCTTTTTCAAGGTGCGCTTTAATTGTCTCTCGGATCTGGATTCGGCGAATGGTCTCTTCGGTCACGTCTCCCGTGGCATCGCCCGCGGTTAAAACATGGCCATTTTTGAATTCAACCGTGTCGTTAACCGCGTTGATATCAGTAACCACAAAATCACGGTACTGGTCCAGACCATGACTAAGATCAAAAAGATTATCGCCCTTAGTGACCTTCTTGGGTATGCGTTTAATACCATTTTGTTGTTTAACCTCGATTTCAATGCGAGCAATTGGCATTTTTTTCGAGATTTCGATGGACTCCAGATATAGATAGGCTGTCGTGCCCGCTAAGCCTTTTACTGAGATACCACGAACTGCAATTTTCTTAACCAGCTTATTGTTATAAGCGTCAAGCGCATCCAGGCGATGCACTTTATTATGTGTTGTCTTATGCGTGGCCGAATATCGAAGTACCATCAGTGGTTTGAATTTGGCTAAGGCATCTAATGTCTTCTTACCTTCCATCTTCTGCGGCTCATCCAAAATCAGGATTGGACGGTTTGCACTAATAACATCAATAGGACGCCTAGACTGGAAGTCATCCAACTCTTCATAAATACGTCGATTGTCTTTTCCTGACGCATTAAAGGCTTGAATATTAATGACCATCACATTGATGCCACTGTCAGAAGAAAAACTCTCTAACTGGTGCAATTGTTTCGAGTTATAGATAAAGAACCGAGCCTTTTTACCGTCGTAATTCTGAGCAAAATGCTCACCTGTGATTTGCAGCGACTTGTAAACACCTTCACGAATGGCGATGCTAGGTACAACGATAATAAATTTGCTCCAGCCATAGCGCTTATTCATCTCAAAGATGGTTTTGATGTAGCAATATGTCTTACCAGTACCGGTTTCCATTTCAACATCGAGATTAATCTTAGAGCTAGCATTGCAGACTAACGCTTCTGAAACAGGCAGGTTCTGTCTACTTTGAACACCATGAATATTTTGCAATAACTGCGATTCGTTGATCGCGAGTTCAGCATTTTTAAAACCATCCTGATCGCTCATATCCCAGCCAGCATTGCCAAATTTATCTTTGGCAACACCAGGGTCGATTCGGTAGGTAACTCCCGAGGTATTAGGTTGCCCCGCAAAACAGTCAACAACCGACTCTACGGCAACAGTTTGATAAGGTTGGACTTTGAACTTTAACTTCATGCTCCCCCCTTATATCGCTTTAACTTCAGTATGCGGCGACACTTGCTTGAAAATCTGCTCGGCATTAATTTTTACTGCATCAGACTCAAAGCCGTCATCACGAAACACCACGCGAAGTGGCTCTTTTGTGGCTAACTCTTTAATCAAAGCTTCATTTATACGCAGATCAAAACAGGCCACCAGTGCATCATCATCAACAAAGAATACCGATTTACCTTGAATCGTTTCTTTTTTAATGGGTAAGGTTAAATCGACGCCCCAATCCAGCAGTACTTGAAAGAGTAAATCTTCATCAGTGCGGTCTGATTTAATATTATCTACCAATAAGTCTAACGAACCCTGAGTAACTTGATCTGGCGAGTAGTAAACATCTGCCATATTGGAGGTGTCCACTTTAAGCACTCGAAAACCTACATCTTTATTCCAGCCTTTGTGGCACTCGCCCTCTAATATTTTTGCACCAGCTCGGCGAATGCGTTCTTTTGATATCTCAGCAATAGTTTTGTAGCCAGCTTTGAAGGCTTCTGATTTTTTATCACACTCTTCAGGCAACTGAACCATGATAAATTTGCGGTTGCCACCGTCTTCAGCATTCAACTTCATTACTGCATGGGCTGTAGTTGAAGAGCCAGAAAAAAGTCAAGTACTAATGCATTTTCTTTATCTTTAAAAGTTACTAGCTTTAGCATCCTAGAAACAAGCTCAACTGGCTTAGGCGTATCAAATGTTTTTGCACCCATTAATTCCTGCAATTTTCTTGTGGCTGATGATGTTAAACCGCCATCCTCCCACCAAGTGGTATCGGTTTTTCTACTCTCCATAGCTTGTTTAAGAAAATACTTTTGCTGAAGCCCTTTTTCAGTTTTTATTATTAGCCCTTCATCGTATTTTTTCTGCATAGTCTCTTTAGAAAACCTGAAATACCCCTCAACACCCAAAAACTCATAATAAGGATTACCTTTCTTCGCTCCACCAGGCCCGTCTACTGGTGATTTTTTCCAATCCCCTCTTGGATCATTATCTGGGTTGGAAAATCCCTCGAGATTTGGGTCAAGTCCAATATATTTTCTACTTTCAAAAATTCGCTCATAAGATTTAACATACATCAATATTGTATTATGGTTAGGAGATATGATTTTATCATTAGATACTGAAGCTCGTGACTTGTGACAAATTTGTGAAACCAAGTTAGACTCACCAAAAACTTCATCACATAATTTCCTTAGGTTTGCGACTTCTCCGTCATCAATACTTATAAATATTACACCATCATCACAAAGTAAATTTCGAGATAGTTTTATTCTAGAGTAAATCATGGAAAGCCAATCAGAGTGGAACCTACCATTACTATCTTTGTTAGCGACTAACCTATTTCCTTGAATATCTTTTTGATTAGATTTCAAAAAATAATTCTCTGTATTCTCTGAATAATCATCCTCATAAATAAAGTCATTCCCCGTATTATATGGTGGATCAATGTAAATCATCTTGACCTTCCCTAAATAGGTTTCTTGCAACATCTTTAGCGCATCAAGGTTATCACCTTCAATAAAGAGGTTTTCAGTGGTGTCAAAATTGACACTTTCTTCTGGGCAAGGTCTTAAGGTTTTGGCAATAGATGCATTCGCTGTTAGTAGTGCTTCTCGCTTACCGGGCCAGTTCAGCTGATAGCGCTCTTGCGGGCCTTCAACGATTGAATTTGATAGCTCTTGTTTAAGTTGGTCAAAGTCAATGGCTAGCTTTAGTTCTCCGTTAGCCCCTTTTGATTCCGTCACGCAGTTCGGAAACAACGCCTGAATTTTCTCTATGTTTTGCTGCGTCATGTCGGGGCTGTGCATCTTTAATTTATCCATGTGTTCACCTTTTGCGTGATGCCTTGCATAAAAAGCATGTGGCACTATTTAACTGATTAAAATTATTTATCTGTGTAATCTTTATGCGAGTAACTCTTCAAGCTCGCACCTTAAATTCTTTAACTGCTTATTGAGCTCAACCTTTCGGTTAAACTGTTTCTCAGCGTGAACCTTCTTCTTATACTGCGATATTTGCTTTTCCAATGCCTGAATTGCCACCAAGCGTTCAATGGCCTCTTCAATACTCTCAGCGGTACGTTTGGGTATGGGTAACAAGCGAGCAAGAAGCTTTTGATACAGCTCCTCCATATCGATTGCTGTAGGCAAACCCAAAACTTCTGAATTCACTGTTAATGCTTCACCGGAATTGAATATTTCTGAGTGTAGATAGTGGCTACAAACCCATTTGGACTGATCATTTTCTGCCTTACGCTTATAGCAAGCGGCATAGTGGCCTTGTTCACCACTAGCCCCCCATACCTCAAACAAAATGGGAAAAGGTATGGCCAAATCAATCGCTTTTAGTACGCTATTGTCTACTTCGTCGCCTTTAAGCTTCACACTGATAACCTGTATTTCACTGATCTCACTAGTGTGAGGAATATTCAGTGTGTTAGGTGATAGCTTGTAAGCCCAAAGGATTTGATCAACTTGCTGTACAAAAAGTGACTTCAACCCAGCGCTTGCCGCACTGTGTTCGTATATTTTGTTCTTCGGTACGACTCGACCGAACTTTGCTTTGTCAGGAAATATCCAAGGTGAGTTCATAGACTAGCTAACCTCATCCTGAGCACTGTTATCAATGAACTGCTTTTGCTGAATCACAATAAATGCCAGCAATTCAAAGTCATCAAGCCCGGCAAATGTATTCACTAAAGCTGAGGTAGCGCCACCGCTAAACAAACTATCAATATCTTTTTCTTCCTTAACTTCAACCATGCTTTTTATGGCATCTGTTAGAAGGTGAGAGTAACGCTGCATATCTCGACCATCTTGTGTTAGGCGATTAAATAACGCACAAATCTCACTGAGCGGCTCTGTTTGCCCTTTGCAGCTACTGCGGATTAAATCTAATAGTCTCTTTACCTCAAAATGATTAGCGACGATGTGCCCTTCATTCGATACATAGACAAGGTAATAAGGATGGAGCCTGTTTTGCAGATCGCTATCGATACTGTTATTGACGTTTTTCAGCGCAAACACCACGCCAGGCAATAACCCTAATTCTGGCTTAGCCTCAACCACCGCATGCATGCCGCTTGGTGCATTTCTTGGTTCGCCGTAGAGTTTCATTAGATTTAGTAGGTCCATTCGAAATTCGTTTAGACCTAGATCGGTGATAGAAACCCCCGTTTTTAAATCTTCAAGCTCGATGACTTCTTCTTGTAGTTTCTTTAACTGCTCTTTACGGTACGACACATCATTCGCTTGACTACTTAGAACGTTGTCATCACCGGTCGCTGTTACGTCAACAATCGTCATTCGACTTTCAACACGTTCTTTTAAGTTGATGTACTCATCCAGCGATATATCAGGCCAGTAGTTAACTAACTGAATACATTTATTCGGCGAGCCAATACGGTCAACACGCCCAAAGCGCTGAACAATCCGAACTGGATTCCAATGAATATCAAAGTTAATTAAGTAATCGCAATCCTGTAAGTTCTGCCCTTCAGAGATACAGTCTGTAGCAATCAACAAATCGATTTCAGCGGGTTCGTCAGGTAATACACTGGCTTTCGATTTGGAAACTGGAGAAAACAAGGTGAGCACTTCTTGTGTGTCGTAACCTTTTCGTCCGGTTTTTAAGGTGGTCTTAGGTAAACTGGCACCACCAGTGATCATCGCAGTATGGATTCTATGCTCGCTTAACATCACAGGTGACAACTGCTCGTACAGATACTGAGCGGTGTCAGCAAACGCCGTGAACACGATGATTTTCCTGTTTCCAGGATTTATCGGATTATTTATTTTTGCAGCAATATGTGATTTCAGATGCTGCAACTTAGCATCTTCTTCTGGCTTAATTTTGCTAACAGAATCTAGTAACCCTTTGATCAGCTCCAAATCGCCATCTAAATCCTGCTGCCAGGATGGAAGATCCATATCCATTAGCTTAATTTTGATTTTGTTACCGATTTCCATATCGTGATAAGAAGGCATATCGTCTTCATCTGCTTCAATAGACTCTAGCGCTTCAACGAGACTGCTCACTTCGGTTTGCCCGTCTCGCTTATAGAATTCGTCGATAATACCTAGAACACGAACATGGTTATCATGGAGAGATTGCAAGGTGCTTCTGAACGAGTATACGGAGCTCTCAAGACGCTTTAGGAGGTTCGTTGTCATCAATGCAACCAAACTTTTTTCACGGTCGCTTTGCTTTAACTTACCTTTTCCGCCTTCAACTTCCGTGTCATACATCTCCTCATATTTCTTCAATCTACTCGGGAGGATATAACTCACTGGCGCATAAACAGATAGTTTGAGTAGCTTAAGCTGTTCAAAGATCTCATTCAGGCTAACTACATCCGAACGAGTAGTAAGCGGACAATGAAACGAGATTGGCTTGTTACGTTCAGGGAAATGGCCAATATCTGTTGTGTCGTAGAATGTTGTGATGTGCTTTCGTGAGCGAGCGATAGTGACGCTATCAAGCAGTTCAAAAAAGTCGAAATCTAAGGCATCGAGTATGGCTTTAGCTGTTCGCGTCTCTGGGTCGAGTTTGGACCAAGCGTTAAATGCGGCTTGTGCTTGGTTGAATATCTGCTCTACGCTTTTTGTGGTTTTAAGATGCTTTGTGAGATTGCTCGACTCACCTTCATAAGCTAGCGCAAGCTGGTTTCTTAGGTCAGTAAATCTGTTATTCACTGGTGTAGCTGATAGCATCAGGACTTTGGTTTTCACGCCAGCGCGAATAACTTTATTCATCAGTTTCTGATATCGAGTTTCTCGATCTTTCACTGCATCGTTATTTCTAAAGTTATGCGACTCATCAATGACGACCAGGTCATAGTTACCCCAGTTGATTCTATTCAACGGAGTACCGAAGGATTCGCCAGAGGTTCGGCTCAAATCTGTGTGACACAAAACATCGTAACTAAAACGGTCTTTAGCAAAGATATTTGTTTTTAGGTTTCGATTAAAGTTGAGCCAGTTATCCGCTAACTTTTTCGGACATAGAAGCAGCACTGATTTGTTTCTGAGCTCGTAATACTTGATGACAGCTAACGCTGTAAATGTTTTACCAAGACCAACACTATCAGCCAGAATGCAGCCGTTATAGGTCTCTAACTTATTGATGATCCCGGTCGCAGCATCTTTTTGATAGTTAAATAACTTGTTCCAAATCAAGGTGTCCTGATAGCCGGTTCGATCATTTGGTAATACATCCTCTGTAATATCATCAAGGAATTCATTAAAAATGTTATACAAAATAATGAAATAGACTTTTTCAGGCGAGTTTTCCTGGTAGACAGACTCTATATGCTCGCAAATGGTTTTAGTAACATCTTGAAGCTTCGCAGGGTCTTTCCAAATTTGGTCGAATAACTGTAAGTACTGCGCTGTGAAATTTGGCTCATCGATTTTTTGCACAAAATTCGAAATAGCATTTCCTCGCTGATACCCTAGATCAACCGCCGTAAACCCGCTAACCGGAGCAAAAACTGCACTCATTGTCTCTGTTTGCTGTCTAGGTGCTTCCGTCACAACAAACGACTGCATTGGAGAATCAGTTTTGTTTGATTTGAATGTTGCTTTCTTTCTGATCCAGTTTGCACACTCTTTTGCGATCGCCTTTTGAGTGAGCTTGTTCTTTAACTGTATTTCAAAGTCAGTTCCGTAAAGGCTGCGTTCACGCCCTGCTTTGGGAATAAAGAACTCTCGTTTTTCTTTTTTGAATTTATCGGTAACTTCATCTGCGACAAAAGTAGGTGATGTGAAGATGAACTCAAGTGAGTCTATCTTCGCTAACTCCTTTTTGAGAGCCTCATACGCATAAATAGAAAAGCAAGACGCAGCAATCTTTAACTTTGTATTCGGTGTCAGCGTCTGTTGAAGCTCGTCACCTAATAGGTTGTTAAGGTTATCGATTATTTTCATCAAAATTTATTCCCTGCGCCAAGTTCGTTTTTGTGCATTAGTTACCAAGTTCTTTTTCAATCCCTGGAGCTAGCATGATGTTTTTAACTCCATAAAGTGTTGCTCTGTTCTTTAAATGCAATTGAGCTCCACCATCTTTTAGTGTGGCGTTGGAAGAACAATCCACATTCCATTGTCTGAGTAAATAGCCTGCCGTTGCCGCTCTAATCTCAACCTTTAGAACGCCACCCGCCATACCATAATCCAGTTCAATCGCTTCGCTGTGCTCAATACGAGGATGCGGCACTAACTCCAGCTCTACAAAGCGGTTCCATTGCCGGTCTTGGGCTTCGAGCTCGGTTTCAGATAAAGTGGAATATTCAAGCACAACCGCTGCTTTAATTCGGGTCAGTACAAAGTCACGGAACTCGCCATGCTTGCGGTCAAAACCACGAACATGCCAACGCAGGCCATTGTCCACCAGCGTATGCGGTACAATTTCACGCGTGGTTTCACCACTCGATAACGACACATAGGTAATGCTCAAGGCTTTGCCTTTGTGTATGGCCTCGGTGACTTTCGCTACTATCGATAAACTCGGCTTGTTAAGGTGATAAGGCGCTTCACAAGCAAGAGGTGGTTTTACCTTTCCAGTGAAGCCATCACCGTACCCTTGGCTAATGGTTGCCAGTGTTCTCACAACGTCGTAGTCGAACAAGGGCTCAAAAGCTTCACCGCGCTTATGCAACTTGAGCTTTTGGTCATACTCAATGTTGCCTGGTGCAAGCTCTCGGTACATTGTGAAGTCTTTCGTTGCTTGTGCGGCGGCAATGCTGAAGCGATCGACTAAATCCGCCCGTACCGCTTCTCCCTTAAACAATAAGGTGAAATCGATGTGGGCAATGCGATCCCTGGTTGCTTGTGGCAACTGCGCTATCTGCGAAAGCCTATCTGGCTTCGCCACTACCGTTTGTTTCAGACCATCATTTGTCATGCGTCTTGTTTATCCAATTCAACCAGATTCTTAAAACTCTGTTTATAAAATACGGTCAGACATCGCTTAATCACATTGAACGGCATGGCACAAAGCTGCTCTTTATCCGCAATGACTAATCAATCTCTACTGGTTGAAGCTGGACAGATGGCCATAAAACACTGAATAGGCTTCAACCTAATTAATTTTATTAGGTATCATCCTATCACAAATTATCTTGTAGGGAAGACTAAGCGGCAATTTTTTGATCTGGAATGCAATTGCCGCTCAGGTATGGGCGTGAAGACATTGTTTCATGCCATTGCTGATAGCCGCTATCAATGCGCTACCTGAACCAATGGCACCACGATGTTACCGCGATGAGATACCCCTTTGTCCGAGTCTGTAGACATCAGGGCTCGTTGCTCACTCTCCCGAATGCGCCTGGCAACTTCTGCCTGGGCTGGTAGCAATGGCAGCATCCCTTCAGCAATCGCGTCTGGGGCAGACTCTTGGCCACAGGACATCAAATGCTTCCATGGATCTTTAAGAAAGCGCTCGAACGTGATGCCAAATTCAATGATGCGGGCAGAGACGAAGATTTCGCCCCAGTATTCAATGTAGGTGTCTTGGTACATGGAAAGATTCCTCTTGTTGGTTAAACCATGAGTTCACTTTCCATTTTCCAGAGGTTTTCAAATATGCAAGGGGCTATGACAAAGCTTTAAATCGATTGCGGGCATCTTTGTAGTCATAGTGGGCATGTTCTGAGCCACGATGATACAAATCATCCAGGTAAGTTTGTTCCTGCGGCAACTCGTCTTCGCTGATTTCGCGCCACCAATGTTTGTTGGCACCTTTAACACCGTCATGCCAGCGGTAACCACGCTCTTTTAAATAGTCCTTTACGTCAAACGGCGCACCAAACGCACGAACTAACACAGTTCGCCTGTCTGCTTCAGACAACAAGTTTGCAACGGACTCGGGCAACAAATGAAACAGCCAGGCCATCGCCAAACAATCGGTTGCAGCTCGGTGTCCTTCATAAAACCAACCTAAGCGAAGCAGCAGGTACTCAAGTTTTCGACTTTCAAAACCCAGCGCCTTCCAATCTATGCCACTGGCTGAACAGGCCCAAGATAGATGTCCTAATGCAGCAAACCGCTTTTCAAAGAAAGGACGATCAAACTGTGCATTGTGTGCAACCACCAGCGGATCATCGGATAACCAACTCGCTACCAGTGAATCATCAATGTGCTGGCCTTGCACCATATCATCGGTGATACCCGTTAAGTCGGTAATCAGCTCGGGGATTGGCTTACCGGGATCTTCATACAAGCTGATCACATCAACAATCGACACAATCCGCTGAGCAGAGGGGCTGTAAAGCACCTTAACCATACCAAGCTCAATAATGGACTCATCATCGGCAGACAGTCCGGTTGTCTCTGTATCGAGCAGCACCATTGGCTGTTCATCGCCTACCATAGGAGAAAGTTCAAGTGGCCAGGACTGCGGCTCACGCGTTAATGGAATACGCTCCAGCAATCTAAAATCTTCTGGCCTTTCTGGGATATCCGCGAGGCGCTCTAGCGGAAATGGCGCAGGGGCTCTTGTCATTGATGGTTCCTCTTCACTTCTATTGTTCGCTTTGGGTTATTTCACTGTGCCACAGGTTTCTCTAAATGCACCTTGGATACCTCAGCGTTTTTTTGATCTTTCTACTGGGTGACCCATGTATGAAGGCTTTGGCTAAGCCTTTCAGAAAGCCTTAGCTAAACCCTTTAGGTAACCCTTACCGATACCCTTTAGGTATGGCTTAGCCAACCCCTTTTCAAACGGTTGAAAAAGGCTTGAACTGAGTTCGACTGAGCATTTTAATGATGCTCCTGACTTCGCTTTAAGCCAGTAAATTCAATACGAAGCAGAATTTTACTAACTGTTTTTAAACCCTTTGCAAAGGGTTCAACAAGCCTTGTTTGACGGTTACTTGACCCATGCGTTAACCAGTAGCAGTAACAGGATCAGTAACAGAAACAAGAGCAGTAGGCAGAAGCAGTATTGTCCAAGCCTTGCAGGCTTTGACGAGGGCGAGCAATCCCCACATCAAGCTTTTCAACACAAAAAAGAAATCACCCACGACACAACGTCTTACTCGAACAACTACAGTTTTACCTACAATTTTACTTGTAGAAATCAGCATAGCATCAGATACTGTATAAACAAACAGTATTAATTCTATTTTTTCGAGGTTCGTCATGAGTGTCTCGCTGATAGGCCGTAGCGGCGCACTTGCCTTCATCAAAGCCAAGCGCCTTCGTATTCCATTGTTCATGGAACGTGTTTCTGCTGGTTTTCCCTCACCAGCGCAGGATTATGTTGAGCAAACGCTCGACCTCAACGAGCTGTGCATCAAGCGACCGGCTGCAACGTTCTTTGTGCGTGTTGAAGGTGATTCAATGATTGATGCTGGGATTCACCCAGATGATATTTTGGTGGTTGATCGTTCTGTTCAAGCAGAACACGGTGACATTGTCATCGCTGGCATCCATGGAGAACTCACGGTAAAGGAGCTTCAACTAAGGCCGTGCGTCAAGCTGATCCCAAGAAACCAGGCGTATGAGCCCATTCATATTCCTGAAGGGGCAGAGTTAGAGATATTTGGTGTGGTCACCAATGTGGTGCGAAACATGCGCCGTAAGTCGTGACTGTCCCATGCCTGTATTTGCCTTGGTGGACTGCAACAACTTTTACGCCAGTTGTGAGAAGCTGTTTCGTCCTGATTTAAAAGATACGCCGGTTGTGGTGCTGTCCAACAATGACGGCTGCGTGGTTGCACGCTCGCGTGAAGCTAAGTTACTCGGTATTAAAATGGGCGTACCCGTCTTTCAGATCAAAGCCGAAATGCAGCGCCATGGCATTTTGGCATTCTCCTCTAACTATGCGCTTACAGTTGGGAAATACTTTAGACATCACATGTTGTAATGTTTCAGGTTGTATAAATTAGACGTCGAGATGAGGGGTGGTTACAATTTTTACTATTGGTTAAGAAATATCTTGAAAAAGTAGATGTATGAACGCGTAACCCCCTGGGGGAAGGCTTAGCAGTGTGAATAACGGATGATTTAGGTGTTAATGTGATTGAACAAAATAGGTCGTTTCCAGATGACTTCGGCTTTGACTATTGTCTTATGTGGATTAGTACGGAGAAATATCCCTCATTTATAAGTAGGCCACACCCTGACAGTGGCGAGATCATCCATGACGTTAGGGACAACTCAAAACCATTTGCTCATAAACTTCCAATTTTAATAGACCCCGATGGTATCAATGTGGTGCCAGTGAATCTATATCTTCACTCTTTGTTGGCAGATCCAGATATATCCTCCGATAAGACGATTCAATCCCATGCAGTTGCGTTATTGAGCTTCTATCGGTGGTTGAGCACGGAAATCCCCGAACATACACACCCAAGGACTGGCCTTCTGGTTGATGAAAAACCTCCGTTAACAATATATGACTGCACCGAGAAGGTAGAGGAAAGTCCAATCGTGAGATATCGAGACTATTTATTGGAAAACCTTTATACCAAGGATGAAACTGGAAAAGTCGGTGGTTCTCCAAGTACAGCCTCTTCAGTGGTCCACCGAATGCGATTTCCGTCTGCATCTGTTGAAGTTGGGCGACGACGGCTTCTGAGCCTTTACCGGCCTCACATTCAAGGCACAAGAACACCTGCCTTAACAGTTGCTCCAGGAGATTGCATTGTTCATCGTAATGTTGCCACTGGTACTCTTCCACGGTCCGTTTCTGTTTTTTCAGGTAAAGGCAGAGGGTCTGGATATCCCTGTCATTCATGACCTTCAATGCCTGCTGTCTGACTACTGAGAAGGGTTGATTATCATCAATGTTCTCATCCACAAACAGATGCAGTAACTCTGCCGCTTTCGTGACATTGTCCGCGGCTGACTGCCAGGACAGGAACACTGCTTGTTGTGCAAAGGTGTTGGCAGCTTCTTGTTGCTTGCGGATATGGTAAATGAACCCATCAGTTAACCGTTCCAGTGCCAGTTGTATCCGCTCTGTCAGGTGACATAGCAACCATAGATGCTGCTGTGCGCGTTTGAATCGTTTGAGTTTACTACCGTAATAGTTGATGAGCTCACCGAAGTGTTGTCGATTTTTAAGAGACAGATTAAGCCCATCGATAACGCCATTGATTTGCGTGCGCCATGGCGCTAACTGATGATAAAGGGCAAGCTCTTTTTTAAGTTCAGGTACGGTCAGACTTTTTGCACCGCCTCTGAGCTGGTTCAGGCTTAGTCCGTCATCAATGGCTGTTATGCTGTCCAGAAAGACGTGAAGTTCAGGACTGGTGAGTTGATTAAGTTGGTGCGCCAGGTCTTTTCTGACCTGCTGCATCGCTCTGCTTATCAGTCTCTGGAGTACGGTGTACCTAGGGATAGCAATGCTGTGACTGGTTAGGAATTCAATAGCAGTATCAAAGAGGTAACGCGGCTCCAGCCAGGCATTGCCCACCTGAACAAGGTGGTCGAAAAGAGAATTGAAGTGCTGACTTTCGTCCCATTTGTGATAACCAGCAAGGTCTAATACTTTTGCGTAGAGTCGATCTTTTTGTTTTTGTGAGGGAGTGAATGGTCTGAGCCCCTTGCCGCCAAGCAGCTCTTTACTGATGAACATTAAATCCTTAGAAACCTGCGAGTAAGCGATATCTAGGATGACGGGCTTTGATTTGAAGTATCCCAAAATCGCGACAAAGTAACATCTATGAGCTCTGAGACGAATTGACCGAAAAACTGCCAATTCCGCATCGTTCAGAGAAAAGTACAGACGTTGTTCTTCGATTGAAAAAATGGGTGGGGAATAAAGATCTGCCTGTTCTGCTCTCGTGAGAATAGTAATTTCGTTTTTGATGGCCATATCAGGGCTGTTCCGTATTAAATGTACGATATTTACCTAATTTGCCACACTTATAAGTAGTAACCCACCTCCGCAGCCATTTATTGGTGTGGTCTACAGAGGATTATGTCTTTTTAGAGGGGAAAATCCCTAGAACCCCATTATCTTAGAAAAGGGCGTCGTATGACTTAAAAGAAGGCTGGACTTCAGCTCTGACAACTTAATGAGTTTTGTCTAAAAACAAGATTCGAAGAACTAATAATGACTATAATTATCAAGTAACTGTGTTATTAACCTTAGCTCCCGAGCCGATCGAAAGTCCCTTTCTGATCAAACTACAAATGCTCAATAATGAAGTGTCTCCTTTACAAATAGATCTAAATCTACTATTTGCTGATATTTATATTACTTATCGTCTTCGTGTTGTTTCCTAGCTCTGTCGGAACTGGTCTTCATTACAATGCGCGAACCGCGATAACCTATACTGTGATTCCATACCCAACTTAAAGCCACGCTTAGCCGATTCCGGGTTCCGATCAAAAAATAAATATGAACTAGCTTCCATATCCACCAGGCAAATAATCCTTTAAGTCTGATCCACCCAAAATCTACAACCGCAAGACTATGCCCTATCGTCGCAAGATTACCTTGATGGCTATATTTAAAAGGAGGATTATCCTCTTTTCCTTTCAAACGTTTCATTATCAGCTTCGCAACGTATTTGCCTTCTTGCTTCGCCGCCGGGGCTATTCCTGGAACAAGCTTGCCATCTTCCATTGTTGCAGCTGCAGTGTCGCCGATAACGAATATGTCTAAGTGATCTGTAATGTTAAGATGCTGATCTACTATTACACGACCTGCACGATCAGCCTCAACACCCAACCACTGGGCGGCTGGAGACGCCTTTACACCTGCGGCCCAAACTATAGTATTAGCCTTAATCTGCTTCCCGTCATAAACAACACCTTCGCCGGAACACTCTGTCACGGGCATTCCAGTAATAACCTCAACACCAAGTTTTTCAAGTGCTTTACGGGTATACTCCGACAGTTTTTCAGGGAACACCGAAAGTAAGCGTGGTGCAGCCTCAATAAGCACGACCCGAGACTTACTCGGCTCCATATTTCTAAAGTCACGCGCCAGTGTATCACGTGCTAGTTCTGCAATCGTGCCAGCTAACTCTACACCTGTTGGCCCCCCACCTATAATAACAAACGTTTTCAGTGCTTCTTGTTGCACCAAATCACAGGTCCTTTCAGCTTCTTCAAACGAAGTGAGAATACGCTCTCTGATCTTTGTTGCATCTTCCAACGTTTTCAAGCCCGGTGCGAACGGCTCCCATTCATCACGCCCAAAGTAAGCATGAGTTGCGCCAGTAGCAAGTACGAGGGTGTCATAACTGAGTCGTTCACCGCTATCGATAATGACCTGCTTAGCCTTTTTATCAACACCTACTACCTCAGCCATTAGCGTATTAACTTCTTGTCTCTTTCTAAAAAGATGTCGAATTGGCCACGCTATTTCTGATGGGGCTAAGGATGCACCAGCCACTTGATATAACAGTGGTTGAAATAAGTGGTGGTTTCGTCTATCAATAATCGTTACATCAACGAACTTACCAGAAAGATTATTGACGACATCCAAGCCCCCAAACCCAGCTCCAACCACGATCACTTTGTGTCGTTCATGTGTTTTAGTTGCCATGAGTATTGCTCCTTACATTTCATTACTTTTTAGTGCGGCAGCATGATGTGACATATGTTCCTCAATAAAACTTGCGATGAAGTAGTAGCTATGATCATAATCGGGCCGCAAATTTAAAGTTAGAGGATAATTATTCTCTTTACAGGCAGTCTGAAGTAATTCGGGTTTCAATTGAGACTCCAGAAAATCATCCTTCATACCTTGATCTATTAGTAGAGGCAGTCGCTCTTTAGCAGTTGAGATTAGTTCAACGGTATCATATTGTTTCCACAGCTCTTGATCATTACCTAGGTATGATTTAAATGCTTTTTGGCCCCAAGGTACCTGTGTCGGCGATACGATCGGCGAGAACGCAGACACACTTCGATAACGTCCGGGGTTTCGTATTGAAATAACCAAAGCTCCGTGACCACCCATCGAGTGACCGCTTATTGAGCGTTCTTGAGTAACATTAAAGTTCGCTTCAATTAGCGCTGGGAGTTCTTGTACTATATAGTCGTACATCTGATAATGAGTACTCCAAGGTTTTTTTAAAGCGTTTACATAAAACCCAGCCCCTTTACCAAGGTCATATGCATCACAATCTGCAACTTCGTCACCGCGTGGACTGGTGTCAGGAGCCACCACCGCAATACCGTGTTCCGCAGCATAGCGCTGCACAGCTGATTTGGTGATGAAATTTTGTTCAGTACAAGTAAGTCCTGAAAGCCAGTAAAGAACGGGGACCTTGTTATTTTCTGCTTGCGGCGGAAGGTATATACCAAATCGCATTGTACATCCCAATGATGATGAATCATGTTGATAGACATCCTGCCAACCGCCAAAACTAGCATTGTGCTCGATGCGCTCCATAATAGTTCTCCTGTTATTACCGCAAATTACGGCGATATATTCATAGATTTTAGGGGTGTTTTTGTGGGTCTGTATGAGCTGCTCTGATTTTATGTACTACCCACCATACAAATAGAGTCACTAAAGGTACTGTTATAGCAATTGCGATTTCAGGAACTATAAGCTTATATATGAAAGGCATACCTTTCACTATGTAGCTAAGTAGACCGACTATATAATAAGAAATAGCTGCCACAGATAGTCCTTCTACAGTCTGTTGCAGACGCAACTGCAATTGGGCTCGATTATTCATTGAAGCCAGAAGATCTCGATTCTGGCGCTCAAGCTCAACATCTATCCAAGAACGAAGCAAAGATATCGCACGAGTTAATTTATCAGACAACTTAGCTTGTCGTTCTTTCACGGATTGGCAGGTCCGCATAGCGGGTGCAATTCTGCGTTCAAGAAACTCGTACCATGTGCAATATCCCGGCATTGATTGTTCTGAAAGTGAGGAAAGTCGCTCTTGAACAATTTCATAGTACGCACGACTTGCTCCAAATCTATAAAGATTAGCGGCTGCGCTAGCTTCTAAATCGGCTGCCAAACTCGTCAATTCAGATAACAAAACGTCACTTTCTCGTCTTGAGTTCGGATCTGAACGCATTTCTTCAGTAATAAGTGCGAGAGTAGATTCCATATTACGTAACTCTAACGCCATTGTTCGCGTTAAAGGTATAGCTATCATGGCCAACGTTCGATAGGTTTCAATCTCGAACAAACACTGCGCTAATGCTCCTATTCGATCAGGTTTCAATCCCTTTTCTATAATAAGCGCGTTCGTTATTCCATCTTCATCCTGTCTAAAGTCGGTAACAATTGTCGCCAAACCATTCTCAACTTTTGAATAACAAGGTGATATAAAGTCAAAGCGTGCAATATTGTCTTCTGTTTGACTATCAAAAGGTAGAATTGTCAAACGGACCCCAGAAACAACGGGGCCAGGTGGAACAAAGCCCCGTTTAAATGGATCCTCTCCTAATATTTCGTGTGTCTCTGGGTTGATTGCTGTACACCAAAGATATGTCGAAAACTCGAGATGCTTTTCACAGTGAAGCCGACCATCACGCAAGTTAATATCATGAAGAAACTCCTCACCTTCGCGGAGCTCAATTCCCAGTTGGTCTGACAACCCCTTTAAAGCAGCATTATCCCTATGTTTATCTCCATCCGTCATAAACGCCAATTGAAGCATACAGCTTGGCGCATCGACCGACAAATGGGGCCTAGCATGTATTTCGTTTACAGCTTGCAATCGCTCTGTATGAGCAGGCATTCCATATACGACGTCTTCTAGGTTTTCTATCAGATCTGATTTAAAAGAGGAGTTACTTTTCATTTTTTCTTCACTTTGCGATGAAGTCTCTAATTAGTCTTCGCGGTATGTACCTTTCTGTTTCGCTGCATGTGTAGCGAGTACATCCATTAACTCCGGCGATAGACAGTCATATGGTTCGAGTTTTAGTTCACGTAAGCGAGAACGAATAGCGCCCATAGTCGATGGTGGCGTACCACTCTCGATTACTGACGACACAAACGCAGCGAAACCTGGAGATGACCAACCCTGTTGCGGCGAAAGTTCTGTATGAACAAAATCAAGACCATAGAAAGGATGTTCTTTGTTCTCAATTCGACCAAACAAATGAGCTCCACAATCAATGCATGCATGTCGCTGTATCGCGGCACTTTCATCAACGATATGTAGCTTGTTGGCGTTGGTCGTTACATTCACCTTATCTTTGGGTACAACAGCAATCACTGCAAAAGTAGCCCCTTCAGGTTTCCAGCACTTTGAGCAACCACAAGCATGGTTGTGTAAGGTTTGGGCTCCTACCGAAACCTCAACTTTATTTGAAGGGCACAAACACTCGATAGTCCCTCCTGAAAAGTTTTGATTCCCCGCTGTGATACCATTATCAACAGAAGGGTGAATTAGTGGTTTAGTCATGATAACTCTCCGTATAGTTGTAAGACACGGATACTCGCCTCCGTGTCGTTCGTTGTGTTTATCGCATTTTAGTAATGAATTACTGTGCGAATTGATTTACCTTCGTGCATTAAATCGAATGCTTTGTTGATGTCCTCTAAACCCATTGTATGAGTGACAAAAGGTGCTAAATCTATCTCACCTTTCATTGCATCTTCAACCATTCCAGGGAGCTGAGAACGCCCTTTAACTCCCCCAAAAGCAGAACCTTTCCACACCCGGCCTGTAACCAACTGGAATGGTCGAGTGGATATTTCCTGGCCAGCACCTGCTACACCGATGACAACAGACTGCCCCCAACCTCGGTGGGCTGCTTCCAATGCGGCGCGCATAACGTGTACATTGCCGATACACTCAAAAGTGTGGTCAACACCCCACCCCGTCATTTCAATTAATACTTCCTGAATTGGTTTATCGAAGTCTTTTGGATTGATGCAATCGGTTGCGCCAAACTTTTCTGCTAATTCGAATTTGGCTGGATTCATATCGATTGCAATGATTCGACCAGCTTTAGCTTGCCTTGCACCTTGAATTGCTGCTAGTCCTATGCCCCCGAGCCCAAACACTGCAACAGAATCTCCGGGCTGGACTTTTGCTGTATTGTGTACAGCACCTATACCTGTTGTAACTCCGCACCCTAAGAGACATACATGCTCGGGGTTGGCGCTTGGATTAATTTTAGCTAGAGAGTATTCTGACACCACCGTATACTCACTAAACGTTGAACATCCCATATAATGGTACAAAGGCTTCCCTTGATAAGAAAATCGACTTGTTCCATCAGGCATCACCCCTTTACCTTGAGTCTCTCTGACGGCGACACATAGATTTGTTTTCCCTGACTTACAAAACAAACACTCTCCACACTCAGCCGTATATAAAGGGATAACATGATCTCCTGGCTTCACACTAGTAACACCCTCACCAACTTCTACTACTGTGCCTGCGCCCTCATGACCTAATACTACGGGAAATAGGCCTTCAGGGTCATCACCAGACAATGTAAATGCGTCTGTATGACAAACACCGGTGTGGGTAACTTTGATTAGTACCTCGCCTTTACGAGGTGGTTCTACATCTATTTCTACAACTTCTAAAGGTTTACCTGGGCCAAAAGCAACTGCTGCACGTGATTTCATAATAATAATTCCTATTTGAATTAATGTAAGCGTAACCAGTGAACGAAAGTTAACATACTGTATATATAACTGCAATATTCTACATATGTAAATATATTTAAATACGGACATTTTTTCCTGTAAAAACATTCTTTTTGAGTTACTTTAGATTTATATAAATCATTATTCATATTTAAAATAGATAACCAAATGTCTAAAGCTAAGTTTGAAGTTATAACTCACTTAAAATTATTTGAACCTACTAGTTTCGTTGTCGATGGTGACTTAATTTCTAATACCTGCCCTAAAACTAAAGAAAAATATAAGTATCAAATTCAGCAAAATGATGACTTTCATTTAGATCATTACAATCATTTTCCGATGATACTTAATTCAGACGGAAGCCTTTGGGAGCAGGCCAATTTATTTTTGCTGGATAGTTTAAAATCGGTTAAACGTGTTTCTCCAAAAACATTAGAATCTAAATCTGTTGATTTAGTTATGTTTAAAAGATGGTTAGATACTGAAGAAGTTGACTATTTATCCGTCCCTAAACGAATAATGGCAAGACCAACCTATCGATTCTGTGCCTACCTTCATGAGTTAATAAGAAATGGTGAAATAAAATCGAGTACAGCTAAACGCAGAATGGGTACAGTACAAACATTCTACCGATGGCTAAAAACCTGTGCAGGAGTAACATTTGATTATCCATTGTGGAGAGAGAAAGAAGTTTTTATTAACTTTAAAGATCATAAAGGCTTTTCACTCAGTAAAAAACAAATATCCACGGATTTATCTTTTAAGCAAACGAACAATAACTCTGATTATGAAGAGTACATACAAGACGGTGGAAAACTAAGACCACTTGCTACAACTGAGCAATACCAATTAGTTGAGGCATTAAGAAACATTGGCAATTCAGAAATGACTTTATCATTTATGTTTGCCTTAACAACCGGTGCCAGGCTTCAAACAGTTTTCACATTAAGACATTGCCATTTTGAGGCTGAAATTCCTGATACCTTAAAAGTCGTAAAAATAAATACTGGAAACGGTACCTTAATTGATACGAAGTACGGAAAAAATATCGTTCTGCATATACCAGCGTGGCTATATAGGCGTATTCAGTTATATCTTGGCTCAAAGCGTGCCAAAACAAGGAATCAATTATCTAGGCTAGTTTATGAATCTGAGAATTATCAATATGCATTTTTAACTAAAGGCGGACGACCTTATTATATGGCAAATTCAGATCCATTCTTAACCCTTTATCGTCATCCTCCTCGAGGAATATCTGTTAACGCATTTATACGACAGCAACTTATACCTGAGCTCACTAGCAAAGGCCACATATTTAGCATTAGATTTCATGATCTCAGAGCCACTTTTGGTATGAACTTGCTCGAAGATAAAATTAAATCTACAAATCATAATTCAACTATGGGAAGAGAGTTACTGAGTGGGGATGCTTTGTGGTCAGCCCTAATGATCGTTCAAAAAAGACTAGGTCATTCAAGTATTACTACAACTGAGCGGTATCTGACCTATCGAAAGGACTTTTCAATTGCACTTACTGTTCAATCTGAGTTTGAAAAACACCTTATGCAAGTGAGTGATGATTATGAAGGAAATTAATACTCGATGGACAGAACGAAAAACCATTGTATATGAACTTGAAAATATCCCCCTTAATTTTGATGACAATATTTATCCAGTTGATTATTCACAGTTACAAATAAAAGTGCCTTGGCAAGTCAAAAATTTAGATGTTGGCTCCTGGTGTTTTACCAGGAGAAAATCAAAACATGCCAATTCAAATCATGCAGACTATGCTACAAGCTTAGTTGATGCTAGTTCATTCAAAAAGAGTCGTATTAACGCTATAAAAGCCTTTGTGGAATATTTGCATAGTCGATATAGCACAGGCATAACGCCAAAAACCCTTCATCGATATACTAGTAGCTTTAATCAATTTTTAGTTTGGTGTGATTCTAACCAGCAAGAAGATGTATTGAACACAATCATGACAGCAAGGAAAAGCTTGGCTGAATATATCCTTACTCTTTTTCATTTAACACGAAGTAGTCAACTCAACATAAATACCGCAGCTCGTTATCAAAATCATATCATTGAAATATTAAAATTCATTTTTGATGACGATGAAGGAGTCATTAGTGCGGGGCTTCGTCTTATCAGAAAGAGTGGAGCCGCAACAGTAGCAACTCCAGTTCCTGGTCATTCAAAGGTCCATCAGTCTATTGAACTATATTTAAGCCTATTTAATCAAATAACTGACTTTGTTCTTAGCTTTGAAAAGTACCCGTTTCAATTAACTTTGCCTGAAGAAACTCTGTGGGTATTTCCAACAACTCGTCCAATGGCCACTACAGCAAAATTAAAAGTACGTAATGAATGGACTAGAGGTTTTTGGTCGTGGGATTATGAAAACGGTTGTTTATCCAAAGTAGAAAATATGGAGAAATATTACAATGGAGATAAAAAACAAAAAAGAGATGCCTCTAGGTACATTATGAAGGCATCTCAAAAAGCGCTAGTTGAGGCAAATTCGGACAATAATAACTATTATCGTAGACGCCTAGCTTCACTTGCAAGTGACGCTTTTACCATGTTATTCATATCGAATACCGCAATGAATTTAGCACAAATGATAACACTTAATTGGTCTAACGATTATAAAGTTGGCAAAGAACATCAAGGTTATCGCGCAATCAAACTCAGGGCTGGAAACAAATCACAGCACTTCATCGTCACCAGTTCATTTTTACCACTCTTTAAAAAGTATTTAAAACTTCGAAAATATTTACTTGTAGAAGATAGTACCCAATTATTTTTTGGTTTTGATGCTTCAATTATCAATCACAAGCCATTATCAAAGGGTTTTACTACCAATTTCAATCAAAAATTAAGGAATAATATTGGCATCAACATACCAACGATAACCGCACGAGAATGGAGAGCTCACAAAGCCGATTGGTTAATCACCAATACAGATCCTAAAACCACGGCAATGATGTTACAAAATAGCGAGCGTACAGTGCTAAAACATTACACAACAGGGTCTGAAATTGAAAGCGCAAACGAAATGTCAAAATTTTACGATAGCCTTTCCACCATTCAATTTAATACTTCTAACGCTAAAAAATCGCAGTATACCTCAGTTCCTATAGGTCAGTGCCAACAATTCCAAGTTCCAAAGGTCATTGATTCTATAAGTAATGTTTTACCTGACTGTTCAACCCCACATGGTTGTTTAAATTGTTCCCACTATAGGATTGTTGCAGATGAAGAAGACATTAGAAAGCTAGTTAGCTTCCGTTATATCTCTGTTGAGTCTCGTCAACTGGCAAGCAATGAAACACATTTTGAAAACTACTTTGGTAAAATGCTTACTCGTATAGATGAAATATTAATGTCACTTAGAACCCAGAATAAAAAATTAAAACTTCTTGTTGATAGAATATGCTCGGAAGTGTCAGAGCAAGAAATGCTTTCTCCATATTGGGACAGGAAATACCAGTTACTCATTAATCTGGAGCTCATTAAATGAATGAGTCTTATCAATTACTTTACGAATCTAGATTTGAAACGGCGGTTGACCAAACTAAACCTGACAGTTTCCAACTTAACTCTAAAAATATAACTTGTCCCTCTCAAACTTTCGTTATCTCACGAAATACTGACGGAGTAGTGCTATCAACCTATGGTGACGCTACTTATTGGGATTTAACTCCATACCGAACAGCGGCCTCACAAGATACAAAATTGTATTGGAATAACCTTCCATATCAAACGGTAGACGAAGCAAAATGGCTAACTTTCATAATGATATATCTTGTTTCAACGGGACGAGCGGGAGCTCTCACCGTTGGGACTTTATATAATTACCACAAAGTGATTAAGAAACTATGTCATTACGCAAGTGAAGAAAGCTTAACTGTTACTGAGGTTTTAGCATCAAAACAAAATGTTACTAAATTTATAAAGTCTAAGATTAATACTGGTAGTTTATTGACTTACTTTATTGCTCTTTTGGGACATTTATTCGAACTAGGTGAAAAGCAAACAGGTATTCCTACATTGGGTTTAAAGGTTATCACTGATATTCGAGCGCTACGAGAGACTATTCCAGAACATAAGCAACACCCTGTTATACCTCCACGTATATTTAGCGGTTTTTTATCTGAGCTTTGGTCATTGATATTTTCCTTTAAAAAAATACAAGCGCCTCTTATATCACTCATCGAAAAATGTGTTGAGAACAAAATATATGGACGAAGGCAAAAACCTAAAAACATTGAAAAATATGGTATTGAGCTCAACTTCTCAGAAGCTGTTGAATTTCATGGTTTAACCAGTGAGGTTGATAAATTAGGGATTAAGAGTCTTACAAATATTCATGGCTATATCCTAGCAATCCAAGATGCAGGAAGATATTTACTACATGCTTATTCAGGTATGAGGTATAGTGAGTTACTGAGCTTAATGTTGAATTGCTTATCTATAGAAAAATCAAAACATGGGAATATAGTTCGACTGTTAGGAAAAACAAGTAAGCTTGTCGGTCAACGAAAAACAACCGCATGGATCACATCAAAAGAAAGTGAAACTATTGTTGAAGTACTACAATCTATCGCAAAACTTGTAACCCACGATCAAGATTTCTCTGCCGAAGAGCTTATTCTATTTCCATCTCCAAGCTATTTAGGTTTTGTTGGGGCAAAAAGAAGTTCAACAGCTTGTTTACCACACAACCATACAAGCTCAACGTTGTGGCGCTTTATTAATATTAAAGAAATAGAAATTAACAATGAAGATCTGAACTTCCTTGAAATAATTGATTGCTCTCGAGCATGGAGAATGGAAGATCAATTTAAAATTGGAGAAAGGTGGTCTTTTTCTTCGCACCAATTTAGGCGAACCCTTGCTTATTACTGTCGTCAAAGTGGACTAGTAAAACTATCAACATTAAAACGACAACTCAAGCATATCACTCGTGAAATGTCCTTATATTATGCTCATGGAAACGAATACAGTGAACTATTTGATACCAATGAACATTTCCACAAAGAATACGATAGAAGCAAACCAGAAGTAGATACGCTTGCATACGTATTAGAATTATTGTTTTCTGAAGAGGATTTACATGGGAGTCATGGCAATCATATTGAGCGGTTTAACAAACCAAAGAATGCACAGCAAAAAGTAAAAATCCTCATGAATCGAGGTGATATTGTTAAAAAGTTCAAAAATGGTGAGTTGGCTTATAAAGAGACAGCATTAGGGGCATGTACTACGACTTCCCCTTGTAATCAAAAGTTACTTGGTAATATATCTGCTTGTATTAAATGTACTGATGCGGTTTTAAAACCATCAAAAGTACAAAACGTAATAAATTATCAACGTAACTTTGTAGCATCGCTCGAGAAAAATAGTATTGAATATAGAACTGAAAAAATGGAACTAGAAGCATTGTTGTTACAACAAAATAAAATGGTTAAAAGAGGATGATTTAATGGGAGCCGTAGATAACTATTTGTCTGCTTTAGAGCGATTAAAAAACAATACACCGGTTGTTTTACCCAAAGGAACTCGTATATCTAAAGATACAGTTGCATTGGAAGCTGGCCGTAAACGAAGCTCAATCAAAAAATCACGACCTCAATTTGCAAGTCTTATCGAAGAAATTGAATTAGCTGCAAGTATTCAAAGTAAGCCCGAAGACGACTCTAAAGGTTACTTAGATAAACTAAAGTCAGAAAAAGATCATTATAAAAGTCTATATCAGCAATCACTAAACCGAGAGCTAATGCTAGTAAAGCGGCTGTCTGATTTAGAAAAACTACTTTCAAATGAAGTAGGCAAAAATAATGTCCACAATATACGGGCATAACAATCGATATTTGTCCGTATTTTTTGTTGATATACAGACAAAATGTAAATCAATATCTAACTGATATCATTACAAATTAACATGTCCGTATGTCCTGTTTTTTTCAGTACACACGGTGTCAATCATGTTAACTTCGCCTTACTGGATCTATGCGGTTACAGTTTTGCACCGCGATACGCGCAGTTCAGTAGTGTCATCAATGATCTGTTTGATGTGACTGAAAGTGAACAAGGCAGCACCATACTGGCGCTAAAGAAGCCTATCAGAACGAATGTTATTACAACGGGATGGCAAGATATCAGGCGTATTGTTCTGTCACTTCAGACAAAGCGGACGACACAAGCAATGCTGGTAAGAAAGTTGTCTGGTTACCCTTCTGGACACCCAATATTACAGGCTCTGACGGAGTATAATCGACTGGTTAAAGCGCAATATTTACTTGACTACATCGACGATGCCAGTTTGCGGCAGTATGTGCAACGTGCCCTGAACCGGGGAGAAGCATGGCACTTCCTTAGACGAGCCATTGCGTCGGTGAATGGTGATCAGTTCCGTGGCAAAAACGAGTCTGAAATCGCTATCTGGAATGAATGCGCAAGATTGCTTGCCAACGCGATCATCTACTTCAACTCCGCGATACTGAGTCATCTTCTGGGACACTTTGAAGCGAGAGGAGATGAAGAGAAAGCGGGTATCACTCGTGCTGTTTCGCCCGTTGCGTGGCAAAATATCAACTTAAGCGGAACGTATAACTTCACTAATACTGGGAAATTGCCCAATATTGGCGAAATAACAAGGCCGATAGTGGATGATTAGGCTCCAAGCTGAAAGTAAACCACCTCCGCAGCCATTTATTGGTGTGGTCTACAGAGGATTATGTCTTTTTAGAGGGGAAAATCCCTAGAACCCCATATTAAAAGTGTTTGATTACATGGTGTTTTTTCTAAATATCTATCTTCATTTTCCCGTGCAACAGTGAGCATGCCAATTGAACTAGGGGTTAAAAAAGAAGATTGTGCCCATCCATACTTCAAACCATGTGCAGATGCCTCTTCCCAAAACTCAGGTTGTTCTTGTATTCGTTCATTACTCCAAATAATGGGACGAGTAGAGATTAGCCCATGCTTTACTGTGGGATCTATTGCAATATAATTTTTGTCAGCATAGCGTGACTGCCATTTATTTGTGTAATTATTTTTTAATGAAAATGATGGCTTTGTAATGGGGGAGGCTATACGAACACCGTAAGCATAATAATCAAACTCTAATGCCCTAACAGCAATTGAAACTAAGTTAAATAACTCTCGCTCGTTTGAACAATAGAGCATACTTTGCATTGTTTTCTCAAATAAAGCAGGTACGTTTATTTTCATTAATCATCCTTAAGTTTAACAATCCTTTAGCTACTTCTACAGCCAGTCGCTTGATCACTAAATCATATCACTAGCAACTGTTATTTATAACAGGCTTTTATTTAATTTTTTAGCGTAAAAATATCCCTCATTTCAAAATATGGGTTATTTTTATGATAAGTTTTACTAATGATTTTGGTCATCTATTACCAGAAAACCAACGACAAGAATTATTTGAATACAGACATAAAGTATTTATTGAACAACTAGGATGGGAACTCAAAACCAATGGTAGCATTGAAACAGATGAATTTGATAACGAACACACTTGCTATGTCATAGCAAAAAATAACGAAGGTAACATAACAGGTTGCTCTCGTCTTTTACCGACAACGCAACCTTACTTACTCGAATGTATTTTTCCCATGCTTTTAGAGGGTGTTTTCCCACCAAAAAGCAAAGATATATGGGAGTTATCACGTTTCACTAGCATGAATGTTAATGGTTTAAAGAGCAATAATAATGGTCAAATGACAGGTGAATTGACACAGCGCTTACTTTGGGAGTCATTTGATATTGCTAAACAAAATGGAGCTAGAGGTATCGTAAGTGTATCTCCTTTAGGTATTGAGCGTTTATTGAAGTCTATGGGGATCGAAGGACAAAGATTAGGTAAACCAATGAAAGTAAATGGATATATGCTTTTTGCGTGTTATGTTGATTTTAGAAATGTAGAAGACTTTCTAATTTAATGCGTTTGATTGTGGTTAATTTAAGGAAAATTAACCACAACTTGAATAAATCATATGTAACTAACAAAACCATGTGTTGGGGTAATGTTCAAAAATCTGTGTCATTTCGGTAAACTGGTAAAAAACAGGAATGACACATGACAAATCAATTCAACTTCGAAGATGCAGTTAAAGCACTTCAATCAGGTAAAAAACTTACTGGTAAAGAGGGTGTATTAACATCACTTATCAAGCAATTAACTGAGTCAGCCCTCCAGGCTGAGCTTGAACAACATCTTTCTAATGAACAAGAGCCTAACCGTAAAAATGGCTCTAGCACTAAAACCGTTAAATCATCCGTTGGTAGTTTTGAGTTAGACACCCCAAGAGATCGCAGTGGTAGTTTTGAGCCTCAACTCGTTAAGAAAAACCAAACCACGCTCAGTGATGAAATAGACTCAAAAATTCTATCCATGTTCAGTATGGGGATGAGTTATCGGGATATTAATAAACACATTGAAGATATGTTCGGTATGAACGTTGCCTCAGGCACCATAAGCGCCATTACCGATAAACTAATTCCAGAGCTTAAAGCATGGCAACAGAGACCACTAGACAGTCATTACCCTATTGTTTGGCTTGATGCTATTCATTATAAAGTCAAAGAAGATGGGCGCTATATCAGTAAAGCTGTTTATACGTTATTGGGATTAAATATTCACGGTAAGAAAGAGATACTTGGTCTTCACTTATCTGAAAATGAAGGGGCTAATTATTGGTTGTCTGTGCTTACCGATTTAAATAATCGTGGAGTTAAAGATATTCTTATTGCCTGTATTGATGGGCTAACTGGGTTTCCTGAGGCGATAAGAACTATTTTTCCAGAGACTGAAGTTCAATTATGTATTTTTCCAGAGACTGAAGTTCAATTATGTATTGTTCATCAGATACGCAATTCAATGAAGTATGTTGCCTCTAAAAATCAAAAGGCGTTCATGGCCGACTTAAAGCCAGTATATCGTGCTCCAACCAAGGAAGCTGCTGAGTTAGCACTTGATGAACTTGAGGCTAAATGGGGTAACTCTTACCCGCTTGTGATTAACTCCTGGCGCAATAAATGGCATAACTTATCAGCTTACTTCAAGTATCCTGAACATATTCGTAAAGTCATTTATACGACGAATGCTGTGGAGGCTGTGCATCGTCAATTTAGAAAGCTAACGAAAACGAAAGGCGCTTTTCCAAACGAAAACAGCTTGTTGAAATTACTTTATGCTGGCATATTAAACGCCACTGAGAAATGGACCATGCCAATCCACAATTGGAGCTTGTGTTTATCTCAGCTGGCCATTTATTTTGAAGGACGTTTAGATAGCGTACTCGACATTTAAAAATTTAAGCTGACACAGAATTTTGAACGCCCTCTGTGTTGGTTATAAAATAGGCTTAAGGTTCATTTCGAGGGGATGGGCACAAAACCCCATTTAGGTAGCATCGCTGCCTTATTATTACTCATAGGTAAAAGTTAATTGCGTGATAAGCATATTATCACCATTAAATAAAAAGAGTACACTGGCTTCATAGTGGAAGTTAGCGTTTGTGCGAAACTATTAAAATATCAACAATTGAAAAGTGAGAATAAATATGTCGGATAAATTTATTAAATCTAAAGCCGCCATTGCTTGGGGGCCTAAGCAACCATTATCTATCGAAGAAGTCGATGTAATGTTGCCGCGCAAAGGCGAAGTGTTAGTTAAAGTGATTGCCTCGGGCGTATGTCATACCGATGCTTTTACGTTATCAGGTGATGATCCAGAAGGTATTTTCCCGGTAATTTTAGGCCACGAAGGCGGTGGTATTGTTGAGCAAATTGGTGAAGGTGTTACCAGTGTTCAAGTGGGAGATCATGTTATTCCTTTATACACACCAGAGTGTGGCGAATGTAAATTTTGCTTATCGGGTAAAACCAACCTATGTCAAAAAATTCGTGAAACTCAGGGTAAAGGCTTAATGCCTGATGGTACTACACGCTTTTATAAAGATGGCCAGCCAATTTTCCATTATATGGGTTGTTCAACGTTCTCTGAATACACAGTATTACCTGAAATTTCGTTAGCGAAAGTCAACAAAGATGCTCCACTTGAAGAAGTTTGTTTGCTCGGTTGTGGTGTAACTACCGGCATGGGCGCGGTAATGAATACCGCGAAAGTTGAAGAGGGCTCAACCGTAGCTATCTTTGGTCTTGGCGGCATTGGTTTATCAGCGGTGATTGGCGCAACGATGGCAAAAGCAGGTCGTATTATTGCTATTGATATTAACGAAAGTAAATTTGAGTTAGCGAGAAAGTTAGGCGCTACAGATTGTATTAACCCGAAAGATTATGACAAGCCTATTCAAGACGTGATTGTTGAATTAACAGATGGTGGCGTTGATTACTCGTTTGAGTGTGTCGGTAACGTGAACCTGATGCGCTCTGCATTAGAATGCTGTCATAAAGGTTGGGGCGAATCAGTAGTGATTGGTGTTGCCGGTGCAGGTCAAGAAATTTCCACCCGTCCGTTCCAACTTGTAACTGGGCGTGTATGGAAAGGTTCTGCATTTGGCGGTGTTAAAGGTCGTACTGAGTTACCTGATTACGTAGAACGTTATTTAGCTGGTGAATTTAAATTAAGTGACTTTATTACGCATACCATGGCACTCGATGACATTAATGAATCGTTTGATTTGATGCACAAAGGTGAAAGTATCCGCACAGTGATCCATTTCGATAAATAAACGTCATTTAGTTAAGTAAGATGAGTTTAGTTAAGTAAGAGCAAGCCTTCTTAAGAGAGCTTGCTCTGTCATTTTGAGGTTCTACCATGATAATAGAGAATATCAGTATAAACAAAAGCTTTGGTGGCTGGCACAAGCAATACAACCATCAATCGAAAATATTAAATTGCGCGATGCGCTTTGCTATTTACTTGCCTCCGCAAGTTGCCAGTGGCGAAAAAGTACCGGTATTGTATTGGCTTTCGGGCTTGACATGTACTGATGAAAACTTTATGCAAAAAGCCGGTGCACAGCGTATGGCTGCCGAATTAGGTATCGCGATTGTGGCGCCAGATACTAGCCCTCGTGGTGAAGGTGTTGCCAATGATGATGGTTATGACTTAGGTCAAGGGGCCGGCTTTTATGTCAATGCAACCCAAGCACCTTGGAATCGCCATTTCCAGATGTACGATTACGTAGTTAATGAGTTACCCACCATTATTGAAGCTGCATTTCCGGTATCAAATAAACGTGCTATTAGTGGCCATTCAATGGGCGGACACGGCGCATTAACTATTGCCATGTTAAACCCAGAACGTTATAGCTCAATGTCGGCGTTTAGCCCGATTTGTAATCCTGTAAAAGCGCCTTGGGGCAAAAAAGCTTTTACTGCTTATTTGGGCAAAGACAAAGCAACGTGGCGCAACCATGATGCGAGTGAATTAATGCGCAAAGCAACGCAGTTTATTCCCGCTAAAGTTGACCAAGGTGGCGCGGATGACTTCCTTAGCGAGCAGCTAAAGCCTGAAGCATTAGAAGCCGCAGCAAAAGTTAATGGTTACCCGTTAGCGTTGGCTGTTCACGAAGGTTATGATCACAGTTACTACTTTATCTCATCATTTATTGAAGAACATTTACGGTTTCATGCGCAGCACTTAAGTAAATAGCGCTAGATCCAACTGTATTAGAACCAACTGTATTAGATTCAACTGTCTAGATTGATTTATTTTAAAGGAAAGCCTTCTTGTCCGATTTATTACAAACTCGTTTGCAACACCTCAAATCACCTAATGGCTTAGCACTTTTAAGCCAGGTTCAACGGGGAATTGAAAAAGAAGGCCTAAGAGTTACACCAAAAGCTTTGATAGCACAAACCGGCCACCCGGAGGCTCTTGGGTCCACATTAACGCACAAGAGTATTACGACAGATTACTCGGAAGCGTTGCTGGAATTTATCACGCCTGTGTGTCAGCAAGTTGATGACACTATCGACTACTTGAGTGATTTGCATCATTTTACCTTGCGCCACATGCCGGATGAATACCTTTGGCCTGCCAGTATGCCCTGTCGCCTAGAGGGAGAAGCGAGCATACCCCTTGCCCAATATGGCAGCGCTAATATCGGTCAAATGAAGCATGTTTACCGCCAAGGCTTATCGTATCGTTATGGCAGGACAATGCAAGCGATAGCGGGCATACATTATAACTTTTCAATGCCTGATAACTTTTGGCCTTATTGCCAGCAAGTTTGGGGTGAACAAGGTGATGTACAAGCGTTTAAATCGCAGCGCTATTTTGACTTGATCCGTAATTTTCGTCGTCATTCGTGGTTATTAGTCTATTTATTTGGCGCCTCGCCGACTTTGGACAATAGCTTTATGGGCGATAAAAAGACCGATAAGTTAGACACATTCAGCAACAACACCCTTGGCTTACCGTTTGCCACTTCGCTTCGAATGAGTGACTTAGGCTACCAAAGCGAAGCGCAAGCAAATTTAAATGTTAGCTATAACAATTTAGATAATTATGTCGACGATGTTACCAAAGCAATTGCTCAGGGTTACCCTGCTTATGAAAAAATTGGCATTAATGTTGACGGCAGCTATCGTCAACTTAATAGCAATGTGCTGCAAATTGAAAATGAATATTACAGCGAAATTCGCCCTAAGCGCGTAACACAGTCAGGCGAACAACCGATAGTGGCACTTAAAGAACGGGGCGTTGAATACATTGAAGTCCGTATTCTTGATACTAATCCATTTTTGCCAGTGGGTATTGATGCGCAACAGATCCGCTTTCTCGATGTGTTTTTGTTGTATTGCCTTTTGTCTGAAAGTGCAGCATTGAGCGTTACGGAATCGGATGAAATTAAAGCGAACCAGCAGCGTGTTGTTCGTGAAGGGCGAAATCCTAAATTAATGCTGACGAAAAACGGCCAACCTGTTGCATTTAAAAAGGCCGCGAACGGGTTATTGACACAGTTGCAGCCAATAGCGGATTTACTCGATAAAGCCCATGAGGGGCAATCTACTGATGCGATAAACGATAAAAGCCAAACGCACAGCCAAGCCCTAATTGAGCAAATAGCTAAGGTCGGAAATAGCGAATTAACACCGTCAGCTATGATGATGGCCGCGGGTGAAAATGGTGATGAATTTATCGACTTAATGCTAGCACAAGCCAAGCTACATCAAACTTATTTCAGTGAACGTGGTTTATCTAGCGCAATGGAAGCACAGTTGCAGCGAGAGACGATTGAGTCCATACAACAGCAGAAATTACTTGAAGCGAGTGATGTTATTTCATTCGAGCAATTTCTTGCTCAGCAAAATGCTAGATAAATGCTTAAACTGATAACTAAGATTGGTATGCCGTGTTCGTTAAAAATACTGTTCTACTAATGGGGTGTTCGCTTAGTAAGCGCACAGACGCTTGATCTCTCCCTAATAAAGCTAAATCTAATGTTAAACCGGAGGCAGTCATGATTGTTCGAGATAAACCTAATGCGTTTAAACTGTTGTTTATTTTACGTGGCTCCGTTGTGCCACTTATATTTGGGCAAATCGCCTTTTTTACCCTGTTAGGTGCTGCGGTTGCTGCTGCGCAATACTACTATCCGGTTATATTTCCGACTTTTACCTTATCGCCATTAGCGCTATTAGGTGTGGCCTTATCGTTATTTCTGGGTTTTAGAAACAATGCTAGCTATGAGCGTTGGTGGGAAGCACGCAAGCAATGGGGCCAATTGGTTATCGACGCGCGCAGCTTATCCCGCCAGGTGACGTCATATGTAGATGAAAGTGCCAAAGGTGGTGCTGAATTACAGCAACGGATGATTTATCTGACGATCGCGTTTAGCCATGCCTTAAGACATCACTTACGACAATCAGATCCGTGGAGTGATATTGAAAAATATCTTAATCCTGAGGATATAGCCGCGCTGCGTAAATCACAGAATTTACCTGACGCACTGCTGCGCTTAATGGGAAAAAAACTCGGTACTTGTCGTCATAAAAACCTATTATCTGACTTTTTAATCCAAACTATCGACGATAATATTACTTCAATGGCTACCGTGCAAGCGGGCTGTGAGCGCATTCAAAGTACGCCGCTACCGTTTGCTTATATGCTACTGGTGCAACGTACCGCCTACCTCTATTGTTTAATATTGCCGTTTGGTATTGTTGGCTCAATAGGGCTGATCACCCCGTTGTTTTGCGCCATAATCACCTATACATTTTTTGGTTTAGATGCGTTAAGCGAAGAGTTAGAAGAACCCTTTGGTCTTTCCGCTAACGACTTACCGTTAAGTTCGATATCCCGAGGTATTGAAATTAATTTGTTAGAGATTTTAGGTGTAACAGAGTTACCAGCACCTATTCAACCTATAAAGCACCGACTTATTTAACTGATTGTTTAACTGATAAATAACTATTTAAGGAATTTAAAATGAAAGAAACATTTAATATATTTCGATTTATTAGCTGGATAGCCATTATCTGTTCGCTATTAGGGTCAGTTTTATTATTTATCGTTGGGGCTATGAAGACTTATTCAGCCTATACTACTGTATTGTTTAGTGAAATAGCCAGTGAGAGTTTATCTCACCTTGACACTTCAGAGGTCGCAACGACTTATTTGATTAAAGCATTAGATACTTTTCTTATTGCGCTTGTATTGTTTATTTTCGCTCATGGCGTATTCACTTTATTTATTTGTGATAAGAAACTTGCAAAGAAAAGCTCTGTTCTCAAATGGATAAGCACACCAAACATTGGTCGTCTAAAGAGTATATTGGGTGAAGTCATTGTTATTATCTTGTTTGTGAAGTTTCTTGAAATTATTTTGGTTAACTTAAATAACCTTAAGTGGGAAATACTAATACTCCCCATCTCTATTCTTTTGCTTGCTCTAAGTTTAAAGCTTCTAAGTTTAGGGCGTGAAGAAAAAAAAGATGAAATTGATAGTGATTAAACATATACACATGGGTGTTTCTTAACCAATTAGTGATTAGATGAAAAAATTCAGGGTGAAATTGTCATAAAATTATAGTGTTAGGATTATAGGAAATAGGATTTGTTGGTAGATTTAACTATAAAAAATTCAGTTTTATCTTAATAATAAGGGCTAGCACATGACAAAAAACACATTTATTTTACATTCAAACTATGCACCTTCTGGTGACCAACCAGAAGCCATAGCAAAACTTATTGCGGGTATAAATAACGGTGTGACCCACCAGACCTTAAAAGGTGTTACTGGCTCTGGTAAAACGTTTACTATGGCAAATGTAATTCATCGCTTAAAACGCCCAACCTTAATCTTGGCACACAATAAAACCTTGGCAGCTCAGTTATACAGTGAGATGAATGTAGAAGATCCAAGTAGTTCAATTAATGCCATTAGCTCCATACTTATCAATATTTCTGGCCCAGCGTGTAGGTCGGATAAGCGAAGCGCCATCCGGCACAGTAAAATACCTTGCCAATTATTATTATCAGCATTTTATGTTATCGAATAGCTTGAAAGTGCCAGAAGCCGACGGTCAGATAAACTCGTTTTTGGACAATTCCGTGTTACGACGTGATAGAAAGCCTTCTATTTCAGATAACTTTTTCTATTCCAAATCACGCGAGTCGCCTACAAATAGCTGACAAATCTCATTAACCCACTACAGAACAATCACTACTATGACTGAAATACTTTGCGTGCGAGAATAGCAAGAGAATCTCCATCTTCGAACTCGCTAAAAACCTTTGATTCAACAACGTTAAACTCCTGCCCCATTGCTTCTTTCATCTTGGCTAAACTTCTCGGATGAAACAATAGACCATGAGTTGTCTCAGGTGCTTGAATTTTTTGCCAGACTAGATGGAAAACGAAACCTCCAGGTAAAAGCAGCTCAGCTTGACGGCGGAAAGATTGGCGCAATTCAGTATCACTTAAATGATGCATTACTTTATTGGAATATACTGCATTATACCTAGCTTCTGTTTCAATTTTTACAGCGTCAAGTATTAAGCTAAGTACATCGGGTAGCCGTTTATTGAGCGTATTCACGAAAGCTGGTGAATAATCAGAGCCTGTAACTCGAAATTTCTGAGCGAGAATTTCAAGATCATTACCAGGCCCCGAGCCTAACTCTAAAACAGAATCCTCAGGAGAAAGGACTTTTGAGAGCATATGCAATTGCTCAGCAGCATTAAATCCGTCACACATTTCAGTATATGCCTTCGCATTGTTAACCTCGTGATAATAATTCATGTAGACCCCGTTGTTTAATTCGTTGTTTAATTCGTTGTAACTCATGTGATTTCCTGAAATTGCCTGTATTACTAACTTACTCTTTTAAACAAATATGCAAATGGTGATTTTGTGTATGGGATCGCACGACCAGATGCTAATATATTTTCTCGTGTCATGATTTCAGGCCTCTTGGGCTTCATATAGTCCTTAAGATTTTCGTCGTTGACCTCATACTTTCCATTGTCTCTTAGAACGACAGCAATCAACTTAAATCTTGGGTCTAAAGCCGCTAAAGCTGCATCTCCGTGGCTAGCGTTAACAAGTAAGATTCCACCTATTCTTAAAAGCTCTCCGCACGGTTCTGAAATAAAGCCTGCATAAAGAGATATTAGTAAATCGAATTCAACTTCGTTTAACTCCAGTGAGCGATAATCACTATGAATAAACTGTATATTTGGGTCTGAGTTCCCATTGTGCTCAAAAACTATCTGTTTAACAGTGCATTCATCAGCAAAAAAATTTGAAGCACGTTTATCAAGATCCACATATGTGACTTCGTTAAAAACGAATGATGGTGAAATGTCCACATAACTACCAGGATAGAGTACTTTTCGAGGAGTCATATAAGCACCGATCGCCTTAAACAGCTCCCAGCGATCACCTTTGTGTTTATCTTGCTTCTCCCACAAAGCTAAAGTCTTAGTCATTATTTCTTTCCTCTAGTTGTGCAAGCCAAAAATATTATGACCTGACTCTCTTTTTATTGTTTGCGCTACTTGGATTGTGTGTGGTTAATATATACAAAGACGCTGCGTTGTTTGAGTGCACAGATTGAGATATTATCGGCTGATATTAAGATTTTGTAAAAGAACTGTAGGTTGTTATCCATGCTTCCAAAAACACCATTGCCACCCTGCTATGTAATCCACGAGCAAGGCGTAAACAGTGAAATCTCAACCGTGTCAGTAAATCCAGACTATGGCTTGCTCTTTACTACAAAAGGCTCATTTAAAATGGAGCAAAGCTACACTACTCAATCTGTTACTGGCAGCATTACGATTGTCCCTTACGGAGTGCCATATCGTTCTGTCGCGGGTTGTAATTTAGACTATTGGCTACTTGGTTTCTCTGCTGAAAGCTATGGTTTGAACGAAACGCAAGAGATAATGCGCCCCTTCGCAGAGGTTCGTTCAGGAGGTGCTCCTGTGGCTAATTTAAATGTTCCAGCTCAACAACGTATAACTTCTTGGTTTGAAGCCTTAAAACAAGAAACCAATTTTGAAACAACGATAAGTAATGATGTTCAACGGAGCCTGATTGTATTGATATTAACAGAAGTCGTTCGTGCGACGACTGTAATAGACAATAAGATCACAAAGTCGCCATTAGTCGGAAAGGCATTACACTATATTCAAAAATATAGCCTTACTCCTATATCCTTAAGTGACGTTGCGTCTGCTGTGGGTCGCACATCTCCCCATGTCGCATCAGTTGTAAAGTCAGAAACAGGTTTTACGGTTGGTATGTGGATCACTTCAGCGCGTCTAGCCAAAGCAGCGCAGCTTCTACAGTACTCAAATATGTCGGTTGAACAGATTACTACGAAAATTGGGTGGCAAGACACAACTCATTTCATCAGGCAGTTCAAAACATTCTATGGCACAACACCTTCAAAATGGCGTAATAAGCTAAGAAGCAAAAGTGAGCATTGAACATGAGTTGTATACTTCATTTAAATAACAAGGTGGTTCGCCTTCAATGACCTTGATTCTTCGTAACTTGTGTCGGGGCAGAAACGAGTTTGGATTTCCAAGCTTTCACTAGACACCGGCTTATAATCTTAAAGTACAAAACGGAAGTAGGCTTCCGATTTTAAGCCTGTATTGCCATATATCGGAAGTAAACTTCCGTTTCCAGGGCTTCAAAGGTAGTTATCGGAAATATACTTCTGTTTTTGATCGCGGTGTTAGCCTAGATAGCTATATGAGCTACTTTTCAGGGTCTTACTTGAGCGAATTGCAGACTCTCGATTTCTACCCTTATGGAGAGCACCGCAAAGTGTGGGGCAGAATGTAAAATATCAAGCGGCCATAGGCAACTCCCTCACTGATTCCCGCTGAGGCTTCATCGCAGGAAACCATTCTTCAAAATGGTTGCGTAGCTCACCATTCAATACCGCTGTTCTCGTTTGTAATAAATAATGTGCACCTTCTGGAGACCATTGCATTTGCTGTTTTTTCACCATGCGTTTCGCGATAACTTCATTCACAGTGGACTCCACAAATGCAGTCGTAATGGTTTCACCATAACGATACTTTTCGCCGTAATTAGGAATCAGGTGCCGATTGTTATCAATATACGTCCACATTTCTTCAAGCTGTTTTAAAAACTTCTTACGATTTGTATATTGTACGTTCTCGTTATCCAGGTAAAAAGTACAGTCTTCGAGTTTATCTAATGCCTTCTTAACATTCCCATGCCACAGATGCCATTTGCTGCTCTCTAAGCCTTTCGTTACATCTTTTCCTAACACAGGATCGGCCTGTGCTAGCCCTTTGGCGAATTGATTCAATACCGTTAATCTCATCGTCACATGAAACCAGTCCAGTACATGTTCAGCTTCGGGGTGCATGATATATTGTAAGCTTCTTACCGTATCACCTCCATCCGATAAAAACGAGATCTGCTGATTGGCTTGCATACCTTGCTCATTGAGTAAATGCATTAAACGACGTTGCGGGTGTGCTTCCAATTTCTGCACAAAGCCAAGGCGTTTACCGGTCTGTGTTTTTGAGAAGCACTTGCCAACAATGACTTCGAAGTGATTTTTCTTTTGCCGACAATCCCTCACATAACCGCCATCAATACCCACCGTTAGAGGTTTATCTGGTTTGGGAAGTTGGCCCCATTCCATCGGGCAACCCAAGAGGTAGCTTGCTGTTTTCTGAAGACGTTTATCCTGATGTTTAGCGACCTGATGAAGGTGCCGCCTGACGGTTTCTGCATTAAGCCCGTCATTGATCGGGAGGACATCCTTCAGTAAGTCCACAGTCAACCCATAAGACATTAACGAGGACCATTTCGTCTCCATATACTGTAATTCAGGGCTATTATGGTCACTTAACCAGTCGTTTAACACACTGAATGTTTGTGTCGTTGATGCTGCACATTGACAATGATAAAGGCGTTGGTTCGGTACCGGGATGATACCAAACAAGGTGCGGTACTGTATTTCAGACTGTCCTTTGATACTCCTTGGTTTCTCACAATCGGGGCAGCATCGATGTGCCTCGGTATAGGTTTTCGCTTGATGTTGGATGATACTTATTTGTAACTGTTTAAGCAGTTGCTTGGATTCGGCTAAGGACAAACCAACTAAGTCTTCAGTCCCGGTTCCTTTGTCCAAACAAATCAGCTCTTTGAGGTATGTTTGACCCTGGTCATTATCAATCACGACTTGAATGTGCATTTTCATGGGCGTCTTCTCCTTTAGCAAAGAAACAATCAGCAGGGATAAATCGCATCAGACAGTGGTTGAGACAACAAGGTATTAATAGCTTGCCGATTAAAGCGGATGGCTTCATATTTCTCGATCAATAAACGAATGTCCCCCACTGTTATTGTAGCTTCATTTCCATGAAAAATGTCGACGAGTATCGCCGATAAAGCGTATTGTTCATCAGTGCGATAATAGGGTTTATTGTCGATGAATCGACCTTGCCCTTTATAACAATAAGGGGCGAAGGCTGTTATATCGTCGATCGGTTGTATGGCCTCGATACGAATATCATTCAACCAGTGGTCATAAAAATTATAGGTGTAGGTAAATCGGTCACCGATATCAAAGCCAAAATCATCTAGAATGACCGTAAGAGGGTTATCAGAAAAGCTCAGGCCGCCTTCATAAGCAATACCGTAATCTTTACCGAAAATATGAAAACTGTGTAAGTAGTCATTCTCCCACCCCATCGCCAATTGAATGATATGATGGAGGTCGGCTAAGGACGTGTTACCCGAGAGCTGGAGTCGACGCCAAATCATCGGGCTGATGCCTCGCAAGGCAACTTTGATCGCGTAAATATTCATGGTATAGGCACCTCAAATTACGTACAATTTGAGGCTCTCGCACTTTTAAAGAATTAAAAAGCTTTCATTCAATTGCCCCACACTTTGCGGTGCTCTCCACTTTATTGCCAAACCAATTAATAGTGATGATTTATACACTGTGATTGGTAATATACTCAGTTGATAATGGTTTAACAGGCAAAAGCTTACAACGTGCCTGAGAGTATCCGCTTGCCAAATGGTTAAATGTATCTAATTAGTTTTATGAGCAGAAAAATAAGATAATAGAATGGGGGATTAGCCTGAGTAAACTAATGGAAAGTCGATGTTACTCAGGCTAAATAATTACATTGACTCTAATTTCATACCGCGTGTTTCTTTGATGTATTTGACCACAAAAAATACACTAATAAATGCCGATAAGGCATAAAAGCCATAAGCACCAGCTAAACCAATACTGCCGAGCATAATCGGGAAGGTCATAGTAATAGCAAAGTTAGCTATCCATTGCGCGCTAGCTGCAACAGCAAGGGCCGCACCGCGAATACGGTTATTAAACATTTCGCCAAGTAGCACCCACACTATAGGGCCCCAACTTAAGCCAAAAAATACCACAAACAAATTAGCCATTATTAATGCAAAGGTACCCATATTTTCGCTAAGTGCTAACTTGCCTGCTTCATCAAGTCCAGCGCTACCAAAGGTGTAAGTAAGTGCACTTAAACTAATAAACATACCTAAGCTACCTACCAATAATAGTGGCTTGCGGCCTACTTTATCGACTAAGGCAATAGCAATAAAGGTAGATAAAATATTGGTGGTGCCGGCAAGTACATTAATAAACAGTGATTGTGATTCATCAAAGCCGGCGGCTTGCCATAGCTCTGAACCGTAATAAAATACCACGTTAATACCAACAAATTGTTGGAAAACAGATAAAGCTACACCCACCCAAACAATAGGGTGTACTTTTTTACTGCCATCAATAAATAAGTCGCGAATACTTGGCTTTTTATCACTTTGCAGAGACTGCTTCACGTCACTGATTTGTGTATCTGCATTATCATTTGAGATTTTGTTAAATACAGTTTTAGCGTGTTTAAGTTTACCTTGTGCAACTAGGTAACGCGGTGATTCAGGGATAAACAGTACACCAATTAAAAATAAGCCTGCAGGAACAAGTTCAGCCCAAAACATCCAGCGCCACGCGGCTAAATCTAACATTAAAATACCCTCGGCACCGCCAGCAGCGTTAGCAATTAGGTAGTTACTTAAAAAAGCTGCAAATAAACCAAGAACTATAGCGAGTTGTTGCAGTGTAGCTAAGCGACCACGCAAACTTGCTGGTGCTACTTCTGCAATATAAGCAGGCGCTAAAACAGAGGCTGCACCTATGCCTAATCCGCCAAACAAGCGGTAAAAAATAAACTCAGCGGAACTGTCGGCAATCCCAGAGCCAAAAGCGCTGACTGCAAATATAATGGCAGTAACAATCATAATAGCGCGACGGCCAAACTTGTCAGCTAATGGGCCAGCAGCTAAAGCCCCCAGCGCACAACCTAATAATACAGATGCAACATTAAAACCAGTTGCAACACTGCTTGAATTAAATGTATTACCTAATGCCGATACGGTGCCGTTTATAACGCCCGAATCAAAACCAAATAAAAAGCCACCAATAGCGGCAACGGCCGATATAAAAATTACATAAAAAAGAGAGCATGTGCCCAATGTGTGCGCCGAGCTATTACTGCTCGGCGAGATAGGTGATGTCATAATTGTGTGTCCTAGTTTTATTATTGTGTACTTTACTAAATTGAGACGTGTGGTGCAGCGTATTTTAGACGAATTTTATCAGGGCTAACTCTCTCATAATCAATATTAAAATTATTGTTTAATACTTCTAATAACCCTTTAATATCGCCCGTTTTAAACATGCCAGCTACTTGTACTTGTTTGAGACGGTCATCTTCTGAAAGCTCAAAATCTATATTTGTATAGCGGCCGATTTCAGCCATGGCTTCAGCAAGTGATTCACCTCTAAATATTAAGCTACCTTTGCGCCACGATAATCTTGCGGCTACATCCATAGGATCAACTTTTTCGACCGCTTTAGCAATTTTACCTTTAAAGCTTAAATCAAGTTTTTCTCCCTTTGACACCGAAGTTGAACTATTTGATAAATACTGTCCTTGTTTATTAGTCCCCAGGGAAAGGTTGGGTAACGATTCGGCTTTTTGCTCTGCAACAAGGACTTTGCCATCTGTCACAATGAGTTCTATTTGCTTTTGACCTACTTCTACATTAAATGCAGTACCAACAGCCTGAATAACTTTATCACCAGCGATAACACTTAAAGGACGCATTTTATCGTGAGCTACGTCTATATGAATTTCACCACGCAGTAAATTTATTACGCGAGAGTGTTGGGTATACCTCACTTGAACGAAGCTATTTGTGTTTAAGGTGATTTTGCTTTTATCAGAAAGCAGTATGTCCTTACTTTCACCTACGTCGGTTTGAAAATTAAGTTGTTTAGCAACCACTGCTGACTGATTAACTGGGTAAAAAAATGAAAAGTTAAATGCTTCTTGAAAAAGGCTAAGTGCAACCGCTAATAAAATAGAAGCAGCTGTTGCACTCAACCACATAGGGAGACGTTTTTGTTTTACTGGTGTTTGTGGAAATAGATCTGACAAACGACTGAGATCGTCCATTTTATCCCACAGCTTTGCTACCTCAAGTAACACTTCTACATTTTTATAAGATTGTGCTAACCATTGCTTTAGCGCTTGCTCTTCAGATTTAGTCAATCCACGTTCAAGTTTAGCCAGCCACTCACTGGCTTCATCAAGGCGCAAATCGTCGCTAGTGTTTCGCTCGTTTATGTGATGAATATTAGTCATTCCTACCTCCTGCATTTAGCTGGGAAGAAGTATTTGGTTGCTCATAAACACTTTTTTTAGATTGACGCATAAATTGCGTACAACGTTTCATGCCTGTTGCTATATGTTTTTCCACGGTACTTTCACTAATGTTTAATTGAGCAGCAATTTCTCGCTGCGAATAACCATACACTTTTTTTAATACAAACACTTTGCGGCATTGCACGGGTAAAAGCCGTATGGCTTCACAAAAATTAGAAAACTCACTATCGGTTAGTGCTTTTTCATACATTTCGTCTTGCTGATGCTCCGCTAAGAGTTGCTCTAACGCTTCCATGTTGTCGATCCCATCGACTAGGCGTATATTGGCTTGCTTTTGATAATCGAGCGCTAAATTTCGCGCCGTTTTATAAATAAAAGATTTTGGTGAGCTTATGTTTTCAGTGTTTTTAATCTGACAAATTCGCACATAAGTTTCTTGCACTATATCTTCAATTTCATGTGGCGGCACTATGCGTGCAACTACATTTGAGAGACTTTTGCGCGAGGCCAAATAGACCTTATAAAAAAGTGTGTCTTTCGTCATTTAGTGTGTGTCTCGTGTGTGTGTTTACGGCAATTATTGTTATTGTTTTGCCACTTCAAACTAAGACGAATGGTAAGAAAAAATCCGCCATTAAATTTAAAAAATAAATCAGCATTATATTTTATAAATTTAATGTTCATTAACCGCACGGGGCATAAAGCTTGTAATGTAAAGGCGAAGTGTACTACAGTTTTTTCATTACAAATACCTCACCAGGTACTGATTATTCATTTTAAAAACTTTAACTTTTTAATTAATAAGTAAAAAATGGCAATTTGGACTGTATTTTTAATCGTTTAAAAATACAAGTAAAAACGCTAACAATAAAAATAATCAAGGCAAAAACAAATTAGCATGGCAAGTCAAAAAAATAATTTATTTAAAAAAAATAAAAAATATTTATGGAGGAAAATAAAAAGTCACTCGTCTTTATTCAGTGTATGGCCAAAAACTATACACAAGGAATATGTGCATTTGCCGCTTTGTTTACCAATTTATGTGCTGGTTTTTAGCTTATTCACCACCGAGGTAAAAGCGAGCCCTGTAAACGATAAAGCAGTGTTTAATATTCCTAGACAAAGGGCCGATTTATCGCTAATAAATTTTGCCGAGCAAGCCGATATTACTTTGCTTTTTCCGCTGGATAAAATTCAGCAGTTACAAACAAATACTATTGCTGGCGAGTATTCAATAATAAACGCATTACAGATTTTACTCGATGGCACAGGGTTGCAACCGCATGTTAGCGAAGATGGGCAAATATCTATTTTAATAGACCCAAGTTTCGAGAGAACTGACAACATGGCTAAATATAAAAAAAATGGCGTGTCCAGTGCTGTACTAGCTGTACTAAGCACAATGGCAACGCTCCCTGCAGTGGCAGAGACAGCAGCACAAGAACCAGAAATAATTGAAGTACGCGGGATCAGAGGCTCGCTTGGCCGAGCTATGGATGCCAAAAGAGAAGCGGGCGGCGTGGTCGACTCCATTTCAGCAGAAGATATTGGTAAATTCCCTGACACAAATTTAGCTGAGTCTTTACAGCGAATTACGGGGGTTTCAATAGACCGTTCAGGCGGTGAAGGGCAGCTTATTACGGTGCGTGGTTTTGGCCCGCAGTTTAATACTGTGCTTGTAAATGGTCGCCAAATGGCCTCTGAAAATCAAAGCCGTGCGTTTAGCTTTGATACTATTGCATCAGAGCTAGTTAAAAGCTTAGATGTATTTAAAACCTCAACAGCCACTATGCAATCTGGTGGTATTGGCTCAACAGTAAATGTAAATACTGCGCGACCATTTGCGATTAGCGGTTTTAAAGTGGCAGGTAGCGTTAAGGGTATTTACGATGAAAATAGCGAAGAAACCACACCTGAAATTTCTGGATTAATTAGTAATACATTTAATGATGACACATTGGGTGTTTTGTTCGCTGTTTCTCGCCAAGAGCGCGAAACACGCTTAAACCAGGCGCAGGTAGACGGCTGGTTAGAAAACGTGGGCGTCCCAAACCCGCAAACTCAAAGCGGGCAAGCATACACCGGTAATATTTTTTCGCCGCGTAATTACGATCATAAAGTAACAACAGAAACACGTACACGTACCAATGCAAACTTAGTAATACAGTACGCACCTTCAGATGATTTAGTTATCACTGCTGATGCGCTCTATTCTGATTTTGATGTAGAAGCAGACACAACGTCTTATGGGCATTGGTTTACAGCGCCAAACTTAGAAGGCTTTGGCGGCGCTGCAGGGCCAACTGTTGATGAAAATGGCACTGTGGTTGATTTATATCAAGAGGTAGGCCTTGCCACCGATATGCACGCTAAAAAGTTTGATCGTTTAACCAACTCTAGCGCATTAGGTTTAAACTTTGATTGGCATGTAAACGATAACTTAAATATGAAGTTTGATTTAAGCCACTCAAAAGCTGAGCGTGAGGCTAATAATGGTGGCGGGGATCAGTTATCGTTGATTGGCTATGCTAATCGAGTTCGATTTGAAGTGGATGGCGGTATTTTACCTTATGCGAGTGAGTTTGCCTCTGCTAACCCTAACATTTATAGCGGCCAGCAAGAGCTGGACGGTGTTGCTTATAACCCTGCAGTTACACCTGATGGCGTATCAAACTATTTAGATACAGCCAATAGCCGAGCACATGTAATGCTACGCCGTGGTTGGGCTGTAGAAGATACCGTGGATCAGTTTCGTTGGGATAGCATTTGGCATAACGATGGTAGCTCAGGCCTAGTTTCGGTCAAGTTTGGTGCTATGTATTCAACTGAAACTAAAAACCTTGATCGTTGGGATAACGAAGGTGTTGGTATTCACTGTACTTTTTGTGGTTACCCAGATGACCCAAGTATGGATGGTTTAGCGCAATTTGTATTTGACGCAGGAGATGACTTTTTATCTGATGTGAGCGGCAGCGGTCGTATGCCAACGTCATGGCTTGCACATGATGGTGAGGCAAACTTTGCGTACCTTGAGCAAATAGCTGCAGCGAATGGTCAACCTATTAGTTTTGATGCAGTTAAACGTAATAAGTCGTTTGAGATAACTGAAGATACGTTCTCGTTTTATACTGAGTTTGATTTTGAAGCTGAGCTTGCAGGCATGCCTTTATACGCAACAGCGGGCTTTAGATACGAAAGCACTGATGTAAACGTAAAGGGGACCGATGAGCCGGTTAGTGCGTTAACCATTCTAGATAAAACAGAAATGCTCGCTAACTTTGGCGCTGTAGAAAATATCTCAGCAAGTTCAGATTACGAAGCGATTTTACCTAACTTTAGTGTAAAGCTTGAAATAAACGATGAGCTAATAGCACGTGCTGCGGTATCACAAACAATTACACGGCCAACGCTCGATAGTATGTCGCCTGTAACAGTTATTGAAACAACTCGTCAAGGCGGCAATTTAACATCAAGCTCTGGTAACCCAGCGCTTGAGCCATTTACCTCTGATAACTTAGATTTATCGTTGGAGTGGTATTACGCTGATGCCAGTTATTTATCTGCGGGTTACTTTAGAAAAAATGTTGCTAACTTCATTATTAGTACGACCGAAGACTTAACTTTTGAATTGTCTGGCGGCGGATTGTTAACTGACCCCTCTACAGGTAACGATGTAGACAACCCTGATGCTGCCGACTCGACGGCTGTATTCACTAATACATTGCCCAATAATAGCGAATCGGCGATTGTTGATGGCTGGGAAGTCGCCTTACAACATAGTTTTGATAGTGGCTTTGGATTTATGGTTAATGCAACATTTGTAGACAGCGATGCAGAGTTAGACTCTGCAGATATAACTCAAGTTTTTGCATTAACAGGCTTAAGCGACTCTTATAATGTGGTTGGCTTTTATGAGAATGGACCATTTCAAGCGCGTTTAGCCTATAACTGGCGCGATAGCTTTGTACAGTCACTTACACAGCTAAATGGTGATGGTGTGACAATTGTGGAAGATTACGCACAACTTGATGCTAGCGGCAGCTATGACATTACCGAAAATGTATCGGTATTTTTTGAAGGTATTAACTTAACCGAAGAATACGTGCACAAGCGTGGTCGTTTTTCTAATCAATTATTGTTGGTTGAAGATAGCGGACGACGTTTTGCGTTAGGTATTCGCGGTAGTTTTTAACTTTAATTAATAAAGTGGCTTTTACATTTAGTAATAGCCACTTTTTAACTATGCCTTTATAGGTAACAAGTATGAACCAGCAAAATAAAAAAATAAAAACAGTGGTTGTCGTTGGTGGTGGTATAGCGGGCTGGCTAACAGCCGGACGATTAGCGGCGCACCACAAAAGTAATACCCCGGATGGCCTTAATGTTGTTCTCGTTGAGTCTCCAAATGTACCAATTATAGGTGTTGGGGAAGGTACTTGGCCTACCATGCGCAGTACATTAATAGCACTTGGTATTAGCGAAACTGATTTTATACGCGAGTGTGAAGCAAGCTTTAAGCAAGGAGCAAAATTTGCCAAGTGGGTGGATGGCTCCGAGGATGATTTTTATTATCACCCATTAGTTTTGCCACAGGGCTTTTCAAAAACAGATATGGCTGGCCACTGGTTAAATAACGCCGCTGAGTCAACGTCTTTTTCAAACGCAGTGTGTTACCAAGAAGCTATTTGTGAGCAAGGACTTGCCCCTAAAACTATTCGCACACCAGAATACGCAGCTATAGCCAACTATGCCTACCACTTAGACTCTGCAAAATTTGCCATTTTTTTACAAAAACATTGCACGCAGGAACTTGGTGTTAAACATATTTTGGCTGATGTAACACAGGTTAATAGTGCTAAAAATGGCGATATTGCAAGCGTTACCACAAAGCAACAAGGTGAAATTAGCGGTGATTTATTTGTTGATTGCACCGGCTTTTCTTCATTGTTATTAGGCGAGCATTATGAGGTTCCTTTTAAGCCGTGCGATGACGTGCTATTTATTGATACCGCCTTAGCAGTGCAAGTCCCTTATGATAATGAAGATGAGTGTATTGCATCCCACACAATCTCAACAGCGCAAGAAGCAGGTTGGATATGGGATATAGGATTACAGCACCGCCGTGGTGTAGGTTATGTGTATTCGAGTAAATATAGTAGCGAAGCTCAAGCACGAGAAAATCTCAAAGCGTATGTTGGCGATAAAATAGAGTCGTTAACAATTAGAAAAATCCCTATTAAAAGCGGCCACCGCTCACACTTTTGGCAGAACAACTGTGTTGCGGTTGGGCTTTCAGCTGGTTTTTTAGAGCCGCTTGAAGCCTCTGCATTGGTATTAGTAGAAATGTCAGCGCAAATGATAAGCGAACAACTCCCCCAGACCCGCGATATTATGGATATTACCGCCAAACGCTTTAACGAGACATTTACCTATAGGTGGGAAAAAATAATCGACTTTTTAAAACTGCATTATATTTTATCAAACCGTGACGATAACGCATTTTGGCGTGATAACAGAGACCCAAAAACGATTCCTCAAAGCTTACAAGATCTAATGAAGTTGTGGCAATACCGCGCTCCTGCTGATCACGACTTTACAAGTAATAATGAGGTGTTTCCAGCGGCCAGTTATCAATATGTTTTATACGGCATGGGCTTTAAAAGTGATTACAGCACAACTGCCTATATGCTTAAAGACACTGTTTTCGCTAAAAGTCAGTTTGATAAAAATAAGAGTATGATAAATCAAGCAGTCACTAACTTACCTAGTAACCGAGAGCTGCTTAATAAAATTAAGCACCATGGTTTTAGTGTTATCTAGCTTAAAAAATTACACATAAAAACAATAAAGAGACACGCATGGAAAATTTAGTCGCATTAGAGCAAAGTGCTCATCAGCATATAAAAATAGATACACAAAAAGCACAATCACACGCTAAAAATCTTAATATGATCCCCGTAGTTATGGTGGAGCTTAGCCAAATTGCCGTTCAGCAGCCTATAGTTTTTGCAAAAAACTCAGAAACAGGCGAGTTTACACTCAATGCTTTATTAGGCTTTGAGCAACATGAGAACTTGTTTTATCAGCAATCACAGTGGCAGGGCGTATATTTACCGCTTCAGTTACAGCGTCAGCCATTTTTTGTTGGTGATACGCATTCGCAGCAGACGCAATACCCTGTGTGTATTAATTTAAACAGCCCTGCAGTAGTTGATAACTCTGCGCAAAGCGAAAATAATTTAGAACCAATTTATACCCAAAGCGCAGAAGAAAGTGGCTATTTTAAACAAATAAAGCAGTGTTTAGGGCATTTACTACAAGGCGAAATAGACAATAAAAAGTTAATTGATGCGTTGTTAAAGTATGAACTACTACAGCCATTATCGCTTGAAGTAACGTTTGAAAATAACAAAAAAACAAAGTTAAACGGCCTATACACTATTAATCAAGAAAAGCTCTCACAACTTAATAGTGATCAAATTACGCTTTTACATCAAAGTGCTTTATTACCTGCCATTTATACAGTAATAACCTCACTTGGTCAGATATACCCATTAATAGAGCGTAAAAATGCGGTGCTTAATTTAGCCGATGATTGATTTTACACTTAACAAAAATATGGTGTTACACATACACACTGTTGGGGAAGAGCAAACCCCAATAATTGTTATTGATGATTTTGTTAATAATGTAGATGCGCTAATTAATTTTGCTGTGTTTTCTCAAAACGCCAGAGAAACATTTTGCGCACAAGAAAGTGACTTTTACCCAGGAGTAAGAAAAGCAGCACCGCTTAGTTATATAGAGCAGCTAAAAGCACTGTCGCCAATTATTAATTCACACTTTAATATGGCAGATAAAAGCGAGTTTGATGTAATACTTTCTGCCTTTTCAATTGCATGCACAGAGCCTGATAAACTCAGGCCAATACAGATGCTTCCCCATTTTGACACACCTAATATGAACCAACTTGCTATGGTGCATTTTTTATGTGATGAAACACATGGGGGTACTTCATTTTACAAACATAAAGCCCTGGGGTATGAACGCATAACAAAAGAGCGACTTATGCCATTTAGGCAAGCTATAAAGCAACAAGCCATGGCGCAAAGGCTTCACAAAAACCCACATTATATAAATGGCAGTACAGCTTTGTTTGAGCAAATTTTCAGTGTAGAGGCAAAGTTAAACCGGGTTGTTATATATCCAAGCAACTTATTGCATTCCGGGAATATAAATGCAGCTAACGGTTATGCCTGCGATCCAATTAATGGGCGTTTAACTATTAGTAGCTTTGCTGTTTTACGTTAGTTTTTCATTACCCGCTAAAATTCTCAAAGTACTCTTTTTGCAGCTCTATAGTCAGTGCTTTAGGGCGAATACCTTGTACTAAGCTGTACACTTCATCCTTTGTGTAACCTGCTGAATTTAAAATAAGCGCAGCAACCAACCCTGTGCGGCCAGTGCCGCCTTTGCAATGTATGGCAATGGTTTGTTTTTGCTGTATGGCTTGTAGTATGTCTGTTTTGTGGGTGTTCCAGCTTGATGTAAAAGGCTGTCTGGGTGCTTCGTCGTCATTTATAGGTAAATGAAACCAGGTTATATCGTGCTTTTTGCACTCACTATTAATTGTTTGTACGTTGTTTTTTTCAAGCTCCTTTTGCGGCATAAGCGAAAGTAGCATGTGAGTGCCAGCGGCTTTTAATGTAGCTATTGAATCCGCTAGGTTTTGCGTTTTTGTACCAGGGCAAGGCGTAAAAATAATATTTGCGCCGTTATTGAGTGATAAAACATCGTATGGGTGCGCGCTCATGGTAAGTCCTTTATTTTTAATAAATTTACTTTTATACACTCACTATAGCGTGTTTTAGTTACAAGTTTAAGATTGAATAATAAGCACAAATGCTAGATACTGTTTTTATATACAGTTGTGGCGATGTTATGAAAAAAGAATTACCAGCAAAATACTATTTAGCGCATTTTAGAGAGCTTATTGAGTTTGTAACAAGTAAATGTATGCATTTACTCGAGCAAAAGCATATTTCATTTATTAGTAAAATAAATACGCTCGACGAGCAGAGCCAGTGTATGTTGGCGCGCATTTATTCTCGTAAGCCTTATTTAGTTCAAACCCAATCATTAAACTACGAAGAAATTAGTTCGCCATACCAAGCACTTTTTAAATTAAAAGCGGCAAAGTTAATTGTAGAACCCTCTAATAAAGATCATAGGCAACTACTCGCAAATTCAACTCCGAAGTGCACCACTCGCTAAATTAAGCTGCGCTGCGTAGTTCATTAAAAACAACTAAGGGTTGTCTATACCCGAGGCATTTTCTTGGCCTCAGGTTAAGTGCCCGTTGCGCGTCAGCGACCTGTTCGTTTGTAACGGTCCTTAAATCGGTGCCTTTTTTAATATATTGCCTTAGCAAGCCGTTAAAATTCTCGTTCAATCCTCGCTCCCAAGATGAGTAGGGATTGGCGAAGTAGATATCGGTTTTTAGTTTTTCTGCAACCTGTTCATGACCGCAGAATTCTCCGCCATTATCAGCTGTTATCGTGTGCACATGACTACGGTAGCGCCACAGCATACCCACCATCGCTCTGCCTACATCAGCCGCGCTTTTAGCGGGCACCTTGCGTATCAAGTACAACTTACTTTTACGCTCTACTAAACTCACAATGGCACCTGTACCGTGCTTGCCTAGCACCGTATCTACTTCCCAATCACCAAAGCGTTCTTTCTCATCTACGATGGCTGGACGACACTCAATTCCAACGCGGTTTGGAATGATAACGCGTTTCGCTCGGCTGCCTTTACGGTACTTACGGCGGCCTTGTCGCAGCTGTTTGTACAGTTTGCCACCCACTGATTTGTCTCGTTGAACGTAGCCGTAAATCCACTCATGGCTGACTGGGTAACCAACAATTTTACCCACACCAGCAATCTGCTCAGGACTCCATTTCTGAGAGAGACCGTACTCAACAAACCCAATGGTGAGTGCAGGCACTTGATATTTAGCAGCCTGACATCGCCGCCGTCTCGTTTTACTCTGCGCCAATTCAGGCAAATAATGACTGTCTCTCAAGCGATTGCGTCGAACTTCCCGGCTGATGGTGCTGTGACTGACACATAATCGCTTTCCTATTTCCCGATAACTGAAACCCTCGCGCAAGTAGGCCTCTATCTGATATCTTTGTCCTTCGATCAACTGCTTGTAACTCATGGTGATACTCTTTTTGTTTGGCGACTTAAGAATACCACCAACAGGCAGTTGTTCGTCTATCCCCAATTAACCATGAGTGGTGCACTTATTATCTGAATTCGGGCTAAGTCACCTAACAAAACCGGCCTTAATAGAGCTGCTAGAAAAGCAAGAACAACCACCATTATTTAAAAAAAGCGCTGCTAAAAGTAACTTAGTTGAAATAGCTAGTTCATTCTTTGAATCTAAGCCAGAGTGTCTTGCACACTTATATAATCAGTACGTGATAAATAATAGAGAAGAGTATTACGAGTATTTTGAATTTTTATATATCGGCAGGCTCAGTGCAGGCGATATTAATCATCAAAATCGATTTGTACTGCGAGATTTAGGCGTAACACCTGTTAGGCAAGAGCATAGTGAAAGCTTGTCGCGCTTTGACTCAATTGAGGAAGCGCAGTCTAACTATGCATTAAACCGTTTGCGACTAACGCTTAAAAATACAAAAGATGACAATGAAAGAGAGGTACTAGCAAAGCAGCTAATAAATGAAGTAGCGTTGGGGGTTATTGCACAAGAGTTAAAAAACAAGTTACTGGTTATACTTTATAAGCAACTAAAAGCAACTAACCCAACACTTGCGTTTGATGTACTTAATGCTTGCGAAGACGATGCGCACGCACTAGAAATTCAAATAAGAGAGCAATACCGTTTAGGCAATAAAGAATGGGTAAAGGTGCAACTTGAGAAAATTATAGAAAATCCACTCACCGATGAGTTACTGTACTTTGCGGATGACTTTTTAATGCGCAAATTTAACAAGCAAACACGCTCACGGCTTAGTGAAATGTTAGCCAGTACACGCTGTATTATAGAAGTTGATGAACTTTACCGTGGCGATGTTGAGTTAGGTGTAAGTGATCACTACACTCGCCAAGGTAAACACGTTTTTTATACTGAGAATACCTTGTGGCAAAGCTTATTTGCGCTGGTTTTTTGGCAGGAACTTTTTATTGAAACCCCAACCCCACCCTGCAATGAGTTTGATATTTACCCGCAAGCCTTAAAAACAGATACATTTTATTTAAATCAATCCTCACAAATAGAAGCGCGGCTGGCTGCGTGTAATAGTACCCAAAAATTGCTGCGTTTAGTGTGTAACTATGCAGCGAAGTATTATGAGCAACCAAATGGCTTATTTAGATGGCACAAAGATGTATTAAAGCCATTAGAGATGCTTATTTTAAACAGCCCGATAAATGCGCTATTAAGCCATTTAAAAAATATGGCAAAAAACTACCGACAATTAAAAGATGGTTACCCCGATTTAATGATTGTTGATAACAGCGCAGTTCATTTTGAGTATAAGGCGGATTAAAGCTATTTGCTACCCCCTGTGACAGCTGTCTTTATGACTAGATTGGTTTGTTGAAATATCGAATTGTGGGAGTGTTTTATGGCGTGTTAGTTTAGCATTTCATGCGTAGACAGGCCTTTGGTAAAGGACATGAGGAATTGAAGCGCGAATAGCCCCACCATTTACTAGTGTTTTTCTTTACTCTTGCAACAGTAAATGGAGCCTACGCCCCAAAATTGAAGTCACGTTGAATAGTGAAATCGTTTCCGTATTGTTCATCAGGTGGCGCACGCAAATGTGGCAACAGTTTTGTTTGTTTAGAAGTTGGGTACTTTTTATCTAAATGCTTCAGTATTTTTTGAATAATGTGGATATCTATTATGCAAGCGATGATGCTTACATTGTGTTTTTCACATTTTTCGCATTCAGTGATGTCAATATTGAATACTCGCCTTAAGCGCTGGGCCCACGTCATAGCTCGCGCATGGTAAGGTTTATCCGAATGTCCGTCCTCTATATTGACGAGTCTAGGGCTGTTCTTACCGCGTTGTGATGCAGTGACTTGTGCACGAAGATTGCTGTTAGGGGCGAATACGCCGAAAAATCGGGTGAGGTTAAGTCTTGGCGGCGGAATGAGAGCGGCTAGTTTGCCAATAAAGTCGATAGGGTCAAAGAACACGTGTGTAGTACCATCTCTATAAGGCGTCTTCAATTCATAGCGCACCTTTCCATGGTCAGTCATACTTAAACGTTGCTCACTAATAGCTGGGCGACTGATGTAGCGGCATAACCTTTCTAACTTATCTGGCTCATCGGCATTAGCGAAGACCCCTGCATGTAAGGAAAAGCCGGAGGTGTTAGCCAACTGACCATATTCACCGTCACTGCTTGCAGGGAGTGTATGTAGTGTAAACACCTTTTGCCCTTGTTGAGGACCCATCGCTATGCGATAGCTGACGGAAGCACCTTGCAAATGGAGGAGGCTATCTTCATCATCAACAGGCAAGTTGGGGTTCTAGGGATTTTCCCCTCTAAAGTAACATAAATCGCCACAACCCTCGCAGTTAATGGCTTGTGGAGCTGGGTTACCTTTCATTTTAGACTTCATTTTCAACAATAGGCCTAGTTATTTCCTGTAAATCAGGTAGTTTGCGGTTACTAGCGAACTGATAAGTGCCGCTCAGATTAATGTTCTGCCATGCAACGGGTGATACTTGTCGAGTTATTGCTGCTTTTTCCTCGTCACCAACTTCTTCAAAGTGCAGTAATAGATGACTTAGGATCATCGAGTTAAAGTAGATAATAGCATTTGCCGTCAAACGGGCACACTCGTTCCAGACGACTATTTCTGATTCGTTTTTTCCACGGAACTGGTCACGATTGACCGATGCAATAGCTCGCCTGAGGAAATGCCAGGCTTCGCCTCGGTTCAGTGCTCGTTGAACATATTGGCGCAGACTTGCATCATCAATATAATCAAGTAAATATTGGGCTTTGATGAGCCTATTATATTCCGTTAATGCTTGTAATATAGGGTGTCTAGATGGATAACCAGATAATTTGCGTACTAGCAATGCCTGTGTTGTGCGTTTTTCTTGAAGGGATAACACAATACGCTGAATATCCTGCCAGCCTTCTTCAATCACATTCATTTTTATCGGCTTTTTCAGCGCCAGATGCGTGTTTCCGTCGTCGCTTTCAGTTACGTTAAATAGGTCATTGATCACACTGGTGAACTGAGCATACCTAGGCGCAAAACTATAACCGCATAAATCCAATAAGGCATAATTAACATGATTAACACCATGGGTGATGAGATGGACGCTCCCCTAAACGGCGTCAATGCGCCAAACTGGTTAACTCACACTCAGTTAAAAGGGAACGTCCGTCATGAAAATTAGCACATTATCAATTGATTTGGCAAAAAATGTATTCCAAGTCGCTGGCTTTAATTCTAACTATAAAAGAGAATGCAATAAACGTTTAAACAGAGCTAAACTCAACGCCTTCATGGCGAATACCCCTCCGTGCCGCGTGGTGATGGAAGCCTGTTATTCTTCCCACTACTGGGGAAGAGTATTTTCGTCTTACGGTCATACCGTTGACCTTATCCCTGCACAACACGTTACCCCCTTTGTTCGCGGTAATAAAAACGACAGTAACGATGCCCTTGCTATCTATGAAGCAAGCTTACGCCCTCATATTAAATTCGTTCCTATTAAAACCGAAGCTCAGCAAGAAATACTCATGCTCCATAAGATACGTGAGCGACTTCTGCAAAACAGGATTGCTGCAACCAACCAGTTACGCGGTTTATTGGTCGATTTTGGGTATGTATTTCCTGTCGGTATGAAGGCATTAGAGCAAGGGATAATTGCCTTAGAAAGTGATTCTGAGCTTCGCCCTCAGCTGCGCATAATGGTGAGTGATATTTACACTGAGTACAAAACCCTTGTTAAACGCATTAAAGCCATTGAAGCGATGCTTACTGCACACGTTGAACGGGATACAAACGCTAAAATACTTCACTCTATTCCTGGCGTGGGTGTACTCAATGCCTCGGCCTATGCAGCGTCAATCGGGAACGGTCAGGCATTTAAAAATGCAAAAGAGCTGGGCGTCTGGCTAGGATTAACTCCAAAACAATACGCGTCAGGCGATAAAAGTAAAATGTCTGGTATTACTAAGCGAGGTAACAGTTACCTGCGAAAACAACTTATTCACGGTGCTCGCGCCCTTATCGCCAGAAGCCACCATAAAACAGATGCGCTAAGCCAGTGGATAAACCAGTTGCGCGAGAAAAAACACTTTAATTGTGTGGTGGTCGCCACCGCACACAGATTGGCTCGACTGATGTGGATATTGCTGACCAAGCAAACTCTCTACTCTCCTCAGTATGTGCAGAATACACAAAAGGATGCTTAATTATGCGTATTTTACACACCAATCACACCCGAGTTTACGACTTAAGACAGCCTGGTTATGACATAGGTTTTAAAACCTGAGTGGGTGTTTGGGCACTTAAGTCGTAACATACGCTTATCCTGTATGTACTTCACTTATAATGAAACAAAAAGCGCACGCTAACCAAGGTTAACCAGATAAAGACACGAGATTAAATCTCGTTTGGGTGAATATTTTTTAGGTCCCTTGGTACGAAGCTCATTAGGAGCATGGCGCATGATAACCATGACACCATAGCTCGAATATATGTCAGTACCTTTGCTTTTCAGCAAGCTTGTGACGCATCATTACTGTGATATGAGATACATGATAATAAAATAAAGGCATCAATTTTGATGTTTATACATTAGCTCGTCTTGACTTCAAGGGAGCGTCCATATATGTCGGTTGAGAGGACATCTGGCTTAAGATCACTAGTATTAGATTGTAGTAAGTCGTAAATATAATGGGACTCATGCTCATTAGATCCTATGATACGGGCATTTAACGCACTATGATTGGCAACTAACGTCATGGCCGTAATACCTTTGTTGGTGCCGAAGTATTTCGAGGAGTAGCGAGTTTTAAAAGTCTCAAGGTGAGTTTCAAATTTTTGCCCATCGGTACTGGCGTGCAGGACGTCTTCTTGGATGTGATAGTGGCGGAAAATAGGGAGTGCCGCTACTGCGTTATTGATGATATCACTAGCCTCTTGCAAGGTTTCAGGCCTAATATAATTAGCTTGTATAGTGCTTAGATGCTCATAACTGCGATCAGATATTTGTGCCATCCCATATACGCCGCGATGTGTCGCATTCGCAATTAGAATAGCCAATAAATCATCCTGATTGGCGCCTACTTGTTTTTGTATTGGCAGCACGTGTGCGAAGCATTGCATAAAGTTGGTTTCTTGTTCAACATAACGCAACACATCAGCAATACTGACGGGGATCATTTGTTTAAAGAAAGGGTTGTTGACAAGTGATTGGGAGCCTTTAACTGGCAGTCGCCATCGTGTGCCACTTCGGCTCTTCATGATCACATTGCGGTTATCACCATTATCAATGTGACGAGCAACATCTTCTAGGGATGTTGTTAAGCGTATTTGTTTTACTTGCAGTAGCTTCTGAATCGGCTGCTTTAGCTTTTCCAATGTTGATGATGCCAATAGATCAGGCTGTATTGACGATGCAATTAAGTCGTCTTCTAGCGCACGATATTTAGTGACGTTTGATAAGTAAATTCGACCATTAAGCCGAGAAGCCAGTTGACGGTAAAGCAACCATTCGTATCGCTGTGGATGAACAACATCCTTGTTAATTAACCATGGACGATGTTTTTGTTGGATAAGTGTACTATCCATTGTTTGCAATGTATTACCTGCTAATAGTTCTGTTTTTGTGGTTTTGAGCTGGGTCACTAATGCTTCTGAGCCTTTACCTGCTTGGCATTCAAGACATAGAAACACGGGCCTTAATAACTGCTCAATTAACCCGTTTTGATCATCATAATATTGCCATTGATATTCTTCTACCGTGCGTTTTTGCTTTTTTAAGTACAGGCATAGCGTTTCTATATCTTGGTTATTCATTACACTTAATGCTTGTTGCCTAACCGTTGCAAATGGTTGATTATCGTCGATACTGTCATCAACAAACAGATGCAGTAATTCTGCGGCTTTGGTGACATTGTCTGCAGCTGACCTCCATGAGTCAAACACTGCCTGTTGGGCAAACGCATGCGCAGCTTCTTGTTGTTTACGGATATGATGAATAAACCCATCAGCCAATCGCTCTAGGCTTTGCCGTATGCGTTGAGTCAGAAAACACAGCAACCATAGGTGTTGCTGTGGACGCTTAAAGCGTTTTAGTTTACTGCCATAATAATCCACCATTTCACCGAAGTGTTGTTGGTTTTTAGACGATAAGGCTAAGTCCTTAACAGCATCATCAATCTGTCTTGTATAAGGCTGTAACTGATGATAAACAATCAGTTCTTTTTTTAGCTCTGTCACCATAACGCTTTTTGCACCTGCTCGAAGCTGGCTTAAGGAGAGCCCATCTTTGTCATCGATAATAGTATTTAGAAATTCGTGTAGTTCAGATGAAACATGAATACGAAGCTTATTATTTAACGCCTTCTTGACCTGTTGGATAACACGACTGATAAGCTTTTGTAAGACAGTATATTTAGGGATGGCAATTCTATGCGTTGCTAGATATTCAGCGGCTGCATCGAATAGATAACGAGGCTCAAGCCAAGCTTTGCCGACCATAACAAGATGTTCGTACAGCGGCGCAAAGTGCAGACTTTCGTCCCATTTCTGATAGTTTAATAACCTCAGTATTCTTTGATATATACGGTCACGTTGCATCTTATTTATGCTGAAAGGCCTGATCCCTTTGCCTCCTTGAACTTGCGTTGAAATAAACTGCATATCGTCAAAGATGAGGTTAAAGCTAGGTGAAAGAATGACAGGCTTAGACTTAAAATACCCTAATAAAGCAATGAAATAACATCGGTGGTTCCTTAGGCGAATACTTTTCGACTCTGTTAACTCGATCTCGTTTGGCGTAAAATACAATCGTTGCTGTTCAAGTGATAATAGCGGCGGAGAATATAGATCAAGCTGCTCAGCTTTGGTAAGAATTGAGAGTTCGTTTTTTATAGCCATAGGAATTACGTTAAGTTTAAGGGGTAGTTAACCTCATAATTTGCCATACTTTGGAGAAGTAACCCACCTTTGTATGCCTTTAAATATGGTGAGTATGGCGATTTATGTTACTTTAGAGGGGAAAATCCCTAGAACCCCTTTATCTGTAAGTATTGTTGACTATACAATCGAAGAAAATGAAGTAATCGCGACCATTCGCTATGATCATGCAGCTTTAGAGGTTGTAACGGAGAACTATAAGTTATACATGAGGAACAAGAAAGATATCGGAGAATTGGATAACGCGAAGATAACTGAATTTTGCCAGAAATTCTCATCTAACTATTTAGAAATCGAGAACATTCTTTCTAGCTCAAAACTTAACGATTCAACAGCCTCTTCGAGGGATAATGAGCTCCTACACCTATCAAAAGAGTCTGACTCTATAAGTCAGTTATTAGTTAATGAATGTAATTTATAGGAAATCTTTTGAATACTTGTGATTAGGAACTAATGGACGATTTTGTCCAATAGCAGCCCTTCAAGCGTAACTCATATCTGCCCCAATATGAGTTAACCTAAATGCTCTAATAGAGGCTTTGAGCGAAGCACGGACACTCACTTCTTAGCTAATCTTGGTAGTGCTTTCCTAATGCCAGCAAGAATGTTGCTCTATCCAATACGTTCCTTCCAAAGCTTGCCATCAACTACGACTCTATAGCAGTCAATACGGTTGGTTTTGTATAGCTCTAATCTTCGTGTAGTGGCTACACCCTTGTCATAATCGGTAATTTCAATCACTCTACGTAGCTCGGGAATACGCTGAACTGCGGTATCACTTTGTTCGCATTGTGCCGAGACAATATTTACTTTATTGTATGATTTACGGTAATTTATTTGAGTCTTATTAGTGCGTCTATACATGCTTGGCCTCCTACCTTACAAGGTCTTGCTAATAAGTTGTTAGGTATCAATTGCTGACGATAAAGAGTCCTTAATGGAATTTAAAGAAGAATATAAAAAATGGAACATTGTTCCTGACGATGCTGATAAGTCATGGTTCAGAATGAGAGGATTTGCTTTTGAAAATATATTGAATGCATGTTTGCAGGCTGATGGTTTAGAGCCTCGTTCTGGTTACAAGACTGAAGGTGAGCAAATTGATGGTTCATTTTTCTTGGATGGAAGTGTTTTTTTGCTAGAAGCCAAGTGGCATAAAGACCCTCTACCAGCATCTTCAATATATCAGTTTAAAGGAAAGGTTGATGGTAAGCTGTTTGGGACCTTGGGAATATTCATTTCAATGTCAGGGTATTCAAAAGATGCTGTAGATGCTCTTACATTAGGCAAGTCCCTTAATATAGTTTTATTCGGTAAAGAAGATATTGATTCTGCTATTCTCGGCGAAAGGGGATTTAAAAGCATTTTGAAATCAAAGTTGAGGATTGCCGCAGAACAAGGTGTTGTATATCACTCAAGTGAAGTAGAGCAGGTTTCTAAAGATGGTCATACTACTATTGACTCATTTACATACGACAATACGTCTTCACTCCTGCTAAAGCAGGAAGCAAACTTTGATTTAACGTCTGATTTGGTTGTTGTCTGTGAAGGTAATACTGATCGTGAACTGATATCAATACTTGTAACTAGGATTCTTAATCAATTTGGACTTTCAAAGAAAGTAAATATTATTGTAGCAATGGGAAAAATGACTATCCCAAGAGTCGCGAACGCAAGCTCAAATATTCTTTCCAAAGCCCCAGTATTAATTATCACTGATTCGGATAACGAATATGATAGAACGTTGGAGATGCTGAAGCGAGGCGTGGAATTAGATAGTTGGAAGTACTCTATTCCCGAGCCTTCAATTGAAGCATGGCTGGGCGTAGTAGATAGCAGAGAATTTATTCGAAAGTATCGAGGTGAAAAAAGAAGCCTTAAGTTGCATGAGCTTTTAAATGATATAAACCTAGATGAATTGGCTGCTAGAGATAAATCGTTTAAAACTTTCTACGAATGGGTGAAAAATGCCTAATAAGCAGCAACGGACTGTCAAACCTGCCACTCAAATTGCTGCACAATTACGTGGCAGCTTTGCCAACCGTTGTGCAGAGCGTTACATGCCCGGCGAGAACTAAAAGTTAATAAATAAGGAATATAAAATGCGTCTTGTTAAAGTAAAAATTAAAAACTTTAGATGCTACAAGGATGAAACACCTTTTAAATTAGATGATTTAACCGCCATCATTGGAAAAAATGATATTGGTAAATCTGCAGTAGTTGAAGCGATAGATGGTTTCTTTAATGACTCTATAGAAGCTGCTGACTTGTCTAATGAGGCTGATAGCAATTCAATTGAAATAACATGTTTCTTTGATGGTATACCCGACGAAGTTGTCTTGGATACATCAATACCAACTTCCCCAAAAGATGAGGGAATTCTTAATGCGCAAGACCAGTTAGAGATCAAGAAAGTATTTACATTCGCTGCAAAAAAAACTACTGCAATTTATCTAAATGCTAATCATCCAGCAGATGAGCGTCTTACTAACCTATTAAGCATGAAAAATACACCGCTCAAGGCTTATGCAGCTAAAATTGGTGCTAACTTAGAGGACGTAAATCGAAGAAAGAATCCGCCATTAAGGGCTGCCATTCGTGAGCATATAGGTGGCGAACGTCAAGTGAGAGAAATCAAGGTAGATGGAAACATCGATAATGAAGACAACATTAAAGCTGTATGGAGTTCTTTGAAAAAACTCCTTCCTATCTTTTCCTTGTTCAAAACTGACAAAGCGTTTGATGATAAAGATGGTGATATAAAGGATCCTCTGCAATCAGCAGTAAACGAAGCTCTTGCTCTTCCCGAAATACAGGGACTGTTGTCAGAGATCGAGTTGAAAGTTAAGGAATATTCTACTGACATTGCCGAAAGAACAATCGAGAAGCTGAAGAATTTTGACAAAGATATTTCTGAAAGGCTTAGGTCTGACTTTAATAAACCGCCATCATATTCAAAGGTTTTCGATCTTACATTATTGAATGAAAATGATATTCCTCTTAACAAACGGGGTAGTGGTATAAGAAGATTGGTGGTGCTTAGTTTCTTTCAGGCTCAAGCCGAGAAGCGTAAAGCTGAAAAAAATGCGCCCTCAATTATCTATGCAATAGAAGAGCCTGAAACTGCCCAGCATCCAAATCACCAACAGATGATTATTGATGCTCTCCACGACTTGAGCAAACAAGATGGTGTTCAGGTGTTATTTACTACCCATAGTGCAAACCTTGTACGGGAAATCCCTGTAGAATCATTGCGCTTTATATCTCCAGATGACGACGGAAAGATTAAAGTGGAATATGGGGTTGATTCCTACACCAACTCCACGAATGAAGGTGTGATATCAAAAATAATCCATACACTTGGAATTCTTCCTAATCCATCGGAACGGGTGAAAGCTCTAGTCTATGTCGAGGGTAATCATGACGTTAATGCTCTTAAGCGATACAGCAAAATCTTAAATGAGCACAATCCAGATATTATAAATCTTATGGATTCCGAGGCTATCGGTTATGTAATAACTGGGGGGTCAGCATTGAAGCACTACATTAATCAAAAACACTTAGATGGACTGGGCAAGCCTGAAATCCATATCTATGACAGTGATGTTGGATCGTATGTTACGGCGGTTCAAAAAATCAACGAAGAAAACAACCCCATTAAAGTTGCATTTAATACACAGAAACTTGAGCTGGAGAACTATCTTCACCATGAAGCAATTGTGGAGGCATATGCTGAGAATGGTACGCGAATTGAACTGGCAGAAATCCAAGATCAAGATGATGTACCCATGCTTGTCGCTAAATCAATGAATGTCGCAATAAACAATAATTGGGGTGAGTTAACCCATGAAAAACAGAAAGAGCTTAGCAGCAATAAAAAGAAATCGTTAAATACCGTCGCCGTGGAAAAAATGACAATTGAGAGGATCGCTCAAAGGGGCGGCTATGATGAGATTGTAAGTTGGCTAGCTGAGGTTAAGCGGCTTGCAGTTTAGATTATCAGCATGTAGCAAGGGCGTGCACCGGATTCCGGCGCTATCGCGCCGCCACCTGTGACGCCGGCGTTAAGCGGCTGTATTCGCGGCATGTGAAATTAGGAGCACGTATGTGGATTAAAGAAATAAATATAACGGGCGTTGGTGGAATTGAAAATCTTGATTTAACCTTAGATCCTAAGATGAACATTATTTGTGGGCCAAATGGAATTGGGAAAACGACTATTCTTGAATCAGTTGCTCATACATTTTCAAATGGAAGAACAAACATACTCAAAAGAAACGCTAAGTGTGAAAAAAGCCATATTAGCGCAAAAGTTGATATTGATGGAGCTGAAAGAGCTTCAAATGTCGAATTTACCGAATTTATGCCTAGTCAGCAGGCCCACATATACGGGCTTAATGACCTTTCGAGAAAGCTGCTTTCACTAAAAATAAATAGAACTTTCGAGTATCAGCCTCTTAAGGCTGTAGGTAAAGATACTGAAAAACCAAACGGAAGCACGTGGGGAGAAGCTAGAGTCGGCGTTAATCTGAATGATGTAAAGAACTGGTTCGTTAATCGGTACCTTTATTCACCCCATGGAACATTAACAACGACTCAAATAGCTAATTATGAGTTAGCTAGGGATAGCTTTTCAGCATTAAACAAAAACTTTACATTTAGTCGAGTAGACGCTTCAACTAATGAAATACTAGTTAATACTCCAAGCGGTGAAATTTATTATGAATACTTGTCGTCAGGATTTAAATCTTGTCTTTCAATAATATTTGGAATAATAAAAGAAATTGAGTTTAGATTTGTTGACCCGAAAATTAAAGCGAAGGATTTCGATGGAATCATTTTGATTGATGAAGTTGAACTTCATTTGCATCCTGAATGGCAGGCCGTAATAGCTTCTGTTCTTACAGAGGTTTTCCCAGATGCTCAATTTATTTGTACAACTCATAGCCCGCATATAATTCAATCTGCACAACCTAATCAAATAATTGCTATAGAAGGGGTTGATGGTAAGGCAACTCAACGCCCTTTACCAAGTACCGAACATGGATTTAAAGGCTGGACAATAGAAGAAGTTCTAATGGATGTGATGGGGATGTATGATTTGAGGACCAATGTTTTCAAAGACTCAATTATTAAGTTTGATTCTGCAATCGAAGAAGAAAATTATGACGCTGCATTGAGTGCATTTTATTCTTTAGATTCTATGCTGCACCCAAATAATCATATGAGAAAGATGCTGAAATTTCAGCTCGCTTCAATTAAGGGGGTTGCAATTGATAAAGCTGAATAAAACAGAAGCGCCTGAGTATCTAAATGATAAGACAATTGAGTGTTTGACAGAGCAATATAAAAATACCGGGAAAAATGTTTGGAACCATGAAAAAATTAAAGATGCATTACTTTTAAGTAGTTCTAGCAAATGCGCTTATTGCGAATGCAAGGTTAATGCTGAGAGTAATTATATGGAGGTCGAGCACTTTGAAGATAAGGGCTCAAATCCAGACAAAGTCGTGATTTGGGAGAATCTACTGCCTTCTTGCAAACGGTGTAACGGCGCTAAAGGGACTCATAATGTTTTAGCTGAGCCTATTATTAATCCCTTTGTAATTGATCCGAAATCTCACTTGGGTTTTAAATTATACAGATTAATCGATAAGACGGACGTAGGTAAAAACACGATCGATGTTCTTAATCTAAATCACTCAGAAAGAGCTGTATTTAAACGCTTTGAAATTGGTGAGCAGGTTTTATCTTCTATCAGTGATGCTCATGATAGATATCAAGCCTGGCTGAAAGGTGGTAAAACAACACGTTCAAAAAACATACTAGTTGGAGGCGTTGAAGGCTTACTTCTAGAGTGCCAGCCATTCTCATCGTACTCCGCAACTGCAGCAACAGTCTTACATTACGAGTCAAGTTACACTGAACTAGTAGAAACCCTTAAAGCGGAAAGACTTTGGAATGATGAGCTTGAGAGGCTGCATTATACATCATTGGAGCTTGTGCTTGAATGCGATTAAAAAGTAAAAGCAGTGGACGCACAAATGCGCTGTTGCTTTATGCGTTACCAAATAAAAACTCTAACTCAATTATGTCCAAAAACGATTTTGTCTGACCGTCGGTTTTTCACTCAAAGTCGACTCTAAAATAATGCAGTTAACTAATTTGGGGGCTTAGGTGAGTTGGTTTCTCATACTCCAGCTTAACCAAATCTCACCTAGAGGTTGCAATAATAATATTTTCAACTTACTTCATTGTCCGGAATTAGTTGACCACAACAAGTCGATACAATTAGCTAATTCTTAACCTTTCAACCATTTCATTCAAAACTTTATATTGTATTTCCCTTAGCATACGTAACTCTCCAGCGCGAGTAGGAGTAGTTGGCATTTCCAGAACTTCTTTGTAAAGTATCTCAAATGCACCTTGAATGTTTTTAGCCATGGAATCTAAGTGAGTTGCAGCTCCCTTGCCTGGCATGCCAATTTCATTTGCAAAAGCCAAAACATCATCTCGTTTTAATTCATCAAATGTTTCTTTTCCATTAATCGGTATTGATAATTTTTGTTCAAGTGGTTTAGTCCCTTCTTGCACATATATTATCGTAGACAATAAATCATAAAATGGAGTCAGCTGTGGATTCCCATCCCCATAATAAAAGCTAATATTTTTTAGGTGTGCATCACCGTTTCCTATAAGCAAATTAAAAATAACCCAGCGATATAGCTTTATTGTATCTTGTGCCTTAGTCCGAACTTTGCCCAATATCTTCTTATAAGTTTCAACAGTTGAAGCTGCATATTTAACACCTTTAGCAAAACTCAATAGTTGGCATGCATCAATAATGTGTCGACGCTCTTGATTCGGATATTTACCATACCGGTCAAATCTTTCAACTAAATAGACAGGCTCAGGTACATATAATAGCTCCACCTTTGGAACATCTATATTCATCATTTTAGCAAGCCTCATAACAAACCATTCATTACAAGTCGTTTGCCAATAATCATCAGGCTCTGAATGATCTGGTTTTAAAATATGAGTAGAAGGTGTACCTGCATTACCTTCAAATAAATCAGAGCCTTTTTTTATAACTAGCATTTTATGCTGTGCTCCAGCGAGTGACATCCGACTACCTTGTCTCTTATTCAATGGTGCTTTAGGGAGGGCTTTTATCCTCTCTGAAAGAGCAGATAATTCTAAAGGCTCAGCACTTGGATCTGGCATGACGCTACCCTTAGGTAACATTATTAAGGCACCAGCTGACTCAATACCTGACACTTCTAGTAATGCAAATGAATCAGAGTGATCAACTTGCGCATCTTTTGCTAATAATTTACGCGCGTTTTCTTCGGGTAAAAGATTATCAAAAAAGCTCTGAACAGGACGTTTAGTACCTGTATCTAAAGTCATTTCATTTTGAATTGGTATATCCGGTGACAATGAGAAGTTTTTATCTGAGTTTATCCACTCTTGTGAATATTCAAATGCCCAAAAGCCATTCACATCTTTTAACTCACCCATTTTTTTTGCACTTACAAATACTGTGAGCGATCTATTCATTATCAACTATCTCATTAATGCGTTTGATTAGTTTCTTTTGCGCTGAAGTATCAGATGGAGGCAGCGCGAAGTCTATTTTCATTTCAATACCAAGTGACTCCATCAAATCAAATAACCTACTTACGGACAATGAACCACTCCCCTTTTCAAAGTCACCTACCGTATTGATACTATTGCCCGAAAATTCTCCAATTGTTTTTTGGTCTAACCCTTGGCTTTTTCTAACAGCAGATATTAATTTACCTAATTGCTTTGCTGAACTAACAGATATTTCCATTTTTAGCTCCAAAATTCACAGATAATTGTGAATAATAGAGGGATATAATCAATAGGGCAACAAGTTCACAATATTTTGTGAAAAATATAGAAAAGCAGTCAAAAAAACAAAAATTCACAACATATTGTGAAAAACTTGCAATTCATATAGATACCACAAATTGACTAGATAGACTCACAAGGAATAGAATAATAGTTACAATTTAGGAAGGAACTTAAAAAGGATTTTTATGTATGGCCAAAATTAAAATTAATAAAATTAGAAGTTTATCCCATCTAATGGTTTTATTGCTTATTACCTTTGCATTGATGCAAATTTCAACATCATTAACAATATTTACCTCAATTCTTGTTTTAATCTATTTGGCGTTCATTCTTTCCTCAACAGTTAAAGCTTATTCTCAAGGAATTTATTTTAAAGCTTTCAATACAGAGAAGTTCTATTCAGCTGAAGAGATTAAAGAAGGTGCAATTCCATTTCTTCTATATTACTGGGATAACAAAAATAACTCATTAAAGTCATTATACAAATGAAGCTAAAGTGATCTTCCCTGAACAACTAGACATCTTTTATTTTGAAATTGAAGAACGCTTAAAAGATATCGAAAAAGATCATGAGGATGCCGTAAAAGGCGGAATGTTTTTCACAGCCACTGATTCATTTCCTGAAATTCTAACTAGACTGAAGCAAATTCAAGACAAAATTAATCTACACTTTAAGTCATGAGGTGCGTAGGCAATTGTTTAAATGATCGTTTAACTCTGTTGTTTGAAGTAACTTATAAATTCAAACGACAATACTTGTTGTTTGAAGTGTAAGTTGGCATAGCGGCATTCGATTTCATTGAGATACAACGGTACAAGTGAAGTTTAAGTTGACATAATATTGAAGCTTATAATGGCATAAAGTTACCAAACAGGCTTTATGAAGCCAACCACACAAAAATACTGCCAAGTTTAGTTGGCTGCTATGTGCCATGAGCAGACACTCATGATTAACTCGTTTCTAAGCCATTAACAGACAGGTAAGTACTCGTTCAAACCCTGTTAATGGGCATTTCACCTATAAAGAACTGCCGTATTTTTTTTACGGCAGTTCTTAGTTTCCTATGTTAGACTGTATTCAGGTAATTATTTATAGTACTGGGGCATTTCATGTTAGCCAATTTTGCTGTATCCAACTTCAGAAACTTCTCTGAAAGATTTAACTTTAGCTTTGAAACAGAAAAGCATTATGAATTCAATACTGACAATGTACAAGATTGCATAATCAAGCATTCAATAGCTTATGGCCACAATGGCTGCGGCAAATCAAACCTTGGTATAGCCATTCTTGATTTAACTTGCCATATCAACGATGTAAACATAATGCATTCTTTGAAGACCAACTACTTAAACGGCGATGCACGTAAAGATGATCTAGCCGTTTTTGAATATAAGTTTAAGTTTGGAAATGATATCGTTGAGTATCAGTACGGAAAAAGTGATGTTGCAAACACTAGATACGAAAAGTTAGTAATAAATAATGAGCTTGTAGTTTCTTTTAACCGTGATGAAAGCGAAAAACTTATCGTTAAATTGGCAGGTACCGAAAGCCTTCGCTCTAAAATTACAAACCCCAACATATCAGCTATAAAATACATTAAATCCAATTCTATTTTAGATATGGAAGATAAAAACGCTCAGCTTTTTACTAAGTTTATCGATTTTGTTTCTGGGATGATTTTCTTCCGTACCCTCACACAGAATGCTGACTACTTTGGTCAAATTATTGATACGAATAAGCGCCTATCTCGTGCAATCATAGAAGCGAAAAAGCTAGGTGATTTTGAGAAGTTTCTCAATGAATCAGGTGTTAGATGTAAGCTAACTGTTATCGGTGAAGAGGAAGATCAACGCATTGCATTCGAGTATAAAAATAAGAATATAGAATTTTCATACGCAGCATCTACCGGAACAATGTCTCTAGGGATTTTTTATTACTGGTGGCTAAAAGTTGATTCAGGTGAATTAACTTTCGCATATATTGATGAATTTGATGCGTATTACCATTATTCTCTATCTCAAGCCATTGTAACTAAAATGAATCAGAGTTCAGGTCAAACAATTCTTACGAGTCACAATCTAAGTATTCTTTCAAATGATTTACTAAGACCTGATTGCTACTTCGTCATTGCTGATAAACAGTATCCTCTCTATAAACTTGTAGATAAAGACTTAAGAAAAGCTCATAACTTGGAGAAAATATTCAAGGGTTTAACCTATGAATATTAAAAGTTTCATTCTTTGCGTTTTTGAAGGTGAAGTAAGGGAACCGCTATATTTCAATGGTCTCAAACAGTGCTTCTTTGATGAACAAAGTATAGTTTACTGCTGTTTTGGTAATAATATTTACGAACTACACAGTAAGATGCTAGAAGATGAAGACTTAGATATTTTTGAAATTATTAAAGATAATAATACTGTCGATAGCAATAAGGACTTGTTTGAAAAATTTAGTCGAGATGATTTCAATCAAATTTTTCTCTTCTTCGATTTTGAGTTCCATGATGATAAGTTCAGCTCTGAAGACTTAACTAAAATGGTTGAAACATTTAATGAGGAAACTGAATTCGGTAAGCTATTCGTAAGCTATCCGATGGTTGAAGCAATCAGGGATGTTCCATGCCACAACTCATTTATAGAGCACAAAATAAAGACTGAACAATCCAAAGGTAAAGTTTATAAAAACTTGTCTACACAAGGTATGACTGACTACCTTGACCCTAGAAAGATAGGCAAAGAGAGGTGGACAGACTTAGTTCGCCTAAATGTCGAAAAAGGTAACTTTATTCAAGACGGGACTCGAAATAACTTTGAAAACCCAGAACAATCTGACGTTTTGGATTGTCAGCTCAAGTTGGTTGAAGGCTCAAACGAGGTGTATGTCCTTAGCGCATTTCCTCTTTTTGTCTATCATCAAAAGGGAAGCCAATTTAACTTTGCTAAACAATAGAGGGCTTGAAGCCTTCTATTTGTCTCACTCCAAACTGGCAATTTACCTTCTAGTAGCCAACTCTTTAAACCAGCAATCTTCAAAAGACACCTAGCATATCTGTGTAAGCAAGATGCAGCAGCAGTTTATAATTCTGAGTGTATCTCTAGGCAAGTAAACTTGTAGCACTATGACTAAATTACCCTTGGTAGTTCACACCACTCTGCATGCGGCTCCTAACTGGGAGGTTCATTTGAAAACAGCGTGGTTTAGATATAAAGAGTGTTGAGAAGCTTAGACTTCAGTTAGGTTGGGATATTCAATCCTGGACTTCCCAGTGTTTACTACTTCAGGCTAAAAGAGCTACTCAAAAAGTTATTTATGGCACAAGCCGACGGCAGCTACCGCAAGTTAATCAGTAAACTCAAAGGCTGTGATCTATTGATATTAGATGATTGGGGGCTCGAGCCACTCAATGCTCAGCAGCGCAGTGACTTACTGGAAATCATAGACGCCAGATACGAGTTCAAATCAACCATGATCACCAGTCAACTACCAGTAGCAAGCTGGTATGAAATGATAGGTGAATCGACCCATGCAGATGCGATCTTAGACAGACTTGTTCATAGCGCCATAAAAATAGAGTTAAAAGGAGAATCGATGAGAAAAAGACTAAATAAATTGACGGATGCCGATCACGTCAGTTAGATTTTAACAAGGTCTACAATCGTGAGAGATTGTGATCGCTATCGATGTTATTAAGCGATCGGCATCATGTTATTACGCATGTGTAACGGAAACGCGATGAGCTGGTATTAATCGGCTCACCAAATGGGCCATACTTATGTGTTGCTATTATTGAACCAGAGCCATTCGTTTCACTAATAAGTTGCCACTTCAGACTTACCAAGGGCAAAAAGCAAGACCTGACCCCTTCATTCTCCTAACAACAATAAGTCATTTTCATTCTGAACGCTACAGTTAATTCAAATAAGGGAAAAAACAAAGCCCCGCGAATGCGAGGCTTTGGATTCAAAATTAAATGTTAAGCTTGTTCAGAAAACCTATCACAATAGTCTTCTAAGTCAGGGTTTATCATTATCCTCTGAACGTAGTCACCTTTAAGATAAAACTCAATTCCTAGCTTTGGCAAAACATACTCTTTGAACTCCCCATCGTGAACATCAAGCTCTAGACCAGAGAAAGCGTTCAAGATCTCTTTCTCTGATAGACCTATTGGCGCTATTCCATTCAGGTTCGCAGTCCTATCAGTAATACTTATCCCCCAAAGTCTGAAGCCTGAATCCTTATCGAAGTAAAGCTCTAAGCCAAGACGCTCATACAGATATATCTCAGAACTAGTATCATCTTGTGCATTAGGGTTCTCAACACTATCTGGTTGACCTAACATTTTTTGAATCTCGTTTTTATGAGTACCAAAAACTAGCCTATCTGTTCCTTTTAGAGGAAGGATATTCATCGATTAACTCCCCTCAACTTCTTTGAGTCTTCTATTCACTTTGTCCAATTGCTTCTGCTCCGACTTAATTTTCTTAGCATGACCAGCATCTGGACCTTTTCGCTCTTGTTCTGCTTTACGGTTTTTAATACTTGTTTCCAATTTACATTTTGCACATTGTAATTTAGCTTTATCATACCCTGCTTCAGCAACAGCTTGTGACGGGTCACCATCAACTCTCGTTGCATCAGGTTTATTGGTTTCTTTCATTTTGGGGTTCTAGGGATTTTCCCCTCTAAAGTAACATAAATCGCCACAACCCTCGCAGTTAATGGCTTGTGGAGCTGGGTTACCTTTCATTTTAGACTTCATTTTCAACAATAGGCCTAGTTATTTCCTGTAAATCAGGTAGTTTGCGGTTACTAGCGAACTGATAAGTGCCGCTCAGATTAATGTTCTGCCATGCAACGGGTGATACTTGTCGAGTTATTGCTGCTTTTTCCTCGTCACCAACTTCTTCAAAGTGCAGTAATAGATGACTTAGGATCATCGAGTTAAAGTAGATAATAGCATTTGCCGTCAAACGGGCACACTCGTTCCAGACGACTATTTCTGATTCGTTTTTTCCACGGAACTGGTCACGATTGACCGATGCAATAGCTCGCCTGAGGAAATGCCAGGCTTCGCCTCGGTTCAGTGCTCGTTGAACATATTGGCGCAGACTTGCATCATCAATATAATCAAGTAAATATTGGGCTTTGATGAGCCTATTATATTCCGTTAATGCTTGTAATATAGGGTGTCTAGATGGATAACCAGATAATTTGCGTACTAGCAATGCCTGTGTTGTGCGTTTTTCTTGAAGGGATAACACAATACGCTGAATATCCTGCCAGCCTTCTTCAATCACATTCATTTTTATCGGCTTTTTCAGCGCCAGATGCGTGTTTCCGTCGTCGCTTTCAGTTACGTTAAATAGGTCATTGATCACACTGGTGAACTGAGCATACCTAGGCGCAAAACTATAACCGCATAAATCCAATAAGGCATAATTAACATGATTAACACCATGGGTGATGAGATGGACGCTCCCCTAAACGGCGTCAATGCGCCAAACTGGTTAACTCACACTCAGTTAAAAGGGAACGTCCGTCATGAAAATTAGCACATTATCAATTGATTTGGCAAAAAATGTATTCCAAGTCGCTGGCTTTAATTCTAACTATAAAAGAGAATGCAATAAACGTTTAAACAGAGCTAAACTCAACGCCTTCATGGCGAATACCCCTCCGTGCCGCGTGGTGATGGAAGCCTGTTATTCTTCCCACTACTGGGGAAGAGTATTTTCGTCTTACGGTCATACCGTTGACCTTATCCCTGCACAACACGTTACCCCCTTTGTTCGCGGTAATAAAAACGACAGTAACGATGCCCTTGCTATCTATGAAGCAAGCTTACGCCCTCATATTAAATTCGTTCCTATTAAAACCGAAGCTCAGCAAGAAATACTCATGCTCCATAAGATACGTGAGCGACTTCTGCAAAACAGGATTGCTGCAACCAACCAGTTACGCGGTTTATTGGTCGATTTTGGGTATGTATTTCCTGTCGGTATGAAGGCATTAGAGCAAGGGATAATTGCCTTAGAAAGTGATTCTGAGCTTCGCCCTCAGCTGCGCATAATGGTGAGTGATATTTACACTGAGTACAAAACCCTTGTTAAACGCATTAAAGCCATTGAAGCGATGCTTACTGCACACGTTGAACGGGATACAAACGCTAAAATACTTCACTCTATTCCTGGCGTGGGTGTACTCAATGCCTCGGCCTATGCAGCGTCAATCGGGAACGGTCAGGCATTTAAAAATGCAAAAGAGCTGGGCGTCTGGCTAGGATTAACTCCAAAACAATACGCGTCAGGCGATAAAAGTAAAATGTCTGGTATTACTAAGCGAGGTAACAGTTACCTGCGAAAACAACTTATTCACGGTGCTCGCGCCCTTATCGCCAGAAGCCACCATAAAACAGATGCGCTAAGCCAGTGGATAAACCAGTTGCGCGAGAAAAAACACTTTAATTGTGTGGTGGTCGCCACCGCACACAGATTGGCTCGACTGATGTGGATATTGCTGACCAAGCAAACTCTCTACTCTCCTCAGTATGTGCAGAATACACAAAAGGATGCTTAATTATGCGTATTTTACACACCAATCACACCCGAGTTTACGACTTAAGACAGCCTGGTTATGACATAGGTTTTAAAACCTGAGTGGGTGTTTGGGCACTTAAGTCGTAACATACGCTTATCCTGTATGTACTTCACTTATAATGAAACAAAAAGCGCACGCTAACCAAGGTTAACCAGATAAAGACACGAGATTAAATCTCGTTTGGGTGAATATTTTTTAGGTCCCTTGGTACGAAGCTCATTAGGAGCATGGCGCATGATAACCATGACACCATAGCTCGAATATATGTCAGTACCTTTGCTTTTCAGCAAGCTTGTGACGCATCATTACTGTGATATGAGATACATGATAATAAAATAAAGGCATCAATTTTGATGTTTATACATTAGCTCGTCTTGACTTCAAGGGAGCGTCCATATATGTCGGTTGAGAGGACATCTGGCTTAAGATCACTAGTATTAGATTGTAGTAAGTCGTAAATATAATGGGACTCATGCTCATTAGATCCTATGATACGGGCATTTAACGCACTATGATTGGCAACTAACGTCATGGCCGTAATACCTTTGTTGGTGCCGAAGTATTTCGAGGAGTAGCGAGTTTTAAAAGTCTCAAGGTGAGTTTCAAATTTTTGCCCATCGGTACTGGCGTGCAGGACGTCTTCTTGGATGTGATAGTGGCGGAAAATAGGGAGTGCCGCTACTGCGTTATTGATGATATCACTAGCCTCTTGCAAGGTTTCAGGCCTAATATAATTAGCTTGTATAGTGCTTAGATGCTCATAACTGCGATCAGATATTTGTGCCATCCCATATACGCCGCGATGTGTCGCATTCGCAATTAGAATAGCCAATAAATCATCCTGATTGGCGCCTACTTGTTTTTGTATTGGCAGCACGTGTGCGAAGCATTGCATAAAGTTGGTTTCTTGTTCAACATAACGCAACACATCAGCAATACTGACGGGGATCATTTGTTTAAAGAAAGGGTTGTTGACAAGTGATTGGGAGCCTTTAACTGGCAGTCGCCATCGTGTGCCACTTCGGCTCTTCATGATCACATTGCGGTTATCACCATTATCAATGTGACGAGCAACATCTTCTAGGGATGTTGTTAAGCGTATTTGTTTTACTTGCAGTAGCTTCTGAATCGGCTGCTTTAGCTTTTCCAATGTTGATGATGCCAATAGATCAGGCTGTATTGACGATGCAATTAAGTCGTCTTCTAGCGCACGATATTTAGTGACGTTTGATAAGTAAATTCGACCATTAAGCCGAGAAGCCAGTTGACGGTAAAGCAACCATTCGTATCGCTGTGGATGAACAACATCCTTGTTAATTAACCATGGACGATGTTTTTGTTGGATAAGTGTACTATCCATTGTTTGCAATGTATTACCTGCTAATAGTTCTGTTTTTGTGGTTTTGAGCTGGGTCACTAATGCTTCTGAGCCTTTACCTGCTTGGCATTCAAGACATAGAAACACGGGCCTTAATAACTGCTCAATTAACCCGTTTTGATCATCATAATATTGCCATTGATATTCTTCTACCGTGCGTTTTTGCTTTTTTAAGTACAGGCATAGCGTTTCTATATCTTGGTTATTCATTACACTTAATGCTTGTTGCCTAACCGTTGCAAATGGTTGATTATCGTCGATACTGTCATCAACAAACAGATGCAGTAATTCTGCGGCTTTGGTGACATTGTCTGCAGCTGACCTCCATGAGTCAAACACTGCCTGTTGGGCAAACGCATGCGCAGCTTCTTGTTGTTTACGGATATGATGAATAAACCCATCAGCCAATCGCTCTAGGCTTTGCCGTATGCGTTGAGTCAGAAAACACAGCAACCATAGGTGTTGCTGTGGACGCTTAAAGCGTTTTAGTTTACTGCCATAATAATCCACCATTTCACCGAAGTGTTGTTGGTTTTTAGACGATAAGGCTAAGTCCTTAACAGCATCATCAATCTGTCTTGTATAAGGCTGTAACTGATGATAAACAATCAGTTCTTTTTTTAGCTCTGTCACCATAACGCTTTTTGCACCTGCTCGAAGCTGGCTTAAGGAGAGCCCATCTTTGTCATCGATAATAGTATTTAGAAATTCGTGTAGTTCAGATGAAACATGAATACGAAGCTTATTATTTAACGCCTTCTTGACCTGTTGGATAACACGACTGATAAGCTTTTGTAAGACAGTATATTTAGGGATGGCAATTCTATGCGTTGCTAGATATTCAGCGGCTGCATCGAATAGATAACGAGGCTCAAGCCAAGCTTTGCCGACCATAACAAGATGTTCGTACAGCGGCGCAAAGTGCAGACTTTCGTCCCATTTCTGATAGTTTAATAACCTCAGTATTCTTTGATATATACGGTCACGTTGCATCTTATTTATGCTGAAAGGCCTGATCCCTTTGCCTCCTTGAACTTGCGTTGAAATAAACTGCATATCGTCAAAGATGAGGTTAAAGCTAGGTGAAAGAATGACAGGCTTAGACTTAAAATACCCTAATAAAGCAATGAAATAACATCGGTGGTTCCTTAGGCGAATACTTTTCGACTCTGTTAACTCGATCTCGTTTGGCGTAAAATACAATCGTTGCTGTTCAAGTGATAATAGCGGCGGAGAATATAGATCAAGCTGCTCAGCTTTGGTAAGAATTGAGAGTTCGTTTTTTATAGCCATAGGAATTACGTTAAGTTTAAGGGGTAGTTAACCTCATAATTTGCCATACTTTGGAGAAGTAACCCACCTTTGTATGCCTTTAAATATGGTGAGTATGGCGATTTATGTTACTTTAGAGGGGAAAATCCCTAGAACCCCGATATGGCTGGCTAAAATCACGGTTAAGCTGATTTTCATCTACCGCTAAGCCATGTTTTGCTAAAATTGAAATCGTAACGTCGTACAAACTCGGCGCTTCTAAAATGCTTTTAAGTTCGCTATGCACGGCTTCATTGCTTTCATGTACTTTCAGTAGGTCTTGGTTTTTATTTCCTAATAAGAACTCTAATTTACGATAACCGTACGACTGAAAACCAGACGAGTGCCCTAGCGCATCTCGAAACTTCAAATAATCAACAGGCGTTAGGGTTGATAGGATATTCCACGATTGCGTTAGCTGATTAAATATCTGCTTCACACGTGAAATCACCTTAAAAGCGTGACCAAAATCGCCATCTTGCATATTTTGAATGGCGGCACTAAGTTCATGACCTGCAAGCTTTAACCACAACTCACTTGCTTGATGAATAACGATAAATAGCATTTCGTCATGCTGATCAGACAACGGCTTTTGCGCTGTTAATACTTGCTGCAACTGTAAATAGTCGCCATAAGACATATCGTCTTTAAAATCGGTATGAATATCTTTTTCTAATTCGCGGAAATTTTGGTGCGGACAATTCATCACTCTCTCCTAAATAGGCTCGCTGCTTTTATTTTTGTTTTGGCAATCTCAATACAGCTATTAAAGCAGCAATTAAAAAAAGATGTCAGCGAGAGGAGTAAGAGAGCTAAATTGGGAATGTATTGAATAGCTGACAGATATGTAAATGGAGGGTTAATGGCAAAAAACAGAAACAAAAAAAGCGCACTTGAGATAGCTCAAAGTACGCTTTTCAATATATGCTTTAAACTTATGTGCTCAAGCTATACGCAGATTAACTCGCGCTTACTGCACTTTCTGTCTGCTCTACCGCTTCTTGGTTTTTCACAAAGATAACCGAAATAGCACCTAGCACCATTGAAACGCCAGCAAGCACAATAATGTTTATCGCATGGTTTTCAAATACATTACTTAAAATCCAACCGGCGAAAATACCTGAAACAATTTGCGGTGCGGCAATGGTGAAGTTAAATATGCCCATGTAAACACCGGTTTTACTAACTGGCAGTGAGCCTGCCAATATGGTGTAAGGCATGGCAAGAATGGCAGACCACGCGATACCAACGCCAATCATCGGGAATAACAAAGTAACCGCGCCCTCAGGTACTACTATTTCAGTAATTAACAAGTTAACTTGCGTCGGTTCACCACCACCAATAAACATAAAGCTTAAGTAACCTAAACCACCCGCTAATAGCGACATACCGTAAACTAATTTACGGCCGAACTGGTTAGCTAGTTTCGCTAAAAACATAGAGAAGAATGCTGCAAATAATGAATAAGCAGCAAATAAAATACCTACCCAATCGCCCGCAGCGCCTTTAGCATCGGCAATATGTTCTGGTGTACCGCCTACGCTTTCAATGTATACAGGATCAAACCATTTTACGTCGATGCCCCAAATTTGCTGAGCAATTGCCGGCATGGTGTAAACCCACATAATAAATAGCGCAAACCAAGAGAAAAACTGCACTAGCGCTAGGCGCTTCATTATAAACGGCATGGTTTTCATTAATCCCCAAAAACCTACAAGCTTTTGTCCTAGGCTTTTTTGCTCAGCGTGCTCTTTGGCAACATCTTCAGCATTTAAGCCTTTAAACGCATAGTAGCGCTCTGGCTCATATTCTTTAGTTTTAAATACTGTCCAAAGCACAGAACCTAACATGACGGTCGCGCCAATGTAGAATGCCCAAACCACTGACGGCGCAATTTCACTGCTGGTTGATTCATTACTTAAACCAACAACATTGGTCAGTACGAACGGTAAAATTGAACCAATAACCGCACCAATGTTAATTAACAACGATTGAATAGAATAACCTTGGTTCATTTGCTCTTCAGGCACCATATCGGCAACAAGCGCGCGGAACGGTTGGAAAGCGATATTAAATGAGGCATCCATAACGGCGAGCATCATGGCACCAAAAATCATCGGCGCAATAAATGAAACAAAGTCTGGAGAGTTTGGCATTAAGAACATGCCAAAGGTGGCGGTAAGCGCACCAATTAAAATATAAGGATTTCGACGACCAAAGCGATTCCATGTACGGTCAGAAGCTGAACCAACGATCGGCTGAATCAACAGGCCCATAATCGGAGCGACTAACCAGAATAACGACAGCGAGTGTAAATCTGCCCCTAAGTCAGACAATATTCGACTAACGTTTGCGTTTTGCAGCGCAAAACCAAATTGCACACCTAGAAAGCCAAAACTGACATTCCAAATCTGCCAAAAACTTAACTTAGGCTTGCCAGCCAAAGGTTGTTGACTCATAGCGTTATACTCGTTGTTGTACTCGTGATCGCTTTTACGTTAATTACCAAAGGCAGTAAAGAGCTATGCCGCTTACTTGGTCAAAAAAAGCACGATATTTTATTATTGTTAAAAAAAAGCACACCGGCATTATCAATTAGGTGTGCTAAAAATTTGTAGAGAGAACGTGTGTGGTTCTACTCCTTCATCATACGAAATATAAGCCGTTGAGCTCAATTGCCTGCATACGTATTCAGGCTTTTTACTGGCAAGGTTACAACCTTTAGGTCAAAACAACTTATCAACTACTTCGCTTTCTTCTCACGATACGCTTCACCTTCAACCATCCACTTCGCCGCTGGTGCGCCTTTTAGGTAATGGTCGAAATACTCTTTCATTTTGATAGTGTAATCCACTTTATTTGGGTATTTCTTTAAGTGGTGTGGTTCACCTTCGTATTGCAGCAAAATCACGTTTTTATCTAGTCGACGCATCGCTAAATACATTTCCACACCTTGTTGCCACGGCACAGCATCATCAATATCGCCAAACTGCATTAGTAAAGGCGTATTAATGCGATCAGCAAAGAATACTGGCGAGTTTTCAATGTATAAGTCGCGACGTTCAAACAAACTTGCGCCAATGCGGCTTTGGCCTGTTTCATATTGGAATTGGCGAGCAAGGCCAGTACCTAATCGAATACCAGAATATGCGCTGGTCATATTCGATACAGGCGCACCTGATACTGCTGCGGCAAACACATCGGTTTGAGTGATCGAGTGCAGAGTTTGATAACCACTCCAACTGTGGCCGTGTAAGCCAATGGCATTTTCATCTGCGACACCCATATCAATAATTTTCTCAATGCCCGGCAAGATAGATTTATTGGTTGAATGACCCGGTGTACCTACTTCAAAATGCACATCAGGTAAGAAAATCGCGTAACCGTTTGACGTGTAATAAGGGAAGTTAGGACGATGATTTACTTTCATCGCGTTAAATTCATATAAACGCTGTGAAAAACGACGATAGTAATAAACGACAACTGGGTACTTTTGCCCTTCAACATAATTAGCCGGTTTAATTAACACCCCTTGATGCTTCACGCCCATTGCTGAGCGCCATTCTACTAACTCAGAGTTGCCCCATAGAAACTCATCTTTTTGTGGGTTTACTTGCGTTAATTTGGTGCCATTTTTAGTGTTCAGATCAGAAACCCATAAGTCAGGGAATTCATTAAAATCTTCACGAGTAAACAATAACTTATCAGCTTCTTCTGCCTTAGCTACAAACTTGAACTTTTTGTTTTCTTCACGTTGTTTGCTTAGCTTGCCGGTTTCAAGATCAAGCTGATAAAAACCGTAATTCTTTAAGTCGTCGTTATAACTTGTTAGCAACAGCGTTAGGCCTTCATTGAAGAAGTCTTGCTTTTTATCTAAATCAACAATGCGGAACTGACGCGCATTTGGGCGACCTACTTCACAGGTTAAACATTTAGCGTCATCAAGGTTTAAACTCAGCTGCCAAACATCAAACTTATCGTAAACTAAAACACCTTCATCACCTTCTAACCATCCTGCAATACCATAGCCCGACACTTTGCTTGGACGATCGTGATCTTCATTAGCAAAACCATTATCAAGTTTGTAGGTTAAGTTAATGGTTCTATTATATTTTCGGTCGAACGCCCAAATGGCTTGGTCTTTGTAAAACGCGGCATAGCGTCCAGAGGCACTTAGTTTAACCGGTGTATAACTTGACAATTTTTCTGCAATTAACGACTTCTTACCTGTCTTTAAATCAACGATGTAAAAATCACTAAAAAAGCCTTCCCAAGTGCGTAATTTGCGGTATTTAATATCGCTGCTACCAATTACCGCATTGGCATTGTTGGTGCTGTTAACTCTAATTAATTCGCTGTCTGCAAGCTGCACTAATTTTTTACTTTTAGTGTGATAAACCGCGCGATAGCTGTGCTTTTTATCTTGCTTAATTTGGTATTTCTCATTGGTTTTGATCAATGCATCATCACCATGCCAAATCTGCAGATTTCGACCCGCAACTAGCTTGTCGGTATTGTATAAATCGGCTTCGTTTTCTGGTTTGGTTGATACTTCGTCAACTTTTGCAATAACCGGCTTTAATCCCAAAAATACGCGTTTGTTATCTTCGCTCCAAGTAGGCTTGTAAACATCACTAACAAACCAATCGGCGAAGTTGTTTTTCACCTTGGTAACTTTATTGCGCTTGCTCGACCAAATTTTTACAGCATGGCTACGCGTTTCTTTTTCATCAGCGAAACTGCCTTGTAAAAAGGCTAATTGCTTACCTTCTTTACCCCAAGTTAATTGACTAAAGCTGTGTTTGTCTTCATCAACTAGCAATTCAGTTTTGTTATCGTTTAGGTTTAATACTTGCAGCTGATTGCCAATACCGTCTTTCGTTGAGGTGCTGTAAGCAAAAAGTGGCGCTTTGGCCGAAAACGAAAAGCGGTCGACATCAGTAAAAGTTTGCTCGCTAAAATCGGCAAGTTTTACCAAAGTTACATCAAAATTAATGCGCTTTTTATTGAACAGCTTTTCACTTTCTTTTTCTTCTTTCGGCTCAGTTTTAGCTGTGGCTTCTGCCTCTATTTTTTGAGCAGTTTTATCTTGTTCGTCCTTTTCTTTTTCTGCTTGTTTACTGGCAAAGGCTAGGTAGCCGAAATTATCACTTAAGGCATAGCTTTCTACAGCATCAAATTGTTGGCGTTTGCCAGAAGCTAATTCAATAACCACTAAGTTGTTTTTTAACTTCTTTTTCGCTTTTTTATCCGCCTGTTCAGAGATTAACAATTCAGGCTTTACCACTACCGCAATAAATCGACCATCAGCGCTAAAAGTCGCTTTGCTCCCCAAAGCAACTTGGTAATGCACATCTGATGTTGTCGATTGAATATGGTATGTGCTGTCGCCGCGATCTGGCTTAGCGACAAAACCAATCCAATTACCTTTTTTGGTAATTTGTGGTGCCACTATCGACTTGAACTTCATAATATCTTCGAGAGCTAGCGGGCGTTTTTCAGCAGACGCGTCTGGGCTAACCAACGACTGTTCAGCATAAACATTGCCAGAAAGCGCTAAAGCACAAACGGGAAAAAGAAGACGAGAAAACGGAGTTAATTTCATAGCGTAGTATTCTATTTAGTGAATATATGCTGTCGATTATTAGAGCTTATCAGCAAGGAAAGCAACCAAAGTGAGTTAGTCGGCAAAATTCAAAGGTTGATCAGCATTTTCGCTGTTTTTAAACCAAGATACCGAGTTTGAACCGACAATCTTTGCACTCTAACGCATTGCCTCTAGGGAAAATGCGCTAAGTTTGATACTAAATAAGTAAACTAAGAACGCGGAGCCATCGATGAAATACCCTAAATTTAAGGCGCTAGTATTAACCGTTAGCACGTTATGCCTAGCAAGTTTTGCCAATTCCAATACGCTTGCTCAGCAGCAAAGTAGAGCTGGCAGCTCAGATGAAATTGTTGATGACATAACTGGCAAGGTTGTTAAGCTGCGAGAAGATGGTCGTGGCGATCGTGTTGTTGGAGCGCCATGGGCAACGCGTTCTCCTGTTTTGGCGGTTAATGGCATGGCAGCAACATCTCACCCTCTTGCTACGCAAGTCGCCATTGATATTTTACAAGATGGCGGTACCGCTATGGACGCGGCAATTGCTGCTAATGCCGCCATTGGTTTAATGGAGCCAACAGGTAACGGCATCGGCGGCGATTTATTTGCTATTGTTTGGGACCCAAAGACACAAAAGCTTCATGGGCTCAACGGTTCAGGGCGCTCGGCAAAAGGTCAAACGCTTGCGCAACTAAAAGCGAAAATAGGCAATGTTTCTCAAATTCCAAATTGGGGCACCGCGCCAGTAACTGTACCGGGTACCGTTGACGCTTGGTTTGAACTCCACAATAAATTTGGCAAGTTGTCGATGGCAGAAAACTTAAAGCCCGCGATTGAATATGCCCGCCAAGGCTTTCCAGTAACTGAAGTTATCGCCTATTACATGGGCATCTACCAAGAACGCTATCAGCGTTTATTTAAAGCTGGTGAAATTGAAGAAATTGCCAACTATCAAGCAACCTATTTAATTAACGGCAAAGCTCCTTCCGAAGGGCAGGTTTTCAAAAACCCAGATCTAGCCAATACCTTAGAGCAAATAGCAAAAGGGGGGCGCGATGCTTTTTACCAAGGCGATATTGCCAAAACGATGGACGCTTATTTTAAACGCATAGGTGGGCCGCTTAGGTTTGAAGACTTTGCTGACCATTCAAGCACGTGGATAGCACCTGTTTCAGTCAACTATCGTGGTTATGATGTTTGGGAGTTACCGCCAAATGGCCAAGGCATTGCCGCACTACAAATGCTAACGGTATTAGAAAACTTCGATTTAGCGAATATGGGACATAACAGCGCGGATTATTTGCACGTGATGACTGAAGCTAAAAAGCTCGCTTTTGAAGACCGCGCGCGATTTTATGCCGATCCCGAATATCGCGATATCAACATCAACTACTTATTGTCTGAGCAATACGGCAATAAACGCGCACAGCTCATTGATATGAAAAAAGCCGCCAACCAAGTGGAACACGGCGATCCGAAATTGATTGAAGGCGATACCATTTACCTAACGGTTGCCGATAAAAATGGCATGATGGTGAGTTTAATTCAAAGTAACTATCGCGGCATGGGTACAGGGTTAGTCGCTGACGACCTTGGCTTTATCTTTCAAAACCGTGGCGCGCAGTATTCGTTAACTGAAGATCACCCAAATGTTTATGCGCCGGGTAAACGTCCATTTCATACCATTATTCCCGCCTTTATCACCAAAGATAACAAGCCGTACATGAGCTTTGGTTTAATGGGCGGTGCTATGCAGCCACAAGGTCATGTGCAAATGGTTACTAACATTGTTGATTTTGGTATGAATGTTCAACAAGCAGGCGACGCAGTGCGCTTTCATCATAAAGGCTCAACATCGCCAACATGGGAAGGGCGTATGAAAGATGGCGGTACCTTAGAACTTGAAAGCGGTGTTAAAGCAAATGTGGGGTTCTAGGGATTTTCCCCTCTAAAGTAACATAAATCGCCACAACCCTCGCAGTTAATGGCTTGTGGAGCTGGGTTACCTTTCATTTTAGACTTCATTTTCAACAATAGGCCTAGTTATTTCCTGTAAATCAGGTAGTTTGCGGTTACTAGCGAACTGATAAGTGCCGCTCAGATTAATGTTCTGCCATGCAACGGGTGATACTTGTCGAGTTATTGCTGCTTTTTCCTCGTCACCAACTTCTTCAAAGTGCAGTAATAGATGACTTAGGATCATCGAGTTAAAGTAGATAATAGCATTTGCCGTCAAACGGGCACACTCGTTCCAGACGACTATTTCTGATTCGTTTTTTCCACGGAACTGGTCACGATTGACCGATGCAATAGCTCGCCTGAGGAAATGCCAGGCTTCGCCTCGGTTCAGTGCTCGTTGAACATATTGGCGCAGACTTGCATCATCAATATAATCAAGTAAATATTGGGCTTTGATGAGCCTATTATATTCCGTTAATGCTTGTAATATAGGGTGTCTAGATGGATAACCAGATAATTTGCGTACTAGCAATGCCTGTGTTGTGCGTTTTTCTTGAAGGGATAACACAATACGCTGAATATCCTGCCAGCCTTCTTCAATCACATTCATTTTTATCGGCTTTTTCAGCGCCAGATGCGTGTTTCCGTCGTCGCTTTCAGTTACGTTAAATAGGTCATTGATCACACTGGTGAACTGAGCATACCTAGGCGCAAAACTATAACCGCATAAATCCAATAAGGCATAATTAACATGATTAACACCATGCGTATCGGTCGATAAGGTATTAGGCTGTATATCTGAAGAGTTGTTATAGAGTAAGTCAAAAGCAAAGTGACCTTCATATTCGTTAGCGCCAATGACTTGCGTACTCACCGGAACATGACGTGGTCAACCAAAATTGACCAACCCAGTTAAGCTACTTTTTTCAATTTCTTCATGTCCGCCTCATATTGATTTGAAATTTCCATACTTTATCTAATTCATGTTTTTCTAAATTAGCTAAAATGCAACTCAGAAATGTCCAGAAGTGAGTTGTGTGGTGTCGAGTGGAGATTGTACGATTAAGCCCCTAAGTAATTAGTCCGTCAGTCTCCCTCGGTAATCAAATTAGTACATCTTAGCGATCAAATTGGTAAAAAATTAGACATGTAGATGAATGCCCACCTTAAAAAATAGACAGCGGGTTGGGCTGGGTGATTTTTCTGGTGTTAGACGCCAGCAACCCATGCGGCAGAATGGTTGCTCACTTACTCGTCTATTTTTAGCGGGAATTCTTAGCCAACTGTATGAACTGTATGCGGATTTGAGCAGTCGAGTGATGCGCACTTTGGAGGAGATGGCACCACGAGTAGAGGTTTACTCCATTGACGAAGCGTTTTTAGATTTAACCGGTATTGAGTCTGTCCTATCCCTTGTCGAGTTCGGACAACAAGTGCGAGAGCGCATAGGCCACTGGATTGGGATCACCGTCTGTGTAGGCATTGCACCGACTAAAACACTCGCCAAGCTGGCTAACCATGCCGCCAAGAAATACCCCGCCACTCAGGGGGTTGTAGATCTAACCAATCCAGATCGGCAACGTCGATTGCTCGCATTAGTCCCGGTTGATGATGTTTGGGGCGTTGGTAGACGGCTTTCTAAGCGTTTAAATGCCTTGGGTATCAGCACAGCCTTAGACCTCGCCAATGCCTCACCTAGAGCCATCAGAGACCAGTTCTCGGTGGTTTTAGAGAGAACCGTCAGAGAGCTCAATGGTGAGTCGTGCATTGAACTTGAAGAGATCCCACCAACTAAGAAACAAATTGTCTGTAGCCGTTCATTTGGCGTAAAAGTAACGCACTTTGAATTGTTACGTGAGGCCGTATGTGAATACGCAACCCGCGCCACTGAGAAGCTACGCAAAGAACAGCAGCAAGCCAAAGTGATGACCGTGTTCATACGTACCAGCCCCTTTAAGGACAACGAGCCGCAATACAGCAACTCTGCATCGGGTGAGTTGCTGATCCCCAGTTGCGATACTAGGGATTTTATCGAGCTGGCCAGTCATTTACTCAAGCGGATATGGAAGGATGGTTTTCGTTATGCCAAAGCGGGCGTCATGCTGTCTGACTTTTACGATCCTGGCATGTTTCAGCCAGGACTATTCGATGACGTATCGATCCGCTCTAATAGCCAACAGTTAATGTCTGTATTGGACACCATTAACCAAAGTGGTGCCGGAAAGGTTTTCTTTGCTGGACAAGGTACGAAGAAAGATTGGTCGATGAAGCGAGAGCATTTATCTCCCGCTTATACAACACGCTGGGACCAGTTGCCGCGAGTGAAGTAGCGCCGAGAATTCAGTAGGCATTCACTCTGCGACGCAGCATGTTGAGCTTATCAACCTGGCGTCGAATATCACTGAAAAATTCCTCTTTCTCCATGGCCAGCGCTAACTCCCATTCTTTGGCCAAACCTTGGCAGTCCAAAAATGAGTATCTCAGCTTCGTCTTTGAGATACGCAGTCCTTTACTAAAGACTACGCGCTTGCCTCGTTGACCGTGAAAGCTGTTGATGTACCACTCAATGCCAAAGCCATACTTAAAGTCTCTGATACGGACACCAAGCAGCCCCCAATCTTTAAATGGCTCATTTTCACGAACCTTGTAATGGGTAACCCAAAAGTCATCAACTTCAGCTCGTGCCAGCGCTTTTAGCCTGTCCGTTTCTTGCTGAAGTAAATCTGATATCTCTGCTTTCCATTGTTCATTGACGATTTCTACCAAACCAATTTCCCCATCCAATTAACCCCAAAAGCCAAAACCACTATCCGTTTGGCTTTTGGATCGAAACGCCAAACGTAAAACTGCCGTAACAATCGCTGTTTGGCGTCTCGATATAAATCAACTCGCGCAATCCCATACCTGACAAGGGATGCAGCCCGATTTCACTTAAAAACGCCTGAAAAGACGTATCGTCATGAAGATACAAACCGTTTGGCGAGTTCAGGCCAGAAGGCAAACGACGTTTGGCGTCTCGATTTTTTTGGCTTAGTCATCCGCCGCCAAACAGAGCCTATTCTCATACTTTTGCGAAAATGCAATAGGCAGATAGATGAAAGGATTTGTCACCTTTCTGCCCACCGCCAGTGCACCGAATCCTGATAATGACATTTGAGTGAACCGCCAGAGCACTTGGAAATGCCCAAGCGTGACCTGAGCGGTTAGTTGAAAACCGTTAGAGCACTTTGAGTGCACAGGAGATAAGTATGTTTGTACTAGGCGTAGATATCGGTTACTCGAACCTGAAGCTGGCAATTGGCCAATCAGGCAGTGAACCGAAAACTATTATTCTGCCTGCGGGGGCCGGTCCTGCGGATCGTATGCCGGAGCGTATCGGTGGAGGCGATGATGAAACTTGTTTGTATGTGTCTGTCGAGAATGAGCGTTGGGCCGCTGGTGTGCCTGCTGGACGCCTTCAAGGTTGGGAACGGGAGCTTCACCCAGAATATCCCACCACAAAAACCTATAAGGCGCTTTTTCATGCCGCCTTGTTAATGGCTGAAACAGAATCCATCGATTTGGTTGTCACTGGATTACCGGTTTCCCAGTTTCATGAACCACAACGTAAGTCAGACCTTGTGAAGCGTTTAAAAGGTATTCATCAAGTAACGCCTAAGCGCAGCATCACCGTTCATGACGTCAAAGTGCTGCCGCAGCCTGCCGGTGCCTATATGGATCTGGTTCAAACAGGTGGAGATTTGGGCTTGATTGAAGAAGGTCGCGTCGTCGTCATAGATCCAGGCTTTTTTTCTGTTGACTGGGTTGCCCTTGAGGCCGGAGAAATTCGCTACAGCTCATCAGGAACCAGTCTTCAGGCAATGTCCGTGCTACTGGAAACCATTGATAAGCTGATTTCAGAAGATCACGGTGCCAAAGTAGGAATGGATCGACTTGAAAAAGCCATGAGAACCGGCGACTTGCAGGTGCTGCTGTTTGGAGAAAAAGTCGATATTTCACCCTATCTAAATGCTGCCATGAAAAAGGTAGCGCCTGTTGCTCTTACAGCCATGCGCCAATCCATGCGTGACGAAAGCATCAATGCGGACTTGGTATTGATCGCCGGAGGTGGAGCCATGGCTTATAAGGAAGCGGCCAAGGAGATTTTTTCACGAAGCAAGATCATCGTGCCGGAACAATCTGTTTTGGCGAACGTCCGAGGCTTCTGGTTTTATGGGGCCTGATTATGAGAGTTGTCGTCAACATTCCCCCAGGGAGCCACCCGGAACTGCTCAAAGAATTAGAAAAGACGCCGCCACGGGAACGCGCTGAGCGTCTGCGGATGCTGGCCACCTTTGGGTTAATTCACATGAGCCAACCCAATCTATCCACGTCATCTGTACCGGTGGATGGCATTGCACCAGATGGTGAAGTGACTTCTATGAGTACAGCGCCAGAACCCAAAGCAGAATCACGTAAACAATCATTAAAATCAAAACTAGGGCTGGGCTTATAACATGGCGTTATCAGTTAGCTGGCTCGATGCCAGGTTAAATAAAGAAGCAAAAGAAACCGTAGTAAAAGCCGACCGAGATGGGCTAAGTGCTCGGGTATCGCCCAAGGGAAAAATTGTTTTTCAGTTTCGTTATCGTTTTGATGGCAAGCAACAGCGGGTAGACATTGGTACTTACCCACTTATGAAGCTTGCTGAAGCCAGGAATGAGCTGGATAGGTTAAGGGCAGTACTTGATCAAGGCCGAAACCCCAAGCTCTACCTACAGCAGGAACGGGCCAAGTATTCTGCCAACCAAAGCTTCGAATCGATTTTTCGAGACTGGATAGACTCTGCCGGTAAGCAAGGGCTAAAGGAGAAAACGTGGCACTTCCAAAAACGCAGCAGTGAAATATATTTGCTGCCCCGACTTGGCAAGTACCCATTAACTGACATCAATGAATTGTCCTTAAGAAACTGTCTTCGTGAGGTTTCGGAGTCGTCCCCTTCAAACACAGAACGCCTAGTGTCTGTACTGCATAAGTTCTATGACTGGCTGATTGATGAACAAATTTTGGAAATTAACGCTGCTGCTGGGATCACAGCAAAGAAGGTTGGCGGTAAGAAAGGCAAACGAACTCGGGTGCTAAATGACAACGAGATCAGGATACTTTGGCGCTATTTGCATGAGTCAAAAATCACTGAGAAGAATCGCATCTACATAAAATTGCTTCTGTTATTGGGAGGCCGTAAGGGAGAACTCATTCAAGCTGAAAAGCATCACTTTGACTTGCAATCTGCAATGTGGACAGTGCCCATAGAGATCCGCAAACAAGGTGAGAAAATTGGAGCGCCGATCATGCGGCCATTAATCAAACCAGCTATCGAGCTGATTGAACTGGCGATGGAGATGAGCAAATCAACTTACTTATTTCCCGCGAACGGACAAGAAGAGCTTGCCACAAATGGCTTTGATACCACTATTCCTAACAATGTGAAAATCTGGGCTCGCAGATCGCTTGGTATTGAGATGGAACACTGGTCTATGCATGATCTTCGCAGAACGATGCGAACGCGAATGTCAGCCATCACCACGCAAGAAGTTGCCGAGTTGATGATTGGCCACAGCAAAAAAGGGTTGGATGCTATCTACAACCAATATCAGTACCTGGATGAAATGCGTCATGCTTACGACGTTTGGTATCAACAACTAGAAACCATCATTGAGCCGACAGGCTTTCCATTCAACTGGCGTTTCGGACAATAAAATAAAAGAAAGAGGCTCAGTCCTCTTTCTTCTCATACTCCTCCAAATCTTCAATGTGCCACAGCTTGTTTCGTGTATTTCGGTTGATACGAGGTTGCGGCAAGCTGCCATCTTTTATTCTTCGCCAGAGCGTCGTATAGCTAATGTGGTAACGAGCCATCACTTCGTAAGATGTTAGAAAAGGGGTTATCTGGTGCGCTACGGCTGTCATCTGCATTCTCCTGAAAATCAATGTAAAGCTATCATCGCCTGATTCATCACTTGTTGATGGTCAGAAAGATGCATGATTTGTTCAGAAGATCAGCCTTATCATGACACCGGTATCATTGTGCAGTTTACCAAATTTCCAGTTTACGGCGAAAAGCGCCGTAAAATCGCATTAAGTTAAACCATCTTTATCGGTATGCACGCTCTAGCTACTAGGAATTCAGCGTAGCGGTATACTTCGTAAGTGCATTTCGATGGCTTCAATCACTGACCTAGTGAGGGGTAAATGCGCTTTTTCTTTTGCCCATACCTCATGGAAGCCAGCTACAGTTTGCTTTGCAGTATCTAACACCAATTTTTCTGGCAACATGGCTTTAGCCGCTAAGTGTGATAGCTCATCCAGCGTGAAATCGCTGAATTTCTTGCTACGGCTCACCTTCAGCGATGCACTATCATCGGGGATATAAGGAATGGTTGAAACAAAGTCATAAACAGGTGCAATAGACGCAGTGCGCTTATCTTTGTAAATCACAGACCAATTCTTCAAATGCATATCGGCATTGCCAATTAGCGTGTTGAACACCAATCGGCGAGTAAATTCTGCAATGTCTTCGTCTTGCCCTTCAATACCGATAACCTGAGCAATATTTCGCATACTGGCTTTTTTGTACTTATCTTGAGGATAAACGCCAAACACTTGCGCAAAGTCCTCAATGTGAACAGCTTGACCATCTGCACGGTCAAAACGCTTGATCACAAAAGCGCTATCTCCAAATTTGCCAATGCCATTTGGGATATTAGTAATCCGATTAATAGGGAGTAGCTGCGTTTCTGGCACGTCCATTCCCAACATTCGAGCCAGTTCCATCATTGAATATTCATTTTCTGGCACAGCTTCAAATCGAGACGACGGTAATTTTACAATCCAAGAGCCACCTTGACCGGTTGCTGGGATCGTCAAACCGCCATTTGCCTGCTGCACAGCTGAAAACTTCAATTGCACTCCCGCTAATGAAAAACGCATTGGCCCATCTGTCTTCGTTTCATCTTCTATGTCTTGATACACATTAGGTGGTAAGGCTTCACCATCCGCAGGCTCAACCGTGATCGCTCCAGCCAGATCCTGCCCCAGTACCCACAATAGAAAAAATTCCCGTGCTGGGTTCACACCAGCACGCTCAGCCAGGTAATTACGCATGGTTTCTTCTGGTAAAAGGTTGGAGAAAAACGGGGTTAACTTAGTTTGGGTAGGTTTGAAGCTAGTCAGCAGGCCACCGAGCGAATCTTTAAAGCCAAGCCCTAACACAGGCCGCGATTCGTCATTAATGTACGAATCCATAAAGGCAAAAAGTGTTCTGTCATTACCCACGTTGGTGATCGTTGCGATCGGTTCACCATAGAGCAACACGTTGAGCGTAGAGACATGGTTAGTCATCGTCGTCTTCCTCTAACTGATACGCGGGCGACATTGGCTCACCCTCATCGCTGATGCCGTTAATACCTTGGCCACTTCGAATGATCGACTTGATGGCAGGTACAGACTTTTTAGGCGCAACCAATAGCTCTAGGTCTAGTACACGGGCAAGTGCAATCAAACTGGATATTCTTAAATCAACACTGCCAGACTCGATTTTCGAAATATGGCTTTGAGGCACACCCGAACGAGCACTTAACTCTCTCTGGCTAAACCCCTTTCGTTCCCGAGCTTCTCGAAGACTTTCTAGTATCTGCTCTGTTACATAGCTCATTTCGATACGCCTTAATGCATCACTTAAGAATAATTATATACAAAAACATATCACAGTAACTCAAATAACACAAATTCGATTAGCCATTACATATCAAAAGCCATGACCTGATACATAATTACATATAAGTAGAAGGAGATTTTTGTCATCGACAAAAGAGCGATACTCTCGCTGATAATCGCGAACTGACGCATCAAACTCCCTAAGTACTTTTGTCGCTCAGCCCTTATACAGCAAGGGCTAAAGAAGAACTCGCGTCAAATCGCCAGAAGATAAGTGCAACAAAGAGGAAGTTTGTACACAGTTACAGGAAATTTTGTACACACAAGTCGAAAAACAAGTGCAAAATGATGGTGTAAACAGCAACTAAATTTGAAGGTAAGTCTGATATCTCAATTAGAAATAACCGTATTGGTTCGCTTCAAGCATCTTCAAAAACAAACACTAAAGCAAAAATTACACCAACAATAAACTCCCTCATTAAATTTTGTAATTTGGTACAGAAGAAAACATTTACCAAAAAAGAGACTCTTTTTAACGGTAGTACTTTTTACGTCAAACCCAGTAACCACAAGGCCTACAGACAGGTTTGTGTCATGGAATTTTCGCCAAAGGCCTCTAAAACGGAATTTGTACTCAAGTTTGTACACACTTTCCGAGGTTACGCTTGAACATCATTGAAAAGCAAATAAACGAGAAAAAGACAAAAAGCCTTTAAATTCAGTACGTAGAGATGTGATTGTGGTGTGCAATGAAAGGTGGTTTTAAGCGGTGAAAGGCTGGGCGGCATCAGGGTGCGAGATGATCGCAAAGGTGCGTCGTTTATTAATTTCGGTAGTTAAATTAGACATGTAAGCTGCTTTTAGTCATAACAAAGCGCACTTAACTGCCTTATAAATTATAAAGCTCGGTGCGCACTGTAAAAATAAAATAGAATTGCCGAGCATTATACCTTGTTTGTCTTAGCCAAAAAAGCAGCGATTGTAAGTAATTATTCACCTTTCGTTGAGGATTTTCGTTGTTCACTTTTTTGCTAAGCTTGTGTAATCAAGTTGTAACGCATACTATTGATAAATTGCACGGAGGGATATCAATTTAGGTCATGAAAACCAGTAAGCTCAGTATTCGATTATTATGGTATATCACACCATTAGTGATCTTACCTTTGTTGTTTTTAGGTGGCTTTACGTTAACCAATGTGACCAATTCAACAAAAAAACAAGCTGAGCTGATTGTCAGTCGCTTTGTTGAGCAACAGCAGCAAAAAATCTTCAATTACATTGACTCATTTCACTCGATTACCCGGTTGCTTTCGACCTCCCCAGTTTTGGCAGACTTTTTAGCCCGCGAACCTGAATCAAAAAATCAATACATTGAACGCCTTGGCGAGTTAATGAATGTATTTGCAAGTTATTCAGAAGCTTACCCTGACATTGTAAGTATTAACTATGTTGCCCCAGATGGTAAAAGCGATGCATTTTATTCAAGCCAATTAACCCCTGCGCCGAAAAGTTACCCATTTTTTGATCAAGTACTGCAATCAAATTTGCGCCAACAGCAATTTATGATCTCCAAAGAAGATGGCTCAACTAGCCTGTACTTTGTGCACCCCATTTATAATATTGATTACTACTTAAAACAGCCGCAGCAACTTGGGTTTATTGTTGTTCATGTTGAACCGTCGATATTAAATGCCAGTATTTTAGAAGCGCCATTTAATAACACTCTAAATTTGTTTTTGACCACTAAAGGGCAAATTTTATTTAGCTCAGACTATGACCTACGCGGCAGTTACCTAAGTGAATACGAACTTGAACAAATTAAGAGTTTGGCCGATTACGGCAAACTAGCCAGTATTGAGCTGTCGAGTATCGATAAAGAAGAGCGCATCATCTACGCGGTACAAATGACCGACGGTGATTATTTTATCTCTACCACTCCCAAAGATTTGCTATATCAGTCTGGTAAAGCCATCAGTTTAATTACTGCATTAATTGTTATTATTTCGGTGATTTCACTGCCTATTTTGATCTACATTGTGGTGCGCAACTTACTACTCACCCCAGTCGAATTATTAGGGGCTGCAAGTCACCGGGTTGGTGATGGTGATTTATCTGTTTATTTGCCCGCCCATACAAACGATGAAGTTGGTGTGCTTTTTAATGACTTTAATCACATGGTGAACCAAATTCGTCATTACCAAGACGAGCTTGAAGAATATAAACATCACCTAGAAGAAAAAGTAGAGAGCCGTACTAAAGCCCTCGAAGCAATGAATAGCAAGCTAGAAGTGGCCATTGCGCAAGCTGAGCAAGCAAACCAACTGAAAAGCCGCTTTTTAGCGAATATGAGTCATGAAATTCGTACTCCACTTACCGCAATTATGGGCTTTACAGAGCAACTTCTGCACAACAAGGATGCGGTGAATGATGAGCAGCATTTAAGCACCATTTTACGTAACTCTAAGCACTTGCTTGAGCTCATCAATAACATTCTTGATTTATCAAAAATTGAAGCTGAAAAACTCGCCGTTGAGCGCGGGCCATGTAATGTAGTGCAGCTTATTCATGATATTGATTCGATTATTCGCCCACTAGCTAATGAGAAGCAACTGGCGTTTAATATCAACTACAAGCTACCAATACCCAAAACTATTAATAGCGATACCACACGTTTAAAACAAATCTTGATCAATATTGCCAGCAATGCGGTTAAGTTCACTGAGAAAGGCAGTATCTCGATTGATATTAGCTACAACAGCGAAAAACAGCATTTACAATTTGCGATTCAAGATACCGGTATCGGTATGTCTGAGCGCGAAGTCGAACGGGTATTTAAACCGTTTGAACAAGCCGATGCGACGACAACTCGCCGCTTTGGTGGTACGGGTCTTGGCTTGTGTATATCGAAGAACTTAGCCCAGTTATTGGGTGGTGATGTACAACTGATTAGTGAACCTGGAAACGGCAGTTGTTTTACCGTACAAGTTGCTGCTCACTTAAATGCCGAACAGCTTAAGTACGAGGCCTTTATTCATAGCTATGAGCAACTATCGCCAAGTAAAGACGTTCAGCTTTCATTTGCAGCAAACAGTTTTGATGCCAATATACTAGTGGCCGAAGATAACCCAGATAACCAGTTGCTGATCAAACTGCTGTTACAAACTTGGGGGCTTGAGCCTGACATCGCGAAAAACGGTGCTGAAGCAGTAGAAATGGCATTAGTTAATGATTATCAGCTGATCATCATGGATATGCAGATGCCAGTCATGGGCGGCTTAGAAGCAACGCAAATGCTACGTCACGCAGCCTATGATGGCCCTATCATTGCGCTTACGGCCAATGTAATGAAAACTGATGTTGATACCTATATTGAAGCGGGCTGTGATGAAGCACTCGCCAAACCAATCGACAAAGATGCTCTAGAGCAAGTGCTTGTAAGCTACTTACACATTGAAAAAGATAGTCAAAACAAGTGGGAAAACTTACTAAAAAGTGAAAAATTCCAACAAATTAACGACAACTATCGCTCAAAACTTCCTGATTATTTAAGCCAAGTTGTACAGTTGTATCGCGCTAAAGAATGGGAAGCGCTACGTTCATTAGCACACAGCTTAAAAGGCAGTGCGGGGTGTTTTAGTTTTGAAGCTATTCACAAGACTGCGGGTCAGCTTGAAAATGCGCTACGCAGTAATCAAACTGAGCAGGTGGAGCAATGCTACGATGCGCTTATCAATGCCCTTGAAGAAGCATCTTAAAGGCTAAAGCTCATACCCATTAAAATAGCGTCTTCGTTGCCTGTCGCGGTTGGATAGTAGTTCTTGCGTACCGACATATGTGAAAACCCAGCGCTTTCGTACAGGCCAATAGCAGGAGCATTCGACTCACGCACTTCTAAGAATAGGTTTTCAGCTTGGTGCTGCTCGCCGTGCTCAATAAATGCATTTAACAACTGCTTAGCAATGCCCTGCCCTTGATACTTCGGCGCAACACAAATATCCATTAAAGTGTAATCTGGGCCCGCTTGTTCACCGATATAAAAACCTAGCATCTCATCACCTTGAAAAGCGGCCAGGTTAAAATAACGCCCAGCTAAACACGACAGCATGGTTTTCTCTGTCCACGGGTGACTATGGCAGGCGTTTTCGATAGCCATTAACTGGCTAATATAGGTTGCATCGACAGGTTTAAAGCTTATCAAGTTGTTCACCGATTAAAGACCAAAGTTGTTTTTTCTGTTCGCCATTGAGCTTATCGCTTGGTAAGCCTAAGCAGCCCTCTTGCCAGCTAATACTTGCTGTTTTAACGATTTGAGTGATCACTAACGGCGCAAATGCTTTTTCGAGGTCTTGGTGAAACTGTAACGGAAGCGTCAGTGTTTCTTGTTGAGTGTTTGGTATCTGTTCGCCAGAAGTATCAGGCGCAGTTCGATAGTGTTGATTCAACTCTAAAGATTGTACAGAGAATATCGCAGCGTAACTTGGATTCATAACAACTCAATCATGATTAAGAGCAAGTAATATAGGGAGATTTGCGATTAAAGTAAAGAAGGAAGAAATGGCAGGGGCGGAGAGATTCGAACTCCCAACCGTCGGTTTTGGAGACCGCTGTTCTACCAATTGGAACTACGCCCCTGCAATGACGACGAATTATATAGAGCTTTTTTCAAAGGTAAAGTAAAAAAACACAGTTTTTAGTTTAACTGCTTCTTAAATAAACAAAACGGCGAATTAGCAAGCTAATTCGCCGTTTTTGTACCAATTCAGGTCAGAATAATAAAATTATTCCCACTCGATTGTTGCCGGTGGCTTACCTGAAATATCGTAAACAACACGAGAGATACCATCGATTTCGTTGATGATACGGTTAGAAACCACACCTAAGAACTCATAAGGTAAGTGTGACCAACGTGCCGTCATAAAGTCGATTGTTTCTACACAACGGAGTGATACAACCCAGTCGTATTTACGCGCATCACCCATTACACCTACCGATTTAACTGGTAAGAATACAGTGAAGGCTTGGCTTACTTTATGGTATAGCTCAGCTTTGTGTAGCTCTTCGATGAAGATAGCATCTGCGCGACGTAGTAAGTCACAGTACTCTTTCTTGATTTCACCAAGTACACGAACACCTAAACCAGGACCCGGGAATGGGTGACGGTAAAGCATGTCGTAAGGTAGGCCAAGCTCAAGACCAATTTTACGTACTTCATCTTTGAATAGCTCACGTAACGGCTCTACAAGGCCCATTTCCATATCGTCTGGTAAACCACCTACGTTGTGGTGAGACTTGATTACGTGAGCTTTACCTGTTGCTGATGCAGCAGATTCGATTACGTCTGGGTAGATAGTACCTTGACCTAACCATTTAGCGCTTTTCAGCTTTTTAGCTTGCTCATCAAAAACTTTAATGAAGGTATGACCAATCGCTTTACGCTTATCTTCTGGGTCTGACTTACCTGCTAAGTCTGCTAAGAATTGATCTTCAGCATCTACTTTAACAATGTTTAGGCCAAACTTGTTACCGAACATGTCCATAACTTGCTGACCTTCGTTTAAACGAAGGAGACCGTTATCAACGAATACACACGTTAGTTTGTCGCCGATTGCACGGTGAATAAGCATGGCAACAACAGATGAATCAACACCACCAGATAAGCCTAAGATAACTTCGTCATCACCTACAGTTTCCTTAATACGCTCAATAGCATCGTCGATGATTTTAGCTGGTGTCCATAGCTTTTCACAGCCACAGATATCAATCGCGAAGCGCTCAAGTAAACGTAAACCTTGGTGAGTATGAGTTACTTCTGGGTGGAACTGTACGCCGTAAAAACGTTTTTCTTCCCAAGACATTGCTGCATGTGGACATGTTGAAGTTTTAGCAGTTGTTTTGAAAGTCTCTGGTACTTCCATCACTTTATCGCCATGGCTCATCCAAACGTCTAGTACGCCTGCACCGCCGTCAGTAATGTGGTCTTCGATAGCATCGAATAACGCACAGTTACCTACTTTTTCAACTTGCGCATAACCAAACTCTTTCTTATCAGAGCTGTGTACGCTACCACCTAGTTGCGTTGCCATTGTTTGCATGCCGTAACAGATACCAAGTACTGGAACGCCTGCGTTAAATACATACTCAGGAGCACGTGGGCTGTTTTCAAGTGTTGTAGACTCAGGGCCACCCGACAAAATAATACCTTGTGGATTAAATTCGCGGATTTGCTCTTCAGTTACATCCCATGCCCATAGCTCACAGTAAACACCAATCTCACGTATACGACGTGCGATTAACTGTGTGTATTGCGAACCAAAATCTAAAATGAGAATTCGTGAATCGTGAATGTCTTTGCTCATGGAGTATCTCGTTAGTCAGGAACTGCTCTCCCAAAGGGAGATGATCAATAAATTAGGGCTAGCAAATGCTAGCCCATGTAATTTCAATACCTTAAGGTAATTAACCTAAGCGGTAGTTTGGCGCTTCTTTAGTGATTTGCACGTCGTGAACGTGTGACTCACCCATACCAGCTGAAGTTACGCGAACAAATTGAGGTTTAGTATTTAACTCTTCAATTGTTGCACAGCCAGTTAAGCCCATTGCACTGCGTAGACCGCCCACCTGTTGGTGAATGATTGTCGCGATAGGACCTTTATAAGCAACACGGCCTTCGATACCTTCAGGAACAAGCTTGTCTGCTTCGTTCGATTTTTGGAAGTAACGGTCTGATGAACCTTCTTTTTGGTCCATAGCACCAAGGCTACCCATACCACGGTATGATTTGTAGTAACGACCTTGATATAGCTCAACTTCACCCGGTGCTTCTTCAGTACCGGCTAACATTGAACCCACCATTACACATGATGCACCAGCAACAAGTGCTTTTACGATGTCACCAGAGAAACGGATACCACCGTCAGCAATAACAGGAATATCACGGCCTTTTAAGCCTTCAACTGCGTCAGAAATAGCAGTAATTTGTGGAACACCACAACCTGTTACGATACGAGTAGTACAGATAGAACCAGGGCCGATACCAACTTTAACAGCATCAACACCTGCATCAGCAAGGGCAATCGCGCCTTCAGCTGTTGCAACGTTACCTGCTACGATTTGTAGATCTGGGTATGCTTGACGTGTTTGTGCAACACGGTCGATAACACCTTGTGAGTGGCCATGTGATGTATCGATAAGTAATACGTCAACACCTGCTTCAACAAGTGCTGCGATACGCTCATCAGTACCCGCGCCAACACCAACAGCTGCACCTACACGTAGACGACCTTGCTCGTCTTTACATGCATGCGGCTTGTCTTGTGCTTTTTGATAATCTTTTACAGTGATCATGCCTTTGAGTTTAAATGCATCATCAACTACGAGAATTTTTTCGATACGGTGCTCGTGCATTAGACCTAAGATTTCATCACGGTCTGCACCTTCTTTAACAGTCACTAACGATTCTTTTTTCGTCATTACTGTAGAAACAGGTTGCTCAAGTTTCGTTTCAAAACGCATATCACGGCTTGTCACAATACCAACAAGGTTATTGTCAGCGTCGGTTACAGGGAAACCTGAAAAACCTTTGTCTTCTGAAAGCGCGATAGCATCAGCAATTGTAAGATCCGCAGTCACAGTAACAGGGAAAGAAACAATGCCCGCTTCGTAAGTTTTAACTTTACGAACGTTTTTAGCTTGCTCTTCAATTGTCATGTTTTTGTGGATGAAACCTAAACCGCCCTCTTGCGCTAAAGCAATCGCTAAGCGTGCTTCTGTTACAGTATCCATAGATGCTGAAACTAGCGGCAAGTTAAGATTGATACCACGCGTTAAGCGAGTTGAAATATTTGCCGTGTGTGGCAAAACAGTAGAATGACCTGGTACTAAAAGTACGTCGTCAAAGGTAAGAGCTTCTTTAGCGATTCTTAGCATAGTGCAACTTCTCACATGTGGATCTGAGTATAAGGAATTGCGGCCAAATTTTATCAGCGTTGTGAGCACGAGTAAATAAAATTATTCATTTATTTGTGTTAAAGTACACAGAGAATTTTTTACTGGGGTTTTTAATGGCTTTTACGCAATCAACACAGCCTGTTTACACGGTCTCGCGCCTAAATAAGGAAATTCGCCATGTTTTAGAACAAGGCTTTTCATCGCTTATCTTAAATGGTGAAATTTCTAACTTTATAGCCCCTGCATCTGGACACTGGTACTTCACTTTAAAAGACGACCGAGCACAGGTAAAAGCGGCAATGTGGCGTGGCAATAATCGCGGCCAAACTTTTCGCCCGAGCAATGGTGCACAAGTAACTGTGCGTGCCCGCGTATCTTTATATGAACCTCGTGGTGATTATCAGCTGATTGTTGAGCATATGGCCCCTGCAGGTGAAGGCTTATTAAAACAAGAATTTGATGCGCTAAAAATGCGCTTAGCTGCCGAAGGTCTATTTAGCTCAGCCCATAAAAAACCATTACCAACTAATATTAATCGTGTTGGGGTAATCACCTCAGCCACAGGTGCGGCTATACGCGATATTCTAACGGTACTTAAACGCCGTGCTCCGCAGCTTGAAGTCGTGATTTACCCAGCTATGGTGCAAGGTGCAGATGCCCACAGCCAATTAATAGAAAAAATAAACATCGCCAATCAGCGCAACGAAGTAGATGTGCTTATATTAGGTCGTGGTGGTGGTTCACTCGAAGATTTGTGGTGTTTTAACCATGAGCAACTAGCTCGCGCTATTTTTGAAAGTCGCTTACCTATTGTTAGCGCCGTTGGTCACGAGGTCGATACCACAATCAGTGATTATGTTGCCGATATTCGCGCCGCAACACCTTCTGCAGCCGCCGAGCTAGTTAGTCCAAATACCGAAGAGCTACATAACAAAGTTACGCAGTTAGTTAGGCACTTAAATCATGCCTTTAAACACTCTTTAGCTGTAAAACGCAGTACTGCCACTCAATTTGAGCATCGCTTGCAGCTATGCCATCCCCGTAATCAACTCAATCAACAAGCGCAAAAACTCGATGAACTTAGTTTGGCCTTACACAGCGCAATGAGTGGCAAAATCCAGCGATATGAGCGAGTACTTGCTAACCTAACACCACGTTTGATGCAACGCTCACCCGAAAAGCAGTTAGCGAAAAGCGAGCATCAGCTCACGCAATTACATGCCCGTCTTACACAAGCGATGCAACAGCAACTTTCAAGTTCTCGAAACCAGCTTTCTTTACAAGCGAGTCGTTTAGATTCTGTGAGTCCACTTAGTGTGTTAGCTCGTGGTTACAGCATTACTAAAAACCAACAAGGTGGCGTAGTAAAATCGGTTAACGATGTAAGCGTAGGTGAGCTTATAACCACCGAGCTTGCTGATGGTCAACTGCAATCAAAAGTTGTATAAAATTACTCCGTGCTTGCAATGATTGTTAGACTATCGTCACTTGAGGTGGTGGAGGTAAATTTAAATTGCTTCCACCAGGTTTGCTCCATCATTTTATCGGTCATGTTGCGCCAATAATGGCTTGGCAAATCATCAACATCCTCTGGTTGCAATAGCTTAAACTGACACACAGAGCTTTTGCATGTTGAGACACTAAGCTGTGGTTGCACTGGTAAATCGGCCATGATTAAAAAATCACTCATAGCTGTTTCAACTTGGTAGGCCCAAGCCTCATCCCGAGATTGCTCTTCTAACAAGGTATAAAGTTCATCCAGGTGTGAGTCGATTTGCTGTGGAGGTATCGCACTTGAACGGTAACTAGCAATCACCGCTTGTTGATTTTCGACTTGTAACTTTAACTCTGCTATTTGTTGCTCAAGCTCACTTTTGCTAACAGCTGCTGAGCTATATGAATTAACTTCAGCGACTTGTTTATTAATAACAGGCGCTATGGCAGTGACTTGCTGCTCTGGTGCTTGAACTATTTGTTCTTCAACAAATTCTTGCTGATAAGTGTGTGGCTGTTGTGGAGTAGGTTGAAAAAGTGACATAGCGACAGCGCCACAAATAAATGACGCTGTAACAGCTAATCCGAAGGATAACTTAGACAATTCCATTGCTCTTTTAAAGTGTAAAACTACAACATAGCACTGGTGTGGGAGGCATTACTAGCGGTAGTCGTACCATCATCTAAAAAGTTTTGGTTCATGCTCTCTGCTGGACAGGGACAGCTCGGTTTGCCGACCACTTTAGCTGGCACGCCAACCACAGTTGTGTGTGCTGGAACCGCACTTAACACGACAGAGTTTGCACCAATACGTGCCCCCTCTCCCACTTCGATGTTACCTAGTACTTTTGCACCCGCACCAATCAATACACCGGCGCGAATTTTTGGATGGCGGTCACCTTGCTCATTACCTGTACCACCTAAGGTTACAGATTGTAGAATCGATACGTTATCTTCAATAACCGCTGTTTCACCAATTACAATCCCAGTTGCATGGTCAAACATAATACCATGACCAACTTTACAAGCAGGATGGATGTCAACGCCAAATACTTCTGAGGTTCTGCTTTGAATGAAGCGAGCAAGCTCTTTTCGGTTTTGTTGCCATAAACAATTTGCGAGTCGGTGTGCTTGTATTGCATGGAAGCCTTTAAGGTTCAAAATAACAGTTAAGTAACTATCGGCCGCAGGGTCGCGATCTTTAACTGCTTTTATGTCATGAGCCACATGCGTCAGCATTAGATCGCATTTAACAAAGGCTTGGTCGAATAATTCACGGATAGTAAATGCTGATACCACCGCATCTGCAAGTTTATTTGCAACAATAAAGCTCAGCGCCGAACCTAAGCATTCATGATTTAACACACACGAATAAACGTGACTTGCTAAAAGCGGTTCACGGGAAACGACTTCGTTTGCTTCATCTCGAAGCTTTTGCCAAATTTCATGACGCATAATTTTGCCTTTCTGGTTGTACCTAACTGCTAAGCCTTAAGTTTAACGGATTTGTAGCAAGATGTACTAACCCGTTGTTTATTTGTTCTGGTTATATCTAATAACCAGAGTAACAACACCTATTTTTACTCTTTTTACTGTGCTTTTTTGCCAACCGCATATGACAGTAGCAAATTCTGACTCTAGCCGAGCAAATTAATTAAAGTGCTTATTTTTCAATAACAAGACAGATATGACATCTTGTCTGTCATATGCCAAAATAGGCACTGACATATCGCTGACGGCGTAAAAAACAAAAATAATCATTAAATTTACATCATCAACTTAACAAGGAAACGATGATGAAAAACGACGTACTAAACTCACACAAGCTAGGTTATAAATTTTACTTTCAAGATGGTGACAACCAAATCGCTTGCTTTGGTCACATCATGAGCGGTAAAGAAAAAGTATATGTAAACGACGAATTGGTAAGTGAAAAACGCAGCTTCGGTTTTAAAAGCCATCATGACTTTAGCTACCAAGGTAATGCTTATGCAGTCAAATTCGAGATGAAAAATATACTGACAGGCAAGCTTGAATGTTCGTTTTATAAAGCTGACAAATTAGTTAAACAGAGCACACAAACCTCACTTACTGATAATCCAAAACAAGTAGCTTTGGTTACCTTAGGCTGTTTTATTGGTGGGGCAATATCGGGTTATGCAGTTGTTACTTTTATTGAACCATTTCTTGGGAAGTAAGTAATGCAACTGAACCCAAATACAATAAAAGCACTTAGACTTAAATTCGATTGGACGCAGCAGCAACTAGCCGATGCCTGTGATGTAAGCCTACGTACCATTCAACGAGTTGAAAAAGAAGGTGCGGCATCAAAAGAAACCACCATGGGCCTATGCGCAGTTTTTGAAGTGCGCCAAGGTGAGCTTATTAAGCTCGATGACGAAGTATCAGAACAAAGCACAACACATGCAGTGAGTAAGCAAAATCTCGCTGCAATCGTAGCGGCTTCTTCGTTTGTCAGTTTTGCCCTTGGTATGGCAACGGTATTTGTTATTTTTTAGGAGTGATAGATGACCAAAGAACAACGCGGCTACGCTACACTTATCGGCTTTGTAATAGCAACCATGCTATTTGCGCTAGCAGTTAAAATTGGCGCAATGCTTTAGCATTTCTAAGCATATAAATAAAATATAACTGTCAGAACTGAGCGTTGAGCTAGGTGCTGGCAGTTTTTTCATATCAGCACCTACAAATACCTTATTAATTGTTTTTTATGTAAACCACGGTGAAAACCCAGCATTTATTGCTAATCTTAAAAAAGTGATAGTGACTAGGAACGAATGTGGTTGAATCAAAAGAGTTTCTAAAATCAATACTCGATACGATCTCAAAACATATTGTTGTAATTGATGAGAAAGGTGATATTCAATTTGTGAATCGCAGTTGGCAAACTTTTGGCGATGAAAATAATTGCCAGTGTAATACCCAGTGGGAAGAGCAAAACTACCTCGCAATATGTCAATCAGCTGCACAGCAAGGTGATGAGTTTGGTGCACAAGCTTTATCTGGTATTAGTCAGGTTATAAACCAACAACTAACCGAGTATTACCTAGAATATCCATGTCATAGCAATACCGACAAGCGTTGGTTTTTAATGCGAGCAGTGCCCTTCGAGCATGCATCAAAACGCTTTATCGTCATCAGCCATATAAATATTACCGAACGTAAAATCGCCGAGCAGCAAGTACAAGAACTCGCCCGTATCGATGGCCTCACACTAATAGCTAACCGACGTCATTTTGATGATTTTTATAAGCAAGAGTGGAGTCGCTGTGCACGTTTAAAACACCCCTTGTCGTTAGCCATGATTGACCTTGATAACTTTAAGTCTCTTAACGATAACTTTGGTCATCTGGTGGGTGATATTTGCTTAAAAGAAGTGGCAAAACTATTACCAGATTATACTCGCAGACCTGGTGACTTGTGCGCTAGATACGGCGGTGAAGAATTTGTACTGGTACTCGGTAATACGCAAAGCCATCAAGCACAAAAACTCGTGACGCGGTTTATGGCAGCGCTAAATACGCTTCAACTACCAGAGCTTGCCGGTCATCCCTTAACGGTTAGTATTGGTTTAGCAACTATCTACCCTAGTAGCATTGATGATGCCATGTTACTCATTGAAATGGCTGATAACGCGCTTTATCAAGCAAAAGAAGCTGGCCGAAATCAGCTTGTAATTGCTGATAACATCGAGCCATTAAACCTAGAACAATGCCCCTAATTAGGGGCATTGATTAGAGCTTTTTTATCCAGTTATTACTGAAATACTTTTTCGACATCAAGTACTGAAATGTTTTTCGCTGGTATTGCAAGTTTATAGTCAGCAATCACTTTGTCTTCAGCAACAAGTTCTGCTGGTTTTTCAGCATTATACACCATAGGTGATGTTTGCTCTGAAACTAAACGTTTTTGCATGTCTTTGCCGTCACCAGTAATAAACACATAGTGAATATTCTCTGTTTGCAGGTTATCGCGAATAACACGGTTAACATCATCAAGGGTTAGCTTTTCAAGCTTGCCGCGCACATAGTCAACAAAGCTCTCAGTGTTATAGAACTCACTATCAAGCGCATAACCTAATTGGCGATCTTGGCTTGCAACCATTTGTGGCACAAAGTTAATTAAGAAGTTACGAGTCGCTTCAAAATCTTCTTTGCTGATGCCATTTTTAATTAGCTTATCAAGTTCAAATAATGCCGTACGCGTTGCAAAGTGCGCATCGTTATTAGAACGAAGCGGACGTAACCACACTTGGAAAATTTGCTCTGAACGACCTAAGTTAGCATCAGGTTTAGTTTGGAACATACCGCGTGGGAAGTACTCAATGTATGCATAGTCACCATAGTTCATACCACGGGTTTGACGAATACGCTGATACAAGAAGCTGTTTGAGCTGCGGTGTTCGCCAAAGTAAGAACGCACTAACCAAAGCGCTGTCCAGTCATCGCTACTACGAATTGTATCGATTGGGAAACCAAATGACACAGCGGTAGATTGCGCTGATTTTTCAACAATCGTTGCATGATGACCTTTAAGTTCTGGCGCATCAGGGATCGTTAAGCGGCTTTCTTTACCTTGCGGAAGCGATGTTAAATCTTTTAGCATAGTCGATTTAACATCACTCGGAATCGCACCAATTAGACCCACTGTTAATTTAGATTGAGTAAACTGGTTAGCATAAAACGCTTTTACATCGTCAAGTGTCAGTGCTTCAAGATCTGATAAATCACCATAGTTATAGCTTTCATACGGATGGCCTTTATAAAGCTGATGATATAGCACTTCTTTACCTAACTCTTCGTCATTTGACGCTTTCAGACCTGCTTTAATGCTATCAATAAGCTCTTTTTTCAGGCGTTTAAAATCATCTTCTCTAAAGCCAGGGTTTAACAACTGGTCGCTAACAAGTGCATACCACTGCGCGGCATTGTCTTTATGTACACGGCCGCGTAGTGAAATCATCTCTTTATCGATTTGATAGCCAAAGCTTCCCGCTAGTGGATATAACGCTTTTTGAATATCTTTGTAGCTCATCGTTTCTGAGCCACCTTGCGCTAGCATCGCTGCAGTGAGTGCTGCTAAACCTTTTTTACCATGTGGATCAGCCGCTGCGCCGGTATTAAATAACCAGTTAACATCAACCAGTGGTGAGCTATTGGTTTTATCAAGTACTTTAAAGTGACGCTCTGTTGGGGCTTGCTCAATACTGGCAACCAAGGCATTTAAATCAACTTCTTGCTCAAAACCAGCCACTTTATCAAGCGCCGACATTGTCACCGTGGTACGGCTCGGATCAACAAAATATTTGTTTGCTACCGCTTTGATATCTTCTGGCGTGATGCTATCAGCAGTTGCGTACAGTTGGTTAATAACCTCAGGGTCGCGTTCAAAATGCATGTAGCTTGCAAGCGTTGACGCAATTGACTGCGATGAATCAAGACCATTAATAAAGCTGTATTTTAGGTTTGATTTTAAATCCGCTAACTTTTGTGCATCAACTAACTCAGTACGTGCTTGCGCATAAGTACGGTTAATCGCATCACGGGCTTTCGCAAGGTCCGCTTCGTTTTCGACTTTTACAAAAACATGTAGTAAACCCGGATCTTTAGTATCTGGGTTATAGGTAAACATTTGGCTGGCAATTTGTTTATCAACAACAAGCTCTTGATAAAGTGCCGAGTTGTTAGAGAAATACAGCTGTGAGATCAAATCAAGAGCGGCACGGTCTTTTTGAGTAGGATCCCATGCAGTGCCTTTGTATGACACAAGCAACCAGTGGCCTGGTAAACCATCATTTTTTTCATGTACATATTTTGCGGCTTGTTGCTTTGGTTCAACAGGGATATCTGCTTGGTAATCGCCTTTTTTCCAATTACCCCAATGCTTTTTCACCATTGCCATGGTTTCTTGTGGATCAACATCACCTACGATGACTAAAGATACATACTCAGGCTTATAAAATTTAGCGAAAAACTCTTTACCATAGGCCATTTGATCAGGCATGGCTTCAATGTCTTCGAAAAAGCCCATGGTGGTGTGCTTATAGGTATGCTTTTCGAATGCTTCGTTACGAACCGCAGAAAGTAACTTACGAATTGGGCTAGCATTATTCTTTAAATACTCACCTTTTACAGTCAGCGCTTCAGTACGGAACTGCTCTTCGCTGTAAGTCAGGTTTTGGAAAATATCAGCTTCAATTTCGAGCACTTTATCTAAGTGCTCTTTTGAGAAGTTTAAGTGATAGTTAGTGTAATCGTTAGTCGTATACGCGCGATTATCAACACCTGAGTTTTTTAAAATATCTGAATACACATCTTGTGGGAATTTTTCAGAGCCTTTAAACATCATATGCTCAAAGAAGTGTGCAAAACCGGTTTTACCTGCTTCAACCTCATTACGTGAACCAACCGATACTGGAATTTGCAGTGACACAACATCAGGGTAATCTGTTTTAACGACCATCACGCGAAGGCCATTCTCAAGCTCTTCTAATAGATAATCTTGGCTAAATACACGGTTATCATCTTGGCTTACTTGCTGCTCAATTTCGACTTCTTTAACCATAGTTGACTGTGAGTTACTTGCGCAGCCACTTAAAGCAAGTGTTACAGCAACACTGGTTGCTAATAATCTAAATTTCATAATGTTCCCTTGTTAGTTATTTTTCTCATAATCATTGCTGCTTGATTATGCATCAAAGCGCCTGAAAATATGAGGGTCAGAGCAATAATTTATGTAAACAGGTGTGTCAATTTTGCGAAACGCTCAGCTTTAAACTTGAGTAAAATTCATAGTCATTGAAAAACTTTCAAGAAAAAAATCTATCTAGACGTCTAAATGGCTGCTATATTATTTGTCATAGACATTAGCACGAGCTGGAATGAGGATTATGGCTTTATCATTACAAGAGAAAATTGAAGACACCAATCAAGGCGTCTACCTAATTGGTACCACACCACCAAAGTCAGGTACTGATAAAGCACAGCTTGAGACCATTGCTCAGAAGCTACTTGGTCGTTTACACGAAATTGAATACGATGGTGTAATCATCTACGACATTCAAGATGAAAGTAGCCGTATTGCAAACCCGCGTCCTTTTCCGTTTAAAGAAACGGTAGATCCCCGTGAATACAGTCAGTTACTACGTAGCTTGTCGCAACTTGATGTGATCACTTATAAAAGTGTTGCCCAGCGTGGAGAAGCAGAGTTTACCGAGTGGTTAAACGAAACACGTAACGACTTTGAACTAAAAAACTTAGTGTTAGTGGGTAGTCCATCATCTCATGGCGATATCAAATTAAGCCTACCTGATGCATATAAAACGCTGGCAAAACAGAACAATGATGTATTTTTAGGTGGCGTTACTATTGCAGAGCGTCATGCCAGCAAACGCAATGAACATGAGCGTTTAGTTGAAAAAACAGCACAAGGTTGTAAGTTTTTCATCTCGCAAGCGGTTTACAATGCTCAAGCAACGATTGATTTGATCACTAGCTATGCGCGTAGCTGTAAAGCACAAGGCACAACACCAAAACGCATTATTCTAACGTTTACCCCTTGTGGTGGTGAAAAAACCTTAGAGTTTATGGAATGGTTAGGTATCTCAGTACCAGAAGCAACTAAGTACCGTATGTTAGATTCGGCAAATACATTGAGTGAATCAGTGCGTATTTGCCGTGAGAATCTCGACTTAATTTTACAAAGCTGCGCACATTTAGATGTACCGCTAGGTTTAAATATTGAGAGCTTAACCAATCGTAAAGAAGAAATTGATGCGTCAATTAACCTTTATCGTTTACTTAAAGCAACCATGGAATTAAACCTAGCTGAGAAGCAAATAGCTTAACGTGCAGCCTTAGAGGCTTGCTTTTTCTCATACATGTCTTCATCTGCTCGTTTTAATAGCTCAGCAAAGTTTTCTTTTGGCTGAGCTATTACCCCTGAACCAATACTTAAGCTCGTGACAGGAATGCCCCTCTTCTCTAAATTCACTTGGAAAGTGGTGTTTAGCTTATCAGCGATGCTGTCTACGCAATCACCGGGCTGAACTTGCAATAACGCAATAAACTCATCACCCCCTAAGCGGCCGATAATATCGGTTTCACGTAGGCATTCTTTCATCGTGTCAGCTAAACAAATCAGTGCGAGATCGCCCACTTCATGGCCATACGTATCATTGAGTGGTTTAAAGCTATTTATATCGATAAATAAACAACTAATATCAAAACCAAGACGTTTCGATATATTTAATTTATGTTGGCAAAGCAGATCTATTGCACGGCGGTTATAAATATTAGTGAGTGAATCGAGCATGGCAATTTCACGCATCTGCGTAAAGTTGTCTAACAGTGCAAGGTCATCTTCAACCATATCGCGAAGCTGCTCGATTAGTTCTAAAAAGCTCTGTTGATAATGGGTTTGTTTAAAATCCATAACACAAAAGGTGCCAAACGGATCACCACTTGGCCAGCTAATTGGCACCCCAAGATAAGACTCAAAACCATCTTTTACCAGTGGGCTGTCATCCCATTGACTATCTTGACTGGCGTGATCAACATAAAGCGGTGCCATGTCACGCAGTACTTTTTTGCAGAAGATATTATCGTCGGCGCTTAATTCAGCCCCGGCATCATAGGGATTTTCTTGTTGCTCACTGGAGACGATAATACGATAGACATCATCTGTTTTATGAACGATGAAGCCTGCGGGAGCAGAAAACAACTCGGTCATGAGATCAATTGTTTTCTGCCACTTTTCTAAGGAGAACTGTTTATCAGCGCGGCGGAACGTCCATTTATTCTCTTCTAACATACTAAACTCTCAACTTTAGCCGGAGGATAGTATAAATATATGCCAGATTTAGGAACGTCTCCTACTTTTTTGCCCTAAAATACGTTTTTTATCACGAGAGCGGCGTGCCTTATTCGTATTTTTACGAACTTGCTTTGGCTCTTTGGTTAAATCAGGCTCATACCCTGGTAACCACTGCGGCGTGAGCCTTGTGTCGAGTAAGATATCTATTTCGTCCAATAGCCACTGCTCATCGATGCTAACCAGCGACATCGCCATCCCTTTCTCGCCAGCACGCCCTGTTCGACCAATACGGTGTACGTAGTCCTCAGCCACATAAGGCAACTCATAGTTAATCACATACTTGAGTGAGGCAATATCAAGACCTCGGGCAGCAACATCTGTCGCAACCAGTACTCTTGTCGCACCTGATTTAAAATTTTGCAGTGCTTTATCACGCGCACCTTGGCTTTTATCGCCATGAATAGATTCGGTTTTTAAGCCGTCTTTACACATTTCTTTAGCAAGCACATCGGCGGTTTGTTTAGTACGAGTGAATATCAGTACTTGCTGCCAATTTTTCATGCCAATCATGTGTGATACCAGCTCGCGTTTACGGTCTTCATCAACCGCATATACTAGCTGCTCAACTTCAACCGCTGCTGAGTTGCGTTTATTCACTTCAACTAATTTAGGATCATTTAATAACTGCTTACTGAGTTTAAAGATGCTGTCGTCAAATGTGGCTGAAAAAAGTAAAGTTTGGCGCTCTTTTGGCACATGGCGCAAGATGCGTTTAATTTCGTCAATAAAGCCCATATCAAGCATGCGATCAGCTTCATCGAATACCAAGGCGTTAATGCTGGAAAGTTTAATACTGCCTTTGATCACATGATCAAGTAAACGCCCTGGTGTTGCCACTACAATCTGCGCCCCTTTTATGGCTTTAATTTGTGGGCCAATACTAGCACCGCCATAAGCCAGTGCTGCTTTTATTTCAGTATGCGCTGCATAACGCTCTACACTTGCAAATACTTGCTGAGCGAGCTCACGGGTCGGCGTTAAAATTAGGACTTTAACGGCATCAGGGAGTACTTCAGCAGATAACAAATTATGCAGTAGTGGTAAAACAAACGCGGCGGTTTTGCCCGTTCCCGTCTGTGCACTGCCCATTACATCTGCACCCGCTAAAATAAGTGGGATTGTTTGCGCTTGAATTGCTGTGGGGGTGTGATAATTCTCTTCTTGCAAGGCTGTTAGCAATGCAGGGTCAAGATTTAATTCTGAAAAGGTCGCTACTGACATAGTCTGAAGTACATTTGGCTATAAAAGCGCTATTGTACGCGGAACATCAGCAACAAAAAAGGCGCAATGAGCGCCCTTTGTAGCAATTGTAAAGATTACGCTGGTTTAAGTGATTCTTTACGTTGATTATAAAAACTAATTAGGTCATCAACTGTTGCTTGGCAATAATCACGAATGCCAGACACAAGCATGTGTTTTTCACCCGACCCTACTTTTTCGCCATTTTCTAACAGGTTGAAGCGAAGCGTGATTTTGCCGCGTTTGCCAGTAAACTCAAAATCAGGCTCAGCAAATTGTAATTCAGGTGCGCTGATATCAAGGCGATCAAGGTTAATCAGCATTGATTCGTAAATCACCATTGGGCGGGCTGGGTTGATCATCACATCCTGCTTCCCCATCAATGGAATAATCACGTGCGGGAAAGTCGTGCCAGAGAACTCAACATAGTTTTTGATTAAGCTATTTGTTAACTCAGGACATTGGCTAATAGCCCCTTCTCGTTTCACTTTTAGCATGACTTTTTCGCCATCGGTGATCGCAAACTCATCAGCCCCTTCAGGGAAAGTCAGCTTTGAATTTTCATCAACCATGCCTGCAAACGTGAATTCCATTTTTTCACTGATGCCATAGCGGTTTAAAACCAGCGAAAAAAGTAAATCGCCCGGCACACAAAACTTTTTGGCATCTTTATCATGTAAAGGATTGAAATCATCAGCCACTAACTTGGCAAAACGACAGCCTTGCTCACGTGAGATAGAAACGTAATCAGCATGTTGCTGATAATAAGGACTTAACATAATTGTTCACTGCTTAAACTACTTATAACCTGACTATACTACCAGATAAAATGAAAATAGAGGTCGAATCTGTTAATTATTAATCACGCGCTCAGCATATGTTTAAATGCATGAGCTAAAATAGTGGTTTTGATAGGCTAAATTTAAATTGTATCAATTTGTACGAAACAATTAACAAATAACGCAGAATAGTAAAGACTAAGGCCCAACTAAATTTAGTGAAAAACTATTAGCTAAAACTAAATATAAATTCAGTTTCCCTTTTAAAACAACAAGCTAACTTTAGAATATAAAGAAAATACGCCAATAGGTTGAAATTACTGGCTTTGCATAGCACCTATTTGTAGCTATAACGATAAATGAGGTATGATAGACACGCTTTTTTATCGTGTAATCGCCACTCATAGGCTGCATAAATAATAATTATAATAAACGGCAAAAAAATGAGTACTCAAAGTGAGTTGGGCAGGTTACATCAGCTTTCGATGGTTATTGTTACTTTGAAGAAAAGACTTCTAAAAAACAGAGACTTGGTTAAATGATAAACCGATTTAGTTGGCTATTACTGTTTTTTTGTCTTTGCTTTTCGTCGCTTTGTTTAAGCGATGACAGTCCCGAGCAACCTTTTTTAAAGTCTCACCCACCGTGTGTGTGACAGATGCAAAACAAAAAGCCTGTGAGTTTAATATACAGATTCATTTTCGTGTTGCTCCCTTTAAAGAACTTTGTTTAGAAATAACTCAGCGTCCTCAGTATACGCAGTGTTACAAACAAGGTGGTTTAATTATCGAGAAATTAACGGTTAAGACTGAGCATCCGCTTACAGTGAAATTAATTGATCCATTGAGCAATCAAGTTGTTAAGCAACAACTACTGTCAATAGCAAGCTATGAAGCTAAAGATTACCGAATAAAACGGCGCTTTGGCTGGAGTTTATAATGCAGCATATTTTTTTAATTGAAGATGATGTGAAATTAGCAAGCTTAATACAAACGTTTTTGTTAAAGCATGGCTATACCATAGATGTATTTAATACTGCCGAGGCGTACCGTAGCAGTGAAATCACCTTCATGCCTTCACTGATCATCTGTGATGTGATGCTACCGGATGGCAATGGCTTTGAGCTAATTTCTCAATTGAAAGAAAAGTACAGTTGCCCTGTTATTTTTCTAACGGCACTGGATTCTGTGCAATCACAAATTAAGGGCTTAAACCTAGGTGCTTACGACTACCTTGTAAAACCCATTAAGCCTGAACTGTTACTCGCCAAAGTTAAAACGATTATCGCCCACACTGTTGGCCAAGATAACTTTTCGCACCAAATTGATATTTTGCGTATCGATAGTAAAAAACGCGATATCTATTTTCATAACACAGCATTGAATCTCAATGAAAGTGAATTTGAGATCATTGCCTACCTTGCGAAAAACACCCCTGAACCGGTTTCTCGTGAGGTATTATTCAAGCATGTTATTGGCCGTGAGTATGACGGACTTGACCGAGCGATTGATTTAAAAATTAGCCGTTTACGTAAAAAGCTTAAAGAAACCATTAGCGAGCAAAAAGAAACGCTAGATATCAAGTCTGTACGAGGTAAAGGATACAGCTTGGATATTTCAAAAATATGAAGCAACAATTTTTTAAGCTGTACTTAATTATCACGGTAAGCTTAATTGCCTTAGTTTTAGCTTTTGGCCAGCTTTATAATCAGTTTTTTTCTGAGCACATACCGAGTGTGCAAATAAGTGTTGCTGAACTTGCTCAAATAGCTGAGCAAAAAGAAACGAGGATCAGCTCCTTTAACCAAAACGAGCTTGTTTTACCTGATTCATTACAAGCTAAATTCGATAAAGATGGCATTATCAGCGTCACCGAAAACAATCAGCAGTATATATACCTCAAAGGCAATAACGGCAGCATCCAAAAAGTTGGCCCCATTTCTTTGATTTCGCAAGCCAAAACTGACTGGCTTGCTTTTTTTGCCTTTTACTTTTTACTTGGTTCGATGATCTTATTATTCATTCGCCCAGTATTTCGCGATTTGAGCTTATTACAACGCGCAGCTCATCGCTTTAGTAAAAAACCGCAACGCATAGAGCTTGATATAAAACCAAATTCATCTATTGCGCCATTAGCCAGCACCTTCACTCATATGTCTGAGCGCATCAATAAGTTTGTTCAGCTACATAATGACTTATCGCGTATTATTTCTCATGAAATTCGCACTCCCCTTACCCGTATGCGATTTGCTTTGTCGATTGCCGATTTGGAATCTCAAGAAAGTAGCCAAATAGAACGCGATATCGATGAGATTGAATTACGTCTAGAGCAGTACTTATCGTTCGCTCGCTTAGAGCACCAACAAAGTGTGTTTAATCAGGAGAAAGTTAACTTAGCTAAACTGATCAACACAGAAATTGCTAAATTTGATTTATACAAAGAACTCAAATTCATTCCTGCGCTTGAAGTAGACACAGCCTATTGCGAAGCAAGCTTTATGGCAATCGCGGTACAAAACTTACTGATCAACGCCACAAAATACGCAAAACACTCTATCCATATAAGTAGCACAGAACAAGCGGGCTATTACAGTATAAGCATTACAGACGATGGACCTGGCTTACCAATTAATGCGGATGCGTTAATTGAGCCTTTTAAACAAGGTGAAGGAGATAAACTAGCGAGTGGTTATGGATTAGGACTTTATATTGTGTATCGTATTGCCAGTTGGCATGGCGGTAAAATTAGCTTGGCTAACAGTTCGCAAACAGGCGGTGCAGAGATCACCATTAGTTGGCCTAAAAGTGGTAAGTAATTCCCGTAAAACCTGAGAAATAACCGTTTTTATTGATCATATGTGAGTTAGCTAAGTTACTATCAAGCCATGTGTGCTTAAGTTTGAAGTCAAGGCTGAAACTGTCGCTAATAGGATATTCGTAACTTACTTTTAAGTAGAAGTTCGTGGCACTTTCTAAATTGTAGCTTAGTAAACGCGTTTTGCTTTCTGATGGATTAACCGTGTAGTAATAATCGATCAGCTCTTCATTTTTATAATTAATACCCGCCTCAATGCCAGCAGTACCAGAAAACAGTTCAAATACTTGATAGCCGTTTAGCAAGATTTCATAACCATTATGAACATTGGTTACATCATGGACATACGCAGCACTTAACCAGATATTATCATACACGTTTACTGCCGATGACAGCCCCGCCATGTAAGAAAGGTCACGCTCTATAGGCGTTAGGTTAATCGGTGATGCGGTAGGTAATGTAGGTCGCCCAGAGCTCGAACGAACAACACCGGTGGCATAGAGTTTATCTACCCCATCCAGCTCAAAGAAAAAACCATCATCATTAAAGCGCCCAAGTAAATCAACGTAGAAGTTCTCTGTTTCATAGAGGCTGTAGCCAACAGAGAAATCATCGAAATACCAGTTATCACCGTAATAAGCAAAGCTTGGCAGAATTGGCGAAGTGACATCGTCTGCATCAAGTACCGGGTTTTCAATGCCCCCGTAACCCACAGTGATACTGGCATGTATTGTCGACTTTTTAATTAATTGAGGTTGTTTAACATCAGCCTGCGCAAACGCAGTGGATGCAGTTAAACAACATACTAAGCCAAACAATTTCTTCATTAACGCAATTCACCTTTATGTCATAAATAACAATTACTATGACAACTTAATACTACCAAAGAGTCTTTAGTCTTTACTTAATCCGGGACGATCATATCGCTTGCGCGCTTTATTGTATAATTTTTTTGACCAACAAAGCGGCGTAGACTGTTAATTTACGCCCTATCTTCAAACTAACACACTGAAAAAAATATAAAATAGCCTGTACATTTTGCTACATAGGTTTTCAGTTGTTAGTTATTCTTTTTGGTTATTAAAATATACAACACGATTTTCTAGGCCAAAAAAAGGGCCCGAAGGCCCTTTGTCACATAACATACTTAGGGAGTACTTAGCCTCGTTTTACGCGGCGACGAACACCTGCAAAACCAGCTAATAGAACTGTTAACCATGCAAGTGAACCACTTGATGATTTCGCTTTTTCTTCAGGAACAACGGTTGTCTCTTGTGCCGTTACCGTCACAGCTACACCTAGTTCCATCGGTTCAACACCATCACTTACCGTTACAGTAAACTGATGCTCACCAGCCGTTAAACCTGATACTTCAGTGATTGCTGATGTTGGACTTGCGATTGTACCTGGGCCTTCCCATGAGAAAGTTAACTCATCGTTATCTAAATCATGTGATGCTGATGCATCTAGGGTGATAACGCTGCCCTCAGTCACTTGTTGAGCACTCGCCTCAACGGCAACGACTGGTGCATCGTTAACTGCTTCAACCGTTAACATAAAGGTTGTACTTGCAGCATCTGATGGGTATTCAATATCAGATACCATTACAGTTACTTCGGTCTCACCAGAGAAGTTATCATTTGGTGTAATCGTTACTGTATCGCCATCAACTTCATAGGTTACGTCGTCAGAAATTACCGAGATTTCATTCTTCGAGTTCTTTTCATCAATGTGATGAACTTCGAAGCTAATCGGTGTTTCTTCTGTTGTTACCATGTCATCAAGCGCTACCACTGTGATGTTGCCAGGAATGGCCAGTGTTGCTGTTGAAGTCATGTCATTCAGACCAGAGATTGCTGCTTTAGCTGCAACTTCAAGTGTTTGACCTGCTGCAGACGGCGTAACTTCAGCCCAAGCAGTCACTTCAAATTGTGATGACTCTGGACCTACATAGTCCATACACACCACGTAACCATCGCTGATAACTTCATCTAGATTGTTATAAGCGATTTGAATACCACGGTAGTTTTCAAGTGGACCATATTGATACTGTGCACCACGGAAACCTTGCAGACCAATACTACCGGCAGGACGTGTAGACCCATAGTCTAGGTTATCGTATGCATAGTAAATTTCATGCTCACCTTTACCGAAGCGTGTATTTGCATTAAATAACACTTGGAAGTCAAATGAGTTATCACGTTTAGTGTAAGTGTATTTACCTGTTGTGCGGTCATACACTGGATCATCGTAGTCTGATGCGTTATCCCACTCAATAATACCCCAGCCAGTTGTTGTACTTGCTAGTGAAATACCTTCGTTAGACGATAAGCCAACTGACATTACAGAGCGTAATAAGCCATTATCAGTGAACTCCCAGCCACGCCATAATGGACCCATGTTCTCATATGGGAATGAGTTATAAGGGAACGGGTTATGTACTGGGTAGAAGTAACGGCTACCATTAGTATTTACTGTACCCATACCACGAATTTGAATAATCGAGTTTTGGATATTAGTATTTTCAGCATTGTTATAAAGGCTAAATGTGTCATATGCGCCATTATAGAAGCTTGCGATTGGTAATGAATAACCACTGCGAGAGTTATAAAGGTTGTTCTCATCGAAACCAGATAGAATTGGCGTGATACCAAACTCTGATAAATCGACATAACCACCTGGGTTAGAGTTACCAAAATCAGGCGTACGACACATTTCATCAGTGATGTTATCTGTCACGATATAATCAGGTTCAACATCACGAGTATCCGCTTGTGTGCCTGTTACAATCACTTTACCGTCAGCAATTTCAACGTTGATTTCTGATGCTGTTGAAACCATGACATTTTCTGCTTTGATATCCAAACCTGCAGGGATATCAAGCTCTAGTGAGAACTCACGGTCTACACCTGAATTATTCGCTAACACTTCAAATGTGTATGGCACCATATCACCCACTTTTGCACCTGTGTATGGCGCATCAAGGTGTGCAACATCATTGCCACGGTTAAGCTTAAATGGAATAGAACCTAGGTTGCCATGGTTCACAGCCGATGTACCTACATCTAATAATGAGTAGTACACGCTATCGGCATCAAGGTCCATGTCCCAGTCGACTGTCATTTCAACAGTATTTTGACCATCACTTCCTGGCAGACTTGCAGTCATACCTGATGCAACTTGGTCTGACACAACCGCTGTAGCAAGCTCAAAGGTTTCTTCAACTGCATCAACAGACGATTGATTCGTATTATAAGCTACAACCCAATACTCACCTTCTTCAGGGTTGTTTATATTACAGAAGTTTTTATAAATCTTATGGTTAGATACACATAAAATTTCATCTTGTGGCTGAACAATACCATCACCGTTGTAGTCTTTACCTACGTATAAAATAGGGTTACCTACGTTCAAGGTGCCTTCAAGTTCTGACTCAACACCGACTGTTTCAGCAATAAAACGTTTAGAATTAGCTGGCACAGTAACAAACTTAGTAAATGTTGCTTCATCTAAAATATCTGCCGCATCTACATCATCAGTGCGATTCATAGCCCAAGGGAAAGTACGGTCATCGTCTTTTGGTAAAGTTACCGTAGTGATATCTGCTTTAACTGGCTCATATGCACGAGCTACAGGTGCTTCAACGCTAGGTAATACAATACCTTTAGCAACATAAGTCCCTTCATTTGAATGAGCTATCGTCTCTAATGATGATGGTAAGTTACCACGATCATATTTAAACGCCACAGGCCAATGCGCATCAGGGATATCTGCTTCTTCAGCTTGGAAAACAAGGTTTGTATGCAACTCAACTTCAGAGTTACTGAACCAATCTTGAGTATCCATGATTGATGCTTTAACAATGATTGTTTGTGTTTCACCTTTTTTCAGTGTGAAAGTTTTCGGGAAGATATCGATGTTCACACCATTTTGTGCTGTTTGTGTGTTTACATCAAATGCCCAGTTTTCAACATCTTCGTGGCTTACAGTCCAAGTACCATCTTCTGTTGCTTTAATGGTACGAACCCACTGACATTCAGGTGCACATGAGAAATTAACAAGGTTTGGTAAGTTAAGTTTATGTGGCGTACCACCATTGTATGGATCAGCAGCTAAGAAGTTATCAGCTGTTTCATCCATTACAAAACCCGCTTTAGCAGCAAGAGCAACATTGATACGACCTGCGCCAGAGCGATAGATTTTCGCATCAGCTACAACATCACTTTCGCTGTTTAAACGGTGATATTTAACCACGTTTTCAGCAGTCATTGATAATGCAGATTGAATTTCAGCTGCGGTCCACTCAGGGTGAATTTGACGTAGTAACGCCATAGAACCTGCAACATGCGGTGATGCCATCGATGTGCCGCTAATTGCAGCGTAATCTTGACCATGCGGAGTCACAAACGGATGCTCATCAGAGTAAGCCGCGTAAATATCAACACCTGGAGCTGCAAGCGTTGGAGCAAGTACTTCAACATTAGAATAAGACGGGCCTCGTGATGAGAATGTCGCTAACCAATCAGCATCTTCAGCATCAACACGACGTTCAATCACTGTTGGCTTAATAGTGATCATGTGACCAAGTTCTGAGTAGCTATCTACCCAATCTTCTAAGCCATCTTCTGGATAAACGCCATTCCATTGGTCATAGGTAAAGTGAACACCTGGTAATGAATAACCTTCTGCTACAGTACCTTGGTCTCTGTTGCGGTTAAACATGATGAAACCATCTGCACCACCAGCTTTTACGTGATCAACTTTTGCAGTACGCGCATTGGCTGCTGAATCATTTGGATCGTGACGTTGACAGATAACAATAACATTGGTGCTACCATCAGCCGCGCCCGCGATTTCAGTACCATCTTTGTAGAAGTTGAAGGTATTTTCTGGGTAATCTGCTGTACAGTAACCGTTGTAATCTTTAAAGCCATTGACGTCTTCGTAATCTTTAGCCCAAACAACAACACCGGTAATTTCTTCGCTATTAATTGAACCACCAACAAGGCCTGTTTCTGACCAGCTAGGTACTTCTGAACCCAGAGTTTCATCTGCAAAGCCAGCAAATTCAACGGCCGTTTCAACAGCCACAGTGCGACCATGCGTTGTTGCTGCAACTTGTGCAAGCCAAGGTGATGAATTATCTAAATAACCAAAACACTCAGCCGCGCCACATGCTTGACCACTGTTACCTGCTGCCGCGGCAACGTTAATGCCCGCTTCACGCGCTGCTAAGAATGCAAGTTGTACTGGATCGGCCCACACATTTGAATCGGCTCCACCAATTGAGAAGTTGATTACATCAACACCATCAGAAATAGCATCTTCAATACCCGCTACGAGTGCTTCGCCAGGACAGCCTGCGTATTCGTCACTTGATGGGTAACATACTTGATAAGCAATGATATTTGCGTGCGGTGCAACACCTGAGATTTCAGGGAATAAACCTTCTTTTAAGATATTACCATCGGTGTTTTCACCAAAGCTCGGAAGCATAAACGGTACATCTTTAACCACGTTACCAGCTGCTGTTGAAGCTACATGTGATCCGTGACCTTGGTAATCTTCACCAATTGCAGGCCAGCCTGGGATCATGGCATCAAACGCATCCGTGATCACATCATAAGAACGCACACCGATTAATTTATTGTTACATTGGATTTCTTCAGGCTCTTCAACACAGTCACCTACATAAACACCTGGACCAAACGGGTTTTCATGCTCGTAACCATCACCACCTACAGCTGCAAATGAAGGGTGATCTGAGTTAATACCGGTATCGATAATACCAACGATTTGGCCTTCACCTTTACCTTTGATGCCACTTGGAACGCTTGAGCCATCCCAAATTTGATCCGCACCGATATGCTTAGGACCTTCATCAGAAAGAAGATCATAGTTTTTCGAACGCATCACAGAAACAACTGCACCAAGCTCTGCAACGCGCATCGCTTCTTGCTCAGTCATTTTTACAGAGAAACCATTTAATGCTTTAGTGAATTGACGACGCATCTCAGTACGACCAGTCACCGCTGTCACGTTTTGCATTACAGTACGTTGTTTTGAAAGTAGTTTATTTTGATAATCAGTTACGGCAGAGACCGCTGCTTGACCTTTTTCAAATACTTTTGAAACGCCTTGTGCTTGAAGTGATTGTGATAATGGCGAGGTTAAATCGCGGGCTTCAAGTGCCACTGAGTTATCACGTAAACGAATAATATAAACATGCTCGCCATCAATGCCTTCTTCAGCAAATTTATTTGCTTTGCTATTTAGCTGAACATTTAGACCATCGTTTTGTAGCATGTTGCTAGAGTCACCTTGGTTAAACTCTTTGCTAAACGCTTTTACTTCTTCAAATGTGATATTCGGTGCTTTTAATTGGTGTTTAACTTGGTTGTTATCTACACCCACTGCATGAGCAGCACTGGCACTATAGAGAGCTGCGGCAACAGCAATCGAGAGTGTTTTCACTTGCATAAAGTATCCCCTGGATAGTTAGTTAGAGTAATTATTCAAGCTACGTGAAAATCCATTTCACTGCTTGCGACTACAATATAACCACAAGAGGTTTTAAAAATGTCGTACATTCGTGTAGCGTTTTGTACACACTGTTAACATTAAAGTTACTACAGAAGCATCAATATTTCGTTTTTTCTTACAATATTACTGAATATAAAAGAAAAGTGGCGCTTAATACTTAGCTGATGTTGAAGGATTTAGTTGTCTTGGTGAACGCTCAGTGCAATCTGGTGGCTACAGCCCGACTGAGATAAATAGTATTGCTATTGAGCAACTAAAACTTGAAGTAGTAAATAGAGGTGGCAATGGCTACTGGATTGAAAGCTGTAAAGACTTTACCAGTGACTAAAGGTAAGACATATAGTTACTGAGGACTATTTCGCTTTATTTATTACTAAGCAGGCACTTTTAACAGCTACAGCTAAAAACAAAAAACCGAGCATAGAGCTCGGTTTTTGGAAGTTTTATCACGATTATGCTTGTGGATAATCGCGGTATGCACGCTCAATTTTTTTCGCTTGCTTTTTAGACACACCAAGGTGTGCTAGTGCAACACGTAAACGAGCACGTGATAAGTCAGAACCTAAAATTTCCATCGCATCCAGTACTGAAGTTGAAGATGTCTTACCTGTGATAGCCACAAAAATTGGCTCAAGGAAGTCTTTAATCTTCAATTCATGGAAAGTCGCCACTTCTTTTGCGATAGCAAAAATCGCTGGCTTTTCCCAACTGCGTAAACCTTCTAATTGCCAGATGAAGAACTGTAATGCTTGACGGATTACATCTTCATCAGCTTTACCTGCTGTTAATAGCGCAGGATCATAGCTTGGAATACCACCGACAAAGTGACCGGCAAGGTCAACCATATCAGAAAGCGTATTAATACGCGTTTTTGCTTCTGGTAATACTTTAGCGAATAGCTCAGTATTAAACTTCCAATCAACAAAACGTTGCATTAGTTCAGCATCAGATAAGTTTTCACGGATCCACATACCGTTTAACCAGCTAAGCTTATCGATGTCGAAAATAGGGCCACCAAGCGACACACGTTTCATATCAAAGTGTTCAATCATCTCTGCTAACGTGAACTTTTCACGCTCATCAGGCATTGACCAACCCATACGGCCTAAATAGTTTAATAGTGCCTCTGGTAGGTAACCCATTTCTTTGTAGTAGTTGATTGAAGTTGGGTTTTTACGCTTCGATAATTTTGACTTATCTGGGTTACGAAGTAACGGTAAGTGACCTAGTACTGGCGCTTCCCAACCGAAGTCTTCGTATAACTTTAATAGCTTAGGCGCTGAATTGATCCACTCTTCACCACGGAAAATGTGGCTAATTTGCATGTGATGGTCATCAACAACGTTGGCAAGGAAGTAAGTTGGGAAACCGTCAGCTTTAAGTAGCACTTGCATGTCTACATTTTCCCATGGGATCTCAATTTCGCCACGTAGATAATCGTTAAACTTGAACGTGCCTTCGCTTGGGATCTTCATACGGATTACGTAAGGCTTACCTGCTTCAAGATTTGCTTTAATTTCATCTTCAGAAAGATTTAAACCACGACCATCGTATTTAGGGCGTAGGCCTTCGGCCATTTGCTCTTCACGCATTTGGTCTAGTTCTTCGCTCGTAGCAAAACAGTAAAAAGCTTTACCCTGTTCAACTAACTGATGCGCAAATTTCTTATATAAATCGCTACGCTCAGATTGACGGTATGGACCAAACTCACCGCCTACATCTGGACCGTGATCCCAGTTTAAGCCTAACCATTGTAAGCTATCCATAATAGCTTGCTCTGATTCTGGCGTACTACGAACTTGGTCTGTATCTTCAATACGTAACACAAACTCACCGCCTTGCTGCTTAGCAAAACAGTAGTTAAATAATGCGATGTATGCAGTACCTAGGTGCGGGTCACCAGTCGGTGACGGAGCAACACGGGTGCGAATTGTCATGGTTATATCTCTCAAAAGACAATTAAAAATTTGCCCAAATGCTAGCACAGCACGGGCTATAATCGAAGTGAAAAGCCGCTTTATGCAGCGACTTTATCTAAATAAGCAATGATATCGTTTGATTCATACAACCAAGTTACTTGGCCGTTTTCTTCAATACGTAAACAAGGCACTTTCACTTTGCCGCCCTGCTCTAATAGCTCTTGGCGAAATTGCTCGTTACCTTTAGCGTCACGGGTTTCAACTGATAGACCTTGGCGTTTAATAGCACGACGTACCTTCACGCAAAATGGACAGGCTTTAAATTGATAAAGCTTAAATTGTGACGTCACTGAGTCAAGCGCTGCTTGCTCTGCTGCCGGACGCTTTTTACTGCGTGGTGTGAATACAAAATCAAAAAACAAAATGATGCGGCCTAACAACCAACGAACAAACTTCATCTTACCTTCTCATGTGGCTCTAAAAATAGTGGGCAATTTTAACACAGCTAAGCGCGCTGCAACACCTTAAAACAGCTCTATTGAATCATCTTGAGGTTGGCTTTGTTGAATATCTAACTCGGAATAGGCAGTCACGCAATTACGACCACTGTTTTTAGAATGGTACAAGGCCTGATCGGCTTTTTGGACTAGGCTGGCAACCATTTCAAACTCGTAAATTGGCATAAAACCACTACTCACAGTTAAGTTACCGACTTGAGGAAAAGGGTATTCTGCCACACAGCCACGAAAGCGATTAAGGGCATTACGTGCATCGAGCTCGTCACTTGCTTGAAATAACACAGCAAACTCTTCGCCGCCGTAGCGAAAAACGTAATCTTCTATTCGAAAATTATTTTTTAATAACTGTGCTACTAACAAGATCACTTCATCGCCAATAACGTGGCCATAGTTGTCATTTACGCTTTTAAAATGATCAATATCGACCATCGCCAAATACCAATGACGTTGCTTTGAGTCATGGCTTTCATGGCCTACAGCGGCATCGGCTGCAATTTCAATCACTTTTTTATCGAAGGTTTGCCTGTTTAAAAGCTCAGTTAAAGGGTCAAGTTGCGACTTATAAAGTAACGACAGTTGATTCGCGTAGATATTTAGCATGTAGATGGCGAGCATGCTACAGCGCTCTGAAAGCTCTTTTTCAGACTCAATGACCAGTACACCAACCACATTCCCCATGTAATAAATGGGCACATAAGTAGAAATAAAGCCGTAGTTGCGACTGATGCGAATTTTATTGCGGCTGACTTTTTCGATGAGCTCATTGACTTCGTGTTCACTGAGCTCTTCGATAACTGAATCTTTATTTAGCAGCCTTGCAGGCAGGCCTGGTTTGAAAAATTTATTGATATAAATAGCGAAACGAGAGAATTCATCTAATTCACTCACGGCATTGATAAGCGCCTGATCGAGCTCAGGCTCTTCTTCTTGTTGGGTAATTTCTACAACCCAGTCATGTCCGCAAGCGTTAGCCGCCATCTAAAAGTCCCCAAAACTGCTTATTACTTTAGTTTAGTTAACTTTATCAGAATTACTAAAAAACTATAACAAAATCATATCATCTCGATGGATTACTTCACTGCTTGGTGCAAATGCAAGCAACTGGGTAATTTGCGACGAATGACAGCCCTTAATTTGATCAATTTCTTGATGGTTAAAATTAACAAGGCCTTTGGCTATACATTGCCCTTGGCACGTCACCACTTCAATCACATCACCGCGTTCAAATTGCCCTCGCACAGTTTTTACGCCTTTTGCCAGTAAGCTTGCACCACGCTCTTTAAGTGCAAGGCTTGCGCCATCATCAATCACTAATTGCCCCGTGCTTTTAGGTCCTGCAAGTAACCATTTTTTGCGGCCATCTTTTGGTGCGGTGAGTTTTAAAAAGCGTGTACCAGGGAGCTTGTCGGCCATGCAATTTAAAATCACATTTTTACCTGCCCCTTTGGCAATAATGACCTCAACACCAGCGCGACGTGCAATATCGGCTGCTTGCAGTTTGGTTGCCATACCACCGGTACCTAGGGTAGTGCCACTGCCACCAGCGAGCTCTCTTAGCTCATCATTAATATGCTCAACTTCGTTGATAAGTGTCGCATTGGCATCAGAGCGAGGATCGCCTGTAAATAGGCCTTCTTGGTCAGTTAACAGTAACAGCTTTTCTGCATTCGCTAATATCGCGACTAAAGCAGATAAGTTATCGTTATCACCTACTTTAATTTCGGCGGTTGCCACGGCGTCGTTCTCGTTAATAATTGGCACCACATTGTGCGCAAGTAGTGCATTTAAGGTATCGCGGGCATTTAAGTAACGTTCACGGTCTTCTACATCGGCGCGGGTCAGTAGCATTTGTCCAACATTCACACCATACAAAGCAAACAGACTCTGCCAAATATGAATAAGCTGTCCTTGGCCGATTGCGGCAAGCATTTGTTTTTCAATCAAAGAACGACCACAGGGGGTAATGAGTTGCTCGCGACCTGCAGCAACCGCGCCGCTTGATACTAAAACAACCTGATAACCCTGTTTTTTTAATTCACAACATTGGCGAACAAGTTCAACCATGTGTGCTTTATCTAATTTGTCGGTACCGCCTGTCAGCACGCTTGTGCCCAGCTTTACAACAACGACGTGTGGCCTTTGCATTTGATTCTTATATTCTGTAATTAAAATAGAGAATTTATATATACCAGCTAACAGTTTTTGAACAAGTTAAAAAAATTCATGCTAGGATCGCGCTCTCGTTTTTTTACTCAATAGCGACGCCTATGCCAGCCAGTTTATGCTTAATTATCGCGACCTTTTTATGGGGTAGCTCTTACATTGCTTTAAAGCATGCAATCAATGTTTATGACCCTGTGTTAGTGATTTTTTTAAGAATGCTAACCACATTATTGATTAGCTTATGTTTATGGCGCTATATAATCCGTTTTGAGTTTAAACCAGGTGACTGGAAGTACTTAATTGGTATGTCGCTGGCTGAGCCTTGCTTTTATTATTTATTTGAAGGGCATGCCCTTGAATACACTTCGGCATCGCAAGCTGGGGTAATTGTTTCTTGTTTACCAATTATCGTCGCTATTTTGGCGTTCTTAATATTAAAAGAGTACATCAGTAAAGCCATCGTCGTTGGTTTTACCTTGTGTATTGGTGGCAGTATTTTATTAACGCTATTATCACCAAGCACAGAGCAAGCCCCTAACCCACTGCTCGGTAACTTTTTAGAATTGATGGCGATGGTGTGCGCCGCCTTTTATACCGTCAGTGTAAAGCACTTAGTGACCCGCTATTCACCACTTACTTTAATTGCAATTCAAGGGTTTAGTGGTAGTTTGTTCTTTGCGCCTTTTTTATTTTTCATCGAACTACCCAGCGAAAATCAGCACGATTTAAGTGCCCTATTGAGCATTTTATATTTAGGCTCATGTGTCACTCTAGGCGGCTATGGCATGTACAACTACGCCATCAGTAAGGTGTCGGTATTAACCGCAGCTGCTTACTCAAACCTCATTCCAATTTTTGCGTTAATTTTGTCAGCCATTCTACTTGGCGAAGTACTCACACTTTGGCAATGGGTGAGTATCGCAGTGGTATTCGCCGGTGTTATTGTTAGTCAACGTCATCAAGAGCTGAAAGTTGACGTAGACGACGATAATTTATCAGCCGACACCAATAGCCTAAACTCAGTCCCGGAAGCTAACGAGTCAAAAGGGTAACAGGTTAATAAATAAAGGCCTGATTGTGCTAAAAAGCCCTGTTCGCTTTGATGAATAACATCAATGCTACGAACTTGATAGTGCTCAATCTGGCCACTTTGCAACTGCATACTGAACTGCTCACCCACTGCGACATGTTTTAGAAATGCAAAGTGGGTGTCGTTATGGCCAGCTATTAACACCCCTTTTGAGCTGCCAAGTTCACCGCTTGGCAAAAAATGCCCGGGGGCAAACGCGAGGTTTCGCCCCGATGCACCAGCAAGCACAGTCAACTCTTGCTGCTGGCTTGGCCAATTTATGTGTGCAGTGACATAACCATCGGCGTAAAACCAAGGCCTTACTTGCTGATTAGGACTTTGCAAAGCTTGCTGCCAAGCAGATTCAATCAATGCCTGTGCCAGCCACGCTTTCGCCTGCATATATCCACCATTAACAAATAGTGCGATACCAAGTAAGGCGCTGCATAATGGCAGCGCTTTTTTTAGCGTCGCCATTGCCATAACCATGAGAATGTAAGCAGCAACAACCCAAGTAGCATAAACACTCGACTTTGTCCGTCGGTTTGCGGTAGCGTCATGCCATTAGGAAGTTTATTTCGTACTTGCATTGAACGCTCTGCAATCTCATTCCCCGCGTAGTTATCAACTGCAATAAAGGCCGTAAAAGGGCTAAGTAAATGATGCTGAAGTGCTAATGCTTCGACTTCTGCGCGTACCGCCTGTTTTTCGTTATAAAGCAGTAATGACTTAATTTTTTGTCTGGCCCAGAGTCTAGCGATACCTTCGCCGTGTGCAGCATTGGCAGTTGCTAAATTAATCGTCATTGGCCCTGTGTTTGTCTGCCCCTTTAATGTTAAGTGCTGACTGCCATCAAGCTTCACGGCAACCAAAACCGGCTCTGAAAAATACAAGTCAGGTAATGGCGATGGCCAATACTCAAGGGCTGCTTTGTCGCCTTCAAGAGCAAGCTCAGTAACAGCTGGATGCGCCAGCTTATCAAAAAGTAGTTGCATTTTTGGCTGTACTTGGCTGGTGCTACTTATAAAAGTAAATGTACCACGACCAATATCAGCAGCTCTGGTCATAAAAAAGCTATTAGGCGCGCTACCAATACCGACGGTAAAGAGTCGGCTGTCACCTAAATCTGTTTGAATTTGTTTAAATAGCTGCGTTTCGTTACCCACACTGCCATCGGTTAAAAACACCACTTGGCGTACAAAGCCATCATGCTGTTTACCATCAAGTACCTGAGTCAGTGCTTTTGCTATTTCGGTGCCGCCATCAGCTTGTAAGCCATAAATAAAGCGCTCTGCACGGCGAATGTTAAAGTCATTGGCAATCATTGGCGTGTCACTTAACACTGACACTTCGTTATCAAAGCCGATGATGTTAAAACTATCATTTTCATCCAATAACGAAAGGGCATAAAACAAGGCTTGTTTAGCCTGCTCCATAGATTGACCATGCATTGAGCCGGAGGTATCAACAACAAACACCATTTCGCGAGGAAGACGAGCTTGCGAGGTAAAGTGATCGCTTGGCGGTACTAACATCAGTAAACCATATTCTTGCCCTGCTACTGTTTCGGTAAAAAATGCAGCCTGAGAGTGGGCTTTATCAAGGGGTTTAAATGTCAGCTCAAAGTCTCTATCCATTGGAACATCACGATTAAGTGATAACTGGTACCGACCAAAACCTGGATTATCGATTTGCATACCCGCTAAATTAGCGCTGATATCACTGAGTTCAAGGCCAATATCCATCGCAATTGCAAGGTTTAGGCTCGCATCAGACTCTTGGCTTTGTGCGCGATGAAAAACAGGTTTCAGCCACGCTGATGCCACTTGCGCTGTGTTAGCTGTTGCGTCGTTCTGTTGTTCTGTGTCTTTTGTTTCTAGATTCGCTTTTTGCTGTAGTTCTGCCGTTAAAGGTTCGTAGCGCGGCGTAATAGTGGTAGGAAAGCGCAGTGAAAACACACCATCTCGAAAACCGATTATCTCTTGGTATTGCAAGGTAATTTCAATCTCTTCCCCTGCTCCAAGGTTTGCCACATCAGTAGAGAAAATATTCGCACGTTGCTGACGAACTAAAGCGGCGCGTTTACCCAGCTTTTGAGCTTGTTCAAATTGCTGTTCAGCCTGCTGTTTAAGGGCAATGTTACCGGTGATAATGCGCTCACCAATTTGCATTTGCATGGCATGAACTGCACTTTCATCAGGTAACGGAAACACATAACGGGCATTAACCGCAAACGGGTGCGGGTTTTGATAACGTTGTTTAACAACAACATGATTAATAAGCCCAGTGAGCGTCATAGTGACATCGTTTTTCACTAATAAGCCCGACGACACTTGGCTATTTGAATCATCATAAAAACGCAGTTCGACACTGGCATTGGCTGCAAATGCAGGGTTAACTGCATAACCTAATAAGAGGATAAAAAGGCTCCCAAAAAGGAGCCTTTTGGTACGGTTACTCAACATAATATGTCACTCCATCGACCGATGAATTAGTGATTACTTTGTGCTGTACGTAAGCTGCTTTGTGACACAGGGCGTGTCGTTAAGGTTACGCGGCGGTCAAACACGTTGTCTTCGTAGTTATTTGAATCGGCAACACTTTGCTGCTCACCAAAGGCGGTTGCGGTTAAGCGCGTATGAGGCACACCTAGTTTAATTAAGTAGCTTTGCACTGCATTTACACGCTGTTTTGAGAGCATTAAATTAGCCAATTCATCACCACGCTGATCTGCAAAGCCATTTAAGTCGATAGCCAAATTTGGCTGGGCAATCAATAACTGCGCGACTTTGTCGAGTTGATTAGCAAAGTGTGGGGCAATTTCGCTAGAGCCGGTTTTAAACTGTACCGTCATCGCCAGTAAGGTGTTTAATTGGGCTTGTAGTAACTGCTCTTTTTCGTCAGCTAATAATTCAAGCTGCTCACTTAGTGCTGCGTTATCGGCAATCACTTGTTGGTAATCAGCGGTTTGCTCCTTCATTACAACTAATGCGTGAGCTTGTTCATCAATGGTGTTGTCTGCCGCTTCTTTTTCGCCAATTAAGCCACCAGCAAACGCGCCAATAAATGCTCCCACTGGGCCGCCGACTATGCCGCCAACAACTGCGCCAGCACCTAAGCCAATGGCTGTTTCTTTTGGTGTTTCTTGTTTACTTTGACTCGCAGCATCTGCAAAAGGGGCTACAGATACAGCAGATGTGATAACAGCGGCAATAATTAATTTTTTCATGGTTTAATCCTTTTTCTACTTAATTGCTTGGCAACATTGGTTGGTGTTGCAAACTTGGTATGGAGCTATTAAAACAAGTCGAAATGGCAATAAAGGGGATCAAAAAAGGCAAACTGCTGAGCAATTGTGGCAGAAAAATGGCAATCGCGTTTTTGCCAGTACGCAAGGCAAAAAATTAGGTATAGTTCACTATAGAAAGAATTTAAGTAAGTATTAACAATGAAGAAAATAGCAATCGTTGAAGATGAAACAGCAATCCGAGAAAACTACACTGAAATGCTCAGCGCTCAGGGCTATCAGGTTGTAGGCTTTGCTGACAGATCCAGTGCTGAACTGGCATTTAGTCAATCTTTACCTGATTTAGCCATTGTTGATATTGGCCTTGGCCATGAAGTGGATGGTGGTTTTTTACTTTGCCAAACATTACGCAGTCTTTCTAAAACCTTACCGATTATATTTTTAACCGCCCGTGATAGCGAAATTGATACCGTATGTGGCCTGCGCATGGGAGCAGACGATTACTTAACTAAAGACATCAGTATGGCGCACCTTGCTGCTCGAATTGGCGCATTGTTTAGACGCCTTGATGCCTTCGACCAACCCGCCGATCAAACCGCTCTTTTGCATCGCGGCCCGTTAAAGTTAGATACCCAGCGCATGCAGGTTTTTTGGCAAGAGCAACTGGTTGATTTAACTGTGACAGAATTTTGGATGGTACATTCACTTGCACAGCGTCCAGGCCATGTTAAAAGCCGCAACGAATTAATGAGTGATGCGAAGATTTATGTTGATGACAGCACTATTACCTCACACGTAAAACGTATTCGTAAAAAGTTTATTGCTTTAGATGATGCATTTGACTGCATTGATACCGTTTACGGTATGGGTTATCGCTGGGAGCAAGCTTAATGCTGCGTTTGGGGCTTAGAACAAAGTTTATTTTCTTATCCTGCTTTTTATTTTTATTGCCTTGGCTTGGCTATGAATATGTTTGGGAAATGGAAAAGTTCTTAAGACAAGGGCAAGAAAAAACCTTAGTGGGCACCACCCGCGCACTCGCAACCGCATTACATGAGCGCCCCGCTTTGTTTGACTCGCAAACCAACTTTTTAGATCAAGTTGTAAAAGGCCGAGATTTATATGCCTATAATCTAAATAACCCGATTCAACTTGATGGTAAATTGTCGGAATGGCAGCCTTATCAAAGCTTATTTTGGCATTATGACAAGCGCTACTTACAAGGGCTAAGCAATGAGCATCAAGAAAGTGATCTAAGTTTTGATCACATGGTAGGCAAATACGAAAACTACCTTTATGCGGCTTTTAAAGTCACTGACAGCTCCCTGGTGTATCGTGCTAAAAATGTGCTTAGCTTTACCCGTAATGATCACTTACAGATCATGTTAAAAACACCTGAAGGTGAATTTAAAAGTTATGTGGTGGCCGCCCGTCAAGATGGTTGGGTTAATGCCTTTGATGCCACAACACAGGAGCCTGTCACTAAAATCCAAGGCTATTTTAAAAGCACCGACACAGGTTACAACATAGAGCTGCGTTTCCCGCTTTCGATGCTAGGTAATAAGCTTGGTTTTGCGATTGAAGATTGGGATGAAGACAAGGTTGAGCCTCAGCTTATGTCGACCTCAAACCTACAAAACCCCAATGATATCGGCTCTGTTTTAGTGCCTTCACCAGAAATTAACCGTATTTTGAAAGGCATGGGCCACAGTGGCAGCCGAATTTGGGTCGTCGATAACCATCATCGCGTACTTGCGCAATCAGGCTCAATTCATCATGCCGATGGCGTTTGGGCAGACGGCCTAAAAGAGGAGCCTGCAACAACCTGGTGGCAACGCTTTGAGCAAGATTACTTACACCCACTTTACTATAAAATTTTAACTCGCCCAGAAAATGAGTTTATTGATACCTTGCATGATGTCGCAGCGATGCAAGGTACTCACATAGCCAGTGCTTTAAATGGTAAACCCGCATCATCATGGCGCTTAACCCCAGATAACAAAGCCGTTATTTTATCGGCGGCCTACCCTATTTGGATCCAAGACAAAGTCATTGGTGCAGTAATCGCAGAAGAAACCACCAACGGCGTGCGCACTCTGCGTAATAAATCCTTAGAAAAGCTCTTTAATGTGATTTTAGCGGTGATGCTTGTTGGTACTGTGACACTGTTCTTTTTTGCTTCAAGAATTTCCAGCCGTATTCGCCGCTTACGTGATAATGCCGAGCAAGCTATTGATGCTCAAGGGCGGATCACTGGCAAGATTACTTATGCCGATTCGAATGACGAAATTGGCGACCTTTCTCGCAGCTTTGCCAACATTGTTAGCCGTTTAAGTGGTTATACTGATTACCTAGAAAATATGTCATCACGACTCTCCCATGAACTGCGTACGCCCGTGGCTGTTGTGCGCTCATCACTTGAAAACTTACAAATGCAGCCGCAATCTGAACTGAGTCAAAAATACCTCGACCGTGCCAGTGAAGGGGTTGAGCGGTTAGGTAAAATTATTACCACCATGAGTGAAGCAACGCGCCTTGAACAAAGTATTCAAAATGCCGAGGCAGAAGAGTTTGACCTGACCAAGGTGATCACCGGCTGCATGCAGGGCTATCAAATAACCTATGGTGAAAGCCTATTTACCTTGTCGCTTTGTAAGGAGCCGTTAAATGTTAGTGGCGCACCAGAATTTATTGCGCAATTACTCGATAAGCTCATCAACAATGCACTTGAGTTTAAAACCCCGCAAAGCACAATTTCAGTCAGCTTAACCAAGCAAGAGCACCATGCATTATTAAAAGTCAGCAACCAAGGGCCTTTGCTCCCTGACGGTTTAGTTGAACACATTTTCGACTCAATGGTCTCGGTGAGAAGTCAGCAACATCAGCAGCAGCCCCACTTGGGTTTAGGTCTTTATATTGTAAGGCTTATTTGCGATTACCATCACGGTAAAGTATTGGCAGAAAATTTAGATGATGGCACAGGTGTTGTGTTTACTGTGGAGCTGCCTATTAAATAAGCATATTTGCGTTACATATGATTACAGTTTAATGACTGGGTATTCACCGATAATTCAGATTACAGGACGTAATATTTGTAATACAAAAGGCAAATTATTCTTTGGAGGGCATCATGCGATCTGGGTTACAACGTGAAGAGATTGAGTTCATTATGGGGCTATTTAGCTATAATGAAGCAACCGATAAACCAGCGGCTCCAAAAAAGCAGCCTGTAAAAGCTGACACAAAAAAAGTTGATACAGCGCAATATAAAGCAAACTACAAAGCAACTTATTTGACCTGAGTAAGGCGAGATCATTACAATGGCGCACCTTTGGAATATAACGCCTTGTAATGAAAAAACACTCACCTAAAAAAGAACTGATTTTACTGCCCGTTTTATTCGTGGCTATTTTACTTTGTGTTGCAGGTCACTTCCTACTCCAGCCTAACTATCAAGACAGCCATACCGTTGAGTATTTACTTGCTGCACTGCCATTTGCCTTATTTGGATTGGTGATCATCGCCTTTAAAGTTGCCAGTAAAAACGATAACCAAGAATAGCTTATACCAATTGGCTTAATTAAGTGGTCTATTTTGAGGCAAGAAAACCTTGTTGATAGCAAGGCAAACATTTCGTTATTTAGTTGTGCTCGGCAATTGCTCCTGCATTGCTCTACCTTCTGCATCCATGCAGTCGTAAATCAGAAATTTTTAACGCAGGTAGCGACAGGTTTAATCCCTCAAAATGATTAAGTATTATTGCGGATTGGTATTACAGAACGTGATAGCCAAACCAATCGGGCTTCATTGCTTGAGCTTGCCCGCTTGGCGTTAATTTTATTGATAAGTTGCTATCTAATAAATCAATAGCAAAACAATCGTCTACATCGTGTAAGTCATCTTTATGAAGATGAGTCATTCCCGCCAATAAAGACTCTTTAGCGCGTTGCTTTGCTTCTTCACTGCTACGGGCAACGTACAATGCAAAATCATGTTGCTCCGCAAGACTATCAGCTCGATAGGCACCTAAATTTACAAAATACAGTTTTTCGGCTTGGTGATGCGCAGTATCAACCACTTCGACCTGATAGCCATCGATGTGCTGAATTTGCATGTAACTATCCATGTGCACATTGCTTTTATCACCCACCCACTGTGCTTTTAATTTTGAATAGGTTTGCTCAATGTTATCACCTACGACAAATCGAACGTCGTGCATTTCAATGTGACAACCTTGAATACGACCACCCAGATAGACTAAAAAAAGCGCCATGTTTTTCCTTATATTAAGCTTTCAACATTAATGTTGTGCTTTTTAATTAATTTATAAAAATCTGAGCGATTACGTTTCGCAAGCTTTGCGGCTTCGGCAACATTACCCGCTGACATTTTCAGCGTATTAATTAAATAGTCTCGCTCAAATTCTTTTTTTGCATCATTTAACGAAAGTGGCTCAGCAATACTAACATTACTGTTTAATGCACTCTCAACTAACTGAGCAGCAATCACTTTACCAGGTGTAAGGGCTACTACCTGCTCTATCACATTTTGTAATTGACGGATATTACCCGGCCAGTCATAGCGAATCAGAGCATGCATCGCATCATTGGCAAACTGCTTTTGCTCTTGCCCCATACGTTTAGCAATTAGACCTGCAAAATGCTGTGCTAGCAAACTAATATCTTCTCGGCGTTCACAAAGCGGAGGCAATTTTAAGTTCACCACATTTAATCGGTAATATAAATCTTCACGGAACTGCTGATTATTGATTGCCTCAGGGAGGTTCTTATGAGTCGCCGACACCACCCGCACATCAATTGGGATCTCTTCTTGAAAGCCCACAGGGCGAATGGTTTTCTCTTGTAAAACCCTCAGTAGTTTTACCTGTAAATTTAGCGGCATATCACCAATTTCGTATAGAAAAAGGGTACCACCTTGTGCTTGTTGAAACAAACCTTGATGGTCTTTGACTGCGCCAGTAAACGCGCCTTTTTTATGCCCAAACAATTCAGATTCTAAAAGCTCCCCCGGCACAGCGCCGCAGTTAATTGCCACAAATGGCCCGTCACTAACATGGCTGTGTTGATGTATCGCTTGTGCAAGCAGCTCTTTACCTGTGCCGCTGGCACCTGAGATCAACACATTCACTTGCGTTGGACCAAGCAATTTAACTTGCTCAAGTAGATGCAACATCGCGCCGCTACGGGTGACAATATTTGTTTGTGTGGGTGTTTCATCACCATGTACACCATGGATCTCGATAGCTTTAGCAAGGCTGTCGAACAGCTCATCTTTATCAACCGGTTTGGTAATAAATGCAAATATACCTTGCTTCGTCGCTTCCACTGCATCAGGTATCGAACCATGTGCTGTCATCATAATCACCGGCATTGAAGGATAACGACTTTGTAACTGGCGATGTAGAGCCATGCCGTCCATTTCATCCATTCTTAAGTCAGTGATCACCGCATCATAGGTTTGGTTTTTTAACGTTTGTAATGCCTCAATGCCACTTTCAACTGTGCTTACCAAATAGCCTTTTGACTCAATTCTAATCGCTAGTAACTTTAATAAACTCGCATCGTCATCTACTAATAAAACCCGTGGTTTTGTTACTTCATTCATGGTTACTGCTCCTTGGTCTCATCACGTAGCAGAAGTTGTTGTTCGATAGTCGCAAGCGACGATAAGGTTTTTTCCATTTCATCACTTAGCGCTTGCTTAGCTTGTTTTGCCGCTAAATTCTGTTGTAAATATTGCTTTTGTAACCAAAGATACTGCTTAATATCATCTGGCCAATAAAAAGCATGGTCACTTTGTTCAAGCCGATTAAGGGCTTTTTCTGGCTCAGAAGCCCCGAGTAAACAAATCGACTCAAACAGACGCTTTAGCTCATTTTCACCAACATAATTTGCTTTATCAGAGCTTGCTTTAAAGCCACCACACTTAGCAGCATGCCAAGCAATGACTGTACTTGTAGGCGGGTATAACGGCTCACTTTTCGGCCGAGGCTTTGGATTAGGTTGCCCTTGAGGTTTCACACCTGTTGTCGGCTCTACTTGCTCTGGCTCAACATGCTTTTGCGTGATCGTGCACCCTGTTATAAAAAGTGTGCCTATAACAAGCATAAAACTGGCTTTATTCGCTAAGCCCATATCAGTTAACTCCTTGGGTTAATTGAATTGGTAAAATGGCTGTAAATACACACCCTTGTGGCTCATTATCTGTAATAGAGAGCTTACCGTTTAATTGTTCAACGGTTTCTTTAACTATGGTTAAACCAAGCCCGCTGCCCATTTCAGTATGTTGTTTTGCATTCTTACCTTGGTAAAAAGCCCCAAACACAGCGGCTTTTTCAGTATCTTCTATCCCTACTCCTAAGTCGCTGACACTCAAAATTAACTGCCCCTGTTTTAAGCTTGCTTTTATTGTCACTGACTCGTGTTCCGGCGAAAACTTCAGCGCATTTGAGGTAAGCTGAATAAGCACCATTTCAAGTAGCTCAATTGAGATAAACAAGGCTTTATTTGGTAACTCGTTAACCCAAGTAATGGATAAATCACGCGCTGATAATCGGTGCTCAAAATGACGCTCAATTTTATTCATCATCAAGTTAAAGTTAAGCTCGCTTAGGCTTTGCTTACTCGTTCGAATCGCGTTGTAACTCAATAAGCTTTCAATCATGGCTCTGAGTCGCACCATACTTTGTGTTATTAACTCAAGGACAGCTTGTTGCTCGCTATTGATTGGGCCAACAATTTCATCTGCAAGTAAATCTGTGCCTTCAACCATCGAAGCAAGGGGCGTTTTTAGTTCATGTGTCACATGGCGTAAAAACGTATCTTTTTGCTGCTCAAGCATATGTAACTGCGCTTGAACCCACTCAAGTTTATTACCTAATTCAACTAACTCTGACGAGCCTCGAACTTGAATTTTTTGCTGCCAATGGCCTTGTCCAAGTTTATCAATTACATTTGTGAGTTCTCTGAGCCGTCCGCTGATCCGCCAAAGAAACCCTCCCCCGACCAATAAAGTGAGTGGAATTAACGCAACCAACCAATTAATAAATGAAGCTTGAAGTGCTTTTAATTGCTGCTGATTTTTTGTGATGCGTAATTCATTTTGCTCTTTGAGCCAATTTGTTTGCTCACTGATAAGCTTACTAGCGGGTGCAAACAGCTCACCATCTTGCTTTTGTTCTATTAATAAATATTGATGCGCAAATTGTAATACCTCAGCCAATTGCCGCCACTGCGAGACATAATCAGCGGTTGGGCTTAAGAAAATGAGCTCATCGACACTTTGCAGTGACGATTGCCACTTGTTGGCAATCAAGCTATCGAGGGATTCACTTTTGAGCACCCAGTTTTGTCGAGTTGCTCGTTCAAGGCTATTTAAGTCTTGTTTGAGGTTGTTAAATGCTTTGGTAATTTCGTAATTGTCACCGACGATTTCTTGAGTCACCGCAAGCTGCTTATTAAGCGCATTTAAAAATAAAATCACCACCAAAGATAACGGTAGTAAAGACAGCAAAATGCTACAGACGAACTGGCCAATAAGACTAGGTCGCCAATTGAGTAACTGTTTTATTTTTATCGCTACTGTATTTTGCATATTCACTCTCAACATAATTGCAGATGCAGATTATTAGTGAACAAACTTAGACACTCGCTGAATCCGACCTTAAAAAGTGCTGATTTTTACCCAAAAACCGATACAAAGTTGCTATTTGGCAACATGCTAACTAATTGAAATAATAAGAATAAACTTTTAACACCTGAAAATCGTTGCAAAAAAGACACAATACCCTGTAACTATTTCGCATTCAAAACCACATAAAATTAATAACTAATTGATAATTAAGAACTTTTAAAATTGGCACTGATTTTGATTAGTACTAAGCAAATTAGTTATTTAGGACACAAAATGAAAGTAACGGCCTTGGCAGCCACCCTGCTTATAAGTCTCATCTCGTTAAGTAGTTATGCACTTGATTTGCAAACAACGTTTAACGAACTCGATAAAGACAGTAATGGTTTTTTGAGTGAAGCAGAAGCATCTGAAGATGCATTATTACATGGCAACTTTACGCAAATTGATAGTAACCAAGATGGCCAAATTTCATTTTCTGAGTTTCAGTCGTTTATTCAATAGGAGATTGTAATGAAACAACTATTAGCTGCATTCTCGCTAATGTTTTTAGTTATCAGCGCCACCGTTTTAGCATCACAAATGGATGTTCGATTTGCTAAATTTGATACAAACGCCGACGGCGAGATTTCATTAACTGAAGCAACCAAACACGATAACCTACTTAAGCAATTTGCCGATCTGGATGAAAACGGCGATCAGGTTCTGTCTGAACAAGAGTTTGAAAAATTTAAACCTTAACGGCTTAAAGTGCTTGCCATAATCCCAGAGGGAATGTGTAAACGGATTTAAATTTTGGGAGTTAAATTATGGCAAGCGCTTTTATTTATAAAGGAGAGTAATTATGAGAATTTTCTGGCTTGCTTCATGTACCTTAATTACTATAAGCTTCAATAGCTTAGCATTGGATGTAAAACAGAGATTTGATCACCTTGATAAAGATAAAAATGGTTTTTTATCTGTGCAGGAACTGTCTTCTCAACCGCACTTGCAAAAACGCATAGCACAGTGGGATACAGATAAAGATCAACAAATCTCGCTCCTTGAATTTAAACACTATTTAACAAACAAGAGTTAAAATAATGTCAAAATTAACCTTTGCCAGCCTAATTTTATGTGGTGTATTTAGCACAATAAGTTTTGCTGCAGATAGTATTGGTGAAAAATTTAAACAACTTGATCGTAATGACGATGGTTACCTGACTCGTTCAGAGTCAGCGAGAGACCCTGCTCTGTGGTCACGTTTCAAAAACTACGACAGCGATAAAGATAATAAATTATCGCTTAGTGAATTTAAGGTCTACGCAAGCAAATAAAGCGTTACAATTAACTATTTACTTGCTGCTGAGTTGCAGTTTACTGCAACTCTGATACTGTTTTCATAAATCAATAAAAACTATTAGAAGATTATGAAACTCATCATCAGCTTACTAGCAACAGCTTCACTTAGCTGCTTTGCCAACACCACTGTTATTTATAATATAAATGGCTACACGCCTACCTACAAAGGCGAAACCCAACACTTTTCTGCACTGGTTTTTAAAGACGGTAAAGTCGTAAAAACAGGCAATGACTCAATTAAAAATAGCTTCCCTGACGCCACCGCAATTGATGGCAAGCAAGCCACGTTGTTACCTGGCTTAGTCGATGCTCATGGCCATGTAATTGGTTTAGGTAATAACCTTTCACAACTTGATGTCAGAAATACGAACTCGGCAGATGAGGTTGGCAAAATGCTGGCTGAGTTTGCCAAAGATAAACAAGGTTGGATCATTGGTCGCGGTTGGAATCAAGAGCAGTGGCCAGGCGGTGAGTTTCCAACTGCAGCTGATTTAGACAAATATGTAAAAGACAAACCTGTGGTGCTTTCTCGCGTTGATGGCCATGCTGTGTGGGTTAATTCAAAAGCCATGGAACTTGCAAGTATTTCCAAACAAACTCCCTCTCCTGCCGGCGGTGAAATTTTAAAGTTAGATTCTGGCTTACCTTCAGGGGTATTCATTGATAAAGCCGAAACGCTTGTTACCCAACATGTACCAAAAGCAAGCCATGCCAGCATTAATACGGCATTAGATAATGCAGGTAAACATCTACTAAGTTTGGGTATTACATCAACCCATGATGCCGGTATCGATTACGACACGTGGCAAGTGTACAAGCAGCGCTCTGAGCAAAATACCCTTCCCGTAAGAATCGTTGCCATGCTAAGTGCTGCCGATCCTCAACTAGAAACCATGCTCAAAGCGGGCAAATATAAAGACATGAATGACATGCTGTCGATTCGAAGTGTCAAAGTGTATGCGGATGGTGCTTTAGGAAGCCGAGGCGCAGCCCTTATCGAGGAATACGCTGATCGTAAAAATCACCATGGCTTAATGCTTGAAACCCAAGAAAAACTTGAGCAACTATTCAACTTAAGCTTTGCCCATGGCTTTAGTGCGAACACCCACGCCATTGGTGATAAAGCCAATCATGTTGTGCTAGATGCCTATGAAAATGTGTTTAAAAAAACCGGTGGGATTTTACTGCGTAACCGAATTGAACATGCACAAATTGTTACTCCTGAAGATATCCCTCGTTTTAAAACGTTAAAAATTATTCCATCAATGCAGCCTGTTCATGCAACCTCTGATATGCATATGGCAGAGCAGCGCCTAACTGAAAAACAACTTGAAGGGGCGTATGCTTGGAAAACCTTTTTAGCGCAAGGCTCTGTAATTGCAGCAGGTTCTGACTTTCCTGTAGAACTTGCTGATCCGTTTGATGGCTTATATTCAGCCATTACACGAATGGATCATAATCAACTTCCTGAAGGTGGCTGGCGACCACAAGAGCTGCTATCGCGTGATGAAGCTTTGCGTGCGTTTACTTTAGGTGGTGCTTATGCTGCACATCAAGAGTTTAAGGTAGGTAGTTTAGAACAAGGAAAGTGGGCTGACTTTATTTTGATTGATAAAGACTATTACAAAGCCCCAGTTTCTGAGATCCACGATATAAACGTGACGCAAACTTGGATTGCGGGCGAGCTAAAATATAAAAAAGAGGAATAATGCTACTTAGCGTCAGCTTTTTGCTGACGCTTTAATTTAACGATGTGGTAAATATTTACAAACGCCAGTAAGCCATTGGTAAAGGCTACCGGAACGGCACCAATTGCCAGCCCGTAGAAGGTAAATGCAATACATCCTGCTAGGTTGAGCCAGCGTAGTTTTACTACATCGCTCATTGTCAAAGAAGCAACCAACAGTGCTGACGCTAAATAGCCTAAATATTCCCAACTCAATTGTTCTCTCCTAGGCTTTAGGTTAGCATTGGAGCTTGTCATTTTTTTTGACGCACTCTGTGCTAGTTTGACAATAAAATAAAAAAGCTAACTTACTAAAAACCTTGTAAAGCTTAAGAATAATCTTGGCTTTAAAATCATTACACGGGAAATGAAGGTATCAGTAACGTGAAACACCTTACTAGCAAGTTAGCGTAAATTCTTAGAATCTTAATGCTAACGTCATTAAGATGTAATAAATAGGACAATTGTCCGAAGAGCGGCGTTAATGTTTCAATATCATTTTTCAAGCTATCTTGTTGACCAATTACTGACATTTGCTGGCAGTAGTTTTCAACAAGCTAAAAAAGAAGTGCTGATCCACCAAGATCAACCTTTGTCAAAACTCGTATTAGTGAGAAGCGGCACAGTGTCGTTCAGCTATGACGTGGGTAATGGCCGACGCCTTCTTTTGGGCCAGCTTGATTGTAACAACACACTGATTGGTGAGATTGAAGCACTGAATAACTACCCGTGTATTTACACAGTTACGTGCTTTAGCGATGTAAGTTATAACCTAATTGAGCTTAAACACTGGCGCGCACTACTATTAGAAAAGCCAGAGTTAAGCTTGTACACGGCGCAAACAATTGCTGCTAAGTTCCAAGAAAACCAAAAAATAAACTTAGATAAGCTGCTATTACCACTAAGCTACAACATAGCTAAAGATTGCTTATTAAGAGCAGAAAACAGCAACCCAACACTACTGCGTGCCTACCCTACCGTAAATGCTGAAGCTGAGCGCTTTGCTACCACAGAAAGAGCTTATAGACGAGTAGTTACAGAACTAGTTGAAAAAGGCTTAGTGCAGCGAAGCAATCAAGGTTTACAAGTGGTAGATATCGACAAGCTTAGTGACTACGTAGAAAGTTTTGCGCAGTTATAAATGTGTTACAAATTTTTCTTAAATGCTTTAAAATAATATTACCAAACTGAAAAGCAAAGTCAGCACAAGTTCAGTTGGATAATCTATAAATATTCATAGAGTTAAGCTTCTTAACAGTAAGACTCTATATTACAATTTAGCAAAGCGGTTTGTTATCAGCTGTTGCACTTGAAAGATAAGACAGAACTTTCTTATTTTATTAATGAAAGTATATATAATGTTCACTTGACGTATATATAATGTTCACTTGACGTATATATAATGTACGCTTATCCTTCAATAACAGATAACCATGTGTGGCGTTTTTTCGGTGCACAAACCGGTACTATTTGCTCTAATAAAAGTCTGATTACTTTACGAGAAAGGAAAGAAAGGTAACGATTATGGGAAACAATGAATTTAAACTAACCAAGCTAGCGCTAGCGTTAGGTGTCACTTTAAGCTTAAGTGGTTGTTTGAGTGATGACGACAAAAACGACACAGTGCCTGAGCCACCAGTTCCAACACAAGATGTAGCAGTTCCACCTACGGCAGCTGAGACTCAAGCAGGTGCTATCTCCGTTAGCTTAATTGATGCTACAGGCGAATTGCTTGATGAATCAGTGACGGCAACCATCACATTTACATCTTCTGAAGATGGCTTACTAAGTGTTGCTGGTGATGCACTTTCTGATGAAGACAAGTCAACTACAGATGGAGCTTTCAGCTTTACTCTTGAGTCGATCCCTGCTGACGGCGTAACTTACGATTATGTTGTTTCTGCTGAAGGATACTTAAATAATTCTGGCTCATTCACAGTAACAACTACTGAAAACGTAGCAGCTGATGAAATCCGACTAACGCCACGTAATTTAGCTGATTCTGATGTTCCTATTGTTGCAGAAACTAAATCATTAGAATCTTTAGTACCTGAAGGTGAAAATACAACTGTAGCCTATGATCCAACAACCGGCTTAAGTGTTTCTGGTGATAAAGACGAAATTGAACTTCCTCAATCTGTAAACAAAGCTGGCGTTGCTGTTGGTGGTACTACTGTTAAAATTAAAAACGGTACTCAGTTTTTAACTGCTGACGGTACAGCTTTAGAAACAGTGCCTGAAATCACTGTGGCTTACTTTGCTAACGAAGCAACACGTAATGAAACTGAAGCTGATAGCGCTACAGTTGAAAATTCATCTCTTGATGCATTTCCTGGTGGTTTAGCCCTTTCTGTTGCAAACCCTGATGGCTCAGATTCAAATGTTTCTGGTTCATTTACATCAGGTGGTTTCGTTGCAATCGAGCTTACTGATGATGCTGGTAATAAAGTAAAACATTCGGTGAAGGAAACTCTCTTACTGTTGCAATGCAGGTAGATCAGAATACTTCAAACCCATGTCCAGTTTCAGTTCCGGCTGGTACAACTGACCTTTCGGCATATGCAGAAGCTAATGGCTACAGCATGGGTGTTTGTACGTTAACTTCTCCAACAGCTCGTAAAATCGCTGTAGGTGATGTATTCCCAGTTTGGAGTTATGATGAAGACGCTGGTAAGTGGTCTTTTGAAAGCTATGGTGAAGTTACAGACAATGATAGTGCAGACACGTTTGACGTTTCTGTAGACGTTAATCACTTATCTTATTGGAACTTAGATTACTTCAACAATAATCAATGTTCTAGCGTATCATTCGATATTGTTGACAGTAACGACCAACCAAATGCAGGCCGATATAGTCTAGTAATTGAGAATAACGGTTTCCGCCGTAATGTTCGTAATTTAAGAGCTAATAGAGGCGATTATTCACAAGCTAATATAGCTAATCCTCCTGGCTTCCCTGTTACATTGAAAATACGTCAAAAGGGTGCAAACGTTTTAGCCGGTTTAGCAAGTGATGCGGGTACTACTGCTACGAAATTGAGCGTTAGTAATATTTGTGATTTAGATGGCGAAACTTTAAAGCTAACTACTTCAAACCCTGGCATTATTTCTAAGCAAGTTACTACTCAGTTAGTTTGTAGTAACACTGAAGACTTTGATGTTAACGCTGATCCAGTTCCTACACCTACATATTCTCGTCTATTCTCAGGTAATGCACTTGTAAATACTTACTATGGAGAAGGTGCTACATTTAATGTTGCTTTAGAGGAAGGTTCAAGCTATTCAATTAGATATTATGACTATGGTAATAGACAATGGCTTTCTCAAGATTTAGAGGTAAACACAACACCTGTAACTCTTGATATACCTACAGTTTGTGAAGTTGTTGAGCAACCAATCACAGGTGGTACTGGTGGTACTGGTGGTACTGGTGGTTCTGGTAACGGTGGCTAGTCCACGACGCTAATAAAGCTTTTAAAACCGCGCTTATGCGCGGTTTTTTATTGCCTTTAAAAAATATACATAAACACCAATCTTTTCTTTTTTGATAAGCATCAATGCATTTGTGCAGCTTAAACTACCCTATTATCAATAGGGAGTTTTACGCTCTTAATTTAAGACAATAAAAAAGGCTCACTAAGAGCCTTTTATGAAAAATTTGGACAAGGTTACTTTTCAAGTAAAATGTCGTGGATGTTCGCTAAATCAGATTTACCTTCGATAATTTCGTCTGGCGTTAGGCCTGAAAGTTCATGAGGGAACACTAACCACTCTTCAGACTCATGAATGAAGTAATCTGGCACCATGTCTACCTTTGAGTTCTTCGGCTTGTAATATGGGCATGCAACGCGAATATCACGTGGTAGGTTTAAACGCATTAACTCCGAAAGCTTTTCTTTTAATGCAAAAATACTGCGGCCAGAATCGAACACGTCATCAACGATTAGTAATGAATTGTCTGCATTGGCATTTTCAATGATGTAATGCAAACCGTGAACTTTGATCTCTTTAGATTGCTGGTTAATACCGTAATACGAAGAAGTACGCACTGCGATATGGTCAGTTTCTATACCTTTGTAATCGTAATATTCTTGAACTGCGATACCAATTGGAGCACCACCACGCCAAATACCAATGATGAAATCAGGACGGAAACCATCTTCATAAACTTGTGCCGCAACACGAAATGAATCTTCAAGAAGCTGCTGCGCAGTGATATAGCACTTATCTGACATAAATAGAGACCCCAGTGTGAATTGATCATTCAAGTGTAGCTAATTTAATAAAAACTAACCACAGGATGAGAAAATGTGGGGCGTGATTTTATACTAATTTACTCAAAAAAGCTTGTATCAGTTTGTAAAATTACCCTTTAGATTAAAAAAGCCCCTTAACTTAGATAAAGTTAAGGGGCTTTTAATTAACTAGAAAAAGGTAATTGCTTATGCTTTTTCTAGTAATGTTCTTGCAACGGTACGCATACCTTGTGTTGTTGCGCCTGCAGCCCACTCGCTTGTGCTACCCATGTTAAATGCAGCAGCAAGGTCAATGTGAACCCAACCTTTACCTTCATTTGGCACAAAGCGTGATAAGAAACCAGCCGCATTAGAAGCACCACCGTAGCCACCACCTTTTTGTGGACGACTGTTTGCCGTATCAGCATATGGCGACGGGCAATTTTGTTGGTGCCACTTTTCAAGTGGTAGTGGCCAAGCAGCTTCCATTTCTTGCTCTGCAAAGTCTTGTACGTCACGTACAAGCTCTTTATCAAGACCGAACAATGCATTGTACTCTTGACCAACAGCAACAAGCGCAGCGCCTGTTAGCGTTGCTGCATCAATGATTAATGGCGCGCCAGACTCACCTGCAGCCATTAAGCCATCAGCTAGCACTAAACGACCTTCAGCGTCGGTATTAACGATTTCAACTGTGGTGCCATTTTTATACGTTAAGATATCACCAAGTTTGTAGGCATGGCCTGAAATTAAGTTTTCAGCACAGCATAAGAACAACTTAATGCGTTTGTTGATACCACGGCTAATAGCAAGTGCTAAACCTGCAGTCACAGTTGCTGCGCCACCCATGTCGCATTTCATGCCTAACATGCCTTCACTTGCTTTGATTGAGTAACCACCTGAATCAAACGTAATGCCTTTACCAACTAAAGCGGCTGCAACAGGCGCGTTTTCATCACCAGTTGGGTTGTAATCTAATGCTAATAATACTGGTGGACGTTCACTACCACGGCCTACCGCATGGATACCAATCCATTGTTGCTCTAATAAAGCATCACCTTTAATAATTTGGTAGCTTACGTGCTCAGGTGCTAGTGACTGAATAAACTCAGCTGCTTTACCAGCTAGGCTCTCTGGGAAAATATCATCAGCTGTGCCATTGATCATTTGACGAGCCCACGTCGCAGCTTGCTTTAAAGAAGCCAATTCTTTGCCGTCTGTTTTTGCATTTTCAACAAACTCAATAGCATCTAAATTCTTTGGTGAAACAAAGCCTTGGTAGAAAGCCCATTGTGTTTCTGTACACCAAACATCGCCCACTAAGGCAATATTTTTTAAGCCTTGATTAGCTAACGTACGTGCTGCTTTTTGTACGTTTTTAAGTGTATCTTGCTCAGTTAAATGAACAGTTGCGCCTTGTTCAGTAAAAGAAAGAGCGGCTTTTTCGCCCCAATGTGCGGCAGCGCCCTGCTCGCTAAGTTGAACTAGAAATTTTTCTGACATGTTAGAATACTCTTTGCGCTAAAAATGTTACTCGAGTTTACTACAGCCAACGTCAGTTCCCAACAGCTTGCGATAAATAGCATTATGAGATGTGGTTCAATCCTCGTAATGAATCACTTACAATAAAGAAAAACGAATTACTAAGAGCCATGAAATTTACTCCCGCATTACAAACAGCTACCTTAATTAAACGCTACAAACGTTTTTTAGCCGACTTAAAAACTGCCGATGGCACAGAGTTTACAGCTCACTGTGCTAATACCGGCAAAATGACGGGATGTGCAGAGCCTGGGTTTAAAGCGTTTTATTCAACCAGTGATAATGCTAAACGTAAGTTCCCTCAATCCTTGCAATTAACTCAGAACCAATTCGATCACTTAATATGTGTTAATACCGCGATTGCAAACAAAGTTGTGCAAGAAGCCTTAAATGCAGGCGCGATTGCTGAACTTGTTGACTATCAAACAATTGCTGCAGAAGTAAAATACGGCCAAGAAAATAGCCGTATCGACTTTTTATTAACAGATAAACATAAACCCCATTGCTATGTAGAAGTAAAATCTGTGACATTGCTTTCGCAAACAGAACCACAATCTGGGCAAGGGTATTTTCCGGATGCAAAAACTGAGCGAGGCCAAAAACATCTGCGAGAGCTAATAGAGATGGTGCAACAAGGGCATCGTGCAGTGCTATTTTTTGCAGTTTTACATGAAGGTATCAATCAAGTGAGTGCGGCAAAACATATCGACTCAAAATACGCCCAACTTTTAACTGAAGCTATAGATAATGGTGTTGAAGTGATTGCTTATAAAGCAAAAATTTCGGCAGAAGAAATTAAGTTGCAAGAAAAATGTGATTTTCTGAACTAAGCTACTCTTTTACGAAAACGACAATAAAAGCACTATTTTAGTTGTATTATTTTTTTTTGCCCATATAACTTAGCAAATTTAAAAAATTTATGGATAGTTAAGGGCTTACAAAACCGCCCATAATTATTTGAGCAATCATTAGCGCAAGGTCAAGAGGATTAATTAAAAATAAATTTGCCTCAGTCTAATGATTCTGCTATTTATAGCCGCCGGCTAACGCTGGGCAAAATATTAAGGATTTAGGAGAAAGTTATGCCAGACCAAAAAAGACTAGGGTTATTGGCTCAGGCCGGGTTAGAACCATATCAGGAACAGCCAGGTGAAGAGTATATGAATGAAGCACAACGTGCTCATTTCAAAACAATTTTAGAAGCTTGGCGTAACGATTTACGTAACGAAGTAGACCGTACTAAATCGCATATGCAAGACGAAGCAGCTAACTTTCCGGATCCAGTAGACCGTGCAGCACAAGAAGAAGAATTCTCATTAGAACTTCGTACTCGTGACCGTGAGCGTAAACTGATCAAGAAAATTGAAAAAACGATTCAATTAATCAAAGAAGACGATTTTGGTTTCTGTGAATCATGTGGTATCGAAATTGGTATCCGCCGCCTAGAAGCGCGTCCTACAGCTGATTTATGTGTAGACTGTAAAACGCTTGCGGAAATTAAAGAAAAGCAATCTGGACGCGGTTAATTACATCCTTTAATTAGCCCATGTCTACCACAGCCGTTAACACGCCAATGCGTGAATATCGTGGCCGCTTTGCGCCATCCCCTTCAGGGCCATTACATTTTGGCTCACTTATAGCGGCTGTGGGTAGCTTCCTCGATGCAAAAGCCAATCAAGGAAAATGGTTAGTACGCATTGAAGATATCGACACAACGCGTGTTGTAAGCGGTGCTAGCGACGATATATTACATACCTTAGAGGCTTACGGTCTTTACTGGGACGAGCCTGTTATATACCAAACCCAGCGTCATGAGCAATACCAAGCCATTGTTGACGAGTTAATTTCGAAAAACCTTGTTTATGCATGTCATTGCACGCGCAAAGAAATTAAAGCAATCGGTGGGATATACCAAGGCCACTGCCGTTATAAAAACCACGCTTTAACTGATTCAGCGCTACGTTTAACCCAGCAATTTGCAACCAGTCACTACCATGATTTAATTCAAGGTAAAGTGTCTGTTGATAGCCAACTTGCCAAAGAAGATTACTTAATAAAGCGCAGCGATGGTTTATTTGCTTACCAACTGGTCGTAGTCGCCGATGATATTGCACAAGGTATTACAAGAGTCGTTCGCGGAGCTGATTTACTCGAACCGACCGCACGACAACTCAGTTTGTTTAAGCAGCTAAATAAACCGGCCCCAGAATACGCCCACCTACCTTTAGCAGTAGCTAAACCCGGTTTTAAGCTATCAAAACAAAATTACGCTCCGGCAATAGCAAAATCAGATCCAAAGCCCGCGTTGTTCGATGCCTTGCGCTTTTTAGGCTTAAAGCCAGAAAGCTCACTTTTATCGTTAAATATCGAACAGATGTTAGCTTGGGCTATTGAAACTTACCGCCTTGAACACATACCAAAGGTGCAAGAAATACAAGTTAGCGAGGATCCAAACTCTCCTTTTTGTAACTTTGTTACTATTGAAAAATAAATTGCCAATTTTAAAGGCCGAGTAACTTAATTTTTCAGCCCTGCTGGTATATGATAGCGACCCAAAGTGTGCGAATCATCAACACCTTAATTTAGCGCCATTTAAAACACACTGATTACACGTCAATCTCACATCGGCGAAGTATCAAACAAACGCTATACTTGATGAGTCGCAAAGTCCGCGTCGTAGGAGACAGATTATTATTTCTAAGCTTTTTCAATTTTGTCGGCAGATTATTGGCCCAAATGCCACGACATCAAGTGATGCTTTGCCAACGAGCGAGTTACCTTTGGTGATCGAGCGCAGTGAACATGGTATTTCGCGCAAACAATTTAGCCCAAATGCAATCAAAGTATTGTACCGCCTTAAAGAAGGTGGTTTTGATGCCTACCTTGTAGGTGGTTGTATTCGAGATATATTGTTAGGCCAACAACCAAAAGACTTCGACGTTGTAACAAACGCAACCCCTGAGCAAATCAAAAAGCTATTTCGTAACTGTCGCCTAATTGGTCGCCGTTTTCGTTTAGCCCATATCGTGTTTGGTCGAGAAATTATTGAAGTGGCGACCATGCGTGGCCATCACGAAGCCGAAGAAAGCAAAAATCAAATTAGTCAATCAAGTGAACACGGCCAACTCCTGCGTGACAATGTCTATGGCAGCATCGAAGAAGATGCCGAGCGCCGCGACTTTTCGATTAATGCACTTTACTACTCAATTAACGATTTTTGTATTTATGACTATGCCAATGGCATTAGCGCGATAAAAGCAAAACAAATTGAGCTGATTGGCGACCCAGAAACACGTTACCGTGAAGACCCTGTGCGCATGTTACGTGCAGTGCGTTTTGCCACCAAACTAGGAATGAGCATTGCACCTGGCACCGAAAAGCCAATTAAAAGCCTTGCTAACTTACTTGATCATATTCCGCCAGCTCGTTTGTTTGAAGAATCACTCAAATTGTTTTTAAACGGCAAAGCTGAAGAAAACTACTTAATGCTACGCCAATATGGTTTATTCAAAGCATTATTTCCTGCGCTTGATAAAATCTTAGATGCCAACCCTGAAGGCTTTGAGCATACGTTTATCCTGCAAATGTTTAAAAACACCGATAAACGTATTAATGCTGATAAAAAAGTCACCCCAGCCTTTATTTTTGCAGCCTTATTGTGGTTCCCATTGCAGAGCATTGCGAAGAAGTTACAACAACGCGACCAACTTTCAGAGTACGATGCATTTGCACAAGCAATGAACAAAGTGCAGAGTGAAAACGCGCAACAGGTAGCAGTACCAAAACGCTTCACCTTGGGTGCACGCGATATTTGGCATATTCAGCAACGCCTTGATAAACGAGGTGGTCAGCGCGCTTATAGGCTCACTCAACAGCCTCGCTTCAAAGCCGCTTATGATTTCTTATTACTGCGTGTGCAAGCTGGCGAAGAGCAACAAAAAGAGCTTGCTGATTGGTGGACAACCTACCTAAGCCAAGACATTAATGGCCAAAAAGAGATGGTTAAAAACTTAGGACACCAAGGTGGCCCTAAGCGCCGTCGTCGCCCACGCAAGAAAAAAGTAGACTAAGTATGCATACCGTTTATTTAGGTTTAGGTGCCAACTTAAACACACCACGTAAACAAATTCATGCTGCTGTCACTGCCCTAAAAGCATTAAAAGATGTTGAGTTTGTTTGTGTATCCCATGATTACGCAAGCAAACCAATGGGGCCACAAGATCAACCCGATTATGTAAATGCAGTCGCGTGTGTTAAAACTGCACTTAAGCCAGAGCAGTTACTTGATTTAACTCAAGCCATTGAGCTTGAGCATGGCCGTGTTAGAAAAGAAGAACGCTGGGGTCCGCGTACCCTTGATATAGATATTTTATTGTTCGGTAATGACGTGATAGACACCCCTCGCTTAACTGTGCCTCATTATGGCCTAACAGAGCGAGAGTTTGTTGTTTATCCCTTGTTGGAAATTGCACCAACACTTGTACTACCGAATAATCAATCACTTGCTGATATAACAAAAACGTTGCCTTTAAACGATTTACAACAACTCCCTCAGCAGTAATCAACCAAGGCTAAGCCTTAGAGGAAATTATGTCTAAAATCACCGTTTCAACCTTGAATAAAATGAAACAAGAACAACAAAAAATCACCGCATTAACGGCTTACGACGCCAGCTTTGCTAAATTGTTTCATGATAATGGCGTCGAGGTGATCTTAGTCGGTGACTCACTAGGCATGGTATTGCAAGGTGCTGATGACACCCTTGCTGTAACCAACACAGATATTGCATACCATACTCGCTGTGTGCGTGCCGGTAGCCGCGAATTATTTGTGATTGCTGACTTACCATTTATGACCTATGCCAACCCAGCTGATGCCTGTAAAAATGCAGCAGAGCTGATGCGTGCTGGGGCAAACATGGTTAAGCTTGAAGGTGGCGAATGGCTGCACGACAGCATTCGTGCAATGACCCAACAAGGTATTCCAGTATGTGGCCACCTAGGCTTAACACCTCAGTCAGTGCATGTTTTTGGCGGTTTTAAAATTCAAGGTCGTGAGCAATCTCAAGCCGATAAAATGGTCAGCGATGCGAAAGCACTTGAAGCGGCAGGTGCACAGTTACTTGTTTTAGAATGTATTCCAAGTGAGCTTGCTAAACGTATTACTGATGAGCTAAACATTCCTACCATTGGTATTGGTGCAGGTAATCAAACTGATGGCCAAATCTTAGTAATGCACGACCTAGTTGGTATTTCGGCAGGTTATATCCCTAAGTTTTCAAAGAACTTTTTATTAGAAACCGGCAATATGCCAGCAGCAGTGCAAAAGTATTGTGAAGATGTAAAAAGTGGTGCTTTCCCAAGTACCGAACACGAGTTTAAATAAATGCAATCAATCACTGAAATTAAATCGTTACGCAGCCAAATCAAAGCTTGGCGTCAAGCGGGCCTGAGCATTGCGCTAGTGCCTACCATGGGCAATTTACACCAAGGTCACTTTTCACTTGTTGAAAAAGCCAAAACATTGGCTGATAAAGTGGTTGTGAGTATCTTTGTAAACCCGATGCAATTTGGTGCCAACGAAGACCTTGATAGTTACCCGCGTACACTAAACGAAGATAAACAAGGTTTAGCAGATCTTGGTACTGATATCGTGTTTACCCCATCCGTTGAAACAATTTACCCAAATGGTTTAGGCGAGCAAAGCTTTGTCGATGTACCGGGGGTTTCTATGGGTTACTGTGGAGGCTCGCGTCCTGGTCACTTCAAAGGCGTTGCAACCGTTGTCACTAAATTATTTAATTTAGTACAACCTGACTTTGCTTGTTTTGGTGAAAAAGATTTTCAGCAGCTACAGGTTATTAAAACCATGACGCGCGACCTATCTATCCCAGTTGAAATTATTGGCGTACCTACTTGCCGCGAAATCTCTGGTTTAGCAATGAGCTCTCGTAATGGCTATTTATCTGATGAGCAAAAAGACACCGCAAAAGTACTGTTTGCCACACTAAATAATACTGCAACGGCACTTAAACAAGGCAGCGCAGACATTGCAGCTCTTGAGGCAGATGCAAAAGCACAACTTGAAAAGGCAGGACTAAAACCTGACTATTATTCGATTGCAGAGCGCTCTACACTAAAACCAGCCACCGTGGCTGACAAACAACTTGTTATTTTAGCTGCTGCTTATTTGGGCTCAGTACGTTTAATTGACAATTTACAAGTTGAGCTGGATTAAATAGCAACAATCTGGGTAAGATGGATTGCAAAGAAAAGACATAAACTAGGGATAAGCATGAAAAAATTACCAGCAATTGCAGCAACATTGTTTGCTATGACATTACTGTCTGCCTGCTCAAACAAAATTGACAACCCAGAAATGCAGCAATGTGCTCAGCAAAACTATCAATGCGAAGCGAGCTGTGAGCAACAAAGCACCGCTGATGGCTTAGTTCATAAAGTCTGTAGCAACAAGTGCATTGAAGCTTACAACCAATGTAAAGCCAATGCAGAAAAGTTAGGCGAAGTTAAATAACAACGACTCGCTTTTTAAGGCACTGAAAACCTATTCGGTGCCTGCACTCCCCCTCACGATTACAATTTCACTCGCACAATTAAGCCTCTGGTAATTTTGTTCATATTTTTGTTTACCCTTTAAGCTATTCATATTAGGGCAAGCTTTCGTTCATTAAACTTCTCCATATTGGTGACGAATAAACAACTGCAACCGTGTAATTGTTTCGCACTAATTTCAAAATTTTACTCTTCGCATTTAGCTGCACCAACTCAAAGCCATTGAGATTGTTAGTTTTTATTTTGGGTCCAGTAATTGCTATGAGATATGAAAGAATTAACGTGATTTACGGCTAAAGGAAAATTGAATGAAACCAGAAACCCGAACTAAGCTCTTCAGCGCTATTAAAAAGAAGACCTTCTTGGGCGTATTATTAGCCATCAGCGCAGGTCATAGTTACGCAGTTGAAGAACCAGATCAGCCAAAAGCAACTGAAACAGAACAAACAGCCGCTGAGGTTCAAGCAACCGAAAATGAAAAACAGCAAGTAAAGGATAGTGCTGCGGTTGAGCTTAAGCCTGCAATGATCACGATTCCAGAAGAAAAGCTATTTGAAGTTATCACTGCACGTGCGAAGAAATTAGCCTCTGAGCCGTATGTAGCCCCTAAGGAGTTAGAGCTTGAAGCATTAACTAGCATTGGTTATCAGGACTACCGTGCAATTCGTTTTCGTACTGAGCAAGCAATTTGGAAAGATCAAAGCCTGTATGAAGTGCAGTTATTCCACCCAGGCTTCTTATATCGCTCACCGGTTGCAATTAATACTCTTGAGCAAAATGCCGAAGTAAAAAGTTTACCTTTTAAAACAGATTACTATCGTTACGATGCAACTGCTGCCCCGTTAGAGCAAGAGATCAGCACCGCTATTGCCAATACACAACTTGGCCATGCAGGTTTTCGTTTGCATTTTCCACTGAACAACAACCAGTACAAAGACGAAGTAGCTGTGTTCCAAGGTGCTTCGTATTTTCGTTTAGTTGGCCCGCATCAAGTATATGGTCTGTCAGCTCGAGGTCTTGCAGTTGATACAGCACTGAGCTCAGGCGAAGAATTTCCTGTATTCAAAGAGTTCTGGTTAGTAAAACCTGCACCCGAAGATACTACCATCGTGCTTTATGCATTATTAGATAGCCCTTCAGTGTCGGGAGCCTATCGTTTTGAACTAACACCTTCTACTAACACTGAAGTAAAAACCGAGATGCAAATTTTTGCCCGTAAAGACATTAAAAAGCTCGGCATAGCCCCGCTAACAAGTATGTTTTACCACGGTGAAAATAGTACTAAGTTTTTTGATGATTACCGCCCTGAAGTACATGATTCTGATGGCCTATTAATGCAATCAGAACAAGGTCAATGGATTTGGCGTGCACTGAATAACCCGAAGAAATTGAGCGTGACTTCGTTTAGCTACGCGAACCCTAAAGGCTTTGGCCTTGCGCAGCGAGACCGAGATTTTAATAACTACCTTGATACCGAAGCGCATTATCACAACCGTCCGAGCATGTGGATTGAGCCAGTGGGTAATTGGGGTAAAGGGCGTGTTGAGTTAGTAGAGATCCCAACAGATACCGAAACTAACGACAATATTGTTAGCTACTGGGTGCCAGAGCAGCCAATGAAAGCTGGTGACAGCTTAAGTTTTAGTTACAAGCTGTCGACTTTCAATGCCACACTTGCAACTCAAGATAAAGCGAGTGTGTTAAGAACTCGAATTGGTAGTGCAGCATTACCTGGTGAAGACAATCCACCACCAAAAAGCCACCGCCAATTTACCGTTGATTTTAGTGGCGAAACGATTAATCAACTATCTGCTAATTTTGCCATGCAGGCGGATCTTACACTCTCAGCTGGGCAAATAAGCGATAAAACGGTACAGCAGTTACCAAACAATCAAGGATGGCGCGTAGCATTTAAAGTGGCGCCAGAGGGAGATAAGCCTGTTGATATGCGCTTATCGTTAAAACTACGTGATAAAGAAATCAGCGAGGTATGGAGCTATGTCTGGTATCCAAACGACGTCCAATAGTAAAGCATTAAAGGCAACAGCAATGCCATTTAAGAAGACCCGCGCTTGGCTTTTTTCGAGCCTAGCGCTTACCATTACCGCCTATGGCGTGTGGATCATGTTCGATATTTTAAATTCAAACGGCATGACACCGCTTGAGTACGCTTTACTGGCATTATTTACAGTTACCTTCGCGTGGATTGTTACAGCCTTTTGTAGTGGCTGTATGGGCTTTATCTTGCAATTATTTCGTATTGACCCGTTGACCTTAAAACGTCAAAAGCCAATCGAGATTAATCAGCATGCCTTGAGCCAAACTAAAACAGCCATTGTTATGCCTATCTACAACGAAGATACAGAGCGTGTCATCGCCGGTTTTGAAGTAAGTTTACGCTCGCTGGCTAAAACAGGGCAAATGCCGCATTACGACTTTTACTTGCTAAGTGATACGCAAGACCCTGAAATTGCACGTAATGAACTTAAAGCGTGGAATGCACTTACTGAGCGCTTAGGTGATTTAGCAAAGCATACTTTTTATCGTCGCCGTGAAGATAATAAACACCGTAAAGTGGGTAACTTAACTGATTTTTGTGAACGTTGGGGTAGCCAGTACGATCACATGATTGTGCTTGATGCCGATAGCATTATGACGGGTCAATGTATGCTTGAACTGACTTCTAGCATGATCAGCAATCCAAAATCAGGCTTGATCCAAACGATCCCTATTCCAGTTCGCCAAGACACGTTTTTTGGTCGTTTTTTACAGTTTGCATCAATTTTATATAGCCCAATGCTGGCAACTGGTTCTGCTTTTTGGCAAACAAACCAAGCAAACTACTGGGGCCACAATGCGATTATTCGCGTTGAAGCATTCACAAAGTGCTGCGGCCTACCTGTTTTAAAAGGTAATGCCCCATTTGGTGGTGAGATCTTAAGTCATGACTTTGTAGAAGCTTCTCTGCTACACCGCAGTGGTTGGGATGTGTTACTGCTTAGCGATGTTGAAGGCAGTTACGAAGAAGTACCAAGTAACATTCTCGATTACGCGATTCGTGATAGACGTTGGGTGCAAGGTAATATCCAGCATTTAGGTTTACTGCCTAAATCAGGTCTTAAGCTAATGAGTAAAATGCACTTTTTATTTGGTGCCACAGCTTATATTTCATCGTTGATTTGGTTATCTATGCTGGCATTAAGTACCTTAGATGCAGTAACTCGTGCACTTAATAGCGACGTGTACTTTAATCATGCTTATCAACTTTTCCCAACCTGGCAAATTGCTAAAACGGATTTAATTGATTCGTTGTTATTTATTACAGCTGTATTGTTGTTACTGCCTAAATTAATGGGCGTAATTGTGACTTTAGTGCATCGTAATAAAGCCTTTGGCGGTACGATGAAATTAATTGCCGGTTCACTCATCGAAACTATTTTTGCGATTGTGATTGCCCCTTTAATGATGGTGTTTCATAGCTACTTTGTAGTGTGCGTATTTTTAGGCAAAAAAGTTAGCTGGGATGCACAACCTCGCGAAGGCAGAATGGTGCCGTGGAAAGAAGCGATTGGTTATACGTTATTTTCGACTATTACCGCGATTATCTGGGGTTCGGTTGCCTACTATTACACACCGACTTTCTTTTGGTGGTTATCACCTATTTTAGTAGGCCTTATTTTAGCAGCGCCAATTGTACGCTATTCAAGCAGCATCGGCTTAGGTGTGAAAATGCGAAAAATGGGTTTATTTTTATGTCCAAGTGAAGTTGAAAACGATGATACCTTAGCGGCACTTCGTGTACATCAACAAGAAATTGGCTTGCCAAAAGATGAACACGCTGACTTTAATGTACCAGCATTACCTAATGAATACCCAACGGTAATGCCTATTCAAAGCTTTAAGGCACCCTCAGGCAAAAAGCGCAAGCAAGTACGTATTGCTCAGCAACGTATTAAAGCCAAGCTCTTTGCCAAAAGCTAAACGAAAAAAAACCGCTCAATGAGCGGTTTTTTCATCTATGTCTGTATGGTTGTTACAGAAGGCCTAGCTTTTTAAGTTCAGCCATTGCCATTTTGCCTGAAAGTGGCACATAACCATCTTTCTCAACAATTTTTTGACCATCTACAGAAAGAACCATTTTTAAGAACTCTGCATCGATTGGTGAAAGCGGCTTGTTAGGGTGCTTGTTCACGTAAACATATAAGAAACGAGATAGTGGATATTTACCTGTTGCTACATTTTCTAATGTTGCATCAACAAAGTTATCGCCTTTCTTAGAAAGTGGTACTGTACGTACACCTGATGTTTTATAACCGATACCTGAGTAACCAATCGCGTTCACAGAAGAAGAGATTGACTGTACTACAGATGCAGAACCTGGTTGTTCGTTTACATTGTTACGGAAGTCACCTTTACAAAGGGCTTTCTTCTTGAAGTAACCGTAAGTACCTGATACTGAGTTACGACCGTAAAGCTGGATATCTTTTGCAGCCCAATCACCCTCAAGACCTACTTCGCTCCAACGGTTAACTTGTTCACTTGCACCACATTTACGTGTAGAAGAGAAAATCGCATCAACTTGGTCAATACGTAAACCTTTGATTGGGTTATCTTTGTGTACGAATACAGCTAGAGCATCGATTGCAACGCGAACTTCAGTTGGCTTGTAGCCGTAACGCTTTTCGAATGCTTCGATTTCTTTTGACTTCATACGACGGCTCATTGGGCCGAAGTTTGCTGTACCTTCAGTTAATGCTGGAGGAGCAGTTGAAGAACCCGCTGCTTGGATTTGAATGTTTATGTTTGGATAGAAGCGTTTGTACTCTTCTGCCCAGAACGTCATCATGTTTGCAAGAGTGTCAGAACCAACAGATGAGAAGTTACCAGAGATACCACTTGTTTTAGTGTACTCAGGCATATCTTTATCAACTGCAGCTGCTTGTGCTGATACAAATGTTGTTACAGCCACACCCATTGCGGCAACGAGATTTTTGAATTTCATAGGGGTTACTCCGATTTGTTCGTCCCATTTCCTAACTGCGGTCTACTCTAATGACACTAGATGACAGTTAGATTACCCTTAAATGACATTTTTATGACTTTGCAGTTTTTTCTATTTTTTCTTCAATACGTACGACTTTTTCGCTACCAAATGCAAACGCAAAGGTAGAGCCCTGTCCTAATTTACTGCTGATATCTAATCGACTGTCATGCCTTGTAAGTACATGTTTTGTAATTGCTAAACCTAGCCCAGACCCACCTGTCGTTCGGCTACGAGCTTTATCGACACGATAAAAACGCTCGGTTAAACGGTTAATATGCTCTGCGGCAATACCATCACCATTATCAGTCACACTAAATGCGGCTTGGTTATTTTTAAGCTGCCAATCAACCACAATCTTGCCACCTGGCTTGGTGTAATGAATGGCATTAAAAACAAGGTTAGAAAAGGCACTACGTAATTCGTCTTCGGCCCCTTTAATGTCTAAACTCGTATCAACATTAAATATAAGCTCATGGCCTTTGTCTTGGTTCAATGACTGTGCTTCGGTTTGAATATAGGTAAGAAGCTGCGGCACATTGACAGGCTTATCGTTATCTTGACGACGTGCCCCTTCAATACGCGACAAAGACAGTAATTGATTGACCAAGCTATCCATACGCTTACATTGTTCAAGCATGGTTGTTTGCGCTTTTTGCCACATTGCAGGAGGTGGTAAGCTATCTGAATCAAGCATTTCTAAGTAACCGGTTACCACAGTAAGCGGTGTTCTCAGCTCATGAGAAACATTGGCCACAAAGTCTTTACGCATCTGCTCAAGTTGCTTTAAGCGAGTAACATCACGCACCACCATCATCAACTGTGAACTCGCATAGGGCATAACACGAAACTCTAAGGTTTGATCGTAGCTGTGGCCACCATCAAGCTCGAGCGGTTCATCGAAACAAGCTTTATGCATGTACTTTGCAAACTTAGGATCGCGAATAAGATTATCTAAGCGTTGCCCATGATCGGTAGGCCATTGTAAACCTAAAACCTTTAAAGCCAATTGGTTACACCAAATAATGCTAAGATCTTTTTGTAATACGACAACCGCATCAGGCACAGCTTCGGCACCATCACGAAAACGGCGTATTAAGTCTGCCAATTCATTGCGTTTTTTACGGTTGCGGTGTTGTAAATGATAGATCCCTTCAAAGACTTGCTCCCACGCTCCCTCCCCTTCGGGTGGGTTAAAACTACGTTGATTAAGGAGCCAATCGCTGAGGCGATATAATTGATGATAATGCCAAATTAAAAGTGCAAAAGAGCCTAAAAATAAAAGCAAAAAAGGCGCACCTACAAGTACGCCAACTAATAACAAGGGTAAGAAATACATAAACAGGCGTTTTGCTAACGCCTGTTTATTCACTACTCGATACATACACTCACTTTACCTTAAGTATGTAAATTAGCTTGTTAAGGTCATTGCCATGACACTTATAATTTACTTGAAAAACGATAGCCTGCACCGCGAACGGTTTGCACTAAACGGTCATGCCCTAATGGTGCAATCGCTTTACGTAGACGGCGAATATGTACATCAACAGTACGGTCTTCTACATATACATTTGTTCCCCATACATGATCAAGTAATTGTTCACGGCTGTAAACACGTTCAGGATGCGTCATGAAGAAATGTAGTAATCTAAATTCAGTAGGCCCCATATCTAATTCACTACCTTCTGATGTTACACGGTGTGAGATTGGGTCAAGGCGTAAGCCATGAACTTCAATGGCTTCTTCTAATGAGGTTGGTGAAACACGGCGAATAACCGCTTTAATGCGCGCCATTAATTCTTTAGGAGAAAATGGTTTGGTTACGTAATCATCAGCACCTACTTCAAGGCCGCGTACTTTGTCTTCTTCTTCACCGCGAGCAGTCAGCATAATGATAGGGATCTGACGAGTATATTCGTTTTGCTTAAATTTCTTAGCAATTTGAATACCGCTACCACCAGGTAACATCCAATCTAATAAAACCATATCTGGGTATGGTTCAACCATAGCTTCAATCGCAGAGTCATAATCTTCTGCTTCAATTGCTTGAAAACCATTTTGCTCTAAAACAAAAACCAGCATCTCTCTGATAGGCGCTTCGTCATCGACGACTAGTACTTTACGTGACATTCCAATTTATCTCTTTCGTTAGCGAACTGGTTTCATTATTATGACTAAGTATGACATTTTTATGAAAGTCTAACGAGTAATTGAAAAAGCGCAAAAGAATCAAAGCAAAAATAGCCATTTTTTACGCTTAAATAGTAAATTTCGGATTAAAAGTCATACCTTAAAGTGACTGCAAGATGATCTTCATCAGCATTATTATCTAGTGAAAATTGCGTATACCACATGTACATACGTGCTTGTTTTGACAGGCTTCGTTCAACACCAACAGAAGTACCGCTACCCGAATCTTTCAATTTACCAAAGCTGCCATCAGTATCTTGATATTGCGCCAGCAACTTATATTTATCTATTTTGTAAGATGCGCTCACCAAAAAGCCATCTTCTTTGTCAGAACCTGTGACTTTTTCGCTTTGTTGATACATACCGCCTAGGGTTAAATCGCCTAATTGGCCTTGCGCCGTAAACCGTGTTGTATCATAACCGGCTACTTTACTGTCGTGGGCAACACTTACAAAGTAAGGCGCTTTTTTAAATTTACTATCACCATACATAAATGCCGCAGAAACACCGGTTTCTTCATCTTGTTTGGAGTTATCTTCAGCAATATAGGTGACCACAAATTGCATATTGCCAACAATTGGCGAACTGTAATGAACCACATCACCAAGGCGATTTTCACCATTGAACAAGGCTTTAACATCACCATTAAAGTCGTTCATTAAATCAATTTTACCCTGCGATACTTTTAACGCCGTATCGTGACGACCAAGCACTACCTGCCCATAACTGCCTTGTAGACCAACATATTGATTACGCGCAGTAATATTCTCTTCAGTTTTACCATCGCTATCTTGATCTGCCGCATTTACTGCAAATTCAAACTTATATACGGCTTTTAACCCATCGCTTATTTCACCGCTGCCTTTGATCCCCATACGAGAGTTATAGCTCTCAATAGAAGTTTCGCTGCCATCGCCAGTGTCGCTATTAGCAACCCCTAAATGGGCCCGACCATACACATCTACAGCTTCGGCAGCACTATGAAAAGAAATAATGCACATTGCAAAGCTCGACAACATCATGGCAGGTTTATTCATGGTAGCGATCCTCAATTTAAGCAATAACTTAAAAATCGAACATAAAGGGCTTTTGGTCAAGCCGAGGAGGAGATATTTCACATAAAAATCACGGATCACTGATCTACCAACTTAATCAGATCAGGATCAGATTTTTACTAAGAAGATCAACTTCAGATCAGTTTTTTACTTAGAGAATAAGATAACTTGTTGATTTAATGTTAAGGCGCTCAGCATTTCGTTTAAAAGATGAGCAAAGAAAAGCCTGTGATCAGTATACAACTAGTAAAATAATGATCCGTGAAAGCTAAGGTTAGTAAAACAGTGATCCTGAAAAACACGAGTAAGTATATCGCTGATCCGCCTTGATCGAATCATATAAAAAACCGGCATAAAGCCGGCTTTTTCACTTTACTATCAATCACTTGATTTGTGGATCAAGTTCACCTGATAAGTATTTAAGATGCATATCATCTAAAGAGATTGGCTTGATCTTACCAGCTTGACCTGCCGTACCAAATGCTTCGTAGCGAGCAACACAGATCTCTGTCATTGCTTTCGTTGCTTCAGCTAAGTATTTACGTGGATCAAAGTTAGCTGGGTTTAAAGCTAAGTGACGACGAATTGCACCTGTTGATGCTAAACGAAGATCGGTATCGATATTAACTTTACGAACACCATATTTAATACCTTCGATGATCTGCTCTACTGGCACGCCATACGTTTCAGGAATTTCGCCACCGTATTGGTTAATCACTTCTAACCACTCTTGTGGCACAGAAGACGAACCATGCATTACTAAGTGTGTGTTAGGAATACGCGCGTGGATTTCTTTAATGCGATCAATCGCTAAGATATCGTCTGTTGGTGGACGAGTGAACTTGTACGCACCATGTGATGTACCACAAGCAATAGCAAGTGCATCAACCTTAGTTTTACTAACGAAATCAGCGGCTTCTTCAGGATCTGTTAGCATTTGATCAGTAGACAATTTACCTTCAGCACCAACGCCGTCTTCTTCACCTGCTTCACCTGTTTCCAGTGAACCTAAAACACCTAACTCGCCTTCAACAGACACACCACAAGCATGTGCCATTTCAACTGTTTGACGTGTTACATCAACATTGTATTCGTAGCTTGAAGGGGTTTTACCATCAGACATTAATGAGCCATCCATCATAACTGACGAAAAGCCTAACTGGATTGAGCGCTGACATACACCTGGTGAAGTTCCGTGGTCTTGGTGCATTACAACTGGGATATGAGGCCATTCTTCAACGGCTGCTAAAATCATATGACGAATAAAAGGGGCACCAGCATAGGCACGTGCGCCTGCTGAGCCTTGTACAATTACCGGGCTGTTTGTTTTGTCAGCCGCTTCCATAATTGCACGCATTTGCTCTTGGTTATTAACGTTAAACGCAGGTACGCCGTAACCATTTTCAGCTGCATGATCAAGAAGTTGTCGCATACTGATTAAAGCCATTTGGTATTCTCCAAATTGTATCGACAGTAGTTTCCTACTATCTAGTTTGAACGGATAAGTTATTTTTTGATGCATCACTGCATCACGAAAAGCTCGCGCCTACCGTAACAGCTGTAAATAAAACGAGGGTGAGAGGTATTTTATTAACAGCTAAACCAGCGTAATTACCTAATAACTACGCTGGCATACGCACTAATTACTTAGCACGTTCTTCAAGCATAGCAACTGCTGGTAATTTTTTCCCTTCTAAAAATTCAAGGAAAGCACCACCACCGGTTGAAATGTAAGAAACTTTATCGGCAATGCCGTATTTATCAATCGCTGCAAGCGTATCACCGCCACCAGCAATCGAGAATGCACTTGAGTTAGCAATCGCATCAGCAATAGCACGTGTGCCGTTGCCAAATTGGTCAAATTCAAATACACCAACTGGACCATTCCATACAACAGTGCCCGCATTAGCAATGATTTTTGCTAATTGGTTTGCTGTATCAGGACCAATATCGAAGATCATGTCTTCGTCTGTTACTTCATTCACATCTTTTAATGTCGCCACTGCAGATTCTGAGAACTCATTACCTACAACAACATCAGTTGGTACCGGGATTTCACCGTTATTAGCTTTTGCCGCAGCACTTAATTTGTTTGCTTCATCAATTAAGTCAGCTTCAAATAAAGATTTACCTACTGGGTGACCTGCCGCTGCGATGAAGGTATTAGCGATACCACCTCCCGTTACAAGTTGATCAACCACTTTCGAAAGTGAATCAAGTACAGTTAACTTAGTCGATACTTTAGAGCCACCAACAATAGCAACCAAAGGACGAGCTGGGTTATCAAGCGCTTTACCTAGTGCGTCTAGCTCTGCCGCAAGTAGTGGACCTGCACACGCAACATCAGCAAATAAACCCACACCGTGAGTCGATGCTTGTGCACGGTGAGCCGTACCAAATGCGTCCATTACGTAAACATCACATAATGCAGCTAGTTTTTTAGACAGTGCTTCGTCGTTTTTCTTTTCGCCAGCGTTAAAACGCACGTTTTCGAAAACAACCACTTCGTTATCAGCAACGTCTACGCCTTCTAGGTAGTCTTTTTCAAGACGAACTGTTTGCTCAAGGGCATCATTTAAATAATTAACCACAGGGGCAAGCGAAAACGCTTCATCATATTCCCCTTCCGTAGGGCGGCCAAGGTGTGACATCACCATTACTTTAGCGCCTTTTTCTAACGCTAATTTGATAGTTGGTAATGCTGCACGAATACGTGCATCAGAGGTCACTTTACCTTCTTTTACAGGCACATTTAAATCTTCACGAATTAACACGCGTTTGCCGTTTAAATCTAAATCTGCCATTTTAATGACCGACATGGACTTCTCCTTAGTTAACGATACTAATATTATATTTATAAATTATTGGCTTACAGCCATCATCGCACGCGCAGTGTCGAGCATACGATTCGCAAAGCCCCACTCATTATCGCACCACACTAACAACTTTATCAGTCGTTTATGACTAACACGTGTCTGAGTGCCATCTATGATACAAGAATGTGGGTCATGATTAAAATCTACCGATACCAATGGCTCTTCTGTGTAGCTTAAAATACCGTCAAGGCGGTCTTTTGCAGCTAACTTAAGTGCCTGATTGACAGTCGCTAAATTCACATCGGTATTCACTGTTACACTTAAATCCATCGCCGTCACATTGATAGTTGGTACCCTAACAGCAATGGCTTCGAAGCGACTATGAAACTTAGGCAAAATACGCTCAATACCACGAGCAAGCTTTGTATCTACCGGAATAATAGACTGGCTTGCAGCGCGAGTACGACGTAAATCATGATGATACGCATCAATCACTTGCTGATCATGCATCGAGGCATGAATCGTTGTAATAGCCCCAGATTCAATCGAAAATGCGTCATCCAGCACTTTAATTACTGGCACAATACAGTTTGTGGTACATGAACCGTTTGAAACAATCGTATGTTCAGCTTTTAGCTCATCATCGTTAATACCATACACAATTGTGGCATCAACATCAGCATCTGCAGGCTGTGAAAACAATACTTTTTTTGCACCAGCAGCCAAGTGTAGTTCTGCATGTTCACGAGAGTGATACACCCCAGTACATTCAAGAACCACATCAACATCAAGAGTTTGCCAAGGTAGTTCTGCAGGGTTTTCTTCTGCAAATAAGGCTATAGAGTCGTTAGCAACCGTTAAAGTATCTTCGCCAAGATTAACAGGGAATGAAAAGCGGCCGTGAGATGTATCGTATTTAAGGAGATGGGCAATGCCCTTAGGGTCGGCTAATTCGTTAATAGCGACAATTTTGATTTGATCTTCAAGCCCTGATTCATACAGTGCACGGACGATATTGCGCCCGATTCGACCAAAACCATTAATTGCAAGTTTGATTGCCATGAAGAAGAAAATCCACTCTATTTGCTTGCAGATAAAGGCAACTGCCTTTTAGATGGCGGTATTGTAATCGACCTTTGAAGTTTTTATAAGAGGGCAAGGTAAATAAAACTACTTTAACAACCCTAGATGGCTCAATTTTGGGAATCGACCTGAAGAGTTTTTATAAGAGGTCAGCCAAAATAAAAATTGCTTAGCATGTTTTAGATGGCGCAGTTTTGGTAATCGACCTTACACATTTTTATAAGAGGGCAAGGTAAATAAAACTACTTTAACAACCCTAGATGGCTCAATTTTGGTAATCGACCTGAAGAGTTTTTATAAGAGGTCAGCCAAAATAAAAATTGCTTAGTATGTTTTAGATGGCGCAGTTTTGCTAATCGACCTTACACATTTTTATAAGAGGGCAAGGTAAATAAAACTGCGTTAGCAACCTCAATCTTACTTTTTTCCTTTATAGCCAGCGACGAACAGATTTTTTGTATTGCTGGTATGCTGACCCAAACTTCTCTGCCATAAACGTTTCTTCTGGCATAATTTGAAATCGATTCATATAGAGAATAAATACCGGCAGCATTATAAAACTCGCAATATTACCAAGATAAATTCCCCAACCAACTAACATTAATAACATACCTACATACATTGGGTTACGGCTAAATTGATAAACACCACTTGTAACAAGACTCGCCGACTTTTCTGGAATTCGAGGGTCAACGGTCGTGCCTTGCTTGCGAAATTGATAAACCCCTAATAAAGCAAACATCACACCTGAAAATGCTATGAGTAGTGCTACAAAAGGTGATACAAAAAACGAGAAGCTAAAACTCGTAAACAACTCAGCTGTGCCCCACATCATCAATGCAATGATCAGCAGCAGCGCGACTGGAGGAATTTTTAATTCTAACTGATTCACACAAGCTCCCCTACTTTCAATGCCTTACCACGACTAATTTGATGACACTGGGCTAAGAATAACTCGGCCGTTGCCATGGCATCAGTAAGGGCATGGTGCGAGCTGTAATGCGGTAAGTTGTAGCGTTTACGGCATTCGCTAAGTGTTAAATCATCGTGGCCAATTTCGTGGCCTTGCTGGTGCAGGCGTTTTTTTTCAATAACAAAGGTATCAAGAATTAAACGCGCTTTTGCATCTAAGCCAAGCGTTCTGCAGGCCTGTTTTAAAAACCCCCAATCAAGTGCCGCATTATGAAACACTAAAATGCACTCACCAAAATGCTGATGCAGCTTGCCAAGAATGATTTCGAGGCTTTCACCAGTATCTATGTCTTGTTTTGCAATACCGTGATAAATCGGGCTTTGTTCTAAGCTTTGCACGTCTTTATTTATTAAATGCTGCGCACCGCTGAGCTTAATGCACTGATCTTCTATCATTACCCACGCCACTGAGACAATTTCGTGCTGGCGAGGGTCAAGGCCCGTTAATTCCATGTCTATCACTACGTAGCGCTCTTTATAGGCATCGGCTGCCAAGAGTTGCTTACGTGCTAAATACCGACTTAACCAGCGTTTAACCATAACGCCTCCTATAAACTACCGCGAGCAAATTTAAATGCGGCCGCTTGCTGTGCCTGTTTAACCAAATAAAATGCTTCTTTTAATTGATGTCGCTCTAATGAATTCAACGCATTTGGGTTAATACAGTTGCTAGGCAATCCCTCTTCGTTAATTTGCGTACCTAAACGCAGCTGGGTTAAAAAGCGCCAACAGTCTTTTAGGTTATATAAGTCATCTTTATTGAGTAGCGAAAATTTCATTAACGCATCAATACGCTCTTGCGTATTAGCACGCTGAATACCCGCTTTAAGCGAATATAAACGTACTATGTCGTTGATGATCACCACACCGCGTTTTTTTAAGTCGAGGTACTTATGCTGCTTTTCGTCAGTTTCTAATTTAAATTGATTAAACAAACCAATAGGCACTGGCGTATTTTTAATGTCGCTGGCCATAGCTGCATAGAATAAGTCGTTTTTAGAAATGCGTTTTAGCTGCTCACAAAAGCGCGCATATAAGGTGGTTGAGCCTTCAATAAAACGTAGATCAAAAAATATCTTACAATTGAGCATCGCCTCTGGTGTGGGTGAGGTGATCCACTTATGAAACTTTTCTGTCCAAGCATTAATGCCCATACGGCACTGTGCATTGCTCGCCATAATATTGCCAGGGCAACGTTTTATACCGCACTCAATTAAGTGCTCACAGACATACTCGCCCATGCGCTTAAAGTAATCGTGTTGTTCTTCTGTTAAATCATCAGGTAACAACAGGCCATTATCTTGGTCAGAATGCAGTGTTTGTTCTTCTCGCGCTTGTGAACCAAAACAAATAAAACTAAAGCTGGTTGGTGCCGCGCCATTATCTTCTTGGAACAAACGGATCAAACGCGAAGTCAGTGCATCGGTTAAGCCACTTAATAATTTACCAATCAAGGAGATATCATCAATATTGTTTGAAAAACCTTTTAATAAACCGGGTATCTCTTGCGAATAACGCTTTAAGTCAACCACGCTGTGCGCTTTGTAAATTCGCCCAATTAATTGTACTGGGTCGCTTTTTTGCTGACGCAGTAAATCAGTACTGGTGAGCATACCAAGCGGTTTATGATGTTCATCAAGCACTGGTAAATGGTGAATATTATGCTTAAGCATTAAGTGCAGCGCCGAAAACACGCGGTTATTTTCAAAAATAAACTTGGGTTTACACGTCATGATGCTACTTACTGACTCTTGAGGGTCAACCTCATCGGCCAATACGCGGTTGCGTAAATCTCGGTCGGTGACAACCCCAACGAGGCGATCATGTTCAGTTAGCATAATCGACGAAACACCCTGTTGTTTCATTTTTTTAGCGGTTTGACGAATACTTGCATCAGGAGCCAAGGTAACGGCTTTGCGATTCATCAATTCGCAAATTTTCTTCTCCGACCAACTGTCGTTTTGACTTTTATAATGAGACGACAATAAACGGTTTTTGTGGGCGCGAACAAAGTATTGCTCAAACACTTTATACTCACGGCGTAAGTAATCAAATGCCGCTTGGTTTAGCATGTAAACAATGCCTTCCTTTTGCACTGAAATGCTATTTTGAATCGCTTCGCCAGTTAACAGTGAAGGAAAACCAAAGTAATCGCCACTCGATAACTTAGTAATCACATCGCCTTTTGGGTCGACTAAATCATAATCGCCAGAGCGAATTAAAAATAATCTGAGATTATCTGAACTTAACCACTGATTTTGATTTTCGCGGGTCAGATAAATAATATCGAGATGGTTTACAAAATACTCACTGGCAGCACCATCAAGCTGATTAAATGGCGTTTGCTGCATCACAAATTGGGCGACTTCCTGTTGCTCGGTATTCATGGTCATTCTCGCTATAAAATAGAGACAATATCTACACTACCCCTGTTTGAAATAAATAAAAAGCCCGACTTAAGTCGGGCTTTTGAACTTCAAGAGTGTGTTCTTATAAAATGGTTTTATTAGTGCGCGTGTGCTGCGCTCGAACCTTTAGGGTTACGGATACCTTCAACCATTTCTTGGATTTCAACTGGTGTTTCAGCCGTTAGTTTAAGTACGATAGCTGCAACTACAAAGTTAACAATCATACCAACAAGACCGATACCCTCAGGTGAAATACCAAATAACCAGTTTGCAGGTGCATTCAATTCAGGGCTTACGAACTTGAAGTAGATAATATAAGCCGCTGTGAATGTAATACCTGTCACCATACCCGCAATCGCACCTTCTTTATTCATCTTCTTAGAGAAGATACCCATAATGATGGCTGGGAAGAAGCTCGCCGCTGCTAAGCCGAAGGCAAAGGCAACAACCGAGGCCACGAATCCTGGCGGGTTAATACCAAAGTAAGCTGAAATTACAATCGCTATCATCGCAGCTAGGCGCGCTGCTAGTAGCTCTTGTTTGTCACTTATATCTGGTTTTAAGGTACGTTTTAATAAGTCATGCGATACCGAGGTCGAGATCACCAATAGTAAGCCTGCTGTTGTTGATAGCGCTGCTGCGATACCACCTGCTGCTACTAATGCAATCACCCATGCTGGTAAGTCTGCAATCTCAGGGTTTGCAAGTACCATGATGTCGCGGTCAACTTTAACTTCGTTTGCGCTGTTTGGATCATCAATCTTACCTGCTGAGTAGAACATTTTGCCGTCACCATTTTTATCATTAAAGGTGATTAGGCCTGTTCTTTCCCAGTTTTTAACCCAAGCTGGTGCTTCAGCGTACTCTGTACCGCTACCGTCTTTACCGTTAATTGTATCAATCATGTTTACACGAGCGAATGACGCTACAGCAGGTGCTGTTGTATAAACAATTGCAATGAAAACAAGTGTCCATGCAGCTGAGATACGCGTGTCTTTAACACGAGGAACAGTGAAGAAACGAACGATTACGTGCGGTAAACCTGCAGTACCAACCATTAGTGCGCCTGTGATTGCGAATACATCAATCATGCTCTTCGAGCCTTCGGTGTACTGCGCAAAGCCAAGCTCCGTACTGAGCCCATCTAGTTTATCGAGTACAAACTGTCCTGAGCCATCGCTAAGCGTTGCACCAAAACCTGTTTGTGGGAAGAAGTGACCTGTCATCATCATTGAAATGAAGATTGCTGGAACAAGGTAAGCAAATACCAGTACACAGTACTGAGCTACTTGCGTATATGTAATCCCCTTCATACCGCCTAATACAGCGTAGAAGAATACAATCACCATACCAATGTAAACACCGGTCTCAATATCTACTTCTAAGAAGCGAGAGAAAACTACGCCCACACCACGCATTTGACCTGCGATGTATGTGAAACAGATAAAGATGGCACATAAAATTGCAACAACACGTGCAGCTTGTGAGTAATAACGGTCACCGATGAAATCTGGCACCGTGAACTTACCAAACTTACGTAGGTAAGGTGCTAAACAAAGTGCAAGTAGTACATAACCACCTGTCCAACCCATTAGATATACACCACCGTCATAGCCCGCAAACGAGATAATACCCGCCATTGAGATAAACGATGCCGCACTCATCCAGTCAGCAGCGGTTGCCATACCATTTGCTAGCGGCGGTACACCGCCCCCTGCAACATAGAATTCATTTGTTGACCCAGCACGAGCCCAGATTGCGATGCCGATATAAAGCGCGAAGCTTAAACCGACGATAATAAACGTGAGTGTTTGAACATCCATTGCTTAGCTCCTATTCGTCTACGCCATATTTTTTATCTAACGTATTCATTTTGAAAACGTAAACAAAAATCAAAGCAACAAAGGTGTAAATAGCGCCTTGCTGGGAGAACCAGAAGCCGAGTTTAAACCCAAAGAAACGTATCTCGTTAAGTACGTCTACCAGTAAAATACCGAAGCCAAATGACACGACAAACCAAATTGCTAATAATTTAAATAGCAGTGCGAGGTTTTCCGCCCAATAAGCTTTTGCTTGTTCTTCATCTTTAAAAGCCATTTTTTATCCCCTTATGCATTACAAGAAAGTAATGAGTGGTATTAGTTGTCATTAACTAAGTTAGCAAGGGTTCTGATTTATGGAATTGAGACCATAGTCGTAACAGCTAGTTTACGTTTACGTAAACTGCAAAACACCATTTGTTAATGGATGGTAAAAAACAATAATTAACAACAACTTAACCTATAAAGATAAATTTGCGAAATAGCGAAAATAGTAAAAACGAATGATCTGCGACATTAGTCTAATAAAGATACACAAAACAGTACTATTCATTAATTTTCAACAACTTGCATTTAATTAATTATTATTGCAAAAAATCTTGCCATCGAAATCGCGCATAATTCTGGTAAGGTAGTGTTATTACAATAACTACTGAATTTAAACATGACAGCTGCGCTTTTATTTGTTGCACTCGCCTATATTGGCGTGTTGTTTTGGTTGGCAAATTGGGGAGACAAAACCACTCCTCTTGCTAAAAGAATTAGTCACCACCCATTTGTTTATTCTTTTTCATTAGGGATTTACTGTACGTCTTGGACCTACTACGGTTCAGTTGGTACAGCAGCCACCAGCAGTTGGAATTACTTACCTATTTTAATCGGCCCTGCGTTGCTTTTTTTCTTTGGCCAAGGGTTTTTACGCAAATTAGTACTGGTCAGTAAAAAACAAAATATTACGACCATCGCCGACTTTATTTCAGCTCGCTATGGTAAACGGCAAACCACCGCCATTATGGTAACCATTATCGCTTTATTGGCGACGATTCCGTATATCGCACTGCAATTAAAAGCACTGAGTAGCAGCTTCTTACTACTGCAAAACGACGATCGTATTTCTGGCTCTGTGCTGGCCCTTTCGGCAACACTCATTATGGCGATGTTTGCGATATTCTTTGGTACGCGCAAAGTCGATGTAACCGAATATCGCTCAGGGCTAATGCTCGCTGTCGCCTTTGAATCTATGATTAAGTTATTAGCTTTGGTGGCCGTTGCTGGGCTTGCTTTATACACATTATTTAATTTAAGTACTGTGCAAACAGAGCAGCTAACGGGCTCTATTTGGCAACATTGGCAGAACTTCGACTTTTTTAGCTTTAACTTTATCGGCCAGTCATTAATGGCGGCAGCGGCGATTATCTGTTTACCAAGGCAGTTCCACGTGACTGTGGTCGATAACCAAGATAAACGCCACCTTTATACTGCCCGCTGGGCATTCCCCCTGTATTTATTACTGACTGCTGCAATGATTTTCCCTATTGCAACGGCAGCTATACACCCTGGCATTGGCAGTGGCTTCTCACCAGATAGCTTTGTATTAGCCCTACCGCTGATGCACGAAAACGCCTTTTTAACGACCTTTGTATTTATCGGAGGTCTATCAGCGGCTACAGCGATGATTGTTGTAGCCACACTCACGCTCAGTACCATGATTTCAAACGATGTAGTGCTGCCGTTAATGCTGCGTCGTAAGTTTAAACGTAACCTCATTACTAGCAGCTATAAGTCGCAAATCCTGTTAGTGAGACGCTTCACAATTGCTGGCATTTTGATTTTGTCGTATTTCTACCAGCAATGGTTTGGCCATGGTAAAGCGCTGGCTAGTATGGGTTTAGTGGCCTTTTCTTTGGTATCGCAATTACTCCCAGCTATTGTTGGCGGCTTATACTGGCGAAAAGGCCATGCGTATGGGGTTTATGCCGGATTATTAGCAGGCTTTATTTGCTGGGTTTTGTTCTTAATGCTGCCTATTTTAGATGCAGGCAATACCTTAAACGCAGAGCTGCAACAAACACTTATTACTCGTGGCACCCTAATCGCCTTATTTGCCAATATTGGCTGTTACATAAGTTTTTCACTCGGTGCAGATGAGCGTTTAATTGATAAAATTCAAGCAGCTGCTTTTGTTAATCCAAAAGAGCAAGCGGTATTCGCTAGACGTTTAAATAAAAACGTAAAAGCCACTGTTTACGATTTTAAAGTACTGCTGCAAACCTTCTTAGGTGTGCAGCGCTCGCAGCAAGTGCTGGCTCACTTTGCGTTGTCGCATAACTTAGATGACAACAACGCGCACCCAGAACCTGAGTTTATTGCTTATTGTGAGCGCGCCTTAACCGGTGTACTTGGTGCCTCTTCAGCACAAGCGCTGATCCACACGGTTGCTTCTGGTAAACGCATGGCCTTTGAAGAAGTGGTTAACTTTTTTGATGAAACCACACAGGCCCTGCAATTTAATCAAAACTTATTATTTACCTCTCTCGAAAACCTCAGCCATGGTATTTCGGTTGTTGATAAAGAACTTAATTTAGTGGCATGGAATAAGCGCTACGCAGAGATGTTTGCCTACCCAGATGACTTTCTCGAAGTAGGCCAACCAATTGAAGATGTGCTTAGATACAATGCCGAGCGCGGTGAATGTGGCCCCGGTGAAGTTGAACGCCATGTAGAAAAGCGCGTGCAGCATCTTAAAAACGGCACGCCCCATCACTTTATTCGTCACCGCCGTAATGGCCAAGTGTTCGAAATGATTGGTAACCCACTGCCTGATGGCGGCTTTGTAACAAGTTTCTCTGATATTACCACGCATATCGAAACGCAAAATGCGCTTGAAGAAGTAAACATGGATCTTGAAAACCGCATTGAAGCACGTACTCAAGAAATCCGTACTATCAATAAAGATTTACAAGCACAAATCGATAGCCGAGTACAAACTGAGCAAGCACTTACTTTAGCGAAAAAAGAGGCTGAGCAAGCTAATGACAGTAAAACGCGATTTTTAGCCTTAGCTAGCCACGATATTTTACAACCGCTAAATGCAGCGCGCCTATACCTTGCAGCTATTGATGATAAAACCCTTTCGAGCAACAACTTAAATAACTTTGAAAAGCTGGGTGCAAGCTTAGATTCAACGGTGCATTTGATGTCGGCGCTGTTAGAAATTGCCAAGCTCGAGCAAGGAGCAATGACCCCTACTCCGCGTCACTTTAGTATTGATGACATACTTGCCCCACTGAAAAATGAATACGCCATTATGTCGAGCGAAAAAGGCTTAAAACTGACAGTGCGTTCAAAGGGAATTATCGTTCATAGTGATATCACTTACTTACGCCGAATTATTCAAAACTTGGTGTCAAATGCGGTTAAATACACCGATAGTGGCAGAGTTTTAATTGCTTGTCGCAAACGCAAACATCATTTACGGATTGAAGTATGGGACACAGGCCCCGGCATTACAGAAGTAGAGCAAGCGAAAATCTTCAATGACTTTTATCGTATTGAAGCCGGTGATAACAAAGGGGTTGGCCTTGGCTTAGGAGTTGTAAAACGAATGGCCGACTTACTTTCTTTACGTTTAGATGTAAGTTCAACACCTGGCAAAGGTAGCCGCTTTAGTATTGAAGTACCTTATGGTGAAAGCCAATTTATTCAACAAAAAGATACGCCTAAAAAAGGGGTTGAGAACCGCAGTGCAATGAACATTATTGCTGTGGATGATGACCCTGAAAACCTTAATGCCATGGCAAGCCTATTGCAAAAGTGGCAGGCAAATTATCAGCTCTTTGATCAAGTTGAAACCGTGATGGCCTATGCCAAAGAGCACCGAGCGCCCGATGTGATCTTAATGGATTACCAGTTGGGTCATGATTGCGATGGCATCACGCTTATTAAAACCCTAAGAGAAATTTGGCAAAGCCCAGTGCCTGCCATTTTAATCACAGCGGTGCGTGATGAAGCCCTAAAACAGCAAACCAAAGAAGAGCAAATTCATTACCTTAGTAAACCTGTTAAGCCCGCAAAACTTAAAGCACTGCTTAACCACAGTACTTAACCAACGTTTTTAACAACATCGATTTAAGGCAAAGCAGTAGGCTTTGCCTTAAATTTTTGGAACAACCAACTAAGCCCAACTAACGACAAGCCTAAGCCGATAAACGAAATAGCTCGCAGCAACCCGGTTAAGTTTGCCATATCAATCAAGAACACTTTTAACACCACCAGCGCCAATAAGCCAAGGCCGAGCTTTTGTAATACCGTAATGGTTCTTAACTGCCCCACCACAACCACCAAGGCACCGATAACAAGCCAAACTAAAGAATAACTGTAAAGCTCGGCATCTGAGGTTGGCAAAGCAATATTTATAAACTCGCCTTGCCAGTTATGGCGAATTTCCGCATTGATATATAAAACACTCATCACACCTGCAAGTGCTGTAAACAGCTTTTGTAAATAGTGCTGAGATTTAGTCAGTTGGCTTGCCCAAATTGCAATACAGGCGGGGACTAACCAAAGTAATAGTAACCAGTTAATAATCGGCCAACTGCCTATATTTATCGGCTCAAAAAACGGATTTACAGCAGTAAAGCTTTTCAGTATTAGTAAGCCACTCAGTGTTAATAACGCAAAACCTGCTACTTGATAGAGTTTTGCCAATTGCGCAGTAAAGCGTGAACGCAGTAAATAAATACAACCTAATATACCCCAGTTACAGGTTAATAAAATATGCTCATACACAGACAAGTTCTCAAAGTCTGGGTAGTGCCCCACCAACTGATAGCTCGTCTCTGTGGTAAGAAATAAAGCAATACAATGAAGCGTTGCACCTTCTAGCCACACCCGAACAGATTGCTGCTGCCAGTGCCTCGCTGCAAAGTAAAATAAGCAAGCGCAAACTGGGTATACAACCAAACTCCAGTGCACACCGAGCAGCAACGCACCACTGTAATCAGCTGACCAAGGTGCAAAGCTTAACCTAACTAGTAAAGCGCCAACTAAGCTCTTAAGCGGCCAAGTAGGTATGCTGAGTGACTGTTTATTGACATAAAAACTGATCAACAACACTTGCGCAGCAAGCGCTAAGGTCAAGCTGTTGCCTTCAAGGAGCATGGTTAACGCTAAGCTAATATTGGCATTACCGCCAAGCCAGTAACTAAATACCCGCATTGGATTTGTGCTATTAATTGATAACTTAAATAACCAAGCAGACAGTGCCAGTAATACAAAGCACCAAACCGGATACGCCGTCATCAAGGCATGTTCGGGAGTGATGACATATAAGCAACTAATAATCACAAAACTTGAAAGTGAAGCAAGTAAAGCAAAACCTAAGCGTTTAGGGTATTTACGACCAAACAAAAACCCATAACCCGCAAACAAAGCAATAAAAAACAGCCCTGCTCCGTAATTTTGCCGAAATACAAAAAGCTGCTCAGAGTAATCAACAGAATTGTATTGCCCTGTTAGCAAACACATTACACTCACCACAGCTAGTATCAGCCAGTGATCCCATGCACTGTTTTTTAATACCAAAAGAAGCAGTAAAGCCACTAACGACAACATACTAAGCTGCCAAGTAAGCAGATCATTATGACTGATGAGTAAAAGGTAAAGTGGCACGACAACAGCTATCAACAGAGGGTTGTCGGGCAGTTGCTTAAGTAGTGTTTTAAAGCGATGTGGACGGTATTCTATTTGTTTAATACTCAGCCCTAGGCGCGGAATCGCAATTAACAATACGATGCTAAATAGAGCATAAAGATTAATAAACCAATGCAGGTTTTTAGCTGCACTCATCGCAACTAAGTAATACCAGCCTAAATGACCTGCCCATAACAGATACCACAGCCAATGCCGTTTTACGTAATGCGCGACTAGCGAAGCAGAAACACTAACAAAAGCAACATAGGTTAGCAGCGCTATAAAGTCATTGCTCCCGGTATTGACCCAAACCGGGACACTGTAGGCGCCAATAATACCAATGACCGCAAGCACTGGACCAAAACGCAGAGCCATCCAGCTTGCTGCTACAGAAACTAAGGTTAAAATGCTAAATGCAGGTAAAGCTTGCAGTAAGCCATAATGGCTGTAGGCCAGCAAGGTCAATGCAAAACAACTAATAAAGCCGCCACTTGCCAGCGCCGCGGGAATATAGTTGCTAAACCCATCAAAGATAATACCTTTGCGATGTAAAACCTCCGCCGCAACAATTAAGCTCAAACCAAAAATAGCGCCAAGCGTGAGTCGCATGGTTTCAGATAATAAGCCTGCCTCCAGTGAATAGCGGGCTAAAAAGATACCGCCAAAGGCAAGTGCAACCGCTCCTACCCTAGTTAACCAATTGGCTTTGATTTGTGTAACGAGTTGGCTTACTAGCTGATTTAAAGTCGCAGGCTTGGATTTTGTTTGCTCTGGCTTTTTAGGGATAGCCTCAATCGGCTCAATAACGGCTTTCGGCTCTGGTTCAAATTTTGCTGTGTCAGTCAGTTCGGCGTTTGAATTATCAAACTGGTTTGCAGTATTTGCTTGTGGATTATGACTATATGTCGCGTTAAGCTTTACTCGAAGAGCAGCTACTTCTCGCTTTAAACTGGAGAGTTGAAAAAAGGCAAAAATACCCGCAATGGAGCCACCGACAACAACTAGTGCTAGTAATACTAGTAACGCAATACCGCCATCCATACTCTCTCCTTGTGTATGCTTTAAACAAAAAAAGCAAAAGCCTTAATTGTTTATACAATAAACACTTAGCAAGAGTAAATAAACAACGATATTGCGTTTTAGCCGGTTAAGACTGTTCAGTCACCGTACGCTCTAAGGTCATTTTAAAACCTGAGTCTGTGGTTTCATCGTGTTCAATCACTAAGATATAGTTACCCTCTTCAGTAAAATCCATATCGCTTTGTTGTAATAACACAATCTGTTGACCATTATCTTCAAACACCACATAAGTTGTATAAACTTCGTTATCAACTACCTGCTCTTGTTGGTCGTATTGATCTAACCCTTCAACAACATTGCTAGTATCTTCAACCGTTTCACCATTGAGGGTGAAGTACACATCAACTTCGTCAATTTCTTGCCCTGCATAGCTATCAATTAAGTTAACCACAGTAACTGCGTGACTGTAACTGCTTGGAGTTAGGTTTTCTTCAATGGTCATCATACGAGGGCCGTAATCTTTGTCATTGTAGAAAAGACCAACCGCACTTTGCTCACGCTCTAATGTCATTAAGAAGTTATCAACAATAGTATCGCCAGCTTCATCTAACATAGCGACACTATAACTATTTGGTGACATGCTCATGTATTCAGAGTAACTATCGTTGCTAACAACTTCGGTGTTGGTCGCCGTTGTGCCTCGGGTTACTTTAAACTGGGTTTGCGTGTAATCATCTATTGTATTGATAAAACGCAGCTGACCTTGCGCGTCTTGGTGGTTTAGTTGTGTTACTGAGCTACTAGCCGTCACAACATCAAGCGTAATGCCATCTTCTTCTGTTGCATAACTTGGACGGATCATCGCCATGTACGTTGCTTCATCATTAAAGTACACGGTTGGTGATTCAAAAATCACATCAGTGCTGCCGCTAGAGGTAATATAAATAGTGTAATAACCTTCCTCAAGCGTCGCTAATTCTGGCTCAACGAGGTATTGCGAAGTCATTAATAACTCAGCGGTATCAAATAACCCGTCGTCAGTAGCAACGTATACATCGTAAAGGTTATCTTCACCAACGATATTAAAAAAGCCAACATTGAATTCATCTTCATCGCTTGACGTCGGCACACTGAGCTCAGTAAAAATTGGTTCAGCAAAATCACCGTTCATTACTAGCAACTGAGTTTGATCATTTTTAATTTTGATTGTTTCTTCATCGATGGTGATATAACTATCATTGGCATCAACATATTCAAAACTGAGTTCATACTCCCCCGAACTGTAGTTATGACGAGTTGATACATCACCAAAATCTGCGCCCGAACGTTCAGTGTCATCAACAAATAAACGTGTGTATGGGCTGTTGTAAGAGCCATTGTACAGTTGCACATAGCCACTGTTGCTACTGCTGCTGTCATCGCTTGAACAGGCAGCCAGTACCGAAAGCAAACTTGAGGCAACAATTGTTTTAAGCAGAGTGCTTTTCATGGAATTTTTTCCTTATTGTTTGTAATACCCCATTCTGACTCGAATAGTGCGAAAAAATTCTATGTTTTACAAACTATTACCTTCACTTACAGTTACTTACGATAAGGTTAAAAAGTGTAGAAAATGATGTAGAAAAGCACTTAATTAATCATAATTATGGACAGAAAATCATATTTATAGTGAAAGCAGCTTACTTTTACACGAAAAGTAAATAATGATTACATTTTAGGCGCTTATGCAATCAAATCAGATAAATTATTAGATAGTTAAATTTGCGCTATGCAGCACAAAAAAATTAGCAAATAATGGTGTTCACACAAACGGGATTAGAATGAGGACTATGAACACGATTTTAACCACACAATGCGATGATGATGTTGGTCTAATTGCCAAGATCACCGGTCTTTGTCATCAGCATAATTTAAACATTACACGTAATAACGAATTTGTAGATAAAGACGCTAAACGCTTTTTTATGCGTACAGAGTTAAGCGGCGTTATTTCAGATGATTTTTTATCAAGCCTTGCTGAGCTACTTCCTGATGGCGCAGAGCTTGCCCTGCACAGCAGCGAAAAAACTAAAGTGGTATTGCTTGCCACTAAAGAAGCGCACTGTTTAGGTGGTGTATTACTAAAGCAATTCGAAAAAGCCTTAAACATCGAAGTACTGGCTGTGATTGCCAACTACGCCGACTTAGCGCCACTGGCTGCAGGCTTTGATGTGCCATTTCATGTGGTATCGCACGAAGGCTTAAGCCGTGCGGAGCATGATCAACAAGTCGGTGATTTAATTGCCAGCTATCAGCCTGATATCATCGGCCTTGCTAAATATATGCGTATTTTAAGCCCTGAATTTGTGGCGCGCTTTGAAGGTAAGATTATTAATATTCACCATTCATTTTTGCCAGCCTTTATTGGCGCAAAGCCTTACCATCAGGCATTTGAGCGCGGTGTAAAAATTATTGGCGCGACCGCTCACTTTGTTAATAATGAGCTCGATGAAGGGCCGATTATTTTACAAGATGTGACGCATGTCAGTCATGCTGATACCGCAGAGATGATGGCAAAAATGGGTAAAGATGTAGAGAAAACTGTGTTCTGTAAAGCGCTGCAACTCGCATCTGAACATAAACTGTTTATCAATGGTAATCGAACCGTGGTGTTCGCTTAAGCAATAAAATGAAGAGGCTGAGTGGCCTCTTTATTGTTTTTATTATCTTTTGTTATGCCGACTCAATAGGCTCTAATTGTAACTTAGAGGCAATTAATACCGCTTGAGTACGGTTATACACACCTAGCTTTCTAAAAATTGCTGTAATGTGTGCTTTAACGGTTGCTTCAGAAATATGTAACTCGTAAGCAATCTGTTTGTTTAACAAGCCTTCGTGCAAGTATTGCAACACCTTGTATTGCTGCGGCGTCAGTGAAGCCACTTGCGCTGCAATTTCTTTGTCTTCGCCATCTACGGCAGCCACTTTATCTTTAAGCTCAAGTGGAAGCCAAACATCGCCTTCAAGAATGTGGTTAATTGCCAGCGCAATATCATCTGATGAAGATGATTTAGGAATAAATCCCATCGCACCATAACCCATTACTTTAGAAACTACATTGATGTCTTCGCTGCCAGAAACAACAGCTATTGGTAAGCTTGGATAGTCTTCGCGAATGCGAATAAGGCCGTATAAATCGCCATTGCCTGGCATGTGAAGGTCTAGTAGTAAGATATCAAGATCTTCTTGCTCGCTCAGCACCTGCAAGGTGGTATCAAAGTTTTCCGATTCAAACACTTCTAAATCAGCGAACTTAGCACTCAATGCCCCTTTCAGCGCTTCACGAAATAACGGATGATCGTCCGCTATTAAAAACTGACTCATGGTTCACTCCTAATAAATTCGGCTGACACCTATTTCTAAGTGACAGCCGATATACTACGTTTAGAATCAACTTCTAATCAAGTTTTTAACGCGATTTTAACGATTTAATCGGTTTTCGATTAGCTCATCAACAACGCTCGGGTCGGCCAGTGTAGAAGTATCTCCAAGCTGTTGGTGCTCATTTGCCGCAATTTTACGTAAAATTCGACGCATGATCTTACCAGAACGAGTTTTCGGTAAACCTGGAGACCATTGGATCATATCTGGTGATGCAATTGGGCTTAACTCTTTACGAACCCAGTTACGTACCTCTTTTGTTAGTTCATCGCTCACTACAACACCCTCATTTGGAGTGATGTAAACATAGATGCCCTGACCTTTAATATCATGCGGGTAACCTACGACTGCAGCTTCTGCTACTGCTTCGTGAGCAACCAATGCACTTTCGATTTCTGCAGTACCTAGGCGGTGACCTGATACGTTAAGTACGTCATCTACACGGCCTGTGATCCAGTAGTAGCCATCTTCATCACGACGACAACCATCACCTGTGAAGTACACGCCTGGGTATGCTGAGAAATAGGTTTGTTCAAAACGTTCATGGTCGCCATAAACTGTTCGTGCTTGTGATGGCCAGCTATCTAAAATAACAAGGTTACCGTCAACCGCACCTTCTAGTGTATTACCCTCAGCATCAAATAATGCTGGTGCAATACCAAAGAATGGACGTGTTGCTGAGCCTGGCTTCATATCTGTCGCACCTGGTAATGGTGTGATCATGATGCCGCCAGTCTCTGTTTGCCACCAAGTATCTACGATTGGGCAGTTTTCGTTACCAATATGTTCGTAATACCATGCCCACGCTTCTGGGTTAATTGGCTCACCTACAGAACCCATAACACGAAGACTTTTACGAGTTGAAGTCGCTGTTGGCTCATCGCCTTTCGCCATTAGAGCACGAATAGCAGTTGGTGCTGTGTAAAGAATAGTCACGTTGTGCTTATCAATTACTTCACCCATACGGCCCGCTGTTGGGTAAGTTGGTACACCTTCAAATACGACTTGCGTGCAGCCATTCACTAATGGGCCATAAGCAATGTAGCTGTGACCTGTGATCCAGCCCACATCGGCACTACACCAGAAAATATCGTCTTCTTTAAGATCAAATACATATTCATGTGTCATTGATGCATAAACAAGGTAACCACCGGTAGTATGAACCACACCTTTTGGTTGACCCGTTGAGCCTGAAGTATAAAGAATGAAAAGCGGATCTTCTGCATTCATTGGCTCTGGTTCACACTCAGCCGGTAAGTCAGCGACAAGCTCATGCCACCAAACATCATGACTATTCCATTCAACTTCACCACCCGTTAGCTGATGAACAATAACGTGCTCAACGGTGGTTACAGAGTCTTGTGATACCGCTTCATCAACATTTGCTTTAAGTGGTACGCAGTTGCCAGCACGGCGACCTTCGTCTGAAGTAATTACCACTTTAGCGCCTGAGTCATTAATTCGGTCAGCAATCGCTGATGGAGAGAAACCACCAAATACTACAGAGTGAATAGCACCAATACGCGCACACGCTTGCATAGCGTAAATAGCCTGCGGTGTCATTGGCATGTAAATAGCGACACGGTCACCTTTTGATACACCTAATTTTTTAAGGCCGTTGGCTAGCTTAGCTACTTCGTCGTGAAGCTGTTGGTAGCTAATATTTTCGTTGTGTTCAGGGTTATCGCCTTCCCAAATAAGAGCTGTTTTATCGGCTTTAGTGGCAAGGTGGCGGTCAATACAGTTGTAAGAAGCGTTAAGTTGGCCGTCTTCATACCAGCGAATGCTGATGTGGCCTTTGTCGAATGAGGTGTTCTTTACTTTGTTATAAGGAGTTGACCAATCAAGGCGTTTACCGTGCTCTCGCCAAAATCCTTCAGGGTCATCAATAGATTGCTTGTACAGTGTATTATATTTATCGTTATCAACTAGTGCTGCATTCTTGATATGCGCTGGTACTGGATAGATACTTTCTGACATTGTTGTCGTCTCCATTTTAATTACTTGCCTACGGCCTGCTTCAAGGATCACTCAGCAAAGCCCCTGAAAGTATTAGACCTTAGTTGTATATCTTGTCATTTAACAAAAAACTTTAAAATTGCCTTCTATAATCTAGTCCAATGTTAGGTTGGATGCGATTTAACTACCCATTCCACCTTAGTCTAATAGACCAATAGATAATTGAGAGAAGTCATTTCTTAAACAACAGTGATACAACAACATTAATGCAATCAACAAGTAGCTTCGACAGGAATACACATTATGACAACAACAAAAGTAACCGCATTAAAGACACTCACAGCTTCAGCTGTTTTATGTGCACTTGCAGGTACCGCTAACGCCGCAACCATTGGTAACACAGACGTTTCTTATGGTGGCTATGTAAAACTTGATGCTATGTGGAGTGATTACTCTGCAGGCGTACCAGCTGGCGGCAGCATTGGCCGTGACTTCTATGTACCAGGTACAACACCGGTAGGCGTAGACAGCGATAGCGATGCAGTATTTGACATGCATGCCCGCCAATCTCGCTTTAACCTAGGTACAGCAACAAAATTAGACGATGGGAAAACCATCAAAACTAAAATTGAAATAGACTTTATTGCTTCAGCGCCGGGCGGTAACGAACGTGTTAGTAACTCTTACGCGCCTCGTATTCGTCAAGCATTTGTGACTTATGATGGTTGGTTATTTGGTCAAGCTTGGTCAAACTTTCAAAACGTAGGTGCATTACCAGAAACACTCGACTTCGTCGGTCCTGCAGAAGGTACTGTGTTCGTACGTCAAGCACAGGCACGTTACACTACCGGTAATTGGTCATTCTCTATCGAAAACCCAGAGAGCACAGTCACAGTTGGCGGCGCACGTGTAGCTACTGATGATGCATCAATGCCTGACTTTACAGCACGTTACGCACATAAAGCTGACTGGGGTGAATTAGTATTTACCGGTCTTGCTCGCCAGTTAACTTATAAACAAAATGGCATTGATGCAGATACATCATCGTTCGGTATCAGTGCATCTGGTAAAGTAAATTTTGGCCAAAACAACCTTAAATTTATGTTAACTCAAGGCTCAGGTTTAGGCCGCTACATTGGTTTAAACGTAGCCAATGGTGCTGTGCTTGACGGTGATGATTTAGATGCAATTGATTCAACATCAGGTTTCATTGCCTATCAACAACACTGGAACAGCCAATGGCGCTCAACTTTCCTTTATTCATTCTTTTCAGCAGATAACAACACAGATTTACTTGCTGTGACTGGCGACCCTACAGAAATGAGCCAAAGCTATAGTGCCAACCTTTTGTATTCGCCTGTTAAAAAGCTTACATTTGGTGTTGAGTTTAAACATGCTGAGCGTGAGTTAGAAAGCGGTGCTGACGGCGATATGGACCGTCTGCAGTTCTCTGCAAAATACGTATTTTAAGATTTAAACTTATTTTACTTCCTGAAGCGGCTTCGGCCGCTTTTTTTATATCTCCTTTTTATATTTCTGTGCCCTTTAAACTTTTTTGCAAACAATTACTCACTAAAACAGTAAACCCTAATTGCAAATTATTTTCATTTAGATTAAATTACGCATTAATTTCACTATTCATTGAACTAATTGGAACTTTGCATGTCATCAACAAAATTTTTGCGCTTATCTCAATTAAGCCTTGTGACCTCAGCACTTTTAAGTGGCCACGCTTTTGCAGAACAACAAAAAGAAGAACAAGCAATTGAAAAAATTGCCGTGTATGGCCAGCATCATAAAAACTACATCACTGAAGAAGCACAGTCAGCAACCAAATTAGGGCTAACAATTAAAGAAACGCCACAGTCAATCTCTGTTGTATCACGTGCGCTAATGGATGACTTCTCACTCGATAACCTTAATGCTGTACTTGAAAGCACACCGGGTGTCACTGTTGAGCAAATAGAAACTGACCGTACTTATTTTAAAGCTCGTGGTTTTGAGATCACCAACTTCCAAGTTAATGGCATGGGTATGCCGCAAGACAACGGTTCAATCCAAGGTACTCTTGATACTTCTATTTTCGATAGTGTTGAAATTGTACGTGGTGCCAATGGTTTAATGACAGGTGCTGGTAACCCATCAGCAACAGTCAACATGGTTCTAAAGCGCCCTACTTATCAAACGCAAGTAAATGCGTCTGTATCGTATGGTTCTTGGGATAACAAGCGTTTAGAGCTTGACGCTTCAACTGCTATCAACGAAAACCACGCTGTACGTGCTGTATTTACCAAGCACAAAACTGAGTCATACCTTGACCGTTACGAGCAAGATAAAACAATTTATTACCTAGCCTACGAAGGCCAGCTAACTGATAGCACAGTAGTAACTGCAAACTATGTAAATCAAAAGAAAGATGCTGATAGCCCACTGTGGGGTGCCTTACCGCTTTATTACAGCGATGGTTCAGCAACAAACTTTGACGCTTCAACTAGCACAGCGTCTGATTGGTCATACTGGAATAACACAACTGAGCAGCTGTTCTTATCAATTGAGCAAGCAATTACCAATACTTGGTTCTTAAAAGCCAGCTACGCACACCTAGAAAATGAGCAAGACTCAGAGCTTTTCTATGTTTATGGTACACCTGATAGAGAAACAGGTCTTGGCTTAACGGGTTATGCGAGTGAATATGACCACAAAGATAAGCACGATATTTTAGATATTTACGCAACGGGTAAATTTGATTTATTTGGTATGGAACATGATCTGTCGTTTGGTGTAAACCAAGCAGATATGGATAACAAAGATAAATCATTGTATGACCGTACAACAGGCAATGGTTTCCCTGCAATGCCTGAGCTAGGTGGTTGGGATGGTGTTGCGCCAGTGCCAACACTTACCGATGGTTTAACAGGTGCTGATATCACCAGCCGTCAACGCTCAGCGTATATTTCAACACGTATCCGTGCAACTGACTCATTCAGTGTGTTAGCAGGTGTGAGCCAAGTAAATTGGGAAACTGAAGGTGCCTCTTACGGCGTTGCAAAAGACAAAGATAGCGACCAAACTGTGCCTTACTTCGGTGCTGTGTATGATATCAACGAAAGCTTCTCAACTTATGCAAGCTACACAGAAACCTTCGTACCGCAAACAGAGCGTGACATCAATGGCGATTACTTAGATCCAATCACAGGTAAAAGCAGCGAAGTTGGTGTGAAAGCACAGCTACTTGATGACGACTTATTTGTAACAGTTGCTTACTTTGACGCTAAACAAGTTGGCCTTGCTGTTGCTATCCCTGATTCATTACCTGATGACACTCGCTACTATGGCGCAGATGGCATTAACAGCGACGGTATTGAAGTAGAACTTAGTGGTCAAATCAACGAAACACTGAGTGCGAGCTTTAGCTACAGCAACCTAAACATTGATGGTGATGAGTTAGTAAAAGACTACACACCTGAAAACCAGTTCAAACTTGCTGTAACTCATAAAGTGCCTGAGATTGATGGTTTAACCTTTGGCCTAAACTATCGTTGGCAAGACGATACAAAGCGCGTACAAGTGCGTGATGCGGCAACAAATGCTGCACTTATCACCACAACGCAAGATGCGTACGGCCTATTAAACCTAATGGCAACCTACGATATTAACGACAATATGAGCGTTAACTTGAACGTTAATAACGTGACCAACGAAAAGTACATCCATAGTCTTTTCTGGGCTCAAGGTTATTACGGCGCACCGCGTAACTACTCAGTGTCTTTCAACTGGCAGCTGTAAGCTTGAGCTAGAAGCTGTAAGCTGTAAGCTGTAAGCTGTAAGTTGTAAGTTTTAAGCTGTAAGCTGTAAGCTGAAAGTTTTAAGCTGTAAGCTGTAAGTTTTAAGCTTTAAGCTTTAAGCTTTAAGCTTTAAGCTTTAAGCTTTAAGCACATGAAAGAGTTGCAAGAGTAAAGTTTACCTTTTCTAACTTTACTCTCGCTAACTTTACTCTCGCTAACTTTCCCCTTGCTAACTTTACTCTCGCTAACTTTCACCCATAAAAAAACCGCTAACTATGTAGCGGTCTTTTTTGTGTTAAGTGCGGGTCAAATCACGCTTAACTGTACTCTTTTGCGGTGTTTATAGCTCGTCTTCAGCTAATAGGCCTGCATCTTCACCATCTTCTGGTTGTTCTGTTGCCTGAAGTAATAGCATCTCACGTAACTTACCTTCGATCTCATCTGCGATCTCTGGGTTGTCTTTTAAGAACTTAATTGAGTTTGCTTTACCTTGACCAACTTTGCTGCCATTGTAGCTGTACCAAGCACCTGATTTTTCAACAATCTTATGCTTAACACCTAGGTCAATTAACTCGCCTTGTTTAGAAATGCCTTCGCCATACATGATGATGAACTCAGCTTGTTTAAACGGCGGAGCAACCTTGTTTTTAACAACTTTAACGCGAGTTTCGTTACCAACAACCTCGTCGCCTTCTTTCACAGAACCAATACGACGAATATCGATACGTACTGAAGAGTAGAATTTAAGTGCGTTACCACCTGTTGTTGTTTCAGGGTTACCAAACATAACACCAATTTTCATACGGATTTGGTTGATGAAAATACATAGTGTGTTTGAACGCTTGATGTTACCTGTAAGCTTACGTAATGCCTGTGACATTAAACGAGCTTGTAGACCCATGTGTGAGTCACCCATGTCACCTTCGATTTCAGCTTTAGGTGTTAAAGCTGCTACCGAGTCAACAATCACAACATCAACAGCACTTGAACGAACTAACATGTCACAGATTTCTAATGCTTGCTCACCAGTATCTGGTTGAGAAACAAGTAAGTCATCAATGTTTACACCCAATTTTTGTGCGTATACAGGATCTAGAGCGTGCTCAGCATCTACGAATGCACACGTTTTACCTTGCTTTTGAGCTTCAGCGATAACTTGTAAAGTAAGCGTTGTTTTACCTGATGATTCAGGACCATACACTTCAACAATACGACCCGTAGGCAAACCACCAATACCTAGTGCGATATCGATACCTAGTGAACCTGTTGAGATTGCTTCAATATCTAGGGCTTTATTGTCGCCCAGTTTCATAATTGAGCCTTTACCAAATTGACGCTCAATTTGTGATAAAGCAGCGTCTAAGGCTTTTTGTTTGTTATCGTTCATTCTGTTCTCCAAATCCGGCTAATGCAGACAGTATACTGTATGAAATCACAGTATCAAGCTAATTTTCAGATTTTATCAATTCAATTATATTTTTTAATGAGTAAACAATAGCTTGCAGTCTAACTTCAGCTCGATCGCCAGAGAAAACTTGCTGACTTGGGTAGTTTTGACCAGCAAAATGAATGCAAAACCATACTAATCCCACAGGTTTATCCAGTGTTCCACCACCGGGGCCTGCTATTCCCGAAATAGCTATTGCGATATCTGAATTTGCTGCTTTTGCTGCCCCCGATGCCATTTCAACAACGGTTTGCTCACTCACCGCACCAAAGCTGTTTAAGGTCTGCTCGCTAACGCCAATGAGCTCATGTTTTGCTTGGTTACTATAAGTGACAAACGCTCGATCAATATAATTAGAACTGCCTGGGGTATCGGTTAGTGCATAACTCACTCCACCACCAGTGCATGACTCTGCGGTAGTGATCCATAAGCGTTTATCCGTTAAAATAGCTCCTAATTTCGCAGCAAGTGTTTTAATCTCTTGATGTAATTCCATATTCAGCCTTTGGGTAAATACATGTCGTTTGATCTTTATGCACCGCACACTATAAAACAACAAACCCCTATGATGCAGCAGTATCTAAAAATAAAAGCCGAGCACCGGGATATTTTATTGTTTTATCGTATGGGCGACTTTTACGAACTTTTCTTTGATGATGCCAAGCGTGCAGCGCAACTTCTTGATATTTCTCAAACCCATCGAGGTAAAGCCGGTGGCGATCCCATTCCAATGGCAGGCGTACCCTATCACGCAGTCGAAAACTACTTAGCTCGCCTTGTACAAATGGGTGAGTCAGTAGCTATTTGTGAACAAGTTGGTGACCCAGCGACTAGCAAAGGCCCTGTTGAGCGTAAAGTTGTACGTATTGTTACACCGGGCACAATTTCTGACGAAGCGTTATTACAAGAACGCCAAGACAACTTACTAACCAGTGTATGGCAAAATAAACAAGGCCTATATGGTATTGCTTACTTAGATATTAACTCTGGCCGATTCAATGTGTTAGAAGTTAATACCGATGAAGCATTTAGCTCAACATTACAGCGTTTAGCCCCTGCTGAGCTGCTTTACAGTGAAACATTTGCAAATGTGCACTTAATTGAACATATCAAAGGTGCGCGTCGTCGCCCAGAATGGGAATTTGATCTAGATACAGCGCAGCATTTACTTTGCGATCAATTTGGCACCAAAGATTTAGTTGGTTTTGGAGTAGACAAAGCACACGCAGCTTTAGTCGCTGCAGGCTGCTTAATGCAATACGTAAAAGACACTCAGCGTATAGCCCTGCCGCATATTCGTGCAATCACCCTTGAACAAAACGAACACGCGGTGATCTTAGATGCAGCAACTCGTAAAAACCTTGAACTAACGGTTAATTTATCGGGTGGTTACGAAAACACTCTTGCGCAAGTACTTGATAAAACAGCCACAGCTATGGGGTCACGCTTATTAAAGCGTCGTATTCATACCCCTGTGCGCAGCAAAACAGAGCTCAACTCTCGACTAAACGCAATTAGCGCAATTATCGATGCGCAATTATGTGGTGAGCTACAAGAGTCATTAAAGCAAATTGGCGATATTGAACGTGTTATTGCACGCCTAGCGCTTTGCACTGCTAGGCCGCGAGATTTAACGCGCCTGCGTAGCGCGCTGCAAGCTCTCGCGCCACTTCACGAACTATTACTAGATGCTAACGATCCGCGTATTAGTCAAATTATTGCTAAGTCGCAACAGTTACCTGAACTACAAGATTTACTAGAGCGTGCTGTAATCGAAACCCCACCGGTGCTTATTCGTGATGGGGGTGTGATTGCACCAGGTTACAACAGCGAACTTGATGAATGGCGAGCGCTAAGCCAAGGTGCTACCGATATTCTTGAAAAGCTTGAAGAGCGTGAGCGTGAGCGCACTGGCATTAGCACCTTAAAAATTGGTTATAACAAAGTGCATGGCTTTTTTATTGAAGTAAGCCGCGCTAACTCACATTTAGTTCCTGCGGATTATATTCGCCGCCAAACGCTAAAAAATAATGAGCGCTATATTATCCCAGAGCTTAAAGAGCATGAGGATAAAGTACTTGGTAGCCAGTCAAAAGCGCTAGCGCTTGAAAAACAGCTTTACGAGCAACTCTTTGAGTTTATTGCTCCGCACATTGAGCAGCTACAAACAATGGCAGCTGTTCTAGCAGATTTAGATGTACTGAACAATTTAGCCGAACGTGCACAAGCGCTTAATTATGCTAAGCCAACTCTGTGCGATAACGATAACATCAGTATTAAGCAAGGTCGCCACCCGGTAGTAGAGCAGGTAATGAAAGACCCGTTTATAGCTAACCCTGTAGAGCTTAATAACGACCGTAAAATGCTGATTATCACAGGTCCAAATATGGGTGGTAAATCGACCTATATGCGCCAAACTGCACTTATTGTTCTAATGGCTCACATTGGTTGTTACGTTCCTGCTGATAGTGCAGAAATTGGGAATATTGACCGTATCTTTACGCGTATTGGCGCAAGTGATGACCTAGCATCAGGACGCTCAACCTTCATGGTTGAAATGACCGAAACAGCAACTATTTTAAATAACGCCACAGCACAATCACTGGTACTGATGGATGAAATTGGTCGCGGTACCTCAACTTATGATGGCTTATCGCTTGCCTATGCAACGGCTGATTATTTAGCATCAAAAATTGCCGCTAAGACCTTATTTGCAACCCACTATTTTGAGTTAACCGAACTGGCCGAGCAAAAAACGGGGTTAGTTAATGTGCACCTAGATGCCATTGAGCACAACGACACCATTGCCTTTATGCATACCGTGCTTGAAGGCGCAGCAAGCAAGAGCTTTGGTTTACAAGTTGCTGCCTTGGCTGGTGTACCAAAAGCGGTTATCCAACAAGCAAAACAAAAGCTTAAAATGCTTGAGAACCATCAACCTGTTACTGCTCCTATTGAGCAACAACAGCAAACATTAAGTTTTGATGATGAGCCTTCTGAGCTTGAATTAACCTTAAAACAGCTTGATCCAGATAGCTTAACGCCAAGACAAGCACACCAACTACTGTATCAATTAAAAGATTTACTGTAGTGAAATAAAAGAGGCATAAAAAAAGCTGACGTAACGTCAGCTTTTTTGTGTGTTCTAGACCCGAAGGCCTATGTATTGTTGTCAAATTAGGTGAATTGGTCGAATAGGCTATCTGTACTTAACCCTTCGTGTTGCAAAATGTCTGTTAAGCGACGTAATGCTTCAACTTGTATTTGTCTTACACGTTCCCGTGTTAAGCCAATTTCACGACCAACATCTTCAAGGGTTGATGGCTCATAGCCTAGTAAACCAAAACGACGAGCAAGTACTTCACGCTGTTTCGGGTTTAACTCTCCAAGCCAATCAACAATGTGCTTGTTAATGTCATTACTCTGTACTTCGCCCTCTGGACCATAGTCTTTCTCATCGGCGATAATATCTAATAACGCTTTGTCATTTTCACCGCCGATAGGTGTATCCACCGAGGTGATTTTTTCGTTTAAACGCAGCATCTTAGTGACATCTTCAACCGGCTTATCTAAGCACTCTGCAATTTCTTCTGCGGTTGGTTCATGGTCAAGTTTCTGCGTTAATTCACGGGCTGTTCTTAAATAAACATTAAGCTCTTTAACCACGTGAATAGGTAAACGAATCGTACGTGTTTGGTTCATGATGGCACGTTCGATAGTTTGACGTATCCACCAAGTTGCATAAGTTGAAAAACGAAAACCACGTTCTGGGTCAAATTTCTCAACGGCTCTGATAAGGCCTAAATTACCTTCTTCAATAAGGTCTAGTAGCGCAAGGCCACGGTTGTTATAGCGGCGGGCAATTTTCACCACTAAACGTAAATTACTTTCAATCATTCGCTTGCGAGAGGCTTCACAGCCTTTCAGTGCTTTTCGAGCAAAATAAACTTCTTCTTCTGCGCTTAGCAGCGGAGAAAAACCAATCTCACCAAGATACAGCTGTGTAGCATCTAAATTCTTGGCAACTTCTTCTTTTGCAAAAATTTCATCTTCGTTGTCGACTTCTTCAAGTAATTCAGAAGACTCTTCTTCGACTACCGTGTCATCAAATTTATCGTCAATCGCGTCAGTTTTTTTCTCAAGTTTTGCTGTGTGACCCATAAGCGTCCTCCCGAGCAAATATGTGATTGAGCTAAATCACTTTATCAATACCCTAAATGGCTAAGGTAGATACTTAGCAGGATTGACTGCTTGACCCCGATAACGAATTTCAAATCTCAAAGCCGTAACCGAAGAGTCTGAACTGCCCATTTCTGCTATTTTCTGCCCTGCCTTTACTTCCTGTTTTTCCTTTACAAGCAACTTTGAATTGTGCGCGTAAGCGCTTAGGTAATCATCATTGTGTTTCAATATGATTAAATTACCGTAACCCCTCAATGCGTTGCCCGCGTATACCACAGTTCCATGTGCAGCAGCTAAAACAGAAGCCCCTTGTTTATTAGTGATCTGTAATCCTTTAAAGCCGTTCTCTTTATTAGAGAAGCGTTTTGTGACTTTACCTTTTGCAGGCCAGCCCCATACAACTTTGGCATTAGAATTACGCTTTTTTTCACTAATTATTTTGTTGGCTTGTTTCTGAACATACTCTCGTTGTTTTGGCTGATCAAGCCCTTTCTTTAATTTTTTGTTATTTTTTTGTATAGAAACAGTAGACTTTTTACTCGAATTCGTATATTTTTTCGTCTTTTTTGATTTTTGTGCCGATTTTGTGAGCGAAATACTCTGCCCAGGGAAGATGGTATAAGGTGCTGGAATATCGTTTATTTTTGCGAGCGTTCGAAAATCTTGCTGAGCGCTAAAAGCAATTGAATACAAAGTATCGCCCTTTTTGACTACATATTTTGAGCCAGAGATATTTACTTTGCGTGTGGCGGGTTTAACTTTATTATCTAAACTACTAACCGGTGCCGGTGCTTCGCGAGAAGTACAACCAAAGAGCAAAATACTAAGAAACAAAGTAACATAGACTGTTAACTGCCTGCTCATCGTAAAATGCTCCTTATCGTACTAGTTTAATGGTTTTGCGGGTTATCGTAGTAAAAAGTACGCAACCACAACTAAAACAACTAATCCCCAGCCAAGCGCTTCAACATATTGACGTAATTTTTGCTCCATTTTAACGCCGCCCCACTTCATTAAAGCCGACACTAAGAAGAAACGCGCGCCACGACCTATTGCCGAGGCAATTAAAAATGGCAAGAATGCCATTTGCATCAAACCTGCACCTATGGTGAAAACCTTATAAGGTATAGGAGAGAAGCCCGCTAAAAACACCACCCATACACCATAGTTTTCAAACCAACTTAGCGCTGTGTCAAATTTAGCTTGCCAACCCATTTGCGCAATCAGCGGCTCAACTACAGGTTCGAATAACCAAAAGCCAAGTAAGTAACCTAAAATACCGCCAATCACTGAAGCAATAGTCGTAAAGCTGGCAAAGCGCCATGCTTTATCTGGCTGAGCAAGCGACATAGGGGCTAGCATGACATCCGGTGGCACCGGAAAAAAAACAGATTCAGCAAAACTCATCCCTGCTAAATAACGCTCCGCATGACGGTGTTTAGCCCATACCAGCGCCATATCATATAACTTAGTAAACAACTTCAAAGTATAACGTCCTATTCAATATCACCAGGTACCAAAGGTACAAATCTTACTGGTGCAACTTTATGTTCTGTAAATGTATCGCCATTTCTAACGACCATCATTAATTGCTGATCTTGCTCACCGATAGGTGCAATCATAACGCCCCCATCAGCAAGTTGTGCCAGAAGTCCTTGTGGCATAGTGGCCGCAGCGGCAGTAACAATAATCCCCTCAAATGGAGCTTGCGACTGCCAGCCTTGCCAACCGTCACCGTGTTTCATGGTGACATTATATAAATCAAGCTTATGCAAACGGCGTTTTGCTTGCCATTGCAATGCTTTAATACGCTCTACCGAGCACACTTTAGTGAAGGTTTTTGCCAATATTGCCGTTTGGTAGCCAGAGCCTGTGCCAATTTCGAGCACTTTATCACGTACGCCTGCTAAGCGAAGCAGCTCTGTCATGCGTGCGACAATATATGGCTGCGAAATCGTTTGTCCTTGACCGATTGGCAATGCGGTATTTTGATAAGCTTTGTGCTGCAAAACATCATCAATAAAAATGTGTCTGGGTGTTGAGGCAATCGCTTCAAGCACCGTACTGTCTTCTACACCCTCGCGTTTTAATAATTCAGCTAATGCCAATGCACTGCGATTATAATTAGTCAGCACTATTAATCTCCATATTTGCTAACCAGCTATCGACGGCTTGTAAGCTCTCTTTCGCCGTCATATCAACACTAAGTGGGGTCACTGATGCATAACCATTATTAATGGCATAAAAATCAGTGCCTTCACCTGCATCACTTTCAGCACCAAGGGTACCATACCAATAAATGTCACGGCCCCATGGGTCTTGTTGCTTCGTCATGGTTTCAGCTTTATGACGCGAACCTAAACGGGTTACCTTAACTCCTTTAAGCTCTGTAAGCGGAATATCTGGCACGTTTAAGTTGATGATTTGATCTTTCGGTAATGGGTGCGATGCCAACTCTTTGATAATACTCACCGCAACCGCAGCTGCAGTTTCAAAGTGATTTCCTTCTTTAGAGCATAACGACACAGCAATCGCCGGCAGTCCTAAGTGGCGCCCTTCAGTGGCCGCTGCTACTGTACCTGAATACAAGGTATCATCACCTAGGTTGGCGCCGTGGTTTATTCCTGCAACCACTAGATCTGGCTGCTGCTCGACTAATTCATTAACTCCCAAATGCACACAGTCAGTCGGCGTGCCATTAATCGAAATAAAGCCATTATCAAGGATAGTTGCACGAAGTGGATTCATGAGCGTTAATGAATTACTTGCGCCACTACAATTACGATCTGGCGCTACTAAGGTCACATCTGCTATTTGCGTCAATGCATGATACAAAACCGCAATCCCTTTAGCATGTACGCCATCATCATTGCTCAATAAGATTTTCATTTACGCATCCTTTTGTTTTTGTTCTCTGGGGCTTGTATCTTGATAGTCCACCAGCTCACGCAGCAGGGCGGTAGCAAAACAGCCTTTTGGTAAACCAAAACTTAACTTTAAAGTAGTTTCATCAATCGTTTCAACAGCTAATGAATCAGGAATAAGTCGTAACATTCTACGCTCATTCTTAAGGCCAAGTTCGCTAAGGCCATCTATCCAAGACTGATAAGGTTCGAGCCACACTTTTTCGGTTTCGGTCAGGCCTTTTTCGCCTTTACCAACCATAGGTGCCGACATCACAATATCGCCAGACGCTAAGCGCGCAATATTGTCATCACTAATATTGTCTTCAAAAAATGCATTACTGCCGCTGAGCATAAACACTTCGCGGTGCATTGTTTTCGCAAGGCCATGCTCGGCAACTCGCATACTCACGATCTCATTAAATACATAAGAGCGCGCAGCTGAAATAACTAAGCCACGCAATTTTTTATCGCGGATACGCTCACCAGCAAACATGCGCTTTGCCATTTCAAGGTTGTGACCACCATGGCCAAAGCGCTGCTCACCAAAGTAATTAGGCACACCAGCACGCACCGCGTTGATACGGCACAAAATATCCAGCGGCTCAGTGACATTACGTAATGTAATGGTAAAGCGATTGCCTTTATGGCAGCCAGTTCTGAGCTTACGGTTATGGCGCTGTTGCGATATTACAAAAAACTGCTCGTTATTCAGCTCACTAAATTCTATGTGCTTTTTAATGGGAACTGGCACGCTAAACCATTGGGTACACACGCCATGACGGTCTTTTAAGCCTGCATAACTCACATCACGTGGAGATACCCCTGCTTTTTCGGCAATGCGTTTCGCAATAAACTGAGTATTTTCGCCTTTTTTTACAACCTGCAAGCAAACATGTTCACCAGAACCGGTAAACTCAATACCTAAGTCTTCATCAACCATGAAGTCTTCAGCATGAGTTTTAAAGTCAGCCTTAGAAAGAGGTTTACCGTATAGGTAGTTTAACTCACTCATGCGCTTTGTTTGCTCATAATCACCACTGCGTGGCTTGAGATACCTTCTTTACGACCTTCAAACCCAAGCTTCTCAGTGGTTGTTGCTTTCACATTAACTTGTGAAATATCAGCTTCAAGGTCTTGGCATAAGTTTTCACGCATAGCTTGAATATGTGGCAACATTTTTGGTGCTTGCGCAACAATCGTGACGTCGGCATTGCCAAGTACATAACCTTGCTCTTTAGCAAGCCCAACCACGTGGCGTAGTAAAATTCGGCTATCAATATTTTCGTATTCGCTAGCAGTATCAGGGAAATGCTTGCCAATATCACCCATTGCCAATGCGCCTAAAATGGCATCACACAATGCGTGAATGGCAACATCACCATCTGAATGAGCTAAAAAGCCTTGTGGGTAATCTATTTTTTCACCACAAATTACCAACGGGCCTTCGCCGCCAAATTTGTGTACATCAAAGCCATGGCCAATTCGAATCATGAGGTACTCTCGTTTTGTTGTTTTTGCAGTAAAAATGCTGCTAAATCTAAATCTTCTGGGGTGGTGATTTTAATGTTGTCACTGCGACCTGCAACCAGCTTAACAGGCTGCTTAGCCCATTCAATTGCCGATGCCTCATCAGTGATAGTCACACCATTTTTAAGGGCACTTGATAGCGCATTAGTCAGCGCTTGATAAGGGAAAAGCTGAGGGGTGAGTGCCTGCCATAAATCATCACGTGGCACCGTTTGCTCACTGTGGGTATGACCGCGCTTAATGGTGTCTTTTACTTTTGACGCTAAAATACCGCCTTCATTGGCAGCGATACATTCAGTTATTAAACGCTGAATATCAGCAAGACACACTAACGGCCTTGCCGCATCGTGAACAAGTACCCAATCAGGTGGGTTGTCAGCAAGTGATAGCAAGGCGTTAAGCACAGAATCAGCGCGCTCTTTACCACCACTCACACGCTCAATACGCTTATCTATGTGTGGTAAATCAGCAAAGTAGCCGTCATCATCGCTAATTGCTACTTTGATGGTGTTTAATTCGTTAAGTTCTGCAAGTTTACTTAGGGTATGTTCTAAAATAGTTTTACCCGCAAGTTCAATATACTGCTTTGGCGCCGAATGCTGCATTCGACTGCCAACTCCCGCAGCGGGAACAATGGCGGTGATAGTTTGCTTAGTGTTCATTTTGCTGTTGACCTGGTAATACGCGAATAAAGGTTTCGCCAGGTTTAATCATTCCTAATTCATTACGCGCCCGCTCTTCGATGCCCTCTTGACCGAGTTTTAAGTCTTCAATATCGGCTTTGAGCACTTTATTGCGCTTTAATAATTTCGCATTGGTGTCTTGATGAGAGGTAACCGCTTGTTTTAAACGAGTGTAATCTTGCACCCCATTATGGCCAAACCATAAGCGGTACTGAATAAATAAAGCCAAACACAACAAGGCGAATTGAAAAACCCGCATTGAACACTCCTTCGCGGTTAAATTAAGTCAAAGGGCGTTTTAAATTACGCCAATTTATATTGCTTGCTAACAGCATTTCTCTTAATGACAAACGCTTAGGTGTGATGCGTTTATTAAATTGCCATTGATGACCGCAACACGCCGCTGCCATCACCGCCTTTGCAGGCTTAAGCAATTGAATATGCGTGTTTTCTAGCGATTCACCGGAAGTATCAAACCAACCAAGCTCGTTGCAATGTACCTTATTGTCGCTTACTTGATCTAAGCTGTCTATGCGAACGGTTGTACATTGCTCGTCATTAATTAACACGGGAACAATTAACCCGCGCTTAGCATGTTGACTATAAAAGTCTTTTGAGTCTCTTTTGTTATAAACAGGCGGCGTTGTTTTTTGTTTTTCAAGCCAACTGCCATTTTGTGAATCGAGCTGTAGTGGCGCATCACCACTGACAATACGCATAGCTAAACGCTCAATATAGTAAGGCAGGCTTGCTAATAAACGTTTTAGCCTTGCTGTATCAGGTTCATCAACTAAACGCGGGATCTCACGAGCATAAAATGCATTACATAACTGCGCATACAAAGCTCGCTCGGCATCAGTTTGCCAAATTTCGGCTTGTTGCGAGTGTTCGCTCTGTGAAGTTGGTTTAGACAATGCGCGCTCTTATAAAACAATTGCTTGACTGTTTTATAGCATAGAGCGTTTATTGAGCGCTACTTTACTGCGCCTTTTTTACCCAATTTTGCGTTACCAGTTTCTAAAAACTGCACCACTGCATCACGCTTTTTACCTAATAACAAACTACCATCAGCTAAAAACATAAAGTTTTGCCAACAACGTTTAAAAACGGCAAAGCTGGTTTCAATAATATTGTCGCGAGCCATGCAAAAATAAACAGTGGTGTTTGCTTCCCACTCTAAGTGGTTAAGGATTTCTTCTGGTAACTGCTCATCGCCCGCTTCCCATGCACTTTCCCAGTTAATGGTCTCTGAAAAGCTGTCGTCTTTGCCGCACCAATCTGTTTTATCAAAAAAGTCAGGGTGATCATGCTCGCGGCTCACCATAGTAGTCCATAAAACCGCAGCGCGTTCAGCGCTCATTGGTTTAATTTGTGCTGCGTCTTCGCTGCTTATCGGCATATCTTTATGACGAAAAACCCAGGCTTTTTTGTATTCATCTAACGAAATATAATTCATAGTTTAGGCAGTTTGTTTCAGCGTAAAATGTGCAAACTGCAATTATACCCAAATGACTCCAAGATGCGAGATAAACACATGACAATCAAACCCGGTATTTACCAACATTACAAAGGTCCAAAATACAAAGTTGAATATGTTGCTACTCATAGCGAAACGAATGAGCCACTGGTAATTTATCAAGCGCTATACGGCGAATTTGGCATGTGGGCACGCCCGCTTAGTATGTTTACAGAAACCGTCACTGTGGAGGGTAAAACGATACCGCGTTTTGCATACCTTTCAGACGCCGACTAACTGTGGCATCATGACGCTATTAATCACTGCTCAGACCAGATAAGGTGACATCGTGCTTTTTAATTCAACCGACAACTACATTGCCAGTAACTCATTAAAACAAGCGGTTAACGCAGCGATCTTGCTCGAAAAACCGTTGCTAATAAAAGGTGAGCCTGGCACAGGTAAAACCATGCTGGCCGAGGAGCTTGCAAAAAGCTTAGACACCACACTAATTCAGTGGCACATCAAATCAACCACTAAGGCGCAGCAAGGCCTGTATGAATATGATGCGGTATCGCGCCTTCGCGACAGCCAGTTAGGTGACGAGCGAGCGCACGATATCAGCAACTACATTGTAAAAGGGAAATTATGGCAAGCCTTTACTTATGGTGAGCAACATAACAAGCGCCCTGTACTATTGATTGATGAAATCGACAAAGCCGATATTGAATTTCCCAACGACTTGCTATTAGAGCTCGATAAAATGGAGTTTCATGTTTATGAGACCGGCGAGCGCGTTATTGCAAAGCAACGTCCGATTGTGATCATTACGTCGAATAATGAAAAAGAGCTGCCAGATGCCTTTTTACGTCGTTGTTTTTTCCATTACATTGATTTTCCAAGTAGTGAAGAAATGGCGCAAATTATCGATGTGCATCACCCTCACGTTAAACAAGACCTAGTTCGCCAAGCACTTGAGGTGTTCTTTAATCTACGTGACGTAAACGGCATTAAGAAAAAACCATCAACCAGCGAATTACTTGATTGGTTAAAACTGCTGATGGCTGAAGATATAGATGCTAAAACACTGCATGATAAAAGCCAAAAAGGCGGCTTAATGCCAATGTTTGGCGCGTTATTAAAGAACGAGCAAGACATTAGCTTAGTCGAAAAACTTGCGTTTATGAGCCGCCGTTAAGATGTTAATTGCGTTTTTCTTCAAGCTTCGCGAATACCGCTTACCTGCTAGTTTGCGAGAGCTACTTGATTTGATCAATGCGCTCAAGCAAGGGGTTATTTTTGCCGATGTTGACGCGTTTTATTACTTAGCGCGTACCATCATGGTCAAGGATGAAACCCACTTTGATCGTTTTGATAAAGCCTTTGCAGATTACTTTAGTGGTGTGGCCGACCTTGATCTGCTCGAAAGCTTAAAACAGCAACATGCCTTGCCTGATGATTGGCTACGCAAAGAGTTTGAAAAGCACTTAAGTGAAGAAGAAAAAGCGCAATTACAAGCCATGGGCGGCCTTGATAAACTCATGGAAACCCTCAAGCAACGCCTTGAAGAGCAGCAAAAGCGCCATGCTGGAGGTAATAAGTGGGTAGGTACCGGTGGCACTTCGCCATTTGGCGCCTATGGTTATAACCCTGAAGGTGTGCGTATTGGTCAAGACGGTAACCGACATCGCCGTGCGGTAAAAGTATGGGATAAACGCAGCTACCGAAACCTTGATAGTGACCGTGAAATCGGCTCGCGCACCATTAAACTCGCTCTAAAAAAACTTCGTAAATTTGCCCGTACTGGTGCAAGCGATACTCTCGATTTAACCGAAACCATTCGCGCAACCGCAAAGCAAGGCGGCATGCTCGATGTAAAAATGGCACCAGAGCGCCATAATGCGGTAAAAGTATTGATGCTGTTTGATATCGGCGGTTCAATGGATGATTACATTCATACCTGTGAAGAGTTATTTAGTGCCGCCCACAGCGAATTTAAGCATCTTGAGTTTTACTATTTTCATAACTGTTTGTATGAGCATGTTTGGCAAGACAACGAACGTCGTCACTCTAACGTCATTGATACCATGACCTTGATTAACAAGTTCACCAGCGACTACAAGGTGATCTTTGTTGGTGATGCCACCATGGGTCCTTACGAAATAGCCTACCCCGGTGGCAGCGTTGAGCATTGGAATGAAGAACCCGGCAGCGCTTGGCTAAACCGCATAACCAATCACTTTGATAAAGTCGCCTGGCTCAACCCACAACCCGTTGAACACTGGCGCTATTATCAATCGATAGATTTTATAAAGCAGTTAATGGACAACCGCATGTACCCACTCACGCTAGATGGGATTAGTAATGCGATTAGGGAGTTGAGTTAAAGTTAGAAAGTTAGAAAGTAGAAAGTAGAAAGTTAGAAAGTTAGAAAGTTAGAAAGTTAGAAAGTTAGAAAGTTAGAAAGTTAGAAAGTTAGAAAGTTAGAAAGTTAGAAAGTTAGAAAGTTAGAAACTCTAAAATACCTAGTATCTAAGTCAAGCAGCTCGACAACTTTACTCTTTCCCCTAGTAACTCGCTAACTGTCAATCTGACAGCTCTAACTTTACTCTTTCCCCTAGTAACTCGCTAACTAAGCGAGTTTCCAAACCAAAAACACTAGCGCAAAGCCCACCAAATAAGCTAAGCCTAGCCAGCTTAGGGTGCGTAATAAAGGTGAGTGATGAATGCTGGGTTCTGAGCGTACTAAACTAAAGTTCAGCCATGCAAATACGGGAGTGGTTACAAAAGCGAGGGTCATAGCAAAAGTGAGCATTGGGCCAAGGGCTGATTTAAAGAATAAAATCACTGCCATGCCAGCAAATGCTTGTAGTAATAACCACATATTTAAACTGTGTTTAGATTGTTTAATCGGTAGCAGTTTATGCGACTCATTTAATGTTCTGGCGTAGCCATCAAGCACTGTTAGCGTGGTGCCAAACATACATAAAAAAGCGATACCTGAAACCAGTGGCCTTGCCCACTCGCCCATAGTGAGGGCATACATATCAATTAGCTGCTTTGCAAAAGCGACTCCACCTAATTGCACTGCTTGTGCTTGGCCATATTGCACTAACACACCTAATGAAAAAAACACTAACGCAAGTGCTGCGGTAAGCCAGTAGCCCAAATTAAAATCAAACAAGCCTTGTTGCTTTGTCACGGCTTGTTGATGCTGCTTTTCTTTTAGCCACAGTGAGCTGATTGCTGATATTTCAATGGGTGCAGGCATCCAGCCCATGAGCGCGACCATAAAGCCAAGCATGGCAAGCTCATACGGCGACGGGCCCACATAGTCAACTGGCGCCATTGGGCCATTATTAATAGCGACAACTAGCGCAGCCACGGTTGTAACCGTTAGCAGCCCCATAATGAGCTTTGAGACATTATCGAGCGCCTTAAAGTGCCCCAACAACAAAATAAGCAAACACACAACTAAGATCAGCCAGCATAATAAGGTTACAGAAACAGTGACAGGTAATGCATAGTGCAGCAGACTGGCCGTTAATAATAAAACCCCTGCAGTATTTACTACCGCAGCGACAATATTAAGCGCAATAAAACTATAGAAATACCCCGGCCCTTTTTGCTTGTAGCCCTCAACTAAACTTTGTTTGGTCGCAAGGGTGTACTCCATGCCAAATCGAAAGAATGGGTACTTCAATACGTTTACTACAATGATTAGCCAAAATAGCTGCCAGCCGAATAATGATCCTGCTTGTGTTGATGCTACTAGATGTGAGCCACCAATGGCGGCTGTAGCCATTAAAATTCCCGGCCCTAATGCATTTAATTTAGATTGCCAATTTGATACTGCTGATTGCATAAGTTATGTGTGTTTTATTCTTAGTAACAAGCAACTTACAGCGTTTTGTGTGAGATTGGAAGCTGAGCAAGTTAGCAAGTTAGCAAGTTAGCAAGTTAGCAAGTTAGCAAGTTAGCAAGTTAGCAAGTTAGCAAGTTAGCAAGTTAGCAACACTAGACTGCCTACCACTTGTGTCAAGTAACTCGCTACTCTTTGGTTTTTTAATCTGACTTCTAACGACTGATATCTAATATCTCCATTTTTGTTCGGCGTTAAAACGCCTCCTACGTCTCAAACTCGCAAACTTTCCCCTTTACTCTTTCTAACTCAATACCTTTACTCTTTCCCCTAGCAACTCGCTAACTTTTGGAACTTCAATCTGACGGCTGACGGCTGACGGCTGACGGCTGACGGCTGACGGCTGACGGCTGACGGCTGACGGCTGACGGCTAATAGTTAAATATTAAAACCAAAAAAGCCAAGCGTTTCGCAACGGTTGGCTTTTTCAGATTTAGTTTTAAGTCTAGCCGCTTAGGCTAGTGCTCTGTAATTAGCTCAGGTTCATTTCCTGAATGATTTCGTGGGCAATTTCCGGTGTTGTACTGACCGGCTTTTCGTGTAGTTTGGCTTTCATTTGCCCTTTACGATGTTTAAGTGATGCATCTAGTTTTTTTGCAGCACCTGCGATAGCTGGGTACATCACATCATCTTCAGCTTTTACAGATAAACGTGCGCCTTCATAGGTTGTACTAATCTCAGCCTGATACTTATTGTGTTCTTTTGAAAGAATAATATCGAGTGATATTAATGATGGAAAATGGCTAGCAATTTTCGAGAACTTCTCGTTGATATGAGCTCTAACAGCCTCAGTAACGTCAACATGATGACCAGAAATATTAATCTTCATAGGGTATCCTTTTTTCTTGTTACCTCACAGTTAGTATTGGGGGCGAATTGAATTAACACAAGCGAAATTTGCAGATAATTAGTAATTGATTGTAACCACAGATGATTTAGATCATGCGTTGCGGATAAAATATGCAAAAGCCCGCATCACACGGGCTTTTCAGAGAGGTTAACAACTGCTCATTAACTGTACGAACAACAGTAGTCAGCAAACTCGCTGACCTTTACTAGAAAGGTAACATTTGCATCAACGGTAAATGACTCTCCAGCTTGCATTGTTTGCCATTCACTCTCACCGGGTAAAAGCACTTGCCAACTGCCACCGTTAAGCTCCATCAACTCTTTTTTGCTCGTAGCAAACTCAAACTCACCTGGTTGCATAAAGCCTAACGTCTTCGTGCTGCCATCAGCAAATACCACAGTACGGCTAGACACTTTACCGTCAAAATACACATTGGCTTTTTTCAGCACACTTACATTATCAAACTGAGACATCCTCACTCCTGTTGTTTTGTTTTAAATCTAATCCACCCTGCCCGAATTTCAAGTGCGCAGCAACTGAAGATTATTCAATTAAAACCATTATTTAAGCTGGCTTTTTATTATCTTTAATAAACTGAGCAAGTAAGAAAACAAAGAAAGTTCCAGGTAGACCAACAATAAACAACAATGGGGTTAATACTCTTGGAGATGTTCCATTAATGTAAAACTTACCATATAAGAAATTACAAATTAGCCAACCAGCGAGAATAAGGTACGATAACAAGCTCGTATTTTCAGCCTTCAATTCGCAGCTTCCGAAAGCAACGTCGACTAATAAAAGATCAAACGATATACACTGACTTGTATTTAGTGCGTAAAAAGTAAGTGCTGTCATAGATATTAAAGTGATTGCTGTAATGATGTATTTCATGGTCATTTCCTTATTAAATTAAAAGTAAAAAGAAGCAAGCAACTGCCTCTGTCATTTCAATTTAAATGACTCTGAAAATTACACCATAATTTAGCCATTACTTAATCATCACTTACTTATAACCAAAGTTATAACTATAATCACACCAATAACAATACCTATAAATCAAAAAGTTAGCTAAAAACTTCAGCTATAAATTGATACCCTCTTTTCATCTGGGACTTTATATATTTAGGGTTTTTTGTATCAGTATCTGAAAAGGCATTTCGCAACTTACTAATTACTCGGCGAATAGCAGTGTCGGTGACTATTTGATTTTGCCAAACATTGCTGTGTAGCTCTTCTAAGCTGACGACTCTAGGTTGTTGTTCTATTAGATAGCTAAGTACTTGCATCATTTTTGGTTCTAAATAAGTTACTTGCTCATCTTTTGAAATGCTTTTTTCTTCGTAATTAAATGTATATTCACCGATCATCAAAGTGCTTTGGTCAGAAAGAGAAAAGCTTTTTTCCTCCACTTCTTGAGTATCTTCTTGCTCACTTTTTCTCAGCACTTTTTTATAATTTCTACTAATTAACTTAAAGCTGTAAGTCACTAAAAGAACAATTGGGCTAAGTGGTAGAGAGAGAATAAAAAGTAAAGATAGTAAGTAAGCATTAACCTTGCTTTTTACTAATAACTGCCCAAAGAAAACAACCGCAAGCACCCATAAAATAAATGGCAAATCGATACTAATACTTTCAAGATCGTCTCCACAAACACCCACTCGAAAAAACGGCATATCAAAACATAAAGCAAAGCTATTAAAACTAGCTAACAGTAAAGCCAGCATATACAACCATTTCATTTTCATTCCTTAAATATTACTTTGACTGGACGATAATATAGCAAAAAGCCCCTATTAACTAATCTCTTACAACACATTAGGAAAGCTTAACAACTTGCATGATGTGATAATTGAAGAGAGTTCTTTAGCACATCACGAGGAGTGAGGTTTATAGTGAATGTGTTGGGTTTCACTCCGTTCTACCCAACCTACCAGTCAAACACAAAAAAACCCGCGCTGTGGTTTTACAGGGCGGGCTTTTAAATTTTAGCGACTAAAGCTTAGAACAAGGCGTTTGCTTTGTTTACGATGTTTTCAACAGTGAAACCAAAGTGCTTGAATAACTCGCCTGCAGGTGCTGACTCACCGAAGGTCGTCATGCCAACTACTGCGCCGTTTAGACCTACATATTTGTACCAGTAGTCTGCGATACCCGCTTCGATTGCTACGCGGCGTGTAACGCTTGCTGGTAGTACGCTTTCTTTATAGGCAGCGTCTTGCTCATCAAATAAATCAGTTGAAGGCATAGATACCACGCGTACTTTTTTACCTTGTGAACGAAGTTCTGCAGCGGCATCTTGTGCAAGCTGTACTTCAGAACCTGTTGCAATAAGGATAAGCTCTGGCTCACCGTCACAGCTAAGTACGTAACCACCTTTTTTCACATCTGCTAACTGCTGTGCGGTACGCGTTTGTTGCTCTAGGCCTTGGCGAGTGAAAATCAGTGACGTTGGGCCATCTTTACGCTCAATAGCTTGTTGCCATGCAATCGCAGACTCAACTTGGTCACATGGACGCCAGTTCACTAGATTAGGCGTTAAACGCATGCTTGCAATTTGCTCTACTGGTTGGTGCGTTGGGCCATCTTCACCTAAACCAATTGAATCGTGCGTGTAAACGAAGATGCTTGGCTGCTTCATTAATGCGGCCATACGTACTGCGTTACGTGCGTATTCCATAAACATTAAGAATGTAGCACCGTAAGGAATAAAGCCTTTATGTAATGCAATACCATTCATGATCGCTGACATACCAAATTCACGTACACCGTAGAAAATGTAGTTACCGCTAGCATCGTTAGCTTCTAGGCCTTTTGAGCCATCCCAAAGTGTTAAGTTAGAACCTGCAAGGTCAGCAGAGCCACCCATGAATTCTGGTAGTAACGGGCCAAACGCGTTTAATGCATTTTGTGATGCTTTACGTGTTGCTGGGTTTGCTGGGTTTGCTTGTAGCTCTTCGATGTAAGCTTGTGACTTTTCAGCCCAATCAGCTGGTAACTCTCCATTTGTACGGCGTTTAAACTCAGCAGCAAGTTCTGGGTGTGCACTTGCGTAAGCGGCAAACTTTTCGTCCCAGCTTGCTTCTAGTTGCTTACCTTTTTCTTTGCCATCCCACTCGCTGTAGATATCAGCTGGGATTTCAAATGCATCGCCAGTCCAACCTAGGAATTCACGAGATGCTTTAATTTCGTCTTCACCTAGTGGTGCACCGTGACAGTCATGGCTACCTGACTTGTTAGGTGAACCGTAGCCAATCACTGTTTTACAACAGATTAATGATGGCTTATCAGTGATGCTACGCGCTTCTTCGATAGCGGCGCGAATTGCATCAGGGTTATGACCATCAACATCGCTAACTACGTGCCAGCCATATGCTTTGAAGCGCGCTGGTGTGTCATCGCTGAACCAACCTTCTACTTCACCATCAATTGAGATGCCGTTGTCATCCCAAAATGCAACTAGTTTACCTAGGCCTAATGTACCGGCTAATGAACAGGCTTCGTGTGAAATACCTTCCATTAAACAGCCATCACCCATGAATGCATACGTGAAGTGATCAACAATATCGTGGCCTTCACGGTTAAACTGTGCAGCTAGCGCTTTTTCGGCAATTGCCATGCCCACTGCATTTGTGATCCCTTGACCTAATGGACCCGTAGTAGTCTCAATACCTGGTGCATATCCATACTCTGGGTGACCTGGTGTTTTTGAGTGCATTTGACGGAAGTTTTTAATTTCCTCTAGTGGTAAGTCATAGCCACTTAAGTGCAGTAGAGAATAGATCAGCATTGAACCGTGGCCATTCGAAAGAATAAATCGATCTCGGTCTGCCCACTCTGGATTCGTTGGATTGTGCTTTAGATAATCGCGCCATAGTACTTCTGCGATATCTGCCATGCCCATAGGGGCGCCAGGGTGACCAGATTTGGCCTGTTGTACTGCGTCCATTGATAAGACGCGAATAGCATTTGCAAGTTCTTTGCGTGATGGCATGAATTCTCCTACCTTTATGTATTTGCGCTGGTTGTTTATGAAGCCCCATTCTTACTTATTGTAAGGGTACAGTGCAATTAAAAATCCGCATTAAATGCACCAATTATGGGCGTTTGTTAAGAACAATACGTTATTAGTAATTTTAAATAGACGTCTAGGCGTAAAATTACTATGCAAACATATTTGTTTTAGATAAAATACGCCCCTTAATTTTTTAGCGCTATTACCGACGTTTGTGAAGCGCAATATTTGTGAGCAGAAATACAATGGCAAAACATTTATTTACTTCTGAATCTGTTTCTGAAGGTCATCCGGATAAAATCGCGGACCAAATCTCTGACGCGGTTCTAGATGCTATCCTTGAGCAAGATTCTCATGCCCGTGTTGCATGTGAGACTTATGTTAAGACTGGTATGGTGATGGTTGGTGGTGAAATCACAACTAGCGCTTGGGTTGATATCGAAGAAATCACACGTAAAACAGTACGTGAAATCGGTTACACGCACTCAGACATGGGTTTCGATGCTGACTCTTGTGCAATCCTAAACACTATCGGTAAACAATCTCCAGACATCAACCAAGGTGTTGACCGTGCTCGCCCTGAAGAGCAAGGCGCTGGTGACCAAGGTCTAATGTTCGGTTACGCATGTAATGAAACTGACGTTTTAATGCCTGCACCAATCACTTACTCACACCGTCTAGTTCAGCGTCAAGCTGAAGTTCGTAAAAGCGGTGAGCTTAACTGGTTACGCCCAGATGCAAAATCTCAAGTAACGTTTGCATACGAAAATGGCAAGCCTGTTGGTATTGATGCCGTTGTTCTTTCAACTCAACACTGTGATTCAATCTCACAAAACGACTTAGTTGAAGCGGTAATGGAAACTATCATTAAGCCGGTTCTTCCTGCCGAGCTAATCTCTAGCGCAACTAAGTTCTTCATCAACCCAACTGGCCGTTTCGTTATCGGTGGCCCAATGGGTGACTGTGGTCTTACAGGTCGTAAAATCATCGTTGATACATACGGTGGTATGGCTCGTCACGGTGGTGGTGCTTTCTCTGGTAAAGATCCATCAAAAGTTGACCGTTCAGCTGCATATGCTGCTCGTTACGTTGCTAAAAACGTGGTTGCTGCTGGCCTTGCTGACAAATGTGAGCTACAAGTTTCTTACGCTATCGGTGTTGCAGAGCCAACGTCTATCAGCATCGAGACATTTGGTACAGGTAAATTAGAAGAAGCGCGTCTAATCGAATTAGTACGTGAGCACTTCGACCTACGCCCTTACGGCTTAATCCAAATGCTTGATCTTGAGCGTCCTATCTATCAACCGACTGCGGCATACGGTCACTTCGGTCGTGATGAGTTCCCTTGGGAGCGTACAGACAAAGCAGACGCACTTCGCGCAGCTGCAGGCCTGTAATAGGTTTGATAAAATGAAAAAAGCGCCTTTTGGCTAATGCTGATCAGTTAAGAAGTTGATCAGTTGACCGATCAGAATGATCATGCACAATCCGTAGTTAGGCAACTAACTACGGATTTTTTTGTGAATATAGAACAAGCTCTTCATTCTGCTTTCGAAGAAAGCACTCGTTACCACACGTTTGAAAAATTATCTGAAATTTTATCTTCTGACCTGATTGAACAAGGCTTTCAACAAGCAGGAGTAGCCACAGTTAGAAAGCGCAGGTTGCCTTTAGAAGCTGTGCTTTGGTCTGTTATTGGCATGGCATTATTTCGTAAAGAGTCTGTCTGGAATATTGCGAATAAACTAGACATTATGCTGCCTGGCAAAAATCAGTTAGTCGCCCCGAGTGCCATGGTTCAAGCTCGCCAGCGATTAGGTGATGACCCCGTTAAGCAAGTCTTTAATAAAGCTGCTGATAATATGTACCATACAGAACAGTTTGACACGTGGGCTGGGTTAAATTTATTAGCGGTTGATGGCGTTGTTTGGCGTACGGCCGATTCAGATGAGAATCGTGAAGCATTCTCATCGGCTAGCAACCAATATGGTGATACAGGATTCCCACAAATTCGTATGGTTTGTCATATGGAACTCACCAGTCACCAACTGATAAGCAGTGAGTTTGATAACTATAAGACGAATGAAATGAAGCTTGCTGAACGACTGATTGAGCGTACACCTAACCATTCATTGACCATGTTTGATAAAGGGTACTATTCACTGGGCTTGTTAAATCGATGGCACAGCACTGGAGAAGAAAGGCATTGGCTAATACCTGCAAGACCTGATTTACAATACGAAGTCGTTTCTAAGGTTGGTAACAATGACCTGATAATTGAGCTCAAAACCACTAAGCATGCGCAAAAGAATTTCCCCGATGTTCCCGAAGTTATTAAAGCAAGACTGGTTAGTAAAACCATAAAAGGTAAAAATTACCGAATACTAACCTCGATGGTAGATAGACTTCGTTTTCCAAGTAGCGAAATAGTTGATTTATACAGCCATCGCTGGGAAATAGAATTAGGGTATCGAGAAATAAAGCAAACAATGCTAGATAGCACATACCACCTTCGGAGTAAGCGCCCTGATATGGTCAGACAGGAGCTATGGGGGATCCTCCTCGCATACAATTTAATTCGAAGGTTGATGACCCTAGCAGCAAAAGCTGAAGGAATATGGCCTAACCAACTCAGTTTCTCAAGCTGCTCGATGGCAGTTATTCAATACTTCTCATCAATATCAATTATGAGCCCCGGTAATATTCCAATTCACTGGGATCATCTGTTAGGTACGCTGAGACTATTTAAACTGCCACCTAGAAGAGAAGATAGGCGATACCCAAGAGCGATAAAGCCTAAGCCATCAAAGTACCCACATAAAAAAAGAAATGCCAGTCAGCTTAACTGACTGGCATTGGCCTTTTGGCGCTTTTTTTGTGTCTGATTTAAAGGTAACTCACTATCTTTTCGTAAACTGCAACACCCCAAACTAAGGCTAGAATTAGCAAGCTCAATGTCACTGCCGCAGAAGCCATATCTTTAGCTCGTCCCGATAATACATGATACTCAATCCCTACTCGGTCAGTGAGCGCTTCTATCGACGAGTTCAGTAACTCAACAATTAATAATAACAAGTAAGGTATAAATAGGACTAACCAATGATTTAATGACTGTGCAAAAACCACTGACAAGGGTAATAAGCACACCCCTAAATAGATTTCAGAGCGAAATGCCGACTCTTCTTTAAATGCCGCTTTAAAGCCTTTAATAGAACACTTGGTTGCTTTTAAAATACGCCCAAAGCCAATACCATTTGGCTTATTAACTAGGGGAATTTTTGGTTCTTTCATTTTTTACCTACCCGCTCAGAACTAGCCTGATCATAATGATAAATTCTTACTCTGTCACCCAAATACGCTTGATTAAAAACTAGCAATCACCTGGAATGCTGCTGGTGTTAGCGCGGGAAAACTGATTGTTAGTTAATTGTTCTCTCAGTGCTTGTAGCGTTTTATAAACGCTTTTTAGGGATACCTTGTTACTTAACCAATGCGGAATGGAACCACCTGGGTCTGCGTAGGCTTGATGGCTTACTAACAAGTTACTTTGTTGCTGTTCAAAGCGCCAATAGGCGGTAAGGTCTTTAATACGCACAACGCCAGAGACTTCGGCTTTTGCATAAGGTTGGCTTTTGATTTGTAACTCGGATTTGTGCTCATCTAATGCGTGATAACAAGAATAACTCACCAAGTCACGGTCTGACACCGGCCAAGGTGAATTAAAATGAGTATAAACAAGGGTTTCTGAGGGGCTTAAGCGCTCCATTAGCGTCACGCTTTTGACATTTTCAAGCCAGTTTGCGGCGTTGTCGGTATCACTGAGCAATGCCATAAAGTCACTGGCTTTGGCATTTTTCACCAGCACAGAAGCATTAATTTCAATAATGCCAGTTTCGTGCTTTTTATAGCTAACGGTGATGTCGTCTTGCTGTTTGTAAGTTTGCCATTCAATAGGGTTAGCTACTGCCGAGAGACTCAAACATACTAACCCTATCCATAGGCACAAGTGCATTTATTTAAAACCAATAAGGGTCTGTATTAAATGACGCGTGGCGACTTTGCTCCATCGCACTGACCAGAAACTCTGACTTTTGATCAAGCCATGATTGAATTTTGGTCAGCTCTAAGTCGTCTTGTCCTGCGCATAACTGCTTTAAGTACTCAAGGGTGCTTAACTCATAAATACCATGAGAGATATCAACCCACGGCATACGGAACTCATTTCTGTCTTCTTTATCGAACAAAGCGCCTAAGCAATTGCCGCTGAGTAATGAGTTTTCAAGGCGAGTGCGTAGTGCCAAATAGTCTTTATCTGTAAACACTTGCTGCTCAGGAATAAGCTCGTGCATGTCGTGCCAGTCTTTGGCAAATAAACGCTTAGCAATATCGGCAACTGGTTTTTCTGCTGCCTGAAACTCAGCCTGCCCCCATGATTTGCGCCATTGTTTTTCAATTAACCACGTAGTTAATTGTAACAATAAGCGGTTGTATCGGGTGCTATGAAAAAGAGTTTCAATATCATCAATGCTTGGCTGTAACTCTTTTAAGTCATTAATAACTTGTGTGAGCTCAGGCGCACTGTTGATTTTTTTGTAGTATGCGTGGCGCTTAGATGTGTAGGTTTTTAGCTGGATAGCATTTTCAACCCACGCTAATTCGCTCAATAACCACTTTAACTCTGTACGCAATGAGTCGGTATCGTCTTTACTAACAATATCGTCAAACAGCCAAAATGTATGGCGAATTAAACGAATACCGTCTGTGACACGCTTAAGGGTTTTTAAGCTTGGTTTTATGAAATAGCAGGCTTCATGTTTTTGTACAAAGCGAATCGCGTAGTTAATGCTTTCTACTAAAGCTTGTTCTTGGGTTGCACCACGTTTTAGTGGCACAAAGCCAATTGATTTGCTTGCTTTTAATGGTTTGTCATCAGCAAGACGATAACCCCGAGCAGCTTTAGAATAAAGCCCTAAGCGAACATGGCTTTCACTAACCAGTTTATCTGCCAAAGCAAACAACTCATTACGACTACCTTCGATCAGTTCGATTTCAAGTTCAGAGATTGGCTCAACCTGACCCGAGGCAGCAACTTCACCTTTATCTAATACCACTTCAATTTTTGCGCCATTTTCGGTTTCGAGTAACCAAGTACGGCGTATAAAGTTAGTGCTAAAAATTGGGTATAGGTTTTCTGCAATACCAGACACTTGCATGCCATGCGGCCAAATAGCAGCATCAAATGCGAGTAAATCAGGGCGGTTACCTGACAGTGGTAAGTTGTATTCTGGGCGCTGATGTAAGCCGCCAACCACTTCGCCAGCAAGCTTGATAGTTTGTTCACACTCACCATCACAACAGCGAGTACGAAGGCCAATATCTAAAGCGCGTAATTCTCGGCTTGGCGTATCGTAATAAGCATTTTGTAAATTGCGTGACGGTTTGTTAGTAACGGTTTTTGCAAATTGGGTAATTAATGCGGGGATCAGTGGAACAACGGCATCTGACACCAAAAACTTCAGTTCTATCTCAGTATCCATTCGCTTTGCGGAGTACATTTAAAATAAATAAGTGATCAAAATAAACAAAGCAGACTGTTAATGCAAATTTTTTCCTGTTTTTTACGGTTAAGCTCACGCACGGATTACAATATCAGCCTTGCTATTAATAGTTGAAATCCCTACTATCTCTATACATAAAGAAATTATAAATTTAGCCACTTCTAGGCAAGATCACATTAACAAGGTAGATTGATGTTAAAACAGTGTATTTTTGGGTTGCTCCTTGCGGCCACCTCTTTTATTAGCTACGCAGAAGAAGCTCCAAGCAGCGACAGCCAAAACACCGCATACATAGTCGATAACCTGTACACCTTTATGCACTCAGGCCCAAGCAAAAACTACCGCATTTTGGGCTCAGTTGATGCTGGTACGCAAGTTGTGTTGTTGTCAGGTGAAGATAATGGCTACTTTAAAATTCGTGATGATAAAGATCGTGAAGGTTGGGTAGAGTCAAAATTTGTTACTGAAAACGCGGGTATTCAACAACAATTTCAAGCGCTGAATAACGACATGACGGTAATGCAAGAGCAGCTTCGCCAAGCTGAAATTGAACTGCCACAACTTCAAGAGCAGAACAAATCACTTACAGAGCAAAACCTAGCTCTTAGCAAGCAAATCGAAACACTTAAGAACACCATTGAGTCTGAGCGCAACGCAAAGCAAACAGCCAGTGCTAAAGAGAAGCGTCAGCTACTTACATATGGCGGAGCAATTGCATTTATCGGCTTACTGTTAGGTATTATCTTAACCGTGGTGTTATCTCGCCGTAAACGTTACGACGGCTGGGCATAAGCCACTAAATAGTCAATAAAAAAGCACCTGATGGTGCTTTTTTTGTATCTATATATCGAACCTTAGTCCGGTATCTTGTTTAATTTTTTCGATCACCATATAGGTGTGATGCGTACCTACCCCTGGGATATCAACTAAATCCCCCAGCACTTGGCGGTATTCATCCATATCAGACACCCGTACTTTTAATAAGTAGTCATAGCCACCAGCAACCATGTCGCATTCAACCACTTGTGGAATATTTAAAATATATTCACGAAAGACTTTAAATACCGATGTATTCGAGGTCACTAACGATACCTGCACATGTGCTAACAAGCTCTGGTTAAGCTTTGCTTCGCTAAGCTTTGCGTAATAGCCTTCGATGTAGCCTTCTTGCTCTAAACGTTTTACACGATCTAGACACGGGCTTGGGCTCAGATTTACCTGTTTTGCGAGGTTTACGTTCGATATTCTGCCATTTTTTTGCAGAGCGTCTAAAATTGCTAAATCGATGCGATCTAACATGCGTAATCTATTCGGACTGGTCATAACAGAATTTTATGCGGCTAAGTTAACGGTATGCCCTGTAAATTATCGTAAATCGAAAAATTTAACCAGCATATTCTGCTGGATTTTAATTAGAATGCACGAATTATATCAATGGTAAGAAATGCAATAAGTTCATTTCTAGACTCCACATACCAGAGGGTTACATATGCTATTTAATGGCGATTTGACAACTGAATGTCCAATTAGACAAAAGATCCGTGATTTCTACCGTATTGACGAAAATGCGGTTATTGATCATATTTTGCCTTTGGCTGAAGTAGGCGTGAAAGCGCGTAGCCGAGCGTGGGAACGTGCTCGTCAAATGGTTTTAAATATCCGTCGCGATCAGGATGGTCAAAGCGGTGTAGATGCACTATTAAATGAATTCTCACTTTCAAGTGAGGAAGGCGTTGTATTAATGTGTCTTGCAGAAGCACTATTACGTGTTCCAGATAAAGCAACGCAAGAATCACTAATTCGTGACAAACTTGCTAAAGGTGACTGGAGCTCTCATTTAGGTAGCAGCGATTCTTTATTTGTAAACGCCTCTTCTTGGGGTCTGTTAGTAACCGGTAAAATGGTTAACTACAGCGACAAGTCAAAAGAGCAGCAATTCGGTGTTCTTAAGAAAACAATTGGTCGTTTAGGTGAGCCTGTTATTCGTAAATCTGTGAACTTCGCGATGAAGATCATGGGTAAGCAATTCGTTATGGGTCGTACTATCGACGAAGCAATTGAACGTGCAGCCGATAAAGAGCAAAAAGGCTACGTATACTCATACGATATGCTAGGTGAAGGCGCACGCACAATGAAAGATGCAGAGCGTTACTTCAACAGCTACATGACAGCTATCCACGCGATTGGTAAAGCAGCAAATGGCCGTGGTCCAATCAAGAGCCCTGGTATCTCAGTTAAAATTTCTGCGATTCACCCACGTTATGAATTCACACATCGTGAACGTGTTATTGCTGAAATCGTACCTAAGTTAAAAGAACTTGCGCTTGCAGCGAAAAGCTACGATATCGGCTTTACTGTTGATGCTGAAGAAGCTGACCGTTTAGATATCTCTTTAGATGTTATTGAAGCGGTATTCAGTGATGACGATTTAGGTAACTGGAACGGCTTTGGTTTAGCAGTTCAAGCATACCAAAAGCGCGCTATTTTTGTCGTTGAGTGGGTTGCAGAGCTAGCTCGTCGCGTTGGTCGTAAACTAATGGTTCGCCTTGTAAAAGGTGCATACTGGGATACAGAAATCAAAACCACTCAACAAGATGGTTTAGATCATTACCCGGTATTTACACGTAAAGCGACCACTGACGTTTCTTACAAAGCTTGTGCAATTAAGCTTCTAGAAGCACGTGATGTACTGTACCCGCAATTTGCTACACACAACGCCTACACTGCAGCAACAATCTTAGAAGTTGCAAAAGGTGATAACGAAGGTTTTGAATTCCAACGCCTACACGGTATGGGTGAGTCGTTATTCGACCAAATCGTAACCCAAGAGAAAATTCAATGTCGTGTTTACGCACCAGTGGGTCAACACGAAGACTTACTTGCCTACTTAGTACGTCGTTTATTAGAAAACGGTGCTAACTCGTCATTCGTTAATGCGATTGTTGATACGACTAAGCCTGTTGAATCACTATTACCTGACCCTGTAGAAACACTGCAAGGTTTACGTAACAAGTACAACACGCAAATTAAGATGCCTATTGATTTATACGGTGAAGAACGTGCTAACTCAAAAGGCATGGACTTAACTGATATCAATGTAATCACACCATTTAAAGAAAACCTTGATACCTGGTTTGCTGAGCACCGCATTGAATTAAGCGATGTGCCAGAAGGCTCTCTTCCTGTGAAGAACCCTGCAAATCACAAAGAAATCATTGGTCATGTGAAACTACAATCTTCTGACGAAATGACTGCTCTTTTAGAAAATGCAGAAAAAGCATTTGAGTCATGGTCACAAACGCCAGTAAAAGAGCGCGCAAACTTATTACGTCGTGTTGCTGACATCTTAGAGCGTCACCACGATGAGTTAGTGGCACTATGTATCAAAGAAGCAGGTAAAGTAACGCAAGATGGTATCGATGAAGTTCGTGAAGCAGTGGATTTCTGCCGCTACTACGCTGCACGCGCTGAGGAACTTTCTGAAGATGAGCGCTTCGAAGCACGTGGTGTGATCTTATGTATCAGCCCATGGAACTTCCCACTTGCAATCTTCTTAGGTCAAGTAGCTGCAGCAATCGTGACTGGTAACACAGTTATTGCGAAACCAGCTGAGCAAACAAGCTTAATCGCACTTCGTACCATTGAACTTATGCTATCTGTAGGTTTACCAGAGCACGTTGTACAACCTGTTATTGCTCGTGGTAGCGAAGTAGGTAAAACCATCGTTCCTGATGAGCGCATTCAAGCTGTTATGTTCACAGGTTCTACAGAAACTGGTACTGTTATTTCGCAAACTCTTGCTGCGCGTAATGATATTCAAGTACCACTTATTGCTGAAACTGGTGGTCAAAACTGTATGATCGTTGACTCAACCGCTCTACCAGAGCAAGTTGTTGACGATGTGATCAGTTCAGGTTTCCAAAGTGCTGGTCAACGCTGTTCTGCACTGCGTGTATTATTCTTACAAGAAGACGTAGCTGATGGCATCATTGAGATGATCAAAGGTGCTTTAAAAGAGCTTCACGTTGGCGACCCGTCATTGCTTTCAACTGATATCGGTCCTGTTATCGACGAAAAAGCACTGAAAAATTTAAATGACCATGTTGAATACTTAAAAGGTAATGCAACACTTCACTATGAGTGTGCTATTCCTGATAACAATGAAAATGGTGCTTACTTCTTCGCGCCTCGTTTATACGAAATCAAAGATTTATCTGTACTTAAGCGCGAAGTATTTGGCCCATGTGTACATATCATCCGCTTTAAAGGCACAGAGCTTGATAACGTGATTGACCAAATCAATGGCACAGGCTTTGGCTTAACTATGGGTGTGCATTCGCGTATCGAAGAGCGCTGTGAATACCTAGCGAAAATGTCACGTGCAGGTAACGTTTACATCAACCGTAATATGATCGGCGCTATTGTTGGCGTACAACCTTTCGGTGGACGTGGTTTATCTGGTACAGGCCCTAAAGCGGGTGGTCCTAACTACCTACAACGCCTAGTGAAAGAAAAAGCATCACCAGATAACGTACAAATGACTAACCTAACACCTGATGAGTTAGATACTCACCACTATTCAGGTGCAGCTGAGCAAGTTGCTACGCTAATGGATAACTCATTACGCGACGAGAAAATCTGGCGTGCGACACCACTGAACGACCGAGTTTCTGCTGTGCGTCAATTACTTGCAAAAGTAGCGACTGTAGAAATTATCGACGAGCTTGCCGATGATTTAGCATTAACGCTAGCTGATGCTCGTGCGCAACTTAACCGTCTTGAAAAACACATGCGTAAGCACACTGTGTTGCCTGGACCAACGGGTGAGTCAAACACACTTCACTTAGAGCCTCGTGGCTGTGTGGTTTGTTATGCTGATAAGAGTACGTCATTTAACTTCTGGGCAATTTCGATTATCACAGCACTTGCTGCTGGTAACACAGTAATCACGGTTGCTTCTGAGTTATTCTTTGACGAAGCGGTTGCATTCAGAGACAAGTTTATCTCAACAGGTATCGCTGAAGGTGTATTCCAAGTAGCTAAACCTAATCAGTTACAAGCTATCTTGGCGCACCCTCACCTTGCAGGTGCGGTTGTTGCAGCTCGTTCATCACGCTTAGGCTACTTTAGCCAGCAGCTAGCACAACGTAAAGGTGCTATTCTGCCAGTGATCAGCTCTGAGTACTACGACACGCTAATCAAGCGCTTACTCACTGAGAAAACAATCAGTGTTGATACAACCGCATCAGGTGGTAACACATCACTAATGACCTTAGTTGAAGACGACGAGTAATCGTATAAGTTAAAGGAAATTAAACTTTCCTGAGCTAATTAAAAGCCCTCGCATTTGCGGGGGCTTTTGATTTTACAGATACCTTTTTACTATTCTTGTTTACCGAGCTACAAATTTTCTGCTAGTTTTATAGTAATGTATTCGACTAGAAGTAAAGGCTTTGAAAACACTCCCTATCAATCAACTAAAGCCCGGCATGTTTGTCCAAAGTGTGACAAAACAAACAGGCAAGATCCGTATAAAAAACCAAGGTTGGGTAAAAACACAGGGAAGTATAGATAAGCTGATCAAGGCTGGCATATTAGAAATAGCTATCGACCCAGACAAAACACTGACCTTAGACAGTGAGAATAAAGTGGTTGAGCAGCAACATAATCCGCAACCTGTTGGCGAGACGACCGCATTCGATCCTTGGCACACCACTCACAGTGTGTCGGCAGAAATGGGCAAAGCAAACAGCTTATATAACGAAGCAAGGTCATTACAAAGCAAAGCCTTTGACGATATCCGCGATGGCAACAAAATTGATATAGCCCCTTTTAAAGAACTCGCAAGTGGCTTTATTGATTCGGTTTTTCGTAACCAAGATGCGCTTGCCTGTATCACTCGTATGCGTGAAAAAGATGCTTACCTACTTGAGCATTCTATCAATGTATCAATTTTGATGAGTATTTTTGCTAAGCACTTAGGTATTGAAAAAGCCATTATTGAAGAGCTTGCGACCGGTGCTTTACTTCACGATATTGGCAAGATCAATATTCCCGATGAGATACTCAATAAGCCTGGCAAATTAACCGACGAAGAGTACCAAGTAATTCAAGACCATGCTCGTTTCAGTAAAGAAATTTTAGAGCAAGCAGGCTTGAGCGGGATTGCTGTAGATATAGCTGGCTTCCATCACGAACGTTTAGATGGCAGTGGCTACCCGTTTGGTAAAAGTGGTGACGAGATAAGCTTATATGTACGTATGGCTTCGATTGTTGATGTGTATGATGCATTGACCGCTGAGCGGGTTTACAAAGCAGGCATGGAGCCAATTAAGGCGTTTAAGATACTTAAAGATGGCTGCCCAGATAGCTTTGACGGAGACCTAGTCACTAAGTTTATTCAGTGCATAGGTGTTCACCCAGTCGGCACCTTAGTGAAACTTGAAAGCCAAAAATTAGGTGTGGTCACTCACAGTAACCCTACTAGTCCTTTAAAACCTCAAGTTAAAGTGTTTTATAACGCTAAACATGCACGCTATACCGAAGTGCAAGATATTGATTTGGCTAACAGCCGTTGCCACGATAGCTTAGAATCAGCAGTCAGGCCGAGAGACTTTAACATCGACCTGATCCGCTTTTTTAAGAGTGCTATTTTACCTTAGCCCTAAAATAAAGGCTGGCTACTCAGGCCAGTCTTGTAATGCTTTTAAAGTAAACTCATAGCCATCGTAGCTTAATAAGCTCTGCTCTGGAGTGATTTCAATGACTGATAACACGCCGATGTTATCGCCTTCGTATAACTCACGACCATTTAACTTAATCCAGCGCTTCGATGTTTCTGAAGCATAAATATGCGCTTGGTATTTAATGGTAGGAATGAGACTTTGTAATGCATCAGGCAAGAGCTCAATTGGCTCTGCATAAGACGTATTTTTAGTGCTACGGGTAATATCAACACTGTGTTTGTTATCAACATCTTCAACCGCTTTAGCAAAAGCATCTTTCAATGTATCTGGTACATCTTTAAGCTCATCATTTGTTGATGGTTGAGAAGCTGGTTGAGTTGGCTGACCATTAAGTGGCTTGCCGAGCACCTTGTATTTACTTAAATCAATGCCATTACTGCTCATTTGCTGCGGATTGATTTGTTGCATTGGCTGCGAAAACTGTGGCTGTGATTGATACACTGGCTGATTTTGATACACAGCTTGTTGCTGGTACTGAGGTTGTACTTGATAACCTTGATTTGCATACACAGGGGCTGAATTTACCGGAACTTGCACCCACTGATATTGCTGACCTTGCACTGGCACCTGCTGCATCATTTGTTGTGGTACAGATTGTTGCACTTGCCCTTGTTGCATCGTTGTTACTTGGGCTGGGTTATTGGTCGCTTGCGGGGTTTGGCTTTGCGCTACTTGCTGTTGCTTAGCGGGTTGCTGTGTTTCAGGACTTACCTGAGCCTCAGTGGCAACGCTTTCTGTGGTTTCATTGCTGTTATTAACAAGCTTTGGCTGCTCAGCAGCAGGTTTAGTTTGCTGTAACCATTTACCAATCGAAAATCCTGCCATAAGCGTCAATATTGCCGCCAGTAATAGCCCAAATGAAAAAGCTAAGCGTCGATACCGTGTTAATTCTTGCTGTTGTTTGAGCGCAAGTGCGGCTTGGTCATGATCAACGGCAGTTTGTGCGTGCTGATCTGATTGTTTAATTGCATCTAGTAATAATGACATAAATGAACACTCGTTATATTAGGTAGGATAAACCAATACCCATTCCTAATACGGCTAAAAATGAAACTGGGTAAAGCCAAACATAACTCGGCTCTTTATTTGCTACAGCAACAGGAGTGCTGGTTGGCGGCAGTGCTTCTGCGGCTGAGCGCATCACAAGTTCGCTGTCGATACTCAATTTTTGCTGTGAAAATGCCCCCACTAAACAGCGCTCACATAATAAATTGATCAATCTTGGTACGCCTTGAGTAACCTGATAAATCGCTTTTAACGCATCCCCTGAGAACAATGCTTGCTCTGTGCCCGCTTTAAATAAACGGTGCTTAACATAGGCAAACACTTGTCCTTCAGTGAGTGGTAATAAGTGATAACGCGCAGTAATACGCTGGGCAAGTTGTCTTAATTCAGTGCGTTTTAGTAGTTCTTGAAGCTCAGGTTGCCCTACTAATACAATTTGCAGCAGCTTTTTATGATCTGTTTCGATATTGGTTAACAAGCGCAGCTGCTCTAGCACATCAGGTGCGAGTAATTGTGCTTCATCAATAATTAAGATGGTGTGACCGCCCGCTTGATTGTTTGCCTCAAGGTGCTTTTTAATCACATCAGTAAGGGTCTTCAGAGTCGCATTAGTACAGTCGTACTCAATCTTTAATTCATCACAAATACTGGCAAGCAGTTCAAGTTGTGACAAAGCCGGATTATGAATTTGTGCCACTTGGGTGTTTTCAGGTAACTGCTCTTGCAGACTTCTTGTTAGTGTTGTTTTACCTGTACCCACTTCGCCTGTTAACAAAACGAAGCCACCCGCTTCACCTAATCCATAGGTAAGGTGCGCTAACGCCTCTTTATGGCGCTCACTAAGAAATAAATACTCAGGATTTGGGGCAATCGAAAAGGGTTTTTCTGACAAGCCAAAATAGCTTAAATACACCGTGTTATTCCTTGCGTTTAAAATCACGGTCTATAATGGCAAAAAACATCGCTACTTAAAACCTTGTTTACATTTTATTGGCTAAATAACGTAAAATAGCGAAAAGGCAAAATTATAGGTGTTTTATGCAGGTTTATTTAGTCGGTGGCGCAGTCAGAGACGCCCTACTTGGTCGTGACGTTAAAGAGCGCGACTATGTGGTAGTTGGTGCAACGCCTGAGCAACTGATCAGCCAAGGCTATCAACAAGTTGGTAAAGATTTTCCGGTATTTTTACACCCACAAAGTAAAGAAGAATATGCGCTAGCGCGCACCGAGCGAAAACAAGGCCAAGGTTATACCGGCTTCATTTGTGATTTCGCGCCTGATGTCACATTAGAGCAAGACTTAATACGTCGAGATCTCACCGTAAATGCCATTGCTCAAGCCCAAGATGGCAGCTTAGTCGACCCATTTTCTGGTCAGCAGGATCTTGAAAATCGTGTATTACGTCATGTCTCCGATGCCTTTAGTGAAGACCCTTTGCGCATATTGCGAGTAGCCCGTTTTGCTGCTCGTTATCATTACCTAGGCTTTACTATCGCCCCAGAAACCCAGTCACTATTAACCGAGATGGTTAAAGCCGGTGAACTGAGCACCCTCACAGCTGAGCGCGTTTGGTTAGAATGCGAAAAATCCCTCAGTGATGGCGCATTTAGCGAGTTTTTAAATGTACTTGATAGTATTGGCGGCCTGCATGTAATTAGCCCTGAGCTTGAAAGTAAATGGTGTGATGAGCTTTACCGTACTTTACAAGCTCGCTTTGCCTATGCGAATAAACTGCAAGTTAGTGACACTGCGTTGTTATTTAGCCAAGTTACCTTAGCGCTTTCAAGCGACGAGATAAAAGCGATGGCTAGCAAGATACGCTTACCTAATGAAGTGCGCGATTTAGCGCTATTTAGCCAAACACATCAAACAACGTTAAGTGCAGAAAAACCATCTAGCGAGGCCGTTTTTGCTTGCTTTAACCAACTTGATTTATGGCGTCGCCCTGAACGTTTTGAGCAAGTTTTAAAGGTGTTAGAGATAAGTCAACAACAGCCAGTAACCCGCTATGACTCTTTAGTAAATGCAGCCACGCAAGCACGAGCAGTCAGCCCGCAACAGTTTATTGCACAAGGTATTAAAGGCGCAGAAATAAAAACCGCGCTTGAGCAAGCGCGGTTAGAGATTATTAAAGGCTACTTTTCGTAGCGCACTAAACGCAAATAAACATCGGACGTTTTTGCGTGAAGGCTGTTGATGCCTTTATCAAATTGATACACCCAAGCTAGATCAGTGCGACTGATCCCTGAAGTGCTACTCCAGTAGTTTTGCAGCTTAGTCGATAAAAATGCGTTTTCGTTAATGCTAGGCTGCACACAACTATGCTCTAAAATACTTGCTAACTCTTTAACATTTGGTACATGCCAATCGCTGTAATCAGCAAAGGTTGCATTTTCAGCCCCGCGTAAAGCTTCGCCCCAAGTAAGTTGCTGGCTCGTGCCCTCGCAAGTATCCGTGTCACTATCATAACTTTGACCAAACGTACAACGTTGCCACATAAGACCCGTTTCGCTATCACTTACTGTACCATCTTCGTTTATTACAAAACGGCTATCAGGGGTCGTCTCTGTGACGGCGCTGTAACATACTTGCGCAGCAGCAAAACCCGATTGCAGAGCAATACCGGTAATTACTGTGATTAAAGGTAACTTTCGCATATTACTCTCCCGGCGTTCTAACTAAGCGCACAAAGGCGGTATTACTTTTTGGATATGCTAAGTCATTAGCACTACTCATATCGATAATATAAGCTTGCGATAAACTCGTACCATCTGCCGCTGTTTGCGAAGTCCAATAAGGCATAAATGAGCTGCTATCACTGCTTAGCTGAATATCACTTGGTTGATTTGGGAAGAAATCACTATTAAGTAACGTAGACTCACCTTGCTTGGCATAATCTAATAACCCTAATAACTCGGTGTAAGTTGGCACACGCCAATTTGTACCACCGCAAAAATCGTTGCTGTTCACATCATTAATGTAAGTTTGCAGGCCACAGTCACTGGTGCTTGGGCAAGTAGAGCTCGCAGCCCCTTGCACACTACCCGTTTGCACACCACTTGAACCATTTAAATACCAGGTATAATGGTTTGTTGCTGCACGATCGGCTGTCGACGGTGGTAATGTTGAACTGGCTTCTTTTACTTCCCAAATAAGCCCCGTGACGTTATCGCGAACACAACTAAAGCTGGTCGCATCATCTGGGAGTTCGTCGGCATATTCGTTCATTTTAGTAAAATCAAACGCTAAGTCGCCCTGACCTACTTTATCTAGTTGGTTTGCGACACTATCACGACCTACATCGGCGTCTTGGCTTGGGAAGTCTTCGCTGTCACAATTAATTTTTTGTGAGTTGTTATAGCAATCACTCATGCCTGTATCGTTAATTAAACCAAGTGGTTTTGGACTAATATCGATAATCACAGTATCTGTGTCGCTTCGCGATTTACTGTCGGTCACGGTAACTTCAAAGCTCAGCTCTGAATCGGTATCAACATCAGGGGCTACAAACGTCGTGATACACTGGTTCTGGTTTGCCAAGGTCACAGTTTCGCCTGTTAATTGCTCCCAAAAACATGACTTTGTTGCCGTCACAATTTCACTATTGCTGGCATCAAGGGTTACAGTATCAAATTCAATAATCTGTTGATCTTCACCTGCATCCGCAATAATAACTTCAACGGTTTTGTTTAAGGTAAACGACGCCTCAGTGCTTGCTGAGCCACCTTCATCATCCGTTACAGTTAAACGCCATGTCATCGCTGTATTCGATTCAAGTAGTGGGTGAGTAAAGCTAATGGTTTGATTGTTGTAGCTGTCAGCCGTTAAATCAGGGCCATCAAGTTGAGTCCACAAGTAACTGTCAACTGAGCCATTTTCATCGATATCAGCAGACTCTTCGCCACTTAATGTGATCACATCACTATATTGTGATGGTAACTCTTCAGGAGCTGTTTGCGTGATCACTGCAACTGGCAGTTGATTATTTGATGTAATAAAAATACTGACTTGATCGGAAACAAGTTGCCCATCGGTTTGATAATTCACTTTTAAAACAAGTTCAGAGTCGAGTTTAATATCAGGCGCGGTAATGGTTTGTTCAGCGCCCTCTGCAGGGAACCCTTCTAGTGCGGGGCCACTGACTCGTTCCCAAGTAAAGGTGCCATCAGCTGGTGAGCCTTGGGCAGAGACAGTAAATTCACTTTTTTCAATAATTTGCTGATCTGAGCCTGCATTAACTGTTGCTGCGATTGTATTCGAATCACTCGAACCGCCACCGCCGCCACAGGCTGTTAATGTCGTTAATGCAACTAGGGTAAGAGGCACTAATCTCATGTTTACCACCTTAAAATGCAAAGTCGGTCATGGCCGACTGCCAAATAAGCTAATAACAAGCAATTAAAGTGCCAGAGTCGGGGTTATAAATAACTTTCTTGATGAATACGTACGAAGAGCTTAGTGCCTATTTTACTGTAATCAACTTTGTACTCTCTGCCATCTAAGGCTTGGATAAACAACAAACGCTTTTCTTCTGCAAATACATCTGGGCTTGATACATACACCATCTCTAAGTAGCGCTCTTTGGCTTCACGACGGTTTTTTGGCAGGTCTTCTTTAAACGGCTCTAAACCATTTTGAGTAACTTTAATGCGTGGGTGGTTCTCACCATTCACAATCACTAAGTCGAGTTTTTTATCTTTATGTATAATTGTGTTTCGACCGCTTTTAATAAAAGAACGTTCTTGACTCATAGCCTTTTCCTACTACTTACTGCCACCTATAGCTTACTTTTTCAGTAAGCGAGTCTCTATAAACTCACTAGGATTCAGTTTCCAACGATTCAAATCAGCACTAAATTGCCAAATATCAACATCAAGTACATTGGCAGGCAATAATAAGTCGTATCCTGTCAACTGCCTTAAATGCTGCGTACGATTGGCAAACATGGCAATCAATCCTTTGTAAAGCTGACCACTTGGGGCAGTGTAGTCCGTCTCTTCTATTAACCATTTTGATGGGCAATCACCATTTTTGCAATGTTTTTGAATAACTTGCATAAATAGATGACGCTGCTCTATTAGTAATCGTCCGGCAATTCTTGGGTGAATCTGTGTTAAAAATTCATCTATGTTATTGAGTTTAATACCAACTGCATTTAACTCAAGGTATTCTAAGCCCTGTTCCACTTTTGGTATACCACTATGATGAAAATTAGCATGATTTAGCTGCCAATTCCCAACTTTGTGATGATAAATAAGTAAATTCTGAGTAAATGTTAGGCTAAAGTATGGTTCTTGAGTTTTTAAAAAGCCAATAAAAATTGCCGCTATGCAGGTTGTGGCTAAAAAAATCTCAACAATGCTAATTTCACCGGGCCTCAATAGGTTAACTAGCATAATAATGATTAACCCAATACCGCCCACAATTAAAAACTCACTGCCATGGCGGGATGCTTGTGCGCGCACTCTAAGTGCAGGAGGTTTCTTATCCATAAACAGAAAAGTAAAAAATAAACATCACAATTGTGACCAAAACTATCTTTCTAAGCGTTAAACAATAATTACATTTTGGCTCTTTACCCATACTAAAACCTCTCTTTTAGTCACAATAAAGGAACAAATTAGCCGAACTTTTAACTTTTACGCCAAATGCACAAATTTATGAGATACCTGACATACGGGGCACGTACTAATTTTGTACACTACACTCAACTAATTTTCTGGTAACACGATGATGTATTCTACACAATCTGGTAAAGCACTTTTTCCTTTTATTATTACCCTTTTGCTAGGGTTATGTATTTATTTGTATTTACCTTCAAGCCAAGGTGAGCAAAGCAACTTTGGCGACAGAGCAACGCAGGTGACAGCACACACTGTTACAGCCGAAGAAAATGCGGTGCTAATAGAAGCAATTGGTAGTGCTCGTGCTAACCAAGCGATTTATATTCGCAGTGCACAAAACGATTATGTTACCGATATCTTTTTCAATGATGGCGACTTAGTTAGTAAAGGTCAAAAGCTAGTTCAATTGCAATCTCAAGAAGAAGAGTTAGCAGTAAAAGAGTTAAGCATTAATTTACGTGAAGAACGCCGTCAACTTGAACGCCTTACTGAGCTATCTCGCTCACAGGCTACGGCTAAATCGTTACTAGAAGAGCAGCTATCTCGCGTAGACGCAACCGAAGCACAACTTGAAAGCGCTAAAACAAAACTTGCCGAAATGACGATTAAAGCACCGTTTTCTGGCTTACTTGGCAAGCGCGAAATTTCAATTGGTACTTATGTTAGCAATACTACAAACATCACCACCCTTGATGATATCAGCATCATTAAAGTCGACTTTAAAGTACCAGAAAAATACCTAGCGCAGTTACAGCTAGGAATGAAAGTGATGACCCAAAACGATGCTTACCCAGATAGAACCTTTAACGGTAAAGTGACGCATATTAGCTCGCGTATCGATTCAGTCACTCGTAGCGTTGAAGTGACTGCAAGCTTTATCAATGAAAAAGGCCTTTTACGCCCAGGTATGCTGTTAAACACCGCACTAGAGTTAAGCTCAAACCAAGCGCTAATGGTGCCAGAGAAAGCCGTCATTCCTCAGCAAGACAAACACTACGTGTTCCAAATTGAAGGTGGCGTTGCTAACAAAGTCGAAGTACATGTGGCGGGTCGTCACAATGGCTGGGTAGCTATTGATAAAGGCCTTGAAAATGGTCAGCAAGTCGTGACTGAAGGCATCATTAAAATCCGTACTGGCAGCAAAGTAAGTATCAAGGGCTAAACATGAAAATTACTGATACTAGTGTTAAACGCCCGGTCTTTGCTATCGTAATAAACCTGTTGTTACTTACCTTTGGTTTAGTGGCATTTTCTATGCTGCCACTGCGCGAATACCCAGATATTGAAACACCGATTGTCAGCGTTAGCACTGATTACACAGGTGCCAGCGCAGAGATTATTGAAACGAAAATCACCCAAGTACTCGAAAACCGCATTTCGGGTATCGAAGGCATTAAAAGTATTAACTCATCAAGCCGAAATGGTCGCTCAAATATCACCATTGAGTTTAATATCAGCCGCGATATCGATGCCGCATCAAACGATGTACGCGAACGTGTAGCCCGTGCCCTTGATAGCTTACCGGAGCAAGTTCGCCCACCAGAGGTCTCTAAGTCAAATAGTGATGAAAGCCCAATTGCCTGGTTTGTACTAAACAGTACCACTATGGATTCATTGCAGTTATCTGATTACGCACAGCGCTTTATTGTTGACCGATTAGCCGTTGTTGATGGTGTCTCTAACGTACGCGTTGGTGGCGAGCGTAAATACGCAATGAAAATCTGGTTAAACCGTAAAGCGATGGCAGCACGCGGTATTACCAGTAGCGATATTGAAAACACCTTACGCACTGAAAACGTTGAATTACCTGCCGGTGAAATCGAATCTATCGACCGTGATTTTACAGTACGTACCGCGCGTAGTTATAAAGATCAGCGAGACTTTCGAAACCTAGTAATCAAACGTGGCGATGATGGCTATTTAGTACGTTTAGGTGAAGTGGCTGATGTTCACTTAGAAGCTGCTGACGACGAAAGCTTATTCCGTGGCAATGGCCGTAATATGATTGGTTTGGGTATTGTAAAACAAGCCAAAGCCAATACCCTAACCGTGGTTGATAATGCCCGCGCAGAGCTTGAAAAAATTAAGCGTAACCTGCCAGAAGGCACCACCATTCAAGACAGCTATGACTCATCTATTTTCATCAAAGAGTCTATTGATGAAGTTTATAGAACCCTTGGGATTTCAATGGCGCTAGTTGTCTTGGTTATTTACCTATTTTTAGGCAATATCCGCGCAACCCTAGTACCTGCTGTAACCGTACCAGTGGCGTTAGTAGGCAGCTTTATGTTCTTGCTGGCTATGGGTTACTCAATCAACTTGTTAACTCTTCTGGCACTCGTGCTTGCTATCGGTTTAGTGGTAGATGATGCGATTGTAATGCTTGAGAATATTCATCGTCGTATAGAGTTGGGTGAGCCGCCACTGCTTGCTGCATTCCGTGGTGCCCGTGAAGTTGGCTTTGCGATTATTGCCACTACCCTCGTATTGATTGCGGTATTCGTGCCACTAGTGTTTATGGATGGCCGTATTGGTGCCCTCTTTACCGAATTTGCGATGGCAGTAAGTGCCGCGGTGTTCTTCTCGAGTATTACGGCGTTAACGCTTTCTCCGGCGCTTTGTTCTAAAGTGTTAAAAGCTTCAGAAAAAGAGAGTAAATTTAGCCAGTGGATGGATAGAACCTTCGCCAAAATCGAAAACGCCTATCGTAACTCTCTGGCTTCAAATATGGGCCGTAAGTGGAGCTTACTACTGACTATGATTTTGGCCGGTGTTGCCAGCTTTATGCTGTTTCAAAAAGTGCCTTCAGAGCTTACTCCAAAAGAAGACCGCGGTACTTTCTTTATCATGATGAGTGGCCCAGAGGGCGCAAGTTATGAAAATAACGCTGCAAACATGGCTAAAATTGAAGAGCGTTTAATGCCTTACTCTGAGTCTGGTGAATTGAGCCGAGTGCTTGTTCGTGTTCCGGGCTGGGGCGGCCAAGGTGGTGTTGCTATCATTGGTATGGCCGACTGGGATAAGCGTAAGCGCTCAACCTGGGAAGTGATGGACGAAATCAGCGGTAAAATGACTGAAGTGACTGATGTGCGTGCGTTTGCCATTATGCGCCGTGGTATTGGTGGCGGCGGTTCATCTCGTCCGATTGAATTTGTACTGCAAGGTAACGATTACGACCAGCTAGCCGATTGGCGAGACCGTATTATTAAGCGTGCTGAGAAAAACCCAGGCTTGGTAAGAATTGACCACGATTACAAAGAAACATTCCCGCAGTTTTTAATCAACATTGATAAAAACAAAGCCGCTGATTTAGGGGTTTCTGTATCGGATGTGGGTCGCACGCTAGAAACCATGTTAGGGCAACGCCGCGTAACGACCTTTATCGACCGCGGTGAAGAATACGATGTGATTTTAAAAGGCACCAAAGAAGACTTTGCTAACCCAACTGATATCTCAAATATCTATTTAAAATCACGTAGTGGCGAATTAGTGCCGCTTGATAGCTTAATTAGCTTAAAAGAAGAAGCCACTGCATCGCGTTTAAACCGTTATAACCGTATGCGCGCAATTACGTTAAGTGCGAACTTAGCAGATGGTTATACCCTAGAAGAAGCGCTTAACTTCTTAAATCAAGTTGCAGCAGAAGAAAACGACATCGACGGTGCAATTGACTACAAGGGTGAATCGCAGCTGTTCTATGAAGGTGCATCGGCGATGACCTATGTATTCATACTGGCACTGACAGTTACCTTCTTAGTACTTGCAGCCCAGTTTGAAAGCTTTATTCACCCATTTGTGATCATGCTTACTGTGCCACTTGGTTTAGTGGGTGCGTTATTTGGCTTGTGGTACACCGGACTTACTCTAAATATTTACAGCCAAATTGGTATCGTAATGCTGATAGGCTTGAGTGCGAAAAACGGTATCTTGATTGTTGAGTTTGCAAATCAGCTGCGCGATAAAGGCGTTGAGTTTAACGAAGCGATTAGCCAAGCGGCAACGCAGCGTTTACGCCCAATTATTATGACCTCATTGACCACAGTAATGAGCTCGGTACCGCTAGTACTTGCAAGTGGCCCAGGTGCAGAAAGTCGCATGGTAATTGGTGTGGTGGTATTTACAGGTGTTATTGTTGCAACCTTACTGACCTTATTCGTAGTACCTGCAGCATACAGCGCACTTGCTCGAAATACCCAGTCGCCTGAGTACTTGCAGAGCAAGTTAGAACAACAAGCAAAAGACAAGCCGTTAGAAGAAATTTAAACAAGCTTGAGCTTTAACAAAACGCCGTCTTTACGGCGTTTTGTTTTTTCGGCTATAGTCAGCAAAACGGTAAGGGAGTGAAATATGGATAACAACATACAAATAGCCACTTTTGGCGGCGGCTGCTTTTGGTGTATTGATGCCGCATTTAGACGCGTAAAAGGCGTGCTTAATGTCAGCTCTGGCTATGCCGGCGGTGAGATTGAAAACCCAAGTTATCAGCAAATTTGTACTGGCTTAACGGGTCACGCTGAAGTTGTTCAGCTCGATTTTGACAGCAGTATTGTAAGCTATAACACCCTACTTGAAATGTTCTTCACTTTACACGATGCCACACAGTTAAACCGCCAAGGTAATGATGTCGGCACCCAGTATCGAAGTGTTATTTACTATCATGATGAAAAGCAAAAAGCAGAATCTCAAGCCATGATTGATGCCTTACAAAAGCAAATTCGTGAGCCGATTGTCACCGAGCTTAGCCCGCTTACAAACTTTTACCCTGCAGAGCAGTACCATCAAGACTATTACAATGAAAACCCAAATCAAGGTTATTGCAGTATTCTGATTGCCCCTAAGCTTGCAAAGTTCGAACAGTATTACGCAGATAAACTAAAATGAAAAAAGCCCGCTAAGTAGGTAGCGAGCTTTTAGACGCAGAACTAATAATAACGCTGAGCTTGTTTTAACTTAAGACTAATGACATCAACGGGCAAATTAATGTCAATTACTAGCTATAAGTAAACAGCTCAACTGACCTTATTGGTTATTAGAACTGATAGCGGGCACCTACAAACAGGCGACGCTCGGCCGTGTTGTAGTAATAAAATTCGTCGTTGATGTAATCACCATCTAGGTCTGTACCATAGGCATCAACGGCGTTGTACTCTTTATCGAATAGGTTTTCTACACGTAGTGACACAGTTAAGTTGTCAGTTGCTTGGTAGTGACCAACTAAATTCCATAACGTATACGAAGGTAAGTGCGTTAACTTGCCATCACGATCACCACGGTATTGCATATCGATACCGGCATCAAAATCACCCCATGCTTTGTTTAATGACCAATTCACACTGTGATTTGACACATAGGTTAGTGACTGACCTGTCTCAGTATCTTCCGCTGAAAGGTAGGTAAAGTTAAAGCTGTGATCAAAGCCAAACACCTGGTTTTTAAAGCTAAACTCAACACCTTCGTGGCGAGCTTCGTTTATATTGGTTGGGATCCACTGCCCTGATGCATTTGGTGCCCAAGCGATTTTGTTGTCGATTTCGCTGCGGAAAATCGCAATATCAAGGCTGATATCATTCACATTGAGTGATAAGCCAAGCTCTTGGTTATCTGATGTTTCAGGGTTTAACTCTGGGTTACCTGAGCCTGGGTAATATAGGTCATTAAATGTTGGAGATTTAAAACCCGTACTTTGACTTACGCGGAATGTAGCGATGTCATTTAAGTGATAGCCAACAGCTGCGGTGTAAGTTGTTTCATCACCAAACTGTTGATCATCATCTTGGCGAACTGTTAGGTTTGCCAGTACTTGTTCGTCGTCATAATAAGCGCCAACAAACGCAGCGAATACTTCACGGCTGTCTTTTAAGTAAGTACCTGAGTTAGTGTTCACTTCATCTTTATACCAATTCAAACCGCCACTAAGAGTCAGCGCTTGATTGAAAAAGTATTGGCCATTGTAATCAATTTGCTCACGCTCAGTTTCAAACTTATCGACCACCGTTGCGCCTGTGTAATCAATACGTGAGTCATCTGAACTATCACTTGATATTGCAATATCAATGGCATGGCTGTGTTTTTCGAAAGCTTTTTTCCAACCTAGTGAAGCTTGGTAGTTTTCAAACTCGCCTTTTTCTACAGTGCTGTCTGCAGGGCTATAAGCGCTATCGTATTTTGCTTCGCCTTCTGAGTATTGTGCTTGCGCTAAAAACTCACCTAACTGCTCATTTTGATAACCTAGGTTAAAGCCAAGGTTTTTGTTCTCGTAGCCGTCTTCATCTGGCGCTAAGCCTTGCAGAACATCAAATCCATCTGTTTTTTCGTAACCGGCATTAACGGCCACATCAACACCCGCAAACTGACCACCTGTCGCTACTTGGTACTCTTGGTAAGAGTCTGAGCCAAAAGTAACATCTAAGGTCGTATTTTGTGCTTTACGCGTAATGATATTAATTACACCAGCTAGCGCATCAGAACCATATACAGCAGCACGTGAGCCTTTAATTACTTCAACACGCTCAATACTGTTTAAAGGAATATTGCTAATACTTTTATAGCCAAGTGTTGCAGAGCCGGTGCGTACACCATCAATTAAAATTAGCGTATGACGAGAACTTGCACCACGTAATGACACACCTGAGCTTTGCCCAAAACCACCATTAGCATTAATTTGAAAGCCTGCTTGAGTGGCCAGTAAGCTTGGTAAGTCACGAACATAGCTTGCTTCAATATCAGCACGGTCAATGACAGTAACGCTGGCTAATACATCATTAATTGATTGTTCGAATTTATTGGCAGTAACTGTGATGTGCTCGATCGATTGCTCGTCAGCAGATACAGAAAAAGACAACGCAGCAGCAACCGCTACGCCTAACGCAGATTTATTTAGCATGATATCCCCTAGCCTGTGCCCACCGCACACGCGAATAGTAAGTTACTTCAAGGCCGGTCTCCGGACTCTGTAAATGCATGGCATATACATTACCGTTGCGGGGGCAGTGTTGGCATTGTTTTCTCCCTGAAAACGCACCGACTTCCCGATTATCTTGCGACTATTTCACCCTTTGAAATAAAACGTATCTGAAGATACAGCAAGCACCTCGAAAATAGGCCGTTATTGTGATGATTTTGGGGAAGAAAGTCAATGGACGGCTATACTTCTAAACCAAAGTTTTAAGTCTAAAGCTTCAAGCTGCAAGTTAAGTGCTAAGGTGTAAGCCGAAAGTAAAAAAGCCAATCAGCATGGCTGATTGGCTTTTATAAAACAATGATTACCAGAAATACTCATGAGGTTTCGAGTTTCCTAACGGAAAAACAATTCCTTCTGGGTCAGCACCATTCAGCACAAGCTTACAAAGAGCTTTATTTAAACGTCTTCTTGGCTTGGTCATCGTCATTTTCACCCACCAACTTGGTGTTTGTTGGTAAAAATAAGTACTGTGTGGGCCTGTGTATTTTCTGTTTATTTTACCGTGTTTATTACGATCTATTGCTTTGTTTTTTACTGACATAAATATCCTCTAGCTGAAAATAGCTAGAAGATATCTTTTTCTCTGTAACCTAATATTTGTCTCAAAATACGCTCCTTGTAAAGTTCAGAAACTTGTAGGCTTATAGCTTAAAACTTACAGCTTAAAGCTAAAAACATAGAGTATTAATCGCGGAAGTTTTTGAACTGGAATGGTTGACCTAAATCAGCAGTACGAACAACTTGCATTGCTTCTTGTAAATCATCACGCTTTTTACCAGTTACACGTAATTCTTCACCTTGAATAGCAGCTTGTACTTTGATCTTTGAGTCTTTGATTAACTTAACGATTTTCTTCGCTACGTCTTTTTCGATACCTTGCTTAAGAGCAACGTCACGCATTACGTATTTACCGCTACGCGACTCATCTTTAAGCTCAAGGCTAGATACATCTAAGCCACGCTTTGAAATTTTCGCAGCAAGAATGTCAAAAAGTTGCATAACTTGTTGTGGTGCTTCTGCTTTTAACTTGATTACTTTGTCACTTAGTTCGATTGATGCATCAACACCACGAAAATCAAAACGCGTCTCTAGTTCACGCTTTGCATTATCTACTGCATTCTGCGCTTCGTTCATTTCTACTTCAGAAACAATATCAAATGAAGGCATGGGGTTCTCCTAACATAGTCTTTTTTAAATTCATTTATGGTTGGCAATTATAACGCTTATTTGTCGATTCTTTCTATTTTTATCCGACTTGTTCAGGTGCGATGCAAAAATTGTTTGATATACTGGCCATTCAATTTCGGCATTTTTTAGGGTTTATTGTGACAAGGCGTGTTTACCAAGTTATCTTTTTAGCCAGCATTATTGGCTTTACTATTTTATTTGCCAAAGAAATTAAAGGGGTGAGCAACCTCTTTCCACACGTTGATAAAGTGGCGCATTTTGGTATTTTCTTTGTACTGGCCATGGTGATGGACAAAGCCTTTAAATTGCCACTTATGGTGCAAATTTTACTGTTAGCCGGATATGGTGCAGCCATAGAGTTTATGCAAGATATGCTGCCTTACCGTCAAGCTTCGGTTGGGGATTTTGTAGCTGATTTTATCGGCGCTGTAAGTTACTTTATTATTAAACTTGGTTTTCATTTAGGTAGTAAGCAACGTAATGGCTAACATTTTAATTGTTGGCGACGGTGCAATTGGCTTATTGTTTAGTCATTTTTTATCTGCACAACATGACATTACATTGCTGACCCGTAAGCCGACCCTGACCACGCGTTTTTATCAAGCGAGTAATGGTAAATCACACCCAATTAAAGCTCGCCTTATTCACCACAAAGAGCTAAGCCAATCCGCCCCCTTTGACTTGGTGTTAATAACAGTAAAAGCATTTCAGGTGCAAACTGCCTTTGGACAAGTAGAACCTTATCTCAGTAAAACATGCCAAATCATTCTTTCTCACAATGGCATGGGGAATGTCGATGAGCTCAATACCCAACTTTTAAACACACAAGGGTTAGCGTTTTTAACAACGCGTTTAGCTGGTTTTAAAACAACGCCTTATAGTGTGAGCCATACAGGTAATGGTGAAAGCGTGTTAGGTGCATGTAATGCAGCTGCATGTGAAAGACTCAGTGAGCTTAAGCAGCAGTTTAGTTACTTACCACACTTTTCTGTGAGCGATGATATTCACTCATTGCGATGGCAAAAACTGTTAGTGAATATTGCAATTAACCCGTTAACAGCGATTCATAACGTAAAAAATGGCCAGCTACGTGCACCGCAATTTAGCACGCGCATAATCAATTTACTTAGTGAAGCGTGCCTGGTCGCCAATAAACAAGGGGTTAAAGTAAAACTCAGCGAGGCGCTGGATCAAGCCTATTCTGTGATGACAGCCACCGCTGAAAACTTTTCTTCTATGCAGCAAGACATCAGCCATAATCGAGAATCTGAAATTGATGCAATTTGTGGTTATGTGTGCGAGCAAGGCGCTAAGTTAGGGGTAAAAACTCCCTATAATCAGGCCATGCTGAGCATGATAAAAATAAAAAGTTAAGCTACAAGGGGAAAGGAGAAAGAGTAAAGTTACTTGCTTCTCGTTTCTCGTTTCTCGTTTCTCGTTTCTCGTTTCTCGTAATTATTTCAGGCATTAAAAAAGCGCGAACATGTCGCGCTTTTATCAGTATCTCTTACGGACGATACACTTTGACGTTGCTAAAGCCTTCTTCGTGCAAGATCAGCGCTTGTAGCTGGCTCATCACACCTTTAGCACAATATAAGTAATATTCTTTATCTTTTGGTAAGTCACCAAATTTAGTCGCTAAGCGGAAGAAAGGTAAATGTACAACTTCAATACCTTCAAGCTCTAATGGGTTTGCGTCTTCTTCTTCAGGTGAGCGAATATCAACAACAACCGCCCCTTCAGGTAAATCAGATACAGACTCAGCTTCTTTCACTTCTTCTTTTGCTTCGGTGTCGATATCGCGAATATCCATCACACGCGCATTCTCAACAACTGTATTTAGCACGTCGAAGTCAAACTTAGCTTCTTCGGCAAGAATAGTTTTGATTTTCGCTTTAACCGTTGGCTTTTTAGAAATTACGCCACAGTATTCAGGCATGCTTTCTGCCATCTCAGCCGTGCCGATTTGACGCGCAATATTGATTATATCTTGCTTGTCGTGTTGGATTAACGGGCGAATGATTAAAGTTTCCGTCACACGGTCAATCACACTCAAATTAGCCAATGTTTGGCTTGATACCTGACCAATACTTTCGCCTGTTACCAGTGCTTGTACACCTAGTTTTTCTGCAACTTGACTACCGGCACGCATCATCATTCGCTTAAGCACAACACCCATTTGGCTGTTTTCAACGTTCTCTAAGATTTCTGCTACAACAGGTTCAAAATCAACAGTAACAAATTTCACTTTATGAGTAGAGCTGAACTGTTTCCAGATATAATAACTCGCCTGCTTAACACCGATTTCGTGCGCAGCACCACCTAAGTTAAAGAACAAGAAGTGAGTACGCGCACCTTTACGGATCATTTGATAGCTGGCAACACCAGAGTCGAAGCCACCCGACATAAGCGACAATACATCTTCTTGTGTTGGCAGCGGGAAGCCCGCCATACCTAAGTGAGTTTGAGTAACAATGTATGCTTTATCATCACGTACTTCTAAGCGAACAGTCACTTCAGGGTGAGATAATTTAACGCGCGCACCTTCAACATGCTGATTTAAACCACCACCTACGTAGCGCTCTACATCGCTCGATGTGAAATCATGCTTACCAGAACGTTTACAACGCACACAGAAGGTTTTGCCCGCAATCGTATGGCCGATTAGTTCAAGTGCTTTTTGGTAAATATCGTCGATTGAGTCGAAGTCTGTTTCTGTTACTTCAATAAACTGTACGATACCTGGAATGCGTTTTAAGCCATCGATAATATCTAAGCGAACTTGCTCAGATTCTAGTAAGCTAACAACAGAGATATTGTCCCAGTTGTTTCTTACCTGAACTTTTTCGTCAACACGACGCAAAACGATCTTAATGTTATTTTCTAATAACTTGGTAAAACGCTTACGAACAGATTTACTCTTGATCGCGATTTCAGGGTGTAATTTGACGATAAATTTAAGCATAGTTCACTCTTAGACTGTGGATTTCACACGCCCTGAGGTATAGCAACCTCAAGGGCGCGCGATTATAACAAAAATTATAGCGTCTAGGAAATAAACTGCTTTGCGGGATTATTGTTCGCTTTGCTCTGTTTCAGCAAGGGCTAAATACTTAGCTCTTAATTGGTTAACTTGCTCTAGGTGTTGCTCAGTGCAATGAGCTTTTAATAGCAGTAATACTTTTAAAATACCGTTATAAATATCAGCTCTGGCAAGTTCACCACTTAAGCGACGAGCTTTGATGTAAGGCGTCCAAAAGCTCACGGTCATTTTAAGCATATGCGCAAGTTCTGTAACATCTTCGTCTTCAATGCAAATAACACCACCTTCACGTAATGCAAATAGCACATCTTTGACTTGCTCTAAAAGCTCAGCTTGAAACGCAATATAGCCTTTTTTCAGCTCTTCATCACGAGATAAAATATCGCCTAAGTTGTCGTAGAAAAACTGAAAACGCCACATTAATTCAAACAGTGAATCTAGATAACCGGCTAGATTCTCTAGCGCATCATCATCAGGCGTCAAAGGCTTAAAGTGTGTGTGTAAGTGGTCGCTATACAAAGCAAATATGTGACGAATAATATCTTCTTTATTTTTAAAGTGATAATACAAGTTACCTGGGCTTATCCCCATATGCGAAGCGATATGATTGGTTGTTATGGCACGCTCACCGTGGCGATTAAATAACTCGATGCTGGTGTGTATGATCTTGTCCTTTGTGCTCATAGCCTAATTACTCTGTTTTTTATGATTATTACGTTCCCCAGCCGAGCAGTATAAACAAATGCGCGGCAATTAAATACTACCTTGAAAAATATTAACCTCAATCGGTTTAGTACCTTATATAGGTGAAGGTTCCTAATCCGATACGCGTATTTTCTAAGCTGCATCGTCGAGAAAACACTGTTAATATAGCAGGCAAATTTATAAATCGCTGATAGTTATGAACGTTACTGCAATCTATCCGGGCACTTTCGACCCACTTACAAATGGCCATACAGACTTAATTCATCGCGCGGCAAAAATGTTCGATAAAGTAATTGTTGCCATTGCGCATAACCCAAGTAAACAACCCTGCTTTACCCTTGATGAGCGCGTTGAGCTTGCTAATAAAATTTTGGCGCATCTTGATAACGTGAATGTAATTGGTTTTTCAGGCTTATTAGCTGATTTAGCTCGCGACCATAATGCCGAAGTGCTTATTCGTGGTATTCGTGCGGTGTCTGACTTCGACTATGAATTTCAGTTAGCTAATATGAATCGTCGCCTGAATCCAGATCTAGAAAGTGTATTTTTAACACCGGCAGAAAAAAATTCATTTATTTCATCGACTCTCGTCAAAGAAGTCGCACGCCACAATGGCGATGTGAGCGAGTTTGTTGACCCTATTGTAGCTAAAGCCTTACAGGATAAAATTCACGGATGAAATTAAAAAAGTTCATTAGCTTAACTGCATTACTAATGATCTCTGCACCTAGTGTTGCTGGGCCATGGATAGAAAGTGACGACCCTTTACTTCGCGCTTCAATCGAAATGCTATTTAACCAAGGCATTATTAAACAGCCTATTAATAGCTACCCATTAATGTGGCAAGGTATCGCACGCGACCTAGACGTTGCCAATACCAGCCAACTAGATGAACGAAGCTTATTTGCCTACCAGCATGTTAAGCATGCCCTTGATAATGCTAAACAAAAAAGCAGCTCAGGTATTCGCCTAAACTACAACAGCGAACCTCTCGCTCAGCAAGGTTTTGGTAAACGCCACCAGCAAGAAAGCGGTGTAAATAGTTATGGTTCAATCACAGGGAAGCGTGTTAGCGCTAAAGTCAGTGTAAATTACGCCGATGACGCCCTTGATAAGCAGCATGTTACTTACCAAGATAGCTATTTAGCCGTACTCCTGGGTAATTGGTCACTTAGTGTGGAGCAAGTAAGCCATTGGTGGGGGCCAAGTAACGATAACGCCCTACTACTATCAAATAATGCGGCGCCAATGAAAGGCGTGCGCTTTACCAGAGCAAATACACAATATGTCGGTCCAACTTGGTTATCATTTATCGGTAACTGGCAGTTAACGGGTATCTACGCCAAACAAAAGCCATATCTAAATAACTCAGATGACGGTGACTTTTGGGCGCTCCGATTTGCAAGCACCCCATTAACAGGCCTTGAAATAGCAATTAACAGTGCAGGCTCTGATTATTTAACTAACCTAGAAATTGACCCTGTTACACTCGAAAGCAATGAATCAACACATCGTTTAACTAGTTTAGATGTTAAGTACTCAACCACTTTAGCGGCTCAACCTATTGCTTTTTATGCTGAGGTAATGGGTCGAAATGAAAGTGGCTTAGCACCGAGCGAGCCATTTTATACGCTAGGTGTTGAAAGCTATTTTGGCTCGAAAGAGAGCCTATTAAAAAGCTATTTTGAATACTCAAATACAGAGCAAACTTGTGAGCAAATTAGCGATTGCGTATATGGCTCTGGCAGCTATACACAACGCTCGCGCTTAATTGGCAGCTCAACACCACTACAAAGCAAATCGGCTATCCTTGGCGCCTATTACCACACTCTAAACGGTTATGGTGGCCATGCTAAGCTTCGTTGGATTGAAAGCGAAACCAAACACGCTGAGCTCGCGTCAGATATGAGTCAGCTGCAGTTAGAACTCGGTTATCAGCAATCTGTGTTTAACGGCCTGTGGAAAGTGACAGGACTTGTTTCAAAAGATGAAATAGGTGATGAGTCAGAAACAAATACAGCCCTTAGAACCAGTTGGGAATACCGCTTTTAACTAATTGAGGTTAAGCTGGTTCAGCTTGACCTCGAATTCGCCTATAAAGCTTCACAAGCCCTAAAAAATCTTTATTACTGAAAAGTGCGATGAGCATCATTGCATCCATAATATTGACAGTAACCGTATAAAAGCCCCATAACCACCACTCTTCGGTATTCTCAAGTATATTAATATCTATATACATGCTGATAAAAAGAGAGCTGTTAATTAATAAACCTAATAACACATAGAGTTTTGCAGGGTAACTATCGATCGATTTACCTTTAGATATAAGCAGTATTGCACCAATACAGGTGAGATCTAGAACTGTCCAAACTACATAGGCAGTTGCATAACTCATCGACTCTATCTGGAAAGTAGCTGAAGTTAGTGGATCTGAGGCTAAATAAGACAAAAACATTGTTAGCGAAATCCACATTAAAGTTTTATCACCATTGGGAACTATTGATTTACTAACCATGTTATATAGGAAAGCCATCAGAAATCCCCACATAATAAATGTTGCTAGATAAGCACTTACATACTTATGAAACTCAGCCAAAGCTTTTCACCTTTTCTTTTGAAAAATTCATGCATACAACACGATGAAGCTTTAGAAAATCCTTATTAAAAAGCAACACGAGAATCATAGTGACATCTACAGTGTTTACGCCAAATGAGTACAAAGTCCAAAGAAACCATTCAGATTTGTTTTCGTATATAAAAATATCGATGTATATCGATAACATTAGGATGGAATTGAGAGTAAGTCCGAAGAGGATATATGTTGTTCCGCAAAAGTTAGCTACCTTGGCACAATACATCCAAGATAAGACTAAAGCTATAGTGAGTAAGTCAAAGTAAAACCTGTTCAAATAACTATAAACAGAGAGTTTAACGAAGCCGCTGATGAAGTATGAAATCATCATAATAAAAGATAAAACAAGAACTCTACTATCTGTTTTATTGATATTAACCGCTAAGTTAAATAAAAAGGCCATCAAAAAGCCCCACTCTATGAAGGCCCCTAACAAGTCCCCCAAAAAAGCATCTATATACATCTTTAAGTTCTATAACTGCTTTTGAAGTTGTTTTGACTTACCTGTACGTAAAAAGCGGTTCTTTAACGCATTTAGACCCAAGATATCTCTATCAACGATGAGTGCGATAATCATCGTAAAATCGAGTAAGTAGACGGTGAATGAGTAAAAGTCCCATAAGAACCAAGGACTTACATTACCAGTAATATGTAAATCATAATACATCAATAATTGAAGTATCGTATTTGAGCAAAGTACAAAAATTACATAGGTAAATGCTGGTGACTTAACACCCTTAATAAAGTAGGTACAACTAAAAATTACAGCTAGGGTAATTACATCATAGATAGCCCAACTAAGGTAGACACTTGAATTATCGAACCAAGAGAATAGATGATCACTTGTAAAGTATGATGCAAAAACAACGAGCGATAGCATTAACAGAACATTATTTCTTTTAGCATTTGCAATCCAGAGAAAGGCATTAAAAAAAAATGCCATCATTAATCCCCATACAACCATTGCAGGAAGAGATAAACCAAAATGTTCTGTTAAATACATCTTTTACTCATAGTGTAATTAATTTGGGCGTTTATCCGGATCTAATACAATGATACCACCGCGTTGGATTTCAGCACCGCCAGATAAAGCCATGGCTTCACTTGATAAAGTTACTGTATCAGATTGCAGGGTTTTATTACTAGTAGTTTGTTCCATAGCTGGCTTTGTTTGTTGCATTTGGCTGTAAGCTTGCATTTGCAATTGGCTATTGTTTGAAACTTGCATAAGTTAATTCCTTTAAGTTAATTGTTTTTTCAGTACAGCTTACAATAGCTTGCAAGCTGAGTTAAGCGTTCTCATTTTTTTGACGCTTTTTTATACTTCATCGCGACGTTGCCACCGCGCTGATAATAAAAGCAATTAACGATCCAACTTTTATAAATTTTGATCTTTTTGATCATAAAAGTCAGCAAATCTAAATTTCAGGCATAAAAAAACGCACAGGGGTAACCGTGCGTTTTTCTCATCCAGGGAATTTAAGCCACGTGTTTACACGGGATCACCGCGCTATTACTTGGCTTTAAAATATATTCCATTGCCACTTCATCGCAGTTCTCTTTGCGAAGGCAAAGCTCACAATCTTTGATCACTTTTTCTGGCAAACTGTCCTTGCTACAAAAGCTGAAACCTTGGCTTGCAAAAAACTCTGGCACTCTTGTCAGGACAATTACCCGACTAAGCGCCAAGCTTTTGGCTTTTTTTAGCAAATGTTCAACAAGTTGACGCCCCTGGCCGGCAATTCGTGATTCGGGGTCCACCCCGAGCGAGCGAATTTCAGCAAGGCCAGTGTCGTAAATATACAGCGAGGCACAGCCTGCAACTTGGTTTTCAACTTCAGTGACAGCAAACTCATTAATTGAGTGAATCATGTCGCTTTTAGCTCGTGGTAGGTTTTCACCTACCGTAGCCCAATGCTGAATTAGCTTAGCAATAGACTCAACATCATTTAAGGTTGCGTCACGTACCGCTATTTGCTGTTTTTTTTTGCGTATTTGATGGCACTAGTTACTTGCTCAACAGAGGTGCCACCCAGAGCTTGTCTTGCTTTAATACAGGCGTCTAATTCTAATACAGGATATACATCTGATTCGAAAATGCTATGCACAGACTTAAATTGCTCTAAACTTAAATCTTCTAAGTTATTCCCTTGTGCAATAGCCATTTGCACGAGCGTACCAACAATGTGGTGACCTTCTCTAAATGGAATACCTTTAGCCACTAAATAGTCAGCAAGTTCAGTCGCATTTGAGTGACCACCTTTTGCAGCTGCTAATGTTTTATCTGCATTAACTTTAATGCCTTTGATACACGCTTGCGCCATATGAATACATGCCAGCCAAGTTGGCATCGCATCAAATAAGCCCTCCTTGTCCTCTTGCATATCTTTATTGTAAGCAAGTGGTAGGGCTTTTAGTGTCATCATCATGGCACTGAATGCGCCAAAAACACGGCCTGTTTTACCACGGATTAATTCAAGTGCATCTGGGTTTTTCTTTTGCGGCATTAGTGAAGAACCTGATGTCACCCCATCAGAAAGCTCAATAAAGCCCGCTTCACCAGAGTTATAGAAAATTAAATCTTCAGCCATGCGCGACAAGTGGATCATCGAAATCGATGCGCAGCTTAATAGCTCAACTACAAAATCACGATCTGATACAGCATCAAGGCTATTGCGTGTGGCACCGGTAAAACCTAACCCTTCGGCAAGAGTTTGCCTATCAATTGGGTACGCAGTCCCGGCTAATGCACCGCTACCAAGTGGGCAATAATTCATACGATTTTTGGCATCGGTTAAGCGGCTTTCATCACGCTCAAGCATTTCAACATAGGCCATACACCAATGACTAAATAGCACAGGTTGGGCGCGCTGTAAGTGTGTGTAACCAGGTAAAATAGTGCCAAGCTCACGCTCAGCTAAGGCAATAAACTCACCTTTCAGCTCTGCGATTGCTTCAAGAATATGCTCAGCTGTATCACGACACCATAAACGGAAATCTGTTGCTACTTGGTCATTACGGCTACGACCGGTGTGTAACTTTTTAGCAAGGTCACCCACTTTATCAATCAGTGCTGATTCAACATAAGAATGAATATCTTCATGTCCTGCTACAGCAACTGCTTGTGGGTTCGCTTTAACTTCATCTAACAGCTTATTAAGTGCTGCAACTAGGTCATCGTATTCTTGCTGGTTTAAAACGTTTACTTGTTTTAACGCTCCAGCCCAAGCAACTGAACCAATAATGTCTTGCTCTGCAAGTTGATAATCAAAAGGAAGTGAATCGTTGAATTGTTTAAACGCTTCATCTGGACCCGTAGAAAAACGTCCGCCCCATAGTGCCATTGAACTGTCTCCAAATTCGGCTATTGCCCTGCAATGCAGGGCAATAATTAAATTACTTTTTCGTTAGTGCTGAGATTCTGCTTGAAAGCGAGAATAAACGAATGAAGCCTTCTGCATGTGATTGGTCATATACATCATCTTCGCCGAAGGTTGCGAAATCTTCGCTGTATAAGCTATTCGGTGATTTTTTCTGTACCGCAGTGACTTGGCCTTTATAAAGCTTAAGCACTACTTCACCCGTTGCTAACTTAGACAGTGATTCAGCGCCTGCAAGAATCGAGTCTTTTAATGGCGTAAACCAACGACCGTCATAGACTAAGTGAGAGAACTCGCCACCAAGTACTTCTTTCCATTTACGGCTTGATTTATCTAGCACTAGCTCGTCAATAGCTTGAAGAGCAGCCATGATCACAGTGCCCCCTGGTGTTTCATAACAGCCACGCGACTTCATACCCACCAAGCGGTTTTCTACGATATCAACACGACCCACACCATGCGGAGCAGCAATGTCATTTAATTTAACTAAGCAGTCATATGGTTTAAGCGATTCACCATTAACAGCAACCACTTCACCTTCAACAACGTTTAATGTTACATATTCTGCTTCATTGGGTGCTTGCTCTGGCGAGTTAGTCCAAGTCCATACTTGATCACTTGGTTGGCACCATGGATCTTCAAGCTCACCACCTTCGTGAGAAATATGCCAAGCATTCGCATCACGGCTATAAATTTTTGTTGCTGACGCAGAACATGGAATATTACGCTCAGCTAAGTAATCAAGTAATGACTCACGGCTTGATAAGTCCCACTCACGCCATGGTGCAATCACTTTTAGATCTGGTGCAAGGGCTGCGAAACATGACTCAAAACGTACTTGGTCGTTACCTTTACCAGTACAACCATGTGAAAGCGCATCAGCACCTACTTTACGGGCAATTTCAACCTGCGCTTTAGCAATGATTGGACGCGCCATAGATGTACCTAGTAAATAAGTGCCTTCGTAAATAGAACCCGTTTTTAAAGTTGGGTAAATATAGTCGCTGACCATCTCGTCTTTTAAGTCAACGATATGGCATTCCGACGCACCTGAAGCTATGGCTTTTTCTTCAACGCCTTCAAGCTCTTCTGCGCCTTGGCCAACATCAGCAACAAACGCGATTACTTCACAGCCGTAGTTTTCTTTTAACCATGGCACGATTGCCGATGTATCAAGACCACCAGAATAGGCTAATACGACTTTTTTAATTGAACTCATTGGTGTTCCTTAAACAAAATTTGGATTTAATAATGTGACAAGTAGAGCATTTTGCGCGTGCATACGATTCTCTGCTTGTTGGATAATTTTTGATGCTGGGCCATCCATTACCTCAGAGGTAATTTCAAACTCACGATGCGCTGGCTGACAATGCAGTACCGTTTGCGCACCGGTTTTCTCTAGTAGGGCTTGGTTAAGCTGATAAGGCATATATTTAGCTTTAACCTGCTCAAGCGGTGTTTTATCACCCATTGAAACCCAGGTATCAGCATAGACTGCATTTGCGCCAACTGCCGCCTCAATTCTGTCACTCACCATGACAGAGGCACCATTCATTGCTGCAATTTGCTCTGCTTGCTTAAGAATTTGCGAATCTGGCGAACTACCTTTAGGACAAACTGCAACAAAATCAGTACCTAAAGTAGCGGCTAATAACATTAGAGAGTGTGTGACGTTGTTACCTTCACCTAAGTAAGCAAGCTTTAGTTTGCTAACATCGCCATGGACTTCTTGCAGCGTTAAAAAGTCAGCAAGCGCTTGGCACGGGTGATATAAGTCACATAAGCTATTAACAACAGGCACCGATGAATACTCAGCAAGCGTGGTCAGTGTTTTGTGTGCATTCACACGAGCAACAATGCCATCTGCCCAAGTTGAGATATTAAGAGCAAAGTCTTTAACTGATTCACGAGCGCCCATGGCACCATTTTGTGAATCTAAATAAACTGCGTGACCACCTAGTTTATTAATACCAATATCAAATGATAAACGAGTACGTAAACTTGGCTTTTCAAACAATGTAACCACTGATTTGCCCGCTAATGCTTGGCTGAAGTCAGCTGGGTTTGCTTTAATTTTTTGCGCTAAATTTAGTAATTTAAGTGCGCCTTTTTGGTCTAATTCAAGACCATTTAAGAAATTCTTTAACATGAAATACCTATGGTGTAATTTTCGTTCCTACATGTTCGCCTTTTAATAAAGCGACTAAGTTCTCTGGCTTCAGCCAGCTTGAGATATACACACCACGTCGTAAATGTTGGGCAGCAAGAAGGCTGGTCTTTACTTTGACCTCCATCCCGCCCTGAATGACTCCTTCAAGGATAAGTGTTTCGATTTGCTGCGTATTAAGTTGATGTAGAGGCTGCTTATTGGCATCAAGCACAGCTTCTACGTCTGTCATAAAAATAAGTTCTGCATTAAGCTCTTTAGCGATAGCCGCTGCAGCTTCATCTGCATTGACGTTGTACCATTGGCCATCTTCCCCAAAGCCAATAGAGCTCACTAGGGGTAAACGACCTTGTTCAAGCATGCTAGGTAGCACGCTGTCACAACTACCTGAGCACTGACCTACTTGCGCCAATACTTTAAGTTTTTCAGATACCAGTACACCCGCTTCATAAAGGCTTAAACCCACAGGTTTGTGGCCAGCGCTGATTGCTTGGCTCATCAATTGTTTATTGGCACAACCGGCAAGAGCACCAACAATATATGGCATTTGCTCATTTGGGCTGATACGTAGACCTTGATGTTTTGCAGTCACAAAGCCGGCGTCTTTAAGCCAAGCATCCACCAAGGCACCACCACCATGAACAATGACAAAGTTATCTTGTTGCTCAGAGGCTAAAACATCAAAAAGCGCTTTTGCGGCATCTGCGCTATTTAACACAGCACCACCGACTTTAATGATCCAAGTTTTCATTACAGCGCTCCTACTAAGCCAGTATGGTGAGGTTCACCCATGGCTAAATTAATGCACTGTAATGCTTGCCCAGCGGCACCTTTTAGAAGGTTATCAATCGCTGACATAACGATGAGTTGCTCACCTTTTTGTTGCCATGCAATATCAACATATGGTTGTTTAGCTACGCCTTTAATGCTTGGAATTTTATTGCCAAGTAAACGAATTAAAGGCTCATTTGCTAACACTTGATATGCCGTGCTCACTTGCTCTGCAGTTACACCTGGTTTTAATTGCACATAAATAGTTTCTAAAATTCCACGGGGGAAGTTACCCAAATGTGGCGTGAATAGCACAGAGTGACCAAGGTGCTGCTCAATCTCAGGTGTGTGTCTGTGGTTAAACAAGCCATAAGGAGCAAGTGACACTTCGCAAAAGTGAGTATTAACACTGGCTTTTCTACCAGCGCCTGTAACACCTGACACCGCATTAACAATAATGGCTTGATCAGCTAATAAACCCGCTTCTTTAAGTGGTTTTAAAGAATTAAGTGCTGCTGTTGGGTAACAACCCGCTACAGCAACAAGGTTTGCTTTACTAATCGCATCGCTATTCCATTCAGCTAAACCATATGCTGCTTGCTCTAAAAGCTCAGGATGTTCATGTGCGAAACCGTAATAAGTTAGGTAATCCTCATTCCCAGCTAAACGGAAACCACCAGATAGGTCGAATACTTTTTTACCCATGGCTAAAAATTGGGGAGCAAGATCAACACTGACCTTGTGATCTGTACACAGGCATACATAGTCAGCATTGCTTTCGATATCTTTGTACGCTTCAGAAGTTAGAGGTTGCAGTGTGTACTCTAACAATCCAAGGTGCTCAGGGTATAAATCGCTTAATAATTTACCTTTATCTAAACTCCCTTCAGACACATAACATGCTTTAAGGGTCAGTTTTGGATGCTTAGCAACTAAACTTGCCAGCTCTGCGCCGCTATAACCACTCGCGCCAATAATCACTACATTCATTGCTTACTTTTACCTATTAAATCTGTTTATCGATACGCCTAAAATTACTCGCTCAATTGCGAATAAAAACACTGTCTAAAGTAATGAAATCAGGTTATCGTCGTTTCGTGTTCATCGTACAGCTTTACTAATATTTATGCTTAAAAAGTGAATTGATATTCATCATAAATACTTTTATATTGTTATGCAATTAGATTGAATAATTATTTTTGGATTTTTTTATGTCGCTACCCTCTTTTATATCTATGTATCAGCAGCTAATTGCTGCCCCTTCAATTAGTGCGATTGAAGATTCTTTGTGCATGAGCAATAAAGGGGTTATTACCTTGCTCGCAAACTGGTGCGAAAGCCTTGGTTTTACATGTGAAATCACAGAGCTTGAAAACGGTAAAGGCCGTTACAACTTATTAGCGAAGCGCGGTGAAGGAGATGGCGGTTTAATGCTTGCAGGTCATACTGACACAGTGCCATTTGATGATAGCCGCTGGAATTACGATCCGTTTAAACTCAGCGAACATGACAATAAACTTTACGGTTTAGGTAGTATTGATATGAAGGGCTTTTTTGCCTTTGTATTGCAAGCAATTAGTGAGCTCGATGAAACTAAACAAACAGAGCCACTATTAATTTTAGCCACAGCCGATGAAGAAACCACAATGGCCGGTGCACAACAAATTTGCCGCCACCCAGACTTAAAACCAGCGCGCTGTATTATTGGTGAGCCAACTGATATGACACCAGTATTTACTCATAAAGGCCATATGAGTACAGCGATCCGAGTAATTGGTCGCTCAGGCCATAGTTCAGATCCTGAACGTGGTTTAAACGCCATCGAAGTCATGCATAAAATGATTACAAAATTGTTAATCATCAAAGAAGAATTAAAGAATAAATATTCAGTTGAGCACTTTGAAATTCCGTACCCTACTTTGAACCTTGGCCATATCCATGGTGGCGATAATGCCAACCGCATTTGTGGCTGCTGTGAAATGCACATTGATATGCGGCCTTTACCTGGTTTAAGTGTGCAAGAACTACAAGCGATTTTGCTAACAGCCGCAGAAGAGATTAATGCCCAATACCCAAATGCAGTGAGCGTTATCGACATGCATGAACCTATCCCAGCATTTAGTGGTAGCACTGATACAGCATTAGTAAAACTGGCCGAAAAAATCTCGGGTCAACCAGCTGTCGCTGTAAACTATTGTACCGAAGCTCCTTTTATTCAACAGCTTGGCTGTGAAACCATCGTCATGGGACCTGGCTCAATTAACCAAGCCCACCAGCCAGATGAGTTTTTGGCGATGGAAAAAATAAAACCTTCGCAAGCTATTATCAGTGACATGATTAAAGCAAGCTGCTTTAGCGAATAGGAGCATCACGCTCCCTTTTCTAATCCATATACTTACTCAAGTACTTTTTAAATACCGGATCAGTTTTCGCCAGCTCTTTTTGCTCCGCTAAAATATCTTTTAGAATTGCTTTAGAGGTTAACGGGTTGGCTAATACAACGCGAAATACCACGGTGGGTTGATGGTCATATTTTGCAGGAGTTAAACGAGTACGCGATACAAAAGAACGACCCGCTTCACGCTGACGCTTTTGCATGCTTGCAGTAAAGCGATTCAACGAAGCGTAAATATCTAATTTCGTTTCTTCGTCAGCATCTTTAAGCTTCGCTTGGATTTCTTTTGGTACGTAACGATAGGTTAATAAGCAAAGCTCAGGCTCTGAGATTAACTCAAAGTCTTCATCCTGCTTGATCATGTCGGCAAAAGTGCGGGCTTTCACGATACTGCGATCAATTAGCATCTCGTAGCCTTTACGGCCAATAACACGTAAGCAAGCATGCACTAACATTGCCATACCAGGGCGGCTGCCCTCAAGGGTATGACTGCCTAAATCTTTTGAGCCTTTACGAAGAATATATTCCGCATGATGCTCAATAGCATCCGTCGCAGCTGGGTCTTTAAATAACACCAGACCAGCCCCCATTGGTACATACATTTGTTTGTGTGCATCAATGGTTATTGAATCAGCACGTTCGATACCGCTCAATAGGTGGCGGTAATTTGAAGATAATAAGGTTGAACCACCCCATGCAGCATCGACATGAAAATGACAGCCAAGTTCTTCGCTCAAATCAGCCATTTCATTTAGTGGATCTATGCTGCCTGTTTCAGTCGTCCCTGCAACACCCACAAGTGCCATTACCTTAATGCCAGAGGCTTCAAGCTCATGGGCCTTTTTACGCATCGCATCGACATCAACTTTATTATTTTCGCCGGTTGCAATTGCGACAATGTTATCGCGACCAATACCCAGTAAATCAACGGTTTTGCCTAATGAGTAATGGCCTCGCTCAGAAACAAGCACAGCTAAGCCTTTATAACCATAATGCAGCATTCCAGCGATTAAACCCTGTGCAGCAATACCTTTATAGTCACCATCCGCTTTTAATAAACGGTTGCGGGCTATCCATAAAGCAGTAATGTTAGCGACAGTGCCACCTGAACAAAATGCGCCTAATGACGTTTTCGCACTGTGCATCCATTTACTATAAAAGCTGTCGTCCTCACCATAAGCAAGGTGATGCATCATGCCCAAAACTTGTCTTTCTAGAGGCGTAAATGCCTTTGAAGTTTCAATTTTTACTAGGTTTTGGTTAAGACCGACCATTAACTTAGAAAGCGGTAACACAAAATGCGGTAATGCTGAGGTCATATGGCCAATAAAGCTCGGCGCAGCGGTATGAACAGAATGAGCAACCAACTGCTCCATAATGTCTTGAGCATAGTCAGATACAAAGGTCGGCTCTTCTGGAATAGTAGCCGTTTGAAAGTCTTTTTCAATTTCGTGCAAAGGCTTTTCGATAGCAGCTATGTTCTCATTTAAGAACCCTGCTAAGTTGCTAGAAATTTCAGATTCGATTTTACTTAATGTCGAGTCTGGTGCTTCTGGCACCGTAAAAATACGAATCAAGCTTTCTTTAGAGGCGACGGCACAACGCTTTTGATCCATCCTAATACCCATAATTAGCAGCTAAAAATGCACCCGATGATGGGACATCTGGGTAAGCACTTTTGCGGCACTGTTTCTACGAAATTGGCTAACTTTACTGGAATATCACGAAAATGTCTCGCATAAAGCAAAAAAGCGCTAATTTCGATGACAAAAAAGTGATCGGTTAATGAAATTTGCAGTCATTTTATACTATCAGACACGCTTTTTTTGAGTATAATCAAACGATAACTGCTAAGGGAACCTCTATGCCCAAAGGAATGCAAAAAACCAGCTGGCTGCTATATGGCTTCGCCGCATTTTTTATTAGCTTATTTGGCTATATCTATTACACCTATGAAACCACGCGTAGTGAGATCATGGAAAATATCGATACCAAACTGCTTAATGCCGCGGTCAGTGTCAAACATATCCTAGGTGATGACTATCACAATATAGTTAATGCGGGCTTACCAATCTCTTCGGCAATATATAAAGACAAAAGCCGAGCCCTATCTGAGTATGCAAAACAAATGCAGCTTGCCTATGTGTACGCAATGGTACTGCGCGACGGCAAAGTCTACTTTAGTGCGTCGAGTTACACGCAAAAAGATCAAAACAATGGCCGCGTAACACAGTTTCTAGATGCCTACCCCGAAGCGACAGAACTTAACAAAGAAGCTTTTTTTTCAACAGAGCCTGTATTTGAGGTATCAAAAGATCAATGGGGCTATTTTAAAAGCATCTTTGTCACTTTTGTCGATGATAATGGTCACACCTATATAACGGGTGCCGACATAACCATTAGTGACTTAAATCAGCAACTGCAGCACAGTGTGACCCGTGCAATGATCACAGGCTGTTTCTTTTTCTTTATTGCAGCGCTAATTGCTGGGCTGTATTTTTTACAACTAAAACGCTCCCTCTCAACAGATGCCCGCACCGGCTTTGCTAACCATGTCGCGCTGGAATACTACATAAAGAAAACCACCAAACACCGTATGGAGCTAGCAGTTATTGCCATTAATGAGTTAGAAGATATTAGCAGTTTTTATGGCACTGAAGTGAGCGACAAAGTAATGGGTAACTTGCTTAGCTATTTTCAATCAAGGATGCCTAGCGAAGGGTTTGTCTATCGATTAGCAACGAATAAAATTGCGCTATTACGAACGCATAGTGATGAGCGTAATATCGATGATGTTATTAATGCTTTTAACTATGCAATTCCTGCGTTGAAAGAGCCTTATATCTACGTGAGCTTGTATGCAGGTATTGCTACAGGTAATAAATTAATGCTGATTGAAAATGCCCATGTTGCGCTGCAGCAAGCAAAGCTTAATAATCAGCGTATTGTACGTTATGAAAATGTGTTTAAGCAGGTTGAAGAGAAATTTAGAAGCAATGTTACGCTTGCCAAAGAAGTAAAAGAAGCCTTCGATAACAATCGCATCGTACCTTACTTTCAAGCGGTCTATAATAACCAAAGCAAACACATTGACCATTATCAATGCCTAGCCAGAATGGCCAGTGCTACAGGTCGTATTCATGCGCCAGATTACTTTATGATGGTGCTAAAGCGCTCACGTATGGACGGTCTTTTAAGGCGCACCATGTTTACTCGCTGCATTGAGCAGTTTAGGAAAACCAATGTGCGATGGAGTATCAACATTACCGCACAAGATATTCTCGACCCAAGCTTAAGCGAGTTTTTAGAGTTACAACTTAGGCGCTATCCGCAGCCTCATAATATTATTTTTCAGTTTTATGAGCGTGATGCCATTGCTTACTTTAGTGAAGTAAAAACCTTTATTAACACCCTAAAAAATAAAGGTGCTCAGGTTATTATCAATGAATTCGGCGCGGGCTTTTCAAACTTACCCCACATTAGAAAGCTAGAAATTGATGGCTTGAAGCTAGATAAAGGGTTGGTGAGCCAAATTCATACCAATACTGATAACTATCTGTTTATTGAAAACTTGGTGAAATATGCTCAGCAATTAAAGTTAGATGTAATTGCTGAGCAAGTTGATAACGAACAAATAGCTGACGCGCTTGCTCGAGCGGGTGTTACTTTAATGCAAGGGAGTCACTTTGCACCACCGACCCCCTATATTCATTAAAGGTTGATCACCAAACGGTGACTTTGTTGACCACTGGCCCAATATTTACGTTCGAATGGAGTAATTGCAGTATCGCTTTCATACAGCTCAACATCGCACTTATGCCCTGCAAGCTCTAATGAGCGAGCAAACTCTTTTACGTATATATCCCAGTTGCTTCTCAGCTCTAAGCGGCCGCCTAATTTAACGATATACGGAAAAATTGCAGCGCCGTGCCAGCGTCTTTGCAAGTGCTTTGCTTTTGGCCAAGGGTTTGGATACAACAAGTAATGATGACTCGGTTGCCAGTTTGCAGCCACCGCTAAGCGCCAAAAATCATTTAAATCAGCTTGTACTAAAATGTACTGCCCTGCATCTGTTTGCTTGTATTCAATATCATGCTTATCTAAACGATGTGATGACTTATCAATACCAATCACCAATGCATCAGGGTGACGTTTAGCTAAGTTAGCGGTGCTTTCACCCACACCACAACACGAATCAAGAATAATAGGCCCGTTAAATGCCTGCACCTTTTCGTTTACCTGATCAAAAGCTGCTTGCGTATGCTCTGCAATCGGCTTTTTAAATTCAGCACTTAAGTGCTTTAAAACAATTTCGTCTAGCTTTTCATGTAAGCCAGGTTGATTCGATACAATACTTCTCGAATTTGCATCCGTCATTAGTGTCTAAGCCCCACACCACGTTTAATAAGGGTTAATGCTAACGTAAATAAACCCACAATAAATAAACCAAGTACACCAAATGCTACCGATAAATCGACATCAGACACACCTAAGAAACCATATCTAAATGCATTCACCATATAAATAATTGGGTTTACTTGCGATACGCCTTGCCAAAATTCTGGCAACAAGGTGATAGAGTAAAACACCCCACCGAGATAAGTCAGCGGCGTTAAAATAAAGGTCGGGATAATACTAATATCATCAAAGCTATTAGCATAAATTGCATTGATAAGTCCACCTAACGCAAATACAGCCGACGTTAAAATAACCGTAGCCATAATCACAAAAATATTATGAATTTGAATATCAACAAATAGCAAAGAGACACAGGTAACAATTAAACCAACCAGCATACCTCGTGTCATACCACCGCCCATGTAGCCAAGTACAATGATGTAGTTTGGCACTGGTGCAACTAAGAGCTCTTCAATGCTTTTTTGAAATTTAGTCGAATAAAAACTCGAGGCAACATTCGAGTAAGAGTTGGTGATCACCGACATCATAATCAGACCTGGGACAATAAACTCCATATAACTAAAGCCACCCATATCACCGATACGAGAACCAATCAGATTACCAAAAATCACAAAATACAGGCTCATCGTGATTGCCGGCGGAACTAAGGTTTGCACCCAAATACGTAAAAAGCGAATACACTCTTTGATCCAAATACTTTTTAGCGCTACTCCATATTTAAACATTATTCGCCTCGCCCTTGTTCTAATAACCCTACAAACAGCTCTTCTAAACGGTTTGCTTTATTTCGCATACTCAGCACAGTATTACCTTGTTCAGTCAGCGCACTAAACACCTGGTTTAAGCCCTGTGACTTCGCCACTTCAACTTCTAAAGTGTGATCATCGGTCAGTGTGTATTTATAACCTTCAATGCTAATTGGCTGCACTGGTTGCTTTAAATCAAGTACGAAAGTTTCTTTATCAAGCTTGGCAAGTAACGCTTTAATGGTGGTGTTTTCAACAATCACACCACTGTCGATAATCGCGATGTTTTTACATAACAGCTCGGCTTCTTCTAGATAATGGGTGGTCAAGATGATGGTCACACCTTGCTTATTAATCTCGCGAAGAAAATCCCACATAGAGCGGCGTAGCTCAATATCAACACCCGCTGTTGGTTCATCTAAAATGAGTAATTTAGGTTCATGCATCAGTGCACGAGCAATCATTAAACGGCGTTTCATACCACCTGAAAGGGTGCGCGCTTGTTTATCTTTTTTCTCAAATAAACCTAGCTGCTTTAAGTATTTTTCAGCACGCTCATGCGCCAGCTTTCTTGGTACACCGTAATAGCCTGCTTGGTTAACCAAAATTTGATTTAGTGTTTCAAACTGACTGAAATTAAATTCTTGCGGTACTAAGCCAAGTTCAGACTTAGCAGCTTCAAGGTCTGTATCAATATCGTGACCAAATACCTGGACACGACCGGCACTTTTATTCACTAACGATGAGATAACACCAATAGTGGTTGATTTACCTGCCCCGTTTGGTCCAAGTAAGGCAAAGAAGTCGCCTTGCTGAACTTGTAAATCAATGCCTTTTACGGCTTCAACACCATTTTTATAAACCTTTTTTAGGCCTTCAATATTTAATGCGATCGTTTTTTCGCTCACTGTTTGCCCTCTCCATAACCCCAACGTTTCGTCAAAGTATGTTCAATGTTTAAATGATCTAAAATTCGCGCCACCATAAAATCAACCAAATCTGAAATCTGCTCTGGTTGATGATAAAACCCCGGTGCCGCAGGCATAATAGTTACGCCTAGTCGTGCTAGCTTCAGCATGTTTTCAAGGTGGATTTCGCTAAATGGCGTTTCACGCGGAACTAAAATCAGCTGCCCACGCTCTTTAATAACCACGTCAGCAGCGCGTTCGAGTAAGTTATCTGATGCCCCGACCGCAATTGCAGATACTGAACCTGCACTACAAGGGCATACCACCATTTTTTTCGGCGCAGCTGAGCCGGATGCAACTGGGCTAAACCAGTTGTCTTTACCAAATACTTTAAGTTGCTCAGGAGCGGCATTAAAAAGTGTACTCAGCTGCTCTGTCGCTTTGTCTTCATTACCTGAAAGTTTGATATTCGATTCTGTATCAAAGACCACTCTTGCCGCACTTGAGATCAGTACATACACCTGAAACTGCTGTTCAAGTAATACTTCTAATAACCTTAAGCCATAAGGGGCCCCTGAGGCACCACTAAAAGCTAACGTTATTTTATCTTTAAATTGCATACAGTTAAGCTCCGTATACTGGTTAGTTTTGTTCAAGGGCAGTGATTAAACGCTGATGAATACCTTCAAAACCACCATTACTCATAATTAAAATATGTTGTGACGGCGCACTATTGCCAACAACCTGAGTAATGATTTCCTCAGTGCTTTTCATGCAATGCATACCTGCTTTGTCTGCGTACTCTTTAAGTGACCAGCTTAAATTTTCTGGCTCAAATAAATACACATCATCTGCTGCATCGAGTGAATCAATCAGGGTTTGTTGATGCACGCCCATTTTCATAGTGTTTGAACGAGGCTCTAAAATAGCAATTATCTTCTCAGTGCCTACTTTTGCACGTAGACCTGCTAAGGTCGTTTTAATTGCCGTTGGATGATGGGCAAAATCGTCATACACTTTTATTGAGTTAACGTCGGCTTTAAGCTCCATACGGCGCTTAGGAGAGATAAACTCAGCTAAGCCTGCAATACTGACTGATACCGCGATGCCTACGTGTCTAGCTGCTGCAATGGCCATAATGGCATTTTTGACATTGTGCTCGCCCATAGCTTGCCAACTGACAACACCTTGCACTTGTGAATTTAGTAGCACTTCAAATTCACTACCATCAGCTTTAAGTAAGCGATAATCCCAATCACCCGCCAGTGTTTCGCTCTCGCTCCAAAGGCCGCGTTCAATCACATCTTGTAGTGCTTCGTCTTGGCTTGGCCAAATCACTTTGCCACTACAGGGTAATGTACGCATCAAGTGGTGAAATTGTTTCTTTATCGCGTTTAAATCTTCAAAAATATCAGCATGATCAAATTCAAGATTATTTAGAATTAAGGTGCGTGGTAAGTAATGTACAAATTTACTGCGTTTATCGAAAAACGCCGTGTCGTATTCGTCGGCTTCAATAACAAAAAATGGCGTTTCGCCTACACGGGCAGACACACCAAAGTTTTGTACGATACCACCAATTAAAAAGCCCGGTTTCATTCCTGCGTATTCTAGTAACCATGCCAGCATACTGGCTGTAGTCGTTTTGCCGTGTGTTCCGGCCACAGCCAACACCCAAGAGTTTTGCAGTAAATTATGCTTTAACCATTCTGGACCAGAAGTATAAGGCAAGCCTTTATCAAGTACGTATTCAACGCAAGGGTTGCCTCGGCTCATAGCATTACCTATCACCACCATATCTGGCGCGGGTTCTAGTTGGGCAACGTCATAACCTTGGGTGAGTGTAATCCCTAGCTCTTCTAATTGCGTGCTCATCGGCGGGTACACATTTTGATCAGAGCCTGTCACTGTATGACCTAACGATTTAGCGATTGCGGCAATACCACCCATAAAGGTGCCACAAATTCCAAGAATGTGAATATGCATCTACTGTCCTGAGCAAAATGAATAAGAGATAAGTAAGGCGTTATAATGCCAAATATAAGCTTTACTTACCATTACTACACGGCATTAGAGTATTGCCAAATAGCCGACATAAAAAAACACCTCAACTTGAGGTGTTTTTTAATTAAGTTTAAAGCCTATTTTACAGCATTAAGAATGCAAACAAACCTACACCTAATAGTAAGCGATAGATAACAAATGGCATCATGCCCATGCGCTCAATCACTTTTAAGAAAAAGAAAATACATGCATAAGCCGATACAAATGATAAACCTGCGCCTAATAGAATTGCATGCCAATCAATCGCCTCGCCCGCTGTAGCCAACTGATACACATAATATGAACCAGCTGCAGCAATAACTGGAATTGACATTAAAAACGAAAAACGTGCGGCGCTTTGCTTGTTTAGACCCAACATTAAGCCCACAGTAATGGTAATACCTGAACGGGATGTACCAGGAAATACCATAGCGAGCACTTGCGAGAAGCCTAATAAAAGCGCACTGAAAAAGTTTACTTGGTAAATATTCTTAACTTGCTTTGCTTTTACATCGGCATACCAAAGTAACAAACCAAATACGATGGTTGAAGTAGCAATAACCCAGGCATTACGCGAGTAGCTTTCCACAAAATCTTTAAATAAATAACCAATTAATAATGCTGGAATGGTCGCAACAATAATCCACCAGCCTAAACGACTATCATCGGTTGCCCCTTGTGAACCAAACGATTTAAACCACGCACCGAGAATATCCACCACTTCTTTACGAAAATACAGTACCACAGCACCTAGCGTACCTACGTGTACCGCAACATCAAATGCCAAGCCTTGGTCGTGCCAACCTAAAACTTGTGAGGGTAAAATTAAATGTGCTGAGCTCGAAATAGGTAAAAACTCAGTCAATCCTTGAATTAAGGCTAAAACAATTATCTCAATAATACTCATGGGTTAGAAAACTCCACCTTCCATAGTTTTTGTTGTGGGTTATTATAATTATTCCATAACTCAGCCAAAGTTAGCTTAGCTACGGGGTGATAAAAATCAGGAGCAATTTCAGCTAGAGGCTGCAATACAAACGCATTTTTGGTTATTTCATCCCGCGGTAATTGCGCAGGCGAATCACAGATAATGTCATCATAAAACAATAAATCAAGGTCTAATGTGCGAGGACTAAACTTTTTATCCTCACGAGTGCGGCCATTATCAAGCTCAATTTTTTTCAGTAGTTTACATAGTTCAGCTAATGGCATATCTGTTTTTGCTGCGACCACTGAATTATAAAAATTACTACCTGCAAACCCCACCGCTTCACTTTCATAAACAGACGAATGTATAAAGTCTGGAAAAAAAGGCTTTAAGGCAATAAGCGCTTGTCGAAGATAATGCTCTTTATTGACATTAGAGCCTAAGCTTATAAAAATTTGCGCCATGGTTAGTTTGCCTTACGACGGGTGATCTCAACTCCCACCGTTTGCGCTTGTGGTACTGCGGCTGGTTTACTAACACGTATAGTGACTTGGTTAGTCGCAAACTCAGCTAAAATAATGGCAGCTAATTGCTCAACTAAAGTTTCAAGTAACTCAATTGGTTTTGCCGTTGTATGCTCAATCACTCGTTCACTCACTTTGGCGTAATCAAGTGCTAAATTTATATCATCAGTTGCCGCTGCGGCAGAAATATCACATAACATTTCGATATCAAAATACAGGCTTTGTTTACTTTCTTTTTCAAAATCATACACGCCAATAATGGTGTCTACATGTAGTTGTGATATATATACCTTGTCCATTGATACTCCAAGTGACATGAATATTAAAACAACTCCTCATACTAAACGCTTATTGATAACAATAATGCGCTATATAAGCTGTCATACTGTTTTAATATATAAAAATTACCCCTACAATAACGGATAGATGCATTGCAATAAGGTGCTTACATTCTACTCGATGAGAGCGGCAGATGGTTTTGCCGCCAATGATAGCCCAAAAGTGCAGATTAAAAAATAAGGAAGCGCGTGTTAGAAGTTTTAATGTTAGTTTTAGCTTACATACTGGGATCGGTCTCTTCCGCTATCCTTGTATCAAAGCTGTTTAAACTACCAGACCCACGCAGTCATGGATCGAATAACCCTGGTGCTACAAATGTTTATCGCCTTGGGGGAAAAGTCCCCGCTGTTTTAGTTCTTGTCTTTGATATTTTAAAAGGAACCATCCCTGTCTGGGGTGCCTACTTTTTAAAAATAGACCCGCTAATGCTAGGTTTAATTGGTGTGGCAGCCTGTTTAGGGCATATGTATCCGCTGTTTTTTAGCTTTAAAGGTGGTAAGGCTGTCGCGACCGCTTTTGGCACGTTATTACCCATTGGTTTATCGCTAGGTGGGATGCTGATCGCAACCTGGCTCATAATTATTGCTATCACACGATATTCATCGCTTGCAGCACTGGTTACGGTTTCGTTAGCACCTCTTTATACTTGGTGGATAAAACCTTTGTATACCTTGCCAGTTACCTTTTTAACCGTGTTGATAATTTTCCGTCACAGAGCAAATATTACTCGCTTGATGGCGAGGGAAGAGCCTAAAGTAGGGGCTAAGAAAAAAGCCCCAGAGCAGGAATAGTGTTATAAATTAAAGTGCTTCGAGTGAATCAATAGGCCAGCGCGGCTTTGTTTTCATATCAAGGCTAGCAAACTGACCTGCTTTCAAACGCTGCATACCAGCATAAGCAATCATAGCGCCGTTATCTGTACAAAACTCTGTGCGCGGGTAATAAACGCGCCCTTTCATGCCTTGCATTACTCGTTCAAGTTGCGCACGCAATTGCACGTTTGCACTTACACCACCGGCAATCACTAAACGTTTGATACCTGTTTGCTTTAATGCACGCTTACATTTAATGATTAGAGTATCTATTACCGCTGTTTGGAATGCATGAGCAATATCAGCTTTGGTTTGCTCGTCATCATCGCTATCACGAATCGCAAGAGACGCTGCTGTTTTTAAGCCACTGAAGCTAAAATCTAAGCCTGGTTTATCAGTCATCGGACGTGGGAATACAAAACGCTCAGGCGTACCTTGCTCCGCAAGTTTTGCTAGACGTGGGCCACCAGGGTAATCAAGACCTAATAACTTCGCGGTTTTATCGAATGCTTCACCGGCAGCGTCATCAACTGACTCTCCCAGCACTTCGTATTCACCAATGCCAGATACTTTAACCATCATAGTATGACCGCCAGACACCAGTAGTGCGATAAACGGAAATTCCGGTTTGTCCTCTTCAAGCATTGGCGCAAGTAGGTGGCCTTCCATATGATGAACAGCAACAGCAGGAATATTCCAACCATAGGCCAACGAGCGACCAATAGAAGTTCCCACAAGGAGTGCACCAACAAGTCCAGGGCCTGCGGTGTAAGCAATGCCATCTAAGTCTTCTGGGCCACAACCAGCTTGTGCAAAAGCAGCATCAATCAAAGGTAAGGTTTTACGTACGTGATCGCGTGACGCAAGCTCAGGTACCACACCGCCGTAATCGGCATGCACTTTTACTTGGCTATACAGTTGATGTGCTAATAAGCCTTGTTCATCATCATAAATGGCAATACCCGTTTCATCACATGATGATTCAATACCTAAAATTCGCATCAATTACTCCGCCAAGAAAAAACAAACGCGTATTTTACAGTGAAAATACGCATTACTGAATATTAAATTGCAATACCTATGTTGGTTTGGCCGTCAGATACAGCAAGTTGCTTAAGCTCTTTTACGTTCTCTGAGGTAATTCGGCCCATTTGCTCTACAAAATCAATAAGCTCTGCAAGCACATCAATTTCATACTGCATTAAAGGGTGTTCACGAACAGCTTTGTTATCAGCAATTTCACCATCTACTGTTAGTTGATATTCAATAAAACGAGCCACTGAAGCCTGTGAAATTTTACTAATATTTAAAAACTCTTGTTCATCTTTAGCTATCAAACCGTGCAACATGCCAAGCAAAGCGGTTGCTGTATCGATTGCGGGATAAGTCCCGAACATGTCAAAGTCAGTAAGCTCTGGCACATTCGGCTCTATTTTTTCAATTTGCTTTTCAAGGCTGATTTTACTTTTTGGTAGTAAGATTTTTTCCCAGCAGACACTTAATGCGCTACGAAAAACCGCGGCATCACCAAACCCTGTTGCTTCACTAAATAAGCTGTAATTAGGCAGCATACGCTCAAGTAATGCGCCACCTAAAACCGCTTTTTGCAAATAGTTTAATTCTCTAATACGTTGAAAATTATTCGCTTTTGTCATTCTTTACAGTCCCACAAGACCAACATATTTCAAATGTTGCTCCGTTAAGCTCATGACACTTAGGACATACCCAGTCAGGAGCCGATTGTTTTAATTGCCGGTAGTTTAGCAATATTTCTTGCGCCTGGCGCTCTTTTAATGCGTAAACGAGTATATCGACCCCTGTTTGTTCAAATGGGATCTCTCCAAGCGCACCTTGTAAAAGCTCACCTTGCAGTTGCGATTCGATCCCTTTACTTTTTAAAAGCCCTTTAATAATGTTGGCTTCTAAGCCATTTTCAGCCTGAAACACTTTCACCCAAGCGAATGGGTCCTGCTTAGCAGGTTGATTTAAATTATTGTTTTGCAAATCACTTCCCTTTTACTTTTCTATCTTTAAATCCTAAACTACGCTAGCAACTAACTTCGCTGCAATGCTTATTTCAAGGTAGCCACATGACTTTAACAACACCGGGACTGTTATTCCCAGCAATTTCTTTACTGTTACTTGCTTACACCAACCGTTTTTTGGTGCTTGCTCAGCTTATTCGAGAGCTCAATGCACGTGAAGGGGAAAGTATCCGCCCGTTAGTTGTTGCGCAAATTACCAATTTAAGAAAACGCATTAAACTCATTCGGGTTATGCAGGTTTATGGCGTTGCCTCTTTTTTAATGTGTACCTTATCAATGTTTGCTTTATTTATTGAGTTTAATACTACTGGAATCATTTTATTTGGCATCAGCCTCGCTTGCTTAGCCTTATCACTTCTCACCTCTTTGTATGAGATCCACATTTCTTGTGATGCTATTGAAATCGAATTAAAGAATATCGAAAAAAAACCAGTTTCAGATAAGGCAGAGTAAATTTCTGCCTCTATACTTATTGTATGAGATACAACAATAAGTGGTGTTTTTGTGGATGATTTCTTATTTTCTGAAGAACAGTTAGAAGAAAATAATATAGAAACTGAAGAGCCTGAATACTGGCATATTCTTGTTGTTGATGATGAAGAAGATATCCATCAAGTTACGAAACTAGTATTAGCTGGCTTCACTTTCGAAAATAAAGGTCTGCGCTTTTATGACGCCTACTCTGCGGCGGAAGCAAAAGAGTTTTTAAAAAAAGATATTCCCTTTTCTGTTGCTCTAGTTGATGTAGTAATGGAAACCAATCATGCTGGTCTTGAGCTTATTCAATACATTCGCGATGAAATAGAAAACCACGATATTCGTTTAATTCTTCGCACAGGTCAGCCAGGTGAAGCCCCTGAAGAAGCGATTATCCGCGATTACGACATTAACGATTATAAAAACAAAACTGAGCTCACCGCGATTAAAATTAAAACCTTGCTCTACTCGGCGTTAAGAGCACATCGCGATATTCAAATTATAGACCGGCACAAGCATGGTCTTGAACAGATCATCAACGCGTCTGCTAACTTTTTAAAATGTGACAGTGTTCATGAATTTGCTTCAACAATTTTAAGCCATGTTACTAACGTGATGGGCATTAATGACACGCAAATTTATTGTGCTGCGGCCGTTAATCTACAATCGTCACCAGCAAAAGATTTTCAATTACTTGCAGCCTCAGGTGTAGGCCCCACACCACAGCAAAATACCATTCCTGATGAAGTAAAAAACTTATTTATAGATGCACATGAGCGAAAATCATCACTAAAAACAAGTAATGATTATATTGGTTACTTCCCTACCAAAGCCGGCCTTGAAACCATGCTTTATGTTCATAAAGGCAGTAAGTTACAGGCCACAGAACATCAACTGTTAGAGTTTTATGCCAACAATATCGCGCTTGCTTACGATAATTTAAAACTCAGAGAAATGGTAAAAGAGTCGCAAAAAGAGCTGTCGTACATTCTTGGAGAAGCAGTAGAAAAACGCTCTAAAGAAACCGGCTCTCACGTTAAACGTGTTGCTTTATATAGTGAATTACTTGCTCAGCTTTCAGAGCTTAACCCATTTCAATGTGAAATCATTAAGCTTGCTTCACCATTACATGACATAGGTAAAATCAGCATTCCAGACAGCATATTGAATAAACCTGGTAAACTCACTGATGGTGAGTGGGAAATAATGAAAACCCATGCAGAAATCGGCTATGAAATATTAAAAAACTCAAGTAACGAGATATTGACATGCGGTGCTTTAATTTCTTACCAGCATCATGAAAAGTGGGATGGTTCAGGGTATCCGCAAGGTTTAATGGCAGACGATATTAATATAGTTGGCCGCATAACCGCCCTCGCCGATGTGTTTGACGCCCTTTGCAGCGACCGTTGTTATAAGAAGGCTTGGCCATTAGAAGAGGCGTTAACTCTCATAAAAGATCAGCGGGCGAAACATTTTGATCCAATTCTAGTCGACTTATTACTTGAAAATTTACCACTTTTCTTAGAGATTAAGGACCGTTATCCTGATTAGATGTAACTTTTCTGTAAAACACTTCCCAAAATAGGTACAATAATTTACTATGCCTACCGTGAAGTATAATAATATTGCCTGGACGTAAAAGGCTTACTTATAACAAGGGACTATTAAAGTGAGATTTGAACAACTTGAACAATTTGTGGCGCTCGGGGTGCTGAGGCATTTCCGACAAGCTGCAGAAAAAACCCAAATCAGCACTTCAGCGTTAACTCGCAGTATTCAGACGCTCGAAGATGAAATTGGTTATGAGCTCGTTACCCGCTCTACACGCTCAGTTAAGTTAACCAAAGAAGGTGAACTTTTCCTTGAGTACGCTAAACAAACCCTCGACAACCTAGAAGAAACCAAAAAGCGTTTATTCGAATCTTTAAACGGTTGCACTAACGAAAAATTAGTTATTGGTTATACCAACAAAGCAAGCACGGTTGTGCCTGTTTCTTGCGGCCAATTTTTAGCGCAGTATCCGCATGTAAAAATCGAGATGCAACTACAAGAGCAAAGTGAACTTGTACGTAAACTGCAATTAGGTGAAATTGATATTAGCGTATGCTCGCAGGCAATGAACAGCATTGGTAGTGATATACATTTACCTGATCAACTGATTATTTTTGTAGCTAAAAACCACCCACTTGCGCATAAGAGCGACATTAGTAAACGCGACTTTGCAGACTACCCTATGTACAGCTGTTTTTCACAGTCTAAACAAGTGCAAGCTATGCTAAACGATGCTATCGAATCTTTTGATAAAACATCAAGCATCAAAGTAGGTAGCATCGAGCAAGTAATGGATGGCCTTAAAAAGTCAAACCACATCGCAATAGCCAGTATTGAACACACAAATATTGTCTCTTCAGATCCAGATTTACTGTTATTGAAAACCAATAAAGGTATCGCACACGAGCAGCTTGTGATCCAAACAAATCAACAAATCAATGAGAATTCTCATGTTAGTCATTTACTTGACCTCATTGAAAAAACGGCGTTATCAAGCCAAAGCTAATAGCTATAATATATACTGCTAGCCTGTAATTAATCAGGCTAGCCAATCCGCTTTATTTCTTCATCTTTTAATGCATAAAAAGCGTGCATCGCAGAATTTTTCATATACACTTACGCACCTTTTTTTGATTGTGCACATGAATGACCGCACCGCTAATTACCGACACATACTTAGATGCTATTGAACGTACAGGATATGCTGTTGTTGAAAACGCGATTGATGAAAGCTTAATTGCTGATTTAATTGCAGATTGCTATCGCATTAATCCGCATTTTCATACCGCAGGTATTGGCCGATTAAACGACCAACAAATAGATAAAACTGTGCGTAAAGATAAAACCTTTTGGTTTGATAGCTCTAGCCAAGCACAAATTACTTATCTGGCGACCATGGAAGCAATAAAGACACAGTTAAACCGTAGCTTCTATTTAGGCTTATTTGATTATGAATGCCATTATGCAAAGTATCAACAAGGTGACTTTTATAAAAAGCACTATGATGCCTTCAAAGGCCGTTCGAATCGCATTTTTACAACGGTTTGTTACTTAAATACGCCAGAGTCTGGCGGTGAATTGGTGATCTACAAACCAAAAAGTAAAGACATTGAAATAGTCATTAAACCTCAAGCGGGCTTATTGGTTATGTTTGAAAGCGAACGCTTTATGCATGAAGTATTACCCGCAAACGATGTACGCTACTCTATTGCAGGCTGGTTCAGAAAAAATGCCTCAATCAGCGGTATTATCGACCCACCAAGGTAATTAAAATGGCAGTGGCAAGGATGCTGCTATACCGATAAAAATCACTAACCCTACATAATGGTTATTCAAAAATGCTTTGAAACAAGGATCTCGTTCTCGTTTATGAATAAGCATTTGTTGATAAAGTAAAAAACCAACCGCTGCAGCTAAGCCCACCCAATAAGGCAAGCCAAGGTGATTACTCATACCTATGTAAGCAAGAATCGTAATAAACAAGGCATTGAGTAAAAAGATGATGTGTCTGTCATAGCTGGCAAACAAGATTGCCGTTGATTTAACGCCAATCTTTAAATCATCATCTCTATCAACCATGGCATACATAGTGTCATAAGCCACAGTCCACACAAGATTCGCGGTAAATAGGAGCCATGCTTCTAATGGTACTGAGCCTATTGATGCCATATAGGCCATTGGAATAGCCCAACTGAATGCAGCACCAAGCACAACTTGCGGTAATTGCGTGTAGCGTTTCATAAAGGGATAACAGAAAGCCAGTGCTAAGGCACCAAACGACAGTAATATCGTTGACCACCCTAGTGTTAATACTAAACCAAAGGCCACCACAATAAGCAGTACAAATAAGCTCAGAGCTTCACCACTTGATACCAAACCTGCTGCCAGCGGTCGCTGGGCTGTGCGCTTAACAGAGCCATCTATTTTACGATCGGCAAAGTCATTAATTACACACCCAGCACTGCGCATCACAAAGACGCCCAAACTAAAAACCACAAAATTTAATAAGCTCGGTGTGCCAAGCTCAGCAAGCCACAGCGCCCAATAAGTTGGCCACAATAGTAACAAGGTGCCAATTGGCTTATCGGTACGCATTAACTGTTTATAGTAAGGTATATGTGCGACCTTAAGTGCAGCTAGCTTCATAGGTAAATATATGCTCCAGGTAAGAATACTTCAGCCACGAGAAAATGAGCATTAGATAAGCTAAAAACACTGCGTCTTCCCCACAATGGTTTTGAAGAGAAGCCAATTTCAGATGTTAAAGCTTGGATAGCGTGCTGCTGTGAAAACTCAGCAACTTCTATTTCTGTGCGCGATAAGCTTGGGTCTTGAAAAATAACGTCACCAAGCGGCCTTGTTCCCATACTTAGTAACTGCTGCTTTTTTAATGTATCATCTGCCGGCAACCAGCTTTGTGCATAAACCATTGGTTTACCATCGCATAGAAGTAACACTTCGCGGTTTAAAGCCTGACTTAGAGAGGTATTGAGTAACGCTTGTTGCTCGCAGGTTAGGTCAAAGGGTGCTTCGTTTAAAACTTCAACTGAAAAGGCCTGACAGTGACTTTTAAGCTTGGCTGTTAATGACCCAGCTTCAAGCAACCAACTTTGCTGTTGTTGCGTCAAATCTGGAAATGCTGAAGCAGGCTGCCAATTTGCAGCTAATGAAACTGGGAATGTGATCACAACGACTCATTATTTTTAAAAACCGTGCAAATGATATCACTGCTGCACGTTTCGAAAAAGTCATGATTTAATCTCAAGCAGGGTTAAAAAACGCAGAACAGCCTGTATCTTAAGTGAATTTGGGTATAGACTAAAAATCATTGAAAGGGTGGAATATTCTTAACTATGAAAAAATCATTGTTATCAATTTACTTGATAAGCATGCTACTTGTTACTGCAACAAGTTGGTCTGTACGCGCTGAATCAAATGTTGGCTACTTTGGTTTTGAGCCTGACATCATCACAAACTACATAGGTCAAGGTAATAAAAAGCTTGGCTATGTTCGTATAACGGTGGATCTCATGCTCAATGATCTATCTGATATCGCAATCGTAGAACATCACACTCCACTATTGCGTGATGCGATTGTTGAAATACTCTCAAAAGAGCCTGAAGAAAACATTAAATCGCTTACCGGTCGCGAAGAAATCAGAAAGCGCTGCACCGAAAAGCTAAAAGCACTACTAAAACAAGAAACAGGACAAGAAATTGTCCGAGAAGTGTTATTTACTAAGTATTTATATCATTAATTGTAAGATGGCGGCATTAGCCGCCATTTTTATTTACGCGATTATTTGCGTGAAAGCAGCTTGTCTGACACAGCATAAGCCATACCAGCCAATAACCCTGCTAAATGCGCCCAGTTCGCCATACTCACAGGCAACATATCTACAAAGCCCAAAATAAGCCAAACCAGCATAAAACCAACGATGCTATTACTTACTAGTGGCGGCTCTGTTGGCCTCATTACACTGTAAATCCAACAAAAACCCAGTAAGCCATACACAACGCCGCTTAAACCACCAAAGTTAGGCCCAACTACTAAAAACTGTGCCCAGTTACTAATGAATGCCGTCACTAAAAATAAACCCACTAAGGTTATTTTGCCACTGCGTTTTTCTATATCGTTACCCAGCGTCATCCACCAGATCAAATTAAAAATAAGATGAATAGCGCTAAAATGCACAATGGCAGGTGTAAACCAAGTTAGTGGCTGTGCAGGGTTGAACTGCAACATACTGTAAATAGTTTCAAAACCACCTAATAAGAAGGCAATAAATATAGCTATCGAGACTAAAGTAACTGTACGGTTTAGCCAGCTTAATGCCTTAAAGCGAGCTTTTAAATTAAGGGATTGCCCTTGATATGACAGAGGCGATTGTGTACTGCCTACCTGCCATGAAGCTTGTTGGTATTTTTCGTCATGAGGGTTAGCAGCAAACTCCTGCCAAAGAGGTTGAGCTTGATGAAAGTGCTCTGGAGCAACACAAATAATCACAGTTTGTCCATCTTGCGAGCGCAGCTCTCCATGTAAGCCCTTACTTTTTATGTAATCTATAAAGCCTTGTGCGGCGCGAGGATTATTTATGCTACCCAACTCAATCATCGTTCAATGTGCTCCGGAAGTTGTGTCTGCCAAGCTGTAAAGCCACCATCCATGCTGTATACGTCTTCAAACCCCTGCTCTACTAAATAGCTCGCAGCACCTTGAGAACTCACACCATGGTAGCAAACAATGATGATTGGCTGATCAAACTCTTTATGCATCATAAATTCGCTGATATTAGCATTTGATAAATGCTCAGCGCCTGGGATATGCCCAGTTTGAAATGAGTTAGGATCGCGAATATCAGCAATCACAACCTCTTCTTTATCTAACAGCGCAAACGTATCGCTCACTGAAATATGTTTATACGACATAGTACTCTCTAAACTAAAAAGGCGGCCAAAGCCGCCTTATCAAATTACTCGGTATTAATCCCAGTTGAGGATTACTTTACCTGATTGGCCTGAAATCATTGTATCAAAGCCTGCTTGGAAGTCATCCACGGAGAACTGGTGAGTGATAATTGGTTTCAGATCAAGACCTGACTGAATTAGACTCGCCATCTTGTACCAAGTTTCAAACATTTCACGGCCGTAAATACCTTTAATAATTAGACCTTTGAAAATAACCTGGTTCCAATCAACCGCCATATCTGAAGGTGGAATACCTAACATGGCAATTTTACCGCCGTGATTCATGTTGTTTAGCATGCTGTTAAATGCAACTGGCACACCTGACATTTCAAGACCAATATCAAAGCCTTCGGTCATGCCAAGCTCTTTCATTACATCTTCAAGCTTTTCAGTTGCTACGTTTACAGCACGAGTCGCGCCCATTTTACGTGCTAAATCTAAGCGGTATTCGTTTACATCGGTGATAACCACATGACGTGCACCAACATGTTTGGCAACAGCAGCAGCCATGATACCAATAGGACCAGCACCTGTGATTAATACGTCTTCACCTACTAAGTCAAACGACAACGCTGTGTGCACTGCATTACCGAATGGGTCAAAGATTGATGCTAGTTCATCAGGAATGTTATCTGGAATTTTAAATGCGTTGAAAGCTGGGATCACAAGGTATTCAGCAAATGCACCTTCGCGGTTTACACCAACACCAGTTGTATTACGGCATAAATGCACTCGACCAGCGCGACAGTTACGACAGTGACCACAGGTAATATGACCTTCGCCAGAAACACGGTCACCCACTTGGAAACCACGTACTTCCTGACCCATATCAACCACTTCACCTACATATTCATGACCAACAACCATTGGCGTAGGAATTGTATTTTGTGCCCACTCATCCCATTTATAAATATGGACATCTGTTCCACAAATTGCTGTTTTGCGGATTTTAATAAGCAGATCGTTATGGCCAACTTCAGGTTTTGGCGCATCAGTCATCCAGATCCCTGGTTCTGCTTTTAATTTAGATAATGCTTTCATGATTTACACTCAATTAAACAAAACCGAAGCAAAAGCTTCGGTTTAGGAAATAAAATTAGATAACACCCATTTCTTTACCAATACGGGTAAAGGCAGCAATAGCGGTATCTAATTGCTCTTTTGTATGCGCCGCAGAAATTTGCGTACGAATACGTGCTTGGCCTTTTGGTACTACAGGGAATGAGAAACCTGTTACGTAAATACCTTCAGCAAGTAATTTGTCAGCCATGGCTGAGGCAACTTTAGCATCGCCTAACATGACAGGGATAATAGCGTGGTCTTTACCTGCACAGGTAAATCCTGCTGCTTCCATTTGTTCACGGAAATACTTTGCGTTATCCCAAAGCTTAGCGCGTAATTCGCCGCCATTGCTTAGCATCTCAAGTACTTTAATTGATGCAGTAACAATTGATGGTGCAAGTGAGTTTGAGAAAAGGTATGGACGAGAGCGTTGGCGTAACCACTCAACAATTTCTTTTTTACCTGAAGTGTAACCACCTGATGCGCCACCAAGTGCTTTACCAAGGGTACCTGTGATGATATCAACACGGTCTAGTACACCGCAGTACTCTGGCGTACCTTTACCATTTTCACCAACAAAACCAACCGCGTGAGAGTCATCAACCATCACTAATGCATCATATTTATCAGCTAGGTCACAAACCGCTTCTAGATTACAAATTACGCCGTCCATTGAGAAAACACCGTCAGTGGCGATTAGCTTAGTTTTAGCACCCGCTTCATCAGCAGCAATAAGTTGTTTTTCAAGGTCGCTCATGTCGTTATTTGCATAGCGGAAACGCTTTGCTTTACAAAGACGCACACCGTCAATGATCGAAGCGTGGTTTAGCGCGTCAGAGATGATTGCATCATCTGGGCCTAAGATTGTTTCGAATAAACCTGCGTTGGCATCAAAACATGATGAGTAAAGAATAGTGTCTTCGGTTTCTAAGAACTCAGAGATCTTTTGCTCTAAAGTTTTATGAATATCTTGAGTACCACAAATAAAGCGTACAGACGCAACACCAAAACCATGATCGTCAAGGCCTTGTTGAGCTGCTTTAATTAACTCTGGGCTATTTGCTAAGCCAAGGTAGTTATTAGCACAAAAGTTAATGACCTTATCACCAGAGGCAACTTCAATTTGAGCCTGTTGCTGTGACGTGATAACACGCTCGCTTTTGTATAAGCCTTCAGCTTTCACTTCATCAATTTGCTGCTGCAACTGATTAAAAAACGCAGATGCTCTCATCTGTAATCTCCACATATTCTTGTATCTAACCAGAAATGATTAGCATGACATTAAATTTTGCGCCTATTGTAAAAGCTTAGACGAACAATTGCACTGTTTGCAGTTCGTCGCAGGCCTTAAGGCTTGCGAAATAAAACTGGTCTTACCTGCTAAGACTGTAAAATTAAAGCAGGTAACTCAGCTAAAGACTCACAGACTACATCGGCGTGTTGTTCAGTTGACTCGGCATAACTTTGCCCTGAACGAACTAAAACGCGGGTAGCGATATTGGCTCTCTCAGCGGCAATAAGGTCGCCAAGCTTATCACCAACCATAATACTTTGAGATGGATCGATTTGATGCTCATCAATGGCTTGTAAAAGCATACCTGGGGCAGGCTTGCGACAAATACACTCTTGCAAATAGGCAGGCTCAGCTTTGCTTGGATGATGCGGACAGAAATAGACATCAAGAATAGTAACGCCATGGCGTAAAAATTCGCCCTTCATCCACTCAGTGAGGTTATAAAAATCTTGCTCTGCATAATAACCCCGGCCAATACCTGACTGATTAGTTACTACCACAATTTGATAGCCCGCATCAGCGAAGGCTTTGCACGCCTCAAATACACCGGGTACAAATTCAAACTCTTCTGGTTTGTATACATAGCCATGATCAATATTGACCACACCATCACGGTCTAAAAATAAAACTTTGCTCATTACAATTGCTCTTTATCTACCACGTGGTCAAACATCGAAATCACCTTTTCAACACTGATTTGCGCCATTAAATCAGCCCCTTTAACGCGTGTTCCCCAAGGTAGCTCTTGCGCTGTTTTGCCTGTTTGCTCACGTAAATTTTGGTGATAAACCTCAACAACATAATCTTGATATAAATAAGGCCCTGTGCGTTTTGGGTTTGAGTGGGCATACAAACCAATAACAGGCGTTCCTACCGTTACAGCCATGTGTGCAGGCCCAGTATCAGGAGCTAGCACTAACGCCGCACGTTTCAAAGCACATAACAGTTCTTTTAGTTGGGTTTTCCCTACTAAGTTAAGCACAGGTGCCGAACTCTGCGCGATAATTTGCTCGGCAAGTTCAATTTCTAAAGGGGTTGGGCCACCAGTAATAACCACCGAAAAGCCTTGTTGATGAGCATGTTCAGCAAGTGCAGCATAACGCTCAGGTAACCAATTACGCTCTTTTTTACTTGCCGCAGGCGAGATAACAAAAATACGCCCGGCTAAACGTTCTTCACCTAATAGCGCATCGGCTGCTTGTTGGTGCTGTTCGGTAATTGGCATTTTCCATTGAGGTTTGTAATCAGGCGTCCCAATTGCTTGAGCAAAACCTTTAAAGCCCTCTAATACATGCGCCTCTGATTGCGGGGCAATACGCTTATTAATAAACAAGCTATGTAACTCTTTTGAGCGCGCCCAATCAAACCCCACTTTGACTTTTGCCGGAATACAACGGGCTGCTAGATTCGCTCTGAGTGCGACTTGCATATGTAATAGCACATCAAATTTACGCCCTTTGAACGTATCTTTTAGTTGCTGATAAGCCTGTTTGCCTTGTTTTTTATCGAATACAACAAACTCAACACCTGGTAAATCGGCCAGTAACATGGCCTCAACTTTACCAATCACCCAAGTAATTTTTGCCTTCGGATGTGCCTTTTGAATTGCTTGCACTGCTGATACGGCATGACATACATCACCAATAGCCGAAAGCCTTAAAATACAAATATCTGAATAGGAGGTTGATTGAGTCACGTGCGCCCTTAGCTACAGCAAATAATATGCGATCTTAAATTAACTTGATGCTAATGCAAGCACTTATGCGAAAAGCTAAAAATACGGTAAGATAGCGCTAATTTTATTTAATCTTGAAGTTGTTATGTTTGAAACTCAGCATCTGCAGAACACCACCCTTTTGTGTCACCCAGCTTATAAAGATGAGCTCACGCAACAGTGGTTCGATGCCAATTATTGGCAACAACAAGATAAAATCGTTGGAGCAAAAAAAGGTCGCGCAACAGCGTGGTTTTTTAAACATCAACAGCTTACAGGCGTTCTTCGCCACTATTGGCGTGGTGGTTTAATAGGTAAGTTGCTGAGCGATCAGTACTTATATTTTGGTTTAAAGCAAACTCGTGTCTATAAAGAGTTTACACTGATGATGCGCTTAATTGAGCTTGGCCTAAATGTGCCTACACCCATTGCAGCAAAAGTGACCACCCGTGGCTTAATCTATCGCGGCGATATCATTACCGAGGCAGTAACAGGCGCAAAAAGCGTGCTAGATATTTTAATCACGCGCCCACTTAGCCAGTCTGAGCTAAAAGCGATAGCAGTGACTCTCAGCGAGTTTCACAATCACGGCGTCTATCACGCAGATTTAAACATCAATAACATACTGTTCGATGACACAGGTAAGGTGTTTATCATCGACTTTGACCGCGGTGAAATCAAACAGCCACATGCTAGCTGGCAAACAGAAAACATCAAGCGCCTTGCCCGTTCGTTTGCAAAAGAGCAAGGCCGTAATGAAGTGATGCATTGGCAACAAAGTGATTGGCAGTCACTGGTGTGTGACTACCAAGCATTGCTGAACTAATTATCGATTTTGGGCCAATGCTAAATAGTTTTCTGCAACTTGTGTTGCTGATATTTTTGATAGTATTTCTGCATCAACAACCTCTGGCTTATCGTTTAACACAGACTCAATAGCTTGAGTTAAAGCCTCAGGGTTATTTGTAGGAACTAAATACTTGGCTAAACTACCCGTTAAGATTTCTTTTGGTCCATGAGTACAATCGGTGCTTACAACTGGCGTACCCAGTATGAGCGCCTCAATGAGAACAGTGGGTAATCCTTCATAATCTGAACTCAGTACCAAAGCATCAGCGCCTTTAATCCAAGCATATGGGTTTTGCTGAAAGCCTGGCAAAATAAGCCTATCTTCAATACCATGCTGGCGACCGAGTTTGGCAGCTTTATTAACTTTATTACATAATAAAACAAGCTTATGGGATGTATTTAAATTAGCAAATGCTGAAAATAAAACATCATGTCTTTTTTGTTTGGCTAAACGACCTACGTGAATAATATAGGGCTCACGTGGTAATCCTAACTCAGCTTCACTCGCTTTTTTGACTATGCTTTGAACATTAAACGGGTTAAAAATTGTTGTGATAGTGCGGGGAGCAATCAACTTTTGCTGCTTAATTTCACTTTCAATACCTTCAGAAACACAAATTAAGTTTTGTCCTGACAAGCGCTTTTTACTTTTCAGTAAATATTGATAAGCAAATGGTCCAAGTTTCTTTTGTCTATTTAACTCAGCCGTAATTGAGTTATGAATGACATAGAAAACATGTTTAACAGTACTGCAAATTAACAAATTATTACTGCGATCTAAATTTGATAAAACGAGATCAAATTCCCCGTTTTTAGATTGGTATTGTGCAAACCAATTTTCGATACGTTTTACGCTTTTTTTTAGTTGCCAGAACCTATCAACTTTTTTTGCTTTATGGTCAAACAAACATTCAACATTTAGTTGTGATGGTAAGGTATATTCAATCGAATTCGCTAAACTAAGAATGACAACTTCATGTTGTTGAGCCAAAAGCTCGCCAGCCAGCGTCAGCATGACTTTCTCAGCCCCACCGCCAACCAAAGAATCAATAACTATGGCAACCTTCATTTAGAAACCCCAAACAATAACTCAGACACGCCTTGCAGCATTTCTTTCTTGGCATTATGCGGTTTTATTTTCGCCAAAACGTTTTTAGTTGCTTGATAAGTTGTAGGTTCCAGTAATCGTTTAACAGCGTCACTTAAACTGTCTAACGTTGGGTCTGCGGCTAAAGTTAAGTTACTTTCAACACAGTTTTGCAAACGTTTCGGTTGGTCCTTGGAAATTGCTGCAGCAACAGTGGGGACTTTGAGTGAAATAGCTTGTAATAAACTGTCCCCTGCTGATAACACTGCAAATTTAGCATGTGCTAATACACCAACAAATTCACTTGCATGTAAACTTTTTAAAATGATCAGGGTATCATCTTTAGGTAGATCGTTTGGGTAGTTAGAACCAAAAACAACGATACCTTTCAAGCCTGTTTCAGCAGCTATTTTCTTCGCTGCTTGATAAAAAATATCAGCAAATAACTGGTTTTTTTCACCGTGCCCACCTGACCCAGCATTTACTAAAAAATAACCTTCATTCGTAAGATTTAACTGAGCTAACAATTGATACGTTTCGGTACTTGATGACTGAGAGAAGAAAGGACCCACATTTACCGGAGGTGACAAAGGGAAGAGCTTAAGCTTTAATCGCTCACTGAAGCTTATTTTTTCAATACAATAGTCAGGTTGTGCAACCCAATGTTTATCTATTAAATTTAAACGATTTAGCTTTAAGCCTTTCGCTCTTTTTTTATTATGCTGTGAAATAAACACCACTTTAGCCCCTGCACGCTTTGCTGTTTTCATTTGGGCTGCTCTACCTGCACAATCAAAAACAACCAAGTTAGGCTTAAATGTTTCAATTAACTGATTAACTTTACGCGTTTCTTTTGTCGCTGATTGCTCTATCAGTGTTGTATCAAATGGGCAATCAAGGGCGTAATTTGTATGTTTATTTAATAAAAAGTGGATGTCTAAACGATCGGGAAAACTCTCATCTAAATAATGAGCAAATGATAACGAACGCATGTATTCACCTATTCCTTCAGATGATGACACGGGGATAAATAAAAGGCGTTTTTTTTCCATTACACTTTAAATTATAAAATTTGCCAGATTATACATCAAATTGAGTTCCTTTTACGATACCTAGACGAATTGCTCGTTGTGAATTATTTACTGCAATCATCATGTAGGGTTGGTAGACTTCTAGTCCCAAAAAACAAACCGAGAATTAAGCATTGCCTAAAAAAACACTTTTATTACTCGCTCTTGCTAGCGCATTTAGTCTACCTCTAGCTGCTGAACCTTGGGTTAAACCAGACGACTATGGCTTACGAGCCGACATTCAATTATTAGCGGATACAGGAGTGATTAAAGCTCCTGTAACTACATACCCGCTAATGTGGAATAGCTTTATTGATGAATTAAATGACACCACACTAGAGCAATTACCTAGTTTTGTTCAAGATGCTTTACTTCGAGTACAACACAGATATAAAGCCGAAAATACCGAACAGCACAATTTCCATACTGAAGTTTTTCTATCAACAGATACATTACCAGCCACGAGTTTTGGCGCCACCAACACACAAAAATCAGAAGCGACCGTCGCTTATAGTTATTTAGGTGAAAGTTTAGCTGGTAAACTAGCAGTTAATTATCGTTCTGATGGTCGAAAATGCTATCTAGAGGGCATGGAACAATCAGACATAGCTGAAGATCATCAAGCGCTTACTGACTGTGATGATATTACTTTTGACCATAGTTACCTTGCCTATAAAATTGGCAATTGGGTCTTTCGTGCAGGTGCAGTTGAACAATTCTGGGGACCAGGTGTTGACAACAGTCTAATTCTCACAGCGAATAGTAAACCTTTACAAGCTTTCAGCATCAGTCGTGAAAAAGCCACCGCTTTTGAATCAGCTTGGTTGAGCTGGATTGGTCCTTGGAGCTTAACAACTCAAATGGCTAAGCTTGAATCAACCCGAGCAGTCCCTGATGCGCTACTTTGGAGTAGCCGAGTGAACTTTAGGCCAATTCAGCAACTTGAAGTTGCTCTAAGCTGGTCTGCACAATGGGGCGGGGATGGTGAACCCCAATCTATCTCAGAATTTTTTGATATGGTTTCAGGTAAAAGTACTTGTCCTGATGGTTCGCAAGACTGTACTGAAGCTGAAAAGTCAAAATTAGGCAACCAACTGGCAGGTATTGATTTACGCTGGTCAGATACTCTCTATTCATACCCGTACGCTATTTATGTAAGTACGATTGGCGAAGACGCTAGTAGCTACTTTAAACCCGCAGACAGAGCGTATTTAGCAGGTGTAGAAACAACAATTCCATTTGCAGAGCAAAATATCAAAGTAAACATTGAATACATTGATACTGTGGTTTCATGCTCTGGTGATGAATCTGTGCCTGGTGCTGAAATCTTCAATAACTGCTATTACGAGCATGGTAAATATAATTCTGGTTATCGCTACCAAGGAAGAACGATAGGCTCTACATTTGATAACGACACAGAATCCCTTGTACTCACAGTGCTTGGGCAGCATAGAAATGGCAACGATTGGCAGGTTAAACTGCGCCAAGTTGATTATAACAACGACAATGTAGATCTTTACCCTAGCAACCCAGATTTAGGGCATACAATCACTAAAAATGCCATTGATAGCACACAACTAGAACTGCGCTACAGAATGTTAGCATTACAAGGAAGAATCTCTTTCGGTGCTCTGGCTGCTAAGAATAAATCAATGGAGGAATCAGACACTGAAACCTCCGCATTTATGAAATATGAAATGAACTTTTAGAATCAAAAAAGCCAACACATGTTGGCTTTTTTATTAACTTTTGATTTTGCTAATTACGTTTGATGTTGAGCAACCATTAAGAAACTCAAGTACTTCGACTTTTCCGCCATGGCGTAACACATGCTCGGCACCGGCAATTTGGTCAACGGTGTAATCACCGCCTTTAACCAGTACATCAGGGCTAATTTGCTCAATAAGCTTAGCTGGCGTGTCATTTTCTTCAATGCTGCCAAATGGAATAACCCAATCAACTGACGCTAGCGCACTTAATACCATGGCACGTTCATCCAATGGATTAATCGGTCTTTCTGGGCCTTTTAAACGAGAGATTGATTCGTCATTATTTAAGCCAACAACCAGCCTGTCACCTCGTGCTTTTGCCTGTGCTAGGTAGCGCACATGGCCTGCGTGAAGGATGTCAAAACAACCATTAGTGAAAACTATTTTTTCACCATTTTGCTTAGCAAACTCAATGTGCTGAAGCACATCTTCAAAAGGCGTTTGGTAATGCTCGCCAGTTTGCTGTAAATATTGACCAAGCTTACGGCTCAACTCTTCTGGCGACACAGTTGCGGCACCCAGTTTACTCACCGCAATTCCGGCAGCAAGGTTGGCAATTTCGACCGCATCTTTTGCTGCCATTCCCGCACCAAGCATCACTGCAAGCGTCGCGATTACGGTATCGCCTGCGCCAGTAACATCGCTAACTTCAAGCTGCTGGGCTGCAAAATCATGTTTTTCTGCTTGGCTAATTAACGACATACCCTGCTCTGAGCGAGTTAACAACATAGCAGCGATGCCTGCTTCAGTGATTAGCTTACGTGCGCTGTCAGTCAAGTTTTGCTCAGAGTCCGTCAAACCACCAGCAAGCTTAAACTCGTTTAAGTTAGGGGTTATGTAATCAGCACCACGATATAAGCTTAAATCAGATGATTTAGGATCAATAAGTACCGTTTTACCCGCTTTCTTTGCAACCTGAATCATTTGTTGAATTAAGCTCAGAGAACCTTTGTTGTAGTCAGAAAACAACACAAAATCGTAGTCATCTAAAACCAGCTCTAAACGGTTTAATAACAATTGGCTGTGTTGCTCAGTAAAGCTCTCTTCAAGGTCTAATCGAACAACTTGCTGATGACGGCTGATTACTCGCATTTTAGAAATAGTCGGTAAATCGCAAACACTCACTAATTGAGAATCAATTTTCTCCGAACTTAAAATTGTTTCGAGGATTTGCCCACTTTCATCTTCACCAACTAAACCTAGTAGGCCCACTTTACCATCTAAACGGGCAATATTTTTTGCTACGTTTGCTGCACCACCAGCTTTGTCTTCAAATTTACTGACTTTAACAACAGGTACAGGGGCTTCAGGCGAAATACGCCCTGAATCGCCATGCCAATATCTATCTAGCATGACATCACCAACGACTAAAATACGAGCCTTTGAAAGGTTTTTTAGTAACGCTAAATCCATTACTTTTGCTCCGCTACAACCATATCGATGGCTTCGCATAGCCAATGTCCGATGAACATATGCGCCTCTTGGATACGCGCTGTTTCATCATTTTTAATGATAATAGGTAGCTTAGCGATATCTTTTACTTTACCGCCATCTCGGCCCGTTAATGCGACTGTAAAGGCGCCAATTTCATTTGCCGCTGCCAGTGCAAGATTGATGTTAGGGCTAGTGCCTGAGGTGGTTAAGCCAATCACCAAATCTTCAGGTTTACATAACGCCTGCACTTGGCGCTCAAATACAGTATCAAAATGATAGTCGTTACTGTGAGCGGTTAAAATTGAAGTATCTGTTGTCAATGCGATAGAAGCAAGTGGACCGCGTTCCAATTTGTAACGTACGACAAACTCAGCAGCTAAATGCTGTGCATCAGCCGCACTACCGCCATTACCAAACCAAATTACCTTACCACCAGCTTGTAAAGCGCTGTGACATACTTCAAGTAATTGCATCACTTCTGGGTGATATGTATCCATCGTTTCAAATAACATTTGATGGCGGTTCAAACTTTCTAAGTAGCTTGCTGCTACAGAATCTAATTCAGGCATGAATATCCCTCTTTGGAACAAACTTTGGCAGGAGTAATAATGTTATTATTCCACAGATTTATTTCTTTGTGTTCAGTTTATCGTACTTTTATGAATATCGACTGGATAATTACAGTTATATGTAGACTAACTATTGGCAACAGCTCGATTAGCGTTAAACTACCCTAAAACTCTATATATTAAAAATTATGGCGCGCATTTTATACTCTTTACTTTTATACCTACTAAGCCCACTGGTTGTTTTTTACCTGTATGTTTTACGTGGCAAAAAGAATAAGGGTTACCGTGAGCATTTTGCTGAGCGCTTTGGCTTTTCGAATTTATCGCACCACGATGTTGTTTTTCATTGTGCCTCTGTTGGTGAAGTGTTAGCGGCAACCCCGCTTATTAAGGCTGTTCAATCAGAAAATCCAGCGCTTACTATTTTAGTAACCTGTAATACCCCAACAGGTCGCGAGCAAGTAAAAAATAACTTTAAAGATGCGGTTAGCTGTAGTTATTTACCGATTGATTTTTTCTTCGCTACCAATCGATTTTTAAAACGAATCCAGCCAAAGGTACTGTGTATTTTAGAAACTGAGCTTTGGCCAAACCTGATGGCGCAAAGCAGCAACACCGGCACAAAAGTACTTGTTTTAAATGCCCGGCTTTCAGCTAAATCACAGCAAGGCTACCAAAAGGTAATGCCTTTAACTAAGGTGATCATGCAGTCTATTAGCGATCTTGCTAGTCATAATCAAAATGATGCCAAACGTTTTATTGAACTTGGTTTAAAACCTGAAAAGGCACGCGTATTTGGCTCAATTAAATTTGATATCACGCCTACAGAAGAGCAATTAAATAAAGTTGCAGCACTAAAAAAACAGTATAACAACGAGCGCTTTATCTGGGTTGCAGGCTCCACTCATCCTGTTGAACATGAGCTTATTTTAACTGCTCATGAGAAGCTATTAAAAGCGTTACCCCACGCACTTTTGATTATTGCTCCACGTCACCCAGAGCAATTTGATAAAGTCGCGGAGATATTAAAAAGCTCAAATTTGAGCTTTAGTCGTCGCAGTGAAGATAACTATAACAACCAACAAGTTGTGTTAGCTGACACGTTAGGTGAGTTACAATGCTTATATGGTGTGGCAAACATCAGCTATGTTGGCGGTAGTTTAATAGAGCGAGGCGGCCATAACCCGTTAGAGTCAGCAGCGTTTTCTGTTGGCGTATTAGCAGGCCCTCATACCTATAACTTCGACCATATTTATCCTGAACTGATTAGTGCTCAGGGAGCTAAAACCGTTACCGATGAAAATCACCTTGCTGACACACTTATCGCTTTGAGCACTGATGTACAAAAGACGATTAAGCTCGGTCAACAAGCTGCGAAATGCGTTGCTAACAATCAAGGCGCCATCAGTAAAACGGTTAATTTAATTGAGCATTACTTAGAAAAGTAAGATAGAAAAGTAAAATAGAATAGAGAAATAATGTGACTTCAAAGCAAGCGATGAATCGCCCAGAAATACAAATGCGCGAATGGGTATCAAGCGTAATCGTAAAATACAATTTCTGTCCATTTGCCCGTAAAGAAGTTGAAAGCAATTGCATTCATTATCAAATCAGCCAGTCTACTACTCTTGATGATGCAGTAATGGATATGCTTGAGCAATGTAGCGCATTAGACCAACAAGCAGAGCGCGAAACCACTTTGTTAATGTTTGAGCAAGGCTTTAAGGATTTTGAAGAGTTCTTAGATTTAGTCGATTTAGCCAATGCGCTTTTAGCTGCGCAAGGCTATGAAGGTAAGTATCAAATAGCCAACTTTCATCCTGACTATGTGTTTGCTGATAGCGATGACAGCGATGCTGCAAACTATACGAATCGTGCACCTTACCCAACACTGCATTTGATCCGTGAAGCCAGCATGAGCGAAGCGTTAGACAGCTACAATGAACCCGAATCTATCCCAGAGCACAACATTAAACTAGCAAGGCGCAAAGGCATCGACTTTTGGCAGCAGCTGCTGCAAAACTGCATCGATAAGCGCTAACACCTACCGGCGTTTAATAGATAAAAAGCCAGCAATGCTGGCTTTTTATTTTTTATAGCTATTAAATTTAGTGAGCTATTTTTTTACCCACTCACCGTTCACTTCAATGTAGTGACCCGGCTTAGTTTTTTCGATAGTTTTTGCCGCAGCAAGGGCTTCAACTTGCGCTAACGAAAGATTATTCTTTTTCGCAAGTTTTAAATATTGCTCTTTACGCTTTGCATTAATTTCATCAACGACCGCTTTTGCTTCGCTGTTATTAACCACTAAACCTAAATAGCCTGAGCTGTCTTCACCCACCAAACCTTGGCTCTTTGCATCATCAAGGCTGATAGCCCAAGCTGAGAAAGATAAACAAACAGCACTGATCAAGGTGATCACATTTAGTTTTTTAAGTTGTAATTTACGCATGTGTGCTCCTTAGAATAATTCGCTGTCATCACTGAATAAGGTATCAAGTTCTTTATCCACTTTTACGCGGATCTCATGGTCAACTTTTACATTTAAGTTGATTGTAATCGGCTCTTTTGCTGCCACCTCAACACGGTGAGTACAGGCACTCAGCATGCCTACTGCCGTCAGCATTACTAACCACTTAGCCATCATTGCTTCCTTTTTTTGCATACTCTTTCTCAACTTTTTGAGTAATTTCATCACTTAAACGCAGCGCTCTAAGTAAAGTAAATACATTCTCTTCATGGTTATAATTAAAGTTCACTGCTTGCTGCTGCGCTTCATTATAACCTTCTAAATTAACACCTAAATGTAACCAACCATCAGGTTTGAGGTTAACACTGCTGCGTAGTTTTTTAATATCTAAATTCTCGAGTAAACTCAGCGTTGTACTCAGCTCCTGTTGCTGCGCTTTTACAGCTTCAAAACCCGCATTATTAGTGATCAGTAATTTACCATCACCTTGATTAACTAGCTGCCCTTGCTTTACCTCTATGCCCTGTTTGCTTATAACAACAGGTAAGGTGCCCGCTAAGCGCCCGCTTAAACTAATTCCAGACTCGGCATCAAGGGTGACTAATTTGCTGGCATCAATATTTTCAAACTTAACGGTCGCGGTTTGGTTGTCACTCAGTGGGCAGTATTTATTCACCACAAATTTGCCGCCCATAACCTGACCGGTTAGATCAGCTGCGCAAGGCTGATTAGCCGTTACCTGCAACTGACCCTGCATATTTTTGACCACAGCACCTGCGCGCAGTTCATTGAGTGTAAATTTAGTCGCTGCAATATTAAGCTGCCCTGAATTAAACGTCCCATCTAAATCCACGGCAAAATCATTTGCTAGGTAGTCATTATAAAGCGCACTGAGTTTATTAATGTGAACACTACCTTCTGCTTGCTGAAGATTTACATCACCTTTAATAATCCCTGAAACCACCCCATCAGTGATGGTTGCAAGGGGCTCAAACTGAGCAATTATCGGATTAAGCTTGGCTACTGCCTGCTCAGGTATCACCAATTCAAATGGGTGCGCAACCTTAGACATATGATGGCTAACAAGCGCTTCAAAGCCATCTGCAAACACATGATGCGTTGCCTGCAGGGCGCGGCTTTGGAGGGCATTTGTAACGACAGACAACTTATTTAAGCTAAGCTCTGCTGTTGATAATTTAGCGACAGTGGTTTTGGCATCAATATCAGCAAATAATTCCCCCACACTGAGGTCTGTACTAAGGGTTAGCTCATTACTTATTTTTACTGCGCTAATATCATCATAATTTAATGATTTAACCTTGCTATTGGCTTTAACAACGAGGTGCTGCTGGGCATTATACTCAGCGTCAATCGCGCTGCTAAAATCAGCTAACTGTGCACCTGATATTAGCGCATTTTTAGCACTGATATTGGTATTCAGTTTAGCTGTAGGGCTAGTAAATAACTCATCGATATTTAGCTTTCCTTTAGCCCCAATACCCTCAACCAGAGCACCGTCAGCCTGAAAATCTAAAAATGCAGGGAGTGAATCAAGTGACAGTTGAAAATCAGCGCTAACGTCACTTTCATGCAAATGCGCATTTAGCTTAAGCTCATCAATATCTTTACTGTTAAAATCAATGCTAACTTGGCTATTAAGTGATGCGAGCGGATCCTGTAAAGAAAAGGTAGTATTACTGACTGTCACTTCACTTTGCCCTTTAGTTGCTAGCAGTTTTACGATTGGGACTGATAGCTGCTCGGCTTCTACACTAACTGGTTTGTCAATGTGTAACTGCCAAGTAAGCGGTAACTGCGCTTCAACAAATGATTGATGCTGTTGGTCTTTGATGATGCTTAAACATGCTTGGTTTGCGCTAAGTTGATTTTGTAACGCTGATAAATCCGCATATAAATGCTGTTGGTTTAATTGATACTTCGCACTCAGTTGCCCTTCGGTGGTAAAACCTAGGTCGCATTGCGCTAGAGCATGCTGATAACTTGCATTGACGGTGCTTTCAATTGCAACCGTAATACCATCAAACTTAACCTGCGATTGAGTGCCAAAATGGCTGCTTTGTGGCAATGTTATGAACCGCCTAGCTACTTGCTCATCAAGGGTGATGTTGGCTTTTATTTCATAATTAGATATTTCAACATCTGCATTAAGATCACGTGAAATCGTAAAATGGTTTAAGCGTTTTTCTTGTATTGCCAACCTAACAGGGCTATCGGTAAATGGTGAGACTACATCAAGCTGCTCAATGCTTATTAGCGGTCTTTGCTCTGGTAATACTAAAGCGAGCTTTTTAAATTCAGTCTGTGCTGATTCTGGTTGTTTTTTATTTGCAAGGTCGCTAACGATGAGATTAGCGCGAGAAACCCTAACCTGTTGCTTGTTAGCAAGGATACCAGCTAACTCTATTTGCTGCCCTTGATAAGTTAAGCATAATTTCTCGATATTTAAATCAAGCTGGCTGGTCAATGACCAATCAATGCAGTGAAGCTCAGCGCCATTTTTACTAAGCATAGGCGTTAAGTACCACGATGTCAGTGGTAGCCTGAACAGATACGCCAACAGCAGCATGCTTAGCACGATACCTAGCAACCCTACGCTTACCCGCTTAAAACTCAAAAAACTCTCCTTGCCTTTGAACTTACACTTACTAGCACCATTATAAACAAAAAGGCTGCACTTAATAGTGCAGCCTTTTTAGTTTAAACGGTTTGTATGAACCTAGCTTGTATAGCTAGGTATATAGCTAAGTTTTAGCCAACGTTTTTACGTGCGTTGCGGAACATACGCATCCATGGGCTATCTTCACGCCACTCATCTGGGTGCCATGAGTTAGCAACAGTACGGAATACACGCTCTGGGTGCGGCATCATAACCGTGGCACGACCATCAGTAGAGGTAATACCTGTGATACCTTCAGGCGAGCCGTTCGGGTTAGCTGGGTATTGCGTTGTTGGGTTACCGTAGTTATCAACAAACTTCACTGCCACAGTGCCTGACTCAAGCGCAGCTTTAACTGCATCGCTGTTAGCGAATTCAGCATGACCTTCACCATGAGAAACAGCGATAGGCATACGAGAACCAGCCATACCGTTAAAGAATACTGATGGGTTTTCTTGCACTTCTACAAGGCTAAAGCGAGCTTCAAAGCGCTCTGACTTGTTGGTTACAAAACGTGGCCAGTGCTCAGTGCCTGGGATCAATTCTTTCAATGTTGAAAGCATTTGACAGCCATTACACACACCTAGGCTGAATGTATCTTCGCGGTGGAAGAAGCTTTGGAACTGCTCACGCGCCATCTCATTAAATAAGATTGACTTAGCCCAGCCTTCACCTGCGCCTAATACGTCACCGTAAGAGAAACCACCACATGCCACTAAGCCTTTAAATTGCTCAAGTGTTAAACGACCTTCAAGGATGTCGCTCATGTGTACGTCAACCGCTGCAAAGCCAGCGCGGTTAAATGCCGCAGCCATTTCTAAATGAGAGTTAACACCTTGCTCACGTAGAATCGCCATTTTCGGCTTCGCACCAGTTGCAATGTAAGGCGCAGCAACGTCTTCGTTTAAGTCAAAGCTTAGTTTTACGTTTAGACCTGGGTCTTTTGCGTCAAACTTAGCGTCAAATTCTTGCTTAGCACACTCTGGGTTATCGCGACGTGCTTGCATTTGGTAAGTTGTTTCTGCCCAAATAGTGCGAAGCTCAGTACGCGTGTGGTTAAGTACCACATCATCACCACGAGTGAATACCACACGGTCATCAGCGTTTAATGCACCAATTTCATGGCTGATAGCTGCTAAGCCGTGATCAGCAAGAACGGCTTTCACTGCATCTAAATCAGCATTAGCCACTTGGATAACCGCACCTAGCTCTTCATTATAAAGTGCTTCGATGTCTGAACCTGTAAGGCCTGCAAGGTCAACAGTAACACCCGTGTGACCAGCAAATGCCATTTCCGCAACAGTTGTGAATAAACCACCGTCTGAACGGTCATGGTAGGCAAGTAACTTGTTATCAGCAACAAGCGCTTGCATTGCTTCATAGAAACCTTTTAATAACTCAGGGCTATCAACATCAGGTGTTACATCACCTAATTGCTTATAAACCTGTGCAAGGCTTGATGCACCCATACGGTTTTGACCCGCACCTAAATCAACTAATAATAGTGATGACTCACCTTTATCAGTGCGTAGCTGTGGCGTTACTGTTTTACGCACATCTTCAACACGACCAAAGGCAGTGATGATTAGTGATAATGGCGCAGTAACCGATTTTTGCTCACCGTTTTCATCCCATTGAGTTTTCATCGACATTGAGTCTTTACCCACAGGGATTGTTAAACCAAGTGCTGGACAAAGCTCTTCACCTACCGCTTTAACAGCTTCGTAAAGACCTGCATCTTCGCCAGGGTGACCAGCTGCGGCCATCCAGTTTGCAGATAGCTTGATATTTTCAAGGCCACCGATGTTAGCACACGCGATGTTCGTTAATGACTCAGCCACAGCTAAACGAGCAGAAGCTCCATAGTTTAACAGTGCAGCTGGTGTACGTTCACCTAGTGACATTGCTTCACCGTGGTAAGTATCAAACGCAGCGGCTGTTACCGCACAGTTTGCTACTGGCACCTGCCAAGGACCTACCATTTGGTCACGAGCAACTAAACCCGTTACCGTGCGGTCACCAATGGTGATTAAGAATGTTTTTTCAGCAATCGTTGGTAGGCGTAATAAACGTTGTGCAGCATCTGCAGCATCAATGTTTGCAACGTCTAATGGTTGTGATTGTGCTTTTTTAGACTCAACTTCGCGGTGCATTTTTGGTGCTTTACCAAGTAAAACATCAAGCGGTAGATCAACAGGGTTGTTACCAAAGTGGCTATCTTCAACCGTTAAGTGACGCTCTTCTGTTGCTTCACCAATAACAGCGTATTCTGCACGCTCACGTTTACAGATTGCTTCAAAGCGCGCGAAGTCTTCTGCTGCAACAGCTAATACGTAACGCTCTTGAGATTCGTTACACCAAATTTCGTGTGGTGCCATACCCGGCTCATCGTTTGGAATATCACGAAGTTGGAATTTACCACCACGACCACCGTCGTCTACAAGCTCAGGGAATGCGTTTGAAAGACCACCTGCACCCACATCGTGGATGAAAGCGATTGGGTTTGCATCACCTAACTGCCAACATTTGTCGATAACTTCCTGACAACGGCGTTCCATTTCTGGGTTTTCACGCTGAACAGATGCAAAGTCTAAGTCTTCGTTTGATTGACCTGATGTCATACTAGAGGCAGCACCACCACCAAGACCGATGTTCATTGCCGGACCACCTAGTGCAATTAGCTTAGCACCTACAGGGATTTCACCTTTTTGAACATGTTCAGAACGAATGTTACCTAAACCACCTGCAAGCATGATTGGCTTGTGGTAACCACGTACTTCTTCACCGTTATGGCTTGATACTTTCTCTTCGTATGTACGGAAGTAACCAAGTAAGTTAGGACGACCAAATTCGTTATTGAATGCCGCGCCACCTAATGGACCTTCAGTCATGATATCAAGTGCATTAACGATACGACCAGGCTTACCAAAGTCTGTTTCCCATGGCTGCTCGTAGCCAGGAATACGTAGGTTAGATACAGTGAAGCCAACTAAACCAGCTTTAGGTTTAGAGCCGCGGCCTGTTGCACCTTCATCACGAATTTCACCACCAGAACCTGTTGATGCACCTGAGAATGGCGCAATCGCTGTTGGGTGGTTGTGCGTTTCAACTTTCATCAAGATTTCGATGTTCTCTTGATGGTATGCGTACTCGCCTTCACTATTCGGGAAGAAACGACCCGCTACAGAACCCTTCATTACCGCAGCGTTATCTTTATATGCAGATAACACGTTTTCAGGGTTTTGCTCGTAAGTGTTTTTGATCATTTTGAACAATGATTTTGGCTGTTCGATGCCATCAATTGTCCAATCGGCGTTAAAGATTTTGTGACGACAATGCTCAGAGTTTGCTTGCGCGAACATGAATAATTCGATGTCGTTCGGGTTACGCCCTAACTTTTGGAAGTTTTCTACCAAGTAATCAATTTCGTCATCTGCAAGCGCAAAACCTTGCTCAACGTTTGCTTTAGCAAGCGCTTCACGGCCACCACCTAAAATGTCAACTGATGACATTGGACGCGGTTCATCATGACGGAATAATTTAGCTGCATCAGCCATATCCGCGTGCGTTGCTTCAGTCATACGGTCATGTAATAACGCTGCAACTTCAGCTGTTTGCTGAGCTGATAAATTACCTTCTACGTAGTATGCAATACCACGCTCAACACGGTGAACTTGGCTTAAGCCACAGTTATGTGCGATGTCAGTTGCTTTTGATGCCCAAGGCGAGATAGTACCTGGACGCGGCGTTACAAGAATTAACGTGCCAGCAGGGGTATGCTCGGCAATTGTTGGACCATAAGTAAGCAGTTTTTCCAGCTTGGTTTGCTCATCAGCTGAAAGCTCGGCTGTAAGATCAGCAAAATGCATGAACTCAGCATAAACGTCAGTGACTGGAAGTTGTGCCTGTTGGCAACGCGCTAAAATTTTCTGAACTCTAAAATCGGAAAGTGCTGGTGCACCACGAAGGATCAACATAGGTATTTTCATCCGGGGTTAGGGATTGAACGATATTTTAGGCGCATATTATAGTGCAAATAACGTCTAGATTTAACTCAAAATTACGCTTTTATTTAAATAATCTTCATAACCGCTTTTATGGTTGCAACAATTAACTATCTTAGTCGTCTTTATTTCTCTGCAGGTACTTGTTCTGTATGACTTATCTACCAGCTGCCTTGTTATAGTTATTAATTTTTAAATAGATAACTAAAACTATTCGCCAAGTGACGTGGCTTAGAAGTTTTGTTATAACACTAAGGTAATGGTTTAAGGGGCATTTATAATCTATGCAAAAGTTACTCGCTATTTTTAGTTTAGTGCTCATGTTATGTGCGTGTGATATGCAACAGCAACCGTCGCAACTTGCTCATATCAAGGCACAGAACAAAATTAGAGTAGGCACATTAGCTGGCGCGAGTAACTACTATCAGGCTCCACAAGGTGTGCAAGGCTTTGAATATGAGCTTGCCCAAGAGTTTGCTGACTATGTTGGTGTAGAGCTCGAGATGGTGCCTTTTTTTAATCTATCCGATATGTTTGCACGCTTAGAAAGTGGCGATTTAGATATTATAGCTTCAGGTCTTACCTATAATACGATTCGGGCAGAGCATTATCGATTTGGCCCAACCTATCGCACAATTAGCCAAAAATTAGTTTACAAACAAGGCCGTACTCGCCCTCGAGAGTTTGAGGATTTAACCGGTAATCTCACTGTTTTAGCCAAAAGCAGCCACTCGTTAGCACTACAACAATTAAAACAACTGCATCCTGAACTTAGCTGGAACGAAACAGAAGATATGGATGAAGAAGAGCTTCTGCAAGCAGTTATAGACGGTGAAATTGATTACACCCTAGCAGATTCACACACCTTATCGCTGTTTCGCCGCTATCACCCAAATTTGAGTATCGGCTTTTCGGTTACCCGTAACGACCCTATCGCTTGGTTACTAAGAAAAGATGGTGACGACTCTTTATATGCCTTGATGGTGCCATTTTTTGGCGACGTTAAGAAAAGCAACCAGCTTTATGTGTTAGAAGAAAAATACTTCGGCCATGTTCGTCAGTTTAACTATGTGAATACCCTTGCTTATATCGAAGCAATAAAAGACACCTTACCTAAATACCAACCTTGGTTTGAGCAATACGCAGGTAACATAGACTGGCGATTACTGGCAGCTTTGAGTTATCAAGAATCAATGTGGAACCCAAGGGCTAAGTCACCAACCGGTGTACGTGGCATAATGATGCTAACCCAAGCAACAGCAAAACAGGTCGGCGTAACAAATCGACTAGAGCCTGAGCAAAATATTAAAGGCGGTGCGCAGTATCTTGCCAAAGTGATTTCTTGGATCCCTGAACGCATTCCGCAGCCCGACAGAACCTGGTTTGCCTTAGCCTCTTACAATGTTGGCTGGGGACACGTCAACGACGCACGTATTATTACCGAGCAAGAAGGTGCAAGCCCCGATAAGTGGGCTGATGTTAAAAAGCGCTTACCGCTTTTAATTAAAAAGCGTTACTATCGAAAAACCAAATATGGTTATGCCCGTGGCGATGTTGCAGTAAAGTACGTTGATAATATCCGTCGCTATTACGACGCACTGGTTTGGCTTGATGAAAATGATGCGATTGCTAACCCAAGCGAAGAAGAACAAAGCACTGAAGAAGCTCAACCTGAAGCGCAAGCGAGCGAACCAAAGCCAAATGACAACACGCAACAAACCAACTCGGAGCAGCAAGAATTAGAAAACAACTAACTTCAAGCACCGAAATCTGTTTACTTGTCATCAAATGATCATTATCTTCCTGTAGAGATCAATATAATGCTTTACTCTCACTTAAGGAGCACTCATGTTAAAAAGAAGACGCACGACACATAAGTTCAAGCGTAATGTTATTTACTCAACGGCGACCCGCCGTCGTATCATGCTACGTAATACACACAAAAAAGTTATTTGGCGTCGCCGCTTATTTGCGATGCAGTTAATGGAAGCACAAGTTCCTGCAACGCCGGTTGTATAACTAGGCGTTGCGAGCAGCCTGCTTTGCCGCCTTTTTCTCTTCTCTACGACGCTTAAAAAACGCTGAAATTACCGCCCCACACTGCTCACTCATAACATCACCGGTTACTTCAACTTGATGATTAAGCCTAGGTTCTTGCAGCAGATTCATAATTGATCCTGCCGATCCCGTTTTGGCATCTTTAGCACCAAATACCAATCGCTTAATACGGCTATGTACCAACAGACCTGCGCACATAGAACAAGGTTCTAACGTAACATACAAGGTGCAATCGATTAATCGGTAGTTATTAAGTACTTTACCTGCTTCGCGGATTGCCATCATTTCAGCATGAGCGGATGGGTCGTTATCGATAATTGAGCGGTTATAACCATAGGAGATCAGTTGATTGTCTTTTACCAGCACAGCACCAACCGGAATTTCATTAATAGCAGCCGCTTCATTAGCGTAGTTTAATGCTTTTTCCATCCAATATTGGTCGCTAAATTGTTCGCTCATATATCACACAAATCTTGTAAAACTGTGAGTAATTATACCTAGTTAGTGAAAAATGTCGGCAATAAATACTGCTACACTTAAAAATTAACGCAAAATTTAGTGGCTTTTTCATGGCTCAATGGACCCATATTGCGCTATAATCTCGCGCTTTTTTTATTTAGCTTACAACACGGGTAGCAAATGAAATTTCCTGGACGCCGCAGGCATAAACATTATTTTCCGGTGGAAGCCAAAGATCCACTGACGAATCAACTTAACTCAACCGACCGACTACAACGTAGTTATATTACGGGTATCGACCAAATTGTGGTAGATATTGAAGCGAAAGTTGATCAAGCTTTCCTAGATGAATTTCAATTGCGCCGTGGCATGTCGCAAGTGATCGATAACGATATTACCAACGCGCTATACGACAGACTAAAACTCGACAATATGATCGATTATGAGTTTGCCGGTGGTACGGTAGGTAACACCATGCACAACTACTCTACCCTAGCTGACGACCGATCAGTACTGTTAGGGGTAATGAGTGAAAATATCAAAATCGGCAGCTATGCATACCGTTTTTTATGTAACACCTCTAGCCGCGTTGACCTTGACTACCTTCAGCCTGTAGATGGCCCTATTGGTCGTTGTTTTACCTTAATTGACGAGACCGGTGAGCGTACCTTCGCAATCAGCGCGGGGCTTATGAATCACCTGCGCCCTGAATCAATCGATCAGGCACTTATTGAGAATTCATCAGCACTGGTGATCAGCGCATACCTAATGCGTACTCAAGGTGATGAAACCATGACAGAAGCGACCATGCAGGCAGTGAAATATGCCAATGATGCAGGTGTCCCTGTGGTTTTAACCCTTGGCACTAAGTTTCTAATTGAACAAGACCCTGCTTGGTGGGCTGACTTTGTAAAAGAGCATGTTGATATTCTTGCTATGAACGAAGAGGAAGGTCTTGCGATTACTGGCTTTGAAGATCCGCTTCTGGCAGCCGACAAAGCGCTAGATTGGACTGATTTAGTTATTTGCACGGCTGGCGAAAAAGGCTTGTTTATGGCCGGTTACGTAGACGACTCATTCAAGCGTGAAACAGAATACCCGTTATTACCAGGCGCGATTGCTGACTTTAACCGTTATGAATTTTCGCGCGCAATGCGTAAAGACGACTGCCAAAACCCAATTCGTGCTTACAGCCACACAGCACCGTTTATGGGCGGCCCAGATAGTATTAAAAATACCAATGGCGCAGGCGATTGTGCTCTGGCCGCGGTACTACATGACTTATCAGCAAACGTTTACCACAAACTTAATGTGGCAAACTCAGCGAAGCATCAGCAGCCTGCTATGACCTACTCATCGCTTGCACAAATTAGTAAATACGCTAACCGTGCAAGTTATGAAGTACTTGTTCAGCACTCGCCACGTTTATCTCGTGGCTTACCTGAACGTGAAGATTGTTTAGAGCAAGTTTACTGGGATCAGTAAGCGCGACTAAAAAATCGAAATATCCAGTTTCTGGGATAAACGCTCAAGAGCCGCTATCCCAGCTACTGAGTTACCATACGAGTTAAGTCTTGGCGCCCACACAGCCACAGTAAATTGATTTGGTAATACAGCTAAAATAGTACCCGACACCCCAGACTTACCCGGCATACCAACACGGTAGCCAAAATCCCCAGCAGCATCGTATAAACCACTGGTAAACAGTAACGAGTTTAACTGCTTATTTTGCCTTGCACTGAGTACTTCTTGGCCATTGGCATCTTTACCTTGGTTTGCTAAGTAATTGTAAGCTTTTGCTAATTCTACGCAGTTTAACTCTATGGCACAGAAGTTAAAGTAAGCCCATAACACATCATCAACTTCATTATTAAAGTTGCCGAATGACTTCATTAGATGCCCCATCGCGGCGTTGCGATGACGAAACTCATATTCAGAATTTGCCACTTTCTTATCAATAACAACCTGAGCATTTCCTGATAACTGACGAAATGACTCAAGCATAGAGTGCATTGGCGCAGATAAACGGCTATATAACGCGTCACAGGTGACAATCGCGCCGGCATTAATAAATGGGTTGCGTGGTATGCCCTGTTCAAACTCAAGCTGTGTAAGTGAGTTAAAAGCGGTGCCTGAAGGCTCTTTACCGACTCGTTGCCACAGCTCATCACCATAACGCTGAAGTGCTAAAGTTAAGGTCATTACTTTCGAAACAGATTGAATTGTAAAACGCGCACTACAATCACCCGCGCAATAGGTTTGCCCATCTACTGTATGAATAGCAATGGCAAACTGGTTTGGCTCAACCTCTGCAAGCGCAGGAATATAATCAGCAACCTTACCTTGGCTCAGTAATGGTTGAACTTCTTTTGTGATTTCATCTAATACATGTTGATAATCAATCTGTGACATACCGCGTCCTTTTAAAACAAAAAGCCCCGCATTTGCGAGGCTTTGTAGTCTACTAAAGATGGTTTGCTATAGCGATTGCTATTAGCTCATCGCTGATTGCAGTTTTTTCATCGCTGTTTTTTCTAGCTGACGAACACGCTCTGCTGAAACGTTATATTTCTCAGCAAGCTCTTGTAATGTTGCTTTATCGTCAGCTAACCAACGTGCACTTACGATGTCTTGAGAACGTTCATCAAGGGTTTTTAAGGCGCTGAATAAACGTGCATGAGACTGTTCTTGCCATTGCTGCTCTTCGATATCATCAGCAAGGTCAGCACTGCCATCTGTTAAATACTGTACTGGCGAGTATGTGCTTGTCGGTGCGTCGTCATTGTCGTCGCCCGTTAAGTCAAAGCCCATATCTTGGCCACTCATACGTGATTCCATCTCACGTACTTCTTTTTCACTTACACCTAGCTCATTAGCAACTGTGCTAACCTCAGCTTGGTTAAACCAACCTAAACGTTTTTTGTTTTTACGCAGGTTGAAGAATAATTTACGTTGCGCTTTTGTAGTTGCAACTTTCACGATACGCCAGTTTTTCAGTACGTATTCATGAATTTCAGCTTTGATCCAGTGTACTGCGAATGAAACTAAGCGAACACCTACACTTGGGTCGAAACGTTTTACCGCTTTCATCAGACCGATGTTACCTTCCTGAATTAAATCAGCTTGCGGTAAGCCATAACCTGAATAGCTTTTCGCAATATGAGCAACAAAGCGTAGATGCGACATAATGAGTTGCTTCGCAGCTTCAAGATCACCTTCTTCCTGAAGACGTGTCGCCAACTGCTTTTCTTTCTCTGCATCAAGCATAGGAATAGTGCTAACCGCTTGAAGGTAGCCGTCCATACTTGCGCTCTGTTGACCTGCAGTAAGTGCCATTGCGTATAAATCTTTACTCATTTTTCACCTCAGTGATAAACATTTGAAACCATCTTAGCACTCTTTAAGCGAGAGTGCTAACTTCAATTAAAAACTTTTTTAAAGTTCAAATCAAGTGGTTTTTGCATCTATTTTTAGTCTACGCTAACACGCTGAATAAGCGATGAATTCTAGCTTGGAGTGATATTTTGATAAATTAACAGCGACTAATATTTATCGCTAAAAGAGCAGTGTAACAATGAATTGTTACACTTTATCGGGTTCAATTTCTTTTATGTAGCGGTTAACTGATAAGTATGAACCAACAAATCCTAAGCCTGTTGCAAGAGCGACTAAAATGCCAAACTCTGTGAGTGTTAAACCAATCAAGTCAAAGCTGGTTTCATAAACACCCGCAACATCACTTACAGCAGCACCAAGCCACCACATCATTAACGCAACACAAATAAAAGAGAACAAACCGCCAATAATACCGTACCAAATCCCTGTCCATAAAAATGGCGCATGAATAAAGGTGTTTGTCGCCCCAACTAACTTCATAACTTGAATTTCGTCTTTCTTATCCATGATTGATAAGCGGATAGTATTACCAATGATCAGGGTGACGGAGGTTAATAATAGTAGAGCAATGGTGATCACGCTTTCTTTTAATAAACTTAAAAGTGCATTTAATCGCTCAAGCCAAGCAATATCGAGTTTACCAAAATCAACTTCTCTTTCGCCTTCAAGTTTTTGCAGTAATTGTTTTGCCGTATTTGGCTGACGGTATCGTGCTGTCGGCGTAACAATAACAACATCAGGTAACGGGTTCGCATCTAAATATTCAAGTGCTTGGCCAAATCCTGATACTTGTTTAAATTCAGTGAGGGCATCGCCTTTTGATATAAACTCCACTTTATCTACTTCAGGGTAGAGTGCTAAACGCTTAACCAAGGTTTGCGTTTGCTGTTCGCTCATAGTTTCTTTTACGAACAACGAGATCTCTGCGGCATCTTCAAAGCCACTGCTCACTTGCGAGACATTTTTAACCACTAAATAAAGCGTCGCTGGCAGTGTTAAGCTTAATCCCAATACCGCAATGGTCATCAATGAGGCTAAAGGCGTTCGCCACATTTCACCGAGGCTGTGCACACCTTGGCGAATAAGATTAATAAAGAAGAAATAAGGCGCTGCTAAAAATGACTTCTTCTGACGTTCGTTTTGGCTGTTGCGGCTTTTAAACAATAAACTCATAGTGCCCCCTCAGCTAACGGATCGTCAATCATACGGCCATCTTTCAGTGTTAGGCTGCGATAACGCATACGCGCAATTAAACCAATATCATGGGTTGCAATCAGCACGGTTGTACCATGATTATTAAAGTCTTCGAATAAACGTAAAATGTCCATCGAAAGTTCAGGGTCTAAGTTACCAGTTGGCTCATCGGCTAATAGGATTGGCGGTGAATTGACAATAGCGCGAGCAATACCTACACGCTGCTGCTCACCACCTGATAAGGTTGCTGGATTACACTTAGCTTTATCAAGTAACCCTACTTTATCAAGCGCACCGTGAACACGTTTAGCTATTTGCTTATGGTGCGTACCTTCAATGATTAAAGGTAAGGCAACATTATCAAACACTGAGTAACGTTCTAGTAAGCGGTGATTCTGAAAGATGATACCAATATCGCGGCGCACATAAGGGATCTGGCGTGATTTAACAGCATTTAAATCAACACCATTAATAAGCACCTGCCCGGCTGATGGACGCTCCATCAAGCTGATAAGCTTCAATAGTGTACTTTTACCTGCCCCACTGTGCCCGGTTAAAAAGGCCAGTTCGCCAGGCTTAATATGAAAGCTGACTTTTTCAAGGGCACGATGGCCACCTGGATATGTTTTACTGACTTGCTGAAAATTTATCATTTTAGTTATCAATCATCTTGCAGCGAAAAAGGGAGCAAGCTCCCTTTAGTTAATTATGCGTCATCCTCGTCTTGGCTAAATAGTGCATCAATAAAGTCACTACTATTAAAGGTACGTAAATCATCAATACCTTCACCAACACCAATGTAACGAATTGGGATATTAAATTTATCTGCAACGGCGAAAATCACACCACCTTTGGCGGTACCATCTAGTTTAGATAAAGTAATGCCCGTTAAACCAACACACTCATTAAATAATTTAACTTGGCTAATTGCGTTTTGACCTGTACCTGCATCAATAGTTAGCATAACTTCATGTGGCGCATCTGGGTCAATTTTCTTCATTACACGGGCAATTTTTTCAAGCTCTTGCATTAGGTTATCTTTATTTTGCAAGCGACCTGCTGTATCGGCGATTAACACATCAACATTACGAGCCTTTGCAGCCTGAAATGCATCAAATACCACTGACGCACTGTCTGCACCTGTATGCTGAGCAATCACTGGGATGCTATTACGCTCACCCCATACTTGTAACTGCTCAACCGCTGCAGCGCGGAACGTATCACCCGCAGCAAGCATTACTGACTTACCTTCGTTTTGGAACTGCTTAGCTAATTTACCAATCGTGGTGGTTTTACCTACACCATTTACACCCACCATTAAGATAACAAATGGCTTTTTATCACCACTTACAACCAGCGGCTGCTCGGCGGTTTTAAGCATACTAGCCATTTCTTGCTTCATTAACTCATATAAAGCATCACCATCTTTTAATTGCTTACGATCAGCGGCATCGGTTAGGTTATCAATCAACTTCATTGTTGTATCAACACCTAAATCGGCTGTTAGTAATTGTGTTTCTAGTTCTTCAAATAACTCATCGTCAATTTTCTTACCACTAAAAATAGACGCAAAGCCTGAACCAATATTAACGCGAGTTTTTAATAGACCTTTTTTAAGGCGTGCGAAGAAACCTTCTTTCTTTGGTTTTTCAGCAGCGGCTTGAGCAGCTTTCTCTTGCTCTACACGCTCAGCTTCTGCTTGTTCTTCAGCAATGCGTTCTTGCTCTAAACGCTCCGCTTCTGCCTTTTCTGCAGCAATGCGTTCTTGCTCTAAGCGAGCTGCTTCCGCCTTTTCTGCAGCAATGCGTTCTTGCTCTAAACGATCCGCCTCTGCCTTCTCTGCAGCAATACGTTCTTGCTCTAGACGATCCGCTTCTGCTTTTTCTGCAGCAATGCGTTCTTGTTCTAAACGTTCCGATTCTGCCTTTTCTGCAGCAATGCGTTCTTGCTCTAAACGATCCGCCTCTGCCTTCTCTGCAGCAATACGTTCTTGCTCTAGACGATCCGCTTCTGCTTTTTCTGCAGCAATGCGTTCTTGTTCTAAACGATCCGCCTCTGCCTTTTCTGCAGCAATGCGTTCTTGCTCTAGACGTTCAGCCTCTGCTTGTTCAGCAGCGATACGTTCTTGCTCCAAGCGAGCAGCTTCTGCCTTCTCTGCAGCAATGCGTTCTTGTTCTAAACGCTCCGCTTCTGCCTTTTCTGCCGCAATACGTTCTTGCTCTAGACGTTCTGCCTCGGCCTTCTGCGCAGCAACTTGCTCGGCTTCACGCTGCGCCTGTTCTGCTGCAGCACGCTCTTGCTCTAATTTCATTGCTGCTTCTTGCTCAGCAAGACGAGCTTGTTGTTCTTGACGTTGTTGTTCTGCCGCTTGCTGCTCTTGAGCTAAACGTTCAGCTTCTGCTTGTTCTGCCGCAATGCGTTCTTGCTCTAAACGCTCAGCTTCTGCTTTTTCTGCCGCAATGCGTTCTTGCTCTAGACGCTCCGCCTCTGCCTTTTCTGCCGCAATGCGCTCTTGCTCTAGACGCTCAGCCTCTGCGTTTTCTGCCGCAATGCGCTCTTGCTCTAAACGCTCCGCTTCTGTTTTTTCAGCAGCGATACGCTCTTGCTCTAGACGCTCAGCCTCTGCGTTTTCTGCCGCAATGCGCTCTTGCTCTAAACGCTCCGCTTCTGCTTTTTCGGCTTCAATTCGCTGTTGTTCTTCTATTTGCTTCTGGTTATCAGCCTCTTTTGCTGCTTGCTCTGCTTGTTGCTTATCTGATTTGCCAAAACCAAACCAAGACAGGAATTTACTTTTTTTTGCCATACTTGCTAATAACCACTTATAAAAATCTGATAAACTTACATGAATAATAGTTTGGTGACAGTTCAGCTTTTAAGCCAAACATAAACAGGTACCATCTATCGCTAAGGTCGCAATACTATCACTTTTAGCGCAGTAGAAAAATGACGCGCTAGCTATTGCATACAATATTATCTGAGCTAGTGGTCAGTTACCAATGATTAGTGAGTTAAATGAGAAAAAAATCAACAGCTAACCGCCAAGCTAAAGCAGCGAACAATAAATCAGCAAATGGTTTTATTCGTATTATAAGTGGGCAATTTCGCGGTAGAAAATTACCCGTAAAAGATGTGCAAGGCTTGCGCCCAACCACAGACCGAATAAAAGAAACTGTATTTAACTGGCTAATGCAAGATACCCGAGGCGCAGCGGTACTCGATTGCTTTGCCGGTTCCGGCGGTTTAGGTTTTGAGGCGTTATCGCGCTTTGCTGATCATGCTGTGTTTTTCGAACTAGATAAAGGCGCCGCTAGCCAACTAAAAGAAAACATTAGCACCCTTAAATTGGATAATGCAGCCGTAAAACAAGGCAATAGCCTTTCATTATTAGAACAAAACACGCAAAACGAGCAATTTGATCTAATTTTTGTTGACCCACCATTTCGACAAAACTTAGCTGAAAAAAGTTGTTTTTTACTCGAAAAAAATAACTGGCTATCTGCTCAAGCACTTATATATGTTGAGGTCGAAAGCGAACTAAGCGACCTAGATACTCCAGATAACTGGATGCTTTTAAAAGAAAAAGCTGCCGGACAAGTGATTTGTCGGCTATATCAACGCGAGACAAATTAACTCTGTTTTGCAAACCTAGTTTCTGTTAATATTATTCTTTACATGTGGTGTTGCTTCGGATTACAATACCGCACCATTTTTGAACCACTTGGTCGTTATTCGATCAACTTGAGCAACGCTCATTATTTAGGTAGGTGAATTTTTAATGCCAGTAATTAAAGTAAGAGAGAACGAACCGTTTGACGTAGCACTTCGTCGCTTCAAGCGTTCATGTGAAAAAGCAGGTATCCTTTCAGAAGTTCGTCGTCGCGAGCACTATGAAAAACCAACAGCTGAGCGTAAGCGTAAAAAAGCTGCTGCAGTAAAGCGTCACATGAAGAAGCTTTCTCGCGATAACGCACGTCGCGTTAAATTATACTAATCAGTATTTGGTCTTGTATAAATGAGCCTTTTATTAACGCTAAAAGATGCGCAAAAAGATGCGATGAAGGCAAAAGACAAAGAACGTCTTAAACCTATCCGCATGGTACTTGCTGCAATCAAGCAACGTGAAATTGACGAGCAAATTACGCTTGACGACGACGGTATTACCGCTGTTTTAGTAAAGCTTGTTAAGCAACGTCGCGATTCTTACACCCAGTACATTGATGCGGGTCGTGAAGATTTAGCTGAAATTGAAGCCAGTGAGATTAAAGCACTTGAAGAATTCTTACCTCAACAATTGAGTGAAGAAGAAATCATTGCTCTTATTGACTCGGCTATAGCTGATACAAACGCAGCGGGTATGCAAGACATGGGTAAGGTAATGGGAGTTATCAAAAGCAAAGCTGAAGGTCGTGCCGATTTAGGTAAGATTTCTGGCTTAATCAAGCAACGATTAACTGCCTAACCCCCACATACAGATGTATGATTCAAGCAAACCGAGCCTAGTGCTCGGTTTCTTGCTTTTAGTCTTTCATAAACACAGTAATTGTGTTCAAATCTTATTTTACAACGCATAGATAGCGCAGGAAAATACAACAGCTATGGCCGGAAAGATCCCTCGACAGTTTATTGATGATTTACTTGCTCGCACAGATATTGTTGAGTTAATTGATTCGAGAGTTGGCCTTAAAAAAGCAGGTAAAGACTACCAAGCCTGTTGCCCATTCCATAACGAAAAATCACCTTCATTTACCGTTTCTCAAGATAAACAGTTTTACCACTGCTTTGGTTGTGGTGCCAATGGCAATGCAATTTCGTTTGTCATGGAATACGACAAATTAGAGTTCGTTGACGCCATTGAAGAATTAGCGAGTATGCTCAATTTAGACGTACCTCGCGAACAAGGCACAAGTTCAGGCCCACAACGCACCGCAGAACAAAAGCGCTCCGATTACGATTTAATGTTACATGCTGCTCGCTTTTATCAGCATCAGTTAAAGCATCATGCCAACTCAAAAACGGTTATCGACTATATCAAGGGCCGTGGTTTAAGTGGTGAAACAGCGAAAAAGTTCATGATTGGTTATGCGCCAAGTGAATGGGAAGCGCTATGCCAGCAACTTGGCCGCAACAAAGAACAAAAAGAGCAGCTTGTAGAACTAAAACTAGCCTCTGAAAAGTCGCCTGGTCGCCAATTTGACTTCTTCCGTGATCGACTCATGTTCCCTATTCGCGATAAACGCGGTCGGGTGATTGCCTTTGGTGGCCGTGTTATGCAAGCGGATCAAGGTCCTAAATACCTTAACTCACCAGAAACCCGTATTTTCCATAAAGGCTTTGAGCTATATGGTTTATACGAAGCCAAGCAAGCACATAAAAAACTTGAACATATTTTAATTGTTGAAGGTTATATGGATGTTGTTGCTTTAGCTGAGCAAGGCATCGAATATGCCGTTGCCGCCCTTGGCACAGCAACGACCGCAGAACATATGCACACTTTATTTAGAACCACAGATAAAGTGATTTGCTGCTACGACGGTGACCGTGCTGGCCGCGATGCTGCTTGGCGTGCACTAGAAAATGCACTGCCTTATCTTGGTGATGGTAAGTCGTTAAAGTTTGTGTTTTTACCAGATGGTGAAGACCCTGATTCACTGGTACAACAAGAAGGTAAAGACGCTTTCGAAGCAAGGTTAAGCGAAGCGGATGATTTTACTAAGGTGCTGTTTAATAAACTCAGCCAAGAGATAGACCTTACTCAAGACGCAGGTAAAGCAAAGCTCCTTAGTGATGCCCTGCCACTAATTGAAAAAATCCCTAGTGATTTTTACCAAGAAAATATTTTGGAACATCTTGGCCGCTTAATTGGTCGAACAAGAGAGCAATTAAATAATCGCGTTAAGTCGCCAAAGCAACAGCATGCGATTGAGCGTAAATTTAAAATAACGCCGATGCGCCAAGCGATTGGTATTTTATTACAACACCCAAATTTGGCGACCAGCATTGCTTATATGCCAGAGTTAGCTGAGATGAAAATAGCCGGTATTGAGCTATTTTTACGCATTCAGCACTTAGCACTAGAACGTGAAGGTATCACGACGGCACAAATTTTAGAGTCATTTAGGGATGGCGCTGAATATGACGCGCTAGTGAAACTAGCAACTTGGCAGCACCAAATAAATGACGATCGTTTAGAGACGGTTTTTAAAAATACTTTTAAATTTATTGAAGACCAGTGTTTAAATTATCGACTAGAGACCCTATTAATAAAAGACAAGACCCAAGGCTTAAGCAGCGAAGAAAGGCTAGAATGCCACTTACTGACGCAAGCGTTAAAAGGCAGCAACAGCTAGTCAGAATTGAATAATGCTGTTATACTGTGCTATTCACTGCGTCTAGTTAGTTTTCGTGTCGCTTAATTAGTAAGCGAGCTGGCGCCTGTTGTATCAACTTTCAGAGTGGAAGAATAAATCTCTATGGATCCAACTCCTCAGTCACAATTAAAGCTTCTGATTCAAAAAGGTAAAGAGCAAGGTTATTTAACTTTTGCAGAAGTTAATGATCACCTTCCACAAGACATTATCGACTCAGATCAGGTAGAAGATATCATTAGCATGATTAATGATATGGGTATCAAGGTAAGCGAAAACGCACCTGATGCCGATGAATTAATGATGCAAGAAACAACGACAGACGAAGACGCAGCAGAAGCCGCGGCAGCTGCACTTGCGACTGTAGAAAAAGAGATCGGTCGAACAACTGACCCTGTACGTATGTATATGCGTGAAATGGGTACTGTTGAACTTCTTACGCGTGAAGGCGAAATCGTAATCGCTAAGCGTATTGAGGAAGGTATTAACCAAGTACAGATTTCAGTTGCTGAATACCCTGAAGCAATTACTTATCTACTAGAGCAATGGGACAAATTCGAAGCTGAAGAAATGCGCTTAAGCGATATTATCTCTGGCTTCTTTGATCCTAATAATGAAGACGAATCACAAATTTCTGCAACACACATCGGTTCTGAGTTAAACGAAGAGCAACTCGACGAAGAAGACGACGAAGACGATGATGACGAAGATAGTGATGATGATAGCGATGATGATAGCGATGGCGACACAGGTCCAGATCCTGAAGAAGCCCGTATTCACTTCGAAAACTTACGTGAGCTTTATAACAAAGCACGCGAAACGTTCGAAGAAAAAGGTCGCTCACACCCTGATTCACTTGAAGCTATTGCAGAAATCGGCGAACTATTTAAAACATTTAAATTAGTGCCAAAACAGTTTGACCGCATGGTTAACAACATGCGTGAAATGATGGACCGCGTTCGTGTACAAGAACGTATCATCATGAAGCAAGCTGTACAAATTGCTAAGTTACCGAAAAAGAACTTCATCAAGCACTTTGCAAATAACGAAACAGACACAAGCTGGATTGACCTTGAGATTGCTGCAAACGAGAAATACTCAGTAGCACTTGAATCAGTTAAACCAGAAATAATTCGTTGCATCAGCAAACTAAGTGCAATTGAAGAAAGCACAGGTCTTAGCATCGAACGAATTAAAGATATCAACCGTCGTATGAGTATTGGTGAAGCGAAAGCCCGCCGTGCGAAGAAAGAAATGGTTGAAGCGAACTTACGTCTTGTAATTTCAATTGCGAAAAAGTACACCAACCGTGGTTTACAGTTCTTAGACCTTATCCAAGAAGGTAATATTGGTCTAATGAAAGCGGTTGATAAGTTCGAATACCGCCGTGGTTATAAGTTCTCAACTTATGCAACATGGTGGATCCGTCAAGCAATCACACGTTCGATTGCTGACCAAGCACGTACCATCCGTATTCCTGTGCACATGATTGAGACGATCAACAAATTAAACCGTATCTCTCGTCAAATGCTACAAGAGATGGGTCGTGAGCCGAGCCCAGAAGAATTAGCTGAGCGTATGTTAATGCCTGAAGACAAGATCCGTAAGGTACTTAAAATCGCTAAAGAGCCAATTTCAATGGAAACACCAATCGGTGATGATGAAGATTCGCACTTAGGTGACTTCATTGAAGATACCACTATCGACTCACCTATTGATTCTGCAACCATGGAATCACTACGTGGCGCAACAAACGATGTACTAGCGGGCTTAACAGCACGTGAAGCTAAAGTACTACGTATGCGTTTCGGTATCGACATGAACACTGACCATACATTAGAAGAAGTAGGTAAACAATTTGACGTAACACGTGAGCGTATTCGTCAAATCGAAGCGAAAGCGTTACGTAAATTACGTCACCCTTCTCGCTCTGACTTACTAAAAAGCTTCTTAGATGCTAAGTAATTTAGTATCGCGTTATTAACTAAAAGGCCGCTGTTGCGGCCTTTTTTCTATTCGAGAGATATTCATGGCTTGGATCCAAATTCGCATCAACGCAAATGCAGACAACGCAGAATTAATCAGCGACTTACTCATGGACACTGGCAGTGCGTCAGTCACCTATGTTGATGCCAAAGATACCCCTATTTATGAGCCAAAACTTGGTACTGTGCAGTTATGGGCTGATACCACTGTGATTGGCCTGTATGACGCTAACCATGATATGGACAGCGTAGTAGCAACATTAAATGCTGAAGCAACACTCGCCGATAAGCTCGTTTATAAAATTGAACAGCTTGAAGATAAAGATTGGGAGCGTGAGTGGATGGATAACTTCCACCCTATTCAATTCGGTGAGCGCTTATGGATCTGCCCAAGCTGGCGCGATATTCCAGATCCTGATGCGGTTAATGTATTGCTCGACCCTGGCCTTGCTTTTGGTACAGGCACCCATGCAACGACTGCGCTTTGTTTAAAATGGCTAGAAAGCCAAGATTTAACAGGTAAAACCGTGGTCGACTTTGGTTGTGGCTCAGGTATTTTAGGAATTGCGGCGATCAAACTCGGCGCTGAACGTATGATCGGTATCGATATAGATCCTCAAGCCCTTGAAGCAAGCCGCGATAATGCAAAACGTAATGGCGTTGCAGATAAACTTGAAGTGTATTTACCTGAAGATCAGCCAGAATTTACAGCCGATATTGTGGTTGCAAACATCTTAGCTCAACCACTTCGCGAACTACATGAAGTGATTTTAGGTCTTTTAAAACCGAATGGTAAAATTGCTATGTCAGGTATTTTAGAAGAACAAGCTCAGTCTGTAGCCGATGTTTACGCCCCGTTTTTAGCACTTGATGACGTGGCTGTTGAGGGTGAATGGACCCGAGTCAGCGGCATCAAGAAAGCCTAAATAGCACTAGAGTATTTACTCAAACATAATAGGTAAAGCCAGTATTTAACAGGCTTTACCTTATTTTTACAGTTAGTAGTTTCTCACTTTTTTGTGAGTAAAAAATTTTTCTGTTCAAATATCAAACAAATCAACCTACCCGTCAAACTGTTATCAAAAGTCAATACGAAAAGGGCAAAAAAAAGTCACTTTTGTTCAATTTATAGCCTTTGATTTTTGTAAAAAAAGCCGTAAACTTAGCGCCCCTTGAAAAGAGGCCAATTGAATAACAGTGCGTATCGGTTCATACCAACTTGAGAACAATGTAATTGTCGCGCCAATGGCAGGCATTACAGACAGACCATTTAGACAACTTTGCCGTCGCTTAGGTGCGGGCCTTGCTGTTTCTGAAATGCTCTCGTCAAACCCGAAAGTATGGAAAACTGAAAAATCGATGAACCGTATGGATCACAGCGGTGAGTCGGGAATTCGTTCGGTGCAAATCGCCGGAGCCGATCCTGAGCTTATGGCACAGGCAGCACAATTCAATGTCAGCAATGGTGCACAGATCATAGATATCAATATGGGGTGCCCAGCTAAAAAAGTGAATAAGAAACTCGCAGGCTCTGCCTTATTACAGTTTCCTGAATTAGTACAAGAGATACTCGATGCCGTTGTTAATGCTGTCGATGTCCCTGTCACTTTAAAAATCCGTACCGGATGGGATCAGGATAACCGTAATGGTGTCGAGATTGCGAGAATAGCTGAACGTTATGGCATTGCCTCACTGGCAGTACACGGGCGAACGCGCGCATGTATGTATAAAGGTGAAGCAGAGTACGCCACAATTAGGGATATTAAACGTTCAGTGTCTATCCCTGTCGTTGCCAATGGTGATATTACTTCACCAGAAAAAGCAAAGCAGGTTTTGGATTATACGGGTGCAGATGCCATTATGATTGGTCGAGCCGCCCAAGGTCGCCCTTGGATTTTTAGGGAGATAGACCACTATTTGCGAACTGGAGAACATTTGCCAGCACCTGAAATTTCAGAAGTGCGCAGCATTTTGATGGAGCATTTAGACAATCTTCATCAGTTTTACGGGGAGCCAATGGGAGCGCGTATCGCTCGAAAGCATGTATCTTGGTATTTGCAAACCCATGACAGTGACGGTCAGTTTAGGCGAGTATTTAATGCGTTAGATAACCCACAGGCACAAGTCGACGCATTAGAAGAATACTTTAAAACACTAGCAGCTAACTAAGAAAGAAAGAGACATATAACGATGTTCGAACAAAACGTGACTTCTCCATTTATCACAAACCCTCATGTACAGTCACACGAGAAACCACAGCCGTTGCGTGATGCAGTGAAAAAAGCTGTTCATCACTACTTAAAGCAACTTAATGGTCAAGACGTACAAGACGTATACGACCTTGTTCTTTCTGAGCTAGAAGCACCATTACTTGAAGAAGTAATGACGTACACGCGTGGTAACCAAACTCGTGCTGCAATCTTACTAGGTATCAACCGTGGTACTTTACGTAAGAAACTTAAAAAGTACGGCATGAACTAATACCCGTTATATTGAATCCGTAATCAGTTTAACGAGCCATCGTTATAATTGCTTACAGCTTCATAGTAACTGGTAATAAGTTATTTGAAAAAAGCACCTTAGGGTGCTTTTTTTATAGCTGTTAAAAACTATGCAAAATCCTCACGCTTTAAACGTCGTTTTTTAAAGCAGATTCAGTTAAAATACCGCCTTTCTAAGCTAGCTCAAACATTGAGGTAATCAAAACTACAATGGATACACATCGTCCAATTCGTCGCGCACTATTAAGTGTGTCAGATAAAACCGGTATCGTTGAATTTGCTCGCGCTCTTGAAGCACAAGGCGTGGATATTTTATCAACTGGCGGTACTTGCAAATTACTTGCTGATAACGGCATCAAAGTCACTGAAGTATCTGACCATACTGGTCACCCTGAGATCATGGATGGTCGCGTAAAAACACTTCATCCAAAAATTCACGGCGGCATCTTAGCGCGTCGCGGTCAAGATGAAGACGTAATGAGCGAGAACAACATCTCTGCTATCGATATCGTTGTAGTTAACTTATACCCCTTCGCAAACACTGTTGCGAAAGAAGACTGCAGCCTAGAAGATGCGATTGAAAACATCGATATCGGTGGTCCAACTATGGTTCGCGCTGCGGCGAAAAACCATAAAGACGTAACTATCGTAGTTAATGCAAAAGATTACGACCGTGTGATCAGCGAAATGCAAAGCAACAACGGTTCAACAACTTATAAAACACGTTTTGATCTAGCTATTGCTGCTTACGAGCACACAGCTCAGTACGATGGCATGATTGCAAACTACTTCGGCAAAATGGTTCCTGACTACACAGAGGAAGCTGCTGAAGAGACTAAATTCCCACGTACTATCAACATGCAGTTCACTAAAAAGCAAGATATGCGCTACGGTGAGAACTCACACCAAGACGCTGCTTTTTATGTTGAAAACGACCTAACTGAAGCATCTGTTGCGACTGCAGTTCAACTGCAAGGTAAAGCACTTTCTTACAACAACATTGCTGACACTGACGCAGCATTAGAGTGTGTAAAAGAATTCGACGTACCAGCGTGTGTTATCGTAAAACATGCGAACCCTTGTGGTGTGTCAATTGGTGACAACATTCTTGAAGCCTATGATCGCGCATTCAAAACTGACCCTACATCAGCATTTGGTGGCATCATCGCATTCAACAAAGAGCTTGATGCAGACACAGCTGAAGCAATTGTTGCTCGTCAATTCGTTGAAGTTATCATTGCACCTAAAGTATCTGAAGCCGCTGCACAAATCGTATCTGCTAAGCAAAATGTTCGTTTATTAGAATGTGGTGAATGGACGGGTAATGCAACAGGTCACGACATCAAGCGTGTTAATGGCGGTATTCTAGTTCAAGACCGCGACCTAGGCATGGTAACGCAAGGCGACCTTAAGGTTGTATCTAAGCGTCAACCAACTGAGCAAGAATTAAAAGATTTATTATTCTGCTGGAAAGTAGCTAAATTCGTTAAGTCTAACGCAATTGTTTATGCACGTGACGGTATGACAATTGGTGTAGGTGCAGGTCAAATGAGCCGCGTTTACTCAGCGAAAATTGCTGGTATCAAAGCTGCTGACGAAAACCTTGAAGTAAAAGGTTCAGTTATGGCATCGGATGCATTCTTCCCATTCCGTGACGGTATTGATGCAGCAGCAGAGGCTGGCATCACAGCAGTTATTCAACCAGGTGGTTCAATGCGCGATGAAGAAGTTATCGCTGCAGCTGACGAAGCTGGTATGGCAATGGTATTTACAGGTATGCGCCATTTCCGCCACTAATCACATAAAGGGTTAAGCACATAGCTTAACCCTTTTTGTTTGCCACAAATTCACGTATTCTGATTAATAATAATAATTACCCATATAATGAAGGAACAGATGATGAAATTTGCCGTAAAATCGTTACTCGTTGCCAGCCTTGCACTGACATCAGCACAGGCTTTAAGCCATTCTCATGAATCAGCGCTTACACAAGCTGTGCAATCAAGCGAACGTGATGCTAAAAATAGCGCACGTGATAAATATCGCCATCCAGTTGAGACACTTGAGTTCTTTGGCTTTAAGCCAAACATGACAGTTGTTGAAATTGCACCGGGCGGTGGCTGGTATAGCGAAATTCTTGCGCCAGCTGTAAAAGGCCATGGTGTTTACTACGCGGCACATTTCCCTGCTGATTCTGAGGTGGGTTATTACCAACGTTCATTAGCTGGTTTTAAGAAAAAGATGAGCGATGACGCACGCTTCAGTGAAGTTAAACTAACTGAATTTGCGCCAGTAACACATCTTGATATTGCACCAGCGGGTAGCGCAGATCTTGTCTTAACATTTAGAAATGTACACAACTGGTACATGGGTAAAGATAAAGAAGGCGCGTTAAGTGCGTTTAAAGCATTTTATAAAGCACTTAAACCAGGCGGCACTTTAGGTGTGGTTGAACACCGCCTACCTGAAGCGCGCAGCGATGAAGATCAGAAATCATCAGGTTATATGAAGCAAAGCTATGTAATTGAAATTGCAAAGCAAGCTGGCTTTGAACTAGTGGCAAGCAGTGACATTAATGCAAACCCTCTTGATACAGCGGATCACCCTAAAGGGGTGTGGACACTACCACCGCGTTTAGCACTTGACGAAAAAGATGCTGCTAAATATAAAGCGATTGGTGAAAGTGATCGTATGACGCTGAAGTTTAAAAAACCGCTATAAATAGGATTATACGCCATGAATGTACTTGTCATCGGCAGTGGCGGCCGCGAACACGCTCTTGCGTTTAAGGCTGCACAAAATACTAAAGTAAACACCGTTTTCGTTGCTCCAGGTAACGCAGGTACTGCACTAGAGCCAAAACTTGAAAACGTTGCTATCAACGTTGAAGACCTGGCAGGTTTAGTTACTTTTGCTAAAGAAAACAACGTTGAGTTAACTATTGTTGGTCCAGAAGTACCGCTTGTTTTAGGTGTCGTTGATACTTTCCGTGAAAACGGTCTAGCTATCTTTGGCCCAACAGCAGGTGCTGCACAGCTAGAAGGCTCTAAGTCATTCACTAAAGACTTCTTAGCACGTCACGACATTCCAACAGCTGATTACCAAACGTTTGAACAAATCGACCCTGCACTTGCTTACCTAAAAGAAAAAGGTGCGCCAATTGTTGTTAAAGCTGATGGCTTAGCAGCTGGTAAAGGCGTTATCGTTGCGATGACAGAGCTTGAAGCTGAAGAAGCTATCCGCGATATGCTTGCAGGCAACAGCTTCGGTGAAGCGGGTAGCCGTGTAGTTATCGAAGAGTTCTTAGAAGGCGAAGAAGCCTCTTTCATCGTGATGGTTGATGGCAAAAACGTACTGCCATTCGCAACTAGCCAAGACCACAAACGCGCTTACAACGGTGACCAAGGTCCAAACACTGGTGGCATGGGTGCATACTCACCGGCTCCAGTGGTGACTGATGAAATTCACCAACGTATTATGAACGAAGTGATCAACCCAACGGTTGAAGGTATGGCAAAAGAAGGCCACCCTTACACAGGTTTCTTATACGCAGGTTTAATGATCACCGCTGATGGTACGCCAAAAGTAATCGAATACAACTGTCGTTTTGGCGACCCTGAAACACAACCTATGATGCTTCGTCTTAAGTCTGACCTTGTTGAACTTATCGAAGCGGCTAACCGTGAAGAACTAGATAAAACAGCAATCGAGTTCGACCCACGTGCAGCAGTCGGTGTTGTATTAGCAGCTAAAGGCTACCCAGATAGCTACCCGAAAGGTGATGCAATCAGCGGCTTGCAAGTTACTTACCCTGAAGGTGAGAAAGTATTCCACGCAGGGACTAAGCAAGATGGCGAAAACGTTGTAACTGCTGGCGGTCGTGTACTTTGTGCTACGGCACTTGGCAACACAGTAACCGAAGCGCAACAACGTGCTTATAAACTAGTTGATGAAATCAGCTGGGAAGGCATGGAATATCGTACTGATATCGCTTACCGTGCTATTGCTCGCGAACAGAATTAAGGTCAAACCAGTCTAATTCTGAAAAAAGCGCAGTTTATCTGCGCTTTTTTAATGCTACACTGTTAAGAACATTTACCTAGATAAAGAACTAATTTTGAATAATAAAGCACTGAAATATAACTTTGTTTCATTTCTTATTCTGACAATTTTGTTTTTTATCATTGCTACCCTAGCTGCACATTTAGCCAGCCCTACCCGCTACACTATAGATAAAACAGCCCCCATCTACAGTAATACAGCTTATCGAATAGATAGTAGTAAAGCGCTGACTCTCGAGCAGTTTTTAGCTGAACCAGACAAACTTAAACAGCGCCCTTTTAAAGATGTTGAGTGGGATTTAGCGGCGCAAGATTATTGGTTAAAGCTTGATTTAGAAAACCGTCAAGCAAAGCCTGTGGAGCTGGCGATTCACTTTGATAACCCTATGGTTGATTATCTTAGCGTTTATCATGTTGATGATAAGGGGCAGCTTATAGATACAACCGAGCTGGGTGATAAAGTATCTGGTCTTAGTTTGTTTCAGTACAGTACACCGCATAGCATGCTTACAATGCAGGGCTATGAGCAAACATCCCTCATTATAAAAATAGATACGGTGGGTATTAGCAAAACACCTATTAATATTTATGGTGAAAAAGAGTTTCAAGATCTACTACGTTCGCAATCAGGAATTTGGGGGATCTTCATTGGTGTGCTGATCATGGCTGCCCTGTATAACTTGGTATTATTTTTAGGGATCCGTGACCGCGTCTACCTTATTTATATAGGCTACATCATCTCAGCACTGTTACTTATGGGCTCAGTGCTCGGCTTTGGTTTTTACTTATGGCCGTTATCGTGGCAAATCTTTTTTAATGAGCAAGTGGTGTTCAGTAACTACGCGATTGCATTTTTCACCGTGGCGTTTTGCACTATGTTCTTACGCTACCATAAAGACAATTGCCGCTTATACAAGCTCAGTATCAGCTTTTTAGCCCTGCTGTTTAGCCTCAGTCTTATCAGCTTTTTTATGCTGGAATACCATTCTTCAAAAATCTTTTTTGCCATCATGGTGCCGTTATACATTCTATGTATTTGCATGATTTACAAAAAGTTGGTGAGCGGTTTTCGGTGGGCAAAATTTTATGTCATGTCGTGGGTGCCACTGATTGTAGGCGCTGCCATTCAGCCTTTAGAACTAACGGGCTTTATTCCTTATAGCTTTGCAGTTAGGCACATATTTTTAGTCGCTATTCTCTGTGAGATTGTGCTCATGGCAATGGCGTTGGCAGATCGCGTTCGTTATCAACGTGAAAAAGCGCTGTATCATGCAACCCATACCCAACAAACTGAGCTACTCAACCAAGCAATGCTCAAACAAGCCTATATGGCGATTACCTCGGAGCATAGACTCGCTAACCTTTGCTTAGTGAAAATCGAGCAATTTAATGCCCTAATGAGCATTCTAAAGCCAAGCCAAAGCAGCCAAATAATTATCACTGTGGCTCAATCTTTAGAGCATCAAATTAATAAGAATAGGCAATTTATTAATTTAGAGTCAGCGCTAGATAACAGTCCAAAAGTGGCTGACTTAGGCAATGGTGTACTGGCTTTTATTTCTACCAAAATTCAATCACAAGCAGAGCTTCACCAAGAGCTTAGCAACTTATGCAAACAGCTGCCTAAGCAATATAAAGTGGCAGGCTTAGACCTGCAGCTTTACTACCGCTATAGCATTACTGAGCCAGTGAGTGATGATGGCTTTGATATTTGGCTACAACGTGGCTACTTAGGGTTGTCACAAAAGCAGCAAAACATCGACTTTAACACACCGCATATCGATATGGATGTCAGCCTTGCCGCTGAGTTACAACAAGCAATGCGAAGCAATACCTTAGCCATTTACTTACAGCCCATTATTAATTTACGCAATGGTGCTATCTGTGGCGCAGAGGCATTGTTACGCTGGCCTACAGCGGGTAAATACCTGGACATTGAGCAACTCATTTTATTGGCTGAACGTACTGGTTTAATTAACGAGTTGAGCTTATGGGTGATTGATCAGGCTTGCCTAGCTGCTGCCCAGCTTAATCGACAAGGCTATCGCGAGCATACCATTAGCGTTAATTTAAGTGCCAAGAATCTAGCTATCCCTAAGCTTGTCGAAAAAGTCGAAAACACCATTTTAAAGCATGGCATTACTGCGGATCAGTTAAAGTTTGAATTGACTGAATTTGCGCTTATCAAAAACCATGATGAAATGGTCAGCTTTATCAGCGAACTTAATAAACTCGGTAGCAAGGTGGTACTCGATGATTTTGGTACCGGTTACTCATCGTTAAACTACTTAGTAAATTATTCATTTAGCACGATTAAAGTCGATAAGAGCTTTATTCTTGATTTAGTGAATAACACCACCAACCAGGTAGTGGTAAAAACGGCTATTGATATGGCTCATAACCTTGATATGAATATCACTATCGAAGGCATTGAAGACCAAGAAACAGAAAAAATGCTGATCAAGATGGGCGCAGATCAAGGGCAAGGCTATTATTACAGCAAAGCGGTACCGATTAATGAGTATCTAAGCTTTATTGCCTCACAATTTAAATAGGCCGTGTTACACTGCCCTTTTTAACATCTTTAGGGGCCATGTAAAGATGCAAGGTACGATCAGAAAATTAAAGTCGACACTGACCTCTCCTGTCGAATATCAATTACCTATCGGTGATGAGCTAGTTTCATTAAATGACTATATTGGTAAGCCGCTCACACTGACTTTTACCGGCAATATTTTTTGCTGTAACTGTGGTAAGAAAACCAAGAAAAGCTACTCTCAAGGCCACTGTTTTGTTTGTATGCGCAAACTGGCTAGCTGTGACATGTGTATCATGAAACCTGAAACGTGCCACTTTGATAAGGGCACCTGTCGTGAGCCACAGTGGGGTGAAGAAAACTGCATGATCCCGCATTACGTGTATTTAGCCAACACTTCAGGCCTAAAAGTAGGTATTACCCGCCATACTCAAATTCCTACACGCTGGATTGACCAAGGTGCGACGCAAGCTTTACCTATCTTTAAAGTACAAACCCGTCTTCAATCGGGTTTAGTTGAGGTTGCCTTAGCCGAGTTTATTGCTGATAAAACCAATTGGCGAAACATGCTAAAAGGTCAATCTGAAGCAATTGATTTAAAAGCTGCTGCTGCAGAGTTGATCCCACAAATTGATGCTAAGTTAAGTGAACTTGCAGAGCTATTTGGCGCAACAGCCATTGAAAAGCTCGATGAAGATGTAGTTGAGCTAGACTACCCAGTAAGTGAATACCCAAGCAAAATCAGCTCTTTCAATTTTGATAAAGCACCAGAAGTATCAGGTATTTTAAAAGGCATTAAAGGCCAGTACTTAATTTTTGATACTGGCGTCATTAATATTCGTAAGTTCACTTCTTACGAAATTAGCTTAGGTTAAGCACTTTTTTCGCTATTGAGATAAAAATCATACCATTGCTGCTTCGCTATTGGGCGGCAAAAGTAATAGCCTTGAATGGTATCGCAGTTAAGTGAACGTAAGTAATTTAACTGCTCTACCTTCTCTACCCCTTCTGCGACAACATGAATACTCAAGCTTTTCGCAAGGCTAATAATCGCCGTAACAATTTCACTATTTCCGTATTCATCTGGCACTTTTGCGATAAAGCTGGCATCTATTTTTAACGTATCAATTGGCAGTTTAGTTAAGTAACTTAAAGCCGAATAGCCCGTGCCAAAGTCATCTAACGTAATATGCACACCTAGCTTTTTAAGCGCGAGTAACTCTTGTTTAGCTTCACTAAAGTGGCTGATAAAACAGCTTTCAGTAAGCTCTACTTCAAGCTTGTATGGGTCTACATCGTAACGCTCAAGTAAGCGTTCAACATTCGATGCTAATTGTCCCTGACGTAAGTGATTAGCCGAAATATTAATTGCCAAGCGCCCTGCTTCAATGCCTTGTTGCTGCCATTTTTCTAACTCTATACAAGCCTGCTCGATAACCCATAAATCAAGTTTCACAATTAGGCCAAGTTCTTCAGCAAGAGGGATAAACTTAGCAGGTGAAATCACTCCAAGGTTTGGCTCATGCCAACGTAAGAGAGCCTCTACCCCTAAAATTTTGCCTGAATTTAACTCCTGCTTAGGTTGGAAATAAAGCTCAAACTCATCGCTTTCTATGGCGTTTTGTAATCGGCTCATCATTGCCAATCGCTCTAAAGAGCGTGCATTCATCGCAGGTTTGAATAATTGAAATGAATTACGTCCCACTTCTTTAGCACGGTACATAGCAATATCTGCATGCTTAAGCAGTGTAGCGCTATCTACGCCATCATCAGGGTAAACCGCAGCGCCAATAGAAGCTGTAATTGCAACCACATGCTCGTTAATAGCAAGCGGCATACTCACCTGCTGCAAGACTTGTTCGGCAAAGTTGAGCAGTGTTTCAACCCGATTTACTTCGCATAGCAGAACAAACTCATCGCCACCTAAGCGCGCAAGAGTATCCCCTTCAGGAAGAATTGATAAAATACGCTCTGCTACTTGCTGCAATAAGTTATCACCAGCGTCATGCCCTAAGCTATCGTTAACCTCTTTAAAGCGGTCTAAGTCGATAAACATCACTGCTAATAGATCATGGTTTCGTTTGGCAGAACTCAGCGCAATAGAGAGTCTGTCATGAAATAAGCGCCGATTAGGCAGGCCTGTTAGCTCATCGTAATAGGCGAGCTGGGCAATTTTTTCTTCTGCACGTTTACGCTCTGTAATGTCGCTAAAAATTGCCGCATAAAGCACTTCATCAAAGTTAGGGTCTTTAATCTGGATAATGGTGAGCCACTCTACAAACTCTTCACCATCTTTTTTGCAATTGCAGATCTCCCCTTGCCAGACCCCTTCGTATTCAATGGCATGCCACATTTTTTGATAAAACGAACGGCTGTGTTTTGTCGAGCTTAAAATATTGGGACGCTTACCAATTACTTCATGCTCAGCAAAGCCGGTCAGTTTAGTAAAAGCAGGGTTAACTTGAATAATCGTGCCGTCTTTACGGGTTAACATAATGCCATCGAGTGAGGCATCAATAATTTTATTTGCTAAAAACAAGTTACGTTGTGATTTTTGCAAGGCAATATCACGCTGCTCTATGGCTCGTTCAAGCTCGCAGCAATAAGCTGACTCAATCTCTGTGATCAAATCAGCAAAAGATATAACCCCGCAAATTTCATCATCTCTGACCACTAAATGACGCACATTACGCTCTGTCATAGTGCGATACGCATCAAATAAACTGCTTTCACAATCAATTTCAATTAACGGGTAGCTAGCATATTGCCAACAAGGATTTAGCCACTCGGTTTGAATGATCAGCTCAACAATATCACGCTGAGTAATAATACCGTGCAGTTCAAGCTCTCGGTTATAAACCAGTACACTATCAAGGCGGCCTGCGCGCATCAGTTGCACAACCTCTTCTATCGGGGTTTGCGCATCAACTATCTCTAGGTCAGTGCGATACTGCTCATGAATAGGCCGAAATTGTAAGTAGTGGTCCAAACCTTGGTTATGCACAATATCAGATAAGTTCAACATACCCGCAGGCTGATTTTCGCTATCCATTACCAATAAATGACGAATGCCATGCTGTTGAAAACGCAGGGTTGCATCACTGACTGAGCATTGATTTGGCACTGTAATAACAGGCGCCGACATGACCTCGTGAATGGCAAGGTTCTTATAGAGCGGGCTGCTGATGTCAATTTTCAAACAATCAGCTTCCGTCCAAATACCAACAACAGACTGCTCATGCTTAATAAAAATAGCCGTCACATTGTGAACATGCATCAACCTCACCGCATCGACCAAAGGCGTATGCGCAGGACACGATACCAACTTTTGCGAAAAGACATCACTCACCTTTTGATGTCGTCTTGGTTGATTCATAAGTCGACTTTCCTAGTTCTTACATGAATTGGCAATTATAATCATTTCAACCTATGCAACTTTGACACAGGACAATAAATGCACTCATCATTTCCTAAGATTATTTTTTCAGACCATGAATTAGCATTAGTTGAAGACGAAGCCGATATAGAAAGCTTTTTATATGGCTTAAGTGAAGAGCAGCAACAAGAAGCGATGCTACTTTTGGCAACAGGGCACTATGTCAACTTGCAGGGAGAAAGCGTGAAAGCATTAACTGATTTAGAGCTTGCTAATAGAGTGACTGAGCACCTAGCACAAGAGGGAGTATGCTGTTTAAGTAAGGTTACTCGGCTTACACCAACGCAAGCCTTTGCGATGCTGGCAGATTAAGGCGCATCCACCAGCGCTTTAATGTGCGCAACGGCACTACGGCCAAGGGCTGATAAAGCATAACCCCCTTCAAGATAAGAGATAATCCCTTTGCAATCTTGCTGCTGACAAAATTCAGCTAATTGTGTGGTTAGCCATGCGTAATCGTCTTCAACAAACTTCAGGCTTGCCATGTCATCTTCAAGATGAGCATCAAAACCTGCACTAATAAACAACAGTTCAGGTTTAAATTCATTGAGTTTTGGTAGCCACTGCTCAAGGTAAACTGCTTTTAAGTCATTACCATCACTGGCAATTGGCAGCGGTGAGTTAACTAAAGTCGCGTTATTTTCAACGGCGGTATTTGGGTAAAAAGGGTGTTGAAACAAAGAGCAAAACAACACATTGTCATCATCTAAAAAGATATCTTGCGTGCCATTACCGTGGTGTACATCAAAGTCCAAAATAGCGATACGTTTAACACCTTTGCTTTGCGCGTATTTCACGGCAATGGCTAGGTTATTAAAAACGCAAAACCCTGCAGAGGTGCTACGGTTTGCATGATGCCCTGGTGGTCTAACCGAGCAAAATGCAGCATCCAGTTTATCAGCAAGAATTTCATCAACGGCGAGTAATCCAGCACCAACGGCTCGTTCAATTGCTTTCATTGAATCTGGGCACAACCAAGTGTCGCCGTCTAATTCAGCAAGCCCTTCATCGGGAATTGTTTGCTCTACATGGCTTACCAAAGGTTCATCATGAGCAAGTAAAAAGTCGTCGCGGCTGGCTTTAGGAGCTTGTAAGTGAGTAATTGCTATATCAACACCACTTGCTAGCAAGCGGTCGGTGATCACATCTAAACGCGCGGGGCATTCGGGGTGATCCTCAATCATTTTATGTTTACGACAAAATGGATGTGAGATAACTGCCGTTCTCATAATACGCTCCTTGAATTATTTTCCCCCAGTATAACAAAGCCACCTAACGGTGGCTTTGCGACTTTGGTTTACTTTTTAGCGCGTAAATCTAAATTCCTAAAGTCAAAACTAAAGTCTGTCACCGCCATTGAGACAGCGCGCATTTTTGCACTACTCACTCGGTTATCTGGGCTCATTTGAAACTCAATGTAAGCATCTGCTTCGAGTAACTTTTCATCCCACTTCACAATAAACGTATTGCCCGTGTAATGCTCAAGCTGACCTTTCAAACGCTTTGTATGAGTAAAATCAATACGTAGCTGACCATTTAACTCCTCGATTACCACATCACCATACCAGTTATCGTGCAGAGTGCCTGTGTAGTTGATGTTTGGTAGTTTCGCTTGATAATCAGCAGGTGTTTCTGGTTTTGCGTTTGCGTAAGCTTCTTTTTTACCTTCAAAGTGCTTTTTAGCAAGATCTTCAACCCAGTCTTTATCTTCAAGATCTAATGCATCTTCTAATACTTCATAGGTCACTGCAGAGAGCGCACTAAACGCTTGCTGGTTACTCAGAATAACAATACCGAGGTTTTTCTCTGGTAATAATGTCACTTGAGACACCATACCTAAAATACCACCACCATGGCCTAGCTTTTTAATGCCGTGGAAATCTTCAATGCTCCAGCCTAAACCATAACCTCTAAATTGTTGGTGGTAAGCTTCATAAGCACTTTTTGATGCCATTGACGTAATGTGCGGGTGCCACATTTGTTGCTGTTGCTTTTCAGTGAATAACTGCTGGCCATTTGGCATTTTGCCATGTGCAAGCTGCGTGCGTAGCCATTGGCTCATATCGCTTACGCTTGATGCAATCGCACCAGCGCCACGGAAATCTTCAAGGTAGTTCACAAAAAATGGGTGTAGTTGGCCATCCATTGGAATATGACCCGTCGCCCAGTTTTTATTGCTACTAGGAATACGTGAAAAACCTGCGCGTGAGTTTTTCATATCAAGTGGCTGAAGAATATTTTTCTCGATGTAATCATTCCAGCTCATGCCAGATACACGGGCTACCACTTCACCTGCAGTCACAAACATTAAGTTGTTATAGGCATATTTACTACGAAAGCTACTCGCTGGTTTTAAGTATTTTAGCCCTGCGATAATTTCATCAATCGATTTGTCAGTATCTGGCCAAATCATTAAATCGCCTTGCCCTAAACCCAAACCGCTACGGTGGCTTAATAAATCGCGAATGGTCATTTCACGTGTTACGTAAGGGTCATACAGACGAAACTCAGGAAGATGATCAATTACTTTGTCATCCCAGCTAAGCTTACCTTCATCAATTAATTTAGCTAACGCTGCTGCGGTAAATGCTTTGGTGTTTGACGCGATACCGAATAAGGTGTCTTTATTTACTTTTTTACCGGTATCAAGGTGAGATACACCAAAACCTTTTGCTAACACGACCTGATCATTTTCAACAATCGCTACAGCCATACCCGGTACGTCAAAACGTGCCATTGACGTTTCGATTACTTTTTCAATTTTTTTAGTATCAATATCGGCATAACTGTAAAACGAACAGCTCGATAACAGCGCCGCTGCAACGGCTAATTTACGAAATATCATAATATCCCTAGGTGATTTTTATTGTTGTGAATAGCGAACTCTTTCGCTGCCCGAGTTTTATCTGGATCATCGCAACTTGGTCTTGCGAGTATTGCTTCACTGTAATGATTTGGTACACCTGCTTCAAGCGCTCCGCGATGAACATGCTGAAGATACCAGTCGAATGGCAGTAAAGACTCATCTAAGGTGTTAGCGATATAACAATGGGCAGCAAGTTGCTCGCCATCTAGTAGTTCAACGGTGATATCTACACAGTCATAACGCGGCCCTTCGATATCATCAAGAATCGACTTTTCAGCTTCGTTTAACTGATACACAACACCATATACCAAGGCATCTGCCTGATCTGTTTTGCGCACGCTACACTTTGCAGAGCCGTCGGTACTTACCATATCAAACGTCAGTTCATAGCCTTTTAAAATAGCTGTGCCTACCCGCTTTGCTTCAGGTAACCTTGCCAGCAATCTGCTCGATGACATATTTGAACCAAATGAAAAGTTATATAGCGCCATACTTACCTCACACAACAACGCGAATAGCTAAGGCAATTAAGATCACGCCAATGCCTCTATCAAACCAGTATCCGCTTTTTAAGAAAAATGCTCGCACTGATGCTTTTGATAACACCAATGATAAAAATGAAAACCATAGCCAAGTCGCCATTGCCATATACACGCCATAACCAGCCTGCACTACAACAGGTGTTTCAGGGCTTATTACAAGAGTAAACAACGACATAAAAAACAGTGTTGCTTTGGGATTAAGGGCATTGGTAAAAAAACCGCGTCGAAATGCTTTATACACAGATTCAGGCTCAGCAGGGGCAAGGGTTTGCTGTTTACTATCGCTAGGTTTTGCGCTTCGTAAAGCTTGCACACCCAAGTATGCCAAATAAGCCCCTGCAAGGTATTTTAAAGCCATAAATAAGCTAGGTGACTGGGATAAAATTAATGCCACACCTAATACACAATAAGCAATATGCAGCAAAATAGCCGCACCAACCCCAGCACTGGTCCAAAGCGCATTTTTACGACCTTGTTGAATACTTTGCTTGAGTACAATTGCAAAGTCAGGACCTGGGCTTGCTACCGCAAAAAAGTGAGCTATGGCTATCAATAAAAACTCATCTAAATACTGCACTCAATATTACCCTACTGCTTGTTCATCTAATGCTAATAACAACGGATTTGCACTGTCACTCACCAATGCTTTAATTTGCTTTTGCGCTTTTTTATATTGGCTGCGTAAATGGGGTTTTAAAAACTTCTTCGACTGATTGTCCCCTTTAAAATGCGTAACCAGCGCATGCATAAATAGCGTTTGTGGCTCAGTCAGCGCTGCTTGGCGATTGGCATAAGGGTTATAACCGCAGCCGCAGCCACCTTTAAATTGATACACCGTATTACTCATCATCACCCCAAAGCCTAAATAGCATGCCAACGCATCGCTTGCTTGCGGTAAGTACTCTTTACCGCCAGGAGGTAAGACATATATGGACGCTCCCTTGAAGTCAAGACGAGCTAATGTATAAACATCAAAATTGATGCCTTTATTTTATTATCATGTATCTCATATCACAGTAATGATGCGTCACAAGCTTGCTGAAAAGCAAAGGTACTGACATATATTCGAGCTATGGTGTCATGGTTATCATGCGCCATGCTCCTAATGAGCTTCGTACCAAGGGACCTAAAAAATATTCACCCAAACGAGATTTAATCTCGTGTCTTTATCTGGTTAACCTTGGTTAGCGTGCGCTTTTTGTTTCATTATAAGTGAAGTACATACAGGATAAGCGTATGTTACGACTTAAGTGCCCAAACACCCACTCAGGTTTTAAAACCTATGTCATAACCAGGCTGTCTTAAGTCGTAAACTCGGGTGTGATTGGTGTGTAAAATACGCATAATTAAGCATCCTTTTGTGTATTCTGCACATACTGAGGAGAGTAGAGAGTTTGCTTGGTCAGCAATATCCACATCAGTCGAGCCAATCTGTGTGCGGTGGCGACCACCACACAATTAAAGTGTTTTTTCTCGCGCAACTGGTTTATCCACTGGCTTAGCGCATCTGTTTTATGGTGGCTTCTGGCGATAAGGGCGCGAGCACCGTGAATAAGTTGTTTTCGCAGGTAACTGTTACCTCGCTTAGTAATACCAGACATTTTACTTTTATCGCCTGACGCGTATTGTTTTGGAGTTAATCCTAGCCAGACGCCCAGCTCTTTTGCATTTTTAAATGCCTGACCGTTCCCGATTGACGCTGCATAGGCCGAGGCATTGAGTACACCCACGCCAGGAATAGAGTGAAGTATTTTAGCGTTTGTATCCCGTTCAACGTGTGCAGTAAGCATCGCTTCAATGGCTTTAATGCGTTTAACAAGGGTTTTGTACTCAGTGTAAATATCACTCACCATTATGCGCAGCTGAGGGCGAAGCTCAGAATCACTTTCTAAGGCAATTATCCCTTGCTCTAATGCCTTCATACCGACAGGAAATACATACCCAAAATCGACCAATAAACCGCGTAACTGGTTGGTTGCAGCAATCCTGTTTTGCAGAAGTCGCTCACGTATCTTATGGAGCATGAGTATTTCTTGCTGAGCTTCGGTTTTAATAGGAACGAATTTAATATGAGGGCGTAAGCTTGCTTCATAGATAGCAAGGGCATCGTTACTGTCGTTTTTATTACCGCGAACAAAGGGGGTAACGTGTTGTGCAGGGATAAGGTCAACGGTATGACCGTAAGACGAAAATACTCTTCCCCAGTAGTGGGAAGAATAACAGGCTTCCATCACCACGCGGCACGGAGGGGTATTCGCCATGAAGGCGTTGAGTTTAGCTCTGTTTAAACGTTTATTGCATTCTCTTTTATAGTTAGAATTAAAGCCAGCGACTTGGAATACATTTTTTGCCAAATCAATTGATAATGTGCTAATTTTCATGACGGACGTTCCCTTTTAACTGAGTGTGAGTTAACCAGTTTGGCGCATTGACGCCGTTTAGGGGAGCGTCCATCTCATCACCCACATGGTGAATCAAAATGGTCGCTAAGGTACCAGCAAAACTTGCCACTAAATCTTGCGGTTGATTGATTTGGTTCGGGTTAAAGGAGATATTCACCGGATGATTTGCCGGCAAAATTAAGCTCGCCTCGCTACCGCGTAAATTGTCTTGAAATTCAAAATGCGGAAACACCTGCGGTGTAAGCCCAGATGGCGCAACTAAGTTAATTGGCCACGCCTGCATCCCCGCATAATCAACAACTCGGCTAAATACCTTTTCAGCCATTTCATTGACGCTCGACACCCTATCCGGAAAGAACTGCCCGTTAGGTAAAATGATTTGTGTGTGTTTTAAAAAATATTCACTATCAAAGTGTTCAACAGCCCATAAAAAGGTATCGATTAACCACTGCTGCTCTTGCTCATCAACAAGTGGGGCTGACTTAAATAACGCTAACATAAATTACTCTTGTGATTGTGCCCATTGCCATGCATCCGTATTGTAAAGAGGCACAGTTGATAAAGCATGATGATGGCTACCGCTCGACTCTTTCGTTGAATAAGACAAATATAAAAGTGTGCGTGTTGGCGCATCATAAATACGACGTACTTTTAACGATTTAAACAAAATACTTTTCGATGATTTAAATACCACTTCGCCCGATTTACTGCGATCAATTTGTTGTAATTGGTCAGCGGTAATGGGGCCTGTTTGACGACAGGCAATAGACATATCGGATGGATCAGCAAAATCAAGGTTCGCTTCAATATGGCTAATGTGACAAGTAACACCGCTTATAAGCGGGTCTTGTTGTGATACCACTTTAATATCTTTGGTCGTAAATAACCCCAAACTCACCGAAGCAGCATCATCCGAGCAACCGCTCAACAAAATCAGTGGCGCAGTAAGTGCAGCTAATTTTAGTAACTTCATCCTAGTGTTCCTTATTAAAAAGCGATAGTTGTCCGTTTACAACGATTTGCTTGCTATGTTTCAATACTATCTCAAAATATCTTCAACAACGAGCACCTAAACAATGAAAAAATCGCTTGGTTTACTGTGTTTAATGTTCTTAAGTAGTACAGCTCACGCTGACTACTCTATTAGCGCTGGTTTCGGCAAAAACTTTACTAACTCGGTGCAAACCGAAGAAAACCTTAAAATTGAGCTTGAGGATGACAGCCATTTTACTGTCAGCCTAGATAGAACCATTGATAATGCTCGCTATGGGTTCTTTTATTCAGCAACCGAGCTTGATATGAAAGACCAAACCAACAAGCAAGTCGAGATGCAATACCTGCTATTTCAAAGTGCCGTAGAAGTGCCATTAGCTGACCGTATAGTTGGTTTTGTTGGTGCCCAAATTGGCGCAAACCACGTCAACACTGACTTTGCCGACTCTGATACATATTTTACCTCTGGCCTTTATGCTGGCGCAGATTATTTATTTACTGAACAAGCACGGGTTTATGTTGAAACTCGCTGGCTGGCAACTATTGTAAATAATGCAAGTAACGTATCGTGAACATTGCCAACATCAGAAGACGACCAATGTCTATGGCACTTTGATGGTGATGTGTTAAACCAATTTCAGACAAACATCGGTTTTAGTTACCGCTTTTAAGGAAGACCCCATGCCGCACATTGTTATAGAACACTCAGAAGACTTGCCAATTCTGCCACAAGTGTTAGTTGAAAAAGTTCACCAAGCCGTTTTTGACTCAGGCTTATTTGAGCTTTCGACCATAAAGACTCGTGCAATTGCTTATCAGCATTACGAATTAGGTGAAGGCAAAGATGGCTTTATTCACATCGGCGCATCAATCATGGCAGGCAGAACCATAGAGCAAAAGCAAATGCTCAGTGAGCAATTATTAAGTTGCTTAAGAACATACTGCCGCCGCTCGTATAGCTTAAGCGTTAATATTTACGATATGGATGCTGATATTTACCGTAAGTGTTAATTACTTTGGCAAATAGGCTGCCGGTAAGCGCTTGATTTCTATCTCAGGCGATAAGTACGCAGTGTAAACTAGCCAACGCTCATTGGGTATGTAGGTCAAACCCGATGAGCGACTATAAGCTCGCTCCGGTAAGGCAATTAAATCATGATGCTGCTTACTTGCTAAGTCATAGTAGCTAATACGGTAATCACCTAAGCGTTCTTTATAATAATAAATACGCCCCTCATGATACGCGTTCTTTGCCACCAGCAACCATGCATAACTGCGCGCCAACTTAACATCGTTCACCAGCATTTCTTCAACACCCGTATCATGATGTTTTATCCAAATAGCATGGCGCGAGTTGGTAAATAAAATATCGCCTGATTGTGTTTCAACGCCATACTGCGCAGGCACTTCAACAGCTTTACCTAGGCTTTTACCTGTTAAGTCATAACGATATAAGTAGTCACCATCAGAAACTAAAATATGCTGGCTATCAGCGCTAAACTTGGGTTTAATTGCATGACTAAATGGCAGTTTGATTTGCTGACTTTGCTCTACTTTGAAATCATAAATATATAAGCGGGTACTGCCATTGTCATACAATGAAAACAAAATATAGCGTCCATCGGCTGACCAGGTTGGATCACGAACTTCCCCCGTGTTATGTGCAAAGTCAGTAAGCTGCTTTCGCGAGCTGCTATCAGGGTTAACAATCCAAAGCTGTGAACTGCCAGATTCATTGGACACATACAGTAGTTTATTTTGCTGCTGATTATATTCAGGGAATAGCGAGCTAAAATTGGTCGACAACATAGAAAACGGCGAGTTGGCCACTTGTTCGTCTATTTTCAGACGCGTGATCACCTTATCTAAATCCCACTGATGGTAATAAACACTACCATCACTACTGTAATTAGGTGAACTCATGCCCGCAATTTGCGTGTTGATTAGGGTTTGATTCTTAATGTCAAAGAAGTAGCCATAACGTTTACCGCCCTCAACTGCACTAAACGCCAATTGCTCTTTAGACGGATGCCAATCTACACCATGAATATCAACAAAATCATGAGTTAGCCGTTGGCTTTGCCCTGTTTTTACATCTATTAAAAACAGCGCTTTTTGGTTGTTTTTAACATTACGCGTAACCACAACTCGCTGTGCATCTGGCGAAAACGACACTGACTCATACACAGTTTCGCAGTCATCATTACAAGGAATAACTGTTTCTTTTGTTTGTTTTGCCTGTAAACCGAGCAGTTTGATACGAGTGACATAATCACCTGTCTTGCTTGTATGATCAACAATGTAGGCCAAGGTTTTACCATCACTACTGATATCAAGATCAGGCGCATAGTTATTACTGCACTCCCCTAGCACGACACTGGTGGCATTTACCAAAGAGAGTTTTACAATTTCACAAACATCTGACGCCATACGGTAATAATATAATGTGTTTGCATCTGGGCTAAACACAGAGCGCCCTTCTGTAAAAGGTGAGTCCGTTAATTGCTTTGCTGGGTGCTCTGGAAAATGTAAATCACGTAAATATAGGTTATTTGGTTTACCAAGCTGTCGCCATGAATACACCAAATAGTGCTGATCATCAGAAATTGAAGGATAAATCTCACGACCAGGGCTTGCCGTCACGCTTTCGATACTATTAAGCGGTAGCACAAAGCTTGAGTTAGTTTGCTTTACAGGCGAAGAGAACAACCAATACATCACAACCAAGCTAATGACACACAAAGCCACAAACAGCTGGCGTATTTGTGCAGTAGTGATACTAAAACCCACTGGGTTTTCTTTATCGGCTGTATCTATTGGCTCGGGCTTTAATAAAACGCGATAACCCGTTTTACGCAGTGTCTCTATGTAAGTTTGTTCTGGATCGAGTTCCTTAAATGCTTTTCGTAAATGCCAAATTGCATTTGTTAAGGCTTTTTCACCCACGTAAAAATTGCCCTCCCAAACACTATTGATGAGCTCTTCACGGGTGATGGGTTCGGGGTAACGCGCAACTAAGCAAGCTAACAACTCAATAAACTTAGGCTGCAAAAGCTGTTCACTACCATTGCAGATCAGTTTATTTTCGAGTGGGTTAACAATACATGAGCCCAGCTGATAAACGCGATTAGATGTTTCCATTTACTCTAAATAAAACCCCATTTTAGAAGTACAGCAGTATAAAGCCCTATCAATTTATCGTAAAAGCAGCCCTTTCACCAGCTTTAACGTTGCAAAACAGTTAACAATGAACATTTCTTAACTCGCTGATTTTAAATAAATAGATATTCAATAGATATAAAATAGAGACATAAACGAGCCACCTAAGATTGTAGTTAGGTTCACATTTCTATAAAAATTTTTACGTCAATACCGACCAACCAGAGTGTTGCTCACTGTAAATTTTAACTGCCCTTAAAAGAGCATCACTCTGGTTCTAAAAACTAAAAATAAAACAACTAGGAACGCCTGTGAGAAATCTACTAACCAAACCTTGTGCTATTGCACTTGCTGTTGCCAGTGGTTTTAGCCAACATGCATTTGCCAATGAGGCTGAGATTGCCCGCCCTGCCAACACCACTCCAGCAGCTAATGAACAAACTGAAGAGCCGGAAAAAATCGTTGTTACGGGTTCTCGTATTAAACGCGATAGCTTTTCAATTCCAACACCGCTGGTCACAATGGACCGCGAAGCCATTGCCGATACAGGTTTAACCAACTTATCAGACATTTTGGTTGATAACATGCCAGCTCTTAGCGAGAGCATAGGTAATACCACCAGCCAATCAAGTGTTTCAGCGACCGGTTTATCGACAGTACAGCTTCGAGATTTAGGCGCTAACCGTACCCTAACATTGATTGATGGTCGTCGTGTTGTTTCAAACAGCTACAGTGGCAACTATGTCAGTTTAAATACCATTCCGAGCGGTATGGTTGAGCGCGTTGAAATAATCAGTGGTGGTGCATCTGCAACCTATGGTGCCGATGCTGTAGCAGGTGTGGTGAATATTATCACCCAATCCAAAAAAGAAGGCTTTGATTTTAAAGCGAACACAGGTGAAACCACCGATGGCGGCGGTAAAGAATTTACCCTTGATTTAAACTACGGTACCTCGTTTGCTGAAGATCGCGGTTACGCCTATTTCAGTGCCAACTGGGACCGTGATTTCGGTATGACTTTTTACGATCGTAAACGCGCACAAATCGAAGATTCTTACCGCTACGACGATGAGCAAATGTGTAATCAGATGCTCACAAAAGACGGTTATCAATGTATGCGTGACATCACACAAGCTGATTGGGTTAGCAAAAGTGATGGTATTCCTGGCGGTGTGTTCTTAGAAAACAGCCGTAACGACACGCAATTTTGGTATGACGGCCAAACTCTACGTGATGACTGGAAAGGCAACGAAGAAATTTACGGTGTGAATTCTAGGCAATACGTGATGCTTGATGTACCAAGCGATAACGTATCTGCTGCAGTTAAAATTGATTACGATTTAACTGACGATGTAATGTTCTACGCGCAAGTTCAATACAGTGAAAGTGGTTCTTTTAACAATAAGTCGCCTGAAGATGAATACGAAGGTGCGTATGTACCGCGTTATGACCCGACCACTGGCGAGCCCCTTGCAGATGTAGCACCGGGTTATATCCCTATCGACAACCCATATGTTCCGCAAGAAATCCTCGATGCCAACCCATACAAAGATCGTATTTATTGGGATCGCCGCTTCAGTGAAGTGGGGAATATTAGCACTGATAATACCCGTAAAACGATTCGTAGTTGGGCAGGTCTCCAAGGCACATTATTTAACGACGAGTGGGACTGGGATGTATCTGCAAGTTATGGTCGTTTTACCCAACACCAAATTCGTAGCAATGAATTAAATACTGTAAAACTTAATCAAGCTTTGCAAGCAGAAGAATTAGCGGATGGCACCATTCAATGTATTGATGAAGCAGCTCGCGCTGAAGGCTGTGTGCCAATTAACTTATTTGGTGAGGGCTCTATCACCGAAGAAATGGCTGCTTGGATCCGTACCAACCCAATTATTGATACCGAAATAGAACAATACGGTGTAGTTGGCTACGTTGCGGGTGATTTATTTGAATTACCAGCAGGCTCAGTATCCGCAGTATTTGGTGGTGAATACCGTAAAGACAGCCAAGACCTATCAACCAGCGACGACATGAAGGCAGGCGGTATTACCTTCAACTATGTACCAAATTTTTATGGTGAAGTTGAGGTCTATGAAGCCTTTGCAGAGCTTGCGATCCCACTTTTAAAAGATGCTCCTTTAGCAAAAAATTTAAGCGCAGAAACTTCATTACGTTTAGCTAACTACAGCATGGAAAACGTCAACACTGTTGCCAGCTACAAGCTAGGTGTATTTTGGGAACCAATCGAAGGCTATGCATTTAGAGCAAACTACGCTCGCGCTCAACGTGCTCCCACAATCACTGAGCTTATGTCACCACCGCGTGGCGATTACGACAGCTATGATGATATTTGTGACGGTTTAACAGCAACATCAACTAAAGCAGGTCACGATAACTGCCGCAAAGAACCTACGTTAGCTGCGCAACTTGCTGCTGATCCTAACTTTGAATTTAGCGATGAGAACAACAGTTACTCTCCAGGGGCAGGTAACGAAAATCTAAAAGAAGAAACCGCTGATACTTATACCTTTGGTGTGACAGTGGCTCCTGCCTTTTTAGAAAACTTTAATCTTGCTGTTGATTACTACGATATTGCTATTGTTGATGCGATTTCGCAGATCAGCAATGAAAACATCATGCGTGAATGTTACGACTCAGAAGCAGCATGGGGTGAAGACACCGTATTTTGTAATGATATTACCCGTAATAGCGAAGGTAACATTATCAAAATTCTTCAGCGTCAATATAACCTCGATGAGCTAACTGCACGTGGTTATGATGTGGTTGCACAGTACAAATTAGACTTAGATAACCTAGGTCAGTTATCGTTTAAACTAGATTACAACCATGTAATCGAAAACTCGCAAACTTATGAAGGCCTTGATGGCAGCTTAGTAACCAGTCACTACGCAGGTTACGGCAGCAGCAAAGATAAAGCCTCAATGTCACTTACATGGCGTAACGATAACTTGCGTATTCGCTGGCGTACAAATTACTTAGGCTCGTTTAAAGCAAGCCAGAGTCTTGAAGAAGATTATCAAGAGTATGTTGCCGAAAATGATGCCCGCTGTGAGGCTGGTGAAGATACTTGTATCAGTAATCCAGAAAAACTTGCCTACCAAGATTATGGTTCGTTCTTAAAGCACAGCCTTTCAGCGTCTTACACCATGTCACTTGGTGAACAGAGCCAATTGCGCGTATTCGGTGGTGTGAATAACGTGTTTGATAATAAAGGTGACTTTTATCCATATGGCCGTGGTAATTACTACAGCGCATACGGCGGTGGTGCTGGTCGCTACGTGTATGTAGGTGCTCAATATAGCTTTTAACCGTTTCATATGAAGATCCCCAGCTAGGCTGACATCAAAGGCGCATTTTTATTGCGCCTTTTATCTTTTCCAGCTTTGCATCCCAACTAACCGAGACTCGGTACGCGCATATTCAAATGCCAGTTTTTGGCCTTGATATAAATCGCTAATACCCACATCGGCCGAAATCACCAGTAATCGGCTGCGATCATAAAACTCATCAACTAAAGCAATAAAGCGCCGCGCTTCATCATCTAAAAAATGTTCTTGTAAATCCTGCTTTTCTCGCTGATAACTATCTTCAATGCCATGCACAATTTGTTTACCTGTTGCTCCGCGCCCCATCACCGGCACATTGAGTAAATAAACGCGCTGAAAACGCTCTGCCAAATAAATATAATCCGCGGTGCTTCTAGGTCCTGAGCAAAGCGTCATAAAATCAAACATAATGGCGTCTTGAGCTTGCATTACACAGCTAAGCTCGCGGTGGCAAACCGCTATCGTTGTTTGCCTTTGTATAGCTTGCTCGTGCTTTAAAAAGCGCTCTGTTAGCGCCTTTTTGTTACCAATAAAATAATGTGCGGTTTGTTTGCCAAAGCGAAAGCGATGATCGGTATCGCCTTCAACACTTAAAACATGGCAATGCTCATTTAATAAATCGATAGTGGGTAAAAATCGTGCTCGCTGTAAACCATTACGATATAACTGCTCCGGTTGGCAGTTTGACGTTGCCACTAACACTACTTGCTGCTCAAACAAGGCTTTAAATAAGCCACCTAAGATCATGGCATCACCAATATCAGATACAAAAAACTCATCAAAACAAATCAAGCGAATGTGCTCTGCCCACTCTTTAGCAATCACCGTCAGCGGATTTTTCTGCCCTTGCAGCTGAGTTAAGCGCTCATGCACTTGCTTCATAAAATGATGAAAGTGCAAACGCTGTTTAGCTTCAGTGTTAACAAGCTTGAAAAACACGTCCATTAACATAGATTTACCACGCCCTACTGGGCCATATAAATAAACCCCTTTTATTGGCTTAGCGCCTTGCCACCAATGGCTTGGTGCAGCTAATTCTGTGGCTAGATTATCGAGAGCATTAATCGCTGTGCGCTGGGCACGGTCTTCTTGCAAATCACCTTTGGCTATTTGCGCTTGGTAATGCTGTAATATTTGTCCTTGCTGTACTGTCATAGGTAACTAGTATCCGCTATACTCGCCGCCATTGTAGCCGACTAAAAATGTGATCCCAATGAAATTTCCATGCCGTTTAGATAAATTTATTAGCCATATTGCCGAGTTACCTCGCAGCAAAACCAAAGCAGGTATCAAACGTAAATACGCCACTGTGAATGGCGAGGTGATCACCTCATTTGATTATTCAATCAGCCAAGATGATGACGTGCGCTGGCAAGGCGAGCCACTGGTATTTTTAGGTAAGCGCTACTTCATGCTCCATAAGCCTGCTGGCTATGTATGTGCCAATAAAGATGACCTTCACCCGACTGTATTCGATTTACTTGATGAACCAAATATGAGCGACTTTCATGTTGCAGGCCGTTTAGATATCGATACTACAGGGTTAGTAATCATCACCAATGATGGCGACTGGTCACACAAAATTACTGCACCAAAGCATAACAAATTCAAAACGTATTTAGTTGAAACTCAAGAACCTATTGATGAAGAAGCCATTGCAGCGTTAGAGCAAGGGGTGCAATTGCACAACGAAAAAGAGCTAACTCGCCCTGCGGTTGTTGAAAAACTTGCAAGCTACAGCTTACGCCTTTCAATTTGCGAAGGTAAATACCACCAAGTTAAGCGAATGCTTGCGGCTGTAGGTAATAAAGTTGTTGAATTACATCGTGAAAAAATAGCTGACATCACCCTCGACGAAAGCCTTGCAAGCGGTGAATATCGTGCCCTTACAGAAGCCGAACTGAAGCTCTAAATAGGTACTTGAGCAAAAGTCATGATAACGCTGTCATTTTTCCTTAATAAAACCAGACAAACGTGGTAAAAGTTAACAGGGGAAATAATAAAGGAGGCTGACTGTGTTATCAGGATTAGCTTTAAAAACAAAAATCACCTTATTTGCTATCGCTATGTTTATTGCGTTATCTGCGATAGCGTTACTTGGCTTACAATCTTTACGCCATGCCAGCGAAAGCGACAACATCGCGCGTATCAACCAGCTCATGAAGAGCACCACCAATATTGTTGAGCAATTTGAGTTGATGGTTAAAAGCAATCAACTCGAAGAAGCACAAGCAAAGAAGCTTGCTATTCAGGTACTTCGAGAAAATAAATACCACGACTCAGAATATGTGTATGTCGTCGACAACAACTTAGATTTTGTCGCCACTCCGCACGACCCAGAGCTACACGGCACCAGCTTTAACGATTTTAAAGATGCCAGCGGCAACAGTATCGGCCGTATGGTCGAAAATCTCGTGGGTAACACGACCAATAAAATCATCACCTATCACTGGGATTCAGTGCGAGATGGTGAAACCGTTGATTTAACCTCTGTAGTACAAAAAACACCGCTGTTTGGCTGGTATGTTGGTACAGGCATTAGCGCCAAAGAAGTTGATGAACGTTATTGGAATACTGCAAAGTGGTTGCTGGGCTTATCTATGCTTATTGCCATTGCACTGACCTTTGCTATTGCTCGCTTTGGCTCATCGCTCACTAATGCCTTAGGCGGCGAAATTGATGAAGTAATCGGTATTGTAAAAAACGTCTCTCGCGGCAACTTAAACTCATATATTCGCCAAGATGCTCCACCTGAGAGCATTATTGCTGCCATGCATTACATGCAGCAAGGTTTACGTGGCGTTGTTGGCGGCATTAAAGGCGTTACAGATAGCTTAAAAAATCAAAGTGTTGATAACGAGTCTCGCTCTGTTGAGCTCGATAAACTCACTCGTAGCCTAAACGAAGAAACTCAAATGGTAGCTTCAGCAATTACCGAGTTAACAGCCTCAGCGCAAACCGTTGTTGAACATGCTGAACAAGCCGCTTACTCAGTGCAAGAAGCTGAGCAACAAGGTCAAAGCGCCAGCCACTTAACCAGCGAGGCTGCTGATACCATCGCGCTTTTAGAGCAGCAAATTGACAGCGCTGGTAATAATATTCAAGTGCTAGATGATGAGGTAAATAACATCGCAAATGTGCTCAGTGTTATTCAAGGTATTGCCGAACAAACTAACTTACTTGCGCTTAACGCAGCGATAGAAGCTGCCCGTGCAGGTGAGCAAGGACGAGGCTTTGCTGTTGTTGCTGATGAAGTTCGCGGGCTTGCTCAGCGCACACAAACCAGTACTGAAGAAATCCGCAATATGATTGGCAAACTACAAGCTGCAACCCAAGATGCCAAATCATCTGTTTCGCTTAGTATTAGTACCAGTGAACAAACCGTTGAAAAGTCGACTAAAGCCAATGAAGAGCTAAAACGCGTTGCCAGTTCACTCAGCGCCATCGCGCAAATGAGCCATCAGATAGCCATTGCTGCAAAAGAGCAGCTTGATGCCGGTGAAGACACTGCCAAACGTATCGTAACTATCTCAGACACGGCTTCACAAACGGCTGATGTATCAAATCAGGCCCATACAGCAACCGATTTGATCAAAGGTCTTACTAGCAATTTAGAAACTGAAACCGCTAAATTCAGTTAATTTAAATCAACTAAAACGAAAAAGCCCAGCAACTGCTGGGCTTTTTCGTTTTAAATTCGCATTAAGACTTTATTTGTACCAAATCAAAATCGGCCATACCAGGCACCATTTGTTGTAATCGTGATTCGGTGACATCTAATGAGTTCAAACACTCACAATACTCAGAGGCTTTCATCTCTAATTGCTCTGCTTTCTTTTGTAGTGATTTATCAATTTCTTTTGAGATGATATCCATACGCTGCCCCATATCATTGATACGGTCTTCGATGTTACCTTCGCGCGATTTAAAAGCATCGCCTAACGAGACTAAAATAGCGCCAAGTGAGCCATGCACTGCAGAGTGAATTTTTTGGCTGATTTCTTTGGTAAAAAAGTCATCTATTTTCGACAGCGACTGCGGAGCAATAAAGAAGAAGTCATCACCACGCTTAAATTTATCCATCAGCGCACGCTCAACATATTGCAGCTGAGTTTTTAGTACTTCGGGCTCTTTGTCTGACATGCCCTCAACAACTTGCTCGATGGCACTTAAGCCAAGGTTTACACCATCGGTCGCCAAGTCAACAAGTTCAGGGACTGTTTGCCTGATACCGCGGCTGAACTGCTCTACAACTTTGCTTTCATCTGGGCTTAAATCAACCCAATAACCTCTTATAAACAATTGGTTATCGTTATTGATCTGTACGCGAGTTTGACCTTTATCAACAATACGAATGACATCATCAGTGATTATTAAGCCATGGCTTAGCTCTACATCGCATTGTTTTTTTTCTAGGGTTGCGTAGCTGGAAAAGCTAGAGAATGTAATGGCCGCTGCTAACAACGAGCGAGAAAAGAACGCCATATACACCTCAAAAAGACAAAAAAGGAAGGCCGCTAGATTAGCAAATATCCAATTTTATGCAAGTAAAACGCCTAGCTATGCTAGGCGTCTTAAAAGAAAGGTGGATTAAATTGGTGAACCCGGTGGCATTGGCAACACTTTAAAGTTTGCAGGCCATTCACCGCTTTCTAAAAACAAGCTGATTTGCTCGCTTAAGTATTGCTTAAATGCACTGTTACCAACGGATGCACTGCCTAGCATTGATTCTTGTTGGTAACTCTTTGCAAGTTTAGCTAAGTAGTAACGAAGCTGTGCTTGTACTTCGGGTGCCACCTCATTGCTTGCCACTAAGTCAGCAAACTGTTTCGCCGTTAAAAGCTGCACACGTTGGCTAATTTTACCTGCCATCCCTGAAGCAATTTTTTGCTCAAAAACTTGCTGATAAGTTTGTGCTAATAGCGCATCTAAACCATAAAATGCATCGCTTCGTGCTTGCTGCTGCGCCAAACGGTTAATGCGTTGGCTATTGAAAAGTAGGCTCAAGCTATGTGCTGCAGCAACCTCAGGCAGCGCCATAGCATCAAGCGTTAGTCCTGTGCGACCAACAATACTTTCGCGTGATTTAGATTCTCCATATGCTTTTGGTGGAATAAGCGCTAATATTGACTCAGGTAAAACAAGGTTTTCGGCTTTTAGCGTTGCAAGTAAGGCATCCACTGCTGCTTGTTGCGTTTGCTTTGCCACAACCTGTGCCCCTTTTGGTTGTGAGCCATCACGTACTTCGTACTCATAATTCACACCAGCAATTAGTTTAACCGCAGCTTCTACTTGATAGCGATGGAACAAATAAAGTGGCACCAGTATTTCTTCTAGTTGTGATAAAGCAGTGCCTGTTTTGATGTTTTCGATACCAAAGCTCGTCAGCGCTTGTTTGCGAACATCAAGTACACGCATTAGCTCATCACTTGGTGAACTGCCGTTATCCCATAAATGCCCTGTTGGGTGAGCACCACCTTGAGCGCGGGCATCACTGTCTGAAATAAATTCCAGCCCTTTGCTTTTGTTTTCAGCTAAAATTGCGGCCAATTGCTGTGCTTCATTTTGATTGGTGAAGTCGCTATAACCGTATTTGACCACTTGGGTATCCCACACGCCCATGCCAGTAGCATAGCCTCGACTTACATCTAATTTACCTTGCTCATTAAAGCTCAGTAGTGGGTGTGGATAATCCATCACAGAGGCTCTGTCTGCCACTGACGCTGCAAAGTTATGCGAAATACCTAAAGTATGCCCGACTTCATGGGCACTTAATTGACGAATACGATCAAGTGCCATGGCTTGTAAACGCTTAGCCACTTCATTGCCTTCAAAATAGGGAGCTGCTAATGCTTCCGCAATTAGGATGTCTTGACGAACACGCAGTGAACCCAGTGTCACATGACCTTTGATGATTTCACCTGTTCGAGGGTCAATCACTGAGCTGCCATACGACCAACCACGGGTTGCACGGTGCACCCATTGAATTACGTTGTAGCGGATATCCATAGGGTCTGCATCATCAGGGAGCACTTTAACAATAAATGCGTTCTTATAACCTGCTGCATTAAAGGCATCATTCCACCATTTAGCACCATCAAGTAACGCTGTTTTAACTGGCTCTGGGACACCCGGATCTAAGTAATAAACAATCGGCTCAACGGGCTCGCTGATTGGCAGGCTCGGATCTTTTTTCGCTAAACGATGACGCGGGATGTAACGCACATACATAGACTCACCCAGCGCTGCCGCATAATCTTTGTGCTCAATGCTCCAAAAACCTGCTTGGGGGTGGAATTTGCGAGGGGTGTAGTTATCGTCCGGTAACTCAATTAATGAGTGATGCATATGCACTGTCAGTGCATAAGGGTCTGCACTCACTTGGCGTACATACTTACCTGGGTTATTACCTTGAAAAGTAAGCACGGCTTCTAATTCAGTATTTTTTTCAAACGCTTTTGAGCGTGCTAAATATACCGCACTGCGGTTGCTATCTAAGTTAAAACTTCCCTGCCCGGTTGCTGATAAACGACGGCTTACACCATGAACATCGCTTAATAAATAAGGGGTGTAATCCACAAGTACCGCAGTGTCTGACTGAGCTACAACACTAAAGCCCGCTAAAATACTTGATGCGAACGCCTCTTTAATACTTTGTTGTTCCGCAAGGTTATTAGTATTAGCACGGTAATAAGTATTAATAGCTCTTAACATCACTTTATCGCCAAAACGCTCAAATTGAACTAAGTGAGTATCGCCTAACTGACCGCGATCTAAGCCAATATCATTTGAACCAACACCGTAAGGTAAGCTTTGTTGTAATAAAAATTGTTGCTCGAGTTTATCCACCTCAAGATACAATTTGCCGTTTTCTGTGTCGTAGTAAAATGAAAAATAGCCTGAAAAATGAGTCATTTTTTCAGTAAAATCATTTATAGACTTAATTGCTGCGTGTGCTTGAGTTATCATAGTAAGTAGCACAGCTAAGAGCAGATATCGTAGTAATGGTATTTTTTGCATAATCTTATCTTTGTTATTCGCGTTTTAAATACTGTATAGGTATTAAGCAGTATAAAGTACCGCCAAGAAAAATCAGCTATTTAAGACGAAATTCAGCGCTTGCTAAGACATTCTCTCTCACACTAAAAATGTCTGGCTACAACGTTATCAGGAAAATAGAATGCGTAGACTCCCACCGGTATTGTTAGAAGATGGTTGCCCTCGTGAACTGATCTCATTGATCAGAACGGTACTTGCGGCATGTAAAGAAATTTCATTTCGTGTTGGTCAAGGCGCCCTATCTGGCGTATTAGGCTCAACCCTAGACGAAAACATTCAGGGTGAAACACAGAAAAAACTCGACGTTCTAACTAACCAACTTTTAAAAGATATTTTATTAGAATCGGGCTACGTAAAAGCCATTGCCTCTGAAGAAGAAGATTTCACCGTTGCGGGTAATCCAGATGCCAACTACATTGTTGCATTCGACCCACTTGATGGCTCATCAAATACTGATATCAACTCACTCGTTGGTACGATTTTCTCAATTATGGCGGCGCCTGAAGGGGCTGTTCCGGCTGATCCTAGTATTTTTATGCAACCGGGTAAAAACCAAGTTGCAGCGGGTTATGTATTATATGGCCCATCAACCGTGCTGGCGTTAACAACCGGCAAAGGCACACGCTTTTTCACCTTAGATAAAACGCACGGTACCTTCTTATTAACGCAAGATTTTGCAACCGTACCTGAAGAGACTAGCGAATTTGCAATCAATGCTTCAAACCAACGCCATTGGCAACCAGCAATGCAAAATTACATCAATGACTTAATTGCTGGTGATACTGGACCGCGTGGTCGTAACTTTAACATGCGCTGGATTGCTGCAATGGTAGGTGATGTGCACCGTGTATTATGCCGTGGTGGTATTTTTACTTACCCAACCGACACGAAAGATCCAAATAAACCTAACAAATTACGTTTATTATACGAAGCAAACCCAATGGCAATGTTAATCGAACAAGCTGGCGGTATTGCCTCAACAGGCACTGAGCGCATCATGGACATTCAACCTGATGCTATTCACCAACGTGTGGCGGTGATCTTAGGTTCGAAGAACGAAGTGGAAACCTGCTTAAGCTACCATAAATAGCAAGCAGTAAATGCCTTAGGCTGAAAGGTATAAAATTCTTTCAGCCTAAAGTCACTGCTAATAACTTCTTTAGCGTACTTGTACTCAACTCACCCATTTGCTCGTTATTACTTAGCGCATAAATAGCCCCTTCAACGGCACTTTCGTCGATGTCTTGCCTAGACTCTACTACGTTTGCCCAAAGTTCTAATTCATCGATATCTATTTCGCCGTCTATAACACGCTGTAAAACCTGGCAGAAAACATCTTGCGTCAGAGTATAGATACCACCTTGCGTGTCTGGAGTACTGGTAATTACTGAGATTGCCTCAAATCGGTTATCACCAAAGCGGGCAAACTCATCTAATGCGTCTAATTTATCCATTTGCTATGCTTACCTTTTCAATCTCAAAGCATCTTTTTATTTAATGACAACCCTTACTTGCTCACAATGCAAAGCAACGCTTAACTGCCAAGCCGACAATATTAATGCCTGTTGGTGTAATGAGCTGCCCAACATTTTACCACTCGATGAGGCTGCAACAGAATGTTTATGCCGAGACTGTACTATAAAAAAGATCAATTCATTTTTATCTAAACTTTACCAACAACCTCTTGAACAGCAGCTTGCCTTTGCTAAGCCTTATTTTACTCAAGGTAATTTAATAGAAAATCTCGATTACACCATGCAAAACAACTACATGGTATTTAGCCGCTGGTTCTTTTTAAAACGCGGCCATTGCTGTAGTAATGGCTGTACTCATTGCCCTTATTCCGACAGCTAATCCCTTACAGAGTATTTATTCAATTATTTTGCATTTAATTGCAAATAACGCATGGACGATAAGAATAAAAATACATTATAATTGGATATAAATTCACTAAATCATCAATTTTTAAGCTTAAATTACTAGTAATGTCTATTTTTTAAGCATAAATTTACTGTAACTAAGTCGGAATCAATCATGAACACTTTTAAGCCTGCTCTACTTGCAAGTGCAATTTCTGCAGTTTTAATCAATAGCAATATGGCGTTTGCTGCAGAAGATGCTATCGAAGTTGATAAATCAATTGAAACTATTCAAATTACTGCAACACGACGTGCAGGCTCTGTGCAAGATGCACCGCTTAATATCACAGCGCTCAATGGCGATGTAATTAGCGACCAAAACATTGGCGATCTAGAAGATGTCGCACGCTGGGTACCTGGCTTAACAATTTCTGATCAAGGTGGTCGTGAAGGTTCTCCGATTATCGTTCGTGGTTTGAATACAAATACCTCTGACCGTATTTCTGATAGTGGCACAGTGGCAACCTATGTTGGTGAAATTCCACTGAGCATCGACTTACGTTTAACTGATGTTGACCGTGTTGAAGTGCTAATTGGCCCACAAGGTACACTGTATGGTGCAGGTACTTTAGGTGGTGCAATTCGTTACTTACTAAAGCAACCTGAGCTTGATATCACCGAAGGTAAGATTACAGGCGATGTATTTAGCATTAACGAAAGTGACGGCACTGGCGGTGAGTTTGGTGCTGTATTCAATACCCCGCTAATTGAAGAAAAACTAGCGCTTCGTGCTAGCTTAAATTATTACGATAACCCTGGTTACATTGACTACACTCACGTGGTTCAAGAACCGGGTGTATCAAACCCAAACCCTGACTTTTCAGACAGCAGCGATGTAAATGCCAACTTAAAAAGCGTAAGCGATGTTAACGATGAGCAAATCACCACAGCACGTTTATCACTGCGTTGGCTTGCAACCGAAGATGTTGATGCAACGCTAAACTACTTTTATCAAAAGCAAGAAAATGGCGGTAACTCGACATCGCAATACGGCTCACTTGCTGATAGTAGTGCACTACAAGGTGTCCCAGGAAAGTACGAAAACGTAGCTCGTGTACTTGAGCCTGGTGAAGAAGAAAACGATTTATTAAGTTTAGAAGTAAAAGCAGATCTTGGTTTTGCTGAGCTGGTATCTGCATCTGGTTGGTCTAGCTATGAGCAGTCTGGTCAGCGCGATCAAACTGATCTACTTTACGATATTTGGTCAGGTTATGCCGACTTCCCTTCTTTTGTTGGCTACACGCACGATACCTCAGATCGCGATACATTTACGCAAGAACTTCGTTTAGTTTCAAATAGTAATAGTGCTTTTAGCTGGATTGTAGGCGGCTTCTACAACAAAGTAGAAAGTTACTCTGATGATCGTGAGTACACGCCGGGTCTGACTGAGTACTGGGGTGGTGGTATTCCAAATGTTGAACAAGACCTTGAGTACATTCTAATTTCAGATAGCGAAACCACTGAAAAAGCACTTTTTGGTGAAATCGGCTACAGCATCACAGATCAGTTTGATGTAACTTTAGGTGCTCGTTTTTACGAATACGATGTATCAACAACATCAGGCTCTGCAACGCCGCTTTATTCTGGTGATTTTGATTCACTAGATAACCTTGTTATGGAAAATGTGAGCGCTAGTGATAACGGTAACTTATTTAAGTTTAATGCTAACTATACATTCGATAATGGTGTACTTGCTTACTTTACTGTGAGTGAAGGTTTCCGTATTGGTGGTGGTAACGGTATTGCTCCTTGCCCTGATGTATTACCTGAGCAACAAATAGTTTGTGCCCTGCCAAACGAAGAAGATTACAAACCAGATACAACAGTCAACTACGAGCTAGGCTTTAAGTCATCATGGTTACGTAACCGCCTACACTTCAATGCTGCACTATTTAATGTTGATTGGAAAGATGCGCAAGTAGGTAGTAGCACTGTAAATGGCCAAGAGCTAATTACCTCAAATGCAGGCTCTGCTAATTCGAAAGGTGTTGAACTTTCTACTCGCGCAATGATTGGTGATAATTGGGCTGCATATGCGACATACGCGTATGCAAAGGCTGAATTGACCGAAGATGCACCTTACTTATTTGGTGTGTTAGGCGATGACTTAGCACAGTACCAAAGCTACTATGATGGTGCTAAAGGCGACCGTTTACCGGGCGCTCCTGAGCATCAATTCTCGTTTGGTCTTCGTTACGAGCAAGATGTCTTAGGTGATAAGTTATTAAGTGTAAACTACGGTATCACAGCGCAAAGCAATGTGATCACCAAAGTAGGCCTAAAAGCAGACGGCGAAGTATTACCTGGTTATGCACTAAGTAACTTATCTGCCAAAATTACTGGTGATATGTGGTCTGCAACGCTTTACGTAGACAATTTATTCGATAAATATGCATTCACTTCTGTACGTCGTGATAAGTCTTGGGCAGGTATGTCACAATATACTGAGCTAAACAAAGAACTACCTGAGCTACAGCGTGTTTATGGTCACTACACCACAGCGCCTCGTACTATCGGTATGAAGTTTAGCTACAACTTTGAGCTGTAATTAAACATACCCATAAAAGCCTTGCCACCTTTAGGCAGGGCTTTTTAATACCTGAAAATAATTAATTGGTATACTATGCGCTTATGCTAAATGATACCCAACAAGCGCTTCGCGCTCATATCCAACAGTTGTTAAACAACAAACAACTAACCGATGCACATCACTTACTTGTGCAGCGCCTAAAACAAAATCCTGAAGACCATGTTTGTTACTTTTTACTCAGCGAAGTCAACACCGCAGCTGGCGATATCACCAAAGCGATTAAGCTCCTTGAAAAAGCCCTAAGCCTAGCCCCTTTTGCAGTTTATCATTTAGCACTTGCCAGGTTATACGTACTGTTAGGCAAAGTAAGTAATGCAGCTGTACATTATCAAAGCGCATTACAAACAGCTGACTTTAGTGGCGCAGACTTTGATACATTAGCCAACATTGCGACCCGTTTAGGGCATTATGACGACGCTCTTAGCTTCCAACAAGCAGCCTACCAGCGCAATAAAGATAACCCACAAATTAGCTATAATTTGGCAGTGTGTTATAAAATTCACGGACTGTTCGATGAAGCTAAAAGCTTGCTTCAGCAACTAACCACAAAGCAACCTAGCTTTTATCAAGCCCACTATTCGCAGGCTGAACTCAATACTGTTATAGATGCAGAGCAACATATCCAAAAACTACAAGCCTTGGCGGATAAAGAAAAAAGCATTGTTGAACAGCAAGTGTATTTTCATAGTCTTGCTCTTAATTATGAGCACCTAAATGACTACAAAAATGCATTTAAATACTTTGCACAAAGTAAGCAAGCGATAGCCAGTAAACTTAACTATCAAGCAAGCCAACACCACCACTTTTGTCAAAAGCTCATTACGCAAAGCAAACAACAAGCACCTGCAAGTAGTGACTCTGAGTTCTTACCCGTTTTTGTTGTTGGCATGCCCCGCTCTGGCACAACCTTAGTTGAAAAAATCCTTAATCAAAGTACACAACTGCAAGGGGTTGGGGAGTTAAATGATATTGCACAACTCATACAATTCGCCACGCAATCAGCGCGTGTAATAGACAGCGAAATGCTCGATAAGGCATATGAATCTGAGGCAATAAAAACAGCACTGGCTAGCTATCAACAAAGAGCTGAGCTACTAAGTGGCGGCCTAAGAAGTTGTGACAAACAGCCATTTAACTTTTACTATATTGATTTTATTTTAGCGGCTTTTCCTAATGCTAAAATCGTTTGTATGCAGCGGGGCTGGCAAGATTGCAGCATTGCCAATTTTAGACAGATGTATAGCCCGCAAAGTGTGTTTCATCACTACAGTTTTACACTTGAAGATATTGCCTCGTTCTATCAAGATTACTCGGCATTAGTCAGTCATTTTGCCAACAAGTATCCTGAAAATGTTTTTTTGCAAAGCTATGAGCAATTGGTGGCAGAGCCTACTCAACAAACTCAGAAGCTCTATGCGTTTTGTGATTTAAGCTGGCAGGAAAACTGCCTGACTTTTTATAAAAGTAATGCAGCATCAGCCACGGCGAGTAAAAAGCAAATCCGCCAGCCACTGAATAAAAACAGTATCGGCAGCTGGCAAAATTACGCTGAGTTTATTGGTGCGGACCTGTTTCAATAGGTAGGTCGTGACGAGCGCCCCACTCACTCCATGAGCCATCGTAAACACGTAAGTTAGCGTAACCGCATTCATCGGCACACAATGCAATTGCACAAGCGGTTACACCTGAACCACAACTAAACTGCAACTGGGTGTGATGCGGCGCTATGTGTTGTTCAAATAATGCCTGCAATTCGCTAAGGGGTTTAAGCTCACCGTTATTTAGCACTGTTGCTAGAGATAAACTGCGACTATTTGGAATATGGCCACTGCGCATACCTTCGCGCGGCTCAGCGTGTTCACCGGTAAAGCGCTCATAAGGGCGAGCGTCGAGTGTTAGTGTGCTTTGTTCGTCAAGTGAGTTAAGTACTTGCTCAGCATTGATAAAGTAATCAGCGCGCGGGCTGGCAACAAAGTTGCCTTGACCAGTAGCGGCTGAATAGCTTGCTTGTGTAGCAAAACCAAGTGCCAGCCACTTAGCTAAACCGCCACTTAAAACTTTTACGTTATCAAAGCCCATGGCTTTAAACATCCACCACGCACGCGCTGAACTGAATAAGCCTTGGTCTTCATAAATCACAACTAGAGAGTCTTGGTTAACACCAGCAAGCTGCATATGTTCTGTGAACTGCTCGCTACTGCACATCATGCTTGGTACAGGGTTACTGTTATCTGCCAGCGTCTTTTTGAAATCAAAACGCTGTGCATTAGGAAGCATAGCCTTAGGCGCATACTCACCCGGTAAACCAGGACGTACCATTCCTGCATCGAAGATAACCAAGTTATCCTGGCTTAAATGCTCGTTTAACCATTCTGGCGAGACAATGTTCTTCATTAGCTTTCCTTTTGCGATAACTGTGCAAATGTATCTTGTTGAGTTAAGCGCTTTTCGACCGCTTCAACATGCTCAGTTGTACATTCTTTCCAAACACCAGGCAAGCAATACACATGCTTTAAGTAGGTAAAAAACTTATCTCTCAGAATACTGTTAGACTGCCAGCCATTTTGTAGTTTTTCTAAGCACTTAATCAAAGTCGCTTGATCACTCGCGTGTAGTACAAGCTCATCAATGTTGTAACAAGCAAGCCCTAAGGTAATCACTTTTTTATCAAGTAATAAAGATTCTAAGCCAACGGTCGAGTTAATAGTGATCACGGCTTCAGCGCCATTGATAAGCTCTCGAGTACAATTTCCGTTAGCAAAAACGGCAACATCATTTCTATCGTACAAGTGCTCATAGTGCTTATGCCATGAAGGATGTTCTTTAAAAACGACTTTAAGTTCTGGATCATTTAACTGTTTTACAGCTGAAACAACAGCATAGTAATACTCTTCCATTGACTTAAGCCATGGAGAGTAGCAAGCTATTTGAGTATCGTGTGGAACTTGAAATGGCACAAATAAGTATTTTTTGGGTAACTCGATTGCGTCAAACTTACAGCGCTTTTTATGATTCGCTCTTGGAATTAAATCAGGCGCAGAAAATGGCAACTTCCCCTGCGGATCAAAGTTTAAATAGAATTGACTATCTCGCGGTACAGAAGCCGCAAAATTAATACCTTTTGGATCTAAGCTTGTTGTTCCGGGCAGTAACCCATTTTCATAGTAATAGGTGGTCACTCCTAAAGCCTTAGCAGCCATACAAACAGTAACATTCGGTAATTTATTACCATTCCAAATGACTAAAGCTTGTGGCGATTCTGACTTCAATAAATCATAATACTTAGCGAACCGACACCGCTCCACAAGCAGCATCAAAGCAGAGTAACTTTTAATTATTAGCGGGTTATTCCATAAACTATTACGCGCTTGTTTCCGTAATAGTTGCTCCGCAATTATTTTACTAAAATCATACTTAGTCGTATTTTTGATGTATTTCAGAGCACCAAATCTTGGTACCCCCATCGTGTGCACTTTGCAATTTAAGGGTAACTTCTCAATTAGTTCTTTGTAATAGCGGGCGTGTACATTATTGCGAGAGATAAATAGAAAAGACATGCTTTAAGCCATACATTAAATAATTCTGTTGAAGTTTAAGGACTACAGTCAAAGAATGCAATAAAGTAAAAATTTAATATAAACAATAGCTAAATATCAATTACCTCAGGGCGAAGTGGTGCTAAGCGACTAAGGATTTTATTTTGTACCGTTTGCGGGATCTGTTGTTCGTCCATAGCATTAATCAAAAGCTCTACCACACGGTTAAAGTCTTTTTCAGGGATATTCATTCCTGTGTGGATATCAACCATATTGTCGCCTTTGTATTCACAAGGACCGTTGGTGACGCTACACAAATGAGTAATAAAACCTTGTCGAAAATGGGCGACATTCGTTTGTTTAAAATAAGCTAAAATTTGTTCGTCACGGCCTATTTGATTAATAAAACTATCAACCAGTTTTTCAACTCCTTGTTCGCCATTAATTTGCTGATACAAGGTGCTATTGTTGCTACTTGCACAACCAACTAACATAACGGCAAATACAAATGTAAAAAGTGTTTTCATCATTACCAATACCCTGTTACAGAAAGATACCAACCTGTTTGATCCTTAGCCCCAGCAATACTTCCTAAGTCTAACCAAGCAGCAGTCACGCTAACATACTTATTAGGAAACCAAGCAACAAACACATCCTGCCAATCTTGCTCCCCTAAGCCTAGGTTATTGGACTTTTCACGATACTCAACACCAACGGCTATTTGGTGGGTTAAAAACACAGCTGTCGATGCTTCAAATAACAATTCTTTATCGCTATCAGGGCCGCCAAAGCCTAACAAGCCAAGCTGATTAGCATCGCTATAACGAAAGGTGGTGTTCCAAAACCAGTTATACCCAGCAAGCGCGCCCAAATGTAATTTACTAGCAGCAAGGTATACATCGGTACCGCTGGTATCTTTGGCGCCGAGTAAGTTTGCGATACTGCCGTCATCAAGTGATTTATGTTGTACACCCAAGCTCAACTGCGGCCATTTACTGTAAACGATATCGCCGTATAAGCGTACTTTTGCCCCTGTAATTGATTGCTCAATATCGGTATTTAATGCGGGAACTTCGAAGCGTTGCTCTGCGTAACTAAATTCAACGCGATCATAAATATTTAGCTGCGCGCCACAAACATCTAAGCGGTAATCACTCACATCAGCGCGGCTGCAAAAACCATTTATTGCTATTTCATCATCACTTGCATAGCCTGCAAGCTGCGCCCAAGGGACAATACCACCACCCGCACTACCTTCAACTTGTGAGACACCAGGCGTTGCTAGTAATTTACCCGATGCAGCTAATCCTGAACTTGCAAAACCGAGGCAAGCCAGACAAAACAACCAATTAAGACGCTTCATTGTACACCTCTAACCACTGCAAAAACTGCTCTGATTTTAGTGGCCTACTTAAATAATACCCTTGTGCATAATCGCATTTATTTTGCACTAAAATATCCAGTGAATTTTTGTTCTCAACCCCTTCAGCAACAACCGAAAAGCCCAGCTGATGACCTAGAGTCACCGTCGATTGCACTATGTATTGATCTTGACGTGACTGATCTAATTGCAAAATAAAACACTTATCAAGTTTTAGCTCATCAATCGGTAATGACTTTAAACGCCCAAGCGATGTTTGCCCTACACCATAGTCATCCAACGAGATTTTAACCCCCAAGGTTTTGAGGTTTTCTAGCGCCTTAATACCTTGCTCTTCGTTCTCAATCATATCGCGTTCTGTAAGCTCAATTGTGATCAAGCGCCCATTAACAGCATGTTTTTCTAACTGTTTAGCAAGGTGCGAGTAAAAGCTTGGGTATGCAATATCTTGCGCAGAGACATTAATTGCAGCCTGCATAGTAATACCTTGCTGTTGCCATGCTGCAACTTGCGACACTACGGTTTTAACAACCCAAGAAGTTAACTCAACAATCACCCCCGATTGCTCTGCTAAATCAATAAACAGTTCTGGTGAAACCCACTGACCGTCTTTGCGCTGCCAGCGGATTAACGACTCAACTTTATCAATGCTATTAGTTTTAATATTTAGTTTTGGCTGATAGGTCATGAACAGCTGACCGTCATCATCAACAAGGGCTTGCTTAAGTTCATCAATTATTGCAAGGCGCTCAAGATGCTCTTCGTCTTCACCTTCTTGATAATAATGAATAGTTTTATGCTCGCAAGATGCGGTATCAACAGCAATTAACGAACGACGCATTAAGTCCTCAGGGCTGACATTTTGCGAAAGGCAATGCACCACCCCAACACTAAAGCGTAACGTAATATTTAAGCCTTGAATTAAGTAGCCAGCCTGTAACTGAGCAACTAACTTCATTACCGCATCTTTAAACTGTTTCGTTTCATCTGCTGGCAATAAAGTTAAAAACTCATCACCGCCAATCCGAGCATTAACACCATTATGATGAGCTGAGTATTCACCAATACGCTCAGCAACCGCTTTTAAACAATCATCACCAATACGCGGACCTAATTTATCATTGATATGACGAAGGCCGCGGATATCTATAGCAACCAGTGTGTACTCAGCTCCTTCGGCAAACAAGTTTTCCATATTTTCCAACATAGCAGAACGGGTATAAAAACCGGTTAATGAGTCATGGCTAGCTTGAAAACTTATTTGCTGTTCACGCTCTTTGATGTCGTTACCCATGTTGTTAAAGGCATCAATTAAAGTGGTGATCTCGCTACTTTGCTTTTTACCTACAAATTCAGCTTTATAATTGCCACGGGCAAATTGCTGTGCAAGTAAAGTAAGCTTTGAAAGCGGTGTTGTGAGATTTTTAGCTAAGATACCACTGGTCAATACGCCTATCACAACAGTAATAGCAGCAAGCACAATAATGGTGAAAAACAGCTGTTCAAACTCACGATAACTCTGGGTTAAATCAGCACTTAATAGCACAGAAACTAGGTGTCCGGGCAAAGATGGAAGTTCAACCAGGCGGTTTCTATAGACCGGCTTTTCACCAAATATGCGCTGCGTTGTCTCGTTATTAAAATGCGCTAATACAGAGGTGCTTTGTGGTTGCTTGGTCAGCGATGTTTCTACAACACCATCATCTTCACCAATAAAACTCACATCCATTGTGGTGAGGTTTTTAAGCTCTGCAGCAACAAGGTCGTTAATCTCGAATCCCACTAAACTGTAGGCAACAGTTCGAGGTGCGCGCACCGGCAGTAAAATAACTTGGTAAAGGGTTTGATCAAGTACAATGAAATTTGATTGCTCAGCATCAATGAGTAATTCATTCATCAATGCAGAAAACTCATCTGGCCTATGATTAAATTCAGTATTTGCTGAAACCAATTGCCCTGATAAATCCACAAGCAACATCAAATCAGCATTTATTCGACGACTGTGGTTATTCAATACACTACTAATGGTATCGGCGTCTTGAGTTGCGACCGCTTGTTTAAAGCCAAAATCTGCGGTGAGGACCTTTGCAGCCGTTAATAGCAGGCTCTCTTTAGCGCTTAAATATTGCTTAAAAACATTTTCAGCAACATTAATATCTTCACGTAGCTTTTGATCGTTAAAGCGATTTGTCGACCACCAAGAGCTCGCTAAACTTACTAAACTAGTTAATAAAACCAGGCTTACGCATAAGGCTATGATCCGCCCTCTTAAACTATGAATCATTATCTGCCTTAAACATCTCACCAAACGTATTACGCGGTGCAGGTTCATTCGTATTAATTGTAATATCAGCGACTTGCTCAGTTACAGTGACTGATAATTTTTTATTGATTTCACTTGCTTGGTTTGGGTGCCAAATCGTTATGCTAGTTGGAACAGTAATACCTTTTAATTGTACTTTGCCATCCTCTGCTGTTTTTAGTGTATTAGCGCTATTTGCGACATAGATATAACCCACCATAGAGTCGTGAATATTACAGCCTAAGACTACAACTCCGCTGTTATCAAACAACTCTGGTTTTTCTGGACGGTCAGCGTAAAGCTTAATATTAAATGGTTTAGCACTTGAAAAAGAATAAACATGATGGCGGATATTATCGCTATTAGGAAAATCAACAGACTGCCCTTGTTGTATCACCAATACATTAGGTGAAAATTGTTTATCAACCTGGTCCATTATCGCTATGGGTAATTGCGTGCTCGGTGAGTTCGCATTATTTTCTAATTCGATGACAGCATCAGCCAAAGGCTTACCAAATTGATCACGAACGGTAAATGAAATATCAGCAGCGAATGCAGTTGCTGCGCTGCACAGAACTACAAAAGAACATACCGTGCGAGCACAGTGCGCAAAAAACGTCATAATTGAACCTTGCTTAGCCTAGTTTGCTAATAAGTATAGATTAATCTTAGCTTAAGTTAATGAGAGAGGGTATGAAAAGCAAGAAAAAAGCCAAGCAGTTTTACTAGAAAACCAACTTGGCTTTAATAATATTGACTTAGAGCATATCTAAGTTAAAAAAATAGCAATTAATTGTGCTTAATTAAGCCGTATTCTTTATCTAAAATAGCGATTACTTCACTACGTGGGTCGCTTGGAATAGTAATTTCTTGACCAATGATTTTACTCGCAATGCCAACGTAAGTATCAGACACTTCAAGCATCACTGATTCTGGCAAGGTATAGTCTTTAGCAAGCTGCTCACGCTCGTCCATGCGGTCTTTATTTAATAACACATCGCTGTCTGGCACGTTATTAATTAATAGCTGGCGGAAACCCTCTTTTGAGTTTTCAATGATTTTACCGTCACGGTAAGCTGGGCCATCCCAGATACGTGACGAATCAGGCGTACCCACTTCATCAATGTAGATAAGCTTATCTGAACCATCAATGTCTTCAACATAACCAAATTCAAATTTAGTATCGACAAAGATTTGGTCTAGCTGTGCAAGTTCATCACTGATCAGCTTAAAACCTTCAACAAGTAGTTGCTCATATTTAGCGACATCGTCTTCAGATTTGAAGTTGAAAACAGCTAAGTTATTGGTGATGTTTTCACGGGTAATGTTCACATCATCTACTTCAGGAATATCAGCAACACCTGTGATAATGCCTTTCGTTGATGGCGTAATTAACACTTCATCTAGCTTTTGGTTCGCAGCAAGTCCCTCTGGTAAATCAATACCACAGAAATTACGCGTGCCTTTCGCATAATCACGCCACATACTGCCAGTAATATATTGGCGAGCAATGGCTTCAACTTTCACAGTGCTTGCTTTACGCACAATCCATACATAAGGGTGTGGAATATCAACAATATGGTTACCAGCAAGGCCTGCTTTATCAAATAACTTAAACCAATGAGATGCCACAGAGTTTAGCGCGATGCCTTTACCAGGCACACCATTTAAACCGTTTTCACCTTGCCAAATACAATCAAACGCAGAAATACGGTCAGAAATAACCATAATAGCTAGCTCAGTTCCTTTTGGAACTTGATAACCTTTTTCATTAATTAAACGAGCGCTGTCTTCATCAGTTAACCAATAAACTGAACGCACTTTACCACTGTGTACCGCACCTTTAGTACGGATCGGTAAATCATCGTTTACGTCTAAAACTTTATAGCTAGTCATGCTATCTCCGATAGTATTTGGCATGCTCTTGTGAGCACATGTATGGGATTGGGGTTATGGCCGCCTATAATAATCTAGACGCTTTGAAAGCTCAATCATTGCACTATCATCAGCAGCCTGCGGATGTAATAAAAACCATAAAAATTTAAACTTTCAGTAATTTTGCTGTCATAAACATTATTTCGCTATACTAGTGCCCTCGAAATAGGAGGTTTTCTTGGATTACTTAGCAGCTACCGCAGAAAAAAAATATTTAATGTTTATTTCGCAGAACTATTCGTACGCGATCTTACGCCCATTGCAACGGGAGATTTTAGCTCGTGGTGGTGAAGTTAAATGGTTTTTCTATGGTGATGAAGTTAATCAGAACTTCCTTCGTTCAGATGAATCGTGTTTAGAAACTATAGATGATGTAATCCAGTGGCAGCCAGACATTTCATACATTCCCGGGAATGTAATTCCAAACTTTATCCCAGGAAAAAAAGTAGCTGTTTTTCACGGCTTTAATTCTGGAAAACTAAATCGAAAAGGATACGAAGATCATTTTAACATCCGAGGCTGCTTTGACCTGTATTGTACCCAAGGCCCTAATACAACTTCTAAGTTTGAGAAACTAGCTAAAAAGCATGGTTTCTTTTTAACTAAAGAAACAGGTTGGCCTACTCTAGATCCATTATTTTCAAAAATAGAAAACAATCCATACGTAGATGAAGGCGATAAAAGGCAAACTCTTTTAATTTGTTCGACTTTTTCAAAACGCCTGTCTCTTGCACCTAAATTATACGAACAAATAAAAGCGTACAGTGAGCAAGGTAAATGGCGAATTTTGGTGCAATTTCACCCGAAAATGCCAAGTGAGCTTGTTGAACGATACAAGGCTCTACAAAACGACAATCTAACTTTTGTCGAGACAGATAATGTACTACCACTCTTACAAGCTGCTGATGTCATGCTGTGTGATACCTCATCTATTTTGCTTATGTTTATCTTACAAAGAAAACCCGTCGTGACGTTCTGCAACCAAGCACCTGGCGAACACCTTATTGATGTCACAGATGTCAATAAACTAACTGAAGCGATTGATTATGCCTTCACACGACCTGCTGAATTAATGGCGAAAATTGAGCACTTCTGCCAGCAACTGCATCCATATCAAGACGGCTTATCGAGTCAACGTGTACTTGCTGCTAGCAATGAATTACTATTGAGCAACCCTGCACTTAAGCCGAAACCACGTAATTTTATTCGTAATTTTAAAATGCGTAGAAAATTAAATTACTGGCGATGGTAACAATTCATAGGTCGTTATGATCACGCTTGAAAATGTGCTTTTTAAATGGCACGCAAAACAACCCGAGCCGACGATCAATATTACTAAGCTAGATATTGATCAAGGCGAACATGTTTTTCTTCACGGTCCGAGTGGTTGTGGTAAATCAACGTTATTATCATTGCTTGCTGGCGTCACAGTACCAACACAGGGCAATATCGAGCTGCTTGGTAAAGCGATTAACCAACTTAGTAATAGTAAACGGGACCGTTTTCGTGCCGACCATATTGGCTATATTTTTCAAAACTTTAATTTACTACCTTATTTATCGCCTATTGAAAATGTGACTTTGGGTTGCCAATTTTCAAAGCAAAGGCAAAAAAACGCATTAAAAAATAGTGCAACAATAGCCGCTGAAGCAAGCCGCTTACTGAGCGCTTTAGGGCTAAATGATAACTTGCAGCATCAAGCAGTTGCACAGCTGAGTATTGGCCAGCAACAAAGAGTTGCCGCAGCGCGAGCCTTTATTGGCAGCCCTGAAATTATTATTGCAGATGAACCTACCTCAGCACTCGACACACAAAATCGCCAAGCATTCGTAAAATTGTTATTTGAGCAGGCAAGCGCAGCAAATAGCACGCTAATTTTTGTTAGCCATGATGAAACATTACAAACGCTATTTACCCGCAGTATCAGCCTTGTTGAGTTACAAGGAGGCACAGATGCTACTCATTAAACTCGCCACAAAAAGTTTATTAAACCGAAAGGCCAGCGCCCTACTCACCCTATTTACCATTGCTATCAGCGTAATGTTATTGATGTCGATTGAGCGGGTTCGAGTTGATGCTAAAAGTAGCTTTAGCAATACAATTTCTGGCACTGATTTAATTGTCGGTGCGCGTACCGGTGATATCCAGTTGCTGCTGTCTTCGGTATTTCGCATTGGTCATGCTAATAATGGCGTGAGTTGGAAAAGTTACCAATACATATCAGGGCAACGGGGAGTGAAATGGGCTATTCCTATGTCACTTGGCGACAGCCATAAAGGTTTAGCTGTACTTGGTACAAATAAAGACTATTTTGAGCACTATCGCTTTGCTAAAAAGCAGTCGTTGAGCTTTTCACAAGGCCATGAATTTAATCACTTATTTGAGGTTGTATTAGGTGCTGAGGTTGCCAATACTCTTGGCTATCAGCTTGGTGACGAAGTGGTGATTGCGCACGGCATGGGCAATACCAGCTTTCATAATCATGACGATAACCCATTTAAAGTGGTCGGTATTTTAAATCCAACGGGCACACCTGTTGATAAAACCCTGCATATTCCACTTGCAGCAATTGAAGCGATTCATGGTGGTCATGCTCATCAGCATGAAGCCGCTCAGGCTGATGCAAATGACCACGACCACGACCACGACCACGACCACGACCAGCATGATGATGTTGATTTAGTTGGCACACCAAAACAAATAACCGCTTTTTTACTTGGTTTCGATTCACCACTTTATACCTTACAAGTGCGTCGTAATATTAACCAATACAAAGATGAGGCACTGCTAGCCATCATGCCGGGAGTTACTTTGCGTGAACTATGGGAAATGCTCTCTATCGTTGAAAAAATCTTGCTGTTATTTTCTATCGTCGTGGTGCTGATCAGTTTGCTTGGCATGTTAACGAGCCTGCTTTCAAGCTTAAATCAACGCCGCAGAGAACTTGCTATTTTGCGCTCTGTTGGCGCAAGACCTTGGCATATTTTCACCTTGATCAGTGTAGAATCATTACTCATTACAGGGCTTGGCTGCATTGTTGGTATCGCATTATTCTATGCTTTAATGCTACTCGGCGCAGATTACTTGCAAAGCCATGCCGGAATAAGCCTAAATATAGCCTTATTGTCATCCTATGAACTCATGCTTTTAGCTGCGATAATGGTTGCAGGCTTTATTGTTGGGTTAATTCCCGCAACTCGCGCGTATTTCTACTCTCTTGCTGATGGTATGAGTATTAAAATTTAAGGAATGTTATGCCGTTTTTTCGAAAATTCGTCGCTTTAGTCGCATTAGTTGTGTGTGCTGGAGCTAATGCTGGCGCACCTAAAGAAATCTTCTGGGAAGATTTAATTCCAAAAGGTCATGTGCAAATCGATACCCAAGCGCAAGCAAACCATGAAGGCTCAGAACAAAACTGGGTGCAACCAGACCTTGATGCTCCCGTGGTAAAAGAACTTAATGGTCAATCAGTAAGTTTGCCTGGTTTTGTTGTTCCCCTTGAAGGCGACAGCGAAGTGATCACCGAGTTTTTATTGGTACCTTACTTTGGTGCTTGTATTCACGTACCACCACCACCGCCAAATCAAATTGTGCATGTCACGATTAAAGACGGCGTACCAATCGAAAGCCTATACGATGCGATTGTCGTGACTGGCGTTATCAGCACCGAAACCTGGTCTGGTGAAATTGCTCAAGTCGGCTATAAAATGAAAGCCGTTGGTGTAGCACCATTTGAGTTATAAGTTTTTAAAGAGCATGCTTTTGCATGCTCTTTTAATTAATCTACCACTTTTTCTTTTTCCAGTTCCTGTTCGCTTAATTCATACCATCCGCCACCAAGTGCTTTATAAAGCGTTGCTAGGCTTTGCAGACGATCATTCTTTGCCTGCGATAAAGCTATTTCTGCCGAAAATAACTGGCGCTGTGCATCCATTAAATCAAGGGAGCTGGCAACACCATTGCTATACCTAAGGCGTGCTAAGCGATAGTAATCTTGGCTACTGAGCACCAAGCTCCTTTGCGCATCATAGCTTTGCTCTGCCGACTGATAGTTCGAAAGCTGATTGCTTACTTCTTGCAGTGCCACCAGCACTGTTTTTTGGTATTGAATACTTGCCTGATAAGCTCGTTGTTCCGCCACCGTTAAATTTGCCTGATTGCGTCCCATATTAAATATTGGCATTAACAGCTCTGAGCCCAGCAACCAAACCTGCGAATTACTGGCGAGCAAATCACTAAAATCAGTGCTTTCACTGCCAAGCTCTGCATATAAATTAAGTTTTGGAAATAAAGCCGCTTTTGCGACCCCAATCTCAGCCATGGCCGCTTGCCATTGATACATTGCTTGCTGCACATCTGGTCTACGCTTTAACAGTTCACTAGGTAGTCCTGTAGGTAATTGCTTAGGAAGGGTTTGTACAGATAACTCATTCCCCCCTTGCACATCAGCATTGGCATCACCAATCAAAAACTTTAACTGATTAATAATCCGCCTTTCACTGTGCTGTAAAGGCGGGATCTTCACTTTCGCTGATTCTAATTCAACCTCGGCTTGGCGCTGTTCTAGCCCTGAAATAATACCGCCTTTTTTACGAATACGCGCAATTTCAAGCTCCTTCTCGCGAAGCTTAATCGTACTCAGGCTAATATTTAATTGCTCTTCAACTTCTTTAAGGGCAAAAAACTGCTGCGCAACATCAGCAATCAAGGCGAGCTGCAACGCGTTTCTTGCTTGTTCTTGGCTATAATAATTTGCCAGTGCGGCTTCGCTTGCACGTCGGTTACTACCAAATAAATCTAGCTCCCAACTTAAGTAACCTTTTAAATCAAAGGTATTTTCGGGGCTGCTATTAAGCTCTTCTTCTCGCTCTGAAGTAAGCCCTATGCTTACATCTGGCCATAAAGCGGCATCGGTAATTCGATACCGAGCTCGCGCTTCAATAATTTTCGATTGCGCAATTAACATATCTTGGTTATTAAGAAGCGCTTGGCTAATCAGCTTTTGCAAATGAGGGTCGCTATATATTTGCTTCCATCCCGCTAAAGCTTCAGACTGTGGCGTAGCTGCTGCACCCATAAAATTAGCAACTTCACTATGATCAGGTATTTCAAAATCTGGCCCTACAGCACAGCCTTGAATACAAGCGAAACAAAGCAATGGCAGCAATTTATGCATCGACTTGCTCCTCTACTACTTTAAAGGCCGGTGTTTGCTGTTTTTTTACAAAGCGTGCAGCGGTAATAAAAAACAGCGGAACTAATATAATGCCGATAGAGCTTGCTAGTAACATCCCCCCTAAAATAGGCATAGATACCGACTGCCGACCAACCGCTCCGGGGCCAGAAGCAAGTACTAACGGCAATACACCAAGCACAAAAGAGGCTGCAGTCATTAATATAGGCCGAAAGCGAGAACGGGCGGCTTCTATTGCAGCATCAACGGCATTCATACCTTCTTGATAAAGCTGATTTGCCACCTCAACAATCAATATAGAGTTCTTTGCCGCAAGGCCTATCAATGCAATAAATGCGACTTGGAAGAATAAATTGTTTTCATGCCCCGTCACTAAGGTCAATACAGAGGCTCCCAACATAGCTATCGGGCTTATTAGTAGTACAGCAAACGGCAAGCTCCAACTTTCATAGAGCGCCGCTAAAAATAAAAATACAAACACAATAGCAAGGCTGATAGCGATACTTAGCTGACCCGATGAGCGAATTTCTTGATAGGTTAATCCTGTCCATTCATAGCCAAGGTTAGGCGGTAGTTTTGCCATTTCTTCTTTAATTACGTCAATTACATCTCCCGATGCATAGCCTTCAGCTGGCGATACATTCACCATGGCACTGGTAAACATATTAAAGCGGTTTATTGCAGACGGACCGGTTGTTAAATTTAACTTAGCAAGCACATTTGATGGCACCATAGCGCCATTTTTTGAACGCACATAAAATTCGTTGAGGTTTTCAGGGCGTGCCCTAAATTCATCTTCAGCCTGAACTTTAACCCGATAAACCCGGCCAAATAAATTAAAGTCATTAATTGTTGATGAGCCAGTAAGCACCTTCATTGTGCTGTAAACATCGGCAATCGGCACCTCTAATGCCATGGCTTTTTCTCTATCTAACTCTAAAAATAGCTGAGGTACTGAGCCACGCAGTGAGCTACTTGCTTTAGCAACTTCAGGGCGGTTATTTAAATTTGCCAGCAGTACCTCGAGCGATTCAACCAGACCCGTTAAGTTGCCTCCTGTTTTTTCTTGCAGCGCAAACTCAACACCAGAGCCCGAACCAAGCCCCGCCACAGCCGATGGCTGAAACACATTAAATTCAGCATCGGGAATGGCGTACAGCTGCTTACGAATATCATTCATCACACTCGTGACCGTAAAACCTTGCTCTGCACGCACTTGCCAAGGCTTTAAAATCACCTCCATTTGACCATGTGATTGCGCACTACCAGCACGGCGGTTTTCACCTGCTAGCGTGAATGAATAAGCCACCCCAGCATGGCTCATAACAAATTGGTTAGCTTTACTTATCACCTCGTTGGTACGTGAGACCGTTGCCGCATCTGGCAAGGTAATATCAACAAAAAAGCGTCCTTGATCTTCTTGCGGCATAAAGCTACTTGGTAATTGGCTGAACACAAAGTAACAGCCACCTAGCATTATAAAAAAGCCAATATAACTACGTTTTGCTTTTTCAGAGCATGCCTTTACAAGCCAGGTGTATTTTTTGCCAACACCTTCAAGCCAATTATTAAATTTAACAAAAATCTTATTGTTTGATGGGAGGCTAGGTTTTAAGAAAATCGCACATAAAGCAGGGCTTAAGGTTAACGCAACTAGGGTCGAAATGAGTACCGCAACGGTAATTGAAATCGCAAATTCTCGGTACATAATGCCCGTAATACCGGCTAAAAATGACACCGGCACAAACACCGCTGCCAGTACTAAAGAGGTTGCCACTATGGCGCCAGAAAGCTCTGTCATCGCTTGCTTAGTAGCAGCAACTACCTCCATATTTTGCTCATTGATCAATCGCTCAACACTTTCGACTACAACAATCGCATCATCAACGACGATGCCGATTGCCAATACCATAGCCAATAAACTGACATTGTTAATGGTAAATCCAAATGCAGCCAAGGCGATAAAGGTACCCACTATTGACACCGGCACAGCTAAAGCGGGTATTAAAGTTGTTCGCCAGTTTTGCAAAAATAAATACACCACTAAAATCACTAAGATCAGCGCTTGAATAAGGGTATTGATCACCTCATTAATCGACAGCTTGATAAACTCAGATGCATCATAAAATAACTGCCATTTCACTCCCTTTGGAAAAGCCGCGCTCAGGCGTTCCATCTCAGCCTTAACACGTTCAGTAACCGCTAATGCATTAGAGCCTGGTAACATATAAACCTGCAAAATAGTGGCGGGCTGTTCATTTAGTTTTGAATTTAAAGTGTACGCAGACGATGCCAGCTCAACCCTTGCAACATCTCGCAAACGGATCATCGAGCCATCACTGTTAACTCGCAACATAATGTTATTAAACTCATCAACCTTATTAAGCCGTCCTTGTGCCCGCACCGGAAAATTAAGCTTAATTGCATCGCTCATTGGCTGAGCCCCGATCTCCCCAGCAGCGGCCTCTTTATTTTGTGCTTTGATTGCTGCGGTCACATCATTCACGGTTAATTCGTAACCCGCTAAAATATCGGGCTTTAACCAGACCCGCATAGCATAAGAACGCGAGCCGGTGTTACGCACTTTACCAACCCCCGGAACACGCTTTAAAGCCGCCTCAACATTGATGCTGGCGTAGTTACTCAAATAGATTTCGTCATAGCGAGGATCATCAGAGGTCAGTGCCAGTTTCAACAGCTCAACGGAACTTTCATTAGAGACATTCACCCCTTCAGTTTGCACATCAACAGGTAAATTACTACCTGCTTGGCTTGCGGTGTTTTGCACATCAACAAGGGCGAGATCTGGGTCGGTGCCAACATCAAAGGTGAGTGTGATCCCAACACTGCCAGAGTTAGTTGCCTTTGACTCCATATACAACATATTCGGTGTGCCATTTAATTCTTGCTCAAGAGGAATGGCTACCGACTCCGATGCGGTCTCAGCCGTTGCGCCAGGGAATGAAGCAGACACTTTAACCGACGGCGGAGCAATATCAGGGTATTGATCAATCGGTAGAGTAAAGAGCGAGACCAAGCCTGTGAGTAAAATAACTAACGAAATAACGATAGCAAACACTGGACGCTTGATAAAAAAATGCGAAAACATAGTTAAGCTCCCTGCTGATTTTTTTCATCATCTTGTTTGCTTGGTTTATCTGGCGCCAGTGGAATAGTGCCCGTGTTTGGCGTTAATTGGCGTTTTTCAAACTCGGCTAACGAAATCGCTTTTACTTGCTGACCATGACGAATACGATGCAAACCTTTCACCACCACTTGCTCACCGGCACTCAAGCCAGCGCTGGCAACAATCCCTTGTTCACCGTAATGCTCAACAACAATAAAGCGACGCTCTATCTCACCTGAGTCAAGTACCACCATCACATAAATACCGCCCTGCTCAACTTGTGTAGCTTCCTCAGGGACGACAATGGCATCTTTCAATTCGGATAATTTAATCCGTGCTTTTGTATATTGCCCAGGTAATAGCTCACTATTAGGGTTAGGCAGCTTTGCTCTTACTTTAAAGGTGCCCGTTTTCGGGCTAATTTTAGGATCGGTAAAACTCACATCACCCCAATATCGATACTCACTGCCATCAGGCAAAGAAATACGTACAAAGCCCTCAAGTGCCTTGCCTTGTTGTTCGGCTTGTAGCTGCTCCATCATGCTGGTCATACGCCGCTTGGCATTCAAGTAATCAAGTGCCGACATATTAAAATTAACGAAAATAGGGTCTATTTGCTGAATGGTAGTAAGGAGTGAAATACCGTTACTGCCGACCAAAGCACCGAGATCGGCTTCAGAGCTACCAACCATGCCGCTAATTGGCGCCGTAATACGGGTATATTCTAAATCAAGCTTGGTTTCTTCAAGTTCTGCTTGGGTTGCTGATAATGACGCTTGCGCTTGCTCTTGAATAGAAATTGCATTGTCGTAGTCGAGCTGACTTGCTGCATCTTGCTCGTAGAGGGGTTTTAAACGAGTAACATCGCGCTTTGCTTTTGCCAGCGCTGCTTGGTCTTTTTGCAGCGCCGCTTTAACGCGATTAAGTTTTGCTCGGTAGGGTCTATCATCAATGGTGTAGAGTAAATCTCCCTCATTTACCCAACTACCTTCAACAAATTCTACGCTTTGTACAAAGCCGGTGATCCTTGCGCGTATTTCAACATCAAGTGATGCGTCTGTACGCGCCACGTAATTCCCATACAGCGGCACATCAAACTGCTTAACCTCAGCGGTAACCACTTCTTCAACGATAACTTGAGGTTGCTCTTTAGAACAACCCACCAGTGCCGCTAAGCACACGCACCCTATGACGTATTTGTTTAATAGCATACAACCTTCTCATTCCTTAAGCCTGTCTCTATCTTGCTATCTGTTGCAATACTACATAGATGAGGGATTCTTTGTTATTTTTGACAATTAGAGCAGTACACAGTGCTTCTTTGCCCTAATCTAATTTCTTTTAATGGCTCTTTACACGTTACACATGGCTCACCTTTGCGACCATAAACTAGTAATTGTTGGGCAAAATAACCGGGCTTACCATCACTTTGAGCAAAATCTTTTAATGTTGTGCCGCCTTGCGTGATAGCCGCAGCAAGTGTTTCTTTAATAATAGGCACTAATTGCTGATAACGCTTTAAAGACACCTTGCCGGCTTCTCGTTTCGGGTGAATTCCGGCCTTAAATAACGACTCATTGGCATAGATATTACCTACACCAACGACCACAGCGTTATCCATAATAAACTGTTTAATTGGTACTTTTTTATTTCTAGACTGTTCGTAAACACGCTTTGCAGCAAACTCATCGGTAAGAGGCTCCGGTCCAAGCTTGGTTAGCAAGGTATGACATTCGCCTGGTGCTTGCCATAAGCAGGCACCAAAGCGACGCGCGTCGTTGAGTCTTAGCGCTTTACCTGAGGCTAAAATAAATTCGATATGGTCGTGCTTTTTTAATGGCTCATCTGCGCTCACAACTCGTAAGTTGCCCGACATTCCTAAGTGCAAAATAACACTACCCAGCTCACAACCGAGTAATAAATATTTTGCTCTACGCTCCACTGAAGTAACTTTAAGTCCTTGTAATTGATATACATCATCAGGCACAGGCCAACGCATACTGGCGTTATGAATATTTACTTTGGTCACTGTTTGGTTAAGCACATGCGGCGTTATTCCCAAACGGCTAACTTCAACTTCTGGTAATTCAGGCATCTGTGACTCTCTTAAAACGGGTATAACGGAAACAACTTAGCCGCATCAGCTTGTTCAAGCTCAAATACTCGTTGTAACCGTTTATCTAATAAATAGTATTGCTGATCTATGTTGTACAACTGATACACCGCTGGCAACTGCTCCCCGGCTAGCCACACGGAGGCAACATAATCAGCCGATGTCTGTGAAATTTTACTAACAGGGAGACTGGCAATAGTCAGTTTTTGATGTTGCCAAAGTTCAACAAGTTGTTCGAGCTGCTGCTCATCGCCTTGCCATGTGGTTTCTTGTAGTGATTGGCTACGCCAAGAGGTGCCGATACGCTCGATTTTTAATTCTGGAAATGCCATTGCTAAAATGAAGCTTTGCTCTGGGAGTAATGCTTGTACTCCTTCTTCAACGGGCTGTGTATTGAGCTTTTTATGTAGGCCATTGAAGAAAAAAATCATCAATAGCATCGAAATAATCACTACATTATTCCATGCTTTTCGGCTCAAGCGCATCAGTATCTTCCTCAGTTTTCAATATCTTAAAGTGTAACCAAAAAGGACATTAATTGGCAGTTGTAATTGATCAACAAAATTTCATGTCTGTTATGTATCAATCTGTCGATACTTTGCTAAAATATCCGCCAAATTTAAAGGAGTTCCGTCAATGTCAATGTATGTAGTGGGTCATAAGATCCCTGATTCAGATTCAATTTGCGGTGCAATTGCGCTTGCTTACTTAAAAAACCAGATCAATGAACCTGCGATCCCGACGCGTTTAGGTGAAGTATCACCTGAAACACAATTTATCCTAGATAAATTCGGTTTCGAAGCACCTGAGCTAAAACTTAGCTACGCAGGCGAAGACGTTTATATCGTTGACCACACAGAAAAAACACAAGCACCTGATGACATCGATGAAGCACGTGTTGTAGGTGTTGTTGATCACCACAAACTAGGCGATTTAACATCATCAACACCACTTGAGTGTTGGATCCGTCCAGTTGGTTGTTCAAACACTATCATCAAAATGATGTATGACTTCTACAACGTAGAGATTCCAAAAGATATCGCAGGCATCATGTTATGCGCTATCTTAAGCGACACTGTAATCTTTAAATCACCAACGTGTACAACAGCTGACATCAAGTGTGTTGAAGCACTTGCTGAAATCGCTGGTATTGAAGATTTCAAAGAACTTGGCATGGAAATGTTCAAGGTTAAATCAGCAGTTGAAGGCACGCCTGCACGCGATTTAGTAATGCGTGATTTCAAAGACTTCAACATGAACGGTAAGCTAGTAGGTATTGGCCAGCTAGAAGTTATCGACCTTGCTGTATTTGATGAGATCAAAGCAGATCTTGAAGCTGACATCGCAAAGCTTAAAGAAGAAGGCGGTCGCCACTCAGTATTACTCCTGTTAACTGATATCATGAAAGAAGGCTCTGAAATGCTAATTGCGTCTGATGACGTATCAGTAATCGAAGCTGCCTATGATGTTAAATCAGAAGACGGTCGCGTTTGGTTAGATCGCGTATTAAGCCGTAAGAAGCAAGTAGTACCACCACTACAAGACGCTTTTGCAAAAATCTAATCAGAACTGTTAGATACAAAAAAGCCGATGTAACATCGGCTTTTTTTGTGTCTGAAATTTTCGCGGCAGTTAGATTTGCGTTGCATTACGCTGGCGTAACACTTCAAATAAACAAATACCGGTCGCAACTGACACATTTAAACTAGATACCGAACCAGCCATTGGGATTTTAACTAATAAATCACAATGCTCACGAGTAAGGCGGCGCATACCATCCCCTTCAGCACCCATAACAACAGCCATTGGCCCTGTTAGATTTGCATCAAATAACTCTGTATCTGTTTCACCGGCAGTGCCGACAACCCAAACGCCAGCATCTTTAATTTCACGTAACGTACGCGCAAGATTGGTTACTTGCACCAATGGCACTGTTTCTGCCGCACCGCATGCTACTTTACGCGCTGTGCCATTCAGTTTTGCAGACTTATCTTTAGGAACGATGATCGCGTGCACGCCCGCAGCATCTGCACTACGTAAACAGGCACCTAAGTTATGCGGATCTGTTATACCATCAAGCACCAATAAGAAAGGCGTTTCTTCACGGGCTATGATCTCATCTAGATCTTTTTCGTTATACATGCGCGCCGCTTTCACATTAGCGATAATGCCTTGGTGCTGCTCACCATTTGCTTTATTATCAAGCGCTTTACGCTGCATAAATTGTACAGAAATACCGAATTTACGTGCTTGGTCAATAACCGGGTTTAAACGTTTATCTTCACGCCCTTTTAAAGCGTATATTTCTAAAAAGCGCTCAGGCTCTTTTGCTAATATTGCTTCAACTGAGTGAAAACCAAAAATTAATTCATTACTCACGTATTATTTGCTCCTCGGCCATTACGTTTACGGGCATTCTTACCCGGTCTTTTTGCCTTTTTGGTGGCTTTTTTCTTACTCTTCTTTTTGCCGGCTTTTACAGCATCAGCTTGTTTACTATTAGGCTTTTTGCGCCCTTTAGAAGGTGAAGACTTGCCACGTTTTTCATTCTCTTTGTCGCCTGATTTTGCCTCAAAGCTGCCTGACTGCGGTTTTTTACCAGGAATTTTACCTGCTTTAAGCTGGGCTCGAACACTTGGTTTTGCAGGGGCACTACGGCCACGACGACGCGCATAACGGTCTTGTTGCGCCTCACCTGCTAACACTAAGTTTATACGTCGCTCATCAAGACTGACAGATGACACCTGAACCGTTAATTTATCGCCTAGACGATAAACGGTGTGAGTTTGTTCACCAATCAAGCAATGCTTAGCACCATCGTAATGGAAGTACTCATTGCCCAGGTTAGTTACATGGATCATGCCGTCGATTTGTAAATCGTCTAAGCGTACAAATAAACCAAAGTTAGTTACCGATGAGATCACCCCACCAAATTCGTCACCAACATGGTCTTGCATAAATTCACATTTAAGCCAATCTGCCACTTCGCGAGTCGCATCATCAGCACGGCGTTCAGTGGTTGAACACTGCTCACCTAAAATATCAACTTCGTCATCAGTGTAGGCATACTCACCCGATGTTTGCTGACCTTGCGCTTTAAGTACCGCTTTAATTGCACGGTGCACCACTAAATCAGGGTAACGACGAATTGGCGATGTAAAGTGGGCATAGGCAGGTAAAGCTAAACCAAAGTGGCCAATGTTATCTGGCTGATAAACCGCTTGCTTCATTGAACGGAGCAACATGGTTTGAATAAGCTCAGCTTCTGGGCGGTCGCCTAATTTAGCTAACACTTGGGTTATTTCTTTTGGTGTTGGCTCATCAGAAATCGCAGTTTCGATACCAAGCTCTGATAAAAAGTTTCTGAAGAAACCAAGCTTTTCAGCATCAGGCTCATCATGCACACGATAAAGCGCACTCGCCTCGTGCTTTTCTAATAATCGGGCTGCCGATACGTTCGCTAAAATCATGCACTCTTCGATAAGTTTGTGTGCATCATTACGAACCACAGGCACGATTGATTCAATCTTACGATGTGCATTAAACACAAAGCGCGTTTCTAAGGTTTCAAACTCAATCGCACCACGCTCTTGGCGAGCAGCTTTAAGTGCCATGTACATTTGCTGTAAGTCAGTTAAATGTGGCACCATCTTGGCGTATTCTTCACGCAGCTTTTCATCGCCTTGTAAAATCGCATTCACTTTAGTGTAGGTAAAACGAGCGTGTGAATTCATCACCGCTTCGTAAAATTTATACCCAGACAACTTACCCGCTTCTGACACCGTCATCTCAGCAACCATACATAAACGGTCAACTTCTGGGTTCAATGAGCACAAGCCATTCGATAACACTTTTGGCAGCATCGGAATAACTTGCTCAGGGAAGTATACTGAGTTACCACGTTCAATCGCTTCTTTATTCAGAGGCGTGTTCATTCCTACGTAGTGCGACACATCGGCAATGGCCACCCATAAACGCCAACCACCTGATGGTTTGCGCTCACAATAAACGGCATCGTCAAAGTCTCGGGCATCTTCACCGTCGATTGTCACCAGCGGTAAGTCACGTAAATCAACGCGACCTTGCTTTGCCTGTTCATCAACAAACTCACCTAAATGAGCAACTTGCTTTTCAACCGCTTCAGGCCAAACGTGAGGAATATCGTGATTGCGTAGTGCAACTTCAATTTCCATACCCGGTGCTAAGTGCTCACCCAGTACCTCAGTGACTTTACCTACCGCATTCATATGTCGGCTTGGGTTTTGGGTAATTTGCACCTGCACCATTTGGTTGTGGCGCGCGCCATTTTCACTACCCGGTAGAATCATAATATCTTGCGTTATGCGTGGGTCTTCAGCCACAACAACTGCAATACCATGCTCAACAAAATAGCGGCCAACAATCGGGGCTCGCTCATTGGTCAAAACCTTAATGATGCGTGCATCGCATTTGCCACTTGAGCCTTTGCGATTGCCTTTAGCAAGCACAATGTCACCGTGCAACACCATATTCATTTGGTGCTTCGCGATAAACCAATCTTTACTCTCACCTTCAACTTCTAAAAAGCCGAATCCGTCACGATGACCAATGACTTTGCCTTTAACTAGGCCAGATTCATCGATCAATGCGTAGCATTTAAACTTATTGAAATACAGTTGACCATCGCGCTCCATAGCACGTAAACGACGTTTGAACGCAACTTGACGCTCTGTATCATTCACATGTAATTCGTCACAAAGTTGTGTGAAGTTTGCTGGTTTGGCGCGAGATTCTAAGTGAGTAAGTATAAACTCACGGCTAGGGACGGGGTTTTCGTACTTTTCTTGTTCTCGACTGAGATTTGGATCCTGTTTTGACATTCACTATCTTGTTAGTTGGTTATGTTGTTATTTTAACCCATAACCTAACAATGAGACAGGCAAAAGCTATGAAACTTTTAAGAAATTGATTAATTCTGCCAAAAATGAAGCTTTGATATTCTTTGCAACAAACACTCTGTGTTAATATTTTCGGAAAATAACAACAAGCTAACATAATTATATGGATATTAACTTAACCCACTACCTCGCAACGATGGCCTACAACAGCGCCTATATTGGTCTATTCATTGCAATCATAGCCGTTGCAAAACTGTCGTATAACTTAGCAACCCCTTATAACACCACCAACCAGTTAACCGACAATGCCAACAGTGCCTTGGGTTTATCTATTGGCGGCTACTTAGGGGCAATTACCATTATTTATGGCTTTGTTTTAGCTGGGCCTAGTCAAGGTTTACTAAGCGATTTGATGAATGTATCACTGTACAGTGTATTAGGTATGGTGCTGCTAACTTGCTCACGTATTTTAAATGACAAATTACTGCTGCGTTTGTTCTGTAACCAAGAGCAATTAATTAACCAACAAAATGAGGCTGTGGGCTTAGTACAAGCAGCAAACTATATGGCCGCAGCACTTATCATTGGTGGCGCATTAACCGGTGAAGGCAGCTGGTTATCAGCCATAGTGTTTTATTTTTTAGGGCAACTAATGCTGATCATTTTTGCCAAAGGCTATGATCACCTCACTGCTTTTAATCTTCACGAACAGCTCGAAAAAGGCAACAAAGCCGTTGCGCTTAGCTTTTCTGGCACCATGTTGGCGTTAGCTATTATCTTGTGTCATGCGCTTATTGGTGGCTTTCATACTTGGCAACAAAGCTTAAGCTTATTCTTTATTGACGCATTATTTGGCTTTTTAATTTTACCAATTGTGCGTTACCTCGTTGATAAAATTATCTTTAGCAAAATTTCACTCGACCAAGCAATGCACGACAAAAACACCGCCGTTGCGGTTATTGAAAGCAGCATTGCAATCTGTGTTGCTGTTATCATCACTATCGCTATTTAAGCTTATTTATGGAGTAATGGATGAACATCTATAAGCTTTTTATTATTGCCGCTATCACATTTGTTGTTTGCTTAGTGATACGTGCAGATCTACAAGCGCCACTTATTAGTGGCCAATATGGCAACTTTAAAGACTACGACGGACAAGACAAACCTTACCTATTTACAGTGCCAGAAGATGGCCAAATGATGCGCTTAGAAATTAAAGGCAGACTGCCTTTAAACTCATGGAAAGCCATTGATATCGAAATTTTTGACCCTGATGGTAACTACTTATTTAGTTACTCTGATGAACTTTGGGCCGAAACCGGACACGATTCAGATGGTAAATGGACTGAGTACCGTGATTATACTCATCACGATGTCCACTTCCCTAAGAAGGGGCAATATAGCGCCTACGTCAGTAGTACGTTTGGCCCAAATAAGCGTGCCGAACATTTTAGTTATACGTTTCGTATAATCCCAATCAAAGGTAACAGTAATTTCATGCTACCGCTGTTATGGATTTCTGGCTTCATCGGCGGTGTAGCGCTATTTGTAATGCTGCATCGTTTAGAAGCTGAGCGTGAAGGCTCCGATATTACTTATAAACCAATCAATAAGTTAAACCCTGAGGCTATAAAAGCAATGGAATCGCGTATCTCAGTTTGGCCTATTGCGTTACTGTTTTTAGCACCCGTGCTCTTCTTTTCCTTCTTGGCATATAGCAAAGGTGACAAAGAGCAAGATTGGCAAGTTTACTCCTATCACCACCTCACGATAAGCGTTGATAAACAATTGCGTGAACAAAGTATTGGCAGTGCAGGTTTCCGTTCACGAGGCGGCCCAGGTGGAAAATAACTCAATTCGCGAAAGCCACATTTTACTGTTTAGTATTTTTGTTGCTGGCCTTTGCTCAATTATCTATGAGCTACTGATCGCAACCACTGGTGCCTACTTTTTGGGTGATAGCATCACCCAATTTTCTCTGACAATTGGCGTCTATATGGCGGCAATGGGAGTTGGCTCTTATTTTTCGCGTTTTGTGCCTGATAAGCCATTGCTGGTGTATTTCATCGGTTTTGAGCTACTGCTTGCACTACTTGGTGGCTTAAGTGTGCCCTTATTGTATTTCTGTTATGCGTTTGGCTTACCACTGCAAGCAATTAGTATTTTACTCACCAGCTTAATTGGTATTTTGATTGGTTTAGAAATTCCGCTGTTAAGTCGCCTAATGGAAAAACATTATGCGCTAAAAGCAAACCTCGCCAATGTGTTATCTATTGACTACTTTGGCGCCCTGCTTGCGACTTTACTGTTTCCTTTTCTATTTTTACCTTGGCTTGGGGTTTTTAAAACAGCCTTAAGCTTTGGCTTAATGAATCTAAGTATTGCGCTGTTATTGCTGTGGTACTTTATCGACCATATCAGCCCAAATCGTCGAAAAGTGCTTAGACTCACATTAGTTTTAGTCTGCTCAGTATTAGTGCTTTGCTTATTTGCTAGTAAACAGCTCACCCATCTTTGGCAAAGCCAAATCTACGATGACCGTGTTGTACACTCAGAGCAAACACCCTATCAGCAAATCGTACTGACTCGTCATAAAGATGATATTCGGCTTTATTTAAACGGTGGCTTACAGTTTTCATCGATTGATGAGTATCGCTATCACGAAGCGCTTATCCATCCCGCTATGGTGCGCCATGGTAATGCCAAACGTATTCTAATTTTAGGCGGTGGCGATGGCTTAGCAGCTAGAGAGCTTTTGAAGTACCCGCAAATAGAATCTATTACCCTAGTCGATTTAGATCCAGCAGTCGCTAAGCTTGCGCAAACTAATCACAACCTGACAACACTTAACAAGCACTCACTCAGTGACCCTAAAGTGACGGTTATTCATCAAGATGCTTATGTGTTTATTGAGCAAAACGAACAGCTGTTCGATATTATTTTTATTGATTTACCGGATCCAAAAGCAATCAATTTAGCTCGCCTTTACAGTCAGCAGTTTTATCAACTAGTAAAAACACGACTACCAAATAACGGTATTGTAGTGACCCAGGCCACCAGCCCATTTTTTGCGAAGCAAGCATTTTGGTCTATCAATAACACGCTCAGTGCAGCAGGCTTTACGCACACCTTGCCTTATCATTTGAATGTGCCCTCTTTTGGCGAATGGGGCTTTGTTATGGCTTGCAACTTGATGTGCAGTAACCAACAAGTATTGCATGTTAAAACCCGCTTTTACCGCCCTGAAAATGACGCACAATTGTTTATTTTTACCCCGGATATTAGCGCTAACAATGAAAAAGTATCGACGCTTGATGAGCCTAATGTGCTGCACTATTACTTGCAGGGATGGAAATATTGGAACTAAACGAATGGATTAGCCCATTTGGGGAGTTTACAAAGTAAAGGATTACCGTTACAAAGAGAGTTAATAACAACAATAACAAGGTTTGTAATGCAGGCGCACAAACAGAGCCTAATATATCTACATATTGCAGTACTCCTATTTGGTGGTACTGCATTATTCGCAAAGCTAGTCAGCTTAAGTGCATTAGATATTACCGTTTACAGAACAGCAATTGCAGGCTGTGCCTTACTGATCTTACTTACAATTCAACACAAAGCGATTAAGCTTCACTCGCGTCGCGACTACCTTATAGCCTTGTTACTTGGCGTCACTGTTGGAATACATTGGCTCACCTACTTCGCAGGTATGCAACTAGCAGGTATTGCAGTCGGTATGATTGCCTTTTTTACTTACCCTGTTATCACGGTATTTTTAGAGCCTTTATTTCATGGCAGTAAACCACAGCTCAAAGATATTTTTAGCGCCTTGGTGGTGATGCTTGGTATTTATTTACTTATTCCTGATGCCAGCTTAGGCAATGATGTCACCCTAGGTATTGCTATTGGCATTTTGTCAGCGTTCTTTTTTGCGTTTCGAAATATCGTTCACAAGCGTTACTTTAGCCAATATGGCGGCCCACAAACCATGCTTTATCAAACTTGGATCGCCTGCATTATGCTGTGCGCCTTTGTCGAAGTACCGCCATTACAAGTTGATACAATAAATTGGCTGCTATTAATTACCGTAGGAGTTATTTTTACAGCAGCACCGCACTCACTGTTTGCAGCAAGCCTAAAAAACTTATCAGCTTCAACCGCTGGTTTGATATCGTGTTTGCAGCCTTTATACGGTACGTTTTTCGCTTTTTTAATTTTGCATGAGCAACCTTCAATTAGCACTCTTATTGGTGGCGCACTGGTGATTAGTGCCGCTTTTTATGAAACATGGTCAGTGACTCGTAGGTATAAGCAATGATGAAAGTATTCGCTCACAGAGGTGCCAGTGGTACCTACCCAGAAAATACTCAAAGCGCCATTATCGCAGCTGTTGATTTAGCAGTAGATGGCATCGAAATTGATGTGCAAAGCTGCCTTGATGATTACATGATTATTCACGACACTTGGCTTGATCGTACAACCTCTGGTCGCGGTAAAGTAAACGCCTGCTCAAAAGAGCAAATTCAACAATACGATGCAGGCAATGGCGAGTGTGTGCCCACTTTACAACAAGCAATCGATTGGGTTGCTGATAAAACTTTACTTAATTTAGAGCTTAAACATACTTTTTCGTTAGATAAATTTGTAGAGCTTATAGAATCAAACGTTAGCGCTGGGAAAATTTCTCGGGATAACCTGCTAGTCTCTTCATTCGATCACCACCAACTGATGTGGCTAAAGCAAAAATTGCCGTGGGTAAAGATTGGTGCACTTACCGCTTCTATTCCAATTAATTACAGCGAGTTTGCGCAAAAACTCCATGCCTATAGCATTCATGTAGATAAAAACTTTATAAACCATGAGTTTGTTGCTGACGCAAAACAACGCGGCCTTCAAGTTTATGCTTACACGGTCGATAAAGTGGAAGATATCGAATTAATGCTAGAGTATGGCGTAGATGGTATTTTTACTAATTTTCCGTGTCATACACAAATGACACTGCAGTCACTGTAACTCAACAAAACTAAGCTATACTGTTGAATTATGTGACATTGAATAATAAAAAAATTACGCCAAAATGAATCAACACAACACCTTAATGAGTAGCTATATGCGCATTTACAATTTTATCGAACAAACTTTCTTTTACACCCTCACACGTAAGATTGTCGGTAATTTAGGTTTTGTGTTTGCGTTTCAAGCCATTACTTTGATCTGGCTTTATAGCAGCCTTTCAGAGCAACAAGCTGGTATGGGACTATTTTGGTTAATGACCTTTGTTATCGTCGCCAGCTTTATTTTTACTGTTTTCTACATGCGCTTTTTAATTGTGCGCCCAGTGCAAGCAATGCGCGATACACTTGAGCAAATCAACCGCCATGATGCTGATTTATCTGCCAAGCTACCGCATTTTACCTATGATGAGTTTCGTGATTTAAGTGAGCAGTACAATACCTTTACTGTTCATTTAGCAAACCTATTAGCCACCACTTACCAAAGTGCACAAGCCAGTGCAGATAGTAGTTCAAAGATGACTCATTCAATGCAGCAAACTGCAGAAATGAGCCACCAGCAAATAAAATTCAGCCAAACCATTACTGATTCAAGCAACCAAATTACTTCAAGCCTTGAGAATATCTCAGCAAATACTGACAGCGTGCATCATGTTAATAGTGAACACTTAAACTTTGTTAAGCACTCAGCCACTGAGTTATCGGCATTAGTTAAAAAGGTCGCGATGATTAGCCAAATTTTGGGTAACTTCTCAGCAACGGTGTCTGGCCTTAAAGAAAACAGCGAGAACATTCGCGCCATTTTAAAAATGGTTGAAGAGTTTTCTGACCAAACCAATTTGCTTGCCCTAAATGCTGCAATTGAAGCGGCACGTGCAGGTGAAGCAGGCCGAGGTTTTGCGGTGGTTGCCGATGAAGTTAGATCGCTCTCAGTTAAAGTAAACGATGCAACTCGCCAGATCAGCGATTTTATTAATCAGATGAACACCCTCGTTAGCGAAACCAATAAAGAGTCTGAGCAGTTAATTAGCCACTCGAGTGAAGCTGAAACTGCCATTAGCAACACCTCAACAGGCTTTAGCAATATGCTTGGCGAATTTGAGCAAAACCAACAACAACTACAACAGATTGTCAGCGCGGTGCATTTACTAGAGCAAACCCAAACCCAGACCCATCAAACGGTTGAGCAAATTGTGGCTTTGGGTGAGCAAGCTAAGCAGCAAATTGATGAATCACTCGCTGATTGCCAACAGTCCCATAAACTGAGCCAACAAACCCAAGAGCAGTTAAAACGCTTTGTGTGATCGGCTTTTAACTGCTGCTCTGAGTCAAACTATGTTAAAGTAGCCGCTTCTTGGCTACTTTTTTATTGACCGTGACAACTCCTTCTATTGATTATGAACAACTCGCACTGCAAATAAAGCAATGGGGTAAAGACCTTGGCTTTGCAGAAGTCGGGATCACTGATATTGACCTAACGAAGCATGAAGCGCAGCTACAGCGCTGGTTAGATTTAGGCTATCACGGTGAGATGGAATACATGGCAGCCCATGGTATGAAGCGAGCGCGCCCAGCAGAGCTGGTACCTGGCACGCAGCGAGTCATCTCAGTAAAAATGAACTACCTGCCGCCTGATGCAAGCTTTGCTAAAAACCTCAAACAGACTGATAAAGCGTACATTAGTCGCTATGCATTGGGTCGTGACTATCATAAGTTAATTCGCAACCGTCTGAAAAAGTTAGGCCAAAAAATAGAGCAGCAAGTTGGCCAGCTCGGCTTTCGTCCCTTTGTTGACTCAGCTCCAGTGCTTGAAAGGCAACTAGCCGAAAAGGCAGGCTTGGGCTGGCGTGGAAAACATAGTTTATTAATCAATAAAGAAGCGGGCTCTTGGTTTTTCTTAGGGGAGCTGTTTGTTGATATACCACTACCTATTGATGATGAGAATAGCTTTGAAGGCTGTGGGAAATGCGTTGCCTGTATGACACTGTGCCCAACCGGTGCGATTGTCGAGCCTTATGTAGTCGATGCCCGTAAATGTATCTCTTACCTTACTATTGAATTACAAGGCGCAATTCCTGAAGAGTATCGCCCACTGTTAGGGAATCGCATTTATGGCTGTGATGACTGTCAGTTAGTATGCCCATGGAATCGCTACGGTCAACTCACCGATGAAGCTGACTTTCACCCAAGAAAGCAACTTAAAGATCAAGAATTACTGACTTTATTTGCATGGGATGAAGCAACCTTTCTTAAAAATACCGAAGGCAGCCCTATACGCCGTATTGGTCACGAGCGCTGGTTAAGAAACCTTGCTGTCGGATTAGGTAACGCTGATTACAACGAGCAAATAATCGAGGCTTTAGAGCAAAGGTTAACAACCGCTACAGCTTTGGTCGCTGAGCATATCGAGTGGGCGCTTGATCAGCAAAAAAATAAGCGCCAGTTAAAGCTTCGTAAAACGGCGCGCTTAATTCGCATTGTTGAAAAAGGCCTACCCAGAGATGCTTGATGACTAGTTCAAGCTTTGCCCTATCGCGTTAATAATAGTGATAAGTCATTTTCAATTTCTTTAAAGGCTGCTTTAACCCCTTTTACTGACTCCTCTCGAGCCACTGAGTTTTGAATGGTTTCATCGACCTTTTGATAGATGAACACCTCTTGGTCTTCATCTAAGCCCATGGTCGGTATGCGACTTTCTAAGTCTTCTTGAAGCCGCTTAAATACAGCTTCGTTATTGATACGGTTTTCATTTAAAAGCTCAATCAAACCTGTAAATTTGCTGTGCACCTTACTTACAGCATCATTTAACTGTTGCTGCTGCTGAAGTAGCTCTTTTTTAGTGAGAATCGCTTTAAGCTGCTGCTCTGTAACACTGACTAAAAAGCAAATATGATCTCGAATTCGACCATGCTTATCGGGGTCTTGCCCAGGCATATTTAAGATAAGCAAACTGATCATTTCATAGTTTACTAAAATCCGATTTGAGAACTCGTGCAATCGACCTTTGCTTTTCAGCATTTCAAACAGCTCGATCACAATCGGCGAGCACACACCCGACACAGAGAAATGTAATACTTCGTTATCTAATCTAAACTCCACATTGCTTTGTAAATCAAATGCACCTAAACAGTTTAAAAAGGCTTTGCCGAGTTCATGTTCGTTATCTATTGAACCTATATGCTCAATATAATTAACAATTTGTCCCATTTCACTGCTGTTTGCCATCGCATTAAATGCCGTTGACGTAGCATCTTCAACTTGTTGTTCTAGCGATTCCTTTTCAATTAGCACTTGATTCAAATGTTGTAACTTAAGCTTGAGCTCATTATGGCTAAATGGTTTAACAATGTAGTCTTCTGCACCAACAGAATAACCTTCCATGCGCTCCTCAACGGTGCCTCTGGCTGAGACAAACATCACAATAATTTTTTGCGTATTGGGGTTTTCTTTGAGCTTACGACAGACATCGTAACCACTCATTTGTGGCATGCTCACATCGAGTAAAATCACTTGAGGGTCGAACTCTTCAACGACTTCTAAGCATTCTGGGCCGCTATTAACCATTTTCAGCTCAAAATCGAGATCCTCAAGGATCTCTTCAATAATTTCTAAATTAAATGGTTCATCATCAACCGCTAAAATACGTTTCAAGGCCATGATTATCTCTTCCGTTTTATTAATTCATCGATATAGACTGTTGTTCATTTGCCAAGTGTTGCGGCAAGTCTATTTCTAAGGGCAGCCGTACCAAAATAGTGGCCCCCCCGTACTCATTATTACTTGCCGAAATAGTGCCTTGATGTAAGGCTACAAATTCCCGACAAATAGCTAATCCAAGCCCAGTGCCTCCCGCACCACTGTTGGTTTTACTGCTTTGCTCAAACTTAGCAAAAATCTTTTCAAGCTCTTGTTCAGGGATCCCTATTCCGCGGTCAATAACAGCGATTTCGGCCATCTGCTCATTCACCGCTAAACTAATATCAATTTCGCTATTCGGCTCACTAAACTTCAGTGCATTACCGATCAAGTTACGCATAATTTGATTAATTTGTTCTTCGTCGCACTCAAGCACAATGCCTTGTTCAAAACCTATAGGCCGAATAGCAATACTTTTTTCAAGGGCTGTGCCCGACACATCATCAATGCTGGTTTTTATAATATTGCTTAAGTTATGCTTTTGCGGATTGAACGGGAATTTCCCGACATCGAGCTTTGATAGATCGAGTAAGTTATTTAGCAGCGATAATAATCGCTCACCACTTTGCTCAATTCTAGATAGATACTTGTTTAACTTGTCTTTACTTAAATCGTCATTAGCAACCTTATCAAGCCCAAAGCGAGCAAAGCTTAAAATAGAATGCATAGGTGTTCTAAGTTCATGAGACATGTTCGCTAAAAACTCAGATTTACTATGATTTGCCGCTTCTGCCACATTTTTAGCATGCTCTAACTGAGCAGTACGGGCTTTGACCTCTTCTTCAAGCAAATCTTTAGCTTCAACGAGTAAATCTTCTTTCTCTTTAAGATGTGTAACGTTCTTAAAGATCACCGCTAGCGCAATTTCTCCGTGGTGGTCGATTTCGTTAAACGAGCCAACTAAAGGCACCTCACTGCCATTTTTCTTGAGTAGTCGTAAGTCACAACTAAATTGTCGGTTTTTACTTAAAGTCGCAATCTTATCTTTGATGCGCTCAGTTGATGCCACATCAAAAAATTCAAAAACAGAGCAATTCTCAAATTCTTTCAGCGGCTTTTCAAACAGCTGCTCGCAGGCGTCGTTAGTTTCTATAACCTTACCACCACGCTCAAATAGAATAATGGCATCGGGTGTATGCTTAAAAATGACCCGTAATAAGCTGTCTTTTTCAATGAGTGCATCAACTGTATTTTGCAAACGCTCTACTAATTCAGTGTTATGACGCCTTAATAGTTCTGTCTGCCAAAGTTTATGTACTGATTGCAGCAGACTATTATCATCAATCGGCTTGATGAGCACATCTTCTACCCCTTGACGAATAGCTGCTACCATCGAGACTTGATCTGGCTTAGAGGTATAAAGTAAACAACGACTATTAGGCTGACATGTTTTGAGCTTATTAAAGAGCTCAAGCCCTGTGCCATCAGTAAAAGTAAAATCACTAATGAGTAAATCAATGCTCTGTTCTTTAATAACATCCACAGCAGATGCAGTATTATCAGCTGTGAAGGTTTTAATATGTGCCCCTTTGAGGTTTAGGGCTATTTGCGCCAAACGTTCAGCACAGTGATCGACAAGTAACACGGTAGGAAGTTGAAGAATATTATCGCTGTCGAGCTCAAGTACCCCTTCTAATAAAGAGCTAATCTCTTTATTTGCAAAGAAGGGGTAAATCACCACAGCATTAGGTAATAGGCGATTTACTTCACTAAAATGCTCTAGTAAATCACTACGCTGCGCTTTAGGCGCTAACAGCAAGAAATGCTCTTGTGAGAACACTCCCATTAGCGTTTTAATAACAGTGGTTGGCACACCATGAGAAGCTGCAACAAGATCAAAGTCTTGCTCTAAAACAGCATCATCAACCATTGCAAAATGTAATAGCTCAACTCGACAGCCAATAAGCTCTAGCAGCACCTTGACCCGCATTGCTAAAACACTATTGCTATCAACAATCAATATTCTTCGCACAGTAGACTAGACTCGCTTAATAATAAATACCTATTTTAGCGTAGCCTAAAATCGCAATGGGTCACAATTTGTACCGCATTTTTTATTAGCTTTTTAGCTAATTAACTGTCTAAACGCTTACCTAAAATAGTAAGGCTATAGGCTTTATCATCCATGATCGCAATCTCAGGAAGCTCTCCCCAGACCTTGTAATCAAAGCGATTAAACAGTTTTATGCTCGGTAGGTTATGGCTAAAGATAAAAGCTAATAACACCTTGATATCAAGTGTTTTTGCATGCTGTTCTGAAAATGTAAGCAATTGTTTACCTAGCCCCTTCCCTTGAGCTTGCTGGGTGATGTAAATACTAATTTCAACGGTACCATCATAGGCAGGTCGGCCATAAAATGACTTATAACTCAGCCAAGCAAGCACTTTACCTTGTTGCTCAAAAACAAAGATAGGTCTTTTCTCTGTATGGCTATCAAACCAAGCTTGTTTGTCTGCAACCGATACCTCTTCTGTATCTGCAGTTACCATACGACCAGGGATGGTCTCGTTATAAATAGCGACTATGTCAGTTAAATCGGTTTGTGTTGCTTTGCGAATCGTCATAAATAGCTGAAATTAAATGATCACTTTGCTGCATATTAGCGTATATTCATCACAAATAACTAGCGGGAAATAACTATGTATAAATATGCTTTGTTACTTGCAGCAGGCCTAATAACAACCAACCTTGCAGCACAAACTACTGAGGCTACGCCAGCTGCTAAAGCAAGCAGCCAATGTGATGATTTTACCAATGTCACTATGAGAAAGTTACGCTCAAAAGAGTCAATTAACTTCTGCGAATTCAAAGACAAACCACTCCTAATAGTCAATACAGCTAGTAATTGTGGTTTTACCGGCCAGTTTGAAGGCTTTGAGGCTATTCATAAAGAATATAAAGACCAAGGCTTGGTCGTATTAGGATTTCCATCAGATGACTTTTTCCAAGAAGAAGACGATGAAAAAGACACTGCAAAAGTATGTTTCATCAATTATGGCGTAACCTTTAATATGCTTGCTACCAGTGCCGTTCGCGGTAGCGATGCAAACCCGATATTCAAACACCTAAACGAAGCAACTAGCTCACCTAACTGGAACTTTTACAAATATTTAGTGTCTGCTGACCGTAAGACAGTGCAGCGCTTTAATAGTAAAACTAAGCCACAATCGCAAACTTTACGCGATGCAATTGAAGCTGAGCTAACTGCAAAATAAATTTAATTTTTCGTTCGGTAAATATTGAACTAAACTAGTAATTTAATACTAAAACACACATTAGGAGATGTTATGGCAGTAGCCAGTGCAAGACACATTCTCGTAGACAGTGAAGCTCACTGTTTAGATTTAAAACAGCAAATTGAGCAAGGAGCTGACTTTGCAGAGCTTGCTCGTGCTCATTCTAATTGCCCATCAGGTCAAGATGGTGGTGCATTAGGTGAGTTTGGCCCTGGCATGATGGTTCCAGAATTCGACAAAGTCGTATTCTCTGCACCAATTAACCAAGTACAAGGCCCAGTGCAAACCCAGTTTGGTTATCATCTTCTAGAAGTAACAAGCCGTACTGACTAATTAACAAATTGATTTCAAAAAGCCGCTTCACAGCGGCTTTTTTTTGCAAAGGATACCATCATGCAATTACTAGGCTCTACTACCTCACCTTTTGTGCGCCGTATTCGGATTTGGGCGGAACTTAATAACCTACCTATTGATTTTATTAATTTGGATATTTTCTCTGAGCAAGACAGACAAACCATGATTGCTCATAACCCTGCCAGAAAAATTCCTGTATTAATCGACCATGATTTTACCTTATGTGATTCCAACTCCATTATTCGCTACCTGCTCGAGAAAGCTGATCAGCCGTTACTTAGCTGGCAGCAAGAGAACTACTTAACCATTATCAATGCCTGCAATGATTCACTGGTAGAAATTTTACTTTGTCAGCGTTCAGGGTTTGATACCAACAGCGACAAACTATTTTTTAATTTACAGAATGAACGAATTGTTGAAACATTAGCCTATTTGAATACTCATTTATCGGAGCCAGTATTTAAAAGCTGTGAATACCTCAACATCAGTTTATACTGCTTGCTAGATTGGATCCGCTTCCGCGAATTAACTGATTTTAGCCAACTAGAAAACTTAGTTGATTTTTATCATAAATTCGCCGATAAAGCGGCGGTACAACAAACAGATCCACGAATATAAAGATAAGGGTTACGCAAATGAGCGATATCGAAATTGAATCAGAATTAGTTAGCTTTGTAGAAAAAGTTCGTTTGAACGAATCTATGTGGGCACTGGGTGCCGAAGATGGTGGTTTTGTTGTCTGTGAATCAAACCAATTTAGCGACACAGATGTGCTATTACTTTGGGGTACTGAAGACGCTGCAAAAGCACAATGTAAAGATGAGTGGCAAGACTATACCCCTGTTGAAATTGGCCTAGACGAATTTCTTGATGAGTGGGTTGAAGACCTTAACGAAGATGATGCGCTTGTTGGTTTAAACTGGAACGATGATCAAGTATGCGTTGAAATCGAACCGGTTGGTTTAGCTAAAGCTCTTTGCGATTAATCGCAATCCTTAAGCTTATAACGACACGGCCGTATTTATGGCAGTGTCGTTTAGCTGGAAACTTGATACTTATATTGATTTTAACAATAGAACCACTATTACTTGCAATCAATGCCTTGCCTAAATCGCTTTTAATTCCAACTGAAGCTCGCATCTTGAGGTGGTTTGGGTATATCAGTTATACTCTTCGACACATCTTTATTATCAAGGTATTAGGTTGAAGTCCCATCTTGGTCGTAGGCCCTTTTCGGCCATGGAATTACATACCCTGTATAATGGTTACATTTATGGTGATCAGCGTTTAGCACGTGAACAAGCTAAGCATTGGCACTTTTGGCTGCCTTTATTTGCTTATTACACCGGTGCCTACAGCGATGAAATTGGCCATTTAACCCTTGATAATATTGTCACCCTTGATGGAATTCGCTGCTTTGATTTTCATACACATGGCAAGATAAAACCCCGCTATGTGCCTATCCACAATGCATTACTCGATGCAGGACTTGACCAATACTTAGGCTATTTAAATGAGCAAAATCAGCAACGACTGATGTTTGATTTACCCGCTAAATCTGGTCGCTACAGCGAAAAAGTACGTATTTGGTTTTCGGGTGAAGGTGAACGCGCTGGTTATTTACAAAAGTGCGCTATTCCTACTGTTGATCAGCAAGGTATGAAAACCGCGATAAGCAGCTTACGGCTCAACTTTGAACAACAAGTGCGAATTCATGCACTGCAAGCCAACTGCAAAGACGCCTTTAACTACTTGCTTGGTTTTAAAGATTTCAACGAGCAACGCTTTGCTGATATGCAGTTATTAAATACCGTGCTGCAAAACATACGACAAATAAACCCGCAACTGCATTGGCAGCGTTTCATTGACCGCCATAATTAACTGACAAACTTTGTTACTAACTATTTATTACTGTTCAAATTAAAACCTGATAGCATGGTGATTCGCCCCTCATAGCAGGTGCCTTTCTAACAACAAAAAATCAGGGATACTTATGTTCTTAAAAAGCCTATTAACGGTGAGTGTTGCACTTGCAGTTAGCTCTGCCCATGCCAATGAATATGTTATCGAAAAGCTTGCCAAGCCTAGCTCACAACAAGTAGAACTTACGCTTGATCCTGCAAAAGACAATTTTTCTGGTCATACCGAAATTGCTTTAGAGGTTCTAAAAGCAACGAATTATATCGAATTAAACGGTATTGATTATGCGGTTAGCATGGCGAAAATTTTAGGTGCAGAAAACTGTGACCTAAGTGCTGAAATGCTAAAAACAGGCAAAGTTAAATTCGCTTGTGAAGAAAAAATCCAACCAGGAAAATACACTTTAAAAGTTGATTTTACAGCCCCTTATAATCGTCAAAGTGTTGGTTTATATAAAACTTTAGATCAAGGCACACCTTATCTTTTCACGCAATTTGAAATGAGCGATGCGCGTCGTGCATTCCCGGTTTTTGACGAGCCAAGTTATAAAATTCCATTTCAGCTGACTATCACAGCGCCAACATCACAAAAAGTGTATGCCAATACACCGGTTTTAAAAACCAAAGTTGATGGCGATATGACAACGCACTTTTTCGACAAAACGCCACCGATTCCTTCGTACTTAGTCGCTATGGCTGTGGGCCCGTTTGAAGAGCTTGAAATTAAAGGCATGCCAATCCCTGGCCGTGTACTGACTCCGCAAGGTAAAATTCACCTTGCTGATTACGCAAAAGAAAATATGCCGCGAGTGTTAAAAGCCCTAGAAGATTATTTTGGCATTCCTTACGTATACAAAAAGCTAGACTCAGTGGCAGTACCAGAGTTCCCATTTGGCGCAATGGAAAACGCAGGCCTAGTGACTTACCGTGAAGACATTTTACTAGTAGACCTAGCAACAGCAACGCGCAGCAAAAAAGAGCGTAATGTATCAATCATTGCCCATGAGTTAGCGCACCAGTGGTACGGTAACCTAGTGACTATGAAGTGGTGGAATGACTTATGGTTAAACGAAGCATTCGCAAGCTGGATGGCAGCAAAAATCACTGCACAAATTAACCCTGAGTTTGAGTCGCACTTAGACTTACCACAAAACCATGTGATGGCACTGGATGCGCGTCTAAGTACTAAACCTATTCGTAAGCCAATCAAAACTGAAGCTGATATCATGGATGGCCTTGGCCTTGCCTACAGTAAAGGGAGTGCGGTTTTATCTATGGTTGAAAACTGGATTGGCGAAGAGGCATTCCAGCAAGGTATTCGTGCTTACTTGAAAAAATTCTCGTATAAAAATGCAGAAGCCGCGGATCTATGGCAAGCACTAGGCGAAGCGTCTAATAAAGATGTAGCAAGTGTTCTTAAATCATTTATCGAACAATCATCTTTCCCACTTATTAAAGTAACGCAAGACGGTAAGAAAATTAATATCAGCCAAAGCCGCTTTGTAAATGCTGGCGTTGATGCGCCTGCACAACTGTGGAATGTTCCGGTTGCAATCAAGTATGGTGCGGGCGACAAAGTTAAAACCGCAAGTGTACTGCTGAATAAAGAAACACAGCAACTAACTCTCGACTTTGAACCTGAGTGGATCTACCCAGATCAAGGTGCCATGGGTTATTACCGCTGGGTATTAGATGATGCTCAGTTTAATGCCCTACTAGAGAACGCTGCTGACAAGCTAACGGTACGTGAGCGCTTAGCGCTACTTTCTGCGGTTGATTCATTACTTGATGCAGGTGTTATCTCTGCGGCTCACTTAATGCAAACTTTAGAAGCCTTTGTGAGTGATGCTCACCCATTAGTGGCAAACACAGCATTAGGTTACCTTGCTTCTCAAAAACGCGTATTCGAAGACGACAGCAACCGTGACCTATGGCCTAAGTTTATCCGTAACAGCATTGCACCAGCTGCTAAGCAATATGGATTAACGGCAAAAACAGGTGAAGACGCGGCGGTATCACAGTTACGTGCGCAAGTTATTGCCCGTCTAGGTTTTGATGGCCAAGATCAAAAAGTCATTGATACCGCAAAAGCACAAGCGGCACTGTACTTAAACAACCCTGAAAATGTTGACCCATATTTAGCCTCAACTTACTTAAACCTTGCAGCTTACCATGGCGATGCGAAGTTACTTGAAAAGTACAAACAAACCTTTAAAACCACCAAAGATCCACAAGTTCGTACTAAGATGCTGGCAGCGATGGGTTACTTTGGTAAACCTGAGTTACAAAAAGCGGTTCTAGAATACAGCTTAACAGATAACGTAACAGCCTCTGATATGCGTACCTTACTAGGTGGGTTAGGCTATGGTAAAGAGCGTGAAGCACTGTTTATTGAGTGGATTTACAACAATTACGATGCCATCACTAAGAACTTACCGCCGTTCTTTGTTCCAAACTTACCGTTCTTCACGACGGCAAGCTGCGATGCGAAAAGCCTAGAAAAAACCAAAACCTTCTTCAACGATAAAATCACTGAAGTACCAGGTTATGCACGTTCTCTTAGTAAGCTTGAAGAAAGCATCAATGATTGTATTGCACTGAAAAACCGTGAGCTAAACTCGGTGAATAGCTTCCTTAAACGCTAATTAAAGCAAATGCAAAAAGGGCCACAATGTGGCCCTTTTTTATTGCGCTAAAATAGCAGTTAATTTAGTTATAAATTGCTCAGCAGCGTCAGGTGAGGTGACTTTAAATGCAATACCATAATGAATGGGCTGTGCACTTTTATAAATGCGAGTTGGAAAGCGGGTCATTTCACTACTGTGAAAGTAGTCTTTGATTCGCGTAATGCCCTCTATTGACTCAAAATCAGCACTGAATACTTCAAATATAGGTCTAATAACAATTTTAGCCTGGCCACTTTGCTCATGAACATAAAATGCCTCTTTTGAGCTAGCTGGCATAAATTCGTTAATATTCTTAATCTTAAAATTACTGCGGCAGCCCGCTTTTACCAGCTGTACACTCACTTGCTCGGCAGAAAAAGACAAAGGCATTCCTTACATATAACGTGGATAGTTTAGCCACAGTACAGCAATCAGGCTGAAAGCGTTACTCATTTATTACATACAAATGCCAGTTTGCTCTGTTTGTAATTTAACCGTGAGATTGAGCCTTCACAAAAGCGTCTTAAATCGAGCCACTGTGATACCACTTCAGGCTCTGTAAGGCTGCGCTTATGAACTCGATTATTAACCGCATAAGCCACAGTGTCTTTGTCAATTAAAGCAAAGTCTTGCACCGACTCAGGTAATCTAAATAAATCACTAACTTCCTCAGTTTGCGGCGCAAAGCGTGCAACCCAATGTTGGTTGTTTTTGTTATAACTAAATAAATAACTGTTTGTGTGCTTGTCAAAAATTAAAGTACGGCCAATATCACCGGCAATGACACGCGGTTTAGCAGCTGCAACACGAGTGTATTGCAATGTATGCGGCTCACCTAAAATAAACATGATCAGGTCTTCATCAGCGCCCCAAGCGTGGTAGCCAACCGGCTCAATCCATTCAAAAATTCGGCTTGCAGCTGGCTCTTCTGCTAATGGATACTGCCATAACTTTTGCTTGCCATCTGCTTCGACCACGATTGCCGACAAGGCTTGCTGATTTGGCATCAGCGTAGGCGAGTATTCACTGACAGGCGTGTTGGTGATATTCACGCTGCTCTTAGATGTAAAGTCATAAAACGCAATATCGGTTTGTGACTGGCCATTTTCGTCAACAACCTCATGGGTATAGTAAAGCCCTGTATCAACTAAAAATGGTTGATTATTATAAGCTTTATCATCTGTTACTCGCGACACCTGCATACCATATGGGGTGTCTAACTCGGCAAGTAATATTTCGCTTTTAGGCATCGCTGCATGTACGTGACTGGTAAAAAATGTCCCTGCTGCGACGAAAAGTAAAGACGAAATCAATTTCATGTTGTTCTCTCGTTTTAATTTTTATCAGCCCATGATAGCGTTAATTAATCCGCCAGTCACTTGACCTTACCATGCTCGACCTTTATAACTAGGACGTGTTCGTTTTTTATCAGTTTCTACTGATTGATTTTATGCACGATAATACCAATCGAGCTAAGTAACTGACCATTTAACACGCTAGAATGGTTAACAATTCATGCCGACTGGTATCAACAATAACGAGAATAATTATGTCAGCTAAACACCCTATCATCGCTATTACCGGTTCATCTGGGGCGGGGACTACTACAACCACCAATGCGATTAAGCACATTTTTAGAAGCTTAAGCATTGATGCAGCCTTCATCGAAGGCGATAGCTTTCATCGTTATACACGTCCAGAAATGGATAAAAAAGTCCGTGAAGCACAACAAGAAGGCAAGCATATTAGCTACTTTGGCCGAGAAGCTAACGATTTTGGCGCCCTTGAGGAGCTTTTTTATCAATATGGCGAAACCGGGCAAGGTAAAATCAGACGCTACTTACATACTTTCGACGAAGCGGTCCCTTATAACCAATTACCGGGCACCTTTACCCCTTGGCAAGACTTAGAATCAAATACAGATATCTTATTCTATGAAGGTCTACATGGTGGTGCTGTCGATGAGAATCATGATGTTGCTAAGCATGTCGATTTATTGATTGGTATGGTGCCTATTATCAACCTTGAGTGGATCCAAAAGCTCATTCGTGACACCTCTGAACGAGGCCACTCTCGTGAAGCGGTAATGGGCTCTATTGTGCGCTCGATGGACGATTACATAAATCATATTACTCCGCAGTTTTCGCGTACTCATATTAACTTCCAGCGAGTGCCAACGGTTGATACCTCAAACCCATTCAGCGCAAAAGATATTCCTTCTTTAGACGAAAGCTTTGTTGTTATTCGCTTTCGTGGCATAGATGACGTCGATTTTCCGTACTATTTGAGCATGATTGAAGGCAGCTTTATGTCTCGTATCAATACCCTTGTGGTACCTGGAGGCAAAATGGGTTTAGCCATGGAGCTTGTGTTAACCCCATTGATCAAAGATATTATTTTGAAAAAACGCGCCCTTGAAAATTTAGCCCCGGTTGACTTGCCGATTTAACTCACTCGGGTACACTGCTGACTCTGGTGAAAACAATGGAGTCGTCGGCTTGAAACAAACTTTACGTGTTATTGTTGGTTCAAAGAACCCCGTTAAAATTAACGCGGCTAAACATGTCTTTAGTCTTTATTTCCCAAATCATACCATTGAATGCAAAGGTGAAGATGCACCTTCTGGTGTGCCTGATCAGCCGCTAGGCGAAGATGAAACCCGTATCGGCGCTGAAAACCGTGTTAAGTATTGCCAAGATCACTTTGACGCCGACTTTTATGCAGCAATGGAAGGCGGCGCAGAACAATTTAGTTATGGCGCTGCAACCTTTGCCTTTGTAGTGATTGCAAACAAGCAGCAATTTAGCGTTGGTCGCAGTAGCAACCTACCGTTACCGCAACCTTTTTACGATGCCTTGCTAGCTGGTAAAGAACTAGGTGATGTCATGGATGAGGCGTTCAATACCGTTAATATCAAACAACAAGGTGGTGCTATTGGCTTATTAACCAATCATCTTGCTACGCGCGAAAGTACTTATGTACAAGCGCTGACATTGGCCATGGCGCCATTTTCACACCCTACCCTATTCAACCAGTAATTAGGATAACCATGAAGTATAGCCACGTATTATTCGATGCAGATGAAACGCTATTTAGTTTTAATGCATTCGAAGGTTTAAAAGTGATGTTTGCACATTACGGCGTAGAATTTACTGAGTCAGATTATCATCATTACCAAGCAACCAATAAGCCGCTTTGGGTTGCTTATCAAAAGCATGAAATTACCGCCAGCGAGCTACAGATAACTCGCTTTACAGAATGGGCTAATAGACTCGATGTGCCAGCAAAAGAGCTTAACGATGGCTTCTTGGATGCTATGGCCTCTATTTGTGTGCCATTACCTGGTGCAGTTGACTTGCTTACAAAGTTAAAACCACACGCCAAGCTAGGCATTATTACCAATGGGTTTGCTAAGTTACAACAAAAACGCCTAGGTCACACCGGTTTACAGGATATGTTCGATTGGCTGGTTATTTCAGAGTTAGTCGGTAAAGCAAAACCTGCCCCAGAGATTTTTCAACATACATTTCAATTAATGGGGAATCCGCCAAAAGAACAGATTTTAATGGTAGGCGATACAGCTGCCAGCGATATTTTAGGTGGTCACAATGTGGGTATCGACACGTGTTGGTTACAACACCCGGGAGTTGAGCTACCAGAGGATATTAAACCAACTTATCAAATCAATCAGTTGGTCGAGCTTGAAGCTATTCTAGGCTTATGATTCTTGATAATAGTTTGGCAAAAAAAATGACGCTTAAAGCGTCATTTTTTATAACTGTAATATGCTTGCGATTAAGCTGTCGCTACTTCTAGGCCTGGTGCTGGCATAGTCACTGGGGTATCGAATGTTGCCCATTCCCATGCTGACTCAGTCGCCATAATTTTACGAAGTAGTTTATTGTTTAAATCATGGCCTGATTTATAAGCCGTGATTTTACCTAGAATGTTGTGGCCTGTCATAAACATATCGCCCACACAGTCTAAGATCTTGTGTTTAACAAACTCATCGCTGTAACGTAAGCCGTTTGGATTTAGTACTTTAAACTCATCCAATACAACTGCGTTATCCATGCTACCACCTAATGCTAGGTTGTTAGCGTGCATATACTCGATATCTTTCATAAAGCCGAAAGTACGTGCGCGGCTGATTTCTTCAGTGAAGCTTTGTGCCGTGATATCTAAACCGATACGTTGGCGGCTTTCATTGATTGCTGGGTGATCAAACGCAATTTCAAAATCGATGTGGAAACCATCGTATGGTTCGATCTCAGCCCATTTATCGCCTTCTTCAATGCGTACTTTTTCTTTAATACGAATAAAGCGCTTAGCTGCATTTACTTCTTTAATGCCGCCTTTTTGTAACAAATAGATGAATGGTAATGCACTACCATCCATAATTGGTACTTCTGAGCTGTCTAATTCAACAATTAGATTATCAATACCCATTGCCGCTACCGCCGCAATAAGGTGCTCAGTCGTTGATAAGCGAACGCCATCTTTGTTTGTTAAACAGGTACACAGTTGCGTATCACCAACGGCTTCTGGTGTTGTTTCAAAATCAACAACCGGATCAAGGTCTACGCGACGAAATACTATCCCAGTATTTGCGCTCGCAGGTCGGAGAGTAATAGTGACCTTCTCACCTTTATGAAGTCCAATTCCTATGGCTTTGACTACTTCTGCAATCGTACGCTGTTTAATCATAGGTTCGCTCACTTATAGTTACAGTTAGACGGCGAATTGTATCATAAATACATCCAGCTGCCAATTTGTTTATTTATCGAACAAAATAACCAGTAAAAGTCTATTTAGTCAGCTTGCTTTCTAAGAAAAGCAGGGATATCGAAATAATCTCCCCCTTCTGACTTATCAGATTTTTTGCTGCTCTCAGTGCTGCTAGATACTGAGCTGCTCGTTGTACTTTGTTGTACTGGCTCTTGCTTTTCAGACGCTGATGACATGCTTACATCATCGCTGCTACCTTGACTTGCAAAGCTTGGTACATACATGCTGCTAGTTGTTTGGTTCATTGAGCTTTGTACATCAGAACCTGATGCTTTCTTAAAGCCATTATCAACAATACCAAACTGTGGACGACGATCGCCGCCTAAACCTGTTGCAACAACCGTTACACGTAACTCGTCGCTCATTTCAGGGTCAATTACCGCACCCACAACCACTGTTGCGTTTTCTGACGCAAGTGCTTTAACGTGGTTACCAACAATTTCAAATTCTTCAATCGCAATATCCATACCTGCAGTGATATTAACTAGGATACCTTTAGCACCTGTTAAATCGACATCTTCAAGTAGTGGGCTTGAGATAGCCGCTTCTGCAGCTTCTTGTGCACGGTCAGGACCAGACGCAGATGCTGTACCCATCATCGCAGTACCCATCGCTGACATAACAGTACGTACGTCGGCGAAATCCACGTTGATTAGACCTGAACGTGTGATTAGCTCTGCAATACCTTGTACCGCACCAAATAACACGTCATTCGCTTTTGCGAAGGCATCTAACAGTGTAGTGCCTTTGCCTAAAACTTTAAGCAATTTATTGTTCGGAATTGTAATAAGTGAGTCTACAGTTTCTGACAATTCATTAATGCCTTGTTCAGCAGCTGCAGCACGCTTTTTACCTTCAAAGTCAAACGGGCGCGTTACAACAGCAACCGTTAAAATGCCTAACTCTTTAGCAATTTTAGCAACCACTGGCGCAGCACCTGTACCAGTACCACCGCCCATACCAGCTGCGATGAACACCATGTCAGCGCCTTCAAGGCTGGCACGGATAGTCTCAGCATCTTCTTCAGCAGAGTTACGACCCACTTCAGGGTTAGCACCCGCACCTAGACCAGAGGTGATTTGTGTACCTAGCTGTACAGTTACATCTGCTGATGAATTACGTAATGCTTGTGCATCCGTATTCGCAGCAATGAAACGTACGCCTTCAATTTGTTGTTTTACCATGTGCTCAACAGCGTTACCGCCGCCACCGCCCACGCCAATTACTTTAATGACAGCTTCTTCGCTGTGCTGTTCCATCATATCAAACATGTTTACTCTCCGACTTGAGTCTTAAAACTCACCTTGGAACCACTTAGTAATACGGTTCCACCAATTATTATCACCTTCAGCTTTCGACTTTTGTGCATTCATCGATTGCATTGTACGGCCGTATTGTAACAAACCAACCGCGGTCGCGTACGAAGGATCATCTACATAATCTGTCAAACCAACAATCCCGATTGGTTTGCCAATTCTGACTGGCATTTGGAAAATGTCTTCTGCCACTTCCATTGCACCCGTCATTTTTGCTGTTCCGCCAGTAATGACGAGACCTGCAGCAATTTGGTCTTCAAAACCTGAGCGGCGTATTTCTTCCATCGCCAACTCGAATAATTCTCTAAAACGTGGCTCAACAACCTCAGCTAAAGTATGGCGCGACATAATACGCGCAGGTCGGCCACCAACACTCGGTACTTCAATTGTGTCTTCGTTGCTTGCCATTTGGCTACTCGCACACGCATATTGTACTTTGAGTGACTCAGCATGTGATATAGGTGTTCTAAATATTTTTGCAATATCACCAGTCACTTGGTTACCCGCCACTGGAATAACCGCTGAATGACGAAGCGCACCATTAATATAAATGGTGATATCCATGGTGCCCCCACCGATATCTAACACGGCTACACCGAGCTCTTTTTCGTCATCTGTGAGTACTGAATAACATGATGCCAGTGCAGTAAAGATCAACTGATCCACTTCAAGGCCACAACGCTCAACACATTTCTCGATATTCTTTGCCATATCGTTTGAGCAAGTAATGATGTGCGCGCGAGCTTCCATACGCACACCGCTCATGCCAAGTGGGTTTTTAATCCCTTCTTGCATATCGATGCTGTATTCTTGTGGCAATGCATGTAGCATTTTCCGTTCTGCCGAAATAGGCACTGAACGAGCAATATGAATGACATTTTCAATATCTTCGTCAGTCACTTCCGTGTTGTTAATTGCCACTACACCGCTTTCATTTTGGCACTGGATATGTTTTCCAGAAATACCTAAATAAACAGAGCTAATACGACAATCAGCCATCAACTCAGCTTCATCTATAGCTCGACGAATCGATTCAGAAACAAGGTTAAGGTCGTTAACGCCGCCTTTATCCATACCATGCGATACTTGGCTGCCAACACCCACAATGCTTAGTTTGTTATCTGCGGTGATTTCACCAACGGTGGCCACAACTTTCGATGTGCCAACGTCTAATCCAATCACTAGGTTTCTTTCTGCTGACTTGGTCATGCCTTACTCTTATTTTCTAATTGTTCTTCTTGCACTGGCTTCCAGCTCACTGCAAGACCGGTATCATACCGTAAATCAACAACATCGATTTGTGCATCTGCACGTTGTTCCATGCGCGGATACACGTCAATAAAACGCTGTACACGCTTTGCTTTTTCTTTGCGGCCTAAGTTCAGGCGAATGCCGTTATCAAGCCATAACTGCCACGAAAAGCGCTCAGAAAGCGCTAAACTGGTCAGCTCTAAGTTATTCACTTTGAGCATTTCTTGAAATTGACTAAAAGCAGTCCAAGCCTCGATTTCACTGCCTTCTGGGCCATATAGCTGTGGCAAGCTTGTAGGTAATTTATCACTACTTGCTTGGAACACTTCGCCAGCTTGGTTTAACAGTAAGTCACTGTTCCAATGCGCTACAGCTTGATGCTCAACAACATATACTTGCAAGGTATCTGGCCATTGCTTTCTGACCGATGCCGTTGCTACCCACGGCAAGCCTTGTACTAAGCGTTGCACATGTTTTACGTCTAATTCAAAAAAACTCGATAAGTCGGCTTTTTTTATTGCACCAATAATTGCTTTCTCATCAGTATATTGGGGTTGCCCAAGTACTGATAAGTGCTTTATTTGTGCGTCTTTGTTCTCTACCAACCAATCTGAGACGCCTGTAGTGATTTTTACTAATGCAAAAATCACTACTAGAAAAAAGCTCACACCAAAAATCAACGACCAATTTAGCTGCTGTTTTAATTGTTGCGCTTTTTCTAAAAAAGGATGCATATTAAAGGGTTTGCTCCAAAATGCGAACAACTAATTGCTCAAAGCTTGCACCATTAGCTTTTGCTGCCATTGGTACTAAAGACTTTTCTGTCATGCCTGGTACCGTATTTACTTCTAATAAGTAAAAGTTACCTTGTTGATCACGCATTGCATCAACACGACCCCAACCACTTGCACCGACTAAATCAAACGCTTTTAATGCCATATCTTGCAACAATTCAGTTTCTTGCACAGATATATCTGCAGGGCAATGATACTGAGTTGTATTCGATTGATACTTAGCTTGATAGTCATAAAAACCATTTGGCGTCGTCATCTCAATGACAGGCTGAACATCTTGCCCGAGTACAGCAACAGTAAATTCACGGCCAGTGATCCATTGCTCAACAAGCACTTGGCTATCAAACTTAAATGCAGCGTTAAGCGCAGCATCGAGTTGCTCCGCACTGTTTGCTTCTGCCATTCCAATGCTTGAACCTTCATGTGACGGTTTCACCATCACTTTACCAAATTCATTAATAATCGCTTGGCTATCAAACTCATGGCGGCTATCAACAACAGCATAAGGTGCAGTGCTCAGCCCCATTGCTTTAAATAAATGCTTACAACGTACTTTATCCATCGCAAGCGCAGAACCTAAAACATCACTGCCTGTATATGGAATACCCATAAACTCAAGTGCACCTTGAATAGTGCCATCTTCACCACCACGACCATGAAGGGCAATGAATACACGTTCAATGTTTAATTCTTTTAATTGCCATAACGGCTGATCTTTCGGATCAAAAGCAATGGCATCAACGCCAGCACTTTGCAAAGCATTCAATACAGCTTGGCCTGATTTAAGAGATACTTCTCTTTCGGCAGATGTGCCGCCGAAAAGTACCGCTACTTTGCCAAATTTGTCACTTAACTGGCTCATACGTTTACCTGCTTTAGTTGTTCAATAGACAACTCGGTTGCTGCTAACTTTTTCACTAACTGGCCTATGTTACCAGCGCCTTGTGTTAAAACTAAATCATTATCTTGCAGTGTACTGGCAAGGACACCAGCAAGCTCAGAGTTACTAGCAACATGTAATGGCTCTTTACCACGCTGGCGTAAACTACGACATAAACTCTTGCTGTCGGCTCCCACGATTGGCTCTTCACCCGCTGAATACACATCTAGCAGTAATAACTGATCAACATCAGCCAGTACTTTGACAAAGTCTTCGTATAAATCACGGGTTCGACTATAACGGTGCGGCTGATAAATCATCACTAAACGTTTATCTGGCCACCCTTCACGAACCGCCGCAATCGTCGCCGCAACTTCTGATGGGTGATGACCATAATCATCAACTAACATGACATTGCCGCGCTCATTTTCAAAGCTTCCGTAATGCTGAAAACGACGACCCACCCCTTCAAATTTTGTTAGCGCTTCTAAAATTGCATGGTTAGCGATGTTTTGATCTTTAGCGACCGCAATCGCTGCAGTCGCGTTAAGCGCATTGTGCTTACCCGGCATATTAAGCGTAACTGCTAGGCTTTCACCTTGCTTATTTACAACATTAAATGAACAAGTATTCGCTGTTTGGCTAAAATCAACCATGCGGTAATCAGCTTCTGCCGACTCACCATAGGTAATAACAGGACGCCCAAAACGAGGGATCAGCTCTGCCGCAACCTCAGAATCAATACACACCACAGCTAAACCATAAAACGGTAAGTTATGAATGAAATCAACATAGGTGTCTTTCATTTTTTCTAAGCTACCGCCATACGTATCCATGTGATCTTCTTCAATATTCGTGATCACAGATACCATAGGCTGTAAATGTAAGAATGACGCATCGCTCTCATCAGCTTCTGCAATTAAAAAGTCACTTTTACCGACCTTGGCATTACTACCAGCACTGTTTAGCAAGCCACCAATAATAAAGGTTGGATCAAGGCCTGCTTGTGCATAAATACTCGCGATTAAACTCGTGGTTGTTGTTTTACCATGAGTGCCTGCCACTGCAATACCGTGGCGAAAACGCATTAATTCAGCCAACATTTCTGCGCGGCGAACAATAGGAATACGCGCCGCTTTTGCTGCTTTAATCTCAGGGTTTTGCTCGTTAATCGCACTTGATACCACCACCACGCTGGCATCTTTTACATTGTTTTCATCATGACCAATAAATACTTCTGCACCCACTTTAATTAAGCGCTCAGTCATCGCACTGTGCGCAATGTCTGAACCTGTGATGCGGTAGCCTTCAAAAGCAAGTACTTCGGCAATACCACCCATGCCTGCGCCACCAATACCCACAAAGTGGATAGTGTCGATACGACGCATCGCAGGACGAGTGTTGTTTTCTTTCATCGTGCTTTCTTTCACTACTAATCTCTTCTATCTGCTAGTTGCTCACAACGTTTTGCAACATTGGCTGTGGCATCTAAAATAGCAAGCTGTTTTGCTTTACTTGCCATTGTTGAAATTTTTTCTGGTGCATTTACGTAAGGCGTTAATAACTCAACAACCGCCGCTTGGTTAAACTCACTTTGCTGCATAATCAACGCAGCTTGCTCAGTCACTAAATACTTTGCATTGGCAGTTTGATGGTCATCTACAGCATGTGGAAAAGGCACAAATAAGGCCATTCTTCCCGCTGCCGCAATCTCACTCACCGTTAACGCACCAGCACGGCAAATAACCAAATCGGCCCATTGATATGCACTATCCATATCATCAATAAATTCAGCGACTTTACTATTTTCAGTTAATCCTAACTGTTGATAGCTGGCAGTCACATTCGGTTCATTATTTTTACCCGTTTGGTGCCATATATTAAGCGTTGTTAGCGCTGAAAGTTCACTGAATACAGCAGGTAAAGTCTCATTTAGTACCTGTGCACCAAGTGAACCGCCTACCACCAGCACATTAATTGGTGTCGTTGTTTGCTTAGCAGTGACATTAGCGACACTTGCTCTGACTGGGTTACCCACTACTTCACATTGTTCTTTTGCAAAAGCCGATGGAAAAGCTGCCAGCACTTTGTTGGCAAACTTCGCTAGCCAGCGGTTACTCATGCCAGCAACAGCATTTTGCTCATGAATAACCAAAGGAATTCCTAAGCTCTTTGCTGCAATGCCAGTAGGTCCGGTCACATAGCCACCCATAGCAAGAACAACATCAGGCTTTTGAGCTTTTAAAATTTTACGTGCTTGAAAAATCGCATTCATCACCATAAAAGGTGCTTTAATCAGGCGTTTAATTCCATTTCCGCGCACACCTTTTACATTGATAAAATCAATCTCAATGTTGTGCTTAGGTACTACCGTTGCTTCCATTCTATCAGGCGTGCCAATCCAGCTAACTTGCCAGCCTTGCTGTTTTAAAAAGTCAGCCACGGCAATACCTGGAAAAATATGGCCACCGGTACCACCTGCAACAACAAGTAATTTTTTACTCATCGTTTACCTCCACGTGAGGTTGCCTGCTTAGTCGCCATCTTTGTTTCAAAATCTATTCGCAAAAGTACACCTGTTGCTATGGTCATAATTAATAAGCTAGAGCCACCGTACGAAATAAACGGTAGTGTTAAGCCTTTGGTTGGCAAAATGCCCGCACTTGCACCAACATTTACCATGGTTTGAAACGCAAACCAGATACCAATAGCAAAGGCAAAATAGCCTTCGTACTCTTTGCCACATTGCAGCGCTTTTTGGCCAATTAAAAGGGCTCTGAATACAAATACAGCAAGTACAATCAAAATACTAAATACGCCAAAAAAGCCGAGCTCTTCACCAATCACTGCAAAGATAAAGTCATTATGTGCCTCTGGCAGGTATTGCAGTTTTTGTACACTATTACCTAAACCTTGACCAAACCAACCACCTTGGCTGTAGGCCATTAGCGATTGTACTAACTGATAACCTTTACCAAACGGATCTTCCCACGGTTCTAAAAAGCCTGTAACACGAGCCATACGATATGGTTCAGCGATAATTAGCACCACCACTGCAGCAATACCCGTTAAGATAAGGCCAAAAAACTGCCATAACTTAGCACCCGCTAAAAACAACAAACCAACTGTCGTCACAAACAATACAACTACAGTTCCTAAGTCTGGCTGCATCAAAATCAAAAACGCATACACACCAAATACGGCTAATGGCTTAAAGAAACCTTTTAAGTTCTCTTGTACTTCTTCACGTTTACGCACTAAGTAACCAGCAATGTAGCTAAAGAAATACAGTTTGGCGGCTTCAGCAACCTGAAAGCCCACAGGGCCAATAGGTATCCAACGCTTTGCACCGTTCACTTCACGGCCAACAATCAGCACCAAAACCAGCAAACCTAAACCCAGCAACAATAAATAGGCGTTACTGCGCTTCCACCAATCCATAGGCACGTTAGTGGCAATCCAAAACAAGAAAAAGCCCATAATTAAGAACATGCCATGGCGAATGATAATGTGATACGGATTATCAAATAATCGCTCTGCTGTTGGCATAGAGGCACTGGTTACCATCACAAAGCCAACGCCAATCAACATCAACATGCAATACAATAACGGCACATCATAAAGCTGTGGCGATTGCTTAGGTGTTAATGCTTCACGGATGTCAGCAAATGCAATCATACCGCCTCCGCCAATACGCACTGAGCAAAGTCATCACCACGTTGCATGTAATTGTTATACATATCAATGCTGGCACATGCAGGTGCTAATAAAACGATATCGCCACTGCTGCTTAACTGTTTTGCTAGTTGCACAGCTTCATGCATGTTGGTGGTTAGGTGACCTTTTTCAGTCAGAGCCACTAACGCTTTAGCATCTTTACCAAAACAAACAAGCGCTTTTACTTTGTTGTTTAAGTATGGCTTTAGGGCATCTAAATCAGCCCCTTTTGCATCACCACCGGCAATCACAACTAATTGCTTTGCTTGACCTGCTAAGCTTTCAATCGCAGCGATAGTTGCACCTACATTGGTCGCTTTTGAATCGTTAAAGTATTTTACTTCATTAATTTCAGCAACAAACTGACAACGGTGTGCAAGCCCAGTAAAAGCACTAAACGCTTGCTGGTAATGCTCTTTAGCAATATCAAACGGGCTCAGTAATGCCATCACCGCGAGCGCGTTTTGTTGATTGTGCAAGCCAACAACATTTAAACAGCTTGCTGGTAACACCGGCTTACCGTGTGCTGCAAAGTATTGCTCACCTTGATATTCAACCAAGGCAAAATCTGCATTAGCGAGCGCAAAGCTCACTTGGGGCTGCTTTGCAGTATGCGTTGCCACATCAATGGCATTAACTACCGCAAGCTCAGAGCCGTTATAAATACTTTGCTTAGAGTCAATGTATGCTTGGTAGCTTGGATAACGATCGAGGTGATCTTCGCTCACATTCAATACACAGGCACTTTTTGCTTTTAAGCTGTGTGTGGTATCAAGCTGAAAGCTCGACAGTTCAAGTACATACACATCATAGTCTTGCGATAGTAAATCAAGTACCGCAGTACCAATGTTGCCACCAAGGCCAACTTTATAACCGGCCGCTTTAAGTACTTCAAACGCCAATGTAACTACAGTCGACTTACCATTTGAACCAGTCACCGCAACAATTGGTTTATCGGTTAATCGGGCAAAAAGCTCAACGTCACCAATCACTTCAACACCAGCATCAATCGCTTTTGCTACAGCAGGTGTCGCGAGGCTTAGACCTGGGCTGATGATAATAATGTCATTGCTGGCTAAGTCTGCCTGCTCTAAATCACCAAAGTGAGTCGTTAACTCACTGGCATGCTCATTTAGCCAATCAGCACCCGGCGGCGCTGTGCGGCTATCAACAACAATTGGCTTAATATTCTGAGATAATAAAAAACGCACAATGCCCAGACCGGTTACACCGAGTCCGAGCACTGAAATTTGTTTATTTTTAATCTCGTTAATAACTGTCATTTACCTGATCTTTAATGTCGCAAGGCCAGCAAGTACTAGCACGATTGAAATAATCCAAAAGCGCACAATTACGCGCGGCTCAGGCCAACCCTTTAATTCATAATGGTGGTGAATAGGCGCCATTCTAAAAATACGTTGACCACGTAATTTGTAAGAGCCCACTTGTAAAATCACCGACAATGCTTCCATTACAAACACACCACCCATGATGATAAGTACCAGTTCCTGACGAACCAGCACCGCAATAATACCCAAAGCACCGCCGAGTGCTAATGAGCCTACATCACCCATAAATACCTGTGCTGGGTAGGTGTTAAACCATAAGAAACCAAGTCCAGCTCCCACAATTGCTGTACACACAACCACAAGCTCACTGGCGAGTGGCAAATGCGGAATATGTAGGTAGCTTGAGAAATTAACGTTACCTGTTAAATAAGCAATAATGGCAAGCGCTGCCGCCACTAAAATGGTTGGCACAATCGCTAAACCATCAAGGCCATCTGTTAGGTTTACCGCGTTCGACGTACCTACAATTACAAAGTAAGTCATCACGATATAAAACAATCCTAGCTGTGGTAACACGTCTTTGAAAAACGGCACAACTAATGAGGTTTCGCTGCCTTGCTGCGAGGTAAAATAAAGCGCACTGGCAACCACTAACGCAATCACTGATTGCCAAAAGTATTTCCACTTAGCGATTAAGCCTTTAGGGTCTTTGCGGATCACTTTACGGTAGTCATCAATAAAACCAACTACACCTAACGAGCCCACAACAAATAAGGTTGCCCAAACATATTTATTTGAAAGGTCTGCCCACAGTAATGTGCTGGTAAAAATCGCTCCTAAAATCAAAATACCGCCCATAGTTGGCGTGCCTTTTTTAGATAGGTGTGACTCTGGACCATCGTGACGAACCACCTGACCAATCTGCATTTTTTGTAATGCACGAATTAGCTTAGGGCCAAAATAAAGTGAAATAAGTAGTGCTGTTAAAATACCTAAAATCGCGCGCAGCGTTAGGTAAGAAAAAACATTAAAACCACTGTAATACTGTGTTAAATACTCGGCCAGCCAAACTAACATGACGATACTCCATTGTTGCCATTTTGCTGGCTATTTACTAAATCTGTGACCACAAGCTCCATACGAGAACTGCGCGAACCTTTTACAACAACTGTGGTTTTTTGCGTCGATTGAGCAAGTTCACTTTGTAATTGTTGTAATAATTGTTCACGGCTTGAGAAGTGGCGGTTTGGCTTTTCAAATACATCACTGGCTGACTTGCTTAAAACACCTAAGCTGTATAGCTCATCAATGCCTTTTTGCTGTGCATACTCACCGACTTGTTGATGATAAAAACGCGCTTCTTCACCAAGCTCACCCATATCACCTAACGCAAAAATACGACGCCCTGGCATATCACTTAATAAATCAATTGCCGCCTTAACCGATTGCACATTCGCGTTGTAGGTATCATCAATAACCGTCAATGTGTCTGACACTTTAAGGACGTTTACACGACCTTTAACTTCACCCATGGTTGCCAGCGCCGATGCAACACTTTCGAGGCTTACACCCAGCTCAGTGGTTAACGCGGTGGCTATTAATGCATTTGCAATATTATGTTTGCCCGGTAGTGCCAGTGTGACAGGTACTTTTTTATCTTTATTACAAAGCACAAAAGAAGCACGGGCTTGCTCATCAAGCACCACATCTTCTGCCCAATAATCTAATTGTTGGTTAGTAGAAAAACGTTTTACGTTGCGATCAGTTAATTTATCAAGCCAAAAATCGGCATAATCACTGTCGCAATTAACTACGGCAACACCATCAGGCTTTAAGCCGTCATAGATTTCGCCTTTGGCCGTTGCTACACCTTGTAGTGAGCCAAAGCCTTCTAAGTGAGAAGCTGCAACATTACATACCACAGCAACATCAGGTTTCGTCATTGCAACGGTGTATGCAATTTCACCAATGTGGTTGGCACCTAACTCAATCACCGCATATTGGTGCTGTGGCTCAAGACGTAATAACGTCAGTGGCACACCAATGTCATTATTAAAGTTGCCTTTTGTGGCCAGTACTTCACCGTGGCCTGATAAAATCGCCGCACACATTTCTTTAACGGTCGTTTTACCCACGCTACCTGTAATAGCGATTGTTTTTGGTGCAACCTGTGCCATCACAGCCGCGCCAATTTGGCCAAGCGCAATACGTGTATCACTGACCACAAACTGCACAATATCGACGTTAACAGGACGCGCTACGATGGCAGCTATCGCGCCTTTTTCTTTTGCTTGCGCAACAAATTTATGACCATCAAAATTAGGCCCTTGTAGCGCTAAAAACACTTCACCGTCGCACAAAGTACGGGTGTCAGTGTTAATATTTTTTACCGTTTGATTACCACCTTGGTAATCGGTTGCTAGAACTTTAGCTAGCCAATCAAAATCCATAGGGATCATAACTGCGCCCCTTGCGATTTTTCTTTTAATTGTTGTTGTACATATTGACGATCGCAGAAGTCAATTCGTTGGTCGCCAATAATTTGATAGTCTTCGTGGCCTTTGCCCGCAATTAGAATGACATCATCAGCACCTGCTTGCGCAATGGCATAACTAATAGCCTGCGCGCGGTCTGCTTCACAATGTGCGCGTTCAGGCTGCTCAAGCCCTGCAATCACATCAGCAATAATTGCGTCTGGGTCTTCACTTCTTGGGTTATCACTGGTGACAATAATACGGTCTGCATTAGCTTCAGCAGCTTTTGCCATCATCGGGCGTTTGCCTTTGTCTCTGTCGCCACCACAGCCAAACACACAGCTGACGCCACCTGGAACATGCTTTTGCAATGCTTGTAATGCTAGTGCTAACGCATCAGGAGTATGGGCATAGTCAACAATACAAGTCGGTTGACCTGGCGCACTAAATGCCTGCATGCGCCCAGCAACAGGCTGCAATGATTTACACCCTTCAACGAGTAAATCAAGTGGGTAACCCATACCTAATAAAGTAGCCATTGCAGCGGCTAAATTATATAAGTTGAACTCGCCAAACAGTGTGCAATTAACTTCAGCCTGTCCCCAACTGGTATCGAACTTCGCCGATATACCGGTGTTATCATAGGTTACATCGCTGAAATAAACAAAACGCGCATTTTTAGGCGTTAGGTTTTTATGGCCGTAACAAATTAGGTTATTGAAGTCGTATTTTTCTAACCATGCTTCAACTTGCGCATCATCTTGATTAAGCACCACAAGCTCAGGCATATGGTCACGCATTAACATCAACTTCGCATCACCGTAGGCATCCATCGTGCCATGATAATCTAAGTGGTCACGCGAAAGGTTAGTAAACACAGCGGCTTTAAATTTACACTGATCAACACGTTGCTGAACTAAGCCATGAGATGAGACTTCCATAGCCACAACATCATGCTGTTCTGTTACAAGTTCAGATAAAATACGCTGTAAATCGACGCTCGATGGTGTGGTGTTTGCAAGCTCAGTCAGGTTATCAGGGTGCCCATAACCGAGCGTACCAATCACAGCCGCACGTTTATGACAATGCTGTGCTAAATGCGCGATCATCGCTGTGGTCGTTGACTTGCCATTGGTGCCTGTCACACCCACTAAATCCAACTGCTTTGATGGTTGCTGGTAAAAAGCAGCTGCAAGTGCAGGCAGCTTTTTCGCTAAATCGGTAACTAAATAAAGTGGTTCAAACTCACTTTCGAACTCACATAAACGGTCAGCAATAACTGCCACCGCACCATTTTCAATGGCTTTTTCAATAAACTGTCCGCCATCAAGCTGATGACCTTTTATAGCGACAAATACATCGCCAGCTTTTACATCTCGACTATCAAGACGTAGTTGATTAACCAATAAACTATTGGCCTCAACATCAATTTGATTAAGAATCGGTTTTAAATCACGCATCGTTATCTTTGCCTTCTACGTACGCAACCGCATCTTTATCCGGTGCGACGTTTAGAATTCTTAAAGCATTGGAGACAATCTCTGCAAATGCAGGACCTGCCGTCGCACCGCCGTAATAAACATCTCCACCCGGCTCATTAATCAATACTACTACCGCTAAACGCGGGTTGCTTGCAGGTGCAATACCGGCAAAATAACCAACATACTCATCACCGTAACCACCAACAGCCGCTTTTTTAGAAGTACCTGTTTTACCTGCAGCACGATAACCATCAACATGAACTTTTTGAGCAGTACCACCTTTCTCAAACACGCTTTCCATCATGTGAACAACAGCTTCAACATCTTTTTGTTGAAAAATACGTTCGCCTTCAGGTACCGACTCTTGTTTAAGTACAGTCAATGGACGCATAACACCGCCTGAACCTAACATGGCATAAAAACGCGCCATTTGTGCGGTACTTACTGCTAAGTTGTAACCAAATGATAGTGCAGCAATTTCATGATCAGACCAGCGGCGATTTGGATAAAATAAACCACTGCTTTCGCCAACCATGCCCGTGCCACTGTCGCTGCCAAAACCAACTTTTTGATAAAGACCAACAAAGTAATCTTTTGGTAGCTCTTGGCTGACCTTAGTCACACCCATATTGCTTGAATATTTTAAGATCTCTCTTAAAGTCATCTCACCATGATTACGAGTATCTTGCACAAGGCTACCACCTACTCGCATCCAGCCAGGGTAAGTATCAACAATTGAATCCGGTTGAATTACGCCGTAGTCTAAACCAGCTAAAATGGCTAGCGGCTTAACAGTTGAGCCTGGCTCAAACAAATCGGTGATAGCACGGTTACGACGCTTATGCGGCGCAGCATCTGATAAGTTATTTGGGTTAAACGATGGGCTATTTACCATAGCCAACACTTCACCGGTTTTAACATCCACAACCATGGCTGAACCTGAGGTCGCTTTGTACGATAACACCGCTGATTTCACTGCCTTATAAGCAATTGCTTGAATACGTTGGTCTATACTTAAATGAATACTCTCTGGCTCTACACGCTCGCGCTCATCAAGAACTTCTACTTCACGGCCTTGCGCATCTTTACGAATAGTACGCTGACCTTCAACACCGGTTAAAGCTTTTTCATAAAGCTTTTCGATCCCCTCAATACCATGACCATCTATGTTAGTAAAACCAATAACATGAGCTGTCACTTCACCGGCAGGGTAATAACGTTTTGACTCATCAAGTAAGTGGATACCTGGTAAACGAAGATCACCAATATAGTTAGCAACAGCAGGGGTAACCTGACGTTTTAAGTAGACAAAACGACGCTTTGGATTATCACGAAGACGAGAGTTAATTTTGCTTGGTTCAATACGTAATACATCCGCAAGTTCACGCCAGCGAATATCATTATTGTAATAAGCGGCAATACGTTTATCTAACTCAACAGTGTTTTCAGCAAGCGCTTGTTGATCTTCACCATTTTTACGTGCTTGACGCAGTACCTTGCTGATCAGTGATTTATGTAGTGCCTTAGGATCGGCATACACACTCACCACAGGCACGCTGACTGCCAACTCTTTACCATTGCGATCGAAGATCATACCTCGCTGCACATGTTGTTTTTCAACTCGCACAGTACGTTTATCACTTTCTGAACGCGCTTTATCTGGCTCAATGACCTGTAAAAAAGCGGCACGCGCAACCAGCGTCATAAAGACTAGCAACACCACTGAGCACACGAGCAAAAAGCGCCATGTTATCAAGGTATTCGTTGGCTTTTTCCCTCTGCTTCTCATTGCAGTACCACCACCTGTTCGTCTTGGCTAGTTGGCCGTTTCATTTCTAATTGCATGGTTGCGACTTCTTCAATACGCGCATGCTGCGAATAAAATTCTTCTTCTACAAGCAAGTAACGCCACTCAAGATCAAGTTCATCGCGCTCTTGCAATAATTTATCTTGTTCAATCAATTGTTGACGCGCTAGGTGCGTCACTTGAACCACACTTAAGCTCGAAGCAAGGATCACAACCAACAAGGCCAAGGTCAGCTTATTAGCTCCTAGGCCTTTAAAAATCTCTACAAATAAATTGGGTTGGCGATGTGTCGCTTTAGCTTTCATTACAACCTCTGAGCAACCCTTAACACAGAACTACGTGAACGCGGGTTAGCTTCTATTTCCGCCTTACTCGGCTTAATGGCTTTACCCACTGCCTTTAACGTCAGGTTTTTGTTTATTTGTGCGTCCGTCAAAGGCAGACCTCTGGGTATCGCCTCTCCCTTACTCTGTTTTTTTATAAATTGCTTAACAATGCGATCTTCTAACGAGTGGAACGAAATAACGACTAAACGTCCACCTGGTTTTAAAACGTCAACAGCGGCTTGCAGTGCAGTTTGAATTTCTTCAAGTTCACTGTTGATATAAATACGGATCGCTTGGAATGTACGTGTAGCCGGGTGTTTGTGTTTATCTTTCACTGGCACCGCTTCATCGACTAACTCAGCAAGCTGCTTTGTGCTTGTGATAGCAGTGTGTTCACGTGTTTCAATTATTTTATGAGCGATACGGCGACCAAACTTTTCTTCGCCGTAGGTTTTAATCACATGAGTGATATCTTCAAGTTCAGCTTCAGCGAGCCATTGTGCAGCACTGCGACCACTGGTTGGGTCCATGCGCATATCAAGCGGGCCATCTTTCATAAAGCTAAAACCGCGTTCAGCATCATCAAGCTGTGGCGAAGAAACACCGATATCTAACAAAATACCGTCAACTTTACCGATTAAATCGTTATCTTCGGCAACTGTTTTAAGGTTTGAAAAACGAGTGTGGGCAATCGAAAAACGTGCATCATCAGCAAACTTTTCTGCGGCTTTAATAGCTTGTGGATCTTGGTCAATTGCTTGTAAACGACCTTGCTCACTTAAACGCGCAAGAATTTGTCCAGAGTGCCCACCGCGACCAAATGTGCCATCCATGTAAATGCCTTCGGGTTTAATATCCAAAGCATCTATGGTTTCGTCCATCAGTACAGAGACATGTTCAAATTGCGCTGTCATTAGCTATTTTTTGCCTTTTTATTATTGTGGTTAGAGTGAGAAATTATCGAACTCAGGATTCGCCTCAAAATCGCCTAGGCGTTCAATTTCAGTATCTTGGCGCATTTGTTCATGCCAACGATCTTCATCCCAAATTTCAAACTTGTTCATCAAGCCAACCAACATGATTTTTTTTCCAAGTTCTGCATGTGCGCGTAACGACGGCGCCAGCAAAATTCGGCCATTTTTATCTAGTTGATACTCTGTAGCGTTACCGAGCAGCATACGTTGCATACGGCGAGCGCGTGGATTCATGTTCGAAATCTTTAATAATCGTTCTTCAATTTCGAGCCATTCTGCTAGCGGGTATAACCACAAACAAGGTTCATTTAAGGCCACAGTGCAGATAACCGTTCCCTGATCTTCAGACAAGATCGCATCTCGGTACTTAGTCGGTACCGCAAAGCGTCCTTTATCATCCAAACTCAGAGAGCTCGCACCCCGAAACATAACTTGCCTTAAAAATAGGTTGTTAATCGTTAATGATTATTTCCGATCCAGTTTGATCCACTAAAAACCACTTTTTACCACAGTGCTCCAGTTTAGGGCTTGACAAGCCATTTTGTCAAGTAAGCAGATCATCATAAGCGCCTTGTGAAGCCAGAAAAAATAAGGCCTCAAGCAAAGCCTATGAATTACGTGGGAAAAAGTGGAAAACATCGAAAAAAAATATTTTTTCAATTTTCTTGGCGATGTATTAGGGAAAAATGGTTAATGAATAACCAATGAATAATTACAAAATTATCGAATGTTGTAATTTTTACTTAATCACCCTGCAAGAGTTACGAATGTTCTCCCTCCAATGGCTGATTAAAAATTATAACGCATTGAAAAAGTTAATTTTTATTATTTGGTATGAAGGTTGCAATAGATTAGATACCAATTAAATGGCAATTTTTAAGGAATGATTATGACTACCGCAACTTCTAAATCGAATTCAAGCACAGAAACTAATAGCAGTGCAAACTCGAACGCGGCTCAAGTAGAGGCGCCATTCACAGAAAAAGCAACTGAAGCAGCACATCACGCTGTTGATGCACTTTCAACTCGTGCAGCAAGTGCTGAACATAGTGTTCGCCAAGGCGCATCGAGCTCTGCTCAAACGCTTTCTGAAAAGCAAGCTGTAGCACGCGCTAAAATTAATGAGTACAGTGGTAAAACTCGTAAGCTTGCATCAGAAAACCCACTTGCAACAGCAGGTATTGCCTTTGCTGCAGGCATGTTAGTAACTGCTCTTATTCGTCGTAAGTAATTGTTATGCAGTCTTCTCAATCCACAGATGAGAAAACGCAAGATGCCACTGAACAGCCGTTAAACGCTGATCAGTGGCAAGATCATCTTGCTAAATTATCTGATTACGGCAAACAGCTATACATTGACTACCGTGAACAAACTGGAACTTGTAAAAAGCTTGCAGCTGCTGAGTGGCGCTTATCAACACGCTCACTCGCCTTAACGATCATCCTACTCGTCTGTTTTGCAGGCGGCTTGGTGCTACTTTGGGCTGGTCTACTTGCTACTGTCGGTATCGCAATATTTAGCTTTAGCCAATCATTGTGGTTAGCCGCTATTTCATTGATTGCATTACAACTGATATGCCTTGCATGGCTTTGGAAAAATATTGGTTATGTAAGTAGTAAGATAGGCTTTGATCACACGCTAAAAAGCGTTCGTCAATTATTTAATATTAATAAGGATGAATGATGTTAATTGATTATTTTATTAATAAACCACAGCACAGAGTGACTGAACTAAGCCAACAAATGGATCTACAAGATGAGCTTAAACGTCAACACCATCAAGCATTCAAATACCGTTTAAAACGCTTTGCAGTAAGTAAAGTAGGTATTGCCAGTGCCTTCACTGCGGGAATGGGCTACGAAGCACTTAATAACTCAGACCACAAAGACGGTAAATTGAAACAAGTCAGCCGCTTCAGCTGGTTACTGCGTTTGTTGTGATCTTTATCATGTAATGTTTGCTTTTTACTTCTCTTTGCCACCTATTTTCATTACCTTAAACACAAACGAGCAATTTGTGAGAATGTAAGGTGAAAAAAAGGATTGTATTAACAGGCGGCCCAGGCGGTGGTAAAACAACAGCCATCGATCTATTAAGACGTGAATTTTCTAATCAAATTGTTGTTGTACCAGAGTCTGCGACCATGCTATTCAGCGGTGGTGTAGAACGTGGTGATGCAACTCACCTCATTAAAGCTCACCAACAAGCTATCTTCAGCTTACAAAAACACCTTGAACATATTCAGCGAACCATGCACCCAGATCGTTTAATGCTTTGCGATCGTGGTAGTTTAGATGGGCTTGCCTATTGGCCCGGTGAGCAAGATGAGTTTTTTCAGTGTTTAAACACCAGCCTAGAAATCGAACTTAACCAGTATGATGCAGTGATCTTTTTTGAAACAGCTGCTAAGTCTGGGCAAAGTATTCATTCTAATAACCCTGTTAGAAACGAATCTGATCAGCAAGCTATTTTGCTTGATGACAAACTGCAAGCTGTTTGGTCACAGCACCCTAACTTTAATTTAGTGAAAAGTTCAGAGTCATTTATTCAAAAGGTGATGTTTGGCATCGACACTATCCGCAAGGTCATGGATAGTTATAACTAACAGCTTAATCAGTCATAAAACTGTTAGTTATCAGAATCTATTAACCACGATTATGTGGTCGAGCGTAGTCTATATCAGGCCCTTTTGGCACAACTTGAGTTGGGTTGATCATGGTGTGGCTAAAATAGTAATGACGTTTTATATGATAAAAATCAACGGTCTTACTTACACCTTCAATTTGATATAACTCACGTAAATAGTTGCTGATCGCCGGATAGCTCTCAATAGTACGCAAATTACATTTAAAGTGGCCCACATAAACACTGTCGAAGCGAATTAAGGTGGTAAATAAACGCCAGTCGGCCTCAGTCAGGGTCTCACCCACTAAATAACGATTAGCTGTTAAACGTTGCTCAATCTTATCTAGAGCGGCAAAGAGATCATCAAAGGCTTCCGTGTAAGCTTCTTGCGTTGTCGCAAAGCCTGCACGATACACCCCATTATTAATGTTGTGATAAACAAACTCATTAACTTCATCAATTTCAGAACGTAACGATTGCGGATAAAAGTCGCGTTCATTACCTGTTAGGGCATTAAACGCGCTATTAAACATTCTGATAATCTCAGCAGATTCGTTGCTAACAATACGCTGCGTTTTTTTATCCCAAAGCACGGGAACCGTAACACGACCTGAATAATCGGCTTTGTTACGCGTATAAATTTGATGCATAAATTCGCTATCGAAAAGTGCATCACCGGTGCTGTGATTGTCTTTATCAAAGGTCCAGCCATGCTCTAGCATGTCAGGACTTACAACCGACACACTGATATAATCTTCAAGGCCTTTTAAATGGCGAAAAATCAAAGTGCGATGAGCCCAAGGGCAAGCTAAAGAGACATAAAGATGGTAACGATCTTTCTCAGCTTTAAAGCCCGCATCACCACTTTGCCCTGCACTGCCATCTTCGGTAACCCAGTTACGTAACTGAGCTGCCTCACGTTTGAACTCACCTTGATTGTTATCGGTGTCGTACCATTTATCTTGCCATTGGCCATTTACTAGTAATCCCACAATAACCTCCTATAGTGTGCCAAATTTACCTAGCTGATAGTCACGCACTGCTTGCTGTAACTCAGCTTGGGTTGTCATTACAAACGGGCCCATATGAGCGATTGGTTGCTTAAGCGGCTCACCGGCTAGGATCAACGCCCCAGCACCAGTTTGCGAGTTAAACTCAATGTTACTGCCAGGCTCTAAAATCAATAAGCTGCCAGCTTTAACTGGACCGCCCTGTTCAGTATGAATTTCTCCAGTATGGATATAAATCATCACCTTAGTTTGCGCTAATGGTGCATGGTAAAACTGCGTACCAGCCGGTAAAGTCACATCAGCAAGCATGCCATCAGCGGCGAGGTCTTGTAGGCTAGAGTCCTGCTTTTCACCGGCAAACTGCCAGCTTCCTGCCAACGCTTTAAGCTCAACACCTTGCTCATTTTGAGTCGTTGGTGCTGGCGCTTCAGTGGTATCTTGATAACGTGGTGCTCTTAGTTTCTCGGCACTTGGCATATTGAGCCAAATCTGAAAACCGTGCATGCCTTCTTTAGCATCTGCTAATGGCATTTCACTGTGGATCACACCAAAACCGGTACTCATCCACTGCACATCACCAGCACGGATCGCTTTTTTGTTACCCATTTGATCTTGGTGCTCAAAGCCACCTTTAATAATATAAGTAAAGGTTTCGATACCGCGGTGAGGATGCGCAGGAAAGCCCCCCATAAAATCACTGTGATCATCTGACTTAAGCTCATCGATCATTAAAAAAGGGTCTAAATACTTGCCATCAAAGCCAGGAATACGACTGATGTTTACGCCGTCACCATCTTGTGTGGCATGACTATTTAATTGTTGAATCACTTTCATAACTTTACTCCCGTAAATTGTATGAAATGATTGTAGGCGCTAATTTAACTAACAACCATGAGTAAAATTAGCGCTAATCATTCTATTTTTAAGAATGCTCATTTTGTTGTCTGGTTAATCTATCAGCCACTGTAGCACCCCGCTCTCCAACTTCTTTCTCTGGCCCTATGGTGCTATCGACTAAGGTTTGTTGCTCGGCACTGGCATTAATGGCGGCACCAAAAATAATGATGTATGCGCTGATATAAAGCCACATCAACATGATCACCACACCACCTAACGATCCGTAAGTTTCGTTATAACTTGCAAATTGCGATACATAATATGAAAAACCGATTGATGCGATGATCCAAAGAAACGTGGCAAGCATTGAGCCTGGGGTGATCCAGCGCCATTTGGCAGGCGTTCTATGCGGTGCATAACGATATAAAAATGCTAAAGCGCAATTAAAAATAATGGCTAATAGTGGCCAAGTAATAAGCTGAATCATTAAATCGATAAGCTCAGTTAAGCCAACTAAGTTAAGCACTATTGGCAAAATACCAATGATCAATAACGCCACCAGCGCAACCACAATAGCACCTAACGAAAATAAAAAACGCACCACTAATGCCATAAAAAACTGGCGCTTATTGCGCTGATGATAAGTAATGTTGCAGGCAGTGATCAGTGCTTGGCAGCCTTTGCTGCTACTCCAAACAGTCAATAATAAAGTACCTATGGCACTGGCACTCAATACCTTTTGCGATTGCTGAGTGATACCACTAACCTGTAGCAAAATGATGTCACGGCTACTTTCAGGTAAAATGGCAATCACTTTATCAAGCTGATCATAAATATCTGTTGGCGAGGCAAAATATGCATACACAGAGACAATAGCCGCCAGCGCAGGGAAAATAGCCAACAGAGCATAAAATGCCACGCCTGCCGCCACAAAAGATAAATTGTCTTGTGATAGGTTGTGATAAACCCGCTTGCAGATATCCCACCAGCCTCGCATTGGGATCTCCATTGGTGAGCGAGCTTGGTAACCTCGGTTGTCCTTACTCATAAGCGACCTAAAAAATTGCTTTAATCACTCTCAAGCTGCAAACAACTTGCCAGTAATAATGGCGTCTGAATTGCATTAAGCTAAGCTTATAAAAACAGTACAAAGGTCCATGGAGCGGTGCGATGAATTATTATTTACTTATTAAAAATCAATTAGCTACTTTGTTTACACCGACAGTTTCAGTAACATCGCAAGCAATCCCTGAGAGCTTATCTTGGCAAGACTTAAACTCTCAAATCACGCAGTTTTTACATACTACATGGCAAATGTTACCTGCACTGACACTCGGTATTGTAGCCATCATTGTTTGCTACTTTTTAGCCCGCCCTTTATCGTATTTATTAATCAAACCACTTGGCTTTGTCAGTGAAAGTAAACTTTTGCATGTGGTGACTAGGCGCTTTTTTAGCATCATTATCATCTTGTTTGGGGTGTACTTATTTTTGCGTCTTGCTGGACTCACCAGTTTTGCCGTGGCGATTATGAGTGGTACTGGCTTAGTCGGGCTTATTTTAGGTTTTGCTTTTCGCGATATCGCCGAAAACTTTATTTCAAGTATGCTGCTTAGTGTGCAGCGCCCTTTTCGTATTGATGATGTTATCGAAGTTGATGGTCGTTTAGGGGTAGTTAAAAAGGTTACGGCTCGCGCCACCACCTTGGTTGATTTTGATGGTAATCACATTCAAATTCCCAATGCGACCGTCTATAAAAACGTCATTAAAAACCTCACCGCAAATCCTAAAATGCGAGGTCACTTTAACGTTGGCATTGGCTACGATAATGACATTCGCTATGCCCAACAATTAGCAATGAAAGTGGTTAATCAAAACCCTGCTGTTATTAGTGATCCGCCAAGCCAAGTGTTAATTGATTCATTAGGCTCAGCGACTCTTAATCTAACCATTTATTTTTGGGTCAATAGTAACGAACACAGTACTATCAAAGTGGCATCACAATTAATGCGAGAGCTGGTCAATACCTATTTAGCAGAGCAAATAAGCATGCCTGATGATGCTCGCGAGCGAATTATTTTAAATAGCGAAAACGAGACCGAGCAGCCAAACAATAGTGTAAGCGCAGAGCCAAAAACAGCAAAATCACTCGACGACCATAGCCTTGATGACGTTAGTAGTGATGCCGATGATATTCGCGAACAAGCCGATCAATCTCGCGACCCTGAGCAGGGTAGCAATATAATTTAAAGTACTTGCGAACTAGGCTTCATCATTGGGTTTATCTTGCATAGCACGCTTAAACCCTTTGACTGACGTCCCTAAATCTCCACCTATTCGAGATAATTTTTTTGTGCCAAATAACAGCACCACAATTGCAGCAATAATGACTAATTGCCAAACACTAATTCCTGCCATAACAACCTCATTTAAAAATAAAAGCGCCCTTACAGGCGCTTGTAAACACTAAAATTAGAAACTAGCTCGAACACCCAAGGCTACTTGAGTACCAAAACGCTCTAGATAACTCACTTGGTCAGTACGCTTGGTGTAACCCCAATAACGTTCATTCGTTAAGTTCGTTGCTTCGGCAAACACTGTGAATTGGTCACTGATGTTATAGCTCATGCTGGCATCTAACTGACCATAATCAGAGATCCAATATGGACCACCCCATGCATCAGGATCCGACAAGAACTTGCTGCGCCAGTTATACGCTAAACGTGCTTGGAAACCATATTGCTCATAGTAAACCACGGCGTTATATGAGTTTTTCGACATGCCTCTAAATGGCAAACCTGATTCTTTTAGCTCTGGTTCATCGTAACTACTGTCAACATAGGTGTAATTAAGCTGAAAGCCTAAGCCATTGAAAGGTTCGGGTAGTAAGTTTTCGAGCGACTGCTGATAAGCAAACTCAGCCCCTTTGATCGTTGCACCGTACTTACTCTTACCAGGGTAAGATGCAAAGTAACGCACACCTTCAATTTCAACTGGGCTTTCGACGTAATCGATAAATGATTTCAGGTCTTTGACAAACACCCCACCACTTAACGAGCTGCTGTCTTCAAAGTACCACTCTAAGGTCATATCGGCTTGATTAGCTTCTTCAGGTGTTAACGACGAATCACCCATAGAAAGTTGTGGTAAACCTTCACGATACGTATCAAAATTTGGCGCAAGCCACGGACGTAAGTAGCTTAAAGATGGGCGGCTAATCACTTGTGCCGCAGAGAAGCGGTAAATTAAATCATCGGTAATACTAAGCTTAAAGTTCATGCTTGGTAAAATGTTGCTGTAATCCCCTTTAAATGATTGCTCAACAGTTTCGCGCCAACCATTTTCAAGTGGTTTACCATCTTCTTGTAAGTCAATTAACGATAGATCATAAACCGACCCTTTAGAGCTCACTTCAGTTTGCGAGCCGCGAATACCAACGTTTAACATATACGGCATATTTGCAAGAGTGCTCTCGAGCGTCACTTGCGCATACGCAGTTAGAACTTCTTCGGTTACCTCATAAGTGCCCGATGAATTGAGCGATGCAACAATACTCTTATCGGTTGCTTCAGCATTAATTGAGCGATAATAAGCAAGTAACTTATCGTAGTCGAAACTTGGCCATGGCTCAGGTGTAATGCTACTTTCACCCTCTAAGAAGTTATCGAAATTCGCCTCAACAAACACATCACTTGGGATTTCAAAGAGGTTAAAGTCACCAACATTGACCACGGTGCTGTCATCGAATTCATAGCCATCGCGTTCTAAATATTGACCACCATTACTGAATTGGCTGGCATTTTTTGATGCATATTCAAGCTGACTTTTAGTTTGTTCAAGGTAAGTTAAACCAAAATCAACACGGGTCACTAAATCGCTTTCTGGCACAAATGTACCGGTAAACTTAAAGTCATTAACCGTGTCTTCAACCCCAGTACCTGTATTACGGCTATAGTGAGCACCGTATGATTGATCCGCAGTTAAGCCCGGCGATAAGGTCACATCTGGCAGCATATTACCCGTGGTGTAATCAATCCCAATTGAGTCAATAAAACCACGCGCAACAATAAAGCGGTTATCACCGCCGTTTTCGTTTTTCGCTCTTGAATGGGCAACATCTACAGCCAGTGTTAGGCCATCCATTGGATACCATTTAGCATTAAGGGCAAACTGATAAGTATCGGTTTTACGTGGGTTGGTTAAGTTGAGTAGCTCCACCATGGTGTTACCGGTTTGCGTCATTGATACTACACGGCCTGTGTCATCAAATTCTGCATCAGTAAACACTGGCGTGCCTGGCGTCCAGCTTTCATCATAGTTAACAAAACCGATTTGATAACGATGACCATCGGTGTTGTAACGTGAATAAAGAGCATCAAAGTTAATGTCTAGGGTATCTGTTGGGCGCCATTGCATTGCTAACGTCGCACCGACGCGTTCACGCACATCCTGCGCGTTGGCAAAATACATGTAACTCGGGATTTTTGAGGCAAATATTTCACTTTGCCCATCAATTTCTCCGTTGCCGTTCATGTCGACTGGCACACCTGCGCTGTCTGCCCCCCAACCTTCTTCTTCGTCAAAAAAACCGCTTGCCGAGTATGTGTCTGCACGTAAGGTTTTCTTAGAATACGCACCCGAGAAAAGCACACCAAAAGTATCATCATTAAAGTTGTCACCGATGATGAATGAAGCATGCGGGTGTACATCGCCTGTTCGAGATTCATAAATCCCTTTTGCTGAAGCGCTCAAGGTAAAGCCATCTTGGTCTAGTGGTTTACGAGTTTCGATATCAACGACCGCACCAATGCCCCCTTCAATTAAGCGTGCTTCTGGTGACTTATACACTTGTAGTGCCCCCACTAACTCTGAAGCAATCGTATCAAAGTTAAAGTCGCGGCCTGAGTTTTCAGAAGCCAGTTTACGACCATTCAACGTGGTAATGTTGTAGCCGCCACCTAAACCACGGACTAAAATATTTTGCCCCTCACCGCCATTACGAGTAATGGTGATGCCCGGAATACGCTGCAATGCTTCCGCTAAGTTTTCATCGGGGAACTTACCGATGTCATCAGCGACAACGACATCAACAACCGTCGTTGCTTCTTTCTTTCGAAAGTTTGATTCTTTAATACTGCTACGGATCCCTGTAACTTCAATAACCTCAACATCCTCTTCGGCCTTACTATCGTTTTCTTGTTGCTGGGCCGTCGCAGCGAAACTGACTGATGAGGCCAAAATCGAGCTTATCAGCACGCTCAAATATTTTTTTCTAGTTGTTGTTGCCATGATGATTTCCTGTTTTTAAATGTTCAGATTTTTTCACCATAAAAATGGTAATGAGTAAGGCCTTATATTTAATCTATAACAAAATGAAACAAACTAGCAACAATTAATTACCTAGTGAAACTTTCGATAGTTACGAATCAAGTTTCAAAAACAGCAAAAATGGCTTCGCATGCCTTTAAAGATGGGGAGTTAATTTCGAAAGTTACGATAATGATTTTTTCTGAAGATTTTCTTTTCGGTGGGGAGATTCGGTTTTTACGAACAATAAAAAAGGCGGCAAAAGCCACCTTTCAATAGTTCTATTTAACTAGAGAGTTAAACGGTAATCACTTCGATACCTAAGCTCGTTAATGATTCAACGAACTCTGCTGGCATATTTTTGTCGGTGACCAGCACATCGATTGATTTAAGCGGCAATACATTATACAAAGCACGCTTACCAAATTTACTTGAATCTGTGACTGCAATGACTTTATCTGCGCGGGTGCACATGGTGCGATTCAGCATTGCCTCGGGCTCATAATGAGTGGTGATCCCTGCTTCTGAGTCGATACCATCAACCCCTAAAATAACCTTTTTAAAGTTATATTTACTAAGTGCTTGCTCGACTTCATTTGAGTAAAAAGACATTGATTTCTTTCGTAATTGCCCACCCAGCATAAACACATTTGCATCTTCAATATCAGCCAGTACATGGGCAATATTAAGGCCGTTTGTCATCACAGTAAGGCCCTGCTTATTGGTTAATGCTTTGGCAACTTCTTCTGTGGTGGTACCAGAATCAATAATCAATGAATCGCCATCATCAACCAAACTTGCCACAGCTTTCGCTAATAACACTTTCACTGCGTAGTTTTCGTTATGCTTATCTTTTACCGAAAGCTCTTTAGCCAATTTATCGCAGGCAATTGCCCCACCACGTGAACGGACAACTAAGCCACGTTTACCGAGCTCGTTAAGATCATGGCGAATGCTAACCTCCGAAATATCAAAGGTCTTTGCGAGATCTTTAACATTTACTTTGCCATTTTCCTCAGTCATCAGGACGATTTTTTGTCTTCTTTCTATTGTGGTTAGCATAGCTGGCCTGTTGTTTTAATAGCTGCTTTCAAATTTGTAGTTCAATATTACACAATTTACAGTTTCAAAGCCAAATTTAGTTTCGAAATAAAATAAAACTTTCAAAACTTACGAATTTTGTTTTATGATTATTTCACAACAATCTTCTTTGGTGACAAAAATGACAACACAAAGCTCACTGTTAGAGCAAACAGAACACACCAATCGCACGCAATTACTGCCTATGATGATCATAGGTGGGTTGTTTTTCTTATTTGGTTTTATAACTTGGCTTAACGGCTCCTTGATCCCATTTTTACAAATGGTCTGCGATCTCAACCATATTGAAGCTTACATGGTGACACTGGTGTTTTATATCGCCTATACCGTAATGGCACTGCCAAGCGCTAAGATTTTGCAAATATTCAGCTATAAGCATGGTATGTCGTTTGGTTTAGGTACCATGGCATTTGGTGCACTGTTATTTATTCCTGCGGCACAAATTCAGGCTTACTGGTTGTTTTTGGTTGCCTTATTTACTTTAGGTAGCGGCCTTACCTTATTACAAACCGCTGCGAATCCTTACATCGTGCTTATTGGCTCTAAAGACACAGCAGCCGTGCGCATTAGCATTATGGGTATTCTCAATAAGAGTGCTGGTGTGGTGGCTCCATTGCTCTTCTCAGCGATTGTATTTAGCGACATTGCCAACTTTAGCCCAGAAGCTCTGGCTCAATTAAACAGCATTCAAAAGCAATTACAGTTACAAGAACTGGCTAATCGTTTAATTACTCCTTACCTTGTAATGGCAATCGCATTAGCAATATTAGCGGCGTTAATCATGCTGGCCCCGCTACCTGATATTGAACAACCAAAAACCAGCAACAACAGCGAGAGTAAATCAGTCCTGCAATTTCCACACTTAGTTTTAGGCGTGATAGCCCTATTCTTTTACATAGGTGCAGAAGTCATTGCCGGCGACACTATTGGCCTTTACGGCAAAGAACAAGGGGTATTGCAGTTCGCAGAACTCACCTCTTACACCATGGGCTTTATGGTGCTGGGTTATGTTTTAGGTATCGTGTTAATTCCTCGCTTTTTTAGTCAGCAACAGGCGCTGATATTTTCCGCGTTAAGTGGTTGTGTGTTTTCACTTGGTATCATTTTAATTAATCCGCAACAAACTGCGATTGCAAACGTAGTGCTCTTTTGGCTTGCTGATAACGGTTTTCCAGATACCGTGTTATTTGTTGCATTACTTGGCTTATCGAATGCGCTGGTATGGCCGACCATTTGGCCTATGGCCCTTGCAAATCTTGGCGATAAAACCCAAACCGGCGCGGCATTACTGATTATGGGGATTTCAGGTGGCGCGCTATTGCCTTTGGTATACGGTGTATTTGCAGAATATACGGGCAATGCACAACAAGCTTACTATCTGTTGATCCCTTGCTATGTGTTTATTCTTTATTACGCACTGATTGGTCACAAACTAACAAGTTGGCGTAAGTAAAGACATGGGCAGGCTTAGTTGTTTTACTATTTAACTAGCCTGCAATTTTTCTGATGTGAAATAGCCCAGTAGCAAAAATTCACGCACGGTAAAAATACACTTATATATTAAGTACTCGTCACGCTTATCAGGGCTCACTTCTGAAAGAGGTAAGGCTTGCTGCGCTATTATGCGCTGTTGCTGCTGCAAAGAGATAGTAAATAAACCTGTGAGTTTATCAGCTAATTGCGACGATGAAAGAGCACCTTCTGCAATCAGCTCTGCGCCTTTTAAGCATGCCGTACGCTCAGTCGTAGTTAGTGTATTTGCTAGCATTAAATCTGTGAAAGCGACTAAATTAAAATACAGTTGCTCATTTGGCTCTAGCTCTAAAATAACCGCCTGCATATGCGAAACCACATCTCGATGCGCCACCGTTTTAAGCACCTCAAAATGATTGTCATTCACTTTATCAAATAGCTGAGTCGCAGCCACTGGCTTAATAGCCGCACCGAATAATGCAGCTAAACATTTAATCGCATTTCGCCTTTGTAAATCAGCCATTGAACACCCCGTTTTGATAATGCCGTACAGCATGATCGGCGGCTCTTGCAGTAAATGCCATATAGGTTAACGAAGGGTTCTGATAACCCGACGAGCACATAAACGAGCCGTCAGTGACATAGACGTTACGCACACTATGAATTTGGTTGTAACGATTAAGCACTGAGGTTGTAGCATCATGTCCCATGCGCGCAGTTCCCATTTCGTGGATGGCTTGCCCCGGCGCTGAGCCTTTATCGTACGCTTGCACATTTTGATAACCAGCTTTGCTGAGCATCTCGACGGCTTGCGCTTTCATATCCTCGCGCATGCGCTGCTCGTTTTCAGCAAATTGGCAATCAAAATTAACTAAAGGTAATCCCCATTGATCTTTTAATACCGGATCTAAGCTCATTTTATTACGATGATAAGGCAGGCATTCACCAAAGCCTATTAATGCAACTTGCCAAGGCCCAGGTTTGGCAAGCTCTTCTCGAAAAGCCTTACCAAAGCTAAGTTCTTTAAAGCCCCGTCGCCAATCTTTTCGTGTTGCGTATCCTTGATAGCCATAGCCGCGAATAAAGCTATGCTGCTCGTTATCATCAAGGTTTCGAAAGCGCGGAATATGAAAGCCAACGGGTCTGTCGCCATCATTAAAGTCATCAGCAAAACCTTTTGGTTCACCCGTTGCGCCAACCCTAAAATGGTGATCCATGAGGTTATGACCAAGCTCTCCACTATCGTTCCCTAAGCCATTAGGAAAACGTGCAGAGGTTGAATTTAATAACAAGGCTGTTGTGGCTACCGTTGATGCACAGCAAAAAATGATGTTCGCTCGCTCGATACGCTCTTTTTTAGATTCAGCATCAATTACTTTCACACCTGTGGCTTGCCCGCTATCTGGATTGTAAATAATCTCTTTAGCAATGGAGTGAGTCTGAATAGTGAGTCGTCCAGTACGCATCGCTGCAGGTAAGGTCGAGGCTAAACTACTAAAATAACTACCGGTTGGACAACCTCGCATACAGCGGTTGCGCTTGCTGCATGGAGCACGACCTTGCTCAGGCTTTGCCTCAGTTAAATGCGCAACTCGCCCGATGGTGAGGTGCCGATTAGTGTAGTGAGTTAATAAACTTTGTTTAAGCTGCTGCTCTACGGCATTAAGCGCAAAAGGAGGTAAGTAAGGTCCATCTGGTAGCTGAGGTAAGTTCAGCGCTTCGCCAATAACCCCGATGTAGGCTTCAACTTTATCGTACCAAGGCGCAATATCTTGATAGCGCACAGGCCAATCAACGCCGTGACCATCTTGTTTGTTGGCTGCAAAATCTATATCACTGAGGCGCAAGCATTGCCGCCCCCAAGTTAATGAGCGCCCACCAAGATGATACCCTCTGATCCAATCAAAACGCTGTGATTCTTGATAAGGGTGCTGCAAATCATTCACAAACCAGTGTTTTATTGATTGCTTGGTGGCATAGCCAGTGCGTGCTTGTTTAGCTTGGTTGCGCTTTTCTAGCAAGCTGGGCCTGTCGCGAAATGGCAGTTGCCAATCTTCTTTAAAGGCAGTGATATAGTCAGTACCATGCACAACCTGCCTGCCACGTTCCAGCAGCAGTACATTGAGCCCATTTTCGGTCAGTTCTTTAGCAGCCCAGCCGCCAGTAATGCCACTGCCAATAACAATGGCATCGAATACTTTTGCCTGCATTCTCACTTAACTTTTAAAAGATTTGCTTACCCGCACAGATTGTTGCTTGAACAGAAAAGTCTTTATCGAGCAGGGCAAAATTAGCCTGTTTACCTACCGCAATACTGCCTATTTGCTCCGCTTTATTTAAAAACTCAGCGGGTACTAAACTGGCCATGTTAGTTGCTTCGACTAGGCTTGCGTCGGTTAGGTTATAAAAGCGCTCAACGCCAACTTCCATGGTTAATGTACTGCCTGCTAAAGAGCCGCTCTCAGTTCTTGCAACACCTTGCTCAACCACAATAGGAAGCTCACCTAAACGGTAGCGACCATCTTGTAAGCCTCCGGCGCTCACACAGTCTGTGATCAGAGCAATTTTATCTGCCCCTTTTAAACGGTAAACCATGTTCATGATGCTCGGATGCAAATGAATACCATCAGGAATAAGCTCAACCATGGCATCGTTGTCCATCAGTAATGCGCCAGTACAGCCGGGATCACGATGATGAATACCGCGCATACCATTAAAAATATGCACACCACCGCAGGCTCCATGAGCAAGAGCTTGTGTTGTTTGCTCAAAATTAGCATCTGTATGACCCAGCATCACACGCACACCCTTATCGGTGATATAGCGGATCATGTCGGGGGATTTAAGTAGTTCTGGCGCTAACGCAAATGAGCTTAAGCAACCTTCACATGCGGCATAAATTTCATCAAATCGCTGTTTAGTAAGCTCTAAAAAAAATGACTCGTTATGCGCGCCTTTATGCGCTTCGGCAAAGAATAAACCTTCGTTATAAGCCCCTAGCAACTGCGCTCCAGCCAAGCCTTTTTGATAGGCACTCGCCATATTTTTATAAGCTTGAATTGAGACGTCCCAGTCTGCAGTCACCGTTGTGCCAACAAACCCCGTTACGCCATGCTTTGCTAAAGAACGAGAAATAATCTCTAGTGATTCTGGGGTGCCGTCCATAATATCGCAGCCTTCACGGCCATGAATATGTAAATCAATAAAGCCTGGAAATAAACTGTGCTCACCTAAATCTATTACTTCGATCTCGGGCGCCATTTGCGTAGTAATGGCAGTAATTTTACCTTGCTCGACCAAGACCACATGATCGAGTAAAACCGCATCAGCAGTCACCACTTTTGCGGCTTTTAAGTAATAGCGATTAAGATGCGTTGGAATTAGCATGAACACTTCCTATTATTGCAGCGCCTCTTACGCCGCTAGAATCACCAAATTTTGCGCGCTTCACTTCTGGCACGGCAAAACCTGAAAATAAATGAGTTTGAATCGCGTCAGGGAGTTTTTCTACTATTGCATCAATGAGCGACAACCCGCCCCCAAGCACGATAACTTCTGGGTGCAAACTTTTACTGATAGCAGCAAAGGTTTCGCCAAGAATATCTAAGTAACAAGCTAGCACCTTTAAGGCTTGCTCATCACCACGTTTGATATCGTTTGCCCATTCAATCGCAGATTTAGGAGATTGCGTAATATGCTGGTACAAGGTTTGTACACCGGGCCCTGCAATATAACTTTCGACACAGCCATTTAAACCACAGCCGCACTTTAAAACTGGCAGCTGGTATTTTTGTTGTAAATACGCAGACAGCGGTAAATGGCCGTACTCCCCTGACATGCCCAAACCTTGGTTAAACAAGGTTCCATCAATGCACATACCACCCGCCGCACCAGTGCCAACAATGGCACCGAATACTCGGCTATAACCTTCACCAGCTCCGCCATTAGCTTCTGATAAGGCAAAACACCGGGTGTCATTTAATATCGCAACAGGGCGTTTTAATAATGCTTGAAGATCGTTGGCAATCACTTTGTCTGTGGCACACGGCACATTAGCCGACAGTACTTTACCTTCATCATTAACGATACCTGGCATACCGATGCCCACCGCACCTTGGCAACCCGATAGCTCATCGGCTTTAATTACCTGCTGATAAATTGCGTGCAAAAATTGCTGATAGTCATCCGTTGGCGTAGTAATACGCCAACTTTGCTGTTGCTCTAAATTATCATTAAAAATGGCGGTCTCTATTTTTGTACCACCAATATCGAGTCCGTAAACAGCCATACTTTACCCAACACTACTTAGCGAGAAGTTAATGGGTAAATAGTTACCCCTTTTACAACACGGTTAACTTCGCCCGTAGGACAAGGGTTATCAGGTGTTAAACCGAGTGACATTGATTTATAAAATGCAAAAATCTGACAATAGACAATATAATACAGACCTTGCCAAACATCATCTAGCTCGACCAGTTCAGTATTTAACGCCAGCTTTTTAACCGCTAAACACTGTTGGTCATTTAGTAGTTCATTAAATAAATCAGTATCATACAAACTACTATAAAAATCACTTGAGGCCATTAACATCACTGCGGTTTTATCATTAATAATGGTTTTAGGACCATGACGAAAACCAAGTGGGGTTTCAAAGTAACTTATTAAATCACCATTGGTCAGCTCTAAGCACTTTAAGGCCGCTTCTTTAGCATAGCCGAGCAATGAACCTGCTCCTAAAAACACCAAACGTTCAATGTCAGTTTGCGCAAAACCCTTGATCTCTTCAAGTTGCGTGTCGAGCAGCTGCTCTGTCTGCGTGGCCACTTGTGCGAGCTGGTTAACATCAGGGGTAAAAATACATAAGGTTGAAAGCAGCATTGAGGTGAAACTGCTGGTCATAGCAAAGCTTTCATCAAGAGTTTCTTTTGGCATAAGTACACTAAAGCTGTTTCTTTTAGCTGCCGCCCTTTTCGCTAACTCTCCATTTTCATTACAGGTAATAACTAAGTGGAAGCACTTTTCAACAACTTGCTCTGAGATATCAACCGCCGCGACACTTTCAGGGCTATTACCTGAACGCGCATAAGAAACAAGTAAAGTGGGCGTGCTCTTTTGTAAAAAACCATGTGGGTTAGACACAATGTCGGTGGTGCTAACTGCACGCACATTTAAATCTGTTTTGGCTGTTAAGTGAGGTGCTAATGCTTCGCCAACATAGGCCGATGTGCCAGCCCCCGTTAATACGATTTGCAGTCCTTTTAATGCCAAAATTGGCGCTAAAAATGCACTTATTTCTGCTCGATGCGTTTCAATAATAGCCGCTGTATTGCACCATGACTCTGGCTGCTGAGAGATTTCTCTTGCTGTCCAATATGCGTTTTGCTGCTTAAGCTCTGTTTCGTTTAATGATAAAAACTGCGTCATAATTAATTCTCTCTCAACACCACTTATTGATTACAAGCACGCGAATAGGTATTCGTTACTTCCATTATTTTATTGAGTACTAACTCACGTGGTGATGAGTTAATTTGGCCATTGATCAATGCCTTATATTGCGCTGGCATAAACTGACTAAGCAAGGTCTGAGGAATAATTTGCCCTTCTAAGTTTTCAAACAGTTTTTCTACTGTTTGTTTTATTTCGTCTTCAGGCCAGTAATAACGAATACGGTCGCTATAACTATAAGCTCTAAACAGCTTAGCTTCAGCACCTTGTGTTGGGTAAAACTTATTCCAGTAATGTGGCTTTTCTAGCATGATACGTTCACACACATCACGTAAATTAGAACGCTGACCAGCTTCGACTAATTGATCTTCAATATAAGATAACGCAAACAACCCTTCGCGTAGCGCATAGGTAAGCTGTGGACCCACTTTCAATATGGCAAAGTGATCTTGCACCAACTCGTGATAGCAATGATCTGGCTGATAGTCGGTAGAGTGAGCTTCATAAACAAGATTATCGACAGTGGTGATAAACTCTTTCAGTTTTTGCGCTTCATTACGTTGGTAATCAAAAACTTGATGGTTATCAAATTCAACTCCCGGCTGCACAACAACAGCAATAACACGCGACCACACATCGCTTATGTTTAAGTTAGCAAATGCAGCCTGGTGTAATTCGATTGTTTGCTGTACCCCCTCAACATGAGATACCTCAATAATTTCATGTTCTTCTGTAGCGCCACCCGGAGGAGGAACCTCAGTACCCACCACATAAAGAATATCGTTACCTTTTGCTACCGACTCAGCGGCTTGGCACATCAACGCTGCACGCTTGGCAATTTCGGCATCAGCTAAACGTTCTCCATCGTCAGCGCATGGCATACTGGCATCTAAATGAATTTTCTTAAAACCCGCGCTTGCATAGGCTTTTACTAGGTCAACAGCTTTTACCATTGCAACCTCTGCAGGCTCATTTACCCAACACACTGGACCTAAATGATCACCCCCCAAAATAATGCGCTGGGTATCTAACCCTACTTTTTCCGCTATTGCATGAACAAACTCAACGAAGTCATGGGGCTTCATTCCTGTGTAACCACCAAACTGATTAACTTGATTCGCTGTAGCTTCTATTAAAATTTCGGTGTCATCATTTAGAGCTTGCAACATTGCTGCTTCGATAACGAGCGGGTGTGCACAACACACAGAATAAATACCCTGCGCTTGCCCTACTCGATTGTTATTTATAATCGTTTTTAATGCATTCATGGTTTTCTCCAAGCAGCTTACGCTAATGGTTAGATACGTGATTTGAAATTACAGTAGCACAGCGCGAAACGCTGCGCAACAAAACGAAAGGTAACGAAAGGCGCAAAACAAGTTAAAAACACACTAAACACGGTATTCTATAAGGGTTAAAATAATAAAAACCAAAGTTACGAAAGAATTTGAAAGCATTTAATTGTAATTGACTTTGAGTTGCGATATAACAGAAACAACTGAAACCCACTATTAAAATAATCTCAGTGATTTAGGTATCGTTATGACAATAGATAGACGTAGTTTTTTAAAATCTGCCGCAGCCATTACCGCCGCGACAGTCGTGACTGGTTGTGCGAAAAGCCAACAAGGTGATAATCAAAGCACACCTCTTGCAGCACAAGGTAAAAGCGTAATGGGCTTAGCTGTGCCAGCAATGGATGTGGTACGTGTTGGTTTTATTGGAGTTGGTCAACGTGGTAGCGGCCATGTAAAACACCTTTGCCATATTGAAGGTGTTGAAATTAAAGCTATTTGCGACACAGATCAGCTGATGCTAGATAAGTCTGTTAATTATGTTGTTGAAAAAGGCTTACCTAAACCAACTGCTTATACGGGTTCTGATAAAGCCTATTTAGACATGCTTGCTCGCGATGACATCGACATTGTGATCATTTCAACGCCTTGGAAATGGCACACACCGATGAGTGTTCAGACCATGGAAAGTGGTAAGCATGCCTTTGTTGAAGTACCTGCAGCAACCACGATGGAAGAGTGTTGGCAACTAGTAAACACTGCTGAGCGCACGCAAAAGAACTGCATGATGATGGAAAACGTTAACTACGGCCGTGACGAGTTAATGGTATTAAACATGGTTCGTAAGGGGATATTTGGCGAGTTACTACATGGTGAAGCCGCTTATATTCATGACCTGCGTTGGCAAATGAAAGAAATTGACCGCAGCACAGGTTCTTGGCGCACTTACTGGCATACAAAAGTAGACGGTAACTTATACCCAACCCATGGTTTAGGCCCTGTTTCTCAGTATATGAACATCAACCGTGGTGACCGCTTTGATTTTGTTACATCAGTTAGCTCACCTGCACTTGGCCGCGCAGCTTACGCAGAGCGTGAATTTCCTGCGGGCCACGAACGCCGCTCACTGAAATTTACTGCTGGCGACATGAACACCAGCATTATTAAAACAGTGAAAGGTCGTAGCATTATGGTTCAGCACGACACCACAAGCCCTCGCCCGTACAGCCGCCATAACCTAATTCAAGGTACTAATGGTACATTTGCTGGTTTCCCTAATCGCATTGCTCTTGAAGATGTGCCACCAGCTATCGCGAAAATTTACCAACAGCAATATGAAGCAGAGCTCGCTGCCTGGGAGAAAGCAGGTTCACAGGGTCGTAAGCCACATATGCAAAACTTTCATAGCTGGGATCAAGATATGGAAAAGTGGCGTGCTGAGTTTGATCACCCACTATGGAAACGCATGGGTGAAGAAGCGGTCAAGAACGGTGGCCACGGCGGTATGGACTTCATTATGCTTTGGCGCATGATCTACTGCTTACGCAATAATGAGCCACTCGATCAAGATGTATACGATGCCGCAGCATGGTCATCAATCTTCCCGCAAAGTATGGCATCGGTTGCTGATAGAAGTAACAGCAAAACGATTCCAGATTTTACCCGTGGCGCTTGGCAAACAGGTAAGCCACTAGGGATTGTGTCTTAACACTTTCTCTCCTTGGAACACTAAAAAGCCCGCCCTTTGCCCTGCGGGCTTTTTTATTAATACACAAGTTATGCATCCATATGATGATGCTTTGATGATCACTTATAGGGTTAATGAAAGACTCAGCACAAAACGGCGACCAAATTGCTCGACTTTCATAAGTGATGAGGCGTCGTTTGTTTGCACCTCTCTAACTAGGCTTTTATCTGTGGCATTAAAAATATCAAACCGCAATGCAACTAAATCAGAGAAAAGCCAACTGTAACTTAGGTCTACACTTGTAAAATCATCGACATAAACATCTGCATTATTCGATAAGTCTCGTTGCTCTAAAAAATCACTCCGGTAATTAAGGTTAACTGCACTTTGCCATTTCTTTGCATTAAACAGTAAACGCAGATTTGCAGTTAATTCAGACACCCCTTCAATATCTGTGTTGTCGATTTGCTCCGCCGTTAATTTGGCGTCCAATAACTGACTAACACTCGATATCATTCGACTTTGCAGTAGAGAATTTGATAATACAGGTAGTTTCAAGTCAGTACTAAACTGCAGCCCACTAATTGCTGCTTGCCCATCATTATTGGCCTGTAAAGCTGGGTATTGCTGCTGTTGATAGGTTACGTTTTTGATTTGTTCAACAATAAAGTTATCGAGCTGATGATTAAAGGCCATCAATTGCAAACTACTCTCTTCCCCTGACCAATTGAAAGATAGGCTTGTGGTGTTGGCTACTACAGGCTCTAAAGCAGGATTTCCTAATTCGGCATAGGGTAAACCACCAGAATTAACATGTAGTTTAGGGTTTAAATCAGAATAGTTAGGCCGATTCACTGCACGGCTATAACCTAAGCGAGCAAGCCATTGCTCAGACAACTGCCATTTGAAATTCAAAGAAGGTAACCAAGTAGAAATGTTTACCTGCTCAGAAAGCTTTGCTAATTGGCCATTCTCATTAAGCTCATGCCCTAATGTTTTACTTTTTACATAGCTGTGTCTGAGCCCAAAAGCAGTCGTTAATCTTTTAAGTTCTGGTATTTGCCATACGCTGTGCATATAGCTTTCATAAGCAGTAAATTCGGTTTCATAACTATTTAAGTAATCATTGGCTTGCCCATCGGTAAATGGTAAGTCAATATCATACAACTGTAAAAGGTCACGTTTTGGGATCAGCCAAGCTTGTGTAGGGTGTGACAGAAAATCGGCTTCAAATGCCGTATTTAATGGCTCTAACCAACGGCCATCAAGCGCTGGTAAATCAGTTAACTGTGTTTGAGACAAACTTACATCTTGACGAAGATACTGATGAGAGTGCATAGACTTTACTGCGCCAAACTGTAAACTCGACAACCCCCAAATAGATGATATTTGCCAAGTGCCATCTACCCCCCATTCTGTTACTTCATCGTTTACTTCAATCTGGCGGCGGCTTAATTGTGATAACTGTGAGTAACTATCAACAAGCGCTAAATTACTGTCCAATTCGTAGTAGGCAAGCTGTTTTCCTGAAATAGAAATCTCTGCAGGTACAGCTTTTAAGTCAACATGAGTTCGGGTGATTGGGGTTTGCGTTTCACTCAACGATTCACTGTGGCTGTAAAATGGACTTATTTGCCAGTGGCTGCCATCTTTTGCATACCATGTAGGTAATATTTGTAAGGTTTGCGTATGGTAGTAAAGGCCTGATTCTTCGCGTGAAGATTTACTTTTTGCCGCATTAAATTGCACCGTTTGAATACTGTTTTGATGCTCACCTAATATGGCTGTTGCATCATCACTTGATGGATTAATTGAGAGCCGGTGCTCATCGTAGGTAAAATCGGTGTCTGAACGAAGCCAAAGTGTATTTAATTCAAATCGCTGATTAGGCTGCCAAGCAATATTTGTGTAATAGCTTGCACGAGTTCTATCTTCATGTTCGATAGTAAGTGCTAACGTATCGGTGGGAACTAAGCTATTATTTTCAAGCCCTTGCCACTGATAAGCTGCAGGTGCTCCACCATTATTTCCCCAATGCCACGTTTCAAATTGAAATTGCCTTTGTAAGCGGTTTTCGTAATTAAACTTAACGACAGCAGCTAACTTATTGTCAGCTGAAATAGTATTGGCAACTAAACCAAAGCTTGGTTGAAAGTTACGCTCACCTGCAAGGGCTGCACTGGTTAAGGTTACTTTTAGGTGATCATCATCAAATGAAAGCGGATCATCACTGATCAAGTTGACTGTCGCTCCAGCTGCTCCGCTAGGTAACCTTGCATCAGCGAGTTTATATACGGCAATATTGGAAAAAAGCTCGGCGCTGAATGTATCAAAACGATACTGCTGACCATATTGATTCGAGTTACGAACGTTTTCAGTATTTGCTAATCTGTGCCCATTTAACAAGGTTAATTGATACTCAGGGCCTAGTCCCATCGCATTAATATTAAGTGCTTCTCCGCGGTCTCTTGAAATACTTACCCCAGGAATTGCTTGTAGTGCTTCAGCCAAATTTTCAGCAGGTAGAAGAGAAAGCATTGTGCCGCTAGCAAAGTCAGCCTCGCCAATGTAGTTTTGTTTTTGCTGCTGCGCGTAATCGGCACTTTGTTGGTAATCGCGGGCATAAACCACAGAAGAAGCCTGATTGTTTTTATCACCTTTCACTGTCACTTCCTCTATATAGGGCTGTGACAGTGAGTGATGTTGTGTCTGGCTTGGTTTGGAAATAATAATGCCCGATGATGTTTGTTGCCAAATAAAGCCATGTTTTAGCAACAGGGCATCAAGGCTTGCCTCTAGACTAACTGTTCTAGGTAACGTGGCTGAGTGTAAGATAACTGAGCTTACTAGGTTGTCTGGATAAATAATTGCAACTTGGTACTGATCAGCCAGATCATTAAGCGCTGTTTTTAGAGTGCTTTGTGCAGCAAACAGCTGCTTGGCATACAAACCAAACAGCATCAAAACACAGCAGAAAATACGCCACATTAACTTACATCCTCATTGCTAGAGGAAAATATTGTGCCTATTTTCAATGAAAGGTTTATGACAACATCATATCAGTTTTCATCCTTTTTACTTAGCTCAATGCTATCGGGGTATTGGTTTACATCAAGTTCATTTAGCTGAGCGATGAGCTTTGCAGCACCAAGAATGTCGTCAACAGCAAAGCGACCACTTACATGTATATCACTTGGTACATTACTTAATACCACAGGTTTTTCGCTATAACGATTTAACTGAAATAATGCATCATTGATAGACACGTTATCTAAGTCCAACCATCCTTGCTGCCAATCAGGTTGTGAGGCATTAAATTGCAAGACCTGTATTGTAGAATCACTTACTCGGGCACGCTGCCCTTTCACTAATTCAACGTGCTGCGTTCCATCTAAACTGGTTACTGAAACTTTACCATGAAAAACATCAACTAATGTTTCTCGCAATGTTTTGTCCACATTAAAAGCCGTACCAAGAACTTCGATCGTGGCATTGCCCGTATCAATTGTGAAAGGGCGCGATTCATCACGATGTACAGAAAAATATGCTTCGCCATTTGCTAAGGTTGCTTTTCGAGCATGACTATTCTCACTGAACTCAAGTTGCGTATTCACGTTCATTGCGACCTGTGTACCATCAGACAAATTCACTTGTTGTGCTTTACCACTAGTAAATTGTTGAACAGCTACAAGATCAGAGGACGATATGGGCGGCTGTTCATTCACTGGCATTAAAGTCCACATGAAAATAGCAAAGCATGCTGCTACAGCACCGCCCCCCCAAGAATACTGCGCTAAACGACGGCGTTTTTTAGCTTGTTCAAGTTGTTCATTCTGTTGTGCATCCACCAGCTCAAGCGCGGCTAATAATGCAGGGTCGTCCCAAATAGCCTTTTCTAGCGCATTATCAGATTCATAATCATGTTGGTGTGAAAAATTCATCGTTGTCTCAATTGCTGGTAATACTAATATGACGGATTAACTGTCATGACGGGGACATTCATGTACTAAAAAATACTCAGTCATGGCATTTTTCAGCATATCCATTGCCCGTGAAATATGTTTTTTAACTGCTTCTTCTGAGATCCCCAAACTACTTGCAATCTCAGCTCGTGTTTGGCCTTTAATACGGCGGCGAATAAACACATCTCTGCGCAATGCCGGCATTTGCGACAAAACGCGCTGATAAAGTTCAATACGTTGCTCATATTCAAGTGCGGACTCAAGCGATAACGCCTCACAATGAGGCTCATGCTCTAAACTTTCTGGTGTTTTTTTCTGCTCACGGTGGTGATCTATTATCAAGTGCTGAGCCATCCGATAACCATATGCGAGCGGATTATCTATCGCGTCTAGGTGTTCTGATCTAAGTGCCTTGAGAAGTAGCTTCTGAAATAAATCATCCGCATCAGCACGCTCTGCCACTGCTTTGCAAAAAAAGCCTTTTAAAGCGTCTTGATTTGCTATGAAGCATTGTAAAAGTGTTCTGCTTTGCTCTGTGATCTTATTATCAAAGCCGTTAGTCATTGAAGGTAAAGACATATTTAAGTTAAAGGCTAGCTTATTTATCTGAGTATGACGTAAATGCTAGCCTAAAGGGGACAGCTGTTTGATGATCATTTCGTTACAGTTTTAAGTAACTATCGACTTAAAAGTGTCATGAAAGCTTCATTAAAAAATAGGTCCCCTTCTTTGTTAATGCAGCGTCTTTAGAGGCGAATTTAAACCAAATATTGCATTTAACAGGAATTAACCCTCATGACTTACCGTGCATTTTCATTATCACCTTTAGCGCTTGCTGTTGGCTCATTATTAATTGCTCCCACCTACGCAGAAGAAAACCCAGAGCCAATGGAAGAAATTGTTGTCACTGGCAGCTACATAAAAAGCTTAGAAAAAGCGATTGATTTAAAACGCACTAATATTGGCTTCTCAGATTCAATTGTCGCGTCTGATATCGCAGATTTCCCAGAACAAAACTTAGCAGAAGCTTTACAGCGTATGCCGGGTGTTACGATTGAGCGTAATAAAGGCCTAGGTCAAAAAGTAAATGTACGTAGCTTACCGTCTGAATTTACCTTTGTTTCTATTAACAACCTTGCGACAGCCTCAGGCAGTGGTGGCCGTGATGTTGAATTTGATATGTTTGCGTCAGAAATTATTCAAAGTGTCACCGTTAAAAAATCGCCAACAGCCGCAGATGAAGAAGGCGGCATTGCAGGCTCTGTTGCAATTACGACTGCTCGCCCATTTGACTATGATGGTCGTCAAATAGTGGCATCGGTTGAAGGCGCATATAACGATATCTCTGAGCAAAGCGATCCTAAGTTTGCGTTTTTAGCGAGTAATACCTTTGGTGATTGGGGCGCGCTTGCTTCATTCGCTTATTCAGAGCGTACAAATAGAACAGATAGTAACTCTGGTATTGATTTTCGTCCTCTGTCACGTTGGACAGAAAAATCAGGTTCATCACAATGGCAATCAGACCAAACTGTTGACGTTTTAGAGCGCGATACGGGGATCACTATCAATGATCGCTTCGACAAAGATGAAACCAGCCGCGTTGTATTTATAAATAAAGTCGGCGACAGAGCTTACTTAACTGAACAAGAAAAATGGGGCGCAACTTTATCACTACAATACAAACCGAGCAGTGAATTTAGCCTCACTTTTGATGCGCTACTGGGTAACTTTGATAATCATGAAGACCAGTATGATGCCGCAGCCTATTCAGCTTCAAGTATCAGTGCATTAGAAAAAATAAACAGTTACGATAACACCACCCTTGCAGATTATGGTATTACCGTTTTAACTGATGTTAACTATGCCGCAACGCAGCATGAGTTTTTAAGCAAAGAAAATAGTAGCGATACAGACTACCAGCAATTTAGCTTAACCCTTGATTGGATGATAGGTGACTGGGAAGTTTACGGTGTCGTTGGCTACAGTGGTGCAGATAAATTAGCTGAGACAACTAATTTAAAGCACACTGCTTATGGCCCAACTCGCACTCGTTACACATCAACAGGCGGTGAAACCATTGCCAGCGATAACCCCGACACATTCGATATGTATAATTCTCCTGAAGCTTATACATTTGATTACTATGAAGTAAATCTTGAAGATATCTCTGATGACAAATATGCAGCTCAACTCGATTTTAGCCGCCATTTTCAACTAGATTTCTTCCCTGCATTATCAAAAGTTCAGTTTGGTGCGCGTTATACTGATAAATCAAAACAACGTAATTATGGTAGCAACCGAATTACAGGCCCTAGCGCAGGTGATTCATCGTGGGTAGGCACACGTACCTTAGCTGATAGCGAAATACATACTATTTCAGATTTAGTGTCAGGTGGTGAGTATTTATCTGACGTATCGTCTAAACAAGACTGGAGTCAAATTTCAAATAGCTATGCGCGTAATGAATTACGTTACGATGGTTTCGGCGTTGACTACGCACCGGATCAATTCTACGAAGTGTCAGAAAAAACCACCGCCATTTATGCGATGGCTGATTTTGCATTTGAAATTGGCACCTTACCTGCCACTTTAAATACCGGTGTTCGTTACATTGATACCAATGTAGATTCTTCAGGATATCACCAAGTGCAAGCTAATGATGGCAGCACAAATTATACGCCAGCACCTATCTCAAAAGAAGGTAACTATAAAGAAACTCTACCTAGCATTAACTTTAGCTTAGAGCTTACTGACAACTTACTATTCCGCGCGGCAGCATCAGAAACCTTTATCCGCCCTGCATTAACGGATATTGCTTATAAACGTACTGTGAGTTTAAGTGAATTTAAATACCGCGATGGTAACCCTGATTTAAAACCAACTTATGCAGATCAATGGGAAACAGGCCTAGAGTGGTATTTAGAAGAAGGTGGTTTACTTGCTGTTTCATACTTCGAAAAAGAAATTGAAGGCGTAGTGCGTGAATCTCTAACAGGTGTTGTTACTGATGTAACTAAATATAATGACAATGGTACTGTGGATGGCGTTTACGACTTTGATGTTTATCAAAAAGTAAATGCAGATGGTTCGTACGATGTAAGTGGTATCGAGTTCATTGCACAAATTCCATTTGCACGTTTTCACCCAATGTTACAGGGGTTCGGTATTAACGCTAACTATACGACGCTTGATAACTCACTTACAGGTGCCTCTGATTTAGCGATTCCAACACCACCAGAAGGCTTAGCTGACGAAACCTACAATATTACTTTCTACTACGAAAATGACAGCTTTGATGCGCGTATCTCATACAACTATAAAGACAAGTATGTAGAGTATATTGAACGCGATATGTACCCTGTTTACCGCGATGCCTACGGTCAAACAGATATCTCGTTAGGCTATCAAATAAACGACATGTTTAAAGTCACTCTTGAGGGGATCAATATCACAGATGAAGAAACAACGGGCTACACTATTGCTCCGGCTTTCCCAACTATGTATGAGTTCTCAGGTCGTCGCTTCTCATTAGGCTTACGCGGCAATTTCTAAATACATTATTGGGGCCTTTGCGCCCCAATTTTTTTTCAGCAAGGCAACTTAAATGCGATTATTAACGCTATTTTCACTGCTTTTTGTGGCGCTTCAAACCTATGGCAAAGAGCTAAACACACAAATTGCATTTATTCCCGATGTTCATTTTCACGATATCTATGCTGACTTTAGCCAAAGCGGCTTTAAAGGGGTAAAACTAGATAGCCAAACCAAACCCGTTGCAATTCGCAGTATGAAAGCACAGCTTCACTCAACGCGACTTTTTAATGAAAACTACTTTGCTCTGATAGCGGCTTTAGATGATATTGCCGAACGCGGTGTGAAATTAGTCGCTTTACCCGGAGACTTTACTGACGATGGACAGCCCGCTCACCTAAAGGGGCTAAAAGCATTATTAAATGATTACACAAAACGCTACGACATGCGTTTTTTTGTTATTCCAGGAAACCATGATCCTGTTAAACCTATAAAAACCGCGGCAGGTAAGTCTGACTTTTTGAACGATGAAGGACGCGAAGTTGCTATCTTTAGCCCAGATCATAGAAACTGTAAAGCGTCACAGACCGACACTTTGTTTTGCGATGATGGCATTGCTCATGGTGGCTATCAAGAGATTGTCTCTGCTATGGCTGATTTTGGTTTAATGCCTAGTAGCCAAGATTTGCTTTGGCAAACACCTTTTACCAGTGATCATGCAGCCTTGTCAGAACGCCAATATAAACAGTGTAGCGAGGATAAACAACACTGTGCAATGCTCCCCGACACCAGTTATCTAGTGGAACCCGTTGCTGGATTGTGGCTTTTAGCCATAGATGCCAATGTGTATTTACCTGAGTTTAAAAACAACCAACTAACATTCAAAGGCTCTGGAAATGCTGGATACAATAAAGTACTTACTGAAAAACCATATTTAATAACTTGGATAAAGCAAATTGTGAGTGCAGCAAAAAAGCAAAATAAAACGCTTATTGCATTTAGCCATTTTCCGATGGGTGAGTTTTACGATCAACAAAGTGCATCGATTAAAGAGCTGTATGGCAGCGATGCTTTTCAGCTCACTAGAGAGCCAACCAGCAATACACAAGCGACCTTAGCGGAAACTGGACTACGTTTGCATATAGGCGGCCATATGCATATGAATGACACCAGCTTGATTAAAACTGCAAAAAATACCCTTTATAACATTCAAGCTCCTTCAATAAGTGCATACCGTCCGGCATACAAATTGGTCAGCATCATAGGCAATGAAGCCAAAGTTGATACCGTACTTCTTGATTCTATTGCTGGCTTTGACACGCTATTTCCTGCCTATGAAAAAGAATACAGCTACTTAGCAGAGCATAATCCAGATGAGAAATGGCTTGCGGATATCCTAGATAGTGAAGACTATCACCAGTTTACTTTGCGGCATCTCGCTGGCCTTACGCGTTGGCGTTTTATACCAAGGGAATGGCCGGAAAGTTTTAGAAGCGTGTTACTCTCATTCAGTTTCCACGAGCTATTAGGATTATACGACAGTCCAATAAATAAGCCTTTAACACAACACTCTGAGCGCGCGCTGAAAGGAGTCACTCTATTTGAGTTTATACGCGATTTTTATTTACTCAGAAATGCAGGGACTTTGGCATTTGAAGACATTCCTACAACACACCTAAAAGCATACAAAGTCATGGCCCAGCAACTAAATACAATGGGGCAATGTATACCCAAAGATGTGGGGAAAATAGCACAAATCGTTGATGTTTGTACGCTACAGATAGGTCTTAGCAAAGCGCTTATGATTTTTGAAAAGCTAGCAGATGGTGAAAACGATCGCTGCTTGATGATTGATCTAAACTTAAATGCAAACAAACCAGCAAAAGCATGTCGCCCTTAATAAAAAAGGCACCTTAATAGGTGCCATTTTTATTGTGCTTAGTCATTACTGAGCATGTGCTGCAGCGCGGAAAATCGTGTTAGTTAACAGAACATTCATGCCCTCAAGGTAAGCTCGGTAGGTTGGTGACTGTGTAAAGCCTATCACCATGCCTTTGCCTTGCGGTTGATGAACAAGCAATGGCTTATACGCAAGCTGTGCTTTATTTTGCTGCCATAGATAACCACTTGCTAGCACATCATCTTTACCTGTAAACCAGGCTAAGTTTTTACCTGAGTTCAGTTTTATTGGCGTGTAAATATCATTACCGTAAGCTACCGCAACAAGGTCTTTATCAACCCCTGCGGTTAACCAATGCTCTTGGTCTACTTCAACATTTGCAAGTACACCAGCTACATAGTCTGGCGATGTGTGTGGCTCAATGCTCGCTGCTTTTAAATCATCGCGAGAATTGAATAACTGCCCTGCCACTTTACTGCTTTTATCATCATTGCTACTTGCTTTATCTTCTCGGTAAGCTTGCTCGCGTTTAACATCTAACAAACCGTAATCAGCATTAGTGGTAAAGCGGTTAGCATTACCGAGGGCAATTAACACGCCACCCGCTTCAACCCAGCTTTTTAAATTAGCCGCCCCCGATTTACCGAGTGCTTGCTCGTAATTACCTTCTGGTAAAATAAGCACTTGGTAATCACTTAAATCAGCCCAAGCAAGCATGGCTGTGCGAATAGCGGTTACCGGGTAGCCAAGCTGTCTTTCGATAACAAAACGAGTGTTACCGGCGCTTAGCTCACGAGTGGCTGCATCCCATGCAATCGCCACTTTAGGTGCAACCATAGGCACTGTTTTGTTACTACCAAAGCTTGGGCCTTCAATCACCCAACTTGAATCAACACCATCAACAATTGCACCAGTTTGCTCGGCAATTTGGCTAATTTTAGTCAGTAAGTCTTTATCGTTTAGACGTTTTTCGATTACTAAGCTACCCGCTGGGTAGTTAGTTTTATCACCTAATACAAATGCTTGATCAGCACTTTTCAGTTTAATGCCAGCTTGCAGTGCTGCTGTTAAAAAGCGTGCTGCGGCCGTATCACCCCAAGCAACAATATAAGCCACTGAGGCTTCTGGATTATTCACTTTACCAAGCAATGTGTCGTCGGCCTGAACAGCTTTGCTATCTGCGCTAACTGCGCGACCACAACTATCGCTATCAACATTAAACATCATCGGCAGTGACCAACCTGTGACATCGTAAATTTCATCACCTAGGTTACGAGCACGACGTCTTTCTTGCTCTTTTACAAATGCTTCAGCCATATCTACTTGGTCTGTAAATGTGGTACGTACAAATACCCCGCGTGGCTGTGCGGTATCAATAAAATAGCTACCCGCTTTATACTTAACGCCACAGGCTTTGAAGTCTTCAGTTGCTTGTTTAACTTCAACACCATGCTCAGCCATTAAGGTGGCGAGTCTATGAGCGCCTTCACGGTTACTTTGCTTAGGTAAAATATAAACTCGCTCTTTGCTATCTTTACCCGAATCAATTGCATCAACTTGATATTGATAAAAGTCACCTAGTAGTTTTTCACGTTGGTTGGCAGCCCCTTCGGCGGTCGAAATTGAGGCCACAAACTGACGCTTTACAGTATTAAAATAGGTGAGTAGTTCACCGGTATTTTTCTCAAATACATGACCACGCGCAGAGCCTACTTCGTAAGTTGATGCTGATGCACCATAAAAAACAGGCCAGCTATCACCGTAGCCTGGGTAAAAGGCATCAAAAATTTCACGGGTAAAATAATCAAAGCCAAATTCATCAAAATACTTCGCATGATTTTGCCCAATCGCATCCATGTTAGCGATTTGAGTTTTCGTCATATGCGGGTTAAATGGCTGAGCAGCCGGTGCAAAGTAGTAAGATTGGTCGCCGCCCATTTCATGAATATCAACCACCACTTGTGGTTTATATTTATTGATTGCAGCCACTCTGCCCTTACTTTCAGGCTGAGTAAGCGCTAACCAATCACGGTTCATATCAAACAAATAATGATTTGTTCGGCCTCTTGGCCATGGCTCATTATGCTCTGCACTTAACCTATCTGCACTGTGCTCAAGACCTACGGTCGCATAATAACGAGTAACAAAGCGCTCACGACCATCAGGATTTTGTAGTGGGTCGATAAACACCACTGTGTTATCTAAAATTTTGCTGTTAATGGCATCATTCGGGGCTGCGAGTAAGTGATATGCAGTAAATAATGCAGCATCGGTTGAGCTAATTTCATTACCGTGCACTGCATACTGAAGCCACACAGACGTCGGTAAATTTTTAATTAGCGACTTAGCTTCTTTTTCAGAGGTGATACGCGGATCAGCCAAAGCTTGGGTGTTATTGGCGAGAGTTTCTAATGAGCGAATATGCTCCGCAGTGCCAACCGCCGCATAAACCAGTTCACGACCTTCCCAGCTGTTTGCGTACTTAAACACTTTAATACGATCAGGTGCAGCTTGCTCTAAAGCGCTAAGATAACGACGCATATCGTTGTAATTGGTGATGCGCTCACCTACATCGTATCCGAGTACTTGTTTAAATGTTGGTATTTGCTGATTATAAGCCGTACCCGGCCACATTGCTTCGGTATTCGCTGCACTGGCATTAAAGCTTGCCGTTATTGCCACAACACTCACTGAAATGGCTTTTATTATTTGTTTGGCGCTCATTATTTTTCCCAAGTAAAAGTATCTGTTTTGTACATTACAAAAGTATTGAAAATAAACAAATTAAAAACGTTAGATTGGCAAAAATTAAAGACATAAAAAAACCGCAGCGATTGCTGCGGTTATTATTAACATAGCGGAGCTATTTAACTAGGGTCATTTCATCAAGTAGGTAACCTGCGTTATCAACTTCTTCCATTAACCAAAGCATGTATCGAATATCAACGTGAATAGCACGGGTAATTTTGGCGTTAAAGTACCAATCTTTGGTGATTGATTCATAAGTCGAGTCAAAATTAAGGCCCACTAATTCACCTTTACCATTCATGACTGGCGAACCTGAGTTACCACCTGTGGTATCAGCGCTACTTAAAAAGTTGACTGGTACTGAGTTAACTTCTAGAGGTTTAGCTGCCTGTGACTCACAACCAAAGCTGAATAAACTACAGCTGACACCAGGCAAACCTAAGTCACCGCGATAGTACGCGCCAAACGCTTGCTTTTTGTAAGCTTCAAGTACTTTATCGGTAACAACAAATGGCTTTTCGCCAGTGTGTTTAGCCACTAAACCACGTAGTGATGTAAAAGGTGTTTTATAAACAGCATCTGCCGCTGGGTAACCATCAACTTGTGCATAGCTTACGCGTAATGTGCCATTTGCATCTGGGTAAACTGGCTTACCTTTAGCGTTATTGAAAGCGATCACGGCTTGCATATACTGCGGGCGAATTTCTGCTAAGCGACCCGCCATTTCTTTTTTATCAGCTTCTTGTGCCATGTTGGTATCGTATAGAGCAACAGCTAACTTTATGAATGGATCGTTTGATGCTTCAAACTCTGCTACAGATTTACCAATCCAGTTAACACGTGCTTCTACATCTGTAAGCTCTGTATTAGCATAAAAAGAAGCAATAATCGCATCAAGCTCAGCTTGTGTTGTGGTATCTGTAATACCTAAGCCGTCGTTTAATGCCGCAACTTGCGCTGCTTTATCTTGCGCTAAATAGTTACCTAAGTAGCTTAACCATAAGGCTTTATCGACTTCAGGCGTAAACTGTTTTTGTAAACGCTCTAAACGCGCTTTAAGCATAGGAAGATCGCGCTCTTGATAACCCATTTCGCGCTCTGCATTAGGCTTTTCACTTTCTTTAGCTAAGCGGTATAAACGAATTGCCGTACTTAATAAGTCTGCGCGTTTTGCGTAATCAAAGTAAAAATGGCTTTGTTGCTGTGCGTGCGCTTCTACTAATAATGACTTTAATGCGTGATATGAATCTGCGTAAGCTTTACGCTCAGCACTTTGTGCAAACCAAGCTAAGTATTCTTGTTCTTGCGCAGCTTTAATAACCGGAATATCCGTTACTTTAAAACCATCTTGTAAGCCTTCCAGTTTCTTTAAACGATTGTTAGTGCTTTTTACACGAGAGGCATATTTAACTTGTGCTTGCTCATCGCCTTTGCTCTGCTTGGCAATCACATCAAGAGTCATGTTGTAAGTATTTAGCAATGTCGGGTAATACCAACTCGCTGAATAATTTACTTCATCTGCTAGTTTATAGCGGCTAGTGCGACCAGGGTAACCTGCCACCAGCACACCATCGCCTAAGCTTACGCCGCTCGCATTCACTTTTAAGAACGACTTTGGCTCATAAGGTACGTTATCTTCGCTGTAATCAGCAGGTTTTCCATCTTTACCAACATAACCACGTACAAAGGTAAAATCGGCCGTATGACGTGGGTATTCAAAGTTATCGATGTCACCACCAAAGTTACCCAGCGCTTCTGCCGGAGCATACACTAAGCGCACATCTTTGATCATCAGTTGCTTGATCATAAAGTACTCTAAGCCATGGTGGAAATCACGTACCGTACAACGGTAGTTAGGATCTGACTCACACTCACTGATCAAGGCTTTGCGGTTTGCTTGAATCGCTTCATAACGGTCTTTGCCGTGTAGATCTGCAGGTAAGTTACCCAATACGCGATCTGTTACATCATCCACTTGTTCAGTTACATACAAACGCTCTTGCGGGCCTGCTGGTAATTCTTTTGACAAGTCAGCTGCTAAAAAGCCTTTTTCAATTAAGTTATTTTCTGGTGTGCTGTTATTTTGAATCGCACCATAAGCACAGTGATGATTAGTTACCGCTAAGCCTTTTGGTGACACAAATGACGCAGAGCAATAGCCTAAACCAACCACTGCATTGAGTGGATATTGGTTAAGATCTGCCACTTGTGAAGCCGGTAACTCAATACCAACGCGGTCAAACTCGCTTTGTAATTGTTTTAATTGATGCGGTTGCCACTGCCCTTCATCAGCGTGTGCGCTACCTACAGCGACAACACCCATAAGTGCTAATGAAGTAGTAATAATATTTTTTTTAATCATGTTAATCCCAGTCAGTGCAAAGCACTATTCCATTGTTGCCTTAAAAAATCGCGCTAAGACTACCATAACCTTGATTGAGTAAAGGGATATTGCGATTAAATACGATTGGAGAGTAAAAATAGAGGAGAGAAAAAGCTCCTACCGTAAGAATGCAGTTAGCAGGAGCATTATTCGATTCATTTATTAAGCATTGGCTTTTAAAAAGTCATAAAGTTCATCTTTTAGCACGGCGCGTTGATGCTTCTTTTCATGCATGTCCGCATCTTCGATTGGAGAGTCTTGCAACTCAAGAGAGCGAATTTCTTTATCCATATCATCGTAACGTTGCATGGTTTTCTTGAAGTGAGCATCGTGTTTCGCGAGGCTATGGATTAATTCATTAAACTCTGGGAATTCATTCAATAACGAGTGTTTTTCGCCTAACATGGGCAACTCCTTTAGCTAGAATTTAAGTTCAATTTCACTGTACCACTGCAACATACAGAGTCAACGCAGTAACCTTGTCCGAGATCAATAATCACAACGATTCAGAAAATATAGCGTTTAAACTAGAAATTTCCGTTTTTGATAACTTAAGCAATTGATAAACAGCATACAAAACGGGAATGGATTTACCCTATGTCATCAATAAGAATCACCCCTTTTTCAAGAGCCAGTTTAGTAATTTGAATTTGCGAAGTTAAATTCAGTTTGCTCATAATGCTGGCACGATGAACATGAGCCGTTTTAGGCATTATATCAATTACCTGTGAAACTTGTTTCGCATTAAAGCCCTGTGCAAGTAACTTAAAAACCTCTAATTCTCTTGGCGTCAGTTTGTTTAATACACTGTCAGTTTTTTGAGGTTTTAAGAAATGCGTGTTAATTGAAGGGCTTAAAAATAATTGGTTTTTAAAGATAGAATGTATTGCTGTTATTAACTCTTCAGCTGCATCTCGCTTAGATAGATAAGCATCAACACCTAAATCTAGCGCTCTTTGAATATAAGACTTTTCCTCATACATACTCAAAATTATACGCTTAGCACTTGGTAGCTTATTGCCAATTAGTTGAGAAACTTCTAACCCATTTCTATCTGGCAGCGAAATATCGATGACGAAGCAATCTATATCAATATCACCTAAGTTTTGTAGACACTCACTGTAACTACTTGCTTCAAAGCTAACTTGCCAATCAGGATCTTCTTCTTCGATGAGAGCCTTAAAACCTTCCCTTACCATTTGATGATCGTCAATAAGCGCAAATTTCATAACAACTCCATGTATTGATTAATCCCATTATAACGCGGGAGTGGATTACTAAGGTAAGAAAAATTCTTATAAGCCTAAGAAAAGTGGAAGTAATTTTATTGTTTATCTCCTTGTAAGCTTACCCAAAATGACAAGGAAATAGCCATGAAAAAGATCGCAGGGGAAACAAGCCACTTTCAAAACATCACCGTATTACTACATTACATTGGCGAGTCAAATTATCGTATTGAGTGGACAAGTAAAATGACAAAAGGCTCTACTAACCTAGTCAAAACAGGTAAAAATAAATATGTAGTCATGCGTAAATGGCCAGAATCAAAAGCCTTAGCTAATGTTACGGCTAACTTCACTTCACGAAATGCCGCGTTTGTTCATTTCATTAAAAATGTAGACATAATTAAAAGTAATGACGAGACCATCAATAAAGCAAAACAGCAATGTTTAGATTATTTTACTCAGTGCGAGCATATCAAGCCGGTAACCAAAACAGCTTTCCCTAAACCACGCTTGCAAGGAGCTTTAGGTCGTGAAGTGATTGTAAAACATAAGCGTAATATGTCAGATATTGCTAAAGGGCATTTATTACAACTCATTGGAAATAAAGCTGAAATTCAAGTTACACAACGTTATACTTTGTGTAACCCTAGCGCCAAACAACAGTTTGATACGACGCAAGTTTATATATTATAAAAAGGTTATGCTTACTCATGGATAGAGTCTTCAACAAAAATTACTTTGTTCCGCTAGCTTTCAAGTTGAAGAGCACCCAGCGCAGTGACATAGTAAAGTTTGCATTGTTTTCGTGCTTAATAGTTTTAATTGCGCCAGTTATCGAAAATAGTCTTTATTTATTTTCCTTTAACTATGTTGTGTACGAGGACTTTGTTAGTTGGTACTTTCCGGTTGGCTTCAGAGTAGTTTGTTATCTGTTTTTTCCTTTACGTTATTGGCCAGCATTAGCAGTAGGTTTTACATTAGGACAAATCAGTTATGTTTGGTATTTTTATGATGTTCCTCTTGATGATGTCCTCTATAGACTGGTTAGCTCTGCATGCCGAGAGTTTTTGATTCTTACTCCTCTTGTGCTGGCAAAGCTTTTCAAAGTTCGATTAGATATTCAAACTGTTAAAAGTGCTGTTACAGTATTATTTATTGCAATTTCATATCGCTTTATACGATCAATGCTCATTATCTTACCGAGTGATAGCCAAAATAAATACCGACTTATTGCTGATGAAGATCGCTTTGAAATGATGTTAGCTCATCAGCTTGGCGGTATCATAACGACACTTATCATGTTGCTTTTCGCGTTTCATGCTAAAACAATTTACCAGCAATTAAATAAACTTATAACTAAAGAAGTTGGCACGCTTTTAGTGCAGCTGTGTTTTTGCCTCACTGTTTTTATTGGGGTTTACCTGTTTGAACCTAAATCACTCTACCTCTTGCGAATGCTCGCTATATTTCCTTTGATATGGTTTAGCTATCGATACGGGGCCTTAGGTGCTCTGAGCTATGCAAGTGTAACTGTTATATCTTTGCTCATTAACGTCTATGGTGTGAATGAAACCGAATTACTCCTGACTACGCAACTTTACATAATAAGTTACAGCGTTCTGGCTCTTTTGCTCAGTGCATTTGTTACTGAATTAAATGAGTCTAAATCCGCATTATTAGAGCAAAATAAAGAGTTAATTGAACTTAGTACGTTAACTCAAAACTTAGCTACTAAAGTTGTTAATGTTCAAGAATCTGAGCGAAGCCAGCTTTCACAAGAATTACATGATGATATAGGTCAAAACCTGACAGCTTTAAAAACAAATATTGCAATATTAGAAAAGAAAACAGCTAACCATAACGAGTTAGCATCGACAATTACAAGACTTCAAAACGTTTCAAGCCATATGTATGACTCGGTATACAGGTTAATGCACTGGCTGAGACCTCGTCTATTAGACGAATTAGGTTTAGAAGCAGCATTAAAAAGCGAGTTATTCTCTGAGCACCTAAATGAAGCTGGAATCGCTTATCAATGCAAAATAAGTGGACCGATAGATAGCTTAAATGATGATTTTAAAATCGCTATTTTCCGCATTTGCCAAGAAGCATCAACCAATGCAGTTAAGCACTCTCTAGCCACTGAGTTTTCAATAGATATTACTTACCAAGAAAGTGAGCTTGAGATAATTATTTTTGACAACGGCATAGGGTTACCTGAACATAAAAACTCAAATGCTAAGGGCGGGTTTGGTGTATTAGGGATCGTCGAACGTGTCTCAGTGCTCAAAGGTAAAACTCAGTTTAAAAATGGTGAATGTGGTGGTTTAACAATAATGATAAATTTCACTATTTAGCATAATGGTTAGGCCAAAATAGCAATCAGCTAAAAACTCTGCTATTACCCTCTCCTTGTATACTTTTATGCAAAAAAATAATCCGCTGTTTTGTATGAGCGGAGTGGATTTTCTCCGCCTAAAAAGCAAAAAGCCCGTAGCATTCACTACGGGCTTTAATATGATTTGGTGAGTCAGCCAATAAGCCGGGTTCTGTCGTGGATAATCATTCGTCTAGGCCATAAATTGCTCTATGGCTCAAGCAACCTACCCGGTTCCAACGTGGGCCACGCCATAAGGAACCCTATTTGGTCTTGCTCCGGGTGGAGTTTACCTTGCAACCAACTGTTACCAGTGGCCCGGTGCGCTCTTACCGCACCCTTTCACCCTTACCAACCGAAGTTGGCGGTCTCCTCTCTGCTGCACTTGTCGTAGGCTCGCGCCCCCCAGCCGTTAGCTGGCACCCTGCCCTGTGGAGCCCGGACTTTCCTCCCCCTGCGCATTTTCGTTGCAGGCAGCGATTATCTCGGCTGACTCGGCGCGCAGTATACCTGAGCGCGCACGTCTATGCAGTAAAGAATTAGCCTTTTTCGTCAATAATTGCTTTATAAAGTGCGTTTTTCTTCAAACCAAAATACTCAGCCACAACACCACAGGCTTTTTTCAGTGGCATTTCGGCTTCGAGTAAACCGAGCATGCGGCGCGCATCTTCTGGAATATCGTCACTTTGCTTTGCTTTACCCGGTAGCATCAGTACGATTTCACCACGCTGCTTAGTGGGATCATCCGTTAAGAACTGTTTTAGCTCGGCAACTGTGCCATTGAAAAAGGTTTCGAAAGTTTTGGTAAGCTCTTTGGCAAATACTACAGGCTGTTCTTTACCGAGCGCTGCTTCTAAATCATCAAGGCTCGCCATAATACGGTGGGTACTTTCATACATAATGCTAGTAATACCTGAGTTTACCGCTTCGATAAAAAAGGTCTGCCTTGCTTTACTCTTTGCTGGTGTAAAACCAATAAACTGAAAACGATCTGTTGGTAAACCAGAACAACATACAGCGGTAATTGCAGCACATGCTCCCGGCACTGGCGTGACGTGCGCGCCTTGTTCACGGCATAAATTGACCACTGCATAACCTGGGTCGCTAATAAGAGGCGTGCCGGCGTCAGATACCAGCGCAATGTTCATTCCTTGCTCTAACCAATCTACAATTTGTTGCGCTTTTTGTTTCTCGTTATGGTCATGCAGAGCAAAGGTTTTTGCTTTGATATTAAAGTGGCTTAACAACTTTCCTGTATGACGAGTATCTTCAGCGGCTATTAAGTCAACCTCAGATAGGGTTTGGATGGCACGCTGGCTGATGTCATCAAAGTTACCAATAGGCGTGGCAACAATGTAAAGAGTGCCGATTTTATCTGAATTGTCCTCATTTAACATTGAGGTCTCCTGCGTCAGTCAGTAATATAAGCAAATCGCGTTAACGTATCGGGAAATCATTGTGCGACTTAAACTTGTTAGTCTATTAATTGTATTGTCAGGGTTATCGGCTTGTAGCACAACCGAAAAACCTCGAAATAGTGCAGAAAATCAATCGAGCCAATCGAGTATTGCGCTATCACAGCTAACCGACGCACAATCTATGTACCAAGCGGCGCTAAACCGTCAAGGTGCCGATAAAATCCAGCTTTTATATACTGCACGTGATGCGGCTATCAGCGAAGAGCGCTGGGCACTGCTAGAAAAAATCTGCCTCGAACTAGAAGCAACCCCAAGTGTCGACCAAATTCAAAACAAACTTTACATTGCCCTTGCGCAAGAGCATCAAGGCAAAAGCGACTTAGCTTTAGCTCAGTTACAACAACTTGAGCCTCAGTTAAGCCAGCCAGAGCATCAAGCATGGCATCAATACCTGACTGCGCGCGTTTACGCGTCGCAAGGTATGCCAAAACAAGCAATGCCTTTCTTTTTTAAGGCATCAATACTTAGCAGCGAAAATAACTTTACTGTAGCGAATTTAAACAAAGATTTATGGCAAAGCCTAACCCAGCTTTCATCGTACGCACTTGAGCGCTTTAACCGAGGCTCTGTGGTGCAACAAGGTTGGGTTAATTTAGCGCTTTATCATCAACTATATTTAGGTGCGCCTGTTGAACTTCACCAAGCAATGAATAACTGGCTGCGTCGCTACCCGGGTCACCCAGCCGCTGAAGTGCTGCCAAAAAAAGTGACTGAGCTGGTACAAATTGAGCCTTTAAATGTGAACCGTTTAGCTGTGCTTATTCCACAATCAGGTGCTAATGAGCGATTAGGTGATGCCTTAAAAGCCGGTGTGCTTGCGGCCTTAGATGGACAGTCATTAGAGCAAACTCTATTTATTGATGAATCACTATCAGCTGCAGAGATCTCACTCAAGCTAAGCGAATTTAATGCTGATTTTATTATTGGCCCACTACTAAAAAGCAATATCGAAAAGCTTACTAGCGCACAAACACTGGTTGATTACCCGGTAATGCATTTAAACACCTTTGATGGTGAGCGCATTTCACAGCAGCACTTTTTCTTTGCACTAAGCCCTGAGCATGAAGTTCAGCAAGCATTAGAGCGATTTTTAACAGCAGGCTATCAAAAGCCGATGTTGCTAGCCCCTAATAATAGTAACGGTAAGCGTTTAGTTGAACACTTTAATACGCAGTGGCAACGATACAGCGAAGTTAAACCACAAATAGGGTTTTACTCAGGTAAAGATGATATGCCGAAAACGATCACTGGCTTACTTGAAGTAGACCAAAGTAAAGAGCGTATTAAAGTCGTCAAATCATTATTCAAGCAAGAAGTAGAAAGTGAAACCCGCTCACGCAGCGACATTGACGTGATTTATATTTTAGGTGATGCCACCGAAACACGCTTAATCAAGCCTTATTTAGACGTTAATGTGAGTACCTTCGCAGATAGAATCCCGCTTTATGCCAGCTCAAAAAGCCACAGTAAACAAATTGATAGAACCGATAAAGGCGACTTAGATGGCCTTTATTTTACGGAACTACCTTGGATGCTTGACGGTCAAATTCAGCAACACAATTTACGCCAACAGTACGAAAGCTTATGGCCAGAAAACGCTGATATAAGCCAGCGCTTATTTGCCATGGCGTTCGATGCAGCCAGTATGCTCGGTGATGTAAAACAACTGAGTATGGTACAAGGCAAACGCTTTAGTGGTATCAGTGGTCAATTAAGCATTGCTAGTAATGGCTATGTTACACGCACCCTAGATTGGGCACAGTACAAGAATAAGAAAATCATTGCGGTTGATTTAGCGACTGAGCAACCAATCCCGCTATTTATGCAATCTGCTATTGGGATCAATGCCGCTGAATAACCTTTTTTAAACGTAGAATTAGCTCAAGGATGAAGCTATGTCGTGGTTTAATCAATTGTGGCAAAATAGCCGCGAGAAAGGCCTGTATTACGAACATCAGGCAGAACAGTATTTAATACAACATGGCTTAAAAGCCATTGAGCGCAATTACTTATGCAAGTACGGCGAGCTCGATCTAATAATGCGTGACGGGCAAACACTGGTATTTGTAGAGGTAAAGTTTAGAAAAAATGCCCTGCGTGGTGGTGCAAACTATGCGCTCAGCAAACAAAAGCAGCAACGATTACGGCGCACAATTAGCCATTATCTTGCCGAAAAAAAGATCTCACACCAGGCAATGCGGATAGATTATGTCGCTATAACAGGTGAGCTTAACAGCACCCTAAACTGGTTTAAAAATATTTACTAACGCCGTTTGGCGTCGGCTTAATTTGGTAGGTTATGCAAGAAACGATAAAAAAAATCTTTACCGAAAATATTCAAGTTCAAATAGCGGCAGGTGAAGTACTGCCAAGCGCACTTGAATCGGCAGCGTTCACCATTGCACAAAGTCTTATTAACGGCAATAAACTGCTATGTTGTGGCACTCCTAGCTGCCACATGTTGGCACAGCACATGGCAGGGCTATTAATTAACTTTTATGAAACCGAGCGCCCATGCCTACCCGCAGTTGCGCTTGCACAAGATCAAGTTAACTTAGGCTCAGCCGCAAATAATGATGAGCACGAAACCTTTGCACGACAAATTCGTGCATTTGCACAGCAAGGCGACCTTTTATTAGCAATTGCTGTCAATGGTAATGAAAAGCAGATTATCTCAGCCGTTGAAGCGGCACTGACCCGTGATATGAAAGTAATTGTGCTTGTTGGTGATGACGGCGGTGAATTAGTTGGCTTACTTGGCCCAAATGATGTTGAAATTCGTGTTCCATCCAAACGCCCAAGCCGTATTGTTGAGTCACACTTAGTGAATTTGCACTGCCTCAGTGAGCTTATCGATTTAACCTTATTCCCACAGGAAGAAAATTAATGTTTAAACAGTCTTTACTAGTATTTGGTACCGTTTTATTGCTGCAAGGCTGTGCAGCTGCCGTTGTCGCCGGTACTGCAGGCGCTGTAACTGCTGCGAATGATCGCCGCACGATTGGTTCACAAATCGACGATAACAATATCGAAATTAAAAGTTCTATTGCTATCAGCGAAAATGAGCACCTACATAAATTTGCTAACGTTAACGTCATTAGCGTTAATGGCATTGTGCTTATGATTGGCCAAGTTGCCAACGCAGAAATGAAAGACGAAGCACAACGCGCTATTGAAGGCGTTGATGGCATTCGTAAAATCCACAACCAAATTCGCATTGGTTCAAATATTGGCATGAGCACGCAAACGCACGACTCTTGGTTAACCTCTAAGGTGAAAACGCAATTACTCACCACAGAGAGTATCAGCAGCAATAATATCAAAGTAGTAACAGAGAATGGCGAAGTCTTTTTAATGGGCTTAGTGAGCGATTCTGAAGCGAATTTAGCGGTTGATGTAGCACGTAACGTATCAGGCGTTGAACGTGTTATTAAAGTGTTTGAATATTTGTAATATCCAACCGTAAATTGATAATAAAAAACCCGCTAAATAGCGGGTTTTCTTTTGTCTGACTAAGGTTACTTAATCACTCGTAAGTGAGCACCTTTTTTCTTCTCTGGTTTAGCAGGTGGTTCATCATCTGGCGTAATCTCGTCAGGTGTTTCAACACTTTCTAATACCGGAGCAAAGTCGTCTTCGTCCTCGATGAATTCTTCTGCAGTAAATACAGTCCCTTCACCATTCTCACGTGCATAAATTGCGAGCACAGCACCCATAGGTACGTACACTTGCATTGGTTGGCCACCAAAGCGCGCATTAAAGCTAAGCTGTTGGTTGTCCATTGCAAATTGTGTTACCGCTGATGGGCTAATGTTCAAAACGATCTGACCGTCTTGCACAAACTGTGTTGGTACTTGTACAGCAGGAAAATCAGCGTTAACCACTAAGTGTGGTGTGCACTGATTATCAACAATCCAATCAAAGAAAGCGCGTAGTAAATAAGGACGATTAGGCGTCATTATAAACGGATCTCACGCTCTGCTTCAGTTAGTGAAGCTTGGAATGATTCACGCTCAAATAAACGCAACATGTATTCTTTAAGCTCTTTCGCGCCTGCACCATTAAGCTCAATGCCAAGCTCAGGTAAACGCCAAAGTAGTGGTGCTAAGTAACAATCAACTAAGCTGAACTCTTCACTCATGAAGTAAGGTGCTTCAGAGAAGATTGGTGCAATTGCAAGTAACGCTTCTGTAAGCTCTTTACGTGCTTGCGCAGCTTCGCTGCTACCGCTAGTGATTTTGTTAGCTAGGCTATACCAATCCGTGTCGATACGATGCATCATCAGACGACTACGGCCACGCATAACCGGATAAACTGGCATTAGTGGAGGATGAGGGAAACGTTCATCAAGGTATTCCATGATGATGTTTGCCTGATATAAACCAAGCTCACGATCGATCAGTGTTGGTACTGTACCGTAAGGGTTAATCTCATGAAGTGCTTCTGGCAGGTTATCCTTTTCAGCCAGGTGAATGTCAACACTTACACCTTTTTCAGCAAGTACGATACGTACTTGATGGCTATACATACAGTTAGCACCAGAAAACAGGGTCATTACAGGGCGCTTATTGGCAGCTACGGCCATGCCTACCTCCATTATATTACAAAAACAGCAATAGGGGCTTAAGCCCCTATCACAAAACTACCTTTCAAAATGCCCAGGATTAGTGAACATCTCTCCAGTATTCTTTCTTCAGCATGAATGCCAAGATAAATAGAATCACTAGGAAACCAATTACCTTTAGACCTAACGCTTCTGACTCTAAACGTGACGGCTCGCCAACGTAAGCTAAGAAGTTAGTTAAGTCACGAGCAGCACGATCGTACTCGTCAACACTCATTTCACCAGAACCATCTGTTTCAACGCCAACAACTTTAGTCACAGTGTGACCATGTTCTTCCACTTCTTCAGTGATTGGTGTTGGTAAGCCTTGTAGTTCTTGAAGAACGTGTGGCATACCTACCGATGGGAAAACAACGTTGTTTACGCCAAACGGACGAGACTCGTCTTTATAGAATGACTTCAGATAAGTGTAGATCCAGTCAGTACCACGAACTCGCGCTACAAGCGTAAGATCCGGTGGCGCTGCGCCAAACCATTTAGCTGCGTCATCTTTATCAATCGCATTTTTGATGTGGCTACCTACTTTTGAGCCATCAAAAATTAGTTGCTCTTGACCAATCTCAGTAGGAATACCGATATCGCGGAACGTACGCTCATAACGTTGATACTGCATTTGGTGACAACCAAGACAGTAGTTCATGAACAATTTAGCACCGCGCTGTAAAGATGCGTTATCTTTAAGGTCAATGTTCGCATCCATTAAAGGAACCGAAGGACCTGCTGCCATTGTCAACGATGGCAACAATGCGAATAAACCGATAATTAGCTTTTTCATCATTTCGTCAACCTCGTTGGTAATGGCTTAGTTTTCTCATTCTTGCTGTAAACAAATAACAATACGAAGAACATGAAGTATGTCACAGTCGTGATTTGTGATAACAGCGTTTTGAAATCAGTTTGTGGTGTAGCACCAACCCAACCCAAGATAACGAAAGTTACCACGAATTGTGCGATGTTTAACTTGTGAAGACCACAACGATAACGAATAGAGCGAACCGAACCACGGTCAATCCAAGGTAGTAACGCAAGCACTACGATAGATGCACCCATCGCCACAACACCCATTAACTTGTTAGGGATTGCACGTAGGATTGCGTAGAATGGCGTAAAGTACCAAACTGGGAAAATATGCTCTGGTGTTTTCAGCGGGTTAGCTGCTTCGAAGTTTGGCGCTTCTAGGAAGAAACCATTCATCGCAGGCATAAAGAATACAACCCAACAGAATAAGATTAAGAAACCAACCACACCCACAATATCTTTTACTGTGTAGTAAGGGTGGAACGGGATTGCATCAACAATGTCTTTCTTGTTGGTGTAATACTCGTGGAATTTGAATTTAGGCTTATCTTCTTCAGCTACAGTGCCTTTCTTACGCTTAATTTCAACACCATCTGGGTTGTTTGAACCCACTTCGTGTAGTGCAACAATGTGTAAGAATACTAAGATAACGATTACTAAAGGTAATGCAATTACGTGTAGTGCAAAGAAGCGGTTAAGCGTAGCACCAGAAATTACGTAGTCACCACGGATCCAAAGCGTTAAGTCATCACCAATAACCGGAATCGCACCGAATAGTGAAATGATTACCTGTGCACCCCAGAAAGACATTTGTCCCCAAGGTAGTAAGTAACCCATGAAAGCTTCAGCCATAAGCGCTAAGAAGATGAACATACCGAATAACCACAGTAATTCACGTGGTTTTTGGTAAGAACCGTAGATCATGCCACGGAACATGTGCAGGTATACAACGATAAAGAACGCTGATGCACCTGTTGAGTGAAGGTAACGAAGTAACCAACCGTATTCAACATCACGCATGATGTATTCTACCGATGCGAAAGCACCTTCAGCAGATGGTACGAAGTTCATTGTTAACCAGATACCAGTTACGATTTGGTTAACAAGTACTAACATGGCTAAAGAGCCAAAGAAGTACCAGAAGTTAAAGTTTTTTGGTGCTGGATACTGTGCAATATGCATGTTCCAAACACGTGTCATTGGAATACGATCGTCGATCCAACCAATAATTTTACCAAACATTACGCCACTCCTTTTTCTTCACCGACTAGAATAGTCGTGTCATCAAGGAAGGTATACGGAGGAATTTCTAGATTTAATGGTGCAGGTACAGATTGGAATACACGACCAGCCATATCAAATTTAGAACCGTGACACGGACAGAAGAAACCGTCGTCTGTGCCCTCTACTTTCTCACCAAAGCCACCTTGTAGGAAGCTAGGAGAACAACCTAAGTGCGTACAAATACCAACAGCAACGAAAATTTCAGGACGTTGCGAACGATATTCATTGGTTGATGATTCAGGTTGTTGAGGCTCTTCAGACGCAGGATCACGAAGTTGACCTTCATGTTCTTTCATCTGTTCAAGCATTCTTGGTGTACGATTAATAACCCAAACAGGTTTTCCTCGCCACTCAACACGTATTAATTGTCCTGGCTCAAGCTTGCTGATATCTACTTCTACAGGCGCACCCGCAGATTTAGCTCGCTCACTTGGATTCCAAGACGCAATAAAAGGAACAGCAGCCCCAGCCGCACCAACACCACCAACAACAGAGGTAGCTATGGTTAAAAAGCGACGTCGGCCATTGTCTACAGGCGCATTGCTCATCCACTTATCTCCACTATGATTCCCAACACTTGCCATATTGAGAACATCAGTTACAGCAGGTTAATTTTTAGAAATTTCAAAATAGACGCGATCATAATTAAAACCCTTGATTAAAACAAGGTTATTCACAGTCTCATGCTCGAATAAACCCTATTTAATGAATTATTAATTTAGGTTAGCTCGAGTATGAAGCCGCTGGTTATGATAACGCATATAAAAAAACAATATACTGACCAAGATCAACCTCACTAAGAGGAAACAGAATTCTGCATTAGCTGTTGTTGAACTCACTCACATTACTTGCCCCCCAATTGTAGCAAAAAATTTCATCAATTAACTGATGGATTTAAGCTAATTTTGCTAAATCTTGAAGTTTTTTTACTGTTATACGTACTAATTATTAACAGTGGTTAAATATCGAACGAAAAAAGGTAGGATTTTGCGCTTCAGCGAGATGAGAGATGCGAGATGCGAGATGAGAGATGAGAGATGCGAGATGAGAGATGCGAGATGCGAGATGCGAGATGCGAGATGCGAGATGCGAGATGCGAGATGCGAGATGCGAGATGCGAGAAGTATATGGGAATATTAAGCCTTGGCAAGAACTTGTTCATTCAAGCAGAGAGCCCTCTTTCGATTAGCTAAAAACTGACGTCTGAAAGCTGACAGCTCCAAGAAACAAAAAACCCAGCCGAAGCTGGGTTTTTGGTATTCTGATAAACGTAAATATTAACGTTTTGAGAATTGTGGACGCTTACGTGCTTTCTTAAGACCCACTTTCTTACGCTCAACTTTACGTGCATCACGTGTAACGAAACCTGCTTTACGAAGTGTAGGACGTAGAGACTCGTCAAACTCCATAAGTGCACGAGTGATACCGTGACGGATAGCACCAGCTTGACCAGTAGTACCACCACCTGAAACAGTGATGTGTAGGTCAAACTTTTCAGTCATTTCTACGTGCTCTAATGCTTGACGAACAACCATGCGAGCAGTCTCACGACCGAAGTACTCTTCTAGAGAGCGCTTGTTGATTACGATGTTACCAGTGCCTGGGCGTAAGAATACGCGAGCACTTGAACTTTTACGACGACCTGTACCGTAGTATTGATTTGCCATGATAGTGCTCCTTAAATGTCTAGAACCTGAGGCTGTTGTGCAGCATGGTTGTGCTCAGTACCTGAGTAAACTTTAAGTTTACGGTACATTGCGCGGCCTAAAGGACCACGTGGCAACATGCCTTTAACAGCTTTTTCGATGATCATTTCAGGCTTTGCAGCTTGAAGCTTGTCGAAAGTAGTAGACTTAAGACCACCTGGGAAACCAGTATGAGCGTAGTACATTTTGTCTTTTGCTTTATTACCAGTAACAGTAACTTTCTCAGCGTTGATAACGATGATGTAATCACCAGTATCTACGTGAGGAGTGTATTCAGCTTTATGCTTACCGCGTAGGCGACGAGCGATTTCAGTAGCGATGCGACCTAAAGTTTTACCTTCAGCGTCAACTACGTACCAGTCACGTTTTACTGTTTCTGGCTTAGCAACAAACGTTTTCATTTATTAAAATCCAATGTTTTTTAATTAAAACCACAGGTAATTATTATAAATTACCGCTCTAAGTTGAATGCTTTAACCCCTTCGAGTTTAAGACTTTGAGCCATCAATTAGAGGCTAAACTAATATCTGGCAATAGAACGCAACGTGGCAGACGCGGGAGTATACCAGCACTTGAACCACATTGCTATATGATGGTTGTTTTTTATTCGAGAAAATCAGCTAAGTGCGCGCGAAATAAATTTCACGCCTACATTAATTAGTAGGCGTCACGCTTGCTTGGCGCGCCTTACATTCAACACCGATCTGATCTGACTCCATAAAAGTAGACACCTTTTTGGAGTCAGTAATCATGAAAGTAAAGTCACAGCGTAGATATTCCCTCGAATTTAAAATAAAAGTCGTTCAAGAGTCGTTAGGCACCACAGATACAGTTAAGATGGTCGCGAATAAATACGGTATTCATCCTGACATGCTATCAAGTTGGAGAAGTCACATGACCTCGAAGAAGAAAACAGCAAAGCCATTAAAGAATCAAGGCCCAGACAAGTCATACACAGATTTAGAGCGCCAAATTCGCAAACTTGAGAAGCAACTCGAAGATGCTCAGTTGGAGAATGACGTTTTAAAAAAGGCGAAGGTCTACTTCGACAGCCTAAAAGAATAAGGTTCGAATATATCCACAAGGTCACAGACGCCAAACGCACAGTGAAAAAGTTGTGCAGTTGGTTATCTGTGTCGCCGGCTGGGTATTATAAATGGTTAAAGCAATTACCTAGCACACGCCAGAAAGAGAACAGTTCGTTACTTAAGTTTCTAAAGCATATTAGCGACCAGGAGCACTGTATCCCGGGCTATAGAAAGCTTTGGGAAGCAGCGGTAGCACATGGCTTTGATTGCAGTAAAGGACGTGTGCAGAGGCTGTTACAAAGCGTTGGCTATCGTTCAAAGTCAGGTAAAAGACGCTATACAAGCCGCGCGAAGAAAGAAGGTACAATCAAAGCGAGTAATTTATTACGGCGCCAGTTTAATGTTGATACAGTAAATACCGTGTGGGTATCAGATATCACACAAGTACGCTGTAAAGATGGTTGGCAGTATTTATGCGTCATCCTTGACTTGTACTCTCGTAAGGTTGTTGGCTGGGTAACAAGCCGGATAAACAACGCCGAGTTAGTTATTAAAACACTGAGAAAAGCATGGTCAGCACGCCAACCTGATGGTTCGCATTTGCTCTTTCATTCAGACCAAGGAGCTCAGTATGTCGCAAAGGAAACAGTGAAGTGGTTAACTAATAGAGGTGTCACAGTGAGTATGTCTAGAAAAGGCAACTGCTGGGATAACGCATGCTCAGAAAGCTTCTTCGCGCAGTATAAAAAGGAGTGGATAAAGAATTTAAATGAACTGAGTCGTAGTGAAATGACAACACAAACGTATTTTTATATTGAAAAATACTACAACTCAATAAGAAGGCATGGCACCCTAGGGTATAAAAGTCCCATGCAGTACGAACAAATAAATTAAACCCCGTGTCTACTTTATCGGGGTCAGATCAATCAGCTAAAAACTGACAGCTGAAGGCTGACAACTTGACTAAGCTAGATGCTCTTTTGCCAAATACTCTAACGATTGCATTTCTTGTAGTCGGCTAATACAACGCTTAAATTCAAAATTTAAGTTACCTTCGCTATATAGCTCAGTTATTGGCTTTTCAGCAGAAATAATCAGCGTGACATGGCGCTCGTAAAATTCATCCACTAACGCGATAAAACGACGTGCGGCATCATCATTGGCTTGGCCCAGTGATTTTACGTTAGACAAAATCACCGTGTTATAAAGTCGGCTTATTTCCATGTAATCAACTTGGCTGCGGGCTGTTTCGCATAGTTCACTAAACTCAAACATAGCAATACAGTCAGACACTTTACGGGTTTTGATCATCCGCCCTTCAATTTCAATTTCTTTATCGAGCACACCCGGCTCAGGTGACAACTTATCGAAGTATTCAAATAAATTATCATCAGCTTGCTTATCAAGCGGACTATGGAAAATTTCGGCTTGCTCAAGGGTACGTAAACGATAATCAACCCCCGAGTCCACATTTACGATTTCGGTGTTGGCTTTTACCAGCTCAATTGCTGGTAAGAAACGCGCACGTTGTAAACCATTTCGATACAGGTCATCAGGCACGATGTTTGACGTCGCAACCAGCACAATGCCACGTTCAAATAATGCTTCCATCAAACCACCTAGTAGCATTGCATCAGTGATATCTTGTACAAAAAATTCATCAAAACAGATAATATCTGTCTCTGATTTAAAGATATCTGCAACTACATTTAATGGATTACTGGTATTTTTTAACTTTTTCAGCTCATCATGCACGCGATGCATAAAACGGTGAAAGTGCACACGCATCTTACGATCAGTAGGTAAAGCTTCGTAGAAAGTATCAACTAAATAGGTCTTACCTCTACCTACTCCGCCCCAAAAATACAGCCCTTTTATACTTGGCGTGCTATCTTTAGAGAATAGTTTGGCAAACCACCCCTTCGCGGCCGGTTTGTCTGCCGTTAGGTCATCATAGAGTCTTTGCAAATGGCGCACTGCATTTTCTTGCGCTGCATCATGTACAAAGTCTTCACGTTGTAAATCTTGTTGGTATTTCTGCCAAGGAGTCATAGGTCGTTACAATAAAACACAGTTAAATTTGCACAGTATATTAACACGCATCGTATCTCAGGGTATATTAGCCCGCAGTATGATTTCACAATCAAATTAAGCATATTTTAATAATGATTGGACTATAAATGCTTTTAAAGTATTTGTTTTTGTTATTTTTTCCCAAAGGGGTAGATTTATGGGCACAATTACCTGGATAGGTATTCTAATCATCGTTGCAATTTCAGCATTCTTCATTGGTGCTTTTGTAACCAAAAAACAATTTAAGCAAGACGAACTAGAACAACAAGTCGAGCAAGCTAACAATGCGCTTGAACAATATCGTCAAGATGTAGCTGATCATCTAGCGAGCACAGGTAAGCTAGTATCTAAAATGAAAGATAACTACGACCAGCTACTGAACCATGTAGAAGAAACAAATAAACTACTACTTGCTGATAAAAAACAGCATCCAAATGAGCCTTTCTTTTCTAAAGAAACGACTGAGCAATTACAAAACTCATTACAAGACCGCAGAGGCGATCGTTCAAGTGCTGAAGCTCAGCCTGCTGACTATGTTGTTGGTGAAACGGGCCTGTTCACTGGCTCAGAGAAAGTTTCAGAACATTCTAAAGCCTCTTGATGAACTTTTTTTTGACCCCATAGTCTTTAGATATAACAGCTTTATATCTAAACCAAGAAAAGGGCTGCTTATGCAGCCCTTTTTAGTTTTTGCTTTATCTCTGAAGTGGAGTAAACCCAGACTATGAAAATGAAATTATCTGTTATCAGTGCTGCTATTTTATCTTCTAGCTTATTATTAAGCCCTGCAATTTCAATGGCAAAACTTCCTGTTGCTGTAAATGGTCAACAATTGCCAACCCTCGCACCTATGCTTGAACAGATCACACCGGGTGTGGTGAGTATTCAAGTGTCAGGCTCTAAAGAAGTTCGCCGCCGTGCGACTCCTTTTGATGACTTTTTTGGTGTTCCTCGTGGTGGCAGTCAAAAGCGTGAATTTAGTGGCCTAGGCTCAGGTGTGATCATTGATGCAGACGAAGGTTACGTGGTAACCAATAATCATGTTATCGAAGATGCCGAAAAAATGGTGGTGACCTTAGAAGATGGTCGCGAATATGAAGCAACTAAAATCGGTAGCGACAAAGAATCAGATATTGCCTTATTGCAAATTGATGCAGAGGACTTAACCGCGCTTAAAATTGCCGATTCGGATCAGTTACGTGTAGGTGATTTTGCAGTTGCCATTGGTAATCCATTTGGTTTAAGTCACACAGTAACATCAGGTATCGTCAGTGCCCTTGGCCGTAGCGGTTTAAATATAGAAGGCTATGAAGACTTTATTCAAACCGATGCAGCTATTAACCAAGGCAACTCAGGCGGTGCGTTAGTTAACCTTAACGGTGAACTGATTGGTATCAACACCGCTATCTTAGGCGCATCTGGCGGTAACGTGGGCATTGGCTTTGCAATTCCATCTACCATGATGAAAAACCTTGTTGACCAAATTATCGAACACGGCGAAGTACGTCGCGGTTCGTTAGGTATTTCGGGACGCCCACTTGATGCAGGCCTTGCTAAAGCACAACAACTTGACGTGAAGCAAGGCGCTTACGTTATGCAAGTAATGGATGATACCGCAGCAAGTAAAGCGGGTATCAAAGCCGGTGATGTAATTATTAGCGTCGATGGCACCGAAATTAGTGGCTTCCATGAACTACGCAGTAAAATTGCCACACTTGGTGAAGGCAAAAAAGTAAAACTGGGCATTTACCGAGATGGCAAAGTTAAAACTGTAAATGTCACACTCGATGGTGCATCAGCAACTACTGCCGCTGGCGAAGAGACACACCCAGCTTTCCAAGGTGCAACATTAGAAAACACTCAGAAGAGTGATGGAAAAGGGGTTGAAGTAACCGGCGTGCAAGCACGTTCTCCTGCTGCTCGTGTTGGCCTTGAAGAAGGTGACGTGATCATGCAAGTTAACCGTCAACGCGTTGAAACAATCCGCGACATGAATAAGATCATCGAAAATACCAAAGGTAACATCGTACTAGGTGTTAAACGCGGTAGAGAGCTTATTTTCGTACTGATCCAGTAAACCTAGTTGATAAATCATGAAAAAATAACAGCGGTGCTTGCCGCTGTTATTTTTTTTGTGCCATCATTAAGGGATTGCTCACTGATAATAAGAATACTGTGCTAAAACTTTTTAAATTTATCCTTCCTCCGCTTTTCACCGGTTTAGGCATTGCCTTTTTAGTGGTGTTATTTAGCCCAAGCCTTCGTAGCACACTGTTACCAGATATGAATTTACCTGCGGCGATATCATCAGAGCACATGAGCTTTGCTGATGCAGTGCAAAAAGCAGCACCTTCGGTTGTTACTATTTTTTCAGAAAGCATTTCCAATCAACCGCGCTATAAACGCCAAAACACCGTTCAAGCTCTTGGCTCCGGCGTGATCATGACCCAAGACGGCTATATTCTTACTAACTACCATGTAATCAAAAATGCCGATCTCATTATCGTTACACTCGCTGATGGCCGTCGCTTTTATGATGTACAAGTGATTGGTTTTGATACTCAAACAGATTTAGCGCTATTAAAGATCAGCGCTGAGCATTTACCAAAAATTCCAGTGAACGATAAATTTAAGCCACGTGTTGGTGATGTTGTTTTAGCGATTGGTAACCCACTTAACTTAGGCCAAACCATTACCCAAGGTATTATCAGTGCGACGGGTAAACAAAATTTAATCGATAGCCCTTACAGCAGCCTGTTACAGATGGATGCTGCGATTAACGTAGGTAACTCAGGTGGCGCGTTAGTCAATTCACGAGGTGACTTAGTCGGTATTACCTCGGCGCAATTTAAAACTCATGAAAATCTCGATATTCAGGGTATCTTCTTTGCGGTACCTTACTCGATTGCCAAAGATGTGATGGATAAGCTAATCAAACATGGTCGTGTAGTCCGTGGCTATTTAGGCTTCAGTGGCACAGGTATTGATAGCACGGGCAAAGATGTAAGTGATAGCTTTACACCTGTTGCAGGAATGCGTATTTCTCAACTTGATCCATTTGGCCCAGCTTGGAAAGCAGGCATCAGAGAAACTGACATTGTAATCAAAATTGGCGGTATTCCTGTAGCAAACCCACAACAAGTGCTTGAGAAACTAGCGAATACAGAGCCAGGTAAAGAACTTGAATTTGAGATTTACCGCGATGGTAAGGTCTTAAAAGTGATGGTAACTGTTGCAGAACTCGAAGACGAGCAGTAGTTACTGAAACAACACAGATATAAAAAAGGCCTAACTGATGTTAGGCCTTTTTTGTAAGTCTTAGCGATTAGCTTGAACGGCGCTTGATATTGGCACCCAGCGCACTCAACTTATCTTCAATGCGTTGATAACCACGATCTACGTGATAGATGCGGTCAACAATAGTCTCACCTTGAGCAACGATGCCAGTAAGAATTAGACTTGCAGAGGCACGTAAATCAGTTGCCATTACCTGTGCGCCCGATAAGCTTTCTGTATCCCCACAAATTGCTGTATTACCTTCTAAGCGAATGTTTGCGCCCATACGCTGTAACTCTGGCACGTGCATAAAACGGTTTTCGAAAATCGTTTCTGTGATGGTTGCACTGCCCTTCGCTACCACATTTAAAGCTGTAAATTGCGCTTGCATATCGGTAGGGAAACCCGGGTGTGGCATAGTCTTAATGTTAACCGCTTTTAGTTCGCGGCCACGCATATCAAGGTAAATGCTGTTATCAGTGACTTCAACCAAGGCATTGGTAGCACGCAACTTTTCAATCACAGGATCAAGACTATGGTGGTCTGTATTTTTACAAAGTACTTCACCGCCAGCCATTGCCGCCGCAACCAAGAAAGTGCCTGTTTCAATGCGATCGGGAAGAATGCTGTATTCACAACCCGATAGTGACTCAACCCCTTCAATTTCGATACGGCTAGTGCCTGCACCACTGATCTTCGCCCCCATCGCAATTAAGCAATTAGCAAGATCGGTAATTTCAGGTTCGCGAGCTGCATTTTCCAGTACAGTTTTACCGTCAGCCAGCGTTGCTGCCATTAGTAAGTTTTCTGTTGCGCCAACACTGACCATCTCCATAAAGATCTCAGCGCCTTTTAAGCGACCATCAACCTTGGCATTAATGTAACCATTTTCAACCTTGATGATAGCGCCCATGCGCTCAAGACCTTGAATATGGATATCAACTGGGCGAGCACCAATTGCACAACCACCTGGCAGTGATACTTGCGCTTCACCAAAACGGGCAACTAAAGGGCCTAATGCAAGCACTGAGGCACGCATTTGCTTTACCAACTCATACGGTGCAAGTGTTTTATCAACCGTCGCACCATCAATGATTAGCTTGTCTTGCTGCCACTCGACATTTGCACCCAGTGTTTTTAACAAGGCTTCTGTGGTGCCGATATCGCGTAAACGAGGAACATTACTAAAGGTACTTTTTCCCTGCCCTAAAAGCGCAGCAAAAAGAATTGGAAGAGCGGCATTTTTAGCGCCAGAAATAGTGACTTCACCTGCCAGCGAGGTGCCACCTTGAATAACAAATTGATCCATTAGGAGGCCCTGCGACTATTGAGGTAAAATAAATTTTTGTTCGCGTTTCCATTCAGTCGGTGTGAACGCTTTGATAGATACAGCGTGGATTGTACCGTCTGAGATTGTTGACATTAACGGAGCATAAACCAACTGTTGCTTCTTCACGCGAGATAAACCATCAAAACACTCACCAACAGCAATCACTTCATAGTGGCTACCATTTGCTTTAACAATCACTTCATCTAGTTTTAGTTCGTCGCGTAATAACGTTTCGACTTGGCTTGTTTCCATAAATCTCACTCAAATAGGTTTGTGACCTGACCCAACTGCATTAAATTTTGCAATTGTTCAGGGCTATTTTGCAGTTCAAGGTGAATACCTTGCTGCTTTAATTCTGCGAAAGAGTGAATTAACCAAGCTAAGCCCGCCGTGTCAACCCTAGATAGCCCAGAAAGGTCAAAATACCATGTTTTATGGCTAGAATCTGGCTTGGCGTTCAGAAGGCGTTCACGGCCAATTGAATTTCGAGTCAGTTCGCCACTGACTCGAAACTGGTTATCTTCAAGTTGAGTAATCTCGACTTTACTCATCGCCACCATCACCTCTAAATTGCACTGGCAGTTGGCTCTTCTGCTCTAGTAAGTCACTTACATAATCTAGACCATGTTGGCGTAAAATACCTTGTAATTCACTTTGTTTAGCATCAAGCAAACTAATACCCTCTGCTATCATATCGTACGCGCCCCAGTCACCACTGCGGTCTTCACGTACTTTAAAGTCGATTCTGATATCAGGTTTACCGGCTTCAACAATCTTAGTTTTAACAACCACCACATCTTGGCCTTTGAAAGGCTGAGGCGGAGCAAACTCAACGCTTTGATTAGTGTATTGAGTAAACACACCTGCGTAAGTAGCAATTAAATACTTTTGAAAAACGTCAATGAAGCGTTGTAACTCTTTAATCGCTTTCGCTTTTTCCTCTTTATCTTCGATAGCACGAACCTTTGACACGTGATTACCTAGTACGCGCAGTGCAGCATACTTGTAGTCAATGTAAGGCATTAGCTCTTCTTGTACGATAACGCGAAGATGCTCTTTGTCTTTCGCAATAAGAGGTTGATCTTTCGTAATACGAGCAAAAGTATTATCTGACACTGTACGAACCATTTTGTACGGGTCTTTTAAATCAACCTTAGGTTCAGCGGCTTGTGCGTTTAGGCTAAACAGCACAGCAATACATAATAAAAACTTCTTAAACATAATTATTCACCACCCTGGTTGAATAAGAACTGACCGATTAACTCTTCTAAAACAAGCGCTGATTTCGTATCAGTAATGTAGTCACCATCTGCAAGCGCTTTACTCTCAACACCAAATAAATCATCTAGATCTGTATCATGCTCACTTGCTGTTACATCTTCACCCATACAGCGTTGCTCAGCAGATTCAGGAGCAATAACAGGGTTAATGCCTAAGTACTGCTCACCTAAAATACCTGATGTCAAAATAGAGATTGATGTTGTGTCTGAAAACTTACATAAGTAATTTGCATCAATCGCCATATTTACCACAGGCACAAACTCTTTTGGGTGAATAAAGATTGATTCAACTCGGCCAACAACTACACCACCTACTTTAATCGGCGCACGAGCTTTTAAAGAACCAATGTTTTCAAACTTTGCGTTCAGTTGGTAAGTCTCACCACTACCACTAATGCCGGCATTCGCAACTTTAAATGCTAATAATGCAAATGCAGCGATACCAAGGGCTACAAAAAAGCCAACTAATATTTCTAATTTCCGTGAATTCATCTTTATACCCTAATTAGCTGGTAAACATTACCGCTGTTAAAATAAAGTCAAAACCTAATACTGCCAATGACGAGTGCACAACGGTTTCTGTTGTCGCTTTACTGATCCCCTCAGATGTAGGAACACAGTCATAGCCTTTGTAAAGTGCAATCCAAGTCACAATCATGGCGAATACAAAACTCTTAATCATGCCGTTCACAATATCTTGTTGGAACGACACTTGCGCTTGCATGATTGACCAGAAGCTTCCTGAGTCAACACCAAGCCAATCAACACCCACTAAATGAGCGCCGATAATAGCAACCGCAGAAAATATTAATGCAAGTAATGGCATACTGATAAAACCAGCCCAAAAACGCGGTGCAATAATGCGTTTAAGTGGATCAATCGCCATCATTTCTAAACTTGATAATTGCTCGGTTGCTTTCATTAAACCAATTTCAGCAGTAAGTGCACTGCCCGCGCGGCCTGCAAACAGTAACGCTGTTACTACAGGGCCTAACTCACGTAATAAGCTCAATGCCACTAAAGGCCCTAAGCTATCTTCAGCACCATAGCCTACTAATACGGTGTAACCCTGCAGGGCGAGCACCATACCGATGAATAAGCCTGACACCATAATGATTAAAAGAGATTGCGAGCCCACCATATATAATTGGCGAACAAGTAAAGGCGTGCCTTTTTTGAAGTTCGGCACATTAACGAGTGCACCAAACAGCATCTGAGTAGAACGGCCAAGCGCAGCAAAGCGCCCTAATGTTTTGTGACCTAACTTCTGGAATAGATCAAGCATTATGCACTCCTAGTAATTCATCATCATACGCAGGAGCTGGGAAATGGAATGGTACAGGGCCATCCGATAAACCATTTAAGAACTGTTGTACAAGTTCGGATTCATGGTTTTGCATTTGCTCTGGTGAACCTTCGCCTATCACCCCTTGATCAGCAATGATGATCACGTGATCAGCGATGCTCATCACCTCTGTTACATCATGGGTCACAATCAGTGATGATAAACCTAGCACCTCATTCAGTGACTTTATTAGTTTAACTAACACACCCATAGAGATAGGATCTTGGCCAGCAAATGGCTCATCGTACATGATAAGCTCTGGATCAAGAGCAATTGAACGCGCTAAAGCAGCACGGCGAGCCATACCACCAGAAAGCTCAGACGGCATTAAGTCTTGTGCGCCACGTAAGCCGACAGCTTGTAATTTCATTAAAACGACAAGTCGGATTAAATCTTCGCTGAGTTGAGTATGTTCGCGCAAAGGAAAGGCGATATTGTCAAACACTGACATATCGGTAAATAAAGCGCCACTTTGAAACAGCATACTCATTTTGGTGCGGGCAGCATAAAGTTCCTTGCGAGTCATGCCAGGAATGCTGTTGCCTTCAAATAAAATGTCACCAGAATCAGGTTTAAGCTGACCGCCAATTAAGCGCAACATGGTGGTTTTACCAATGCCGCTTGGTCCCATGATAGCGGTAATCTTGCCTTTCGGAATGTTAAAACTCATATTTCTATATATGATTCTATCGCCCCGTGAAAAGGTTACATCCTTGATTTCTACTATTGATTGCGACAAGTCGCTCTCCATAACGTTTTTCACTAGTTTTGCCATTTTAAGGGTTTTTTAGTCAAGATGGAAAAAACAAATCGTAAAATTTTGTAATATTTTCTATCAATAAATTCTAAAGCTAGCTGCAAAGAGCTTAACGACACCTGAAATTTAGTTTCCTTGCTAAGCACGCTTTATGCTCGCCAGCCCATTCTTTTACTTATACTTTCAGGTTCGCTTTTGTTACTATTTGCAGTCATCTGTATAAGTAATGTTGGCGTATCACAATGGTGACTTCTTTTGTCATTTTAATTATTGGTTTTGCTGCACTCGTTTGGAGTGCCGATCGGTTTGTTTATGGGGCGGCTGCACTCGCAAAAAATATGGGGATCCCCACCCTAATCATTGGTTTAACCGTTGTTGCTATGGGCTCATCAGCCCCTGAAATGATGGTATCTGCATCGGCAGCACTTGCTGATAAAACAGATACTGCGGTAGGTAATGCGGTCGGCTCTAACATTACTAACATCTTACTTGTACTTGGTGTCACAGCTTTACTACGCCCTCTTTCAGTATCTTCAATGACACTTAAACGTGAAATGCCGCTGGTCCTGTTAATCTCTGTAGCTGCTTGGTATGTGTTCTCAGATAACTATTTTTCGTTCGCTGAAGGCATTGCCTTGATGATTGCTTTTGCCGTGTTTATTGGTGGCTTAGTTATTGTGTCTCTGCGTGCTAAAAACCAAGATGACCCATTTGTCAGCGAAGCATGTGAAGACGTTCCGAACGATGTAAGCACTAAATCAGCCGTATTTTGGTTAGTCATCGGCATGATTTTATTACCCATTAGTTCACACTTTTTAGTTGAATCAGCCGTTGATATTGCGAAATATTTTGGTCTATCAGACCTTGTAATAGGCTTAACCATTATTGCTATTGGTACCAGCTTACCAGAGCTGGCAGCCTGTATTGCAGGGGTATTAAAAAACGAAGACGATTTAGCGCTTGGGAATATCGTTGGCTCAAACATTTTCAATTTACTCGCCGTATTACCACTTGCGGGTATTATCAACCCATCAGTTATTGACCCTTCTGCGGCAAACCGCGATGCACTTATCATGATTGCAGCAACCGTTGTATTGATTGCCATGTCATTGAACTTTAAAGGTGCTCGTCGTATCAATAGAGTAGAAGGTGGCTTCTTGTTAGTCGCATTTATTGCATATCAGGGCTATATTTTCAGCCAAGTAGGATAATTAATGACACAACCTAGCTTTATCGCGCAGGGTAAGCGCGTACTCGAAATTGAAGCACAAGCTTTACAAGAAATTGAGCAATATATAAATCAAGATTTCGATAACGCTTGCCAATTAATGTTCCAATGTACAGGTCGTATTATTGTGATTGGTATGGGCAAGTCTGGCCACGTTGGTAATAAAATTGCGGCGACCCTTGCAAGTACTGGCACACCGGCATTTTTTGTTCACCCTGGCGAAGCAAGCCATGGTGATTTAGGCATGATCACCCGTGATGATGTGGTAATGTGTATTTCGAACTCAGGTGAGACCAGCGAAGTACTTAGTATTATCCCCGTTATTAAGCGTATTGGCGCAAAGATGATTTCACTCACTGGCAACCCAGACTCAACCATGGCAAAACTGTCTGATGTACATGTGTGCATTAAAGTAAGCCAAGAGGCATGCCCGTTAGGCCTTGCCCCAACTGCAAGTACCACAGCAACCTTGGTGATGGGTGATGCAATGGCGGTTGCGTTACTTGAAACCCGTGGTTTCACAGCCGATGATTTTGCGCTTTCGCACCCGGGTGGCAGCTTAGGTAAACGTTTATTGCTTACATTAGATGATGTGATGCACGCAGGCGACGCCACGCCAATCGTTAGCGAAACCCAAAGCATTAAAGACGCACTAATCGAAATGTCAGCCAAGGGCCTTGGTATGACCGCGGTGATTGGTGCAGATGAAAAGTTAGCCGGATTATTCACTGATGGTGACTTACGCCGTATTTTAGAGCAGCGCATCGATATCCATAATACGGCAATTAGCCAAGTAATGACCCGTTCATGTACAACTGCTCGCCCTGATATGCTTGCAGCTGAAGCTTTAAATATTATGGAACGTAAACGTATCAATGGTTTAATTGTGGTAGATCAAAGTAATACGCCAATTGGTGCCCTTAATATGCAAGACCTATTAAAAGCAGGAGTTCTTTAAGCAATGACATTCGCCGAGCTATACCAGCCTCTTAGCCCTGATGTGAGTCAGCGCGCACAAAAAGTAAAATTGCTAATCTGTGATATAGATGGCGTTTTTTCTGATGGCCGAATTTATATAGGTAATGATGGCGAAGAGCTTAAAGCATTTAATACTAAAGATGGCTTTGGTATTAAAGCGCTCATTAATAGTGGCTTTGAAGTGGCAGTGATTACTGGCCGCCATTCACAAATAGTTCAGCAGCGAATGACTAGCCTAACAGTTCAGCACATTTATCAGGGACAAGAAGATAAGCTGATTGCTTATCAAGAGTTAAAAGATAAACTGGGGCTGACCGATGAACAAATTGCCTATATTGGTGATGATGGTCCAGACTTACCAGTAATGGAAAAAGTAGGGTTTGCTGTTGCTGTAAACGACGCACACCCACTGATTAAAAAGCTGGCTCATTACACCACATTATTACCAGGTGGCTTTGGAGCTGTGCGTGAATTAACTGATTTACTCATGTTAGAAAACGGTAAGCCGTTAACTAGCGATGGAACCAGCGCATGAATATAGCCCGTATTTTACTGAGTATTGTTTTTGTTTGTTGCATGGTGTGGTTATGGTACCCGTACTTTAACCAATCAACAGACACAATAACTAGTGAAGACGAGATCATCGCAACACCTGATTACACCGCAGTGGCGTTAAAGCAAACAGCGTATGACGAGCAAGGCAAAATTAGTCATAAAGTGGCTGCTGCTAAAATGGAGTTGTATCAACAATTAGGGTTTACCTTTTTTGAGCAACCTATTTTTACTATTTATGGCGACCAGCAGGTTTGGCAAGTAAAAGCCAAAGAAGCCACATTGTACGAAAACGATCAGCTGATTTTTGAAGGGGATGTAGTTGCTAAAAACTTAACCCATAACGGCATGATCGAAGATATAAAAGCAGAAAACATTAATGTCGACATTGATAAAATGACCATGTTTTCTAAGCAACCTGTGACACTAACAGGACCGAATTTAAAGATTACCGGTAAAGGCTTAAAAGCCGATTTAAAAACCGAAATTGTTGAGTTAACTAACCATACACGAACCATATACTATGACCAATAAACTGAAGAAATTACTCCTGATCCCAAGCTTATTGATTGCCTTTTCGGGCGCAGCTGCCGAGCAAACTGGCGCTCAAATTAGCATTAGCTCAGATCGCCAAGTAGGTAAACTAAAAGATGGCGTTGGCATATTTGAAGGTAACGTAGAGATCGTGCATGGTAATCGTCGTATTACCGCTGAACGCCTTGAAGCACACGGCGGTGACACCGAAGGTACAGTAGAGTTGATTATTGCCACAGGTAAGCCTGCTTACTTCGAAGAAAAGCAAGCTGATGGCACCGTAATGAGCGCTAGCGCAGAAGAAGTACGTTATGATGTTGCAAAACGCTTCTTAACCTTAAATGGTGAAGCTGAAGTTACTCAAGCAGGTCAAAAAGTAACAGCAAAAAGCATTACCTATGATATGGCACAGCAGCTGATCAGTGCTGAAAAAGACGAAAATTCAACAGATCGTGTACACACTATTTTAGTGCCTGTTGAAAATAAAAAAGATAATAAAGGCCAACCATGAGCACATTAAAAGCAGAGCTTTTAGCTAAAAGCTACAAAGGCCGCCAAGTGGTTAAAAATGTCGGTCTTGAAGTTGAAGCTGGCAGTATTGTTGGCTTGCTTGGTCCAAATGGCGCAGGTAAAACAACGACCTTCTATATGATTGTAGGCCTAGTACCTAGCGACAAAGGTAAAATCAGTATTGATGATAACGATATCACCCTTTTACCAATGCATAGCCGTGCGCGTTTAGGTATTGGCTATCTGCCACAAGAATCGTCAATTTTTCGAAAGTTGACGGTTTACCAAAACTTGATGGCCATTTTAGAAACTCGTAAAGATCTAAATAAAACCACCCGCGAAGAAACACTCAATAGCTTACTTGATGAGTTTAGTATTCAACACATTCGTGACAGCCAAGGTATGGCGCTGTCAGGTGGTGAGCGACGCCGTGTAGAAATTGCTCGCGCATTAGCCGCTAATCCTAAATTTATCCTTTTAGATGAGCCTTTTGCTGGTGTTGATCCAATTTCAGTGTTAGATATAAAGAAAATTATTGAGCACCTAAAAAATCGTGGTATCGGTGTACTAATTACTGACCATAATGTTCGAGAAACCCTTGATGTTTGTGAAAAAGCCTACATTGTTTCTCATGGGGAGCTAATTGCATCAGGCACACCTGAGCACGTATTAGCAGACCAAACTGTACGCGATGTATATCTAGGCGAGCAATTCAGGCTGTAACCATTACGCCAGCGACTAGAGCATCTGCTAGACTTATAACAATGACAATAAATCGATAACTGTGTTTATACAGGTATCGATAACTTAAAAAGGATTGTTAGGGATACATGAGGCAATCATTACAGCTGCGCATGGGCCAGCAACTTACAATGACTCCACAACTGCAACAAGCTATTCGTTTGTTGCAGCTCAGTACATTGGATCTCCAGCAAGAAATTCAAGAAGCGCTTGATAGTAATCCTCTACTTGAAGTGGAAGAAGCGGATTACAACGAAGAAAGCACCGGCAAGAATGAGCAAAAAGCTGAATCTGACGATGTACAAGTCAGCGCGTCTGCCGAAGAAGCACCTAGCGAGTACGAGCAAGAAAGTAGTGATGCTCTCAATAAAGACACCGTAAGCGATGACTTAGCAATGGATGTTACCTGGGATGAGTACATGAGTGCCGCCCCTTCAACATCGTCAGGGCCAATGCCTGAAGATGAATCTATCTATCAGGGAGCATCAACCGAAACCCTTCACGAATACCTGATGTGGCAATTGCAACTCACGCCATTTAGCCCTACTGATGAAGCGATTGCTGTGGCAATTGTAGAAGCTATCGATGACTCAGGTATTTTAACGGTAAGCTGTGAAGATATCGTCGAAAGCTTTAATCAAAATAACGATGAAGAAGAAATCGAACTTGATGAAGTCGAAGCGGTCTTAAAAAGAATTCAGTTATTTGATCCTGTGGGTATTGGCGCGCGCAGTTTACAAGAATGCCTGTGCATTCAGCTACGCCAATTCGATGCCGATACGCCATATTTAGCTGAAACTAAAATGGTTTTATCTGAGCATATCGAATTATTAGCGAGTCGCGACTATCGAACTTTGATGAAAAAGACTAAGCTTAAAGAAAATGAGCTTAAAGAAGTGATGACGCTTATTCACAGCTTAAATCCTAAGCCTGCGGATAGCATAGTACGCGAAGAATCTGAGTACGTTATACCTGATGTATCAGTGAAAAAAGTGAAAGGCCGCTGGGTAGTCGAGTTAAACCCAGATTGTATGCCAAAGATTAGAGTGAACAGCCAATATGCGGCGATGTCTCGCTCTGTTAAATCAAGTAGCGACAGCCAATTTATTCGCTCTCACTTACAAGAAGCAAAGTGGTTTATTAAGAGCTTAGAAAGCCGTAACGATACGCTATTAAAAGTGACCAACTGTATCGTTCAACAACAACAAGCTTTCTTTGAGCATGGCCCTGAGGCAATGAAGCCGATGGTGCTAAATGATGTTGCTGAAATGGTCGAAATGCATGAATCGACGATTTCACGGGTAACAACGCAAAAATATATGCATACCCCACGGGGTATTTTTGAGTTGAAATATTTCTTCTCAAGCCATGTCAGCACCGAAAATGGTGGTGAGTGTTCTTCTACAGCAATACGCGCTTTAATCAAGAAGTTAGTCGCTGCAGAAAACTCAGCTAAACCATTGAGTGATAGCAAAATTGCAGATATATTGGCTGAGCAAGGAATTAAAGTAGCTAGACGTACAATTGCAAAATATCGTGAGTCTCTAGCAATACCTCCGTCTAATCAGCGTAAGAGTCTGATTTAGACGTTTTACATAGAAGGAAAAATGCTTATGCAACTAAATTTAACTGGTCGTCATGTAGAAATCACAGATTCATTAAGAGACTATGTAAACACCAAGTTTGCGAAACTAGAAAGGCATTTTGACCATATTAATAATGTTCATGTCATTCTAGATGTAGAAAAATTAAGCCAAAAAGCAGAAGCAACTTTACATGTAAACGGAGGCGAATTGTTCGCTTCTACAGAACATCAAGATATGTACGCAGCCATTGACTCACTGATCGATAAACTTGATCGCCAAGTCATTAAACACAAAGAGAAATTAGCTCGACATTAAATTATGAAACTAAGTTCACTTACTAACCAGGACTGCAGCAAAGCTGCGGTCCTTTTTAATAGCAAAAAAAGAATTCTTGAATATATCAGCGAACTGGCCCACCAGCAGCTTCCTCATTTATCGCAACAAGATATCCTAGATGCTTTACTCAACCGAGAAAAACTAGGTAGCACCGGCATTGGCCGAGGTATTGCTATTCCACATGGCCGAATGAGCGGCGCAGATGAGCCTCATGCATTTGTGATAGTGAGTGAATCCCCTATTAATTTTGATGCAATTGATAATCGTCCAGTTGATATTTTTGTGGCACTCATCGTACCAGATGGTGACTGTCAGCTTCACCTAAAGACCTTATCAACAATTGCTGATAGACTTAAAGATAAAGAATTTTGTAAACAGCTGCGTAGTGCTACTACCGATCAGCAACTGTTTCAGGTCATATCAGCAGAGGCATAAATGGAATTAATAATTATCAGCGGTCGCTCAGGCTCAGGTAAATCGGTCGCTTTACGAGTACTTGAAGACTTAGGCTATTATTGCGTTGATAATATTCCGGTTAATTTACTGCCTTCGCTCGTACGAAGTGTGTCTGATAACTACTATAAAATAGCGGTCAGCATCGACGTGCGTAACTTACCGAAAGAGCAGCAAGAATTTAATGATATTCTTGAGTACCTGCCAGGTTTCGCAAACCCAACACTATTCTATTTAGACAGTGATGACCAAACTCTGATCAAGCGCTTTTCAGAAACACGCCGCTTGCATCCACTATCTATTGATTCTTTGCCGCTTGATCTGGCCATTAAACAAGAAAAAATCCTGCTTGATGTGTTGATCACTCGCGCTGACTTTATGATTGATACCACTGATCTGAGTGTTCATCAGTTAGCAGAATCAATTCGCGAAAAGATTTTAGGTAAAAAAGATAAAAAGCTGATTATTACTTTTATGTCGTTTGGCTTTAAGCATGGTATTCCAAAAGAAGCTGACTACGTTTTTGATGCACGCTTTTTACCTAACCCACACTGGGAACCTGATTTAAAGCCACTAACCGGCCTTGATCAACCAGTAAAAGATTACCTAGCTAGCCACAGCATAGTACAAAAGTTCACGTGGCAAATACAAACCTTTGTGCAAACTTGGTTACCGCACTTAGAGCGCAATAACCGCAGTTACCTGACTATTGCTATTGGCTGTACCGGTGGCCAACATCGCTCTGTTTACTTAGCGCAAACAATTGGTGAGAGCTTTGCCAAAAGCCATGCTAATGTAAAAATTCGCCACCGCGAACAAGACATTTAATTAGGCACCAACAATGCACGCTGAAGATACCTTTTTAATTCAAAATAAACTTGGCTTACATGCTCGTGCTGCTACTGTTTTAGCGCAATTAGCACTGCAATTTGATGCCAAAATTACGCTTTATCAAGATGATAAAGAAGCTGAAGGCGACAGCGTGTTAGCATTAATGCTACTTGAAAGTAGTCAGGGTAAAGAAGTTCGCGTTGTATGCGAAGGCCCTGACGCCGATGCTGCATTAACGGCAATCGGCGAATTAATTGCACAACGCTTCCACGAGCAAGAATAGCATTTGCTAAGACTTCAAGGTTTACGGTAAACTTAATTCGGATATTTAAAATTCCCTTTAAATATCCTACTTTTATATCGCTCGCTTTTCTAAATTACAAAACTCTTAATAAATTTATCGCAGTGCGACGATATCTCTGCAAATACACTACAAAGCAACTATGCTGTATTTGCTTAGCCTATTTAAACTTTTTTCAGTTGTAAGGACGCCAATGCCAGAAGCCTTTGAACAAGATTACCCACTACAACAACTCAAACAAGTGACCAAGTCACTCAATAGTGGTCAATTTGTTCAAGTGCGCGGAATGTTAGCCAAAACGGCACCTTGTGATACAGCCCTTTTACTTGAATCTTCTCCCCATAAAATTCGTCGTATGCTTTGGCAGCTGGTTGATCCAGATGTCCGTGGTGATGTTCTAGAAGAACTCTCTGAAGATGTACGTCTTGGCATTATTGCCCAGATGGAGCCTGAGCACATTGCTGCTGCCACTGAAGATATGGACGACGATGACTTAGGTGAGGTTTTACGTAGTCTTCCTGATACTGTATATCAAGACGTTGTCAGTGCCATGGATTCGCAAGATAGAGAGAGAGCAACTCAAGCACTTTCTTATCAAGAGCGTTCAGCCGGTGCCTTGATGAACAGCGATACGGTTACCATTCGTCCTGACGTTACTCTCGATGTTGTACTGCGCTATTTACGCTTACGAGGTGAGCTACCAGAGGGTACCGATGACTTATATGTAGTTGATAAGCATAACTGCTTTTTAGGCGCGCTTTCATTAACTACATTGCTGACCAGCCCATCAGATAAAATTGTTCGTGATTTAATGGATGAAGACTGTGAGTCAATCCTAATCTCTATGGATGAAAGTGATGTAGCGCAATTGTTTGAACGTCACAACTGGATTTCAGCCCCTGTCGTCGATGATAACGCTCACTTGCTTGGTCGTATTACCATCGATGATATCGTTGACGTAATCCGTGAAGATGCTGAACACAGCATGCTTAGCCTCGCTGGTCTTGACGACGAAGAAGATACCTTTGCGCCAGTGCTAAAAAGTTCGCAGCGTCGCTCTATTTGGCTTGGGGTTAACTTATTAACCGCATTGTTAGCAGCCATTGTGGCAAGCTTTTTCGAAAACACCTTAGCAATCTTGCCTATTTTAGCGGTACTCAATGGTATCGTCCCTTCAATGGGGGGTGTTGCGGGTAGCCAAACCCTAACTCTGGTTATTCGTGGTATAGCGGTTGGTCATATCAACCAAACCAACCAACGCTTCTTATTACTTAAGGAGCTGGCGATTGGCGCACTGAATGGCATTATTTGGTCGATATTAATTGCTGGTGTGGTTGCCCTATGGCAGTGGGACTTTAAACTCGGCGCAGTGCTGGCCTTTGCAATGTTTATGAATCTTGTTGCCGCTGGTATTGCGGGTGCGAGCATTCCATTAATTCTTAAGAAAATGAAAATAGACCCAGCCCTCGCCGGCAGTGTGGTACTGACAACCGTCACTGATATTGTTGGTATCTTTGCCTTTTTAGGCACCGCAACCTGGTTATTGATCTAATATAAAACGGCCCTTTAAGGGCCGTATTTATATCTTTTACTTTGCGCGCTGCTTATTTTTACCTACTCGAGGTTTGGTATTGGCCTTTTTAAACTGGCTAAAACCGGTGTGACGAGTCAGTGCCGCACGGCCTTTACCGCCCTTTCCTCTAGCAGCTTTCTCGTTACGACCTTCTTCAGGTACCAAACAGTTCGGTCCTTTACCGATTAGATTCGCTTTGCCCATTTTTCTTAGTGCTTCACGGATCATCGGCCAACCAGCAGGATCGTGGTAACGTAAAATCGCTTTGTGTAAGCGACGCTGGCGTGCGCCTTTTGGAACAGGCACTTGCTCAGTATTGTTCTTAATATTGCGCAGCGAGTTCATCTCAGTGTGATAGATCGTGGTTGCATTGGCCATCGGTGATGGATAAAAGTTTTGCACTTGATCAAGCTTAAAGTCATTAGACTTTAACCACAACGCCATGTTCACCATGTCTTCGTCTTTCGTTCCTGGGTGAGCAGAAATAAAATACGGGATCAAATACTGCTTTTTACCCGCTTCTTTTGAGTATTTATCAAATAGCTCTTTAAACTTATCGTAAGCTCCCATGCCCGGCTTCATCATCTTAGACAATGGACCATCTTCAGTATGCTCAGGGGCAATTTTTAAGTACCCGCCTACGTGATGGGTAACCAACTCTTTTACATAGCGAGGGTCTTCTACAGCTAAGTCATAACGTACGCCAGACGCAATCAAAATTTTCTTCACACCTTTTACATCACGGGCTTTTTTATAAAGCTCAATAGTTGGGGTGTGATCCGTGTCCATGTGCTTACAGATATCAGGATAAACACATGATAAACGTCGGCATGTACTCTCTGCTTTTTTACTCTTACAGCGCAACTTGTACATATTCGCTGTCGGTCCACCTAAGTCAGAGATAACCCCAGTAAAGCCCGGTACTCTGTCACGAATTTGCTCAATTTCATCAATAATTGATTGCTCAGAACGGCTTTGAATAATACGTCCTTCGTGCTCTGTAATCGAACAGAAAGAACAGCCACCAAAGCAACCACGCATGATGTTCACCGAGGTTTTAATCATTTCATAGGCTGGGATTTTTTCATCGCCGTAGCTTGGGTGCGGAATACGCTGATATGGCAAACCAAATACGCCATCCATTTCTTCAGTTTCAAGCGGAAATGCAGGCGGGTTAACCCAAATAGAACGGTCTCCATGGCGTTGAAATAACGCACGTGCACAACCTGGGTTTGTTTCTTGGTGCAAAATACGCGAGGCATGGGCATAAAGCGGTTTATTTACGCTTACTTGCTCATACGCTGGTAGCTTAACGTAGGTCTTTTCCCAAGGCTTAGGACGAGCTGGCTGGATAGTGATTGGCTTAGCCGCCTCGGCACTTAAATCAATACCTGCTTTTTTAAATTCAGATTTACTACAACCCACATCATCTGCGCCATACGGGTTTGGAATTGGATCAATCTTACCGATTTTATCAATTGCAGTTGAGTCACTACCACGCCAACCCGGTAATGGTTCTTTACGAATAACCGCAGTACCACGAATATCTTGAATTGTCTCAACCGACTCACCCGCAGCAATACGGTGGGCAACTTCAACAAGTGGGCGCTCAGCATTACCGTAAATTAGAATGTCAGCTTTGGCATCAAACAATACGCTACGGCGTACTTTTTCTTGCCAATAATCATAATGAGCAATACGGCGTAAACTCGCCTCAATACCACCAATGATCAGCGGCACATCTTTATAAGCTTCGCGACAGCGTTGGCTGTATACAACTACCGCACGGTCAGGACGTTTACCGCCTATGTTACCCGGCGTATAAGCATCATCATGACGCATACGCTTTTCAGCAGTATAACGGTTGATCATCGAGTCCATATTACCCGCTGTAACACCAAAGAATAAGTTAGGCTTACCTAACGCCATAAAGGCATCTTTTGAGTTCCAATCAGGTTGTGCAATTATACCCACACGAAAACCCTGTGACTCAAGCATACGCCCTATCACAGCCATACCGAAACTTGGGTGATCTACATACGCATCACCACTTACAATGATCACGTCACAGCTATCCCAGCCTAACGCGTCCATTTCTGCACGAGTGGTTGGTAAAAATGGCGCCGTGCCATAGCATTCAGCCCAATACTTAGGGTAAGAAAACAGGCCTCGCTCGGCTTTTAATGCGCTCATAAAGTGTACTCTGCTAACAAAAGGGGCGAATTATACCTCAGTCTTATAGATTATTATAGAAAACAAAACGCCCTTCACATGGAAGGGCGCTGTTTAATTTTTATGTAATTACTGGAACTGGTTACTGCTTAGCTTGCAAGTAGGTAATTAACTCTTTTTCAGGCATAGGCTTAGCGTACATAAAGCCTTGCACTTCATCACAGCCAAGCTGGGCTAAATAATCCGCTTGCGCTTGTGTCTCAACCCCTTCTGCTATGGTTTTTAAGCCTAACCTTGCACCAAGAGAAATAATTAACGCAGCAATCGCCTGACAATCTTGACCTGGTAAGTCTTTAATAAAGTCGCGATCAATTTTGAGTCTGTCTAGCGGCAGTTTTTGCAAGTAACTTAACGATGAAAACCCTGTACCGAAGTCGTCGATCGCAATCTCGATACCAAACTCTTTAAGTTCTTTTAGTGTGGTGATCACATTAGCTAGCTCATCCATAACCACGCTTTCAGTCACTTCGAGTTCAATAAACTGCGGTTTTACATCATATTTAATAAGCGTGTCTTTAACCTGCTGCGCATAGCCTTTAACTTTAAATTGCGGCACTGAAACATTTACAGCAATGCTAATTGCAAAGCCCATTGCTTCGAGGCGCTTTTGCTGCATACATGCTTGCTCTAGCACCCATTGCCCTATTTCAACAATTAAACCGGCATCTTCAGCCATTGGAACGAAAATCGCTGGCGAAATATACTGACCATTACCTGACGGCCAACGCAGTAGCGCTTCACAGCCAATGATTTCAAGGGTGTTTAAATCAAGTTGTGGCTGAAACCAAACCTCTAATTTACGCTGCTCAAAATCTTGACGAAGCTGTCTGATGATCCCTAAACGCCAAGCCATTTTCTCTTCCATGTCTGGGGTATACGTCACCACCATTTCAGAAGATTGTTTTTTAGCCTGGTTAAGCGCAATGTAGCCCAGCTTTAAGGTCTCGATCCCTGCTTGCAGGAAGTCACCTTGATAACATAAACCAATTTTAAAGTTGATTGGTAAAATGTGTTCACCTGCATTGAACGGCAAACTTAAGTGCTCGCGTAGTAGCTCAACGTCACATTCACCAACGGGTAACAGTAAGCCAAATACATCTGCACCGATGCGCGAGAGCAGCTCAGCATTTGGGTATTCTTGATGCAGTCTATCAACAATGGCATTTAGTAATAAGTTACCAATCTCTTGGCCTAAGCCATTGTTAATATCTGAGAATTGCGCAACATCAATTAATAAAAAGACATAGTCACTTTTACCCGGCTGGTAGTAACGCTCCACTTTATTCATGAAATCGTTACGATTCGATAAGCCAGTTAAAACATCTTTATAAGCTGCATCACGTAAACGGTTGAACAGCCTAACATTATCAAGACCAACACTGACATTGGTTAAAAATATCTCTGCAAATTGTAGTTGCGAAGGACTTGGTGTGTGCTCGGTTTCTAAGTAAATAGCTGCTTGGCGGTTTTTGCTTTTTAATAAGTACGTACTGTCTACATCGGTGTGCTGATGCTCACCTTGGGCTAGGCAGTTGTTAACTTGCATGATAATACGGCCATCATCAAGCTGCTCAATACCCTGGCCAATAAACTCATTATATTCAGCACAACCACCTAAAACATAAACCTGATTGTCATCTTCAATAGAACCACACAGTAAACCTTGCGGTTCGCAATCTAAAATAATTGAGAGCTGCTTAATCACTGCCATTGAAAAGGCTTTGATATCAGTAAAACCAAGAATAGCCTTAGATGCATACAAAATATTATTTAACGCGCGGCTTTGAAATTCGAGCTGACATACTTGCTCATAAGAGCGAATAGCCGTAACAAGGGCGGTGATAAGTTTACTACGTGTAAGTTCTGTTTTTGTTTTGTAGTCGTTAATATCGTATTCGCGGATCACTTTTTCTTCAGGTGCGTAGCCTGGTTGTCCGGTACGTAAAATAATGCGCACATTGTGATTATTAAGGCACTCTCTAACCTGCTTTACAACTTGCAAGCCAGCATCATCTGACTCCATAACCACATCAAGGAGAATTACCGAAATCGAATGGTCATTTTTAAGTAATTCGAGCGCTTCTGCACCTGAGTAGGCATGGTGAAATCGCAGCCCTTTATCCCAAAACTCAACGCCTGAGAGGGCAAGCTTAGTAACTGAATGTATTTCTGGATCATCATCGACAATTAATACGTCCCAAAAATCAGAGACAGTTTCATCCACTAACTGTTCGTCATCTTGGTCACTAAACAAAAAGTCGTTACTCTCTGATGCCATTAATAATTCCTTAGAGTGATCCCCGTAATACTGTAACTATGGCGCCACTCCATTTTACAGCGATGCTCAAAATTCTATCACTTATTTAACTATGATACATTAGTGATAGCTTATATAGTATCAAACAGATTATAGTCTATGTTACGTATAATGTTATGAAAGTTATAAAACAATTGCCTGAGGTGAGATTATTAAAATACTCATTTTTACCCTAAAAGCGATTTTTATCAGCATTCTGATCTCACTTGTGATTGGGCTTATGCTTTCACCGCAATATACTGTTCACAAATCAATTAAAGTGAATGCGAGCAGTGCTGAGATTGCAAGCCTTATAGGCGACTTTAATCAATGGCCTAAGTGGCAACCATGGCAGGCTGTCGACCCGAGTATTAAATTTACCATTGCAGAACCTAGCCAAGGAGTAGGTGCACATCAATTTTGGCAAAGTCGCTTTGGCGAAGGTGAAATGACCATCACCCAACTCGACAACAGCCAGCTTTCATTTAATATCTTATTTAATAAAGAACACATTGCCCAAGGCACAATTCGCTATTTACCTGAAGGCGATAACGTTAACATTGAGTGTTCATTAAAAGGTGAGGTCAACACCCCTATTATTGGTGGCTACCTTGCTTTACTAAGTCAGTATATTCTCAATAACACAGTAAAACTGGCGCTCAATAACATCAAAACTCATGCGCAGTTAGCAACAACAGGCAAGGACAGTGTGACCGATGACAGTGAAAGCAGCTCAGGCGAGAGTTAATCTTGCTAATATCATAGAAAACCAGCTTGGCTACCCTATTCATAAGGCATCATCGGCTAGGATCAACCATGCTGGTGATGACAGCTACTCAGCACAAGGTCAACAGCAGTTAGCTTATCAAATTAAAGCGCAAGCAAGCCTTTTAGAGCGCGCCCAAACTCGCCAAGAAATTCAATTCATTAAGCGCCAAGAAAATATCGAAACCATTATGGCGATGGCTATGGCGTTTTGCCCCGATGTCACTGGCCAACAACAACCAGATTTTGATTGGATAGAGCGCTTTATTAGTTTATGTGAAGACACAGCTAATTCTTCAATGCAAAAGCTATGGGCAAAAATACTCGCAGGTGAGACCGTGTCACCGGGCACCTTTTCGATTAAAAGCTTACAAACCCTTAAGCACATGACACAGCGCGAAGCAGATGCCCTTCAGCGCTGTACATCACTGTGTGGCTTCAATGAAAAAGATAACAGCCACTTAATTTTACTTGGCTTTTACAAGAAGCCTTCACTGTTTGATTTACTTAGAAAAGGTAACAAGGTGTCATTTAATTTAGGGAAAACCCCTGTTAGCTTTCCTGACATTCTTACCCTGATGGATATTAACTTGCTGTATCGAAAAGAAATCGAATCAGCTGTTTTAAAAGCTGGCCAAGAACTGGTGCTGAGCTTTATGAATCAACGCTTGGTTTTAAAAGCAAAAAGTAATGACTTAGTACTCAGTTATTATAAATTTACACAAACGGGCGACGAGTTAAGAAAGCTAATCGCATCGCCAATAAATAAGGCTTATAAGCAGATACTTTCAACATCATTAGAAGATGAATTTGAAGTTAGCTGGCAAGCTTTAAAATAAAGCTGCCAGCTAAATATAAACCGAAAAACTCGATTAGAAGTGGATTTGAATACCCGCAAATGGACCTGATGCATCTAAATCTGTGTAGATATCATCAATATCATCAAGCTCTAAAGTCATTGAGCGGTAACCCGCTTTAATGTCCATATCAATTGCTAAGTTATCAAGTAAAGCGTATGCAACACCCGCTTGGTAGTCTTGAATTTTGCTATCGTCGATAGCCAGTAAGCTACCTTCAAAGAATACGCTTAAACCTGTTAACGGCAAGCCAACTTCAGCACGACCATACACTAAAGGTACGAAACCAGAAAAATCAACGCGCTCAGTTGTACTTGGGCCACCTTCTTGCGAAGTACCCGTTACCGTAATTTCACCGTCAAATTGTTTAGCGTTTACACCTAAATCAATTGAAACCAAATCATTATCAAAGATTTCGTAATATAGGATGTAGTCAACATGTGATAAATCACTCACTGTGCCTACTTGTGTGCCTACAACGTAATCAGAACCACCAAAGCTAAACGTTTCATCAAGTGTTGTATCACCATTTAACTCAAGTTCAGTGTATTTTAGTTTAATGTTTGGTACTAACGGCACTGGGTGCTCAAGTGCTGCGTAGTAGCTCGTAAACGTTTCATCATCAAATTTAAAGCTTTGTAGATTTCCGTCTTGAGCAAAACTACCGCTGTTATCTGATTGCCAGCCATCAACACCTAGGTATAAACCTAATAATGTATCAGCTTGCGCTGTTGGAGCTAAACAGGCCATTGAAAGGGCAGCTGCTAAACAGTACTTTTTCATCATTTTATCCTTGCGCTAAAAGTTCGCTAAGTTCAATTAGAGCCGCATTGGCTCGAGAAATATAATTCGCCATGACCAGTGAGTGGTTAGCAACAAAACCAAAACCACTGCCATTTAAGATCATTGGGCTCCACACAGTTTCTTGCGTGGCCTCTAATTCACGAATAATTTGTTGCAGACTAACACGAGCATTTTTCTTTTCTAAGACATCAGCAAAATCATATTCAACCGCTTGTAAAAAGTGCAGTAATGCCCACGTTGCACCACGCGATTCATAAAATACATCATCAATTTGCCACCAAGATGTTTTTACTTGGCTTTGCAAAGGGGTGTATGTTGCTTGATGAGCCGCAGTATCGCCAGCTAAATCAGTGTTCAAACGATCTTGGCCAACACTTGCGCTTAGACGCTGACTTAAACTACCTAAGCGCTTTTCAGCTTCTTTTAACCAGCCACGTAAGTTATCGGCACGGGCATAAAACTGGCTATCTCGATCGTTCTGATCCGCAATTTGGGTACGGTATACAATAAGTAAATCAATACCCTTTTGATATTCAGTTTCTGCGCTAGGCCATGCCCATGCTACCGAGCTTATATTAAATTGCGGCTGTGCTTTTTTAAGTGCTTCGTGCTCAGTTGATTGAGACTGTGAACGGCTGAAGTCTTTACGCATCGACAACACTAAATCTCGGGTCATCTCAAGCGCGCCATATTCCCACGCCGGCATGTTATCCATCATTACACTTGGTGGCATCATATCGTTAGATAAGTAGCCGCCAGGCTTATTTAATAATGTACTTGCCACATTGATCAACGTAGTTGTTGTTGTGTAGCCGGTGACAAACTTTTCACCGCGCATTTGCGCTTCCTGTTTTGCCTTGCTAACAACATCCATACGAGCTGGTTCACTACTCCAGTAAACAGCAATCGCGTAAAAAATAATTAGTATAATAAGTAATGCACTGGCTATTTTTCCTTTATGCTCAGACATAATACCTCCTAGTGATGTGAGTGCTCTTTACTTTTTTTTGATGCCTGCTCAGACATTTCTTGTAAAGACACAACCTTGGCTTGAGTAAAAACTCGATTGCCATCATTAAAATATAGCGTGAGTTTTCGTTCTTGCCCTGCTTTTAGTTGATCTTCAGGTTCAAACACCATTAAGTGATAACCACCCGGTTTAAACTCAACACTGCTGTGACCATCAATCTTTAATGATAAAACCTGTTCCATTTTCATCATGCCATCAACATGAGTATGCTGATGAATTTCAACACGTCCTAAACCATCAAGCTCAGCTTTAGTTAATACCGTTGCATGCTCACTTGGGTTAGTAATAGTTAAATAAGCCACGCTGGCTTTACTGGCTGGTAAAAATTCACGTACCTGCGCATTGCTTACGGCTACTTCGGCAACATCGCTATGATCATGGCCACTATGGGCAGATAAAAAAGTACTAAAGAATAAACTTGCGGTAAGAAAAGAGAGTGCGGGCCACAGTTTCATTATGTTTTAATCCTTGTTAAGACATTAACTTACCCGCTAAATTTAGCATATTTTATGTATTAAGGCAGTTTATTAGTACCTTAAGCTGGCGATTTTTTGTTATCGGCAATCAACCAGCATAATGCTGCGATTAGTAAAAGTGGCCATGCAATCATTACTGAGCCAAATAAAAACGCAAGCAAAACACCAATCAAAGCAACAACACCTGCGCCTAGCAGCCCAATAGTGAATAGCGCAACACCTGCAACGACGGCAATGACTGCCACTATTGCACCGATGACCTCAAGCCCAGCCCAACTCATATCAGCAATTGATAAAGGTAATTGCCATGAGTCAAACGATACAAATGAAACCGCATCAGTGCATAGTAATAACATTGCCAAAATGATGATAGCTAACGTTTTCATGTCCTACTCCTAGTAACCTTTCACTGGTAAAGTGCAATGAGCCACTAAATAACCCACGCCTATTAACAGCGGCATTTGAATAAGTAATATGATCATGACCAGACGTGTTGACCATACAGGGAAGCCTAAGCGCGCAGCGAGTCCGCTACATACACCCGAGATCTTTTTATTACTCAGATCACGGTACCAACGTGTCGATGTGTGATAAGTATTCATTATTAACCTCCTAAGCCGACTGCTTCATCGTTGCTTTCAAGTCAGCAAGCTCTTTATCGATTGCTTCATCTTTCTCAAGGGCAGCGAATTGTGCTGCTGTTGAATTTGCAGCATCACTTTGTGTCAGTTCATACGCCTCAACTTGCGACTCAATGTTTTCAACGCGCTGCTCTAAGTAGTCAAAACGCGCTAATGCATCTTCAACTTTACTGCTATGCAGCTGCTCTTTTACTTTTAAGCGTGCTGTAACAACGCGTTCTTTTTGCATGTAAGTCAGCTGTTTGGCCTTTGCATCTGCAAGCTTGTTTTGTAAACGCTGACAATCTTCTGTCAATTTAGCGAGTGACTCTGCCACTTTATCCATTTCAGCTTGTTGCGCTTCGATTTCTGTCGTTAAACGCTGCTTTTCAACTAATGCTGCTTTGGCAAGATCATCGCGATCTTTACTCAACGCTTTTTCTGCTTTCGCTTGCCAGTCAGCTACTTTCGCTTGTTTCGCTGCAATTTCACGCTTCATTTGCTTTTCTTGCGTTAAAAATGTCGCAGCAGTTGCACGGCATTCAGTCAGTGCATCCTGCATTTCTTGCACGAGTAGATTAAGTAACTTTTCAGGATCTTCAGCTTTGTCTAATGCTGCAGAAAGGTTTGCCTGAATAATGTCATTTACGCGATTTAATACACCCATGTGACTCTCCTGTTGATTATTGGGTTAATACAGCTAGGAGATTCCAATTCTTGTGCCAACTAACGAATAAATTAAAATTATCATTTATATACAATGAGTTGAGTCAATTAAATTTAGATTTAGGCTGACTAGTGACTGAATGAAAAATAACTAATTTGACTAAAAAATTAACTTTTTCACTAAATTTTAGGATCAAAAAAAGCCACAAAATGTGGCTTTTTTAATAGGCTTTGTGATTAGGCTTCTGGGACAAAACTTAAGGCTTTATCCATAACAGATAAATCGGCCGCTTTACCATGGCCTTTTTCTGAAAGGTGGCGTCTAAAACCACGCGCACCAGGTTGGCCTTGAAAAATTCCCAACATATGGCGAGCAATATGCCAAAAGTTAGCGCCTTTACTCATTTCGTCTTCAATATAGTCGTACATCGAGCGCACAACCTGATGACGACTCAGCGTAAAGGCTTCATCACCATAAATGTTTTCGTCAACCTCAGACAAAATAAACGGATTACTATACGCTTCACGACCAATCATAATGCCATCAACATACTCAAGGTGAGCTACGCTATCAGCAATTGTTTTCACGCCACCATTTAAGCTTAAGTGAAGTTGCGGATAATCTTTTTTCAACTGGTAAACCCGCGGGTAATCAAGAGGTGGGATCTCACGATTCTCTTTTGGGCTTAAGCCATTTAACCACGCTTTACGCGCATGAATAATAAAGTCATCACAGCCAACATCATGACTTGCTTCAATTAAAGCACATAAAAACTCATACGAGTCTTGCTCATCAATACCAATGCGCGTTTTAACAGTAACAGGAATAGTCACTTCGGCTTTCATTGCAGCAACGCAGTCAGCAACCAGTTTAGGCTCAGCCATTAAACAAGCACCAAAACGACCATTTTGCACACGATCAGACGGACAGCCAACATTTAAATTTACTTCATGATAGCCGCGCTCCGCCGCTAACTTTGCACACTTAGCCAACGCTTCAGGATCTGAGCCACCAAGTTGCAATGCCACTGGCCCTTCATGCTCATTAAAGTGTAAGTAATCGCCTTTACCAAATAAAATAGCGCCGGTTGTCACCATCTCTGTATATAGCACAGCATGCTTAGTCATTTTGCGGTGAAAAGTTCGACAGTGACGATCTGTCCAATCTAACATGGGTGCCACGGAAAAACGGCGGTTTAATGTCGTTGTGCTCATAACATGGCCCCTTTAAAGATCAATGCATTTACTTGCAACTTAAATTACCTAATACGATTAACGCTTAATATAGCGATGACACATACCCTTTAGGTATGCACCGAAATGAAAAATTGCGACCATTATACCACCGAAGCTCGCTCGCGGCATGGCTTAATCGAAGATCTGATAATGAAAAGAGGCGAAGAAGTGTACTGCAATCTCACTTCTTTGATGAATAAGGTAAAATGCTAAGTCTACATTTTTACTTTACTTAGGAGATGTTCAAGGTTTTGGCCCGTAAGTTCCAAAATCGTAATTTCAAGCTCTTTGTAGTCCTCGTTTTTCAGGTTAACTAACTTAGCACCCACTGCAATTCGCGCTACTTTCTCAACGGGGTCCATTTCGACAATTTCAATTGATGCACGCGTATCATGATCTTTTGATTGCACATAATATTCACTAAAGAAGGTACCATCTGCACGTACATTTGGATTACTGTCAGACACAGACTGCAGAAGCGTGCCTTTCTTTAAATCACTTTTACGAAGTGAGAAGCTGTACTCCGCCACATTGGCATGACCAACAATTACGGTAACTGCGCTTTCACCATTAATTTTAAAATCATGATCTGTTACTTCGATAACTTTTAGCTTACCACTATCATAGGTCGGCTCCATGCAAGCACCTAAACTAAAAATCAGAAAAACAGATAAGACGACATTTTTGATTAGCATTCTTTGTTCCTTAAATTTTATATTGCCTTCTTTAAAGTTAGATAAAAGAAGGCAATTATTCAAAGTTTAAATCACTGAAAATGCACTTTAAATTAAAACTAGCCGACAACACTCAAACCGAAGTAGTGAGCGATACCGCCTAAGATATTAGTCACCGCTACTGACGATAAAATTAAGCCCATCACTCGACTGATAATGCTCGCGCCACTATCACCAATTAACTTATGAACATGCGTGGCAAGTAGTAATAAAACCAGTACCATTATTAACACAGAAAGCATAATCGATGAGGTAATTAGCTGCTCATACCAAGTGTATTCGGTATTTCGAGTCATCAGTACTGCACCAAGCATGGCACCGGGGCTGGCAATAGAAGGAATCGCCAAAGGGAAAATAGCGGTTTCTGTGCTATCTCGAACACTTTTGATTTCTGTTTCTGGTTTACTTTCACCGAAGATCATCGACAGAGCAAACAGTAATAATACGATACCTCCGGCAATCTGAAATGCCGAAAGTGGAATATTGATCGCGTTTAAAAGTAACTCGCCCGCAACAACAAAAAACAATAGCACTAATGCCGAAACACCAACCGCTTTTAATGCAACTTTGCGCTTAAATTTGGCGTCATCCCAGCGTGTAACAGCAATAAAAACAGGCACGGTTCCGATAGGATCAATGACGGCAAAAAAGAAAATGAATGCAGCTAGCAATTCACTCATTAAGAAAACTCCCTGAAAACGTGTTAGCGAATAAAAACACTGCAACTACAATACAGTATGTTAGTATATCACGGTAGCGTAAGGATAAGAGAAGATGAATATAGAATCACTCGTCAGTAAAGCAAAACAAGTATGCGATAATCGTGGTGCACGTTTCACACCTATCCGTGAAAAAGTATTCCGCCTGTTAGCTAGTGCGCAAGGTGGTGTGGGTGCTTATGACTTATTAGAACAACTCAAATTAACTGAGTCAGGCGCAAAACCGGCCACTATTTATCGAGCGCTCGATTTTTTATCGGAACTTGGCTTTATTCATAAAATTGAAAGCACCAACTCATTTATGCTGTGCCATCATTTTGATCACATTCACCCTGTACAGTTATTAATTTGTGACAGCTGTGGTTATGTAAAAGAATTGCATTCAACAGTAATTTCTCATGAACTTAATAACTTAGCGGCAGAAAGTGGATTTATTGTCTCAGGACAAACAATTGAAGCGCACGGTAAATGCGAAAAATGCAAAGAATAAGTGCGGTGTTTGAAACAACCACTACACTTAAAGTATGATTAACGGCATTTCGAAACCTAAGGGAAAATAAATAATGAATGTGGAGTTCATCAACCCTTTTTTATCATCATTATTAAATGTATTGAGCACTATGGCTCAAACAGAATTAAAGCCGGGTAAACCTAGTTTAAAGAAAGACGAACTAGCCCGTGGCGATGTATCAGGTTTGATTGGTATGGTTGGCCCACAAACTAAAGGTTCACTTTCAATCACCTTTGATGAAAATCTAGCACTGACCATTATGGAAAGAATGCTAGGTGAACGCCCTGATACGGTTAACGAAGAAGTAACCGACATGGTAGGTGAAATTACTAACATGGTAACAGGTGGCGCTAAAAACCTACTTGGCGAAAAAGGCTATGAGTTTGATATGGCAACGCCAGTTGTAGTGTCTGGTAAGGGACATACAATTGCACATAAATGTGAAGGCGCTAAAGTGTTAATTCCATTCACATCTGCTGATGGTAACGCCAATATTGAAGTTAGCTTTGATAAACTATGAGCTGGCAGCAAAAAACCATTCAATTGAAGCCTCGCTCACGAGGCTTTCACATCATTGATGACGAGCTACTTCGTCAACTTCCAGAGATAGCACAATACAAAGTCGGCTTATTACACCTATTCATTCAACACACTTCTGCAAGCTTAACTATTAACGAAAATGCAGATCCTACAGTAAGAATGGATATGGAAAGTCACTTCAATCATTTTGTGCCAGAACGACAAAGTTATTATCGTCATGATTATGAAGGTGATGACGATATGCCAGCCCATATAAAAAGCAGTACATTAGGTGCTGAACTCACCATACCAATTAATCAAGGCCGCTTAATGCTAGGCACATGGCAAGGTATTTATTTAGGTGAACACCGAGATCATGGTGGCGCTAGACGTATTATCGCGACGGTTCAAGGCCAGATCTAAAACTAGCTGTAAGCTGTAAGCTGTAAGCTGTAAGCTGTAAGCTGTAAGCTGTAAGCTGTAAGCTGTAAGCTGTAAGCTGTAAGCTGTAAGCTGTAAGCTGTAAGCTGTAAGCTGTAAGCTGTAAGCTGTAAGCTGTAAGCTGTAAGCTGTAAGCTGTAAGCTGTAAGCTGTAAGCTGTAAGCTGTAAGCTGTAAGCAAATCTTGGTATTAACTAAATTATTTAAGAAAGTGTTTTTGGGATTTTTTAGAGATTGGAGCGGCACACGAGGCTCGAACTCGTGACCTCAACCTTGGCAAGGTTGCGCTCTACCAACTGAGCTAGTGCCGCTTTAAATAGTTTCTAGTTACAAGATTCAAGTTACAAGTTTGAATAGCTTGGTGCTTTCAACTTTCCCCTTGAAACTTATATCAATTTCTTTTGGTGAGAAATTGGAGCGGCACACGAGGCTCGAACTCGTGACCTCAACCTTGGCAAGGTTGCGCTCTACCAACTGAGCTAGTGCCGCTTTTAAGTAGTCAGTAATTTGTCCGTTGTCGCACAACCTGAAGGTTGCGGTGAAACGTTCTGGCAACTGAGCTAGTGCCGCACAATAAGTTACTAGTTTTAAGTTACAAGCTTCAAGTTAGTTACTTTCTTCTTGAAACTTAAGCCAATTTCTTTTGGTGAGAAATTGGAGCGGCACACGAGGCTCGAACTCGTGACCTCAACCTTGGCAAGGTTGCGCTCTACCAACTGAGCTAGTGCCGCATGAATAAGTTGTAAGCTGCAAGTTTCTAGTTTCAAGCTAATGCTTTCAACTTTCCCCTTGAAACTTATATCAATTTCTTTTGGTGAAGAAATTGGAGCGGCACACGAGGCTCGAACTCGTGACCTCAACCTTGGCAAGGTTGCGCTCTACCAACTGAGCTAGTGCCGCTTTAAAGTAGTCAGTAATTTGTCCGTTGTCGCACAACCTGAAGGTTGCGGTGAAACGTTCTGGCAACTGAGCTAGTGCCGCTTTAAAGTAGTCAGTAATTTGTCCGTTGGCGCACAACCTGAAGGTTGCGGTAAAACGTTCTGGCAACTGAGCTAGTGCCGCAAATTATAACTTTCAACTATAAAAGTTTAGCTAAAGACACACTAACCCCGCGGGGGTTAACGTCTTAAGCGGGGCAGGATTCTACAATAATCCGATGTGTTTGCAAATGTTTTTTACAAATTAAAGAATTTTTCTTGGTAAACCTTTAATTCCATGATCGAATCTTTGATATCGTCGAGGGCTAGATGTGAACCTTTTTTGTTCACTTGCGCTAATACGTCAGGTTTCCAACGACGTGCAAGCTCTTTAACTGTACTCACATCAAGGTTACGGTAGTGAAAGTAGTCTTCCAATTCAGGCATGTACTTATTCATAAAACGGCGGTCTTGGCCGATAGAATTACCACACATAGGTGAAGCACCCGCAGGTACCCATTGCTTTAGAAATGCCAATGTTTGATCAATAGCATCTTGTTCAGTGAATGTGCTTGCTTTACAACGAGCTGTTAAACCAGATTGACCGTGCTGAGTCGTGCACCACTCGTCCATGCCATCAAGCAGTTCATCGCTTTGATGAATAGCAATAACAGGGCCTTCAGCCAAGATGTTTAAATCACTGTCGGTGACAACAGTGGCAATTTCGAGTATTTTATCTGTTGCTGGTTCGAGGCCTGTCATTTCCAGGTCGAGCCAGATAAGATTTGATTTATGAAAAGACATAGTTACCTTAGCGGTGCTTTCCTTTAGATCCAACGCATTTAGATATATCATATTAGTATCATCAGTCGACCTAAAGCTTTTTTTTCAAAAAGCCCGACATTTACTCAAGTTATAGGCCAAAAGTGGCAAAACAAAAGAAATTAAGTAAAGGCCAATCACGTCGAATTAAGGCCAATCATCAAAAACGCCTCTCTAATGCAGACAAAAAGCAACAGAAAGGGGCAACTGTGCAATGGCAAAATGACAATTTAGGCCCTGCCGAAAATGCGGTTGTGATCAGTCGATTTGGCCAACATGCCGATATCGAAACCGAATCAGGCGAAGTATTGCGCTGTAATATACGCAGAACAGTATCGAGCCTTGTATGTGGTGATGAAGTTATTTTTCGCCGTGCAAAAGTTAGCGAAGGCGACTTAGCAGGCGTTATTGAAGCAACTCATGAGCGTCGTTCACAACTAACTCGCCCTGATTTTTATGACGGGGTGAAAGTCGTCGCTGCCAATATTGACCAAATTTTAATGGTCTCTGCTGTATTGCCTGAGTTTACGCCAAACATTATCGACCGCTATTTAGTTGCCTGTGAAGACATGGGGATTGAGCCTATTTTAGTGCTTAACAAAATAGATTTAATTGACGATGAAGGCCTTGCTTTTATTGATGAAATTCTCGATATCTATCGTGAGCTAGGTTATCAAGTACTATTAGTCAGTAATAAAACCGGTCAAGGCATTGCTGAGCTTAAACAAAAACTGGTTGATAAAAACAGCATTTTTGTTGGTCAAAGTGGTGTGGGTAAATCAACCTTAGTGAACACTGTACTGCCTGATGCTGACATCTTAACCCAAGAAGTATCTGAGAACAGCGGCCTTGGTCAACACACAACAACCGTATCGCGATTACACCATTTACCAAGTGGTGGTAACCTAATCGACTCACCGGGAATTCGTGAGTTTGGCTTATGGCATTTAGATGTTGAGCGCGTTACATGGTGCTTTAAAGAGTTCCGTGATTTTATTGGTGGCTGTCGTTTTCGCGATTGTAAACATTTAAACGATCCTGGCTGTATAATTCGCCAAGCTGTTGATGATGGTGAAATTTCAGAACTTCGCTTTGACAGTTACCACCGAATTTTAGAAACTATGGCCGACGGCCGTGCTGGTGCACGCGCTCCTCGCGTATAACTATTTAGGAAATAACAAGTGAGTTTAGATAAATTCAAAATTGCTATGCAATATGCCATGCCAAAACATTTCATTTCGCGCATGGTTGGCAAGTTAGCAGCAGCAAAAGCGGGTGGCTTAACAACGGCCTTAATTAAATTGTTTATCAAACAATACAAAATTGATATGAGTGAGGCTAAATACCCAGATCCAGCTCATTACAAAACTTTTAATGAGTTTTTCACTCGCCCGTTAAAAGAAGGTATTCGTCCACTTGCTGAAGAAAGCGACATTATTGCTCACCCAGTTGATGGTGCAATTAGCCAATTAGGCGATGTAGTAGACGGTCAAATCATCCAAGCAAAAGGCCATGACTACAGCTTACAAGCACTCCTTGGTGGCAAAGAAGAAGACACTGCACCGTTTTTAGGCGGGAAGTTTGCAACTATTTATTTAGCGCCTAAAGATTACCACCGTATTCACATGCCTGTTGATGGTACGCTGAGCAAAATGATCTACGTACCGGGTGATTTATTTTCGGTAAACCCGTTAACAGCACAAAATGTACCTAACCTATTTGCTCGTAACGAGCGTGTTGTAGCTATCTTTGAAACTGAAATTGGCCCGCTAGCCATGGTACTTGTTGGTGCGACAATTGTTGCTAGCATCGAGACTATTTGGGCAGGCACAGTCACGCCACCAGCAGGTAAAGATGTATTTAGTTGGAATTACCCAACTACAGGTGACAACGCGATTACTCTGAAGAAGGGTGAAGAAATGGGTCGCTTTAAGTTAGGCTCTACCGTTATTTTAGCCTGGGGAGCAAATCAAGCTGAGTTCTTATCAGATCAACACCCAGAAACAGTGACCCGCATGGGCACACCATTTGCGAAAATTAACGACTAATAAGTTCAATTAAGCAAACCACTTGAGCAATAGTGGTTTGCTTAAAATTCATTATAAACCGCGCCTACACCCCACGATTACACTCTGAGCATTCACTATCTTTTTGAATATTAAAGCACTGCTGCATTAGTGTTAGCCCATCAAATTGAATAAACTCGCTACCCGTTTTATGGCCAAGCAATATATTGATAGCCAATAAACTTTGCATGCTCCCCATAACACCCAGCAACGGGCTCAATACCCCTGCATTGTCACAATTAAGCGCTGTTTGCTCCTCCGTTTGTGGGAATATACAGCCATAGCAAGGGCTCTGTTCATCACGAAAATCAAAACTCATCACCTGCCCCTGCGTTGCAATAGCGGCAGCTGATACAAGTGGGATAGATTTAGCTAAACAATAGCGATTAACCAAATACCGGGTAGCAAAGTTATCACTGCAATCGAGGATGATGTCAGCACCTTCAAGTAGCTCAACACAGTTACTTTCATCAAGCTTTTGGCATAAAGGCTTAACCGTAATTTGATTATTTAAACTGCTTAACACCTTGGCAGCCGCCTGTGTTTTTGCCTGCCCCATGTGGTTTACTTTATAGAGTATTTGTCGCTGTAGATTTGAAAGCTCAACTTTATCGTCGTCAATCAAAGTGAGCGTTCCGATTCCTGCAGCCGCTAAATAAAACAGTGCAGGTGAGCCAAGCCCCCCCGCTCCGACAACCACAATATGTGCAGACTTTAACTTTTGCTGCCCTGCATGCCCCACCTCTTTGAGTAGCAAGTGGCGGCTATAACGAATTTGCTCTTTGTCGCTTAACGCGCTCATATTATGACTGACCTTCGACCAGCTGTTTTAACTTGGCAATGGCTGCTTGGTAGTTTTCGGCTTCAGTAATCGCACGTACTACGGCAACACTGCCAACACCCGTGCTCGCAACTTGCTCAGCACGAGATAAGTCAATTCCACCAATCGCGACCGTTGGATAATCGGCCATCAACGGCACAAATTTTTCGAGCTTTTCTAAGCCCTGAATTTGCCCAGTCATGTCTTTAGTGGTGGTTGGATAAATAGCACCAAACGCCATATAACTTGGTCTGTAATTATGTGCACGCAGCATCTCATAAAAGCCATGAGTCGATACACCTAAGCGTAACCCCGCCTCTTTTATGGCAATTAAATTAGCGGTTTGTAAGTCTTCTTGTCCTAAATGCACACCATAAGCACCGTGCTTAATCGCCAACTGCCAATAATCATTGATATACACCTGCGCATCGTAATTCTGCCCCAGCATAACCGCACTTGCAATCGACTCATCAAGTGCTGCATCGTCTGCATTTTTCATTCTTAATTGAACTGTTTTAACCCCTTCGGCTAAACACTTCTCTAACCAATCAACCGTATCTACAACGGCATACAGCCCAAGTTGTTTAGAGTCGCACTCGGCAAAGCCTGCTGCCATGGTAAAATCAACCGGGCAATCAAAGTCGAGCTCATCACCGAGCCAACTTCCCGCCTCGATGACTTGTGGGTAATCTGCTAGATTTGTTGGAAAGCAAGTGTGTGCAACAGGTCCAATCCCTTCACCATATCGAATGGCTGCTTTTAAACCTTGGTTTATATAGGCTTTCGCTAAAATAAAGGCATCTTTGAGTGGATACTGTTTGGCTAAACACGCGGCAATCACAGAGGCCATACTGCATCCAGTACCGTGACTATGCGGAGTTTGAATTTTTTCGTTACCAAGCCAATATTCCTGCTCACCTTGCACGCAGTAATCAATGCAATAGCCACTTGGGTAATCCCAATGCCCCCCTTTGATAATCACCGCTTTTGCACCAAAGTCAGTTAACTTTTCTGCGGCTTCTTTCACTGCGCTTGGGCCAATCAAATAAACACCGGTTAATAGCTGCGTTTCGTGGGTGTTCGGTGTTACTACATCGACTAATGGCAATAAGCACTCTTTAATGGCACTAACGGTATCTTCTTCTGTTAATAAATCACCACTTGAGGCAATGGCAACCGGATCATAAACAACTAAAGGCGGCTCTGCCCAAGTTGCTTTGTAATGTTTTAAATGCTCACTAATAAGCTGTATTTGCTGCACATTGGCAAGCATGCCAATTTTAATCACACTGGCAGGCATATCACTGGCTAAGGCTAATAGTTGCGACTCAATCACCTCTGTTGAAATCGGGTTAAGTGCTTCTACACCTAAACTATTTTGTGCCGTTAAAGCAGTAATAACCGTACAGCCGTGTACATTAAAACTTTGCATTGCCTTGATATCGGCTTGAATTCCTGCACCGCCGCCCGAATCTGAGCCAGCTATGGTCCATACAACCTGATTCATGTTATTCCTCACATTTTATTCTTGATGCCAAAATGGCATACCGAGCGTCGGCGTTGATGGGCTTGCTACGTCTTTTTCTGGCATCGCTTTAGCCACATAGCTATATCGCCCCGCTTCAACCGCACTTTTAAACGCTTTACTCATCGTCACTGGGCAACCTGCCCCTGCAATTGCCGAGTTTAATAATACGGCATCATACCCTAATTCAAGCGCTTGGCAGGCATGAGATGGTAAACCTAAGCCTGCATCAACAATTAAAGTATGGTTTGGCAAGCGCTCACGGATCATTTTTAAGTTGTAAGGATTCAGCAAGCCTTTACCTGTGCCAATCGGTGCGCCCCAAGGCATTAGTACTTCGCAGCCTAAATCAGCGAGGCGCTGACACAGCACTAAATCATCTGTGCAATAAGGTAAAACTTTAAAGCCATCGGCCAATAAAATTTTAGTGGCTTCGAGCAGTGCGATTGGATCTGGCTGTAAATTATATTCATCACCAATTAGTTCTAACTTGATCCAATCAGTGGCAAACACTTCGCGGCACATTTGCGCCAAGGTCACCGCCTCTTTTACGCTATGACAACCCGCCGTATTTGGCAGCACCTTTAACCCAGTGTTTTTTATCAATTGCCAAAAATCATCACCCGCAGCAGCGCTTTGCTGGCGTCTTAATGAAACGGTGACAATCTCAGCCTGTGAGGCCACTATCGAATCCTGCATAACACTAGGTGAAGGATACAATGCTGAGCCAACCAGTAACCGACTCGTAAATTGCTCACCATAAACCGAAAAACTATCCATCTTAGCCTCCTTGAATTGGCGACAATAACTCAATGCTGTCGCCTTCGTTGAGGGTTTTAGCATCGCATTGACTGCGCGGTACAAAGTCACCATTAACGGCAACCGCAAATGGCGGTCTTGCGCCAAATTGACTTAACGCCTGAGTCAGCGATGTATTGTCGTTCACTGTAACTGACTGACCATTAATTAAAATATTCATTTTTATCCTTAAGCAATTAAGCTCACTGCATCATCAACCACCTGAGGCGCAAGTAGATAGCCATGACGGTATAAGCCATTAATACTGATCACTCGACCTTGCTTAGTGACTTTCGGACGATTGTCTGTAAACGCAGGACGAAGCCCCGATTGCAAGCTCTCGATACGCCCTTCAGCAAAGCCGCTATGCACCGTATAAGCAGCAGACAATAACTCCAGCGCCGAGCGCACGGTGACTTTACCGCGGTCTTGTGATTCGATTTCAGTCGCACCAATCACAAATTGATGATTTGGCTTAGGAGCAATATAAATTGGGTAACGCGGATGCATCAGTCGTATCGGTCTAGTTAGGTTCACCTCTGGTGCATATAAACGCGCCACCTCTCCTCTTACTCCACGCAGTAAAGGTTCAGCCTGTTTAGCACCTAAGCCTCTACAATCAAATACATAATCAAAGCTTTGGCCATTCACTTGATGGGCGTTCAATTCAACTTTACAGCCAAAGTTAAATTGCACTCCTTGCGAGGTAAGCTTTTTAAAACTAGCGCTATAAAATGCCTGATTATCGAGTTGCCCTTCACAAGGTAAATACACACCTTGGTGGAAACGCCCAGCTAGTTCTGGCTCAAGATCAGCGATTTGAGTGCCAACCAAAGCCTGTGCCTGATAGCTTTCAAGTGGTTTTAAGCGGCTCACAAAACTTTGTAAATCGCCCTTATCTTGCTGATGAGCAACCACTAAACTGCCTGTTTGTTGAAAATACACAGCGTCATCGAGTTCACTTAGAATTTGCTGCCAACGCGTGATGCTATTAAGCCCTTGTAGGGCTAAATCCTGTTCACACAGGACTGATTCTGCAAGGGGGGCTAACATCGCTGCAGCAACGCTGCCGGCACTGTTGCTAGCATGTTCATCATCTTGCTCAAACACACTTAACTGATGCTCTTTAGCAAGTGCCAATGCAGTTAAACGGCCAGTTAAACCAAAACCCAGTATCGCTATCTTTAAAGACATAAACTTTCTAGGCGCTAGGCTCTAGGCCCTAGGTAAAAACCCAGAGCCCATCGCTGATGCCTAGCTCCATCAATTAAACTGCTTTATGGTAAATCTCAGAGCCTGTTTTTTTGAACTCGTCTGATTTCGCTTTCATTTCGGCTTCAACATCGACCATTTTGATTTCGATAGCATCGCCTACGTTATTTGGATCGATACCTCTTGCTTCAAGATCTTTGGCGTAATCACGTACTTCTTGAGTGATCTTCATCGAGCAGAACTTAGGGCCACACATAGAGCAGAAATGTGCAATCTTGCCTGATTCTTGTGGCAGTGTTTCGTCGTGATATTCGCGGGCGCGTTCTGGGTCTAAACCTAGGTTAAATTGGTCGTGCCAACGGAACTCAAAGCGTGCTTTTGATAATGCGTTGTCACGCTCTTGCGCACCTGGGTGGCCTTTTGCTAAATCGGCAGCATGAGCAGCAATTTTGTAAGTGATTAAACCTTCTTTAACGTCTTCTTTGTTTGGTAAGCCTAAATGCTCTTTAGGGGTTACATAACAAAGCATAGCGCAGCCGTACCAAGCAATTTGCGCAGCGCCAATACCTGATGTGAAATGATCGTACCCCGGTGCAATATCCGTGGTTAATGGACCAAGCGTGTAAAACGGTGCTTCTTCACAGTGTTTAAGCTGCTCTTCCATGTTCTCTTTGATCATATGCATTGGCACATGGCCAGGGCCTTCGATGAACACTTGCACATCATGTTTCCAAGCAAGTTTTGTCAGCTCACCTAAAGTACGTAATTCGCTGAACTGGGCTTCGTCATTAGCGTCAGCAATAGAGCCCGGACGCAAGCCATCACCTAATGAGAAACACACATCATACTGTTTTAAAATTTCACAGATTTCTTCAAAGTGCGTGTATAAGAAGTTTTCTTTATGGTGCGCTAAACACCATTTCGCCATGATAGAGCCACCACGCGAAACAATACCGGTAACACGCTTTGCCGTCATCGGCACGTAACGCAGTAATACCCCAGCGTGAATAGTAAAGTAATCAACACCTTGCTCTGCTTGTTCAATCAAGGTATCGCGGAAAATCTCCCACGTTAGGTCTTCAGCTACACCGTTTACTTTTTCAAGCGCTTGATAGATTGGTACGGTACCAATTGGCACTGGCGAATTACGTACCACCCATTCACGGGTTTCGTGAATATAGCGACCCGTTGATAAGTCCATTACCGTGTCGGCGCCCCAACGAGTCGACCACACCATTTTTTCTACTTCTTCTTCGATTGATGATGTGACCGACGAATTACCAATATTCGCGTTCACCTTAACTAAGAAGTTTCGGCCGATGATCATCGGCTCAGTTTCTGGATGGTTGATGTTGTTAGGAAGCACGGCGCGACCACGGGCAATTTCATCACGCACAAATTCAGGGGTAATAAAATCAGGAATACTAGCGCCAAACGATTCGCCTTTGTGCTGGGCCGCAAGTAACTCTTCACGAACTTTAGCGCGTCCCATGTTTTCACGGATCGCCACATATTCCATTTCAGGCGTCACAATGCCTTGTCGCGCATAATGCATTTGCGTTACGTTTTTACCGGCTTTTGCACGGCGGATCTTTGGTAGGTGTTCAAAGCGGATATGATCTAACCCTTCATCTGCCATTCGCTGTTGAGAAAATTGCGAAGTCACTGAGTCTAAAATTTCAGTGTCGCCGCGGCTTTCAATCCACTTTTCACGGTATTTCTCAAGACCCTTGCGCACATCAAGTTGAAAATCTGGGTCAGTGTATGGGCCCGAGGTATCGTAAACACGAATTGGCGCGTTAGGCTCAAATACTGGGTTTTCTTCTGTACCACCGATGAAGGTATCGCTGAGGGTGATTTCACGCATCCCTACTCGTACATTGTCTTGTGTACCTTCTACATAAACTTTATGAGAATTAGGAAACGGTTGCCCCGTTAAGTTATAAATATAATCTGATGCAGCCGCACGGACTTCGCGGCGAGATGGTTTAGTTGTTGTGTTTGACATGACTTACCTCATTGCTTTAAGGGTTGTCTTGTCAGATATTGCAAATGCAATAGAGAGTGGCAAACGCCATTGGATCGTCAATAAGCTAAGTGCTTACTAGTGCAGCCTGTACCGCTTATGCCCCAAAAATTTGGCGCACAAGCGCCCAGTGAGGCAGCTTGTTCCCTACGCAGGTGTTAGCCTGATCAGGTTCACGGATCCCGCTTTCGCGATCTCAGCCTTATTAAAGGCACTCCGACAAGTATAAATTCGTTTCTTTTAAAACGCCCTGAGTGTACGTCAGTTAAAAATTTGCTGCAAGCTCAGCTACTTTAGTTTTTTGCAATGAAGGTAAAGTGGTGCTCACCTTGCAAGGTCAGTTGCTCAGCAGTTAAAGTAATGGCCGCACCTTCTTTTAGCGTTGACAGTAATTGCTGCTCAAGCGCATCAACTTGCTCACCACAAGATTTACGCGTCATACCTAACTTATTTACTGTTAGCGTATCTTCGCTGAGCGCACCTTCACCAAAAAATTTATTACAGCCAGCAAAGCCGTTAACCTGCATCGCTTCGATAAAACGCAGCGAGGCTGTTTGGGATACAGGAATGGCTAAACCATTCACTTTTGATAATTGCCACTGTGTATATTTTAATTGCTCACTAGTGACTGTCCCTGTCGATGAGCAGCCCATGCAAAATAATACTAAAAGGAGGGGCAAGGCTACTAACTTCATATTTTTTTACGATTCAAATTTCAATGTAGTAATAATAACAACATTTAACGCAATTGATCGTTAAAAAAACATGTTTTATCTGTAAAAAATTGTTCTAAGTTAGCTTTTTAAATAACAACGCAGACTATTTGAATAAGTTATCGACTTCTTCTGGTAAAAAAGGACGACCTTTTTCATTTACCGACGTGCCAATCACCAAAGCTTGCAGCATCACTTTATCGTCATGTTTACGATACACCGTTTGCCTAAAAGCAAACTTTAAACGGCTGATACGCTCAGGCTCAACTGCAACGTAAAACTCATCGCCCGGCACTAGTGATGCCTTGTAATCCATTTCGCTTCGCAGCACGACCAGGTTTACTTTTTCTCTTGCTAGCTTTGCAAAGTCGATACCTTGAGCATGTAAAAACTCATGGCGAGCATGCTCTAGGTAATTAAAATAAACACTGTTATTAACAATGCCTTGTAAATCACACTCATAATCACGCACTTTAAAGTCTACTTTAAAGGTCATAGTCGTATTCCTAATCAATTTACGTATAATTGCCTGCGTTTATACCATAAAAATTGATTTTATAGCCATTTGGCTAGCTAGGTTGCTAGAATAGCAGTCCCGAAAATGGAGTTAAGAATCCGCATGAAACGACGTTTATCATTATTATCTGCTGCCATCCTGCCTTTATTCGCAGCATCTTCAATTGCTTACGCTGAAGACGGTGATCTAGAAACGATTGAAGTTACCGGTGATTTCAAAAGAGAAAGCATTCAAACCCTTAGTGCCAGCGCAAGCTTGTTTTCTGATCATGAAATCAATCAACGTGGTGCAAAGTTTTTAGATGAGATGCTTGCTAGTGCAGCGAATGTAAACTTTACCTCTGGTGCATCTCGTGGTCGTTTCGTGCAAATTCGTGGTGTTGGTTTACGCTCACAGTTTGTTGACCCTATTAATCCTTCGGTTGGCTTAGTGATCGACGGTATTAACTACTCTGGTTTAGGCGGCAGTTCACTGTTATTTGATATCGACCAAGTTGAAATTTATCGCGGCCCACAAGGGACTCGCTTTGGTGCTGATGCCTTAGCTGGCATGATTCAAATGGAATCTGCAACACCCACTCTTGACCCAAGTGTGAAAATACAATTAGGTGCTGGCAACTACAACAGCTATGAAGCAGGTATAGCCGCAGGTACGGGTATTACTGACGACACAGCAGTACGCGCCAGCATTTATCAACGTGAATCGGATGGCTATGTTGAAAACCGTTATTTAGGTGAAGATACCCAGCAACAAGATGAGCTTGTTTCTCGCTTTAAGTTACACAGCCAATTGACCGATCATCTGCGTACTGAACTGAATGTACATTACATCGATATAAATAACGGCTATGACGCATTCACACTAGATAACAGCCGTTACAGTGTTGCTGATGAGCCAGGCCAAGACAACCAAGAAAGCATTGCGGTTGGCCTAGCAAACATATACACCGGCTTTGACTTTTTTGATGTTAGCTTAAACCTATCTGGTATCGACAGCGAGCTGTTATACAGCTATGACGAAGACTGGGTGTGTAATGATGAAGCCCAACCTGAATTATGTGCCGCTGGCTTACATGATTGGGGTTATAGCTCAACAGATGCTTACTTTCGCGATCGCCAAGATCAAGCGGCTGAGCTGCAATTTAGTGGTAAATCTGGTGAGTGGGTCGCAGGCATTTACTATCAAGGCCGCGAAGTTGACTTAGAACGTCAATACACTTGGCTTGCGCAACCATTTGCATCAACTTATGAAACCAGCAATATTGCTGCATACGGTCAATTAGCAACACCTATCGGCCCAAAAACAACCTTAATCACAGGTTTACGTGTTGAGCAGTATCAGGGCGACTACACCGACAACAACGGTTTTATTGAAGAAACCGATGATGTCATGGTGGGCGGTAAGCTTGCACTTGAATACCAAGTCATTGATCGCACCATGATCTACACCAGCATTACTCGTGGCTATAAAGCTGGCGGTATTAACTCTGAAGCTTTAGCAAAAGCAAAAGACGAAGGCTTAAACCTAGATGCTGATTTCTTTGCTAATCACACATCATTTGCCCCTGAATACCTATGGAGCGGTGAGTTTGGTGTGAAAGGCAGCTCTTTGGACGATAAGTTTGTGTTACGTCTTGCCGCTTTCTACATGTACCGTGAAGATATGCAGCTAAAATCGTGGCAAGTTGAAGGCCAAAAATTCACAGGTTATATCGATAACGCCAGCTCTGGCGAAAACTATGGTTTAGAAATTGAAGGCAGCTTCCAAGCTACTGACAATTTACTACTAACGGGTAGTGCAGGTTATCTACATACAGAAATCAATGACTTTGTTGCGCAATCAGGCCTAGATCAAGATGGTCGAGATCAAGCACAAGCTCCTAAATACCAATATGCATTCACTGCGCGTTATAACTTTACGCCAGCACTTTATGCATCAATTGGTGTAGAAGGCAAAGACGATTACTACTTCTCTGACAGCCATAACTCACAAGCACCAAGCACTAATTTAGTGAATGCTTCATTTGGTTATGAAAGTGATAATTGGAGCATTAATGCATGGGCACGTAACTTATTTGACGAAGACGTACCGACTCGTGGTTTTGAGTTTGGTAACGATCCATTAGACGGTTACACCACTCATACATACACACAGCTTGGCGAACCTATGGTTGCCGGTGTGACATTTATTTACGAGTTATAAGCAATAGGGTGCTAGGTTTTTTATCTAGCACCCAAACACCTAGAGCCTAGAGCCTAGAGCCAAATAAGTTAAGCCCTTTCAACATCAAAGGCGAGTACGTCTTTAATCTTTTGTTTATTCATTGCCAGCATAATGAGTCGATCAATACCCAGTGCGACACCCGCACATTGTGGTAAGCCATGCTCTAGTGCAGCTATTAAACGCTCATCCATTGGCACTTGCTTTAAGCCATTTGCTTCACGATATTGATTATCTTCACTAAAACGAGCTGCTTGCTCTTTGCCATTGGTCAGCTCATTAAAGCCGTTTGCCAGTTCCATATTTTTAAAATATAACTCAAAGCGCCCTGCGACTCGCTCATCATGTTGGCAAATATGCGCAAGAGCGGCTTGCGATGCAGGAAAATGATAAACAAAACAAGGCTTTTCTTGGCCAATCGTTGGTTCAACCTTCATACAAAATAATAGCTGCAACAAGGTATCGCGGTGCGTTTCATTCGCCGCAATATCGGCAAAGCCCTGCTCTGTTGCTAGTTGCTGCAATGTGCTGATATCAGCAGTTAAAGGATCAACACCTAAGGCGTTCATAAAGGCTTGCTGATATGTGAGTCGCTCTGCGCTTTCTACGCCAAGCACTAATTGCATAAGCTCATCCATTTCATCCATAAGCGCAAATTCATCAAAACCCGGACGATACCACTCAAGCATTGTAAATTCAGGATTATGATGACTACCCGCCTCTTCATTACGAAAGGCTTTGCATAGCTGGAAAATAGCCCCAGAGCCTGCAGCAAGTAAACGCTTCATGGCAAACTCAGGGGAAGTTTGCAAATAAAGTGGTAAGCCACCAGCATGACCAGGACCAACAAACTCGGTACTAAATGTCGCTAAATGCACATCGGTTACACTGGCCGCACTTAAGCTTGGCGTTTCAACCTCCATAACATCACGATCATAAAAGAACTCGCGAATACGGCGGATGATAGCGGCACGGTGGCGTAAAGTTTCAATATCGGCGCTTGGTTGCCAGAGGACATTAGACATAAAGTGTTTCCCAAAAAAAATCCCAGCAGAAGCTGGGATTTTATAATAAATTGCTTAACAAAGCCTATTACTTAACACGGCTCACGTATTCACCGCTACGAGTATCAACTTTGATCACTTCGCCGATTTGTACGAATAGAGGAACACGAACAACAGCACCTGTGCTTAATGTTGCTGGTTTACCGCCAGTACCCGCTGTATCACCTTTTAGACCTGGATCTGTTTCAGTGATTTCTAATTCAACGAAGTTTGGTGGAGTCACAGCGATTGGGCTACCGTTCCAAAGCGTGATTGTACAAACGTCATTTTCAACTAACCATTTTGCATTGTCGCCAAGCGCTTTTTCGTCAGCAGCGATTTGCTCAAATGTTTCGTTGTTCATGAAGTGCCAGAACTCACCGTCAGTGTATAGATACGCTAAATCTGTATCCATTACGTCTGCACCTTCAACTGATTCACCTGACTTGAATGTTTTTTCTAGTACTTTACCTGTGATAAGTTTACGAATACGAACACGGTTAAACGCCTGGCCTTTACCTGGTTTTACCATTTCATTTTCTAAGATGCTGCAAGGTTCGCCGTCTAACATAATTTTTAGGCCGCCCTTGAACTCATTGGTGCTATAATTCGCCATCGTTTCCTCTGTCTAAATAATTTCGAGTAATCTACGTGTCAATGATACAAAGAAATGAAGTAAATTTGCATAAAAACTGGCAAAAAGAATTGGCAAATGTTGTCACTTGTCCTGAACGCTTGCTAGAAATGCTAGGATTATCAAGCAAAGTAGACGAAAAAGACCTCAAAGCACGCAGTCTTTTTCCTGTCCGCGTGCCACTGCCTTTTATCAAAAAAATGCGTTATGGCGACATAAACGACCCTCTTTTGCTGCAAGTGATGCCAAGACACCAAGAGTTTTTAGCAAAAACAGGTTACGACAAAGATCCTCTAAAAGAGCAAGATAACAACCAACCTGGTTTGTTACACAAGTATCGCTCTCGGGTTTTAGTGATGTTTAAAACCGGCTGTGCTGTAAATTGCCGTTATTGTTTTAGACGCCATTTTCCTTATCAAGAAAACCAATTAAACAAACGCAGCTTGATTGACGCACTGGCTTACATAAAAGCAGACAGCAACATCAACGAAGTCATATTAAGTGGTGGCGATCCATTGATGGCCAAAGACGATGCTGTTAGTTGGTTTATGGATGAGTTAGAGCAACTTCCGCAAATTAAACGCATGCGTATTCACAGCCGCTTACCTGTGGTGATCCCTGCAAGAATTACCGATGAGCTATGTGCACGCCTTGCTGCATCACCGTTAAAAGTGGTGTTTATAAACCATATCAATCACGCTAACGAAATTGATGATGACTTTAAAGCGGCCATGCAAAAATTAAAAGCTGCAGGGGTGACGTTATTAAATCAGGCGGTATTACTAAAAGATGTGAATGATTCTGTCGAGTCGCAAGTTGCATTAAGTGAAGCGCTATTTGAGGCAGATATACTTCCTTACTACTTACATCTACTCGATAAAGTTGAGGGTGCTAGCCATTTTGATATCTCTGAGAGTCAGGCACGGGAAATCGTGACGGCTATGCTGGCAGCATTGCCGGGGTTCTTAGTTCCTAAGCTGGTGCGCGAGATCGGCGGCGAAAAAAGTAAAACGCCTATCGATCTAAGGGCGTGCTGACCTTTATTGATTGAAATTTGTTCACTCTATGGGCGATTTAATCGCGGCGCGAGATTTGTAACCTAGTGGGCTAAGTAAAAATCGAGTAACAAAGAGTTAATCGCCCCTAGGAAGAACCCGAAGGGCAGCGCGTGTTTGGCATTAATGCTGCGTTATCGCCTATTTATGTGGAACAACCACACTACATAGGCTCTGCCTTGCCTAAATACCAAACACACTGCTGCAAAATCAATCATAAAGGGTCAACACGCCCTATCTAATTTAACAACTAAACGTATACGTTTACGTTATTACCTAGTGTCGCAGTTACCGACTTAGCAGGTGTTTGTGCAGCACTGGTGTTCATTGCTGCGCCTTCGATAAGTGCAAGTGCCGCAGCACCATCAGCCTTTTGCTGTTTTTTAGCAAGCGATGCGCTGTAAACTTCTGCGCTTTCGCCACCGCCACTCATCGCTGGTAAGCTTGATCCTGATATATTCATAGTTCATTACCTGACTTTTTAAGACAATCCACGTACTATATCGGCATTGCAGTCTAAAGCTTTAGGAAAAAAATGGATTCAATTATAGAACAGCTAAATGCTAACCTAAAAATCGTTTACCGTCAGGCACTTGATGCCGATAAAAAATTAGATGACTTACAGCAGCAAGGGCACGGCAAATTCACAGCCTTATTTGCAAAAGATGCTGGCTTTGATTTTGAAGCTAAACGCTTTAAACCTTACGTTCTTGATGTTGCTGCTGATGTAGAAAGCTTAAGCAACGACGGTATGGACGAAGAAAAACTGAAAAAAACCGTTATTAAACTGCAACAGCTATTACAACTGTTAGCGACGTTTAAGTAACGTAGAAGCCTCTATTTCATTTATTGTGAATAGAGGCTAACGCGCGAAATAAATTTCACGCCTACATCAAAGAGCTTTAATTTCACAAAGAGACATAAGAGACGCTGCGCTTAGCAGCTACTAAATTAAGTTACTTTTTTAGTTTATTCTTTCTCTTCTCGTTCACTTCTCTTTGTGCAAAAACATGTTGAACCACAGAGAACACAGAGGCGCTGCGCGCTACACAGAGACAACCAAATTATCACAAAGAGGATAAGAGACGCTTCGCTTCAGAGGTAGAGCCTTTTGGTTTCCTCATTCTTTTCTCATTCACTTCTCTTTGTGCAAATACTTCTCGCGAAATAAATTTCACGCCTACATGTGGGAGCAGCTTTATCCGAGCATTGTTTTCGGCGTTAAAACGCCTCCCACGTTGCAGGTCTTTTACAAGACCCACAAACAACGCAGCTCAACTTAAAACTGACGGCTATCATTCACTCAGGTTTAACGACGGTAATAGCTCATCTTCGAACCAATCAGTAATTAAACGTTTATCGTAATAATAAGCCTCGTCACGACCTATCTTCATACGATCCATGAATCCCATATCTTTGAGTTTTACATCGTTTGCTTCGCTCACGACCTTACCGTTTTTATCGGTAATTGAATAATTTAGGTCGATACGCGGAAAGTAAATTGGTTTGATAATACGTAGCTCATTCATGGTACCAAAACGCACATCACCAGCTAGATCGAGCTCTGTCACCTCAACATTGAAGGTATAACCTTCGGGTAGCTTTTCAGCAAGTTTATTAAAGTGTTTTTCAAAATTCTTTGCCACATTTTTATGAAATGAACCTTTCGGTGAGTTGTTACCAGGTTCTACATCGCGGTAATCGTTAAAGTCATGCCATTTAACTTTTGCTTCTCCTGCGTGAGCAAAAGCGGGTAGTGCAATGACCATTGCTAAGGCAATTTTTTTTACTGTATTCATCTGTTTCTCCACTTAACAGGTATAGCTAATGATTAAATTTTAGCTGCTGACAATTAACTATAGCTTAATATCTAAACACTTAGGTGTAACCAATATGGTGCAAAATGTAATCAAAAACAAGCGATTCATGTTTTTGCTTTATCGCCGTAAATCACAATTAATTCATGTAATTTAGGCCGAAATGTGATGAAATAAGGCTAATTCAACCAGGTATAGTTCATGGATATTTTATGACCATTTTAGTCACCGGCGGAGCCGGATACATCGGTTCTCACACCGTATTAGAGTTATTACAACAAGGCACTGACGTTGTTGTACTCGATAACTTAAGCAATTCATCAAATGAGTCATTGGCTCGCGTAAAAAAAATAACAGGCAAAGACGTCACGTTTTATCAAGGTGATATTTTAGATAGAGCCTGCTTAGACAAAATCTTCAGTGAACACACAATTGATAGTGTTATTCACTTCGCTGGTTTAAAAGCGGTTGGTGAATCGGTTGTAAAACCTATCGAGTATTATCAAAACAACGTACAAGGTACACTGACTCTGGTTGATGCAATGCGTGATGCTGGCGTATTTAAGTTAGTTTTTAGCTCATCAGCAACGGTATACGGTGACCCAGCAAGTTTGCCAATTCGCGAAGACTTCCCAGTTGGTGGCACGACTAACCCGTATGGCACATCAAAGCTTATGGTTGAAATGATGCTGCAAGATATCGCGAAATCAGATGAACGCTTTGCCTTTGTTATCTTACGTTACTTTAACCCAGTCGGCGCACATGAATCTGGCCTTATTGGTGAAGACCCAAATGGTATTCCTAACAACTTATTACCTTATATTTCGCAAGTCGCTGTGGGTAAGCTAGAAAAGCTAGGTGTGTTTGGGGATGACTACGATACTGTAGATGGTACAGGTGTTCGTGACTATATCCATGTCGTCGATTTAGCATTAGGTCACTTAAAAGCGCTGAACCGAATTGCAAGTGATACAGGTGCGCACGTATTTAACCTAGGCACAGGTAATGGTTATTCAGTACTGCAGATGGTTACCGCTTTTGAGAAAGCCAGTGGTCAAGCCGTACCATACCAAATTTCGCCGCGTCGAGCGGGCGATATTGCAGCTTGCTACGCAGCTCCAGAAAAAGCGTTAAAAGAGCTTGGCTGGCAAGCTGAGCGTGGTATCGATGAGATGATGCAAGATACATGGCGCTGGCAAAGCAATAACCCGAACGGTTACAAATAGTCAAAGTCATTATAAGGCCGATGTTCACACATCGGCTTTTTAATTTGATGAGGCTTTCTTAAGCTGCGCAATACCCCAGAAAAGTATTCCTGCCCCCGTGCACGATAAGAAAAAGAATAACCCTAAGCCGACAGGCGATCCCCAAAACAAAATACTGTATAAAACTTCCATCTCTATATCCTTTATTATTATTTGAATTGTAAGTTATATAAGTTTTAGGAATAGCTCGTCAAGTCGCACATCAGCGCATCGCTTGAATGCTCTCAAGCGCTACAGCTAGCTGAGTTTTTAGTTTTTTATAGCGTATATAAACAACCAGCACGATAATGCCATTAATACCAAGCTGGATAAGCCATAGGCTGTATGTTTTAAACATAACCATATTAAACAAGGCAACGATTAGCAAAGCGCACCAAAGCACAACGCAGCCAATAAAACTCACACGCCAGTAATGAACTTGGTGCTTCAGCTGATTCTCTTTAAAATTAAGCATTGCATTGACATCTAGCGTTTCTGCTCGCCAAAGCTTTCGTCTTAAACGGTATGACCAAATTCCAAAACCTAGAGGAATAGGCACTAATAACGCAAACATAATGGTTTCATAGGTGTTTTTTGCCTCAAATAACATGGCGTAAATACAAAATACAGTTACCACAACACCTAAAAATGAGTCGATTAACCCTTTTAGCTTTAACTTAGTTCGCGACTTTTGCGTTTGTGCTATTAACGCTGCACTATCCACTTTCGGCGTTGCTTGCACAAATGCCTGCTGCCACTTAGCTAATTGATCATCTGCTTCGAATTTATCCACGTTATTTACTCCATTAGGCTCGCAAGTTGCTGTCTTGCTCTACTTGCACGCTTAGCAACCGCATCTTCAGACAGCCCCAGTGTTTGAGCTATCTCACTTTGATTAAACCCTTCAAGCTGTAAAGCAAGCACCTGCCTATATTTCAGCGTTAATTTACGAAGGGCAGCCATTAAATCTAAATTGTCGTCTGGTGATTTATGCGCACTTAAGGCTTGGGTGTAATCAATACTTTCAGAGCTTGCCACCTCTTTGCGGTTTTGCTCTTTTATCACATGATCAACCGCTTTATTATGAGCTATTCGGGCAATATAGGTTTTTATGCTGGCATCGCCCCGAAAGGCAACATCGGGTGATGAGTCATTACTTTCAAAAGCGCGCCAAACAGCCAGCGACATCTCTTGAATTAGCTCATCTTGTAGCGCTTGATTGATCTCGTAGGTTGCAGCAACACGCGCCAACAGCGGCGCGTATTCATTCAGCAATGTGTTTATTTGAACATCAGCTTTCACTGTACTTCCATGTTTTTATTATTATTTGAACAAACGATTATAGGCACAAAAGTAGGTACATGCTAATACCGGCCCTACCAACAACATAGGTAAAAGACTATAAGGGGCAGCAAAGGTAACGAGCATATTAATCAAACAAAGCATGCTTAATGGTTTAATCACCTTTAGTGCCGTTGTAATGCCTTCTTTAACAGCTGCACTAAGCGAAGCATTGTTTAAAAGTAACAGAGGTACCACAAACATAAGCAACATATTTACAGGAACAATTGATACAAACATGACCCCTACGCGCCAGCGCTCAACATCAACAAACTGACCTGACAATAAAGCCGATAACTGCTCACTACCAATCAAAGTACTCCCAACAGCAAATTGCACCAGCGCCAGTAAAATACCAACAACTGACCACACGGCAACTCGCCCCCACTTCGTCCATGTTGCATTGTGCTTAAATGAAAAGCCTTGCTGATTATTCAGGTTAAACAACAATGGCCACACCGTTGCCATTAACATAGGCGCTAACCATTTTGATAAAGTTAAACCTGTAGGTGCAGGTAATAGCTGCACTAAACCTGGCACAATAGCGAACAGCGTCATAAGTAAAAAAAGTTTAAACGGTGCTTTTTTAAATAGCCCCCACCCTTCTTTTAACCAAACAGCAGCATCACTAAATGGTGCATTCGTTGAATCAAGTTTTAGCGTATTCACAGTTGATGTTGTAGTCGTCATGAGTTTGTCCTTTTCGTAAAAATAGATACATAAGACACTGCCTATTGCTACCACCAAATAGAACAACTTCGTGTCATTTGCAGCTATAGACGAGACAAACACAGAAAACCTGACAAAATATTTTTAAAAAATTAAAAATAATTTTATTTCATTGAATTTTAAGGATAAAAAGAAATTGAGCGCAGCTATAAAAACAGCTTTAATTTTGGATTTTTACAGTAAGAAAATGGTGGCCCCTCCCAGACTTGAACCGAAATGTGGTATGAAATTTTTACCACCGATAGTTAGGTGATTTATATTGTAGAGAGTGTAGAACATAAGGGATGATTTTCTTATCAGTTTAATATACGAGTAACTCTTATATTGAGCGAGCTAAAATTACTGTCATTAAGGTTTTATCGACAGGCTATTATTGTCTGGTAGTAGCTCCCTTATCATTCTTGAATGGTTTGTCTGAGTGTTTAATGAGCCATTCTATATAATATTAAATTGATGGTGAGCTTTGTTCGAACTATATGAAACTTTGAACACTACAATTTAAACTAATTTTGAGAGAAGAACTAGCTGTTATCTGCTCTAGACTTTTTAAAGAAACAATAGTTTTATAAGGCCTTTTTCTAATCTACTGTCCTCCTCTTTAGCATCTAAGGTGAACTGCAACCGCAACTCAATACTGTCGCCCAAGATCAATACATTAATTTTTAATGGTAAAAATATTGCCAATACTAGTATTGCTATCCAGCATAGAACATATCAATAATTGTTACAGGTGTGTAAAAGTGAATTTCACATTTGACTAATTGTTTAAAATTAGGCGGTAAATATAATGGCTTTATTAGGTTGCTGTAGACACAGTATTTGCACCATGTCAGTTCACAACTTCTAATAAATAACAGCTTGTATGTGATTTGATGTGGTTGCCGCTTTTTATTTTTATAAGAGGAAAAAGTTATGAGTAACACATTTTATATGCCACCAATGTCTTTGATGGGACAAGATGCTATTAAGGGGCTTGGTACTGAATTAGTGGCAAGAAAATTTAGAAAAGCACTAATTGTTACTGATAAAGCATTGGTTGATATTAAATTAGTAGATAGGTTGACTCAAGAGTTAGCAAATTATGATATTGATTTCGCAATTTTTGACGGTGTTAAGCCTAACCCAACGGAAAAAAATATTGAACAAGGTTTAGACTTATTAAAAGAGCAGGATTGTGACTTTGTCATTTCATTTGGTGGAGGCTCACCACACGACTGTGCAAAGTGTATAGCACTAGTTGCCACTAATGGCGGTCATATTAGAGATTACTCTACAGGTGTTCACTTATCTGCAAAGCCTCAGCTACCTTTAGTAACTGTTAATACTACAGCAGGTACTGCTGCTGAAATGACGGTTTTTGCGATTGTTACTAATGAAGAAGATGAAACTAAATACCCCGTTGTTGATAAGCATATCACTCCAATTATTGCTGTTAATGATTCAGAGTTAATGGTAGCGATGCCAAAAGCACTAACTGCTGCCACAGGTATGGATGCGTTAACTCACGCGGTAGAGGCTTATGTTTCAACAGCAGCAACACCGATTACTGATGCCGTTGCTATTAAAGCAATTGAACTAATTAGCCGACACTTGATAAAAGCGGTTGAAGATGGTGAAGATCGTCAAGCACGTGATGCAATGCAATATGGCGAGTACCTCGCAGGAATGGCATTTTCAAATGCATCATTAGGTTATGTGCATTCAATGGCGCATCAATTAGGTGGTGTTTATGACCTTGTTCACGGCTTGTGTAATGCCATTTTATTACCTAAAGTCTCACGCTTTAATGCAGTAGAAAAGGCAGAGCGCTTTGCTGATATTGCCAAGGCAATGGGTGTAGATATTACAGGGATGAGCTCAGTAGATGCTGCTGAGGCAGGTATTGTTGCTATAGAGCAGCTATCTAGTGCCGTTGGTACAGACCAAAAACTTGCTGACTTAGGTGTGAAAGAAGACAAGTTAGAATTTATGGCTATTAATGCATTAAACGATGCTTGCTCTTTAACAAACCCTAGAAAAGCAAGCACTGAAGAAATTGTTAAGTTATACCAATCGGCAATGTAAGCTTCGTGTTAAGCCAACACTTCACTAATGGTGGAGTGTTGGCTATGATTCGCTTTCTACTTTTATTATCACAGATAATGTCAGTATTTCTTATCCTATTATTTGGTTACTCGAGCGAACAAAAGTAACCCAAGTGAATATTACCTATGAACAAAAAGATTAACCCTTTTGATGCATTAATACCTCAAGCCATGGCACAAAAAGCTGAAGAAGTTGGTATTGTTAAGGTGGCGAAAGATCCTTTTCAATCTTTTTATCTTGCCATTACCGCAGGCATTTTTATTGCTATTGCCTTTGTTTTTTATACTACAGTGACAATAGGTACAGGTAACATGCCTTTTGGTATAGCTAAGCTTATTGGCGGCTTAGCCTTTAGTATTGGTTTAATTTTAGTGGTTATATGTGGTGGAGAACTGTTTACCTCTTCAGTATTAACCACCATTGCTCGAGCAAGTGGCAGAATTAGCACCTCTCAACTTGTTCGCAATTGGCTTACGGTATACTTAGGTAATATGGTAGGCACTTTCTTGTTTGTTGGCATTATTTGGTTTGCTCAACAACACTTGCTTGGCGGGGGGGAATGGGGGCTTAATGCAATGGTAATTGCACAACATAAGTTGACTTATAGCTTTAGCCAAGCGGTTGCATTAGGTTTACTTTGTAATTTAATGGTTTGTCTTGCTGTATGGATGACATTTTCCTGTCGTAGTGCCACTGATAAAGTGATGGTGATGATTCTTCCAGTAGCTATGTTTGTTGCTTGTGGCTTTGAACATAGTATTGCCAATATGTTTATGATCCCGATGGCTATTGTAATTAAAAATTGTGCTAGCCCTGAATTTTGGGCCATGGTCGGCTATAGCCCCGCAGATTTTGCGGATTTAACTACAACCCGTTTTATAGTTAATAACTTACTCCCAGTCACTCTCGGTAATATTATTGGTGGTGGTTTGTTAGTTGGTATGACTTATTGGGCGATTTATCGTCGTTCTGAGGTAAAAAATATTAATGGATAATAAGCTGGTTGTTTTTACTGTTTGAGGTTAGTGGTAATGAGCAAAATAAAACATTTTCTGCAATCGACAGTTTAGCATCATTTATTCAATACTCACTTTTACGGTTAAGTACTTGATTGTAACGATTTGCAAAGTGTTCAAGCATCCACTCGATAAGTAAATTAACTCTTTTAAGTTGATAACGGTGCGGCGGACATACAATCGACAGCTGTGATGGCTTAGCCCAGTCAGCCAATACTTCTACTAAACTTCCTTCATTAATCGCTTGTTGCGTTCTCAGGGCAGTCATTCTTGCAATACCTAACCCGGCTTTAGCAGCCTTAAGCATAATAAGACCATTAGTTGCTTGAAAGCCTGTGGTAGCGATAACGGTTTGTTGAATATTGTCTTTTTCAAAAAGCCACTCCTTGACACTACCATATATAAACGGAAAATCCTTTAAATCCTCTGGTTGATTAATTGTTGCATTGTTATCCATTAACTTAGGGCTTATAACGTATCGATTAGCTACAGTATAAAGGTGTCTTGTGATTAATGAAGAGTCTTGCTGCTTACCTAGCCTAAAGACCAGATCATAAGGGCTAGTTAGTAAATCTTCACGTTTGCTAGAAAAACTTAATTGTAAATTGAGCCCTGGGTAGCGTTGTTGGAAAGCTATGAGTAGTGGGGCAATGACTTCTTCACCTAAAATACCACCCACCATATTAACTTTTATTTCGCCTTTTAAAGAATTTGTTGATTGAATGACATCATCTTGCGCTTGTTCTAGCTGTTGAACAGCTAATATTGCTTTGGCGTAGTATTGCTCGCCAGCTTCTGTGAGCCGTAAATTTCGTGTAGTTCGATATAACAGTTGGACGCCAATAACTTTTTCTAGTTCAGACACTTGTTGGCTTAAAATAGCTTTAGACCGTCCTGAAGACTCTGCCGCAGCAGTGAAGCTACCCTCCTTAACCACAACAATAAAAGAGTGGATGCCTTTCCAATATATATCGTGCATTAACTTTGAGCTCACATTGTAAATAAAAACCAAAATCTGATTTTATAATTGACTTATATATCGGTGAAAATATTCCCCGTATAGTGCTGATAGTGTATCACTCAAGACAAAATCAAAGTATGAAAAAGATAAAGTTTAAACAGATATTCGCTATATTGTCTATTGTATTAGCAAGCAATGCTTATGCTGAATTAGGGCAAATAAAGCAACCACAAGATAGCCTAGCAGCAGTAAAATCAAAAGGGGGTGTTGCTGCATCTTTTATGGTAGAAGGCCACCCTATCGCGGCAAATGTGTACTACCCTGATGCATATCAATCGACAAACCAATACCAAGCTATTGTTGTAGTTGCCCCACAAGGGGGATTAAAGGAGCAAACGGCAGGTATTTATGCCAAAAAGCTAGCAGAAAAAGGTTTTATTACAATAGCGTTTGATCATCGTACTTATGGTCAAAGTGGTGGTGAACCTAGACATTATGAGAACCCACATTATAAAGCTGAAGATATTAAAGGAGCTGTGAGTTATATGTCTACACTTGCTGGTGTTGACGATAGAGTATCAGTACTAGCAATATGCTCTGGCGCGGGTTATGGCTTGATGGCTAGCTCAAATGATTATCGTGTGCAGTCTTTCGCAACAGTTAGTGGAGTATTTAACTTTAGAGAACGAGAAACAGGTTTAAATGATATTGCCACGAGTAAACCCGCACAAGTCAAAACCTTTCAACAAAAGATGAAAGCATCAGCATTGGCAAGGCAGAAATATTTTGATACGGGTATCATGGATTATACCCCTTTAGTGCCAGCATTAACGCCACAAACATCTTTCTTTTGGCGGCAAGGTTATGACTATTACCTGACTGAACGAGGTTTTATCAATGGCTGGGAAAATAAGCGCTCTTCACACTCATTTGAGGCTAGGTTGTCAGTTAATGCCACAACTGAATTTGCTAAACGTTTAGCTGATTTAAATACGCCATTTTTAGCTATTGCAGGTGACAAAGCTTTTACCTACCCTTTTAGTCAACGTGCAATTACTAGAGCATTAGGTAATAAAGAACTCTTTACTATTGAAGGTGCAACTCATTTTGATCTTTATGACCAAGATAAATATGTTAATCAAGCCATTAACAAGCTAGATGATTTTTTTAAACAAAAGTAACACCAATCAGAGTAAAAAGTTAACCACAAGCTTATAAATTGAATTGTGGATTTATCTCTAGTATCTGCTGAACGCCAGTAATTTTTTACTGGCGTCTTTTCTATCATTCCCTAATGTCTTTTGTAATTAAGACTATGCAAAAGCTCATCAATTGATGATATAAGTGACACTTACTCTTTACCCTCTAAGGAAATAGTTAACTTATATTAAGTAGCAACCTAAAGCAGTTTTATTCTTTGTTTAAGTTGCATATATTATATTGGAAAATTATTTCGTGAATTTTTAATTAAAAAGTTTAATTAAACTAAGCACTGTGAAGATCCAATTAGTTTGTACATTACTCATGATTCTCTTTACCTAAGCCTAAGAATTTTAAACTGATTGCTAACAATAAGATAGAAAAAGGGAGAATCAGTATTTCCCAACTTAAGTTATTTAAGTTGATGAGTATAATTTCAAGGAACTTCACAAATAAAATAATAACAATCACTTCCCCTAAAATGTTTTTCAAGCGGCCAATATTAGGCGTACTGATCCACTTTAAAACGAGAGTTTTATTTTTTGATTTTTTATCTGAAATGAATAAGGTAAAAATGCCATGAGCAAAAATAAATAACACTAAAGCAATTAAAAACGTGTCGAGTGATTTAATTAAGTAAGTTGTTGCTACTTCCGAAGTGTCGAGGTGAGCTAAACTTTCGTTCGTGACTTGACCAAGAAAAACAGTGGTGTAGGCAGCATAAGTTTTCATTGCGCCAACAATGAATAATAGCACTGAGCCTAATAAGGAGCAGACAATCGCTATCCAACTAATAAATCTAAAAATATTAAATGTTTCTTTCATTATTATATCCTTCCAATTTTACTCAAGACGATGCTTTTTAGCTTGAATAGGTTGAGGCAAGTTAGTTTCGCCTAAAATTTCTAATAAATTAATTTCAGTTGCCCGTGACATGGCATGTAATGGTAGATCATTTGCTGATAAGCCAAACGGCTCTTCTAATTCTTCACTCAGCGCATCCAGACCAAAAAAGGTGTAAGCAATAATGGCGCAAAATAATGGCGTAACTAAGCCCTGTGAAGCAACAATACCAAAAGGCAAAATAAAGCAATATAAATAGGCTGTACGTTGAACTAATAACATATAAGCAAAAGGTAAAGGTGTGTTATGAATACGTTCGCAGGCAGCCTGCACTTCGGCCATTGAGGCAATGTGATCGTCTAGACTCTGCATTAAAAAATCGGACAATAGGTTTTTATCACGGCAAGCACCAAGCTTTTGTCCCATTAAGCGTAATATCGCATCTGGCAAATTTTGTGATTGATCTAATAACAACATATCCTCTTTGGTAAGGTATTTTTTTATATCATCCCAAGGCTCAGTGTGGCGTAATTGATGACGTAGGGCATGATTAAAAGCAATGGTCAGATATATCATGCGTTTTTGCATTTGAGCGCCAACCTCAGTATTTATGTCAATGTAAGAAGAAATCTGGCGCGACAAGCTACGTGAGGCAACAATAAGTTGTCCCCACTGTTGACGGGCTTCCCACCAACGGTCATAACTAGCATTGTTTCTAAAACCAAGAAACAGTGATAAAGCAACCCCCAATAAGGCCAACGGTGCTAAGGTAAAGCTTGGAAATATATTAGGGTAATAATACTGGGTAATAGCGACACCGATACCTAGTAAGGTGACGAAGGCAATTTGTGGAAAAATAAGAGGCACAACTGAGCCACGTAAAATAAAAAATAACTGAAATGCATTAGGTTTTTCACGAACAATCAAAATTTCCTCCTGTTTAATCGATAATTGATGTAATAAAGCAAAATAAGATGATGCTAATTAAAACTGGTTGACCTTAGATCTTTTATGCTGAGATATACTGTTGAAGATATTCATCAAAACATAGCTCATCGCTTACCTCTATTTGCTGCTGTTGTTGCCATGATGTAGTGGCAGCTTGTGTTAACTGGTTCGACACCTCAGCAGAAAGTTCTTGTGATTTAAAATAAGCATGATGCTTTTTAGCTTGAAATAACATTGACTCAATAAAACCACCTTGGTTAGTGCTCATTTGCATTATCAAACCAGATGGGGTTAGTTCACTATTATCAACCTTATCGTGCTGAGCATTCACTGCTTGACCATAGGCTTGATGCTGCTCAGCACTTGGATCTGTTGTACTCATTTGGTGCGCCTGATCTAACAAGTTTGCAATAGGTATGATGTTATTTAATAAGGCGTTAGCTAATTGCTTAAAAGTAACTTCTTCTCCTTGTTGTTGTAGCAATAATGACGGGTTACGCCCTGCTAAAATAACGCGTTGTTGATTCTCTGCGATGACTTTATTTTCATCAGCAGTAAGCTTAGGGCTGTCGGCTAACAAGCAATAAAGCAAAAATGCATCAAGGAAACGAATTTGTTGTTGGTCAATACCAACGGGCAATAACGGGTTAGTATCTAAAATACGCACCTCAACATATTCCACCCCTCTTTGCTTAAGTGCTGTTAACGGTTTTTCATATGATTGTGTCGTACGTTTAGGGCGAATCTCGCTGTAGTATTCATTTTCAATTTGTAAAATATTGGCGTTAAGTTGACGATAGTGATTATCAACTTTAACCCCTATTTTTTCATAATCAGGGCAAGGTTGAGTAATGGCTTGGCTAAGGCCTTGGCAATAACTGTCAAGGTCGTTATAACTAATCGCTAAATTACTCTGCGCTGTACTCTGGTAACCTAAATCGCTCATTCTTAACGATGTGGCAAAAGGTAAACCTAAGGTATTTTGGCCTACCTGGCTTAAATTATGGTTATCATTATTAGCAACAAAACTGCGATCGAGTACGGGAGAGGCACCAAATAAGTATATTAATAACCAAGAATGGCGACGAAAATTGCGGATTAAATCAAAGTAACATTGCGATTTAAACTGTTGGATATCACCACTTTCTCCTCTAAGTTTTTGATAGTAAGACCAGAAGTCATCAGGCATGGAAAAATTGTAATGAATACCTGCAATAGACTGCATAGTGCGACCATAACGATGCGCAAGTCCCTGACGATAAACATGTTTCATTTTACCAATATTTGAGCGGCCATATTGTGCAATGGGAATACTGTTATCCCCTGATAATCGACATGGCATACTGGCTGGCCATAAATATTCACCTTGTAAGTGATTCAAGGTAAAACGATGTAAATCAGCAAGGTAATTAATGCTGTCATCTACACGATGAAATACTGGCGTAATATATTCTAATAGGGCTTCGGAATAGTCAGTGGTGATACTACTATGTGTTAATGCAGAGCCAAGTGCTTGTGGATGCTGAGTTTGTGCCATGGTTGCAGTTGATGTAACTCTTAACCCTTCTTTTTCAATCCCGCGTTGGATACGTGTTAACAATGGCAAATTTTTAGCGTCACCAAGATGTTGTAGGTGAGTTTGGTACAAATCAGACAAGACAGTATTCCTATCAATAAATTGGCTGGTGCATGTAGTTAAAAATAAAAAACTACCGCCAAGTTTTCTTGACGGTAATGATATGAGTTACTTGTTCAGGTGGGCAGCATGAAAGCGTAAATGATCTTCAATAAAGCTAGCGATAAAGTAATAGCTATGATCATAACCTTCATGAAGGTTTAGCTCTAGTGGGTAACCACTTGCTTTTGCTGCTGCTATTAATACCTCAGGCTTCAATTGCTCAGCTAAAAAGTCATCAGACTCACCCTGATCTACTTTAGCAGGAATAAACTGTGTTGCTTGTCGCATCAGTTCACTGGCATCATGGTTGCGCCAAGTGTCTTTATCTTTACCTAAATAAGCAGTAAAGGCTTTTTGACCCCAAGGACAATTCATTGGATTGCTAATTGGGCTAAATGCCGACATCGAGCGATAACGATCTGGGTTTAACATGGCAATGGTTAACGCGCCGTGTCCACCCATGGAATGACCTGAGATCGAACGTACATTAGATACAGGAAACGTCGCCTCAATTAACTGAGGTAACTCATTAACCACATAATCATACATTTGGTAATGACGATTCCACGGTGCTTGGGTAGCATTTACATAAAAACCCGCGCCTTGTCCTAGGTCATAACCTTCATCATTAGCAACATCTTCACCACGTGGGCTAGTATCAGGTGCCACAATAGCAATACCTAATTCTGCCGCGATACGTTGTGCGCCAGCCTTTTGCATAAAGTTTTCGTCAGTGCAAGTTAAGCCAGACAGCCAGTACAACACCGGCACTTTTTTTCCGTTTGATGCTTGTGGCGGTAAATAGATAGCAAAACGCATATCACAGTTGAGTGTTTTGGCATGATGGCTATATTGTTTATGCCAGCCGCCAAAGCTCTTGTTTACACTTAAATTTTCAATGGTCATCTTAATACCTTAAATTAAAGGCTACCTCGGTTGGGAGTACCTAACGAGGTAGCTGAATAATTTTTATTTATCGAAATGAATAACGGTGCGAATACTTTCACCTTTATGCATTAAGTCAAATGACTCATTAATATCTTCTAAGCCCATAGTATGAGTAATAAAGTCACTTAATTTGAATTCACCCGCTAAGTAGCGTTCAACATAATCAGGTAACTCAGTGCGGCCTTTAACTCCACCAAAAGCAGAACCTCGCCATACACGACCTGTCACTAACTGGAATGGGCGAGTTGCAATTTCTTGCCCTGCACCAGCAACACCAATAACAACAGACTCACCCCAACCTTTATGACAACACTCTAACGCTGAACGCATTAGATTAACGTTACCGATACACTCAAAAGAGTAATCTACACCGCCGTCAGTTAATTCAACAATGACATCTTGAATAGGTTTATCGTAATTTTTTGGATTAATAAAATCAGTTGCACCTAATTTTTTCGCCAAGTCAAATTTGCTCTCGTTAATGTCAATAGCAATAATGCGAGAAGCTTTTGCCATAGTTGCACCAATAACGGCAGATAAACCAATACCACCAAGACCAAAGATAGCAACAGTTGCACCTTCTTCAACTTTAGCGGTATTCATTACCGCACCCATTCCTGTGGTAACCCCACAACCTAACAAGCAAACTTCTTCTAATGGTGCGTCTTTATTTACTTTTGCTAAAGAAATTTCAGGTAATACAGTATATTCAGAGAAAGTTGAACACCCCATATAATGGTAAATAGGTTGACCATCTTTATAAAAACGCGTTGTACCGTCAGGCATTAAACCCTTACCTTGAGTTTCACGGATCTTCTGACAAAGGTTAGTTTTACCTGATGTACAGAATTTACACTCGCCACACTCTGGAGTGTATAATGGAATAACATGATCACCCACTTGTACACTGGTAACACCTTCACCCACTTGTTCAACAATACCGCCACCTTCGTGACCTAAAATTGCTGGGAAAATACCTTCTGGATCTTCACCAGATAAAGTAAAAGCATCGGTATGACATACACCTGAAGCAATAACTTTAATTAATACCTCACCTTTGCGAGGTAGCATGACATCAACCTCTTCAACAGATAATGGTTGTTTAGGTCCCCAAGCAATGGCAGCTTTTGATTTAATAAATTGATCTGACATATTTTTCTCACTTTAAATTGATGAAACTTCAATAGATTAATAACGTAGACATAGATGACACATGTTAGTCTAGTCTAATAAATTTTTTTAAACATGATAATGTATCGATAATACTATCACTTTTACTCCTCAGTAACAATCTGCATGACTTTACCCTTTAAAATCAAACTATTAACTACTTTTCTAAACTCCCTTTAGTGACCATGACCTTGCGAAAGGTTAATCATGGCAACACCTATGGCAACAAAGGCCATACCAAACCATGTGCTTAACTCAATATGTTGACGATAAATAATGGTAGACAATAAAGTAACTGTAATTATTGCTAAACCTGCCCAAATAGCATGCACAATACCAATAGGCATGTTTTTCATCGCTTGACTTAAAAATACAAAGGCGGCGAGGTGGCCAAACAACACCAAAGCACTCGCTAGTGGTTTGGTAAAACCATTTGTTTCCTTTAATGCAACATGGGACATTGCTTCGGCAGCAACACCAAATAAAAGAAATAACCAACTCATATTTGCTCCTAACTATATTTTTAATCTGTTGTTTAAAGCCTTAGCACTTTGTCTTACTTGGATTGCCAACTAGCTAAACCACAACAACTTGTTTTCAATGATGGCTATTATATTTATTTCCTGTTGGATGATAATATGCTAATTTGGAAAATCACTTGTACATATAGGTAACAATCATGCAGTGGGAAGGTATTAGCGAATTTGTCTTTGTTGCAGAAAATGAGAGCTTTACTAAAGCTTCAAAAAAAATGGCGATTTCTACAGCACAAGTTAGTCGTCAAATTAGTGCGTTAGAAAATAGGCTGAATATCAAGTTGTTTTACCGTACAACACGTAAAGTATCACTGACTGAAGAAGGACAGGTCTTTTATCAACACTGTCGTAGTGTGCTCGATGGCTTAGATGCAGCCGAGCGAGCGGTAACCAATTTACAGTCTAAGCCTCAAGGAAAAATTAAATTAACCGCATCAGTTACTTATGGTGAGCAACAGATTTTGCCTTTGGTCAATAATTTTATGAAACAATATAATGACATTGAGGTTTCAGCTTATTTAAGCAACCGACAGATTGACTTAGTAGAAGAAGGCTTTGATTTAGCTATCCGTCTTGGTAATTTAAGTGACTCATCGATGATGGCAAAAAAGTTGGGTAAAAGAACAAACTATGTTTGTGCATCTCCCAGTTACATAAGTACACATGGCATTCCCCATTCTTTATCAGAGCTAAATAAACACAGCTGTTTATTAGGGACTCTTGATTATTGGCATTTTAGAGAAGCGGGTAGAGAAAAAAATATTCGCGTAAAAGGAAGGTTGCGCTATAACAGTGGCTCTGGTTTAGTTGATGCAGCATTAAAGGGCTTAGGCATAGTGCAATTGCCAGACTATTATGTACAAGAGCATATAAAAAGTAAGGAGCTAATAACATTACTGGATAATTATCGAGTTCCAGATGAAGGTATTTGGGCTCTATACCCTCAAAACCGCCATTTATCACCTAAAATAAGGGTGTTAGTCGATTATCTTGCTACGCATTTAAAGTAATTGATATAAATTTGTTAAAGGGCTTAATGAGCAACTTAATTGGAAATTAGTGCTATTACTAATTAAGCGTTCAGATATGTTTTGGCTAATTTTGAAAGTCTTCACTTGGTAAAACAATATCGGGTAAAGAAATTTCAAAATAAGTCTTTTGTTCCTTTGTGAAGCATTTCATGCTGCCCTCGAAATTATGTAGTATAATATTTTGAACAACATTCAATCTTAGCTATACAAAACCTCTTTGTATTTCACTAATTATAAAAGATCAAACATATTTGGTTGTCGTTTAGCGTCTATTCCGGAATTATTATCTGAGTAATTCATTACTAAGTTGGTTACGTTTTCTATATTTGCTTGAATACTTATTTCCTCCTTTAATTAAGTGGGCGATCTCGTTATACCAATACAATTTAATCAAATGCTGTACATGTAATCAGGCAGTCTTATAAAGTAGTTAAATCGCTCTGTATCATCTTACTAATTTAGATTCCCGCTCCAATTATTTTAATAATTGAAGATTCAAGAATTTTAGACTTTTTTAATATGTCTTTAGCAACTAGTTCATTGTCAACAATTTTGGATAAATCTATGAGACTTTCTTTATCAATTACAACTGAATCTTTGAACTCACACAGAAGAGCTACTATCACTTTGTGACTGGCATCTAAAGCTTCAAGGAGTTCATTCTGGGAAAAGTTCGATGTTAGCAAATGAGGCTGTTCCACCTTTTTTAATAAATTCTTATTTTTGTATTCTAGTTTTTTGATTTGATTCTGAAGGCTAGCGATCTGTGATTCTTTAGTTACTTCTAATAACGCCATAGAATACTTTTCATTCGAGTTTTTCTGACTGTTAAAGTGCTTGAGAACCTTCTCCCTATAAGGGGCTTTGTCACTAACTAAAGTTGAAACTGAAATCTTATCTATTTTGTTAGGGCAACGTTTTGTCGCAATATTTATCTCTTTTTCGTTGTATTTTTTTGCGATAAAAATTGCTAGTTGCCAAAGAGATTCAAATTGAGATTTACTTTGCTCCAAGTCTCTAAGTATTTCGCAAATGGCGTTAAGCCTTATCTTACACTTGGTAGAGTGGTATCTATTAGCGTTACTTTTGTTAGCAGGTTCAATTTTTTTCATATCTAGCTTATTACTTTTAGATTAGAAAGTTTTTTGAATGTCTCTTCAATGTCGTCTAGTGTTTTGTTTAATGAAATAGGGTTAGTGATATTGATGGAGGCAAGCAAGCCTTTTGTATCTGTGTCCTCCGAAGATAACTCAATTTGCTCCTTAATTAATGTTCCCAACTCATCACCGTTGATAAGCAGCTTTCTTCTAAATTTGTCCATTTGAGCTTTTGCTGAAGGTGTGGCGTACTCAGAGTTTGCCAAGCTATCCATTTCGCGAACCAAGGCTTTGTTGAGAGGTGTATCGGCTAATTTATTGTTTTCAAAATGGAGTATTAAGGCTTTGGGTTTTTCGACTAAAAGCTTGCCGGAAACTTCGGTTGATGATTCATTTTTCATATCCACTACTTTGCGAGCCAGAATTTGAAATGACGCCACCCATGCGGTAATAGCAGATGCAGCCCTTTGCCTTTCTCCTTCTAATTTACTTAATTGACCAGATGCATTCTGAGGGTAAGACTTAATTTTTTTTAGCGTTGACTCTAAATGCTCGAAAGAGTCAACATGCTTTCTAATCTCTCCAAGTATTGAGGGAATGTTATCAACCGTTTTTACCGAGTAATAACATGGTCCGCAATTGTATTCTCCAAACTCATCGATTACGTCTTTTGGGCACTTGGCACCGAAAGGGCATATATGAGTTGGAAAATACGCAAGCTGTGAATTGTTGATGTTTTGAATTGCAATTAAGCCACTATTTGGCATTCCTTGTCGTTCAGTTTGTGATGAGAAGGAAATTGCTCCCAAGTCTCGCATTGCTGTCTCTGGCTGGGACTCAACTATATCTCGGATATTCTTTTCCAGTGCTTTTTGTGAAAGCTGAAAGTAGCGTTCCAGTAAACTATTAAAGTTATCGGGGGAGCCTGTCTCATCATTTTTGACTAACTCTTCAAGGTAGTTAAGATCCAGCTTAATATAGTAGTAAAGGCACGCAAGAGATTCATGGCCAGTTATATACTCCTTAATAGCACCAGGAGGAAGTAATGTAATTTTTTCACTAGCGACGGTAGCTCTAGTTCCATGTGGTGTATGTTTGGTTTCATATTTTGTGTTACTATAATATGCCTTAAGTATGGATTGTTTAAATAACAAACGATTGCTGTAAGGCTTTGTGATAACATTCTTTAGCTCATTTTGTCGCTGATGGTAAGCTTTGATTGATACTATAGAGTCTTCTCCTAAGTTACCAACCGCAGGTAATGGTAATTCATAAAACTCTCTATAAATATCGAAAAGAAACAATAGTCTTCGGTATTGGCCCGCTACACTTGCCTCAGATAATGTCCCAGAATAAGAGTCTTTTTCATCAAAAATTTGTGTCAGCGGAGAAATTAGAGGATAGGGACTAGCTTCATCGTCATTGTAAAATATTTCTTCGATTTTTGGGTCGACAAAATCAGCAAATGATTCAAATCGAAGTAATGTGTTAATAACTCTGCTACTAACTATAGCGTTCCAGGACGTTTGCTTTACTTTGTCTGTGTTAACCAAAAGTTCATACGCTGTATTATTATTGAGTTTTTTGGTGGGTATGATCGTACCTTTATCAATATTGATATCCGAATTAGGGAGGCCAGTTTTCCACATGTTCGCGTCTAGGTGTCTGATATGTATATGTCGAATACCTGTTTCTAGTGCAATAAAATTCTCAAAAACTTGTTGGAAAGTTGGGTAATAATAAGCTGAATTATTATAAGTAGTTACCGCTTCATATGTAAAACGAGTCGGGATAAAGGGTATGGGATAGCATTTGCCATCCATGTAGAAAATAGGGATAAAACCTAACTCTTCACAATCATATACCTGATTTTTAGTCGCTAAGCCAAGTTGGTATAAGTTATTTGAGACTAAATACCAATAGAAATCACAAATAGCAGCTGTAAATGACCAAGTTACAGGGAATTGTGATTTATCAAAAATCTCTTTGTTTGTACCACTTGGTCGCTTTGATATCTTCTTGTCTAAACCTAATATAGGGTTTCTAAAATCTTTAATATTTTCGTCGTGCTTGTAAAGCTCTAACCAGTCGAAAAAATCAGAAATATGTTTTAACTGGACATTGAAAGTATCAGCGTTAACTTTTTTGCCTAAATGGCGGACTAAGTCTGTTTCCCAGTCTTTATTGCAAACGTGTTCACGAGTAAGGTCAGCGGGTTTTAGAGGAATTTTTTTGCTATTCAGACCTATGCTGTTGGGTAACTTTTTTTCAATGAAGCTTATTAACTTATTGAGAGCTGATTTTTTTTTAATTTTAGTTCTTTTAGTAACGTTCTGTTGGTCTAAGTATCTGTCTATATATTCCCGCCAAAGATTACGGTTTTCAGGAGCAGTTTTACAAGTAGTACTCGGTTCTTCTATTTGCTTAGAAAATTCTTCAAAGTTTGTTAAAGGGAGAGTGCCAAAGTCATCATCCCAATTGAGTTCTTCATTCTCCATTTTGCGAACGTCTTTTAATGTGATGTCGGAAAAACGATATCTGTTAACAGCCATTAAAGGACGTAGAAGTTTTTGTTTACTGTTTGCCTTAATCAGCCCGTCAGGGCATAGAGTTAAAATAGTTGTTGGATAGTGATCGAGCATCCAATCTGTATTGTTGGCAAAGAAAGCTTGGAAGTCTCTGGGAAGTAACACTAGCTGTTTGCAATAAGCTATTTGCAGCATTATTTTTAGCGAGATCTTGAGCTCGTTAGAAAAATCTATAGTCCACTTGTCTCGTATTTCGTCAAAGTTAGTTTTAAGGACGTTTGCTATATCACTTAAAGAAGTTTCTCTTAGCTTAGAAAGAGCGTATAGCTGAGATATTTGGTGGGAGTCAATTTGTAAACATTTTTCAAATACGTAAATGAAAATCAATCGCGGTGTTGCTTTATTTATTTTTTCATAGCTTGAATACGACTTAGGACTGCTATAATGCCGAGATAAAAGAACTGAAAACGTATCTTCAATCAAACTAATACTCAGTCTTTGAAACTCTCTATCTGTTGGAATAACGTGAAGTTTATTTGATGAGTTATAATTTAGAGCGGGTAGTGAGTTATTTTCTCCAGCTTTTACTGAGTCATTAACTTCAGGTTTTTTTCCCATTTTCCGTTTTTTACCGTTTTCATCTATTACAACAGAATCACATGCATCAGCGAGCTCTTTGAGAGAATAGCTACACCGTGTCGGGGAGTATGCCTTGAATCCAGCTAATAATGGATAAAAGGGTAAGGTTTTTCGATTATTACTTCCTGTTCTTTCTGAATGAGAAAAATAAAAGCTTCTAAAGCTAGCTATATCAGTTAAGTCAATATCCTCAATGCTATACCAGTCCGTCGCGATCAAAATGTTATAAGAATAATCTTTAAGATATGTGGATCTTGCGTCTACACAACCCTTTAAGCTTTTAAATCTTTCATCTTCAATGAAAGTATTCTTAATGAGTTTCAACGTTTCTGGGTAGATTGGTAGAGCTGTTTCAATCCAACGTTTATTTTTTTGAGTTCTAGGAAACGAAAAGTTTAGTGGCAATAATACTGCTTTTTGAGCCCAAAGGGCGTAAAAGAAAACTCTTAGTCCAATCTTTAAATGCTTTTCTGCTGTTTTTACTATTTTCTTGTTTGCAGGTGGTGCAGATAGGCAATTGACAACTTGAGATACCTTTTCTTGAGGCAACTCGTCGCAGGTGCACAGCTCAAACATTAATTCGCACCAGTTAGTGTCAAATCCGATACTTGTTGAGCTTTTATGATTATGAAGGTATTTAAAAATTATAAGTGACGGAAAAGTCTTTGTAGATATTACTGAAGGGGTAATTGTCTGCTTGGTATCGATATGTGATTTAAGCACTTTGAATGAATCATCAAGTGCTAAATGTATAGCGTTTTCTAGTGCTCTACCTTCAACAATAAATTTCAATTTGTAGGTTGAATTGAACATGCTAAGCAGCCAAGCGCAGTTCGATTTCTTCGATGCGTCCTTTATGGAATTCAAGTTGTATTTCGTCAAAGCTCATACCATTACTAAACAGCTTTTCATTAGCTTCAGCTACATGTGCCTTTACAAGTTCCTCATCAATTTTTGCATATAACTCTGTAGAAGAAGGTGAGCTATGCCCAAGGAGTTTCTGCACATAGGCTAAAGGTAAACCATATACACCACCTTTTAACGGCAGCCAATTCAATATATATGTCGCATAGGTATGCCTTAACGAATGAGGGCTTATTCCATCTAGATTCTTGATACCTGATATTTTTGCTGATTTTTTAAACATCTTTATTCTTGAGCTTCTATCTGAGCAAAAATAGGGACGATTAGTTTTAGTATTAGTAAATAGAAATGGGTGGTTACATAAACTCATCCTTTCTTGAGTCAAGTATTTAGCAATGTTTTCGAAAAACAGGCTTTTAAATGGTTCTATAAGGAAAGTAGCGGTGGTTTCTCGTCCTTTCCATGCCAACTGAGAATACTCATCATCAGTTAAGTTGAGTTCATCTTCACTAAATTCAAATGGGCTATTCAAAGTAATTTGTTGATTTTTAAAATCGATATCCGACAATCGAAGCTGTAGTACTTCATGGCTTCGAGCACCTGATGCAGCAAGGAGTGCGTAAATTGCTTTATCTCGATAAGAGCTAGCTGACTCTATTAACTTAACTACCTGATCAAACTCAATCGTTTTTGTGGTGTAGAACTTATTTCTCTTCTTGGGTTTAGGTAATTTTAGAGCGCTAGCCCTTTGCTTTCTGTTATTTTTAATCCCCCCTCTAATAAACCCAGATAGAGCAGAGTTTTTTAAGATATTCCCTATCTCAGATTTACTTTTTATTCTCTTGTTGATGTGAAGGAAAGCTGAGTCAGAGATATCAATTATGCTCGCACCTTCTATTTCATTAATTAAAATGAATTTGGTTATTGCAGCATCGATTACAGGTAGAGAAGAGCGTTTTGTATTCTTGTTGTGATTTAAATCAGAAGCGATTTGCTGTGTAATCTTAAATCTAGATTTTTTCCCTCGAAGCAAGAAATTAGGATAGTTTTGCAAAATATTTTTGATTTCGTCAGGCCCTATATCGTAATTCAGTAACTCGATATACCGTGTAAAATAGTTTAAGAACTTGATCAGGATTTGACCGTACTGCTCTATAGTGTTATTCGCATAATTTTTATCTTTCAGAAACTCAATAAAGCGAGTAAAAGGCAAATACTCGGAGTTACCTCGGATAAGTAGAGGAGCATTCAATATTGATTTTGGAGTATGGAAGGTAGGTATATATGCCAATGTAATTCACTAAATTAAGAAAATCTTATTTAGTTATAGCAAGGCATTTAGTTATATATCAATAGTCTAACCTTTTGAAATTTATACATAATATTCTATTAATATATTCGAATGTCAAAGTTAGGATGAAAACTACATAGGAATGTGGGTTTTAATAACTTTCCCTTATGTAAATTCCTTATCGTAGTTGAAAATATTATAAAAAAAGTTGAGGCCAGTGATGCTTTAATCCTGATAAATTTAAAAATCTCACATTTTCTGAAAGTAGTAACTCTTAAAAATTTTGAAGAATAATAAGTGACAAATCTCAATTGAGGCTAACTTAAATAAAAGGGGCACATGCTTTATTGACATATGCCCAACTAAAAATTGTTGAGATCTTTTTCTGAACCTATCCTCTAGATCTTAAGTCGCTCTTGAACTCCAAGCTCTGATTGATACCTGTTAGGAGCCTCGTTTCTAATTGCATTATGTATATCAATGTTTGGGTCATTTTGAGGATCCTCAATCGTTACTACTACCGCGTATTTAGTTTTGGGGTTCTTCAAAGTCCATCTCGATTCGTGAGCTATTAGTATTTTCCAGTCTCCACTATGAATTGCACTTGAAAATGTCTTTTCCATCTTGATAACGGTGGAGTACCTATCGCTATCAAGGGCAGAAGACTTAGAAAACGGAACATCTTTATATTCATTTTTATTATTCAGTTTTATTATTTTTGTGCGGATATGGGATTTGCAGTATCCACTTTTCAAAACAGCACTTGTTTCTGGAAAGAAAGATATCGTTACTTTTACTTTTATTTTGTTTCGAACTTTTCTGTTAACTAAAACTGAAGGGACGTAGAAGGGGATTTCAATCATGTCCCGAAAATCCATATCTCCTTGATATAAATAAGACTGTATGTTTTTAGTTGAATTACATAAGAATGCGACATCAGGGTATCCATGTCCTTGCAAATGCATTAAATTTTTAGTTTCGAAGTCTAATAACTCAGTTTTCTTCGCAAAATGTATTAGCATTGCTTTGACCAAGCAAGCCGAAGCACTAGGAATAAACTCGAATAGCTTTGCTGCTAAGCGAGTTATTAGAGGCGCTGAAAAACTTGTACCTCTGGCGTAAGACAAATAATCACCTGTGTTAGATAAACCCACAACATTAAGAAAGTCGTGTTGTGACCAATTATTTCCGCAGTTCCCGCCATGTGCGATTAGATCAGGCTTGTGATATCCCGAAAAGCCGGGACCTCTTCTAGTAAAAGGGGAGGGCTCTGAAGATTTCGCCATACTTCCTGTTGCATCCTCAAATGCAACAGAACCAACCGTCAAGCCTAGCATGGACTCGCCGGGCGACATTAGTCTACTCTCATCGAGATCAAAATATTTAGGGTAGCTCTCTTGTGGTAGTGGGCAGCTTGGTGACCATGGTATATTTCCAGTGCATATAACAAACAAAACATCATACTTCCTAGATAAAATATCAATTTCACTGGCTAAAAGGTGTACGATGTCATCTTTGATTGAAGCTGGAGCATATGGGTTTTGAGGTGTGCAAGAAATAGACAAATTGTAAACTCGAATTTGCTTGTGCCACTTTTCGACCGTTGAACGAATAAGTTCTATTAATTGATCAACGGTTACTTTTACTTTATTACCTAAGTCATCAAACTTATTAATACAAACACTCAACAATTTCACGTCAGGGCTAAGGCTGCCAGTCGTTAATTGATCTTTTATAGAATCACCATAAATGATTCTGCTGCCCACAAAAGTTCCGTGTGCTGTGTTTACACCTCGATTGTCTCCAAATGGGCAGATATCTTCGATGATGCTATCAATCAAAAAGCGATTGTCTTTTTGAATCCCAGTATCGAACATACATGCGTATGCTTTTGATGTATTTGGTGTGACGTTAATTGTGTTGTCTAAAGGTTCGCCAACACTGGCCATTTCAGTAATAATCTCATCAGCAGAGTCCAAAGATTGAATAGATACAAACGATTCAGCTAAGTTTTTTAGAACAGATTTCTTTGACCTAACTCTAAGTAATGTTCCTTCCTCTCTAGGCAGGAAAGAGAGTATTTCACCATCAAGAGCTTCGATATAACTCTTAACTCCAGCATAAATCACATCGAGATCATTTGAATCTATATCAGGAAAAAGAGAAATTAATGCATCTCCTTCGGTATTGTCTTCAGTAAAATCTAATTGAAACCTTTCGGATACCTTCTCTTCAAAAGGGATTAGAGATAATTCTTCTATAGATGCGTATTTTGATTTCCCTTTACTTTCTGACGACTCACTATAAGTATTTAATTGTGAAACTAAGTCGTCAAATGATTCTTTAGACGTGCTAACGTGAGCAATGTTACTCTTAGGTGACCCAACAATTTTTGAAAGTAGATTCTCCTCTAACTTTTTACCTGTTGATGTAGATACTTTTTGTTCCTCTGGTATTTCAACCTTAAAGTATCTATTACCGATTGTTTTATCTTGTGATGTCGCGAAAATAGCCTTTAGACGATCTGCTTCGGCAAATACTTTGTGAGCATGCTTGCGGTAGCTATCCCTAGGATAAGTACCGCCACCTCCGCCGTCATATTCTCTTTTAACGGGAGGAGCTGGTTCATCTTTGATAAAAATATGCGGCCTTTGATTTCCTACGTCCATGTTATGAGCTCTTTATTTTGTGGTGGATTGTTGAATGAGAAATACCTGTAATGTCTTCTAATTTTGAATATGTATATTTCTTTTTGTATGCTAATTTCAAACACTTAATTGCTTGTATTAAGCGCCCTTCATTAGTTGATTGGTTTGAGTCTCCTCGCCTTGCGTTTTCGATTGTAGACAAGAGAAACGATTCAATAAGGTCAGTTTTTTCAATTAATCTTCGCCGTTTAGACTCATTAATAGTTCTATTCAAATCGGCACCAGTCATGCCAGCTGTCAGCTCGAGGATTTCTTTTTTGTATTCTGAGCTAGTATAACTTTCACCTAGCTCGGTTTCTAACAGGTTATCTCTCACGTTATCTTTAGGAGGAACTAACTCCCATACTACGTCAAAACGCCTCCAAATTGCGGGATCTAACATATGAGCATGGTTAGTAGCAGCTATGAGAATTCTATCTTCTGGAAGGTTATCAATATTTTGAAGTAATGATATTACGACTCGTTTGAGCTCACCTAATTCTGACTTATCATCACGCAGTTTGGCTATTGCATCAATTTCATCTAGGAAAAGAATGCAATTATTAGTTTTCAAAAAGCTAAATATCTTTCGAATATTTTCGCCCGTTTCTCCCAAATATGATGATATTAGAGAATCAAATCTAACCGTATAAAGCTCTCGTTTCATTTCTGATGCTATATGTTTTGCAAGCATAGTCTTTCCGCACCCCGGAAGACCATGTAATAGGAGAGTATTTCTAGGTTTTATATCTTGTAACTTTAATTCTTTGAACATATTCCACTCTCTAAAATAGAGAGCTAATTCATTATTCATCCACTTTGGGAGAACTGGCTTTTCTGCGTTGATATCGTTGAATCTTTCAAGTAGATCTATAGGAGGAGCAGAAAGGCTATGTTCAGACATAACAAATGTATCTGAGATTAGATTGTTATTAATTGCTATATCAGCCGCTTCTTTTATTCTAGTTGCGGCATTGTAGTGCTTTTTCTTTCTCTCAGACTCATAAATATTGTCGGCAACGGCTTTCACATCATTCCAATCCTTCCGAGACAATGCGTCAAAAATATCTATAAAGTTTTCAACGGTTGGCATTACTCAATGCTCCAAGTTAGTGTGCCTGACAAACTATTTAAATTAAGCTTATCCAATAATTGAAGTTTACCTGAAATGTTGGATAAATCAATATTGAGTCTACTCCTCTAGTGGATTCTGTCGATATTAGAAACTTTAAGGATGACGCTTTGAACTAAATATATTGCAGCTAGTGAGCCGAAATTGCTTAACAATTTCAAGAAAGTAATATTGATTTTGTGTATAGTTGATAAAGGCCGTAATGGCGGCCTGTGACCACAATTACGAAGCGAAAGCCCATTTTTAAAATTGCTACTTATTGTCTAGGTATCAGAAGTGCTGTGGATTTCTTGATACTCTGAGGGTTAGTAGTGTCTGAAGGAAAATCACGATTATTAAGAACTGCACAACGGCAGGCCAGAGCGCTGTCTGATTTGTCAGGGTGCAAGCTAAATCAGGCTCAAATGACTTTAGCTATTGATGTATTTGGTTATATGTCTTGGGCTAAACTAAAATCGGCGATAGAAAAAGGTGAGCTTCCAGAGATAAAAGCTTGTTTACTGGACTGGGAACACGAAGACACAGCTCTATTAATTTCTGTTATAAAAACTAACTGGCAAGACTGGTCTATAAACTTCTCTCAGATTAAATACCTAAAGGGAATTGAGACTAAAAAAATTATTTCACATATCCTTAAAATTGATGAGCTTGAATTAGAGAAAGTCATCAATCAAGATTAACGATTTCTTATCCATTCTCGTTGTGTTTCCTCGTAGTTAAAGCTTTTTAAATTAAGAGTCAGTGCGCTTGAAAAGACAATTCATATATATTGCCGACCAGCTAGTTTTACTATGATGCTTCATAGGGAAGTCGCATCAACTACTATTAAGGTCGGCGATTTTTCTTAATTGGTGTAGCCAGACTTGAGTTAAATAAGTTAATTGGCGTAGACTAATTGTGTATTCGTTATCAATATGAATTCAGGGCTGTGCGGACAGCCTGTGCCGCCAATATACGACGAAGCTCAGCATCCGTAAAAACTTAATGATTTATGTGACATACGCGTGGTGGGTTTATGTTTTATAGGTATCATTATGAGTGCATTGTCCGTTAAGTGTGGTTGTGTAGTTTACGACCGATCCAAAACCTATTCTCGACTAGATCATAATTCAGTAGCCCCTTGTTTAAAGTTTGATGTTGAATACACACATGATTATATCTCTCGCATTGTAGGCTTTTGTTATAGAGGCCAGTCGATTTACAACATTGCTGAAGAATTAAATAAGTGTGTTGACTATGTCTTTTATCATTTCACCCATGATTTAGAGACCATGAATCAAATATACTCGGATAATAAGATTAAGCGGCTCAGAAAAGAAGTTAGAAAGCCATTAGATAAAATCCCTTTTCTATTCGAGTACGACTCTCTGTGGAATTCTAGAATTAGGGCAGTTTTAAATGATATAGATGGTTACGATTTCTGCATAAGTCCTGCTGAGTTAATGGAATTGAACGGATTATCTGTTGAAAAGCTCAATAAGGTTTTCAAAGCACTTAAAATTGATTATGTAGTTGATGAAAGATCTAAACTCCATAGCTCTTTAGAAGACAGACTTGTTCGTCAATTGCAGCAATCAGATCATTGGATTCAATACAACCAAGGCAAACCATTTTACGATACTTCCGAACTTCCTCTCACTATCGACAAAAGGTCAATGACCCACGAGCAGGAAAAAGATTGGATATTGAGGAAAATACTCCCTTGGTTCAATAATGAACTTGAGGCTATGTTCTGGTTTGAAAACGATATTATTGCTAGCTTAGGCTCACGTACCCCCGAATGGCTATTAAATAATGGCAAATTTGAGGCATTGAAGTATTACATAAAAGCAATCGAGTTAAGTTGCGATGCTTGATCTCGAATACACTGAATTGAGAAGAAACGAAGAGATAGTTTTACATGCTGCTAATGTAGATCATTGTGTCGTTGTTAAGTTAGTCATTAATATTTTGGACAAATGGGAGTGTGGGGTTGAACAAAAAGGTAAAATACTTGGTTTAGAGCCTAATTCTTGGAAAGAGAAGGAAATAGTCTTATCAGATCAGCAGCTCATACGAGCCAGTTACATTGCAAACATTCATGCTGTTTTAAGAACAAAATTCAATAATGAAAGTAATATATATGGCTTTATGAGAATGCCAAACAAAAATGAATTTTTTAATGGAAAACAACCAGTTGAAGTTATTTCTGAAGGAGGTGTTGAGTCGTTAAAGTCTACTTATTATGAACTAAAAAAGAATTTACTAGTAAAGGAAGATTGAAGAAATGGTGGCCCTTCACAGACTTGAACTGTGGACCTACCGATTCAGATAATCCTATGTTTTCACATAAGCCTGGACTATATCATCACCCTCGTATTAGTACGGTGGGGTGTCGGACGCTAATGGTGTATTACGTAACAAGATCGTGTTACTCCACCTAGTCTCTGAACCTTCCTGATACGCTTATCAGGCTTGGCTGCTGATTGGCATGTTTATTTTAGAAATAAACGAAGCTTTCCAGCAATTCATCCGATTTTTCCATATAACATTACTGCTATAGGTCACAAATAACTTATGAGTCGGGTGCTCTAACCAACTGAGCTAAAGGGCCATCTCTTCATTTCGTATAATCTAGAAGAATATACATTTAAAACAATTTAATAAACTTGTTTTAAATGTATATTCTCAATTCCATTTTTACTTACGAGTAAACTCGCAGTTCAAGGACTTCTTGTCCTCTTTTTTCTTCTCTTCCCTTTGTCCTTTCTGTCTTATTTAATATACGAGAATTCGTATACCACATAAGAACTGGGGACCTAACGATTATGAGTCGTGTGCTCTAACCAACTGAGCTAAGGGGCCATTGTATTAGCGAAAGCTAAATTTTTTTGATGCGTTTAGCAGGTTTAACTGACTAAAGCGGGATGCAGTATAAAAAGTTTTTGTAACCTTGTCACTAGCAAAACCCTTTATTTTAACAATCACTAAATCAACTGCTCAAATAGTAAACTCTTTGTTTTTACAACGACCTTAAAGCATGCCGATTAGTTTCTAGCCTCCGACATTGTTCTAGATCAAATAGCTAAATCACTAAACTCGTTAAAATAGCCGCTCAATCAATTGCGGAGTGCTGACTGTGATAAATTTACCAAGCTGGGATCAATCTCTGATCAACAAGTACAATATTTCTGGTCCTCGATATACATCTTACCCAACAGCATTGTCTTTAGCTGATGGTTATAACCAACAAGATATGATTAACGCGATTGCGGCGTCGAAAAGCCGTTCTTTATCTTTGTATATCCATATCCCTTTTTGCAGTCAGCTTTGTTATTACTGTGGTTGTAATAAGGTGATCACTCGTCATCAATCTAAAGCCGATTTATACCTAGATAATTTAGCGCTTGAAATTGCTGAGCAAGCAACGCTATTTGCCGATTATAACATTGAACAACTGCATTTAGGGGGTGGTACGCCAACGTTCTTATCGGCAGAGCAAATGAGCCGCTTAATGGTATTGGTTGAGCAGCATTTTAATTTTGCTGATGATGCCGAGCGCGGTATTGAGATTGACCCTCGTTCTTTAGCTGATGGCATGCTAGTACACCTACGTCAGCTTGGCTTCAATCGTGTCTCATTTGGTATTCAAGACTTTAATGATGATGTGCAACTGGCAGTTAATCGCCCGCAAAGCGTGCAATCTGTAAAAGGTTTAATTAGTGAGGCTCGTGAACTTGGCTTTAAATCTATTAATGCCGATATGATTTACGGTTTGCCACTGCAAACACCTGAGAGCTTTAAAGAGACGATTGCACAGCTGATTGAGCTAAACCCTGATCGCGTGTCGGTATTTAACTATGCTCACTTACCAGATAGATTCGCTGCACAGCGTAAAATTAAAGACGCTGACTTACCATCTGCGGGCGATAAGCTCACTATGTTCAAAAATACCCTTGAGCAGATGTTAGCGGCGGGTTATCAGTTTATTGGTATGGACCACTTTGCCCGTAAAGACAATGAACTAGCGATTGCACAAAACGCAGGTCAATTACACCGTAATTTCCAAGGTTACACAACGCATGGCCAATGTGACTTATTAGGTTTGGGTGTGTCATCGATTTCGCAAATAGGCAATGCCATTTTACAAAACGAAAAAGAGTTGAAGCACTATTACAAAGCTGTGCAAGAAGGCTATGGCAGTGCAATCTGTAAAGGTGTTGCTTTAACTGATGACGATACGTTACGTGCCGCAGTGATCAAACAATTGATCTGCCAGTTTGAGCTGGATATTCCAGCAATCGAAAAACAGTTTAATATTAACTTTGCCAGCTACTTCTGCGAGGCACTACAGGCACTCGACCCATTACTAGCTGATGGCTTGGTGTCTGTTAGCCAAGATAAGATCACAGTAACAGCTCGCGGTAATTTATTTATTCGTATTATTTGTATGTGCTTTGATGCGCACCTACAACAACAAATCAAGCAAACTCGTTTCTCACGAGTTATCTAGCCCAACAAAAAGCAGAGCCTAGGCTCTGCTTCTATTTTGCTTAAATCGCAGCATGTTTGTTTAATTGAATACTACGTTTTCGCTGCCTGGAGCGGCTTTAAACTCTTCAATTATACGTGCGCAATCTGCTTTAATTTCATCGCTATGCTGTTCTTCAGCACGCCAGCGAGCGGTGTCCATTTTAAAAATCTCTTTTTTAGAGTATTTCTTACGGGCATCGTGCGTTGGCATATCTTTTACGACTTCGTACATTTTAAATATGCCTGGGTAGCGCTCACTTAGCTCAAACTCTTCTGCAAAGCTGTATTGAGAGATCAGCACCCAAATACGTAAGCAACCTTCTGAGAACTCACATTGCTCTTCATTCATTGCACGGGCAATTAAATGAATGCTATCGGCTAGCTTTGCATTACGCTTTGCTTTTGATGCCGCAAGCTTTTGCTCATGCTCAGCTTGCTTCTTGGCGATAAGCTTATTTTGCTCTTTTAGTTTATACAGAAGTTGCCCTGCATAAAACGCAAGCCCTGCGATAATTGCCGCACCAATTACAATGGCAATAATCAAGGTTGTGCTCATCGCTCATCCTCATCTTCGTCATCAAACCATTCATTGGCTAAGTCATCAGATAAGTACTTATCGAAGTCAGATTCACCTTCATCGTATGAATCATCTTCAAAGTCATCTTCGTACTCGTCTTCATCTTCAATGCCTAATAACTCACACAGTGCTTGGTGGCGAGCAATACGGCTATTGAAGTACTTAGCATCTTTACCTGTTAATAACTCACCGCGCTCATGACGCTCAACTAGCTTAAGTAGACGCTCGTCATTCTCTAGCGCTTCTAACTCTTGCTCTGGTGTTAGTTCAGGCTCAGCCACTTTCTTAAGCTCAACCATAGGTTTTAAGTTGCGTTTCATTTCAACTTTCGGCTCAGCCTTAGGCGCAACTAAAGAAACCGGCTTTTTACTACCAACACGCTTATCTTTCGGTTGATTGTTTACAGCAGTGTTTTCTGCATTTTGTGCATCAGGTGCATTTCGAGACCCAGGTTTAGCACCTTTGGTCTTTTTAACTCGCTGCTCTTTTAACGCGCGCATCTCTCTAAGCTTTTCTTTGCTTAGACGTACAGGACCATTCGATGGAATTTTACGCGACTTTTTCTTTCTACTCATATCTTGATCATCTCACTTAAGAGGTTGTGCACAACGCCTTTGTGGCATTGTAATGCTGGCATAACCAGAAGAATTCGATGTGCGGATGTGGTTGGTCAACTTGACGAACTGCGCACTTTTCATACTTTTAGTACAAACGGTGGCTATTGTAACAGGACAAATAAAAAGGCGGTAGAGAAAACATCTCTACCGCCTACTAATCTGAGCGCCAATTATCTGGACACTTCTCCCTTCGACTTTTTAGTCTTTATTATTTTTATTATTATTGTTTATCCATTTTGTTATTGTTTTAACCTTCCGTGTAGCATTCCATTTTGTTTTTATTATTAAACTTCCATGAGCTTTTATTATTCTCGGTCAATCCTGACGCTTTTTTGTTATTTCCTTTAGGACACCTAACCAGTGTCAACCCCTAAAGACTTGCCGCAGTCACTTTCCTTATTACATTGTCCATGTTGTTTTTGCTGTCTCAGCGACAGTGGTTAATTTACTCATTAATAATTTTGTTACAACTGATTTATATAATTTTTCTTACAGATAAGATATTGCAACAAGCTCAACTTATTTAATAACAAAGAGTTATGTATAAAATTGAAATAAAAATAAGATTTAGCTTACAGCTCGATATGGACAATGTCTCACAAAGGCGTAGGAGATTTCGACATAGTTTAAATACAAAAAAAGCAGCTTGCGCTGCTTTTTTCACACTAATCACATATTACTGCGGAGTATTACTACCCGCAATCAGACTTTAGTGTAAGCCACCTAAGTATTTTGAAAGTACTTCGATGTCTTTGTCTGTTAGCTTTTTAGCGATGTCTTGCATCATACCGTTTAAGTCGTTATTACGCGTACCATCACGGAATTTTTCAAGTTGTGACTTGATGTATTCTGGATGTTGGAACGAAACTTTCGGGAATTTAGCTAGTGATGTACCGTTACCACGAGGACCGTGACACGCAGCACATGCTGGAATACCACGCTCTGCATCACCGGCTTTATAAAGCTGCTGACCTACTTCTACTACATCTTTAGGCGTTGTACCTTCAGACATATTTAAAGAAGAGAAGTAAGCTGCTAGGTCTTTCATGTCTTGATCGCTAAGCGGCATAGCCATACCACTCATTACTGGATCCATACGACCTTCTTTGCCGCCAGATGTCATACCTAATTTAAACTCTTGTAATTGTTTATAGATATAATCTGCGTGTTGGCCTGCAATTTTAGGGTAGATATTAACCGGTGCATTACCGTCTGGGCCGTGACAAGCCGCACACGTTGCCGATTTCTCTTTACCTGCGTTTACATCGCCATCAAATGCTGTTGCGTTGCTTGCTGACAACGTACCAAGCAATATAGTTAAAGATAGTGCTATTTTTTTCATGGTGAATTCTCTGTTTCCGACCCTGTATCATCTACAATATGGATGTTGTGATTTCTATATTCTACACGATAATAAATTCTCTGGCACGTTTTCTGCCCACATTAAGCTCATAATTTATAGGGATTTGACTTAGATTAAGTTTATACCTAGTAATTTTCCTAATTTAAAGCCAATTTAGCACGCTTAAATACGCTTTTGAATGCTGCTTTAATAGTATAAAATACGTGCCTTAAGTGGAAATTAGCCACTGTTTGTTATTTTTTATAAAAGACTAGGAGAGCCTGTGCTCAAATCTCGTATCAAATACAATACTGCGTCCTTTGTTACCAGCGCACCTGATATCTCACGCTTACCTGCTGATACGGGGATTGAAGTCGCGTTTGCTGGTCGCTCTAATGCGGGTAAATCAAGTGCTTTAAACACGTTAACAGATCAAAAGTTAGCGCGTACTTCTAAAACACCCGGTCGTACTCAGCTGATCAATACCTTTGAACTTGATGCCGATAAACGCCTTATCGACTTACCAGGCTATGGTTTTGCTAAAGTTCCTATCGAAATGAAGAAGAAATGGCAAAAGTCACTAGGTGAATACTTACAAAAACGTCAAAGCTTAAAAGGTATCGTTGTTTTGATGGATATTCGCCACCCGTTAAAAGATTTAGACCGTGACTTAATCGACTGGGCCGTGGGCAGCGAAATTCCAGTGCTGGCACTATTAACTAAAGCCGACAAGCTAAAACAGGGCGCGCGAAAAGCTCAAGTTTTACAAGTTCGTCGTGAGTTAAGTAGTTTAGATGGTGATATTACAGTACATGCCTTCTCTTCACTAAAAGGCACAGGCTTACCTGAAGTTGCTAAAAAGCTTGATGAGTGGTTCTTAGGGCCCATTGAAGCTCAAGCACCTGAGTCTGACGAACAACCAGAAGCTTAATCGCTTAGGCCAAGTAATAACGCTTGGCTAATGATTCTATATAGTAGCCCTGCTCGTCTGAGCAGGCTATTTCGGCCCACTGATAATAAACATTTCTCGATACCCTCGCAGCCAAGCCATGTGCTAATTGAAGATAAGGCACACTGACACCTTCAAATTCTCTCAGTAATAGTGGTTGCTTTGCTGAAACCAACCAAGCGCGCTGTAAATTATCAACACAACAAAGCGCACGGCCTTGCTCTGTATCTTCAAAGCGCCAATCAACAATAATAAAAGGTACATCATCGACCGTGATAGCCATTTTCTCGACGGGTGTTTTTAAAAAATAACTACCTGCTTCTTTGCAAAGCACAGAGGCAAAGAGTTTAACCATTGCCTCGCGCTTTATTTCACTGCCGGCATAAAACCACCGCCCTTGCGCATCAATCAATATAGGCACTTGTCCACAGTTTTGTGGCTGCCATTGATCAAAAGGTTTATCGGGTGCCTGAAGAGCGGCTTCTAAGTCAGCAAGTGATTGCATTATTTTTCTTTATCTAGCGTCAAAGAAAATGTTACAGGAACAGCTGTCGCAATTGATGGTAAACCCGCAAGTTTTTGTAACTCACTAATACCTTCTGTTACTTTGAAATCACTTGCATTAATAATCACCGGCGTAAACGATGAAACAGTAACATCGCCTTTCGGTGACATATTGGCAAGTACATCAATTGTTAACTCTTTCTTGTTGCCATGGAAGTCTAATTCAGCTTTCAAACCTTTAAGCACATGTTGACCTGGTTTTAGCGTTAACAGCGCTTTGCTTAAATCAGCAGTTAACACTGCATTAGGGAATTTAGCTGTCTCAAATAACAACTTGGTCATGCGCTCATTGCGGATAGGGATCAGAGTTTCAACCGATGTCAGATCGATCATCAACTTAAATTGACCTTGCTCGTTAAGTGTACCCGACACGTTTTTGAAATGATGCGCTTCTGCAACTGAATTCTTTTTGATAGACACAAAGCTCACATTGCTTTGCTCATTATTAACTTGCCAGTTTGCGCTGGCTAAAGGGGCAACTAAAATACTCGATAATGAAAAGGCAGCAATTGCCAAAGATTTAAACATAACGCATTCCTTCGAAAGTAAATAAGAATCACTTTGATGGTATCACTTGCGTTAATTTGTGCAATGAATTGTATGATAAGAGAAAGAAAAAGCGACTCACTCAACAAGGAGTGAGCCGGTATAGCAAACTGGGGAGAAGCTATCAATACGTTGCATCCTTTCAGATGCATCATCAACAGGATGTCCTACAGGATGAGGACGGCGCGGACTTTAGCAAATACCGGATTAAAAATAAATTGCATAACCGCAGAAACAACACAAATTGATAAACATATAACGAAACACTAAAACCATCTTTTCTTGTTTACTTAAAGTTAACATTACAGCGAACCGTAATTTAGGGTAAAGTGAATCAACAGCACGCAAAAATCAGGCTTTTTCAAGGCTTGTTAGTGATAAAAATTGCAGTAGAAGAGTAAAAGGTATGAAAAAAATCCCCTTAATTTTATTTGCTACCTTACTTTTTTTAATGACCCCCTACTGCCATGCAAAAAAAACAACGACACAATATCCGGTAATTTTAGTTCATGGGCTAATGGGATTCGATAACCTACTCGGCCTAGATTATTTTTATAATGTTGCTACAAGTCTCAATCAAGATGGTACCTTGGTGTTCACGCCAGCGGTCTCGGCTATTAATAGCTCTGAAGTACGGGGCGAACAATTACTCACTCGCGTAAAAGCAATTTTAGCACTGACTGGCGCAAAAAAAGTAAATTTGATTGGCCACAGCCAAGGCGCGCAAACAGTGCGCTATGTTGCCTCAGTCAGGCCAGATTTAATTGCCTCAGTAACCAGTATTGGCGGTGCAAACTATGGTAGTGACATTATAGATCTAATTAGTCAAAAACTACCTGCAAACTCTCAAGCAGAACATGCTGCTCAATTAGTATTTAATGCATTTGGTGGTGTTATTTCACTACTATCAGGTAACAGTGACTTACCACAAAACACACTGGGTGCATTAAATAGCTTAAGTACACAGGGTGCTCATGCATTTAATCAAAAATACCCTGAAGGTTTACCAGAAAATAAATGCGAGCAAGGTCAGCTAGTTGCCGAAAATGGGGTGTATTATTTTTCGTGGAGTGGTACAGCAGCACTCACCAATATACTGGACCCAACCGACTTGCCCATGCTGCTTGGTTCGTTACTTATTTTAGGTAAAGATGATGGCCTTGTATCGCGCTGCAGCAGCCATTTAGGACATGTCATCAAAGATGATTATGAAATGAACCACTTAGATGAGATTAATCAGTTTATTGGTTTACACAACTTTCGGGAAATTGACCCTATTGAGCTTTATCGTCAACACGTAAAGAGATTGCAAGAGTTGGGGTTTTAGCAAGTTAGCAAGTTAGCAAGTTAGCAAGTTAGCAAGTTAGCAAGTTAGCAAGTTAGCAAGTTAGCAAGTTAGCAAGTTAGCAAGTTAGCAAGTTAGCAAGTTAGCAAGTTAGCAAGTTAGCAAGTTAGCAAGTTAGCAAGTTAGCAAGTTAGCAAGTTAGCAAGTTAGCAAGTTAGCAAGTTAGCAAGTTAGCAAGTTAGCAAGTTAGCAAGTTAGCAAGTTAGCAAGTTAGCAAGTTAGCAAGTTAGCAAGTTAGCAAGTTAGCAAGCCTAAATGACTTAGCTTACGTGTCAAGCAACTCGCTAACTTTACTCTTTCCCCTAGAAACTCGCTAACTTTCTAGCTGATAGCTTTCATTTTTTCGAGACTATTAGTGAGCCTGTTGCCAGTTGTCACCGCTGTCGGCTTCAACAATCAGAGGCACATCAAGAGTCGCGGCTTCTGACATTAGCTTACAAATTTCAGCTTTATAGTCGTCAACACACTCTTCTTTAATTTCGAACACTAATTCATCGTGCACCTGCATTAGCAGCTTCACTGAACCTTCAGCTTGCTCGTTCACCCACTGATGAACTTTAAGCATCGCTTTTTTGATGATATCAGCAGCAGTACCTTGCATTGGTGCGTTGATCGCAGCACGTTCAGCGGCTTTACGACGAGCACCGTTACGGGCATTGATTTCTGGTAAATGTAAGCGGCGACCAAAAATCGTTTCTACATACCCTTTATCAGCAGCTTTTTCACGAGTTGTTTCCATGTACTCAAGTACGCCAGGGAAACGCTCGAAGTATTTATCAATATAATGCTGTGCTTCATGGCGTGGTACATCTAACTGACGTGATAAACCAAACGCCGACATGCCATAAATTAAACCGAAGTTAACCGCTTTGGCTTTACGACGCATATCGCTGGTAACCTCTTCAAGGCTAACCCCAAAGACTTCTGCCGCCGTAGCACTGTGTACATCTAAACCATTCGCAAACGCAGTTAATAGGCCTTTATCTTGTGATAAATGCGCCATGATACGTAATTCAATTTGGCTGTAATCGGCAGCCACAATTTTATGCCCAGGTGCAGCAATAAAGGCTTCACGAATACGGCGCCCCTCTTCTGAACGAATTGGAATATTCTGTAAGTTAGGATCCGTTGAGCTTAAACGCCCTGTTGCTGTTACAGCTTGATGGTAAGAGGTATGCACTCGCTTAGTGCGCTCATCAACCATTAGCGGAAGTTTATCTGTGTAGGTTGATTTAAGTTTAGATAAACCACGGTGCTCAATAATCACTTTTGGTAATGGATAATCATGAGCAAGTTCTTGCAATACTTCTTCTGCTGTCGAAGGTGCACCCTTAGGTGTTTTTTTGATAACAGGCAGCTCAAGTTTTTCAAACAAAATAGCTTGCAGTTGTTTAGGTGAGCCTAAGTTAAATTTTTCACCTGCAATATCATAAGCTTCTTGCTCAAGCTCTAACAGGCGCTCGCCTAAACGTTGGCTATGAGCTGCCAGCATATTGCTATCAATTGCAACACCAGTACGCTCAATATCAGAAAGCACTGTGACAAGTGGTAACTCAATATCTTCGAATACTGACTTCAACTGACTATCAGCATCAATTTTTGGCCATAACACTTGGTGAAGACGTAGCGTTATATCGGCATCTTCAGCAGCATAAGGCGCCGCTTTTTCTAGCTCAATTTGATTAAACGTTAACTGCTTTTTACCTTTACCGGCAATATCTTCAAAGCTGATATTTTTGTGGCCTAGGTATTTCAGTGCCAACGAGTCCATATCATGGCGGCTACCTACACTATTAAAGACATACGACTCCAACATAGTGTCGTATTTAATACCCTTTAACTCGAAGCCCGCATTCGCTAACACGCTTTTATCGTACTTAAGGTTTTGCCCCACTTTCGCTTTGTTTTCGTCAGCTAAGATTGGGCCAATTTTTGCCATTACGGTTTCTAAGCTTAATTGTTCTGGCGCATCAGGGTAATCGTGAGCAACCGGAAGGTAAGCCGCTTCACCCGCCTTAACCGCAAAGCTCATACCAACCAATTGAGCTTGCATATAATCAAGGCTGGTTGTTTCAGTATCAAAAGCAAACAATTCGGCGTCATTTAACTGCGCCACTAAGGTATCAAGTTGCTCTTCAGTTAAAATAGTTTCGTAGTGTGCATCAGCAACTTTTGGTAGTTCGTTAGCTTCAGTTGGCACATCTAAATGCGTATCAGCGTCTTTAGGGTTATCAAGTAGCTCAGCTAACCAACGGCGGAACTCACATTCACCATAAAGTGCAATCAATTCGTCACGATTAGGCTCTTGCAGCTTAAAAGTTTCAAGATCTGACTCAACCTCAACATCACACTTAATTGTTGCTAATTCATAGCTAAGTGGCAGATGATCAAGTGCTGCAGCAAGTTTTTCACCAATCTTGCCTTTAATTTCACCAGCATGATCAATGACACCTTGCAATGATCCATATTTTTGTAACCATTTCACTGCGGTTTTTGGACCACAGCCATCAACACCTGGGATGTTATCGACCTTATCACCCATTAAAGCAAGGTAATCAATGATCAACTCAGGACCAACGCCAAACTTTTCAACCACAGTATCTGGATCTGAAATGCTATCTGTCATGGTATTGATCAGCGTTACATGCTCATTAACAAGCTGCGCCATATCTTTATCGCCTGTTGAGATCAGTACATGACGCTGCTGCTCTGACGCTATGCGCGCAAAGGTACCAATAACATCGTCAGCCTCAACACCTTCAATACTAATCAGTGGGAAACCCATTGCTTTAATAATGTTGTGTAGTGGTGCGATCTGTGTGCGTAAGTCATCCGGCATTGGCGGACGATTCGCTTTGTACTCGCTGTACATGTCATTTCTGAAGGTTTTACCCTTGGCATCAAATACCACCACCATGTGCGACGGATCATATTGCTTGATCAAACTCTTAAGCATATTAACTACGCCATAGATTGCGCCTGTCGCTTCACCTTTTGAGTTAGTAAGGTGCGGCGGCGAATGGTATGCACGGAATAAATAAGAAGAACCATCTACAAGAATAAGTGGATTTTCAGGGATCTGAGCCATGGTGAAATTGGATCCTAATTGAATAACATTAAATTGTTTGTAAGCATGCCATAAGGCCATGAAGAAAACGACTGTGAATTATTAACCAATAAAGGTTTATGACAGAGCAAGCTGTGGATAACTTTGTAGATAACAGACAGAGCTAGTTCTCCCGAAATGAAAAAACATTAAGGAAAATTTTATAAGTTCATGTTTTGATTTAAAAAAGATATTACGGCGTTCTTTTTTTATTATTTTTGTCCGATGTGGAAAACGGTTTTAGTAGCGATAACCTTTTGCTTATTCGATACCGAATTAACATCCCTTTTCATAACCGGAGGAGTATTCTAGCATAATGGATCAAAGATCATAGCGATCCTTTATACTTTTTTTTTCGTTAGTAATTTATAAAAAGGCATAAACGGCTATTCATCATGCTTTGCGAGTTATCAAGCGACAAAAATTTTTTATTTTGTCGCCATGCTCGTATCCTTGTTAAACTAAAGCTAGTCGCATTAAGGAGAGTTCAAAAATGAAAAAAGTTGCTGTAATTTTAGCTGGTTGCGGTGTTTACGACGGCGCAGAAATCAATGAAGCCGTATTAACCTTATTACATATCGCAAAAGCAGGCGCGAGCTATCAATGCTTCGCACCCAATATCGACCAAATGCACACCATTAATCACCTAACCGGTGAAGAAATGACTCCTAACCGTAATGTGTTAGTTGAAGCTGCGCGTATTGCCCGTGGTGAAATTAAAGCGCTGACTGAGCTAAATGTAGATGAATTCGATGCCTTGATCGTACCAGGTGGCTTTGGGGCCGCGAAAAACCTATCTGACTTTGCTGTTAAAGGAGCAGATGCCCAAGTTCAAGGTGATGTACTGACAACTGCGAAGGCCTTTGTCGATGCCAACAAAGCAGCGGGTTATATATGTATTGCTCCTGCCATGCTGCCACTTATTTATGGTAAAGGTGTAAAAACAACCATTGGTAACGATGCAGACACCGCAGCAGCAATCGAGCAACTTGGCGGAGCGCACCAAAGCTGTGCTGTGGATGATATCGTTGTCGATCCTCAGCATAAAGTGGTCACAACCCCAGCCTATATGTTGGCCCAAAGCATTTTAGATGCTGATGCGGGTATCGAAAAATTGGTTAACAAAGTATTAGAGCTTGCTTAAACATCAAGCTAGGAGCCAGTATTTAATGCTGGCTTTTCTTGCGCTAACGCAAAAAAATGACGGTTTTTCTCAAGAAAAAGCCTTTTAGATCATTTTATAAATTGTGGCTTAGCGTTATAATCGTTCTAATTTCCGTCAGATATCGTGATTGATCACGTTCAAATCGAAGTGAGCAAGGCAAAATGAAAAAACTATCAGCTGCATTATTACTGCTAGCAACAACGGCATATGCACAAGCGTATGACAACTCTTTGACTGAAGATGCAATTAAAAAGCGTCTAGCGCCAATTGGTTCTGTATATCTAGAAGGTGATAAAGCTGCGGTCGCTGCTGAACCTACAGGTCCTCGTTCTGGTGAACAAGTTTACCAAGCAGCATGTTTTGCTTGTCATGGTACTGGCGCACTAGGTGCACCTAAATCAGCTGATGATTGGGCTCCTCGTATTGCTAAAGGCATGGACACTCTACTTGACCATGCAATCAACGGTTTCAACGCGATGCCTCCTAAAGGTACGTGTATGGACTGTTCTGATGAAGAGATCAGCGCTGCTATCGATTTCATGACTAGCAAGTAACAGTTTAAAACTAATACTAAGGGCTTAATTTTATTAAGCCCTTTTTTTGTGCCTGCTTTTAGCCGCTAGACTAATGCTGTAGCCAAATACGCCCCATCATAAATTACTATTTTGTTAACACCTGTTACTTGACGATCTAATAAAAAAGTGGAACTATAAAGGACGAAATTTAAACAACAATAAGATCTGGTTCTAAATCATTGGAAGATTCAGCAACACACATTGATAAGCTAGGCCGAAAAAATGCTCGCTTAAAATCGCTTTTACAAAAGTATAAGCAATCACATCACTTGCAACATGCTCTTTTACAATTATCAGAGCAAGCAAGCACTGTTGCCGAATTAACCCTGCTCTACCCTGCTATCCACAACATTCTGCAAGACTATATCCCAAGTAAAAACTTTTTCGTTGTGTTGCATAACCCGGTTTACGATAACCTTGAGCTATCTTATTTCGCCGATGAAAAAGATGGTCTTTCAGTACCGTTAAAATATGAGCAGTACTTTAAAGAAGGCCTCACAGGTTACGTATTTAAACAAGGTAAAACCTGTTACTTTACCAAACAACAAACAGAGCAAGCGGTTGAACAAGGCTTACTTAAGTGCTTTGGTACGCCAGCTGAGCATTGGGTTGGAGTGCCCGTCTATCGCGATAAAGTCATTATTGGAGTCATGGTCGCGCAAAGCTATGACAATAAACAAGGCTATTCGGAGCAGCAAATTGAGTTGCTCGAAGCGATGTCATTATATTTGGCGACAGCAATTGAACGAGTAAAAAAACGTGAGCTGCTCGAATCTGAAGTAAAAATTCGCACCCGTGCACTGACACAAAGTAACCAAGCACTGAACGACGAAATTCAACAACGTAAAAGTGCGCTAGAACGTCAACAGATCTTATTTAAAATATCAGAGCTGGCAACACAAAGTAAAAACCTCGACGATGTATATCTGCATGTACATAACATTATCAAAACCATTACCTATGCAGATAACTTATACATCGCATTGTATGACCAAAAGTCACATTGGTTAAGTTTCCCTTACTGCGTCGATGAGTTTAACGATAATGGTAAACCACGGCCATTTGCTAAAGGCTACAGTGAACTGGTGCTCAGCACTGAAAAGTGCCAAGTCATAGACAGTGAAAGAGCAAAGGAGCTTATCAAGCTAGGCGTTATAGAAAGACCGGTTAATGTACCACCTGAGCGCACCGCGACGAGTTGGTTAGGTGCTCCGCTGAAAACCTCGCAAGGCGTTATAGGCCTCATTGTTTGCCAAGCTTACAATAATAAGCATGAATTTAGTCAGGATGATTGTGAGCTAATCACCTTTGTATCGCATCAAATTGCTAATGTTATTCAAACTCACCTAGCAAACCAAGAGTTAAAGCTTAGTCACCAAAAGCTTGAGCACCGGGTCACTGAAAAAACCAAAGAACTTCGCCAAGCCAATATGCACCTGCAAATGCAAATTGAAGAGCGTAAAAAAATAGAACAACAGCTGTATCACGATGCACACCATGACTCACTAACCAGTTTACCGAATCGCAGTTTATTCTTAACTCAGCTTGAAAAAACATTGCAGCACTACCAGCGCTACCCAGAGCAGCAGTTTGCAGTGCTATTTATTGACCTTGATAAATTTAAAGACATTAACGATCACCTTGGTCACCAAGCAGGCGATCAATTTTTAATTGGTGTTGCTGAGTCTTTCTCGCATTGTATTCGTGAGCATGATTTGCTTGCACGTTTAGGTGGTGATGAGTTTGTGATATTGCTCACTCACTTAACAGAGCAACAGCAAGCCCAAGATGTCGCCAAACGTATTATCGAAATTATGAGAAAACCTTTCTGTATGAAGGGTCAGTGTATTCAAAGTGGTGCCAGTATTGGTATTACTTACTCAAAACCAAGCTACAAGCACACCGATGAAATTATACGTGATGCGGATGCAGCCATGTATTACGCGAAAAATGCAGGCCGTAATCGCTTTGAATGCTTCCATCCGCTGCTTAATGCCAGCAATGTGCAACATGATGCTGACAATATGCATCACTTAGATGATTTGCCTATGCACTTTAGAAGTGCCGAAATCATTACCTTGGATGAGCAAACTCGTGCAGAGTCTTTACTCGAAGCATTTGGTGAACACCCAGTACTTGGTAGCACCAGCTTTGAAGTACTTAAGAAGTTTGCAACCGATAGAGTTCAGCACTTTGAGGTTGAACTTAATTTATTAAAACAAGCCTTCAGCTTAGTAAGTGACAGTAATCTAGAAAAAGTATTATTCCCTTGCTCTGGTTTAGTTCTTGAACGTATTAATTTTCAAGCACTGTGTAAGCTACTAAAAGCTCACGATGCGAATAGAATGTGTTTATTATTCAACGAACAAGAAATTCGTTATGCATCGGCAGTACAAATTGAAAATCTAAAAAACTTGGTTGCACAAGGATTTTCGATTGGTTTGAATGAATTTGCTAAAGATCGCTGTGAATTAAACTTACTGACTGAGTTCCAATTCGATTACTTGTTATTAAGTTCAACGTTCAGTAAGCGAGTACTACAGCAAGAAAACTATCACTTACAACTGCAAGGTGTGCTGGCGATTACTAAGCTGCAAAATATCCAAGTAATCGCGAAAGGGCCATCGATTTTTAACTACCGCACGTTACTCGATAAGCACGGATTGTCATTGTTTATTGGTAAGCAACATGCGCTGGCGCCCTTCGAACACGAAGCACCGAGCGCACAATTTATTACTTCTTAAGCATTGCTCTTAGATTAGCTACTCGAGCTTGGCCTTTTTCCATTCGCTCAGCCTGTGAAGACGGTGGCTTTTTCGCTTCGAAGGCTAAATCATCTTGTGGTAACTCCTGCACAAAGCGACTGAGCTCTGTATCTGAGGTTTCACCAAATTGACGACGTAACTTAGCATAAGTCATTACCAGCTCTTGCTGTGCACGCGTAATACCTACATAAGCAAGACGACGCTCTTCTTCAACGTTATCTTCATCGATACTTACTTGGTGCGGTAACAAACCCTCTTCCATGCCAACCATGAACACATACGGGTACTCCAAACCTTTTGAAGCATGCAGTGTTAGTAATTGTACCGCGTCAGATTCGTCTTCTTCTTCGTTTCGTTCAAGCATATCGCGCAGGGTCAGTTTACTAACCACTTCAGCAAGGTTTAGCGGTGGATTGTCTGCATCCCCTGTTAGCATGTCGGTGATCCAACGATAAAGCTCTGAAACGTTTTTCATACGCATTTCAGCGGCTTTTGCACTCGGTGATGACTCATAAAGGTATGCTTCGTAGTTAATTTGCCTAACTAACTCTTTCACAGCCTCAAGGGTATCGCCCCGAACTGCATTATCAGAAAGCTCAACCACCCAGCGGGCAAAACCAGCTAAAGCATTAAAACCACGGCCTTTTAATCTGTGCGCAAGCTCAGGTTCAAAACAGGCAGCAAATAAGCTGATATGCTTTTCATTAGCAAGGGTGCCTAGTTTTTCAAGTGTGACCGTACCAATCTCACGGCGTGGCGTATTCACAATACGTAAAAAGGCATTGTCATCATCTTGGTTCACCAGTAAACGTAAATACGCCATGATATCTTTAATTTCTGAACGCGAGAAAAATGACATGCCGCCGCTGATTTTATAAGGAATGCGGTTGCTCATAAGTGCTTTTTCAAACACTCGCGCTTGGTGATTACCACGATATAAAATCGCGTAATCTTTATAGCTGGTGCGTTTCATGAATTTATGAGAAATGATCTCTGCCACTACTCGCTCTGATTCATGCTCTTCATCACGACAACCAATCACTTTGATAGGCTCACCATAGCCAAGCTCACTGAATAGCTTTTTATCAAACTCGTGAGGGTTATTGGCAATCAAAATATTCGCCGCTTTTAGAATTCGCCCTGCGCTTCGGTAGTTTTGTTCGAGCTTAATTAAACGTAAGCCCGGAAAATCTTTACTCAATAGCACAAGGTTTTGAGGCTTAGCACCACGCCATGAGTAAATTGATTGGTCGTCATCGCCTACCACGGTAAAACGAGCTCGCTCACCCACCAGTAGCTTAACCAACTGATACTGGCTGGTATTAGTATCTTGATACTCATCCACCAGCAAGTAACGAAAACGCTGCTGCCAACGCTCACGCGCAGTGGCATTTTGGCCTAACAATAAAGTAGGGATCATGATCAGATCATCAAAATCTAGGGCGTTGTAAGCACGTAATTGATTTTGATAACGCGCATACAGCTGAGCAAACAAGGCTTTTTGCGGCTCACGGGCTTCGCGAACGGCACGCTCTGGTAGAATCAACTCGTTCTTCCAACTACCTATTTGCATCTTCAGTAGGTTGAGTAGATCTTTGTCTTTTTTAAGTTCTTCTTCGGTCAGCTCAGCTAGTAACTGGTTGGTATCTTGATCATCAAATAGTGAGAATCCAGGTTTAAAACCTAACGTCGTTAACTCTTTTTTGATGATCTCAAGGCCAAGGGTGTGAAACGTTGAAACCCATAAGCCTTTCGACTCTTGTTTACCCAGTGTTTGCGTTACACGCTCACGCATTTCTTTTGCGGCTTTATTGGTAAAGGTTACCGCCGCAATATTGCGCGCTTGATACTCACACTTTTGCACCAAGTAAGCGATTTTATTAGTAATAACACGCGTTTTACCAGATCCCGCACCGGCTAATACCAGACACGGTCCACTGATATACTTTACCGCTTCATCTTGTTTTGGGTTGAGTTTCATAAGCCCCTAAAGAAATTATCCAAAGACAGGACGGGCAATTTTACCGTAATCACTACACTACGCCTAGCCAATAAGGTAAGATTGTTTTTTTACGTGACTCAAGGGACGAAGATGATCAACCCAGCAAAACTTGAAGAAATCGCTAAGCAAATTACTGATAACATGCCGCAAGGCGTGAAAAACCTTGCCGAAACAGTTGAAGGCAAAACAAAGCAAGCTATTCAAAACAAACTTGCTGAGATGGACTTTGTAAGCCGTGATGAGTTTGATATTCAAAGCCAAGTACTTATTCGTACTCGTGAAAAACTCACTGAGCTTGAAGAGAAAGTTGCATTACTCGAGCAGCAACTTGCTAGCAAACAAGACGAACAATAAAAAAGGAGAGCGAATTAGCTCTCCTTTTTTCTAACTAGCTAGTTTTAGCTTTTTTCTGCCACGCGTTCAAATACGCGCTTAACGGCAATACCGTAAGTATCACTAGCTTCTTCAGCACAGGTCACTACCGACTCTAGATCATTAAGATGACCATTTGCTAAGCCATAAACCCAACCATGAATTGTTAACTCTTGGCCTTTCGCCCAAGCATCTTGCACAATGTTAGTACGGCACACGTTACGTACTTGTTCGATAACGTTTAGTTCAATTAAGCTATTTAAACGCTCTTGTTCAGGTAATGCATTGAGTTGTTCGATGTGTTTTTCTTTTACATCACCTACATGGCGTAACCAGTTATCAATTAAACCAAAACGTGCTTCGTTTAATACTGCTTGAACACCACCACAGCCATAGTGACCAACGACCATGATGTGCTTCACTTTCAGTACTTCAACAGCGTATTGCATTACCGAAAGACAGTTATGGTCGGTATGCACAACAACATTTGCCACGTTACGGTGAACAAATAGCTCACCCGGTAATAAGTCTACGATTTCGTTTGCAGGTACACGCGAGTCAGAACAACCGATCCACAGATACTCTGGATTTTGCTGCATTGATAGAATTTTGAAAAACTCAGGATCATTTTCACTCGTACGCGCTGCCCAACGTTTATTATTCTCGAATAAATTTTTTAACTTTCTCATTGCGCCTCTTTACGGTATTTAATAATTAGCTTGGATCAAGATATTCCTTGGTGTCAGCTGCTTTTCGCAAAACGTACTAACTGTTACTTGATACCCTTGTTGTTGCAAATATAAAGCACGATCGAGCACCAGCCAAACTTCAATTGCCCTTCTGAACACATGTCGGACGAGTTCAACTCGCTCAGTTACCCTTTTGCGCTTTTTACCTATCTCTAAAAATTTATTGTAATCAATGCCTTCTGGTAAATATAATGATTTTTTCTCAGCTGCCCACAAACAAAATGAGCTAAACGAATCAGAGAAAATCGCTTTGTTCACTGATGGCACACTCACATAGTGCATTTCACCGGTCAATGTTTTACGTAACGCATCAAACCCAAGACGCCATTCAACTTCTGTTTTTCTGACCTTATCAACTCGACTCGGTGCCGTTACCGTTTCTTGCAGCGCCAGTTTTAAATCGCGATGAGTAAGCGCTAGTTGGCTTTGCTTGGCAGGCTCGCTCATTGCTTGGTAGGCGTTATCTGTGAATAAATGATAACAGCATGGTGAAAAACTGATTTGCTGAGTTTTCGCTTTGCTTGCTTGCTGCATAAATGTTTGATGTAAACGACCACAGGCATGTAAAGCCACTGCATGCTGCTGGCTTTTAAAAAAGCCATCAGTGTCATCGGTTAATACATCAGCTTGTGAAAACTGCATCGCCAATTGCTGTTGCTTAGCACTGTGTTGACCTTGGTCGCACAAGTGTTGTTGTAGCTCAATGCTATGTACTCGTGGTGCTCCATTGAATGCCAACATGCGACCTAAATGCCCTTTACCAGCACACCATTCTAAAACAGGCTGGTTTAATGGCTGCTGACTGATCGCCGCGACAAAGTCTTGTAGTTGCTCAAACTTACGGCCTTTAATGCCATTACTTATCCAAAACGGAAATTCATTTCGGGCAGCACTTATCGCTGGCAACTCACACAATTCAGCCAGCTTTTCGATGTGTTCGATTTCATCAGTAAAATAACGATATAAAGCCTGCTGATCGGCATCAAGTTCACTCACTTGTTGGTCATCAAGCGCCCATAATAAGTTGGCTAATTCAGGCCAAGGAAGATCATCAAAATCAAATGCGGTACATTGCCAGTATTGGCGGGTTGAAAATAGCAGTGCATCTAAGGCAGCAAAGTGCTCGGCAAGTGTCATAACTACTTAGCGACAAGAAATAAAAAGCAGTATAACAGATTTATCTTATTTAACGTCGGTTACTACTGATCAAACGAATGTACAATGGCACACATGCAATACTTAGAATGATGGCTAGGATCAGCATCCAAGATAGCTCAAAACCTTCTGTTTGCTGTTGATCATACATAAAGCCATCAAAGGCCTGATCAAACTCATCCTGATCTAAGCCATATAAATCTGCAATCAAGCGCCACTTTGCCATCGACATATTGCCTAAATTAATCCCCGGTGGTTGAATGTAGCTTGCTAACACATGGGCTTCATAGGCCAGCTCTTGTACGCTTTTATGGATGGCATAATGCTGCTTGGTTACATCGATGCTTTCTTCTAAGTGTAATAAGGCATACCGCCACCCTTTTAAGCTGGCACGATAAAAGCGCTCAACAACCTCTGGCTTTTTCGCTAAAAACTGCTCTGAGGTATATAAAATATCGCCATACACATTCAAACCAAACTTTTGCGGGCAAATGAGTCGGTGACCGACTCCTTGTAGTGTCATTGTATAAGGCTCATTGGTGACATACACTTGCACCGCGTCTAAATCACCGGCAAGCCACTCTTTAATACCGCCTTCATGGCTAGCTGCCATCAAGCTTTCTAGGCTCAATCCAGCGCGCTGTAACATCACCAGTAACTCAGCATTTTCTATTGAACCGATTTTACTTAGCTTCTTACCAGCAAAGTCTCTTGGCTGAAAAATATCTGAGTTATTTTTTACCATCCAGCAGTAAGGCGAAAACTGCAATATGGCTCCAAGGGCGACAACCGGAGCGCCTTGCTGACGCTTTTGTAATATTCCTGAGTGAGTAATGGCAAAGTCGGCTTTACCGCTTAGTACTTTAGGGAAGGTATCTGGATGGTTTGGATCAGCAGGAATAATAGAGACATCTAGGCCTGCCTCCTTATAAAAGCCTTTTTCTGCAGCCATATAATAGCCTGCAAATTGAAACTGGTGAGTCCATTTTAACTGTAAGCTAACTTTATCAGCACACTGTGCGCTCATAGAAAGCATTAAACAGATTAACCCTAGTAGGCTTTTTATACCTTGCACGCATCATCCTTGCTTGAAACCGTGCATTAACTATAGGAAAAATAGAGAAAAAAACAAGGCTGCTAATTAGCAGCCTTATTCAGGTTTTATAACTAATTAGCCACTTTCACTGCGCTCAACTCCTGACCTTGGCTGGTTAGGAACTGGGTGAAACATGGGTTGTTTGTTTCATCTTGAACGTTGTATCCCAAACGGTTCAAATGCTCATTGAATACCTCATAATCACTCGGTTCGATAGCAAAGGCCGCCAGCACATTACCAATAGCTCCACCATGGTTACGGTAATGGAATAAAGTAATATTCCAATTACTACCAAGGGTATCTAAGAATCGCGCCAGTGCACCTGGGTATTCAGGAAACTCAAAGCGCAGTAAACGCTCATGAAGCTGAGCTGGCGCTTTACCACCCACCATATAACGAATATGCAATTTAGCCAGCTCGTTATCTGATAGATCGCAAAATGTGTAGTCATTTTCTGTCAGTGCCGCTTTTAACTCATCGAGCTCTTGCTGCCCTTGTCTTAAGGCAATACCAACAAAAATTTGTGCTTCGCCGGGGCCTGCATAACGGTAATTAAACTCGGTGATAGCTCTGCCACCTAATGAGTTACAAAATTGCTTAAAGCTACCCTTTTCTTCTTTAATAGTCACAGCAAGCAGTGCTTCGTTCTTTTCACCGAGAGCCGTTCGCTCTGCAACATAACGTAAGCGGTCAAAGTTTAAGTTTGCACCCGATAAAATCGCAGCTACGTTTAAGCCTTTAACACCATTTTGTTGGCACCACTTTTTAAGGCCCGCTGTTGATAGCGCCCCTGAAGGCTCCGCTATAGCACGAGTCGAAACAAAGATATCTTGCATTGCGGCGCAGATTTCGTCGCCCGTAACAGTGACCACTTCATCACAAAACTTTTGCGCTAAACGAAATGTTTCTGTGCCGATAACTTTTACGGCTACACCATCTGCAAAGCTACCAACACGGTCAAGCTCAACGGGCTTGCCTGCTTCAAGCGCTGCTTTTAGGCAAGCACTCTCATCAGCTTCAACACCAATGACTTTAATATCTGGGCGTAACGACTTAATGTACACCGCCATACCTGCTAGCAAGCCACCACCGCCAACAGGAATAAACACAGCATCAAGGTCGTTCAATTGCTGCATTAATTCACGGGCAACGGTACCTTGGCCAACAATCACATCGGCGTCATCAAACGGTGGCACAAACACCCCGTTACGCTGCTCTGTCAGCTCTAAAGCATGGGCTTTTGCAGCATCAAAATGATGGCCGTGTAATACCACTTCACCACCGAGCGAACGTACTGCATTCACTTTAATTTCTGGAGTTGTGACTGGCATCACAATTGTAGCTTTATGGCCTAAAAATGAAGCACTGAGTGCAACGCCTTGTGCATGGTTACCCGCTGAGGCTGTGATCACATCAGAACCTTTTGGCAACTTGCTCAGTTTATGAAATGCACCACGAAGCTTAAATGAATAAACCGGTTGTTGGTCTTCACGCTTTAACCACACATGGTTGCCTAGCCGTGCACTAAGATCAGCCATTTCGCTGACCTCAGTGACTTTTGCAAGGGGCTCCATGTTCGCTTGGATAATAGCGCGAAAATAATCGAGCTCTTGAGAAACCATAATTAACTAAGCTCCTCAAGTTTTGCTAAATCGCGAACAGCTCCTTTGTCTGCACTGGTTGCAAGTAATGCATAGGCTTTAAGTGCAGATGAAACATAGCGGTCACGATCAAGTGGTTTATAAGCATCTTTACCGCGTGCAAGTTGCTTTTGTTTACGTGCTTCAAGCTCTTCATCTGACAACGCTAGGGTGATTTCACGGGTTGCGATATCAATGATTATTTTATCGCCATTTTCAACATAAGCGATTGCACCACCGCTTGCTGCTTCTGGTGAAACGTGACCAATTGATAAACCTGATGTACCACCCGAGAAACGACCATCGGTGATAAGCGCACACTTTTCACCTAAGCCCATTGATTTTAAGTAACTCGTTGGATACAGCATTTCTTGCATGCCTGGGCCGCCTTTTGGTCCTTCATAACGAATAACAACAACGTCACCCGCTTTCACTTCGCCATTAAGAATACCCTCTACCGAATCATCTTGTGATTCGTATACAACCGCAGGGCCTTCAAAGTGCAGCATTTCTTCAACTACACCGGCACTTTTAACAATACAGCCATCAAGGGCTAAGTTACCTGAAAGTACAGCTAAGCCACCATCTTGACGAAAGGCATTTTCAACACTGCGAATACAGCCGTTTTCACGGTCATTATCAAGTTCTGGCCAGCGGCACTCTTGGCTCATTGCTTTTGTAGTGCGGATACCGGCAGGGCCTGCTTTATAGAATTTTTGCGCTACTTCATTATTAGGATCGGTGGCATCCCATTTAGTCACCATTTCGGCCATAGTGTGACCTGCTACGTGATCAACAGTTAAATCGACAAGGCCAGCCTTACCTAACTCACGGATAATTGCCATCATGCCACCAGCACGGTGCACATCTTCAATATGATATTTATTGGTTGCAGGCGCCACCTTACAAAGGAAAGGAGTTTTACGAGAAAGCTCATCGATGTGCGACATATCAAAATCAACACCCGCTTCTTGCGCTGCAGCTAATAAGTGTAAAACCGTATTTGATGAACCACCCATAGCAATATCAACTACCATTGCATTCATAAAGGCAGTGCGATTAGCAATAGCACGTGGTAATACTGCTGCATTATCTTTTTGATAATACTCACGGCATAAATCAACAATGCGCGCACCCGCTTCAACGTAAAGCTGTTTACGGTCTTTATGCGTAGCAAGTGTGGTACCGTTACCCGGCAGTGCTAAACCAATCGCTTCTAATAAGCAGTTCATTGAGTTGGCAGTAAACATGCCCGAACATGAACCACAAGTAGGACACGCAGAGCGCTCTACTTTTTCTGAGTCTTCATCGCTTACTGTGGTATCAGCGCCTTTTACCATGGCATCCACTAAATCAAGTTTAATGTCGATATCAGCAAGGCGTGTTTTACCCGCTTCCATTGGACCACCTGATACGAAAATAACCGGAATATTTAAACGCAGTGCTGCGAGCATCATCCCAGGGGTGATTTTGTCGCAGTTAGAAATACAGATCATGGCATCAGCACAGTGCGCATTAACCATGTATTCCACTGAGTCAGCAATTAAGTCACGCGATGGTAGTGAATACAGCATGCCGCCGTGACCCATTGCGATACCATCGTCGATCGCAATAGTATTAAATTCTTTTGGTACACCACCGGCTTCGGTGATGGTTTCAGCCATTAGCTCACTAAGTTGGTTAAGGTGAACATGACCCGGTACAAACTGAGTATATGAGTTAACAACAGCGATAATTGGCTTACCGAAGTCTTTATCTGTCATCCCTGTTGCACGCCATAAAGCACGCGCCCCTGCACGTTTGCGACCTTCTGTTGTTGTTGCACTTCTTAATTTAGCCATAATTACCTCAGTTGTTGCAGTGGCATGCCACTGACTTCCTCATTCCTAATTTATTTCTCACTAAAGCATCAATCTGATTGCTCTAGCTACCTGTTGATTTTTACTAGATTGCTTGTTGTTGAAATTGGTTTTCAACATTAACGTGTTTAACATCAACCAATTTATTCAATTGTGATGTTAGTAGATAAATTGGCTTATCGCTGTCTACCGTCATAGTGACGTGAAACGCTTCATCAGCCATTTCTAAATTCATGGTTGTTAGGTCAAAGCCACGATGGCGCGCAACGCGTAAAAAGCGCTCTACAGCGACACTTTGATTCTTTAGCGCAATCGTTAGGGTGTGTTTCATTTTACTGTCTCCGTCATCATTTCATCATTAGCAGCACCGGGTGGTACAAGCGGCCATACATTTTCTTTATCATCTATACAGGCATGCAGAATGTATGGACCTTCACTATTTACTAACGCATCAACTGCAGCATCGACTTCATCTGCTTTAGTGATGGTTTGACCTGGAATGCCAAACACCGCTGCTAACTGCACAAAATCAGGATTATCTGAAAGGTTTGTTTCAGAATAACGACCTTCAAAAAATAGCTGCTGCCATTGACGTACCATGCCTAAGCGCTGGTTATCTAGGATTAGAATTTTAACTGGCAGATTGTTACGGCGAATTGTTGCCAGTTCTTGAATGTTCATCATGATTGAGCCATCACCCGACACTGTGATCACAAAATCATTTGGACGAGCAACTTGAGCGCCGATAGCGGCCGGTAAACCAAAGCCCATGGTACCCGCACCACCACTACTTAAGTGATTACTTGGGTGGCTAAACTTCATGTGTTGTGCCACCCACATTTGGTGCTGACCCACATCACAGCACACAACACCCGTTGATGGCATTTTTTGGCTTAGCTGGTTTAATAAATAAGGGGCAAATACTTTCTCGCCCGGATAGTCATAACGCCATGCATGTTCTTTCATCATGCTTTCGATGTGCGTTAACCACTCATCAGACGTTACAAAACAATCAAGTTGCGGTAATGAGGTTTTTAAATCTGCGACTAATGATGCTTTTGCAGGCTTACGCTTACCAACCTCTGCCGCGTCGATATCAAGGTGTATCACTTTTGCTTTTGCGGCAAACTTGCTTAAATTGCCAGTAACACGGTCGTCAAAACGAGCACCGATACAAACCAAAACATCACACTCTTGCACTGCTAAGTTAGCCGCTTTACCACCATGCATACCTAGCATGCCAAGGTCATATTCATAATCAGGTAAGACGCTGCCTAGCGCTTTTAATGTTGATACTGCTGGCATGTGAGTTTTTTCTAAAAACTGCATAAGCTCGTTTTGTGCATCCGCAGCCTGTACGCCACCACCGATATACGCCACAGGGCGCTGCGCTTCACTTAAGATTTGGTTAGCTATCGCAACTTGGTTTGCGTCTAATTTAGGTAAATGATCTTCGGCGGCTAACCAAGGGTGGAATGGTACTTGCGCCATTTGGATGTCTTTTGGGATATCAACTAATACAGGGCCTGGGCGGCCGCTTTGCGCTAGGTGGATGGCTTCTTGTAGTATTTCGGCTAAGTCTTCAGCTCTTTCAACCATGTAACTATGTTTAGTACATGATAACGACATACCTAACACATCTACTTCTTGAAAGGCATCGGAGCCTATCGCTGCAGTAGGTACTTGCCCTGTGATTGCAAGTAACGGCACTGAATCCATCATCGCATCAGCAAGGGCTGTTATTAAGTTAGTCGCACCTGGGCCTGATGTTGCAAAGCACACACCTAACTTGCCTGTGCTGCGGGCAAAACCTACAGCTGCAAAACCCGCTCCTTGTTCATGACGCGTCAAATAATGTTTGACTGGCGCACCGTACAAAGCGTCGTAAATAGGCATGATGGCACCACCTGGGTATCCAAAAACATCCTTAACGCCATGTTTGGCTAATAAATCGATTGTTAACTCTGCGCCTGTCATCGTAAATCCTCATTCCTCAGTGACATTGTGTATTTGCTGCGACTCAAACCTTAAAACGAAAAAGCCCCCCGGACTGTTAAGTGCGGGGGGCTTTTTAAATGCTTCACTTTTCTCTAAGCACTAACTAGCCCCCGCGGTAATAATAATCACCACGACGTTAATTAGAATTAGAGAAAGTTTGTTTGTAAGCATTTATCTGTAACCAAATTCTGTTCATTTATAGCGGAAATCTAGCCATCCCGCTGTCTTTTTCTATTAGTACCGCGCTGGGGCTTGTAAGTCAACATAAAAATCAATTCAAAAAACAGGCTGAAAAGTAATATTAAAGAAATAAATATTCAACAATTTCACATATAAAGATTTATATTTCATTATTTATTGAAAATTGAAATTTCATACCTCGTTATTTGCCATTATATGATTGATTAATTTTTAGCAATTAGATGTGATTTTTCTGCATAAAGCCGATTTAATTTAACGCCTCAAAGAAAAATTAGTTTAGTATTGAAAAAACCACGTTATGAAAAGGAAAGTTATGAAATTCGTCCAGCGTATAAATGCCCTGTTTTTTATGGTGCTACTGCTTGGTTTTAGCCAATATACACTTGCAGAGCCGGGGTTATGGAAAGTAGAAAAAAACGGCGTTGCTTCTTATTTATTCGGTACCGTGCATGTGGGTGACAACAGCATGAAAGGCTTGCCAAGTAAGGTAACAAAAGCACTCGATAACTCAGATAAAGTCATTGTTGAGGTGGATATCAGCGCCATTTCACCAATGGAAATGCAGCGTCGCTCATTACCATTTATGATGCTGAAAAATGGCAAAACCTTACAATCAGAATTATCACCAGAAAACTATGCAAAACTGCAAAAGTACTTTGCTGATAAATCAATTGATATTGCAATGTTTAAGAATTTAGCACCATGGGCGGTGATGGTCACCATGATGCAAATGGAGTTCCAAAACGTTGGTTTTTCAGATCAATATGGCATCGACAAGCAAGTACTTGCTTACGCTCAAGAACATAAAATATCTATTGGTGAGCTCGAAACTCTTGAACGCCAAATGGAAATGTTTGAGCACTTAGCAATTATGAATGACAAGATGATCGAAGAAACATTCGAGCAACTTGCAGACGTAGATACCTACTTTTTTGGTCTTATCAAGGCTTGGAAATCGGGTGATATGAAAACACTTACGCAGTTTTACAATGAAAGCTTTGATGACTCTCAATATGGTCAACTAAGCGAGCAAGTGATGCTGATAGACCGTAACAACAATTGGGTTAATCAACTATCGACTCGCATCGGTAAAGAAAAGCTGTTCATTGCAGTGGGCGCTTTGCACTTACCAGAGCAACACGGTTTATTGAAGCAATTAACAGATAAAGGTTTTACCATTACCCGTATCTAAATGATTTCAATCGTTTAAAAGCGCCTTATGGCGCTTTTTTTGTGAAATCAGCCATCTCTAAATAGTTGTTGATACCGGCTATTTTGTCACTCGCGTGGTGATTAACATACACCACGGTGCTGGTGCCTGCAGCACAGATTTTTTCTATTAGTAATAACACGCGTTGCCTATTCGCTTCATCTAGGCCTAAGCAAGGTTCATCAAGGATCAATAAATTAGGGTGTTTAACCATAGCCCGAGCAATCAATAATAAACGCTGATCACCAAAAGACAGCTGGCTAAATGAACTACTTTGTTTGTCACTTAACCCTAATAACGCTAACCATTGTTTGGCTATGGCAAGTTGCTTATCGGTGGCTTTTTGGTAAAGACCAATGCTGTCATAAAAGCCCGAAACAACCGTATTGAGTGCGGTGATACTCACTCGATAATCCATATGAAGCGCGTTAGAGATATAACCAATGTGCTGTTTAATTTGCCAAATACTCTCACCGCTTCCGCGTTGGTAGCCAAACACCTTGATATCGTTGTTGTAACACTGCGGGTTATCACCCGTGATAAGGTTCAGCAAACAGGTTTTACCTGAGCCATTTTTACCTGTTAACTGCCAATGTTCGCCTTGGTTAATTTGCCAGTTGAGTTTTTCAAAAATAGCCTCGCCGCCATAACTTACCGATGCGTTGTTTAATCTTACCAGCATAGAATCAGTGAGCGGAGGTGCTTGATGGTCAATATCTGCCTCAGGTATTTGTAACTGAGTATGCGTGAGATGCAATAGCTTGAGTAAATCATCGCGCTGCTCGGGTCTAGGCTTTGCTAATTGCTCTGTGACATGACCCTCTTTAACGTAGGCGTAATGATCAACAAAGTCTGGGATCTCAGTTAAGCGATTGAGCACAAAAATAAGGGTCGTTGTTTTGCTAAGCTCTGCGAGTAGCTGATTAAGCCCAGCCATTGCCGTGACATCTAAGCCATCAAAAGGCTCATCAAGCACAAGTAAATCTGGTCGACCTATTATGGCTTGGATCAGCATCAGTTTGCGGGTTTCACCGGTCGATAAATCGCGAAATGCCTTGCTAAGTTTGTCACTAAAATCAAATAGGCTTATTAACTGCTGTAGCAAATCACTATCAAGCTGTTGCTCGTCTCGACCTGCAATAATTAACTCATAAACCGTACTCGAAGGCGTAACGCCATCAATAATATCATCTTGATCTTTTGTTAGCTCAGCCGCAAGGAGCTGCTTTTGGCTGTCTGGCGAAACCAATGCTATACGCTCAAAGCTATTCTCATACTGGCCTTTTTCTATTTTCGCAAAACCGGCAATGGCAGCTGCCACGGCCGATTTACCCGCCCCATTCGCACCAAGTAAAACCCATTGCTGCAATGGCGATACATTGATATTGAGATCATCTAAATAATAAACGTCATTGCCCAGCCCCTTTAGGCTAGCTTTAACATTAACCAACTGCACTTGTTGCACTTTGAATCCTCATTCTAAGTTACCGTTAGCTTGACGTTACCGTATTCGATAAAAAATTAAAAATCGTTTAAACCTTTTTTGAACACAGCTGCGACTAAGGTATAAAAGGTCATCAACAGGAAACAGACAATGAAAAAATTACTTTGTGTAGCAGCTATAGGCTTAGCACTAACAACAACATACGCAATGGCAAAAGACTCACGTGAACTAAATCACAACTTTGCTGTGAGTGGCGCAAGCCAGCTTGATATTGATTTTCCGGTGGGCAGCTTAGAGGTCGAAAGCTATGACGGTAGCGAAGTCGTCGTTACAGTTCGCATTGAACCAAAAAATGACAATAGCTGGTTCAGCTCTGATGTCGATTTATCAGATATTGAATTAAGCCACTCGCAAAGTGCCAGCTCACTTAGCTTAAAACTAGATAATGACGACATTCAACAAAACTGGCATGTAAAAATGCCTAAATCGATGGCAATTGATGTTGAACTTGGTGTTGGCGATATTGAAATTAACGACGCAAGTAATTCAGTTGAGATTGAGCTTGGTGTGGGCGCGGTAAGAATTGATAGCGCGCTTGATGACTACAAACGTATCGAGCTTGATACCGGTGTGGGCGATACTAAAATTCGCGGCTTAAAAAATGACGGTAACACTAGCCGTAAAGTGGTTAGCTCGCATTCAAGCTATCGTGGCAATGGCCAATACGATATCGAAGTCGAAGTGGGTGTTGGTGACATTAAAGTAACGAACTAATTTAACGCTTTGGTTATCCCTGTGAGCTCTCAGCAAATAAAATGCTGAGAGCTTTTTGCACTGAATCCAGCGTGATCGGTTTATATACGTGCAAGTTTGCTCCAAGCTCATATACTCGTTGCAAATCTTCATTCGATGTATTGGCGGTCACCACCAAAATTGGCACCTGTTGCCCCTGCTCATTACGAATAATATCAATCGCTTTAAAGCCATCCATAACGGGCATATTTAAATCCATAAAAATTAAATCGTAATGCTTATCTGAGGCTTTATCTGTGGCAATTAAACCATTTTCCGCCACATCAAAGCTGTAATTTAAATGGCTAACCATGCGTCCTAAAATGGTGGCGTTTAGCGGGTTATCTTCAACAATTAAACAATGTAATGCTTGCGGCAGCGGCGCTGGCATTGCTGATTTAGGCGTGCTTTCTAGTTCTAAATTAATTAACACTTTCACACCTTGTGGCTCAGCATTAAGAAATTGGATTTCTCCTTTTAATGCTTTAACAATGTGCATAACCCTAAGCAGCCCCGTTTTTAAGCCTTGAAAGTGTTGCTCTGAGTCATTTTCGTAGCTAAGTAAATCTGTCGGCGGCTTTTCAAAGCCTTTACCGTTATCTTGTATTTCCATTACAAAGTGCTGCTCACCTTGGCATGCAGCGGTAACGGCAATACGGCCTTGGCTTGGAGTAAATTTAACGGCATTGTTAATGATTTCAGCAACAATTTGCGTCAACCTTGCATGGTCAGTGCTCACCTCTTTATTGAGTGACTCAGCTAAGTTCACACTCAAGGTAATACCTTTATCGTTACAGGCATATTCATAGGGTGAGATAGCTTGCTTTAATGTTGATAACAAATTGTTGCTAGTGAAACTTAACTGCCATTCTCCCGAGGTTAGCTGCTGTAAGTCCATTAATTCGTCTAGCATAGCCACCAGCCTGTTAACGCAATAAAGCGCCTGCTGTTTAGTCAGTTGCTGACTGTCGCTGATATCAAGCGCTTCGATGGATGCGGTTAAACCTTGCAATGGTGTTCTAAATTCATGACTGGTACGGGCAATAAAGCGCTCTTTATTTTTATTAACACGCTCAGCAAACTCTTTTTGTTCTTTGTACTTAGCAATATTTTTAGTGACCAGTTTCTCCATGGGTTTAAAAATGAAAAATAACTCAATGGCTAATAACACCATGGCGATGAGCCAAAACAATAACTCTAGCACCGCCAAAAATGTGACTTTTTGAACTGATTTTTGCTCGAGTAACTTAACCGCTTGGTCTAGTTTTGTGAGTAGTGCCTCTAGCTGATTACTAACAAATGTTGAGCGGTCCACATAGGCAAAATCATCGGTATTGTTTAATAGCTGCTGCGCTTTACTCACATAACGCTTCACGTGCTCATCTAATGCGGTAGGGGGCGAGAAGTAATGGGCCTCAAGCGCCTCATTTAAATGAATATAGTGACCTTGCTCATCCTGCTGAATTAAAAATTGATGCCCTGCAATAAATTGCTCAACGGCTTGTTCCAGTAGTCTTCGGTGTTGCTGTTGGAAATGATCGGATTCATGGTAAATGAGTGCATTGCCGTACAAGGCTATTTTTTGGGACAGCATGCGTTGCTTACCGGCAATGTTGATAACTTTGGCGTCACCCTTTTGGATATACAAAAGACTCTGTATCAAGATAGCTGATACAGAGATCAATATGGCAATCGCCAATAACCCCCAGCGATATCGTCTTCGGATATCTGTGACTAGCTGCAACATGCTTTACTCATTATTTTTTAAAATAATTGTAGTTCATAGAATACAAGAAAGCCCACTTGAAGTGGGCTTTAAACATGATAGTTAACAGAAATTTATCGATTTTCGAGTCGGTTATAGTCAAATAACCCAAATTCAACGCCGCGATACTCTTTCGCTACACGGTGTAAAATATCGCTGTATTGCCAAAACTGTGGATGTGTTCGGCGAATAGCGAACTCACTTTTCAGATCTCTGTAAGCTGCTTCATCTGTTGCTTTAGCAAGCCCAGCTGCAAAAGCTGCAATTTGCTGGTCATTGTGTAAGTACCAAATGGCTTCTGGGTAATCACCTATGAACCCAGGCACAATCGTCACTGTATCTTCGTCATAAGCTCGTTGCCCTTCTTCATTCAATAAGCTCGAAATATTGTAATGAGCATTATGATGGATCAGGGTATAGGCCCTGTGCTTATCATCGCCATCTTTGACTAACACAAACGAAATTTGCGGTAGCAAGTTCACTGCTTTAACCGGAAGATCGTTAATTTTTGCAAGCGGCTCAGGTACTTTCGTATAGTCGTAACGAGTGCTTAAAATTGGCTTAAGCTTCTCTTTTAGCATATTGAACAACTCTGACTGCGGATCCATTGTTTTGTATTCAATGCCCGTAGGTTGGCTAAATGACAATTCATCTTCAAAGAAGCTCGTTAAGCTAGGTGGCGATTTACGATACCACTGGGCTTTAATTTCTTTGCGCTTAGCTTCTGGTAATAATGCAAGGTAGTTTGCTTCACCTTCTAAGCGTAAAAAGTCCATATACAAACGAGTTAATAACTGATGACCAATGTTGCCATACACATCAAAACCCGCCACCAGCAAGTAATGAATACGTTCAAATAGTGCGTAGTCGAGTATCCAGGCGGTTTTTGGTTGCTGGCCTATCCAGCCTTTTACAACTGTTGCGCTATCAAAGTGGCGGAACACTGTGAGTGCTGCATTTTGGTTATGGCCATCACCCTGCCAAAGTAAATCGGTTGTTAGGTGCTGACCGTTCTCAAACATCTTATTAGCCAGTGCAACTTTGGCTGACAAATATTTGTTTTGCCGTTTTGAATACTTCACCCAACTAGAAATCGGCAAGGCATTGCTTTCTTCTTCAGCTGGTAATGCTAAGGCATCTTCATGTTGTAACAACATTTCACCGACTTTAGGTGTCGCCGCCATTTCAGGCTTCGCAAAACCCACCCAGAACTGGTCGTTAATTACATTTAACGCGATTTGACCACGACAAACCGGCCCTTTAATAAAGCCCATAATAATAAGCTCAGCTTCATCAAGCATAAACTGATAACGTGAGTTGACTGGTATTGCCGCAAAGACCTTAAATGGGTTTGATGCCACTTCTGGCTTATAGCTTGGCAGTTTATCTACTTGATAATCAGCTTCAATAAATTGCGAATGTAAGCGTGCAAGCTTTTCGTCATTTAATGCTAAAGGTAAATGTGTTTTCGCTAAAATAGTCGAACGATCATGCATTAAACGATAGTAAACACGCTCAACCTTAGGGTCTTCATAAGGGCGACGGGTGCTAATGTGTTTGATCTCTTCACCCGGCGGCGTTGAAGAGCGTACCAGCTTGAAGTAGCTATGTTTATCGCCATGCTCTGGGAAGTAAATATGCGCTAAATACCAGTGCTCATAAATATAGCGCGCAGCCAGTTGATGCTTTAAACCATCTTGATTTAAAAATGCTTCCCAACGTTCAACTTGTTTTAGAACGCCTTCTTCAGGAGGCTCAATATGAGCAAGGTAACCGCCTTTTCGGAGCCACTTAGCAAGATGCTGAAACTCTTCACTCGAGATACCCGGTAAACCATAAGGCATACCACTGTGTGGGCTATCTTTAGCAAATGAGTCAAACTCATTCATTGTGGTACATGTTTGCTCACGGTCGAGTGAAAAATCAAACTCATCGCCTAAAATTGCTTGTTTAGGCAGTGGGCTGCTTTGCTTAAGTACTAAGGCATTATAAAGGACACTACCGGCAAGGTTAGCTTCTTCGGTTTGAGCTCGCTCGTTAAGTACTGGGGTAAAGCCTTTTTCACGCCACTGGGCGGTACTTGTCGCATCAAATAACAAGCGACTTGGCTCTTGCGCTAGTAAGCGAGTGCCGTCATAAACACGCTCTTTACTTAAGCCGCGGTCAATACCTTCCACAGAAGATAACTTAAGCTGACACGGTGCATCATAGCAGCCATGACAAACCACACAGCGACTATCAAGTACGGGCTTTACATCACTTAAAAACTCAGCACCTTCAAGTGTTGATGCTGCAACCACGCGCTGTTGTGGTTGTTCTTTACCAAACAGTTCATCGTAATGAGCGGCACCTAAGTATGCACAGCCACTTAATAGAATAAGGCCAAATACGGTGGTGAGGAGTTTTCTCATCCTTCCTCCTCGATATCTTCAACGTCATCACCTAAATCGAAGGTTGGCATCATATCGACTTGCGGCGACACAAAGGTTTGGTCGTTGTCGCAACTAAGCACCGCGCTCAATAGCGGCCCACGAACGAGTGTCAGCTGCGCATCATGCTCACCGTCAATCAATACTTGGTAGTCATCATTTAACGCTTCAAGACGATATTCATTAATGGCAATTGCGACACTGCTATCAACAGCTGGGTTTTGGCAAAGCTGCGCGAGTAACTCTTCGCTTAGCGTTACATGTAATAGTAAATCTGGAGATTCGATATCGCGGCTGTGAAGGTTCTCATCAAAATAAAAAAGAGGAAGGGTTAAATCGCTATTTTGCTCTAATTCCATGTGCTGCTCTCTACATCAAAATGACTTTTAATTGTACGAGTATAGCAAACTATAAGTTCAATAATTAGCGAAACTTATCAGCCGTTAGCAGCTTTTTAGCTGCTAACTAACCGAATTATAAAAACAGTGAACAATGCATCACCAAGGTAGCGTTTCGCCGTTTGAATGCCAAAACCCACCTGTGTTGCTAAGGTTTAATTCGTCAATCCGCTTGATGAGCCGCTCTGCGGCAGTTTCAGGGCTGATATCGCCGGCATAATTAACCATTTGCGTTTGTACAAAGCCCGGATGAAATAACCCTACGGCAATTTTTTTATCTTTTAGTTCATGGGCTAAACTAACACTGGCGGCATTAAGCGCCGCTTTTGACATACGATAACCAATGTAACCACCCGAGCCATTATCAGCAATTGAGCCCATGCGCGATGTGATCATCGCTACTTTGGCATCAATGCCTAAGCTTTGCTGTAATGCATGAGTAATACGAATAGGTGCAATACTGTTCACGCTGATTTGTTTTTCGATGGCAACAAAGTCCATATCAGCTAATGTTTCATTATGAAAAATGCCGGCGTTGTTAACCAAAATATCAATCTTGTCGCCGTGTAAGTAATTGGCAAGTGTTGCAACATCATCGGCGTTAGATACATCAATGTCGCTAATAATTTTCACATCGAGTGCTTGAAGCTCCTCACTTGGCGTGCGAACCACTGCGGTAACACGGTAACCTTGGGCTGAATACTGTTTACAAAAATTAAGACCAATACCTTTATTGGCCCCCGTAACCACCACATGCTTAGTCATTAATCTGCTCCTTAATTAGCTTTTTATACCAAACCACCTCAAGGTGCGAGTTTGTGCATTTTGAGGAGGCTTAGATATATATACCTTGGGACAGATTGGCAAAAACCAAGGGCTTAAGTTAATTCATCAATGGTTGATTTAAGTATAGAAAATACGGCCCCTTGTGGATCGGTAATCACACTAAAGCGCCCAACATCTGGAATATCTGTTGCTGGCACACAAATAGCGCCATTAAGCTGCGTTGCTTTAGCGACTGCCTGATCGCAATCTGCTACCGCAAAATACGGCATCCAGTGGGGTGGAATATCATCGGGCCATTCATTGGTCATTTCAAGCATGCCTGCAATCGGTTGCTCATCGATGGTAAATAAGGTGTAGTCCATGCCCTCCATTGGTTTCACCTCAAACTGCCACCCGAATAACTGACAATAAAAGTCGCGACTTTTTTGCATGTCTTTCGACACAAGCTCAAACCAGTAAGGCAGGTTAAGCTCTTGTACTCGTTTTGCCCCGATATGCTCACCGGCTTGCCATAAGGCAAATGTTGCACCGCCTGGTTCTTGAAGCATCACCATGCGACCTGCCGTCATAACATCATGTGGCCCTGCCAATACAGTTGCACCTAGTGATTTTGCCAGCTCTGTGCTTTGGTCAACATCATCAACAGCAATATATAATAACCAATGGGTTGGCATCTCGCTCATACTTGCTGGCAGTTGATACATAGCGGCAATATCATCACCTTGCTTTTGCAGCATGGTGTAATACATATCTTCGCCTATTGGCTGGTCGTCAAAACCCCAGTCAAAAAGTTGCGTATAAAATTGCTTTGCAGCTTGCCAGTCTTTCGCGCATAACTCGGCCCAGCAGAAAGTACCTGCAGGGTGTTTTGTATTTATTTTTGTCATGGCTGTTCCTCCTTCATTAACGGTAATCAACAAGCTGCTTTTTTGCCAATTATTTTTAAAATTTATTTAATTCACGTTTAGAAAAATTAAATAATCATAATCAATAACTTAGGTTTAAACCCTGCTAAAACAGAGAATTGCAGTTATGACATTATATTGATTGTCACAACAAACACATGTATAAATGCGAACAATTTTTAATAACAATTGTATAGCGATTTAACTATGACAATGAAATTTGCGCTTCCTTTTTTACTTACTCCTATCGCTGCGTTTGCAAATCAGGCCCAAGATATTGAACGTATTACCGTTTCTACAACTCGTAGTACGGCACCAGTTAGTACTGTACCTGCAACTATCAGCGTTATTACTAGTGAAGACATTGCTGAGCAACTTGCTCATACTCAAGATCTATCGCAAATTTTAGGTAATTTATTACCGAGCTTTTCACCAAGTCGTCAAAAAATGACCAGTGCAGGTGAAACACTCCGTGGCCGTGAGCCGCTATACATGATTGATGGTGTTCCTCAGTCAAACCCGCTTCGTAACGGTTCTCGTGATGGGAATACGATTGACCCTGCAATGATCGAACGCATCGAAGTGATCAGTGGCGCAAATGCAATTCAAGGCATGGGCGCAAGTGGCGGTATTATTAATATCATCACAAAATCAGCTGGCGATTTTAATCACCAAATGAGCGCGGGGTTTAGCACTCCAACAGACGGTGGCAGCGACAGCCAAAGCTATAAAGCCAGCTACTTATTCAGCCAACAACTAGATGATATTAGCTTCATTGGTGGTGTATCGGCTCGTAGTACGGGAATGTATCGCGATGGTAACGGTGACTTTGTTGGTTTAGATGGCACACAAGGTGACACGCAAGATTCAACCAGTCTAGACTTATTTTTAAAAGTGAAATATCAGCTTGATAACGAGCAAAGCATTCAAGCAATGCTGAATCACTACAAAATTGAAGGTAATGGTGACTTTGTAGCTGTAAATGGTGATCCAGCAACAGGCCTTGCAACCTCTGCTGAAAAAGGCGATGTAGAAGGCGACACGCCACGTAACCGTGTAACAACCTTTACCCTAGATTATAACCACAGCAATGTGGCTGGCGGTAACCTTGCTATTCAATTGTTTACGCAAGATTTTGCAGCCATGTATGGTGGTGGCACATTTGCTACGTTCCAAGATCCAGCCTATGGTGAGACTATTTTCGATCAGTCTCAAAATAAATCACAAAAGTTTGGTAGCCGCGTTACTTACAATAAAGATAACCTGTTAAACAGCCAGTTTGATATTGCGACCGGTATTGATTTACTTTCTGACGAAACATACCAAGAGCTTGCGCAAACAGGTCGCCATTGGGTGCCAAAAACCAAGTTTAATAACATCGCGCCATTCGCTCAACTACGTTATGACGGCTTAGAGGATTGGACGTTCAATGCCGGTGTTCGTTACGAGTACGGCAAATTAAAAGTGGATGATTTTACTACCCTAGCATCTTACAACAGCAGCTTTGTAGAAGGCGGTGAGCCAAGCTTTAACGAATTATTAGAGAACTTAGGTGTTGTTTATCAAGTAACTGATGAACTTCGTCTATATGCAAGCTACAGCGAAGGCTTTAGCATGGCTGATGTTGGTCGTGTGCTGCGTGGCATTAATCAAGCAGGTTTATCGGTTGAGAGTTTCTTAAACCTAGAGCCAGTTATTTCTGATAACCGCGAATTAGGTTTTGAATTTGCCAACGATAGCTTCAATATTAAAGCCAGCTACTTTGAGTCTGACTCAGACTTAGGTTCACGTTTACAAGCTGATGCTGATGGTATTTACAGCGTGCAACGTGAGCGTACTGAGATCTCAGGTTTTGAAGCAAATGCTCAATATTACCTAACTAACAGCACAACATTTGGTGCAAGTTACGCTGATACAGAAGGTCAATATGATGGTGATGGCGACAATAAAGTAGAGAGCGATTTAGGCGGCAGCAATATTTCACCTACACGTTTAAACCTTTACTGGCAGCAACAGTGGCCAGCAAACCTATCTAGCCGCGTACAAGCTAACAAAGTATTTGACCGCGACTTTAATACTGGTGAAGAGTTTGACGGCTACACAACCGTTGATTTATCGGTGCAATATCAAAGTGCTGAGTACGGTGCATTTAGCCTAGGTATCGATAACCTGCTAGATAAGTATTACATCACTTACTACGGTCAAACACGCCCAGCTGCAACACGCTATTTTGCGGGCACAGGTCGTACCGTAAACCTAAATTGGAACTATGCATTTTAGGTTTAAGCTAAGTAATTAAACAATAAAAAAGGCACCTTGGTGCCTTTTTTTGTGGTTGGTACTAATTAGTGATGATGCCCATGCTCACCTTTGAGCTGATTACCTTGCGCATCATAAAAACCGCTCGCGCCATGCTCAACAAACCCTAAGTTGATCATTTTAGCTAAAAACGGATCGCTTTCATTATCACCGATATCTGCGTAATCGGTCGTTTGATAGTTATCCCATTTCGCAAATTCTGCCTGAATCTTTTGCTGGTTGTGATGACTGGCTGTTAAAGCAATTTCACGGCTATAAGTTGGTGTTGAAATACGAATTGCTTTGAGTAACTTTTGATTGGCAAGCCAGCTTAGCTCTATTTTGCTCTCACCCTGCTGTTGTGTGTAATACTCTGTTAACTCACAGCCTTCACCGGTGCTTTTTTGGTGCGTCATTGAGGCTAAAAACTTATCGCTTACTAGCTGATATTTGCTACTCCAATCTTGTTCACCTTGCACTTCCGATGGTTGATACTCAATACCACGCTGGGCATGCTGAAAATAACGAATTGGGCGAATTTGTTGATTGCGCAAGTGTTGCCATAATTCAATAAACTGTGGATTCTGCTTAGCCACCTGGTGAGGCGTACGCCAAAGGGTAAAGGTGTTTTCAGTATGCTGCTTATTAGCAACTATATCTGTTGTGACCGTATAGTCTGCTTGCGTAAAACCGGTGTTCATATCGCATTGCCCTGCAACAGCTAGTGGGCTAAGTAATGAGGCAAGTAAGATGGCTGCTTTCACGGGATTCTCTTTTGTCTGGTTTACTTTATAACTAATTGAGTAAGGGAGGCTCAGAGCCTCCCAAGAACTCATTACTGTGCTAATTTAGCATCGGCTTGTTTAACAAGGTCAGCGGCATAATCCATAACATGGAAGATAAGGCTTTGCTCATTAGTGCCTGTTACTAAATGTGCACCTGGGCCAACTGCATACACACCCACATCTTCTGCTGCGTGTGTTTCAGAGCCTAGTGGTACAACGGCTTCTTGGTGGAAACCAGGTGTTGTTGTGTCAACATCAGTTAAATCAACACGACCCGTTACTGGCGCAAAGTTATAACCTGCATCAGCATCAGTCTCATCACCTAAGTCGCGGAAACCGCCACCATTGGTATAACCAACCGTTGTGTATGGCATGTTATCTGCTGCAAGTGATGGTTCATCACTACCCACAGGTACCACTTTACCTAAGATTGGGTTACCGCGTTTTGGGTAGCCTGCAATGGTAAATACGTGGCTGTGGTCAGCTGTTACTATGATTAACGTGTCTTCGATGCTGGTTTTATCAAGAGCAACTTGGACTGCTTTTGAAAGCTCAACTGTATCGCTTAGTGCATTGTAAGCATTACCAGCGTGGTGACCGTGGTCAATACGGCCAGCTTCAACTGTTAGCATGAAACCATTGGCGTTGTTATCTAACACATCAATTGCTTTTGCTGTCATTTCAGCAAGTGAAGGCTCGCCCGCTACATCGTTTGCACGATCTGCTTCGTATTGCATATGTGATTCATTAAATAAACCAAATACGCGCTCTGTTGACTCTGCATCGATTGCATCAAAACCTGCTTGGTCCATCACATATTGACCTGCTGGGTATTTAGCTTTCCATTCAGCAGTTAGGTCGCGACCATCTGTACGGTCACCTTCGACTGAGCTCACAGCATCAGCAGAGTTAAAAGCTGCGTCTTTCGGTAAGAAATGACGACGACCACCGCCCATAACAACTTCTAAACCATCAACATCGAGGCCTTCGTAGCGTGCTTCTAGGTTTGCTTCAAAGTTAACTAATTGCGATGCAATATCTTCACAGCCAGCGGTAACTGCCGCTTCTGGCATATCTGATACGTCTTCCCAGTTACGGTCGGCCGATTTTGCATACGTTGCTGCAGGTGTTGCGTGAGTGATACGCGCTGTCGAAACAATACCTGTCGACTTACCGGCAATCTCAGCAAGCTCAGTGGCTGTCACTAGCTCATTACCTGCAACCGTTGCACAGTTACCACGCTCAATGTCTTCATCAACACCGATAACGCCAGCATCCGTTTTTACGCCCGATGCCATTGCTGTCATCGTCCCCGCAGAATCAGGTGTTTGCGCATCAACGTTATAGGTTTTAGCAAACCCTGAGAAAGGTAGTGTTTCAAAGCTTAGTTGGTGCTCTTCACCTAACTTACCTTCAAGCTGACCGGCCATGATACGTGCTGCCGTCACGGTTGAAATACCCATGCCGTCACCAACAAACAGAATCACGTTTTTCGCTTTACCAGACTCTTTTACAACGGCAGCAATGTTTTCTTCGCTAGTAGCGACTTTAACTTGTGCTGACTTGAACCATTCATTATCGGTCAACGGCGCTAATTGCGATGCCGTTAACGACGTTGCTGGTGCATTACATGCAACGGTTGTATCCGTTACTTCTGCTGATTCTAGCTCACCGTTATCGTTACTATCTTCACCGGTTAGGGTTTCTGTACCACCGTTTACACACTGCTCAGAACCAACAGCTAATGTGTTTTCAACGGTTAATGTTTTTGGTGAGTTGTCATCGTCATCAGAACAACCCGCTAATGCCACTACTACAGCAAGAGAAATTAAATTTAGTTTTTTCATCGTCGTCGCCATTATTCTTCAATTAGTTCTAGAGCTTGGTTAATGATGTGGAAAATTACGTTTTGCTCCACAACGCCTTGTGCTAGTTGCGCACCTGGACCTTTTGCATGAAGTGAAATATCTTCACCCGCATGAGTCTCAGAACCTAATGGCACGGTAGCTTCTTGGTGATAACCAGGCATCGTCGTATCAACACCCGTTAAATCAACACGACCTGCAAATGCCGCTTCGCTATATGATGCATCTGCATCAGTTTCATCACCTAAATCGCGAAAACCTAAACCATTTGCATAACCGACTGTGGTGTACGGCATACCATCTGCCGCAAGGCTTGGCTCTTCGCTACCAATTGCCACAACTTGACCTAAGATTGGATTACCGCGCTTTGGATAACCCGCGATAGTAAATACGTGGCTGTGGTCAGCAGTAACAAGAATAAGTGTTTCTTCTGGGTTGGTGTTCTCTACTGCTGTTTGCACTGCTTTGGCAAATTCAACGGTATCGTTTAACGCGTTATAAGCATTGCCCGCATGGTGGCCATGGTCGATACGACCAGACTCAACGGTTAAGAAAAAGCCTTTTTCATTGCTCTTTAAGATGTCGATCGCTTTACCTGTCATTTCAGATAATGACGGCTCACCCGCGACATCGTTAGCGCGATCTGCTTCGTATTGCATGTGTGATTCATTAAACAGTGCAAATACACGTTTGCTGTCAGCATTTAGCGTATCAAAGCCAGCTTGGTCCATGACATACTTGCCATCAGGGTACATTTCTTGCCATTCAGCAGTTAGGTCACGCTCATCAGTACGGTCGCCTTCAACTTCACTAACTGCATCAGCTGAATTGAACGTTGCATCTTTCGGTAAGAAGTGACGACGTCCACCGCCCATCACAACTTCAAGACCATCTACGTCAGTGCCTACGAAGCGTGCTTCTAGGTTCTTCTCAAAATTAACAAGTTGTGAGGCAATATCTTCACAACCGGCTTCCACAGCATCAGCTGGCATATCTGATACGTCTTCCCAGTTACGGTCAGCTGATTTTGCATAGGTCGCAGCTGGCGTTGCGTGAGTAATACGCGCTGTTGAGATAATACCTGTTGCTAGGCCTTTGATTTCTGCTAGTTCTGTAGCGGTAATTAACTCATTACCGGCAACGGTTGCACACTTGCCACGCTCGATGTTTTCGTTAACACCAATAACACCTACATCGGTTTTAACGCCTGAAATAATTGCTGTCATTGTGCCTGCAGAGTCAGGTGTTTGCGCATCAACGTTGTAGGTTTTGATTTGCGCAGAGTAAGGGAATTCTTCAAAGCTTAGTAAGCCTTCTTCGCCTGACTTGCCTTCCATTTGTCCCGCCATGATACGAGATGCAGTCAGCGTTGAGATACCCATACCATCGCCAACAAATAAAATGACATTTTTAGCTTTAAACGTTTGCTCAGCCTGAGCCGCCGCCTCTTTTTCTGTTAATTTTGTTTCAGCGGCACTATACCAATCATTTTGTTTTTGACTGTCTGGTAACACACCTGCATTGGCCGTCGCTGACAACGCCAGCGTTAAACCAATTGCAGTAGCAATTTTATTAATTTTCATCGTTACGTTCCGTTAGTACGTTATTTTAAGAATTTGAGTGCTAACTAAACTGCACTTGGATAATTAGCGCAGCCATACTAAGAAGGCATTGTTACTAAAAAAGTGAGTTTTCATGACGAAATGATGAAACCCAAAAAAGTAGCTCAAGAAGGTAAGTAATTAGTTTTAGAGGAAATAATAGGGTTAGTGGTTTAAGAGTAATTCAAGCTTCCTTTTAAATAACTTCAATGTAATCAACATGAATAAAAAGCCCTTGAGCATATTACTCAAAGGCTTATAGTTGCATTGTTATTTAATTTACTTACTTTTTGCGACGTCTTAGCAAGCTAAATGGCGCTAGAAGTAAAGTTAGCCAAAATAAACTACCACCGCTGCTTGAAGATGATTTTTCAACTTCAGGTTTGCTACCTTCACCGTTTACAGTCACAGTAACGGTTGTTGAAACTTGTTCTGAGCCATCAGATACAGCATAGCTAAATGTTTCTGTCGCTGAGCTGCCAGCATATAAATCAGCAAACTTCCCAGCTGGGTCATATGTGAATGTACCATCCCCATTATCAGTAACAGTTCCTTTAATACCTTCCACATCTAACGAGACCACAGATAGAGCATCGCCATCTTCATCACTATCATTCCCTAAAGCATCTATGAGTACTGTTGATGATTTAGATGTTGAAACCTCGTCAGCTTCAGCTGAAGGTATAGTATTGATACCCGTAATAATCACAGAAACCTGAGCCATAGACTCTGAACCCACTTCATCAGCTATCGTATAAGTCAATGCATCTGTTACTTGTTCACCTTTTGTCAATGAATCAAATTGACCATTTGTAGAATATGTCCAAGTACCATCATTATTATCTGTTAATTCACCTGTTAGAGTATCCAAGTAATCAATTAATGTTATTGAATGACCATCAGCATCACTATCATTTTGTAATGGTGAAATATTTACAGTTCCATTTTCGTCAACATAAACAATATCGGCTTCAGCTGTTGGAGGCGTGTTGATAGATACAGATATGGTTACCTGCCCCTCAACAAATGCACCATTATTATCAGTCACAATATACTTAAAGGAATCGGAAATAACTGTTCCAGGAACTTCATCATCAAACGCGGTTGATGCATCGTATGTAATCTGACCATCAACTAAACTTACAACACCCAAGGTTCCATTATTTTGTACACTATCAATTGATAGAGTATCACCATCTAAATCTGTATCATTTTCTAAAACATTGATAACTGTTGTTTGACCTGACCAAATTGATGCAACATCTTCAGCTGCTACAGGTGCGTTATTTGGAGGCGTATCAGTATTTAGTGGAGCACCCGCACTAATTTGGTATCCACCAGTAGTTGCGGTCGTATCTTCATGCTGCACTACGGCGTAGAGAGTTGACTCTAAGTCCGTAGTAGCAACTTTATAGAACACATAGCCTGTTTTAGAAGGGTTTGTATCTAACGTAATATCTTGATCAATTACAGTTATGCCATCTGACTTATATAATGTAAGGCTAGGTTTCATCCCCAAGCTTAAGTCAGATACACGAACAACAAACTCACTTGTGGTATCAATGTTTTCGATTTGATAAAAGTCTAGGTCTCCCTGAGAGTCAACCATCCCCTCGATTCCAGCATTACTTGGAGTAAGATCATCACTCAGATAATAACTGTCATTACTATCACTGTATGGGACATCACTGACTACTAGTGAAGTTTTAGCTATACGAACAAAATTCTCATCGATACTTGGCAACGTCTCAGTTTCTGGTACTGAGCCATCAATAGTTGGCGTTAATAACCCTGTTGTGGTGTACACTGCATTGCTGTCATTATTGTCTACATGCACTTCAACTTGATAAATACCATTTTGATTATAAGGTGCAATTACTGAGTAAATTCCGTCCCCTGAAACAGCATCTCCACCAATGCCATTATCAAACATTTCAAGTTCGCTTTTAACTTGGTTTGGATCTGTAATAGTTGCCTTAACATTAGCGCCTGTAATTAGTTTATCTTTGGTGATTGCCGTAGTCAGGATCATAGGGGCTGGATAAGTAACTGCGTTCCCATCAACTCCTTCAACGTTGACAGAGTATGTACCTGATAAGCTTGGTTCAGCACTCACATTTACCGCAGCAGTAAGGCTAGTACTTTGATTTAGATTCGTTAATTGTAACTGCCACTGCCCTGCACCATGTGCAGATAGTTTCTGGTTAGAAATATTAGCACTACATGATTGAGTGCTAGCAGTATCTATACAGTTGAAATCTATATCGGTAACGAGTGTACCAGCACCATCAAATAGCGCTAACTCAAGATCTGCAAGATCTGCATTGTGATTTACAAAAACATTTATGTTATCTAGTCCAGAATCAACATAAATTGGCTGACTGGCGCTTTGAGTACTATCAATTGAGTATGTTGTAGATGCAAGGTTCTGATTATCTGTCGCAATCGCATTAGCTTGCAAGAAAGCATCAACAATTTCAGCCAATGATGTTGGTGAAGAAAAGTACTTACCACCAGTAGCATTAGCTAAAGTGAGAAGTGGGCCAGTTGGTGATGCACTACCATAGCCAAAACTGAAAATTGGCATATTGGCTTGTTGATAATTACTGATAACCGACGCCTGTGACAAGCGAGAATCATTGTCATCACCGTCGGCTAGGACAAAAACAACACCTGGAGCACCGCTTGCTTGAGTTTGTTGATATTGTTCTAAGTTATCAAGCGCTAATTGTGAACCATCGTAAAGGGCTGTTGACCCTCCAGCTCTGATTGAATCAATTGCTGCTTTTAGTTCAGTTTTTACTGAAACATCTGGGCTTTCAATTTTAGTTACAGGAAAATCTTGTATCACATTATAGTAGCTAGAGAAGCTAACTAACCCCATTGATGTAGTGCCTTCTGCTGTAGCATCAACAAGAATTTTAGCTGCTTGTTTGGCATTATTGATTGCCGCACCGCCCATACTACCTGAACGGTCAATAACCACTTGCATATCAATATCACCTTCAACCCAAACTACATCAAGCTGATCTCGGCATGATGCTTGAGCTGAAGGTAGTTCAATCTTTACTGGTGTTACATCATCTGGAGCATTGTTAGCCAGAGTAAGAAAGCGAGTACGCTCTGGTTGAGCCGTTTTTCTTCCTAACTTAGGATCATCTTTGGCATCTTGTAATAGCACTTCCCATGCACTTTTTCCGTATACTCGACCTTGAGCTGTTCTATCAACATTACCAATATTTGTTGCAGTAGAGTGATTAAGCCAAAGCATATCACCTTGTAGAGCTTTCCACTGATTACTCATAATAGAGTTAGTAGCTAAATCAGTTTTTATAGGGCTATTTGCATCTGCGCTTTCAGCTACGCCTTGATACTCGTCAAAAAGGCCATAAGCATAGTGCCCCCATTCATGGGCAAGTGTATAACCAGCACCTTTAGGATCTTGAAGCATATCATGGTCTTTGCCAGCACCTGCACCGTTCGGGAAAACATCACCAAACCAAATATGCATGCCATTCGCACCAAAACCTGACGCATTAGCTCTAGGCCATTCTCTTGACCCCCAAATAATATCTGATTTAGAGCGATGTTTATTTTCTCTAAATACACTCACTGTGCCAAGCTTATGCTCACCATTTGTTTGCTCACAAATAGCATCTGCGAAATTTTTAAAAATTTCTTCATAGGCATTCTGCTCTGCACCTTCTGGATTATTGTATAACGACACTGTTATATCAAAAATTGCAGTTGACGAATCAGTACTGACAGCTGAAAGGCTTTGCATACTGTTAGCTGCAAATACTTTCTTTTGCTGATGCTGATCGACGGTACTGACTCTAGATAACCAACTATTGGCAGCAATTGTTGATGTTGAGGCAAGTGCAGCGGCAACGCATAAAGCAGTTTGCGTAAGTTTATTTTTATACACTAATAATTCCTTTTTATATTAACAACTTAAATTTCACCTACTGTTTTAAAGCTACTATTCGATTTAATAACTAAAAATATTGGGCGATAACTCCTTACTTAAATGTGGTCTATACTTTAAAAGTTTTCGACCACTACAGAAGGAAGTGCCTGTTACAGGAAAGGAATTAACATTAATTAGATTGATATATACATAGTTATTCATACCGATTGTTGGCAAATAATTAACACAACAATCCCCACCGAGGTGTGAATTTTATGTATGTCTTCAGTATTTCAGAGCTTTTGAAGATAGAAAGAGAAAACCTACTGCTACTTATGAGCAATTTAGATCAAACCATCAAAGTACAAGCTATAAAGATACTGAGCATCTAAAGGGGAATTAAAAATATACTGCAAATAGCAAAGCTATTTTTTGACAAGTAGCACTTAAGCTAGTCATTAGCCATCCCTGATAAAACCATTCCATTTACATGACGGCAGTGATTCTAACAAAATCCATTAACAAAATACTACTATAAGATTGATTTTCGATTTCCTGTTTAGGAACAATACATTAAGCGAGATTTACCCAACTCTTATAATATTTAACTGACATCTAACTGATACTTGAGCAATTTAAGCTAATTTCACATAAAGAATCTAACATCCCCAATACAGAAACTATATTAACAATAAAAATTTAGTGAAATATTCACATTAAAATGACGTTATTAATGAATAAAACGATAAAACAATAGCGTAATGGTGATTTTTATACAGTGGTTAACGAGGGTAAAGTTCAAAGGGTCTAGGTAAAGCCATTAGGAGGCATGGTTTATGGTAATGGGGGTCATAAAAGAAAAGGTTTACATGGTTGTGTTGGGTTTCGCTGCGCTCAAACCAACCTACCCGAAGAATGAACAGGACGAATGCTGAGTGAGATACCACACAAACCAACCCCACCAATCTAATCTGACGTCTTAAAGCTAATAACTCTATTTACGTTGGGTTTCGCTGCGTTCAAACTAACCTACCCGAAGAATGAACAGGCCGAATGCTGAGCGAGACACCACACTAAACAACCCCACCGATCGAATCTGACGTCTGAAAGCTGACAGCTGATAGCTTTTCTACAGACATTAAAAAAGGCCGCCTGGGCGACCTTTTTATAAGCTGTGAAGCTCTATCTGTTGATATTACTCAACGATAGTTGCAACAACACCAGCACCAACTGTACGGCCACCTTCACGGATAGCGAAGCGTAAACCTTCGTCCATTGGGAGTTTAAAGGCGGCAGATTAGCCTTTCACTCTAAGCTACTAAAAGCTTCCAGCTTTCTTACAGGCATTAAAAAAGGTCGCCTAGGCGACCTTTTTATAAGCAGTGAAGCTCTATCTGTTGATATTACTCAACGATAGTTGCAACAACACCAGCACCAACTGTACGGCCACCTTCACGGATAGCGAAGCGTAAACCTTCGTCCATCGCGATTGGGCAGATTAGTTCTACAGTCATCTTGATGTTATCACCAGGCATTACCATTTCAACGCCGTCTGGTAACTGTACGTCACCTGTTACGTCAGTTGTACGGAAGTAGAACTGTGGACGGTAACCTTTGAAGAATGGAGTGTGACGACCACCTTCATCTTTAGAAAGTACGTATACTTCTGAAGTGAACTTCGTGTGTGGAGTGATTGAACCAGGCTTAGCTAGTACTTGACCACGCTCAACGTCTTCACGCTTAGTACCACGTAGAAGTGCACCGATGTTCTCACCCGCACGACCTTCGTCTAGAAGCTTACGGAACATCTCAACACCTGTACAAGTTGTCTTCGTAGTTTCTTTGATACCTACGATTTCAACTTCGTCATTCACGTTGATGATACCAGCTTCAACACGGCCAGTTACAACAGTACCACGACCTTGGATTGAGAATACGTCTTCGATAGGCATGATGAATGGCTTATCGATGTCACGCTCTGGCTCTGGGATGTAAGAATCTAGTGCTTCTGCAAGCTCAACGATTTTGTCTTCCCACTCTTTCTCGCCTTCTAACGCTTTAAGCGCTGAACCTTGGATTAGTGGTAAGTCATCACCTGGGAAGTCGTACTCAGAAAGAAGTTCACGAACTTCCATCTCAACTAGCTCAAGTAGCTCTTCGTCGTCAACCATGTCACATTTGTTCATGAATACGATGATGTAAGGTACACCAACCTGACGAGAAAGTAGGATGTGCTCACGAGTTTGTGGCATAGGACCGTCAGTCGCAGCAACTACTAGGATTGCGCCGTCCATTTGAGCAGCACCAGTGATCATGTTTTTAACATAATCGGCGTGTCCTGGACAGTCTACGTGTGCGTAGTGACGAGTTGGAGTATCGTACTCAACGTGTGAAGTTGAGATTGTGATACCACGCTCACGCTCTTCTGGAGCGTTATCGATTGATGCGAAGTCTTTAGCTACACCACCGTATACTTTTGCAAGTACGTTAGTGATTGCTGCTGTTAGAGTTGTTTTACCGTGGTCAACGTGGCCGATTGTACCAACGTTTACGTGCGGTTTTACGCGTTCAAACTTTTCTTTTGCCATCTTAAAAAATTCCTATAAAGAAATTAACGCCTGACCCACTATTGGGCCAGACAAGCTAAATCATATAACAGCGCGAGCTGCAATTATTGCATCTGCAACGTTTTTAGCGGCTTCTGCATACTTCAAAAACTCCATAGAGTAAGATGCACGGCCTTGTGTTGCAGATCGCAGATCAGTTGCATAACCAAACATTTCAGAAAGTGGTACTTGCGCATTAATTTGCTTAAGACCACCGAATGCTTCTTCCATGCCTTCGATCATGCCGCGGCGACGGTTTAAGTCACCAACTACATCACCCATGTTTTCTTCAGGAGTGATAACTTCAACCTTCATTACTGGTTCTAGAAGAGCTGGGTTTGCTTCAAGCGCACCTTTCTTCATCGCCATTGAACCTGCAATCTTAAATGCCATTTCATTCGAGTCTACATCATGGAATGAACCATCATATAGAGTCGCTTTAACGCCAAGTAATGGGTAGCCAGCAAGCACACCTTGAGACATTTGCTCTTGGATGCCTTTGTCTACCGCAGGGATGTATTCTTTAGGAACGGCACCACCAACGATTTCGTTAACGAACTCGTAAGTTGGCGCTTCATCATCCGAAATATCCATCGGTTCAAGTTTAAGCCAGACGTGACCATATTGACCACGACCACCTGATTGACGTACGAACTTCCCTTCAACTTCAACAGCTGAACGGATAGCTTCACGGTATGCTACCTGCGGCTTACCAACGTTACATTCAACACTGAATTCACGTTTCATACGGTCGACAATGATATCAAGGTGAAGTTCACCCATGCCAGAAATAATAGTCTGGCCTGATTCTTCGTCAGTTTGTACTCTGAAAGATGGATCTTCTGCCGCTAGTTTACCTAACGCGATTCCCATCTTATCTTGGTCAGCTACTGTGCGAGGCTCAACCGCAACAGAGATAACTGGCTCTGGGAACTCCATACGCTCAAGCGTAATAATTGAGTTCGGATCACACAGTGTCTCACCTGTTGTTACGTCTTTAAGACCAATAGCCGCTGCGATGTCGCCTGCGTAGACTACTTTGATCTCTTCACGTGAGTTTGAATGCATCTGAACGATACGACCAAGTCGCTCACGCTTACTTTTAACTGGATTGTATACCGCATCACCCTGTTTAACAGTACCAGAGTAAACACGGAAGAAGGTCAAGGTGCCAACGAACGGATCTGTCGCAATCTTAAAAGCAAGTGCGGCAAACGGTGCGTTGTCATCAGCAGGACGTTCTTCCTCAGTACCATCTTCAACGATACCTTGGATTTGTTTCACTTGTGTTGGCGCAGGCATATATTCGATAACAGCATCAAGCACAGCTTGAACACCCTTATTCTTAAATGCACTACCACACGTCATTGGAACAATTTCGTTTGCTAATGTGCGCTGACGTAAAGCTGCTTTAATTTCAGCTTCGGTCAGGTCTTCACCTTCTAGATATTTGTCCATTAGTTCTTCTGATGCTTCAGCAGCGCTCTCAACCATGTGAGAACGCCATTCTTCTGCAAGCTCCAGAAGCTCTGCCGGAATGTCCTCATAAGTGAAAGTCATGCCTTGATCTTCGGCATTCCAGTTAATGGCTTTCATCTTAATAAGGTCAATAACACCTTTAAAGTCGTCTTCAGCACCAATTGGTAGCTGAATTGGAACAGGCGTTGCTCCAAGACGAGATTTCACCTGGTCCACAACTGTTAAGAAGTCAGCGCCAGTGCGATCCATTTTGTTTACGAAGATCATGCGAGGAACTTCGTATTTGTTCGCTTGACGCCAAACTGTCTCAGTTTGCGGCTGTACACCAGATGAAGCACAAAGAACAACTACCGCACCATCTAGTACGCGTAAAGAACGCTCTACTTCGATAGTGAAATCTACGTGTCCTGGCGTATCAATGATATTGATGCGGTGGTCGTCAAATTGAGCGTCCATCCCTTTCCAGAAACACGTTGTTGCAGCAGAAGTGATTGTGATACCACGCTCTTGTTCCTGCTCCATCCAATCCATAGTTGCAGCACCATCATGTACTTCACCGATCTTATGAGAAAGACCTGTGTAGAACAGAACACGTTCTGTTGTGGTGGTTTTACCTGCATCTACGTGAGCGCAAATACCGATATTGCGATAGCGCTCAAGTGGAGTTGTACGTGCCATATGATCCTCTTAAAGGTTAAGGGCAGATTACCAACGGTAATGAGCGAATGCTTTATTCGCTTCAGCCATACGGTGAACGTCTTCACGTTTCTTAACCGCAGTGCCTTTGTTGTCAGCAGCGTCAACGATTTCTTGAGCTAAACGTAAGCCCATAGATTTTTCGCCACGCTTACGTGCAGCGTCTACTAACCAACGCATACCTAATGCGTTGCGACGTACTGGACGTACTTCAACTGGTACTTGGTACGTTGAACCACCAACACGGCGAGATTTAACCTCTACCTGTGGGCGAACGTTTTCAAGTGCAGCTTCAAAGATTTCAAGGTGCGACTTGCCTGATTTCTCAGCAGCCACGTCTAACGCACCATAAACGATTTTTTCAGCAGTAGATTTCTTGCCGTCTAACATTACTACGTTAACGAATTTAGCAAGAAGTTCCGATCCGAACTTAGGATCTGGAAGAATTTTACGTTGACCTATTACGCGTCTTCTAGGCATTTTGTATCTCCGGTATCTTCAGGTTTGCTCTTTTAGAGTCAATACCCAAAACAATTAATTTAAAAATTTAGTGCTTGGCCTTACTAACGGAGAACCATTAGCCCTTAGGGCGTTTAGCACCGTATTTAGAACGAGCTTGACGACGGTCGCTAACGCCTGCACAGTCAAGTGCACCACGTACAGTGTGGAAACGCACACCTGGTAAGTCTTTAACACGACCACCACGGATTAGGATTACACTGTGCTCTTGTAAGTTGTGGCCTTCACCACCAATGTAAGATGTTACTTCGAAACCGTTAGTTAAACGAACACGCGCTACTTTACGTAATGCAGAGTTTGGTTTCTTAGGTGTAGTTGTATATACACGAGTACATACACCACGCTTTTGCGGACAAGCTTTAAGTGCAGCTGAGTTACTTTTAGTAACTTTGCTACGACGTGGCTTACGCACTAGCTGGTTAATAGTTGCCATTTAAATAGCTCCTGAAATTAAAATTACTACTGAAAAAATAAAAAATCCGCCCTGTTTACATGCTCGTTACAAAACGTGCAGGCAAATGGGTGGCGGAATTTTAATGAGCAAAGTTTAACCTGTCAACCTTAACTCATCGTAAGGCAGAAGATAACTGCCTTACGATTTCTTAATCTATTGATTAAGTTGAGATTATTGGTTTCCAGAGATATCTGCGTTTAGTGCGTCAGTTAGTGCTTGAGTTGCCTCTTCAGCGCTTACTGTTTGCTCTTCAACGATTTCACCTTGCTTGCGACGGTTTAAACGGTCTTGGTGATACGCAAAGCCTGTACCAGCTGGGATCAGACGACCCACGATTACGTTTTCTTTCAGACCACGAAGCTCATCGCTCTTACCATTTACAGCGGCTTCAGTTAGGACACGAGTTGTCTCCTGGAACGATGCTGCAGAAATGAAAGATTCTGTTGCAAGTGACGCTTTAGTGATACCCATTAACTGGATTTCAAACTTCGCTGGGATCTTGCCTTGCTTCTCAAGTTCACGGTTCGCGATATTAACGCGTGCCACTTCAACTTGTTCACCGGCTAAGAACTCAGTGTCACCGCCGTCAAGGATGATACATTTACGTAGCATCTGACGAATAATTGTCTCAATGTGCTTGTCATTGATCTTAACGCCTTGCAAGCGGTAAACCTCTTGCACTTCGTTAACGATGTAGTTAGCTACATGAGTTACACCACGTAGGCGTAAGATGTCATGTGGTGATTCTGGACCATCGGCGATAACCTCACCTTTAGACACTTGCTCACCTTCGAACACGTTAAGTTGACGCCATTTAGGGATCATCTCTTCGTATGCGTCACCCTCAGCTGGAGTGATTACAAGACGCTTCTTACCTTTTGTTTCTTTACCGAAGCTGATAGTACCTGTGATTTCTGCAAGGATTGCAGGATCTTTCGGCTTACGTGCTTCGAATAAGTCAGCTACGCGAGGTAGACCACCCGTGATATCACGAGTCTTCGAACCTTCTTGCGGAATACGTGCAAGTACGTCACCTGGGTTTGCAGTTGCACCGTCTGTTACTTCAATCGTTGTGAATGAAGGAAGACGTGTTTCTTGCAGACCACGCTCATCGCTTTCGATGATTAGTTTAGGTTCTTTCGCATTCGCTTTACCTAAGTCTTTAACAACCACACGTGTTAAACCAGTTAACTCGTCTGTTTGTGCTTCGGTATTTGAGTCATCAATGTCGCTGAACGAGATTTTTGACTTGTGCTCAAGAACGATTGGGTGACTATGCGGATCCCAAGTAGCAACGATATCGTTACCTTGAACTTCTGCATTATCTTGTACTGCTAACACCGCACCGTAAGGAACTTTATAACGCTCTTTCTCACGACCAAAGCTATCGATGATAGTGATCTCTGTTGAACGAGACGTGATAACAATCTTACCGTCTGTGTTTAATACGTACTTCGCATTGTGTAACTTCAATGTACCGTTAGTTTTAACTTGTACACTGTTTTCAGCAGACGCTCGAGATGCCGCACCACCGATGTGGAAGGTACGCATCGTAAGCTGTGTACCCGGCTCACCGATTGATTGTGCCGCGATAACACCTACTGACTCACCTGGATTGATGATGTGGCCACGCGCAAGGTCACGACCGTAACACTTAGCACATACACCAAAGTCATTATCACACGTGATTACTGAACGAACGCGTACTTCATCCACTGAGTGCTCTTCTAAAAGGTCACACAGTTTTTCGTCAAGCATAACGTTACGCTCAACAAGTACTTCGTTAGTATTTGGAATTAATACATCTTCAGCAACAACACGACCTAGTACACGTTCACGAAGTGCTTCTACAACGTCACCACCTTCGATAAGCGGTTTCATTGTTAAGCCATCTTCTGTGCCACAGTCGTCTTCATTGATTACTAAGTCTTGTGCAACGTCTACTAGACGACGCGTTAAGTAACCCGAGTTTGCTGTTTTAAGTGCTGTATCGGCAAGACCTTTACGCGCACCGTGCGTTGAGATGAAGTACTGTAGTACGTTTAGACCTTCACGGAAGTTCGCCGTGATTGGTGTCTCGATGATTGAACCATCTGGACGTGCCATTAGACCACGCATACCCGCTAACTGACGGATCTGAGCGGCGCTACCACGTGCACCTGAGTCTGCCATCATAAACACTGAGTTAAATGAAGATTGCTCTTCTTCTTCGCCTTTAGCGTTGATTACAGTGTCTTTTGATAAGTTCGCCATCATCTCACGTGATAAGTTTTCATTTACACGTGACCAGATATCGATAACTTTGTTGTACTTTTCACCAGCCGTTACAAGACCTGATTGGAATTGTTGGTTGATTTCAGTTACTTCAGCTTCCGCTGATTCAATGATTTCTGCTTTAACCGGTGGGATAACTAAGTCATCGATACCGATTGAAACACCTGACTTCATCGCGTAGTGGAAACCTGTGTACATTACTTGGTCAGCAAAGATAACTGTATCTTTAAGACCTAGACGACGGTAACACTCGTTTAATAAGCCAGAAATTTGTTTCTTACCTAGGGCTTGGTTGATTAACTCAAACGGCATGCCTTTAGGTAGGATAAGTGAAAGAATTGCACGACCTACTGTTGTTTCAACAATAGATACTTGCTCAACTGCTTCACCTTCTTCATTGTTAACTGTTTCGCTAATACGTACTTTTACGCGCGCATGTAGCTCAGCATTACCACTGCGGTATGCTTTTTCAGCTTCTTTAGGATCTTTAAATACAGTACCTTCGCCTTTCGCATTGATGCGATCACGAGTCATGTAGTAAAGACCTAATACAACGTCCTGTGAAGGAACGATGATTGGCTCACCATTCGCTGGAGATAGGATGTTGTTTGTAGACATCATTAGAGCACGTGCTTCTAACTGTGCTTCAAGCGTTAACGGTACGTGTACCGCCATTTGGTCACCATCGAAGTCAGCGTTGTACGCCGCACAAACTAATGGGTGTAAATGGATCGCTTTACCTTCGATAAGCACAGGTTCGAACGCTTGGATACCCAAACGGTGAAGTGTTGGTGCACGGTTAAGTAATACTGGATGTTCACGAATTACTTCGTCTAATACATCCCATACTTCTGCCACTTCACGCTCAACCATCTTCTTAGCAGCTTTGATAGTCGTAGCCATGCCGCGACGCTCTAGTTTGCCGTAGATAAATGGTTTGAATAGCTCAAGTGCCATCTTCTTAGGAAGACCACACTGGTGTAGTTTAAGCGTAGGACCTACTGTGATTACAGAACGGCCAGAGTAATCTACACGTTTACCAAGTAAGTTCTGACGGAAACGACCTTGCTTACCTTTGATCATATCAGCAAGCGATTTAAGAGGACGTTTGTTAGAACCTGTAATCGCACGACCGCGACGACCGTTATCAAGTAGCGCATCTACCGCTTCTTGTAACATACGTTTTTCGTTGCGTACGATAATGTCTGGTGCCGCTAGATCTAATAGACGCTTAAGACGGTTATTACGGTTAATAACACGACGGTAAAGGTCATTCAGATCAGAAGTCGCAAAACGACCACCGTCTAGTGGTACTAATGGACGTAGATCAGGCGGAAGTACTGGAAGTACTGTCATGATCATCCACTCAGGGTTGTTACCTGATTGGTGGAAAGATTCCATTAATTTAAGACGTTTAGTGATCTTCTTACGCTTAGTTTCAGAGTTAATTGTTGGTAACTCTTCACGCATTTCAGCAATTAATTGGCCAAGATCAAGTTCACGAAGCAAGTCTAATACTGCTTCTGCACCCATCTTCGCTTCAAACTCATCACCGTGCTCTTCAAGTGCATCTAGGTACTCTTCTTCACCTAAAAGCTGACCACGCTCAAGCGTTGTCATACCCGGCTCAGTTACTACGAATGATTCGAAGTAAAGTACGCGCTCGATGTCACGAAGTGTCATGTCTAGCATTAAGCCGATACGTGACGGTAATGATTTTAAGAACCAAATGTGCGCAACTGGGCTCGCAAGCTCAATGTGACCCATACGGTCACGACGCACTTTAGTAAGCGTTACTTCAACGCCACACTTTTCACAAATAACACCACGGTGCTTAAGGCGCTTATATTTACCACATAAACACTCATAATCTTTCACTGGGCCGAAAATACGGGCACAGAATAAGCCGTCGCGCTCAGGCTTGAAAGTACGGTAGTTGATTGTCTCAGGTTTCTTTACTTCACCGTATGACCATGAACGAACCATATCTGGCGAAGCAAGACCAATGCGAATTGCATCGAATTCTTCGGTCTTATTTTGTTGCTTCAGAAACTTAAGTAAGTCTTTCACCTTAGCTCTCCTGTCGGAGGTTAATCTTGAGGGCGAACCAATCGCCCCTACATTCTATTCGGCCTAACAGGTGCGGCTTACGCCGCACCTAAATGGCTTAATTTTCTTCCAGCTCGATGTTGATACCCAGTGAGCGGATTTCTTTCAACAATACGTTGAACGATTCTGGCATACCTGGTTCCATCTTATGGTTACCATCTACGATGTTCTTATACATCTTAGTACGACCGTTCACGTCATCCGATTTCACTGTTAGCATTTCTTGTAGAGTATATGCAGCACCGTAAGCTTCTAGTGCCCACACCTCCATCTCACCGAAACGCTGGCCACCGAACTGAGCTTTACCACCCAGCGGCTGCTGAGTAACAAGGCTGTAAGAACCAGTTGAACGTGCGTGCATCTTGTCATCAACCAAGTGGTTAAGTTTCAGCATGTACATGTAACCAACAGTTACTTGACGTTCGAACTGATCGCCAGTACGGCCATCATAAAGTGTAACTTGACCGCTTCTTGGATAACCACCAAGCTCTAGTAAGTCTTTGATTTCGCTTTCACGAGCACCATCAAAGGCTGGAGTTGCGATCGGTAAACCACCTTTCAAGTTATCAGCTAAGCGACGAACTTCATCATCAGAGAACGAGTCGATATCAACTTTCTGACGACAATCACCTAATTCGTAAACTTTCTTAACGAAGCTACGGATTTCGTGCAGTTCACGCTGCTCTTTCATCATTTCTTCTAAGCGCTCACCCACACCACGTGCAGCAAGACCCATGTGTGTTTCTAGGATCTGACCGATGTTCATACGTGATGGTACACCTAGCGGGTTCAGAACGATGTCTACCGTACGACCTTTGTCATCGTATGGCATATCTTCTACTGGTACGATAGTCGAGATAACACCTTTGTTACCGTGACGACCCGCCATCTTATCACCCGGTTGGATACGACGTTTAACAGCTAGGTATACTTTAACAATCTTAAGTACGCCTGGTGCTAGGTCATCACCTTGAGTGATCTTACGACGTTTGTTTTCAAACTTCTTATCGTATTCAGCTTTAAGCTCATCGTACTGGGCAGCTAGTTGCTCAAGTTCAGCTTGCTTGTCTTCTTCAGCAAGGCTTTGAGTAAGCAGCTTTTCAGCATTTAGTGATGCAATTGAATCTGCGTTCAGACCTGCGTCAACAAGTAGCTTACGAGCACGGTCTAATACACCGGCTTCTAAGATACGGAACTCTTCGTTGAAGTCTTTCTTCGCTTCGCGAAGCTGCATGTCTTCAACTTCTAACGCACGCTTATCTTTTTCAACACCGTCACGGGTGAAAACTTGTACGTCGATTACGGTACCAGTTACAGAGTTTGGTACGCGTAAAGAGCTGTCTTTAACGTCTGACGCTTTCTCACCGAAGATAGCACGTAGTAGCTTTTCTTCTGGTGTTAATTGCGTTTCGCCTTTCGGAGTCACTTTACCTACTAGGATATCGCCGCCTTTAACTTCAGCACCGATATAAACAACGCCTGATTCATCAAGCTTGCCTAGTGCAGACTCACCTACGTTAGGGATATCTGCTGTGATCTCTTCAGGACCTAATTTAGTATCACGTGCGATACATTGTAGTTCTTGAATGTGGATAGTCGTTAGACGATCTTCTTGAACTACACGCTCAGATAGTAGGATTGAATCCTCGAAGTTATAACCGTTCCATGGCATGAATGCCACGCGAAGGTTTTGACCAAGTGCTAAGTCACCTAAGTCAGTCGAAGGACCATCTGCTAATACGTCACCACGTGTTACCGGCTCACCAACCATACAAGTTGGTTTTTGGTTAATACATGTATTTTGGTTTGAGCGAGTGTATTTAGTAAGGTTGTAAATATCGATGCCCGCTTCACCTGGAATACGCTCATCTTCATGTACATTTACAACGATGCGGCTTGCATCCGCATACATTACTTCACCACCACGCTTAGCAACGATAGTTACACCAGAATCTTTCGCTAGTGTAAGCTCGATACCTGTACCTACCAGCGGTTTGTCCGCGATAAGTGTTGGTACAGCTTGACGTTGCATGTTTGAACCCATCAATGCACGGTTAGCATCATCGTGTTCTAGGAACGGGATAAGTGCTGCCGCTACAGAGATCACCTGTTGTGGTGATACGTCCATATATTGCTGATCCATTTTGCCCATAAAGGTTGATTCACCTTTGTGACGACATGGAATTAGTTCATCAACAAACTCATTGTTTTCGTTCAAGTTTGAGTTCGCCTGAGCGATAACAAACTGACCTTCTTCAATGGCTGATAAGTAATCTACTTCATCAGTAACTACACCGTTTACCACTTTACGGTAAGGTGTTTCTAAGAAACCATAGTCATTCGTACGTGCGTACGTAGACAATGAGTTAATTAGACCGATGTTTGGACCCTCAGGCGTTTCGATTGGACATACACGACCATAGTGAGTTACGTGAACGTCTCGAACCTCGAAGCCAGCGCGTTCACGTGTTAAACCACCCGGGCCTAATGCAGAAATACGACGCTTGTGCGTTACTTCTGAAAGCGGGTTATTTTGGTCCATGAACTGTGATAACTGAGATGAACCAAAGAACTCTTTAACCGCAGCCGAAATAGGCTTAGCATTAATAAGATCTTGTGGCATTACAGCGTCAAGGTCACCTAAGCTTAAACGCTCACGTACAGCACGCTCAACACGTACTAGACCAACGCGGAATTGGTTCTCAGCCATTTCGCCAACACTACGGATACGACGGTTGCCTAAGTGGTCGATATCATCAACATCGCCAACACCGTTACGAATAGCGATAAGCACTTTCATAACAGCTACGATGTCTTCTTTCGATAATGTGCCAGGGCCAGTATCTGAGTCATAACCTACACGGCTATTGAACTTCATACGACCAACTGTTGATAAATCGTAACGCTCGTCAGAGAAGAACAAGTTATCAAATAAGGCTTCAGCCGCGTCTTTCGTCGGTGGCTCGCCTGGGCGCATCATGCGATAAATTTCTACTAATGCTTCTAAACGGTTGCTTGTTGTGTCGATACGTAATGTATCTGACATGTAGGCGCCGCTGTCCACTTCGTTGATATATAGTGTATCAATCTTAGTGTGACCTGCTTTAACCAATTCAGCCATTAGCTCAAGTGATAGCTCGTCATTCGCGTTTGCGATGATCTCACCAGTTGACTCATCAACATAGTTTCTAGCTACAACACGACCAATGATGTACTCATGCGGTACTTCTAATTGGTTAATACCTTTTTTCTCGATGTTCTTGATGTGACGCGCAGTAATACGACGACCCGCTTCAACAAGGACTTCACCGTCTTCGCCTTTGATATCAAAAGCGGCAGTTTCACCACGTAAGCGTGAAGGAACAAGTTCCATAAGAACTTTACCGTCAGCAACTTCAAACGCAGTTGTATCGAAGAATATCTCTAGGATTTCATCCGTTGAGTACTCAAGTGCACGTAAGATGATTGACGCCGGTAATTTACGACGACGGTCAATACGTACATAAAGGTTATCTTTTGCATCAAACTCGAAGTCTAACCATGAACCACGGTAAGGAATTACACGCGCGTTATAAAGTACTTTACCTGACGAGTGAGTTTTACCGCGGTCGTTATCAAAGAATACACCAGGGCTACGGTGTAGCTGAGAAACGATAACACGCTCTGTACCATTGATAACAAAGGTACCGGTATCAGTCATGAGCGGAATTTCGCCCATGTAAACTTCTTGCTCTTTAATGTCTTTAACTGTGCCTGGTGCTTCTTTGTCCATCACCACAAGACGCAATTTTACGCGAAGTGGAGCAGAATAAGTCACACCGCGAATTTGACATTCTTTTACATCGAATACTGGCTCACCAATACGATAACTTACGTATTGAAGCTCAGAATTTCCCGAGTAGCTTTTGATAGGAAACACAGAACGGAAAGCAGCTTCCAAACCGTGATCGCCATCAGCGTCAGGGACTAAGAATTTTTTAAACGATTCTAACTGCGTCGACAGTAAGAAAGGTATATCCAAAACTTGTGGACGTTTACCAAAATCCTTACGGATACGTTTCTTTTCAGAATAAGAGTAAGCCATGGGGTTCCTCAGCTTGCTGATCTTTGACCCGACCTGTTCTTGTAAGAACAGACTTAACTGGCATCTAAGCCAAGATGTACAACATTAAATTGTTGTTCTATTTTGCTCTGACACTTTCAACACCAAACTAGGTAACAACTTGAAAGTAAAGAGAAAATTAGATTTTATTTGCGTTACAGGATTGCATCGCTCTATAGCGCAAAAAGGCCGGTGATTAAATAATCACCAGCCCTTGCCTGATTACTCAGGCAGCGAACCTAGCGTAAGCTAGATTACTTAACCTCAACTTCAGCACCAGCTTCAGTAAGGTCTTTTGCAAGTGCTTCAGCTTCTTCTTTAGATACACCTTCTTTGATAGGTGCAGGAGCAGCTTCAACAAGTGCTTTAGCTTCTTTAAGGCCAAGACCAGTAGCACCACGTACAGCTTTGATAGCTGCAACCTTGTTAGCACCAGCGCCAGTAAGGATTACGTCGAACTCAGTCTTTTCTTCAGCTGCTTCAGCAGCAGGACCAGCAACAACAGCAGCAGCTGCAGTTACGCCGAATTTTTCTTCCATTGCTTCAACTAGAGCAACAACGTCCATTACTGACATTTCAGCAATAGCATCAAGGATTTGGTCTTTAGTTACAGACATTACAAATTTCCTAATTATTACGGACTAAATATAGCCCAAAAAAAATATTACACCGAAAGTGAACAAAAAAACAGCTTAAAATTAAGCAGCTTGCTCTTCTTTCTGTACACGTACTGCTTCAATTGTTTTACACAATTTACCTGCAGACGCTTCTTTCATAGCGCTCATTAAGCGTGCAACAGCTTCGTCGTAAGTAGGTAGAGTTGCTAGCATAGCTGCGTCTACTACGTTACCTTCAAATGCAGCCGTCTTAACTTCGAATTTCTCGTTCTTCTTCGCGAAATCTTTGAAGATACGCGCAGCAGCACCTGGGTGCTCTGAAGAGAAAGCGATTAAGCTTGGACCTACAAGTGAGTCAGAAAGGCACTCAAAATCTGTACCTTCAACAGCACGTTTAGCTAAAGTGTTACGAACAACTTTCATCCATACACCAGCTTCACGAGCTTCTTTACGAAGGGCAGTGATAGCACCAACTGTTACACCACGAGAATCTGCAACAACTGCAGAAAGAGCACCAGTGGCTGCTTCGTTGACTTCAGCAACAATTGCTTTTTTGCCTTGAAGATTTAAAGCCATGGGTGTTACTCCTGGTTTAATGGGTTGCCGAAATTGGCTTCCCTGTTCTACTCTTCCCCATCAAAGATGGAGATGCTTTTTACGGCGAGAGCCAGAAGATTAGGAAAAATCTATCTGGGGATTCACACCGTCTACGTAGGTAAAATATTAAGGCCGAAGCCGCCTACGGTCTTGGACGGAAGTCCAATTTATCGTTTTTACCCGAAGGCATTACGAAATTATGGACTTCAACCCGAATTCTTTACTTGTTTCGAAATTAACTTTCTCAACAAAATGGCGCAAAATTATAGTTCAAATTTCGCGCCATGTAAACTCTTAATTAAGCAACAACTGTGCTTAGAGAGTTTTGGTCAACAGCAACACCTGCGCCCATTGTTGTAGAGATAGTTACTTTCTTCACGTAAGTACCTTTTGCTTGAGAAGGTTTAGCCTTCTTAAGCGCAACAATAAGAGCTTCAAGGTTTTGTTGAAGTTGCTCAGCAGTGAAATCAACCTTACCGATAGTAGTATGGATGATACCGTTCTTGTCGTTACGGTAACGAACTTGACCTGCTTTCGCGTTTTTAACTGCTTCTGCAACGTTAGGAGTTACAGTACCAGTTTTAGGGTTTGGCATTAGACCACGTGGACCTAAGATTTGACCTAGTTGACCAACAACACGCATAGCGTCTGGAGATGCAACAACAACGTCAAAGTTCATCTCGCCTTTCTTAACTTGTTCAGCAAGATCTTCCATGCCCACTAATTCAGCACCAGCTTCTTTCGCAGCATCTGCGTTAGCGCCTTGTGTGAATACAGCAACACGAACTTCACGACCAGTACCGTTAGGTAGTACAGTTGCACCACGAACGTTTTGGTCAGATTTACGAGCATCGATACCAAGGTTAACAGCAACGTCAACACTTTCTACGAATTTAGCTGTCGCTAACTCTTTTAAAAGAGCAACTGCTTCGTTGATTTCGTAATCTTTAGTTACATCCACTTTTTCGCGGATAGTACGCATACGTTTAGTTAATTTTGCCATTATCTTAGTCCTCTACGTTCAAGCCCATCGCACGCGCAGAACCTGCGATAGTGCGAACTGCAGCGTCCATATCAGCCGCTGTAAGGTCAGGTCGTTTTGTCTCAACGATTTCTTCAAGTTGAGCACGAGTTACTGTACCCACTTTTTCAGTGTTAGGACGGCCAGAACCTGATTTGATGCCTGCAGCTTTCTTAAGTAAGTAAGCAGCCGGTGGAGTTTTCATGTCGAACGTGAAAGAACGGTCACCGTAAACAGAGATCACTACAGGAACTGGAGCGCCTTTTTCGATAGATTCTGTACGTGCGTTGAACGCTTTACAGAATTCCATGATGTTTACACCGTGTTGACCTAGTGCTGGACCTACTGGAGGACTAGGGTTAGCCATACCAGCGGCAACTTGTAGCTTGATAATAGCTTCAACTTTTTTAGCCATAATAAATACCTCATTTGGTGGGTCATAGCCTTGTGCGCGCGAGGACGCGTACTCTAACGGCTTCCCAGTTTAAAAATTGGTTCTCACTTTTTAGTGATAAAACAAGTTGTAACTTGCCCTAACACAAAAAGGCCGCTGATTATAAGTTAATCAGCGGCCTTTTTCAAGCGTATTGCCAAAATATTAAACGATTTTGGCAGCTTTAATTTTTTACTTACTTGTCTTGCTCAACTTGACCAAATTCAAGGTCAACAGGTGTCGAACGACCGAAGATAAGAACAGACACTTTCACGCGGCTCTTCTCGTAATCAACTTCTTCAACAACACCGCTGAAGTCAGCAAATGGACCATCGATAACACGAACAACTTCGCCTGGCTCGAATAATGTAGCTGGCTTAGGTGCTTCAGAGTTCTCTTGAAGACGGTTTAAGATGCGATCAGCTTCTTTTTGGCTAATTGGTGCTGGACGATCAGACGTACCACCAATGAAGCCCATAACACGTGCAGTGCTGTTCACTAAGTGCCAGCTTGCATCGTTCATGTCCATTTGAACTAGTACGTAACCTGGGAAGAATTTACGCTCAGATTTACGCTTTTGGCCAGCGCGCATCTCAACAACTTCTTCAGTTGGTACTAATACTTCACCAAAACTATCTTCCAAACCTTCGATCTTGATGTGCTCAAGAATAGTTTGTGCTACACGCTTCTCGTAACCAGAGAAAGCTTGTACTACGTACCAACGTAGTTTCTTTTCGTTCTTCTCATCCGACATGGGATTAGATCTCCAATCCAGTTAAAAAGCCTACTGCGCGGAATAAAATGCCATCTAATCCCCAAAGGATAAGCGCCATAATCACAGTTGCAACCATTACAATTAATGTCGTATGTGTTGTTTCTTGGCGAGTTGGCCACACAACTTTACGTACTTCGATACGTGCTTCTTTTGCAAACGCAAGAAAAGTACGACCTTTTTCAGTTAGTGAGGCAATGCCTAAACCAGCTGCAACAGCAACCACTACACCAATAGCACGTAATAATACAGATTGGTCTGCATACATGTGGTTACCAACGACTGCGCCTGCTAGTAGCGCAATTGCTACAATCCACTTTACTGAATCCATCGCACTTGATGGTGTTTCTACATTCGTGCTCATAATATTTTTACCTTAACTACAGACACAACAACCCTGCGCTCTGGCAGGGTTAATCCATTAAAATCTAAACTTAAAAACTGACTTGTTTAAACCGATTTTTAATTTCAGACTTAGCACACATTGTGTAAAAAGTGGCAGGGGCGGAGAGATTCGAACTCCCAACCGTCGGTTTTGGAGACCGCTGTTCTACCAATTGGAACTACGCCCCTGCAAAGTGGATGCCTATTATACTTACGCAATTCATTAACACAAGAGTAAAAGATACCCATTAGTTAAAATCTCATCAGTTCGTTTAAAAATCAATATTAACATTGATTAAAAAGCAGTTTATTATAAACCCATTACAGGAACATAAAACAACATGGATCAGTGTGCTGCTATTAAAATCCCCTTTTAATATTGTATTGTTATGCCTCATTTTGTTGATAGCTAATCAGGCTAGTGCACGTTCTTTACACCTAGGCACTTTTAATAGTCAGCAAGGCCTCAGCCAAAATTCAATCACTTGCAGCATCACCGACCAGCAAGGCTTTTTATGGTTTGCCACACAAGGTGGCTTAAATCGCTTTGATGGTTATGAATTTAAGCGTTTTAAAGCTAACAGCAATGATAAAAGCATTTCAGGGAACTGGATCACCGGTTGTGTCAAAGACAGTAAAAACCAGCTATGGTTTTCGACTGCAAGCAAAGGGCTTAATAGACTCAACCCTAAAACCGGTCTGTTTGAGGTGTTTTCTACACACCATAATGAAAGCCTAAGTGAAGATAAAATTTGGTCTATGGCGTTAGCTAAAGATGATGTTCTGTGGCTAGGCCACGAACACGGTAAGTTAACCCGTTTTGATGTATCAAATAATAGCTTTACACACTTTCACTATAAGTCAGCGCAGCCACTGGTTCGAGACATTGTTATTACCGATGAACTAATTTGGCTTGCCACAGATAAAGGGCTTATTTCATTTGACCCAATTACTGAGCAATTTACTCAGCATGCTCAGATCTCCGTGCCGCTCTGGCATCTCAAGTTACTTAATGACGAAAAGCTGTTTATTGGCGCTAAAAAAGGTCTTTATATATTAAATTTAGCTACGCAAAGTAGTGAAAAAATCGAACAGTTTAATGGAGTCTGGGTAACAGACAGCCTGATTGACCAACAGCAAAACCTTTGGCTTACAAGCTACGGGCAAGGTCTATACCTTTTACCTGCGGGTGCTGACTTACAAGAGCAATTCACTCAATATCGCCATGACAAGCAAAACCCCAACGGCTTAAGCAGCGACTACCTGCTTTCTCTTTTTCAAGACTCTCAAGGCATTATTTGGCTAGGTACTGATGGCTATGGTGTGCACCGCTATGATCCTAAGCAGCAACAGTTCTCTCATCAATTAAAAACCTCTCAAGCAAATTCGTTAAGTCATAACTTTGTTCGTTCAATAGTTAAAAGAGCCAATGGTGAGGTATGGGTTGGAACCCGTGATGGACTCAACCGCAAAACAACGTCTGGTTATCAGCACTTTAAAAACGCCCTACCTAATAACAATATATTTGCCCTACACGAAGATGCTAACCAGCAATTATGGGTTGGTACTTACGGTGGCGGTTTAATTAAGTATCAAGACAGCCTTGATGAGTTTACAACTTTCACCATGCAAAGCCACCAGCTAGCCAGTGATCGTGTTTACGCAATTACCAGCGACAAAACAGGTGCACTTTGGCTAGGTAGTAACCAAGGCTTAACCCGCTTTGAACCAACCTCTGCCAAGGTGACTCACTATAAGCACAATGATGCGCAAAATAGCCTTGCCAACAACACCGTATTTACTTTGGCTTATGATAATGAAGAGCACGCACTATGGATTGGTACCCGAGCAGGACTCAATAAACTCGATATCTCAACAGAGCAATTTAGTTTATTAGATGAGCAAGATTCCGGCGAGACAGGGCTTAGCCACAATATGGTTACCTCTTTATTACTCAGTGAAGACAGCATTTGGGTTGGCACCATGCAAGGCTTGAATCAAGTCAACAAGCGTACCCTCACAGTGAAACACATTACTGAACAGCAAGGTTTAGCTAATGACAACATTTTCGACATTCTTGCCGATAAACAGGGCATGCTTTGGCTTGCGACCAATGACGGACTCACTCGCTATAACCCCAGCACACAGCAAATGCAGCAGTTTTTGCCTGAAGATGGTATTCAACACCAGTCATTTATATTAGGTGCGAGCTTTCAAGCAGACGATGGCGAGTTATTTTTTGGGGGTATTAATGGCTATAATCATTTTTACCCAGAGCAACTAACCTTATCGCACACTCCCCCGACTCCAGTGTTAACTGAGTTATTACTTAATAACCGAGCAATTAAAAGTAATCATTTTGATAAGCAAACCAATACGCTTGCTAGTGCAACTCAGACATTCTCGTTTGCAAAATCAGCGGGGGTTATCGGCTTTAAATTTAGTGCATTAAAAAATGGCGCGACTCCAAAACATTACCAATATGGCTACAAGCTAGCTGGCTTTGATGAGCAATTTTTATATACCGATGCATCCCTTAGGCAAATTAACTATCCGCAATTGCCTGCTGGTCACTACCAGTTATTGCTAAAAGCAAAAGATCAATATGGCCAATGGAGTGACAGTACACAGCTATTAGCGCTTACTGTTGTGCCTCCTTGGTGGCAAACTAAATTAGCCTACGGCATTTACTTTACGTTTGCTTTAGCACTGATTTGGCTTGTGTTAAATGCCTTGTACAAGCGCAAACTAGCAGAGCAAGAGAAGCAAACCGAAATTGAGTTAAACAAATTAAAAGATCAATTTTTAGATAACATTAGTCATGAACTCAAAACACCACTTAGCTTAATACTCGCTCCGATCAGTCAGTTACAGCGAAGCAATGCAGACTCTCAAGCTCAATCGCAACTAGCGAGCATCAAACGTAACTGCCAGCGCTTACTTGAGCTCATCAATCAACTTTTACAATTGAGTCAACGCCCAAGCACGGCAATTTACACTGTCAGCCCTTATGCTATTACGCCATTTTTAACAGATTTAGTGGCGGATTTCAGGCCTCTGTATGAGCAAAAAAAGCTGCAATTTAACTTTACTGACACCACCACTAAAGCACTTAAGATTAACCTTGCTCCTGAACATGCTCACTCGATTTTTAGTAACCTGATAAGCAATGCACTTAAGTACACCCCTGCAGGTGGCACAGTCGCTATTCACCTTAGTGAAGTGCAACAAGCGTTACAGTTTAAAATTACGGATACCGGTGTGGGTATTGCCAGTGAGCATCAGCAGTCGGTTTTTCAGCGCTTTACTCGCGTAGCATCATCTGAACCAGGTAGTGGTATTGGCCTGAGCTTAGTAAAACAACTCGTTGAACAATACGGTGGTTCTATCAGTGTAAGCAGTAAAATCGCTGAAGGTAGCTGCTTCACTGTATCATTGCCTATGGTTGAAAGTGCTGATAATCACATTAATAGTGCTACGCAAGTTCTTACCTCACAACAGACATTGCTGATTGTTGAGGATAATGAGGAAATGGCAGAGCTGCTCCTTTCTTTATTTAATAACGAGTTTAACTGTATCTGTGCAACTGATGGTCAGCAAGCGCTTGATTTATGCCAAACAGACCTGCCTGAACTCATTATTAGTGATGTGATGATGCCAAATATGGATGGTTATCAATTATTAGCAGCACTGCGTTCAAACCCAGCCACCAGTCATATCCCAGTATTATTACTTTCTGCTAAAGCAGATACCCACAGCCGCTTAAAAGGGCTTGATTTATTAGCTGATGATTTTTTGAGTAAACCTTTTGAACCTACTCTACTAGTAAGCAGAGTAAAAGGCCTGCTTAATCTAAGACATATTTTAAACCAGCACCTAACAGCACAACTGGCAGCTCCTCTGAATAGTGATACAGCCGCTGTAACAGTACAAAATAAAGATTATTCCTTCACTGAAAAGCTTAAGCAGACAGTACAAGCACACTACCAAGATGAAAGCTTCTCGGTTGAGCAGCTAGCCTCTGTGTTATGTTTAAGTCCCCGTGCGCTGCAACTAAAAATGAAAGCCTTGTACTCACAAACGCCTTCTGATTATTTGCGTAATACTCGCTTAGAATTTGCAAAAAAGCAGCTAATCGATAGCGAATTAGCAATTGGTCAAATCGCGGATCAAGCGGGTTTTAGCTCGCAAAGCTATTTTGCCCGAAGCTTTAAGAGCTATGCAGGCTTATCACCAAAACAGTATCGAGAAAAACATCAAAAACATGCCGAATTTCGTGTAAGTGAATAAACTTTTCGCCTGAGTGCTATTAATAAAACACTGATTTTTATAGCTTATCCATACAAACGTCAATAACAACAAAGCCCATAGTGCGGCGTTATTTACTGCATGAGATATAAGTTAAGGAAAGTCATATGCTCACCAAAACACACAAAGCAATTTCGATTACGTTACTTGCTGCGGCACTTACTGCATGCCAGAGTACTTCGACAACCACCAGCAATACCAATAGCCCAGATATAAACGAAGTTGCACAACAGCAATACAATGGTCCAAAAGCTCGGATCGCTGTTGCCCGCTTTACTGATAAATCAAACGATTCACGTTGGTGGCGTAAAGAAATTGGTGAAGGTATGGCCGATCAACTCACAACCGCATTAGTCAGTACAAATCGCTTTATTGTTTTAGAGCGACAAGCACTTGATGCCGTATTATCAGAACAAGACCTTGCTGTATCAGGCCGCGTGAGTGCAGCATCAGGAGCTGCGTATGGTGAAATAGAGGGAGCCGAAATTGTTGTGGTTGCCGCAGTCACAGAATTTGATGATGACAACTCAGGCACTCGTGTCGGCAGTGGTGGCTTTATCGGTGATGTATTTAGCTCGGTATCGGCTGGTTTTTCAAGTTCGCACATGGCGATAGATTTACGCTTAATCGATACGCGTACTTCACGCATTTTAGCCGCTACCAGTGTTGAGGGCGGCAGTAAAGATTTTGACTTTACATCAGCTGCCACCAATTTTGGTGGTGCACTCGTTGGTGGTAATCTAAGTAGCTGGTCAAACACGCCAAAAGAAAAAGCATTGCGCGAAGTGATCGTAAAAGCTGTTGAGTTTTTAGAATCAAAAGTGCCAACAACTTATTATCGCTATAATAGTGATAACACCATTGCAGCTGGCCATACAGCCCCTGCACCACTAAAAGTAACCGCAGCTGCAGCTCCTGCTAAAGCGCCAGTTGCATCGGTTAGTGTTCCAACTCACAGAATGCCTTACTACGAAAAAACAGACTTAGCGATGTCACGACTGAACTTGGTTTGTTTGGGTTATTTGAAAAGGCAGCCTCACTACGAAGAATATGAAATAGAAGACGTAGAGTACGATCAAGCAACGGTGATTGCTCTCACTGAATATCAGCAAGAAAAAAAGCTGAAAGTGACTGGCCTTGCTGATGAGACGACTAAAAAGTCGCTTGATGATTCAGGGTGTATTGCCAAAACGAACAAATCAAGTTTAGAAAGCTTTGGCAGTATGTTTAAATTTAACTAAGCAAACTAACAGCCAGTGCCAGCACTGGCTGTTTAAACCCTTAGTTTGTGCCTTTCACCAGTGGTACACCATTGTTACCAACAGGAATATAAACTGTTGTATGGTTAGGTGACTCAGCCATCTTTAACTGCGCATTAATAGCTTCATGTTGTAGATAATTTGGCGTCAAAGTGGCATTAATTATTTTTTGCGCCTGTGCAATACCTTTCGCTTCTTCTACACGGATCTCAGCATCTTTTCGTGCAATTTCTTTTTGCGTTTCTTTTTCAGACAGTAATTGTTGTGCAGCCAACTTTTTCTCAACAGCATTAGCAACAATAGCCGGATAGTTAATATTTCCCACTACGACATTGGCGAGCTTAAATGGCGTTGGTTCTAAATACGCTTTTAACCGGGCTGTTACTTCTGCAGCTATTTTCTCGCGATTGGTTTTTAACACGCCGCTATCGTATTGCTGCACTATATCACGCACATAAGTTCTAAATGTTTCACGGACAAATCGCGGATACCAATCTTCACCACCGTATTGCTCAACCACCGCTCTGACAGAGCCGCTTTCTATTGAAATGACCGCATGAAAATCAAAACTAATGTTTAAGTCATCGTTAGCTAAGATTTTAAATGCTTCAGTATACGTATTCGGGCGCATATCAATATTAATCACCTGATTGCGCCAAAGTGACATGCCGTAGTTAGCTGGGCCAATCATAGTGCCTTGATAACCGCCTTCGCCAAACACCCGCGGCTTTTCAAATACGTAACCCTCTTCACCCGCTGGTGTACTTGGGTTAGTACACGCCGTGAGCGATACAGCAACTACACCTGCTAATGCTAAACTTGGAAAAACACTCGATAGAAGTGTTTGCGTCCCTGAACGTTTAAATTTCATTGTTGTTATCTCATTCCATTATAAAATTTGTAATAGCTCACCACGATAAAAATCACATAACAGCCAAATTTGTTGAAATGGATGATGCTTAGGCACATCAAGGTGAGTAAGTACTGACTTAAAATCATCAAGATGCCATATAGTACTGGCATTGCGTATTAATAACCAAGGCTGAGTAGACTCGTAATGTTTCTTGGCTTTTTGTGCTAGCAAACGATGTAAAGCACAGTGCAAACGCTCGTTACTCGGTGCTAAAGCCATTTCAGCAAGATCTCGTTGCATTGAGATAGACAGCGGCCGACCTAACACCGCCATTGCTTCTGTTTCGCTGGCATATAAATGTGCGACTTCAATATCAAGCCGTTCATCACCTTTATAACAACTCACGTCTGGTTTACTCGGCGTGTTATGCCAAATATTGCGCATACTCACGCCAAACTGCTTTTCGTAACAGCGCAAAAACAACTTTGCTGCGCCGTGCTCGAGCGCTATTTTCTCTTGTTCACTTTCACGATTCATTTAATGTTGCATACACATCTTTTAATAACCCAGAAGCGCCAAAACGAAATAGCTCGGGTTGTAAGTACGCTTCACCCATAATTGATTCAGCTAGGGCTAAATACTCAGCAGCTTCGGTGACTGTTCTGACCCCGCCTGCCGCCTTAAAACCAACCTTTTTGCCACTCGCTTTTATGCTGTTCAACATGATGTCTGTTGCAGCTAGCGTTGCATTGACAGCCACTTTACCAGTACTGGTTTTAACAAAATCAGCGCCGCCATCAATTGCCAGCTTAGTTGCTGTTGCAATGAGATCATCACTTAATTCGCCACTTTCGATAATGACTTTAAGCTGCGCTTGTGTACCACATGCCTCTTTTGACGCTTTGACATACTCTAAAACTTTGCGCTCATCACCACCAATAAGCGCTTTGTAGGGGATCACTAAATCAATTTCCTCAGCGCCGCGTTCAATGGCAAATAAGGTTTCATTTAACACTTGCTCTAACGGTTGCTCCCCACTAGGAAAGTTAGTAACTGTAGCCACTTTGACTTGCTGTAGTTCACGCTCAGCGAGAGCAAGCTTTGCATCGCTTACAAACTGGCTATACACACATACCGCTGCAGGAATGCCTAACGTTGGCTCAATACTGGCAACCAAGTTATTAATGGTTTCTGTTGTGTCGCTGTCATTTAGAGTTGTTAAGTCCATCAGTGCCACCGCTTGGGCAGCGCTTGTTTGCATTTTAGTCATAGCTCTTATATTTGTGTTGCCATATTAGTGACCTATAGTAGCAAATTTTTATCATTCGGCTATAAATCATAACTAATCACCATAAGGCTGCTTATTTACTTGTAACTCGCCGCAATCCCTTGTTAACTAAGTCTTAAGCCAAAACAAACCACCTGGTATAACTTTTAGTTATATAAACTTGGTTTTAATTATTTTTTACTTTTTTTAGAGCACTATATTCTGCTTGCCTGCAATAAGCAGTTTCTTGATGTGTTTTAGGGGTGAGAACAAAGTGCAATATTTACCAATCTTTACCAAATTAGACGACAAACCTGTGCTGGTAGTCGGCGGTGGAGATGTCGCATTACGCAAATGCCGTGCGTTTTTAAAAGCGCGTGCTCATGTGACGCTAGTCGCCCCTGAATTTTGTGATGAACTTCGAGAACTTGCTGAGAAAGGTGATGTAACACTCATTAACGACTTTTTCAAAGAACAGTATTTAGATCAGCAAATGCTGGTAATCGCTGCAACTGATATAGACAGCGTTAACAAAGATGTGTTCGAACTTGCTAATGCGCGCAATATTTTCGTTAACGTGGTGGACGATCAACCTAAGTGCAGCTTTATTTTTCCATCAATTGTTGACCGTGATCCAATCACAATTGCAATTTCAAGCGCAGGCACAGCGCCAGTATTAGCACGTCGTTTACGCGAAAAACTCGAAACGCTTATTCCACAGCATATTGGTCCACTTGCTACATTAGTTGGTAGCTTTCGTGACAAAGTAAAACAACGCTTTAAACACTTTGCTGATCGTCGTCAGTTTTGGGAAGGCGTATTTGATTCATCAGTTGTAAGTAAAGTCCAAGCGGGTAATACCGAAGCTGCAACAGCGCAGTTAGAGCAATTGTTAGATGCAAAGCCAGAACCTGAAGGCGAAGTGTATGTTGTAGGTGCAGGCCCAGGTGACCCAGAGCTATTAACACTAAAAGCACTGCAGTTAATGCAACAAGCCGACGTAGTTGTATATGACTACTTGGTTTCTGATGAAATTATGGATTTAGTACGCCGTGATGCCGACCTAGTTTGCGTAGGTAAACGTTTAGGCGATCACAGCGTGGCGCAAGAAGATACCAATCAGATGTTGGTCGATTTTGCCAAGCAAGGCAAAAAAGTATGCCGTATTAAAGGTGGCGACCCATTTATTTATGGTCGTGGTGGTGAAGAAGTACAAGTTCTTGCCGCGAATAAAGTGCGTTACCAAATCGTACCGGGTATTACTGCTGCTGCAGGTTGTAGCGCTTATGCAGGTATTCCACTTACTCACAGAGATCATGCGCAAGCCATTCAGTTTGTAACGGGTCACTGTAAAAAAGATGGTCAAGAATTAGATTGGCAGTCACTTGCCAAGCCAAATCAGACCTTAGCGATTTATATGGGAGTGATTAAATCACCGCATATTCAAGCACAACTATTAAAACATGGCCGCGGTGCAGATACCCCCGTTGCCATTATCGAAAACGGCACACGTAAAGAACAACGTGTGGTTACAGGGCAATTAGGTGAGCTGGCTGATTTGATTTCACGCCATAGCATTATCTCACCCGCCTTATTAATTATTGGCGAAGTTGCATCATTGCATCATCAGCTTGCATGGTTTAGTCAAACAGAGCAAACCAGCAGCTTTGCCCAGCCAATTACTGGCGTAGCTTAATTTAACTTTTAATCATTTTAGTAGGACGACTAACAATGGCTTTAACACACCTTCAGCAATTAGAAGCTGAAAGTATCAAAATCATGCGCGAAGTTGCTGCTGAGTTTGAAAACCCGGTGATGCTTTACTCAATTGGTAAAGATTCATCAGTGTTATTACACTTGGCGCGTAAAGCGTTTTATCCAGCAAAGATTCCATTTCCACTTTTACACGTTGATACCAACTGGAAGTTTAAGGAAATGATCGAGTTTCGTGACCGCCTAGCTAAAGAGTATGGCTTTGATTTAATCGTCCACAAAAACCCTGAAGGGTTAGAGATTGATATCAATCCATTTGTACACGGCTCAGCAAAGCACACCGACATCATGAAAACGCAAGGCTTAAAGCAAGCGTTAGATAAATACGGCTTTGATGCTGCGTTTGGTGGGGCACGCCGTGACGAAGAGAAATCACGTGCTAAAGAGCGTGTTTACTCATTCCGTGACAAACACCACAGATGGGATCCAAAAAACCAACGTCCAGAGCTTTGGAATACATATAACAGCCAAGTTAACCCGGGTGAAAGCATTCGTGTATTCCCGCTATCTAACTGGACTGAACTTGATATTTGGCAGTATATCTACCAAGAAAACATTGAAATGGTTCCACTTTACCTTGCTAAAGAACGTCCTGTCGTTGAGCGTAACGGCACGCTAATCATGGTTGATGACGAGCGTATGCCATTAGAAGAAGGCGAAGTACCACAAATGAAATCTGTCCGTTTCCGTACCCTTGGTTGTTACCCACTAACAGGTGCTGTGGAATCAAATGCAGGTACCTTAACTGAAATTATTGAAGAAATGCTGCTTTCAACCTCTTCTGAGCGTGAAGGCCGCGTGATTGATCACGACTCTGCTGGTTCAATGGAAAAGAAAAAACGTGAGGGCTATTTCTAATGTCTAAAACAAACGACACGATTAATGAAGTAAGAGAGTTAGGTATCGACGCCTACCTTGCACGTCAACAAGACAAAAGCCTTTTACGCATGCTGACTTGTGGTAGTGTGGATGACGGTAAATCAACGCTGATTGGCCGCCTTTTACACGACAGTCACCAAATTTATGAAGACCAACTTGCAGCCCTGCATAAAGACAATGAAAAAGTCGGTAATGCCGGTGAAGAGCTTGATTTAGCACTCCTTGTGGATGGTCTTCAAGCTGAACGTGAGCAAGGAATTACCATTGACGTTGCTTATCGTTACTTCTCAACAGCAAAACGTAAGTTCATTATTGCTGATACGCCAGGACATGAGCAGTACACGCGCAACATGGTAACCGGTGCATCAACCAGTGATGTGGCGATTATCTTAGTTGACGCTCGTTACGGCGTACAAGTACAAACTAAGCGTCATAGCTTTATCTGTGACTCATTAGGTATTAAGCAGTTTGTTGTTGCTATCAATAAGATGGATATCGTCGATTTCGATGAAACCGTATACGAAAAAATCAAAGCGGATTACCTTAAGTTTGCAGAGCAACTAAACGTTACTAATATCAAGTTTGTACCTATGTCAGCGCTTAAAGGTGACAACGTAGTTACACGCTCAGAGCACACACCTTACTACACTGATAAACCACTACTTGAGTTACTTGAAGACTCGCCAGCTGCAGAACTTGATAACGGTTTTGAAGCACGTCTTCCGGTGCAATATGTTGTACGCCCTAACTTAGACTTCCGCGGTTTCCAAGGTACTTTAACGTCTGGCAAGTTCAGCGTGGGTGATGCAGTAAAAGTATTACCATCAGGTAAAAGCTCAAGCATCAAAGAGATTGTAACTTTCGATGGCAACTTAGATACCGCTGAAGCAGGTCAAGCAATCACTTTAACATTAAACGACGAAATTGATATCAGCCGTGGCGATGTGATTGTACCAGCCGCTTCAAAAGCCGCTGTAACAAACCGTATTCAAGCTAAATTAGTATGGATGCATGAAGCACCGCTTGTATTAGGTAAAAGCTATAACTTTAAGTTAGGCAGCAAAAACACCTCGGCAGTGGTAAGAAAAATCGATCACACGATTGATGTAAATACCCTTGAGCATGGTCAAGCAGACTCATTACAACTTAACGAAATTGCGATTGTAACCTTAGAGCTTACAGAAACAATTTTGGCTGATGAGTACCACAACAACCATGAAACAGGTGCGTTTATCCTAATTGACCGCCTATCAAACCTAACCGTTGCGGCAGGTATGATTGAGCAATTACTTAGCACTGAAGAGCAACAAAGTAGCTTTAGCGACTTTGAAGTTGAATTTAATGCCTTAGTACGCAAGCACTTCCCTCATTGGCAAGCGCTTGATATAACTAAGCTTAAATAATCACTATTCGCCTGTTATAGGAAGTAAAAAGCATGTATCAACAGCTGGTATTAACAGGCATTATGCTGGTATTAGTGGGGTGCCTTTTTGGCACTCGGCTAAAACCTGCATGGTTATTTGTCGGCGCCATTGGTATTAGTTATTTAGCAGGGCTAATAAGCCTTGAAGATATGCTAATTAACTATGCAAACCCTTCTTTAATCACCCTAATTCTACTTGTACTCGTTTCGATAGCGGTAGAAAAAACCACCTTAGTACAAAAGCTTGCTCAGTCTCTTTCGAAAGGCAGCCTGACAAGTTCGGTGACCAAGCTTGGTTTATCAACCGCCTTTTTATCATCATTTACCAATAATACTGCGGTAGTGGCATCACTGATTAGCTCGATAAAAGAAAGCCCGACACACTCACCGTCTAAGCTTTTATTACCTTTATCGTACACTGCTATTTTAGGTGGCACGATCACCCTGATTGGTACTTCAACCAATTTAATTGTTAATGGCTTTGCCGTTGAAGCGGGCATGGAGCCACTTGGTTTTTTTGATTTTACTTTGATTGGTTTAGGCGCATTGAGCGTTGGCCTTATCACTATTTTAGTGATGCTCAGATATTTACCAGATAACGGTAAAAATAACCAAGAAGTGGTGCCCTTTTACCTTGAAGGTAAAGTAGAAACCGGCTCAAAGCTAATTGGTAAAAGTGTTGAGGAAAATGGCCTTCGTGAATTAAAAGACTTGTTCTTAGCTGAAATTATTCGTGGTGATAAACGTATTTGCGCAGTTACGCCAAAACAAGTTATCAGAGAAGGTGACGTATTACTTTTTGTAGGTGATATAAAGTCTGTGCCTCTGCTTACCCGATTTGATGGCTTAAAAGTTGTTCACGACAAACATGAGAAAGATGTTGAGCACCTAGTTGAAGTCGTTGTTAGCCATTCTTCAAAATACATTGGTAAAACAATTAAAGAAGTTCGCTTTCGTGAACAATTTCATGCAGCCGTTATTGCTATTCGCCGCGGCCATGACCGTTTACAAGGCGGCTTAGGTAAAGTTCAATTGCAAGCGGGTGATTCATTGATCCTTGCCCCTGGCAAAGAGTTTTACTCGCTACCTAATTTAAAACGTGAGTTCGTTTATATATCAGGCCTTGATTTACAAACTCATTTAAAACCTAAGCAATCAAATATTGTGTTAGCAAGTTTTGCTGCCGTATTGGGGTTAAGTATTGTTGGCCTAGTACCATTAGTTAAGGGCCTACTCGTTCTTCTTATCGGTTTAATGCTAACAGGCACAATCAAGCTAAGTGAAGTAAAACGTCGTTTTCCGATTGAGTTACTCGCAGTAGTGGGTAGTGCTATTGGCCTTGCCAAACTCATGATAGGCACAGGCCTTGCCGGTGAAATTTCATCAGCCATGTTATACGTATTAGGTGATTTCGGGCCTTACGGGGCATTTATCGCAATATTTTTAATGACGGTTTTATTTACCGAACTCATTACCAATAATGCCGCTGCCGCGCTTTCATTTCCGGTAGCGTATGCACTCGCCGTTGGTTTTGATGTATCACCTTTGCCCTTTATTATGGCTGTCGCATTTGGTGCATCGGCTAGCTTCATTTCGCCATTTGGTTATCAAACTAACTTGATGGTTTACAGTGCGGGAAATTACCGCCTTAAAGATTACATTGCCATGGGCTTACCTTTATCGATTATTTACTCGATTACAGTATTAATACTTATACCACTGGTATTCCCATTTCAATAACGAGAGTAAAGACAATGGATGAAAATATCGTTTGGCATAATTACGCCATCAGCAAATCACAGCGTAGTGAGCAAAAAAAGCATAAGCCTACCATTCTATGGTTCACTGGTTTTTCAGGTTCAGGCAAAAGCACAGTTGCGAACGCACTAGAAAGCGCATTAAATCAATTAGGTGTTCACACCTATCTACTCGATGGTGACAATGTGCGTCATGGCTTGTGTAAAGATCTTGGCTTTACTGATGAAGACCGCGTGGAAAACATTCGCCGCGTCGGTGAAACTGCAAAACTAATGGTCGATGCCGGTCTTGTGGTATTAACCGCATTTATTTCGCCATTCCAAAGCGAACGCGATATGGTAAGAAACTTAGTAGAAGATGGTGAGTTTATTGAGGTATTTTTAGATACCCCGCTCGACGTGTGTGAAACACGCGACCCTAAAGGGCTTTATAAAAAAGCGCGAGCAGGTGAAATTAAGCACTTCACAGGTATCGACTCAGACTATCAAATCCCTACATCGCCAGAAATTAAAATCGACACCAGTAAAAACACCCTAGACCAATCGGTGCAAGAGCTGGTAGCGTATTTAAAACAACAGCAAATTATAGGTTAAGTCATGAATCAAACGGAACTGCTAGAAGAAATCTTACTCCTCGCACGCCAAGCCGGCAGTGCAATAATGGGGATTTACGAAAAGGACTTTAATGTTGAGTACAAAGCTGATGAAAGCCCAGTGACCGACGCCGACCTAGCAGCTCACAAAGTGATTGTGAATGGCTTACATCACCTTACTCCAGATGTACCAATTCTAAGCGAAGAAAGCGCTGATATTAGCTGGGATATTCGTCAAACTTGGCAACGCTATTGGTTAGTAGATCCAATTGATGGCACCAAAGAGTTCATCAAAAAGAATGGCGAATTCACCGTGAACATTGCCTTGATAGAAAAAGGTAAACCGGTATTAGCTGTTGTCGATGCACCGGCATTAGGTGTGTCGTATATTGCTGCTGAAGCAATTGGTGCCTTTAAAGATAAAGGTGATGAGCGCATTGAACTTAAGGTAACTCGTAAGCCAAATAAAGGGCTTATCCGTGTTGTCGGTAGTCGTTCACACCCTTCTCCAGATTTAGCTGAATTCGTAAAACAGTTTGAAGATGTAGAAATGGTTTCAAAGGGCAGCTCGCTAAAACTTTGTCTAGTTGCCGAAGGGAGTGCAGATATATACCCACGCCTTGGCCCAACCTGTGAGTGGGATACCGGAGCAGGTCATGCGATTGCCGAAATAGCAGGCGCAACGGTTAGCAAACTCGATGGCAGCCCACTACTGTATAACAGTAAAGAAGAGTATCTGAATCCGTATTTTGTCGTATCGGCATTGCAGAACTAAAAGCGTTCCGTTAAATATCGTAGGCTGGGTAGAGCGTAGCGAAACCCAGCATCTATCCTGTAATCTTAACCCTAGCCCCTTTAATACTCCTTATTTTACAATCAGTTTAACCTAGCCAATAAGCCTTTGTTCCTATAGTATTTTGCTCTCTCAAACTATTAAAGGAATAACCATGACGACTGTTGAAAAAGCAATTGAAGCCGGCTACGAGGCCCAAATTAGCGCACTATATAAAGCCCTTTCACAAGGAGTGCTTGCCGCTAATGGCGATGAAAGTGAAATCACTGCAGCTGAGGCACGTTTTAAGAAAGGTTTAGCATTTGCCGCAGACATTAAAGCTCGCGCACTTGCAGCAGCAGAATAAATACCACAACAGGGCTTTATAAATAAGCCCTGCCACCTTCCTTTGTAAGTCTCTCCTTACAGCATAGTTATCTAAATACAACGCTAAAACATGCATTCTTAATCGCTTTTCTATATGCTGCGCGACAATTATTATTCTAATAGTGGAGTGCTAATGAACACACATCAAGATGCTATGCCGTATGATGCATCGACAACAAGTAGTAACTCAAAATGGAACCTTCATGACACCCAATGGGTGTTAAGTTTATTTGGCACCGCAGTTGGTGCAGGGATTTTATTCTTACCAATTAATATCGGTATCGGCGGATTTTGGCCTTTGATTATCATGGCATGCCTTGCCTTTCCGATGACCTACTTAGCTCACAGAGGTTTAGCCCGATTTGTTTTATCATCAAAAAAGCCTGAAGCGGATTTTACCGATGTTGTAGAAGAACACTTTGGCATTAATGCAGGGCGCTTAATCTCTTTACTGTACTTTCTCTCTATCTTCCCTATTTTACTTATTTATGGTGTTGGATTAACCAATACTGTTGATAGCTTTATCGTTAATCAATTAGGTATGGAATCTCCACCACGCGTACTGTTATCTGGTGTGCTCGTTGGCGGTATGATTAGCTTAATGCTAGGTGGCGAAGCATTGATGTTACGTGCTTTCGCAATCCTTGTTTATCCGCTTGTCGCAATCTTGTTCTTCTTATCGATTTACTTGATCCCAAGTTGGCAAATGCCAGATGTTACAGTCCCTGAGTTTTCTGGCTTCATGAAAACACTTTGGTTATCAATACCTATCATCGTATTCTCATTTAGCCACGCAGCTGCGATATCAAGCTTTGTACATGTACAGCGTGCTCACTATGGCAACAATGCTAAAATGAAGTCAGAAGCAATTCTGAAGCGTACCAGTCTACTATTAATCGTGTTTGTTTTACTGTTTGTATTCTCATGTGTGTTGTCACTATCTACTGAGCAAATGGTACAAGCAAAAGCTGATAACGTGTCTATCTTGTCATTCCTTGCCAATATCACTGATAACTCGTTTATTGCGACCTTAGGGCCATTAGTTGCCTTTATTGCAATTACCTCTTCGTTCTTAGGTCACTTCTTAGGTGCCCGTGAAAGCTTTAATGGTCTTGTTAGTAAACAAGCCCATATGAACCCTAAACTCGTTGATAAAATTGGCACTGTTATCATGTTCTTCGCTATTTGGTATTGCTCAGTGATCAACCCAAGTATTTTAGACATGATGGATCAACTATCAGGCCCTATCATCGCCATGATCCTTTTCATCATGCCGATGATTGCCGTTTATAAAGTACCTAGCTTACACAAATACAGAAACCGCTTAAGCACACTGTTCGTATTAACAGTTGGCTCTCTAGCAGTATTTGCGCTTATCTACAGTATGATTAAGTAATCTCATCATTGCTAGATATAGAAGCCCAGCCGGGAAACCGGCTGGGCTTTTTTGTTCCTTAGATGTGAGAGTGAAGTTAGAAAGGGGAAAGGGGAAAGTTGAAAGAGTTCAGTTTGGATGTCTGACGTAGGTTGGGTAGAGCGAAGTGAAACCCAACACAGGGCGATCAGCTTTCAGCCGTCAGCGATCAGCCGCTCGGTGTGGGTGTTTGGTGCTGCGTCTACCTATGCTGGAGGTTCTAGGTTCTAGGTTCTAGGTTCTAGGTTCTAGGTTCTAGGTTCTAGGCAAAGTGTACTTGTAGGAATGGCCTTAGCCATGAATGTGTTTGTTATGGTCTAGATTCGGCACTGAAGTGCCTCCTACTGGGGTGTTGCTGAGGGAGACTCTGTACTAAACAATCACACAGTTCAACTTTACCCTTGCTAACTTGCAACTCGCTAACTATTTAGCTATGAATGTGTTTGTTAAGGTCTGAATTCGGCACTGAAGTGCCTCCTACGGGGGGTGTTGCTGAGGGTGACTCTGTACTAAACAACCAAACAGTTCAACTTTACCCTCGCTAACTTGCAACTCGCTAACTCATGTTGGGTTTCGCTCCGCTCTACCCAACCTACCTGGAGAATGAACAGGGTGAGCTTAGAATGACTCTGTACTAAACAACCACACAGTTCAACTTTACCCTTGCTAACTTGCAACTCGCTAACTCGTGTTGGGTTTCGCTCCGCTCTACCCAACCTACCTCAAGAATGAATAGGGCACGTTATGTGAATAGCTAAAACGCAAAAAAGCCCGACTCTTTCGAATCGGGCTTTCTTTAATTTGGAGCCTGGCGATGACCTACTTTCACATAGCAGCTGCTACACTATCATCGGCGCTGTTTCGTTTCACTACTGAGTTCGGCATGGGGTCAGGTGGGTCCAAAACGCTATTGTCACCAAGCAAATTTGGTTTAATTCGCTCATCTGAGCAAATTAATAAATCTGGAATTCTGATATCAAGTAAATGTCTACTTTAGTTTCTTAACTTCTGTCGTTACGCTGTCATAAAACGCGTTTGGCGTTGTATGGTTAAGCCTCACGGGTAATTAGTACAGGTTAGCTTAATGGCTCACACCACTTCCACATCCTGCCTATCAACGTTGTAGTCTTCAACGGCCCTTCAGAGACTTTAAAAGTCTAGTGAGAACTCATCTCGAGGCCTGCTTCGCGCTTAGATGCTTTCAGCGCTTATCAGTTCCGAACGTAGCTACCGGGCAGTGCCATTGGCATGACAACCCGAACACCAGCGGTTCGTTCACTCCGGTCCTCTCGTACTAGGAGCAACCCCTCTCAATTCTCAAACGCCCACGGCAGATAGGGACCGAACTGTCTCACGACGTTCTAAACCCAGCTCGCGTACCACTTTAAATGGCGAACAGCCATACCCTTGGGACCGACTTCAGCCCCAGGATGTGATGAGCCGACATCGAGGTGCCAAACACCGCCGTCGATATGAACTCTTGGGCGGTATCAGCCTGTTATCCCCGGAGTACCTTTTATCCGTTGAGCGATGGCCCTTCCATTCAGAACCACCGGATCACTATGACCTACTTTCGTACCTGCTCGACGTGTCTGTCTCGCAGTTAAGCTGGCTTCTACCATTACACTAACCGTACGATGTCCGACCGTACTTAGCCAACCTTCGTGCTCCTCCGTTACTCTTTGGGAGGAGACCGCCCCAGTCAAACTACCCACCAGGCACTGTCCGTAATCCCGATCAGGGACCAACGTTAGAACATCAACACTACAAGGGTGGTATTTCAAGGACGGCTCCACAAAAACTAGCGTTTCTGCTTCAAAGCCTCCCACCTATCCTACACATGTAGGGTCAATGTTCAGTGCCAAGCTGTAGTAAAGGTTCACGGGGTCTTTCCGTCTAGCCGCGGGTACACAGCATCTTCACTGCGATTTCAATTTCACTGAGTCTCGGGTGGAGACAGCGTGGCCATGGTTACACCATTCGTGCAGGTCGGAACTTACCCGACAAGGAATTTCGCTACCTTAGGACCGTTATAGTTACGGCCGCCGTTTACCGGGGCTTCGATCAAGAGCTTCGTCCGAAAACTAACCCCATCAATTAACCTTCCGGCACCGGGCAGGTGTCACACCGTATACGTCATCTTGCGATTTTGCACAGTGCTGTGTTTTTAATAAACAGTCCCAGCCACCTGGTCACTGCGGCTCCCGTCCGCTTAGAGAGCAAGTCTCATCACAGATAGGAGCGTACCTTCTCCCGAAGTTACGGTACAATTTTGCCTAGTTCCTTCACCCGAGTTCTCTCAAGCGCCTTAGTATTCTCTACCTGACCACCTGTGTCGGTTTGGGGTACGATTCGGTATAATCTGAAGCTTAGAGGCTTTTCCTGGAAGTATGGCATCAACAACTTCACACCCTTGGGTGCTCGTCTCGTGTCTCAGTCTTAAGAGTCCGGATTTTCCTAAACTCTCAACCTACTCACTTTCACATGGACAACCAACGCCATGCTTGTTTAGCCTGCTCCGTCCCCCCATCGCAATTATACCAAGTACGGGAATATTAACCCGTTTCCCATCGACTACGCCTTTCGGCCTCGCCTTAGGGGTCGACTTACCCTACCCTGATTAACATGGGATAGGAACCCTTGGTCTTCCGGCGTGCGGGTTTTTCACCCGCATTATCGTTACTCATGTCAGCATTCGCACTTCTGATACCTCCAGCATACCTCCCGGTACACCTTCAACGGCTTACAGAACGCTCCCCTACCACTCAAACAAAGTTTGAATCCGCAGCTTCGGTGCATAGTTTAGCCCCGTTACATCTTCCGCGCAGACCGACTCGACCAGTGAGCTATTACGCTTTCTTTAAAGGATGGCTGCTTCTAAGCCAACCTCCTGGCTGTCTGGGCCTTTCCACATCGTTTCCCACTTAACTATGACTTTGGGACCTTAGCTGGCGGTCTGGGTTGTTTCCCTCTTCACGACGGACGTTAGCACCCGCCGTGTGTCTCCCGGATAGTACTTTACGGTATTCGGAGTTTGCAAAGGGTTGGTAAGTCGGGATGACCCCCTAGCCTTAACAGTGCTCTACCCCCGTAAGTATTCGTCCGAGGCTCTACCTAAATAGATTTCGGGGAGAACCAGCTATCTCCCGGTTTGATTAGCCTTTCACTCCTAGCCACAGGTCATCCCCTAACTTTTCAACGTTAGTGGGTTCGGTCCTCCAGTTGATGTTACTCAACCTTCAACCTGCCCATGGCTAGATCACCGGGTTTCGGGTCTATACCTTGCAACTATACGCCCAGTTAAGACTCGGTTTCCCTACGGCTACCCTAATCGGTTAACCTCGCTACAAAATATAAGTCGCTGACCCATTATACAAAAGGTACGCAGTCACCCTCGAAGGGCTCCTACTGCTTGTACGTACACGGTTTCAGGTTCTATTTCACTCCCCTCACAGGGGTTCTTTTCGCCTTTCCCTCACGGTACTGGTTCACTATCGGTCAGTTGGGAGTATTTAGCCTTAGATGATGGTCCACCTATATTCAGTCAAAGTTTCACGTGCTCCGACCTACTCGATTTCACTTAAGATGCATTTTCGTGTACGGGACTATCACCCTGTATCGTCAAACTTTCCAGAATGTTCCACTAACACATAATAAGCTTAAGGGCTGGTCCGGTTTCGCTCGCCGCTACTTCCGGAATCTCGGTTGATTTCTGTTCCTACGGGTACTTAGATGTTTCAGTTCTCCGCGTTCGCCTCTTACACCTATGTATTCAGTGTAAGATACCTGCAAGCAGGTGGGTTTCCCCATTCGGAAATCCTAGTCTCAAGCGCTTTTTACTAGCTTGACTAGGCTTATCGCAAGTTAATACGTCCTTCATCGCCTCCAACTGCCAAGGCATCCACCGTGTACGCTTAGTCACTTAACCATACAACCCAAACGGGTCTTTGTTAGTGACAGCTGTTAACTTCGCCAGAAGTTAATTCATCAAATAATGATGAGAATACTAAAGTAGATACCGATTAATCATTGCTGATTAACTGGCATATTTTTACTTTTGAAAACTCTTTATAGATACAAGTATCTATAAGAATTTTAATATCAGCTTTCCAAATTTTTAAAGAGCAAGAGAATAAACTTCTCAAAATTAAACACACTCTATTCTCAAGCAGTTTATTACCTGATTAAGAATGTTTATTTTTAAGGAGTAAAAGTGGTGGAGCTAAGCAGGATCGAACTGCTGACCTCCTGCGTGCAAGGCAGGCGCTCTCCCAGCTGAGCTATAGCCCCACATATGCTGGTACTTATTATTTGTAACCGACTTTGTTTCCAGACAAGGCATGGTACAACGACGTTTAGTACACTAAACGAGGCGTGCCATAACGAAGTATGGGAGCAAAGTGGTGGGTCTGAGTAGATTTGAACTACCGACCTCACCCTTATCAGGGGTGCGCTCTAACCAACTGAGCTACAGACCCAAACAATAAGTGTTGTTCTCTTTACAATTAACAATCATCTGTGTGGACACTACGAACAAATAAGTTCTAAATCGTATAAGGAGGTGATCCAGCCCCAGGTTCCCCTAGGGCTACCTTGTTACGACTTCACCCCAGTCATGAATCACTCCGTGGTGAACGTCCTCCCGAAGGTTAGACTATCCACTTCTGGAGCAACCCACTCCCATGGTGTGACGGGCGGTGTGTACAAGGCCCGGGAACGTATTCACCGCATCATTCTGATATGCGATTACTAGCGATTCCGACTTCATGGAGTCGAGTTGCAGACTCCAATCCGGACTACGACGCACTTTAAGTGATTCGCTTACCCTCGCAGGTTCGCAGCACTCTGTATGCGCCATTGTAGCACGTGTGTAGCCCTACACGTAAGGGCCATGATGACTTGACGTCGTCCCCACCTTCCTCCGGTTTATCACCGGCAGTCTCCTTAGAGTTCCCGACCGAATCGCTGGCAACTAAGGATAGGGGTTGCGCTCGTTGCGGGACTTAACCCAACATCTCACAACACGAGCTGACGACAGCCATGCAGCACCTGTATCAGAGTTCCCGAAGGCACCAAACCATCTCTGGTAAGTTCTCTGTATTTCAAGTGTAGGTAAGGTTCTTCGCGTTGCATCGAATTAAACCACATGCTCCACCGCTTGTGCGGGCCCCCGTCAATTCATTTGAGTTTTAACCTTGCGGCCGTACTCCCCAGGCGGTCTACTTAATGCGTTAGCTTTGAAAAACAAGTCCGAAGACCCGAGCTTCTAGTAGACATCGTTTACGGCGTGGACTACCAGGGTATCTAATCCTGTTTGCTCCCCACGCTTTCGTACATGAGCGTCAGTGTTGACCCAGGTGGCTGCCTTCGCCATCGGTATTCCTTCAGATCTCTACGCATTTCACCGCTACACCTGAAATTCTACCACCCTCTATCACACTCTAGTTTGCCAGTTCGAAATGCAGTTCCCAGGTTGAGCCCGGGGCTTTCACATCTCGCTTAACAAACCGCCTGCGTACGCTTTACGCCCAGTAATTCCGATTAACGCTCGCACCCTCCGTATTACCGCGGCTGCTGGCACGGAGTTAGCCGGTGCTTCTTCTGTAAGTAACGTCACAGCTAAGTGCTATTAACACTTAACCTTTCCTCCTTACTGAAAGTGCTTTACAACCCGAAGGCCTTCTTCACACACGCGGCATGGCTGCATCAGGCTTGCGCCCATTGTGCAATATTCCCCACTGCTGCCTCCCGTAGGAGTCTGGGCCGTGTCTCAGTCCCAGTGTGGCTGATCATCCTCTCAAACCAGCTAGGGATCGTCGCCTTGGTGAGCCATTACCTCACCAACTAGCTAATCCCACTTGGGCTAATCTTGTGGCGTGAGGCCCGAAGGTCCCCCACTTTGGTCCGTAGACATCATGCGGTATTAGCAGTCGTTTCCAACTGTTGTCCCCCACCATAAGGCATATTCCCAAGCATTACTCACCCGTCCGCCGCTCGACGCCAGAGGTGCAAGCACCTCTTCGTTTCCGCTCGACTTGCATGTGTTAGGCCTGCCGCCAGCGTTCAATCTGAGCCATGATCAAACTCTTCAATTAAAAGTTTTTTGAAACCGAAGTTTCGTGCTCAATGAATTCTGAATTTTGATATCTTTCGATATCGAATTGACTGTGCTGAAACAAGTAAACTTGTTTCCGTTGGTCACTCAGTTCAATTGAGACTCTAAATTTGTTTGCGTTACTTAGTAAACTAAGCTTCGCTGTTAGAACTCAATCTGTACGAGTGCCCACACAGATGATTGCTTTATATTGTTAAAGAACGTTGCGACTTTGTCGCTAGGGATGCGTATGATACATCCTTAATTTTTCGAGTCAACACTTAATTTCAAACTTTCTTTCGATTATTTGAAACCGAAGTTTCACTTAACTCTGTGTCACTTTGCTCAGCGTCTTTCGTTGCTGCCCGCCGTGTCAGTGGGGTCGCATTATAGGGAGATCCAAAAACAGATCAACACTTTTTTTTCGATCTTTTTACTGTTCGCTCAAAAAGCGAACTAAATTTACCGAAAACAGCAAAAACGGTCGCTATTATGGCTGTTTTTTAAGCCAATATTCATAATTTAATGCAAATTTCATTGCTATGTTCATTTAACTCGTTAAGATAGCAAGTTCACAATGTTAAATTAATGTTTATTTCTTGTTTATTGGTAGATCAAAATGAAATTACCCGATCAAAAATCTTTTCTTTTCTCCGTTATTCTTGCTGTTTTAGGTTTTGTGGTTGTTAAGTTCGCACTTGCAAGCTTAGCTTTAGACCCAGCATTGCTATTTGGTGCAGGCTTATTAATTGGTGCTTTAGTTATTGCAGCACTTTCATCAGCGTCAAGTGAGGAGGCCGAAGTAAAAACAAAAACACTTTATGTTGGCAACCTACCTTATCGTGCTAATGAAGGTGTTGTTCGTGCTTTATTCGAAGAACAAGGCAAAGTTTTCAATGTACGTTTATTAAAAGATAAAAATACAGGTAAACGTCGTGGCTTTGGTTTTGTTGAAATGGCTGAAGCTGATGCAGATAAAGCAATCAATCAATTAAATGATAGCGAATTCCAACAACGTACTTTAAAAGTGCGTGAAGCAAAACAAAAACAAGAGAACGAAGCTAACAGCTTTCGTGAGGGATCTGATCAGTCAGCGTAATAAGCTCAACGCTTAATTGCGAATGACCAATAGGAGCCGTTGCATAATAGTGCAGCGGCTTTTTTTTATCTGTAGTAAGAGTAAAGCCTCGTAGAGCAATTAAACTTTCAACGCGCTTAGCAATCGCTTTGCCTGAGTCAATAAGGAAGATCTGTTGTTTATAGTAGTCACTAATCGCGCTGGCTAGTAATGGAAAGTGTGTACAGCCAAGTACCAATACATCTATATCTTCTGCTATCGCTAAATCACTCAATACATTCTCAAGCTTTGCTTTATTGATTTTCTGCGTATGAAATAGTGTTTCTGCAATTTCTACCAGCTCAGTTGAGCCATATAAGCTGACTTGTGTGTCTTGGCTATGAGTACTAATTAAGTTTGCAGTATAGCGACTCTTGATGGTTGATGGTGTTGCCAGTAAACCAATATGTTTGCTGTTACTTATAGCGCAAGCGGGTTTTATCGCAGGTACTACCCCGACAACTTCTATATTTGTGTGCTGGCGAATAGTTTCTAAGGCAGAGGTAGAGGCGGTATTACACGCAATAACTAGGATATCAACGTGTAAGTTTGCTGTTTCGATAAACTGTAGTAGCGCAAAAAGGCGGGCTATGATCGTTTGCTGACTTTGCTCGCCATAAGGCAATAAAGCATTGTCCATAAAATAACTATAATCAGCATCTGGGATCAATGCTTGGATCTGTTCAAGTACAGTTGTTCCACCTATACCAGAATCAAACACCATTATATGAACTGACAAACTGCTTACCTCGGATCATCAAAGGTCAGCAGTTTGCCATGCAGCTTGATAAAAAGAAAGAAAGGGCTAAGCCTCTTCTTCTGTTGCCGAGCGAAGCTTATTCATTTGCTCAAACATTGCTTTGGTATAATCCACCAGCTTACTGACTTCTTCTTTATCTTGGTTTAACCATTGTAAGATGCCAGCCAGTTCATTTTGCAAACCAATGTCACCCGCTTTATTAAACGCCTGTTTCAAGTCGTCATTAAATGGCGCTATTTTCTCAGCAACTTCTTTTTCGGGAGCAGGTTTATATTCTTCATACCCTTTGATAGCTGCTACTGTTTTGGTTTGTTTCAAATCCATGGTAAAGCCAACGAGTTGCTCGTTACCTAAGTTAAGCTCTTTAGCTTGTTCAAAGGCATCTTCTAATGAACCAGAGAAGAATGTTTCGCTAACACTCTGCAAGTCTTCCATCAATTCATTGATAGCTTGCTGCTCTTGCTCATTTAAATCACCATTGACCGACATCGAGAATGATAAATCACGTGATTGCGAAGACTCACTGACAAAGGCTTCGTTGTCGCCATTTTTGCTATAACTGCTTGCAGACTTACTTTCGTATGCATCAGCAAAGCTAATACTGACTTCATCACCTTCAGCGGTGGTGAAAGTGTACTCTGCGTTATTACTTAAACTGATGTATTGAGCTTGGCTTACTGAAACCGCATTAGGCTTAGGATTGAACAAGTCTTCTTCTAATTCATCAATACCTTTAAAAATACCTTCTTTAGACTTTTCGATACCCTCTTCGATGTCATCGTTAAGAATACCTGACTCTTTAAGCTCATCATACGCATCGTCGATGCCCATTTGCACACCTTTACGTGCATCACCTAGCATGCCTTTGAGTTTTTCATCATCAGCACCATCGGCTTTTGCTTTACGAAGTGCGCCGCCAACAAAGTCGAGTACGTTTTTCACGATCTCTTCAAAGTCGAACAAGGGTTTATCTTTTTTCTCTTCGGCTTTAGGTAAACCTAGTGCTTCAGCAAGTTTATCATCAAGAACTTTTGCCGCGAGCTCTCTGCCGCGTTGCTGATAACTATCTTGACGATTTTGAATGGTAGGCTGCTGCAGTGCCTGTTTACCATTGTATTTATTCACATTTGTATTAGGCATATAGCCTAGGTTGCCAATTTTCATGATCCGACTCCATGTTATGGTTAACTCATTATCGGCCAAAAACCACAAAACTTAAGTTTTTTGTATAAAAAAACGACACTAAAATAAATAACAAAACTAGACAAATCCTCAGCGCTCCCTACAATAGCGCCGTTATAAAGCTAAGAGATAAAAGGTAATCAGCCATGGCGGTTATAAAAATTGATACAACTCAATACGATGCACAATTGAGTGAGAAAGAGCAGCGCATCACCTCACAGTTTCGACGTTTTGGGGTCGAAAAATTAGAAGTGTTCGGCTCTGATCCTATTCATTACCGCCAACGTGCAGAGTTTCGTGTTTGGCATGAAGGTGAAGACCTGTTTCACATCATGTTTGATCAACAAACCAAAGAAAAGATCCGCGTAGATGAGTTTGACCCTGCCGCACCTTTAGTGGGTGAAGTGATGCAAGCGATGATCGAAAACTTAAAAGACAATGAAGTTCTGCGCCGTAAGCTGTTTCAAATCGATTACCTTTCAAGCTTAAGTGGCGAGATCCTTGTTAGCTTGTTGTATCACAAACAACTAGATGAGCAGTGGCTACAAGCAATTAAAGAGCTTAAAGCAAAACTGAGCACACTGTTTAAGATTGATTTTATTGGCCGTGCTCGTAAGCAAAAAGAAGTGATTGGTAATGACTATGTTATCGAGCGTTTAAACGTTAACGGTAAAGAGCTTATTTATCAACAAGTCGAAAATAGCTTTACGCAACCGAATGCGAAAGTAAACATCAAGATGCTAGAGTGGGCACAAGCCCTTTGCCAACCACTCAATAATGACTTACTGGAGTTATATTGTGGGAATGGTAACTTTTCGATTGCTCTTGCAGGTTCATTCGACCGTGTATTAGCCACTGAAATTTCAAAATCATCAGTTTACTCTGCGCAATACAATATCGCACAAAACAAGGTTGAGAACTTAGATATCATTCGTATGTCGAGTGAAGAGTTCACCCAAGCAATGAAAGGCGAACGTACTTTCTCTCGTTTAGATGGCATAGACCTGAAAAGCTATAACTGCCAAACAATCTTAGTAGATCCACCACGTGCAGGCATGGACACACTAACTTGTGACCTAGTTGCGAACTACGACAATATTATTTATATCTCGTGTAACCCAGATACCTTAGAGCGTGACCTTGATCACTTATGCAAAACCCATGAAGTAAAACGTTTTGCGATTTTTGACCAATTCCCTTACACCCACCACATCGAATCAGGTGTGTTTTTACAACGTAAATAAAATCAATCTGCCAGCGCAGCAAATAGCGCTGGCAACTGCTGCTCACTGAAGACTTCTATATTGTTGTCTTTTAACAGTTTTGCAGTTAACCCCATCCCTGAAATTTTCTTTCCTGAATGACTACCATCGTAAATAGTATTGCGACCACATGAAGGGCTTGATTCTTTTAACAGCGCATAGCGAATGCCCTGCTTTTTGCAAAGCTTAAGTGCTTGTTCTGCGCCATAAGCAAACTGTACTGTGACATCTTGTGCATCTTTGGTAAGTACTCTACCCGCTTTGATTTCTGCAGGCGGCCTTGGTGTAGGTAAGCCACCAGCTACTTCAGGGCAGAATGCAACGAGCCTTCCTTGCTGTTTAAGAGTTTCTAAACCAGGATGGAGTAAGTTTTGCGATTGCCCGTCATAACGAACAGGATTTCCTAACAAACAGCTTGAAACTAATAGTTTTTGCATTTGCTTTACCAACAAAAAAGCTCCGCGAACGGAGCTTTCTATTAAATTCAACTAACTAAGCTTATTTATCAGCTAGGTAGTTAATTAAGTCTGCCATGCTCTTCGCATCGCTAATACCTGAATCCGCACCTAGGATTACACGGTATTTACCATTAACAATAAAAGTTGGAACGCCTTTTAAAGCACCTTTTTGTTGGTAATATTCTTGATCGCGTTTCATCTTAGATGCCATAGTACGTACAGAGAAGCTATTGTAGTACTTATCAAAATCTTCAGCCGACACACCTTGTGAAACAAAGATGTCTTTCATATCTGCAAGTTCGTTAATACGAGCACGCTTACCGTGAATATGATTAAACACAGCGGCTACTAACGCGTCTTTCTGTGGTAACACATTAGCCGTCGCATAACCTTGCGCTAAGATAGTCTGAATTTCTGGGTCACGAGGACCTGAAAAATCAACATGACTCTTTTTGAATTTAACGCCATCTTTAAGAAGTGTTTTAAGCTCTTTCACTACTGGCTCGAAGTTATTACAGTGTGGGCAGTAGAATGAGAAGAACTCTTTTACTTCAGGCTTTTTAGAAGCGCGTGCATCAATCGTTTCATAATGCTTACCTTCTTCATATTGAGCAGCTGAGGCATTTGCCGCTAAACCTAGCGTGGCAGCCATTAATACAGCTTTTACTAACTTGATCATTACTTCTTACTCCAAAATTATTGTTTTAATAAAAATTCGACTAACTCATCAAGCATCTGCTGGCTCTTGATGGTGTTTAAATTGATTTTATATTTATCATTGACGATAAAAGTTGGTACACCAGTAAGGGCGCCCATATCTGAATATTTTTGCTGCTTATCTTGCATCGCTTTTTCAGCACTAATCACTGGCATGCTTGCAATTTCAGCGTCAAACACATCGTTGCTAATACCATTGGTCGCAAGTAATGCTTTCACGTCTTTTATATCTTTTAGTAAAGCGCGCTGTCTGTGGATGCTATTAAAGATTTGATCAGCAACTTGCTCACCTTTGCCATGTTGCTTAGCAATTAAGTAGGCATAGCTTAAGTTACTTTGCGTTTGCTTAGATACACCACCTAAAAAGTTAACATGGCTTTTTACAAATTCAGTCCCTTCAGGAAGACTTGCCGTTAATGCTTTTGCGACCGGTTCAAACTGAAAACAGTGTGGACAATAAAACGAAAAGAACTCGGTTACTTGAGGTGTTGCACTTTTCTCAACTTTTAATACTTCGTATTGATTGCCTGCTTCAAAATCAGCAGCAAGGGCCGCAAAAGGTAAACATAAAATGAGTAGACTTAACTTTAATTTTTTAAACATTGTTTTCTCGTCTTTCTTAACTTTAAAAATTTATGGTAATAATTTTAATGGTGCTTCCTGTAGCGCTGCAAGCTGTTCTTTTAGCGCTAGTATTTGCTGCTCCCAGTATTTGTCTTCAGCAAACCATGAAAAGTTCCGTGGGAACGCAGGATCATCCCACCTTTTTGCCAACCACCCCATGTAATGCACCATTCGCATTGCTCTAAGTGGTTCAATCAACTTTAATTGGCTGTGATCAAAGTCGCAAAATTCTTCATAAGCAGCCACTAAGGTGTCTAACTGTAACAGTTGGTTGTTACGATCGCCACTGAGCATCATCCAAAGATCTTGAATTGCAGGCCCTTGTCGGCTGTCATCTAAATCAACAAACATTAACGCGTCACCAGACCACAATATATTACCGGCATGGCAATCGCCGTGCAGGCGGATGGTTTCAACATTTTTATACTGCTCTGTGGTTTCTTTAATCACCAAATCTAAAATAGTATAAAAGGCGTTCTCTAATGCCATTGGCACCAAATTACTTGCTTGTAACTGAACTTTAGCTGTCTGAAGGTATTCTTCGCAGCTGATTACAGGCCTATGTTCAAATGGCTTTGCCTTAGCTACTTGGTGCATTCGCCCAATTAAGCGGCCAAGTACATCGAGTTGATCTAAATTATCAACTTCAAAAATGCGCCCGCCCACACTTGGGAATAACGTAAATAAATAACCATTATGCTCAAATAAGCTTTGCCCTTCGATAATTACAGGCGCAACAACCGGCACTTCAGCCTCGGCAAGCTCAAATGCAAACGCATGCTCTTCTAAGATTTGCGCCTTACTCCAGCGCTCTGGGCGGTAAAACTTAACAACATAACGATGGCCATCTTCTGCTTTAAATTGATAAACACGGTTCTCGTAGCTATTTAATGCCAGCAGCCCTGATTCAGCATAAACACCGATACTTTCAACTGCATCTAAAATTGAATCGGGTGTAAGGTCAACAAAACTAAATTTACTCATAATGTCTCATCATATAAAAAAAGCGGGAAAATCCCGCTTTTTATTCATTCGCTCAGTGTACTTAATTATCGCGCCTTAAAGAAGTTACTCGGCTGCGAAATCTGCACATCAGGCTCACCATCGACAGAAAGTACAAACTCAAACTTCGTCATGGGCTTTTTCAAATCATAAGGATCAACAACTAATGACAGTGGCACATTATAAGATTCACCAGAAGGTACTGTGAATGTTTGTTTGCCGATGTACTCAAAGTTATCGAGTCCTTCAACACGAATGTTAAAGGTTTGCTCATGTTGAGCTTTGTTAATTACTTTTAGTGTATAGGTGTTTTCGACTAAACCATTAAAGTCAACACGATATAGCTGATTACGGTCACGAATAATATCGAGTTCCATCGGTTTGCGCATCGCAATATTTGCTACTAGCGCCCCTGATAGCACGACTAAGATAACTAAATAGCCAATTAACTTAGGGCGCAGTGCATGTGTTTTGTTGTCTGGCGTTTCTAAGTTACGCTCTGTGGTGTAGGAAATTAGCCCGCGTGGGTAATTCATTTTATCCATCACCCCATCACACGCATCGATACATGCACCACAGTTAATACACTCGTATTGTAAGCCGTTACGAATATCGATCCCCGTTGGGCAGACCTGCACACATAAGTTACAGTCGATACAATCACCTAAGCCGAGCTCTTTTGGATCTTGCTTACGTGAACGAGGACCACGGCTTTCACCACGTGCTTCGTCATAGCTCACGGTAAAGGTATCTTTATCGAACATAGCTGACTGAAAGCGAGAATAAGGGCAAATGTGTAAGCACATAATCTCGCGCATCCAACCGGCATTACCATAGGTACACACAGCAAATACGGCTAGACAAATATACGAATACGCGGTTGCATCAAGGGTAAACAGATCAGGCAGTAGCTGACGGATTGGCGTAAAGTAACCTACAAAAGTAAATGCGGTATAAAGCGAGAATAACCACCAGCTGCCGTGTTTAGCACTTTTGCGCCAAAACTTATCAAAGTCCATTGGGCGTTGATCTAGCTTCTTACGCTGATTTGCACTACCTTCGAATTTTTCTTCAAACCAAATAAAAATGAAGGTCCAAACGGTTTGCGGGCATGTATAACCACACCAGACCCGACCATAAAAGGTCGTTACTAAGAACAACGCAAACGCTGCCAACATTAATATGAAGGCTAAGATAGTCAGATCTTGTGGCCAGAGCGTTAAACCAAAAATGTTAAACTTTTGCCCCACCAAATCAAACAACACAGCTTGTTGGCCGTTGAAGTTAATCCAAGGTAGTAGCATAAATGCAAGCATGCCGACAAAACCAATCCGTTGTCTCAACAGTTGGTGCAAACCTGTTACAGCTCGGACATAAATACGGTTACGTGGATTAAATCTATCATCGAGGGAAGCGTTTTCCGGTTTCTGGATTTTTACTTCCGTTGGGATATTTTTAACCTTAATCTGTTTATCCATTAAAATTCCTCAACGCCACTAGGAAATAATACTCAAACATATGTTTGCAGTAAGAGATTCTCTGTGCCAATAAGCAAATCAGAATACATCTCATTACGTTCAAAGATTTCTGAAACTTTAAATCTATAGAGCATTATACTCAATCTATAGAAAATTTCAGGGATTGATCGAAAATACGACGTTTTAATTATTTAAACTTATCTGCTTGCTTTTAAAACGACCATTTTATTAAACTTGCACCTATACCGTATTTATTTAGATCAAAGATTATTGTGCTATGAAAAAATTTCTTATTTTAGTGCTTATTATTTTAGCACTTTTCACGATTGATCATCCTTTGATCAAAGAGCCAAGAGAAAGGTTACTAGGTGAAGGCGTAAGCCTTATTTCTGATGCCAGTAAAGTCAACCGAAGTCCTGCGGCAAATATGGCTAAGAATAATATTAAGTCACAGCTGAATTTATCTAATTCAGAGCTTGAGTATATTGAAGAGACATTTACCACTGACGATAAACTACAAGTTTTTCACTTACACTACTGCCGTGAAAAAGATATTAACTTATATTTTTATGGCGAACGCTTAAACCGCGTATGCAGTATTGTCTCGAACGCACTTGAAGAAAGGCTAAACAAGTAATGGACTTTTCAGCTTTAAACAAAAAAACCAGCGACTCGTTTGCCAAACAACGCAATATGCTAAAAAAGCTGGGCAAAGGGCAAACCTTATACTGTGAAGTATGTAAAGGCGCCCTTACCTTAGATTTGAAGACTGATCAGCCAGGTAAAGGCGTTGTAAGCTGTGCCAAAGGTTGCACAGACATCCTATTAGAGCTGGGTTAGTTCCAGCCCTCATCATTATATAGCTGGCTATTTACAGCAACGACTTCAATTAGCTCAGCAAAGCCAGCGGCGAATTCATTCATAACTTCATACTGCTGCTGGCATAGTTGCCCTTCAGATAAACCATTATCAGTTGCAAGGGCTGCAATTTCACTCGTTTCAAGGGTAAAAAAGCCTAAGCTTTGTAGTGCACTAGCCAACGCCTCTTTAAGCTCATCAGCTAACTGTGGCGCGCTTAATAGCTTGTTAACGTAACCTTGTGCACCATGCATAAAACCTTGGCTCCAATGCTGACATTCTTGAATGTCTAAGTATTGCTGCCCTTGAGAGCTCAGCTGTAGGCTCACAGGTAATGCAAAACCCGTTTCGAATACTTGTTCGCTGATCTGTTGATATAAAGCCATAAATGCAAACAGCACTTGCTCGTCCATTTTCCCATCAGAGCCAGGTGCAACCTCTTCTAACCACTGATGAACATCAAGCGGCTCAGGAGCACAGATCACCGCAAATAAGTAGCCTTGGGTTTGCGACAAGCTAAGCGCATCTTGATGCTGCGCTAAAAACTGACTTAAAAGCTCACTTTGCTGCTTTGAAAACTCAGGTAATTGCATACTGTTCGATTAATCCAATTTAAAAGTTAAGCGGATAACGGCCTTCGTTATCAGGACGACCAAGAAACTTAGCTGCATCATGCACTTCTTTTGGCAAGCTTGCTTCAGGTTTAATATAACCAGCTACTTTAAAGTCTAGATTCGCTTTTAATACTGCATCAGCTTCAAGCCCTAAACGGTTTTCTGGGTCAACAAGCACTGCTACATCACCGGATTTACAGCTTAAACGACCGCTCAGAGGACCAATGCTAAACCAGTTGTTCATTCCTTTAACATCAATGCTAGGGCTCGCAATTTCGCCGCTTAGGCTTTCACAGTATGGCTCGCCTGAGCTGTACTCGTCTAAATCAACTATTACGCGGCCTTGTGCACTAATCGGTAAAGGGAGTTGTAAACGCTCCATGGCACGTTCAACCGTCAAGCGTAAAGTAGTCTTTTTCACAGTGATGGCTTGGTTAAAGAGGCCATATGTAAAATCACCATGGCCTGAAATACCCGCTTTATCACGAGGATCACCAAAGCGTACCGTACCCACTAATTTACCTGTGAACAGTGACCAGCCCGATAACTGCCAACGCACATTATTTAATTGCTCACCATCAAAACGTACCTGCATAATGCGGCCGTCCAATAGCGAGCCACTGGCTTTACCTAATTGTAATTGCTTTGGTAAATGTGGCTTAGCTAAATCAAGTGCAACGGCAGCGGGTGTTTTTACCAGCGTAAACACCAAAAAACACATCACAAACACTGTGATTAATAAAATAACTCTTTTCATCGTTTACTTCTCTAGTACCAAACGACTTACACGCACAAAGCCTGATTTGTCATCTTTACTTAAATCTAAATTCTCAATTAGCACGCCATGTGAATTAACCAGTTCATCTAACCATTCAACAAGGTTATTAAACTCAACAGAATCAATGGTTAAACGAAGTGAATTGTCATTTGGCTGCATTTTGCTAATGATAATTTGATAACGATTGCGGGTGCTATTAACGATTTGGCTTAAGCTACGGCTGCTCGTATTACGCGCGTTACCACTCGCTTTAAGTTTAATAATACTTTCATCAACCCACGCTAGCAGCTCTTGCTGTTTTATTGTGTCTTGCTCTGCTTTTTCGATAGCTGCGTTAAGTGGACGAAAGACCCCCATAACCAACACAAAAATAACAAACACACCACCTGCAACCATTACAAGTTGCTGCTCTTGTTCTTTTAACGAGCGCCAATAATTGATTATTTGGTTTTTCATGCCGCACCTCGTAACTTAATTTCACCAACGACAAAATCACCATCATTATTTAGCGAGCCTTGATCTACGGTTAAGCCACGCTGCTCTAAAATTGCTTTTACTTTACTAAATGACTGGAAATCTTTGCCGCGCGCACGAATACGTAATTCGTTACGACCTTGATCATAGCGAAGCGTTTCTGGTGTGAAATCTTTTACTTCACTAAAAATAGCAACCAGATCGTTAGTCAAATCTAAGAAGCCAGCTGTACTGCCACTTTCTATCAATGCAAGTTCGCTGCGAATTTGGCTACGAATAAGCTGAGGACGCACTTTTTTATTTGGAAAAGCACGCTGATAATTAGCAACCACTTCAGCTTTTGCGGCTTCAAGCTGGTTATTTAACTTATAAAGCTCAAGCGACTTAACACCTACACTGCAAACTAATGCAACACCTGCTGCAATAGCTGCTTTTTGCCAATAGCCCCACCAAATTGCTGATTTCTTCTTAAGCTGATAAACACCTTGGCGAAGGTTGAATTTCACCTCAGGTAACTGCTTAGCAAATAAGGCTAAAGGTAAATCGTATTGCTGCGTTTGAGCACTAAGGTTAACCGTATCAGGAAAAGCCGTTGCAGGGCTAAAGTGTGCAACATCAGGGTTACCTAATGCTGTTAAATAGCCAGCAAGCCAACTTGTCTCTACAGCGGCAATATGCCAGTTACCCTGCTTACATAGCCACTGACCATTAAGCTCAATAGCGCGTAACTGAGTGTTGTCATCGACATCAGGTAACAATAAAGCATCCGGCAGTATTTTATATACTTCGATGCCATGCTCATTAAACTCAGCCAGCCATTGCTCAAACCATTCACGATCGGTCATCGCGATGTTAATCGCGTGCTTCTCATCAATAAGTGTTGGCTCTGCAATCGCTATGAATAAGTCATCAACATCACAGGCTATTTCTTCTTCTAGCATGTAAGGAAGTGCTTGCTCTAACTTGCGGCTCCACTTGGTTGGCAATGCGACCGTTTTTAGTTGTACTTGATCACTTGGTAGTAGTACAACCACTTCCCGTGATTGTGCTCTCTCTGTTAGCTCACCAAGTTGTGTTGCATTGGCAATTTCGCCGCTAGCAATTATTTCTTGTTCTGTTGGTGAGTAAATTAGCCAGTTAAGGCTGTCTTTTAATGTTTGACCCGTACGGATCAACAATATCTCTGTCACTGTACGCCTCCAAATTTTCGCGCCAGTATCGTTACTGTACCATTAGTGGCATGGAGTAAGGTGGTCATCGAAAAACGCAGTTCTGCAAATTCAGCCTGCGTTTGTAGTTTAAAATATTCACTGTTGATACTGAATAAGTCTTCAACGGCTTTCACATTTTGTGCGCCTTGTTGATTAACCTCTTCAAAAAATGCCTCTAAATCATCATAACCATCTTGAGGACGTGATGATAATACCGCTTCAGCGCCTGAAAGACTTAAGCCATCAATAAGCGAGCTTAATATAATGGCACTTTCTACAGGTAGTGTATTAACGTTGATTTCTAATAACTCACTACCTGGAATAACACACACAAATGGTAAAATTTTCTCCATAACGAGTGGGTTAAAGCCTTTTACTAAACGAAGTTCTGACGTCGAAGCAAAATAGCTATTTGCCGTCATATATGGGTATTGTCGAGATAAGTACTCATCTTCTTCTGCACCTGAACGATAGGTAATGCTATCAGCGTCTAACCAATCAAACACGCTATCGGCCATGGCTTCTTCAGACTCATCGGTTGGCAAGTCTTCAATATTTTCTAATAATGCCAACAATGCCTTATGTGCTGGGTTCGTTTTATTATTTGGATCCGTTTGTTGATCTGGCTTTACATGCAATGCATTTAAATTCAAACATGCTTGTAAGTCTGTAATTGTGCCACTTAAGGTACCATTATCAACCGGGTAAGGGACTCCACCCTGCTGTGCCCAGACTTGCTCTAAATGCGTTTTATCAGGATCATCTTTTTTAGTTTGTTTTAGTGCTTTAATTGCCAGCTCTTCAGCTGCAAAGGCATACCATTTAGCCTGTTGATGGTTTTGAATATTACTGCTGCGCTGCACTTGCACCATTAAATTAGCACTCATCTCAACGGCTAACATAGCTGCTAGCGCCACAATAAATAGCACAATAACAAGCGCAGCACCTTTAGAACGTTTAATAGTAGTCATAGCTAACCACCCGTTCCGTTATTATTACCATTATTTGCTTGGGCAGTGACTTTGCCTTCACCTGGCACTAAAAACACTCGACGAATGGGTTCCTGTTCTATTTTTTGAATAGTGACTGCCACCGCTTTTGGCAGTGCTTTAATTTGCCACTGTTCTTGCCATTCGTCTTTATCATCTAAAAATTCAAATTTAAGGTCTTCAATGTCTTCTAAAATGACTTGTGAACGCGGTTCCATGTTATCTAGTTGATCAACATACACCCGATACACTCGCTCAAGCTTGTCATCGATAACGCGGTAACCAACCGCTTGCAGTTCAGAGCGCGGCAGTAGATTAATTGGGTTGACCCAACCATCACGAACAAAGCCAATGCCATCGTATTGGCTATCAAGAACATAACGACCAGCTAACACATACGTTTCTTGAAAATCACCGGCTTCGTTTCGAACCTGACGCTTAGTCATTTGACTAAAATCTTGGTCCATCAAACGAAATAAGGTTTGAAAGCCATTTAACTCAGCAATTGTCTCGTCTGAGGCTTCTTTTGCTTTGGTTGTCGAATCCAGTATTTGATGGGTCGATAACACCACAAAGGCTAAGATGCCCATGGCGACAATCACTTCAAGTAAGGTAAAACCGCGTTGCTTCACTACTTATCACCTTTATTCAAATAAGTAGAAAGCTCATAAACTGGGTATTCAAGCTTTTCATCGGCAAACACGTTAATGGTGACCTTTACAAAGGTTTTATCAGCAGTAGGAACCACGTCCTGACGCCAATACCATTCAAAACCAGCGAGCGTTTCAGTACCTTTAACGCCATTTTTGCCTGTCCATTTATCGCCTTTGGCGCGTTGCTCAACCATTACATTCTCAGCAACCCAAGAAGCATAAGTTTGTTCTTCAATCGACGAAAGATGATTAATATGCTCACCAGTTGCCTGCATTGCGGCAATACCGGCCATTGCACAAATAGCCAGTGCAACCATCACTTCAAGTAAGGTAAAACCTGCTGACTTATTCATTATTCAGGCTCCATACGAAACTTTACCGGGGCCATAAATTCGCCTTCGATAAAATATTGCGGTTCACGCTCTTCTTTAAGCTCGTAAACCAATTGAAACGCACTGACTTCGCCAGAAGATAAAATAAGTACCTGCGGTATTTTGAGCTTTTGTAGCTCAAGTAGGCTGTCTTCGTCACCACCGCTCATTAATTCACGCCAGTTTGACTGCTCTAATAAGTTATCTTGTGCCCAGGCTAAATCATCAAGGTTAAGAGTGAGCTTAAAGCGTTCATCAACCTTAATTGGGGCAAACAATTTTTCACGGTCAAACGTAACCCACTTATCACCGTCAAAAACTAAAAATTCAAATGTATCTTGGTCAAGATGAAAACCCAGCTCAACCTGATTTAAAATCGCAAACTCAGACGCCATATTAATCGTAGTATGTAATCTGAGCGCTTGTTTTTCGAGTTCTTCTTCAGCACCACCATCAAAACTGTAGGCAACCATTTTGGTGACAAAACCAATCACCACGAGCACCATTAATATTTCGATGAGGCTAAACCCTTTCGCGTGCTTAGCACGGCCAGCCAAACGCAAACGACCAAGGCTTACCATAATAGTAAGCCTTGATGTGTATAAGCTTTGTTCAGTTGGCTGAATTTAGGCATTATTACTTTTCTTCATCCCAGTTACCGATGTCATCATCAGTACCAGCTTCACCATCAGGACCCATTGAAAAGATATCAATTTTACCGATTTCTCCTGGGCTGATTAGTTGGTAAGGGTTACCCCATGGATCTTCTGGTAATTTCTCAAGGAAACCACCATCAGGAAAACGCTTTGGAATTGGCTCAATGCTTGTTTTATTTACTAGCGCTTCTAAGCCTTGCTCTGTGGTTGGATACGCTTTGTTTTTAAGCTTGTATAGACTTAACGCATCTTCAATTTGTTGAATATCTAAGTGTGCTTTATCGATTGCAGCTTCTTCTTGCTGACCCATGATATTTGGCGCCACAATTGACATGATCATACCGATGATAACCAGTACTACCATGACTTCTAGTAATGAGAAACCTGACTGTTTGTTCACAAAAATACCTCTAACTTTCTTCAAAAATTTATTATAGAGCGGCAGTGTTAGCTGCTAATTGCTCTAGTGTTCCCTAATTTAAAGACCTACAGCCTTATTCATTGCCATAATCGGCTGTAGTATTGCCATAACAATAAACAATACAATTACCGCCATTGAAGCAATCATCGCGGGCTCTAATAGTTTCAGAGACACGTTTACCATGCTCTCAAACTCACGATCTTGGTTATTTGCAGCACGCTCAAGCATTTGCTCAAGTTCACCTGATTTTTCACCACTGGCTATCATGTGTAGCATCATAGGTGGGAAAAGTTTGGTTTGCTGAAGTGAAGCACGAAGACTCGCCCCTTCACTCACACGTGTTGCAGCATCTTGCACTGACTTTTTCATTTTTTCGTTAACCAGTACACCACCTGAAATACGCATCCCTTCAAGTAGCGGCACTGAGCTTGACGATAAAATACTTAAAGTTCGAGCAAAACGCGCCGTATTAACACCGCGTGCTACCTTACCAATACCCGGTAAATAAAGCACTTTTTCGTCATACCAGTAACGAATATGCGGCTGCTTAAGCGCTTGCTTAATAGCCACTGCTAACACGGTTATAATGACTAAACTTATAAACCAGTAATTTTGTACAAAATTACTCGCAGCCATTACCCATTCGGTGGTCCAGGGTAATACTTGTTTTGATTTTTCGAAGGTCTTCAAGATTTTTGGTACCACAGTACCTAACAATACAGAGACAATGGCAATAGCAAATACCACAAGTATGGTTGGATAAACCATCGCCTGTGTGATTTGACTACGCATATGCTGACGTTGTTCCGTGTAATCAGCTAAACGATTTAAAACTTGGTCAAGGTGACCTGATTTTTCACCGGCTGCCACCATGGCGCGATACAAATCATCAAATACATGCGGAAACTCACTCATGCCATCTGCTAAGGTATAACCTTCAACAACCTTTGAGCGCACGGCCATTAGCATGCGCTTTAAACGCGGCTTTTCACACTGCTCAGCCACCGCCATGACAGCCCCTTCAACAGGTAATGCTGACTGGATTAAAGTTGCGAGCTGGCGAGTGATTAATGCTAAATCTGAAGTCGAAATTTTTGGTTTAAAGAAGCTACCAAATAGAGAGCCCTTTGCCCCAGTCGCTTGCTTTTCACCTTCTGCAGCAGCAACGACTTCTAAAGGCATTAAACCTTGATCGCGCAAGGTTTGGCGGATTTGCTTTACCGTATCAGCTTCAAGAATGCCTTTTTTCTCTTTACCTCTGCCATCGAGGGCTCGGTATTCAAATGCTGCCATAATTAACCTTCCTCACGTGTTACACGCAGGACTTCTTCTAAGGTAGTGCGACCTGCAAGTACGCGATTACAGCCATCTTGGCGAATACTTGGGCTATGTTTGCGAATGTATTTTTCAACACTTTGTTCGCCTTTACCGCTGTGGATCATTTCGCGAATTGTTTCATCAACAACCAGCAATTCATGAATACCAGTACGACCGCGATAACCATTAAAGTTACACTCTTCACAACCAACTGCACGATAAATTGTTGGCGGCTCAGCAGGATTAACACCTAATAACTGGCACTCACGCTCATCAGCAATGTGACCTTCTTTACAGCTATTGCATAAAGTACGTACAAGACGTTGTGACAATACACCGAGTAACGATGATGACAGTAAGAAAGGCTCCACGCCCATGTCTTCCATACGCGTGATAGCACCAGCAGCTGTATTAGTATGCAGTGTCGACATAACCAAGTGACCGGTTAATGACGCTTGCACACCAATTTGTGCCGTTTCAAGGTCACGGATTTCACCCACCATTACGACGTCAGGGTCTTGACGAAGGATGGCACGTAAGCCTCGGGCAAAGGTCATATCTACCTTGGTATTAACCTGAGTTTGACCAATACCTGGGATCTCGTACTCGATTGGATCTTCAACAGTAAGAATATTGCGGTCTCGTGAGTTGATTTGGCTCATCCCCGCATACAAGGTGGTACTTTTACCAGAACCCGTAGGGCCAGTTACTAAGATAATACCGTGCGGCTTACTGATTAAATCAGCAAACAATTCACGGTTACGCTCAGTCATACCTAAATCTTCAAGGTTCAGACGCGCGTTGTTTTTATCAAGTAGACGCAATACAACACGCTCACCAAAGCTTGATGGCATTGTCGATACACGCACATCAACAGCACGACCAGCAATACGTAAACTAATACGACCATCTTGCGGAATACGTTTTTCAGCAATATCTAGCTTTGCCATAACCTTAATACGCGACACCAGCAGTGAAGCGAGTTTACGGTTCGGCTTTAACACTTCTTTTAATACGCCATCAACCCTAAAGCGAATTACCAGCTCTTGCTCAAAGGTTTCGATATGAATATCTGAAGCACCTTCTTTGATTGCTTCGCTGAGCATTGCGTTGATCAGTTTGATGATTGGTGCATCGTCATCACCAGCAAGAAGATCTTCAGTTTGCGGTAATTCATCTGCAAGCGAGAATAAATCAACCTCGTTGCCGATATCTTCCATCATTTGCTGTGTTTCAGAACTATCACGCTGATAAGAAGCCTCAAGCAACAGCTCAAATTTGTCATCAGGTAATTGTTCTAGCGAAAAACCATGACCCGCAATGCGGCGTACTTCAAGTAAAGCATCAACATCTAACTCACCGCGGTAATACACAGTCCAGTTATCCTGATCTTTACTCAATAATACGCCTGTACGACGCGCGTACGAGAATGGCAAACGCTTGGTTGGCAAGCTAACAAGATCATCACTTGTTAGCAGCTCATCATGACTTGCCGGCGCTTCTGACGCTAACTCATCATTGATTTCTGTAATTGCATTAGTCATCGTTGCGCTCATTCGCGTTTTGTTGTTTTAGGTACTCTTCGTACGTTGGCGGTAATATCAAAGCATCATTCCATTCAGGAAGAATTGGTGCATCCGTCAACGGCATTAAATCAATACCATCTTCTTTTTGTTTGTGTTGTTCGCCACGAATAAAGTTATATTTCGAGTGGCTCAATTTATTCATGCTGATGCCATCGCGAACAATGGTAGGACGAATAAAGACAATCAGGTTACGCTTGCGCTTACTCGTGCTGGTTGAGCGGAATAAATGACCAAGTACCGGAATATCACCTAATAATGGTACTTTAGAAACACTTTCTTGCACGTCTTCATCAATCAAGCCGCCAAGTACAACCATGCCGCCATCATCAGCCATAACCGTAGTTTTAATAGCACGTTTGTTTACTGAAATATCAACCGCAGTCGCACCACTTACACTTGAAACCTCTTGTTCAATCGTTAATTGAACTGCTGAGCCATCATTGATCTGTGGTGTTACTTTCAGTTTCACACCCACTTCTTGACGTTCAACTGTTTGGAATGGGTTAGCGTTATTTGAGCCTGTTTGCGAACCTGTGATAATAGGTACTTCTTGACCAACAATCATTGATGCTTCTTCGTTATCCATGGTCGTTACAGACGGCGTAGCAAGAATATTAGAGTTAGTGTCCGTTGAAACAGCTTGGATAATTGCACCCCAGTCATTTTTAACAATACCCATTGCTAGACCATTAATACCACCAAGTAGTGAAGCAAGTGCTGTTAAGTCACCTTCTTGTGTTTCAGAGGTACTTGTCACAGTGCCAGTTTCAGTACCGACTACCGTGCCTTCAATCGTTTTATCACGCGCTTGTTCAGCAGCAACAGCTAACGAACCAACAGGTACTGTGGTGCCATTGTTGAACTGCATCATGCCGCCTTGCTCTGAAATCCACTGTAAGCCTAAGTTGATACCATCGGCTTCTAACACCTCAACGATAATAGCTTCAACTAAAACCTGAGCACGACGAACATCAAGACGTTCAATAACTTGCTCAAGCGAACGCATGGTGTCAGGCTGTGCAGTGATTACGAGTGAGTTTGAATCTGGGTGTGCTTCAATGCTTGTTTCGTTTTGATTACGTGAGCGAGTTTTTGTTGCACCGCCTTGCGCGTCTTCTGCTAATGTCTTGCTTACGCCCTGCAATACTTTTACAAGGTCTTCTGCTTTGGCGTAATTAAGATAGATAACCTTAGTATTACCTTGGTTTTCTAGCTCACCATCTAAACGGCTAATCAATTCAACAGCACGTGTACGCGCTTGTGCTTCACCACTGACAATCACACTGTTAGTACGACCATCAGCAACAACTTTAGGGATTAAAAACTCAGGAACACTCCCTTTGCCACCATCTTTGTAAATATTCTCAACAACCGACACTACATCGTCAGCGGTAGCAAATTTAAGTTTTACGATATCAACGCGCTTATCACCGGCTTGGTCAACCGAACGAATGATTTCAACTAAACGGTTAACTGACGCGGCATGACCGGTCAACATCATCACGTTTGCTGCATTGAAGTTAGCAACGTGGCCGCCATCTTTTTGATCACTAAATTGACGAACTAGCGGGCCAAGCTCTTGTACGCTTACATTTTTAACACGTACAACACGTGTCACCATCATATCGCCACTGGCTTGGTTATCTTCAGTGATCAGCGGTACGTTCGACTTTTTAGCGTCAGAACTTTTTTCAATTTTGATAATACCGTTATCCATCTCTACAGCTGAATAACCATAAACCTCAAGTACATTTAAAAAGAACTGGTAATAAAGCTTCTCGTCCATTAGCTCGTAACTGCGCACATTGACTTTGCCGCGCACATTCGGGTCAATAATGACGGTTTTATTTAGATTTTTACCAACGATATTAATAAATTCATTAATATCAGTGCCTTTAAAATTAGCCGCATACTCAACAGCAGATACTGAAAGCGATAATCCTGTTAATAAAAAAAGCGCTGCATATTTAGCTAACCCTTTTTTGATTTTTGTGAGGTGTAGCGCGTGAACCATTCTATAAAAACTCCAAAGCTAGTTATTGCAGGCTAAATTGCACATCAATTTGCTCACCATCGCGTTCGATAGTGATACTTGCGTCAGTACTATTTCGTAATTCGTTTATTGCTGACATTGCCTGTTTCAAATCATTTAATTGATAGCCATTAATCGCAATAGCTAAATCATTATTCATTAGTCCCATCTGCTTGAATAGAGCAGGATCTTTACCTGGGCTTAAGCGATAACCCACTAACTCGCCATCAACCATCGCTTGAGAGACGCGAATGTAGTCAAATAGTTTACCGGGATCGTCTAATACTTCTTCACGCGTTTCGATAAGCGCTTCTTTTACATCTTCATCTTCAGTCGCATTTATTTCATTATTTTCGACAAGCTGAGGGCCTGCGGTTAATTCTGACTCTTTGCGCTCCGCCAATACAGGCATAGAGACTTTTTTAGTAAAGTCGAGGCCATCCAGCATTAAGGTTTCAAAGCGGCCGCTTACATCTAAAATTACTCGGTCAGGTAATACTTGAGCAAGCTTGGCACGAGTGCCTTTAATTGCATCATCGACAACATAGGTTTCTTGCTTGCCTTGAGATTCAATAATAGCAAGACCCGCTTGATCATTTTGGCTGACCGCAACAATACCAGTTAGGTTAATACTTAGACGTGTTTCAGGGGCGTTGTTAATGACTTGATTTTGTTTCGCGGCAGGTTTCTTAGTTTCGACAACAACTTTGCCGAATAGATTTTGTTCAATAATTTGGCGAGAGCTGACTGTCTCAACTCGTTTAGCCATGCTGTTAACACCGGTTACTGGCAGTGCTCTTGTATCGGGTTCTGGCCACACAAGCCAAAACAGCTTAGATGACAAAAAAGCAATGTAAACAAGAACTAACAGCACTACAAATGCACTTAGCTTGGCATGAGGTAAGCCGTTTAAAAACTGTTTAACTTGTTGTAAGTGTTGATCCATAAACTCTATTTCTTATTTTAATTTACTGCTTGATAGCTGGCCTATAGTACCTTTTCATTTTTCATTCAACAAGCGCACGTATATTAAACTTTGTAAACAAGGTAATTTCGACAAACAGGGGCTGCAAGGAATAACTATGACTATTTCTTTGTGATTAAGTTTCATGGTAAATTTTGCCTATATATAAGCAGCTTTAAAAGAGCACAATTGTGTCAAAAGGTAACACTCAAAAGTCGCAAGACAAACAAGACGAATTAAGCGTGCGCCTTGATAAATGGTTATGGGCTGCCCGCTTTTATAAAACCCGCTCAATAGCACGAGACATGGTGCAAGGCGGCAAAGTACATTATAATGGACAACGTACCAAGCCCAGCAAAATTGTCGAAGTAGGTGCAGTGGTAAAACTGCTACAAGGGGTCGACGAAAAGGTTGTGACAATCGAAAAGATCCTTGAAAAACGTCAAGGTGCCCCCATTGCACAAACCTTATATCAAGAAACTCAAGCTAGTATTGAGAAACGCGAAGCAAATGCTATCGCCCGAAAGAACAACAGCTTCTTTGCTCCACATCCTGATCGTAAACCAGATAAGAAGCAAAGACGTGAACTGTTAAAAATGAAATCAAGTTAGGTAATGCAACTCATGCAACAAGATTTACTTCATCGTTATATATTTGATCAGCTCGATGTACGTGGCGAACTCGTACAAATTGAAAACACTTATCAAGAGATGATCGCAAACCATAATTACCCAGCACCTGTGCAAACCTTATTAGGTGAACTACTTGTTGCTACCTGCTTATTAACAGCTACTTTAAAGTTTGAAGGCGAAATTGCCGTTCAACTACAAGGCGACGGCCCTGTTAAATATGCGGTAATTAATGGTGACGATAAACAAAACATGCGAGGCATCGCACGTCTACAAGGTGAAGTAACCGGTAGCTCAATAAAAGACTTAATTGGTAATGGCTATATGGTTATTACAATTACGCCAACTAAAGGTGAGCGATACCAAGGTATTGTACCGTTAGAGCACGATAGCTTAGATAAATGCCTTGAAAACTATTTTGAGCAATCGGAACAGTTAAAAACACGTCTTTGGTTTGCGACTGAAGTAACAGCAGACACAGCCAAAGCTGCTGGCTTATTCTTGCAAGTATTACCTGTAAATAAAGACAAGTCAGTTGAAGACTTCACTCATCTTGAAGCGATCAGTAACACGATTAAAGATGAAGAGTTGCTAGGTTTAGATGCCAATACTGTGCTGACTCGACTTTACCATGAAGATAATCCTCAGTTATTCGAACCACAGTCTATTAGCTTCCGTTGTGGCTGTAGCAGAGACAAAACAATTGCTGCATTAGTAAATGTAGGTCAAGACGAATTACTTGCCGATGTGCAAGCAAATGGTGAAGTAAAAATTAGCTGTCATTATTGCTTAAAAGATTACATCTTTAACGAGCAAGATATTAAAGCCATATTTAATTAATACACCATAATAAATATTATTATATTAAAAGCCGCCATCAGTGCGGCTTTTTTATTAAAAAAAATATCAAAACTAATGATACCGGTGTCATGAAAAAGCGCCATTTTATGACACCGGTATCATTGAAATTATTCATGTTTTTTGCCAAATATATGCCTTTTTAAGCCCTTCAGACACTCGAATATCCCTAATCCTTCTGTTACTATTATTTTAGCAAAAGGGAAAACTAAGAACCCCAGAGCTATCCCGTTCAATCTCTCACAATTTAGGTATAAACATGACTGCAAACGCTACTAGTTTTGTTGATCTTACAGCAGCTGAACTTGTCGAACACGCTATTCGTCGTGGCGAAGGGACTCTAGCCGCTAATGGTGCTTTTGTTGCTAAAACCGGTGTGCGCACTGGCCGCTCTCCAAAAGATCGTTTTATTGTTCAAGAGCCAAGCACTGAAAACGAAATCCAATGGGGCAACGTAAACCGCCCATTCGATGCAGACAAGTTTGATGCGTTATGGGCCCGTGTAGAAGAGCACGTGAAAAGCAACGACCACTTCATCTCTCACCTAGAAGTTGGCGCTGATCCTGAGCACTATTTACCAGTTGTAGTTACAACAGAAACTGCATGGCATCATATTTTTGCCAAAAACATGTTTATCGAACCTCAAACATACAATACTGCTGATTTCCCTGAGTGGCAGGTAATGAATGTACCTTCATTTGTATGTGACCCAGAGCGTGATGGCACTAACAGTGACGGCACTGTAATCATTAACTTCGCACAACGTAAAGTACTACTAGCTGGTATGCGCTACGCAGGCGAAATGAAGAAATCAATGTTCTCTGTACAAAACTTCCTACTTCCTGCAAAAGGTGTATTACCAATGCACTGCTCTGCAAACGTAGGTGAAGCAGGCGATACTGCGTTATTCTTCGGTCTATCTGGTACAGGTAAAACAACATTATCTGCAGATCCTACTCGTTTCCTTATTGGTGATGACGAGCACGGTTGGGCACCTGGTAGCGTATTTAATATCGAAGGTGGTTGTTACGCTAAATGTATCGACCTTTCACAAAAGAACGAACCAGTTATTTGGAATGCAATTCGCTTCGGTACAATCTTAGAAAACGTGGTACTTGACGAAAATCGTGTACCAGATTTCCATGATACAAGCCTGACACAAAATAGCCGCGCAGCTTACCCGCTTGAGCACGTTGAAAAACGTAAAGTAGAAAACCGTGCTGGCGAGCCAAAAGCCGTTGTGTTCTTAACATGTGACGTAAGTGGTGTATTACCACCAGTTTCAGTACTAACTGAAGAAGCTGCTGCATACCACTTCTTAAGCGGTTACACTGCGAAAGTAGGTTCAACTGAAATCGGTTCAACAAGCGACATCGAGTCTACGTTCTCAACATGTTTCGGTGCTCCGTTCTTCCCACGTCCTGCTGGCGTTTATGCAGAGCTTCTAATGAAGCGTGTACGTGAATTCGGCGCTAAAGTATACCTAGTTAACACAGGTTGGACAGGTGGCCCTTACGGTACTGGTCAACGCTTCGATATCCCGACTACACGTGCTGTAGTTGATGCAATCGTATCAGGTAAACTGGCAGATGTTGAAACTCAACACATCGACGTTCTAAACCTAGATGTACCAGTTGCAGTTCCAGGTGTAGACAGCCAACTTCTTAACCCAATCAACACATGGGAAGATAAAGAGAAGTACGCAGAATACGCAAACAAGCTAGCTTCTGACTTCACTGAAAACTTCGCTAAATACGATGTTTCAGAAGCAATCAAATCAGCAGGTCCAAAAGCTTAATATCAAGCTTACCCTCAGATTAAAAAACGCCAGCTATATGCTGGCGTTTTTGTTTTTGGGGGATGAGTTTGAGTTACGAGTTGCGAGAGTAAAGTTAGCGAGGGGAAAGTTTGAAGGTCTGGCGTAGGTTGGGTAGAGCGAAGTGAAACCCAACACATCACAGGGCTATCAGCTTTCAGCCGTCAGCGATCAGCCGCGCGGTGTGGGTGATTGTTGCTGCGTCTTCCTATGCAATTAGGCTCTAGGCTCTAGGCTCTAGGCTCTAGGCTCTAGGCTCTAGGCTCTAGGCAAAGTGTACTTGTAGGAATGGCTTAGCCGTGAATGTTTTTGTAAAGGTCTGAATTCGGCACAGAAGTGCCTCCTACGGGGTTTTGTTACTGAGGGTAACTCAGTTACATAACAACCCGGTAGATCAACTAACATCTATTATCTGACGTTTGAGATTCTTATCACGTAGGAATGGCTTTAGCCATGAATTTGTTTGTTATGGTCTAGATTCGGCACTGAAGTGCCTCCTACAGGGGTTTGTTGCTGAGGGAGACTCAGTTACCTAACAACCCGGTAGATCAACTGACATCTAATATCTGACGTCTGAGATTCTTATCACGTAGGAATGGCTTTAGCCGTGAATGTGTTTGTTAAGGTCTGAATTAGGCACTGAAGTGCCTCCTACGGGGGTTGTTGCTGAGGGTGACTCTGTACTAAACACCACACAGTTCAACTGACATCTGAGATACGTATCACGTAGGAATGGCTTTAGCCATGAGTGTGTTTGTTAAGGTCTAGATTCGGCACTGAAGTGCCTCCTACGGGGGTTGTTGCTGAGGGAGTCTCTGTACAGGACAACCCCACATTTCAACTGACGTCTGACGGCTGAAAGCTGACAGCTTCAAACACAAAAAAGCCCGACTCTTTCGAATCGGGCTTTCTTTAATTTGGAGCCTGGCGATGACCTACTTTCACATAGCAGCTGCTACACTATCATCGGCGCTGTTTCGTTTCACTACTGAGTTCGGCATGGGGTCAGGTGGGTCCAAAACGCTATTGTCACCAAGCAAAAGGCGTGGAAAGGATTCTCGACAAAGCGCGTAGCGCTTACGAGTCCTTTGCGCAAGGTGAACTGATTTCGCGTTAAGCGTTGCGGTTCACCCTACATAAATCTGGAAATCTGATATTTTCTTACAGCTTAAAGCTTATGGCTTACAGCTTCGTAAAATCTACTTTAGTTTCTTAACTTCTGTCTGTTACGCTGTCATAAAACGCGTTTGGCGTTGTATGGTTAAGCCTCACGGGTAATTAGTACAGGTTAGCTTAATGGCTCGCACCACTTCCACATCCTGCCTATCAACGTTGTAGTCTTCAACGGCCCTTCAGAGACTTTAAAAGTCTAGTGAGAACTCATCTCGAGGCCTGCTTCGCGCTTAGATGCTTTCAGCGCTTATCAGTTCCGAACGTAGCTACCGGGCAGTGCCATTGGCATGACAACCCGAACACCAGCGGTTCGTTCACTCCGGTCCTCTCGTACTAGGAGCAACCCCTCTCAATTCTCAAACGCCCACGGCAGATAGGGACCGAACTGTCTCACGACGTTCTAAACCCAGCTCGCGTACCACTTTAAATGGCGAACAGCCATACCCTTGGGACCGACTTCAGCCCCAGGATGTGATGAGCCGACATCGAGGTGCCAAACACCGCCGTCGATATGAACTCTTGGGCGGTATCAGCCTGTTATCCCCGGAGTACCTTTTATCCGTTGAGCGATGGCCCTTCCATTCAGAACCACCGGATCACTATGACCTACTTTCGTACCTGCTCGACGTGTCTGTCTCGCAGTTAAGCTGGCTTCTACCATTACACTAACCGTACGATGTCCGACCGTACTTAGCCAACCTTCGTGCTCCTCCGTTACTCTTTGGGAGGAGACCGCCCCAGTCAAACTACCCACCAGGCACTGTCCGTAATCCCGATTAGGGACCAACGTTAGAACATCAACACTACAAGGGTGGTATTTCAAGGACGGCTCCACAAAGACTAGCGTCTCTGCTTCAAAGCCTCCCACCTATCCTACACATGTAGGGTCAATGTTCAGTGCCAAGCTGTAGTAAAGGTTCACGGGGTCTTTCCGTCTAGCCGCGGGTACACAGCATCTTCACTGCGATTTCAATTTCACTGAGTCTCGGGTGGAGACAGCGTGGCCATGGTTACACCATTCGTGCAGGTCGGAACTTACCCGACAAGGAATTTCGCTACCTTAGGACCGTTATAGTTACGGCCGCCGTTTACCGGGGCTTCGATCAAGAGCTTCGTCCGAAAACTAACCCCATCAATTAACCTTCCGGCACCGGGCAGGTGTCACACCGTATACGTCATCTTGCGATTTTGCACAGTGCTGTGTTTTTAATAAACAGTCCCAGCCACCTGGTCACTGCGGCTCCCGTCCGCTTAGAGAGCAAGTCTCATCACAGATAGGAGCGTACCTTCTCCCGAAGTTACGGTACAATTTTGCCTAGTTCCTTCACCCGAGTTCTCTCAAGCGCCTTAGTATTCTCTACCTGACCACCTGTGTCGGTTTGGGGTACGATTCGGTATAATCTGAAGCTTAGAGGCTTTTCCTGGAAGTATGGCATCAACAACTTCACACCCTTGGGTGCTCGTCTCGTGTCTCAGTCTTAAGAGTCCGGATTTTCCTAAACTCTCAACCTACTCACTTTCACATGGACAACCAACGCCATGCTTGTTTAGCCTGCTCCGTCCCCCCATCGCAATTATACCAAGTACGGGAATATTAACCCGTTTCCCATCGACTACGCCTTTCGGCCTCGCCTTAGGGGTCGACTTACCCTACCCTGATTAACATGGGATAGGAACCCTTGGTCTTCCGGCGTGCGGGTTTTTCACCCGCATTATCGTTACTCATGTCAGCATTCGCACTTCTGATACCTCCAGCATACCTCCCGGTACACCTTCAACGGCTTACAGAACGCTCCCCTACCACTCATACAAAGTATGAATCCGCAGCTTCGGTGCATAGTTTAGCCCCGTTACATCTTCCGCGCAGACCGACTCGACCAGTGAGCTATTACGCTTTCTTTAAAGGATGGCTGCTTCTAAGCCAACCTCCTGGCTGTCTGGGCCTTTCCACATCGTTTCCCACTTAACTATGACTTTGGGACCTTAGCTGGCGGTCTGGGTTGTTTCCCTCTTCACGACGGACGTTAGCACCCGCCGTGTGTCTCCCGGATAGTACTTTACGGTATTCGGAGTTTGCAAAGGGTTGGTAAGTCGGGATGACCCCCTAGCCTTAACAGTGCTCTACCCCCGTAAGTATTCGTCCGAGGCTCTACCTAAATAGATTTCGGGGAGAACCAGCTATCTCCCGGTTTGATTAGCCTTTCACTCCTAGCCACAGGTCATCCCCTAACTTTTCAACGTTAGTGGGTTCGGTCCTCCAGTTGATGTTACTCAACCTTCAACCTGCCCATGGCTAGATCACCGGGTTTCGGGTCTATACCTTGCAACTATACGCCCAGTTAAGACTCGGTTTCCCTACGGCTACCCTAATCGGTTAACCTCGCTACAAAATATAAGTCGCTGACCCATTATACAAAAGGTACGCAGTCACCCTCGAAGGGCTCCTACTGCTTGTACGTACACGGTTTCAGGTTCTATTTCACTCCCCTCACAGGGGTTCTTTTCGCCTTTCCCTCACGGTACTGGTTCACTATCGGTCAGTTGGGAGTATTTAGCCTTAGATGATGGTCCACCTATATTCAGTCAAAGTTTCACGTGCTCCGACCTACTCGATTTCACTTAAGATGCATTTTCGTGTACGGGACTATCACCCTGTATCGTCAAACTTTCCAGAATGTTCCACTAACACATAATAAGCTTAAGGGCTGGTCCGGTTTCGCTCGCCGCTACTTCCGGAATCTCGGTTGATTTCTGTTCCTACGGGTACTTAGATGTTTCAGTTCTCCGCGTTCGCCTCTTACACCTATGTATTCAGTGCAAGATACCTGCAAGCAGGTGGGTTTCCCCATTCGGAAATCCTAGTCTCAAGCGCTTTTTACTAGCTTGACTAGGCTTATCGCAAGTTAATACGTCCTTCATCGCCTCCAACTGCCAAGGCATCCACCGTGTACGCTTAGTCACTTAACCATACAACCCAAACGGGTCTTTGTTAGTGACAGCTGTTAACTTCGCCAGAAGTTAATTCATCAAATAATGATGAGAATACTAAAGTAGATACCAATTAATCTTTCGATTAATGGCATATTTTTTACTTTTGAAAACTCTTTATAGATACGAATATCTATAAGAATTTTAATATCAGCTTTCCAAATTTTTAAAGAGCATATTAATTAGTTAAACCAAACGGTTTAGCTAACTAACAATCATCTGTGTGGACACTACGAACAAATAAGTTCTAAATCGTATAAGGAGGTGATCCAGCCCCAGGTTCCCCTAGGGCTACCTTGTTACGACTTCACCCCAGTCATGAATCACTCCGTGGTGAACGTCCTCCCGAAGGTTAGACTATCCACTTCTGGAGCAACCCACTCCCATGGTGTGACGGGCGGTGTGTACAAGGCCCGGGAACGTATTCACCGCGTCATTCTGATACGCGATTACTAGCGATTCCGACTTCATGGAGTCGAGTTGCAGACTCCAATCCGGACTACGACGCACTTTAAGTGATTCGCTTACCCTCGCAGGTTCGCAGCACTCTGTATGCGCCATTGTAGCACGTGTGTAGCCCTACACGTAAGGGCCATGATGACTTGACGTCGTCCCCACCTTCCTCCGGTTTATCACCGGCAGTCTCCTTAGAGTTCCCGACCGAATCGCTGGCAACTAAGGATAGGGGTTGCGCTCGTTGCGGGACTTAACCCAACATCTCACAACACGAGCTGACGACAGCCATGCAGCACCTGTATCAGAGTTCCCGAAGGCACCAAACCATCTCTGGTAAGTTCTCTGTATGTCAAGTGTAGGTAAGGTTCTTCGCGTTGCATCGAATTAAACCACATGCTCCACCGCTTGTGCGGGCCCCCGTCAATTCATTTGAGTTTTAACCTTGCGGCCGTACTCCCCAGGCGGTCTACTTAATGCGTTAGCTTTGAAAAACAAGTCCGAAGACCCGAGCTTCTAGTAGACATCGTTTACGGCGTGGACTACCAGGGTATCTAATCCTGTTTGCTCCCCACGCTTTCGTACATGAGCGTCAGTGTTGACCCAGGTGGCTGCCTTCGCCATCGGTATTCCTTCAGATCTCTACGCATTTCACCGCTACACCTGAAATTCTACCACCCTCTATCACACTCTAGTTTGCCAGTTCGAAATGCAGTTCCCAGGTTGAGCCCGGGGCTTTCACATCTCGCTTAACAAACCGCCTGCGTACGCTTTACGCCCAGTAATTCCGATTAACGCTCGCACCCTCCGTATTACCGCGGCTGCTGGCACGGAGTTAGCCGGTGCTTCTTCTGTAAGTAACGTCACAGCTAAGTGCTATTAACACTTAACCTTTCCTCCTTACTGAAAGTGCTTTACAACCCGAAGGCCTTCTTCACACACGCGGCATGGCTGCATCAGGCTTGCGCCCATTGTGCAATATTCCCCACTGCTGCCTCCCGTAGGAGTCTGGGCCGTGTCTCAGTCCCAGTGTGGCTGATCATCCTCTCAAACCAGCTAGGGATCGTCGCCTTGGTGAGCCATTACCTCACCAACTAGCTAATCCCACTTGGGCTAATCTTATGGCGTGAGGCCCGAAGGTCCCCCACTTTGGTCCGTAGACATCATGCGGTATTAGCAGTCGTTTCCAACTGTTGTCCCCCACCATAAGGCATATTCCCAAGCATTACTCACCCGTCCGCCGCTCGACGCCAGAGGTGCAAGCACCTCTTCGTTTCCGCTCGACTTGCATGTGTTAGGCCTGCCGCCAGCGTTCAATCTGAGCCATGATCAAACTCTTCAATTAAAAGTTTTTTTGAAACCGAAGTTTCGTGCTCAATGAATTCTGAATTTTGATATCTTTCGATATCGAATTGACTGTGCTGAAACAAGTAAACTTGTTTCCGTTGGTCACTCAGTTCAATTGAGACTCTAAATTTGTTTGCGTTACTTAGTAAACTAAGCTTCGCTGTTAGAACTCAATCTGTACGAGTGCCCACACAGATGATTGCTTTATATTGTTAAAGAACGTTTGAGATACTTTCGCGTCTCAAGGGCTGTGCATTCTACGCAAGCCGTTATTTTTGTCAACACTTAATTTTGAGAAAAGTTTATTTTTTCAAAACTCAGTGTTACTTGACTCAACCAACTCGTCGTTTTGCTTTTTTGTAAGCAGTCCGCCGTGTCGGTGGATGCGCATTATAGGGAGATCCGAATTGAGATCAACTGTTTTTTGAAGTTTTTATGAAAAAAATGACTGTTCGTGCAAAATACGAACGAAACGGGTGAAAATAGCACTAAATTACTCGTATTATGGCTATTTAGGCAGTGTATTTTATAAATGAGCTTGTTTTTAAGTTGTATAGAAGATGATTTAACTATTAAAGAACGCGAATTGATCTTTATATGTGATCTTAATTGCTAGGTGCTAGGTGCTAGGTGCTAGGTGCTTCAAGGTTGTATGGTAATGTTTGGGGTTGATAGAGCTGTTTTATTGGTAGTGAATTTTTAGTAGTGAATTTTAGAAAGTAAAAAGCCGAGCATAAGCTCGGCTTTTTGGTGTCTTTACGACTTACTCTGCAGACTGCGCGTCTTCTTGAACTTCTTCGTTTGTCGCTGGGCGACCAACTAGTTCAATATAAGCCATTGGTGCATTATCACCAGCACGGAAGCCACACTTAAGAATACGAGTGTAACCACCAGGACGGTCTGTATTACGTGGACCGATTTCGCTGAATAATTTACCAACTACTTCATTATCACGCGTGCGAGCAAACGCTAAACGGCGGTTTGCTACACTGTCAGTCTTAGCCAGTGTGATTAAAGGTTCAATTACACGGCGCAACTCTTTAGCTTTAGGCAAAGTTGTTTTGATGATTTCATGTTTCACCAAAGAACCAGCCATGTTGCTGAACATCGCTTTGCGATGGCTGCTGTTACGGTTTAATTGACGACCACTCTTACGATGGCGCATGACCCTATCCTTCTAACTAAACTAATATAGTGATTTAGATTATTCAGCTAGGCTTGCAGGCGGCCAATTTTCTAGGCGCATACCTAGAGAAAGACCACGTGAAGCTAGCACGTCTTTAATTTCAGTTAGAGACTTCCTACCTAAGTTAGGCGTTTTAAGAAGCTCAACTTCAGTGCGCTGAACTAAATCACCGATATATTGAATTTGCTCGGCTTTCAAACAGTTTGCTGAACGTACTGTTAGCTCAAGATCATCAACTGGACGAAGCAGAATAGGATCGAATTCTGGCTTCTCTTCTTTCTCTTCTGGCTCAGTTACATCACGTAAATCTACGAATGCATCTAATTGCTCAGCTAAGATAGTAGACGCACGGCGGATCGCTTCTTCAGGATCTAAAGTGCCGTTTGTTTCCATATCAATGATTAACTTGTCTAAGTCTGTACGTTGCTCAACACGGGCTGATTCAACCGAGTACGCAATACGTTCAACTGGGCTGAATGATGCATCAAGCAGCAGACGACCAATTGGACGCTCATCGTCATCAGAGGATAAACGACTAGATGCCGGCACATAACCGCGACCGCGCTCAACACGAATACGCATGCTGATCTCGCTGCTATCTGTCGTAAGGTGACAGATAACGTGATCTGGGTTGGCAATTGTTACATCACCATCGTGCTGAATATCAGCCGCAGTCACAGGGCCTACACCAGATTTAGTCAGGGTCAGAAAAACTTCATCTTTGCCTTCTAAAGTTACTGCTAGACCTTTAAGGTTTAACAGAATTTCAATGATGTCTTCTTGTACGCCCTCTTTCGCGCTGTACTCATGCAATACACCGTCGATTTCTACTTCAGTTACTGCACATCCAGGCATAGATGATAACAGTATACGGCGTAAGGCATTACCCAAAGTGTGACCGAAGCCACGCTCTAATGGTTCTAAAACTACTTTAGAACGCGTTGGGTTGATAGCGTCGATATCGACTAACCTTGGTTTTAGGAATTCGGTAACAGAACCCTGCATTTTATCCTCTCTTAACTCTTAACTTTACTTAGAGTAAAGTTCGACGATTAGTTGTTCGTTAATGTCCGCAGACAGATCTGAACGCTCAGGTAGGCGCTTGAAGCTACCTTCCATTTTCTTACCGTCAACTTCAACCCAAGTCGGCTTTTCACGTTGCTCAGCCAACTCTAGAGCAGCGATGATACGTGCTTGTGTTTTTGACTTCTCACGAATTACAACAGTATCTTCTGGAGTAATTACGTATGAAGGGATGTTCACTACACGACCATTAACTAAAATCGCTTTGTGGCTTACTAACTGACGTGCTTCAGCGCGTGTGCTAGCAAAACCCATGCGATATACAACATTGTCTAAACGTTGCTCTAAAAGCTGTAACAAGTTTTCACCTGTATTACCTTTAAGGCGAGCAGCTTCTTTGTAGTAGTTACGGAATTGCTTTTCTAATACACCGTAGATACGACGTACTTTTTGCTTTTCACGTAGCTGTAAACCGTAATCAGATAAGCGACCTTTACGAGCGCCGTGCTGACCAGGTGCAGTCTCAAGTTTACACTTAGAGTCGATAGCTCTTACGCCGCTCTTAAGGAACAGGTCAGTACCTTCACGACGACTCAGCTTGAGCTTAGGGCCCAAATATCTTGCCATGTTATTTCTCCTAACCTATTGTTAAACGCGACGTTTCTTCGGTGGACGACAACCATTATGAGGGATTGGCGTCACGTCAGTGATGTTGGTGATACGGTAACCAGCAGCATTCAAAGCACGTACAGCAGATTCACGACCTGGACCTGGACCTTTGATGAAAACTTCTAGATTTTTTAAACCGTATTCTTGAGCAGCAGTACCTGCACGCTCTGCAGCAACCTGAGCCGCGAATGGAGTAGATTTACGTGAACCACGGAAACCTGAACCACCTGCTGTTGCCCAAGATAGTGCATTACCTTGACGGTCGGTAATTGTTACAATAGTGTTGTTGAAAGAAGCATGAACGTGAGCCATACCATCAGCAACTTGCTTTTTAACCTTCTTACGACGAATTGGTGCTTTAGCCATAATCTACCCCACCTTATTTCTTGATAGGCTTGCGAGGACCCTTACGAGTACGCGCGTTAGTCTTAGTACGTTGACCACGTAGTGGTAACGAACGACGGTGACGTAGGCCACGGAAACAACCAAGGTCCATAAGGCGCTTGATATTTAATGTAACTTCACGACGAAGGTCACCTTCTACAGTGTACTTGCCAACTGCTTCACGCAATACGTCAAGTGTTTCGTCTGAAAGTTCACCGATTTTTGTGGTCTCGGCGATACCAGTCGCTGCTAAGATTTCCTTAGAGCGAGTCTTACCTATGCCATAAATAGCAGTTAAACCGATAACTGCATGTTTATGATCAGGGACGTTAATGCCAGCGATACGGGCCACTAACACATCTCCTATATTTGAATTTGGTAATCATCTGTTTGAAAAGCCCGTAAGGATACTCAAACGAAGACCAAATCACAACTAAAAACACAGGCCGAGTAAATAACTCAGCCTGCACGACTGTTTAATTAGCCTTGCCTTTGCTTGTGCTTAGGCTCACTGCAAATTACGCGTACTACACCAGCACGTTTAATAACTTTACAGTTACGGCATATTTTCTTAACGGAAGCACGTACTTTCATTGCTCAACTCCGTAAAATGACCTTATCGACCGTAGCCTTTAAGGTTTGCTTTTTTCAGCACAGAATCATACTGATGTGACATCAGATGCGTCTGTACTTGTGCCATAAAGTCCATGATTACAACAACGATAATCAAAATTGATGTACCGCCGAAATAGAATGGCGTTTGCCATGCCATAGTCATGAATTCGGGCACCAGACAGATAAAGGTTATATACAAAGCACCTGCCAATGTCAGGCGTGTCATCACTTTATCAATGTATTTAGATGTCTGCTCACCTGGACGAATACCTGGGATAAATGCGCCAGATTTTTTCAGGTTATCTGCTGTTTCACGCGGGTTAAATACCAACGCGGTGTAGAAAAAGCAGAAGAAGATAATAGCCGCAGCTAAAACCATCGCATATAAAGGTTGACCTGGAGTCAACGTTGTAGCGATTGCTTGTAGCACATCAGCGACCGGACCTTCACCCTGGCCGAACCAGCTTGCAATTGTACCAGGGAACAGAATTATACTGCTAGCGAAGATTGGTGGAATAACACCCGCCATGTTTACTTTCAGTGGTAAGTGCGTGCTTTGAGCAGCAAATACCTGACGACCTTGTTGACGCTTTGCGTAGTTAACAACGATACGACGTTGGCCACGTTCAAAGAATACAACTAAGTAAGTAACAGCGAATACGATTACAGCAATCAATAACAGTACAAGTACATTCAGATCACCTTGGCGCGCCATTTCGGCTGTCGAACCAATAGCAGACGGCAGGTTAGCTACGATACCAACAAAAATCAGAACTGAGATACCGTTACCGATACCACGTTCTGTAATTTGTTCGCCCAACCACATTAGGAACATAGTACCAGTTACTAAACTCACTACAGCAGTGAAGTAGAAACCGATACCAGGGTTAACAACTAACCCGTCCATCATGCCCGGTAAGCTAGTAGCAATACCGATTGATTGGATTGTAGCAAGCACAAGCGTGCCGTAGCGTGTGTACTGGCTAATTTTCTTACGCCCTTGCTCACCTTCTTTCTTAAGCTCTATAAACGGCGGATACATATGCGTTAATAGTTGCGTAATAATCGAAGCCGAGATGTACGGCATAATACCCAGTGCTAACACTGAAGCTCGCTCAAGCGCACCACCGCTGAACATGTTAAACATTTCAACAATGGTGCCCTTTTGTTGCTCGAAGAAATCGGCAAGTACAGCGGCGTCAATCCCAGGGATCGGCACGAATGAACCTAGACGGTAAATAATGATAGCACCTAATACAAATAGTAATCGACGCTTCAATTCCGAAAGCCCACTTTGTGCACTTTTCATATCTTGACCTGGTTTAGCCATTAGTACTTCCTTAGTCTTCTACCTTGCCTCCGGCAGCTTCGATAGCTTCGCGAGCACCTTTAGTCACTTTAAGACCTTTAACGGTAACTGCGCGTGAAACTTCGCCAGATTTAACTACTTTAACGAACTGGATGTTCTTTTTAACTAGACCAGCTGCTTGTAACGCGTTTACGTCTACTACATCGCCTTCAACTTTAGCGATTTCAAAAAGGTTAACTTCAGTAGATACTAATGATTTACGTGAAGTGAAACCAAATTTAGGTAGACGACGTTGCATAGGCATTTGACCGCCTTCGAAACCAACGCGTACTTTACCGCCAGAACGTGATTTTTGGCCTTTATGACCACGGCCACCAGTCTTACCAAGACCAGAACCAATACCACGACCTAGACGTTTCTTTTCAGTTTTTGCACCAGCAGCAGGTGAAAGTGTATTCAAATGCATCGAATTAACCCTCAACCTTTACCATGTAAGAAACTTGGTTAATCATACCACGCACACATGCTGTGTCTTCTAACTCAACAGTGTGATTGATACGACGTAGACCAAGACCGCGTAATGTAGCTTTATGCTTCGGTAAACGACCGATAGAGCTCTTTACTTGTGTTACTTTTACAGTTTTATTAGCCATGGTTTACCCCGTGATTTCGTCAACGCTAAGACCACGTTTAGCAGCGATTGACTCTGGAGAGTTCATGTTCTCTAGAGCAGCAATCGTTGCACGAACGATGTTGATCGGGTTAGTTGAACCGTATGCTTTTGACAATACGTTCTGTACACCAGTTACTTCTAGTACTGCACGCATCGCACCACCGGCGATGATACCTGTACCTTCAGAAGCAGGCTGCATGTATACTTTAGAACCCGCGTGGCGACCCTTGATTGGGTGCTGTAGCGTGTTACCGTTAAGGTCTACACTGATCATGTTGCGACGTGCTTTTTCCATTGCTTTTTGAATAGCAGCTGGAACTTCACGTGCTTTACCATAACCAAAACCTACTTTACCTGCGCCGTCACCAACTACTGTTAGTGCAGTGAAGCTAAAGATACGACCACCTTTAACCACTTTAGACACACGGTTTACCGCGATTAGCTTTTCAGCCAAATCAGGCTGTTGTTGCTTTGCTTCTACGTTAGCCATTGTCTACTCCTAGAATTGCAGACCGGCTTCACGCGCTGCATCAGCAAGCGCCTTCACACGGCCGTGATATTTAAAGCCACTGCGATCAAAAGCAATCTTTTCGATGCCTTTGTCAGCTGCACGTTCAGCAACCGCTTTACCAACTGCTTGAGCAGCTGCAACGTTACCTGTGCCTTTAACTGTTTCGCTAATTGCTTTTTCAACAGTAGAAGCAGCAGCCAGTACAGTACCCTCAGCAGTAACTACTTGAGCGTAAATGTGACGTGGCGTGCGGTGGATAACAAGACGCGTTGTGCCTTGTTCAATATAATTTCTACGAGTGCGTTTAGCACGACGTAGACGAGCTGTTTTTTTATCCATCGTCTTACCTTACTTCTTCTTAGCCTCTTTACGGCGTACATTCTCGTCCGCGTAACGAACACCTTTACCTTTATAAGGCTCAGGTTTACGGTATGCACGGATGTTAGCAGCTGTTTGACCAACTAACTGCTTGTCTACGCCCTTAACTAGAACTTCTGTTTGGCTTGGTGTTTCAATCGTAATACCTTCTGGTACTTCGAAATTCACTGGGTGTGAGAAACCAAGAGTTAAGTCTAATACTTTGCCCTTAGCTGCTGCACGGTAACCAACACCTACTAACTGAAGTTTCTTCTCGTAACCTTCATGCGTACCAACAACCATGTTGTTGATTAGAGCGCGAGCAGTACCTGCTTGTGCCCATGCATTAGCTACGCCTTCACGAGGTAAAGTTGTAATAACGTTGTCGTTAACTTGTACTTCAACAGCGTCGTTGATAGTACGAGTTAATTCACCGTTTTTGCCTTTAACTGTGATGTCCTGGCCTTTTAATGTAACTTCTACACCGGCAGGAACATTGATTGGTGCCTTTGCTATGCGAGACATAGTTCCCCTCCGATTAAGCTACAAAGCCAATGATCTCACCACCAACGCCGGCACTACGTGCTGCGCGGTCTGTCATTAGGCCTTTAGAAGTTGATACGATAGCGATACCAAGACCACCCATTACCTTTGGTAATTCGTCACGTTTCTTATAGATACGTAGACCAGGGCGGCTAACACGCTGGATATTTTCAATAACAGCTTTGCCTTCGAAATATTTTAAATCGATAGAAAGCTCAGGCTTCGCTTCACCGCTTACAGCGTAATCTGCGATATAACCTTCATCTTTTAATACTTTAGCTACTGCTACTTTCAGTTTTGAAGTTGGCATCGTTACTGATACTTTCTTCGCTGACTGACCGTTACGGATACGTGTAAACAAATCCGCAATAGGATCTTGCAAGCTCATAGTCTTACTCCCGTGATACTATTACCAGCTAGCCTTTTTAAGGCCAGGAATTTCACCGCGCATAGCTGCTTCGCGAACTTTGATACGGCTCATGCCGAATTTGCGAAGGTAACCATGTGGGCGGCCCGTAACGTTACAACGATTACGTTGACGTGAAGAGCTAGAATCACGTGGTAAAGCTTGTAGCTTTAATACCGCGTCCCAACGATCATCGTCAGATGTATTAACATCACTGATGATAGCTTTTAGTGCCGCACGCTTTTCAGCGAACTGAGCAACTAATTTCGCACGCTTTGCTTCGCGCGCTTTCATAGAATTCTTTGCCATAACCCTACCCTTATTTCTTGAATGGGAAGTTAAACGCTTCTAACAACGCACGGCCTTCATCATCTGTTTTCGCAGAAGTAGTGATTGTGATATCCATACCGCGAACACGGTCTACTTTATCATAATCGATTTCTGGGAAGATGATTTGCTCACGTACGCCCATGCTGTAGTTACCACGTCCATCAAAAGACTTAGCACTTACACCACGGAAGTCACGGATACGTGGGATAGCGATTGAAACCAAACGCTCAAAAAAGTCCCACATACGCTCGCCACGTAGGGTTACTTTACAACCAATTGGGTAACCTTCACGCACTTTGAAGCCAGCAACTGATTTGCGTGCTTTAGTGATTAGAGGTTTCTGACCAGAGATTGCTTCTAGATCCGCAACAGCGTTATCTAGGATCTTCTTGTCAGCTAGAGCTTCGCCCACACCCATGTTTAATGTGATCTTTTCGATCTGAGGGACTTGCATGACAGAGCTGAAACCAAACTTCTCTTGAAGCTCAGCAACTACTTTGTCTTTATATACTTCATGCAGTTTCGCCATCATTCTACTCCAACTATTAGATAGTTTTACCAGTAGATTTAAAGATACGTAATTTCTTACCATCTTCAATCTTGAAACCTACACGATCTGCTTTACCCGTTTCCGAGTTGTAGATCGCAACGTTTGATACGTCGATAGACGCTTCTTTCTCAACAATACCGCCAGCTTGGTTCAACTGAGGAACAGGCTTTTGGTGCTTCTTGATTAAGTTGATGCCTTCGACAAATACTCGACCAGATTCAGCAACAACTGAAAGCACTTTACCGCGCTTACCTTTGTCTTTGCCTGCTAGTACGATTACTTCGTCATCACGACGGATTTTTGCTGCCATGATAGACTCCTTATAGTACTTCTGGTGCTAGTGAAACGATTTTCATGAACTTTTCAGTACGAAGTTCACGAGTCACAGGGCCGAAGATACGAGTACCAATTGGCTGTAAGTTATCGTTTAAGATAACAGCCGCATTGCTATCGAAACGGATCAAAGAACCGTCCGGACGACGAACGCCTTTTTTAGTACGCACAACTACCGCGTTTTTAACATCACCTTTCTTCACTTTACCGCGAGGAATAGCTTCTTTTACAGAAACTTTGATGATATCGCCAACCGCTGCATAGCGACGGTGCGAACCGCCAAGGACTTTAATACACTGCACTTTGCGAGCGCCGCTGTTATCAGCAACGTCCAGCTGAGTTTGCATTTGGATCATGTTAATGACCTCCGGTGTAGAAATTACAACACGCCTTAATTTTGTTTAAAATCAAGACATTTCGGTTAAATTCCACTCAAAAAACAAGCAAGTTGTCTCTTAAGGGCGGGCAATTGTAGCAGCAATGGCAAGGAAGTGGTAGGTTATTTTTTAATTAATTTGGAATTAATCGTAATGCCTGCATTGAGGAATTACAGCAGCTTGCTGTAATGTTATTGATTATAAAACAAACAGGGCGAAAATGCGCCCTGTTTTTGACTTTAATTAAATTTTTATTAATTACCAAATAGACCTTTTAACTTGTCTTTAATTTTATCTTTGGCTTTTTCTTTGACTTCTTCTTTCGCCGCATCACTGACATCTAAGCTATAACCAACATCATGGAATGGGCCTTTGATACGCAGTGGAATTTTAAAGCCGGTACTGTCATCTGTCGTGCCTTGCCCTTCGATTGAATCAACTATCCCCGTTACTAAGCGATAGTCTACATTCGTCATAGGTAAATCAACTTTACCTGAGCCTGTAATGCGAATAAGTGGGCTAAGTAGTGACAAGTCTTTATTTTCACCAACACCGTTAGTGAATACAAAACTACCCTGCAATGCTGAGAAGTCTGTTTGCTGTGAGTTATCAAAGCCAGTATCTAAACCTTCTGATACTGCGCTTAAGTTACCTTTGATTAGCTCTTTTGCTTTACGAACCATCTCTGCAATATTGGCACCTTTTACCGCACCATCAGCAAACTCAAAGCCTAACTTACCATTTAAAGCATTGATAAAGCTCTTTTGGCTTTGACCTGTGGTCGTTAGATCCCAGTTTAGAGAACCTTTACCCATTAACTTATCGAAACCAGCCGCATCAGTTAGCAATGGCTGCGCATCAATTTTATCTAAAGAAAAGTTAGTACTAATTTTATAAGGTGTTTGCTTGGCGTTAACGGTTATCACACCTTTACCATTGCCCTCATAAGCAACAAACTTGTCTAGACTGATTTTAGCCACTGCATTTTTTAGGTTCACCGTTAACTGGTTTTCACCAAGGGTAATATCATTTGCTTGTAAGCCACTTGAACGCACGACTACATTTGCATCAAGTGCATTTAAGCCGCTCATATCAATTGCAGTATCATCCCAAACAATTGGTTGTGCTGGCGCATCTGCTGCAGGCTCTGCTTGTTCTTCTTTAGCTACGCCCTCTGGTAGGTAAGGGTTTAAATCAAGCATGCCTAAATCAATATCGGCATTCACAGCTAAGCGGTCACCAAGCTTAATATCGCTTTTACCTTTAATTTGCAGCTCATCTAGGGTGGCAAGTAGCTCAGTAAGCTTAAACTGCTGTCCTTTTAGGTGCATTGACCCCTTTACATTAAAGGCATTAAACGCATTTTCTTTTGCATTAAGCTCAACACCTTGCCAACTCGCAATATTTTTTACTGAGTCACCACTGACAGAAAGAAGCCCTTGCACGTCATTACCCATTTCTGCAATTGCACCTTTAAAATTCAAATCGACTAAGCGTGAATCAACCTCAGTGCTTACATTAAAGGTTTCGCCTTCAATCGCTTTAACAGGTGTATCTAGCGTGACATCTAAATCAAAGCGCTCACCCATATAGGTAATACCGCCTTTTAATTCTAAGGTCTTACGAAGAGAAGGTAATAAGATTGCTAATTCTAAATCGCTTATCTGTTGCTTTGCCCCGGTTTTGCCATCTAGATAAGTGAAAGTACCACCGTAGATTGCTACTTCACCAAGTTCGATATCAAAGTTATCTGGTAAGTTAACAGCGCCAGAACTCTTTTGCTGCTCTGTCTGTGGTTGCTCAGCAACCGCATCAAATAGTTGCCAGTTTGCTTTACCATTTTTATCGGTTTCTAACAAAATCGTTGGTTCGTTAATCACAAATTTATCAAGCTTAAACTCACCGCCAAATAACGACATCCACGGGATACGGATAGCAAGTTGCTGCATGCTTGCCATATCTTTTTGCGAGCCTGTTTGCATATTGGCAAAGTGCACATCATTCAATTCGAGTTTTAATGATGGAAATACCGACAGCTTTTTATCGCCATTAATAGTCAGACTACGACCTGTGGTTTGTTCTACTTGCTCCGATACTTTATTAAATATCGCGTCTGTAGGTATTAGGAATGGTGCAGCGACTACCAATGCAATCAGTAATACGAAGATGACACCAACGATTTTCAGTAAGGTTTTCATAATCATCCTTAAAAATGGGCAAACAATGTTCTTATCATAGCGGGAGTTAGGCGTAATTGCATTGCCGAACACACAAAAAGGTTTGTAAACAAGCTTAGGTACAAGAATATGAATCAGCGCTGAAACTTTTTGATACCTACAGGTTACAAAAAGTTCTTGACCAAATGATACCCTAGGGTCACATTGATACCTGTAGGTTACATTTGAGTTTAAAATAAAAGGAAACGATTATGTCTATGCAAGATATCAAAACGGAAGAAAAGTTTATGAGTCATAACGCATGGTTTTCAATATTCATGGGAGTCACGTTATTAATTATTAGTGTTTACCCAATGCTCAAGCAAACATCAGCACCGTTACTGCTTATTGGCGGTACCGCATTTTTAGGCTCTTTCTTTATGTTTGTGATTAGAGGGGGATTTACATGGAAACTTGGTTATCGCCTTACGTATAAGGATGAGTTTTTAAATACGATTGATACCATCGCTTATAAACATGTAGTGCTTGGATTGCTTTTTAGCATGGGGGCTATTTTTTTATTCTCTGATGAACTTGCTTTAAATGTATCTCATAGCATGATGGCCACATTTTACCTTGCTTTGATGTGTTTGATATATGGCGTATCAATTCTTTGGCAAAGTAGAGACTAGGTATAAAAGTGCAAAATAGTATCGCTAAATTCCGCAAAGAAAAGGGGTTATCGCAGCAAGAACTTGCTGATGCCATTGCAGTATCACGTAAAACCATTAGCACAGTTGAAACAGGCCGCTTTATACCCTCAGTGATTATCGCGTTAAAAATTGCTGCTTACTTTGAACTCAGTGTTGAGCAATTATTTACACTCGATGACAATGATTAATTAACCACGTTAGTCGCAATCTTACTTATAAATTATCAGTAAGATTGCATCATTTCATTACTTCGGTATGATGCACGGCCCTGTTGTTTTTGCACCCTGTGTACTAAAATTAAACAACCCAATTTGGTCAAAACTGGAGTATCGATTAAGCATGAAGAAACTGCTTATTTCACCGTCAAAAATGGCGCTTGGCGAGCAAGAAAGTCAAATTTATCAAAATATCCTCAAGCAAGCCTCTGATATCAGCTTAAACCTTATGGCAGTTAAAGTAGAAAACCACCCTGAAGACTTTTTAGGTTGGTGCTATGAGCTATTAAGTGCAAGCCGTGATCGCATTAACTACGATCTGTTAGAAGATAAGCAATTACCCACTCTTAAAAAACTTCATGACTTATTAATTTCTGCAATCAGTTTTTTGCAGTTAAAAACATTAAGGGTTGCGCCATGGCCTGTTATTGCAGGCTTCATCGAGCAGCATAAAGAGCTTGTAGCCCTTGATGAGCAATTACGTTTAGCTAATTACATTGCTGCAATTAAATCGCAATCCCTAAAAGAGATGATCCCAGAAGACCGTTTAGCGTTTTCAGGTAAACACAGTGCCTCGCTTGATCCAAGCAGCTATAACTTCGACGTTGAATGGTTTGCTTCTACTAAGAACGCAAAAGGTTTCCACCAAATGTTGAGTGATTTACCAGGTGCGTTCGATGAGGCGCTTGTACACATTCCACTTGAGGGTGAAGTAACGCAAGAACATTATCAGCATTTTATGGTTGCTTACTTCATGGCATTTAATGGCAGCGATGAAAAGCCAACGCTTGCTCCTGCTACTCGCTTGCTTGCGATGCGCCGACCTGACGTGTTTACACCAATCGTAAATAGTAAACTTGATGCCCTTTGTGCGGCATTAGGCATTACTAAGCTTAATAACCGTGATTTTGAGCGCTACTGGCAAGATGTTGTTGAAGCCATTCATAGCATGCCTTGGTTCAAAATGGCCAGTGCAGCAAATGAGCTTGAACAATCTCTGGTTGAAATCAAAGCCCTATTGCCTTGCTTCTTTTATTATGCAGATAAAAGTACCGCTGATAACTCTAACTATATTAAGTTGTTAAACAAACCTAAGAGTACCACAAGCTCAGCAGGTAAAAAGACCGTACGCCGTGGCAAAGAATCAGCAGAGATACTGGTGGACCGCGCATTAGCAAGTGATGATATCCCTGAACATATCAAAGCTAAGCGCGATTCAATCATCAGTGAAGTTGAAAAAGGCCGCAGTGTTGAAGAAACCATTACTCTAATGCGTGCAATTTTCGGCTAAGTTACTCTCAAATAAGCAAAACCCGGTTGCTTCGCAATTGTGCAACCGGGTTATTTTTTGCACCACACATGTGCGCATGAACAATTCAAATAACCATCCTTTTCACAATTAAATAAGTTTAAAAGCCTGTTTTTAAAGACTTTAAGCATAAAATATCCCGCTCAAAATTAACTTGGCACAACCAGTGCAATATCGTATCCAGACAACACATAGAAAATGTCCTCAAATAATAACCAGACTGCAATCTGAAAATGGGACAAAATCAACATAACAACAGGATACAGAAACATGCTAAAACTAAAAAAAACGGTCGCAGCAAGCGCCCTTGCGCTATTAACTTTGAGCTCAACATATAGCTACGCAGAAGTCACAGCAAACGCTGCGGCAACTTCAAACTACTTATGGCGTGGTCAAGAGCAAGGCGGTGGTGATGCTGCAATCCAAGGTGGTATCGACTACGCAAGTGAATCTGGCTTTTATGCGGGTACTTGGGTATCGAATGCTAGCTGGGCTGACGACATGACTTACGAGCTAGACCTTTATGCTGGTTTTGGCGGTGAAATCAATGAAACCTTTAGCTACGATGTTGGCTACATTTATTATGCATACCCAGATGCAGCGTCTTATACAGATGCAGACTTCTCAGAAATCTACGGTAGCATTAGCATGGGTAGCTTCACCTTTGGTGCAGCAGTCCTAGCAACATCAGCAGCAAGCGGTGACGGTACAGATTTTGGTGACTCTCTATATTTAAATGCTGACTATAGCTTCCCAGTTGGCAGTACCGGTGCAGAAATGGCCCTTCACTTAGGTCATTACTCAGGGGATTTCATTGGTGATGATGACATCATCGACTACGGTGTTTCAGTGTCGAAAGACGGCTTTACTTTCGGTCTTTCAGACAACGACATTGATGGTTCAGATGTAAAAGTGTATGTCGCTTACGCGGTTGACTTCACTTTATAAAGAATGTGTTACTTGCTGCAACACGAAGGGCCGTTAAGGCCCTTTTCTCGTTTTGGGCTATATATTAAGGCACACTATGCCCGGTTGAGCCTTGCCAAATGCGATACCATTGTTCACGGTTCATAGTAAGCTGCTTAGCTTCAACAGCTGATTTAACACGCTCAATATTACCCGTACCAAGTACCACAGACGGTGCACTTGGGTGCATTAACAGCCAAGCATAAACAACTTGATCAATGGCTGTGGCGCCAATTTCAGCACCAACCTGCTCCAACACTGTACGTAAACGCACCGCTTTTTCATCATCACTTGAGAATATACGACCCCCAGCTAATGGTGACCAAAGCATAGGTTTGATATCGAGCAATTGGCATTGGTCTAAGCTGCCATCATCAAGGGCTTTCATCTCGTAAGGTGAAAACTCAATTTGATTAGTTACAAGCTCAAAGTCTAAACGCGACTGCAACAAGCTAAGTTGCGATGGGGTGAAATTAGATACACCAAAATCAATCACGTCACCATTTGCTTTTAGGGTATTAAATGCTTGTGCCATTTCATCGGCGTTCATCAAGTAATCAGGGCGATGGATAAGTAATACATCTAAACGATCGGTGTTAAAGTTTTTAAGTGACTGCTGTGCTGAGGCAATTATATGCGCGGCACTTGAATCATAATGATTTGCTTTGCCTTGTAACCCTAGGCTTGCAAACGCAGGCTTAATACCGCATTTAGTGATTATTTTGATTTCATCACGAATACTTGGTTTTAGTTTAAGCGCTTTACCAAATTCGGCTTCACAACCGTACTCACCGTAGATGTCAGCGTGATCGGTATGTGACACACCCATTTCAATTGCATTTTCTAAAAAACTTAAGCATTGCTGTGGCGTTACCTGCCAATCTAACAAGCGCCAGAATCCTAATACCAACTCATCAATACAACGACCTTTGCTATTCACCATAACGACCTACTATTCCTAATAAATTCGACTCAAATTAATCCTTAAACCATATCACAGATTTACTAATCACAGCTGTTAACATACAGTTACAAAACAAATTGCTAATTTGTTACTAAACAGGATATTTTAGTACCTAAAAACAAATGTTATAAAACAAGGAATAAAAAATGAAATCATCAAATGTCATGACCGCATTGGTTGATATTTTTATCAGCCCGAGCAAAGCCTTTAATGGCTTAAAAGAAGCAAAAGGTTGGTCTTTTGTTGCCTTTATTTTACTTGCCGGCATCCTCGCTGCCAGCATGTTTGCTTTTTACAATAAAGCTGACCCGCAGTTTTTAATCGATCAACAAGTGGCAGCGGCCAGTGTTGATGCCACCATTGCAGAACAAAAAATGATTCGCCAAAGTATGGAGCAAACCATAGATATGCAAGTGTGGTTTGCTATATTTGGTGGCATCATTGGTTTGGCTGTTATTAATGCTCTAATGGCAGGCTACTACCTATTTGTATCTAAGCAAGATCCAGAAGCTAACTACGGTTATGGTGCGTGGTATGGCTTTGGTGTGTGGACCATGATGCCAATGATTATCTCAAGTCTTGGTTTACTCATCTTAGTATTAACTGCGAGTACCGACCAAATCTCACAGACGTTATTTAACTATGCTTCGATTAACCAACTTTTAATTGGTTTAGAAATTGGCCACCCATTTTACACCTTACTTGAAAGTCTCAATATCTTTTCTATTTGGGGTATTTTCATCGCAGCTATCGGTTTGAAGAGCTGGACTAATTTCACTTTCAATAAAGCGCTACTGTTTGCAGCTCTACCAAGTATTGTTATTTACGGTATTTGGACTGTAATCGCTCTCGTTTAATTCTGCTTTGAGCGGCAATATGCCGCTCTTAACTACCAAGGAAGTAACATGAAAAAAGCCATTATTATTGGCCTCGCTGTTACGGCATTTGTCGCTTTACTGATTTCAAAACAAGTCACAGGCAATAAAGATGCACCAGAAATGCATATTGCAGAAGTTGAACAAGGCAATATTGCCGATTCAATTTTAGCCTCTGGCAACCTAGTCTTTAACACCCAAGTGCAACTGCGCTCAGAAGTGACAGGCCGTGTAGCGAAAGTGTTTGTAGAGGAAGGTGAAAGTGTCACTGAGGGCGATATTTTAATGCGCCTAGATACGACCGCGTTTGAATCTGAAGTTGCACGCAACAAGGCCGTGCTTCGCGCGACCGAAATCGATATTAAACATAGCGAAACCCGATTGAAAAATATCGAGCGTCAACTAAGCCGCCAGAAAGAGCTTTATGAAGTGGGCCTTGCTGGCCAAGAGGTATATGAAAACCTACAAAATGCCCGCGATTTAGCAAAAATAGATATTGAAGCAAAACGTGAAGCTTACAACCAAGCCCAAGCATCGTTATTGATTGCTGAAGACCGTTTAAATAAAAGCGTGTTTCGCGCTCCAATGAGTGGCCTACTTGCTTCGGTCAATATTAAAGAAGGTGAAACTGTTATTGCCGGAACAACTAACATTATTGGCTCAGACCTGATGTTAGTAGCAGACCCCAGCGCAATATTAGCCGAGCTTCGAGTGGATGAGACCGATATTGCCGGTATCAAATTAGACCAACATGCAGATATCTATGCCGCCGCTTACCCAAATCAACCTTTCACTGGCAAAGTAATAAACATTGGCACATCAGCAAAAAATCAAGCCGGTTCTCAGGGCTTATCATTTAAAGTCAAAGTACTGCTTGATGCCACTGACCGCCAGCTTTATGCCGGAATGAGCTGCCGCGCAGAAATCGCCACAAGCATTGCCGAAAATGGCTTAAAACTGCCTATTGAAGCTATTCAAAAAGAGGATGATAGCTACTTTGTCTGGAAGCTTAATGCAGATAATACAGTAACTAAAACAGCGGTAACGGTAGGTATTTCTTCAGATATAGAGCAAGCACTAACCAGCGGTGTTGTTAAAGGAGATCGTATTGTTATCGGCCCTGCTAGACCACTTAGCTCACTAAAAGAGGGTGATACGATAGCCGTTAAAAACAGCCCTGAAAAAGGTGCTAACTAATGTCTGCGGTGATCAAACTCAGTAATATCAATAAACAATACAAAATGGGCGAACAAGTTTTCAAAGCCCTTGATGATATTAATATTGAAATTGCACAAAATGAGTATGTTGCCATCATTGGCCCTTCTGGCTCAGGTAAATCAACCCTGATGAACTTGCTTGGCTGCTTAGATACTCCCACCAGTGGTGACTACTATTTAAAAGATAAGCTAGTAAAGCGCATGACCGAAACGGAGCTTGCTCATCAGCGTAATGAAAGTGTTGGCTTTATTTTTCAAAGTTTCAATTTATTACCACGAGCATCCGCTCTTGAAAATGTTATGCAGCCTTTGGTGTATCGATTTATTTCTGCCAAAGAGCGAAAGCAACAAGCGCTCGAATCATTACAACGGGTTGGTCTTGGCGATAAGGTAAACCACCTTTCAAGCCAGCTTTCTGGTGGCCAACGGCAACGTGTCGCTATTGCTCGCGCATTGGTTACTAAACCCCACATTCTACTTGGTGATGAGCCTACCGGTAACCTAGATAGTAAAACCACCACTGAGATCATGGCGCTGTTTGATGAGCTTCATAACGAAGGGCACACCATCATTTTGGTTACTCATGAACAAGATATTGCTGATCACTGCCAACGTGTTATTCGCTTAGTTGATGGCAAGGTTGTTAGTGATACCCGTAAAGGCGAAGGAACAAGACAACATGTTTAAATCTGCTATCGCTGTAATGGAAGGTACAAAAGCCGCACTGATGGCAATTAAAGCCAATGCGATGCGCAGTGCCCTTACCTGCTTAGGCATTATTATTGGTGTTGCAGCGGTTGTTACCGTGGTGGCAGTGATGCAAGGGTTTACCAAGCAAATTAATGATCAGCTTGCTGATATGTCTCCCGATGTCACCAATATAAAACCTTACACTAGCGTAGAAAAAGAAATGGTAGGTCAACAAGCAAAGTTAACCTACAGCGACTTTTTAACTCTAAAAGCCCGAGTGAAAGAAGCCGAAACCTTTACTGCGCTAATGTTTACTTGGCGCTTTTCTGGTGCAGCAGAGTATGGCAATAAAAGTCATGCTTCACGGGTAATGGGCACCGAGCAAGACTACCAAAAAGCTTATCGCACCTACCCAGAACTCGGGCGGTTTATTCGCGCAGAAGATGATGAAAAACGCCGTCGAGTGGCGTTTATTGGCCCTTCAATTATCGAAAAGCTTAACCTGCCTGCAAACCCTGTAGGTGAATATATCAAACTCGGTGGTGAGTGGTTTCGCATTATTGGTGTTGCTGAAAAACAAGGTAGTTTATTAGGTTTTGACCAAGACGATTACATTAATATTCCAATAAGTACCATGAGTGCGCTAGAAGGCGGCAGTGTTGATACCAATGTACAAATGATGTTTCGTTTGAAAGACGATGCTAACGAAACCCAAGTACTGGCTAAAATTCGCCGTATCTTACGTCAATTACATAAATTAAAAGACGGTGAAGATGACGACTTTGAATTTGAAACCGCCGAAAAAGCCCGTGCTAATATCGATAAATTTACCGGAAGTGCTACCGCAATTACCGCGGGGATAGTGGGTATCAGCCTGGTAGTTGGTGGTATCGGAGTGATGAATATCATGCTGGTTTCGGTAACAGAACGCACACGTGTTATCGGCACTTTAAAAGCATTGGGAGCAACACCTGGCTTTATTATGCTGCAATTTTTAGTTGAAGCGGTGGTGCTATCACTGTTTGGTGGTTTAATTGGTTTAGCGATTGGTTATGGTGCTGCGGCACTGATTTCGTTATCAGTGCCGAGCATGCCAGATGCCTACATACCGGGTTGGGCGATTATGCTGTCATTTGGCTTTACTTCATTGATTGGTATTGTGTTTGGCTTAGCGCCCGCTATTAAAGCGGCACGCTTAAACCCAATTGATGCGCTGCGTTATGAATAACTAGTCTGGCTTATAAGGTACTTGAGCGCAGCTTATTTCAACTGTTTTCGGGTACCAAATAGGCCCAACTTGGTTTACTGCAACTTCAGCTAAGCCATTGGTGAACGACTTATAAGTGTGAACGGTTTGCCATTCGGAATCAGGACACTCCTCAGATAAGTCGACAGGCTTTGAACCTTCGTAAAGCGCTGCGGCAAAGTTATGATGCCATTGCTCTGTTGCAGGCGCTTTATTGGCTTGTGCAGCACTGCCATTATCAAAGTAGATATTTGTGCAACCACTTAAGGTTGCTACTAACACTGTTGTTACTAGTAGGCTTTTCATAATTGTTGCTCCTGTGCTTGTTGCTCACACCATACTTTTACTGTGTGAGGAGCATAAATTCCGAGTGTAACGAGTCCTAATGCGCCATCAGCGAATGTTTGTTGCGATTGCATTTGGGCAACTTTTTTATCTTGGCAAATAGCCTTTACATCAACGCGTTCTTCACCAACGAGGCCCCACAAAAAGAATGGGCGGCTATCTTGGTAATCAGCTTTAGTGGCTAATTTATTGGTTGTTTTTTCTGGCACTATGGTGACTGATGAACACGCTGTCACCGATAAGGCAAGCAGCATACAGGCCATTTGTTTCATGAGTAGTTCCTTTATCTGAGTTGTTAAGCTCAGTAAGTATAAGAATATGAGTACTCATTTTGGGTAAGAAAGCGTATAGAAATTGTAGGAAATACTACAGTTTCTAACATTTAGCCTTTGAACTAAACTGGGGCTATCGACGACTAACTCTTGAGAAAAGTAACTAAAGGTCATTATGACGGCATATCTGCGTATATTTTTATTACTTGTGTGTTTGAGTGTGCTGTCTTGGTATAGCTTTTCAAGCGATCCTAGCTCTGATGAGCAACAAGGTATAACCAAAACCGCTGTGAACCTTGCTAATTGCCAACAGCAATTAGCGCAAAGCCGCATGCAAACTTACGCTAAACATTATATTTTGCCCTATCAGTTCAAGTTATTGAGTTGGAATATCTACAAAGCACAAATAGATGGCTTACTCACAGATTTGCAAAAGCTAAATGCCGATGCTGATATTGTGTTACTACAAGAAGCTATCGAAGAGCCTGCGCTTACAAAGCTCAAACCCTATTGGCGCTTTGCTAAAGGGTATAAGAGTGGCGGCGTGCAATCAGGGGTTATGACACTCAGCCGCTGGCCAGCTACTGTGCATTGTACACTCACCCATAAAGAACCTTGGCTACGTAGCCCAAAAGCCACCAATATTGTGGAGTATGCGCTGCCAGATCAACAGTTATTACTGAGTATTAACCTTCATGCCATTAACTTTACGATTGGTATAAGTGACTTTAAACAACAGCTAGACGATGCCGCCGCTATTATGCGAACGCATAAAGGCCCAATCGTATTTGCCGGTGATCTCAATACCTGGAGTGATGAGCGCCAAGCCTTATTACAGCAAACATTAACCCAACTAGGTTTGCACGAAGCTATCTATTTAGATGATAAGCGCACCAAAGCATTTGGATTAGCACTTGACCAAGTGTGGGTGCGAGGTGTCAAAATAGAAACAACCGTTGTGCCTGAGCTTGCAAGCTCAGATCATAACCCAATTATTGCAACCCTGACGATAGAGCATCAAACGCTATGAGATTATGTATGAGAGGATATTGGTTTATCGCGTTAATATTATTGAGCATTAGCCAATTCAGTGATGCAGCCACCCCCGAACAAGAGATAAATCACCTCATTGATTTTGTTGCTAAAAGCGATGCCGTATTTATTCGCAACGGCACAGAGCACTCAAGCCAAGATGCTGCCGAACACCTTGCTATGAAGTATCGAAAAGCGACCCGCTATGCAAAAACTGCAGAAAAATTTATCGAAAACCTAGCGAGTAAAAGCTCATGGAGCGGTAAGCCCTATAAAGTAAGACTCAGCAATGGGTCGTTACTCAATGCAAAAGATTGGTTGAGCAATGAATTAAAAGAGTACCGCCGAAACCAACATATTCATAATTAAAATCATCAACACACAAGAAGCGAAAAGCCATGCAAGAACACAAAAATCAGCCACTCAACGACTTTATTGAGTACCCTCATGACGAGATGCTAAAACGCGCCGAAGAGTTTTTAGCCGTGAGTCAGCGTCGCCACAGTATTCGCAGCTTTAGCGACCGCCCAGTGCCAAAAGAAATAATCGAAACCTGTATTAGAGCGGCTGGCACTGCACCGAGCGGTGCCAATCATCAACCTTGGCACTTTGTAGCAATACACAGCAGCGATGTGAAAAAACAAATTCGAGAAGCCGCTGAAAAACTAGAGCGCTCATTTTATGAAGGTCGCGCAGGTGAAGAATGGTTAGATGCCTTAAAACCACTTGGCACAGATGCCAGTAAGCCCTACCTTGAGCATGCGCCTTGGCTAATTGCCGTGTTTAGTCAAAAGAAAGGCGGTATTTCTGCCGATGACAAAAATACCAATTACTATGTTCATGAATCTGTTGGCCTAGCAACCGGCTTTTTAATTCAAGCACTACACAGAGCTGGCCTTGCAACCCTTACGCATACACCAAAGCCAATGAGCTTTTTAACCGAAATTTGCGGCCGCGATAAAGATAATGAGCGCCCTTACATGCTGCTAATTGCAGGCTACCCAGGAACAGATGCAACCATCCCTGAGCATGCCTTAGTGAAAAAGTCGCTAGACGAAATAGCGACCTTTATTTAGCTTTAAAATCAACAGCCAGCACATCACCCGGGTTTAAACCTGAAACGATGTGCTGCTGGCCATTGACCATTTCGCCAAGCCGCACATAGCGGCGCACTATCTGATTATTTTCAAGTAAATAGACCATACTCAATTGGCCATATTGGTGCACCCAGCTTGATTCAATCAACACCCCTTTTTCAGTGGCGAGCGGTAATTGTAATTGCGCATAAAGCCCAGGCATTAACCCAGTTTGCGCATCTGTTTCTAAACGGATTTCCATACTACGCGCAGCACTATCAGCAACAGGCACAATTTCTGTCACTGTGGCAGGCATTGACGTAGATAAAGCAGGTAGTTTAACCGTTAGAGTTTGACCAACATTCAACTTAATTGCTTGTTGTTCTCTGACATTAAATGCTAATTGCAATTGTTGTGGGTTATACAGTGCGAGTAATGGCGTGCCAGGAGTTGCGGTATCCCCAGGCTCTGCAAAACGTTCAACCACAACACCTGAAATCGGCGCTTTAATTTGCGTAAAACTCAGTGCAACTTGCGCTTGTGTTTGCTGCTGTTTAGCAATCGCTAGGTTCGCAGTTAAATTATCGAACCTTGCTTTTGCATCGTCGTATTCGCTAACAGATACCAAGCCTTGCTTGTATAAGTCGTTAATACGCTTTAGTTGTTTCTCAGCTTGAGTCAGCGAGGCATTAATTGCATTTATTTGTGCTTCGCTTTGAGCAAGTCCTGCTTTAAAGTCATCTTGCTGCAAGGTAATTAGCACGTCACCTTGTTTTACAGTATCGCCAGCGCGTACATTTAAACGCTCAACTTGTGCCATTACACGAGAAGAGATTTGCGTATTTTGTTTTGCAATCACGGTGCCCGGTACAACTTCATCACGGGCAATATCTGCCAGTGTCACAGTCACTAACTGACCAGTGTAATCATTTGCCGATGGGTTTTTCATGCCTGCAGCTTGCTTATCAGAAAAACTGCCCGCCATGTAAAGTACCGCCACAATAATCACAGATAACGCGATGATTGAACCAATAAGTTTCGATTTACCCTGCATGAGCTTGTTCCTCTTTGGCTGCATCCTTTGCAAACACTAAATAATAAACCAGCGGCACAACAAATAATGAGAACATTGTTGATGCCACAATACCAAAAATAATTGCGATCGCTAGACCGCTAAATACCGGGTCTAGGGTGATCACCAAGTTACCTAATAAGGTGGTTCCCGCTGTGAGTAACACAGGGCGCATACGCACCGTACCTGCGGCGATTAAAGCCTGTTTAATTGCCATACCTAGGCCGCGAGCTTGATTTATAAACTCAACTAAAATAAGTGAGTTACGAACCACAATACCGGCAAGTGCAATCATGCCTATCATGGCTGTTGCGGTGAATAGCACCGGCTCTGGAGCACCAGCAATGCTGCGCTCTCCAAATTGATTTAATAGCCAAAAGCCCGGCATGATCCCTATTACGGTTAATGGAATAGCCGACATGATGATCAGTGACAAACTCGCAGAGTTTGTTTGAATGCGTAAGATGATGAAAATTGCAGTGAGCGCAAACGCAAAGGCAATCCCCATATCTCTGAATACATCAATGGTAATTCGCCATTCGCCTTCACCACTAAAGGTCACGTCAGTGCCAGCAGGTAATTGCCAAGCTTGGCTACCACCATTGTTGAAAAAGTGCCTACTTTGCCAATCTGTTTGGCTAAATTCGTCAGCGCTGATGCCTAAGTCGGCATTAACGTCAGCAATAATTTCAGCGGGTGTACGCCCATTTAGCTCAGCCATAACATATACAACATTACGCTGATCTTTACGCATAATTGGCTTGGCAACCTCTTGATGCTGAAATTCACCTAACTCAGATAGCGCCACCAGCGGCCGCGGTGCACTTTGTAGCCCAAATTCATCACTGGTTTTTGCAAGCTCCCTATCACCACGCACTTGTAATGCCAGCAATTGAGCAAATTGGTTACGATCTTGATAAGGCAGTTGTAACTTTATATCGACAGGGTCTGTTTCGCCGCTAACATATAACACCCCAACATTTTGTCCATGTGAGGCAATGGCTAAGGTCTGGGCAATATCTTGCGTAGACACCGCCGACAATGACGCTTTACTTTTATCGGTAACAAAACGCTGTAACGGCGCATTGGCAGCAATACTGGTATCAACTTCAACCACATGCGGCTCTTGTTTTAACCTTGCTGCAACGGCAAGTGCTGCTTGATAGTGAGTGCCTGTATCAACAAATGGCTCACTGTACACTTCGGCCACTAAGGTACTTAAAACCGGCGGACCAGGTGGTACTTCAACCACTTTAATTACAATGCCATCGGTTGCCAGTGGCGCTAATGCGGCACGCAAGCGCATGACCACGCCATGAGATTGATGATCACGCTCAGTTTTATCAAGCAGTAATACTCTGAGCTCAGCTAAATTAGCAGCTTCACGTCGATAATAACTACGCACCATACCATTAAAGTCCATGCTTGATGGCTGACCAACGTAGGCTGCCGCCTCGCTTACTTCATTTAATTGCCAAGTGATGGTTTGTACTTGTCGAGTAAAAGCGGCGGTTTGCTCAAGGCTTGTGCCTTCTGGCATATCAATTAAAACTTGCAACTCGTTTTTATTATCAAACGGTAATAGCTTTAGAGGTACTGCACGCATTACGGGTAGCATGGCACTGGCGACAAACAAGGCTAATGTGGTCCATAGAACGAGTTTGGCGCGGCCTTTAGACTCAAGTAATGGTGACAATATGCGCTCGTATAAGCTATGGGGATTAGCTTCTAGTTGCATGCTGTCATCGACTGGCGCTTTAAGTAATTTCATGGCTAACCATGGCGTGACAAAAAATGCCACTATGGTTGAAACCATCACACTGACCGGTACATTGAATGCCATCGGTGCCATATACGGCCCCATCATGCCGGTGATAAATGCAAGTGGGATAAATGCCACCATAATGGTCAATGTAGACATAAACAGCGCCACACGAATTTCGCTCATGGCATCAACTATGCGTTGTTTTTTATCGCCTTTTTTTGTTAAAAAGCGACTTATGTTGTCTATCCCAGTAATGGGATCATCAACCAATAAACCTAAAGAAAGTATTAATGCAAACAGCGTGACTCGGTTAATCGTATAGCCAAAGGCAAAATCAAGTGTCAGGGTGATGCCGTAGCAAATAGGTACCGCTAGCCCCACAACAATCGCTGGTCGCCAACCTAAAAATACGCCAACAAAAATAACCACGGTAAATACCGCAAACACTAAGCTCGATGTAAGGTTATTTACTTTTTCATTCGCGGTTTGGCCATAGTCACGCAGTACGGTGTAGCCCAGTTCATCTGGTAGTAGATTAGCCGATAAGCTATCCATCATGCTGTGCACTTCATTGGCTACAGCTACCGCATTGGTACCTGCTTGTTTAGCGACACTAATTGTGACTAAAGGAAGTTGTTGCTGATTATCTGATTGAGCCAACCATTGATAACTTTGTGCTTCGCTTGGCCCATCACTCACCTGGGCCACATCACTTAGGTAAACACTCTTACCATTAACCACATTGACAACAAGCCGTTCAATCGCAGATTGAGAGCGTAAAACATCACCCACTTGTAAGGCGATTTGCTGCTTACCCTCAACAACGCTGCCCACATTCACTAATTGGTTAGATACGCTAAGCGCATAATACACATCAGTTAGGGTTGTTTGATGTGCAGCAAGGGCACTTGCATCAAGGTTAATCGTTAATTGACGAGTTCTACCTGCAATCACTTTCACTTCGCTGGTATTTTCGATGCGCTGTAAACTGCTAGCGATTTCGTTGGCAAAGCGAGTTAGTTGATAATCATCGTAAAGTTTTGGATCTTTACTAAATAAGCCCAGCATTACTATTGGCACGTCGTTCACTTCAACCGGACGTATTTGCCATGAGCTGATCACTGACGCCATAGTGTGTTGATAGCTATAGAGTTTAGCGTAAGTGTCGAGAATGGCTTGCTCACGGTCGTGACCAACTTCAAAGCGAAGAGTAACAACAGCAGCATTACTTTGTGTAGTCGAGTAAATATGCTCAACGCCCGTTAACTGTGCCAATAACTTTTCCAATGGTTCAGTTACCAGCCTAGCTACTTCTGGCGCTTCGACGTTTGGCGCTGCCACATATATATCAAGCATAGGAACCACAATTTGCGGCTCTTCTTCACGAGGGGTTTGCTTTAATGCCATTAAACCAAGCAGTACCGACATAATAAAAATAATGACAGGGAGGCGACCGCTCAAGCTGTTTTTTACTGCATTATCGATAGCATTCATTGCTTAACTACCTTTTGCAAAATAAACCATGAAGGGTTTCAAGGATTGCCATAACACTTTTATCGACCACGCGATAATAGATAGTTTGGCTTTCACGTCGAGTCGCAACTATCTGAACTTTTCTCAGCGCCGCTAAGTGTTGCGATAATGCTGACTGCGCCAATGGCACAGCTTCGTTTAATTCGCTCACGCTCATTTCACCATCTTGCAGCGAACATAAGATCATCAAGCGATTTTTATTCGCCAATATCTTTAGCATTTGCTCTGCTTGTTCCACATTGTCGGCCATAGCCGCAAAATCGATGTTCATAATCACACTACTCTATATTCTTAAAATACCGCTAAAGTATAGATTGATATATTAGAAAAGTCTAATATTAGAATTTACTAATGTAGCATTATCTAATATATTAAATACATCACTCTGTTATCGAGGTCTTATTATGAAACTAAATGACGCGCTTCGCTTAATTGCTGGTGTAATGATCTGTATTTCATTGTTGCTACAACAGTTTCACAGTCCACTGTGGATTTGGTTTACGGTATTTATTGCTCTAAACTTAATTCAATCGGCATTCACTAAGTGGTGCCCAATGATCACCATTTTACGCAAACTTGGCATGGAGGATTAGTATGCTGACACCAATTCCTGACTTAATGAAAATTATTGCCCCAAACCAGCGCCGCATTAGCGCTGACCAAGCAAAACAAGAGTTAAGCGAAAACCATGGTTTATTAATAGACGTACGCGAACCTGCTGAGCACGCAACTAAAGCAGCGACAGGTGCAATTAATATCCCACGCGGTGTACTTGAAATGAAATTAATGGAAATCGAAAAAGATCCTGCAAGACCCATTTACTTACACTGTGCAAGTAGTGCCCGCGCCACACTAAGTGCCGAAGCACTGACTCGTGTTGGCTACGAAAATGTCACTGTAATCACCTGTAATGCCGAACAAATCTGTCAGGTTTTTTAACTTCATAGAACAGTAACACTGGTCGGATAAGCTCGTACTTTTCTACTTATAGGTACAGAGCAATGACTTTTACGCGCAGACGCTTTTTAAAGGCATCGGCGGCTGGTTTTGGAGCCGCCGTTTTATCTTTTGGTTTAACGGGCTGTAGTCTTAATGACGATGATGACGAAACCACAAAGCAAATCCCTGTCAGCTTTGATCACGGTGTTGCCAGTGGCGACCCGCTCGCTGATAGTCTAATTATTTGGACTCGCATAACACCTCTTGAAAACGTCACGAGTGTTAACGTAGTTTGGCAAGCCTCAACAGATGCTAACTTTACAACCATTAGCCATGATGGCGAAACACAGGTAAGCGATGCAACTGACTTCACCTTAAAAGTTGATCTGCAAGGTCTCGATGCCAACACCACCTATTACTACCGCTTCATAAGTAATGGTAAAACCTCACCTACTGGAGCAGGTAAAACGCTTCCAACCGACAACATAGAACAAGTAAAATTTGCCGTTGTCTCTTGCGCGAACTATCCTGCAGGCTACTTCCATGTGTATGGTGAAATCGCAAAACAAACCGATTTAGATGCAGTACTGCACTTAGGTGACTACATCTATGAATATGGTAATACAGGTTATGCCACTGAAGATGCCGCCGAACTTGGCCGTTTATTACCTGATGACAATAGCGATGAAATCATTTCTTTAGCGGATTATCGCAAACGTTACGCCCATTATCGTAAAGACGATAACTTGCAAGCTGCCCATAGTCATTGTGCATTTATTACTGTTTGGGACGACCATGAAATAACTAATGATACATGGCACAGTGGCGCTGAAAATCACAACGACGGCGAAGGTGAATTTAGCGAGCGCAAAATGCATGCGTTACAAGCCTACTTTGAATGGATGCCTATCCGCAATGTTGCCGATAAAGAACGTATTTATCGACGCTTTGAGTTTGGTAATTTAGTTTCATTACACATGCTCGATACCCGTGTTTTAGCTCGCGACGAGCAAGTTAATTATGCGGATTTCGACTTGACCAGCAGCCAAGGACAAACTGACTTTGTTGCAGCAATTAGCTCACCTACTCGTGCTCTATTAGGTAACGAGCAACTTACATGGCTGACTGATGGTTTAACGACAGCAACAACACAATGGCAAGTACTTGGGCAACAAGTGCTGATGACCAAAATGCATTTGCCATTCGAGATTTTACAGTTACTAATGAATATTCAAGTGACTCAAGCAAACGGTGCTGATCCATCTGCATTACTTGCTCAAGCAAATACCTTATTTAGTGAGCTTGCGCAAATTAAAGGGCGCGTATTAGCTGGCGATCCAACAGTTACTAGTGAGCAGCGAGCACGCGTAGAAACAACAGCGCCTTATAATCTTGATGCATGGGATGGCTATGCTTATGAACGAGAGGTAATACTTGGGACTGCAATTGCTGCACAAAAGAACTTGGTGGTTTTAGCGGGTGACACGCATAACAGCTGGGCAGGACAATTAGTCACTGATGCAAGTAACCCTGTTTCTGCTAACGCTGCAGCTGGTGTTGAGTTTGCAACATCTTCGGTTTCTTCTCCAGGTCTTGAGAACTACTTAGCGTTAAATACGCAATCGAGTGAGGCTGTCGCACAAATTGAGCAAGTTATTGCATTACTGGTTAACGACTTAGCCTACAACAACTTAGTTGAACGCGGTTACTTAACGGTCACCTTTACTCAACAGCAAGCGCTTGCCCAGTGGCATTATGTAAGTAGCGTTAAAACAGCCGATTACACACTGCTTAACGAGCGTCAAAAAGCGCTCAGCGTACAAGCTGATAGCTCTACTTTACAAATGGCTTAACGCTTTTCATCTAATAGCGTAACTAACATTTGCTCAATGTTTTTTACGCTATAAGTAAGTGAGCGCAGCAGTTCTAACTGAGTATCTTCGGGTTGATGCTCAGCTTTAGTATTGCTGCTTTGAGTCATTTGATCTTTTTGTTTTAAGATTGCTTCACGAAACTTCTCAGCATCAACCACTCCGAGCAATGATACCAATGCACCTTGTCCTGATTGACCTGCCGTTTCAAAACTCAGTCGATAAAGGCCAAATTGACGCATTAAAGGACCTTGGCTAAGTGCCACATCGGTTATTTTTTCAAGTGGGACCGATTTTTCTTCTTTAAAGAATACACCGCGTTTTACCACTAACTTACGCGTTAGCAACGTGGCTGACATCGCCGCTAAAATACGCCCTGCCACCAGCCAGATTATTAACGCAACAATGGGAATAAAAGGGATACCTACCATACTAATCACACAGGTAAAAATACCCAGTAATAACCAATACTGTTTTACTTTTTGATCAAAGCTGGCACTCAATAAACTGGTTTCTGTCATCATAGGCTCCTTGATAAGTAGTTATGACAATATACAAACTTTTCATTAAATACAAAAAAAGCCGAGCAAAAGCCCGGCTTAAGGGTACTGCAGGGAAAGCTACTCCACTGCTTCAACCGTCACTGTTAGTTTACTCAGATCAGGTCCTTGCACTGTAAAACGATAATCGCCAGCAGCTGCAATACTCAGGGCGATATTGGCACCAACGGCTTCTAGTAAAGCGGCTTCGCCAAGCACTGCAACAGGGGCATCACCACTGCCGCCATAATCTACGGTACTCCAATCTTCAGAAGCGACTTTGAACTCATAGTCACCTGCTTCTAATGTCATGGTGGTACTGTACATCGCATCACCAGCATAAATCAGTGGGTTATCTGTGCCCCAGCCATTAACGCTACCGCGTAAGTAAACCTGAGTTGCGCCAAACATTTCTGCATTGAATACAGTCATAAGTGGCTCTTCAAGGTTACTGGCATCAAACACAAACTGATATTGACCATCGCTTGCAATATCCATTGTCATGTTTGCGCCTTTTACCGCAAGTAGTTTTTCAGTACCCACTGTAACCGCTGCACTACTTTCACCTGAGCCATAATCCACCGTGTTCCAATCTTCAGAGGCCACTTTGAACTCATAGCTACCCGCAGTTAACTGTTTAGTGAAGGTATAAACACCTTTACCTTGATACATTAACTCGTCACTGGTACCCCAATCGTTTAAGCTACCGCGTACATAAATTGGCGTACCAACAAATGGCTCTTCATTATAAACCTTAAGTACTGGGTTATCGGTGTCTGTGGCATCGAATGAGAACACATAAACAGCATCCATTGCCGCCGTAAAGGTCATATTGGCGCCACTGCGTGTTAGCGGCTCATCTTCACCTTCGAGCACTTCAGCAACATCGGCAGAAAGCGCACCAAAATCAACGGTAGACCAATCTTCAGAAGCCACTTTAAATTCATAGCTACCTGCTGTTAGAGGAATGGCAATTTTGTACTCGCCATTACCTACATATTCAAAGCTATTTGTCGTACCCCAGTCATTTAACGAGCCACGAACATAAACTGTTGTGCTACCAAATGGCACAATATCTGGCGCACCCACAGTCGCATCGGCACTTAAGCCTTCACCTTGTGCATCACCTTGTGGTTTCACAAACACAGCAACAGTATATGGCGGAACATTAAAGGTACCTTCGCCTTCACCAGCCATAAAGCTTGCTGCGGACATACTTGAGTCAACACTCGCTTTTAAAACAGGGTGAAGCTCAAAACCCGCAGCCGTTGATACCGTATGCGATAAGCTTTGCTCAGTGCCGTTCATCACCACGACAATGGCATCGTATTGGCTATCTAGATCAGTCAAACCAACACCATCATCGATACTCATCACGACTAAGCCTTGCTGTTGACGCTTACCAATATTGTGGAAGCCAACGCGGTCTAAGATGTCTTGCTCTGTGGTTAAACTAAATAATGGGCTGGCACTACGAATTGCTAAGAACTCAGTAAATACATTACTTGCGTATTCAATGTCGCTAGCCATCGCTTGCGCATTCGTATTTGCCGAAATAGGTGCAATTTCGCCCCACTTCGCTTGGTTATCTTGCGCAGGCGGTAAACCTACATTCCAGTTGTTGGTTTCTTTACTGAAATCAACAAAGTTAAACCAATCACCAGAATCATAGCTGTTACGATCCATTGATTTAGAACGCAGCAGATCAGCACCCATTTGCATAAATGGAATACCTTGGCTCATCAGCGGCATAGCTAAAGCCATATTGTGAACACGCACACGCTCTTCAATACTTAAGTTAGTGCCATGTTTATATTGCAGCTGATCCCACAATGTTTCGTTATCATGCTTAGAGACATAGTTAATGCTGTCAGCCGGATCGAGTGCATAAGCCGCAGGCTGACCACTCCAACTAAAGCTACTGCCTTTTGCTGAATTACCTTTAAAGTCTTTAAGAATGTAGTTTTGTAAGTTACCTGCCAGTGATAAACGCAACGTATCTTGCTCAGATAAATTGCCATCTGTGGCATTATTGCTAAAGAATGCACCACCGCGAATTGCCTCACGTATACGGTCATTAAAGGTGCCTACTTCAGTGCCAGCCATATCCATTTGTTTAGCTTGCACAAATAAACGGTTATCTGCGACTTCACCAAAGTTCCACCCTTCACCGTAGAAGTAAGTATCTGGGTCAACCGCTTGCACTGCACTAAGCGCGGTCATAATTGACGCTTTTGGCATATGCCCCATCACATCAAAGCGGAAGCTATCGTAACCAAAGTCACGGGCTAGAATTACCATAGAATCAGCAACAAACTTATCCATCATGACATGTTCTGTTGCTGTATTTTCACAACAGGTTGAGCGCTCAATATCGCCTGATGTTTCGTTATATCTGTGGTAATAACCTGGTACCAGTTTATCGAAGACTGATTTATCCCAAACACCTGATGAGGTCGTGTGGTTGTAAACAACATCAAGCACGACACGTAAACCAATTTCTTGTAAAGACTGGATCATCGCACGCGTTTCTTTGACTCGTGCAATACCTTCAGGCGATGAAGCGTAAGAGCCTTCAGGCGCAATAAAATGATGCGGATCATAACCCCAGTTAAAGCTATCAACACCACGCATTGCATTAGCAAGTGCTTGAGCATCATCAGAGCCAGGTAGGTAAGACGCCATTAAATCAACAATTAAAGCGCTCTTATCTTCGGTTTTACATGCATCGGCATCATCGTCAATGCGGCTACATAAATCACCTAAGGTTGCAGTAATATCAACACGCTGACTGGCATCTTCATCAATGGTGCCAATATCTGTCAGTGGTAGTAAATGGAAATGTGTTAAGCCATTATCTGCCAGCTTTTTGAGATGTTGCATTGGTGCGCTATCAAGCTCAGTAAACGCAAGATACTTACCACGGTTTGCTTCACTGACGGTTTCATCACGTACACTAAAATCACGCACATGACCTTCGTAAATGACCGCTTGCTCAGGGTAATCAACCGTTGGCACCATACGCTCATCCCAGCCGGTTGGTTTAGTATCTTCATCATCAAGGTTGATCAGTTGGCTATATAGACCATTGGTTGAAACGTTTAATGAATAAGGATCTGTGCTCCATAAGCTTTCAATTTGCTTAGTCGTAGGATGATAAACATCAAACATAAAGCGGTAGTAATGGCGATCGTGACTGATATCGACATTGCTAGACCAAATACCCGTTGTGCTATCAAAGGTCATAGCAAGTTGTTCAAGCTCTGTTTTATCAGCATCATACAGCGCTAATTTCATATTGCTTGCCGTTGGAGCCCATACCGACACATCAATGCCATTATTGGCGTAATGCACACCTAGTTGTGCTTCATTAGCATCACTTTCGCCACTGGTGTATAAGTCATCGAGGGCTTTAGCTGTTTGCACATAAGTGGCTTCTGTTAGCTTGCCATCAGCATCATAGCCTGCCACAACCAGTTGTTGTTTAATAAGCTCTTTTGCAGCGGCTGCATCCCAGTTACCTTGGTATGCATTCCATCCAGCAAGGTGCGGTACTTTAGCGATTTGTTCATCGCTCAAAGATGTCGATGTAAGCTCAACCACTTGACCATTTAACTCACCAGTATCTTCATCGACAGCTAAATCTGCACTGTTTGATGAGTGTAATTTAATGATGCTTGTCAGCTCATTACTTGGCTGGTAAATCACAGTTGATAAATCTATCCAATGCGCTGAAGCACCAGAAATACTCACCGGGCGCTCACCTAAGCTAACAATTGGATATTCAAATACTGATGGTTCACCATGAATGGTAAAGTTCATACGTTGGAACTTTTCATCGTCCTGCATCAATGGCATTTTTAAATCAACATCACCAAACGCTTTGCCAGACCCTTCGGTACCAATATGCACAATGAAGTTAGCACACTCGTTGTAACCTTCTTTTAATTTTACAATCCAGTACGCGCCATAGTTAGGATCAATACCATCGTATTCATGCCCATTGGCCCAATCAGTGGCATCAAACGGCGCTGCGTACGCATCGCAGTCATCATTATTCCATGAGTGTAATCGATAGCCTTCGTAGGCATCATCACTGGTGCGGTTATAGAATAAGATGGCTTCGTCATCTGCAGGGAAAACCACAGGATCAGGCAAAGTGGGATCAGCGCCTACTACGCAGCTTTCATTATTCTCATCGGGTACCGTTGGTGCCGGACAACTAATCGGTGGCGGATCAACACACTCAGTCCCCGCTTCATTAGGGATTTGCGGGACACTACAGGTCAATAAAACTTGCCCAGAATCTATATCGTTACTAGCGCCACCACCACATGCAGTTAGCATTACAATGCTACATGCAATCAGTAAGCGGCTAAAATTAGCTATTATTTTCATATTATTATCTCCAGCTTACTGATCAATGGTTATAGGTAAAACCTAGATAAAACTGACGACCAAAAAATTGCGTGGTGCCTGTTTTACTGGTTGTTCCAAAGTAGCTTTGTGTTGGTTCATCGGTTAAGTTATTCACTTGTAATAACATGCCGAATGAATCTGTGAACTGATACGACGTTTGGAAATCGACAACCGTTTCCGCATCAAAATTCACCACTTGCTCATTGACAGCAACTTGCTCTGAAACGAAATCATCGCGATAACGCACATTCAAACGTGTTTCAAAGTTTTCATAGCTGTAAAAAAGTGTGCCGTTAAAGACATTGTTTGAAAGGCCAGGCAAGTCTTGCGACACAGAATCACCACCTAAATCGGTAATAGATTGCACCTCACTCTCGGTATACGAGTAACTGGCGTTAATGCCTAAACCTTCAAACGGCGAGGGTAAGAAAGAGAAAACTTGCGTATAGGCAAGTTCAATACCACGAATATAACCGCCTTTAGCATTATTAACCGCAGTGGTGTACACCCCATTTGTAGTTTCGATTTGCTCACCACTGACAGGGTCAACAATGTATTCTGGTACGTTAAAACCATTACCCTTAAAGTCAAAGTTCTCTATGGCTACCGTATCTATGAATGAGTCGATATTCTTATAAAACGCAGCAACAACCAGTGCACCATCGGTGTCTTCAAAGTATTGCTCGTACGAGATATCGTATTGATCAGCATAGAAAGGTTTTAAGAATGGGTTATTAGTACTTGAACCGTTAATTTCGCCGTCATTGTTAACCGATGCACTGGCATCACCCGCTAAACGGTTAATCGGAGCGCGCGCCATCACTTTTGCCGCAGCAAAACGAATTTGTGTTGCATCACTCACTTTAAAGTTGAGGTTTAATGAAGGCAGGTAGTCAGTGTATTTAATGCCTAACACGCTTGGTGCATATAGGTCGTTAACAATGCCATTGTCATCGACAATATACTGCGCTCCGAGCTGCGGATCGCCACCGACGTTTTCGAGTACCGTCGCTGACTGATCGGTATCTACTCGGCGAATACCAATATTACCTGTAACGGGTAGAGTGCCAATTTCAGTATCAATGTTAAGCATAAGATAGGCTGACACTACTTCTTCATACACTGAGCCACTTTGTAACATGGTCCATGAGTAGTTAGTGGTATAGCCTTGCGCATCTGGCTCACCATCACCATCACCATCTAAATCCACAACACCATCGGCGTTACCCCAGGTCTGTACTGGCTGCGGAATACCACTTGGGAACCACGCGTTGAGTGCTTTATCTAAATCGATCGCTAGGTATGATGGGAAATAACTAAACTCGCCTTGCCAATCGACTACTGTAGTCATGTCATCGGTAAGACGAAGCGGTGGTTGAGTCGAAGAAAATGCACCATCGTTACCGTATTCAAATACAGAGCGATTATTGCTGTACTCACGGTCTGAATAACGCGCGCCAAATTCAATGGAGCTAAACCAGTTATTCTCTAACTCATACTTAAAATCGAGTCGAAATGCTTTTACTTCATCTTCATTTTCATACGGGTAAATACCGTATTTACTGACCATAACTCGGTCAATATCGCTAAATGCGTCGGCTTGGTTAAAACCTACATCAGGCAAGTTTAAGCCGTTCAATTGATAGTTAAGCGATACATTGGTATCGAACACAGGGTTCTCAACAGTGGCATCTTCTGCTACCAATGCCCAAAGTAAACCATTACGAAAATTACTCTTAGCACGTGAAAGCGACACGTCAGCATTGACGTTTAAACGCTCAGTAACTTGCCAATCGGCATTAATGCCATAGCTGTCTACTTCATCAAAGTCTTGGTTATCATCATTAACGATTTCAACACGGGTAAAGCTATTTGATGTGCGGTTAATTGCACCACCAATCACCGCATTACCGTCAAGCACTGGGTTAGCATACACCGCAGACGGACCACCAAACTTAACCCGAAAACCACGGGCAAATGATTCGCTATCAAAACGCGATAAAAACGCATCACCTTTTAGTTTAAAGTTATCGGTTGGCACCCATTCAATTGAGGTTAAATAACCATTACGGGTTTCTTCACCACCTAAGTGCTGAAGCTCAAACCCTTCACTGATGTATTCATTAGCAGGATTATCAGCAGGGCCATCGGTATCATTTGCTAGCCCATCAACGTCTTTATTACCGTTATATGCTAAACCGATAAACTGAGTCGCCACACTTGGTTGGAATAAGCGCGCGTAACCTAGTGCGACACCTAGCGTATCGTCAAGAAACTTACCTTGGTAAGAAAAGCTTATACGGTCGCCATACTCCGTGGCATCAAATACCTCTGAAGCACGGTCGTTATACATACCACGCACATTCGCAGTAAATTTGTGTTGCTGGTCGTTATCCAATGGGCTGGCGGTTTGTAGCTCGACTGTACCCGCGACGCCCCCTTCAATAAGTGATGCTTTTGGCGACTTGTAGACCGCCGCGGAACTGATTAACTCAGACGGGTATTGGTCAAACTCAATACTGCGACTACCACTAGTAGATACTTGCTCTCGACCATTTAATGTCGAAAAAACAAATCCACCAGATAAACCGCGAATGTTGATTTCGGCAGCTTGGCCACCGGTACGTACCGCCGAGATCCCCGGTAGACGTGTTAATGCATCTGCCATAGACACATCAGGTAATGCCCCTAAGTCATCAGCTGATAGTTGCTCAGAGACAGTGTCGCTAAAGCGTTTTTGATTTAATGATTGAATTAAGCTGCGACTAAAGCCGCGCACTTCGATTACTTCTAGCTCAGGATCAATTTCCTTTGCTGATGTGCGTTCTTCTTCCGTCGCCGCTATTGCACTATTTGCTGCCACTAAAGCCAGCATAAGCGCACTTAGCTTGAATTTCCCCATTGGATTTCCACCCTGTTGTCGTTGGAGGTGTTGTATTTGTGGTTATTGTTGTTGTCAAAAAACAACCAATAAAGTGTAACCAAAAGGTAAATATTGTGTGATGAATACGTATGCAATAGGAGGTTGCTGGGGAGAGCAGCGATCACAACCCTTTTTTATTAGTGATGTAATCGCAATATAGAGGGATTTATAGAGTAATAACGACACGAACAGCTAAGGCAATAAAGATCACCCCTAGCAATTTTTCGAGCCATGGATTTGTCTTGGTGAAACCAAAACGCTTTTTTGATATTTCGGTTAACAGTGCAACAAGTAGATACCAGCCTGTATCAAGCACAAATACCGTTAAACACATGATTAAACCAACTTGCAAAGTCAGGTTCTCAGGGTCAATAAATTGCGAAAACAACGCTAAAAAGAACACCGCAAGTTTTGGGTTTAAAAAGGCAATAGCAAAGCCATCTTGCAGCGCGCTGCGAGGGCTCGGCTTAGTCTGCTCAACATTCAGTGTTTGCGAGCTGGGTTTAGCTAACAGAATACGAATACCCAAATATGCGAGATAGGCTGCACCACCATAGACCAGCACTTGATAAAGCGTTGGTAACTGAGTCATCAGCGCACCTAAACCTAGTAACGAGGCACATGCATAAAAGCCAACCCCAATACCGTGGCTCAACGCCGCTAACATGCCGTTCTTCATACCGCCATGTAAACTGTGTTTTAAAACCACTGCTAAACTCGGCCCCGGCGACATTGCCCCCATCACGCAAATTAAAACTAAACTCAACCACTCAGTTAGTGTCATTATTCGTTATTCTCAATTAGTAATAAAACGGATGTTATCTGACCATAAACACCAGTGGCAGTGGTGATTGTTTTCACTTGCCAGCCAGCTTGACCTAATTCAAACACCCGTTGATTTAATGCATCAATATCGATGCCGCCGAAAAAGCGCTTCTTTTTAAACTCAACTACTTTTTGCATGTTAGTCCATCAGTTGGTATTCAAAGTCATAATGATGAATACCCGATTCAATTCGAATTGCCATTTTACCAGAAAGACCTTCAAGCTCTCCTGCGCCAGAGTCAGGCACCACTTCTAAAATCAATCGATCAGTCCCCTTATCCATAGTGCCAAAATGTTGTAGTACAAAACTGCCTTGCTTACCTTCTAAGCTACCAACAACCTGTTCAATCGCTACATAACCTGCACTGCCCTGAGTTGCAGTCATGGCACTGAGCATTTCGCCTTGGCTTGTTGCCTCTAATGGACCTGAAAACTGTTTATCAATCGACATGCGTCCTAAATTTACGCCATCTTTACCTGTGGCATAGCCACCAATTGGGTTTAATTTTACAGTGAATTGACCACTGATCGTTGTAGATTCCATACTAATCCCTTAATAACTGTTGAATTTTAGAGCATTGATAACCATATCTATACCCTATTCACCAACAAGAATCTAGCATGCCTAACAACAAAGAAAAGGCCGCATTTAGTAGCCTGTTACCGATTTTAGCTTTTATAAAACCCTATAAATGGGTGGTGTTTGCAGCCCTTGGCGCCTTGTTGCTTACGGCCGGTGTTAACTTATCACTCGGACAAGGTGTTAAATTTGTTATCGACCATGGCTTTATTGCAGGCTCGCAAGCTCAGCTTCAGCAAGCGGTGATGGTGCTGATTGGTTTGATTAGCTTATTCGCGGTAGGTACTTTTTGTCGCTTTTATTTAATGTCGTGGATTGGTGAGCGAGTCAGTAACGATATCCGTAAAGCCGTGTTTGATCGCATCGTTACACTACACACCAGCTACTTTGAAGAAAACCGCAGCGGCGAACTGATGTCGCGACTAACCACCGATACCACCTTGTTGCAATCTATCATTGGTTCCTCTTTTTCGATGGCATTACGCAGTAGCTTAATGCTGATTGGTGGCTTGGCTATGCTACTTATAACCAACCTAAAGCTAACCCTTGTGGTTGTTGCCTGCGTGCCAGTGGTATTACTGCCGATGATGATTTTTGGCCGAAAAGTAAGAAAACTGGCAAGCTCAAGCCAAGATGCCATTGCCGATATCAGCACCTATGCCGGTGAGATCATTCAAAATATCAAAGTCGTGCAAAGTTATAGTCACGAAGAGCGTGAAAAAGCAGCATTTAGCGAAGAAACCAACAAAGCGTTTCAAGTAGCGAAGAGCCGAATCAAACAGCGGTCGTTTTTGATTGCAGCGGTTATATTTCTGACCTTTAGTGCTATTAGCGTGATGCTTTGGGTTGGTGGCAGCGACGTATTAGCTGGCACCATGACAGGTGGTGAGCTAGGTGCTTTCGTGTTCTATGCGATTATGGTGGCGATGTCTGTAGCAACCGTTGCCGAAGTGTACGGTGAGTTGCAAAGAGCAGCAGGTGCAGCTGCACGATTATTAGAGCTACTTGCCGTTGAAAGCATGATCAAAAGTCCAGATACAAATCATGATGCACAACTTGAGGAAAACAAGCTTAATCACCCTGCTATTCAGTTTAATGATGTGTCTTTTCATTACCCTTCAAGGCCAGATAAAGCCGCTTTAAATGAGCTTAATTTACAAGTAAAACAGGGGCAAACTGTTGCCATCGTTGGCCCATCAGGGGCTGGTAAAACAACACTATTTGAATTACTTCAACGCTTTTACGACCCAAGTTCAGGAAGAATTTCGCTGGCAGGAATAGATATAAAAGCACTCTCTCTTGATTGCTTACGCCAGCAAATGGGGATGGTGGCACAAAACCCAATTTTATTTAGCTCAGACGTAATGCATAACATACGCTATGGCAACCCAAGCGCCAGCGACGAGCAAGTATATGCTGCGGCTAAATATGCCCATGCCGATGAGTTTATTAAGCAACTCCCTGATGGTTACCACAGCTTTTTAGGGGAGCAAGGTGTTAGGCTTTCAGGTGGGCAAAAACAACGCATAGTGCTAGCGCGTGCCATTTTAAAAGACCCTGCCATTTTGTTGCTTGATGAAGCAACCAGTGCACTCGACGCACAAAGTGAGTTTCATGTACAAGCTGCCCTTGAGCATCTAATGAAAGACAGAACAACACTGATTATTGCTCATCGTTTAGCCACAGTTAAACACGCCGATGTGATTGTTGTGATGGATAAAGGAGAAATTATTGCAACGGGTACGCATCAGCAATTGTTTGAGACTAACCCATTGTATAAACAATTGTGCGAATTACAGTTTAATCGAGATTAAGAAGGGAAATGTCAGGTTTGAAAGGGCATATCAAACCTGACCACAAATCTAGATATAAAATCTAACCTTGTGTATTCGGTACGATCTGAATTTCTACGCGGCGGTTTAAAGCTCGACCATTTGCTGAGTCATTGCTCGCTACAGGGCGTGTTTCACCATAACCTCGTGTGCTGATACGTGCAGACATAATCTGATGATTAACTAAGTAATCTTTTACGCTTTGCGCACGTTGTTGAGATAATGTCATATTGTAGCTATCTTTACCTGTGCTGTCGGTATGACCTTCAACGCTTAAGTAAGTTTTTTCGTATTTATTCATTACTTTAGCAATCGCATCTAAGGTGCTATGAAAGCCAGACGAAATATAAGATTGGTCAGTTGCAAAAGTAATATTTGATGGCATGACTAGACGAATATTGTCGCCTTCACGAACCACTTCAACACCTGAACCTGCTAGCTCATCGCGAAATGCTTCTTCTTGCTTATCCATATAATCGCCAACGGCTGCACCTGCTAATGCACCAATAGCCGCACCAATAAAGATACGTTTATCGTCATGGTCGCCAGTTGCTTTACCTAGTACTGCACCTGTTGCAGCACCAATCGCAGCGCCTTTACCTGTATTCGTTGTCTCACAACCTGTTAATAGAACGGCTAATACGCCCACTGTTAAAACTGATTTTGTAAAAGTCATGTGTCTCTCCATGGCAATTATTCAAATTGAATTGTTAACAATTATGAATGAACGTCTATGAACAAACTATGAAGAATGGGTTACTTATCGATTGCTACAGCAGTAACCGGAGGTAAGTTATAACTTTTGACCAATTCTGTTAAACGGCCATTGAGGACTAACGTATTGAGGCGGTCTTGAATTTTTTCGGCTAAACCCGAGCTTGCAAACTGTTTACTTAGGGCAATGTGACCATAAATAACATCTTTATAGCGATAAGGCATTTTTACAATTTCTTGCGAAGGTCGCTGCAAAAATACTGAGGCATGGTCAGCAGTGGTTTCAACAGCAATTACCAGTTCAACGCGGCCCTTTAATAACATATCAAAAGCATTATGTTCGCTTAACGCTTCAATTTTAGTGAGTGTTTTATCATTATCGAAACGAGGAAAGTGCGCAGCGCCTCGCATTACCGCAATACGCTTACCGACTAGGTCTTGATAATTGTTTATTTTAAGCTCGCTATCCGCTCTGGCATAAAACACAAAAGAAGATGACAGCATCATGTATGGTGGAGTAAGAAACTGCATTTTTTGCTCGCGCGCTTCTGTGCGAATAAGCCCGCCCATCACATCTAGCTCATTTTGCTCGAGCATTTTTAAACAACGAGAAAACGGGCAAGCGACATATTCAAGCTTGATTGGTAAGGTACGCTGCATTTCACGCATAATATCCACTATTGCGCCACTGACTCTACCATCTTCAGAGACCATGCCATAAGGAGGCGCATGATCAACAGCCACCACAACTTTCTCAAAAGAGGTTGCAAATGCAAAGCTGCTGCATAGTAATAACAATAAACTGATAATATAGCGTTTCATAGTGATACTCATAACTACGTTCACTCGTTCTCTATATTGTAGACGGCCTTGTGTCATAAAAACCACAAAAATGTCATACAATTTTGTCATAATAGAAACAATCACTCTGTAACGGTAAAAGTAATGTTATTTATCATCTTTAAACAATTCTTTTTATTAGGCTGTATGAGCTTTGGTGGTCCTGCGGCACACCTTGGTTATTTCAAGCGCCACTTTGTTGATAATTTAAAATGGCTCACTGCTGAGCGCTATGCGCAATTGATTAGCCTAAGCCAAGCATTACCAGGCCCTGGTTCAAGCCAAGTTAGCTTTGCCATGGGGGTTGAAAAAGGAGGAGTACTGGGAGGCCTGTGTGCATTTGTTGGCTTTACCCTGCCCTCATTTTTAATTATGTTCTTTTTGGCTCTTAGCGCTCACCAGTTTGGTGATATTTACTTTGCGGTCATTGCTGGGCTTAAACTCTTTGCTGTGGTGATTGTTGCCGATGCGACCTACAGCATGGCAATGAGCTTTTGCAAAAACCACTTACACAAGCTTATCGCGGTATTGAGCACGATTGCACTGATTGTTTTCTCACAGTTATCGAGTCAAATTTTAGTACTGATTGCGGCTGCAGCCATAGGTTGGTTTTATCCTCAGCTTAAACTGCCAGAGAACCAAGAACATAAACCTGTGAAAATTGCTTGGTTACCGCTTTGTTTATTTACCGTCTTGTTACTAATTAGCTTTTTGCCTTTAGGCGAAGGGTTTTCTTTGTTTGCCCCATTTTACCAAACTGGCGCTATGGTCTTTGGTGGCGGCCACGTTGTGTTACCTATTTTACAAGCTGGCGTGCCGAGCCTTGAAACCGAGCAGTTTTTATCTGCTTATGCCAGTGCTCAGGCCATACCTGGACCGATGTTCACTATCGCCACATACCTAGGCGCACAAGTGTCGCCGAATACACCACTTATAGGTGCCATTGTCGCGACCATCATGATTTTCTTACCGGGCTTTTTATTGATGTTAGCCTTTATGAAAAGCTGGCTACAGCTGGCTGATAAGCCTCGCTTTGCGGGCAGTATTGCAGCGCTAAATGCCGCTGTTGTGGGCTTTTTAGCTGCCGCCCTTTATTCACCTATTTGGCAATCGGCAGTGCAAAACCTGTGGCAAGTAGCTTTAGTCATTGTGGCATTTACGTGGCTAAGAATGGCAAAGCCACCTATTTGGTGGCTATTGTTAGGTTTTATTGCACTGAGCGTGCTAGTTAGTCAGTTTTAAGTTTTTTCGCGCACAGGGTTAGCGACCTTGATACTTGGTTTTAGCCCTGTTTGAGCTTCGCTTGTACTTAACTGCCCAGTAACACTTTGATATGGCCTGAGTCCAAAGATTGGCAACACAGCAAGCAGGTGATCCATGATCTCTGCTTGCAAGTGCTCATATGAAATCCAGCGCTTATCTTCACTAAAGCAGTAAAACTCAATAGGTAAGCCGTGATTCATCGGTTGTAGCTCACGCACCATTAAGGTCAAATCACGATTAATTTTTTCGTGTTGTTTTAAGTAACCTTCAGCATAACGACGGAACAAACCAAGGTTTGTCACCGGATCGGGCAAGCTTGAAACGCGAATATAGTCGTTAAGTGGAATAGCAGCATCAATTTGCTCTCGAAACGCATCATCAACCAAACGAATACTGTTCATATCAATGTTTAAAGAACGCTTGATACGACGACCACCCGACTCTTGCATGCCACGCCAGTTTTTAAATGACCCAGCAACCAGCATATAAGTCGGAATCGTTGTGATAGTGTTATCCCAGTTACGTACTTTTACCGTATTTAAGCCAAGGTCGATAACCTCGCCATCCGCGCCATAGCTATCCACTTGGATCCAATCACCATAAGTCACTAATCGGTTAGCTGCAATTTGAATACTGGCGACAAATCCCAAAATGGTATCTTTAAATACGAGTAAGGTCACCGCCGCTATCGCACCAAAGCCAGACAAAATATAAGTTGGCGACTTCTCTAGCAAAATACTCACAATGAGAATGGCGCAAACCATAAAAGTGATAAGTTTTACAACTTGGATCAACCCCTGAATCGGAATATCACGGGCAAAATCAAGTTGGTTATAAATGCCACCAGCAATGCTCACCACACTACTTAAAATGAAGCCACCATAAATGATCAATGCCACTTGGCCTACGGTTTTCAAAACCAACGCAGCAACATCATGAACTGGGTAAACATAATCAAAGGTTGCCAAATACAGTACACAGCACAATATACCCGCAAAACGACGATTCAGTTTATTGAGCATTGGAGTAAGCGCACCAATGCGCTCTGGAGACAGGCGTGTAACAACCTTTTGAATACCCGGCAGCAGCAGTCGACGGGTAAACATATAAATTAATAGTAATGAGCCAACGCCAATCGCTGTAGCCGTTAATGCACTTAACAGCGCCGCATCTGGCATTGATTCAAACCAAGGCATCACCAGCTCTTGCAGGTGAGTTTGCTTCATGGTGCTTCAACCTCTTTATTGATGTTGGCAAGGTACTCAGCTTGTTGGGCTTGATGATAAGTTAGTAGCTGAGCGTCTTTTTGCAACCATAACTCATTAATATGTTGTTGAAAAGCCGTTCTAAATGCGCGGTCATGCTGATAATCACCAATCATCTCTGCACTAATTGCTTGTACGTGCATTTCAACTTTGATCACATTAAGGCGGCCACGCATCAGGTTACGGCAAATATGATCGCCCTCGCCTTGGTAAATAATCGAGGTATTTAATAATGCATCAAACTGTTCGCCTAACACCTCAAGGGCAAATGCAATACCGCCCGCTTTAGGTTTTAAAAGATAAGTAAACGGACTATTTTGCTTTTTGTGTTTTTGGCACGTAAAGCGCGTGCCTTCAACAAAGTTAATTATCGTTGTTGGGTGATTACGAAAGTCGCGGCAACTGCGCTTAGTACGCTCTACATCGAGTCCTTTCAGCTTAGGATTTTTTGTCAGCTGCGCTTTGCTAACACGTTTCATAAAAGGCATGCCCATGGCCCACGCGCCGGTACCAATGAATGGCACATACTTCAGCTCATCTTTTAAAAAGAACTTTGGCGCGGGTAAAACATCAATCGCACTTAGAACAACAATGTCTAGCCAACTCATATGATTAGAGATAAGTAAGTACCAACCATCTGTACTGACTTTGCCTTTAATATCAATATCGATTGTCGGGCAACCTAACCACAAAGCTAAGCGGTTACCTTTACACCAACCGCGATAAGCCACATGAAGAATGTCGCTAACCACTTTAAATGGCAGTATTAATTTAAGCACACCAAACAGCAGCACAAGCGTGCCCCAAATGATTACATTAGCAAACAAGACAATGCTAACTAGAACGCCTGTTAACCAATTTGGTAAAAATTTCTTTAACATAAGTGTGCTCTCGACTGCGTTAGCAATACTACTGCGTTTTTGCTTCTAACTCGGCTAGCTGCTGGTTTTTTTCATTCCAAATGCGGTTTAATTCAGCTTGAAAGTTAACTCTAAACTCAGCATCACCGGTGTAATCACCGATTAAATTAGGGCTTACTTCCATCACTTCTACTCGCACTTCGACTTCTTTTACACGACCACTGGCAAAGTCTACAAAGCTAGGAATACCACCAGGGTAATGAATAGTGACATTGACCACTTTGGAAATTTGCTCACCCATTGCTTGCATAACAAACGCAACACCACCCGCTTTTGGCTTTAATAAGTGCTCAAAAGGACTATTTTGGCGCGAGTGCTTTTGCGGTGTAAAACGCGTACCTTCAACAAAGTTAACGATACTTACTGGCATTTCTTTGAATTTTTCACAGGCTTTGCGCGTGGTTTCTAAGTCTTTACCACGCAATTTAGGGTTTTTCTTTAACTGAGCTTTACTCGTGCGAGTCATAAATGGGAAATCCAATGCCCACCAAGCAAGGCCTAAAAAAGGAACGTAGATTAGCTCTTTTTTCAAGAAAAAGTTTAAAAACGGTATGCGGCGATTGAACACGCGTTGCATTACAACGATATCTACCCAGCTTTGATGATTTGCGATAACCAAGTACCAGTCTTTCGCTTTTAGTTGCTCAAGACCTGTCACGTTTAGCTTATATGAAGCAAAAATATTTTGGTTAATGCTGTTACAACTCACCCACATAGTGGCGCATTGCTTAGCAATCCAACTCATTACTTTTTGCAATGGCTTAATTGGGATCAGTTTAATTACGCCACAAATAAAGATGGGCACAAACCAAAAAAGTGTATTGAGGGTGTAAAATATAAAACTGAACACACAACGGATCATGGACATTACTACTTATTCCTTTAATGCTTAATCTTCAAAATACGTATAGCCAGCAAGGCCTGCATTTAGTTCTGACAAATATTGTGCCTTAGATTGCTCATCAATTGCCAGTGAGTTAACCCGTTTTGCAAAGTTTTCAGCAAGAATGTCGCTATCATAATCAACAAACTTTAATACGTCCTTAACGCTATCACCTTTAATTGCGTTAGTCAGCTGGTAACCCGCTTCAGTAAGCTCAACATGCACTGAATCTGTGTCGCCAAATAGGTTATGTAAATCACCTAAAATTTCTTGATACGCGCCCACTAAGAACATGGCAATGTGGTATTGCTGACCTTGCTTGTACTCAGGAATAGGTAAACTACTCTCAATACCTGTACCTTCAACATAGTTACGAATTTGTCCATCAGAGTCACAGGTAATGTCTTGAATAATAGCGCGTTGCGTTAATGGCTGATGAAGGTTTTCTACTGGCATCACAGGGAAAAGTTGCTGAATCCCCCAAACATCTGGCAGTGATTGAAATAATGAGAAATTAACGAATAGCTTATCGGCCAGCTTTTCGTTTAAATCATCTAACACTTCACGGTGGGCACGGGCATTTTCGCTGAGGGATGCACGAACGCGGTGTAAAATGGTGAAATACAGCTGCTCAAGCTTCGCCCATTCAAGCATAGTGAGTAGGCCATGCACATATTGGTCATGGGCTTCACTAAATAGATGCATTGCATCATGATAAATTTCTAGTGCCATACGTGGTGTTAAACGCTGTAAGCACTGCCACATTTCATCTAACACTAATACGCTGTCAGCCATAGGCGCCGTTGGATTCGCATGGTTAGGTGCACGCTCAACATCAATAACATCTGTAATTAATACTGCGTGGTGCGCAGTTAACGCACGGCCAGATTCAGTAATAATGGCTGGGTGCTTAAGATTATGTTGTTGGCATACTTCAGCAAATGCATTCACTACATTACGTGCATATTCATCAACACTGTAGTTCATTGAACACGAACTACGTGAACCAGACCCTTCATAGTCAACACCTAAACCGCCACCAACATCAACTGTATTAAGTGGCACGCCTAACTGCGTTAACTCTGCAAAATGGCGGGCACATTCACGCAGTGCTCGATGAATATCACGGATATTGGCAATTTGAGAGCCGATATGAAAATGCACAAGTTGCATTAAATGGAGTTTATTACGTGACTTAAGTAGCTCAACCGCAGAAAGTACTTGGCCTGCAGTTAAACCAAATTTGCCTTTTTCACCACCGGTGTTTTGCCATTTACCTTTGCCTACCGAGTTTAAGCGAATGCGAATACCGATTGATGGCTCAATACCTAAGTCATCAATTTCAGCCAATAAGGTGGTTAGTTCAGACAGTTTTTCTACAACAATATGAACCTTATGGCCCATGCCTTGACCGATACAGGCTAAACGTAAAAACTCACTGTCTTTGTAGCCATTACAAACAATAGTAATTGGCTCTTGTGCTACACCTAAAATCGCCATAAGCTCAGGCTTTGAGCCGGCTTCAAGGCCGACTAAACCACTTGGATGGGCAAGTAATTTACTAACCACAGAACGCTGCTGATTAACCTTGATTGGGTAAACACAGGTATAACTACCTTGGTATTCACGGGCATTACAGGCTTTGGTAAAAGCACTCGTTAGGGTATCAACACGATTTTGTAAAATGTCGGTAAAGCGTACTAGTACAGGTAAAGTAAGACCTTGCTTTTTGAATTGCTCGGTTAGTTCAGATAAAGACACCGCAGCTTTTGTTTGATCGCCATCAGGGTAAGCCACCAGCTCACCTTGTGCGTTAATGTCAAAGTAACCGTCACTCCAATGAGCAACATTGTATGTATCGCGTGCTTTGTCTAAACCCCAAGTCATGGCAATGTCTTCTGTAATTTCATTAAATATAAACGCACATTTTAATACGCTAGGGCTGACCACGCTAACAAAAATTGCGCTATATGCCAAAGTGATAAAAAATATTCGCTATACTGATTAAAATTTGATTGAGCAATTGGTCAAGCACTGGCAAAATTGCCCCCCTTTTTTACCATTAACCAAAAGTGTATAAGCAAGATGGCTAATTTAGATCAAAACAACTGGTTCACTGAAATTAGTGACCGTGATGGTAGTGCCTTTTCATTACGCATTACTAAAAAGCTTGATGAACAGCAATCGCCATTTCAAAAAGTAGAAATGTACGAAACAACTGACTTCGGTAATCTGATGATTATTGACGGTTGTACTATGGTAAGTAGCCGTGAAAACTTTTTTTATCACGAGATGATCAGCCATCCGGCATTGCTTGCACACCCAAATCCAAAAAATGTTGTGATCATTGGTGGTGGTGACTGCGGTACTTTACGCGAAGTTTTAAAACACCCAGGTGTTGAGAGCGTAACGCAAATTGATATCGACGAAGTCGTGACACAAATGTCACTTAAATACTTCCCTGAGCTGTGTGAATCAAACCAAGATCCTCGTGCAACAGTGATGTTTGACGACGGCATCAAGTACATGCGTGAAGCAGCGCCTGAATCAATCGATGTAGTAATTGTTGATGGAACAGATCCAGTTGGCCCAGGCGAAGGTTTATTCAACCACGCTTTCTATACTAGCTGTTTAACTGCACTTCGCCCGGGTGGCATCTTAATTCAGCAAAGTGAATCACCACTTATGCATATGCCACTATTAGTAGAAATGCGTGATGCAATGACAGAAGTGGGTTTTGTTGACCTACAAACGCTGCCTTTCCCACAGCCAATTTACCCAAGCGGTTTATGGTCAGTAACCCTTGCTCGTAAGTCAGAAGCGTTCTCTGGTTTTCGTGAAGATGATGCAAATACACTGGCGCAAAGCACAGAGTACTATAATGCAGGTATTCACCACGGCGCATTAGCGACACCAAATTATATGAAACGTGCTTTTGAGAAAAAGTAAGCGTTTTAGTTAGATGTAAAAAAGGGCTCATTGAGCCCTTTTTTGTTAGCTTTAATTAGACTTTAAATCGATTCACTAAATGATTGAGCTCATCAGTGAGTTGGTTCATACGATTAGCCACTTCTTGTGTTGAACTTGCTAAGCCGCCCCCTTGTTGGGTTTGGTCATTTAGGTCTGATAAATTTTGACTAATTTCATCTGCCACAGCAGTTTGCTCTTCAGTCGCTTGCGCTGTCTGCATCGCCATATCATTTACCTTAACTGATGACTCTTGCATTGAGTTAAGCACATCATTGGTTTGTGTGAATGACTCAACGGCTTCATCGGCATAGCGCTTACCACTGTTAATAGCTTGCAGTGACTGCTCAACGCTGGTTGCAAACTGCTCCACCATAGTTTGAATGTCATTAGTACTCTCTTGCGTGCGAGTTGCAAGGGTACGAACCTCGTCAGCTACTACCGCAAAACCTCGCCCTTGTTCTCCGGCGCGGGCAGCTTCAATTGCTGCATTCAGTGCAAGTAGGTTAGTTTGCTCGGCAATAGCACGAATAACTTCAAGCACTTTAGCAATGTTGTCTGAGCTTTGTTGCAACTCAGTTGAACGCTGGCTGGCATGCTCCATGTTGTCTGATAGCGCAATAATTTTACGGCTTGAATTATCAACCGCAGCTAAACCTTGTTTAGCTAGCTGCTGCGAATTATCAGCTTCATGAGATGAGTTTTGCGCCACATTAGCTACTTCGCGACTTGCTACACTCATTTCATGTACAGCACTGACTATCGACTCAGAAGCTTGACTAAGCTTTTGGTTAACTTGATGGTTTTGATTAGCAAAGTTATCTAAGTCGTTACCTAGATTATGTAGCTCTTTCGCTTGCTCTAAAATATCTTTGATTAACTGCTGCAGATTATCTAAAAAACGATTAAATGCGGTTGCTAACTCAGCAAATTCATCTTGCGTTTTAACATTGATACGACCTGTTAAATCACCATCTCCAGAGGCTATCTCGTTAATCCGCTCTGTGACAAAGTTAATTTGTTTTGTAAGCTGACGCGGCACAAAATAACTAAACCAACCAGCAACAGCTAAAACCACCGCAATCATCACCATAAGCATCACTTTAAAGCCCATTACTTTATCCATCAGCTTTTCAGTTTCTGCTTGCGAGGTTTTGTCTGCCGCTTCTCCGGCTTTATCTAAAATATCACGTAGTGCCGAAAAACTTTGCTCCGACGCTTGTTGTTGCGCAGCATTTGCTGGGTTATTAATATGAGCTGTTGATGCTGCATACCAAGCGTCAAATGCGCTATCAAAGTTACGAAACTGACCGGTCACCTCAGAGTATGGCGACATATAAGATAAATACTGCTTGAAACGGTCTTTAACCTGTTCGGCATTTTCTTGATGGTCAGTAAGTTGGCCCTTATCCCCTTTCATTTGGGTAACGAGTTGCAGCTCTGCCACTTTAGCTTGGTATAGGTCTCGGTCAGCATTAACAACCACAGAAACCGCATTTAAGAAACGCTCAGACTGTGCATCAATCGCTTCTTTTTGAAGGTTAATTAGATAGGTATAGCCGGCAATTAAAATGACGATAGCAATGCCGAGTAGCACAATAGGCAAAGAACTTTTGACGCGAATGCTTTGTAACTTCATACATTATCCTAATTCAAATTCTAATCAGCACGTTCATTAGAATGTTAGTAGAAAAACTAAAAAAGTGTATGAAATTAAAAGTGCCAGCTCGCTGAAAGTTGTAATTGCTGCTGCGAGTTATGCTCATTAAATCCCATACCGGGTCTGTTTTGAGCGTCACTGCTCAGCACTGAATATTCAGCACCTACTTGCCACTTGGTCGACAGTTGATAACGCCAACTTGCGGTTAAAGCTTCTCCACGACTTTGGTTAGGATCAAATTGCCAATCATCATGATCGCTAACCTTAAAATAATCATACCTAATTGTGAGACGATGCTGGTCTAACTTGTGGCTTAATAGAACAAAATGACTATAAAAATCATTATCTACCCCACGATTTGAACCCATCGCTGTTTTACCATCAAGGATCTGCACAATAATACGGGTTTGCTTATTAAACTTATACAACCATGCCGCGCTTAAAAAGCGTGTATCCCACGCATATTGACCAGTACGGGTATTCAAAGCACCTGGATCGCCATTGTTGTCATAATAATAAACACGTAATTGCGATTTTTTTTGATAATCCCAGTGTGCACCGACGTAATAACCAAAGCGCCCATCGACTTCTTCGAAAGGTTCCACATGCTCTGCTTGCTTATCTAACTGCGTCCATTCAAAAGAATGAGGAATAGCAAAATCGATTTGTTCGTTAAAGGTGGTTTGCCTGTCATGCATAGCGAACCCTCGCCATGACAAGAGTGTTCCAGCAGGATCGTTACCTTTAAAAACCGCAGCAAAGCCTTCAAAACTATGGTTACTTCTAAATTTTCTACCTGGGCGCTTGATGTTTGCCTCTAAACCAAAGGCCCGCACCTCCTCGCCAATCCAGCTATTAATAGCAGAATTAGTGTAGTTATAAGGTGACATCCAACCACTTTGTGGGTTTTCAAGTGACATTTTTGGATAAAAGCCACCCGCTTTAACAGCCCATTTGTAACGACTTGCAGTGAGCGGTTGATATTGTAAATAAGCCTGAGTAAAACCGACTGTTAGTTCAGGATCAGGATGGGCGTTAAGCACTGTATGCGCAGACCAATCACTCGTTAACTCAAAACGACTACTCAGCATAGCTTGGGATATCACAACACCATCATGCTCTTGGTCATAACGGTATAAGCCAATTCCTTTGCGTTGATAGCTCGCTAGTTGGTCACCACGCACAGCCGAAACAGTTACCAGCCCATCATGCTCAGCAAATGCCACTGCGGGCAACCCAAAAACACTCACCAGTGCTAAAGCTTGCCATTTATTCATAATCATCAAACTCGTCACTGCTTAATTCTAGTTTTGGTAATAAGGCTTGTTTTAACTGATAACTCAATAGCTTGGCATTATTAGTCATATCGATGGTTTCTGGTGTGCTGATATCATTAAAGCGGTCATGCCAAACAGCCAAAGTAAACTTACCTTCTGGTAAGCTTAACTCAACCATACCTTGCTCATCTGTTTGCCCATAAATCCCCCCATCTACAACAACAATGTAACCCAGCATCCAGTCATGAATGTTACAGCCAAGCTCAACAACCCCCGATTGTGCAAAGTTAATCGGTTTTTCTGGTTTATCGTGGTAAAGCTTTAACTCAAATTGCTTTGTTTTAGAAAATGAATAAACGTGGTGCATGATTGAATCAAGGTTAGGAAACTCAACATTAGCCCCTTGTGGCACTGCCAACACATGAGGCACAAAGGCACGTTTTTTTTGGCTCATCGTGTAATGACTATCAAGAACTGTATCTTGTTTTGAACCTTTAAGCCAAACCACGGCATTTTTGACAGGTTGATTCTGCTTATCAACTATCTGTATTTGCTGTGCCAATAAACATTGACTAAACAATAGTAGTAGCAACAGGGTTATTCTTGTCATTTTGCTAAACCTTTTTAGGTGCTGGGCTGGATATCGCCGCGTTCACTTTGTTGAATACGTATGCAGATCTCTCGTATTAACCAGCAAGTCACTTTATGCTTTAAGGATATATGTGAATACATGACAACAATCCATAACCATAAGCCGCCAAGGAACAACAATGCGATTAACTGCCTTAATGTTAGCAGCCTTTTCAGGTACTTGCCTAGCACAAACCACAACCGTCAGTTCACCTGATGGGCAGATCAAAGTAACTATCTCAGATGAGCAACACACACCTAGCTACGAAATCAGCTTTGCCGGTAAACAAGTCATTGCTAACTCTTCGTTAGGGCTTGTTTTTAAACAACAACCAGCAATGAGCGAAGGTTACAAAATTAGCAGCCAAACTACTGATTCGGTAAAAAGCAGCTGGGAGCAACCTTGGGGTGAACGCCAAACTGTGGTTGATAACCATAACGAAGTCGCTGTTACGTTTAAAAAACCACAACCACAAGGTGGCACGTTTACGGTACGTTTTCGCGCTTTTAATGATGGTGTAGGTTTTCGATACGAATTACCAAAGCAAGCAGGCTATGATGATGTAGAAATCACTAAAGAGCTTACTGAGTTTGCTATTACAGATTCATCAGATGCAACTGCATGGTGGATACCAGCTCGTGGTTGGAACCGTTATGAGTATGTTTATAACACCACTCCACTTCATAAAGCAGCACTTGTGCACACACCATTTACTATAAAAAATAAAGAGGGTGTGCATATCAGTATTCACGAAGCTGCCCTTGTTGATTATGCAGGCATGGTTTTAAATCAACGTCGTGATGGTACTTTCCAAGCCGATCTAACACCTTGGTCAGACGGTGTCGCGGTTAAAAAACAAGGCGCATTTAATACTCCTTGGCGTACAATTCAAATTGGTGATGAAGCCGTTGATTTAATCAACTCAGATATCATCTTAAACCTAAATGAACCCAATAAACTGGGTGATGTATCTTGGGTTAAACCGGGTAAATACGTCGGTATTTGGTGGGGGATGCACATCAATGAAAATACTTGGGGTAGCGGTAAAATTCATGGTGCAACCACTGCAAACACAAAATATTACATGGACTTCGCTGCTAAATATGGCTTCGATGGTGTGCTAGTCGAAGGTTGGAATATTGGCTGGGATGGCGACTGGTTCTATAACGGTGATGTATTTAGCTTCACACAACCTTACGACGACTTTGATATTGAAGAGCTGACACGTTACGGCAAAGAAAAAGGCGTACAATTAATTGGTCACCACGAAACGTCGGGTAACGTGACTAACTACCGTAACCAAATGGAAGATGCATTTGCGTTATACGAAAAATCAAATGTCAGCCAAGTTAAAACAGGTTATGTCGCTGACGGTGGTAACATCAAGCGCATCGATGAAAACGGTATTGTGCGCAAAGAATGGCACGATGGTCAGTTCATGGTTAATGAATACCTACACAATGTGAAACTTGCTGCAAAGCATAAAATTAGTGTCAATACGCATGAGCCAGTAAAAGATACCGGCCTGCGTCGTACATACCCTAACTGGATTGCTCGAGAAGGTGCCCGTGGTCAAGAGTTTAACGCATGGGGTACACCGCCGAACCCACCAGAGCACATTCCAATGCTTGCTTTCACGCGTATGCTTGCTGGCCCAATGGACTTCACGCCAGGTATTTTTGATATGGGCTTTAACGGTTTAGGTGCCGATACCAACCGCCCACAAACAACCCTTGCGAAGCAATTAGCGCTATACGTTGTAATGTACAGCCCAATTCAAATGGCGGCAGATTTACCACGTAATTATTTAGCGAAGCCAGATGCATTCCAGTTTATTCAGGATGTACCAACTGATTGGCAACAAAGTATTGCACTACAAGGTGAAGTTGGCGATTTCGTTGTATTTGCGCGTAAAGAACGCAAGCGTGATCAATACTCAGGTAACGACTGGTATCTAGGTGCTGTTACAGACGAAAAAGCTCGCACTTTAGAAGTGAAGTTAGACTTCTTAGATAAAGGTAAAAAGTTTGAAGCGCAAATCTACCGTGACGGTGACAAAGCTGAATGGGTAAATAACCCTTACGACTTAAAAGTAGAAAAACGCATAGTGACTGCTGATGATAAGCTAACGTTAAAGCTTGCCACCAGCGGCGGCACAGCGATTCGATTTAAAGCAATCTAAGCTGCTAGTTGCTAGTTGCTAGTTGCTAGTTGCTAGTTGCTAAAAAATTATGAAAAGCGCGGCATTTGATGTCGCGTTTTTTTATTGCCATAAAAAAGCAGCCCACTCGGGCTGCTTGAAACTTATAGCTTAAGGCTTAAAGCTAAATACTTTTAAAAAGGCAAATAGATTTGTGCGCTGAGGCCTCCCTCTGGGCGATTAAGTAGTTGTACTCGGCCGCCGTGCATATCGACAATACGTTTAATTATCGCAAGGCCTAAGCCACTGCCTTCGCTACCGCGAGCGGCATCACCTTGTTTAAACGGTTCAAATACAGTTTCAAGTTCGCTTTCTGGGATCCCCGGGCCGTGATCGTTAACCACGACCATGGCAAACTTTTTATTACTGCTCACGCGGGTTTCAACCTCTATATCACCATCTGAATAGCGAATTGCGTTTTCAATCATATTAGTAACAACACGCTTTATTGCTACCATACTCACTGGCACTTCGCTTAAGCTTGGATTCTCTTTAAAGGTAATAGTGCGGTGATGTTTTTGTTCTGCTTCGACAACTTCTGAAACAATCGCGTTTAAGTCTTCTAGCTCAAGTTCTTCACGTTTGTGATGGCGTAAATATTCAATGAATTGGTCAATAATGGCATTCATGTCTTCAATATCATGAATGATCCCTTCACGCAGGTAATCTTCATCGTCCGACATCATTTCGGTGGCAAGGCGAATACGTGTAAGCGGCGTACGTAGGTCATGGGAAACACCTGCCATTAATAACCGACGGTCATTCTCAAGAGCTGCAATACCACGCGACATTTGATTAAACGCACGGGTTACTTCAATAACTTCAGTAGAGCCTTGTTCTTCTAATTTGGTAGAAAAGTCACCCACCCCTACTTTCACAGCTGCTTGTTGCAATGCTTTTAAAGGTCTATTTAGATGACGGGCAAACAACCACCCACCGAGTACACTTAAAAAGCCAATACTCGATAAATAAAAGGTTAAGAACTTTAAGTTGTTTTCTTGCAGGCCGGTGAGCGGCACACGCACCCAATAACCCGGTGCTTGCGGTGCTTCAACCCAATAAACAAGTGGATCGGTTTGGCTAATACGTACTCGAGCAGAGCCATTGAGCTCTTTCGACATACTGCGCGAAAGCATCGAGTACTCACGAGTTTCAGCCAACCCTTCACTCATCGCTTGGCGCTGGGTCATCACTTCGATACCGGTGATCTCAAAAAACTTATCTGAGGCTTCTTTGCTTACCTCAACCCCTTCTTCCCATTCGATAAACACGGTTTTCACCTGTTTAGATAGGATCAGGTTTACTTGTTCTATAGTTGGTTTAACAACATAAAAACTAACCGTGATATAAGAGACAATTTGATTGATTAACAGCAGGGCTGCAACCAAAAATACCGTTTGTCCAAACGCACTACGTGGAAACATGCCCATTACTGTTATTTTTCACCGTCTGGCACAAATACGTAGCCTAAGCCCCATACTGTTTGTATATAACGAGGATTAGCAGCATCCACTTCAATCATACGGCGTAAGCGTGAAACCTGAACATCGATACTGCGCTCAAGCGCACTGTAATCTCGGCCACGCGCTAAGTTCATCAGTTTATCGCGACTAAGCGGTTCACGTGGATGAGTCACTAACGCTTTTAATACCGCAAACTCACCACTGGTTAACGACATTGTTTTATCACCATGGCTCATTTCGCGGGTCGCAAGGTTTAGCGTGAAGTCGCCAAAGCTAATTTCGTTTTCTTCGGCAGCAGGCGCACCAGGCACTTCTTTAGCACGACGACGTAAAATTGCTTTAATACGCGCTAACAGTTCACGTGGGTTGAATGGTTTAGGAATGTAATCATCAGCACCAAGCTCTAAACCGATTATACGGTCAACTTCATCGCCTTTGGCTGTAAGCATTACAATTGGAATGTCATTTTCTTTTTGGCGTAAACGACGGCAAATTGATAACCCATCTTCACCTGGTAACATTAAATCTAATACAATCAAGTGGAAGTTCTCGCGCTCTAATAAGCGATCCATCTGCTCTGAATTTGCTGCTGAGCGAACAATAAAGCCTTGTTCTACAAGGTAACGCTCTAGCAAGCTACGTAAGCGCATATCGTCATCAACAACCAATACTTTTGTCGTTTCGTGTCCCATAACTTTCATTCTTTTTGTAATATGTTACTTATTAATATAAATGAAAAAGTTAAGAATAAAAAACGAATTACGCGCTTAGATTGTTACTGAACATTTCAAAATCCCACTCGACAAAGGTAAAAGACTTTTATACCTTGCGGCTGGTTTTCTTTTTAGGCTGAATAAAATGGCAAAGACAAATTTAATAACCCGAGAAGGGTATCAGCAATTACAACAAGAACATGATTATTTATGGCATGAAAAACGTCCTGAAATTACCAAAATTGTTACTTGGGCAGCAAGCTTAGGCGACCGTTCAGAAAACGCAGATTATCAATTTAATAAGCGAGTTTTACGACAGATAGATCGCCGTGTACGCTATCTTCGTAAACGCATGCCAGATCTTAAAATTGTTGACTACAACCCACAGCAAGCGGGAAAAGTGTTTTTTGGTGCTTGGGTCGAAATTGAGAATGAGCAAGGCGAAACAAAGCGCTTTCGTATTGTCGGCCCCGACGAAATTTACGAGCGCAAAGATTACATTTCGATTGATGCACCTATGGCTCGAGCGCTACTTGGCAAACAGGTTGATGATGATTTTTCGGTGAACACGCCTGAAGGCGCAAAAGAATGGTATATCAACGAGATAACTTATCCGGATGCGAAATAATTTTTGCCAGAAAATTCAGAAAGCGTTAATTAGTGATTGTTTAGTCTAAAAATGTGATCTATAACTAAAGGTACTCAAGATAAATCATTACTTGAGTTTTAGAAGGTAGTAAGTATGTCAAACGCAATACAACGCATAATGAGTAATGCCATTGTATTCGCACTATTAATTAGTGTGAGTTTGATATCTTACGCCAGTGATATAGAAAGCCATTCAGACAGTGTTACGCCAACCGCTCACTTTATTGCGTGTGATAGTGCAGACCCTGCCAACTTAGATACCGACCTCGATAAACATACTCCTGCGTTCATTGCTAATGTAGCCCAACCACTGCCAAATGCACGTGTGGTTTCGTATGTTCACCCTTGTAATAAGGTGTCTGTTTATAGCGCGCACCAGCGAGGGCCACCTGCTTTTTAATTAACTCAAATTTTCTATTTCAGTTTTATTAAAATGTATGGTGACCAAAATGAATAATTTCAAAGAATTACGTCTTCAAGATATCTCTAATGGCGCATTATCTAATGCAGTGAATGAAGTTGAGCCAACACTAGATCTCACTTCTCCAGCTTTAAAAGTACTTAATAGCTTTACTAAAAAAGACCCTTTACGTGCACATTACGGCACCACTATTGTTGATGCTTTAAAGCAAACAAATAGCTGTTGCTCAGATTTTATTTTAGTGGTTGATAGCGAAGATAAACTACTCGGTATCACCTCTAGTGCTGATCTGCAAAGCTCAAAAATTATGATCCTTGCACAGCGCTTGAACTTACACCGTGACGAAATTACCTTACACGATGTAATGACGCCACTTAGCAGCTTAGCTGGTGTGAGCCTACAAAGTATCAGCTACGCAAGTATTGGCGATGCACTGCAAACCATGGAACACCAAGGTATGATGTTCTTATTAGTAACCAGTGCTAAACAAGAAATATGTGGTTTGATTTCAGCTCGAGAGATCGCTAAAAAATTACATATCCCTGTTAATATCAACCCAATTGCTAATGGCTTTAGCGAAGTATTACAGCAGGTTGATCACCCGCACTAAGCGTTAAAATCTGCGTTGTGTAAGACTATTTTTGCAGGCCTTAAAAGCAGTGCTTTTAAGGCCTTCTTATTGTGATATTATTCAGGCAATTAATCTTCAGTTTTACTGATTTTCTATTTTTAAAAAGGTTTATGCATGAGCAATATCTCTGCACGCTTAGCAACAGAGCTAAGTGCCCAGCAACCACAGGTTGTTGCTGCAATCAAATTACTTGATGAAGGTGCCACAGTTCCTTTTATCGCCCGTTATCGTAAAGAAGTAACTGGTGGCTTAGATGACACGCAACTACGTTTACTTGAACAGCGCTTATCGTATTTACGTGAATTAGAAGAACGCCGTAGCTTTATCCTTAATACTATTGAAGAGCAAGGCAAGCTAACAGCCGAACTAAGTGCTGATATTAATAACGCTGACAGTAAAACTGAGCTTGAAGATTTATATCTGCCTTTCAAACCTAAACGTCGTACAAAAGGGCAAATTGCCATTGAAGCGGGTATTGAGCCGCTTGCCGATGCGCTATTTAACGACCCAAGTCTCGACCCTGAAAAACAAGCAAATGAATACATAAATGCTGATGCAGGCTTTGCAGATAATAAAGCAGTGCTAGATGGCGCTAAATTTATCTTAATGGAACGCTTTGCTGAAGACGCCAAACTGCTAGCTAAATTCCGTAGTCATATCGCACAACATGGTCAAATTGAAAGTACTGTAATCGCTGGTCAAGAAAATGAAGGCGTAAAGTACCGCGACTACTTTGAGCATCAAGAACCGCTTAAAAAAGTACCATCACACCGTGCACTTGCTATGCTGCGTGCTCGTAATGAAGGCGTATTACAACTTAGTATCAACCCTGAGCCAAGCGCAGAAAACCCGGCGCAAGTGTGTGCACAAATGGTTGCCGATCATTATCGCTTAGATGTTAGCAATTCTGCTGCAAGCAGTTGGTTAATGGGCGTAGTGCAATGGGCATGGAAAATTAAGTTAAGCCTTCACCTTGAGAATGAATTTTTAGGTGCAATGCGCGAAAAAGCAGAAACCGGCGCAATTGACGTTTTTGCTAAGAACTTAAAAGATTTATTAATGGCCGCTCCAGCAGGTCCACGTACCACGTTAGGTCTAGATCCTGGTTTACGTACTGGTTGTAAAATTGCTGTTGTAGATAGCACAGGCAAGCTGTTAACAACACAAACGATTTTCCCGCACGCACCACAAAATCATTGGGATAAATCGCTTCGTACTCTTGAGCAATTATGCCGCCAGCATAAAGTTGAGCTAATCGCTATTGGTAATGGTACCGCTTCACGTGAATCTGACAAATTAGTAGCTGAACTGATTAAAGCCAACACTGAGCTTAAACTTAATAAAGTGATGGTTAGTGAAGCAGGCGCTTCTGTTTATTCGGCATCTGAGTTTGCCGCTAATGAATTCCCTAACCTTGATGTTTCACTACGTGGTGCTGTGTCTATTGCACGCCGCTTACAAGATCCACTTGCTGAGCTGGTAAAAATTGAGCCTAAATCAATCGGTGTAGGTCAATATCAGCACGATGTATCGCAAAGCCAACTTGGTCAAACGCTAACATCAGTGGTTGAAGACTGTGTAAACTCAGTAGGTGTAGACCTAAATATGGCGTCAGTGCCACTACTTACTCGCGTATCTGGCTTAAACAAAACGTTAGCACAAAATATCGTTAGCTACCGTGATGCGAATGGCTCATTTAGCAAACGCTCTGAACTTAAAAAAGTTGAACGTTTAGGGCCTAAAGCCTTTGAACAAGCTGCCGGTTTCTTACGTATCAGCACAGGCTCAGATCCTCTTGATAACTCGTCAGTTCACCCTGAAGCCTACCCGGTTGTTAAGCGTATCTGCGAGAAGAACAGCTTAGATGTAAACAGCCTAATTGGTAACTCTGACATCCTAAATAAGCTCGTTGCAAACGACTACACAGACGAAAAATTTGGTTTACCAACGGTTACCGACATTATCAAAGAACTTGATAAACCGGGTCGTGACCCGCGTCCTGAGTTTAAAACAGCTGAATTTAAAGCCGGTGTTGAAACCATTAACGACCTAAAACCAGGTATGATTTTAGAAGGTGTAGTGTCTAACGTTGCTAACTTTGGTGCCTTCGTTGATGTGGGCGTACACCAAGATGGTTTAGTGCATATTTCTGCGATTACTAACAAGTTTATTTCTGACCCACGTGAAGTGGTTAAAGCTGGCGATATTGTAAAAGTAAAAGTAGTTGAAGTAGATGCTGCGCGTAAACGTATTAGCTTTACCATGCGTTTAGACGATGATGTTGATACTAGCAATAAAGCTGCACCCGCTAGCAAACCTAAGCCAGCTGCGAAAGCGAAAAGCGCACCTAAGCAAAAACGCGAATTTGGCAATGTTGCCATGGGTAATGCCTTTGCAGATGCATTTGCCAATGCAAAAGTGAAAAAATAATAGGCTGTAGGCATAAGTCGAAAAAACCGCGTAAGTGTAAACTTACGCGGTTTTTTATTTGTATAGCAATTTAATCAGTCTCGTTGCTATGAAAGGCTCAATAAACTGAGCCTTTATCGCTATTACTTACGACGACGAAGTGCAAGTAATGGCAGGAGTAACACAATGAAGTGACCTAATGAGCCGCTTGAAGAGCTCTTTGTTTCAGCTTCAGTTTCTGGTGTTACTTGTGAAGCGAATTCACAGCTACCATCATCTTCATTCGCAGTCGCATCATAGTTAGTTGCAGCAGCATCAGTACAGCCGAGCTCTACACCATCAGACTCAACCATAAGCAAGAATTCTTTGCTTACTTTGTCTGCTGGGTTTGCTTTGTCTTGTACTGTAACAGTCACCATTGTTTCACCATGGAAATGTGCATCAGGGATTAAGTTAAACGACATTCCGTCAACTTCAGCCGTAACATTCTCACCGGTTACCACTAATTCATTTGGCGACTGGTCTGCATCAACAACCATCACATCAACACCATCGATACGGCCATTTTCTGCTACCGTCATATCAGCGATGTCGCTCATTTTCAGGTTGCTTTGTACGCCGATTGAGTGCATTAACGAGCCACCTTCTTGGCTACCTAGTTGGTAATCAAGGGTGATATCTTGCACAGAACCTTTCGCATCAGGCATAACCGTAGCAGTAAAGTTAAACTCAACTTCACTTTGCTCTGGGCCAACATAATCAAAACAGATCACTAAGTCATCTTGTAAGATCTTGCCAAGGTCGTCATAACCAACCACATTGCTTAATGCACCGTCTTTAAAGCCGGCAGTTGTAGAGTAAACACTATCACCACCTTCAATAAAGATAGTCCCTTCATCAACACCTGCGCCTAGGTTATCGTAAGCAAAAATAGCTTCGAACATACCTTCATGGTCATCGATACCACTACGTAAAATCACTTCATAGTCAAACGTGTCGCCTGTGTATTTATCAGTCACATTATCGAATTCCATGAATACGAGATCACCTAAGTCAGGACGCTCTTCTTTATACTGAGAAGCAATCGTTAGACCTGTTGGATCCGTTGGATGGCGAAGATTTTCGATTTCAAACGAACCACGCCAGAATGGTGCCAATGCTTCAACTAAGAAACCAGGACCGCGGTGTGCACTCATCATCCACCAAATAGGTGTGAACTGCATTGCACCTGTTGGGTGTAAACGTACTTCGTTATTATTTACTTGGTTGTAAATTTCAAACTTCGCACCCTCTTTATAGAATAACCAATCAATTGGCACATCAAAGTACACATTTGAGCCACCTTCATACCAAGCAGCTTCAGGTTGAATGCGGAAATCACCCCATAAATCGATATATCCTCCTGTCGAGAATTCATCAATCATTGGCGTTTTACACATCTCATTAGTGATGTTGTTAGTTACCACATAATCACGTTGTACGTTACGCGTTGCGTCTTGTGTACCTTGAATAGTTAACGTGTTGCCTTCTACAACTAACGAAGCTGCAACTTCTTCATTGTTTGAAGTTAGCGTTTCAGGCCAAACTTGCATGCCATCAGGAATCGTCAAAGACAATGAATAGTCACGCGCTTTAGATTCATAGTTGGCTTTAAGTTTTACATTAACGTTAACTAGGTCCATAGCGCGAGCAGTGTCTTGGTCAACATTTAAAGTAAGTGCTTCTGCATCACGCTTTAAATTAACCGATGTGAAACCAAGGGTGCCTTCAGCTCCCGCAGCATTACCTAATGCAAAGCCGCCATAATAAACATCATTCGGTTGCGCATCTGGTAAATCCCAATTTACAGCAATTTCATAGTTACCATTGCCGCTGTGCTGCTGTGGCGCTGATACACTGAATTCACCGGTATTTTGCTCTTTAACAATCGCATAATGTGTGACAGTTTGATAGCCAACATCACGAGCACCCGCAAGCGCTGCGGTCGCAAACCAGTATTTACCAGGCTTAGGGTCAATAATGTTACAGTAGTTATCTTCAACACTACTTGAAGAATAACAAATCATTTCCTCATTAAGCGCTTTGATCAGTGCAGTAGAATCTTCCGCAATCTCTTCATCAGACACCATGAATGAGCCGCTTTCATTAGCATCATAACCCACAACCAAGTGTGCTTTTTTCATTTGCCAGCGAGGCTCAGCAAGATCTTCTAAATCTGTAGTTTGCTCGGTAGATGCAACTTTAACCATTAAGCGTTTTGTACCTTCTGGTACTTCAAATGCCTGGATATCCCACGCTTTTTCAACGCGGTCTTTTGTCACATAAGGTGCAACACCTAAGATATTTGCGGTAACTTCTGTTGGTTTTACTAGACCATAATAAGTCGGCGTAAATTCACTGTAGCTATCGGTATTAACAACGATTGATTCTGATGCACTTGCACGTGCCATATCGATATCAACCATGGTTGGTAGCTCATCAATGACGTTTTTCGCAACTAATGTGAAATGAGCATCAGGCGAGTCGCCATTAGTGTTCTTGAATAACACTTTACCGTTGAACCAAGCATCTTTATTTAAGATATTGTCCCAAGGTGCACCTTCTTCAACAGGATCAAGCTTAGATTCGATGATATTTGGCAACTTCATAGTAACCATCACATCCTGTGTTTCACCAGCTTGAAGTGTGAAATTACTTGGTGTTACGCTAACTTCTACACCAAAGCTTTCTTCTTCACCTTCAACAGCCCAACCATAAGCAGTTGCATCCCAAGTACCATCTTTTGTTGCCTTAACTGTACGCATCCACGTACATTCAAGTTCGCAGTCTTGGTTAACTAACGAAGGTAGGTTAAGCCACTCTACTAAACCACCATTGCGCGGGTTCGCATCATGATAGTTTTCAATAGTCTCATCCATGATAAGACCCGCATTGGCAGCTTGTGCTACGTCAATCGCACCGCCACCAGCCATGAAGTTGTAGTATGGGTCAATTAAAGTAACGCCGTTAGAAATACGTACTTTGTTCGCAGTCATCATTAGTGCTGATTGAATTTCTGCAGGCGTCCAATCAGGGTGCATTTGCATAAGTAGCGTCATTGCACCAGTAACATGCGGCGTAGCCATTGAAGTACCACTCATGAAAGTCCAATCAGATGCACGAGGGTTAGCTGTAAATGGTTGGTCATCAGCATTCGCTGCGTAAATATCCACACCTGGTGCCGTCACATCTGGAACAAGGTTATTGATGTAATAACTTGGCCCCATAGAACTAAAGATAGCAAGTTGATTACCTGCTTCTTCATCAAATGAATAGTTATTTTCTGGCTCGCCTATTGTCGCAATAGCAGCGCCATCTGGGTTAGCATTAACCCAATTACGAATTGTATAGCGTGCATTGGCTGGTAAGTGAATACCTGGGATCACATAGTTATCAGCAACAATGTTTTCTGTCGAGCTAATGTTTTGCAAAATGAAGCCACCTGCTCCACCAGCTGCCACGTTCTTTGCTTTGTCGACACGCGCAATGTCACCACGTAAACATACTACAATTTGGTCAGCCGTAAACGTGCCTGCTGGGAAAGGGGCATTACAACTTGCAGCATCGTAATCATCACTTTCATTCGGGTCATCGTATTTTTCAGCAAGTACAACTTCACCTGTGATACCGCCAGAGAAACTCTTACCTGTATACTCACCAGCAAAAGGCGCGCGAGTGCCTTGGAAGTTATTGATGGTTTTAGCACCTAGGTCCATTACACGATCATGGGTTGATGCACCTACTGTGGTTACCCAAGGCGAAGTATGATCCGCAGACATATAATATGGGCCTGAGTTACCCGCTGCTGCTGCTACTGAAATACCTGCTTCACGCGCACTTAAGAAAGCCATTTCCATTGGGTCTTCCCACGGGAAGCTTTCACCACCACCAATTGAGAAGTTGATTGCATCTACACCATCTTCAATTGCATCTTCAAATGCGGATAAGATAGCTGACTCAGGACAGCCAGAATATAGATCACCTGAGTTTCCTGCATAACACACTTGGTACGAAATAATGTGCGCACGAGGTGCCACACCACTGGTACTTTCAAACGTAAATGGTAAGTTTTCACCATCACTTACTTTCTCACCGGTTGCAGCTTGAAGCGGTGTGTTTTCGATGTAATTACCCGCCGTAGTGCTTGCTGTGTGAGAACCGTGACCATTGTAGTCTTCACCATTTTCAGGACGGCGATCTGCACGTGCAAATTGATAATCAGCATTCATTGCAGTGATTTCTGGGTATGAGCGAACACCAATTAGCTTATCATTACATAGCTCAGGTTCTTCCTCACAGTCGCCTACAAAGTTACCTGCACCTAGTGGATTTTTCTCACTGTATTGTTCGTCGCTAGCAAATGCTGGATGGTCTGTATTGATACCTGTATCAATAATACCTACAACCATACCTTCACCTTTAACACCTACCGATGAAGCCGGTGTTGCACCCTGCCATAATTGATCAGCACCAATAAACTCAGGACCACGGTCTGTGCGTAATTCAAAAATGCGGTTAGGAGTAATACGCTTTACGCCTGATTGTGTCGCAAGTAGCTCTGCATCAGCTTGTGTCATTTCGACCACTACCGCGTTATTTGCAAGAGTAAATTGCTTTTTAATCGCAATATTGGCACCTATTGCACGCGCCTTACTTAATACTGCTGTTTGACGTTGCTTTAAAAAACCTTGATACGCGCGCACACTTTGCGACGCTGTATCAATACGCTCTTTAACCATTAAAGAGCGAGATTCAGTAATAGCTGTAGCGCTGAAACCTTGAATATCACCTTGATAACTTGCCACAGGCTCATCATGCATTTGCACAATGTAAGTTTGAATGCCTGTCACCCCATCTTGAGGTTGAAAAACATGTTCCGGCTGCTGACTTTGATAGTGCTGGTTTAAGCGTTGAGCACTCCCTTTGAGTAAGCTTGGATGATCTTCGATTTGTTTTTCTTGTTGATAATTCGCGATATCTTCAGCTGTAAATGTTGGCTGATAAAAGCCTTTATCTGACACTTTGTTAAAGCCAGGCTCTGCCGCAGCATAGCCTGTAGCACCAACATACAAGGCTGTAAGTACGGCTACTGAACTTTTCTTCAAGTGTGCGATTTTCTTATTGCAAGGTTGCATATGATTCCCACTGATTTAATTCTAAACAGCTCATAAATTGCTTGAGCTGACACACTAAATTATTTAGCAGGCAAACATATACAGAGGGGGGGTTACATGGTCAAACCGACCTGTACACACTTGAGACACAAAATTAACATTAAATAAACACCAGAGCGGTAAAAACAAACGCATTGCAGGATATTTATACAAAATGTAGCGTTTTGTACAAAATACGATTACAGAAACAAAGTGAGTAGTGAAAACAGCTAGGGAAAGGCATCCCTAGCTGCTAAAAAATTAGAAGTTATAACGAACCGAAAGTGCAAGGTCTGAGTAATCATTTGCATCACGATAGCTTGCGCTTATCAGCCAAGCTGGTGTAAAGGCATAGTTTGCCCCTACATGAAATACAGCATTATTTTCGCTCTCTTCGTCGTGCAAACGCTCGTAGCCAACGCCAGCGTTGATCTCAAATGAATCAGTTAATAGATGTCTGATTTGCGCGTTAGCAGACAAAATATCTGCGGTTTCTGAATTTGAGTGATTCTCTGAAAAGCTATTAAAAACTTGATCTTGGTATGAGACAACTTCTTTAACATTAAGGTCAATTTCTCTCTTTAACTGGCCAATCTTTGCTGAAAAATCAACTTTAGTGCGATCGGATAGCGAATAAATATAACCTAAACCAATTTCGTAACACGTCATATCAATATCATAATCGAAAGTATAAGCTATGACAGTATCACCTAAATAATTATCATTGCTATCGTAAACACCTGAGCCATTGAATTCATTCGTTGCAGTCACATCATCATTTAAAATTGAATAATGACCTGTAACATACCAATTCTCAGCAAACTGCTTACTGAAATTAAAGCCATAACCTTTAAGAGATCGCTCATCTAAGCCATCAATTTCTGTCTTTTTATATCCTGCTTCAACAAAGTCATAGCTTAGAGGCGAGGTGTTTTCTGCCATGACAGCGGTAGAAGCAAGTGATAATGCGCAAGCAAGAAGAGTGTATTTCATTGTTTAATCATCCTAATTATAAATCGTGGACAATCTACCAAAGCGAGTAAGGACCCGCAATGGAAACAATATTCGTTTTTGTAGTCTAAATGTAAGAAACTGTTAGAGTAATTAATAAATTAAGTGAGTAGTTATGTAGTATTTAAACTTCGTTAGCGACAAGTTTTAACCACAAAGTGATTAACTGATACTGTTAATTGATATTAGTTAAATAAAGGCAGAGAACTGGTTTTGGTTAGTGGGCGAAGTAGCTGCTTGATAAAAATTAGCAATACGCGCTGCACGCTCGTCTACTTCAACATCACGCTTGGCTGTTTTAGTTTCGCTGGTTTGAGTAGCGCTATCTTCGGCATACTCACTGTTTATTTTGAAAGTCGATTTGCCTGAGTCAGCATCGCCATCAGCTGATTGACTGGCAAGCTCAGCTTGCGCTGCCATAAGCTTTTGTGTGGCATCGGCAGCAATTGAGCGGTCAGCACTTGAAGGCTCTTGTGGTGCAAGCGCAGCTGCACGCACCGTCTGCATTTTTTCGATTGTAGCTTTTGGGTCGCCTTTAATTTCAGCAACGTCAATTTGCACCTCGCCGCCCACGGCATAGTTTGTACCATCAGGGCCGCGTTGATACTCATAGCTTGGCGAGCCAGCATATTGCCCCCCTACGGTTGCATGCGCTTGTTCATGAATACGCACTTCGGTATCTCGGGCTTTTAGCTCTTTAATTTGCTCAGCGTCTTGTTGCTCTTGCTCAGCAACCTTTTGCTCTTTTTGCTGCTCTTGTTTAGCTTCTTGCTGTTCTTGCTCTGATTGTTCAGGCTCACCCTGCTCACCACCTTGCTGACGTTCTTCAATCACCTTGTCTTCAGCTAGACGACCTTTAGCATCATAGGTACCAGCCTCAGAACCTGGCTGCTTGGTTTTGTCGCCATCATTCAGGGTTTTATTTTCTGCGTTACTCGGCTTGGTAGCAGCAGGAGGCGGGATCACTTCACGTAACTGATTATCACGGCGAGCACTTTCGGTGTGCACATTCGCTGTGTTGATATTAATCGAAGGAAACGGAGTGACGATATTCATAAGTACTAAACTTTAATATCTATTAATGTACCGAGCACTTCATCAGCAGTCTGAATCGTGTTGATATTGGCTTTTGCATTAAACTCTTCAACTTTTAAATTAACAAGCGACTCATCGATTGGGGCGGGTTGTGAAACTGGCGGAGTTACAGCTTCATTTGGAGTTGCCGCTTGTAATTGGCGTTGTTGAGCTAATTGGGCATCATCTTGCTGATCAATTGAGGCACGGCTAATCTCAGCGCTCGCCTTTTCGATACCTTGGCTTGCACGGTTATAACCTTCTACCGCATTATTAAAAACAGAACTGATTGGCATAACACCCTCCAACAGTGAGATCTACCCGTTAAGTATCGCTCATAAAACGAGCAAAATAAAGCTAAATCCCGCTATTTTTCTGGCCTCTCAGCGAGTTTTGCTTAACACATTGATTTCAGTGCTGATATAAATGCCGCTTTATGTGAAATAAAAGGCGCGTGTGAGGCCTTATCTAAAACTTCATATTCAAACTGAGGTTGTAAGGCATGCATTTTTTCAATCGCGCGATAAGGTACTAATGAATCTAAGCGACCGAAAATACCACGTACAGGTACGCTAAGGTTAGCGAATAGCTCACGTAAATCATCCTGCTGTAAAATGTCTAAGCCCGCACTTAAAGCTTGCTCTTGAGGCGCAGGGTATTGGTTTAAAAGTGCTTTTAATTGCTTAATATCATCCCGTGCTGATTCACTGCCCATCGCTTGTATCGCCAAAAACCGTTCTATCGTTTTTTCTCTATGGCTAACCAGCTGATCTTTAAATGCGTTCAATACGTCAGGTTTAATACCTGGCCACTCGTCGGTTTGCGCAAAAAAAGGCGTTGAGGCAACCAACACAACCTTTGCTACTTTGTCAGGCCAATGTGCTGCAATATACAAGGCCAAAAGCCCGCCCAACGACCAGCCAATAAGAATAGACTCTTCATTTAGCTGTGTACTTAATTGCTCAGCTGCAGCATGCAAAGTGTAAGGTGTAGGGATTGACTGCGCGTTACCAAAGCCAGGTAAATCAAGGCATCGGACTTCACCATCATGAAAAAACTCAAGCTCAGGTTTGATCACTTGCCAAACCCCTTGGTTCATTCCCCAGCCATGTAATAGCACCATATCATTTTGCATATTTTGTATTTCCCAACCACACTTAGCGCTCATAATAGCGTTTAAAGGAATGAATGCAATGTCTCACTTACCTCATGCCTTAAAACTAGGGCTAGACGCACTATTCCCCAACTTTTGCATTAGCTGCCAGAATCACATACAGGCTGATCAAGCTTTGTGTCAGTATTGTTTAGATGACCTTAATTTATTTGACCTTACACACCATCCAAATTTATTACACCGACCAGATATCTGTGATGTATTTCCTGATAGTAATTTTGATCATTTAATTGCCTGTGCTTGGTATCAAGCGCCTTTTAAACTTTGGCTCAAGCAATTGAAGTTTAATGACCAGCAGTATTTTCGTGTGGCGCTACAACAAGTAATACAGAGGCAGCTGCAATTAGCTCATCAAGTTAATTCAAGTTGGCCCGATCTTTTTATTGTGCTACCACTGCATAATCAACGCTTTTTAGCGCGCGGCTTTAATCAGGTAAGCCAAACTTGGCTGCCTGTTTTGAAAAACCAGCAATGTACTGTTAGCTCAGCTCTTTACAAGCAAAAAGCAACCAAAGCGCAATCACAGTTAAGTAAAGCGAAGAGAGTTAAAAATCTACAAAATGCCTTTGTTTGTCAGCAAGATTTAACAGGAAAAACCGTGGCGATTATTGATGATGTGATGACCTCTGGCGCAACCATAAATGCTGCGACAGAAGCCATAAAACATGCAGGGGCAAAGCAAGTATGGGCTATGCTCACTTGCCTAACGGGGTTAGGCAACCTGCATTATGATTAATTGTGATTACTTATCACCAGAGGCATGAAAGGCATTACCAAAAAATAAGGCATTGCTTAGTAATCGACTCGTGCCGTACCAGTAACCACGGAATACAGGGTTATCTGTCATGCCTATCACACTGCCTTTGCCATATGAATGCGCAATGAGGCCTGCCGCGCCCGCGACTTGCTCTACATTTACGTCATCAGTAAAGCCAGCTAGAAGCGGTTTATCTGTGTAAGTAAGCACATTAACAAATGGGGCATCTGACTTCTCAAGTAGCCAAGTGCTATTCTTAAATACAGGTAATGTATTACGGTTAAGCGAATACGTAAGTGGGTGAGATAAATCCACTGAGGTATCAAAAATTGCACCGGCAATACGCTGACGACCAGCTAAGTCATCTTTATCAGCATAAGTAAGTCCTGTTGTATCAAAGGCACTGGCTACATCGCGACGAGATAAGTAGTTTGCTTTTAGTAGCTGCTGATCAGCTAAGAACTTAGCACCACCTTTATGACCCCAAATAACACCGCCTTTACGAACCCACGACTTAATAGCAACTTTAGTCGCATCATCAAGGCGATTGAAATTTCCGTGCGCTAAAATAATATGGCTGTAGTTTTCAAGGTCGATGTTACCTAAGCGCTCCATTTCGATAATGCTTGGCGCGGTGCCTACAAAACGATCTAAGTAATACCACACTTCACCAAGCTCATACTGGCTAGTTCCTTGACCACCCACGAGTAATACTTTAGGCGCTTTCACAACCGCCATTGCACGAGAACCTAAATCAGCACCTTTAACCGTGAGGCCCGAACTAATTGGCGTAATTTCAATGCCAAACTCATTCTGTGCTTGGTTTAAATAACTAACCCAGTTGCTATCAGTTTGCAGACCAGCAGGAACAAGAATACTACCTGGTTCAAAAGCTATTTCACCTGATGGCGTTTTTGCTGTAAGTGGGCTTAATGCCACGCGTGCTTTCACACCTTGTTCAAGCAAGCTATTAAGCATTTTTGGCGCTAGGTAATCATCCCATTTAAATGCATAGGCATAGCTTTGCGGTAATGCTGCAAAGCTTGACTTAACACTTTGTTGCCAAGGCATTTTAGCCACATTTAAGCCCCAGTTGCTGCTTACCTTTGCAAATTCTAGGTTGAAGGCATGAGCAAGTGTCCAGCCAGATACATCATAAAAGGTATTATCAACAAAACGCTGTTGCTCACTGAAAATCGCTTTAATTAAACGAAATTGTGGCTGTGCTAATGGCACATAATAGCTCTGCTCAGAAAAGCTTTGACCGTTTACTTTTAGCGGCTCTTCTAACATGTACGCATTGATTTGATGTTGTCTAAGTAAATCAAGGAAGTATTGCATGCGGCTTTGATCAGCGCCGCCTTTGACAACATACCCTTTAAAGTCTTCATCACCAGCAAGATCAACTGCTTTGTTGTAAAATTTTGCTTGATAATCAAGTAAGTCTGTACGGTTATCAATCGCCGCTTGGAACGTCGATAAGCTTGTTAATAACTGATTTTTAATCGTAAACGGGAAGCTTAACGGGCCGTTAATAGTTTCTTGTAAGTGACCACGCGAGCTCGCTTGTTCAAATAAGATGCCTACACCGCCATTTACGTCTGGGTAAGTTGAGCCTTTACCATAGTAAAAGTCATCAAAGCTTTCTTCTGTGAAGTAAAGTGCATTGTGCTCATCAAGTGTTTTTGCATGATAGTTTGCAATTGCTTTAGTCAGCGTGACATTTTCTTCAGGCGTGATTGGGTGCTTACGAGTTGGGATCCCTGGTTGGAAAAAGTAAGTGCTGTTTGGGCCCATTTCATGAAAGTCAGTTAGGATATTCGGTTTCCATTGGTGAAACTGTGCAATACGCGCACGCGATTCAGGGTGCTGCAGTAACAACCAGTCACGGTTTAAATCAAACAAGTAATGGTTAGTACGACTGCTTGGCCAACTTTCGATATGCTCGCGAGTTTGTGGATCTGATGATAACTTCATGCCACGGTTGCTGTTTGCCCAATTTGCAAAACGCGCTAAGCCATCAGGGTTTAATGATGGGTCGAGTAAAATAACCGTGTTGTTAAGTAAGGCATCGATTTCTGGCCCCTGTGCAGCTGCAAGGTAATAAGCAACGAGAAGCGATGCGTTGCTGCCTGATGATTCATTACCGTGAACACTGTAACCCATCCAAACAACCGCTGGCTGTTTGCTTGAGTCACTTTCCCCACCATTTAGGCGAGCTAAATGCGCCTTGCGGATTTGCTCAACTTGACCAAGTTTGTCGGACGCTGTAACCGTTAGCATCACCAGTGGACGCTGCTCATGAGTGCGACCGATTACTTTAAAATTCATTCGGTCACTTTTTTCAGCAAGAATTTGCATATATTGCACAAGTTGATCGTGACGTACATGCCACTCACCCACTTCGTAGCCTAGCACCTGTTCAGGGGTCGGAATACTTGGGTCAAATTTCACATCTTGTTCAAAGTAATAAGAAAGAGGTTTTGCTAATGCGCTGACGCTCACTAGCATGGTTAATATTGTTATTATGAAACGCATAGATAGCACCCGTAATTATTTGATGTTTTAACGCTACCATTCGATAAAATAGATGCAACTTTTTACGCTCAACACTGGCGACAACACGATGAGCGGAGTATGATACACAGTATCCGAGTAATTTAGTCAAGTATAGTCCGTTTTATGATCTCTATTTCTGAATCTGCACAATCTCATTTTGCTAAACTTTTAGCAGACCAAGCTGAACAAACAAACATTCGTGTGTTTGTAGTAAACCCAGGTACTTCGCAGGCTGAGTGTGGTGTTTCTTACTGCCCAGAAGACGCCGTTGAAGCGACTGATATTCGTCTACCATTCAATGGTTTTGATGCCGTTGTTGATGCAGAAAGCGCCCCTTTCTTAGAAGAAGCTGAAATCGATTTTGTAACTGACAAAATGGGTACTCAGTTAACGCTTAAAGCGCCGAATGCAAAAGCACGTAAACTTAGCGACGATGCATCACTGCAAGAACGTGTTCAACATATGCTTGAAACTGAAGTTAATCCTCAGCTCGCTAACCACGGCGGCCAAGTTAGCCTAGTAGAAATTACTGCTGACGGCATCGCGGTACTGCAATTTGGTGGTGGCTGTAACGGTTGTTCAATGATTGACGTCACACTAAAAGAAGGCATCGAGAAAGAAATGATCGCCAAGTTTGACGAAATCAACGGTGTAAGAGACATTACTGATCACCAATCTGGTGAGCACTCTTACTACTAACCGGTATCTAAAGCATGCTTAAAAAATGGGTATTTCGCTTAGGTAGCGACCCCAAGTTAAGCTTAAAACGCTTTCTTCGCGGCCTAGCACTATTTGTGCTAGCCGTGATTTTTATTGCCATAGGTTACTATGGACCCGCACTATTTCAATTAATTGGCCTAGCCATACTAGCAGTGGCTTTATTCTTTGCTGGTTGGGGCTACTTAGGTATTTTTGCCAACCGTTTTGCGCAAGTTTTAGAGCGCTCGTCTCCCAAAAATCACGACCCTGATTTGTGGAAGTAATTTAATCTAATAATTGCTGATTATTGACAATTTTACGATAGCGAAACCACAGCGTTAACCCGCGCATTAGCATAAAGCTGGTCATCGCAAACCATAAACCATGATTTTGCCAGCTACTCACTACCCAAAACAGTCCAAAAAAGCCCACTAGAGCACTAAATAACATAGTATTACGCATGTCTTTAGCACGGGTTAAGCCGACAAATACACCATCAAATAAGAAGCAACCCATCGCCGCGATAGGCAATATAATCACCCAAGGAAGGTAAACCGTTGCAAGGCTGATAACTTCGGGCACATCGGTAAGAAAGCGAATAATTGCCTCGCCAAATAATAAAAATAAAAGGCTATAAAACACCGCAAATAACCCACCCCAAAACAAGCTCAAATTAACCCATAACTTAATCTGCTTAGCGCTGTGCTCACCTTTCGCTTTACCGACCTTTGCCTCACTTGCATAAGCAATACCATCAAGCGCAAAGCTCACCAACATTAAAAAGTTTAGCAATACGGCATTAGCCGCTAAGGTTGTTTCGCCGATACGTGCGCCATAAAAAGTCATAAAGCTAAAACATAGCTGAAGTGCTAGTGAGCGAATAAAAATATCGCGATTTAAGCTTACTAAATCAAGTAACTTAGCAACACTTAACCAGGCTTTCACAGCAAGATTAACCCCCTGCTTTTTGGCAAGCTGTACAACTAACATCAGTGCAAAAGCAAGGGCGATATAATCAGCGATTAAAGATGCCCACGCAGCTCCAGCCACACCCCAATCAAGAAACACCACAAAATAAATATCGAGCACAATATTGGTTATATTGGTGATAAGTAATAAATAGAATGGCCCGCGGCCATAATGAACACCTAGCATCCAACCAAGTAAAACCAAGTTACACAAAGCAGCTGGCGCACTAAAAATACGAATCGAAAAATAGCTATTTGCTTGTTCTAAAACAGCTTCATTAGCATTTGATAAATATGCCATTAAGGATTGAATAGGTATACTCAGCGCTATTAATAACAGCGCTACCGCTGTTGCTAGTAACAAGCTGCGCTTTAATAGCTCAGCGAGTAAGGTGTGATCGCTTTTACCATAAGCCTGCGCAACTAACCCTGTGGTGCTCATGCGCAAAAAGCCTGCTAGCCAAAATAATAACGAGATAACTGCTGAACCGAGCGCTATACCAGCTAAATAGTGAGCGCTTCCTAAGTGGCCGATTACAGCAGTATCAACTAAACCTAACATTGGCACGGTAATATTTGATAAAATCATCGGACCGGCTAATAACAGTAAACTTTTATGGTGTGCCTTATGACGTTTAAGAAAATGTTTCATTTAGTATTTGCAGTCCTGTTAGGTTTATCTTTGCGTGCCCATGGCGCAGTCATTCTACAGTATCACCACGTCAGTGAAAGCCTTCCTGCGGTAACCAGCGTCAGTAACGAAACATTCACTGAACATATGCAATATTTAAAAGATAATAACTTCAACGTTATTCCACTAGATGAACTCATTACCTCGTTACAAGCTGGCCAACCGCTAACAGATAAAACCGTCGCAATAACCTTCGATGATGGCTACAAAAATAACTATGAAGAAGCTGCGCCCATCTTAGAAAAATTTGACTATCCGTACACTATTTTCGTAAATCCCGAGCTAATTGATGAAGGCAAAAGCTATGTAATGACGTGGCAGCAGTTAAAGGAGCTATCGAAAAAAGGCGCCTTAATTAGCAACCATACGCAAATTCATAATTACTTACACCGCAAACAACCAGGCGAGACTGAAGAAGCATGGCTTGCACGTACTAAAGAAGACATTTTATCTGCCCAGCAGCGCATTAAAGAAGAAATTGGCCATGATTACAAATACCTTGCTTACCCTTATGGCGAGTTTAATAATTCACTGCAACAACTAGTAAAATCGCTAGGCTTTGTTGGTATAGGTCAGCATTCAGGGGCTGTAGGTATCCATTCTGACTTTACCCGGTTACCACGCTTTCCGGCATCGGGCTTTTATTCAAAGCTTGATACGCTTGCCACTAAACTAGACTCTCAAGCATTCACAATCAAACAGCTCACCTATTCAGATAGCGTGACGGACGAAAACCCGCCAAGTTTAAGCATTCAATTTGATATGCAGGACTTTCATAAAAGCCAGTTTGCTTGTTATGTATCAGGTATTGGTCAAGCTGATTTAACCTGGCTTAGTAAAGATACGGTGAAGATCACCTCACCTGAAAAACTGAAAAAAGGCCGCTCTCGCTTTAACTGCACAGCCCCTTCTATCGCGAAAAAAGGCAGTTACTACTGGTTCTCTCAACCTTGGGTTATTGTACCTTAGCAGCTTGTTTTAGCATTTGCGCTGCAACCTTATCAAGGCGAACCACTTCATTAGCCGCATTGAGTTCGACTGCGGCTTTAGGCATGCCCCATACCACTGACGACAATTCATCCTGTGCTATGGTGTAAGCCCCAGCTTGATTTAATGCAAGCATGCCTTTGGCGCCATCGCTGCCCATACCTGTCAATAACGCAGCTACCGTCGCTTTAGGGCAAGCCACGACTAAGGAGTTAAATAGCACATCAACCGCTGGACGATGGCGATTAACCAGCTCACTTGAATCAAGCTGACAAAACAGACCTCCGGCTTTTTTTACTACACTCAAATGCTGATCGCCCGGTGCAATATACGCCCAGCCTGGTTGTAGCTTATCGCCATGCTCAGCTTCTTTAACGTTGATTTTACACGTTCTATCCATGCGCATTGCAAACGAGGTACTAAATACTGGAGGGATATGTTGTGTAATAACAATCGGTGGGCAGCTTTCTGGCATACGCACGAGCACTTCTTTAATTGCTTCTGTGCCGCCTGTTGAAGCGCCAATTGCAAGCACGCTGTTTGCCTTAAATTGCAATGCTGTTAAAGAGCTGTCGTCTTCAACTTTTGTTTCTTTAAAAGCTCGCACTCTAGCGCCAGCTGCAGTACGCACTTTTTGATGTAATAAATGGGCATAACGCTGAAGATTTTCAGTGACATTGATAGTTGGCTTAGCAATAAAGTCAACAGCACCAATTTCGAGGGCTTCCAGTGTGATTGGTGAGCCTTTTTGAGTCAGTGTAGAAATCATCACAACTGGCATAGGACGAAGGCGCATCAAGTTTTTTAAAAAACTTAACCCATCCATTTTCGGCATTTCGATATCAAGCGTTAAGACATCGGGATTAAGCCGCTTAATTAAATCTCGGGCTTGATAAGGGTCTTCTGCCGCACCAACGACCTGAATGTCTTGCGCTTGCTCGAGAACTTCCTTGAGTAAACCACGGATCAAAGCAGAATCATCAACTATGAGTACTTTGATCATTTGCTCTCCTAAAATAATTCAATATCCGTTTCTGCATCTTGCTGCTCAATATCGTGTAAGTATTTAATTTCACGTTTTTCAAGCTTATCAGAATGCAATTCACGCATTTTCTTAACCTGCGCCTTGCCTGTTTGTGGATCAAACATCACCTTACGTGGCCAAGGCCCGCCAACATCAGGGGATACTAAATCTAAACCTTCCTCAAGTACATAGGCATTTGCAAAACGAATGTTACCAACACCAATATCTGTCATTGAGCGGATTATTTTCCCGCCGCCAAACAGCTTTACTTTGAGGTTGCGTCTAGAAGCACCATTTTTTAGGATTTCATTGATCAAGTATTCCATTGCCCAGTTACCATAACGGCAATTAAGGCTATGTGCGTTACTCGGATCAACACCTTTTTCTGCTGGCAGCATAAAATGATTCATACCACCAATACCTAAGCCTTCATCGTAAATACATGCAGCAATACACGACCCTAACACAGTTGTGATCAACTCATCAGACTTAGACACATAAAATTCGCCTGGTAATACTTTAGCAACCACTTTATGGCGCTTGCCATCCCAAAACCGTTTAACGTGCTCAAAACCAGACAATACAGGTTTAAAATGACTACTCATAGACCACCTTTTTGATAGATAGTTTGGCCTAAATTCTTAAACTCTTTGTGGTCCTTACCCAGTGTTTCGGAATGCCCCAAGAATAAATGACCTGAATCGGTCAACAAATCGTAATAACGTTTAAATAGAGTATCTTTCGTCGGCTTATCGAAGTAGATAACTACATTGCGACAAAAAATAACATCAAACGGCCCTTTCATAGGCCAGCTCTGTAATAAGTTTAGACGTTTAAAAAAAATATTCTTTTGTAGTTCAGGTTTTACTTTATATAACTGACCGTCATGGCTTTTTAGAAACCAGCGCTTAAGTTGGCTTTTGTCTAAACCATTCACATTGGCAGCGGTATAGGTGCCAGCCTGTGCTTTAGCGAGCACATTTGAGTCTAAGTCAGTAGCTAGAATTTTCACATCCCAATCAGATGGGAATAAACCGCTTAAGGTCATAGCAATGGTATAAGGCTCTTCGCCGGTCGAGCAGCCAGCAGACCACACCCTTACACGCTTTTGTTTAGCATTACTAATCAGCAGTTTGGGGACTATGGTATTTTTTAGATAACTAAAGTGATGTGGCTCACGAAAGAAAGAAGTCAGATTAGTAGTTATGGCATTAATAAACTCACTAAACTCTTGTTCTTTATTCTCTTCAAGAAAGTCTAAATATTCTTTAAAGTTCTTAAGCTTATGTTGGCGAATACGCCTTGCTAAGCGCGAGTAAACCATCTCGCGCTTATGCTCAGCTAAAACAATGCCGCAAGCATCGTACACTTGTGACGAAATAGCTTTAAAGTCACTATCCGTTAGTAAAAACTCTTTCATGTGCTTGACCCTGCAGCTGTAACATTAGATGCAATTAACTAGTTAGAATTTAATTGGGAAGAGTTTTAAAACTCTTCCCACTCATCACTAGGGTCAACAAAGTTATTACCTTTAGGTGCCGAACGTACTGGTGAGCTTGGCTGTTTAGCTGCAGGCGCTGAACTTGCACGGCTTGTAATATCCATCTCGTTATTCGATAACGAGAAGAAGTTTAACAAGCGGCGCATATCATTCGCTTGCTCTGCCATTGATTCACCCGCGGCAGAGGCTTCTTCAACTAATGCTGCATTTTGCTGGGTCATTTCATCCATTTGGGCAATGGCTTTATTGACCTGCTCAATACCAGAGCTTTGCTCTTCAGAAGCTTGGGCAATATCAGAAATCATTGCAGTAACTCTTTGTACTGCAGTAACAATTTCTTGTAATGTTGAACCCGATTCATTAACCAGTAATGTACCATCTTCAACTTTTCCAACACTGTCTCGGATCAATTCTTTGATTTCTTTTGCTGCAGCTGCTGAACGTTGCGCTAAGTTACGGACCTCACCAGCAACAACCGCGAAACCACGGCCTTGTTCACCTGCACGTGCTGCTTCGACAGCGGCATTAAGCGCAAGTAGATTTGTTTGGAAAGCAATTTCATCAATGACACTGATAATGTCTGCAATCTTCTTACTTGATTCATTAATTGCCGACATACTGGTTACAGCGCGATTTACAACTTCGCCACCTTTTTGTGCTTTAGTACGTGTTTCTTCAGCAAGTTCATTCACTTCTTTAGCATTATCAGCATTTTGACGAACCGTACTGGTCATCTCTTCCATGCTTGATGCTGTTTCTTCAAGTGATGAAGCCTGCTCTTCAGTACGTTGACTTAAATCAGCATTACCTTGTGAGATTTCTTCTGCACCACTGGCAACCAGCGTTGCCGAAGTATTAATGCGATTAATCACTTCAGTAAGCTTATCAGCCGTGGCATTTGCATCACGTTTTAACTTATCGAACGAGCCTTGGTAGTCTTGCTCAATACGTTTTGATAAGTCACCGTTCGCCATAGCATCCAGCATATTGCCTGTGTCTTTTACTGCATCATCAACAATACTAACTAGGCTATTTAAGCCCTGCGCTAGACGTAAGAAGAAACCTTGTTTACCCGCTTCTTCTACACGGGCTTCTAAGTCACCACTACCCGCTGCAGCAACAAGGCCGGCAATTTCTTTTTCAATAGCGACTTCAGCTGTTCTATCTTCCCACTCCACAACCGTACCAATACGCTCGTTGTCTGGGGTAAAAATAGGGTTTGCAACCAAACCAAAAGTACGGCCGCCGACTTGAATTTCAGTACTGTACGTATCACTTAACTTAGCAAGCATGTTACGTTGATGTGCTGGATTCTTATGGAACACATCAATATTTTGACCAATTAAATTATTACTGTTGAAGTTAGGTAAATCTTTACGTAAATCACTTTCAGCAATTTTCATCATGTTCAGAACGGCTTCGTTCATGTAAATAATGTTGTTACCAGAATCAGCAATCATGGTGTTAGTTGCCACGCGATCAAGTGCTCGGCGTACTCGCAAGTTTTCTTCTGCTGCACGCTTTTCAGCATCCGCTTTATTTACGCTATCAGTAATATCTTGCCACTCAACAATAGTACCTAAACGCTTACCCGAAGCGCTCACCCAAGGAGTCGCAATCAAGCTAAAAATAAGCCCCGCCAAACGCAATGTGGTTTTGTATGGTTCAGATAATGTTTTTAGTAATTCACGTTGATGTGATGGTTGTTTATGAAAATCATCAACACACGTACCCACTAAATTCGCCACAGAGAAGCTAGGTAGCACTGTTTGTAAAGTTGATTCGCGAGCTTGCAGCATTTGCTTTACTTGCTCATTAACAAAGATAATTTTTAAATCGTTATCGGCAATCATCACATTAGCTTGGCATACACGCAGCGCATTTGATAAATCAGCATCACGTTTTGACTGACGTTCAAGCTCTTTTTGCGGTGTGATGTCTGTAGCAAATTTGATAACTTTAGTGACATTACCATTGCTATCAATAATTGGGTTATAGGTACCTTGGATCCAAACTTGTTTGCCATTTTTACCGACACGCTTAAATTCATCAGTGAAGAACTCACCGCTGCGTAATCGCTGCCAAAACTGTTGATACTCAGGGCTTTGCGACTCTTTTTCAGCAACAAACATAGAGTGGTGTTGCCCTTGGATTTCTTCGAGTCGGTAACCCATGGTGTTTAAGAAATTAGCATTGGCAGTTATGATCTGCCCCGACGGTTGAAACTCAATCATCGCTTGCGACTTTCTAAGTGCCGCAATAACTAAATCATTTTCCGACTCAACATTTTTAGGACTGCTAAACCATCCCATACCCTTCACCTTCTTGTTAATCTACCCAGTTAAATGTCCATTGTTTTTTGTAGGTCAAGTAATGCGACCATTTTCTCACCCACATTGACTAAACCCGCAACAAATTGCGCGTTGTCTGAGTCAGACAAATGTGGCACTGCCTTCGCTTCATGCTCAGCAATGCTATAGACATCCGAGACGGCATCAACGGCGATGCCCATAATTTTACATGTATTTTCAAGCTGTACTTTTAGAACAATTACAACGGTTAACGGTCCGTATTCAATGGCTGAAATACCAAAACGTAGCCTTAAATCAATAATCGGCACTATGGTGCCGCGCAGGTTGATAACCCCTTTGACGAAATCCGGTGAATTAGGGATCACCGTAATTTCTTCCCAACTGCGAATTTCTTGCACCGTTAAAATATCAACACCATACTCTTCTTCAGCCATGAAGAAGGTTAAAAACTGTTTTACATCTTGATCTTGTTCAAGGTTTAGTTTGTTATGCAGGTCGTCGTGCTGTGCAATCATGACGCCTCCAAATTCGCTTTTGATTCAATAATCAATTCTTGGCTCCCAGGCTTTCTAAGCCCAGATAATTTAATCAAACCACTAATATCAACAATCAAAGAAACACGACCATCCCCTAGAATTGTCGCCCCCGAGACACCATCAACTTTTTGATAATTGGCCTCTAAGCTTTTGATTACCACTTGCTGTTGCGACAATAAGTCATCAACTAATAAACCTACTTTTTGGTTGTCACTCTCAACGACAACCAACAGGGTTTTATCAAGCGTTTCAATCGCCCCTTTATGATTGAAAATATTATAAAGCCTTAAGATTGGAATATATTCGTCACGTAAGCGCAGCACATCTAAGTCTTTGCCTACCCGACTCACTTTACTAATATCGATTTGCAATGACTCAATTATCGAAATCAGCGGGATGATGTAAGTATGCTCAGCAATTCGGACTAACTGCCCATCTAAAATAGCCAACGTTAGCGGTAAGCGAATTGTAAATGTCGACCCCACGCCTGGTGCAGAAGCCACTTCAACAGAGCCGCTAAGTGCTTCGATATTGCGCCTTACTACATCCATACCAACGCCACGACCTGATAAGTCGCTGACTTGATCGGCTGTAGAAAATCCTGGTAAGAAAATAAGCTCGTTGATTTCGTTATCAGACAACTCATCAGTTTCTGAAATTAGGCCGTTTTTAATCGCCTTTTCACGAATTTTAGTGGTGTTCAGGCCCTGACCATCGTCCATAATTTCGATAACGATATTGCCACCTTGATGAAACGCATTGAGCGTTACAGTACCAACAGGGTCTTTTCCCGCTGCAACGCGTTTATCAACGGTTTCTAAACCATGATCTAAGGAATTTCTCACTAGATGCACCATAGGATCAGAAAGCTTCTCCATCACGGTTTTATCTAGTTCGGTTTGTTCACCAAGTAATTTAAGCTCGACTTGTTTATCAAGCTTTTGCGAGATATCGCGCACTAAGCGAGGAAAGCGACTAAACACAAAGCTTATTGGCAACATGCGAATACGCATGACATTTTCTTGTAAGTCACGGGTATTATGTGCCAGTTGTGCTAAGCCCTCTTGTAATGAGGCTATAGTTGCTTCAGTGATCTCTTGCTCACCCAATTGACTTAACATCGCTTGGGTAATCACTAATTCACCCACCATGTTGATCAATGAATCAACTTTGTCGATACCAACCCTGATTGAGGTTGATTCTGCATTGGCTGTGGTTGCTTTAACTGGCGCTGGCTTTTTAGAATCAGTAGCTGGTTTAACTTCTGCAGGCTCAGCCTCTTTTGCTGGCGCAGTTTCTTCAGCAACAGTTTCAACAGCGGCAACCTCTTCATCACCAAACAAACCACCACATAGGGTGATGGTGATATCAGCGTCATCTTCAACCCATTCGAAAATTTCTTCGATGCAGCTTTGCTCTTTGTCTGTGGTTAAGAAAAAGCGCCACGATAAGAAACAGTCTTCAGGGGCAAGGTTAGTGATATCAGGCACATCATCTTGAAAGGCTTGTGTTTCAAGCTCACCTAGCTCAGCCAACTCACTGATCATGTACAGTGGTTCATTACCGGTTTTAAATAAGTGATGATGTGGTTTGAAATCGATTTGATAGGTATTAAAGCTGCTTTCGCTAACAGCTTCTTGCGTTGGCTCTGGTGCTTTACTTGCAGCACGCATACCAAGAATTTCTTCAAATTTAATACGCAATTCATCAGCTTCAGTTAAGTCTGGCTGCTGCTCAGCTTGTAAAGTTCTGAGTAAAGCCCGTAAACAGTCAACTGATTTTAAAAGTAAATTTACATGCTCAGCAGTAAGATCCCGCGAACCTTCACGAATTTGATCTAAAAGGGTTTCGAGAACATGAGTAAAGTCTGCAACAGCACTAAAGCCAAAGGTACCGCTACCTCCTTTTATTGAATGCGCAGCGCGAAAAATTGTATTTATGGTCTCTAAGTCTTCTTCGCCAGGCACTAAGTTTAATAACTCAGCCTCCATAGCGTCGAGTCCTTCGAAGCTTTCTTCGAAGAATACTTCAAAAAATTGGCTTAGATCTATACTCATGCCCCGCTCCTATTATTAGCGAATCACTTTTTTCAATACCGCTAACAATTGCTCAGGATTAAATGGCTTAACAATCCAACCAGTTGCACCAGCAGCTTTACCTTCAGACTTTTTATCAAGACCCGACTCTGTAGTCAGCATCAGTAAAGGTGTGAACTTGTAATTAGGTAAGCTACGTAATTCACGAATAAGGGTAATACCATCCATTACCGGCATATTCACATCAGAAATAACAGCATCAAAGCCTTGTTGTTTTGCGATATTTAAAGCTTCGCTGCCGTCTTTCGCTTCTGTCACATCAAAGCCAGCTTTTTTAAGCGTAAAACCAACCATTTGGCGCATAGATGCAGAATCGTCTACTGCTAAAATTCTTTTCATAAAAACCTCTTAATTGGCATTCTCAAGCACAAGATAATGGCTTAAGCCCAAACTATTAATTGCCTGTTGCAACGGCTTACTCTCGCCAACCCAAATAATTTTGTGTTGCACCGAAAGTAAATGCTTCTGTAATGCACATAAAAGCTGAATTGATGCTGTGTCAGCACGGGTCACTTCACTGATATCCAAACAGATATCATCATTTGCTGACAACTCTTGTAGCAAATCTTGATGGAGTGTTTCGACCTGACTAATAGCTAATTCTGTAGGGAGCTTTAACATTACTTATACCTTCCCTGCTTTAAACAATTCATAACAAAAGCTTAGACTGACTAAATAAAAATGCCATAATTTGAATCAAAAAATAGTAAAATTTTTTAGTAGCTTAGACATTTATATCAAAAAAGGAAGCTTTTCTTTTGCGGAAAATGACTCCCTTAACCAAGAAAGTTTACTTTGCGTAATAATCTGCTATTTTTTTGAACTCTTCAGTCAAAGTTGTGGCGTTTATTAATGGCACGCTGCCTTGTTTAAATTCAGGCTTAAAAATCGCACGTACCGAGCCATCGCCATCAACCATCACTACCGACGCGCTATGATCAACTGCATACTCTTGCTCATCACTATCGTTAATTGCGTAAATTAAGCCAAGCTCTCTGACAAATGGAAAAAGCTGTTTGTGTGGGCCTGATACTGCAAGAAAATCAGGATTAAAGTAATCAATGTAGGCTTTGCGTTTTTCGGTTGTATCACGTTTTGGATCTACGGCAACAAACCATACCTGCACTTTGTAATCTTGGCTTAACTGCTTTTGTACTGCCGTTAGTTTCGCCAATGTCATTGGACATATATCAGGGCAACTGGTGTAGCCTAAAAAGACCAAATTCCAATGCCCCATAAACTGACTGTTATCAGCGGGCGCACCATGTTGATCGGTTAATAAAAACGGACTAATCAGCTTTGCTTGCTCATAAACCAGTGCTTCGACTTCAGGAGCGGTGTTGTTTTTACCACAACCGGTTACAAACAATACCGCACTGAAACATAAAAAAGCGACGATTCGCGTCATAAAACTAACCATTTATCAATGAATAAGGCGATAAAGAGTAGCATTAAATGCACGATTGAAAAACGAAATAAGTCCATTGCTGTATCATCTTTTGGGGCAATTTTTAGTTTTAACGCTTTATAAATGAATATCGCGTTTAAAACGCTTGCACCTAATAAGTAAATTAGCCCTGACATGCCAATTAAATAAGGCAGCACACATACCAAAGCAAGCAAAATGCTGTAGCCAACAACGCAAGTTTTACAAAATTCGATACCGTGAGTAACAGGCAACATAGGGATTTTTGCCCGCTCATAATCGCTTTTACGTGCAATCGCCAAGGCCCAAAAATGCGGGGGAGTCCAAGTAAATATAATCATCACTAACAGCCAAGGAGCCGCGGCCATATGGCCTGTTTCAGATACCCACCCTAGCAACGGCGGCATAGCACCTGCCAAACCACCAATAACAATATTTTGCGGTGTGGCACGCTTTAAAAATGAGGTGTAAATAAAGGCATAGCCGACAAGCGCAAACAAAGTAAGAATGGCGGTGAGTGTATTCGCCCATACCATAAGCATAACAAAACCTAGTATTCCTATAGTTGCAGCAAAGCTCAAAGCATGTTGTTTACTGAGCCGACCTTTTGCCACAGGACGATGACGTGTACGTGCCATTTTGCTGTCGATTTCACTATCAACAACATGATTGATCACGGCAGCAGCAGCCGACAGCAAGCCAATACCTAGCAAACTTGCAAGCTGCACAAATACCCCTCGCCCAACATCGGGAGCCAATGCCAAACCAACCCAAGCAGTTAGTACAAGCATGGCAACTACTTTAAATTTACTGATAGCTAAGTAATCTTTAAGTAACTCTGAGCTTTGAATAAATAATGATTTTTCTGAGCTTAGTAATAATGCCATCACAGCCTCCTAGGTTCTTATTTTTAAGTGGAAGCATAGTCTTACCATGCTAAGCAGTAACAATGCGGCCATTAGGTTGTGCGCAAGCGCTACACTTAATGGGAAGTGCCAGTGCACAACAGCTAGACCTAAACAGATTTGGCACAACAAAGCGATTAATACAGTGACTGTGCAGTGCTTAATTTTTCGAGAGTAACAGCGTGAATATATGCGCCACATGATCAGCGCTAACACCACACAAGTAACCAGCGCCCAAATACGGTGTAGCAGATGAATAGACATACGCGCCTGCTGCGATAAAACGCCATATTCATAGGTGCTGTGCTCAAGCGGTAGCTGAAACACACTCTTCAAAGAAAACGGTTGTCCGTAGCTACACAGCGGTAAGCCATTACAATGCGGAGCGGCGTAATTTGCTGCAAGCCAGCCACCCAACGCAATTTGCAGTATTAGCACCACCAAGCCCACCAGCGCTAACTGATAATATGGCTTTGCGCCGCTATCACTGCTAGCAACAGGGTCGGTCTTTAAACGTAGATACAATAAAAACAGCAACGACAAGATACTAAAACCGCCGAGCAAATGCCCCATAACAACCAAAGGCTGTAGGTTCATAGTGACAGTCCACATGCCCAATACGGCTTGGAATACCACCAATAATAATAGTGCTAATGGCAGTTTAACCGGCGTATTTGGATATTGGCGTTTTAACCAGGCAAAAACAAACAAGGCTAAAATAAGTAAACCAAGGGCACCGGCAAAATAGCGATGGATCATTTCTTTCCATGCTTTTGCTGCTTCAAACATCATATCAGGGTAGTTTTGTTCAACATGTAACAAAGCAGTTTCATGTTTTGGCACAGTTAAAAATCCATAGCAACCAGGCCAGTCAGGGCAACCAAGCCCAGCATCACTCAGCCGTGTATAGGCACCAAGCCCAACAACTAAGATAGAGAAGAAAACCGTAATTAAGACTAAATATTTATAATTTTTATACATCTTTATCCCCTTAATGAGGTTTAACTTGAACGCGCATAGTTAAGTAGTTTCTTTAAGTCTTTAAGTAAGCCTTTTTGAATCAGTCTGTTTTGTTCTGGCTCAGCCGTGTAGGGGTAATGCAAAACCACTAAGCCCATGTGATCAACCAAGTATAAGTCTCCCGCTTTGAGCGCAGGACTTACTGCTAATTGACGCCAATTTGCCGATACCTGCTGTTGATTTGTCAGTACCGCCACATCCACTTTTTGCTGATTTTTACCTAAAGCGACATATAGGTTATCTAGACTGGCTAATTGGTTTGCACAAACTTCACTGCACTCTTTTGGGTAATTAAGCGCAATTGTCCATTGTTTAGGATCGCCTTGTTGCCAATCAGCTAATTTAACTTCTTCGCTTAAAAGCTCACCATGATTACTCGAACCACTCGGTAACCACTCAAGCTTTAATGCTGCATAAGCAAGTGCCAGCGGCACAAAACAGCATAAAACGAATAAACTAAGCGGGTTTATTTTCATAACCTCTCCTTCTCATCGCAAAATAAGCAATAACAACACACGCTAAGCCGATTAATAACCACTGCACGGCATAGGCGTAATGTTTTTCTGGCCCCATCACGACACTCTGGTAATGCGGGGTTGCAATACCATCTGCTTCATTGCGATAACCAATAAAGTCTTGTAAGGGCTTTGCTAATTGAGCACTAAAAATTGCTAAGTCGATGCCTTGAATACGCTTAGGCCAGCCTTGCTCTGCACCAATCTCATCGGCAAGTGTGAAACCTTGTAAGCTGCCTTGTTTCAATTGCACAGTAGCCGTAAAGCTTGTTGATTCTGGCCACACAACGGTTGGCAACTGGCTACGGTTTGTTGGAGCTTTTAGCCAACCAAAGTTAACGATTAAAGGCACGCTTTCACCTGCAATTGTCATCGCTACTAGTAAGTCATAGCCCACTTGCCCCTGATAAATTTGATTATCAAGCAGCCAGTACTGTTGTTTATTTACCTCGCCAGAGACCTTGACTTGCAAGCCCGTTTTATTCAGCTCTCTAGGTAAACTTTGCAGCTCTTGCCAGCTCAAAACTCCTTGCTCTTTCGAAACGGCTAACTGGCTTAGTTGCTGCTGTTTTTGCTCGCCTCGCTGGTATTGCCAAACGCTTAGTCGCAAACAAATAAGCACTGCAAGTATCACAACGCAAATTGCGATAATTGAGCTAAGCTTTTGTTTACGCCATAAAATTAACTGCATTTGGAATACCTAATATGATTAAAATCATTATTGTTTTGTTATTACTTTATATTCTGTTCAACCTATTTAGAGCGCTGTTTGTGATGATGTCAGCAAAAGAGCACTCGAAACCCATGTCGCATTACTTAGGTCGTCGAGTGCTGTTTTCAGGTATTGTGCTGGTGCTCATCATTGCCGCAATGAAATTGGGCTTTATTCACACCAACCCGTCGCCGCTTCACAAAGCTACAGCACGTACACAAACACAAATAAACACAACCACACCACATCAACAAAGTGCCAATACCAAGCAGCCGCTTGAAAGGCAAAATGCTTTTCACTCGTGAAGTGGCCTTTAAAAATTCTCAGCAGCACCACAAATAAAATAATGGTGCCTAGTGTCACGTGCATACCGTGAAAGCCAGTTAACAAGAAAAAGGTATTCCCATAAACGCCCGCATCTAAGGTCAAACCTAAATCTTGGTAAGCATGCATATACTCGTAAACTTGTAAGCCAAGGAAAATCACACCTAACAGCACGGTTAAAGATAAAAATACCTTTAGGGCGCCGCGCTTATTGTTTTCTATCGCAACATGAGCAAAGTGAATTGTGACCGATGAGGTAAGCAGAATAAGCGTGTTGATCAGAGGCAGACCTTGCCAGCCCATAGCCTGTGTGGTCTCGCCCGCTGGCGTAGTTAATAGCGGCCATACGGCTTCAAAGGTTGGCCAGAGCACTTCATTGGTCATAGCGTTATTACCAGCGCCACCGAGCCAAGGCACCGAAATCATACGTGCATAAAAAAGAGCGCCAAAAAACGCCATAAAGAACATAACCTCAGAGAATATGAACCAGCTCATACCTTGTCTGAAGGAGCGGTCCATTTGTGCTGAGTAAAGCCCTTTATGAGACTCTTCAATAACGTTTCTAAACCAGCTAAAAACCATATAAATTAATATGGCAATGCCTAGATACAAGACATACTGGCCACTACTGCCCTCACCACTTACTTGCATCACAGTTAAACCAGCACCGACAGCAATTAAAAACATCGCGATGGCACCAACTATTGGCCAAGGACTCTCGGCTGGAACATAGTATTTTTCATAATTTTGATTCATTTTGTTTGCTCCCAATTAGCAATTAGCTTGGCGGCTTTTAATCGTTTTTAGCCACAACATGCCCGCTAATATCAAACACGGTATACGACAACGTCAGTTCCTCAACATCGTCGGGTAACTCTGTATCAACATAAAACAACAAGGTAAATTCCATTTCTTCACCGGCTTTCATTGGCTGCTGATCAAAGCAAAAACAGGCTATTTTATGTAAGTACTTTGCCGCTTTACCCGGTGATACTGATGGAATTGCTTGCATGACTTTGTCTTCATTACTGGTGTTCTTTGCTGAAAATTTAACTTCACGCATGGCACCTGGTTGTACCGCCACGCTGTATTGCTCAGACTGCACCTTAAATGGCGCGCCGCTTTGGGCGTGAGTGGTAAAGCTGACATCAACTTGGCGCTGTGTATTTATTGATTCACTCGCGCTCGCTTTTTCTAATGATGGCTTACCATTCAACCCTGTAACGTCGCAAAACACGTCGTAAAGCGGCACCATTGCAAAAGCAAATGCGAACATGAGCAAGCATGTAATCAGCAGTTTTTTTAGCAAAGGTGCATGGTTCATTACTTAATCTCCGGCGGTGTTTCAAAGGTGTGATAAGGCGCTGGAGAATCGACTTCCCACTCTAAACCTTCAGCCCCATCCCATACTTTGGCAGGTGCCTTTTCGCCACCTCGAGCACATTTAAATACCACCAATACAAACAACAGTTGCGATAAGCCAAATGCAAAACCACCAATACTGATAATGGCGTTAAAGTCAGCGAATTGCAGAGCATAGTCAGGAATACGACGCGGCATACCAGCAAGGCCAACAAAGTGCATAGGGAAGAACAACACGTTGACACTGATTAGCGATAACCAAAAATGCCATTTCGCCAGCGTTTCGTTGTACATGTTGCCAGTCCATTTCGGTAGCCAATAATAGGCTCCCGCCATAATTGAGAACACAGCCCCCGTCACAAGCACATAATGGAAGTGAGCCACCACAAAATAGGTATCGTGATACTGAAAATCTGCTGGTGTAATCGCAAGCATCAAGCCAGAGAAACCACCTAAGGTGAATAACACAATAAAGGCGATTGCAAACATCATCGGAATTTCGAAGCTAATCGAACCTCGCCACATGGTGGCCACCCAGTTAAACACTTTAACGCCCGTTGGTACCGAGATAAGCATGGTGGCGTACATGAAAAACAACTCGCCTGCCACAGGCATCCCTGTGGTAAACATATGATGTGCCCAAACGATAAAACTTAGCAGCGCAATCGATGAAGTTGCATACACCATAGACGCATAGCCAAATAGCTTTTTGCGCGAGAAGGTCGGTACGATAGTCGATATAATGCCAAAGGCCGGCAAAATCATGATGTACACTTCGGGGTGACCGAAGAACCAGAAAATGTGCTGGAACATCACAGGGTCGCCCCCACCGGCTGCATCAAAAAAGCTGGTTGCAAAGTATTTATCGGTCAACACCATAGTGACCGCCCCTGCTAGAACTGGCATAACAGCAATTAACAAGAATGCAGTGATTAACCATGTCCAAACAAATAGCGGCAGCTTCATCCACGTCATACCTGGCGCTCTTAGGTTGACGATAGTCACGATAACGTTAATCGCACCCATAATTGAGCTGATACCCATGATATGTACGGCAAACACAAAAAGTGCAGTGTTATCGTTGCTGTAAGTTGTTGATAGTGGTGCGTAGAAAGTCCAACCAAACGCAGGACCACCACCAGGCATAAGTAACGAAGCCAATAGGATTAAAAATGCAAATGGCAAAATCCAAAAGCTCCAGTTATTCATACGTGGTAAGGCCATATCTGGTGCGCCTATCATCATAGGTACCATCCAGTTTGCAAGCCCAGTAAATGCAGGCATAACAGCACCAAACACCATGATCAAACCATGTACGGTAGTCATTTGGTTAAAAAAGTGCGGATCAACTAACTGTAATCCAGGCTGAAACAGTTCAGCGCGGATCACCATTGCCATCGCTCCACCAATTAAAAACATGGTGAGTGAAAAAATCAGGTATAAACTACCAATGTCTTTATGATTGGTAGTGTAAAGCCAACGCTTAAAACCTTTAGCTGGATGATGATGGTCGTGATGCGCATGCCCTGTTGCTTGCTCGTTAATAACATTACTCATTAGTTCGCCTCCGCTGCTGCATCAATCGCGGCTTGAATTTGACTCGGTTGGATAACATCGCCGGTATCATTACCCCACGCGTTTCGCTTATAAGTAATAACCGCAGCAAGTTGCTTAATTGAAAGCTGTTTATCGAACGCTTGCATTGCTGTGCCAGGCTTACCGTGTAATACGATATCTATGTGATCTTTTACATCACCTAATACAATCGGGCTGCCTTTAAGTGCTGGAAAAACGCCTGGTAAGCCCATACCGGTAGGTTGGTGACATGCAGCACAGCTTGCCATATACACTTGTTCACCTAAGACCATAAGCTCTTCTTTCGGTAATGTTTGATCAAGCAAAGCAGCATCTGCTGCGGCCGCATTGGCTTTTTCTTGCTTGGCATCTGCAAGCCAATTAGCAAATTCATCTTCAGGTAAGGCTTTCACCACAACAGGCATAAAGCCATGATCTTTACCGCATAACTCAGCACATTGACCACGGTATACTCCTGGCTCGTTAATACGTGTCCACGCTTCATTGATAAACCCAGGATTTGCATCCTTTTTAACCGCAAAATCAGGCACCCACCATGAATGAATTACATCGTCTGAGGTCATTAAAAAGCGAACTTTTTTATTGATAGGAAGTACTAGCGGTTTATCTACTTCAAGCAAATAATGCTCAGTTTTCTCTGCTTGGTTGTCTATTTGGTCTTTAGGTGTAGATAGAATCGAGTAATAAGCAATGTCTTCGCCCATGTACTCGTAATGCCACTTCCATTGTGAGCCAGTCACTTTAATGGTGATATCGGCTTTAGAGGCATCTTCCATGGCAATTAAGGTTTTTGTGGCAGGCACAGCCATGGCGATTAAGATGACAAATGGAATGGCAGTCCAAAGTATTTCAACTTTTGTACTTTCATGAAATTGGGCAGGCTTGGCCCCTTTGGATTTACGGTGGTGTATTAAAGCCCAAAACATCACCGCAAATACGATGATGCCGATTACACAGCAGATAATAAATATCGTCATGTGTAACTCATAAACATTATTACTTATATCGGTCACCCCTTTACGCATATTGTATTGGCTATTTGCCAATGCAAGCTCAGGAAGTGCAAACAATATAAGCCACAAGGCGTAACGCAGTTTACCCATGTGACGGCTCCTTTAGATGCTATTGCAAGACGCAAAGCGAAAAGGCGATACAACAAGGTGCCCATTCGTTTTTCTTATTGTTCAGAGCGACTACGTATCATTTTGACCCACTTATGATACCGACCCCATGACTAACACCTCGCACATTTTTGTGTCTTTTTATTAATTAGGTGTTAATACAGTGTATTAACCAATTAGTTAAAAAATGACCAATAAGCAAGTTTTAATGATAATAAATGTTTATTTTGGTGCAGAAATAACAACTATAATCAGCGCTTTATTTAATGTTTAGGAGTAAGAACGAAATATAAAAAGAGAGGAAAACTGCGCTATATAAGGCTTTAAATGAAGAGTAAGGATTCACAAATCCTAATTAAGTAGTAAAATTTCAGTGGCGCACCAAATTGAGTCAATTTAATGCACCAAATTGGGAACGTTTACATCCAGTCAGCGTTACGAATAACACCTACCGCTAACCCCTCGATGTTGAACGACTCATGCTCAAGGTCAACCTCAATAGGCGAAAACTCTTCGTTCTCAGCGTGTAAAAGTACTTTGCGACCCGCTTTTTCTAGACGCTTAACTGTTACATCTTCATCGACTCGAGCTACAACTACTTGCCCGTTTTCAGCAACTTGTGTTCTATGTACTGCAAGCAAATCGCCATCCATAATACCAATGTCTTTCATACTCATACCATTTACACGCAGTAAGAAATCGGCAGCAGGTTTAAATAATGAAGGATCAACTTGGCAGTGACTTTCAACATGCTCTTGCGCCAAAATAGGTTCACCGGCTGCAACACGGCCAATTAAAGGTAAGCCTAGTTGCTCTGGCTCATCTTCTTCAATTAACTGAATACCGCGACTCGCCCCAGGCTTCATTTTGATCATGCCTTTTTTTGCCAGTGCTTTTAGGTGTTCTTCAGCAGCGTTGGCACTTTTAAAACCCAATGTTTGAGCTATTTCAGCACGCGTAGGTGGCATGCCTGTATCTTTAATAAAGACTTTAATTAGTTCTAAAATTTGCGATTGGCGTTTAGTTAATGGGCGCATACAACTGGTTTTCCATACAGTACATTTAACTGTGAGTATATACAGTTATTTGAAAATCGCAAATTTAAATTAACCCCATCATATTGCTACAAAACTAACATTGAACCACACCGAAAGATGCCATAAGGTATTAGCTTTAATTAGCAGGCTAAGGAAACACAATGAGTATTTGGCACCAACCAATCACGTTAGAGCTTTGCAAAGAGCTGGAACAAGGGATTACCGGTCAAGGCACTTTAATGAAAACTATGGGCATTGAGGTAACTGAAATTGGCGATGATTATTTAATGGCAACCATGCCTGCTATTCCTGAGCATCATAACCCTATGGGCATGGTCCATGGCGGAGCAAACGTTGTATTAGCAGAGACAGTGGCAAGCTATGCAGCCAATTTCGTGGTTGATTTCAATAAGTTTTATGCTGTTGGCCAAGAGATTAATGCCAACCACATGAAAGCGTCACGCAAAGGAACGTTAACAGCAACTGCGAGACCGCTGCATTTAGGTAAGCGAACTTCTGTTTGGGATATAAAAATTACCAATGCCGCAGGAGAGCTTTGCTGCGTATCAAGAATGACCGCAGCTGTTGTAGAGCGATAAATTCTGGCTATTTTTCAACAGGATAAATAGTAATTTCAATCCCTGCGCCAATTGCAGAGATACGTAACAAGGTATCGGCATGCAGGGGTTGGTTAAAGCATTTAGGCGAATTACCTGATTCAAAGCCTATATCAAATGTACGCTTTGAGCACGATAACCACTGTTTTAATGCATTGCGCGAGCAAGACTCAATAAGCTCGCAAAGCTGGTTAATTGCTTTATCTGGAGAGCTGATATCTGCGGTTGCTTCAATACGTGCTAGTTGGCGGTATTCATCTTGGTCATAATGTAAAACCATGGCGTTTTTCTTCAAATCAGCAACAAGCGCACTTATATCGTGCTTTGACTCAAGCTCCAGATCTACATTTAAAAATTGAATTTCCGACATACTCTCGTTTTTACCCTCTATTGATATCGACTGAAACTTTAACTCAGTTTTGTATATATACCAAATCTAGAATACAGTTAATGCGACATTATGCCGCATTGGCAATCTAGCTAAACAACCTAAAATAGCGCCCACATAACAATAATAACGGGGTAATAATGAATAAACGCCTGTTTAAGTATGCTCGTAAAGGGCATAAATGGCTTGGCTACTTACTTGCTTTGCAGATCTTTTTTTGGCTCTTAGGTGGGCTGGTAATGAGCTCATTACCACTTGAAAAAGTGCATGGTAAGCATCTGGCTAATCGCAGTTTAAGTAGCCCATTTTTATTGTCGGACTACCCTGCTTCAATTGATAAAATAACAGCGCAATTCGAGCAAATCGAGGGTATTAAATATAGCCATTTTTTAAATACCCCGATTATAGAAGTTACATCCTTTAGCGGTACGTTTATTTTTGATGGCAGAACAGGTGCTAAAATGCCTGCACCGAGTAAAGCGCAAATCATTGAAAATGCGCAAGCTCACCTGCTTATTGACGCAAAAATAACGCAAGCGCAGTTATTAACAAAAGGGCCTAGAGAAGTCGGTCACAAAGCCAATGTTTGGCAAATTAGCTTCGATGATTGGTTAACAACAACCTTATATTTAGATAGCCAAACCGGTAAAGTTATAACTGTGCGCAGCACCCTGTGGCGCATTTTCGACTTTTTCTGGATGCTACACATTATGGATTATGATGAGCGTGAGAACTTTAACAATCCACTACTCATCAGCTTCTCAGCCACCAGCGTACTATTTTGTATTACAGGAGTTCTCTTGTTACTACAAAACGTTCGAATTAAACGTAAAAAGCCAGCTACACGTGTTGGTCAATCAAAATAGGATTGCCATCTGGGTCGGTGATAATAAAACTCGCGTCACCGGCCTTTTGTATTTCTAATCCTTGTTGCTGAAATTGTGCAGCTAATTGCTCAAAGGTTGCAAATTCATCCAAAGCTTCGGCATTTTGATCCCACCCAGGATTAAAGGTCAGCATGGTTTTATCAAACATACCTTGAAACAAACCAATCAAATGTTCACCGTTTTTCATAATTAGCCAATGCTGCTCTATCTCCCCAGCAAACTCTTTGAAACCTAGCTTTTCATAAAACTGCTTTGAAGCACGAATATCTTTTACATTTAGACTTACAGAAAAAGCACCTAATAACATGGTTGTAATTCCTTTAATAAAAACGGCCTAACAACTATAGCTGAGTTGAAAAACTTTTCCTTTTTAGAATAGTCGCTCTAGAATAGCTGTTCCTGTAGTTCACTGATGTGATGGATATGCGTTTATTTCTATACTTAGCCCTTTGTTTTATTTTCACTTTTCCTATATCCGCTAAAGAGTTTTCGAGCTTTTACAGTACCAAAAAGCATTTAATTAAGAATCTACCAAGCAATAGTAAAAGCTTATATTGTGGTTGCGATATCAAGCGCCAAGGTAAAAAACTTGTGCCAGACCCTGATGCGTGTGGCTATATTCCTAGAAACTCTGTCACCCGTTCAGGAAAAGAGAATGCTCGCGCAAAAAGAATAGAGTGGGAGCACATTGTGCCTGCCTGGGAGTTTGGTCATCAATTACAATGCTGGCAGGATGGCGGTCGCAAAAACTGTAAAAAGGTCAGTGAAAAGTTTCGTCAAATGGAAGCTGACATTAATAACCTTGCCCCCGCTATAGGCGAGATCAATGCTGACCGTTCAAACTTTCGCTACGGTATGGTGTCAACATCAAGTGCAAGTTACGGAGCATGTCCCGTAAAAATCGATTTTAAGCAACGCGTATTTGAGCCACCCATTTATGCAAGAAAGCAAATAGCCGATACCTATTTTTATATGCAAAAAACCTATGGCTTAAAAATATCTGATAAACAACGTAAATTATTTGAATCGTGGCAAAAGCTTGAAATAGCTGAAATTAGCAATCGTAAGTCTTTATAACTAGCAGCACATTCGTTTACATTTCAGACGCTATAATTTATTGCTTTCAGATTAAGTAATTGTTAGTTTTTAAACAATTTATATAAGAAAGGAAGCACCATGTTTAAAAATAACAAACTCGCTTTAGCTGTCTTCTTAGCGGCTTCAGGCATTTCTTTATCTGGCTGCGGCGGTGGTGGCTCATCGAGCAATACCGATACCACGAATCCACCACCAACAACTTCTGAACCCACTTGGACGGCTGGTGTCTTTGATCCATCAAGCGAATTTAAAGATCAATGCACTGTACCGCGAACTGGCAATGATCCATATAACGATAATCAACCTTACCCAGATACAGCAGGCTCTGAGTTTACTGAGAAGATGTGGCTACGTTCATGGAGTGACGAAACCTATCTTTGGTACGATGAAATAGAAGACAATGACCCAGCTAACTTCAGCTCTGTCGCCGCTTACTTTGATCAATTAAAAACCTTCGAAAAAACAGATTCTGGTGCTTATAAAGATCAATTCCATTTCAGCAGGCCAACAGAAGAGTATTTTCAAGAGTCGCAATCAGGTGTGGTTTCTGGCTATGGTATCAATTGGGCATTTATCAGTAATGTTCCGCCACGAGAGTTACGTGTAGCCTATTTAGAGAGTGACTCACCAGCTGCAAATGCAGGCTTACAACGCGGTGATACTATTTTAATGGTCGACGACGTCAGCATTGACACTAATACTCAACAAGGCGTAGATATTCTAAATGAAGCGCTATTTGGGCCGACAGCTGGCGACTCGCACAATTTTGTTGTACGCAGTAATGATGGCACCGAAAAATCGTTTACTCTAATCGCAGGTAATATAACCCAAACACCTGTACAAAATGTCGATACTATTACCACAGGAGATGGCACTAAAGTTGGCTACATGCAGTTTAACAGCCATATAAGTATTGCTCAGCCTGAGCTGATAAGTGCTGTGAATAAGTTCAAAACCGACAATATCGACGAGCTTGTGATCGACCTTAGATACAATGGCGGTGGTTTATTAGCGCTTTCTTCGCAACTTGCCTATATGATTGCAGGTCCAGCTAATACGAGTGACTATTTTTACTATCAAGTCATTGAAAATGACAAGCAGCCCGAGAGCGACCCATACCCGTTTATTGATATTGAAGTCGATTATTCTACTTTCGAGGGAACAGGTAACACACTACCTGACTTAAATTTATCGAAAGTCTATGTACTCAGCACTGATAATACATGTTCAGCATCAGAAGCACTTATCAATGGCTTAAAAGGCATAGATACTGAAGTTATTTTAATAGGTGGTAAAACCTGCGGTAAACCATATGGTTTTACCCCAACGCATAACTGTGCAACCACTTACTACACCATTCAGCTAACGGGTGTGAATTACAAAGGCTTTGGCGAATACTCTGACGGCTTAGTACCAACTCCTTCACCGCAATTCGATGCAGATGTAAAAGGCTGTGAACTCGATGACGACTTTAACCACCAGTTAGGTGATAGTGATGAAACACTTCTGAGTGCAGCGCTTTATCATATTGAGAATGATAGTTGCCCAGTGGTAACGCAAAGTGCCACAGCTAAGCAAGCGACAACCTCATCTTATGCTGCTGATGAAGCTGGTATTGCGCTAAAAGCTAATACTACACTTTACAAAAATAATATGGATTTAACCCGTCCGCTACCAGCTAAGGAAGGTGATAATGAATAAAGCACTGTTCTTAACCTGCACCTTACTGGCAAGCATAGCAGGCTGTAAAAGTACTCAAGCAGAGCAACCGCAAGATGCTACGCTTGTTCGGGTAAACCCGGGAGTGATTACTGATATACAGCAGGCTATTCAGTCTGCTAAGGGCGGTGCACTGGTCACCTTAGCCGATGATGTGTTTACTAAAAGCGCAGAGTTACTGATTGACCACGGCACCAACAAAGGGCCTGATGGCCTGCCAATTATGGGTGCCCATTCAATTCCTTCTGAGAAGTTTGTGTTGCAAAAAGCAGGTGAGCAATGCCTGCTTTACTACCCCAAAAAAGAGCTCCGTATTCCACTTCCTAATGTAGAGTGCGAAGTTAACTAACAAAAGGCGCAGCTTAGGCTGCGCCTTTTACATCATAGGCTTTGGTGAGGGCCAAACACCTCATAATGAATGCGTTCACTTGCAACCCCAATACCTAGTAGTTGCTCTTTTATCATTGCCATAAATGCGATTGGGCCACACAGGTAAAAGTCACCTTTGCTTATTGGTAAGCTGTCAGCGACGTGGTTTACATCCATTAAGCCCGCAAAATCGCCCCCCTTGCCATCTTTAAACCAGGTAACACAATGTAATGAAGCGTGCGCTTGCTGTTGCTTAAATAAGTACTCTTTAAAGGCAAACTGCGTTTCACTGTCGCAAGCATGCAGGTAATGAATTGGCTGATTAGGTTGATTACTTAATAGTGTTTCGAGCATCGCCATCATCGGGGTTTGACCAACTCCCGCTGAAATCAATACAACAGGCGAGTCAATTTCGCGAAGCACAAAGTCGCCTGCGGGTGGGTAAATTTCTACCTCATCCCCCTCACTTAAGCTATGTAGGTAGTTAGATACCAAGCCTTCTTTTTTCACGCTAATACGGTAATTACAACTATTACTTTGCTGCGATAAAGAGTATTGCCTCACTTGCGTTAAATCACTGTTTGCAGGCGTTACTTTAATCCCTAAATATTGGCCCGGTAAATACGCCACAACAGGCTTTGCATCGGCAGGCGTTAATGTGAAACTACAAATTTGCGATGACTCCATACGTTTTTCTGTAATAGTGAAAGTACGGGTACCAAACCATCCTCCCGGCGCCTTTTTGGTTTTTTGATATAGCGACATCTCCTCATTAATACATACATCAGCTAATAACGAATAAGCTTCACGCCATGCATACTCAACCTCAGGGGTAAATTGTTCTGGCAATAACTCTTTTAAAGTCGCAATCAAATGCCCACCAACAATAGGATAATGCTCTGGCAAAATATGGTAACTGGTGTGTTTATGATTAATGCGCGCAAGCGCATCTTTTAACACTGCCAAGTTATCAATATTTGCCGCGTAGGCAGCTAAGGCATTAAACAGCGCAAATTGCTGAGAGCCCGATTGCTGATGTGTCATATTAAAAATATTTTTAAGCTCTGGGTTGTAGCTAAACATACGATCATAAAAATACTCAGTCACTTGAGGGCCTGCTTGTGCAAGCAACGGCAAAGTACTTTTAACAATCTGGATCGTTTTTTCAGATAACATAGTTTTTCCTATTGGAGAGATTAACCGCGGCGACCATCAACACGACGATTCACTAAGATGGGCGCACAATGAAATAAAAATAAGCTAAAGCCAGCAACCCACAGCAACGCACTTAACTGCCATGCAAGGTGATGACCTAAATAAACGGGAAGTAACGAACGTACAATGGCAGCTATCACAATGAGTACAAATGCCAAACTAATGTACGCAGGGGCTTGTAATGCGCGCCCAGTGTGACCATGAGAGACACGTACCATCATGGCGATGATCATCACACCTATGGTGCCAACAGTGATCAGATGAAGCGCATCTTTGAATAAGATAATAGAGCTGAAATAACTCAGCGCGATGAGTATTAAACCCACAGATAAAGCCCAATAAGCCACATGTAATGACCATAGCAAAGGCACTTTTAGAATGCCTTTATGCCACCACAAAACACACCGGGCTGAATGTAAACAAGCAAGCCAAGCAAAAACCCAACCGGTGCTCATTGCGCTAAAAAATAGCTGACTCATAAAAAACCACGCAATGGCGAAAAATGAGCTAAATACGACTAATTTATCGAGCTTGGGGGTTCTAACTTGTTCACTTAGGTTAAGGCCGCGCGCGGTAAAAAATGGCACAACTCGCCCAGCCACAACACCAACTAGCAGTGTCATGATAAGTACAGCGGTATCAACAACCCCCAGTGCCAGCGACATTTTATTAAGTACAACTAAGCTCAAAAAAATCACATTGAGCGCACAGAGCAAAGATGCGATGACAACAAATAAGTAGTTATGGCTGCTTTTTGCCTGTATCAGCATGTCAGCTAGAATAATAATTCCAGCTAGCCACCAAACGAGTTGTAGCGCACTAACAATATAAAGGTTTAGCTGCTCGAACCCTGCAATCTCAATAAAAAAACTAAGCCTTGCAGCAAGCCAAATCATGCTAAGCAAACAAAGTTTAATACCACTTACACTCGCCACACCTGTCCAAGTTTGTGCGGCGGTGAGCAAAAAGCCCATGGCAACCACGCCCGCAAAACCAAACAGCATTTCGTGAGCATGCCAAAGCGTTGCGGGCATTGTTAGGTGCCACTGTGCATAGCCCGCCAAGATTAAAAACCAGTAACTCATAGCAAATACAGCTAAGGCACCTGCCGCCAAGAAAAAAGGCCGAAATGCTAATGCCCATAACGGCCACTGGCTGAGTTGATAAAATTTGATCTTAGTTGGCATAGGTTCAGTTAAATTAATGACTTTCATTCGTGCTCTCAGCGTTTAATTTCCCCAGCTATTGCACAGTTCAAGCCAAAAATAAAAACCATTAAATATCAATGCATTAAACTTGGACACTTGATAAATAAGTCAAAATGACACACTATTAAAAACATCAATAAAACACATTCAGGTCAAATTGACATGATGCTCAAAAAATCCCTTCTTGATGTTGCACTTGCACTTACCAAAGCAAGCAGTGTTGATCATAATTTCAGTTATCTGTTGAGTTGCATTAATGATTGGCTTGAATGTGATGCAGTTGCCTTATTATTGAAACAAGGCGATGTGTTAAAGCCCGTAGCCCTTCATGGGTTGTCGGACGATACGTTAGGAAGACGCTTTAAAATAGCGGAGCATCCGCGCTTATTTGAAATATGCCGTGGCAGTGAACCGCTAAAATTTGCCAAAGATTGTGGCCTACCCGACCCTTACGATGGTTTATTACAAAGCCAGCATGGCGACTTTCCTGTTCATGCCTGCATGGGCGTGCCGCTGCTGAGCAGCAAAGATAACAACGAACTATTGGGTGTTTTGACCTTTGATAGTTTAGATGAACATGCCTTTGACGCTTTAGCAATGAACGAGCTCAATCAACTAAAACAGCTAGCTGCAGGCTATGTTGAGCATGCCCTAACCTTGCAGCATTTTATGCAGCACGCACAGCACAACTATCAAGTTGCGCAGCAGCTTAACCTTGAAGCGCTAACACGAGAAGGTGTCGAAATTATTGGTAATAGCCAAGCAATGCTGACCCTTAAAAATGATATTCAGCTGGTGGCTGCCTCAGAATTTAGCGTATTGATACAAGGCGATACAGGCGTCGGTAAAGAACTCGTTGCACGCAATATCCACTTAAACTCAAAACGCCGCGACATGCCGTTGATCCACTTAAACTGCGCATCGTTACCAGAGAACTTAGCCGAAAGTGAATTTTTTGGTCACAGTAAAGGCGCATTTACTGGGGCACATACTGCTCGCCAGGGTAAGTTTCAACTCGCCGATGGTGGTACCCTGTTTTTAGATGAAATTGGCGAGCTTCCGCTTGCTATGCAAAGTAAGCTATTGCGCGTATTACAAAGTGGTGAAGTACAAACTGTGGGGGAAGATCAAAGCCGTTATGTTGATGTCAGAGTGATTGCAGCTACCAACCGCGATTTAAAACAAGAAGTCGCTGCGGGGCGCTTTCGTGCAGACCTTTATCACCGCTTAAGCGTTTACCCATTGTATGTTGCACCACTAAAAGAGCGCGATAACGATGTTATTTTATTGGCAGGCTTTTTTATTGAGCAAACATCTAAAAAACTGGCAATTAAACAACTTAAGCTTAGTAGCGATACACAGTTACTACTGCGTCAATATGATTGGCCAGGCAATGTGAGAGAGCTTGAACATGTGATCAGTCGCGCAGCACTCAAAGCCAAGCAGCAGCAATGGCAACAAAGCATTGTCACAATCGAGCCTGACCATTGTGATATCGCTAAAATGGCCGTTGCTGAACCAAGCCCTGTTGCAGTTAACGAACAAAAAGCCACTCGCTTATCGCTTAAAGAGGCTACTGACGCTTTTAGTTATCAATTAATTATGCAACAACTTGAACTACACAACCTAAACTGGGCAGCCACAGCACGCAGCTTAAGTGTTGATAGAGCCAACCTTGTGCGCCTAGCCAAACGGCTAGGCATTAGCGTTAAAAAGTCTGTTTAAGCTTTTAAATCTTTAAAATAGGCTTTTAAAAGCTGACTAAATGCTTGGACTTTGGCTGTACGATGCACCAAGTGATGCGTTACCAGCCAAAGATCCGTTGGCCAGTTTAGCTCTTTAGGAAGCACTGGCAGCAGATCAGGGTATTGGCTTGCCACTTCATGCTGTAAACCACCAATTCCTAGGCCTCTCACAATCGCCCTTGTAGCTTCTGATGTTTCAGACACCCGTAACTTAATTTGCGAAGGTTCAATATGTTGATCAACCCATGCAAAATAAGGCACTTTACCGTTGTAGCCAGCCACCCCAGAAACAAAACTATGCTGTTGCAACTGCTCAATATTCTTTGGCATGCCATACTTTTCAATATAACTTTTAGAGGCATAAAACCCTGACGAAAGTTCAGCTAAATGCTGGGCAATATAGTCGCCTTCATCAGGCCGAGGGCCCGCTCGCACGGCAATATGCGCTTGACCGTGATCAAGGCGTAAACGGTTTTGATCAAGAATAACTTCGAGTTGCACTTGCGGGTGCAGGTTTTGAAACTGCTCACAGACATCACTAAGCACATCAATAAAACCACTTACAGTAGTTAATAATAAACTGCCTCGCAGTTGGCTATCAGCGGCAATAATATCGTTGTGAAGTTTTTCAAGTTCAGCGTTAATCGATTTTGCAGTCGCAAACAACTTAGCGCCAATTTCTGTCACTGTATAGCCTCGGGCATGACGGTGGAATAACCGCGCATCAAGGTTATCTTCTAAATTGTTGATTCTTCTAAGCACTGTGCTGTGATGAACACCTAACGATTCGGCAGCAGCGGTTAACGTGCCGAGCCTTGCCACCTCATAAGCAACTTTTACATCTTGCCAATCATCAAATTGAATCGCCATAACGGCTCCTTGTGTGCATATACGCACATAAGTTTTGCGTTTATTTGGCTTTTCTGCAAGCTGTTTTTTGCTACAGTGAGTATATCAACAGTGAAGCTTAAAAAAGGAAGCCATCATGACAGCACCTAAAATTATTGCCCTAGCAGGCAGCCTACGTAAAGACAGCTTTAATCAAAAACTGATTAATGAAGCTGCACGCTTCGCCCTCGAAAGTGGTGCTGAAGTAGAAGTGATTAAATTAAGTGATTTAGACTTACCTTTATTTGATGAAGATATTGAAGCGCAAGGTACACCTGCAGGCGCACAATTATTAAAAGATAAGCTTCGCGCTGCTGATGGCATTTTATTAGCAAGCCCAGAATATAATGGCTCAATTACAGCGCCACTTAAAAACGCAATCGACTGGGCTTCTCGTACAGAGCAAGGCGCAGTGCCTGCATTTCGTAATAAAGTGACTGCACTTTATGCATCTTCACCGGGTGGTTTAGGTGGCTTACGTGGTTTAAATCACGTGCGTGATATTTTATCAGGTATTGGTAGTTTAGTACTTGCAGATCAACTCGCAGTACCTGCTATTCACACTAAATTAGATGAGCAAGGCCGCATCAGCGATGCTGATACAGCCGAACAAGTTGCCAGCCTTGCCCAGCAACTTGTGAGCGTAGCGAGCAAATTAAATAAATAATTGCTAGCCTAGTTTTATCGCTACTAACTTAGCTTTGTCGCTGCTAGCTTAGCAGCGATAAAGTCTTCATGAGTTACATACAACAAGCTTGCGACGCGGCGAATAACCATTTCTTCATGCTTATCTAAATTGCCATCTGCGTAGGCTAAACGCCACAACAGCTCGATGATTTCAATACGCTGCTCGGCACTGCACTGGGCATTAACTTGTTTTGAAAACTGAAAGTAATCTATTGCATCATCTAAGCTTTGCGATGCACTTGCAACTAACTCTTGAACCTCTTCTTCGTTGAGCGAGAAATACTTCTTTAAGGTCTCATTCAGGGTCTGTTGCTCATCATCTTGTAACTCATTATCTGCACGCATAACCTCAATTAATAACGCAGCAACGGCGGTTTTTAGGTCATGCTCAGCAATGTTAGATTGGGTATCATTCAGCGCTGAAAACAGCTGTTTTATTTTATTGAGCATCACATTTTCCCTTTTTGGGTGTTAGACTACATGTAAGACGTAACGTTACCTTAGTTTGACTATGGATGCTAACTCAGGTTCAACATCTCGATGAAACAAGGTATTAATCACATGGAGTTAAGTGTTTATGAGTGAAGTGAGAAGTACACAAGCACTATTAATCAGCGCCGTTTTAATGTTAGCGGGGTGCAGTAATGCGCAGGCAGCAAAAGGCGAAACCGAAAAGCTCTATGACTTCGACGAAAAAGTCCACTACTACCAAACTAAATTGGCCGACGGCCGCTACCACCTCGAAATTCAGTCTGACGACTACAAGCACTTTCGCAATCAAAGCGTATTTTTACTGCGCCATGCAAGTCGCTTATGTAGAGACAAACCATTTATGCTAAGAGTGACTGATGGGGTGCAGGAGTATGAACGTTTTCCAACTAAACCACGCGCCTATCAGCCACCTTTAACGGTTGTTTTACAGTGTGAAGACGAAGCTAAATAGCACTAGTCTTCATATCCCCACGGCGCGCTTGGCGGCGTGATAGGTTTAGTTAAGTCAAAATCAACACGAAATTCACGCCCTTCACGCACTAAGCGATACGTAAATTGCTTAGGATAAATATACATTTGCCACGTGTTACCCATTGATTGGGGAATACCTTGGCTCACAAACAACTCTTTTGAGTACTGATCAGCCGGGAACGACTGCGCGTTAGCAAAACCCGCATCAAGAGTATGGCCACCATACATGGTTGATTTATCATCGCTGCCATCTTTATGACGATGGTCATGCTTTAAACTCAAACCACTGCCCGTTTTTGTGATGATCCAAGTACGAGATGCATCATCACCTACATGAAATGGCACTTGTAACTCACGCTCGTTACAACGACGTACATGCATTACTAACTTTTTGCCCGCAAATGAGCTCGGGCCAGCAGCGTTATCAACGCTCACTTTACCTTCGTAAGCTTTACCGCAATGGGCGGCAATATTATCAAAAAAGCCATCATGGCTTGGAATTGACACTAACGGTGCAGGTCGCGCAGCCGCTACTGATGATGCTGCCACGAGCATCGATGCTACTAAGTATTTCATGGTGTGTTCCCTAAATAAAATTTCAGTCTAGGCTAATGGTTTAAAGACCATAAAGAAAACAATTACGATAAAAAACAAAAAAACGCGGCCTTGGCCGCGTTTAGGTTCACATGGAAAAAACAGGTTATTGCCAAGGGCGTTCTGCTGCAAGTTGCTGCTCAAAGGCATCAATTTGGCTGTTAAGTGTTTCAGTCACACCGATAAAGTCTAAGCCGCTTAATAAACGCTCTTTAATGTCATGGCGAATATCAAAGTGAATAGTGTCAAACTTATCGCTACGAAGTTGTTGGTTTTCTAAATCAACTTCGATATGAATATCATCATGCTGTTCACTCAGCACAAATAATTGCTCAAGCGTTTCTGCTGGTAATGCGATAGCAAGCATTTGGTTATTGCCGCAGTTATTAAAGAAAATATCGGCAAAGCTTTCCGCTAAGATAACTTCAAAACCATATTGCTTTAATGCCCATGGCGCGTGCTCACGCGATGAGCCACAACCAAAATTGTCGCGAGTTAAAAGAATTTGCGCACCTTGGTAACAAGGGCGGTTCAAAATAAACTCAGGGTTTGGCTCGCCGTTATCTAAATAACGCCAATCGTAGAAAAGCGCCGCATCAAAGCCATCACGGCTGGTCGACGTTAAAAACTGCTTTGGAATAATTTGGTCAGTATCAACATTGTTTTTATCTAACGGGGCCATTAAGCCACTAAAAAATACGCTCATTAGGCTTCTCCTCTGATATCAACAAAACGACCATGAATTGCCGCTGCCGCAGCCATTGCAGGGCTCACTAAGTGAGTGCGGCCACCGCGACCTTGGCGACCTTCAAAGTTACGATTAGAGGTCGACGCGCAGCGTTTACCGGCTTCTAATCTATCGTCATTCATTGCTAAGCACATTGAACAACCTGGCTCACGCCATTCAAAGCCAGCTGCTTTGAAGATATCTGCAAGGCCTTCGTCTTCGGCTTGTTTTTTAACAAGGCCAGAACCAGGAACAATCAGTGCTTCAACACCCGCTGCAACCTGCTTACCTTCAACAATTTGCGCAGCAGCACGTAAATCTTCAATTCGGCTATTTGTACATGAGCCAATAAAAACGGTATCAACAGTTGCTGAAGACAATTTATCACCGGCTTTTAAACCCATATACTTTAGTGCGCTGCGAATTGCATCAGCTTTGATTAGATCTGGTTCTTGCTCAGGATCAGGAATGAATTCATCTACGCCAATCACTTGCTCAGGGCTGGTACCCCACGTAATTTGCGGTTGAATATCAGCAGCCTCTAATTCAACAACATGATCAAACTCTGCGCCTTCATCAGTTTTTAGTGTTTGCCAGTAGGCAACGGCACTATCAAAGTCAGCACCTTGTGGTGCAAATGGGCGACCTTTTAAATAATCATAAGTTGTTTGATCTGGTGCGATTAAACCCGCTTTTGCGCCCATTTCAATACTCATATTACAAAGCGTCATACGCGCTTCCATAGACAGCGCTTCGATCCCTTCGCCACAAAACTCAGCAACATAGCCAGTACCACCCGCAGTGCCTAATTTACCAATCACCGCCATGATTAAATCTTTTGCAGTAACAGTTGGGCGTAGGCGACCATTAATTTGAATTTTTAACGACTTGGCTTTTTTCTGCTGTAGCGTTTGAGTGGCTAGAACATGCTCAACTTCTGAAGTACCAATACCGTGCGCTAGTGCGCCAAATGCACCATGGGTAGAGGTATGGCTGTCACCACACACTATGGTTGTGCCCGGTAAGGTAATGCCCTGCTCAGGCCCCATTACATGCACAATACCTTGATTAATCGAATTTAAATCATAAAGCTGAATACCAAACTCTTTACAGTTTGCATCCAGTGCCATTAATTGATTTTTCGACACTTCACTCGCAGCATCTAATGAGCGACTTTTTGTTGAAACGTTATGGTCCATAGTCGCAAAAGTTTTTTCTGGGCAACGTACTTTGCGGTTTTTCTCACGTAAGCCAGCAAAGGCCTGCGGCGAAGTAACTTCATGAACTAGGTGACGGTCGATATAAAGTAAATCAGTTTGATCATTAATACTGGCGACTACATGAGCTTGCCAAATTTTATCGTATAAGGTTTGGGCCACTTGCTATTCCCTCATTTTAGTTACGCTGAGTGACGAGCTCAGCGCAAACAATTTTTAATTAAATACGTGCCACAATTGCCGCAGCAACATCACTGGTGGTATACCCTGCATTTGGGTAGATATCGGGCGTACCAACACCTGCTTCAACCGCTTCTGCCACCGCTTTTTCAATCGTACGAGCCGCTTCATCTTGCCCTAGTGAGTAACGCAACATAAGCGCAGCACTTAAAATTTGTGCGATTGGGTTTGCAACCCCTTTACCAGCGATATCAGGTGCTGAGCCACCAGCTGGCTCATACAAACCAAAGCCAGACTGATTTAAACTCGCTGATGGTAATAAGCCCATAGAGCCTGTGATCATCGCGCACTCATCAGACAAAATGTCGCCAAACAAGTTATCGCAAAGTAATACATCAAACTGACTTGGCTGTTTAACTAACTGCATTGCCGCGTTATCAACATAAATGTAGTCAAGACTTACCTCTGGGTAATCTTTGCTCACTTCAGAGACCACTTCACGCCAAAGTACGCTGGTCGCTAATACATTCGCTTTATCAACCGAGGTAACATGATTACTACGCAGCTTAGCGGCTTCAAAGGCAAAGCGTGCGATGCGCTCAATTTCTTTACGAGAATATGTTTGGGTATCGAAAGCGGCTTCTTGCTCCCCTTCGCCGCTGCGGCCTTTTTCACCGAAATAAATACCGCCTGTTAGCTCGCGAACACATAAGATATCAAAACCTTGTGCACTGATATCTGCACGCAGCGGTGACGCAGCGCTTAGTGCTGGTAGTAATTGTGCTGGGCGTAAATTACAGAACAAACCAAAATGCTTACGCAGTGGCAACAGTGAAGCTCGCTCTGGTTGCTCGTTCGGTGGTAAGTTTTCCCACTTAGGGCCACCTACTGAGCCAAATAAAATCGCATCGGCATTTTCACAAGCACTAAGAGTGCTTTGCGGCAGTGCCTGACCAAACTCATCAATGGCAGCACCACCAATCGCGTGGTGATGACGAGTCAAAGTAAAACCAAACTTTTCGCTTACAGCATCCAAGACGGTTTCTGCTGCTGCCATAACTTCTGGACCAATCCCGTCGCCTGCTAATACTGCGATACTGTAATTCGATTGACTCATCCTGCTTTCCTCTGTTGTTTTAAATCAGACACTTTTTGTGCACGATAAATTAAGTTATAAACGCGGATCATGGCGCGTACCGACGCTTCAACCACATCCGCTGCAATGCCCGCGCCGTGATATGGGCGACCATCGTATTTAGCGATAATATTCACTTGTCCTAGTGAGCTGGCACCTTGGCCTGTTGCTTCTAGGTTGTATTCAATCATTTCGACCGACATACCCGTTAAGCGCTCAATTGCTAAGAATGATGCTTCAACAGGGCCGTTACCTGTTGCTGCCTCTTGCTTAGACTCGCCATCAATTGTCATGCCGATTGTTGAGCTCGCCACCGATTGTGAGTTAGACGTAGAGTTAACAAACTCAAGTTGGTACTTCTCGTCTTTATCTTTGATTTGGTTAAAGTAAATCATCGCTTCTAAGTCGTAGTCATACACAGTACCTTTTTGGTCTGCTAATGCTAAGAAGCTGGTGTATAAGCTATCCATATCGTAATCAGATTTTTGATAGCCTAACTCTTCTAAACGATGCTCAATAACATGACGACCTGAACGCGAAGTCATGTTTAATTGATTATTAGGTACACCGACACTTTCTGGCGACATAATTTCGTAAGTGTTTTGGGCTTTTAATACGCCGTCTTGGTGGATCCCTGAGCTGTGTGCAAAGGCATTTTCACCAACAATTGCTTTGTTTGGTTGTACTGGCATATTACAAATCTTCGCGACTTGGCGCGAAGCACGGTAAATCTCTTCACTGCGAATATCGGTATGAACTTTTAAGTGGTCTTCACGCATCTTCATGATCATCGCCACTTCTTCAAGCGAGCAGTTACCTGCACGCTCACCAATGCCATTTATTGTACATTCGATTTGGCGAGCACCGGCTTGCACTGCAGCGATTGAGTTAGCAACCGCTAAACCTAAATCGTTATGACAATGCACGCTTAAACGCGCCTTGTCGATATTTGGCACATTGTTCATTAAGTGATGGATCATCGCAGCGTATTCGTCTGGCGTTACATAGCCTACGGTGTCAGGTAAGTTGATAGTTGATGCACCGGCATCAATAGCGCTTTCAACGATACGGCATAAATCCCAATGCGGTGTACGACCTGCATCTTCACACGAAAACTCAACGTCATCGGTGTAGTTACGCGCAAGTTTAATCGACTTAACAGCCATTGCCGTTGCATCGTCTAAGCTCATACGTAATTTGTGTTCAAGGTGTAATGGACTGGTTGCAATAAATGTATGAATACGGCCCTGCTCTGCCGGGCGAAGTGCTTCACCACATGCTTCAATATCTTTTGCAACAGCACGTGCTAAGCCACAAATAATCGGCCCTTTTACTTCAGTCGCAATGCGCTGTACAGAGCGAAAATCTGCCGGGCTAGATACCGGAAAACCCACTTCCATTACATCCACATTTAAGCGGCTAATGGTATGCGCAAGTTGAATTTTGTCGTCTTCGGTTAGGCTTGCTTTTAATGCTTGCTCACCATCACGTAACGTTGTGTCAAAAATCCAAACCTTATCTTTCATAAACTGTCCTCGTTCCCAATGACCCATTAGCGAGATAAAAAAAACCCCGCGGTTGCGGGGTTTTTTAATGTTCTACAAATGCAAATACACTAAGCCCCGCTCACTGATTTAAGCAGTAAGAGGTTTAGTTTTAATGTAATTGAATGTGTAATTTGCATCTTAATTTACTAAATGTGTGTTCAGTGGCTGTATTTTTAACATTCAAAAAACCTGCTTGCAAGCATAATTTTTCCACAAAACCGATTTTTAAATCACCTTGCCGGAATTAAAAATCCACAAAACCACACTTTAAAGGTTAATTAAACCCAATTGAATGCATTGAACGTTTAAAGTTTCGGAAGGTAAAGCTTCTATTGCTTAGATTAACTTTTAAATGTGATAGTTATCACATCCACATAAAGTAACAGTATGAGGAAAAAATCTAATTATTTAGTGAGGTGATCTAAAAACATCATTGATTCTCACGCCATTGCGCTTGCCCAGAGCCAAGTTCATGTAATACACGACCAATTCTATTCATTTCTGAGCTTGTATTTGATAACCAAACCTTAATTTCGCCAGTTTCTCCCATACCAATAATCAAGTAAGGGGTTATATTTGTTTCTATCTCTCCTGTGCTTACCCATGTATAAGCAGGTAAGGTTTTAGCTAATTTATACCCAGCCTTATCTATGGCTACTTCACCGTAATAAATTCTATTTTCAGATTTATCGAGCCACTCAACTACCACTTTTTCGGGGAATTTTTGGTCGTATACACCACTTGTTTTGCCTGCACTTTCCCAACAACAGCCGAGGCTTCCCATAGGCCCCCCCCAATTATCATCAAAAGTAATTGCCTGCACCCAAATTTGGTTACCTTTTTCTGTTGCACCTCCTGCAACCATGTAATCTATTTTTCCCGTTGACGAGCAACCGGCCAAAAACAAAGCATATGCAATTGAGATGAGTGGTTTTATAAGCTTGTCCATAGTCGGTTTTTATTTATTCTCGCGCCATTGCGCTTGCCCAGAGCCAAGTTCATGTAATACACGACCAACCCTATTCATTTCTGAGCTTGTATTTGATAACCAAACCTTAATCTCGCCAGTTACTCCCATACCAATAATCAAGTAGGGGGTTATATTTGTTTCTATCTCTCCTGTGCTTACCCATGTATAAGTAGGTAAATTTTTAGCTAATTTATACCCTGCCTTGTCTATGGCCACTTCACCGTAATAAATTCTATTTTCTGATTTATCGAGCCATTCAACCGCCACTTTTTCGGGGAATTTTTGGTCGTATACACCAACTGTCGCTCTTGTTTCTCCATAACAGCAACCAATAGCCCCTGATGGTATGCCCCATGTATTATCAAATACCACTGAGCGCCCCCAAATAGCATTCCCATTCTCAGTGCCTACGCCCGCTACCATGTAATCTATTTTTCCCGTTGACGAGCAACCGGCCAAAAACAAAGCACATGCAATTGAGATGAGTGGTTTTATAAACTTGTCCATAGTCGGTATCCATTTATTAGTTGTGATTGCCATTGTAAGCTTGTTTCAGCTTGGTTTGGCTGGTTATAAAAAAGCTCGCGCTGTTGGTTTTGGGTGGTAAATTCTGCTTCTTCTTCGGGGCCGTGAGCTATCGCATCAATCGATGCCGCGTATTTAACACTATGGTGAATGTAGTCTTTGTATAAAGCATGCCAGGCTTCACTTTGCGGGCCAAAACTGCGCGCTGTAGCTACAAGTGATTTAAGCTCGCTTGGTAAAACATAAGGAAAAGCCTGACCATCGGCTTGTTTACGATTGGCAAGCTCTGCTAGGTTTTGCAACGGCACCCCTTGATTTACAGCCGTTTCGTGCATTAGCGTTAAACTATAATGCGGCAGAATATTACTTAACTTCCGGCGCCAATACGGCCTGTAGCTGGTGTAAATTGTATTTTCTGATTTATTCCAAATTCGCTTTGGTTGCCGGTTTATTCTTGGCCGGCTTGCTTTAAATTGAATATTAATTGTTGGCCAATAATATTTTTGTTCGAGTGACTGTTTAAGCTGTACGAGTTCTTTGTCGTGCTCTGGCTCACCGGCTTGACCCGCGATATACTGCCGAGGGTAAAGAATGCTCGTTTCGACGGGGCCATAACCGCCACCAATATCTGAGTGCACGCCAGGCAGCTCAATTTCTTTGTGGTTTTCTGATAGTTGCTTATTACTATTGAGTAATGAGCTAAGAGGGAATTTATCGCGCTTTTCATCAAACGCAGCTAAGTGCATCACATACCCGGCACTGCTGCTCGCTAAATTTAAGTTAATGGGGTAGTCAAGTTCGTCATCGGCGTAAAATTCGCTGTGGTTATTATCGCCATCGCCGCCAATAGATGCAACACTATCAAATAAGCCCACAAAACGAATAACAGGCTTAATGCCGCCCCAATAATTTGGCTTGTCTTGATATATTGCATTGACCTGATTAATAAACGCTCGCGCTTGGGCTGCACCTCGGCTAAAGCCAAATACATCTATAAACCCAGTTTTTGTGTATGCAAATTTTTTGAAAAACTCGGAAGTTCTGGTTAATGCTTGTTTTATACGCTCGTCAAAACTAAACGCCAAGCCCATATCTAGTGTTGAATCGCTTTTATTCGCTTTGGTACCAATCCCTTCTACGTAATGGCGTGCTTGAAAGTCTTCAGCGGGATATAACTCAAACAACTTAACAACATTCGTAGGCTCCTTGCTGTCTGTTGAGTCTTGTATGTCGTTAAAACGATTATTACCTGTGCCATCAAAAAACACCCCAAAGCAAGGCGGTTCGGCAAGTAAGGTGAGTTCTACATGGCCTTTAGGTAAAATTTTATGCTGAAGTAGTTGCGGGCCGCCCTTACTACCAATATTAAATGACTTTACCGTGTTTGAATTAAAATAGTCTGCAAATTGCTGCTCATTAACAAGTGTAAACTCGGCCTTACCAGCAATAATTGCTTTAAGTGTATAAGATGTATCTTGCGACAGGTTATTAAAACGGTAGTGCTGCGCTGCTTGTTTTTCAACTACGACCTTGTTGCCTTGTGAAAATAGCTGTATTTCTACATCAACATCGCCCAGTACTTTTACAATAATATGCTTTGTTGTTGCACCCGCACCGGTATTAATAACAAGTGTATTAACAAGATTTACTGCCATTGGCATTGCATGGCTCATTACTTATGCTCCGTATACGTCAACAAGACGACGTTTAGTAATTGGCCCTGCTATGCCATCAACTTGCAACTGCTGCGCAAGCTGAAAAGCTTTAACACCTGTTTGTGTTTTTGATCCATTAATTCCATCAACCTTTCCACAATCAAATCCAAGTAAATTGCAACGCCCTTGCACTCCTGACAAGGTTTCAATAGGGTCTAAGTGCCCAACTTGAATAGCAAAACTCTTTGTTGGTGTGGTGTCTTCGTCATTGAGATATAAATCTACTTGCCCTGTAAGCGTTTCATTTTCGGTGAGCTCTACTTCAATTAAACCATCTTCTGCTATGACGGTATCAATTGTTTGCCCTGCGATATTCAGTACAATGCGCTTTCCGGTAATTTGCTCGCCATTTTCGTAAGCTAGTTTTAAACGAAAGAATTCTTTTTCATCACGCACCATAAAAGAGTTTTTACTATCTGTTTTCAGTGGCATGAATTTTTCAACTTTTGCTGGAATAGCAATTACGTCGCCGGGGTAAATTTGGTTAGGATCAGGCCTTAAAGAACGAAACTCAGCATTAAGCGGATGCAAGTAAAGACCATTAGAGGTTCTAAACCCATATTGACGAGCAATGCGTAGCAAGGTTTCGCCTTGCGACACAGTATGTTGTAAGGTCATAAATTATATCCTTATAAATTTATTCATTACGGGAAGGGCTGGCCACCTGCCAGTCTTTGTCATCTAACTCATGAAAGCTTATTTTAGCGTTTTCAAAGTCAGGGCCTGATACGTGGGCATAACCCTTACTATCTAATACTCCACTGACTACATGCCCATTACGCAAGCGAATTTTATAGCCCATGTTTGCCTGTGGGTTACCTGCTTGATCAAGCAACTCAATTTCATATTCTTGTGTTGGTTGAAGCACTGTAAAAGAGGTGGTTTCCACAAGACCTGACGCAGTCACAGTGACAGCATAAACACCTGGCTTCACAACAAAATAATGCTGCCAAAACGATATTTCATCTGGGCGCTTTTTTTCTAATTGCAATGTAATTTGACCATTTGTAGGCCCTTGCCAAACAATATCTATACTGCGGCAATTACTGCAGGAGCCTTCTATATTTAATTTCCAACCATTGGGAACTATCAATCCAGTACCTACCGGTGCGGGCTTAGCACGACTAACCCCCAAATTGTAATCATAAATAAGGTTCGCATTTTTATAGCCTGTATATTGTTGAGCTAACATTTCTACCGTTTCAGATGCTTGGAGCACATGAGTTGTGAAATTTTGCCGAACTTGGTGAGATGCTTTTAACTCTACCTTACTATTTGCAACAGGCTTATAAAGAGCTAACGTAGGTTGAAATTGTTGAGTTGCTGTTGGGCGGATAACACGACGAGTATAAGTTATGTGTTGATCTATCCTGTTAGGTTGTCCTTCGTTGCCATTGCTATGTAATAGCCTAGCTTGTTGATCTCTCAAATCAGCTGATGTTGCATTGCTAGCAGCCTCTGAGCTATGGATCTTTGAAATAGTGGCGCTTTTTGGGTATAGCGCAATTCGGCTATAGACATGGCGAAACTGACTGTAGGGAACTCGCTTCCAACCATTTTGGTTAATCCAAAACTGGCAGCGTTTGTCATCTCGAAATTGTGAGACCTGATGAGTGTCTAATACGCCAAGTAGGTTATCTTGAATTTTCTTTTGCACACTTTTTGGTAACGAGTGTAACAAACTGCGGCTCAGCTCCCGAAAGCTTGGGCTGTTTTTTACCGTTGTTTCTTCACTCTGTTCTAAAAAATGGGCATGAGTATCATTCACCGGATCCTTGGTGAGCATATGCGTCCTCGCTATTTATTTATTTTGTGGCGTAACTGACTATTTAGAATTCAGTTACTGATTTAAACAAAAAACGATACACAAAATGGGAACAAAAATCCACCATGCTTTAGGCTGTTTTTTCTACACTACCTTTACTATCACGACCATACAAAGTGGCACCGCGAGCAATATAGCGTAATTGCCAGATCAAGCGTTCAACCAGTTCTTCACGTTGTGTCCCTTCAATATCGAGGGCTTCGGCACCGGCGTTAAATACTAAAGTCACCATGGCTTCGGCTTGAATATATGCATGAGTTGGGTCGCACGGAGTTTCGCTTTCAAGGTAATGCGCAAGCTCTAAAATGAAATGTTTAATTTCACGAGCAACCGCAGCACGAAATGCTTTTGAAGTTCCTGAGCGCTCACGCAATAACAATCTAAATTGGTTGCTCGAGTTATCGATGAACTCCATAAAGGTCACGATTGATGTCGTGATCACACTACCGCCGCTCTCAATACGGCGGCGCGCTTGGCGCATAAGCTGGCGCAGTGTTAAACCAGCTTCATCAACCATGGTCAAACCAAGCTCATTCATGTCTTTAAAGTGGCGGTAAAAAGAGGTGGGGGCAATCCCTGCTTCACGGGCAACTTCACGTAAGCTTAAATTAGAAAAACTATGATCGGCACTCAATTGATTGAATGCAGCCTCGATTAGTGCTTGTCGTGTTTTTTGTTTCTGTTGCGCTCTAACACCCGACATGGAAACTCCCAGCGTGAACTTTTAATGATTTTTCGGTTAATGAGACAGTCTAATACTTGACGCGGAGAGAATGAAACACTATTTTAGCGTACAACTGTACGCCGAGATTTATTCAGATGAAAAAACCACCGATTATTTGGACCAATGTGCTATTTTTTAGCCTTACATTTTTGGCCGCGATCACCCTTGTTCCTTGGTATGGCTTTAGCTACGGATACACCAGTACACAGTGGATAGCCTTTGTTGGCTGTATGTTCTACGCCGGACTTTCTATTACTGCAGGTTATCACCGTTTATGGGCACACAAAGCCTATGATGTGCATCCTGTTATTGAAGTAATTTTTGCCTTAGGCGGCGCTTTTGCATTACAAAATAGTGCTTTGCACTGGAGTAGCGATCACCGTATTCACCATGGTCAAGTCGATGATCCAATCAAAGACCCTTACGCCGCTACTAATGGCTTTTGGTATAGCCACATAGGTTGGATGCTGCGCGATTATCAAGGCGAGCAATACGGTAACTATAGTAACTGCCGAGACTTACAAAAAAACAAAGTTGTTATGTGGCAACACCGTCACTATATGAAGTTAGTCGTCGCGACTAATTTTGGTATTCCTCTACTACTTGGTTTAATGCTTGGCGATGTATGGGGCATGTTATTACTGGTTGGTTTACTGCGCTTGGTATTGAGCCAACATTTTACCTTTTTTATCAACTCGCTGGCACATATTTGGGGTTCACGTCCGTACACAGAAAAAAACACCGCCCGTGATAATGGCTTTTTAGCGCTATTCACATACGGTGAAGGCTATCATAACTTCCACCACATTTTTGCTAGCGACTATCGCAATGGCATTAAGTGGTATCACTATGATCCAACTAAGTGGATGATCCGCTCTTTAGCGGCAATCGGTCTTGCTTCAAAATTAAAGCGCACACCGATTGAGCGAATCGAAAAGGCCAAAGCAGAAACCTTGATGAATAAGACTCAAGGTCGCCTTGCAAAATTGCCTTTAGCGCAAGATAAGCTTACATTATTACAATCTGAGTACGATTTACTGCTGAAAAAACTGCAACACTTCTGTGCCTTGCAAAAACGCGTGTTAGAAATCAAACGTAATAAAATGATGAAACAGTGTGAAAAATCAGCATTAATGACACAATATCACGAGCTTGAAGCCGCTTGGGAAAACCAAAAGCAGGCTTGGCTTGCACTAAATGCGAGGTTGTTAAAAGCCTCTTTTAGTTAACATAGGAGCGGCTGTGGCCAAACAACAAGTAAAGCAAAAAGATACTCCATCTTATCAATATGATGCGATCATCATAGGTACAGGTCCTGGCGGTGAAGGTACCGCCATGAACCTATCTAAAAGTAACAAAAAAGTCGCTGTTATTGAGCGTCAAGAAGCAGTAGGTGGCGGTTGTGTGCACTGGGGTACTATCCCGTCAAAAGCATTACGTCACTCTGTAAGTCGTTATATTGAATATAAAGCAAACCCGCTATTTAATATTAGTGAACGCCCTAACCGCTTAACTTTCCCAGATATTTTGCGCCACGCAAGTAACGTCATTTCAAAGCAATCTAATTTACGCAGCAGCTTTTATGAACGTAACCGCATTCATATGTATCAAGGTGATGCTGAATTTATTGATAAACACACTATCAAAGTGACGCACCTAGACGGTTCGTTTGAAACGCTTACTGCACAAACAATCGTTATTGCTACTGGCTCGCGCCCTTACCGTCCACCAGGTGTAGACTTTAAACATCCACGTATTTACGACAGCGATACCATTTTAGGCCTTGAAGATGACCCTCATCGTGTGCTGATTTATGGTGCCGGTGTAATCGGTTGTGAATACGCCTCTATTTTTAAAGGCTTAGGTGCCAAGGTTGACCTAGTGAATACCCGTGACCGCCTACTTGCCTTTATGGATGCGGAAATATCAGATGCTCTAAGCTATCACTTTTGGAATAGCGGTATTGTTATTCGTCATAATGAAGAGTTTGATCGCGTAGAAACTCGCGATGACTGTGTGGTAATGCACTTAAAATCAGGCAAGCGCGTAAAAGCTGACTGTATTTTATTTGCCAATGGTCGTACTGGTAACACAGACACATTAAACCTTGAAGCTGTAGGCTTAAAAGCAGATGGTCGTGGCCAGCTTAGAGTGAATGAAACATACCAAACAGAAGTCGACAACATTTATGCTGTGGGCGATGTAATAGGTTACCCAAGCCTTGCCAGTGCAGCATTTGACCAAGGCCGTATTGCAGCCGATGCGATTGCATGTGGTAACTGTGATGAAAAGCTGATCATTGATATCCCAGCAGGTATTTATACAATTCCTGAAATGAGTTCAGTGGGTAAAACAGAGCAAGAGTTAACAGCTGCAAAAGTCCCTTACGAGGTAGGCCGCGCTCAATTTAAGCATTTAGCACGTGCACAAATTGCAGGCACCGAGGTGGGTAGCTTAAAGATTTTATTCCATGTTGATACCAAAGAAGTACTGGGTGTGCACTGCTTCGGTGAGCGTGCCTCTGAAATCGTTCACATCGGTCAAGCGATTATGGAACAAAAGAACGGCGGTAATAACATTGATTACTTTGTAAATACCACGTTCAACTACCCGACTATGGCTGAAGCCTATCGCGTAGCTGCATTAAATGGCTTAAATCGTTTGTTTAAGTAACGAAATAAATTACAACAAAAAGCCCGCTTAATGCGGGCTTTTTTACGATTAGCTTTTGCTTATTTGTGGTATTTACCACTGAATTCATGAACCGCGTTGATAAATACACCTGCGTTTTCTGGGTCTACATCTGGTGTAATACCGTGACCTAGGTTGAATACATGGCCAGAGCCTGTACCAAAGTCTTCTAGGATAGTAGCAACTTCTTGGCGAATGCGCTCAGGCGTGCCATGCAGCATTGCTGGGTCCATGTTGCCTTGCAGCGCGACTTTATCGCCAACACGACGTTTTGCATCACCGATGTTAATAGTCCAGTCTAGACCTACTGCATCACAGCCTGTTGCTGCAATGGCTTCAATCCACTGACCACCATTTTTAGTAAATAACGTCACTGGTACTTTACGGCCATCATGTTCGCGAATTAAGCCATCAACAATCTTGTGCATGTATTGTAATGAAAACTCATTGTAGTCACGTGGGCTTAATACACCGCCCCATGAGTCAAATACCATTAACGATTGCGCGCCCGCTTTAACTTGCGCGTTTAAATAGTCGATTACTGAGTCAGCTAATTTATCAAGTAATAGGTGCAGTGTTTGTGGCTCTGCAAAGGCCATTTTCTTGATTTTACCGAATGTTTTGCTGCTACCACCTTCAACCATGTAAGTGGCAAGTGTCCAAGGTGAACCAGAGAAACCAATTAGCGGTACTTCACCTTTTAATTCGCGACGAATCGTACTTACCGCATTCATCACATAACCAAGCTCATCAGTTGGATCGATATTTGGGATTTTTTTAACATCTGCTAATGAAGAAATCGGACGTTCAAATTTTGGACCTTCACCTGTTTCAAAGTAAAGACCTAAGCCCATAGCATCAGGAATAGTTAAAATATCACTGAATAGAATTGCAGCATCAAGCGGATAACGACGTAATGGCTGTAACGTTACTTCACAAGCAAGTTCAGCGTTTTTACATAAACTCATAAAGTCGCCTGCTTGGGCACGTGTAGCACGGTATTCAGGTAAATAGCGGCCAGCTTGGCGCATCATCCATACCGGTGTGACATCAACAGGTTGCTTTTGTAGTGCACGTAAATAACGATCGTTTTTTAATTCGCTCATGCGTATAGAATCCTAGAACTGAATGAAATTGAGCAGATTGTATCACCATATTGCGCGTCTCACTATGGATAGATAATCAAGGCTAGATATAGATCATGTTTTTTCAGCCAACCTAAGCCTAATGTGCGTTTTTTGAGCGAAAACAAAATAAATTTAAAACTTTCTATTAATAAATTTGCAACATACAAAAAAGCTTGGTATAACTTACCCCGCGTTAACAAAAAAATAATAAAAATCTTATAACAATAAGAACAACAATCTTCCCATAATAATAAGAACGCTTGTTTTAACAAGTCTAAGAAAAAGAATTAAACCACCAATTTTGGTGGTTTTTTCTTTTCTAAATCAGCAAATTACAACTCATCCGCTTAGATAAAAATTGCAAAATTAATACTAGTAGTTTTGAATCAATTCCCATACACTGCAATGAGAGCAAAAAAAGTCCACTCTAAAAACAAGGTCATTTTTTGGCCTATTCAATGCTGAAAAGTATGTCTTTAGAATGACTTTTACAATCTGTTGCAATTAGACACTAAGAATTTAGTTGATCTTTGTGTCATATTTCCTTTTTATATATACAAAGGAAAACCTACTCAGCGAGGAGATGAAATATGCTGACGCGTTTGGAAAAAGCTCAACAAAAATGGGGTGGTAGTCACTCTGTAATCGACAAATGGCTCACAGAACGTCAAGAGCTGCTTGTGTTGTTCTGCCGTATTGCAGGCTTTTCACCGTACGAAAAGAAAGATCATGCCCTTCCTGATCAGCTGCAAATTCAAAACTTTTGCCAAATTCTGATGGATTACCTTTCTGCTGGCCATTTCGAAATTTACGACGACATTGCCAAAGCGTGTGAAGAAAAAGGTCCTGAGAGCCAAAAGCTGGCGAATGCCTTATACCCGCGCATTTCTGAAACCACAGATGTAGCACTCGACTTTAACGACAAATACGCAGAAGTTGACAAAGATGACTTGCTTGATGAGTTTGATAAAGACCTATCAATCTTAGGCGAAGCACTTGAACTGCGCTTTGAGCTAGAAGATGAGTTAATCGACAACTTATATTCTAATCACACCAGCTAACAGCTTAGTTGCACAGCAGAGAAACACTCTCTGCTGAAGTGTTTTTGCCTTGCCAAAAAGAATCATCTATTCCATTTTGTAACAAATATTTGAAATATTTTCTTCAATGCGATACTCATACTATAAAAACATGAGGCTCGCTATGAATAAACGGTCATTTTTAAAGTCACTTTCAATCCTTGCCGCTGGCGCAAGTTTAACATCAGCTCCTTTAATGGCGGCGCAGAATAGCAGTACCCAAACATTAATTAAGCCAAAAGCGCTGGAAAAAGGCGGCACAATTGGTGTGTGTAGCCCGTCAGCTGCCACTGCCGAACAGGCTGATATCATACTAGCAAAAGGCGTTATAGAGGCACTGGGATACAAGGCTAAGCTTGCACCAAACATTTTAGCAAGACGCGGACATTTAGCAGGCACTGATGTAATGCGAGCCGGCGATTTAAACAGTTTATTCAGCGACAAAGAGGTTGATGCCATTTTGTGTTTACGTGGCGGTTCAGGCGCTGCCCGTATTCTACCTTTGCTCGACTACGCAATGATCCGTAACAATCCAAAACCTCTATTGGGCTATTCAGATATTACCGCTCTTCATAACGCCTTACTGTCTCAAGCTGGGTTAATCAGCTTTCATGGTCCAAATGCATCGAGTGACTGGAACTCGTTTCATGTTGCACAATTTAAGAATATGTTCGGAGCGCGTAAGTTGATGCATTTCCAAAACTTACCAAAAGCCGATGATGAGCTTGTTAACACTCAGTACCTGACCCAAACGATTACACCAGGTAAAGCCTCTGGACGATTAATCGGCGGTAACTTAACGGTACTGACAGCCCTCGCAGGCTCGAATTATTTACCTGACTTTGATGGCGCAATTTTATTTTTAGAAGATATCGACGAAGCGCCATATCGAATTGACAGAATGATGAGCACACTAAAACTTATGGGCGCACTTGATAAAATTGCAGGCTTTGTATTTGGCGATTGTAATGACTGTAAGCCAGGCCGCGGTTATGGCTCGTTAACCCTTGACGATATTTTTGCAGATTATATAAAACCGCTGGGAATTCCTGCCTATCGTGGGGCTATGATTGGCCATATTAAACGCCAATTTATTCTGCCTGTTGGCACTGTGGTTGAGCTTGATGCAGATAGTGGCACATTAAAAATGAAAGAAGCGGCATTTAGTTAATAAACTTCGCGCATAAAAAAAGGGCTTTTCAGCCCTTTTTTATTGAGTTAAATATTACTCAGCTGGTACAGCTTTGTCATCGCTTTGGATTTCAAGTAATTCTACTTCGAAAACAAGCGTTGAGTTTGCTGGGATCTTACCAAGATCACGCTCACCGTATGCAAGTTCAGATGGAATAGTGAACTTGTACTTAGAGCCAACTGGCATTAATTGTAAACCTTCAGTCCAACCTGGGATCACACGGTTAAGTGGGAAAGTAGTTGGTTCGTTACGTGAGTAAGAGCTATCGAACTCAGTACCGTCTAATAAAGTGCCTTTGTAGTGTACTTTAACAACGTCAGTTGCTACTGGCTTTTCGCCTTCACCTTCAGTGATCACTTCGTACTGTAGGCCAGACTCAGTTACTGTAACGCCTTCTTTTTTCGCGTTTTCAGCTAGGTATTTTTCGCCTTCAGCTTTGCTCTTTTCAGATTCTACTTTCGCTTTTTCTTGTTGCTTAGTGCGAATGCTTTGATCAAGCGCCGTTAACACTTCACGAATTTTTTCGTCATCAAGTTTAGCGTTACCCGCTAGTGCGTCTTCAAAACCACGCTTAAGAAGTGCTTCGTCTAGTTCAACGCCTAGCGCTTTTTTATCAGCAAGGTCTTGGTTTAAGAAGTTACCAACAGATGCACCAATACCGTATGCTTGTTGTTGAGCTTCAGTCTCTAGTTTAACTTCAACTTGCTGTTCTTTTTTTGCTTCCTGATTACAAGCTGTAAGCGCTAAAACTGACGCTGCAATCAATGACAATTTAATCGTCTTTCTCATTTTATATCTCCGACACACTTTGCAGTTGTCAATTATTGTATTATTACTAGTTAAAGATTAACGACCTACATGGTAGGCTGCTTGTCTAATAACTAACGTCATGCCTATGCATGATCAGCGATTAGACTAACAACCTAGGCCTTCAACGAGACCTAGTCTAACCTCTCAATCACTAAGAGTTAAGGGGAAATACTCGTAATATGTCGATATTTCGTACTTTTTTGTATCTGCTCAGCCTTTGCTTAGTTGTAGCCTGCTCTGAGCAACATGAGCAATCAACTGCACGCTATGAGCATGCGGCTAAAGGTGCCTTCGCCAGTGCGCTGTCACACGATGGCAAATACAGCTTAATCTCATCAATACACCATGGGGTCGCACTGTGGGATAATCAACAACAGGTGCTAAAATACCAATGGTTTCAACAACAAAATGAAGATAGCTTGGTTCATACTGTTGCTATCTCTTACGACAATAGCCATGCAGTTACCGCTGAGAAGTCCACCTTTGCAGTGTGGGACATTGCCACGGGCAACAACACGGGTTATTACAAAATACACGCCTCAACAATTCGAGATATCGCGATAAGTAACCAAGGGCGCAGTGTATTATATGGCCGCGCCGACGGTGTAGTCGTTTACCTCGACTTAGAGAGTGGCAGGCGCATAGAGTTCCTTGGCCACCAAGAAAAAGTCAATGTTGTTGATCTATCGCCTAACGGTCACTACGCCATTAGCGGCTCAAATGATTATGTTGCTTACTTTTGGGATACTCGCACAGGGCAAGTGATCCACCGCTTTAATCACCCAAGTCGCGTTACTCAAGTCGCCCTTGATCCACAAGGTCGTTACGCATTTACCGCAGACAGTATGAAGCAAGCAAATGTATGGCAACTGACTACTGGTGATCTTGTTAGCAAACTGGCGTATATTGCGCGTCAGAAAATTTTTACCGCCGTCCGTTTTAACGATGAAGGCACTTTAATTGCCACCGGTTCACCCAATCGATTGGTTGATTTATGGCAGCTAGAGTCGGGTAAAAAATTACAAACGTGGCAAGTGATTCCTCGTGAAGGAAGCCGCCCGAAATCAGCCGTGGTGTTAGATGTTGCGTTTACTGATAACAACCAAGCGTTATTAACCGAAAGCTCCAGCGGATTCGCTGAAAGTTTTAATCTAAGAGAATCAAATGAATACAATTGAAGATCGTCTAATGGAACTTGAAGCGAAAGTCGCTTTTCAAGATGAAACAATTGAAATATTAAACGATGAGCTTAAAGCGCACCAACAGCAGCTGGCTAAAATGAAACGCCAGACAGAGTTACTTGCAGAAAAGATTAAAGAAGCGCAGCAGCCATCTTTAATGTCACAAATGCAAGAGCCGCCACCGCCGCACTATTAATTAGGTAGTGATAGAGTAATTAGGTAGTGATAGAGCCGGGAATTAATCGCCCGGCTTAAATACACCAATCACTTGCTCAAATTGGCGTGTTGAGGCTTGCACTGCCTGCTCTGGTTGCGTCATTTTGTGGCCACACTGTACGCACTCCACTTTTTCCACATCATGTTCTTTATAAAGCATCATGGTATCCATGGCCTTACACTCAGGGCATGATGCGCCAGCAATAAAGCGTTTCTTTTGTCTCATAAATGATCTCCCGTGGCATGTAGGCGGCTATTTTAGCCTAATAATTCTCTGTTTGATACGATTGCGAAGGCTAATGTGATCCGTGTTATGATAGCGGCAATTTAATCAGTGCTGTGCAAGTAAACATTCATGATCCAAATTTCAGACATCGAACTTCTACGTGGTGGTAACGCCTTACTAAAAGGGGCCTCTGCAACCTTATTCCCAGAGCATAAAGTCGGCCTTGTTGGCGCTAATGGCTGTGGTAAATCAACGCTGTTCGCGCTATTAAAGTCTGAATTGCAACTCGATGCCGGTGAATACCAAATTCCTAAAGACTGGTCAATTGCCTCTGTGAAGCAAGAAACACCCGCGCTCGAAATCAGCGCTCTAGATTATGTATTACAGGGTCATCCGGAATATTACGCGCTAAGAATTGCACTACGCGAAGCTGAGCAAAATAACGACGGCGATGCGCAGGCAAAAGCACATATTGGCCTAGAACATATTCAAGGCTATAGCATTGAGGCAAAAGCAGGAGAGCTATTACACGGTTTAGGTTTTAGTAATGAGCAAATAGACAACCCAGTGAGCGCCTTTTCTGGTGGCTGGCGTATGCGCTTAAACTTAGCACAAGCACTGATCCGTGATGCCGATTTATTACTGCTGGATGAGCCAACCAACCACTTAGATCTCGATGCGGTTTACTGGTTAGAGCGCTTTTTACGTGCCTACACAGGCACTCTAGTGCTTATTTCCCATGACCGAGAATTCTTAGATGCCGTTGTTGACCAAATTTGGCACATAGACGCACAAAAAATAAATGTTTATAAAGGCAATTACTCGCAATTCGAACGCCAAAAAGCAGAGCGCTTATTACAACAACAAGCGATGTTCGAAAAGCAACAAGAACAAATTGCTCACCTAGAAAAATTCATTACGCGCTTCAAAGCAAAAGCCAGTAAGGCTAAGCAAGCACAAAGCCGCGTAAAAGCCCTAGAGCGTATGGAAAAGCTGGCTCCAGCCCATGTTGACTCACCCTTTGATTTTGAATTTGCTGAGCCAACAGCACTGCCAAACCCATTAATGACTCTCGACCAAGCCAAAGCAGGCTATGGCGACACCACCATTTTGCATAGCATCAAGCTAAACCTAGTGCCGGGTAGCCGTATTGCGCTGCTTGGCCGTAATGGTGCGGGTAAATCAACACTGATTAAATTATTAGCTGGCGATTTACAGCCTCAAGCAGGAGAAGTATTTCAGCATCAGGGCTTAAATATTGGTTACTTTGCGCAGCATCAACTCGAGTCACTCGATTTAAAAGCCAGTGCAGTGACCCATTTACAACGTTTAAATCCGCAAGCTCCAGAGCAATCATTGCGTGACTTTTTAGGTGGCTTTGCATTCTTTGGCGATAAAGCACTTGAGCCAGTTGCGCCATTTTCTGGCGGTGAAAAAGCCCGTTTAGTACTAGCAATGCTGGTGTACCAAAAGCCAAACCTACTGTTACTGGATGAGCCAACCAACCACCTCGATTTAGAAATGCGCCATGCTTTAGTTATGGCGCTGCAAGGCTTTGAAGGCGCTATGGTGACCGTATCGCACGACCGTCATATGCTTAAAAATACCGCTGATGAGTATTACCTCGTTGATAACGGCGAAGTAACACAATTTGGTTATGACCTTGATGCCTATTACCAATGGCTACTGAATGCCAATAAAGAAGCTGCTAAAAGCCCTGAAGACAACGCCCCTAAAGCCCATTCAAGCGTTAACCGCAAAGAGCAAAAGCGCTTAGAAGCTGAGTTTAGAAAATCAGTGCAGCCGTTGAAAAAGCAAATCGAAAAGCTTGAAAAGCAACTTGATAAGTACTCTACAGAGCTTGGTGAAATCGAAAACGCACTTGCCGACAATGACTTATACAATGATGAAAATAAAGCCAAACTGACAGAGCTACTCGCTAAGCAAGCAAGCTTAACACCCAAGCTTAATGACGTTGAAGAAGAGCTTCTCATGGCACTTGAAGAGCTTGAAGAAAAAGAGCAGGCCTTTGCCGATGAAACCGCTTAACAGCGAAGAGTTTTGGCAGTTTGCATGTCAGCTTTACAGCAAAGACGGCATGCAAGCAAAGCTACTAGGCTATCAAGACCAGCAAGGCAAAAATGTGAACCTTTGCCTGCTGCTTTATTATCTTGATTCTTTAGAGCTGGCTGTAACACCCTTTCAACTGAGTGAGCTTGAGTCGTGCATTGCCGAATTTGACCAGCAAGCTTTACAGCCCCTACGAGCCACACGCGCCTACCTGAAAACTATTCAAAACGAGATTTCAGACTACCCTAACATCCGCAAAGAGCTACTTAGCGCAGAACTAAAACTAGAAAAACAACAGCAACAATTACTGATAAACACAGCGAATACGATGGCATTCACTCAGTACACAAATGCTGAAAATATAAGGCTTTATGTCGGTAGTTAGTTAGCGAGTTAGCGAGTTAGCGAGTTAGCGAGTTAGCGAGAGTAAAGTTTAAAGAGTCTAGGTCAAGCCTAATCAGAGGAAAGGTTTACATGGATTATGTTGGGCTTCGCTGTGCTCAAACCAACCTACCCGAAGAATGAACAAAGTGAATGCTGAGTAAGACACCGCACTTAACAACTCCACCGCTCAACTGACTGATCTGACTCCATAAAAGTAGACACCTTTTTGGAGTCAGTAATCATGAAAGTAAAGTCACAGCGTAGATATTCCCTCGAATTTAAAATAAAAGTCGTTCAAGAGTCGTTAGACACCACAGATACAGTTAAGATGGTCGCAAATAAATACGGAATTCATCCTGACATGCTATCAAGTTGGAGAAGTCATATGACCTCGAAAAAGAAAACGGCAAAGCCACTTAAGAACCAAGGCCCAGACAAATCATACACAGATTTAGAGCGCCAAATTCGCAAGCTTGAGAGGCAACTCGAAGATGCTCAGTTGGAGAATGACGTTTTAAAAAAGGCGAAGGTCTACTTCGACAGCCTAAAAGAATAAGGTTCGAATATATCCACAAGGTCACAGACGCCAAACGCACAGTGAAAAAGTTGTGCAGTTGGTTATCTGTGTCGCCGGCTGGGTATTATAAATGGTTAAAGCAATTACCTAGCACACGCCAGAAAGAGAACAGTTCGTTACTTAAGTTTCTAAAGCATATTAGCGACCAAGAGCACTGTATCCCGGGCTATAGAAAGCTTTGGGAAGCAGCGGTAGCACATGGCTTTGATTGCAGTAAAGGACGTGTGCAGAGGCTGTTACAAAGCGTTGGCTATCGTTCAAAATCAGGTAAGAGACGCTATACAAGTCGCGCGAAGATAGAAGGTACAATCAAAGCGAGTAATTTATTACGGCGTCAGTTTAATGTTGATACAGCAAATACCGTGTGGGTATCAGATATCACACAAGTACGCTGTAAGGATGGTTGGCAGTATTTATGCGTCATCCTTGATTTGTATTCTCGTAAGGTTGTTGGCTGGGTAACAAGCCGTATAAACAACGCCGAGTTAGTTATTAAAACACTGAGAAAAGCATGGTCAGCACGTAAACCTGATGGTGCGAACTTGCTCTTTCATTCAGACCAAGGAGCTCAGTATGTCGCAAAGGAAACAGTGAAGTGGTTAACTAATAGAGGTGTCACAGTGAGTATGTCTAGAAAAGGCAACTGCTGGGATAACGCGTGCTCAGAAAGCTTCTTCGCACAGTATAAAAAGGAGTGGATAAAGAATTTAAATGAACTGAGTCGTAGTGAAATGACAACACAAACGTATTTTTATATTGAAAAATACTACAACTCAGTAAGAAGGCATGGCACCCTAGGGTATAAAAGTCCCATGCAGTACGAACAAGTTAATTAAACCCCGTGTCTACTTTATCGGGGTCAGATCAGACGTCTGAAAGCTGATAGCTGATAGCTGATAGCTCCGCTTACGTTGGGTTTCGCTTCGCTCAAACCAACCTACCCGAAGAATGAATAGGGCGAATGCTGAGTAAGACACTGCACTCAACAACTCCACCGCTCAACTGACGTCTGACGGCTGAAAGCTGATAGCTCCGCTTACGTTGGGTTTCGCTCCGCTCAAACCAACCTACTCAAAGAATGAACAGAGTGAATGCTGAGTAAGACACTGCACTCAACAACTCCACCGCTCAACTGACGTCTGACGGCTGAAACCTGATAGCTCCGCTTACGTTGGGTTTCGCTCCGCTCAAACCAACCTACTCCCTCCCATACCTATCATCAAATCGCTCGATGTCAGTTTCATCAAGTATCGCTCCGGTTTGTACTTCGATAACGATCAGTGGCGTGTTTTGTTGATTAGCAAGACTGTGTAATTGTTTAGCCGCAATATAACAAGATTGATCAGCTGTTAATTCAAATTCGTCATCGCCTACTCGCACACTTGCCACGCCAGATACGACGACCCAGTGCTCTGCACGGTGCTGATGGCGTTGAGTTGAGAGTTTTGCACCGCTGTTTACGATTATTTTCTTTACTTTAAAGCCTGTACTTTCAATTAAAGTTCGATAGTTGCCCCAAGGTCTAAATACGGCTTGATGGTGGGTTAGTTTATCGTTATCGACAACAGCAAGCTGTTTAAGTAAATCTGGGAGCTTATCGAGCGCACTTTTGTCTGCCACTAAGGTGGCATCGTGAGTATGTATAATTGCTTGATTACTCACGCCAAGCGCTGCAATAGTATGGTCAGCTTCGCTGATAAGTAGATTATTTTCGCTATCTAAACTCACCCCTTGCGAGGCTAAATAATTGCCATGCTGGTCTTTTTCTGCGATTTTCGATAATGCTGAAAAGCTGCCAACATCGCTCCAATTCAAATCAACAGGAATAACAGCAACGTTAGCGCTACGCTCCAAAATAGCATAATCAATAGAATCACTTGGGCATGCTGTGAGCGCATCCGCAACAGGCCGTTGAAAACCTAAATCTGCGGTGAAGCTAGCCGCCTTTGCGACACTGTCAGCAATCTTTGGTGCAAAACGATTAAGCTCACTCAAGTACACATCTGGTAAAAATAAAAACATGCCGCTATTCCAGCCATACTCACCACTGGCAAGGTATTTTTCGGCTAATTGCAGGGCTGGTTTTTCTTTGAATTCAGCCACCTTAAAACAACCTTCATGGGCTAACTGCTCGCCTTGGCGAATATAACCATAGCCGGTATGTGGTTCAGTGGGAGTAATGGCAAAGGTTACTAATTGTTGTTGCTGACAAAGCGCTATCGCATTTTCTAAGCAGACAATAAGCTTATCAAAATCACTGATATGGTGATCAGCAGGCATGACTAGTAAGGGGTCGGTTAGACCATTTTGCAGTGCAAATTCAGCGGCCAAGGCAATCGCTGGCGCGGTATTTTTACCTTCAGGCTCAAGCAATAAAGTATAATTATCTGTGATTTCTGCAATTTGCGTTTTAGCAATAAAACGATGCTCTTCATTACACACTAAAATTGGCGCATTAAATCGTGAGTCAGCCACTCGTAACAACGTGCTCTGTAAGAGTGATTTTTCGCTAAGTAAAGATAAAAACTGCTTAGGCATCGCTTTACGCGACAAAGGCCATAAACGAGAACCTATGCCACCAGCGAGAATAACGGGGGTGATTTTGCGACTCATGATTGCTTATAGTAAATAATCCAACCATGAGTTTAACAAATTTTTGAGTATGCGGCTTCGAGCAATTACAGTAACTGAAATTGATCAGCATCTAAGTGAGCAGGAAACGCTCTTCGAAAGTCATCAAGCGGTGACTTTTCTAAGCGCTGAATAATGATACCCGATTGATCATCTTCAAGCTTAGCCAAGGTGTCGCCTTTAAAATCATAAACGGCAGTACCACCACTGTGGGCAACATTATTACCATCAGCACCAATGCGATTCACACCCACGACATAACAGAGGTTTTCCATTGCGCGTGCTTTTAGAAGAGTATCCCACACATGGCGACGTGCCGCCGGCCAATTAGCTACGTTGATCATCACATCGTAGTCGTTGCAATTACGCTGAAATACAGGAAAGCGTAAGTCGTAACACACTTGCGGCAAAATGCGAAAATCATTGATTGCGAATATCTCGCGCTGCTCGCCTGCTGCGACGAAATTGCCTTCGTTACCTAAACAGAATAAATGGCGTTTGTCGTAATATTTCACTTCGCCATTTGGCCAAACCCAATAAAAGCGATTAGCCTTTTTGTCGCCTTTTGCAACTAAAACAGAGCCTGCAACCACAGCATTTTTTTGCTTAGCTGTAGCTTTTAACCAACTAAGTACCTCGCCTTGTTCTGGTTCGCTGCAATCTAGATTAATCGCAAAACCCGTGGCAAATGTTTCTGGCAAGACAATTAAATCAACTTGCTCGTTAAAACTGTTAAGCTGCTCTGTAAAGTGCGCAAGGTTGGCGCTTTTATCAAGCCAATGCAGTGATGACTGCACTAAAGCTAAGGTTAAAGTTGGCATAAAATCTCCGCGGCACGTTTTAATGTGTCATCATTTTTAGCAAAACATAAACGAATCACTTTGTCGCTGCTTGCGCTGTTATAAAACACACTGAGTGGTACAGCTGCAACACCCGCTTGCTCAACCAGCCATTGGCAAAACTCAACATCATCAAGATCAGACACATCACTATAATCGAGTAGCAAAAAGTAGGTGCCTTCACTTGGTAATATTTTAAAACGGCTTTGCGCTAGTGATTCGCTGAGCAAGTCGCGTTTTTGTTGATAAAAACCACTAAGTTCATCAACATGTTCTGGCTCTAACTCGAGCATATCGGCTAGTGCATGCTGGGCAGGCGTAAAGCTTGAAAAAGTCACATATTGGTGAATTTTACGAAACTCCCCCATTAATTGGGCAGGTGCAACACAATAACCCATCTTCCAGCCGGTGCTATGAAAAGTTTTGCCAAAGCTTGAGATCACAAAACTGCGTGCAAATAACTCAGGGTCGGTCAGCGCACTTAAATGCAAAGCGCCGTCAAAGGTAATGTGCTCATACACTTCATCGCTAATTACATATAAATCATGCTTAGTAACAAGCGCTTTAAGGGCATTAATATCTTCTGTTTTAAAGATTTTACCGCTTGGGTTATGTGGCGTGTTGATGATGATGACACGTGTTTTGTCTGTTATAACATCAGCTACAGCTTGCCAATCGATTTTGTAGTCTGGCGCATGCAAAGCAACATGAACTGAGCGACCGCCAGCAAGCTCAATTGCCGGTTGATACGAGTCATACGCGGGGTCAAATACCACAACTTCATCACCCTCTTTAACAAGCGCTTGAATTGCTACGAATAATGCCTCTGTTGCCCCTGAAGTGACGGTAACTTGTTGCTCGTAATTTATGTTGTTATGGTATTTTCTAGCAATCAAAGCCGCTATTTGCTGTTGTAGCTTTGCAACCCCACTTGAAGGCGCATATTGGTTTACCCCCTCAAGTACATAATGATTGAGCTGTTTTTTTAGTAATTCTGGTGCATCAAATTCAGGAAAACCCTGAGATAAATTAAGCGCTTGGTGCTTATTTGCTAGAGCGGTCATTTGACTAAAAATACTGGTGCCTAAATTCGGCAATTTACTTTCAAACACAGAGGTTCCTTAAAGATGGTTTTGCGCCCGAAGCGATGCTATCATTGCTTAAAACAGATGTATAGCCGTCTAAATAACTTTTAGAATGTCGAGGAATATATGCATAACAATACCGCTATTTCAGAACTAATTGAAGCTGGTAAATGGGTAAGCCAACGTGGCTGGGTCCCTGCTACTGGTGGTAACTTTTCAGCCCGCACTGCAAGCGGTTATGTCGTCACAGCAAGTGGTTTCGATAAAGGTCAACTCGGCACTCATGCATTTATTGAATTTGATCATGAAGGCAATCGTACTAAAGGCTCTGGCAATCCATCAGCTGAAACTGAGCTACATTTGAATATGTATAAGCTGATCCCATCAGCTAAATTTGTTTTGCATACCCATTCTGTTGCAGCAACTGTGTTATCGCGTGTGATCAAAGGCCACGCTATCAATTTGCATGGCTACGAAATGCAAAAGTCTTTAAGCGGTGTCAAATCGCACTTAGATACCTTAACTATTCCTATTTTTGATAATGACCAAGACATTGACCGTTTAAGCTTACTAGTCAGTGATCATCACCTTCACACCCCTATTGAGCATGCTGTATTAATTCGTGGCCATGGTTTATATGTCGTTGGTCGAGATATCAAAGAAGTACTTCGCCATTTAGAAGGCTTAGAGTTCCTATTTAGCTGTGAGCTTGAGCGCCTAAAACTAGAAGGTATTCAAGCTGGAGTTCAGCCATGATCAAAGCGATTTTAACCGATATTGAAGGCACAATTACCCGCATTTCTTTTGTTAAAGACGTATTATTTCCTTACGCGGCAGGGCAATTACCTGAGTTTGTAAAGTCACATCAAACAGACCCGGAAGTTGCAGCCCAAATTGAGGCCGTTAAAGCACATATTGAACAACCCGAAGCCGATATCGACACGGTCATTAAACATTTAATTCATTGGATTGAAACAGATCAAAAAATTACCCCACTCAAGCAGTTGCAAGGCTTAATTTGGCAAACGGGCTACGAGAGTGGTGATTTTACTGGCCACCTTTACCCAGATGCTTATGACTTTTTACAAGCCCAAAAACAAGCTGGTAAAAGTCTATATGTCTACTCATCAGGCTCAGTAAAAGCCCAACACCTGATTTTTGAGTTTTCTGATTACGGTGATGTTAGACCTTTATTTAGTGATTACTTCGACACTAAAGTCGGTGCAAAACAACAGCAAAGCTCTTATGAGAATATTATCGCCGAGCTGCCATTTGACGCTGCCGAAGTATTGTTTTTAAGCGATGTGGTGGCAGAGCTTGATGCTGCTAAAGCTGCTGGTCTTGGCACTTTACACCTTGTTCGCGATGGCCAAGCAGTAAGCGATGCTCACCCATATATCAACGACTTTTCGGAATTTAGTGCGGAGCTTTTAGCATGAGCCAATTAACTATTTATAACGATAATAACGCAAACAATATACTGTTTCACAGTGAAGACTTAAGCGCGATTGCGAGTGAGCTGAATGCGGTTGGCGTTCGCTTTGAGCAGTGGCAAGCAACGGCACAAATTGACCAAGAGACCAGTCATGACGCTATTTTAACTGCTTATGCTAAAGATATAGAGCGCTTAAAAGCTGAAGGGGGCTATCAAACAGTGGATGTTATTTCGCTTGCTAAGGGTAATCCCAATGCCAGCGAACTACGCGGTAAGTTCTTGTTTGAACATACACATAGCGAAGATGAAGTTCGTTTTTTTGTGAAAGGCCAAGGTTTATTCTGCTTACACTTAGGCGACAAAGTGTATCAAGTGCTTTGCCAACAAGGCGACCTAATTTCAGTACCAGAACTCACACCACATTGGTTTGATATGGGCAGCGACCCTGAATTCACAGCAATTCGCTTATTCAATAATACCGAAGGTTGGGTCGCTAAAAGTACTGAGTCAACTATTGCTACCAACTTCCCACTGCTGGACTAACATGGAAAAGCTATTCTCGTACGGTACCTTACAGTACCCGCAGGTTCAGCTTGATACCTTCGGGCGTTTGCTCGAAGGTCAACCTGCTACGCTAACTGGGTATGTCATTGGTGAAGTCGAGATCACCGACGAAGCCGTACTTAAAAGTAGTGGTCAACGTTTTCACCCGGCTTTAATCAAAACAAGTAAACCAAGTGATATTGTTAATGGCACTATTTATTTAATCACCGAACAAGAGCTTGCTCAGGCAGATGCTTACGAAGTAGATGATTATCAGCGAATTGCAGAAACATTCCAATGTAACAACCAAGCTTGGCTATATGTTGCAAAAAACAGCCTTTAATTTACAAATATAAAACAAAAAGACCCAAATTAAGAACAAAAGCTGCTATTATCCTCCCCATTAATAAGTACTAATTATTTGCTAAAGGACTAAACATGGGGTCGGCATTTTCACCCTTACGCGATACCGTTATTTATGTGGGTGAGTGGCAACTTAACACTCAGCAGCAAACCATCAGCGATGGCACTCATAAGCGTGAACTAGAACCTTTATTATTTAAATTACTGTGTTTCTTTATTGAGCATAATGATCGCATTATCACTCGCCAAGAGCTGGTTGAGAATATTTGGCAACAAAGCTTTGTTGATGACAATGCCATTAACCGTGCCATCTCTGAACTAAGAAAAACTCTTAAATCAGAAAAACAGCCCGGGCAAACCATTAAAACCCATTATCGCAAAGGTTATAGCCTATTTATTGAAGTTAAGCCTCTTGATCACACTGTGAGTACAGAGCCGCTAAAAACAGAAAATGTAATAACAGTAGATAAAGACGCTGATACTCAAGTTAAACCTACGGCCATTAATGAACAAAAAGCGCATTCTTCACGCTGGCCATGGCCTTTTGCAGCGTTAGTGCTTGGTTTATTGATTACTGCTATTTGGTTATTTTCACAACAGCCTAAAGCAAATGATGAAGTACAAAACGAAGCGCCATTTTTAGACCTGCAAGCTGAAACCATTTCATGGCATAAAGGCTCTCACTATCGTTTAATGCTAAGCCATGACAAAACTAAGCTTGCTTATATTCTAGAAAATGATGGTCAAAGTCTTTTTGTCGTCGACCTAACCACTAAAAAAGAATACGTGATTGCCTCTGGCAATATCTTTTTACAGGGTTGGTCTGAGGATGGAGAGCGATTATTTTACGGCTCTTGTGAAAACAAAGACTACAGCGATTGCATCACTTGGCAAGCAAGCAACCTGTTATCAAGTGAAGCGTTAATAAAGCCACGTATCAACCAATCTTTACTTAATTCTCAGCCAAGTCAGTACATTGAAGTGGGTGATGTCGCAATTTCGAGGCGTAATAATTACCGTGGCTTAACACATTTATATGCTTTATATGCACAAGATTTAAAAACCGGTGAAGAAATTCGCATCAGCACACCCAATATCACTGGCACTGGGGACTTTATTTTAACAACTATAAAAAACCCGAGCCGCATCATCTTTGAGCGCCATAATGTTGGCCAAGTAGAGATATACATGGCGAATTTAGATGGCAGCTCGCTAAAGCTTTTAACTACCAACGATTACCGTGCATGGGTAGCCACATATGATGAGCAGACCAACTCACTAATTTGGTATAGCCGCGGCACATCAACTATTGAATCATTCTCTTTTGATAGTATGAGTCGACAACCCGCTATAACAGCGCCAGTAAAACGAGCAAATTATGCTTACCCTTTAAGCAAAGAAAGTGTGTTGATCAGTACTGACCTTCACGATAAAGATGCCGCAGTCTTTGACCTTAATTCAAAAACAATGAGCTACATCGCCACAGCGAATAAGCATGAAGACGACTTAGTCGCATTAGCCAATAATGATGTGTACTTCTCTGACTTTGAGTTTTCAGAACGACAACACTGGCTCAGAAAAGCAAACCAATACATCAATATCACTGGCAAAATTGGTGAAGATAGTTCAGTAATTGCAGCAAATAGTGACAGTAGCCGACTTGTTAGCTTTAATAAAGCCGATCAGCAATTAACATTATTAAATGCTGCTGATTTCTCAGAAATTAAGCACTGGACACTTCCTGGTAGTACCAAGCTGGCAGCTATAAGGGGTAACAAGGTTGCCGTGCTATATACCGATCTTAGCAATCAGCTAAATCAAATAATGATTCTTCACACAAACAGCGATGAAGTGATTAAAAGCACTATAGATACACCCCTAGCTATTGCATGGTATGACGATACACAGCTGATTGTGCATTCTAAATACGATAAATACCTGCTTTTAGACAGCGATAACAACACCTATAGTGAGCTGACTACACCAGACAAACTAACTGAGTTAAAGCCTTCTATTGTGTCGATGGCAAGTAACCTACATAGTTTGTATATCGCCACTGATACTGAAGTTTTCAGCATTAATTTAGCCACAATGCAGGGCGTTGAGTCAGTACTTCAAATGAAGCCTTCTCACTATATATCGCGCCTTAATGCTAAAAACGACAAGCTGGCAGTGACCTTCTTAACTGCCAACAATCAAAATAGCATTGAGCTCTACACTAAAAAAAGCGCAGAGTAATTTACGACTTTAACTGTTTTAGAATACCTTGCTCGATATCGGACTGGTTATAAACGCCGCTATCGAGCACCCAACCTGTGACTAGGCTCGCCGGTGTCACATCAAATGCCGGGTTATAAACCTTCGCGTTAGTCGGTGCCCACATCGCTTCACCAAAACTACCACTAACACCGCGCACTTCATTAGGACTGCGTTGCTCAATTTCGATATCTGCACCACACAACGTTTGTGTATCAAGTGTCGTAAGTGGTGCAACGACATAAAATGGAATGTTATGGAAATCCGCTAACACAGCGAGATTATAAGTGCCGACTTTATTGGCAAAATCACCGTTTGCAGCAATACGGTCTGCCCCTACAAATATTTTATCTACTTTGCCCGCAGCCATTAAACTGGCTGCCATGTTATCGCAAATCAAAGTATAAGGGATTTGCCAACGCTCAAGCTCAAAAGCTGTTAAGCGGCCGCCTTGCAGTAACGGTCGTGTCTCATCAACCCAAACATGAATATCACCATGGCGTTGCTGCGCTTTATAAATCACACCTAATGCAGTGCCGACACCCGCAGTCGCTAACGCACCAGTATTACAGTGCGTTAAAATGTTATCTCCCTTATTTACCAAAGCCGCACCACGTTCTGCCATGCTATCGCAAAGGGCAATATCTTCTTTAAATAACTGCTCAGCAGTTGCGACAACAGCTGCAACATAATCAGTCTCTGCAAGCGCTGCACGTAACTTGGCCATGCAGTGCATAAGGTTTACCGCTGTTGGGCGTGTTGCTTCTAGTTCATCTATAGCAACCGCAAGTGCTGATTGACTCATGCCCTGCTCGGCTAGGTGTGCAACCAATAAGCTAGCACCTAAGCCGATTAAAGGCGCTCCCCGGATTTTCAAAGTCAAAATCAAATCTTTCATCGTTTCAACATCGTTACATACATGCCAATGCTGTTGATGTGGCAATAAATACTGATCAAGCACGGTTAGCGTACCTTGCTGATATTTAATACTGCTGGCGATGAGATCTTGCATACTGAATCCGAATAACTAATGAATAACTAATTTAAGTGAATAGTTATTTTACATCAGTTTTGACAACTAACAAGCTAGATGTATGGACATCTAAACGGTTACAGGTATAGAATGCTCAAAGTTAATTGTATTACGAGATAGAGCCATGGCTAAATACACTGCCTTTAATGCAGAGCATGCTGTTGATTACATTAAAGAACTTGTTAAAAGTGAACTAATTTCAGTCTTCCCTGCTGATGCAACACTGACTGCATACGAGTTTGGAGACGGAAACTTAAACTTAGTTTTTCGGGTTGCTGATCAGCACAACAACAGTGTAATTCTAAAGCAAGCACTCCCTTATGCCCGCTGCGTAGGTGAGTCATGGCCATTATCGTTAGACCGCGCAAGAGTCGAAGCCGAAGTATTGATTAATCATGGTAAGTTGTGCCCAGAGCATACCGTGGCGATATTGCATCACGATGTCGAGCTGGCATTAACCGTGTTAGAAGATTTAGGTGAGTTACAAATTTTACGTGGTGCACAAATCAACGCAGAGCAATTTCCATTATTGGCCAGCCACGTTGCGCTCTACTTAAGCCGTACAGGCTTTTATAACTCAGACTTTTACTTATCTGCTGAAGATAAAAAAGCCAAAGTCAGTCAATTTATTAATCCTGATTTATGTAAGATCACAGAAGACTTATTCTTTACTGATCCTTACATTGAGCATGAGCGCAATAATTTCCCTGCTGAGCTTAATGAACACGTCGAAAGTATTCGAAATAATGATGGTTTAAAACTGGCCGCGGCCAAATTAAAAGCTAAATTTTTATCTTGCCCACAAACTTTATTGCATGGCGATATGCACAGTGGCAGCATTTTTGTTGATAGCAAAACAACTAAAATGATCGACCCTGAGTTTGGCTTTTTTGGCCCTGTTGGCTTTGATATCGGCTCATTTATGGGTAACTTGCTACTAAATTACTGTGCCCAAAACGCCCGCATTACAGAGCAAGCAAAACGCCGCCAGTATCAAACCCATTTATTAACCTGCTTACAAGACTGTTATAGCCAATTTGAGCAACATTGGTTAAACCTAGCAAGCAGCGAAGCAACTGATATTAGCTTTGCAAACCGCGCCTTTATCGAAGATTACTTACAACACGTATTGCGTGATGCAATTGGTTACTGTGGCGCTGAACTTATTCGCCGTACTATTGGTTTAGCCCATGTTGCAGATATAGACGGTATTGAAGATGCACAAGCTCGTTTAGCAGTACAACAGCAAACGCTCGTACTCGGCGAGCAACTGATGCTCAATGCCACAAGCTGTAACAATAAAGATGAATTCTTTTCTTTATTAATCAGTTTATTAAACTAATAGTCAAAAAGTAAAAAGGCGCTCAATGCGCCTTTTAATTATTCAACAAGATTATTTATTGTAGTGCTCATACATTTTATCGAGCGGCTCTGATAAACCATTTTCTTGTACCACTCGCACATGCTGGCGAGCTAACTCGCGGGCACTTGATACACCACATGAATGAGCAATCAGCCCTGCACCATAATGAATAAACTTATTATAATTGGCGACACGTTGTGCCTTATCGGTCACATCGAGGCCTCGCTGTAAGCGTTCATTATGAGTCGTAATACCGGTCGGGCAGGTATCTTTATTACATTGTAGAGCCTGAATACAACCAAGCGAAAACATATGACCACGCGCCGACACAATAAAATCAGCACCCAATGCAAGTGCCCAAGCCACTTTTGACGGTACGATTAGCTTACCTGATGCAATCACTTTCACTCGTTCTCTGAGACCATGTTTTTTTAGCAGATCAACAACCAAAGGCAGGCTCTCTCGTAGCGGTAAACCAACTGAATCCATCAAGGGTTGAGGAGCTGCGCCCGTACCGCCGTCGGCACTATCAATAGTGATGAAATCAGGCGCTGATTCAATACCACGATTATTAATTTCACTGAACAAGGTCTCGAGCCAAGTGTATTCACCAATCACCGCTTTAAAACCGGTTGGCTTACCTGTGGTACTGCGTACCGTTTCAATCATATCGAGTAAATCTGCTGGGCATTTAATTTCTGGATGACCATTTGGACTAATCGAGTCATGCCCTTCGGGAATACCCCGAATTTTTGCAATTTCAGCGGTCACTTTGCGCCCTGGTAACATACCCCCTTTACCGGGTTTAGCACCTTGACTCATTTTAATTTCGAACATTTTAACTTGTTCGTGATCAGCAATCGCTTTGAGTTTTTCGGTGCTTAATTTACCGTGCTCATCTCGAACACCATATTTTGCCGTGCCAATCTGAAACACAATATCTGCACCACCTTCAAGGTGGTAAGGGCTGAGCCCTCCTTCACCGGTATTCATCCAACAGCCCGCTAACTTTGCACCTCGCGATAGTGCGCGCACCGCTGGCTTAGATAAGGCACCAAAGCTCATGCCAGAAATATTAAATAACGAGTTTGTTGTATAAGGAGCTTGGCAATAAGGCCCTAACGTGACTTCGCTCGGGTCGAGTGCATCTTCATCTAAAGTTGGGAACGCACAGTTCATAAACATCACCGTTCCCGTTGCTTCAAGACTTTGGGTTGAACCAAAGGCCGTAGTGCGGTCAACATTTTTCGCAGCGCGGTAAACCCAGCTTCGCTCAGCACGATTAAATGGTAGCTCTTCCCTATCCATGGCAAAAAAGTATTGTCGGAAGAATTCACCTTGGCGTTCAAAAAAATAACGAAAGCGGCCGATTACCGGGTAATTACGGCGAATCGCCTGCTTAGATTGCGTCACATCACTAATGTAAAAGCACACAATCACCAGCAAACCTATGCCGAGTGCAAAAATAAACAAGCTGGCAAAAACATCGATACTAAAAATTATAAAATCACTCATCCAAGGCCCCTTTGTGAAATGAAATCCTTCAAAGCATATAAGGTGTTTATATTACGTGCAATAAACAAAAAAGGCGTGATGTAAGTCACGCCTTTTCGTTTCTTTTATGCCGCTATGCTGCTCGTTTGGCTAATTCAGTTTTAATATAAAGTTGAATTTGCTCTTCAAGCACTGACATTGGCACTGAGCCATGACGTAATATTTGATGGTGGAATTCGCGAATATCGAAATCTTGACCAAGTGCTTGCTCAGCTTCGTGGCGTAAACGTTTAATTGTTAGCTCACCAATTTTGTATGACAACGCTTGTGCAGGCCATGAAATATAACGGTCAGTTTCGGTCTTCACGTTATGTAATGATAGCGCGGTGTTTTCGCTCATAAATTTCATTGCGCGTTCGCGGCTCCAGCCATACATATGCATACCTGTATCAACCACTAAACGTGCTGCACGCCACATTTCATAGGTTAAACGACCAAAATCACTGTATGGGTCTTGATAAAAGCCCGCTTCGATACCTAAAAACTCCGAATATAAGCCCCAACCTTCACCAAATGCCGACAAATATGCATTACGGCGATAGCTTGGTAATGACTCAAGTTCAGCATTTAGCGAGATTTGTAAATGATGCCCTGGTACAGCTTCGTGTAAAGTTAATGCTTCAAGAACATACAACGGGCGCTTATCTAACGCATAGGTATTAACCCAGTAATAACCCGCTTGATCATCACGGCGAGAACCTGAGTAACGGCCGGTTGTATATTTGGGGGCAATACTCTCTGGCACCGGTGCAACACCGTACGGCATTCTTGGCAAGGTGTGGAATAACTTAGGTAACTGCGCATCCATTTTCTTGGCGATGTAAGACGCTTCTTTTAGTAAATCTTTTGGTGTTTTTGCGTAAAATTGCGGATCAGTACGTAAAAAGTGCACAAAATCAGCAAACGAGCCTTCAAAGCCTACTTTCTCAATAATTTTTTCCATTTCTGCGCGAATACGCGCCACTTCTTGTAAACCTAGCTCATGGATTTCTTTTGGCGTCATATCTGTGGTGGTGTAGTACTTAGCGCGATTTTCGTAAAACGCTTTGCCATTCGGCGTACTTGAAATACCAATATCTGTACGTGCACCCGGTTGATACTCATTGTTAAAGAAAGTTAAGTAACCTTGATATGCCGGAATAACTTGTTCTTTGATAATGGTTTGCGCTTGCTTTTGTAGCGCTGCAAACTCGCTATCACTTAAACCTGCCGTGTTATTTAAAAATGGTTTGTAAAATTCAGACTGTGTCGCATCATCAACAATATAAGCCGTGATTGAGTCTTGATAGCCCTCTAAAACAGCCTTTGGTTGAGTTAAACCCACTTCAAGACCTTTACGCATCCAGCCGATATTTTGCGAAAAATAGCGGGGAATTTGTTGTAATTTAGCAAGATATAGCTGGTAATCTTGTGGTTTTGTGTAATCTGAGCTTGATATCATAAATGATAGGCTAGAATGGAAGCCATACTCAGATGTCAGCGGCATATAATGCGCATTAAACACATATTCATCGACACTATTTTGCACTTGGCCACGCAAAATAGTCAGGTTAATGCGGTTTTCTTCCGATAACTTATCACGGTCGATAGCGTCTAGCTCGGCAAGTAGCTCAGTATTCTTCTTGTATTTTTGTTCTAAAAATTCAGCCGATAGATTTTCTAATAAATAACCATCAACGCCATTTTCTTTACCATATGGGCTGATGCTTTGGCGGTAATTAACAATATTTTCGGCTACTTGAGTAAATTGCTGATCAGCATCAATATTTGTGACTTGGCAAGCGCTTAAAGTACAAGCTAAAGCAACCGCAATAACAGAGCGGTTTAAAGTTCGCGACAGTGTTTGTTTCATAGCATTCTTTTTAGTTTTAATCAGTATCGCTAAAATAGCGCAGCACTGGCTAAAACCCAAGCAAATGCGACCAAGCTCAGGTTAAATACGCTCAAATTAACAGCGTTGTGTAAATAAGAATGAGCAAGGTTTAAGCAATTTTTAATTACACTTGTTAAAGTTGTTGAGAAAATCAGCTAATAGACACAAACGAAACAAATTTAAGTTCCAAAATTAGCGATTTTGCTTTTAAATAGACTGATTACAGATTACTGTAGACTCGGTATTTATGCTTGGAAGCAAATAAACTTTACGGAAGAGATGATTAATTGGTTGATATGCGTATTTAGTGGTATTGAAAAATGATGTTCCATGATCCCATGGCTATTGCTCAAGAAAAAATGACAAAGGTATGTATCTTTTTAGAACATCATGCATTACCGCCGTCACCACTTAACTACCAAGTTGTTTACACCTACGTCAGTCAGTCTAACCCAAAACTTAACGCCGCTATTGACCGTGCCATCGCACAAAGAAAAACCATCGATTGTGTCTATGTAGAACAGCTTTATTTCGATTTTATAGAGCAAGGCCATAAAATGAAAACCGCCATTGTTCGCAACGTTGATTCCGTTATTAACACTCTTTCACGTAATGCTAGCAATAACGAACAAAATATTGTGCGCTTTGCTGATCAAGTTAGTGACTGTGTGCATTCAATCGATGAAAACAATATTGAGCAAACGCGTCACGCATTAAAAATGCTCGGTAAGCAATCAGAAGTGCTGCTCAATCAACACCGTCAATTTAAGCAAGAAATAGCAAAAGCCAAATCGCTGCAAGAAAAAACCCAAAAACAGCTCACTCAATTACGCAAACAACACATTACCGACCAACAAACCGGCTTATACAAGCGCCATTACTTGAATCAACAAACCCAGCTCTGGGTCGGCCAAAATAAAGCGGTTTGTGCTATCTCTATTCACATTGAGAACTTAAACCATTTTATTGAAAACTATGGCGATGTCATTGGTGAAGTTATTTTGAGTAAAGTCGCCAAGCAAGTGCAAAAATACGTACAAGAAAGCGGTTTACCTGGGCGCACAAGTAAAGATGAATTTACCATCCTACTTGCTGATATAGAGCCTGAAACTGCCAACTTAATTGCCGAAAAAGTACGAAATGGTGTAGAAAAGCTGCGCTTTGTCAGCTCAAAAAATGGCACCAAACTTCCAGCTATCACCCTAGCCCTAGGCATCGCTAAACATGAAGGCGATGGCGACTTTAACAGTTTAGCCCGTAAAGCCTCTTTAGCAGCCGCTAAAGCCAAGTCGCTAGGGCAAAGTAGTTTTATTGCCGGCCAATAAAGTTTAAAACTGCGCTAAGTCATGAAAAGCCACGCTAATCTGATGATTTAGTTATAATCAAATTGCACCCCACAGCTACAATCAAGTACACTAGTCTTTATTGCCACGATAGAGATTAATCATGAACGAGAATCAAGAAAAGACCACGCATTTTGGCTATAAAACCGTTGCTGAAAACGACAAAGCATCAATGGTTGCAGATGTATTCCACTCAGTCGCTGCAAAGTATGACGTAATGAATGATCTTATGTCGTTCGGTATTCATCGTTTATGGAAACGCCAAACTATTGCAAGTTCAGGTGTTCGCAAAGGTCACTATGTATTAGATCTTGCCGGCGGTACAGGTGATTTAACCGCTAAATTTAGTCAGCTAGTGGGTGAAACCGGTCAGGTTATCTTAGGCGATATTAACTCTTCGATGCTGAAAGTTGGCCGTGAGAAACTGCGTAACCTAGGTCGTGTTGGCAATATCGAATATGTTCAAATGAATGCAGAAGCATTGCCATTTCCTGATAACAGCTTCGACTTAATTACGATTGCCTTTGGTCTTCGTAACGTGACCGATAAAGATAAAGCTCTGCGTTCAATGTATCGTATTCTTAAGCCAGGTGGCCGTTTACTCGTGCTTGAGTTCTCAAAACCAGAACAAGAAGTATTAAGCAAAGCCTACGATTTCTACTCATTTAATATCTTACCTAAGATGGGTGAGCTGGTTGCGAATGATGGCGAGTCTTATCAATATCTTGCTGAATCAATCCGTATGCATCCAGATCAAGAAACATTAAAAGGCATGATGGAAGATGCTGGTTTTGAACAAACCAGTTATCAAAACCTTACTGGCGGTATTGTTGCCCTTCACCGTGGTTTTAAATACTAAAAATTCTGTAAATTAAGTAGGTAACGCGATGTTAGCAAACGCTCTGTTATCACTAGTCGAACGAATCATTAATCAACTGCTGCAGTTAGACCCTCAGTTAAAGGGTAAGCTTGCAGCAATTGCTGATAAACAGCTGTTGATTGAGATACGTGATTGGCAACAGTCAATTTTGTGTGTTTACAGCGACGAGCAAATTCACTTATACAGTACGCAAGAGCGTAGTTTTGATTGCATGATCAGCGCCGATATCGACACCTTGTTGGCGCTTAAAGATCCATCAATGCTCACGCAACTCATTCGCCAAGATAAGCTCGACTTACAAGGCGATTTAAATCTTGCGCAAGGCTTTAGCAATGCCTTTGCTGAGCTTGATATTGATTGGCCAGAACATTTTTCTCGGTACATTGGCGATGCCCCAGCACAACAGTTGTGGCTCTCTATTCAAGCTTTAAAGCGTCGTGGTTCACAAACAAAAAGTAAGTTAGAAAACACCTTAACAACGCTTTGCCAAGATGAGTTAGCAGTGACCATACACCCTCTTGAGCTTGCTGAATTTAAACAGCAAAACCGCCAATTAAAAAGCCAAGTATCTCAATTAGAGATGCGAATTAACGCGCTGTTACAGTCTCGCTAATGCGCTAAGGAACTTGTGTGTCGTCTGCTCGTCTTTATTACATCACTAAAACCCTACTGAGCTATGGCTTAGACGAATTAATTCCACGTAAACGAGTGCCTTGGTTTGCCAAACTCGCCCGTGGCAGCTTATTTTGGTTACGCAACCAACATAAAGATAAACCTGCAGGTATGCGCTTACGACTTGCTCTGCAAGAGCTTGGCCCTGTATGGATCAAGTTTGGCCAAATGCTTTCAACACGCCGTGATTTACTCCCTCATGATGTCGCATTAGAGCTTGCACTACTACAAGATCAGGTTGAACCTTTTGAAGGTGAACTTGCCCAGCAGCTTATTGAAAAAGCGCTGGGTATTAATGATATTAGTGAATTGTTTAGTGATTTTTCGCAAACACCTTTAGCATCAGCCTCGATTGCACAAGTTCACACGGCAACCTTAATTGATGAGCATGGCGCGCCACAAGATGTGGTGATTAAAGTCATTCGCCCTAACATTAAAGAGCAAATTGATGCCGACTTAATGCTAATGCAAAAAGTCGCACGCTTAGTTGCTAAGTTATTAAAAGAAGCCAAACGTTTACGCCCTATTGAGGTAGTAAACGAGTACAAAAAAACCTTGCTCGATGAGCTCGACTTAATGCGTGAAGGGGCGAATGCGATTCAGCTACGCCGTAACTTTGAAGACTCAGATTCGCTCTACATTCCTTTTGTTTACAGCGACTACAGCCGCAGTAACGTATTAGTAATGGAGCGCATTTACGGTATTCCAGTATCTGATACCGAAGCATTGCTGGCACAAAATACCAATATGCAGCTGCTAGCTGAGCGCGGTGTTGAAGTATTTTTCACACAAGTATTCCGTGATAGTTTCTTCCACGCTGATATGCACCCGGGTAATATTTTCGTTTCTCGCGAAAACCCTCATAACCCAAAATATATCGGTATTGATTGCGGTATTGTAGGCACCCTTAATCGTGAAGATAAGCGCTATTTAGCAGAAAACTTTATTGCCTTTTTTAACCGTGATTACCGCCAAGTAGCACAACTACACGTTGATTCTGGCTGGGTACCCGCCGATACCAGCATTGAAGAGTTTGAGTTTGCCATTCGTACTGTGTGTGAGCCAATTTTCAATAAACCACTGGCCGAAATCTCGTTTGGCCATGTGTTAGTCAACCTGTTTAATACGGCTCGTCGCTTTAATATGCAAGTTCAACCGCAATTAGTGTTACTGCAAAAGACGCTGTTGTATGTTGAAGGCCTTGGCAGGCAACTGTATCCGCAGCTTGATTTATGGAAAACCGCTAAACCTTTTCTAGAAGATTGGGTCAAAGAACAAGTTGGTCCGCTTGCAGTAATGAAAAAAATGTATGCGAACTTGCCATTTTGGGCAGAAAAAATGCCTGAATTACCTGATTTAATTTATCAAAACTTAAAGCGTCAACAACAACCTGTACAATTGCCAGCACCGCAATCTGCTAAACCTTTGTTACTTAGCATCTTTGCTGGTAGCTGTTTGATTGTTTCAGGCTTGTGTTATTTACAGCATGACTTAGTTGCCAGTGCAATTACCGCAGGCTTTGCTGTAGCAGGCTTTATTGCAGCATGGCGTAGCGCATAAACTAAGTGCTATTTATGTTTTGGTGAGTATAATCGAGACAAGTCTATTCGATAAATTTGAAAAAACGGAGTAACCCATGGGTTTTGGTGGTATCAGTATTTGGCAATTAATCATTATTTTGGCAATCATCGTATTGTTATTTGGCACAAAAAAACTTCGTGGCATCGGCGGTGATTTAGGTAGCGCAGTAAAAGGCTTTAAAAAAGCCGTATCTGATGATGACCAAGCTAGCGCTAAAAGCGAGCAAATAGAACAAGCTTCTAACACGCAAAACAAAGAAACCGTAGAGAAAAGCAAAGACGACCATAAGGCTTAATCAACATGGGGATGTGGGAACTTGTTGTCGTACTGATCGTGGGTCTAATTGTATTAGGCCCAGAGCGCTTGCCTGTGGCAATTCGCACGGTTAGCCGCTGGGTAAAAACCTTAAAGTCAGTCGCCAACTCAGTGAAAGCAGAAGTGAACGAAGAACTCCGTATCCATGAGCTTCACGAAAACTTAAAAAAAGCAGAGCAACAAAACTTGCAAGAACTATCTCCAGATCTGCAAGACTCTGTAAACGAACTTCAAAAGGCTGCTCAGTCAGTCACCCACAGTTACAAAAAAGACACGCCTGAAAAAGCAGAAAGTAACAATAATGACGAAAAAAAGTGAATTTAATCTCTGCTTTTGTGGTCAATAACAATGATGATGAATAGTAAACTATGACCGAGCAAGCTCACACAGGCTTTGTTGGCCACTTAATTGAGTTACGAAATCGACTCATGAAAGCTTTGTTAAGCATTTTGCTAATATTTATCGCCTTGGTGTACTTTGCCAACGATATATATAGCTTTGTTGCAGCACCACTTATTGCAAACTTGCCTAGCACTGCCACCATGATCGCAACGGATGTAACGGCACCTTTTTTTGCACCGTTTAAACTCACCTTATTTGTGGCGTTATTTGCTGCTATTCCTATGATACTGCACCAAGTTTGGAGCTTTATAGCACCTGGCTTGTATCAACATGAAAAGCGTATGCTAATGCCAATTTTGGCCTCTAGCATCTTGCTATTTTATAGTGGTATCGCATTTTGCTACTTTGTAGTGCTACCCATTATTTTAGGGTTTTTCACTAACACTGGCCCTGATATGATGACATTAGCGCCTGATATTAGTAGCTACTTAAGTTTTGCTTTAAAGCTCTTTTTTGCTTTTGGTATTGCCTTTGAAATACCAGTTGCAATCATGCTGTTATGCTGGAGTGGCGCAACAACAACAAAAAGTTTAAAAGAAAAACGACCTTATATCGTGGTAGGTGTATTTGTGGTTGCCATGTTTTTAACACCTCCTGATGTACTGTCACAAACATTACTAGCATTACCCATGCTGTTATTATTTGAATTAGGTTTAATTTTGGCTGCATTTTATACCGCCAAACCTCAACAGGAATCAGAGGAATAAATGAAAAAACAACTCATTCCATTAGTTGCACTGTTAACGATTACTGGCACTGCACAAGCAAACGAAGTTAACTTACAAGCACTACAAGCGTGTACTTTTGTTGAAAATGATTTTAACCGCTTACTTTGTTACGACAACGTGATGGCAGGTAAATCACTATCAAAGCCTGCGACAAAAAAACAAATTGAACAACCTGTTGCAAGCTCAGCTGCAGCTGCTTCCCCAGCGCCTGTTGCCGCAGCAGGAGCTACAAACGAACAAATCGTAAGAACAAAAAATGAAGACTTTGGTTTAGAGCATAAAGAAGTTGCTAAAGTAAACGATGACCAAATTAGCGCCAGTGTAAAAAGCGTGAAAAAAGCCCCTTACGGTGAACTCATCATCGAACTTGATAATGGTCAACAATGGCGTCAAGTTGGCTCTGATAGCTTACGTCTAAAAAAACAAGATGTTGTGGTTATTGAACGTGGCGTTTTCAATTCTTTCCTTTTAAAAGTTGAAGGCCAAAACCGTTCGATTCGTGTTAAGCGCACTAACTAATGAGCATTTCGCTGGTTGATGCTGGCGTCAACTTAAGCAATCATCAATTTGATGATATTCATGAAGCTGTGTTACAACGTGCCGCTGAGGCAAATGTAACGCAGCTGCTTCTTATTGGCTGCGATCTGCAAAGTAGCCAAGCCTCTCTTAACCTCGCCAAACAATTTAAGCAATTTTGCACTGCAGGAATTCACCCTCATGATGCAAAAACCGCCGACGAACACCTTGAAGAACACTTAACAACGCTTAGCCAAAACCATGAAGTAGTTGCTATTGGTGAATGTGGCCTCGATTACAATCGTGACTTTTCTCCTCGGGACGTTCAGCGTAGCGTTTTTAGACGCCAACTGCAGCTTGCTGAGCAGCTGAATATGCCAGTTTACTTGCATGAGCGAGATGCTAGTGAAGATATGCTCGCAATTTTAAGTGACTTCAAAGTACGAGGCGTATTGCACTGTTTTACGGGGGATGAAAAAGCGCTCCAAAGTTACCTAGCAATGGGGCTTTATATCGGTGTTACGGGTTGGGTCTGCGATGAACGCCGCGGTGAGCAATTACAAGCCTTAGTGCCATCAATCCCTTTAGAACGCTTGTTAATCGAGACTGATGCGCCTTTTTTAATGCCAAGAAATATTAGACCAAGACCGAAGTCTCGTCGCAATGAACCTCAGAACCTTCCTTATGTGTGTCAGCAAATTGCTGATTTAAAAGGCTGTGAATTTACTGAAGTGGCAAAACAAACTACACTAAACTTTCAGCAATTATTTTCCATAAAGGGTTAAGATGAAGCGCCTATGGTCACTTTGTGGCGTACTCTTCGTTTTTTTATTTACTCCTTATTTATTGGCTAACCCACTTATTGTTAGCTCACAATTTAAGTCTCAACATACGCTAAATGTTGAGTACACCCTTGATCCTATTACTCAACAACAAGCATTTAGCAATGCTAATGTAAAATGGCTGAAAAACCGAGGTGAAACCTTAAATCTAGGCATGACTTTAAAGCCTCTGTGGCTCAAGCTATCGATAAAAAACACCTCATTAGATGATGTACCGCTGATATTATCGATAGATAACCCTTTACTCGATGAAGTGAGCGTCTTTCACCTGCAAGGTGGGCATGTGTTATTTAACACAAAAATAGGTGACGCCGTTCCTTTAGCCAATCGGCAAATTAAAAATGAATCGCTGCTAGCCTCATTAACTATTCCAAAAGCCAGTCATTCCGAAATCTACCTAAAAATTAAAAACAACGGTGGCCTAAGAGTACCTCTAAGCCTTTGGAGCCCCTCTGAATACCTAAAACATAAAAGTAAGTTCAATTTATTGTACGGCTTATTAGTCGGTTTTATTTTATCGCTCGCACTCACTAATTTAGTACTTTATGGCTTTTCTAGACGCCGCTATTTCGCCTACACTGGGTTATTACTTACCTTACTTTGGTTGTCGCTAGCCTACCTTTATGGCTATGGTTATCGTTACTTACAACCGAGCGGTTCATCGTTTCAACAACTCACCATACCGAGCCTATTTTTCATTTGTGGTGCGTTATTTGTGCCCTTGCAAGGCTATATATTCGGCTTTACCAAATCTCGCTTAAATCGCTTTCAGTATTGGCTAGCGTGGGTCGTAGTGCTTGTCACCGTAATAATGTGGCTCTTACCAATTCATATTGCAATTACACTTTGCTTATTAAGTTTACCTGTGGTGCTTATCATCTTTGCAAGTATTGCTCTAAAGCAGTTTAACCGTGAGTATAAACAGCCTTGTAGCGCTTTTCTAATCGCCCTATTCGCTTTCTTCTGCGCCATTATTTACAGCGCACTTGGGGTATTTAACCCGTTTAATTTAAATATCGGAGTGCTGTCACTTACCTTTATTTGCTTTTTGGTTTGTAGCTTAAGTTTAAGCTATGCAGTTATAAAACTGTTTTTGATGCAGCGCGATGCTGAAGTTGCAGCACAACAAAATGCCTTAGCTGAGAGCAAAGCTAAAGATACTTTAATGCGCGAGCGCCTTGAACTGCAAGAACAAGCTCGCCAAGACCTTGAAGCGAATATCGAGGAGCGTACCTTTGAGTTACAAGTGACATTACGCGAGCTTGAAGAGAAAAACCGAGAGCTTGAACAACTCAATATGGAAGACGCGCTGACAAAAACCAAGAACCGCCGTTACTTCGATAAAAAGCTACTAATGGATATTCGTCGCTCGCGACGTGAACAAACACCTTTAGCCATCATCATGTTAGATATTGACCATTTCAAAGTAATTAATGACATATATGGACGCTCCCTTGAAGTCAAGACGAGCTAATGTATAAACATCAAAATTGATGCCTTTATTTTATTATCATGTATCTCATATCACAGTAATGATGCGTCACAAGCTTGCTGAAAAGCAAAGGTACTGACATATATTCGAGCTATGGTGTCATGGTTATCATGCGCCATGCTCCTAATGAGCTTCGTACCAAGGGACCTAAAAAATATTCACCCAAACGAGATTTAATCTCGTGTCTTTATCTGGTTAACCTTGGTTAGCGTGCGCTTTTTGTTTCATTATAAGTGAAGTACATACAGGATAAGCGTATGTTACGACTTAAGTGCCCAAACACCCACTCAGGTTTTAAAACCTATGTCATAACCAGGCTGTCTTAAGTCGTAAACTCGGGTGTGATTGGTGTGTAAAATACGCATAATTAAGCATCCTTTTGTGTATTCTGCACATACTGAGGAGAGTAGAGAGTTTGCTTGGTCAGCAATATCCACATCAGTCGAGCCAATCTGTGTGCGGTGGCGACCACCACACAATTAAAGTGTTTTTTCTCGCGCAACTGGTTTATCCACTGGCTTAGCGCATCTGTTTTATGGTGGCTTCTGGCGATAAGGGCGCGAGCACCGTGAATAAGTTGTTTTCGCAGGTAACTGTTACCTCGCTTAGTAATACCAGACATTTTACTTTTATCGCCTGACGCGTATTGTTTTGGAGTTAATCCTAGCCAGACGCCCAGCTCTTTTGCATTTTTAAATGCCTGACCGTTCCCGATTGACGCTGCATAGGCCGAGGCATTGAGTACACCCACGCCAGGAATAGAGTGAAGTATTTTAGCGTTTGTATCCCGTTCAACGTGTGCAGTAAGCATCGCTTCAATGGCTTTAATGCGTTTAACAAGGGTTTTGTACTCAGTGTAAATATCACTCACCATTATGCGCAGCTGAGGGCGAAGCTCAGAATCACTTTCTAAGGCAATTATCCCTTGCTCTAATGCCTTCATACCGACAGGAAATACATACCCAAAATCGACCAATAAACCGCGTAACTGGTTGGTTGCAGCAATCCTGTTTTGCAGAAGTCGCTCACGTATCTTATGGAGCATGAGTATTTCTTGCTGAGCTTCGGTTTTAATAGGAACGAATTTAATATGAGGGCGTAAGCTTGCTTCATAGATAGCAAGGGCATCGTTACTGTCGTTTTTATTACCGCGAACAAAGGGGGTAACGTGTTGTGCAGGGATAAGGTCAACGGTATGACCGTAAGACGAAAATACTCTTCCCCAGTAGTGGGAAGAATAACAGGCTTCCATCACCACGCGGCACGGAGGGGTATTCGCCATGAAGGCGTTGAGTTTAGCTCTGTTTAAACGTTTATTGCATTCTCTTTTATAGTTAGAATTAAAGCCAGCGACTTGGAATACATTTTTTGCCAAATCAATTGATAATGTGCTAATTTTCATGACGGACGTTCCCTTTTAACTGAGTGTGAGTTAACCAGTTTGGCGCATTGACGCCGTTTAGGGGAGCGTCCATCTCATCACCTACGGTCATTTAACCGGTGATCAAACCATTCAATCAGCTGCCGATGTCATTAAACAGCACCTGAAACGACCTCTTGATGAAGTGGCGCGCTACGGAGGCGAAGAATTTGTCGTGCTGTTGCCTAATACGCCACTGACAGGTGCATTAGAAATTGCCGAACAAATACGCAAAGCAGCCCAAAATACTGATATAATAGTTGCCGGAACAACGATTAAATTTACTTTGAGTGCAGGTGTTTACAGCGCAATTGCTGAAGACATTAATAACCCAAGTTTATTCACTGACTATGCCGACAAAGCCTTATATCATGCCAAGCAAACAGGTCGAAATCGCGTAGTGAGTTATCCTCTACCAGACTAGGAGTATACAAAGCATGGCCCAATCAGGACTCGACCTTTTCCCTTATACACGTATGCGCCGCATGCGTCGTGATGACTTCTCTCGTCGCCTAATGGCTGAAAACCAACTAACTGTTAATGACCTTATTTTTCCTGTATTTGTGTTAGAAGGTAAAAACCGCCGCGAAGCTATTGAGTCTATGCCTGGCATTGAGCGTCTTTCTATCGACTTACTACTTGAAGAAGCAAAAGAGCTTGTTGAATTAGGTGTTCCTGCAGTGGCTATTTTCCCGGTAACACCGAGCGATAAAAAATCTCTACTTGCTGAAGAAGCCTATAACCCAGATGCATTAGCACAACGCACTGTTCGTGCGCTTAAAGAAGCTTTTCCTACATTAGGTGTGATCACAGATGTTGCACTTGACCCGTTCACCGTTCATGGTCAAGACGGCATTATCGATGAAGACGGTTATGTGATTAACGATGTAACAACTGAAATCTTAGTTAAACAAGCGCTATCGCATGCCGAAGCGGGTGCGGATGTAGTTGCACCATCAGACATGATGGATGGACGTATTGGTGCAATTCGTGAAGCACTCGAAGCCGAAGGCCATATCCACACTCGTATCATGGCTTACTCTGCTAAATACGCCTCTAGCTATTATGGCCCATTCCGTGATGCGGTAGGTTCTGCAGGCAACTTAAAAGGTGCCGACAAAAAGACCTATCAAATGGACCCTGCGAACTCTGATGAAGCAATTCGTGAAGTAGCCCTCGATCTGCAAGAAGGTGCAGACATGGTGATGGTAAAACCAGGTATGCCTTATTTAGATGTAGTACGCCGCGTAAAAGATGAGTTTGGTGTACCCACTTTTGCTTACCAAGTAAGTGGTGAATATGCCATGCATAAAGCAGCCATTGATAACGGCTGGCTTGCAGAAGAAGCAATAATCATGGAATCATTACTAGCATTTAAACGTGCTGGCGCCGATGGCATCCTGACTTATTTTGCAAAACAAGCAGCTATTTGGTTAAAAAATAACTAATCTAAAGTAAATGTTCTAAAAATTGGTAATTATTCCTATTTTATTAACATTTTGTATTTAATTTGTCATAGATTTTTCTTAAAGTACTGTGTCCCATATTGGGACTTTTATAATACATACACGGGAAAAATAATGATAAATACAAAATTAACGCCGCTCGCGCTTGTGATTGCAAGCCTGAGCGCACCTGCTTCTGCCAACCTAATCATCTCTGAATACGTTGAAGGAAGCTCTAACAATAAAGCGGTAGAGCTTTACAACACTTCTGGTGCTGAGCTATCGCTTGACGGTTACACCATCTCTTTATACTCAAATGGTAACGGCGATCTAGCAGACCCGAATAACAGCTTAGCTTTAACCGGTACTCTTGCAGCAAACGCAACTTACGTTATTGTTAATGCAGGCTCTGCAGATGAGTTAAAAGCCAACGCGGACACTGAATCAACAATCACTTATTTCAACGGTGATGACGCATTAGTGCTAACTAAAGATGGTGCAATTGTTGATAGCTTTGGTCAACTGGGCGTAGATCCAGGTTCAGCATGGGATGAAGGCGGCGTTTCAACACAAAATAAAACACTTCGCCGTAAAGCTTCAATCACTTCAGGCCGTACTGATGCAACCTCAGCGTTTAACCCAAGCGATGAGTGGGAGCAATTCGACCAAGACGATTTCAGCAATATAGGTCAATATGGTGAGAGCACAGAGCCAACGCCTGAACCAGAGCCAGTTACTCCTCTTGAGTGTGGTGCAGAAAAAACCTTAATCAGCGCAATTCAAGGTGAAGGCGGCGACAGCCCGCTTATCGACACTGAAGTAGAAGTTGAAGGTGTTGTTACAGCTGACTTCCAAGGTGATGATCAACTAAAAGGCTTCTTCATTAGCTCACTTGCTGCTGATATTGATGAAAATGCACTTACTTCTGAAGGTGTATTCGTTTATTTCGCAGATACCGACGTTGCTGTTGGTGACCATGTGCGCGTTAAAGGTAGCGTGGCTGAATACTACAGCGCAACACAACTAGGCGATGTTAGCCAAGTTGAGATCTGTGCGACAGGTTTATCTACTGACGCAACCGCTATTTCTTTACCAGTTACTGACGTGGCAGACCTTGAAGCTTACGAAGGTATGTTAGTAACTATAGATCAACCTTTAGTCGTTAATAACAACTACGGTCTTGGTCGCTATGGTGAAGTTGACTTAGGTACTGAGCGTTTATACCAAGGTACTCAAGTTGCGCTACCAGGTGATGCAGCAAATGCTGTTGAAGCTGAAAACCTAAAAAAACAAATCTTAATCGACGATGGTTCAACAAAGCAAAACCTTGATCCTATTGCCTACCCAGGTACCGGCCTTGATGCCTATAACACGTTACGTTTAGGCGATACTGTTAATACGATTACTGGTGTAATGGGTTACAGCTTCAACCGTTACCGTATTCACCCTACAGTACAACCTGAGTTCACTGCGACTAACCCTCGTACAGATGCACCAGAGCTTAACGAAGATGCAGACCTACGTGTAGCAAGCTTCAACGTCTTAAACTATTTCAATGGTGATGGCCAAGGCGCAGGCTTCCCTACTAGCCGTGGTGCAGATAGCGAAGAAGAGCTGATTCGCCAAGAAGCTAAATTAGTTAGTGCAATTACAGCTATTAACGCTGATGTTATTGGCTTAATGGAAATCGAAAATGACGGTTTCGGTGAAAATAGCGCTATTGCTAGCCTAGTATCTGCACTTAATGATGAAGATGCAGAAAATACCTACGCATTTGTTGATTTCGGTGTTGACCAAATTGGTACTGATGCAATCACTACAGCACTGATTTATCGCTCAAATAAAGTATCTGAAGTTGGTAAGGCTGCTCATACTACAGTAGAACCTTTCGATTACAGTAATCGCCCGCCAATTGCACAAAGCTTCCAATCTCTTGAAAGCGAAGAAATCTTCACTGTTGCCGTTGCCCACCTAAAATCTAAAGGCGGCTGTGGTAGCGCTGAAGGTAATAATGCTGACTTAGGCGATGGTCAAGCATGTTGGAATGAAATCCGTGTTGCGGGTGCAAATGCATATGCTGATTGGTTAGCAACTTACCCAACTGAAGTTGAAGATGAAGATATCATCCTAGTCGGTGATATGAACTCTTATGCGATGGAAGATCCTATTCGTGCATTTGCAGATAAAGGTCTGAAGAGTGCGGTTGCTGAACTAGATGGCGACACATTAGGTTACTCTTATAGCTTCTCTGGCCGCATTGGTAGCCTTGACCACGCACTAGTCTCTGAATCTATGCTAGCTAAAGTTGTTGCTGCTACGGATTGGCATATCAATGCCGATGAGCCAATTAGCCTAGACTACAACCTTGAGTATAAGTCATCGACACAACAAGCTAGCCTATACGCTGACAATGCATACCGCGCATCTGATCACGACCCAGTAATTGTTGATATTCAATCTGCAGAGCCTATTCCTGCAGAGCAGGCACCAGTAATCGAAGCGAGTCAATCATTCGAAATCGTAGAAAATAGTGAAATTGGCGCTGTGATTGGCCAACTAGTTTTCTCTGATGGTGATGCTGATTACACCCCAGTAGTAAGCTTTAGCATTGAAGGTGAGCATGCTGATGCAATTGCAATCAGTGCTGCAGGTGAAATCACAGTGGCTAAAGAGCTAGACTTCGAAGAAGAAGACAAGCTTACGCTGATGATCCGTGCAGAAGATAGCGCTGGTAATCTATCAGAAGCACAACTGCTATACATCAACATCACAAACGATGAAGCTGATGATGAAGTAGAAGATGTAGCTGAAGAAGTTGAAGAAGAAACAGAAGAAGAGTCAAAAGATGATGATTCTGGTTCATTTGCTTGGTTAAGCTTACTTGCTTTACCGTTTGCACTTCGTCGTCGTATGAAAAAATAAACGACGCTATATATAAATAAGGCCGCATTTCGCGGCCTTTTTATTTCAGTTCACTTAATTTAGCATTATTGAGGCTTGCTAGTATTAGGCTTTACATTGCAGATTAGGCTTTATGGCACAACCTGCTTTTGACTTATAGAGCTTAGCAATGTCAATCTGTTGCTGCTCATCAATCTGCCAGTTCATAAACTGGTGTGTTTTACCATTCGCTAAGGTAATTTTAAATACTGTGATGAATGCCATTGGGTTAAATTCAACAGTGACAATATCTTCAGCGTTGATGTAACGCTTACCTAATCCTCGCGAATAACAAATCCCCGCCTTGTAACAGTGTAAGAAGCGCAATTCTAAAAAATTTAATAGAGTAATAAATAGCAGAACAGGCAACAATAGCATCAAAATTGATGCTCCTAGCAAAGTAACGCTTAATGCAACAAGAATAGCCAGTGCTATCTTGCTTCCCTGTAGAGTCCAATTAGGACTTAACTTAATCGTTTTCATGAGTATATTTCTATAGTTGTAATATTTAATAAGCAGACGTTTAATACAAAATGATTAAAAAATCATTCGGGCGCCATTTTACATAGACTAAAAAAGGTACACAAGGTACAAAAAAGCACTTTTTTACTAGAACAAAGTAATTAGCTTACAACTTACTAATAACCTTATATATTTCTTGAAAATGAAATTTGTATTAAAATCGTACAATTTAAGAGCAGCAGCACTTAAATCGTATTAGCTATTTAGAAAATACTTTAAAAGTGCGATACCTGTACCGGTACATTAATAACTCAAAGCTGAATGGTTAATTAACATACAAAGGAAAGAAATGATTACTTTGTAATCGAAAAAATTACGACAATATATTTACGATTTTTAGGTAATAAAAAACCCGCAGCATGTGCGGGTTTTTTTAAAAGAAGTTAAGAGGCTAATTACTTAGCAGCTTTTTTCTCTTTTTCTGCAGCGATTACTGTTTCAGCAACGTTTGCAGGACATGGTGCGTAGTGTGAGAACTCCATAGAGAACTGACCACGACCAGAAGTGATAGTACGTAAGTGGCCGATGTAACCGAACATTTCAGAAAGTGGTACATCACCCTTGATGCGAACGCCCATTGCGCCAGCTTCTTGGTCTTTGATCATACCACGACGACGGTTAAGGTCACCGATTACGTCACCTACGTTGTCTTCCGGAGTGAATACATCAACTTTCATGATTGGCTCAAGAAGTTGTGCACCCGCTTTAGGGATAGACTGACGGAAAGCGCCTTTAGCAGCGATTTCGAACGCGATTGCTGATGAGTCAACTGCGTGGAAAGCACCGTCGAAAAGTTCAACTTCAACGTCTAATACTGGGAAGCCAGCTAGAACACCTTCTTGCATCATTGATGCGAAGCCTTTCTCAACTGCAGGCCAGAATTCTTTAGGTACGTTACCACCAACAACTGATGAAGAGAACGTGAAACCTGAGTTTTGCTCGCCTGGCTTGATGCGGTAATCGATCTTACCGAATTGACCAGAACCACCAGATTGTTTCTTATGCGTGTAGCTATCTTCGATTTCTTTCGTGATAGTTTCACGGTAAGCAACCTGAGGTTGACCAACAACTAGGTCTACGCCGTAAGTACGCTTAAGGATATCTACTTTGATATCTAAGTGAAGCTCACCCATACCTTTAAGGATGGTTTCGCCTGAATCTTCGTCAGTTTCAACTTGGAATGAAGGATCTTCTGCAACCATTTTACCGATCGCGATACCCATCTTCTCGTTACCGCCTTTGTCTTTAGGAGCAACAGCGATTGAGATTACTGGATCAGGGAAGATCATCGCTTCAAGTGTACATTCATGCTTAGGATCACAAAGAGTGTGACCAGTTTGAACGTTCTTCATACCAACAACAGCGATGATGTCACCCGCTTGTGCTTCAGTAAGTTCGTTACGCTCGTCAGCTTGCATCTCAACCATACGGCCGATACGCTCTGTTTTACCAGTTGCTGAGTTAAGGATTGTGTCACCTTTCTTCATGCGACCAGCGTAGATACGGATGAACGTAAGTGCACCGAAACGGTCGTCCATGATTTTGAACGCTAACGCTTTAAGTGGCTCATCTGCAGAAACAGTTGCTACTTCACCAGTAGGCTCACCTGTTTCAGGATCAGTTAGAGGTTGTGGGTCAACTTCTGTAGGCGAAGGTAGGTAATCTACAACCGCGTCTAATACTAACTGCATACCTTTGTTTTTGAATGCAGAACCACAGTATGTTGGGAAGAACGCAAGATCACGAGTACCTTTACGGATACAACGTTTGATGTCTTCTAGTGAAGGCTCTTCACCTTCCATGTAAGCCATCATTAGGTCTTCGTCTTGCTCAACAGCAGACTCAACAAGCATCTCATGGTATTCGTCAACTTTGTCTACCATGTCAGCTGGAACGTCTTGTACTTCGTAGTTTTCAGGAAGACCAGTCTCGTCCCAAACGTATGCTTTTTTCTCAAGTACGTCTACAACACCAGTGAATTGGTCTTCGATACCGATTGGTAAAGTCATAACTAGTGGGTTAGCACCTAGTACTTTCTCAACTTGACCTACAACGCGGTAAAAATCAGCACCCATACGGTCTAATTTGTTTACGAAGATTACACGTGCAACTTCTGATTCGTTCGCATAACGCCAGTTAGTTTCTGACTGCGGCTCAACACCACCAGAACCACAGAATACACCGATACCACCGTCTAGTACTTTAAGTGAACGGTATACTTCTACTGTAAAGTCAACGTGTCCCGGAGTATCGATAACGTTTAAGCGGTGGCCTTTCCACTCACAAGTTACAGCTGCTGATTGGATTGTAATACCGCGCTCAGCTTCTTGTTCCATGAAGTCAGTAGTAGACTCACCGTCGTGTACCTCACCAGTCTTATGAATTTTACCCGTAAGCTTAAGGATACGCTCAGTGGTGGTAGTTTTACCCGCGTCAACGTGGGCGAAAATACCAATATTTCTGTACTTCGATAAATCTGCCATTATTTTACTCTTAATAAAGTCGAAAAATTATTCGGCGGGAGTATAGCATTACTTAAAGCGAACATCACCATCGAAGTCGCTTAAAATGCAATCAATTTTATAAAATTTTTCTATGCTCAGGATAAGCGGCACTTTTTAACGTGCCGAACAATGAGTTTATGCTACTAAAATCGCTAATTTAGCACTGATTTGGCTATTAAATGATGCGATTAGCTACTTGTCATTTTATAACAGCGCTCAGGTCGCCCGATACTTCCATAGCTCTGATCAGCACTGACTTGCTCAGCTTCAAGCAAGTATTCTAGGTAACGACGGGCTGTTGAGCGGCTTACGCCGACTAAATCACCCATTTGCTGAGCAGTAAAAGCCGTGCCAATATTCGCTTTAAAAGCTTTTAAGATCTTTTGTAAAGTAAGCTGATCCACCCCTTTTGGCAACCTGACTGGGGCTTTTAACTGTTCTTGCGATCCAAATAAAGTATCGACCATAGATTGGGTTACTTCATCGGCATCTGACAAACATTGTTGCCTTGCTTCGAATCGCGCCAACGCTTGATCTAAACGATTTAGCATTAATGGTTTTACTAAGAAGTCACAGGCACCAAGTTGCATGGCTTTTTCCAGTGTTTCTACTTCTTTTGCTGCGGTTAATAGCATTACTTCGCTTTTCATTTCTTCGCGGCGTAATTCATTAAGTAAATCAAGACCATTGCCATCGGGCAAATGAATATCGAGCAAAATTAAATCGGCATTAATCGCCGATAATAGCGCTTTCGCAGTGGCAAGATTGCCTGCAATACCCACAACCTGATATTGCCCCTGACGCAGTGTTTGCCGCGCCCCTTGTTGGCCAGCAACGCCATGAGGAAGTAATAAGTATTGCGCCAATAATTGGGCTACTTCTACTTCGTCTTCAACAATGACAACTGAGTAAGTCATGTTCTTTACCTTTTATTTATAGGCTGATCATTTTTTATTATTTTGGAATGTAGACACTTAAACGTGCTCCCATCAGATCAGACTCACCTATTTCTAAACTACCACGACACGAATCTAAGTTGGTTTTAACTAAATAAAGGCCAATACCATGCTCTGCCCCTGACTTAGAACTGTATTGTGGTGTGAATATCACATCCTTGTCATCGCCTAAACCAAAGCCGCTGTCTTCAACATCAAACAATAATGTTTTACTGGTTTCATCAACCGTAACACGAACTTTAGGGGTACGTGTATCGCTAGCTCGAATAGCAGCTTCAATTGCGTTATCAATCAAATTGCCAAGTATCGAGACAACCCGTTCAAGCATATCTTTACGGGTGATCGATCCTAATAAGCTATCTGGATTAAGCTCAAGTATCACGTTTAATTCACGGGCTTTATGGTATTTACCAACCAATAAACCTGCTAGTACCGGATCTTGGATCCTTTCGAGCAAATGATGGATCTGCGCTTGCGAGCCTTTACTTTCTTGACCAATTAGCTCAATCGCCTGATCCGTTTGCCCCATCTGAATTAACGCACCAATTAAGTTTAGCTTGTTCGAGTAATCATGCGTTTGCACTCGTAATAACTCAGCAAAGGCCTGCACTTTGGTTAATTGCTGCGATAAATATTCAAGTTCATCCGCAGGGCGCATACTCAGCAAAATGCCATCAGCCTGACCTTGCACTTGCAATGCATATCGCGACAACACAATGCGTTTATCGGCGGCAAACAATTCAAAACCAACAATCGGACGCTGTTGGTTATGCATTAAAAACTCGCTATGTTCAGGAAGCAAATCTGCAAGCTTAAGTGGCTGATGAATACAGCTGGTCGGTTTACCGAGGATTTCGCAGGCACGTTGATTTAAGTTACGTACATTACCTTCAGGATCGAGGGCGATAATGCCGCTACGAACAGTATTCAAAATAGCATCTTGCTCAGAGAACAACCGTGCTATTTCGTCAGGCTGTAACCCAAAAATAGCATTACGAACCCGTTGACCAATATACACCGCGGCCAAAATACTTAAACCGACTAACAACAAACCCCAAAGCATGATTTCTGCACTGCGAGCACGAATAAGCGGTTCAATTGATTGCACTAAAAAGCCAACCGATACCAAGCCGATGACTTCGCCTCGCTCTGAGAGCACAGGGACTTTGCCACGGATAGATTCGCCCAAACTCCCTTTAGCAATCGACACATACCGCTCACCACGCAGCGCCGCTTTACTATCACCACCCACCATCGGCTTACCGAGCTTGTCGGGGTCTGGGTGAACAATGCGACGGGTATTCTTATCGCCAATCACGATAAAGCTGGCTGCGGTGAGTTCACGAATATGCTCTATTTGCGTATTTAACTCATCAAGCCCTTGCTTGGTTTGCAATGCATTTTGCACGTCATCCCGTGAGGCAATACTGGTTGCGAGCGCAAGCGCTTTATCACCCATGTGGTTATGTAAGCTTTCTGCGGTGATCTGATACACCAATGCGCCAAACAATACAGCCTGTAAAACACATAGACCGGTAACCCAAATAATGAGTCGCGTTTCTAAGCGCTTGGGTTTTTTAACCACATGCTGAAATGGATTTAGCTTATTGGTGTATCTCATATCAGTGCCTTGTTCTACGCATGTTGCTCTGCTTGCGTAGCTGCTTTTTCTTTACGACGTTGGACAATATAGTCTTTCAGTGGGAACAACAACACTAAGATCGAAATCACAAAAATACTTAGTGTTAATGGGCGGTCCCATAAAAAGCTTAGTGAACCATCTGAAATCATCATGGCACGGCGGAAGTTTCGCTCAATCATATCACCGAGGATAAAGCCAAGTAATAAAGGCGCCATAGGGAAAGCTAACAAGCGAAGCACCAAGGCCACCAGCGCAAAGCCCACCATCATAAATAAATCAAAGGTGTTAAATGACACTAAATACACACCAATTAAGCTGAAGAATAAAATCATCACGGTCAGCACAGATTTAGGCATTGCCAACACTTTAGCGAAATATGGGATCAACGGCAGATTCAAAATCAGCAGTACAATATTGCCAAAGTACATACTGACAATGACAGCCCAAAACACGCTTGGGTTTTCTTGCATTAACATAGGGCCCGGCTGAATACCGTAGGCAATTAATGCACCTAGCATAATAGCTGTTGTACCAGAGCCTGGAATACCTAAAGTCAGTAGTGGTACAAATGAGCCAGTACAAGCTGCATTATTAGCCGACTCAGGTGCCGCTAAGCCACGCATCGAACCCTTACCAAATTTATCTTTCAGCGCTTTTGGAGCAAGGTTACGCTCAGTAGCGTAGGCCATAAAGCTGGCAATGGTTGCCCCTGCGCCCGGTAAAACACCGACTATAAAGCCAAGTAAAGATGAGCGGCCAACCACAGGAGCCATATCTTTGACTTCTTCTTTAGTCAGTTTTGTTGAACCAATTTTTGGCGTATCAGGATCGTCAATTTTTTTATCTGGCTCAGCTTCTGGGCGCGCCACATTAATCAGTGCCTCAGCCAACGCAAACGTTGCCATTGCTACTAATAAAAAGCTAATACCATCTAATAAATCAGCTTGGCCAAAAGTAAAGCGCTCGGTACCTGAAGAGGGATCAATACCTACCGTTGCCAGCATTAAACCAAATACCGTCATCATCATGGCTTTTAAAAATTGCCCTTTATTAGAGAACGCAGCAATCGCCGTTAAGCCTAAAAACATCAGTACAACATAATCAGGCGATTGGAAACTTAATGACACTTTCGCTAATAATGGCGCAGCCACCATCAATAAAATGGCGCCAATGGTCCCACCTATAAAGGATGAATAAGCTGCAATCGCAAGGGCTTTACCTGCCTTACCTTGTTTTGCTAGCGGATAACCATCAAACGATGATGCTACCGTCCCCGCCACACCCGGCGCATTAATCAAAATAGAAGAAGTAGAGCCACCGAATATAGCCCCGTAGTAAACACCGGCCATTAAAATCATGCCCGAATCAGCACCGATGCTGTAAGTGATCGGGATCATCAACGCAATTGCAGTAATTGGACCAAGACCCGGTAGCATACCTATGAACGTGCCAACAAAGCAGCCTACGATCACATATAACAAGTTGTTCCAGTCGAGTACGGTCGACAAACCTAACATAATTCCATCAAGCATAACTTAACTCCACAGATTGCCAGGTACTAAGTAAATGCCCAGTACTTGTGTCATTAAAAACCAAAAAACCACGGCCACAGGCACAGAAGCAAACAACAACACTGCCTTACGGCGTTCGCCCATGATAAAAAAGCCCGTAATTAAAAATGCACTGGTGGCAATTAAAAAGCCGAACGGTTCAAGCATGGCGCTATAAGCAACCATCAACACCAACAGTGCAAAGGTACGTAGTAAGTTGCCCTTACTGAGTAGCTCTGCTTTTTCTGCAGGTGCTTGCTTTAATAAGTTGGCACCAATCGATAGTACACACACCACGATACCGAATACCGCATACACTTTTGGTAAGGTTGCAGAAGTAACGCTTTCGTACTCTTCAAATGGCATAAGTGGAATTTGCCAAGCCACAAGGGCGTAGAGGGTAAAGAGGACCAAGAATAAACTTGGTCCAATTAGTTCACGGTTTAACATCGTCTAACCTTAGCCTCGGATAAAACCAAGTTCTTTCATTACAACGCGTAATTGCGCTTCTTGCTGCTCAAGCGATTTAATAAACGCTTCTTTTTCTTGAAATAGATTTAGCCAACCATTACGGGCACGAACCGCTTCCCATTCAGGGGTTTGTTGCAACTTACGTAGCTTTTCTGTGTACTCGGCTAGTTTGTCTGCTGGTAAATCTGGGGTTGCAAAAAAGCCGCGCCAGTTTACGAACTCCATGTCGTAACCTAGCGACTTTAAGGTTGGAATTGCTGGGTAATCTGGCAATTTATCTGCAGAAGTCACCGCTAAAATACGTGCCTGGCCACCATTAGCGACTTCGAGAGCTTCACTTAAGCCTGTTGAAAGTAAGTTGACCTCGCCCGACAATAAACCTGCTTTCGCTTTACCACCGGCATCGTAAGGAATGTAACGTAATCGACGACCATCAAGACCCGCCGCTTTAACTGCTTGTGCAGCCACTAAGTGATCCATGCTGCCGCGCGCAGAACCACCTGCTACTTTTACAGAGCCTGGGTCTTTTTTCATTGCATCAATAACGTCTTGCCATGTTTTAAATGGCGAGTCATTACGCACCACAAATGCACCATAATCAGCAATCATGCTGGCAACTGGTGTTAAATCGCGATAGCTGTAAGGAATTTTGCCTGATAATGCGCGCAGTACGATAGGCGTTGAGTTAACCATCAACATATCGCCTTTTTTAGTGCCCGACTCAATCAAGTAAGCAATTGCACGGCCACCGCCGCCGCCCGACATATTCTGAAACGATGCATTATCTTCAATGCCCGCTTTTACCATTGCTTCACCGACACCACGTGCTGTGGTATCCCAACCGCCGCCTGGGCCACCCGGTACCAAAAAGTGTAAGTTTGCTAATGCCAGTGGGCTGGCTACTAATAATGAAGCTGCTAAAACAGATCTTTTTAATGATTTAAACATAGTCATAATGCACGACTCCTAAAATAAGTACTGCATACGAGCACTGATGCCCATACCTGAATCTTCATCACCTACCAGCGTAGAAGCACCGGCACCATCAACATCGCTGTAAATCAGGTTGCCCATAAATTTGATATCGCTGCTTAGGTAATATGATGTGCCTAATGTATAAGTGGTTACGTCGGTACCTTGCTGTTTGCTGCTAGCATTCATTTGTGACACACGTGCAACCAGCTCCCATGCATCTTTAATCCCTTTTGGTTGTACAAATAATGCAGAGCCTGCTTTGTAACGGCGCTGCTCACCGCCTAAGAAGTAACTTGCCGAGACATGAAAGCCATCAAAACGCTCACCATCAAGTTCGTTACTACTATCTACCGTATCGAGGTAGCGGCTGGCATATTCAGCCTCTAGAGTGAATGCATTTGCTTGGTAGGCAAATTCAAGACCGCTTTGTGACATGCTATTTAGCGCTGCGGTTTCACCACCGACTGCGTAATCCACTAAGCGAACATTGGTTTCACGCACTTCACCACGGGCAAAACGAGCGCTTAAATCATTGTCGCCCATATCACGATAAGAGTGCCAAGCACCTAAATGAATCACATCACCCGGCGCTGCACTAGACCAAGTTAAGCGACCTGTTACAGCCAATGTCAGTTTGTCATCTTCGTCATGGCCTGAGGCACCAAATGCATCGTTTTTGTAAACACCCACGGCGTAACGCAAGCCTGAATCTTTAAAGTATTGATAAGCCGAGATACCCCAGCGGAAGAAAGGCGAGAAGGTGTTAGCAAGGGTGCTACGCTCAATGGTATTAATGTGTTTAGAACTGGTTAGCGCATTGAGCGACATGTCTTCACGAATTTTACCGGCTTTTACTTTTAAGCCGTTGTCGAATGCATAACGTACACGCGCTAACACGATTTCAGCCGTGCCTTCAGAAAATTCGAGTAGTAATTTGTGATCCCAGTTACCATGTTCACTTTCAACATAAGTACGGATACGACGCGGGAAGAAGTCGCTGCCTCCAGCGCCATCATTGTCGGCATTGTAAGCACCGTCGAAATAGTTGTAATCAAGTTGCACGCGGCCACCAAATTCTAGGTTGAAGCCGCTAGATGTTTTTAATGAATCCACTTCTTTTTGAAGTGCATCGAGTTGTTGCTGTAGTTGTTCAGTGTCGCTTTGTGCGAATGCTGATGTACTTGCTAACGCCGCTGCAACGGCTAAAGCGAGCTGTGTGTTACTTGCTTTCATGAATTACTCCACACCAGATTATAATTATTTGTTGTCGTTGATCGGCCTACTGCAAATGGCGATCTGGTTTGGAGCATAGTGTTAACGATAGATTAACGAAATGTTTAGGGGGTAAGTTGCATTGATGGTGATAAATGGCTTTTTGTTCATAAAACTCATGAACAAAAAGCACATTACTGGGGGTTAGTATAAAATCTAGGCAAATTAGCTGCTTAAAAGTCGCAAAACTAGCTAAAAGTCATCTCAGGAACGTCACCAGAGACAATAAGTTTGCCCTGTGTCTTAGCAATAATCTCATCAACCGAGACACCTGGAGCACGCTCTAATAAATGAAATGCACCGTCTTTAATTTCTAAAAGTGCCAAATCGGTGATCACTTTATTGATACAACCAACGCCCGTTAACGGCAAACTACATTCGGTCAGCAGTTTTGATTCACCATGCTTGTTGGCATGGGTCATAGTACAAATAATGTTTTTAGCACCAGCCACTAAATCCATCGCACCGCCCATCCCTTTAACCAACTTTTTCGGGATCATCCAACTGGCTATGTTGCCGTTTTGATCTACTTCAAACGCGCCCAGCACGGTTAAATCAACGTGGCCGCCGCGGATCATGGCAAAGCTTTCTGCGGAGCTAAATATAGCCGCCCCCGTTGCAGCGGTGACCGTTTCTTTACCTGCGTTGATCATATCGGCATCAACTTGGTCTGCACTTGGGTATGGCCCCATACCGAGTAAACCATTTTCTGATTGCAGCATCACTTCGATGCCATCAGGGACATAATTAGCGACCAAGGTTGGAATACCTATGCCTAGGTTAACGTAGTAACCATCCTGTAGTTCCATCGCCACGCGTTTAGCGATTTGTTCTCGTGATAATGCCATCAGCGTGCTCCTTATTGATTCTCTTGCTTAGTGGTAACTTTCTCGATGCGTTTTTCAAATTCACCTTTAATCACTCGGTCAATATAGATACCCGGCGTGTGAATTTGGCTTGGCTCTAGCTCCCCTGGCTCAACAATTTTTTCAACTTCAAGAACCGTAATTTTGCCTGCGGTTGCTGCCATCGGATTAAAGTTCATCGCCGTATGACGATAAATACAGTTACCGTAGCGATCTGCTTTCCACGCTTTAACTATCGCAAAGTCGCCAGTAATGCTTGGCTCTAATAAATAATCGCGACCATTAATATTGCGGGTTTCTTTACCGTCAGCCACCGGTGTACCGACACCCGTTGCGGTATAAAATGCAGGAATACCCGCACCACCAGCACGCATTTTTTCAGCTAAAGTGCCTTGCGGTGTGAGCTCAACTTCAAGTTCACCATTTAATAGTTGCTGCTCAAATAGCGCGTTTTCACCAACGTAAGAGGCAACCATCTTGCTGATTTGCTTGTCTTCAAGTAGCACTCCTAAACCAAAACCATCAACACCACAGTTATTCGATACCACGGTTAAATCACGGGTGCCTTGACGTTTAATTTGCGCAATAAGTCCTTCAGGAATACCGCATAAGCCAAAACCACCGGCTATCACTGTCATGCCATCTTCAAGACCAGCCATCGCTTCGCTGTAACTTGTAACTACTTTATCAAAACCTGCCATTGGCTCCTCCTACTGTGCAGTCCAACCGCCATCAATGGCAATTGCTTGGGCGGTAATATTGCGTGCTGCATCGGCCATTAAAAAGCTAACGGTATGCAGGATCTCATCTAAGCCGATAAATGCTTTTTTCGGCATCGGTGCTAACATAATTGTGTCGATCACTTGTTGCTCTGAAATGCCATGCTCTTTGGCTTGCGAGGCAATTTGTTGCTCCACAAGCGGTGTTTTTACATAGGCTGGGCACACAGTATTAATCGTGATGTTGGCATCACCCGTTTCGAGCGCCATGGTTTTAGCAAAGCCGATTAAGCCATGTTTTGCAGCGATATAAGCCGACTTATATTTAGACGCCACCATCGCATGAATTGAGCCAATATTAATGATACGACCAAAATCTTGCTCACGCATGCGAGGGAGTACTGCCTTGGTCATCATCGCCGGGCCAACGAGCATAACTTGCTGTAAGAACTGCCACTTATCAGCCGGAAAATCTTCAAGCTTCGCAACGTGCTGAATACCTGCATTATTAATAAGTACATCAATTGGCTGATTAAGCTCAGTAAAAAACTGCTCTATTGCATCACTGTCTGCCACATTAAGTGCATACCCTTCGGCGCTACCACCTTGCTCAACAATGCCTGCTGCCGCTTGCTGTGCTGCTTGCTGATTTAAATCAGTCACAATAATAGTGTGACCTTGCATCGCCAGTTGCTGGGCAACATATAGACCAATACCACTGGCTGCACCAGTAATTAAAACTGTTTTGTTCATCGGGCTACTCCTCTAAAAACTCACTGATAAGCTGCGCTTTCGTGGCGATTGAGAAAATGCCATCAAGGTGTCCCCAACCCCCTTCAATTTCTGAAATCTCAACGTCTTTACCTGCCGCTTTCATGGTGTCAAACACTGTACGCATGTTTTCAGGGCGAAGCAGTAAGTCGTTCGTTGCGGGTAGTAATAATGTTTTGGCAGAGACATTTTTAAGCGCCGTTGTTAAATCACTTTGCATGCCAGCGGTAAATAGTTGTGATGCCCGGACCAAATAAAGTACATGGTTGGCATCTTGCGTTTTCGCTCGTGCCATTGCGCGCTGAGCGAGTACTTGGTTTAACTTAGGCAAGGTACGAATATCTTTTAACGCACCTTCATCCAATACATTAAAGTCAGGGAAGCTCGCGTTATAAATAATTGGATGCATCGCATCTTGTGTAATATTAAGCATGGTTGCTGCTAAGCCATCTAACGGGCGCTCTTTACCGTAGTAATTACCTTGCTGCCAGTTTTTATCTAAACGAATTGGTAACGCCCATTTTTCAAGTGCCGCGACTGTCCATGCATCCATAGTTGCAGCGCCAATCACATGAATTAAACGCTCTACTTTATCTGGATAACGTGTTGCCCACTCAAGTGCTTGAAACGATCCCATTGATGCGCCCATCACAGCATGTAATTTAGTGATACCTAAGCTGTCGAGTAAGCGCTTTTGCACATTCACAAAGTCAGTAATCGTAACCACAGGGAAATCTAACCCATAAGGTTTGCCTGTTTTTGGATTAGTTGATGCAGGGCCTGTCGTAATTACATTTTCATCATGCCAGTTGGCATTCACTAGGGTATCTGAGCTAATCACATAATATTTATTCGTATCGATAGCTTTACCTGGGCCGATAATCGCATCCCAATAACCCGGTAGGGCATCATCCGCTTTATATTTACCTGCGGCATGAGAAGTACCAGAGAAATAATGAGTGATTAAAATCACGTTATCTTTATTGGCGTTTAGTTTTCCGTAACTTTCCCAGCCAATGTCCACTTGCTCTAAAGTCACACCAGACACAGTGGTAAAATCTTTTGTCGTAAAATGCTGTTTTTCCACCAGCATGGTGTCGGCTTTGTTGGCAGCGCCAAACGCAGTGCTACTAAATACAACCAGCCATAGCAAAATTATTAATTTGGTTTTCATTGCTGTTCCTTAAAAGATAATAAAGAGTCCAAGTGCCAAGGCGACACCGATAAGCGGAATAACCGCAGTGAGCGCTGCCATTGACCAATACGCTCGTTGATGCGTTTCTTTACAGATAGCGCGTATTGTTGTGACCACATAACCATTATGCGGCAAGGTATCTAGGGCTCCAGAGCTAATTGCCACTACTCGGTGCAGTTGTTCAGGGTTTACACCCATGTCTAAATAACCCGGTGCGACAAGCGGTAATGCAATAGCTTGCCCGCCAGAAGCCGAACCAGTTAAACCAGCAATTACACTGACCGCAACCGCAGCACCAACCAACTCATTCCCCGGCATATGGGTCATCACATCGACAGCGGCGGTAAATGCTGGTGATACTTTCGCCACAGCGCCAAAGCCAACCACAGCAGCGGTATTACCGATTGCCACTAAAGCGCCAGTTGTACCAACATTAATCGCGTTACCCATATCGTGAAAATGCTTGAAGTTAATAATCACAATACTCAGTACACCACCAAGTAAGGCAACAATAAGCGCGGTTTGCTGTAGTACATCATGTAGCGTAAATGATAAAAGTAGCACCACGATCAGCGGGATCACACCCGTAATTGGATGCGGACGACGACGCTCAATAATGACAGGGTCATCATCACGCGCTTCAAAGGTCTCGCCGTTAGCAACGGCCTTTTTGATCATCTTGTTTAACCAAAAGTAACCTGCTGTCGCCATGAATATAGCCACCACTAAGCTCACTTCCCAAGCCGCATAGGGTGACGTACCAAGGTGCTTAACCGGGATCCAGTTTTGAATTTCTGGCGAGCCTGCCGAAGTCATGGTAAAGGTCACCGAACCAAATGCCAGCGTTGCTGGAATAAAGCGGCGCGGTAAGTTTGCATCTTTAAACAGACTTAATGCCATTGGGTAGACAGAAAACGCAACAATAAAGACGCTCACGCCACCGTAGGTTAAAACTGCACAGGCAATCACAACCGCAAGAACGGCGTGCTTCATACCTAGTTTACCCACAATGTAGCTCGCAACACTGTCAGCAGCACCGGTGTCTTCCATGAACTTACCGAATAAAGAACCCAGTAAGAACATAAAGAACCATGCGCTTAAGAAGCCTGCAAAGCCATCCATATAGGCGTTAATAAAGTTTGTATCTGCCGATACAGGGAAAATGGCCATGCCACTACTAAGTGCAACTAACAGTGCACAGATTGGCGCAGCGATAAATAAATTTACCCCACGCAGCGTTAAAATGATCAGCAGTATTAAACCGCCTAACAGTCCTATCATGCTCAGCATAGACATTCCTATAATTATTGTTATTACACAGATGAGGTGACATCGGAATAATGCTTTCAGTCTTACCCTAAGCGTTCAAAAAATACATAACACTAAGGTACTATCTGCTTTAAAAATAGCTTAATTGCTTGATAAATAAAGGGCTGCGGCGGGTATAGCACTATGGTACTAATTCAATTTTTGCAACTATCTTCTACATTAACTGACAGGTGACACGGGCAAATCTTATTAAGTCTTCGGCAACATCAATGTGAGTGGCCATAAGACTAATGACAACAATAACAAGGAATACAACATGATAAAGCTTAACCCAAAAGTCGCGCCACTTACTCTGGCTGTATCACTTGCTTTGGCAGGTGTCAGTGCTCAAGCGGCAGAACAAGCCGAACCTGCAGCAAAAAAAGGTGAACTTGAACGTATTCAGGTAACAGCACGTAAAACTGTTGAAAACCTGCAAGAAGTTCCTGTTGCTGTAACCTCAGTGGGTGCTGAAGAACTGGCAGAAAATGGCATCGTCGTTATGACCGAAGTTCAGCAGTTCTCGCCAAATACCACCCTGCAAGCAAGCCGTGGCACTAACTCTACAATTACCGCGTTTATTCGTGGTGTAGGTCAACAAGATCCACTTTGGGGCTATGAGCCAGGCGTAGGTATTTATATTGATGATGTCTACCTTGCTCGCCCTCAAGGTGCCGTGCTTGACCTTCTTGATGTGCAACAAATCGAAGTATTACGTGGTCCACAAGGGACGCTTTACGGTAAAAATACCATAGGTGGTGCGATTAAATACGTCACCAAAGAAATGAGCGGTGATGCTACCTTAAATATTCAAGGCACTGTAGGTAGCTATAACCAGAAAGATTTAAAAATCACTGGCCAATTACCGATTGTTGACGAAAAACTTTACGTTGGCTTTGGTTTTGCGACGCTTAACCGTGATGGCTTTGGCGAGTTTTTAACATCGGCTCTTGATAACCAAGACCGCGAAAACTACAACAAAGACGTAACAGCAGCACGCGTTACACTCGAATACACTCCGACTGACGACTTATTCTTCCGTTTCGCGTGGGATAAAACAGAAGACAAATCAAACGCAAAAGGTGGTTACCGTTTACTACCAAGTATTCTTACTGATGCACCAGTTCCAGACAGCGTGTATGACTCTTACACCAGCTTACCAACATGGAATAAAGTTGAACTAGAAGGCTATAGCCTAACTGCTCGTTGGGATATGACTGACCGTACTAGCATTAAATATATTGGTTCAAGCCGTGAGAGCTACTCACCGACTAATATCGACTTTGATAACACGTCAATTCAAATTTTCGATGTACCTGCTATTTACGATGATGAACAAACCACTCATGAGTTACAGCTAAATCATCAAGGCGATAACTACAAATTGGTTTCGGGCCTTTACTACTATGATGGTGAATCTTGCGGTCAATTTGAGGCTATTTTAGGTATCTTAGGTCAAAGCTTAGGTGCCCCGGGTCTGACTCGTGAAGTAAGCGGCTGTAGTAACTCAAACAGTAAAGCAGCGTATATCCAAAGCTCAATTGATTTAACCGATAAATGGTCAATGACACTCGGCGCGCGTTACACCAAAGACAAAAAAGAAGCACAGGTTAACAATGGCCTAATCTTTGACATTGTTTATCCAGAATCAGGTTGGGTACCAGGTTACACTCGCCCAGAAGGTCAACTGGTTCCAACAGTACTCGATGATGAAGAAGAATGGTCACGCTTCACACCACGTGCAGGTGTTGAATACCAGTACAATCGTGACATCATGTTCTTTGCTAGTTACGCGCAAGGCTTTAAGTCAGGTACTTTCAACCCACGTGCAACCACTGCAGAGCCAGCAGCAAAACCAGAAATCGTTGATTCATTCGAAATCGGTATGAAGAGTGAGTGGAACAACAACTTACGTGCAAACGTCACTTTATTCACCCTTGACCATAAAGACCGTCAATACATTTCTGTATTACCGGGCGATAGCGCAGCAGATCTAAATCAACGCTTGGGTAACATTGGTGAGTCAACATCAGATGGTATTGAGCTTGAACTAAACTATGTTGCAACAGAGTCACTCAGCTTTGATGCATCAGTAGGTTACATCGATAGTAACTTCGATAACGTAATTGATTACGACCCAGAAACCGGTGAAGCATTCGATAAATCAGATCGCTTTACGGTATCAAACACACCTGATTTAACCTTTAACCTGGGTGCAACGTACCGTATGTACACAGAAATGGGTGACTTTGTTGTCAATGGTAACTACTACCACAGAGGCGACTACGCGCTATTCGAAGAAGATAGCCTATTAACGCAAGATGCTTACGGTATCTTTAATATGGGTATCACTTGGTACAGCACAGATGGTCACTGGACTGCAGGTCTTTACGGTAAAAACTTAACGGATGAAGAGTACATGATTGGTGGCTACCAATTCGTGGCACCTGATCCAACAGACCCAACTGATATCAGCAAATACACCCCAGGTTTAGGTGGTGATAATACCCTGATTGGTTACTACGGCGACCCTCGCACTGTAGCCTTCACTGTTGGTTACCGTTTCTAAAATAGAATCTAAATCCTTGTGTGAGAAAGGTTTGTCTGAAACTTCCCCTCAGGCAAACCTTGTTTCAAAGCGCAAAATCACTTATAACATAACGCATTGGAGAATCGAGGGAATGTCTTTAGCTGTGAACACCATAATCGCCGATGATCACCCGTTATTTAGAAGTGCGCTGCGTCAAGCTGCCGCGACATCAGTGCCAGAAGAACATATTAAAGAAACCAGTGACATTGATGGTTTGTTTGCACTGTTAAGCGCTCACCCTGAGATTGAACTAATATTTTTAGACCTTACGATCCCAGGTGCAAATGGCCTACAAGCCCTTTCGCAACTGCGTAACCATTACCCTGATATCTTAGTGATTATGGTCTCTGCCAATGAGACACCCGCCATAATCAAACAAGCGATGAGCCTTGGCGCTGCAGGCTATATTCCAAAGTCATCTTCTTTAGATGTCATCAGTGAAGCAATTAGCCATGTACTCAACGGCGACACTTGGTTACCACCTGAAGTAGATTTAACCGATGTGGTGATCAACGACGAACAAAGCGAATTTGCTCGTAACCTCGAAAAACTAACCCCACAGCAATACCGCGTACTAGCGATGATTGCCGACGGTTTATTGAATAAACAAATCGCCTTTGAAATGTCGATTCAAGAAACCACAATCAAACAACATGTGTCAGCGATTTTACGCAAACTCAATGTTTATAACCGCACCCAAGCAGGCATTTTGTTTAATCAGCTTTCGCAAGTTGGCAAAATCGAAGAAAGCTAATTTAAGCATTCACTCCCAGTTTTAAAACTCGCTTTCCCAGTAGTGGGAAAAGCTCACGTTCCAAAAAACAAAAAGCCATTACTTTTCAACACCTTAGTTTTTGGCACAAAATTCGCCTTAGCTATTCCATGATTATTTAAATTTATCAGTATCATGGACTTAGACAGCACACTAAAACGCAAACCTCAGCAATCAAAAGCTAAAAAATGGCTTATGGCTGCAGCCATTGGCGTGTCGGCTCTTGGCGCTTTAATGGTTTATCAATGGGCTACACCCACTGTAGTTGCTGCAAGCCAACTGCAAATTGCAACCGTAGAACAAGTCGATTTTGTGGTAAAAATACGTGGCTTTGGTCGTTTAAAGCCAAAGTATCAACGTTATTTAACCAATACCGACACCGCAATGGTCGAAGCTATCCATGTTTACCCCGGCACTATCGTTAAAAAAGACACTGTGATTTTAAGCCTCGTCAACCCACAGCAAGCGCAGCGTTTATCGGTCGCTCGGTTAGAACTTGCTCGCCAAAAAGCCAGTGTTAATGAGCAAAGAATTAACCAACAAAGTGAGCTACTTGAGCGCCAAGCAAATCTCGCCATATTAAAAAGTGAGCTGCAAAGTGCAGAGCTTAGAGTCGATGCTGAAAGCAAACTGATCGAGCAAGGGATTGTTTCAAGCCTCGATTACAAACGAAGCATGCTAAACGTTGCACAGCTTACAGAGCGCGTAAGTATCGAGCAGCAACGCCTTGCACAGCTTAAAGAAATGCACTTACAACGTAGCAAAATACAGCAAGAACTATTAAGCCAATTTGAGCTTAATTATCAAGTTGAGCAACAGGCTTTTGATCAGCTGCAAATAACGGCAGGTATCGATGGCATGCTGCAAGAGTTGAATGTTGAACTTGGCCAAAATCTCGTGCCCGGTACCCGCCTTGCGGTGGTTGGATCAAACAAAGCACTCAAAGCAGAGCTAAGCGTTAAGCAAGCAGATGCCGAAAAAGTGGCACTCAATATGGCAGCGAAAGTAAACACCTTTAGCCAAGCAGACCACAGTGAAGTTGATGCCAAAGTCACCCGAATTGACCCTATCGTTACCGATGGTCGAGTTATTATCGAACTTGATTTACAAGGCACACTGCCTGCTAATGCTCGACCCGATTTAAGCATTGAAGGCTATGTGGTTAGCAACATTATTCCCAATGCGTTAACCATTAACGTGCCGCAAAAAGCACAAGCAAATAGCGAAGCCACGCTATTTAAACTTAATCCAAACACCCAGTTAGCAACGCCAACCAATATCGAATTTGGTACACTCAGTGACAATCAAATTCAACTTTTGAGCGGTGCCACCGTGGGCGAACAGCTGATCATTTCAGACCTTTCTAAATGGCAGCATTTGGCAACAATAAAAATCGAACAGGACAGTTTATGAAAACCAATACGCTTATCTCATTAAACAAAATCGCCAAAGTTTATCGCGGCCAAAATGTTGAAACCTATGCATTAAAAGACATCAGCCTGAATATTAACCAAGGTGACTATATCTGCATTAGCGGCCCATCTGGCTGTGGTAAATCGACGCTGCTGTCATTATTAGGCTTACTCGATAGCCCAACTGCTGGCGACTATTTCATTAAAGAAGTCGACACAAAAACCCTTGATATGGATCAGCAAGCTGAACTTAGAAACCTTCACATTGGTTTTATATTTCAGTCGTTTAACCTAATTGATGAATTATCGGTGTTTGACAACGTAGCACTGCCGCTCACTTATCGAGAGCCAGCCATGAGCCCGAGCGAAATTGAGCTTGCGGTAAAACAGGCCCTTGATGAAGTTGAAATGGGCCACCGCTCTCAGCACAAACCAAATCAATTATCTGGTGGTCAGCAACAGCGTATTGCTATTGCCCGCGCACTGGCTGGCAAGCCAAGCATTTTATTGGTGGATGAGCCAACTGGTAACTTAGATTCAAAAAATGGTGATGCCGTCATGGACTTGCTTGATGAGCTGAATAAAAAAGGCACCACCATTTGTATGGTAACCCATGACTTACGTTATGCCGGACGTGCTAAAACGCAACTTAAATTGCTAGATGGTGAAATTGTTTCCTACTCAGAAGCTCGCCAAGCACCTAGCAGCGACACTGCTGAGCAAGTACTCGAAAGCGCCGAGGTGATGTAATGAAATTAACCAAAACACGCGCCCAACTGAGCTTAGCGTGGGCATCATTAATGAATGCACCGGGCTTTGTCACTGCGGTTATCGCAACGCTTGCTTTAACACTTGCCACCTTGTTTGTAGTGCTTAGCCTTGTTAACAGCTACTTTTTAAAGCCCCTTGATGTGTACGATGAAAGCCGCATGGTGGTGGTTGAGCAATCACTTACTTATGATGACTACGATGCCACCGGCTTTCAAAGCTATCAGTCGATGGTGCATTGGCTTAAGCATAATCAAAGCTTTGAACAAAGTATGATGATCAATGCAGGTGAGCAAATCTTTGCAAACCTAGATGGCGAACCGAAAGAACCAGTGCTGTATGTTGGCGGCAACTATTTTGACTTATTAAACACGCCATTTTTAATGGGACAAGGTTTTGACCTTGGAGAAACGCTGGAAACTCCTGATGATCGGGTCGTTATATCTGCCAATTTTTGGCGCAAGCATTACAACAGCGACCCGAACATTATTGGTAAAACACTCTCAGTCATGGCGGGTGAAACCGATTATGTTCACCGTATCGTCGGTGTTGTTGATGACTCATTCAGCCCTCCTTACATGTTTAAAGCAAGCGATGTTGAAGTATGGTTTCCATCAAGTGCTGACCGCCGTTTCTTTCACAATGATGATTGGCAAAGCCCGTGGACAAACACTTTTAAAAACCTAAAACTGATTGCCGTTTTAAAGCCTGGGGTCACCATAGATCAAGTTAAAGTCGATTTAAAACAGCAAATTGATACGGTTAAATCAGAGTGGCTAAACAACGGGGGGATCACCGATGTAAAACCTGAAGTAACTCCTTATCGTGACGTTGAGCTGGGTAATAACGATGACTTAAGCTTAATGATGTTAGCCGGTGCAGTAGGGCTACTGATTATTGCAGTACTTAATGTAAGCACTTTGTTTTTCTCACGCGCTCTTGCTCAACATAAAACCCTCGCCTTGCAGGCGGTGTTAGGCGCTAAGCGCAGCACGTTATTTAAAAGTATCTTTTTACAATCACTGATTTTAATGACCTTATCGGTAAGCATTGCGCTGTTTTTATCGGTATGGGGCATACGTTTATTTAAAGTATTGGCAGAAGGACGATTACCACTGGTTAACAGCTTGGCGGTTGATAGCACGTTGGTCATTGTTGCCATCATACTTTGTATTGCTCTTGCTTATATTTTCTCTGTAATTACAGCGCGTTTGGTAAATTACAAAACCCTAAATACGCAAATGCAGAACAGTGGTAAAGGCGGAGTTTCGCAGGTATCTGGCCGTACAGTGCGTATTTTAATTGGCTCACAAATGTTTGTTGCCGCGCTGCTTGTTAGCTTTTCGGTGATGGTAGTGAGTAAAGCCATGGGCACGATTAACCGCCCACTCGGCAGTGATACCGAAAACCTGTATTTTGCCAACCTGTTCCAGCCAAATAATCAAATGTCATTGGCGGAGCGCTACGAACATATGCTGCAATACAAGCAGGTTTTGCTTGATAGCCAAGGCATTGATGATGTTGCCCTGGGTCACAGCCCTGTTTCGCAAAGACAAAATGCCAACACCCTGACAGATGTAAACGGTAAAAGCTCAATTTTCTTCCCTAGTCAGTGGGTAGGGCCTGATTACTTTGCGTTAGTTAACACCAAAATTCTCGCTGGCCGCACCTTTAGCGAACAAGCTATACGTGGCGAAACCAACGAGATACTGGTATCAGTTAGCGTGGCAGAGAACTTATTACCAAGCCAAGACTATCGAAATATCATCGGCAAGAGCTACCAAGGTTTAGAAGAAAAGATGTATGAAGTGGTGGGTGTAACCGAAGATTTTAATCACCCTAAATACTACGATGAGTCGTTTGGTCGTCACATTTGGTGGCCAGCAACACCGTATAGCTACATGTTTACTATCAAAGCTTCTGAAGGCGTTAAGCTGACTAATAAACAAATACTTAATACGCTAAAAGAAAAGAACAGCGACTTAACCATGTGGCAATTTAATGACCTGCAACAAGAGTACGACAATTTACTGTATATGAGCCGACTGACCGTGGTTCTGTGTAGTACCTTAGCGCTATTTACTCTATTATTAGCAGCAATCGGTATTTTTGGGGTACTGAGCTACAACCTAGGTCTGCGCCGCTATGAGTTTGGTATTCGTATGGCATTAGGTGCGAAAAAAGCACGCTTATTCAAGCTGATGAGTGTTGAAGCTATTATCCCTGTGCTCATTGGTTTTGCGGTTGCTCTCGCCGCGGTAATAGTGGGTTTTTACATGTTACAAGGACAGCTAATGTCTTGGCTGATACTTGATGTAAGACTGCAATTACTCGCTTGGAGTATTACCTTATGTATTGCGCTATTCGCTTGCTTTAGACCTTTGGTTTTGCTGCTTAAAGCAAAACCTATGGCTGCACTACGTAACGATTAACAGCACAAAATGGTGGCTTAAATTTAAGCCACCTCAACAGGATAATAAGAAAACATCATGGACAAAATCTTAGTCATAGACGATCAAGCTGATGTACGTCTGGCTGCTACTGTTGCATTACAACAATTAGGCTTACACTGCCATGAGGCCGAAGGCCCTGAACATGCGCTTGAGTTATTAAAAACCGAGCACATTAGCCTGATTTTGCTCGATATGAACTACAAGCTCGACACGACCTCAGGTGAAGAGGGATTACGCTTTTTAAAGCAACTAAATCAATTAGGTTCGACCATACCTGTCATTGTCATGACCGCGTGGGCCAGCATTGATGTTGCCGTTAAAGCCATGCAATTAGGGGCTGTCGACTTTGTTGAAAAGCCATGGAATAACTTACGCTTAACCGCCGTTGTGCGACAACAACTCAAGCTCAAGCAAAGTAATCACGACAATGCTTGCTTAAAGGCGCTTACCAGTGACACACAAGCACATTACATAGCTCAATCAGAAGTCATGCAGCTGTTGCTTGCCAAAGCTGAGCGCGCAGCTAAAACCGATGCCAGCATTTTAATTACCGGCGAAAATGGCACTGGAAAAAGCTTATTGGCACATTATATCCACCAGCACTCGCTCAGAGCTGATAAACGCTATGTAAGCGTGAATGTTGGCGCCATTGCCCCGACGCTATTCGAAAGCGAATTATTTGGCCATAAGAAAGGCTCTTTTACTGATGCCAAAGAAGACCGCCTAGGGCGTTTTGAAATTGCCGAAGGCGGCACCTTATTTTTAGATGAAATTGCGACTTTAAGCCTTGAGCTACAAAGTAAAATGCTCCGTGTGCTAGAAAGCAAAGAATTTGAAGTGCTAGGCTCAAGCCAAACCAAAACCGCCGATGTTCGCATTATTTCTGCTACCAATAGTGAATTAGCTACGGCCATTGAGCAGGGTGAGTTCCGCCGTGATTTATTATTTAGACTCAATACCATTGAACTGCACATTCCACCGCTTCGTGACAGAAAAGACGACATCGCCCCCTTGGCAGAACACTTATTGTTGGTGCATGGTAAAAAATATCAACGAGCGAATATGGCGCTCAGTGATGATGCCCTAAAGGCGCTAAAAAATTACAGTTGGCCTGGTAATATTCGTGAGCTAAGCCATTGTATTGAACGCGCGGTGATCATGAGCGATAACAACAATATTCAAGCCAATGACCTCATTTTAGATCAACCAAGTTGCGAGCAAACAAATAGCAATGCCGAACAGGCTTTGCCACTATTGCCCCTTGAAGAGCTTGAAAAACAGATGATTCAAAAAGCACTGCTGCAATTTAATGGCAATGTTATCGCCGCAGGAGAATTTTTAGGGTTAAGCAAATCGGCAATTTATCGTCGCATTGATAAACATCAGCTCGATTTAAAAGAAGTAGAACGCTAAATGAGTAACAAGCTGTCGTTAGAGCAGCGTATTCGACGCTATTTTTATATGCTTGTAGCGGTGCTATTAACGCTTGGTATTGCCCTTTCGCTCAGCTTAAAACTAGATTGGTTTGCCAGTATCAGCCTATTATTGCCGTTTATCGGGATAAGCGCTTTTGCTTTAATTAAAAGCTACCGTACGATCACCGATGTGGTTGAACGCTTTGGTCTGCAACTAGATGCACTGGCAAATGACGAAAGTAATAGTTGGCATTTAGCGTCTTATCAAAGTGGACGAGTCGCAGCGCTTAAGCAAGATTTTGCCAAGCTCAGCAATAAAATAGCCAAGAACAAACGCCATTATATGCAAACAGAAGAGTTTGTTTTTGAGTTTGCCAGCATGCTGGACTTACCCATCGTTATACTAGACCCCCATGGCTTAATTTACTTTAGTAATAAGGCGTTTATAAACAGTATTAGTCATCGCCAAATTGAAGGTAAATCGGCCAGCGACTTAGGCATTGCTCTGCATGATGGCGAATGGCAACAAAATAGTGACTCGCTGTTTAAACAACGCTTTCAAATCTCATCGCAGACTTTTTGGCGGACCGGCAGAAACTTTGAATTACTAACCTTCTTTTCAATTGAGCAACAGCTTCGCGATAACGAACAACTTGTTTGGCAACGGTTAATTCGAGTGTTAAATCATGAAGTGCGTAACTCACTCACGCCGATTTATTCGATGAGTCAATCATTGCAAACCCTTAAGCGCCAAGGGCAAATTAGCAGTCACGATGATCTCGCCCAAGATATGCTGCAAGTAATAGAAAAACGCGCTCAACACTTGCTTGATTTTGTGGCCAGTTACAGTGCGTTTGCCAAGCTACCACCCGCACAAAAACAGGTAATCAGTAGCGAGCAATTAAACACTCGCTTAAGCGCTATCTTTCCTGAACTAGTAATAAATAGCAGCGAAGAGTTACATTTTAATGCCGACCTAGGTCAGCTAGAACAAGCGTTAATCAACTTGATAAAAAATGCTTTTGAAGCTGGCAGCAATTCTGCCCCTAGCCTCACTTGGTCAAGACAAGGTGATAACTTAAATATTGCAATTAGCGACCAAGGTTGTGGTATTCAAAACCCCGATAACTTGTTCGTACCATTTTACTCAACCAAGGCAAATGGCACAGGTATAGGGCTTGTGATAACCCGAGAACTTGTGCGCAACCAAGGCTTTGAATTATCAATAAACTCAAAACCCCAGCAAGGCACGCAAGCTACAATTACTGTGCCCAGCTAACTTATTTTACAAATGTGGCTTTCACACGCTTAGATAACAGCATGTAAGGTCCCCAGATCACAGCTTGAATAAGGCCTCTGATAATCATAGTTCTAACTTCATCGTCGAACACATCGACATCGGGCACAATTAAACTAACCGCGTAGGCATCGATAGCAATAAACGCTAATCCACCAAATAATATCGCTAAGTACCAACTTACAAACGCTTTCTTATGCTTAAAAAACAACACAATTAAATAAAGCGAAGCTAAAAATAATGCTGCATTAAACACCATTTCAATGATTAGTAAAGGCTCCCAAAGCGGATGATACATATCACCGAATTGCGACGTTAAACGTTGCCACATCTCGGTAGTGAAAATGGGTTTAAAGGTATTAATTGATTCGATAAATACTCTAAAAGGGCTGATCACCACACCTATCGCCACAAGAATGAGCCAACCTTTTATGCCAACTAAGTCATCATTTACGGAGCTTTTAGCTTCTGGTGTTTCGATTTGGTTTTGTTGTTTTGCTTCTTCCATGAGTTGTCCTTTTTATTTTTATTTCTTCTACTATACGCTTATTTTTTAATAAAATTCACAAAAACAACAGATTGTTGCGCTTTCAGAAAAACCACGCTATGTTTATTTTTTAAACTACGGAAGGTTATAAAAATGAAAAACGCTATAAAACCCATCGTATTAGCAACATCACTTATTCTAGTTACAGCCTGTAATTCAACGACTCCTATTAATAAAACAGCAACGACAGCCATAAACCAAGAAAAATTTAGCCAATTTCATCAGTACGATGAAAAATCAAATATCACCCTTGAGTACACTGACTACGGGCAAATATTAAATGCCTCGGTGATTGATTTAGGTATGTCAGACCGCTATCGCATTTCACAAAACACAACCAAAATTGGCACCCGGTTGTCGTCGAACCCAAAACCGTCGACTGCAACAGAAGCAAACCGCTTTTATTATGATTCGTACAAAAAGAATCCTCAGATGAAGCAAGACTTGCAAATAGTGCAAGAAAATATGGCCGACCTGCCAAACAAAATTAATTTAAGTAACTTACCAAAATCAGAGTTACTCGCTTACTGGCTCAATCTTTATAACGTGACGGTACTCAATGAGTTAGTGCAGCAGTACCCTGTTAAGAACCTGACCAAGTTATTAAATGAAGAGCCAAGCTTTTTTGATAAGCCACGCTTTAACTTTAACGGTAACCAGTATTCATTAAACGACATTGAGTACAACATCGTTGCACCGCTATTTAACAATGACCCGCTATTAATATATGGCTACTACCGTGGCTACATTGGCAGCCCAAATTTGCTTGACCACCCATATACAGCAAAAAATGTGTTTGCAGCCCTAACCACCAATGCAGTGCAGTTTGTTAATTCAAATCGTGGTAGTGTGATAGGTAACCATAGCACTCGTGTTTCTTCTTTATACCTTGAAAAGAAAAACTATTTTCCTAACTTTGAAGAAGATTTAGCTGACCACCTTCAATCGTTAGTAATTCAAGAGCCAGATAAAGACCAAGTTGTACAAAACCTCTCTTTTAGTATCGATAACTACGACATTACCGACATTCTAGGTACCGATGTTGAATATGGTGGAGGTAACGCGACTGTCGCCGATCCGAGTATAGTAGCAGATGGCTTTGATACTAATTTTGTTGCTTATGGTGAAAACTTAACTAAAGAAGTCGGCCATGTAAGCCCGTTACGCCGCGAGATTTTGCAAAAAATCACGCAAAAATACTATGAAGCAAATACTCGCGTTGAAATAAAAGACTTACCAGCTAAAGAGTCTGAAGATAAATAATATAACCCTAAAGCGGCTCGCTATAAGCCGCTTTAATACTCCCTTAAATACCCAACTAAAACACTTAGCAAAACCGCAATAGCCAACTTTAAGTCTTGTTTTTTCTGTGTTAATTACCTGGATATTGCCAATTTAAAGCAAAAGTAATATGTTTGTTTTTTGTACTAAGGAAGGTGGTAAAAATGAAAAGCGCTATAAAGACCACCACATTAACAACATCACTTATTTTGGTAACGGCCTGTAATTCAACGGCTCCTATTAATAAAACAGCCATTACAGCAATTAACCAAGAAAAATTTAGCCAATTTCATCAATATGATGAAAACTCCACAATCACTCTTGATTACACTGGCTATGGGCAAATATTAAGTGCTTCGGTCATTGATTTAGGCATGTCTGACCGCTACCGCATCACCTCACACACCACGACAATTGGTACACATTTATCATCCAGCCCTAAACCTTCAACAGCAACAGAAGCAAACCGCTTTTATTATGATTCATATAAAGACAATCCCAAAATGAGGCAAGCCTTGCAGGTCATACAAAAAAATATGGCCGACCTGCCAAATAAGATTAACTTGAGTAACTTGCCAAAGTCTGAACTGCTCGCTTACTGGTTCAATCTTTATAACGTGACGGTACTCAATGAGTTAGTCCAGCAGTACCCAGTAAAAAACTTATCTAAGCTAATAAACGAAGAGCCAAGTTTTTTTGATAAGCCACGCTTTAACTTTAACGGTAATCAATATTCATTGAACGATATAGAGTACAACATTGTTGCACCGCTATTTAACAATGACCCGCTATTAATATATGGCTATTACCGTGGTTATATTGGTAGCCCAAATTTACTTAACTACCCATATACAGCGAAAAATGTATTTACCGCCCTGACTAACAATGCAGTGCAATTTGTAAATTCAAATCGAGGCAGTGTTATTGATACTCATAGCACACGTGTTTCTTCGTTATACCTTGAAAAGAAAAACTATTTCCCTAACTTTGAAGAAGACTTAGCTGACCATCTTCAATCATTAGTTATTCAAGAACCAGATAAAGACCAAGTTGTGCAAAACCTCTCTTTTAGTCTCGATAATTACGATATTACCGATATTTTAGGTACCGATGTTGCTTATGGTGGAGGTAATGCTGTTGTTGTCGATCCTAGTATTGTGGCACTGGGCTGGGATAAAACATTTACGACCTATGGTAACCACTTAACTAAAGCTGGCACCGTAAGCACATTACGCCGCGAGATTTTGAAAAAAATCACGCAAAAATACTATGAAGTAAATAGTCGCGTTGAAATAAAAGACTTACCTGATAAAGAAAGCACTGAAAATTAGCGCTTATTGAGCATTGGACCTAAAAAGAAGCATTTATATTGAATTTTATTTGGCTCATGCCGTGAAATTCAGTAATTTGTCATATAAAACTAAACGTAATTAGAAAATAACAATGAAATGGATGCACTTACAACTTAAGGTACTGGCTGTTTTTTTATTCTTTGTGAGCTGCTTTGCAGCCGCTGAAGAGTATCAGGTTGCACCCGCAGCTAACTGGGTAAAACAACATAAGTTACTCACCCCTGAGATTCCTCGAGACCAAATACGAGACGGGACTTTCTACCTGATGCTCGACACTCAGCTTCAGGTATCTGAGCAAGCCCCACAGCAACGCTTTAATCGTACTGTAATGCAAGCAGTCAATCAGTCTGGGGTTGATTATATTAGCCAGCTGAATATTGATTTTGACCCAAATTATCAATCTCTTACGCTCAATAGTTTAGGCATCATTCGTGACGGCCAATATATAGATAAACTAAATAGTGCCGAGCTACAGGTGTTACAACGCGAGACTGACTTAGCAAGTCGTATATACAATGGCACCTTAAGCCTAAATGTCATTATTGATGATATGCGGGTCATGGATATTTTAGATTACAGCTATACGATTTCGGGGAGTAATCCTGTTTATCAACACTTCAGCACCATGCGCACACTGAACTGGTCGGTGCCGATAGTGCAGCAATTTATGCGGGTAAAGTGGCAAAAGCCTACGCCCTTATATATCAACTTTATGAATGGCGAGTCACCAGTTACTAAAACCAAGCTAGATACGGGTTTTGACTACCAAATTAGCCAACACAATGAGCCGACAATTCGCTCCGCAAGCGAAGTACCGCATTGGTATTCACCTTACAAAGAAGTGTATTTCTCTGAAGTAAATAATTGGCAAGAGGTGATCAATTGGTCGTTACCTTTATACCAATCGGCCATCGAAGTAAGCCCTGCTATTGAAACAATTGCCCGTCAAATTAAGTTTCAACATACCGATTTAGAGTCTCAAATTGTTGCAGCCCTGCGCTTTAGCCAAGACGAAGTACGTTATTTAGGCCTAGAAATGGGCACCAACTCGCACCAGCCTACTCCTGCATCAGAAACCTTGGCACTGCGCTATGGCGACTGTAAAGACAAAACCGTCTTGCTCATTTCTTTACTTAAAGCGCTCGGCGTAGAGGCTCATCCAGCTTTAGTTAACACCGAAGACAGGAAACGTACTGCCAGCTTACCGGTCTCTCCTAGCTTGTTTGACCATGTGATTGTCACCTTAGAGCACCAAGGTAAGCGCTATTGGCTTGATCCAACCATTTCGTATCAGCGCGGCGATTTAGCACATTTAGCTCAACCGAACTACGATGTCGCGTTAATAATAAAGCAAGGTGAAACAGGCTTTACAGATATGTTCACAGAACCTGCCCTAAAACGCGTTCAGGTTTTTGATAATTATCAGATCCCAGAAGGTATTAATGAGCCAGTTAGTTTTTCAACTCAATATAAATACGGCGACTTTGAAGCAATTAACCGCCGTAGTTCAATCGCTAAAAACAGCTTAAAAAGCATAGAAGATGATTACCGCGAATATTATCAAGATACCTACAAGGGCTTAAAAACAGTCAAACCTATGCTGGTTGAATCTCCAGAAGACACCGGTCAGCTAATTACCAATGAGCACTATACTATTGATAACTTTTGGCGACCTGAGGGTAATGATTTTCAAAACGACTTTTACGCCAGTGAAATTCAAAACTCAGTTTATAAGCCAGAACAGCGAGAGCGTAACAATGCACCAATGTGGTTTCGTTACCCTAATAATATCGAAACAACCATAAAGGTTACGTTTACGGATACTAATTGGCAGTTTGATGATGAGCAGGTCACGATCGACAACCCATTTTTTCATTTCGAAAAACGCGTGACATTTAAAGACTCGGTGTTGACCTTATACTTTGATTACAGCGCTAAGCAGGATCACATCCCAGCCGATCAAATAGACCATTACCTAAGCGAGCGCAAAAAACTCAATAACGCGACCCATTTCGGCATCATTAAATACGGCACAAATAGCTCAACAACCACACCAGCGGATGACGAAACCAACTGGTATAGCGTTTTTATTTTAAGTTACTTGGCGGCAATCATCTTTTTCATCGCGGCTTGGCGTATAGAAGCAAGTAACCGCCCAGTTTTTGCTGAGCAACAGTTCTACCCTGTCAGTAACAGTAAGTTTGTTATTTACAGCTTATTGAGCTTAGGAATATTCATTCACTACTGGAGCTATCGCAACTGGAAAGCGATAAAAGAGCAACAACAAAGCCACATTATGCCTATTGCTCGAGGGATATTCGCACCTCTGTTTTTTATTCCGTTGTTACTTGAACTTTGCAAGCACAGCGAGCAAACCTTTGGCAAAAATAAGATCATGCCCGTTGCGGTTGGGTTCGTGTTATGGCTGGCGATTATCATTGCTGAAGTCGTAAGCTATAACTGGGAATACGGTACTTGGCTGTTTTTAGTTATACCTATTCTATGGTTGCCACTGGTTAATTACATTCAAAACCTCAAGCAACCAGAACAGGCTCTTGAGTACCACTCTCAGTGGCGAGCGAGGCAGGTTATCATTTCGATATTCATGTTGCCTTGGTTATTTTATGGCTTGATTTATGAGCTATATTTGTTGCCAAGCTCAACCATAGTAACCGGCGATAAGCTTTGGTCCTATCAAGTTAACTTTCTAAAAAGAAAAGAAATTATTCCTGCCAACGAGAATGTGCACTATTTTTATAGTGACGCATTTTTCGATTTTAAAACTGATGGAAACGGCATCACAGAAAACACCATTTTTAGTTACTGGGAAAATGAGCAAGGTGTGCTCGAAAAAGATCAACGCCGCTTTAGTGACATTAAAGAGCTCAACGTTGATTATGCTAAAAGCGCCCTACTAACCACCACGGTAACTGTCATTGACCACAATGGTGATGAAATGCTGTTATTTTTGAGCCATGAAGATGACTTAGATAAGAAGTTTGTCGCTGAGGTAGAGCGCTTAATTAAAGCCAATACCCCAGCAACTGAGCAAAACGCAGATTAAGTCAGTCGCTTAATCATGCGTTTTAAGGCGGGCGCTTTCAGAGGCTTATAAAGCAATGGATAGCCCGCATCGAGCACTAACTCGCGTATGCCTTCATCATGATTCGCAGTATTAACGATGGCTGGTAAGCGTGTTAGTGCCGCTTGCTCAATCACTTCAAGTCCCGTTACCCCATCATCAAGCTGATAATCAATAATCAACAATTGCGGCAGGGCTTGGCTTGCCTTTAACTGCTCAAGCTCCACTAAGTTTGTGGCTGTTGAGATTTCACAGCCCCAATTTTCGAGTAGCTGCTTTAGTGCCTCTAACACGTTGCGGTCGTTATCAAGCAACCAAATACGCAATTGCCCCAGCTCGGTTTCTTGTGATGCCTCAGCGCCTTTCGCTTGCGCTGGCGCAGTACTCACTTTACAAGGCAGAGTTAGGGTAAATTGCGTGCCTTTACCAAGTTCAGACCCCATCACTAGCGGAATTTTAAGTAAGTCACATATACGTTTAGTGATTGCCAACCCTAAGCCTAACCCCTCGGCGCTTGGTTTTGCACCAAGCTGTTTAAACTCTTGGAAAATAGTTTGTTGATCGCTCGATGCAATACCAATCCCTGTGTCTTCAACAATAAAGGATACATGGTCATCGTCGTACTGCATTTTCAAGCGTACTTCACCTTGCTCGGTATAACGAATCGCATTACTCAAAAGGTTACGTAGTACTCGGCGTAACAGCGCTTTGTCGGTATGCAGGCGCACATCACAGGTTTCAATAATAAACTTTAAGCCTTTTTCACGGGCAAGGGCTTCGTAGTCATTACGCAGTGGCTCAACCAACGAGCTGGCAGCAAACTCGCTCATTTGTACTTTAAACGAGCCTGAATCGAGCTTGGTTAACTCTAAAATACTCGATAACAACTCTTCGGCGCTGCCTAATGAATTCTTAATATTCATCGCCAGCTCTTTAAGTTCGGTGTCTTGGGCTTTTTCATTCATTAAAGAACAAAACAAACTCGCAGCATTGAAAGGTTGCAGTAAATCATGGCTGGCAGCGGCAAAAAAGCGCGTTTTACTGACCGTTGCTTGTTCCGCCACTTGCTTTGCCATCGACAACTCTTGGTTTGCTTGAGTCAATGCCAAGGTGCGTGCTGCGACTTTTTCTTCAAGGCTAACATTTGCTTCGGTTAACGCTTTTTGTTGTTTTACGAACTCGGTGATGTCGGTATAGGTTGTTACAAAGCCACCACCGGGCAGTGGGTTACCTTGCATTTCAAACACCCGGCCATCATTGTGCGAGCGCTGGTATTTATAAGCGCTGCCTTGGCGTAAATAGGCTAAGCGTTTTTCGACTTCGCTGGTCATGCTCTCACCGCTAAATAAGCCGCGCTCGGCATTAAAACGAATAATGTCGGCAACCGGGCGGCCTATGTAAAGCGCATCATCTGGGTAGGCGAACATGTTTTTGTAGCCTTGGTTCCAAGCTACCAAGCGCAGCTCACTATCAACTACACTGATCCCTTGTTGAATGTTTTCGATTGTTGATTGCAGTAAGTCACGATTAAATTTAAGTACTTGGCTTGCTTCATCCACAAACTCAGCAACCTGCTCTAGAGGCTGGCGCTGCTCATTTTTCGCCACATCTAAAATAAGCCGTGCCGATGCGCCGCCGATCACCGCAGACATCTCGCGCTCAACTAATAGCTCTAACTCGACATTGGCAGGGCGCTTCCACTTACTTTTATCATCCGGAAAGTAATGATTTACCAAAGACTGTGCCGCTTCTTTTTCGGCAAATCGTTGCAATAGTGCACCTAGGTCATGGTAGCTCAAAGGCTGTAGATGATTGCTTACCTTCGAATCATTCAGCTGCGAAACAAACTTATTACTCTGTAAGCGTTCAGCTAAGGTTGCTCGACTAAATAACGGTACTAAGAAATACACTAAACAGTTCGCACCTAGCGATAGCAATAAAGCTTGGCTAATGCTTTCCATGCCTAATGAGAATAAGTCGGTTGGTGCTAACCAGCTTATTCCCCACGGTCCATTCACAAGCCATAAGCTATCGCTTCCTAAACCTCCGGCGATATTCGGTAGTAAAAGTGTATAACCCCAAATAATAAAACCGCTTAAAATCCCCAATTGCGCACCGCGACAGGATGCTTGTCGCCACCATAAGCCTATGATCATGGCCGGCGAAAATTGCGCGACTAAGGTGAACGACATCAAACCCACATTGGCAAGGGTTGTACTTTCGCCCAGCACTCGGTGAGTGAAGTAACTAAGCAATAGAATCAATACGATAACGATTTTACGCGCATGTAAAAGGTTATTTTTATCAAGCCCGCGACTACTCGATGTAAGTTGCGAGCGGCGTAAAATAAATTGGTTAATAAAGTCATTAGTGATCATCACTGAAAGCACAATTGATGACACAATCACCATACTGGTTGCCGCTGAAAAGCCGCCTAAAAAGGCTAATAACGCCACAAAAGCATCATCAGCCGCCATGGGTAAAGCCAATACAAAGGTGTCGTAGCCGACTTCTTGACCTTGAAAGTAAATTAATCCGGCGTATGCAATCGGTAGAATAAACAGGTTAATAAGTAAGAGGTAAATCGGAAATAGCCAACGCGCCGAGGCCAGCTCTTTATCGTTATTTTTTTCGATAAAGCTCATGTGGAATTGTCTTGGCAAACATAAGGTCGCCAAAATACCAAGCAAAGTATGAGCAACATACACATAGGTTGGACTTTGTGTGGCCGCCACTTGCTGATCAATATTTAGGTCATGCGCTTTTTCAAACAGCGCCACTGGGCTATCAAATAGTGCAAAACACACATACAAACCCACCGCTAAAAACGCCAACAACTTAACCACAGACTCAAAGGCAATACTGGCTATCAAACCTGGATTATGTTCGCTGGGCTTTAGCCGCCTCGCGCCGAATAAAATAGCAAATAGTGCCAATACAATCGTGATGTAAAAAGTGCTATCGGCCCATACTTCATGGCTTTGTGTGGCAGCACGATCGGTAAGTAAGTTGATACTTTGTGCCGTTGCACTCAGCTGTAAAGAGATATAGGGCACAATGGCAATCACTGAAATCAATGAAATGAGCCCAGACAAACTCGACGACTGACCATATCGGGTCGCAATAAAATCTGCCATTGAGGTTATTTTTTGCTGCCGACAAATATGCGCTATGCGGCAATAAACTTGCCAGCCAAAAATGAATAACAAAATAGTACCGGCATAGGTCGGAGCCAACCACCAGCCATTGTATGCAGCTTGTGCTGTGGTACCAAAAAACGCCCAAGAGGTGCAATACACCCCAAGTGATAAACCATAGGTTAAGCCTTTAAAAGGCAATACTTTTCTTTTATCAGCCCAGCCTGCAACCGCAAATAAAATTGCCAGATATACAATTGCAAGAAGGCTTATTGACCAAATTGAGAACATCGCATGTGATTATTTTAATTGTTATAGCCCCAGCATAGTTTTTATTGCACGTAATTTACAGCCTAACTTTAGTGCTAATACATTGTATTACGGAAGTTTAAAAAACAAACACAAAGAAATGAGAATTATTTTCAATTGAGTGTTGACAGCCACGTAAATCTAATTGATAATCACTATCAACAAGACAATAAAGTGTTATGACTTGTTCGGAATAAACTGATTTGTTTCTCGACCCTGAAACACGTGTGGCCCACGATAAAGCTAAGATCGCCTGTTGCTAATCGCAACGCCCCTTGATATTGGCAACAGGTGATCGCCCTACTATTTTACTTGCTACATTGCTCATATCGGTGACGGTAGATATGAAACTCAAAAAGCCCTTACAGGGCTTTTTTTATGTCTAAAATTCGTACCAAATCTGCAACTCAAACTAAATGAGAATTATTTTCAAAAAGGTGTTGACAGCATCGCAAACCTAATTGATAATTAATCTCAACAAGCCAAGCGAAGTATGATGACTTGTTCAGATTGAATTTGTTTCTCCCCAGAAACGCGTGTCGCCACGTTAAAGCTTTAGCTTATATGTTACTAATGGCAACGCCCCTTGATATTGGCGACATATAAGCGACCCTACTTATTTTACTTGCTACATTGCTCATATCGGTGACGGTAGATATGAAACTAAAAAAGCCCTTGCAGGGCTTTTTTTATGTCTAAAAATTAATGCATTAACTTTATCGACGGTTCTTACGTGCACGTGCACGGCGTTGCTTTTTCTCTTCTTCTTTAGCGGCTTTTTTCGCCTCTGCAGCAGCGCGAAGCTCAGCAACCATTTGCTCTTCTTCTTCACGCATAGCTGGTGTTTCCATGGTAATACGACCAATAATGCCATCGCGTAATTCGTTAATAAGAATTTCAGACATTTTGTAAGTATCGATTTGATTACCACCACGGATACAACCACGCTTTTTACCTGCCATTTCAACAAACTCCCAGTCAGACTCTGGTAGCTCATCAATTTTATAGCGGCTTTTTAAAAGCTCTGGGTATGCTTGCAATAAATATTCAGCGGTGTAACTTGCCACTTCTTCGTAGTCGATAGCGGTATCACGAATAGCGCCAGTTGCCCCTAAACGATAACCTGAGTTTTCGTTCTCTACTTTAGGCCATAACATACCCGGTGTGTCGTAAAGCATAATGCCATCGTCAAGCTTAATACGTTGCTGCGCTTTGGTTACCGCAGGTTCATTACCTGTTTTTGCCACGATACGGCCAGCTAAGGTATTAATAAGAGTTGATTTACCAACGTTAGGAATACCCATGATCATGGCTTTAATTTGTTTATCAGCGCCTACTTTATGCGGCACTAATTTTTTACAAAGCTCATTAATACGATGTACTTCACCCGCTTTATCATTACCAAAATCAATCGCTTTTACGCCACTTTGCTGCTCAAAGTAGTCTTTCCAAGCTTGCGTTAACTTAGGATCAGCCAAGTCCGCCTTGTTCATGATTTTGATCACCGGCTTGTCGCCACGCAGCGCAGTAACCATTGGGTTTTCACTACTATAAGGAATACGGGCATCAAGTACCTCAATGATCACATCCATCTGTGGCATGATTTCTTTAATTTCGTTTCGGGCTTTGTTCATGTGACCCGGGAACCACTGTATTCCTGTTCTACTCATTAGATTATTAAGCTCTTTATTTTAAAGGCTAACGCCATGGGGATTTTGCTGATAGGTATAGTTTACTACATCAAGCAGGATTGTTTAAAAATAAAATCATGCCTTCCATCACCACGAAAGACGAGCGACTACATGCGCTGTATCTGCATGCAGTGAGAATGACCAACCATTGCGCTCACATAAGCGTTGCACAATACCTAAACCTAAGCCGTAGCCATGAGAGGCTGTTTCAGTCGCCGTATGTTGGGCATCACCGTCACTGAACTGATTAGTGATTAATAATTCATGCTCTTTAATCAAAATTGCAATCGGCTCCTGTCCTGCAAGGGTATGCTCAAACGCGTTTCGCACCAGGTTATTAATCGCAATAGAAAATGCCTGTGCATGCCCATAAATTATGGGATTGGCGAGCTCATCAAGTTCAACACCAACGAGCTTACCGTTTAACAAATAGCGTTGCTGCTCTACTGCTTTTCTTACCAGTGGCATTACTAAAAACTGCTCATCATACAAGCCATCATCAGTTTCACGAGCAAGACACAAAAACATTTCGATCATTGTATTCATGTCGTGTGTTGCCCGCCTTACACGATCTAGCACCTTCATATCGGCAGGAGTCAATTGGCTTTGTTCTAAAAGCTCTAGGGCACCGGTAATGACTGTCACTGGTGTGCGCAATTCATGGCTTGCTGAGTCTGTAAAATAGCGTTCTCTTGCGATGAATGCACTCACTCGCTCAAAAGCCTGCTCTATTGTACTTGCGAGCATGCCAACTTCATCATTTGTATATCGGTTAGCATGTATACGCTTGTAATCTTCGTTTGATAATTGCTCAGGATTAATGTCGGCCACAGCTTTAGCAAGTTGAGTTACGGGAGCCAAAGCTCGACGCATCACAACAATTCCAAGCCCAAAGCCTAATAACCCCAATGTTCCTACAAGGCTGCTAATAATAAGTAATAACCACCAATCCTCTGACGAAGAAGCCTCAATCTGCGCGACATCAAACACTACAAACCCAGGTGACTGCTCATTGCCTGTATCAATTACGGCAACATGTAATTCTTCGCTATCAAATTCATACAAGCCTACTGCTGGATTTGTTTGCGCCCACGCTTGAAGTGATTGAGGTAAGTTATCTACTTTATCGTACGCCTTAAGATTTGTAGTAATAGCAGGGTAGTTATCTGATGCAACTTGCAATTGCTGGGTTAGCACGCGATCTTCACTCAATCTTATTGCAGCAAAGAAAGCAAACCCCCATGCAATACTGAGCACAGCCACACACATTGCAAACGCGATAGCGACACGTTTGTGCAAACTATGCCGATACATTATTGCACGTCCTTTGCAATTCGATAGCCGATACGGTGCACTGTATGAATCAATGGTGTATCAAATGGTTTATCAATTGCCTGTCTTAACTTGTACATGTGCGAACGAAGCGCATCACCATCGGGAGGCTCATCTGCCCATAATAAAGTTTCGAGACTATCGCGTGTAACAACAGAAGGAGATACCTCCATTAACCGCTGCAATAACTTCATACTTGCAGGATTAAGCTCAATAAGCTGGCCTGCACGATGTACTTGCAAGGTGGACTTATTCATCGTTAGATCAGACACAGTCAATATCTTGTTGGTATTACCGTGACTCCGCTTATAAAGAGCTTGCAGGCGCACATGTAACTCTTGCAATGCGAATGGCTTAACCAAATAATCGTCGGCTCCGACTGCAAACCCTCTCAGTTTATCATCAAGCGTGTCTCTCGCAGTGAGCATAAGTACAGGTGTTTCAACGTCAGCTTCAGCTCGCAACTTTTGACAAAAGTGTAAGCCATCCATCCCTGGAAGCATTAGGTCTAAAACAATGACATCAAACTTGTTGTTCATCGCTAGTTGCATTGCACTTATACCGTCATAAGCAAAGTCCAAGAGATAACAGTGCCTTTCTAGATACGCAGCAATATTCGCACTAATGTCACGATTATCTTCAACAATCAAAGCTCTGATCGGCTCAGTATTCAAAGCATCTAGCATTTTTCTTCCTTACCAAGCGTAATCTAATCGCAATCCGATCAGCGGTTCAGCTTCGCTATCGTCAACGACTTCAATTCCTCGGCGGTAATCAAACTCAGTGTCATCAGCTGATGAAGCTGCCGTGACATTTATAACATCAAGGAAGGCGGTAACATCAATAGGACCAAAGGCACGTCGGTAATCTACACGAACATTCAATGAGCCTGATCCTTCTTTACGGCCAACATTACGCTCTGTAATTTCCTTAGAGTAACGTAAAGGCTGTCCTGGCCCCAAAACATCTTCATGTACAATAAATATGTCATCTGGTCTGCCAGAAAGGTATTTATATCGTCCAGCAAGTTTCCAACGGTCACTTATTTCCCATGTCAGCCCTAACGTGGCAACATGTTCACGACTAAATTCAGCAGCTACGTCGCCAAAACCATCCTTTCGGTCTACGACCGCATCATTGTAAGAATAGGTTGCACTGGCGTAAAGACCTTCGAAAATAGTAGCATTAAGCACAAAATCAGCACCATATGAAGTACCATCACCATCATTTGCATAAGTTCCACTGGTACGGTCTAGGTCAACCACTAAGTCGCTAAGTTGCTGATAATAAACTTCCGTTAGTAATGACCAGTTGGCATTAGGGAAATATTTAAAACCAACACTCGTATGGGTAATTTTTTCAGTTTTAAGATTATTAGTCTCGTTAGCTGCAAGTTCTAAATATCGCGGTGACTGATGAAATAACCCCGCCGTTGCAAAATACCTTACCTTTTGACTTGGCATCCAGTTAATGCTGAATCGAGGTGATATAAAACTTTCATCAGCAAACCCATCTCGTTCAAATCGTAAACCTGTACCAAAATCCCAATCACCCATTTCAAAAATTTGTTCTATATAGCCTGCATAGTTTAATTCTTTCAAAGACGTGACTGAATTAAGGCTTTCAGGGGTTAGTACAATAAACTTTTGCTGTGGGTCTGGTCTATAATCGTCACTATCATAAACATACCGACTCCATTCACCATCTAAAAAGGTGCTGTAATCTAGTTCAATTTGCGTAATTCGGGCACCGACGCTCAACATCCCTAATTGATTTTCTACCTCGAAATCACTTCTCCAACCAATTTCTGTTTCACCTTCAGATATAGTGATAATGTCTTCTCGAATAGGGTATTCAGAAGCTGGCGTTCCCTCGGGCACAAAATCTGGATAAGCCTCACCTTCAGAGCTCAATTTATCACTTTTTCGGTAGTAAACTTTATTAGTCAAAACAGCGGTTTCACCAAGTAACGTGGTCAATGTTAAACCATACAAGTCACTATCTTGCTCAGCATTTTGCAATGCAGTATCTTCAAAATTAGGTGATTCAGAAACATGCTCAACGCCACGAGTATATTTCTCATGCGTATCCATGAGTAACACTTCAAAAGTGTTATTTTGATTAATGGGTATCACTGATTTAAAAATAATATCCCTTAAAACAGGTTCACCAATATCTAGCTCTTCGATAGTTTCAAACAAGGCACCAAAATCTAACCGCCTTGCAGAAAAAAGCATAGTTGCTTCATCAGTGATATTTATAGGGCCGTCATAACCTACTTCATAACCAGCAAGGTCGTAGCGAAAACTTGCTGATGGACTAGGGTTACCATCGGCCACTTCTAGCTTCAGTAAAGACCCTGCACGACCACCATAAGCTGCTTGCCACCCGCCAGGTGAAAATTCTGCTCCATTTATCACATTTGGGGCAAATATAGAAAAGCGACCACCGCCGCCTACATCTTCCTCTTCACCTAACGTCGCATCAAAGTGAATAGCTTTATCAAAAGGAAAATCATCAACAAAGAGTAAATTATCTCTTGGGCCTCGACCACGCACACTGAAACTTGCAAATTCACTGTCAGATGCGACACCTGGCAATCCATCTAGAGAAAGTAGTGGATCTGCACCTCCTCCCACGGCACTTCGCAGAGATTCTCTGTCGAGATAGGTGCTAGAGCCTGAAGTAAATGTATCAGCTTGTTGGGCTCTTACTTCAACTACTTCTATGGCTTGTTCTCTAAGGTCAAATTCAACCTTCGTATTTTTACGAGTTACAACGCGAATACTTGGTTCGTATAAAGCCGCAAAGCCACTTTTTGTAATCTTTATTGAGTAAAGGCCCGGGTCGAGTTGCTCAACAGCAATACGCCCTTGTAGATCAGTTTGTAAGGTTTGTATTGCAGAGGTTTCTCGTTCCTTAAGTATGACTTGTGCGTTTGGAAGTGGTCGATCTGTAGTCTGATTTTTAACAATAACCGTTATTGCCCCTGGCTCTTCTACTGCGTAAGAGTAAAATGCCAAACTACTCAACAATAGCCATGCAAATGACCAGAGTATCTGTCTAAATTGTTCTTTCATAATTGCGTCCCTCTTGGCACCAACCATGATCTTGATTTCAATAACTTGCACATACTTTCATCCTCCCAAATAGCCCTAATTATTGAATTCGAATTAATCAACTTTAGACGTTAGCAAAGTAAATGTGACTAAAATGTCACCGGCGTAATTTAGGTTTATGAATACTGCTTTTGATAATAGATAAGGATTAATCAAAAGTTTCGCTGGAGATATTTAAGCGTCGGTAAGATTAATTGCGCTATAATGACGCAAATTTTTTCAAGTAAGCAATTATGGCTCTTAAATCAACCATTATTAAAGCGCAATTATCGTTAAGCGATATGGACCGCCACATTTATCAAGATTTCAATTTAACACTGGCACAACACCCATCAGAAACCGAACAACGCTTGATGATCCGCTTGTTGGCTTTTGCGCTAAATGCCCGTGAAGGCTTAGAGTTTACTAAAGGCTTATGCGCCGATGATGAGCCTGAGCTTTGGCACATTAACTATAGCGAAGAAATTGAATTATGGGTTGAGCTTGGGCTACCAGACGAAAAACGCCTGAAAAAAGCCTGCAATAAGTCGAAGCAAGTTGTTTTATATACCTACGGAGAAAATAACCAAGCGATTTGGTGGCAAAAACATCAACCTAAGTTGTATGATTTTAAAAACTTAAGTATTTTTAGTCTCGATTATGCCGCGACTCAGGCATTAGCCGACTTAGCTGATCGCAATATTAAGCTCACTATTACCATTCAAGATGGTGAAGTATGGGTTAGCTCAGATACAGCAAATATCGAAATTAAACCACAACAGTTAATGTAAGGAATGCGATGGCAATTAGGCAAGTTGTAGTATTACACGGACTTTATATGTCAGGCTTTGTGATGCGCCCACTGTGCGCGCGTCTTGAAAAGTCAGGTCTAAAAATACTCAATTTGACCTATAACACGCTCTCTCCCGATAGAGCGGCAATTTTCGATAAGATTGATCGCTTTATCGGTGGTAAACCTACCGCCTTAGTTTGCCATTCGATGGGTGGCTTAGTTGCTCGCGCTTACTTAGAGGCCAATTCTCTTCAAAGTCGCCATGTCGAAAAGGTGATCACCTTAGGCACCCCGCATAAAGGCAGTCATATTGCTAAGCAAATGCAGCAAAAGGGCTTTGAAATGCTGTTAAAAAATAGCGTGGAGTTTTTATTATCTGAGAATGGCGATTGGCCGTTTAATGCCAAGCTTTATAGTATTGCTGGTGACTTACCAATAGGGCTAATGCCACTGATTGCTAAAGGCAGTGTCTCTGATGGTACAGTTTTGATAGATGAAACCAAACTCAATGGCATGGCAGAACATAAGGTGTTTCATTTGAGTCACACCAGTATGATCTACTCACGCCAAGTGATGGATTACATTATTAAGCTTATAAATCAAAGTGAGTGATACTTTAATCTTCAGCACTTGCAGCCACTTTATATGAGATTAAAACAATGATCCCTAAGATCAATGGTACAGGTGCAGCAATATAGCCAAAGGTATCAAAGTTTGCGAAGCTAGCACCAGCTAGATGACCTACCAAACCGATAACAAATGCAAGTAATGCAATCACTACAACAACTATTTCAGCTTTGCTTTCTTTAACTGTTTTACCGTCCATTTTTCTTCTCCTGGTTAAATGCGGTAAAGTCATTATGCGCTTATGGTTCGTTGTTTTTTTGACCTAAATCAAGTTCTAAATCGGCGTATTTATCAGCGAGTACAAACCTTGTTTTAGATCATACTTTCTGCCTAATTTTTGAATATTTGCAAAATAAGGTAGATTTTTTGCTCAGTTGCCCCAAGTCTATATAAAAGTAATTCAAAGTTATGTTGATAGTGCACAAATGGACAAAACCAACCTTTGATAGCTAAAACCTATCACTGTGTTCGAATTAAACCATTTTACAGATTAGCCAAGATGGCTAATACTTAACACCAAGCACTAGCAAGTAAACACTTAACGGTTTTTTTAAGGAGCAATCTATGTCACAGGTAAATGCAATTGGTTTAAACAGCGCAAAAAGTGAAGATATCGTAAATTCACTAAACTCTTTACTAAGCTGCTACCAAATCCAATACATGAACGCACGCGGCTTTCATTGGAATATTAAAGGTCGTAACTTTTTTGAATTACACCTTAAGTTTGAAGAAATTTATAACTTACTACTTGAGAAAGTAGACGAGATTGCAGAGCGTATTTTAACGTTAGGCGGTACACCGGTACATGCATTCTCTGAGTACATCGAAGATAGCAAGATCAGTGAAGCTAAAAATATTACTGAAGGTACTGCTGCAGTAGAAAACCTTTTAGCAGGTTACAGCACACTTATTCAAATGCAGCGTGAAATCCTTGCACAAGCAGGTGATGCAGATGACGAAGGTACAGCATCGCTAATGGGCGACTACATTAAAGAACAAGAGAAACTTGTTTGGATGTTAAAAGCCTACCTTGGTTAATATTTAGAATTGACACGAAAAAGCCCTCAAATGAGGGCTTTTTTATATTTAGAAAGCATTACTTTAACCACTTTCTTAAATTATCGTACTCGGGTCTTGCTTGAAAAAAGCTTTCAGCATCTGGGTGAAAGTTAATATCCATTTCTACGCCAGACCAAACTGTCTCTAATAAATTGCGAGCAATGATATTAGCTTTAATATAATCAACGCGTTTGTAACCCCGCGCTTTTACAGCCTGAAAGTAAGCCTTTGCAATCTCAATACTATCTGCAGTTGCTAATTCAAATTGTTCCAAATTAACCACAGCATACTGAATTGAATTTTCAGGGTACTTCATGATTTCTTGACCGACTTCAATACTAAATGAAGCAACGGCTTCTTTATTAAAGCTGCCACTAACTTCCACATAAATCACTGGCGGCTCAACAAAATAACGCCAATCACCATGGGCTTTAAACATGCTCACCCCTTTGAAATACAACTTAAGTTTACGCTTATAAAATTTATTTACTTATTTATCTAAGCCTTAATTCGGTAATAAAGCAATAAAAAACGCCATTTCTAATGCCTTTTCCTCAAGGCTTTTAAAGCGACCCGATGCGCCGCCATGACCTGCATCCATGTCGGTTTTAAATACCAAAATGTTGTCATCGGTTTTAAGTTCACGCAGCTTAGCAACCCACTTCATTGGCTCCCAGTATTGCACTTGAGAGTCATGGAATCCGGTTGTAACGAGAATATTAGGGTAAGCCTGCGACTTAATATTATCGTACGGCGAGTAAGCCTTAATCACATCATAAAACGCAGGATTATTTGGGTTACCCCACTCGTCGTATTCATTGGTCGTCAGTGGAATACTCTCATCAAGCATAGTGGTTAGCACATCTAAAAATGGCACATGACAACCGATACCTAAATAAAGCTCAGGTGCTTGGTTAACCACAGCGCCCATTAATAAACCACCAGCACTGCCACCAGACGCAAATACTTTTTCTGGGTGTGCATAGCCTTGCTCAGTAAGCGCATGAGTAACATCAATAAAATCGCTAAAGCTATTTTGCTTATTTTGCTTTTTACCTTGCTCATACCAATGACGACCTAGCATTTCGCCGCCACGAATATGTGCAATCGCATAAACAAAGCCGCGGTCAAGCAAGCTTAGTGAGCTGCTTGAAAAGCTAGGATCGATGGTAATACCGTACGCGCCATAGCCGTATTGCAGTACTGGGTTAGTACCGTCTTTATTAAATTGGTCGATACGATAAACCAAAGAAACCGGCACTTGCTCACCATCTCTTGCGGTAACCATTAAGCGTTCTGAGCGATAATGCTCTGGATTAAAATCCCCGAGCACTTGCTGTTGTTTTAATAAGGTTTTGTTACCTGTTTTTAAATCAACATCATACAAAGAACCTGGCGTCGTTAAGCTTGAATAGTAAATACGCGCAGAGCTCACATTCGGCTCTGGATTCATTGCAATTGCAGCATAATAACAAGGGTCATCAAACTCTAAAGTAAGACGCTCTGCTTGCTGATCCACCACCACAAAACGTGTTTGGCCAAGCTCTCGTTCAGTGAGGATAAGGTAGTCATTGAAAATTTCGACCCCTTCTAACAATACGTTCTCGCGATGCGGTGTATGCTCCTGCCAACGATTTTTATCGGCAATGGTGCTTTGCGTCGCGGTCATTAAGCGAAAGTTTTTCGCTTGCCAGTTGGTCACAATGTAAAAGGTATCACCTAGCTTATCGACATCGAATTCATGGCCTTCTTCGCGTGGCATTAAGGCGCTAAATTCACCCTCTGGGTTATTCGCATCAAGCACCCAAGTATCGTTTGTTTCTGTGGTCGCAAGGTCAATAATGATAAGGCTTTCATCGCGGCTTTTGCCAAGCCCCATAAAGAAGCTTTTATCTTGCTCTTCATAAACAAGTACGTCATCAGCTTGCGGGGTGCCTAAAACATGGCGGTAAACCTGAAAACCCAATAAGGTTTGCAGGTCTTTTTTCACATAAAACACCGTTTTGTTATCATTAGCCCACACCACTTGGCCTTCGGTGTTTTCCAGCACATCACTAAACATTTCACCGCTGGCAATATTTTTAAAACGCACAGTATATATACGGCGACCTTCGGTGTCTTCTGAGTAAGCAAGTAGCTGCTCGTCAGGGCTAATTGCAACTTCGCCTAATTCATAAAATTCGTAATCGTCGGCTAATTGATTTACATCTAACAACAAGGTCTTATCGCGCGCTTTTATTGAGCTGCTGCGATAATGGCGTGCATATTCATCGTCGCCACGTACTTCTGAGTGATACCAATACTGGCCATCTTTTACTGGTACCGTGTTGTCGTCTTTAACAATACGGTCTTTTAGCTCATTAAATAGTTGTTCGCGCAGTGGTTTTATATCGGCTAGTTGCTTATCGCAATAATCGTTTTCGGCATTTAAATGCGCTAATACATCTTCATTTTCACGCTCATCATCACGCATCCAATAATAATTATCGGTGCGCGTCAGTTGATGTGTAGTTAATTGCTGAGGGTGTTTTTTTGCAACAGGAGGATGCGCTAATAAAGACAAAGAATACGAATTTGACGACACAAGAAAAACCAAAATAAAAAAACGAATTGCTGGCAGTTTATCACAGAATTATACCAATCTGCTTAATTAAGTAGTCTATTTTGAGGCAATGAAACCTCGTTGATAACAATGCAAAAATTTCGTTATTTAGTTGTTCTAAATGAGAAATTTTTAACGCAGTTAGCGACAGGTTTAATCCCTCAAAATGATTAAGTATTATTGCGGGTTGGTATTAAAAAAGCCCACTCAAATTGAGTGGGCTAAGCAATGCTAAAATAGCATTTAGGGGGAAACTGTTAATGCGATACTTGCTGCCAAGCCATAGCCCAGCTTTTTCCTACACCTGGCTCAAACAGCGGGTTGTGTGAATCTTTAACACGACAAAACTCGCTAAATGGCCACGGTTTGCACATATAAATATGGCCCGTTTTTGGCTGCAGTACTTTAACACCTGCACTGTAATCGCTGCATGCTTGTGGGTATATATAGTCATAATCTTGCAGACTATCTTGCACTCGCTCTTTACATTTTGCGATGCAATTAAACGCCACTTTTACATGCGTAATGCCCGAACCTTCAAGGGCATAAATTTGGTTTGAACGGTACGCAACCACTAAACCTTGTTCAGTCATTTTGCCCGCTTTTACCAGCGGAACATGCACATTTATATGCTCGGCAACAGAACGTGGCCAATTATGAGGCTCACCCTGATCGGAACTACTGATCGGGTATTCGAATGATAAATCGACTAGCTCTCCTTGCATGTCATAAAAGGTTACAATCACCCTATCTCCAACAAACAGTTGGGTATGATGATTTAAGCAACCAATCGGCAACCACTTCCCGGAGGCCATTGACGTATGCATAAACAAAATATCACCCTAAGAACAACTAATAGGCATTATCTAACAACCGAACAAAATAAATACTTTTAGTTTGAGGCAAGTGAACCAAAGCACTAGATTATGTGCTTATCAGCGGTCCCGCTATCATAGTTTAAAACCTTAGACCGGAAACTTTGCGTCCTAACCTTTCAGTTAGTTTGCCAAAAACAAGACTGAGTATAATCGTGACCGAATCACAAATCAAACAAAAGAATGTAACCAAACGTCTTATATAGCAAATAGTTACTAGCAAATGCGTTAGGTACAAAAAAGCCAACCTCTTGGTTGGCTTTTCGCGAATGGGTTATTAATCCCTTGCTAGCTTTCTTCTGGTCGCGACTCGGTGCCCTGCACGGAATACATTCAAGAAGCCATTACCCACATCACTCATTACAATATACAAACAAGGTACTAGTACTAAAGTGATTAGAGTTGCAAACATAACCGCAAAACCAAGTGCTACTGCCATTGGAATTACAAACTTAGCTTGCAAGCTGGTTTCGAACATAATCGGTAGTACACCGGCAAAGGTTGTAATTGATGTCAGGGTGATTGCTCTAAAGCGCGCACAACCTGCTTCAATAACCGCTTGGCGAGTTGAAATACCTTCGCGGCGTGCTTGGTTTACAAAGTCGGTCATAACTAACGAGTCATTAATTACAACACCCGCTGCAGCAATCAAGCCAAAGCCCGACATCAAGCTAATATCTAACCCAAACCAGAAGTGACCCCAAATTGCACCGGTTAAGCTAAATGGAATAACCGACATAACAATAAGAGGCTGCGAATAGCTCTTAAGCGGCACTGCAAGCAAGATATAAACTAAGATCATACCGCCAATAAAGAACATGATTTGCTCGTTAGCTTGCGCTTGTTGTTCTTCAATAGAACCACCTAGCTCAGTTTTAACTGATGGGTATTCCTCTTTTAACTGCGGTAATAAGTTCTCATCAACTTGCTTAACCACTTCACCCGGTTCAATCGCTTCTTCATCGATACTGCCGTAGATATAAACAGTACGATAGCCACCTTCACGGCGAATATAGCTAATACCTGGTTTTTCGTTCAGTTCAACAACATCACCCAGCATCACCTCTTGGCCTGCAGGCGTTGTGATAACAGCGTGCTTTAATGATGCAAACGCTTCACGTGTTAGTTTCGGGTAACGAACCATAACTCGCACTTCTTCACCGCGACGAATAACACGCTGAGCTTCACCACCGTAGAAGCTTGCGCCTACTTGGTTAGCAATGTTGGCAAGGTCTAAACCTAGATCATATGCCACAGGTTTTAAGCTTAATTGCACTTCTTTGCTCGCCGGATCGATGGTCGAACTAATATCAAACAAGCCTTTTTGCTGTTGTAATAGTTGGATGAAACGACGACCTGCATCATTTAAGGTATCGATATCTGGGCCGTAAAGTAAGTAACCAAACTCACCATCCATACCACCGCCATTTACATCATCGTAAATTTGCAGCGATTTCACACCTGGGATACTTGGCATTTGCTCACGCCAACGACGAGATAATTCGAATGCGTTATACGGGCGAAGCTCTTCATCTACCAGCGGAGCAAGTAATTGTGCTTCAGTACGACCTTGGTTGAACACTAAGATATCGCGAATTAGCTTTTGACCAAATTCACGTTCGGTCTCTTGGTCTACCTTGTTAACCATGGCTTCAATTTCACGAATAGCATTAATCGTTTGCATATCCGAGGCATTTTCATTCATTTCTAAACGAATTTGCGGGAAGTCATGAGGTACTTTTGGTGTTGGTACCACACGCACTTGGTTTGAAGAAATTAAGCCAAACGTCAAAATCAATAAACCGATAAACGCAAATAGCACAAACCAACGCCACTCCACACACAGCTCAATAAAACGCTTATAAGGGCCATTTACAAAGTTAAAGAAACGTTTGTTAAAACGCGCTCGCCAGCTATTTGGGTTAATTGGCGGGAACTTAGTGTGGGCAATGTGTGCCGGTAAAATAAGTTTCGATTCAATCAAACTAAATATCAGACACAGAATTACCACCACGGCGATACCGAAGAAAAATGCGCTTTCTGGACCACTTGATAGTGTAAATGGTGCAAAGACAGCAATCGTTGTTAAAACACCAAATGTTGCTGGGGTAGCAACGCGTTTTGCGCCATTTACCACATTTACAACACCACCGCCTTTTTTCTCAATTTCGGTGTAGGCACTTTCCCCTATGACTATGGCATCATCGACCACGATCCCCAGCACCATAATAAAGGCAAATAACGACACGATATTAATACTGATACCAAATAATGGCATCATCATCATTGCACCTAAGAAACACACAGGTAAACCAATCATTACCCAAAGTGCCAACTTAAAGCGCAAGAAGATAGACAACATAATGGCAACCAAGATAGCCCCTTGGAATAAATTGCTTTTCATCATGTCTAAACGGGCATTTAGGTAGTAAGTCATGTCCATTAATGGCTCAAGACGCAAGCCCGCCGGTAGCTCTTTATTCTTTTGCTCAATAAACGCTTTAACTGAATCAGCAACCGGGATCATGTTTTGTTCTTTGGTTGCTTTTACTGATAAATAAACGGCATTTTCACCATTAAATTTAAAGTAGCGCTCACCTTCTGTGAATTGGTCTTTAATCACAGCGATGTCGTTTAGCAGTACTTTCGCGCCATTGGAACCAATTTTTACTGGGATCTGGCGGAACTCATCACCGCTGTAGTATTGATTTTCAACACGTACCGAGATAATACCTGCGTCAGTACGTAGTTGACCTGCCGAGATATTCGCAGAGTAACGACGTACTGCACTGGCCACCTCACTTAAAGTAAGGTTGTATTGACGTAGTGAATCTGGGTCAATTTCAATTGCAATTTCATCAAGTGGTACATCGTTTTGCACCAGTGACACATTGGATAATTGCAGTAATTCATCTTCAATTTTATTTGCAACTGGCTTTAACTCAGTAAGTGGAATATCACCTACCAGCGTCATACCGATTACATCTTGGCGAAATTCAACCTGACTAATCGTCACAGGCTCCATTCCCGCAGGGAAAGTCGCAATACTGTCTACTCTTAGCTTCACTTTATCGAGTACATCAGTAAGTTCTGCATCAGTGTTGATCTCTAAACTTGCACGGCCACTATTTCGAAATGAGCGATATACACCACGTTTAATCTCGGTTACATCTTTTAGTGACTCTTCAATCTTGATCAGAATACTTTCTTCAATTTCCTGTGGTGAGGCCCCCGGATAATTGGCCTGCACTTCAATATAGTTAATTTCAACATTTGGGAACATCTGGCGCTGAATAGTGAAATAACTAATGATCCCCATGATGATGATAAACACCATCATTAAGTTTGCAGCGACCGAGTTATTGGCAAAATAAGCTATAAGGCCAGACTGTTTTTCTGTGTTTGTATCAGTCATAGTGCTACCTTAAAGCTTTTCAACCGCTGCAGTTTCTGCATCGCTTGTCATTTCTTTCATACCTGCAACCTTCACTTCCATACCCTCTTGTGGGTACTCAGGTAGCGTAAGAACCAACTGGTCATTCACTTCAAGGCCATCACTAATGTAGAAATACTCACCTTCTTCGCGTACTACCGTTACTTTGCGTGGTTCAAGTTTATTCTCGTCGTTCACAATCCACACCGTTTGGTTATTCACTAAAGACTGCGGTAAACGGTAGATATTTTGTAGTGTTGCACCGGCAAAGCTCACTTGTACGTAAGCACCAAATTTAATAGGTTGTACGTCATGCTTTAAGCCGTATGGGTCATCAACACGAACAACTAAATTGCTCATACGCGTCGCGTTATCAACAACGCCTAGGTCACGGTCAATTTCGGCTTCACGAGTAAAGCTGTTTAAGCCTTTATTGATAATGGTCGCCTTTACGCCTTTTAAGCGTTTTGGCAAAAATACACTATCGAAACCAGCAATTGGTACAATGATTTCCGCACTTTCAATATTATTAATTTCAGCAACTTGGCTGCCTACATTAATGTATTGGCCGACACCAATTTCACGGCTGATCACCAGCGCATCGTAAGGTGCTTTTACCTCACAGCGAGCAAGGTCACGTTCGGCACGTTTTAATGCAGCTTGCGCTGATTTAACAGCAGCTTGCGCGCTTAAAACTTGAGGTTTACGTAGGAATAAGTCTGTGCGCTCACGTTCTGGGTAACGTCTTGCTTCATCCTCTGCCACTTTAGCTTGTGCTTGCTCTTCGATCAGTGCCGCTTGAGCACTAGCAAGTGACGCTTCAGCTTGTAGTACAGCTGCTTCGTAGTTATCTTTTTCGATGGTAAATAACACTTCACCACGCGCTACGATGCCACCAGCAACAAAATTTGGATGCCAGCTTGTAACTTCACCAGCCACTTGCGAGGCAAGTAAGGTACTTTCAAGCGGTTTCACTTCGCCGTAACTATTAATAATCACTTGATGATCATCACTTGCTACTGGCTCAACCTGTACTAAAGGACGCACATCAACTACATCCTTGTCTTTAGGCTCTTGAGCAATCGCGTTGATTGCTTTAAAACCAGCAACACCAACGATTAATGCAACAAACGGTAATATCCATTTTAATAAACTTGTGCGCATAACTTACACCTATAAAATTTTCACTGGCCCTATCATACCAAAGCTGACAGAAACATTAATGTGACATTTGTAAGGAACTGTTACAAAAACAGATAAATTGGCAACACAAAAATCAAAACTTATCTAAGAACAATTTGTTACAAACAAAAGTCACCTAATATCAAAAGCTTACAAAACCACCTTCACACTTGTTAACAAACAGCCTTTTATCAAGGGGTTAATTCATTAAACTTGATTGAGAAATAATGAAAGGAACGAGTTAACAATGAAAATAACAAACATTGCGCTGGCACTAAGCTTAGCGTTTGCCATGAATGGCCACGCCGCCGAAACAAAAAAAGAAGAAAAGAAGCCAAAAACACTGGCTGAAATGATCAAAGATAAAAGCGAGTTTGCCGGTGTTTTCAGCATTTACCAAGATGCGAAAACCGGCGATAACTTAATGGTGATCGACCAATCTCAACTTGATACACCATTTGTGTACTTTGCTCACACCGTTGATGGTGTTACTGACGCAGGCCACTTCAGAGGGGCATACCGCGAGACAAAACTAATTGAGTTTCGTAAATATTTTGACCGCATTGATATTATTAGCAAAACACCACGCTATAAATTTGATGAAAACTCAGCCTTAGCACGCTCTGCCGATGCCAACATCAGCGAAGCTGTGCTTGCGAGTATTAAAATCGAAAAAGAAGAAGACGGTAAAATTGCTTTTAAAGTTGATAAGCTCTTTTTAAGTGAAGCACTGCATAAAGTGTCACCTTGGGCAAACCCAAAAGATAAAAATGCCAGCAAACGCTTTAAACTTGGTAAGTTAAACGACAAAAAGTCGCGTATTGTTAAACAGCGCCCTTATCCAAATAACCTAGATGTTGTAGTGGATTACGTATTTTCTAATGCTAACCCAACAGTACGAGGTTCAAAAGCTGTAAGCGATCCTCGTAACGTTTCAATTAAAGTACAGCATTCATTTGTCGCGCTACCGAAAAATGATTATCAAGCTCGCCAAGATGACGCGCGTATTGGTTATTTCACTAACGAATTCGACAATATGACATCAGCGGATTGGGCACCTTATGAAGATGTCATCAAGCGCTGGGACTTACAAAAGAAAGACCCGTCAGCGGCACTGTCTGAGCCAGTTAAACCGATTACTTGGTGGATTGAAAATACCACACCATTTGAGTGGCGTGACACTATTCGTGATGCCGTACTAGCATGGAATAGCTCATTTGAAAAAGCGGGCTTTAAAAATGCCATCGAAGTAAAAGTACAACCTGATGACGCCGATTGGGATGCGGGCGATATTAACTACAATGTATTGCGTTGGACTGCATCACCGCGCCCTCCATTTGGCGGTTATGGTCCTGCCCTTGCGAACCCATTAACCGGTGAAATCTTAGGCTCTGACATCATGTTAGAGTATGTTTTCATGAAAAACCGTTGGATGTACGACACCTTATACACTCAAGGTGCAGCCACGCTTGAAACTAGCCAAAACAGCACAGACTTACATTGCTCACTGGGCCACAGCATTCAAGAAAACATGCTACTTGCTAAAGGCTTAGGCACAGGTGCGAGCATTGAAGACAAAGAGATTTTACGCCAAGGCTTAACTCAGCTAGTTTTACACGAAGTGGGCCATACCCTTGGTCTTAACCACAATATGAAATCATCTATTTTGTGGGATGAAAAAGAAGTTCACGATAAGAGTAAAACGCAAGGTATCGTAACGGGTTCAGTTATGGACTATGCACCAGCAAACATTGCCCCTATTGGCATGCAACAAGGTGATATTTTCCAAACAAAACCTGGCCCTTACGATGATTGGGCAATTGAATACGGCTACAGCCAAGCATTAGCTGATAAAGCCGCTGAGCAACAACGCCTTGAAAAAATTCTCGCTCGCTCATCTGAGCATGCTTTAGCGTTTGGTAATGATGCTGATGACATGCGTGCCCCAGGCCGCCATATCGACCCACGTGTAATGATTGGTGATATGTCATCTAACCCTGCCGCATATGCTGATGATCGTATGGAACTTATCAATAAGCTGTTTACTGAACTTAAAGACAATGCCACGGTTAATGGTGAGTCATACCAGCAGCTGGTTACCTCAGCGAACATTTTATTTAGAAGCTACAGAACACAAGCAGGCGTGGTATCTCGTCAAATTGGTGGTGTTTATGTAGAACGTAATGTGGTGGGCGATGACAAAAATGGTGCACCATTTACGCCAGTGCCACTTGAGCGCCAGCAACATGCAATGCAAGTGTTAGCCGACAAAGTATTTTCGCCAAATGTGCTTGCTAGTATGCAGCCACTGTATAACTACCTGCTACAGCAACGTCGTGGCTTTAATCATTATGGTAAGAACGAAGACCCTAAACCACATGGCATGATTTTAGGCATGCAAAAGCTGGTACTTGCTCAGTTGTTACACCCAGCGGTCATGCTGCGTATTTCAGACAGTGCAATGTATGGCAACGAGTATTCACTTAACCAATTTATGAATGACTTAACAGCAAGCATTTTTGTAGACAGCAAAAAAGCAAATACCCTAAGTCACAATCTACAAGTTGAATATGTGAATCAGCTAATCGCGATTGCTGGTTTAGGCAAAGCGAGCAAGCACGATAACCTAGCCAAAGCTGCCGCGCTTTATCAGTTAAATCAAATTGCTGATTTGAGCGTGCCATGGGGTGCAGACACCGCAGCTAAAGCACATAAGCAATATATCGATCGCTTAATTAGTAAAGCGCTTGAAGCATAGGCTTAGCAACACAAAAAAGGCTGCCACTTGGCAGCCTTTTGTTTTTAAGCCATTGCAGGGCGCGATTTATAATACTGAATACATCCTAGTTGTGCGGCATTAGTCAGTAGAATCATTACAAAGGTCAGTATGTGAGACACACTCGGTGTCGCCATAGCAAGTTCGGCAGCGAGGCCGCAGCTTCCAGCAACAAACTGTAAACTAAAGTAGCGCGCACTTAAATTACTAATATCACCACTTTTAATGGTTTTATAAGTCTGCGGCATAACACGAATAGAGCTCATGACTAAACCTACATAAGTTAGCCAGTTAAGCACCGTTGCTGTTTCATAATGAGGGTTAAGCAACAAACCAAAAGGCACGACCGACATGGCTAATAACCCAGCTAGCTGCATGCGTTGCTTTCGCGCAGCGTTGTAACGAACAAAGTAGTAAAGAATCACACCACTTAGCATGCCGGTAACAACAAACGGCAAAACCATGTAAAAACGCTGAAAAAACAGGTTAAAGGTGATGAAATATAAACTTTGCGCAACACCAAAGCTCATCATTAACAGCGAAACGCCCGACACACTGCGATTTTTACGGATCTTATTTAAAAGCGGATAAAAGCTAAACGCTAAAATAAAGCATGAAATAATCGGCAAAAAGTGCGCCAAAACAGACCTCTCTCGTTACAATTTAGTTAATAAGTTAGCAGTTTATAAATCACCCATAAAATTACAGTAAACACCTGTTTTTAAAGCGATTTAAAAGAGCGCGGCATTGTAATGAGAGCGTTTTAGAATGCAATAAAGAATAAAAAATAAACAACAGTCTATTGGCAAGATATCCGTACAAGCTGTTTACAGCTGATGACACTAACGACTAACTTGAATAATTAATGTGATCTGGGTACATTGATTAAATAGTGCTCAGGAGGGTTAAGCCATGAAGTCAATTTTATATGCGCTTGTTTTAAGTACTTTTTTAGTTGGATGCAAGAGTACAAAACAACAACCAACGCCACCACCGAGTGTGGCCAGCTTACTCAATGCAGCACACTTTAAACACGTTGAACTTAGCGACCCAGAGCTCTTTACGCTCCCTGCAGATGAGAAGAAACGTTTTCTTGATTATTTTACCAAGCGTCAGGGTAGTGATTTAAGAGATGACCAAATCCTATATCGCTATTTAGAGAATAAGCTCACCAATTTTAATTACTTTAGCGCCACACTTAATGCCCAGCAGACTCTTCAAGGTCATCAAGGTAACTGTATTAGCTTAGCAATTTTAACCCATGCTTATGCTCAACTAGCAGGACTTCAAACAAGCTTTCAAGCGGTCTCCAGTGAGCCTGTTTATAGCAAACAAAATAACATCGTGTATGTATCGGGCCATTTTCGCACCAAAGTCTACGCCCCTTTAAATGATGACGATAATTACTTGGTGCCGCCAGGCACAGTAATCGATTACTTTCCTGCTCGTGGTAGTTTTTACTCTGGCCGCGCTGAATTAAAAGACTTAATTAGCCGTTATTACAGTAATTTAGCTGCAAAAGCACTGGCCTTGAAACAATTCGACTTAAGCTATAGTTATATATTAAAAGCCAATGAATACACCCCAAATGCAGCAGCACTTTATAATCTAGCTGCCGTTTTACATCGCCAAGCGGGTGATTTAGCTGGAGCAAAACATATTTATCAAACAGCAATGCAGCATGGCTTTAGCGATACAAATTTACTACATAATTACGCAGTGCTGGCCGAGCAACTGAATGATCAGGTTTTGGCAGAGCAGCTCAATTCTCAGTTGGCGATGCTAGAGCAGGATCCATTCGAGTTACTGGCAACGGCAATTAACGCCCGTAACAATGGCAAGCTTCTCAAGGCAAAGCAACAACTCGAAGATGCTATTGCATTAGCCCCTTATTTATCTGAACCCTATATAGAATTAGCGATTATTAGTTTTCAACAAGGTAATGAACAAAGCAGTAAGGAATGGCTAGAAAAAGCCATTGAGATAGAAAATAAAGACGAAAAACTGGCGCTATATCACGCCAAGCTTTTCGCCTTAAAAGACCAACACTAGGCTATAACGAGTAATAGAAGCTTAGCCAAGCCCGTAAATCATTTTCAAAGTCGTCGCCTTCTACCCGGGCGACGCCAAAATCAAGGTTTACATCGTTCAAACCTGCGGGCCCCATACCAAAGCTAAAGTCTCCCCGCCATTTTAGCCCGTAACTTTGTGCATAAACTCGGTTATCGACCTGATGCTGTTGGTAATAAAGCCAAGGTAATGAATCTTTGTAACTAATGCCCCCGCCATAACCTTTATAGCGGTTACCTGATTGACTAATAAACGGCAACTCAGGGGCAACAACAAAGCCGCTTTGCGTGTCATTATTAATTAAGTTTGACTCATAACCGCCAAGTGCAAGAATACTGTCATCGCGATATTGCTGTGCAAAATTAACATAAACAGGAATATCAAAAGCATAACCGCTCAATACGGTGGCAAAGTTATAGCCCTGCCAATTATTCGAGTTAGCATCACCGGATAACCACTGAGCACTCACAGACTGAGCAAAACCGTATCGCTGTCTATCATGTTGCCATTTTTGTTTAAGTCCAAGGGTTAACCATTGATCATCCCCCTTACTAAAATCACTGTAGTTATAGCTCAAACTCGGTGTAATACTAAGCTGCTGAAACTGCAACGGGTAGCTCATGGCTAAATGCGCCCCAGTGTTACTTATCTTAACCGGTATTTGTGAATGGTACTGTTTTGCTGATTCAAGGTCGTAATCAAATAACATCGCTTTAAATTTTAAATCAAACGCTGAGTACCTAGCGGCCGCGAACACCCCTTCCAATGCTTTGTCATGTAAATCAACACTGTAGCCTGCTTGTAAATCGAGCTGCTTTAAAAAGTCGTTACTTTTGACCCCAAGGGTAAGCAGCGAAGATGATGCCGAGTAATACTGAGATGCCAATGAAAAGGTGGGTTTTTGCTGCCAAATATCATAATCGGCTGGCTCAGTTGGGCTTTGCGGGTAGATTTTAGCCTCAGGTAATACTTCGCTCGTTACTTGCCCTCGTGGTGGCGCTGCACTTTTAGCAAATTCAACAACCTCTACCCCTTGTGGTTGCTCAGCAAAATGCTTGATATTCGGCCCTTCAGCAGTGATCGATAAATACAAAAGTTCACCGTTATTCATTGCCATTGGGTGTGCAATAGCTTCTTGGCCTTGCGTTAATTGTCGTAGTGAATTGCTTTGTAGATCATAATGATATAAATCGAGAGCTTTATTTTTACCAGCGACAAAATAAAGCCCTGTGCCATCGGCTTGCCAATTAGGTTGTGACACATACTGATAACCATCAGGCATAGGCACTGCTATTGATTGCTGAGAGTTTACATCTTGTATATACAACTGCCAATTAGCATTCAATTTCGCTTTTAAATAGGCAAGTTGTGTTTTATTAGGGCTTAGTAATGGATAGTCATAAACCGTTTCTAGGCTTTTCTCAAATAAAGGCGTAGCGACACCCGTATTGAGGTCAAGGCGCACTAGCTCCGAGAAACCATGCTTCGTTTGCTCAGCATAAACCGTTTGCCCGTTATCACTGATACTAAAGCGGCGCAGCCCTGCATGATGGCTTAATGCAGTTACTTTACCTGTATCAATATCATAGCGATATAGATCAGAAATACCTTGAATTGAGCCTTTAGCAACGGTTGTTGTGGCGGTGAAAAACAATGTATTTTCGTCTAACCACTGCGGGTTTTTTATACCCTGCCTATTAATTTGGTGAAGCACATGTTTTTGCTTTCGTTTAAAAACACTGGGGGCTTTATCTGCAATATCAGCAGGGTCATCATCGAGTAACGCTTGTTGCTGCTTCGCAAAATCATCAGCAGCCTGTTGATTGTCATCAGTGCTATAAATGACTAAACGGGTTTCGTCATCTTTGTTGCGCTCGACAATGGCAAGCTTACTGTTATTTAAACTTAAAACAGGGTTCGAAGCGTATAGATCAAGCTCCAACCAAAGCTTACTTGTAAGTGCTTGCTCACTTACCTCTTTAGCCATTGCTTTATAAGTATATTCTGCAATAAAACGGCGGTAGAGGCGTTCAGGTGAATCGCCAAATACTCCGCTAAAGGCCTCATTAAAATCACGCGCTTTAACCGCTTGCATGCGCGTCCAAACTGCATCAAGAGTTTGCGCTGAATAGTTCTCTTCAAGCCAAGCAAGAAAACGAGAACCCATTAAATACGCCATTGAGCCAGCTAAATAACCCCCTTCGGTACTACTTAATTGGCTATATCGTGGCAGTGCGCCTTGCTGTGCAAATTCAACCAGTATTGCCTCTGAAAGGTTATCGTATAAACGACCCCGCCCTGTCATTTTCGACTCAAGCAGCGTTGCATAACCTTCAGCAGCCCAGCGCGGCATTTCGCCTTCAACTAAGTCGTAAATATCCCAACTATTACGAATAGCTTGGCGCACGTCACTTCGAGTAGGCTGAGCAAGGTGCACCAAATGAATATATTCGTGCAAAATTAATAACTGCTGCCAACCATCGGTGTTAGAAATCACCGTGTCGGATTGTGGAGGCGTAGTAAACAAAGCCATTAAAGGCTTGTTAGTCACCGGCAAAGCAAAGCCATTGGAGGCGTTAAATGGGTCAAAAGCCAGAACATCGACCACTTCATCAAGAGCACGATTTTGCTGTTTTAGTACCTTATCGCGAACAATTTCAAGCTCTGTTGCCGCTGAACGGGCCCATTGCTGATTCTCAGTACTAAAATGCACATTAAAGTGCTCGGTATGAATAGTTTGCCAAGTCTCTTGGCTTGAAGCGTGGCTAGCAGCAAGTAGTGCCACAGTTAACAGAGCTTTTTTCATCACAATCCTTGATTAGCAAGTTGCTTAATTTAAGGGCTAGTATGCGATGCTTTTTTAAAAGGCTGAAGTTAAAAAGTGTAAGAAATTACTCGATTTTTAGCGGGCGAACCAAGCCTAGTAATTGATAAATAATAAAAATAGTCACGGCAAACATCAGGCTACTTCTTAATGCACCGAGCCCTGCGATGACTAAAGCTGCGGTTACGAGTAAAGCAATTGCTGTAACGGCAACACTCACACATAAGCCCTTACACTCCTGCTGCGAACGTGCATAACAAAGTAAGGCTACAACACCTGAAATAGCTAAAATAGGTAGTAAATAAATCATTGCGCACCCGTGATTATTGACGTTGCGCTAGTATACCTCGATATTAAAACGAGTCAATGATATTGAGAACTATTTTCATTTAAAGCCAATTCCGCTCAACGCCTTCTATTTCATATAGGCCGAAATCAGCAAACTGCTCAGCCAGCTCCGCTTTTAAGTAAGGCATTGATACAGAACCAGAAGCCAGTTGTATATACAAGCTTTTAAGCTGTGATCGGCGCATTAAATAAGTGCTTATTGTGGTGACGCTTTGCGCTTTATAGATTTCAAAAACACGATACTGCACACCCAGCATACCGGTTTTAAATACGGCAAAAAAACGACCGTCATGTTGATACATAGCCAAACCCGTTTTTTGATAATTCAAAAACACACCGATCATCAAAACTAAGCCTACGACACTGCTCCACAGCATCGTAACAGCATCAAATAAGGCGTTGAAAATTAAAGCAGAAAATACCGTTGGCAGGATCACATAGAAAAACGTATTTTTATAAAGTAAAGCTCGCTCAGGCTTAATAAAGTTAAGCTCTGTTAAATCAACAAACCATGGAAATAACCAGCCACACACGGCTTGCACTTGCTCTTTAGTGATTACTGGCATCACTAACGTTTGTTTATTTTTATGTGCCGCAACCCCAGCTGCCATACCACCACTACTCACTTGTGGGCAAATTAAGGTATAGCGATTAAGGAGCCTAGCAATAATATTTTGTTTGATTTGCACACTTTGAATTTTCGACACGCTGATCGAGAGTTGCTGGCGCTCAAATAAACCTGCCACACGCTTAAACTTATCGTCCTGAAAATACAGCTGAAAGTTAAAAAAGCGCACTAAGGCCATGACAACAGAAAGTAATATGGCACATAAAACAATAACAACAACCATAATTAACACAGCGATTGCAGCAGCACTACCAACAAAAGCAGCTTGCTCATTCAGTATGGCCTCTAGGCGGTTTATGATGGTTTTTTCGAGGTACTCAAAAATCACATTCATAAATGGAGCAAGTGCGGCCAATGCCAATATTGCCATGTTCGACATCAAACCAAACTTAGCAATTTCAGCATTGCTGATCGTTAAGGTTTTCGGTTTATCTGTTGCTTCGCTATGCTCAACAGGTAGCTGCTCTTGCTGTTGTAACTGAGCCTTAAATTCCATAACTTGTTCACGAACTTGCTCAGCATAGCCAAGCTTTACTCCCGGGATCACAGCTTCTTGAGCACTACTACCGGCAGCATCGAAAATACAATTAACCAAATTAACCGGCTGAAAATAAAAAGGCTCGGCAATGTTTACGTTCTGTACTCGAGCAAATTTTAGGGTTAGCCGCTCTTTTTTGAATACCCCTTTATTGAGCAGTATTTCGTGACCATCCGTTATGCGGTATTTAAAATTACGATAATAAGCAAAGGCATACAGCACTAAAACTAAAGAGGCTACGGCAACAGCTATTTGCCCCCAAAACAGCTTTTGCTCAACTTGCGTAACAAATAACACCAAAATTGGCAGTAAATTAAGTAGCCCATCTTTTATGAAGCGCAGTGCAAAGTGAACAATAAAATACAGTAGCGCCCATGGCGACACGCGTTGCCATTGTTGATCACTCATCGGCAAGCTCATTTTCTTGAGTTGCTGCATTATCACCATAACTTTGCACGAACTGGCGAACATCATTGCATTGCTCGTCCGTTAACCCGCTGATATGTAAATCAGCACTCATACCACCCGCACTGTAAAGCCTGAGTGTTGCGAGTCCTAACTTTCGCTCAATTGGGCCGCGATGAATTTCGGTGTGTTGCACGCGAGAAATAGGCAATAAAGTGATTTGTTGCCAAATTAAACCTCGCTTAAAGGCAATATCATGCTCTCTTACTGCCACCCCTTTAGCGCGAACGCTGTAAAGGTTGTAAACCATCGACAGTATTACCAACAATGGCAAAACCAAAAGCCAAGGTGTAGCAATGGCTTCGCTAATGGCTGGATTAAAGTGCCGTACTGCAATGATCACGGCCATTAAAGGCACGTAAAATAACAACCAATTTAGTTGTACATGCCATATCGCATTATCTGCAAGTGGTTGGAATTGAATCGTTTGATGCTTTGGAAGGGTTTCTATTTGTTGATTACTAAACACGGTAATTCCTTGTAAAGGCCAGCTGTGCCGGCCTTACGTGCTAACACTGAGTCGTTATAAATTATACCCAGCGTAGTTTTGTTGCAAGTGTATGGCTTGCTCCAGGCGCAAGTTCAACACTATCATCAAGGACATTAGCCGCTTCTAAACACAGCATGACGTGGTATTCGTCATCAGCAAAATTAGAAAGACGTTTTGATTTATCAATCCATGGGTTCCAAAGTACACAGGATGTTGAATTTTCGCGGCCTACTTCAATAATGCCATCAGGTGTAATGATACGCTGAGTGTCTTTTGCTTCGGTGTAAACCATATCTGTTTCACGCGTGAACGACACTAATTCATTTTGCTCAAATGGACCTTCAGCAAATTCAATGTATTTCGCGCCTTGCAGACCATCTACTTTTGTTTCTTCAATTGCTGGTGTTGGGAAGTACGTGTGCAGTGCTTGAGTAAACTGTACTGTTTGGTTATCTAAGTTCGTGGTTGTTAAACGCATCTCTAAGCTAGAGGTTAAAATAAACTCAGCCAATAACTTAGTTTTATAAGGCCAATACTTTTCATCAACTTGCGTCATCGGCAATGACAAACTGATATAAATAGAATCGTCTTGTTCTTTCACTTCTTCTGCGCGCCATAAACTTGTGCGAGCAACACCATGAGCTGGCCAGCCTTCATGTTGGCTTACTCCGAACCATGGCCAACAAATCGGAATACCGCCTCGCACACCTTTGCCTTCTTGGTAATCTTCTAATTCTGAGACCCATAATAGTGGCTTTTTATCGGTTGGCGTGAACTCAGTGATCTGCGCACCTTGCAGAAAAATAGTTGCGCTACAAAACTCACTAGCAATTTTAATAAATTCAAGCCCGGTTTCACTTTGCTCAATCGTAACTGATGGCGATAACTTCATAATTCGTCCCATTTAATGAAAGAAAAATCCACCTTACCCAATGCAGTGGCTTTTAGTAAATAATATTTAGTTATTTGTATAAATTGTTTTACTACAAAGTGATGGTGTCACCTCGTAGTTGCATTTTAAGTGTTAACAACAATTACTCTATCTAAATTTTAACTTTTGCTTTTTAATTTCTGCTCTAATTATTTTAAAAGCATAAAAACAACCTTTATGGCCATAAATTATAAGCAATATAGTCATTATTTATTTGAACTCAATTTATTAGATGTGTAAAATTTTTTGATTGCGGTTGCTCCACGCCGCCTTATTTAAGAGACAGAAACATGCAAAAGTATGACGAGCTACTAGTGTCGCTGCGTAAAGTGATCAGAGCCATCGACCTTCATTCAAAACAGCTCAATAAAACCTCTGGCTTAACAGGCCCACAATTACTGATTATGAACGAGGTTGCACAAACCGATGGCATAACCGCTAGTCGCATTGCACAAAATGTAAATCTAAGCCCAGCGACGGTTACTAATATCTTAGACCGCATAGAAAACCGTAACCTGATCACTCGTGTACGTAGCCAATTAGATAAACGCCGAGTTAGTTTGCATCTCACAGAAGCGGGGAAACAGCTACTAGATCAAGCACCTCAGCCTCTGCAAGAACACTTCATTGAAAAGTTCTCAGCACTCGATGAGTGGGAGCAAAGCTTACTACTTTCATCAATGCAACGTATTGCCGCAATGATGGATGCAGATCAGCTTGATGCTTCACCCCTGCTTGAAGTTGGCGCAATCACCAAGACATTAGAACCACAGTAAAAATTAAAACTGATTGATTAATATTAATTTTCTGTGTCGAGTCTTGGGTTCAGCATGAATATCAACTATGCTTGGTAGTACCCATTCCAACACTAGCGAAAATTCATGCTTAAACTATCAAAGTTAGCCCTCGCAATAGCCTTGGGCACAACTTCAAGTCTTAGTCAGGCATCTGAAATTGATGACCTTCAAAAGCAGCTGCAATTGCTGAAACAGCAAATGCAACAACTGCAAAGCAAACTTGATGCTGCCGAAGAAAAATCGCAGCAACAAGCCGAAAAACAAGCGCAGATTGATGCACAAGTAGCAAAACAGCAAAAGCAACTTGAGCAACAAACAGCAGCTGTTGAAGCTCCTAAAAAAGAATCTGGCATTAAGGTCGGGGGTGCAGTACGTACCAACTTCAGCCATACATCTTATAATGATGGTAATAAAAACCGCGGTGGTGACTTCGATTTTGACATCTTCAGGCTAAATTTTGCAGGCGATGTCGGTGATGTGCAGCTTAACGCTGAGATCCGTTTTTTCGATTACATGACTGCAGTTAAGTATGCCTATGCAGCCTATGACTTTGCCGAAGACTGGCAGGTACAGGCAGGTATTACCAAAGTGCCCTTTGGTAACTGGCCTTATAACTCACACAACTACTTCTTTGGCACCACTTACTATATTGGTCTTGAAGATGACCACGATCTGGGTGTGCTATTCAAGCGCAAAATTGCTGACAACTGGCAAATTGATCTTGGCTTTTTCAAAAATGATGAGCTAGGTGGTGTTGATGGTTACGTAAGCGACAGAAGCGACCGCTACTCATATGATGTTGTTGGTTTCCGCTCAGCTGATGAAGGTGTATATGCCGAACCAACCAATGCGATTGGTGAGTACAACACCTTCTCTGGTCGTTATGGCTATCATTTTGAGCATGACGGCGGCACCACCGAGCTAGGTGTTTCTGCGTTATCGGGTGGCTTGCATGACGGTGAAGATAAAGCCGGCGATTACTACGCTTGGGCTGTGCACTTAAACAGTACTATTGGTCCATGGAATTTCCAGCTCCAGCATGGTGAGTATAACTACGATATCGACAACGTCGACCGTATGGCCGTGGGTGCTTATGCGTTTTACGATAGTATTGCCGCAGAAGCGACCATGACTAATGCTAATATCGCTTACAGCCTGCCTGTAGAGTGGGGGCCGGTAACAAACCTGCAGTTTTATAATGACTACGGCATCATTTATGACAAGTCAGATAACAGCGAAGATACATGGATGAATGTAACCGGTGTATCTGTTGCCGCAGGTGGCTTATTCACTTACTTTGATTTTGTACAAGCGAAAAACCAACCATTTGTTGGTGGTTCAATTGCTGGCGACAGCGACGAGACTGAAACCCGCTTCAATATCAATATAGGTTATTACTTTTAGTAACCCTATTGCTCCATACACCTATTTAGCCCAGCCTTGCGCTGGGCTATTTGTCACACCTCAAACCAGTTACAAATGCAAACGAAAATTATTGCCATTTAGTTGACTGACAGCTAGTATCCTTTTCCTTTTTAAATTACCTAAAAAGGTGACTTTTGGAACGCTATTACGCTGAAGTTTTAAATTACATTTCACGCTCCGTTGGCTGTAAAGAAAAGGCGCAAAACATTGTACAAGAAGCCTACTTAAGGATACTGAATCATAAGAAAAACAATCCAAATCATGATTCAACCCAGCAGCGTGCTCTATTTTTTACTACAGCAAAAAACATTGTTATCGATCAGTATCGTAAAAAGCGAAAAGTAACCGAAGAGGTTGAACTAGATCTTATTGCTCCCGCTGACTTTGAGCCAGAATCAAAACTCGCGGCACAGCAACAACTCAAGCAACTTTACCAATGCATTGAACAGCTGCCGCAAAAAACAAAACAAGCCTTTGTACTTTATAAGTTTAAAAATCTTAGCCAACATCAAATTGCATCGCAAATGAACATTTCTGTTAGTATGGTTGAAAAGCACCTAGCAACAGCCATGATGTTATGCCGTGAAACACTGAATAGAAAATAGGAAAGTATACAATGGACCGTCAGCAAACATTATTGCAAGAGCAAGCAAATAAGTGGCTAGAACAGCAAAAGTGTGGCTTTACTACAGAACAAGAAGAGCAATTTCAGTATTGGCTTTCACTTAACCCTGATCACAAGACTATTTTCGAAGAAAGTAAACAAATAGACGGCTTGTTAGCACAGTTTTCAGAACAAGAAATTGAGAACCTATCTACATCAAAAGTCTTTCGTTTTTCACAAGCAAATGTATGGATGGCAACAGCAGCATGCTTAGCGATATTCATGATAAGCCTGATCAGTTTCACATTATTGCCCCATACTGAAAGCAGCGATTACAGTGCTCAATATAGCTCAGCAGTTGGTGAGCAGCTTAAAGTAAACCTACCAGAAGGCTCTAAGCTATATTTAGATGCACAAACAAACCTAAACATTAATTTTAATGAGCACATTCGCTCAAATACCTTAGTAAAAGGGCGAGCCTTATTTGATGTCACGACAAACCCCAAGCGACCATTTATCGTCAATACAGATACCACTAAAATAACCGTGTTAGGTACTAGGTTTACAGTTGATAAAAAACCATTAAACACACGCATTCTCGTCTCGCATGGTAGAGTCAAGGTTCAAAATAATCAGCATATCGTTGAACTAATACAAGGTCAGCAAGCTTATGTTAATGAGCAAGGTATCTCTGTTGAAAATATCAACCCAACTCTTATTGATGCATGGCAACATGGGCGACTAATTTTTGACAATACACCTCTCAATGAAGTTTTTGTAGAGTTCAACCGATACCATGACAGAGAATTTAAATTTGCCAGTAATGAATTGAGCCAACTACCTTTGTCTGGAACATTTAATGCCTCAGAATTGGATAATTTTTTAAAATTATTACCCCATGTAATTCCTGTTAAAATAAAAACAGAAAAAGATCAGATAGTTATAAAAAAACTATAATTTATAAAGTTTTTATTGAGGGATTCTCATTCTCATTCGTTTTCATTTTAGTTAGTTAATTACTTGGATGTAAATGAATGAAAACCCCTTACTCTTTAACCACTAAATTATCACCTTTGGCATTTGCACTTGGGTTAGCCCTAAGCGCTCCCCTTGCCGCTCAAGATAGAGCGGTATTTACTTTTAACATTGCTGAGCAATCATTAAGTAACTCACTTAACCAGCTAGCACAGCAAGCGAACATGAACCTTATTGCTGATGCAAAAATATTAGAAGGTATTGTCGCTCCTTCAATACATGGCCAAAAATCAGTATATGATGCTTTAGAAGTCGCTCTTAAGAATACAGCTATTCGAGCAGAAGTAATCGATAACAGTATTGTTATAAAGTCGACCAATTCAAAAAACTCAACCTCTTCTACTACCGATAAAGACAGCGCTGTCTCTAATGATTTAACAGAAAAACAAAAAGATATAGAAGTTATCGTAGTAAAAGGTACGCAATTAAAAATAACTCGAGAAGAGATGGACCGCACAAGCGGCCTTTCAAACTCTGATATTTTTTCAACTTTTTCAGGAATTGAGGCGAATAATATTCGTAACGAAGCAGGTGCATTAGACGTGGGCATCCGAGGCGTACAGGGTGAAGGCCGAGTTCCCATTTTTATTGATGGTAGCTTACAGTCTACTCACACTAACCGCGGTTATATGGGCACCTCTGATCGCACTTACATTGACTCAGACCTGATCAGTACAGTGAATGTCGAAAAAGGCCCTACGGCAAAAGCCTCACCATTTAGCGCAGGCGCTATCGGTGGCACAGTCAGTATGAGCACTTTAAATCCTGCTGATATTTTAAAGGAAGGTCAAAATTTAGGCGCATTAGTAAAACTAAAAACATACAACAACAACTCCATGCCAAAAGTAAGTGATGACCCTGTAGAGCAAGAGTATTACCAAGTAGCGCCAAGCCATAACAGTACAGACTTTGAAAACGGGTCAATGGTTCTAGCTACAGCTTATAAAAATGATGACTTCAGCGCAGTACTTGCTTTTAGTGACAAAAAGGTCGGCAACTACTTTGCTGGTAGTAATGGTTATGAAGATTTTGTTGAAGTTGTTGAGGGCTGGCTGAGTACTTTTGAAATTCACCCTCCGGTATCACCTGGCGCAGAAGTCGTTAATACGAGCTTTGAAAGTGAATCTTACTTAGCTAAATTTAGTTATGAGTTTACCGATGAACACACTCTCGAAGTCAATACCCGCCATCATCAGCAAGCCGCAGGGGAAATGCTCGCTTCTTATTGGCATAAATATGAAGAAGGTGATTACCGCCGCCTACCTGACGGCACATGGGAAGAAATTCCTGCAGGTGAAGAGGCAATGCCACAATGGCAACTTGGTACAGCACATGTAAATAGTATCAGTGCTATTTACCACTACTTACCAACGAACAACTCACTTATCGATTTGAAAGTGAACCTTTGGAACACGCATGCAAAATTAGATCAATACAATGCATTGGCAAGCAACCTAGGTTCAAACGCATTACAATATACCCACCAGTATGCAAATACTCGTTCAGGCTTTAGTGCTTATAATGTATCAAGCTTTAAAATTGCCAGCCAGATCCCTACAACCTTGACCACTGGCTACGCGTGGCAGTCTGAAGAATTAAAACCAAAAGAAGGTTATGAAGACACCTTCTATACAAAATACCCTACATCACGTGATGGTAAGCGAACCTCAAATAGTTTTTTTGCTAATGCGCAATTAGATTTTAATGACTTAGAACTTCTATTAAACATGAACCTTCATGATGCCAAAATTGAAGACCGCCAAGCTGAATTAGAGCATAACTTTGATGCTAAACTAGATTTAACCTTGCAAGCTTCATATCTTCTGATTGGCAACACATTTGTATCTGCTAAGTATAGTAAGGCATATCGAATGCCGAGTTTATACGAGGGAACCGTTTCTAATGAGGTGTTTTCTTTCTCACCCGGCTACCCAATTACTCCTGAGCGAACAAATTCATACGAATTGAATATTGAAAGCACATTTAGTGACATCATCGCAACCAATGATAACTTTACTTTCAATTTCAGCCTATTCCACACTGAAATAAAAGATATGCTTGCTACGGCGAACCTACCCAACAAGGATCCTGAAGCGTATTCTTGGCAACGCACCTATGCATTTACAAACTATGACTCATTCACCCTTCCCGGTATCGAGTTAAAACTAGATTATAAAAGTCAGTACCTCTATGCATCTGCATCAATGATCAATTACCAAGACGTAGAGATGTGTTCAAATGAATTGGCAGATATTGGCGGTGCTGAACGTTGTAATAGTGAAGGCTTTTTAGGCAGTTTAACCCCGTTGCGAATTCCTCCTGAAAAGAGTTACATCGTCAATATCGGTGCAACCTTGTTTGATGATTCATTAGATACAGGTTTTATTTATAAAAAGCATACCGATAAGCGCCATCCTGGCGGCTTCTTATCATCAACAGGTGTTGATGCACTTGAGTATATCCCATCTGGTTATCAATTAGATTTTTACCTTGATTACACGTTCAACGAAAGCCTGAGTGGCTATGCATCTGTAACTAATCTAACTGACCAATATAAAGTTTCAACGGGTTCTATTGTCGCCATGCCCGAGCCTGGAAAGACCATTACTCTTGGCCTAGAAATCAAACTTTAAGTTCTTATTTTACCTTATACATTGCAGCGATCATTTTTCACTGCAATGTGCTTTATCTATGGAGTAAACATGTCTCTTACCATTACTGAACATTCGCGATCTCAAGCACTAAAAACAGCAACGACTGATGTGCACAATAATGTCGATAAAAGCATCATGGCCCAAAACCCATTTGCCGATACAAGCAGCTATATATTATTTTTAAGTTTACAGTACAACTTCTTGAAAGATGTCAGTGCATTATACGAACACCCAGAACTTGCTAAGCATATAAATGATCTAATCGCACGTCGTCGCTTGTCTTTATTAGAACAGGACTTTCAAGACCTGAAATACGCATTACCAGAAACCCCTTTAGAACCTTCTATCACCCATGAGACAAATTTTGCTACCGCTTTAGGTTGGCTCTATGTTGTTGAGGGCTCAAAAGTTGGAGCTGCTATGCTTGGTAAGCAAGTAGAGGCACAGCTAAACTTCGATGCTAACCATGGCGCTCGATATTTGAAAGGACCTGGAGCAGGTCGAGGAAGTGCATGGCGAGAACTCACACAACTAATAGACACGTTAGAGCTAACACAAGCCCAAGAAGCTGCTCTAATTGAAGGTGCTCGCCAAGCCTTTACACGCTTTCAACAATTTCAAAGCCAAGTGTATTCATGAAATTTAACCTTCGACTAATAAGGTACAAACAAACCACACTAAAACTAAGTGGGTTTACTTTAGTAGCTCTAGGTGTTGTAGGTATGGCTTTGCCTATTATGCCAACAACGATTTTTTTTATACTTGCCTTAGTGTGCTTTAGTCATGCTTCACCAACACATGCAAAGCAGTTACTTAACCACCCTCGCTTTGGATTAACATTGCGTTTATGGCAAGAAAACAAAGTAATACCTGTCAAAGCAAAGCTCATGGCAGTAACGTGTATATGTTTTAGTTTCTCATTATTAGCCTTAGCAGAACCCGCTCTATGGCTGGTTTTCATGATTGGTTTTATAAAGATTCTTATTGTGACATATATCCTTACACGACCATCAAGTATCGCTTAGTACATGCTATAAAGCATGTTGGAACTAAACTTCACAGTCAAACACCTCCATGCTTTTTTACTTTTTTATAATGTAGCTTTGGAGTATTGATAAAACGTTACAAACACAAAACAAAGAATATTCAGGTCCGATCTGTACCTTTAGTAAAAACATTTTCTGGCTATACAAATGAAAATCATTATTATATAGAATCATTCTAAGCCCGGTTTATTGTTAAAAGCTGTATAGCAGCTTTGCCTGATTATCACTTAGAAATTATGGGTATAACCCTATGACAACATCAACTACCCCGTGCATTTACTCTAAAGACGTTGCTGAGGAACATATTCATGCCAATACTCGAGCTACTTTCTCGAGCTGAAAAGCTAAAACAAACGATAAGCATCATAACCGATGATATTGATCATCATTTATTAGCGTTAGCGCCTAGTGCTGATTTAGATAACTATAAAAAGTTTTTAACCTTACAGTATGTCTACCAGTTAGAATTAAAAGGCCTCTACGAGCATGCTGATTTACATCAATATATAGATAACTTACATGATCGTACGCGATTATCTTTAATCAAGCAGGACTTAGACGATTTAAAGCACCCATTACCAAATCATCAACAGTACCCCTGCCGCTTTCAAAATGCCGACTTTGCCTATGTACTTGGTTGGCTGTATGTAATTGAAGGAGCGCAATTTTCTGCAGCTACATTAGGCAAACAGGTAGAAGCTGAGCTAAAGTTAAATAATCAACGTGGTGCACGCTACCTTGCTAAAGCAAGTGAATACTCTAAAGACTGTCAACTAAATCATCTTATTGATAACCTTGAGCTCTGTGAACAGCAACAAGCCACCTTGATAGAGGGTGCCGAGCAAGCACTGCAACGATTTAAGTTTTATCAGGCCCAGCTTTATTGATGAATGTGAGAGCGGCGTTTACCGCCTATAAAAATGGCTGCTATCAATTACTCGGGTTATTGATGGTGGGTTTAGGTATCATAGGTATTGCATTACCTGTGATGCCGACGACTATCTTTTTTATACTAGCATTGGCGTGCTTTACCCGCTCATCACCCAAGCTTTCTGCCTGGCTGCTAAACCACCCCAGATACGGCCAACCGTTAAGGTTTTGGCAAGAGCATAAGGTTGTCCCTACCCGTGCTAAGTTATTAGCAGGTTTTGGTATGGCTATCGGATATGCTTTTTTACTACTAAGTGCCGCGCCAATTTGGGTGATGTATTTAGTAGCAGTGATTGAATTGAGCGTATTAGCCTATTTAATTAACCGCCCATCTGAGCCAAATAAACCAACTCTAATTCAAGTTAATATAACCACACAGATGCGCTTGATGTTGCTTGCTTGTTTTCTCAGTTCGCAACTAGCAGTGATGGCGTATCTCGCTATTCATTTCTAGCACAAAGAAATGTAAAGAACGTAAACCTGCTTGTTATCAGTAATACAAATCATTATCATATTTGTATCTTTAACGAATAAACCGCATTATGTTCTCATTTAACAAACGCAGCTTTTATAGCGTTAGCCGCGCCTTACACATATACCTTTCAACGGCCTTATTCTTTTTGCTTATTTTATTTTGTGTCAGTGGCATCATTCTTAACCACGTTAGTTGGCTCGAAAATGATAAACATAATGGTCAGAACCAACTACTTGTTTCTGCAGAGCTATTCGAAAAAGCACAAGCAAACCTCGACACATTACCAAGCCTTTACCCTGAAATAGAGCAATACATGCAACAGCAGTTTTCACTCAGCAATGTAAAAAGTATTGAGTGGGAAAAAGAAGATGCCTTGGTAATGCTCGACTACCCGCTTCCGGCTGGCTTTGCCTATGCCGAAATCGATTTTCAAACCGGTGAACTTAATATTGATTATCAAACTGGTGGCTTTATGAGTCTGATTGGTGACTTACACAAGGGCCGCCATACAGGCGAAGCATGGAGCTGGGTGATTGATATCTCAGCTGTTTTGATGATTCTGTTTGCTATTACCGGATTATTTATTCTCTTTCAAAACCGTAAAAAACGTGCCGCAGGCCTTTGGTTAACGCTGCTTGGTGTTGCCACGCCTTTGGTTATTTATCTAGTTTGGGTGCCTCAACTTAAAGGAGTATCTTAATGAAAAAAGCCCACTTACTCGTTGCTCTACTAATTGGCTGTTTGTTCAGCCCTCTGAGCTTTGCAAAAGATCCCAACCTAACCGTTGAATTTACCTTACCTGAGCTAGATGTTTCTCCATATCATCGCCCTTACGTGGCGCTTTGGCTAGAAACACCTGAGCGTAAACACGTTACCACTATTGCACTTTGGGTCGAAAAAGCTGAATGGTTTAAAGACTTACGTCAGTGGTGGCGAAAAGCAGGCCGTAGCAACGACAGCTTTGATGGTGTAACTGGCGCAACAAAACGCCCAGGCACTTACACCATTGAGTGGCAAGGTAAAGATTTAAAGGGCAACCCAGTTAAACCTGGTAGCTACCTACTAAATGTTGAAGTTGTACGTGAAGAAGGTGGCCGAGATTACACCCGCGTTGAAATCGACTTAACGAAAGACGGCAAAGTCACAATTAAAGGCGAAAAAGAGTTCGCGACTAGCTTTGTTACCATTACCAGTAATTAAGGACAAACAATGAAATTAAAATTATTAAAAACGGCGCTGATCGGCGCCGTGACCTTCACAGCAATTGCATCTGGCTATGCACAAGCACATGCCCGTTGGTTAATGCCATCTCACACTTCTTTATCTGGTGATAAAACTCACTATGTGATGATCGATGCGAGTATTTCTAATGAGTTGTTTAGCCCAGATAAAGCATACCGCCCAAAACAAAAAGGCGCAGAGTATGACGACAACTTATTAATTGCCCTTGCTCCAAATGGTAAGCCGGTTGAAGAAACGATTCGTGCATACTATTTAAAACGCAAAAACTCAGCGGCAGTGAGCTTAACGCAAGATGGTACTTACCATATTGCTATGCAGCAAAAGCCAATGCTAATGACTTTCTATAAAGATAAAGACGGCAATCGCGGCCGTGTTTTCGCAGGTAAAAAAGAAGCAGACCTACCAGCAGGCGCAACCGACGTGCGCACTGTAAAATCAATCGCAACTGTTGATACTTTTGTTAGCCGTAATGGTACTTCTAAGCCAACATTGCTTGGTCAGGGCTTAGAAATTTCAGGCCCTACTCACCCGAACGACCTGTTTGCTGGTGAAGAAGCTAAGTTCCAATTGCTAATGGATGGCAAACCAGCTGCTGACGTTGAGCTTGCTATTGTTCGTGGTAGTGCTCGCTACCGTAATGAGCGTGACGAAGTTAAAGTAACAACCGATAAAGAAGGTTTCTTTACTGTGACATTCGCTCACGCCGATATGTATTTGATTGAAGCATCTGTTGATCAAAAACCAGCAGAAGCAGATATCGATAACGTTCGTTACTCATTATTCACAACGCTTGAAGTAGCGCCTGAATAATATGCTGATTAGGCCTTAGCAAAGGCCTAATTCGACTTTCGAGGAAGGCTGTAGTCAACCGTGTGATCGCAGCTACCGTCTTTCTCGCAATCATTTACCCCATCACCATCGACATCCCAGCTTGGATGCATGCCTTTTAATGTACTTTTTACGACGCTAATATCTGCTGTAAATTCACTTTGTTCATCACGTCGCGCAGCATTGCGCATCAAAAACACCCGAATCACATAATCGCCATTATCAGGAATTTTAATCTCGGCATGATCACCTTTTGCCGGGCCAACAAACAAAGCAGTTGGGTTGCCTTTTGGTAAAATATTAAAGTAGTTGCTTGAATTTGATGGAGCAAAATCAACCTTTAAAGTAGTGCCTTTATTAAGGTTAATTTGATATTCCAGCATCTCATAACCTTTAATTGTGTCTTTAACTTGCCAGCTTTGCTGCACCGCAATATCTGAAACTAGCAACTCATAATGACGACTATTTGGTAAATTTTTTTCGGCAAACACCAAGCTACTTGTAGCCACCGAAAAACAAAACCCTATTAATAACAACAACTTCATATTCAACCTCATTTTAAATTCTTTTTTAAAGAATGATAAGCGCTAATTTTACAATTTTTAATTCTTTTAAAGTGAACTTATAGTTACTCCATCGCAGACACACTGCTTAACTAAACAGGATACCTACTATGAAACTTTTTACTTTAATCTCAGCTCAACCACTCTTACAAAATATTAGCACTTTATTGGCACGTATTGGTTTATCGGCCATCTTTTTACTAACCGGCTTTAGCAAAATAGAATTCTTTGATGCAACTGCACAGTACATGGCATCAGTAGGCTTACCAGAGTTCTTACTGCCATTTGTGATTGCTTTTGAAATTGTTGGCGGGTTATTTATTTTACTGGGCTTTTTAACACAACTTACCGCTGTCGCTTTTGCTGGTTTCAGCCTAGTTAGTGCTTTGTTATTCCACTTTCAGCTTGATGATCAAATGCAATTTTTAATGTTCTACAAAAACATTGCAATGGCAGGCGGCTTTTTAGCATTAGCCAGTGTTGGTGCAGGCAAAATCAGCCTAGATCAACTAGTGTTAAAACGTAGTCAGGCATAACATTTATCCCAGCCAATAACCTAGGTTATTGGCTGAATTTGTTTTTAAGAGGGCGCGAATATGGCAACGTTATTAACAGCAACCAGCCATGATATTGGTGGGCTCGATGTAAAACGCATCTTGCCTCATTTTGACAAAAAAATGGTTGGCCCATTTATCTTTTTTGACCACATGGGGCCAAATCACTTTCCTCGCGGTGAAGGCATAAATGTGAAGCCTCACCCTCATATTGGCCTATCAACGCTCACTTATTTATTTACTGGCAATATTTACCATCGCGATTCGCTAGGTAATAGCCTGCAAATAGAACCCGGCGATGTTAACTGGATGACCGCAGGTCGCGGTATAGTGCACTCAGAAAGAGAAAGCCTTGAAGTGCGGGCGAGCGAGCACGACATTAATGGTCTGCAATGCTGGGTTGCTTTACCTGAGAGTATGACCGAAATAGCACCGCGTTTTGAACATATCAAAAAACAGCAATTGCCTGAGAAAATCGAAAAAGGCGTGCTGATGCGACTCATTGTCGGTGATGCCTATGGCTTAAGCTCCCCTGTGAAAAGCTACTCACCGATGTTTTATGTCGATACGGTAGCAGAGCAAGGTAGCCATATAACTAAGCCGTATCCTCACCATGAAACCGCTGTATATGTTATTTATGGTGAAATTAGTGTGGGTGATACTCGCTATACCCAAGGCGACTTTGTGCTACTTGATGACAGCGAACACGAAATAACGACACTGGTGCACAGCCGCTTTATTTTACTCGGTGGCAGTAAATTCAATAAAGTCCCGTATTTACACTGGAATTTTGTTGCTTACAGCAAAGAGCGCATCGAGCAAGCAAAACAAGATTGGCAAGCACAGCGTTTTGCTAAAATTCCCGGTGATGAGCTTGAGTATATTGAGTTGCCCTCACCTAAAAAGTAAACTTTTTCAGCATTTACAGGTACTATTAGGTAGTTAAGTAAGCAAAGGAACATCATGCTAAGAATTACGCTAGAACAGTGGCGCATGTTTCGTGCTGTTGTTGAATTTGGAGGCTTTAACCAAGCCTCACAAGGTATTCATAAAAGCCAGTCGAGTATTCATAATGCAGTTGGCAAAATTGAATCTGCACTCGATGTAAAGTTATTCAGCATTCAAGGCCGTAAAACCGTGCTCACTGAAGCCGGCGAAATGATGCTGCGCCGTGCTAATTACTTACTTGATGAGGCAGCTAAAGTTGAGGCCATTGGGCAAACCTTGGGTGAAGGTATCGAAAGTAAGTTACGCATTGCTGTTGATGCTATTTTCCCACAACAACTGCTTTATAAAGTACTTAACGACACGTCATCGCAATACCCGCAACTGCGTATTGAGCTGCATGAATCTGTGCTAATGGGGGGCAATGAGCTGCTCGAAAACGATCAGGTTGATATTGCCATTACCGGCTTTCCAATTGCAGCAAACTTTCACGAAGAGTTATGTGATATCGAGTTTATTGCTGTAGCACATCCAGATCACCCCTTGCATGAGATAGAGCGTGAAATCACACTCGAAGATTTAAAATCACACCGCCAAATTGTAGTTCGCGATTCAGCGAATAAACACAAACAAGATGGTGGCTGGTTAGGTGCCGATCAACGCTGGACTGTTACTCATTTACGCACTTCAATTGATATGATCAGTAATGGACTGGGCTTTGCGTGGTTACCAAAAGTCGCGATAGAAAAACAACTTGCGGCAGGGCAAATGAAAGCACTTAATTTAACCCATAACAGCAGTCGCAGCGCTAAGTTACATTTACTCTTTAAAGACGGTGACAAACTGGGTCCTGCAGCACGCTCGTTTATTGGCGAGTTGCGTTATCAAGTAATGGAAAACCTATAGCTTCAAGGGCGTTTCAGCAATACCTTTAACGCCCGGCTCGAGAATAAACACGCCACCACTGTGAGGGTAATCAGCGAGCACTGAGTCTTCTAGCCCTACTGCCGCAGTTGTCACTGCCAGATGCGTGAGCTCTTCACCTACAAATGCGACACTCGTAACACGCGGTGCGGGTAAGCGAATAAACTGTACTTGCTCACCGTTTGGGGCAAAACGATACACGCCATAACCATTCCATGCAGCAACCCACAGATGATCTTCGCTATCAACGGTCATGCCATCAGGAAAACCCATATTGTCAGTAAAGCGAATAAACTCTTGTTTATCAGCAAGCTCGCCATGCTCATTCAGAGTGAAGCGGTAGATTGTTTGTTTATCTGAGTCTGTAGAATATAGAAACTGGCCATTTTTACTTACCGCAGGCCCATTGCTAATGGTGTAGTCATGATCAACTGCTGTCGGAGCCTGACCATGACCAAAACGGTATAACTTGCCACTATTGGTTTGCTCTTGAGAGTCCATTGAGCCAAAAAAACCAAAGCCTTGGCGAGACGTTTTACCATCGTTTAAGCGGTTTTGTGAGGGTTCGTGATCGATTGAGTAAAGAAGTTCGCGGCTAAAGTCTTCACTATTAAGCTTATAAACGCCTTTAGCAAAGCCTGCAACTAACTCTGCTTGCTCGGTTTCCATCACCCAACAAATTGGTTCTGGCATGGTAAACTGGCTGACGCGCATTGATTGGCAATGCAAACGAAACAAACGCTGCCCTAAAATATCGACCCAAAATAAACAGTTATGCGCCTTTGCAAAATAGGCACCTTCACCTAATTGGCATTGGCTAGAAATGATTACTTTAATGGTGTCATCGAGCATAGGCTTCATTACACAAACTGCTGAACTATTCTCATTCTATCTGTGTATGAAAATAAGTGCTAGACCAGATAAGCCAGCAACCAGCAAGATGATGCCGCGAATGGCCTTTTCATTGAGGTTATTGTTGATCACAAACGACAAGCCCCAGCCAATTAAAATAGCGGGTAAGCAGAAAAAGAACAGCTTTACATCAGCCATATCGGCAGAGCCTGTCAGCATCAATACAATAATGCCAAACAAGTTTATAAATACAAAAAAGGCACTCAGGTTTGCTTTAATTTTGTCTTTATCTTCAGCTTGATAGAGTAGCCCCATTGGCGCACCACCGGCTGACGTTGTGGTACCTAAAAAGCCCGACGACATTGACGCGAGTAAGCTTGTAATGGTGGAAATTTTTGGTTTCATACCTATGATAGACAATGCCACCACTACCAAAATACTCACTCCTAGCAAGAGTTGATACTGCTTCGCATTGACATACCACATCACCACAGCAGCAAAGATAACTCCCACTGCACCACCAATAATGGAAATGCCTGTTTGTTTCATGTCTATCGCGCCGCGGTGTTTAATCATTAACACCGACGTTAAAAACAGCGCATTCAGAATCATTGGCCCAGGCACCAGCTCTGGCATAAGCCAGTAAAGCACAGGCACACATAGCATGCCTAGACCAAAGCCAATAACACTTTGCAGGCAAGCGCCAATAATCAGAATTAAATAAACAAGTACAAAGTCGGTCAAACTTTCTTACCACCTTCCTAAGTATGAGCTCTGTTGATTCTATAACCCATATTTTATTATTATAGTATAATTTGAATTATGTAAAAATTTTTATTGCAAGCTAGTTGTTTTGCGATTGTTTCGCAAAATTATGTCCAACCTGCATCCACTATCAATGATTGTGCTGTCATCATTCGGCTGTCATCAGCGGCCAAAAACAATGCCGCATTTACCACATGGTCTGGTTGAATTGTTTCGTTAATACACTGACTTAAACGAACATCTTCAATCATTTCTGGGGTTAGCCAATGAGTGATTTGGCGCTCTGTCATCACCCAACCCGGAACCAGTGAATTCACACGAATATTGTCTTTACCATATGAAGCAGCTAATGAACGGGTTAAACCTTCAATCCCCGCTTTGGCAGTTGTGTAGGCAGGCATACCTGTTTGCTTAATACGCCAACTAACCGACCCCATATTAATAATGCTACCACCACCTAAACGCTGCATCTGTTCAACCACAGCTTGCGATGAAAAGAAACACGGGCGCAAGTTAACGGCAAACTTATCTTCCCAATATTTCACATCCATATTTTCAGCGGCATGACGGGTGTCATCGGCTGCGTTATTAATTAACACACCTATGTCACCCTGTTGCTGACGAGTTTGCTCAATGGCCGCTTTTAAGGCTTCAACATCACGAATATCGCAATGGATAAACTGCGGGTCAAACTCATATTTGCCAGCTAATTTTGCGCATAACGCATCGCTTTGCTCAGTTGCAATATCAACAAAGGTGACTTTCGCGCCCTGCTCGCAGAACCGCGTTACCATTACTTCACCAATTCCCGATGCACCACCAGTAATAAACACACTCTTACCAGCAAGGCTTGGGTAAACTGTTTTTAGCTCGTTCGAATTTGGCATGATAACCTTTTGTTTTAAAGTAATTACAACGTCAAAAAGTGATACTTATTGAGCCGCTTCTTTTTCGGCGATTTCTTTTTCAATAAACGCCATTGCTTCATCAATCATGTACGTCATCATGTTTTTAGCACGCTCAGGGTCGCCGCTCGCAATCGCGTTATACACTTTAAAGTGCTCTTCAGCGATAGCCTTTTTATTGCCCTTAGCAGGTGTAGTATGTTGAATACTCACATGTAATGCGGTGCGAATAAAATCACGTAATTGATAGAAAAAACGGTTACCACTGGCATGTAAAATTGCTGTGTGGAAGGCAAGATCTGGCTCATGCATTACGCCTTCTGGCTCTTCTGCTGCCGCTTGCATTTTATCTAGTGCCATTTTAATTTCTGCAATGGCTGCTTGGTCGCCTTTTCTTGCTGCAAGTGCTGCTGCTTGTGGCTCAATCGCCAAGCGCACTTGTAGAAATTCTTTAAGTACGTAAAGTGATGGGCTGCTTTCTAACAACCATTTTAATACGCTTGTGTCGTATAAGTTCCAGTTCTCCGCCGACTCAACACGAATACCTTGTCGTGGACGAGAAGAAATCAGTCCTTTTGCAGCAAGCATTTTCACTGCTTCACGAACAGCTGTGCGGCTAATACCATACACTTCACAAAGTTGTGCTTCGGTTGGTAGCCCCGTTTCAGTGTTATAATCACCAACAATAATTGCTTTACCAAGCTCATTGGTAACTTGTTGTGATAGGTTTAAATTTTCTAAACGCGCCATGTGTGTTCCTCAAAAGATCTGAGTAATATGATACATCTATAAAGCTATTCCGTCATCCTGGAAATAATTGATTAAAATCAATAACAAGCAAAAAACAACCTAATACAAGTGTCTATATTTCGAACAACATAGTCATCATTTCACCTACAGACTGTCACCTTATTTTAACAAATCTCTTTCACTTAACCTATTTATAATATAATATTTTTATTCAACAACTAAAAAAGCAAAATTCTCTTTCTAAATTAGGTGGAACACACGATGGTCGAACTAAGTACCTTAGACTGGGCAGTGCTAGCAGGATTTTTTGTCCTGTTACTAGGCGTTGTCGTGATGTCTATGCGACAAAAAGAAGAAGACACCGCTGATTACTTTTTAGCGGGTCGTAATGCAAGTTGGTTAGTGATTGGTGCCTCTATTTTCGCATCGAACATTGGCTCGGAACATTTAGTGGGCCTTTCAGGTTCAGGTGCACAATCGGGTATGGCACTGGCTCACTGGGAGATGCAATCGTGGATCATTCTACTGCTCGGTTGGATTTTCGTGCCTTTCTATTGGAGTAGTAAAGTCTACACCATGCCTGAATTCTTAGAGCGCCGCTTTAACTCTAAATCACGTACCTTCTTATCTGTTATCTCATTGATTAGTTATGTACTAACCAAGGTTGCGGTAACGGTTTATGCCGGCGGTATCGCATTTAAAACAATATTAGGTATTGAGAGCATTTGGGGCATCGACTTCTTCTGGATTTCAGCTATTGGCCTAGTGGTTATCACCGGTATTTATACGGTACTTGGCGGTATGAAAGCCATTATGTGGACCTCGGTGTTGCAGACCCCTGTACTCATTATTGGCTCCTTAGTCATATTAGTTGTTGGTCTAGATAAAGTAGGTGGCTGGGCAGAAGTTGAGCGTATCAACGATGCTAATATGCACCTTATTCGCAGTGCTTCAGATGCTGAGTTCCCATGGCCTGGCATTGTATTTGGTTCATTCATTATTGGTTTTTGGTATTGGTGTACCGACCAATACATCGTACAACGTGTTTTATCTGCAAAAGGCATTAAAGAAGCGCGTCGCGGTACCATGTTTGCTGGTTACCTAAAATTACTTCCTGTATTTATCTTCTTAGTACCAGGCATGATTGCATACGCATTGAATGTTAAAGGTATTATTAGCTATGAAAGTGCTGACCAAGCTTTCCCAACTTTAGTTGCTGAGCTATTACCAGCCGGCGTTAAGGGGATTGTAATTGGTGGTTTAGTAGCAGCTCTTATGAGCTCTTTAGCATCATTATTTAACTCATCAGCAACCTTATTTACCATTGACTTCTATAAGAAATTCAAACCAGAATCATCTGAGAAGCACCTTCTGAAAGTAGGCCGTATTGCCACTATCGTGATTGTTGTATTAGGTCTTCTGTGGATACCCGTCATGAGCTTAATTGCCGATGTGCTTTATGAATATCTGCAAAGTGTGCAGTCTCTTATTGCACCAGGTATTGCTGCGGTATTTTTACTAGGTTTATGTAGTAAACGCATCACTCCAACAGCGGGTTTTGTGGGCTTAGTATCAGGTTTTGTGCTTGGTATGATCCGCTTAGTGTTACTGCCATTTAAAGATGATTTAACAGGTTCATCATTTGCGTGGATCACCACAATGAACTGGTTATATTACTGTATTCTGCTATTTGTCGTGGTCGTTGCGATTATGATTGTGGTGAGTATTTTCACCAAACAAGCAGACGAAGAACAATTGAAAGGTCTTACTTTCTCAAGCCTAGATAAAGCAACTATGAAAGAAGTAGCTGCCGGCTTAGATAAGTGGGATTACATTCATACCGCGGGTATTATTGGTATTACTGCCTTTATTTACTACCGCTTCTGGTAATCGTTCGTTCCCAAAGTTGTAGGGCGCCAATTGGCGCCCTTTTTTAATCAGCGAGTTCTGGTGAGAACACAGGAAAACCGTTTTTATCCCACGTAATAATGCGTGCTCGCGCATGGCGATTTGGGTCTGTAAGCGGTGTGCCTTTCAGCTCTTTATAGTCACGACTGTGATAAATCATTAAATCGGTTACACCATCTTCAGCTTTTACAAAACTGTTGTGCCCAGGGCCAAAACGACCTAGCTCAGCATTGGTGGTGAACACCGGCTCAGCCTTTTTATGCCAACTAGCAGGATCAAGCAAATCAGCATTCACATCTGCCCATAGCAAGCCCATCGCATATCGATGATCGGTGGCACTGGCTGAGTAAGTGACAAATATTTTATCGCCATGGATGATAACAGCAGCACCTTCGTTGACCTTATAACCTTGCACTTCCCACTCGAGGGTTGGCTCTGTAATCGCAATAATAGGCTCTTTAATTGATGTTGGAGAGTCCATTTCAGCTAACCATAAAGCTGAGTTATAGGTTGCAGGCTGGTTTTGCTGCGCCCAAATCATGTAACGCTTACCCTTGTGCGTAAAACTTGTGGCATCAAGCGAAAAACTATCAAGGTGGCTAGTTACTTGCCCCATTTCTTGCCACTCACCTTGCATCGGATTAGCACTGTCGTTTTTAAGTGCATACATGCGAATACTGAACGGTTTTTCGATATCACCTGCAGCGAAGTAGATATACCAACTGCCATCAATCTGATGTAGCTCAGGGGCCCAAATATTGACACTCATTGGGCCTTTATCGCGCTTTTGCCAAATAACCTTCGGCTCAGCTAATTTTAAATCGTTTAAACGACAAGCTTGGCGCAGCTCAATTTCATCAAATTTCGGCGAACTACCTATAAACGTGTAACAGCCACTTTTATCATCGCGAACTAACCAAGGATCAGCACGTTTGAGTACAATGGGGTTATCAATTGGCGCTAAAGTCTTGCTACTATTAGCATCAGCAAGGGCTGACAATGGCGAGGCACTTAACGCACTAAGAAGCGTTAGCCGAGATAATTTTTTGAGCATAATGTGTCCTGTATTTCGTCTCGATTTTATTGTTAATATTGTATTACATATTATATAGTAGCTGAATGAACACAAGAGTTAAAACAACAAAAGGTATTCAAGCATGAGACCCGTAAGTAAGGTGACACACGCAATGAAGTGGCTTTCAACAGGGCTACTTTTTTCTGCCGCAGCCGTTTCTGCAAAGCAAGTTGAAGTACACGATCCGGTGATGACCAAAGAGGGCGACACGTACTATGTATTTAGCACAGGCCCTGGTATTACCTATTATGAATCGAAAGATTTAACCAACTGGAAACTCACAGGCCGCGTTTTTAAAGACGAGCCAAGTTGGGCAAAGCGTATTTCACCAAGCTTTGATGGCCACTTATGGGCACCTGATGTGTATGAGAAAAATGGTAAGTTTTACCTTTATTACTCAGTCTCTGCATTTGGCAAAAACACTTCGGCAATTGGTGTAACGGTTAACGAAACCCTTGACCCATCATCACCTGATTACAAGTGGATTGACTACGGCATAGTGGTTGAATCAGTGCCTGAGCGAGACGATTGGAATGCTATCGACCCTGCAATAATCGAAGATGAGAATGGTACACCGTGGATGAGCTTTGGTTCGTTCTGGGGCGGCCTTAAACTAGTAAAACTTGATGATGACATGGTGCGCTTAGCAAAACCTGAAAAGTGGCATCACATTGCGAGTCGTCCAAACACGGAACATGGCCCGATTGAAGCACCTTATATCTTTAAAAAGAACGGCTATTACTACCTATTTGTTTCGTTTGATAAATGCTGCCGTGGCGTAGAGAGTACTTACAACGTACGCGTAGGTCGCAGCAAAAACATCGAAGGCCCATATTTAGATCAACAAGGTCGCTCTATGGTTGATGGCGGTGGCAGTTTAGTTATTGAAGGTAATAAAGACTGGGCTGCTCTTGGTCATAATGCTGCGTACACCTTTGATGGCAAAGACTATTTAGTATTACACGCCTACGAAACAGCCGATAACGGCGTGCAAAAGCTACGTATTTTACCTATGAGCTGGAAAAACGATTGGCCGGTTGTTAACCCAGCCGACCTAAATAAGCTTAAAACCAAGCTTAAAAAGTAATTATTCAACATACAAAAAACCTGCAAAATTGCAGGTTTTTTATTTGCTTTAATGACCTCGTTTGAGGTTGAAAGTAGGCGTTATTAACTAAAATCAATCAAGGTAATATCAACGAGCATGGGGCTTTGGCAGCCCTGCTGATGCTTTTCTTCAATAAATGCGCTGTACACATCGCGTGCCAGATGCGCAGGAATTAAAACTTCAAAGCGACTGCCTTTATTCATTAATTGCAACGCTTCTTGCAAACCCACTATCGCCTCTGCAATTTCGTACTCTACAGCGGCGCCTTGCTTGCGAGTATCAAATAACACCCGACCATTTGTAAGGGTAACCCGTTGATGCACAGTCACTGTGGCATCCCAACAAGGTTTATCCCCCTGACCTTGCTCAATTACTCGATAACCAAGCCCTGTCGGTGTTTGGTAAAAACTGTGTTGCTCAGCGCTGTTATCTAAAAGCGACGGTAAAACATGCTCTTTAGCCGTCGCAAACACATTGTTGCTTAACATAGCCAACTCTTTATTGTGCATTGATTAAACGAATACCATAGATACCACCGGCAACAGAATCTTTGTCGGCAGCAAAACGTAAGGTAAGGGTTTTCGACTTTTTCATTGCTTCTGTTAATGGGTAATCAATGGTGTAGAACTCATCCGTTGGTTTACCTACAGGCAAACTAACCGCAGCTAATTGCTCGCCATTTAATTTAATAGAGAAATGACGATCTACATCGCCAATAAAATAGCGAACACGCAAAGCAACCGCTTTTTGTTCTGGGTTACTAAGCTGATACTCAAACCAACCTGTCGCATCGCGCCAGTGATGACCATTATTAACACCTGCGCGGGTTCCCTCACCTTTAAAGTCGTGTTCGACTTCAGGTTGTTGTTCACCCGGTGTAATTTGGTCAACGGTTAATAAACGAAGCTGTTCTTTCGCTTGCTCAGCCGCTTTTGCATCGGCAACAAATTGCGTGAACTCTGCTTCGCTTTGCTGCGGCCAATACACTTGATAGCGACTATCGTGTAAGCGGAAGAACGGAATTAGCTCTGTGCTTTTAGTGTTATCGATACCTTGCTTGGCAATCGCCACATTTTTATCGGCGATAAATGCAAGCTCTTGGCCCGGTTTACGAGTAAGATCGGCAATAAATTTTTCTGGTTCACTCAGCATGATTGGCAGAGCTTCTGGCGGACAAGTCGGCCCCGCGGCAATGTGGCCCATGCGGCTATTATCGGCAACAAAGTTAAGCTGCTCATTTGCAAATGCTTGTACTTTGGTAGCCATTACAACAGGCCCATACATCACAGAGTAATAATGCTGGCCATCAGGTAGCTGCTCAGTATAAAGCTTAGGACTAAGCTCAAAGGCAAGCTTATCACCGCTTTGCCATGCATGGCTGATACTGTAATAACCATCTTTTTCGGTTGCGCTTACAGCTTGTCCATTTAAAGTAAAGCTCAGCTCACCTTGCTGCCAAGACGGTTTACGAATATGAATTACCGACTCAGTGCTTTGCCCCTCAGACAAACGATTCACGGTCAGTGAAACCTTGTTACCATCTGGAAATTGGCTGTCTTGCGTGATCTGCAAACCCTGCTGTTGCCAATTTAACGTGCTTGGAATAAACAAGTTCACCCATAGCTCTTTACCGGTATTGCTATAAATCAGCTCACCATATTTGCTGTGATTCTCAATACCTGAGCCTACGCAGCACCACATTGAATCTTGCACTGACGAATACATGCGGTAATGCCCAGGGCGCATTGAGGTAAAGTAAACAAGACCGCCATGCTCTGGGTGTTGTGACGATAAAATATGGTTATATGTGGCGCGCTCATAATAGTCTAAATAACGCGTATCACCGGTTTTTAAGAATAATAACTTACTCAGTTTCATCATGTTGTAAGTGTTGCAGGTTTCTGGACCTTCAACATCTTCAACCATCGGCGTGAAGTCACTTTTATCATGAAAATGCTCACGTACTGAGTTACCGCCAATTGATACTGAGCGCTCTTGGCTGACTGTTTTCCAGAAAAAGTCAGCACCTTGCTGCCATGCTTTGTCATCGCTGGCATTTGCTACTTTCAACATACCAATAATTTTTGGAATTTGCGTATTGGCATGTAGGCCAGTTAACTTATCTTCTTTGTGTAATAAGGGTTCAATGATGATGTTATGAGAGAACTGACGGGCTAGCTTTAAGTAGCGCTCATCATCACTGATAAAGTACATATCAGCAAACACATCATTTAAGCCACCATGCTCTGAATACAACATTTGTTGAACTTGTTCATCAGTTAGCTTGGCAGTGGTCGCTAAGAACCATTCGCCTAACTTAAATAGCATTTGTTTGGCTTTATCACTGCCTGCTACGTCGTATGCATCACGCAAGCCATGGAAAATTTTATCTATGTTATAAAGCGGTACCCAGCGGTCATTTAAGCTGAATAAATCGGCTTTGATTTCACCTTTTTCAATCTGCTGCCACATTTCATCGCCATTTGGGATACCGCCTAAGTAACCACCAGTGGCTTGCTGGGCGCGATCTAGCTCGCTTAGCATATAATCTAAACGCTGCTTTAATTCTTCGTCACCTGTGGCTGCCCACGCAAGGCTTAAGGCTGAAAGATAATGACCGCCAATATGGCCATCAAGGCCAGTACTTTCCCAGTTGCCATAGTTAGGCGCTTTTGGTTCAAGGCCGGCTTCACGCAGATAAGGAGCAAGCAGCTGATCAGGACGAAGAGCTAATAAATAACGCACATTCGTTTGCTGCGCATGTAAAAACGGGCTGGCGCTTAAACTTACTTGATTTAGGGCAAATAAATGTTGTTCGCTGGTAAGTTCAGCATGCTCCACTGAAGCGGCTTGTTTACTGTCTGTTGGCATTTCACTGCAACCGGACACAGTTAAAATTGCAGCGCAAACGCTTGCTAAATAGCTAACCTTGAATGTGTTCATACTGTTGTCTCCCAGCAAATTGTTATTTTAAAGAGCAAAGCGCACACACTTATTTAGTGTGTGCGTTTAAAGAGTGGTTATTTTGGTAGACGCTTATGAATAACCATATCCGTATAGTACTCATCGGTAATTTTGTATTTTTTCAAAATCAGACCTAGTAAGGCGTGGAAAACACCCGGAATGATAGTTAGCATCAGTGCTAAGCCCATAAGGGTAAATTCAGTTTGCTCAACGTTAGGCTTGTACTCAAAAAATGCCAGTAATAAACCACCCGCTAAGCCCGCTAAACCGCCCCCGGCTTTTTGGCAGAATGAAATACCACCAAACGATAGACCCGATGCACGAACGCCGTCTTTAATTTCACCGTAATCAACGGCTTCAGCAATTGCAGACCAGAACACTGGCGCATGTAAATCAACCACAAATGACAAGATGATATAAAGCACAAACGCCATCATTACATCGCCCGGTTGCACTACAAAATACATTAGCAATGAAATAAATAGCACGGCGATTTGTGATTGACGGAATAGCTTCATTTTACAGTAACGCTGGGTGATCCACGTACTTGCCACCATTGAGACAATAGATGCTGCAATACCCGCACTGGTAAAGGCACCTGCTAAATCTGGTACACCTAAGTAATAGGTTGCGTAATACATAGCAACACTGCCACGAATCGCATAACCAAGCGTACCAAGTACACATGCTGCACACAGTAGTAACCATTGGTCGTTTTTAATAAGTACTTTTAATTGCGTAAGTACACCTTCGGTTTGTGGCTCATGGGTAATACGTTCGCGAGTAGTAAAGAAGCAAAACAAAAATAGTGCTACGGCACATGCCGATACCAATGCCATTGCCAGTTTATAACCATACGACAAGCTGCCATCTCCCCAATATGAGGCAAGTAGCGGCACTGAAAATACGATCACTACATTAGCAATCTTAGCGAAGAACATACGGTAACCATTAGCTGACAAACGCTCTTTTGGATCGGCAGTTAATACACCAATGTAAGAGATATAAGGAATAGCAACACCGGTAAACATCAAGGTCGCAAACAAGTACGTGGCATAAGCCCACGCTAACTTCATGTTGTAGTCGAAATCAGGCGTGGTAAATAACAGTACGACCGATAAACCATAAGGCACAGATAAAAATAAGAACCAGTGACGGAACTGACCCCAACGGGTTTTCACTTTGTCGGTGATCACCCCCATTAATGGATCGGTAAAGGCATCAACAAAACGCGCCACTAAGAACAACACACCCATATCAACCGGATCAAGTCCGTAGATATCGGTGTAAAAGAAAGACATAAAATAGAATAACGCTGCAACCATGACATTTACTGCCATGTCGCCGGCGCCAAAGCCGACCTTTTCTACAACGGATAACTTTTGAGATTCCATACAACAACACCCTAATTGGTCAATAATGAGCCGCCGCTCACTATTTCAAGCAATGCTAAAAAGCTTTCAACATTGCGTATCAAATAAATTTATAGCCCTAGATATTACACAGCTTGGCCATTGCGTTCGTTATTTTTGTAAATTTAATGCTAATCTAATTAATAGTATTATCATACTTATTAAATCGCAACTCTTTTCGACCGATGGTTTGGTTTATAAAAACCAATAAAAAACCCCAGCAAAGCCGGGGTTTTTAGGTCTATAAAAGAAATTTAGAAAGAATAACGTGCGCCTAGTGCGAATGTACGTGAGTAGATACCGTTACCAAAGTTAAATAGGTTGTCGTTACCTTCACCGTAGTAGCTCTGATATACGTCATCTAGGATGTTCGTTGCATCAAAGGTTACAACAAAGTCATCATTCACATTGTAGCTAAATTGGAAATCTAAGCTTTGCTCAGGACGATTCCAGAACTGAATTGGGTTAGCAAAGATTGCTGCTTCGTTCCCTGTGTAGAACTCAGAACGCCATACATAAGATAAGCGCATGTCGAATGAATCACGCTCGTAGATACCTACGATGCTGTAAGATTCATCAGAAACACCTGTCATTTGCGAATCTACATAACCAGAAATTTCACCTAGCTCATTGAATTCTGGTGTATCTTGTTCTGAATCAAGCATCGTGTAGCTTGCTTGCACACCAAAGCCGTTTAAGTACTCTGGTAGGTTTTCAGGGAAGTAAACTAAACCAACTTCTAAACCAGACAGTTCACCGTTTGAAGCATTCACTGGTGCACTCAATACGTATGGACGTGTTACGCCATCATCGCCCTCGCGCACAACTTGCTTACGACCTGCAACAACTAAGCCTTCGATTTCACGGTAAAAGTAAGCCGCGTAAAGTGAGCTTGTATCTGCGAAGTACCATTCAAGTGATACGTCATAGTTCTTTGACTCTGTTGGTTTAAGCTCTGGGTTACCACCATTACCTGTACCGTATGTAGCACCTTCTGTTAATGGATCGTACCAGTATTGCAGCGCGTTCAAGTCAGCAAAGTTAGGCATACGTAATGTTTCTGTGTACGCAACACGACCCACTACATCATCAGTGATGTTCCAGTTAAGTACTAAGCTTGGTAGTAATGCGCTGCTATCTGCACTTGCTGAGCTTTCTTCAAATACATTTGAGTTCATGCCACCAGACTCAGCAACAAAGTCCATGTCTTGCTCGTAGCTTACATAACGTAAACCAAACTCACCGCTAATATCTTCCGTTAAGAAGAAGTTAGTTGTTGCATACAGCGCGTATGAGTTTTCTTCGATATCAAATGTTTTGTATACGTCTTCAGCTTCAAGGCCGTATACGCTACGAACAGCATCACCGTTATCTAGCATGTAACCACCGTCAGCAGTTACAAAGCTGTCAAAGACGTCAGCACGGCCATCGAAATAATCATCAACTTGGAACACAATACCAGAACCATCACCAGATGCCCCAGCTGCAGCTAATTGCTCAATTAAGCTAGCTACAGATGTGTTGGCAATACCAGTATCTTGACCACGTGTGTACTCTTGCGCAGTTCGTTTTTCGTAGCGACCACCGAATTTCACTTTATCAAAATAAGTACCACCAATTAGGTATTCAGCATCAAATGTGAAAGTTAATGCATCACCCGCGTTACCGCCGCCATTGTCATAAATAGTGCCAGCATTCCAGTTTTCGATAGCAGCCATATCAGCTTCGTTTACCGCTGTGTTTGGATCATCCCAAAACGCGATGCCTGGTACGCCGTCTTTATCATTAAAATCAACGTCAAGACCCGTCGCTACACGATCAAAACGCATTGCGAAGAAATCTGTTTCGAACTCACTGTCTTGGTAAACAACTTCAGTGTTGATAGTTAGGTAATCGCTTGCTAGCCACTCTGCACCTAGCGCATATAAGTAGCTATCTGTTTTACCATATGAAAAGTCACCACTTTGGAAACCGCCAGCGCCAATCGCTTGCTTTTCTTTAATTACATTAGTGCCATCAAACACAGTTGGTGTTTCAATAAAGCCGTTACCATTTTCAAACGTATTTGAGAACCACATAGCGTTTTGCGATTCGTTTTCGTAACCTGTGTAGAAACCTTCAGCTGTGATTTCTAGGGTTTCATCTGGTGCCCACTGTAAAGATACAGACGCAGCCGGGCGCTTACGAAGACCTGTATATGAAGTACCAAAAATAGCATCACGTGCAAGTAGGTATTCTGTTGGCTCGCCATTTACGTCTAAAGTAGAACCAGCCGCAGTAGGTAGACCTAACTCAGTACCTTGAGTCCAGAATTCATTTGGAACACGTGAATACGGTGAGTAGTTGTATTGTGGCTTATCAGTAAAGAATGGGAATGCAGCACCCGCTGTGATGGTGTCATCGCGGTAATGTGTTTCAGCGTATGAAAGATTAACTAATGCACCAAACTCACCTGCGCCGTCGATTTCCCAGCGGTTAGAGAGTAATGCACTGATATTTGGATCAACTTCATCTGGTTGATCTGAGTAAATCGCACGTGCCGCTAAAACAACTTTTTCACCTTCGAAGTTGAAAGGGCGGTGAGTTTTAATATCAATCGCACCTGCGATACCGCGTTCGATTTGGTCCGCCGAACGGGTTTTATAAACTGTTACGCCTGAAAGTAAACTTGCAGGAATGTCTTGCAGCGCCACATCACGACCCGCACCTGTAAAGATAGCGCGACCATTAACTGTGGTATTAACATCAGTAAGACCACGGATTGAAACCGCGCTTACTTCACCAGCACCACGGCCAGTTGTTTGTACACCCGTTACACGTTGTAATGCTTCAACTACGTTATTATCAGGGAATTTACCAATATCTTCAGCAACAATTGCATCCACGATTTGAACGCTTGCACGTTTTTCATCTAACGCTTTGTTTAAACTGCCGCGAATACCTGATACTTGAATAACTTCCATCTCATCGACGTTATTCTCAGGAGTGTTTGGTGCTTCCTCCTGTGCAAAAGCAAATTGACAGGTAAATGCCATAACTACAGCACTGGCTATGTGTGTTCTTTTAAACATAAGCGGTGTTCTCCAAATTATAGTTATATCGGTCCGCTGAACTTTCCCCATTCAGTTACCGAAGAGTGACCACTGCATTGTGCATCGTGTGTTGTCAAAACGGTGCGCGAGTGTGTCTATATTTTTATGTTAATACATTGCTGCCTGAACTTTAATCATATTGTATGATTATTTAACAGTCAACTCAAAAAGCCAAATTAAAATAACTGCCATTATGTTTACAAAAAACGTTGCAATTATAGCATGTTACAAACTCAAAGCATGCTGCGTTTTTGTTTTGGGAATTTATTAAGACCCATTATTATCAGCCACTTAGCGATTGTTCGTTTGCTTATTTAATTTGTCTTTCACTCATCCAGAGCAACAAAAAAGGGCTAACAAGTTATTTACCCAGCGTATTTTGATGCTACTATGATTAAAATACAATAATACAATATAGAGTTATTTTTTGCTGCACTTTTACTAGTTTGTTTCGATGTAAACAATCAGTTACTCAGTATAATCAGGCGTACACAGTGTATTATCTGGTCACTTAGAGAGAGCTCTGGGTCGAAAAAGCTGCAGTTCAAACAACAATTATTAGTTACTAAGGACACTCATGAAGAAATTGAAAGCGTTAGCGCTACCATTACTTTTTTCTAGCAGCTTAGCTGTTGCACAAAACCCATTATTTACCGATGTATTTACTGCAGACCCTGCTGCACTTGTTCACAATGACACCGTATACCTTTATACAGGCCATGATGAAGCACCTAATAATGACGTGTTTTTTGAAATGCATGACTGGTTAGCCTTTTCATCAACAGATATGGTGAACTGGAAAAAACACGGCCCAATCATGAAAGCAACAGACTTTAAATGGGCTAAAGGTGAAGCATGGGCTTCACACATGATTGAGCGTGATGGCACTTTCTACTTCTTTACAACCGTTCGTCACAACGACACAAAACCAGGTTTTGCAATTGGTGTTGCAACTTCTAAGTCACCAACAGGTCCATTCAAAGATGCAATTGGTCACGCACTGGTTACCGATGACATGACCAAGCATACGCCAAATGATTGGGACGACATCGACCCTGCTATTTATACAGAAGAAAACGGCGATACTTACATGTTCTTTGGTAACTTAATGCCAAAATACGTAAAGCTAAGCGACGACTTGCTGTCTCTTGATGGTGAAATTAAAACGCTAGACTTACCTAACTTTACCGAAGCGTTATGGGTTCATAAGAAAAACGACAACTACTATGTATCGTACGCATGTGAGTTCCCTGAGAAGATCTGTTATGCCATGAGCAAAAGCATTCATGGCCCGTGGGAATATAAAGGTATCTTGAATGAGATCGCAGGTAACAGCGAAACCAACCACCAATCAATTATCGAATACAAAGGTAAAGACTACTTTATTTACCATACTGGTGCCGTACCACCAATTGATGGCAAACCAAGTGGCGGGCGTTTTCGCCGTTCAGTGGCGATTGAGCCGCTTTATTACAACGAAGATGGCACACTTAAACGTATTATCATGACCACTGAAGGTCTAAGTAAACAAGACAAGTAATATTAAAAAGGGCTCTTTAAGAGCCCTTTTTAGTGCTCAAATGTAATACAAATAAACAAATTTACCGGAAAATCCTCACTTGCAGATCAGCAAAAAACTTCCCTAATAGAGCAAAAATAGCGAAAAAAACGCTAAAACTGGCAACTTGAAAAAATTAAAATCACGCTGTACATATTGTAAACACTGACACTTCGTGTTTACATATCAATTACCTTTGCAAAAGTATTTGCACATTTTAAATCGTACTATAAAATTACAATACTACGTTCTTATTAGTTTGATATAGGCGCGCGGCAATTTTATTGACAACAATCGAATAAAAAAATGAATCCCAGTTTCAAGAGGACACATAAAATGAAATTAAATAAATTAGCCATGGTCATAGCCTGCTCTTTGGCTGTTACAGGTTGTGGCAAAGAAGATGGTACTAAGCTTGACACAGCACCAGCGGTTGCCGACCCGCAAAGTGCGAAACCGACAGTAAGCAGCAGTGTTGAATACACTGAATCAGGTAGCGTAATGGTTACCAATGTAAGCGTGCACGATCCTTCTGTCGTTAAAGTTGACGACACTTATTATATTTTTGGTTCACACCTTGCTGCCGCTAAATCAACTGATCTCTTGAACTGGGAAATGATTTCTAGCCTTTCAGCTAACGCAGCCGTTAATGAAAGCCCATTATTTGATTACAACTACACAGGTGAAATTGCCGAAGGTATTGAATGGACAGACGGTTTTACAGGAAACTGGGCTGCCGATGTAATCAAAGCGCCAAATGGTAAATTTTGGTTCTACTATAACCACTGTGCACAAGATAACCCAGATACACCAGATGTTGTTGATGAAGTATGCTGGAACCGCTCTTATCTTGGTTTAGCTGAAGCTGACAATATTGAAGGTCCTTATACAAACAAAGGTATTTTCTTACGCAGCGGTTATCGCACAGAAGCTGAGTTTGCAGCTTACCCACTTGATAATGGCCAAACAACATGGAATGGTGCCGTTGATCCTAACGCCATTGACCCTGCAGCCTTCTATGATGCTGATGGCAAACTTTGGATGGTTTACGGCTCATACTCTGGCGGTATTTTCGTGCTAGCAATGGACGAAGAAACAGGTATGCCAGAAGCAGGTCAAGGCTATGGTAAAAAGCTAGTAGGCGGTGACTTCCGTGCAATGGAAGGTGCATTTGTAATGTACAGCCCAGAAAGTGAATACTACTACCTATTCTTCTCTGTTGCTGGTTTTGATCTTAATGGTGGCTACAACATTCGTGTTGCTCGCTCAAAAACACCGGATGGCCCTTATCTAGATAACGCAGGTAATGACATTGCAGCTATCGGCGGCCTGGAGGTCGGCGAAAAACTAATGGGCGGCTTTGAGTACACGCAAGAACTTGGCGAAACAGCACCAGCATGGGGCTACCAATCACCGGGCCATAACTCTGCTTACTACGATGAAGCAACAGGTCGTCATATCTTAGTTACGCACACGCGTTTCCCGCAAACATCGACTGAGTTCCCAACCATTTCAGAAGCGCACCAAGTTCGCGTACATGAAATGTTTATAAACTCATTAGGCTGGCCTATGGCTTCACCGCAACGTTATGTGCCGCTTGAAGGCGACAACATGGTTGTGGCAGATGAACTTTATGGTTATTACAAATTTATCAACCATGGCAATGATGTAAATACAGATGCTATTCGCTCAATGCATATTGCTTTAAACGAAGATCACTCAGTAACCGGTGATGATCCAGGTATCTGGTACATGATTGATGACTCAAATATTAAACTTGAGTTAGATTCAGGTACTTACTTTGGCGTGGCTAAATGGCAATGGGATGATGCAACTAAAGCAATGGCTGTAACTGTATCAGCTACATCAAGCGAAGGCGCTACCATTTGGGCAAGTAAACGTGATGAAATCACAGACACGGCTAACGTGCTAGGCACTGTTCAAGAAGCGCTAGATATTAAAACTGAATTATCAATCGCTGACGAAGGCTACTCATTACCAACCAAAGGTAAAGATGGTGCTGCAATTAACTGGGAAAGCAGTGATGAATACTACATCACCAGTGAAGGCTCAGTATTCATTCCAACGCCAGATCGCGGTGATAAAGCGGTTACTTTAACGGCTAATATCTCTTTAAACGGCGAGAGCACAACCAAGACATTTAATGTAAATCTAGAAGCGCGCCCAGAGTTTAAAAATGCGATTGCACACTATGCATTTGAAGATTCACTCAGTGATGGTTTAGGTAACCTAGATGATGCGGGTGTAACAGATAACAACATGTTAAATGTGGGTGCTGGTACAGCTGCATACGCAGAAGGTCAAACAGGTAAAGCATTTAACTTTGACGGTGCAACGGGCGTACGTTTACCTGATGAGTTAGTAACAGGCGATGAGTACACTATTTCGTATTGGTTTAAGCCAACAGTACTAACTAACTTTACGCCTACATTCTTCGCATCAACGTCTGATGCACGTTGGATGAGCTTGATCCCAGGTAGTACACACTTTACGTCAACACCAATGCTATGGAGCCGTTATTTAGCTGATGATGGCACTGATATGTGGAACCAAATCATTTCTGACTCTCCAGCGGTAATGGATTGGAATCATATTGCAATCACTTATGCTAATGGCACTGCAACACTTTATCGTGATGGTGTACGTGCAGGTTCGATGCCTCGCCCTGACTTCTTTAGCGAACAAACAGGTAACTTTGCCCTTGGTGTGAACTACGGTTGGGACTTACCTTTCCAAGGTCAAATTGATGAATTCATCGTTTATGACTACGCGCTAAACGGCCTAGATATTAATGGTGCGGCTATCAATAACCTGACAGATCCGACTAAATTTGAGAGCTTCATTACTGATGCGCTTGATTTAGGTGATGTATCGGCAGTACGTGAAAGCTTTGAGTTACCGCGTGTAGGTCCATTTGTATCAGGTATTAGCTGGACGTCAAACAACGAAGAGTACTTAAAACCGGTTAATGGCACAGCTGTTGTTACTCAACCTAGCGCCTCTGCTGGCGACCAAGTAGTGACATTAACTGCAACTATTAAGTACAAAGACTTTACTGATACTAAGTCATTCGATGTAACCTTAAAATCACTTGCACCTGCTGAATACAGCTTCGAAGGTGACCTAAGTGCATTAAACGGTGCGTATGCAGCGGGTAAACCAACGGGTGGTTTCATCAACAATACTGGTGGTAACGTAACTTTTGTTGACGGTATCATGGGTCAAGCAGTATTCCTTGAAGGTTCAGGTGTTCGTCTACCGGATAACTTAATCACGACCAATGATTACTCAGTATCTATGTGGTTAAAACCTGAAACCTTCACTGATTACACTACAGCGTTCTTCGCAGGTGCAAGTGCAGGCTCTTGGTTAAGTTATGTGCCATCTATGGCAGGTACAGGCCTAACTCGTTTATGGGCAAATAACGGTGCCTTCTTCGATAATGCAGAACTAGATAGCCGTATTCCAGCAAAAGAATGGACACATGTTGCATTCACTGTTGATGGTACGAATGGTGATGTGTTGAAGATGTATGTTAACGGCGAATTACAGCTAGAAACCGATGGCTTCCCGCGTGTATTTACGGTTCCTGGTGAAACAAATGAGTTTGCACTCGGTGTTAACTACTGGGATACACCTTATAACGGTGCTATCGATGAACTGAAAATTTTCAACGGTGCGATTAGCGCTGAAGAAATAAAAGCACTCTTTGATGCAGCTGCTGCACAAGAGTAACAAAGTGAGGTGAGCTGCCTCACCTCAACTATTTGTTGTCTGGAAAGGCCGGGTGAAAACCCGGCTTTTTTCTAAAGCTTTAGTACCCCTTGCCGATACATACATATCATTCACTTTCATCGCTCTCATTATGGCTATTAACTCATTAGCAAGTGCGTTAACTATCTCAAACGCAGATACAGCAGTCAGTAATACCAACTCAAAAGTAGGCTACAAACTCAGCAGCCAAGAGATGAACAAACTCTCTGGTCGTGAAGTAGAGCCCGCCCAAAAAGAAGAAGTATCTAGCGAACTCCCCGCACATATTCGCAAAATGGTTGAGCAACTCGAAAAGCTCAAAGAACAACTCGAACTTGCCAAAGAGCAATTAGCCAAACTGCAAGCACTCAAAAACCAAGAAGATGAAGCTGTAAAAGTGCAAGTTGAAACACAGACCAAGATGGTTATGGAAATCCAAACGCAAGTAATGACTCTTAGCCAATCAATTAGCGATGCGTTAAAAGAAGCAGGTATTAGCGACCCTGGAGTGCTAATGAGTGTATTGGTGTGATGGAAGCTGTAAGTTTTGAGCTGTAAGCTTTAAGTCTCAGGCTTTACTCTTGTCTCTTTCATCTCGCTAACTCCCTTTCATGCTCACTTTACTCTTGCAACTTTACCCTCGCTAACTTCTCTCAAAAACCCAAAAAAGGGTCAAAAACCTAGTAACTATGCGGGCTCTGAAATATCGAGCACGCAAATACGAAACTTCCTTAGCAGTAAAAATAAGTGCTATTTAGGGTCATTGTCGTTACATTTAGCAGCTGTTAAAACGAATTAATTTGCTCAATAAATCAACAGTATAAACTTAACAATTTAATCTACATCGCCACTTTACGAACTCAGTTGCAAAGATCGCTCAAATAAAAGACAGCACTTAAATCCCGCTAAAAAGCCTTCCCTAGCACTTTTTCAGTATAGAAATTAACCAGCTCATTCGTATTATGAATTCACCCTATGAACGAAGTGAGGGCGTCTTATGCGTCAAATTTTATTACTTTCTGTAAATGGATTTACGCTACAAAAACTGTTTTTACTGGCATCATTATTGGTGTGCTTTTTCACCTCAGCTGAAGAAACAAGCCCTATTTCAACAGCGAGAGCATGGTTAACCTTGGTCGATTCAGGAGAGTACCACGAGAGCTGGCAGCAAGCTGATCAGGTCTTTCAAAACACCACGCCAAAAGCTCGCTGGCAAACAGCCTTAGATCAAATACGCGTTCCTTTAGGCCGAGTTATGTCTCGCACCTATTTTGGCACAGCAGAATATAACTCATTACCCGGCCTGCCAAATGGTGAGTATTTAGTGGTCAAGTTTCAAACCGAGTTTATGAATAAAGAGGCTGTAGTTGAAACGCTCAGCCTTAGCAAAGCCGCCGATGGCTGGCACCCATTAGGTTATCTTATCGATTAATTTAGAGCAGCACAAAGCGCCTTGAGCTATGTGCTGTAAAACTTATCGGCAGTCAAAATGCTTATCTGCGGGAAAATAAACCGCACAATTGATGAATAGTATTTATTGTTCGTCGCCGTAACATAAAAACACTTCAAGACGAATTCAATAAACAACTAGTAAATGGAATTGCTATGAGAAAAACGCTTTTACTAATCATTTTTTTAAGCTGCTTTTGTGCACATGCTGAAGAGCTCGAAGTTATTCATCGCGCTAAAAGCTGGCTTACGTTAATCGACAACGGTCAGTATCAGCAAAGTTGGCAGCAAGCAGACTCATTATTTAAACAAAAAATGCCTCAAAGCCACTGGAGCAAATCGTTAAAACAAGTTCGAGTACCACTTGGCAAGGTGATTTTACGTAAGAATTTAAGCCTGATGAATTATGACTCTTTACCCGGAACACCTGATGGTGAATACGTGATCATTCAGTTTCAAAGCCAATTTATGAATAAAGAGCAGGCCATTGAAACAATTAGCCTCAGTAAAAGTAGTGGCCAGTGGCAACCTATCGGTTATTTTATTAATTAGGGGATTTGCAGAGGCTTAGATGGATTATGTTGGGTTTCGCTTCGCTCAAACCAACCTACCCGAAGAATGAACAGGTAAGTAATGCGGTAGGTGTCACGCTTGCTTGGCGCGTCATGAAATCAACACCCAAAGAGCAGACATACACATCACCAACATACCCCACCGCTCAGCTAAAAACTGACAGCTGAAGGCTGACAGCTCCTAAACAACGCGCAAAATAAATTTCACGCCTACAACAACACGTGGGTTTTATATGCAATGTAGGGCATGAAAAGGTGTAGATGGATTATGTTGGGTTTCGCTTCGCTCAAACCAACCTACCCGAAGACTGAGTAGGGCAAGTAATGTCGTAGGCGTCACGCTTGCTTGGCGCGTCATGAAATCAACACCCTACGATCAGACAGACATATCACCAACATCCCCCACCGCTCAGCTAAAAACTGACAGCTGAAGGCTGACAGCTCCTAAACAACGCGCGAAATAAATTTCACGCCTACAACAACACGTGGGGTTTTATATGCAATGCAGAGGCATGAGAAGGTTTTGATGGATTATGTTGGGTTTCGCTTCGCTCAAACCAACCTACCCGAAGAATGAACAGGTAAGTAATGCGGTAGGTGTCACGCTTGCTTTGCGCGTCATGAAATCAACACCCAAAGAGCAGACATACACATCACCAACATACCCCACCGCTCAGCTAAAAACTGACAGCTGAAGGCTGAAGGCTATAAAAAAAGCCACTCATAAATGAAGTGGCTTTGGTTGAGTCGATTTTTTACTTATAACTTAATTTGGTTCACGCAGATGGAATACTTGGCACTTGTTACCTAAATCAGGTTGTTGTGCGAAGTTAGTGTTTTCAGCTAAACCACAGTTACTTAAGCCAAGCGCTTGTTTTGTGTAGCGGTTGATAAGCATCACACCACCACCTTCTACTGGAGCAATGCGCCACTGTGCTGTTTTCGCCGCACAAGAAGCCATCTCTACGTTTGCACCTGGTACTAAGGCGTTATCAGCTACCGCAGCACAGAACTCGCTGTCAGCGCTTTGTTTAAGACTTACATAGCCTGTATCTGTTGGTGTGAAGAACCATTGCTGTGCATCTTTATGCGTGTAAGCTTGTTGCTCAACATTGGTGCCTGCTTTAACTGTATCTGCCACGCTAAGTGCTTTACCACTTTGTTGGCTTAATACGACAACACTGCCCATAGGGCGTAATTGCCAGTCGCCACACGCTGTTGCGTCGCTTTGCTGTAAAACCGCTTGGTTTTGTGCCGCAGAACAACCAGCAACCGCTAACGGCTTGCCTGTGTAACGGTTAGTAATAGATACATTACCATCTGTGCTTGGTGCTACTTTCCATTGCTGACAGAAGTTATTACGCCATGCTGCAGATTGTACTTTAGCGTTATCTGCGTCATTACAGCTTTCGAGCTCTAAGAACTTGCTGTCTTCACGGTTAGCTAAACGAACAAAACCATCTGTTGTTGCATCAATAACCCATTGACCATTGGTGCTTGCACACTGACGTTGAACTGCACGTGCATCTTGTGGATCAGCTGCGATGTCTAAACATAAGCCACTTGTTGCATTCACTAATTGATAGCGCTGACCTTGTACTCGCGTTACCAGTGGACCGTATTCACCTGATGGTGGAGCTACTTCAACGCCTGGTGTTAATGGTTTACCAAAGCTTGGTGTGCCATCGTCGTTCCAAGTGAATTTTTGCGCACGTAATGAACGAGTCGCACTACAACCGTGCTCTACCGAATCATTACCGTGATAAACTAACCAATCTTCTGTGCCGTCTGGCGATGTGAAAAAGCCGTTGTGACCTGGGCCAAACACTTCTTCTGTACGCTCAAATACTGGCTTGTCGTATTTTTTCCAGCTGCTCGCTTTAAGCGGATCGTCACCAACAAGTTCAAGCATACCTAGTTTGTAATCTGGGGTATTACAGAAGCTTGCTGAGTACGTCATAAACGTACGACCATTGTGCTGTAAAATTTCAGCACCTTCAGTTACTTTACGACCACTGATTTCCCAATCTAGCTCAGGACGCGTGATCACCGTATGCGGTGAGTTCTCTTTCAGTGTCCACGGATCTTCCATTTCTGCAATAATGTTTAATTGCTGATCGCCTTGCCATTGTGAGTAGATCACATATAGCTTGTCTTTGTATGTTAGGTAGTTACCGTCGATGTTCCATACGTTAGGCATTAATGCGCCCTTGTATTCGTATGGACCCATAGGATCGTCACCAGCACTTTCTAGTACGTTTAAGTGTTGGTTATCTAAAGTGCCATCAGTACCAGCTGTATACATCATGTACCAACGGTAGCCGTTTGGTCCTTTTAGGCGGTGGAACTCAAACGCCCAGAAGTTACAACAGCGCTCAGGATTTGAATCAGACCAAACATTGACTGGTGTTGCATCAGCAAGGCCAGCTAGTGTTGGTGATTTACGCATCACTAACTCAGATGTCCATGTTGTTGTGGTTAGGTAATAGTTACCATCCCAGTACTTAAGCCATGGATCGGCGCCATTAGGAAAAAGTGGGTTGGTAAAAATACCATTATCTTGGATTGGCGCTTTTTCTGTGGCTGCCACGTCAGCTTTCTTAGCTGTGTTGTCTTCAGCTGTAGTCTGACAACCAGTCAGTGCACCAAACGACAAGGCAAATACGCTGGCTAAGCCAGCCTTTTGCATTGCGCTTTTAAGCTTTGTTGTTTTCACGATTGTGTTCCTTTATTTTGTACCAAATTCGTACACGATGCGTGTTGAATACACGTCACCCGGTAATAATGTTGTGCTTGGGAACGTTGGCTGATTTGGTGCATCAGGGAAATGCTGTGGCTCTAAACAAAAACCACTTCTGAAATTATGCACTAAGCCAGACGCTTGCTGAGTACTACCGTCTAAGAAGTTACCTGAATAAAACTGTACAGCAGGCTCTTCTGTGTAAACTGTCAACGTACGGCCAGAATTTGCTTCGTAAACCGTCGCCGCTTCCATAAGTTCATTGCTTGGCGTGTCTTTAAGCACAAAGTTATGGTCATAACCTTTACCAAGTTTCAGTTGTTCGTTGCTAGCTTTGATGTCTTGACCAATTGCTTTCGCTGTGCGGAAGTCAAACGGTGTGCCTGCAACATCCATCAACTCACCCGTTGGGATCAAGCCGCCATCCACAGGGGTAATTGCTTTTGAGTTAATTTGCATTTGGTGATCAAGAATGTCGCCTTTACCCGCTAGGTTAAAGTAGCTGTGTTGCGTCATATTGATGATGGTAGGCTTGCTTGTTGTAGCAATAAACTGCATATCTAACGTGTTGTTGTTCGTTAGCGTGTAAGTTACTTCAGTCGTCACTTCACCCGGGTAGCCTTGGTCGCCATCAGGGCTCACTAAGCTTAAGGTAACACCGGCACTGTTTTGCGTCGTGAACGGTGTCATGTTCCATACTTTCTTATCGAAACCTTGCACACCACCATGTAAGTGGTTGTCACCATCGTTAGTTGCTAATTGGTATTCAGTGCCATTTAACGTGAATTTACCGTTTGCGATACGGTTACCAAAACGACCGATGATTGCACCGTAGTAAGTTGTCGCTTTTGTGTATGCTTCTAGGTTATCTAAACCCAGTACAATATTACCCATTTCGCCTTTTGCATCAGGTGTTTCAATACGCGTGATTATGCCGCCGTAGTTGATTACATCAACGCTAATACCATTGCTGTTAGTCAGCGTTACTTGATTAACTGGCGTTTGATCAGCAAGTACGCCATAGGCCGTCATTGATGCTGAAGGGGAAGTAGTCATATTGTCTCCTTGATGAGCACAAGCTGGTGTAAGGGCAATCCCACATGTCACCAACAATGCATAAAGCCCGCGCGACTTTTTCGTGTTCGAACTGGCTGTTTGATGAGTTGTTTTTAAACCTTGGAAAACACATTGCAATGACATACGAATAACCTTTTTGTAATTGTATTTATAGTTTTATAATACAAATAAGGGTGTCATTGCAACTTTAATCGCTAAAGTTGGATTTTTCCGTCTTTCACCATGATGCAATCCATTCCCGCACTTTTGGCAGCTTGATAACCAATTTGCGTGTCTTCAAATACCACACATTGGCTTGGCTCAACACCTAATTGCTCTGCTACTTTTAAGAATGTTTCTGGGTTTGGCTTGCCTTTACTTACATCACTGGCAGTCACTAACGCACCAATTTTATTTATTAAATTGGTATCAGTTAGATGATCAATTGCATGCTCGCGGTCAGCGCCTGTGCCAACGCCCATAGGCAATACACCATGGTACTTTTCAAGTACTGCGACGGTTTCGTCAATTACTAGCGGTTGGTGCTGTAAATCAACCCAAAACTGGTGTTTATCTTTTGCCACAACTAGAGGGTCGTGTTCTAAACCAAATTTTTCGTTAAGCATTTCAATTGTTTTAACGGTCGGAATGCCACCTAAGCTGTACATGTAGTCGTAATCGAATGGGTAGCCATAGGCTTCGCAAGCTTTTTGCCATGCCTTTAAGTGACTGCCCATTGAGTCAATTAAGGTGCCATCCATATCAAAAATAATGCCTTGGTAGGCGCTTAAATCGATCATATCTACTCCTAAAATGTTTCGCTTCACAATAGCATAAGCCAGCGAAGAGCGAGGCTCATCACTGGCTTAATCGACAACAAAATTTGGGGTGAACGTGCTCACACACAGCACGTTCTAGTACATAAAGTACTAATTCTTACAGGCCACGTTTTAGCATGTAGTAAGCTGCGTTATGACGAAGCTCTGTTTTGAAACCACGGATCGTCGTATCGTTATCGATGATCATCGTTTCAACGCCAGCCATTTCAGCAAAATCGATAATCATATCGGTTGTTACTGCTTGGCTATATGCAGTGTGGTGTGCACCACCGGCGTGGATCCATGCAGCTGATGCTACAGATAGATTTGGTTTTGGTTCCCAAAGCGCTGAAGCAACCGGTAAGTGAGGTAAATCAGCTGGCGGAGCCACTGTATCTACTTCGTTAATAAGAATACGGAAACGGTTACCCATATCAATTGGTGATACGTTGATTGCAGCACCCGGTTTTGCAGTAAACAATAAACGACCTACATCACATTTCACACCGATAGTGTGCTGGTGAACTTCAAGACGTGGTTTTTGTGCTGCAATTGAAGGACACACTTCTAACATGTGCGCGCCAAGTACTTGGTCAGTTTCACCCATGTTGTAAGTGTAATCTTCCATGAATGAACAACCGCCCTCACGGCCTTCACCCATTACTTTCATGATGCGAACCATAGCAGCTGTTTTCCAGTCACCCTCACCACCGTAACCATAGCCTTTCGACATTAGTCGCTGTGTAGCAAGACCAGGAAGACCAGAAAGACCTGATAAGTCTTCAAAACAGTTAGTGAATGCTTTAAAGCCGCCTTTCTCTAAGAAACGCTCCATACCAAGCTCTAAACGTGCTTCGTTGCGTAGCATTTTCACTGCGTAATCGTCTTGTAGAGTTTCGTCAGCAATTACGTAGTCTTGCTTATAAAGCTCTAACTGTGCATCAACTTCTTCTTCAGTGATAGTATCAACCACTTTTACAAGCTCAGCGACACCAAAGGCGTGTACTTCATAACCAAAAGTAATTTGCGCTGAAACTTTGTTACCTTCAGTAACTGCAACTTGACGCATGTTGTCGCCAAAACGCGCAACTTTAAGTGTTTGGCTTTCTGCCCAACCTTTTGCCGCACGACACCAGTCATCTAACTGCTGTTGTACGTCAGCACGTTGCCAGTGACCTGCAACAACTTTACGCTCTTTACGCATTACAGTACCGATGAAACCGAACTCACGGTCACCGTGTGCACTTTGGTGCGTATTCATGTAGTTCATGTTGATGTCAGACCAAGGAAGGGCTGCATTGAACTGAGTATGAAGGTGTAACCAAGGCTTACGTAATTCGCTTAGGCCAGCAATCCACATTTTCGCAGGTGAGAAAGTGTGCATCCATAAAACTAAACCAACACAGTTAGGATCCGTATTTGCCGCTTGGCAAACAGCGTGAATTTCTTCAGGTGACTTAACGGTAGGCTTACATACCAAGTTTACTGGTAGATTAGCTTCGCTGTTTAAGCCCGCTACAATTGCTTCGCTGTCTTTGGCAACCGTTTCTAACACCTTAGGACCATAAAGATGTTGTGAGCCGGTAACAAACCAGACTTCTTTCGTCATCGTCGTCATGTTAATAATCCTCTAAATTCTTGCTATTTGCTCTGACCGTAATACGCGTTTTTACCGTGCTTACGTAGATAATGTTTATCCATCACTGCTTTTTTAAGTTCAGCTGCGTGTGGATCTAAAGTGCGTGTTAAATACGCCATGCGTGCAATCTCTTCGAGTAGCGCGGCATGGTATACAGACTGAGCGGCATCTTTACCCCACGTGAAAGGCGCATGACCCGCAACAATCACCATAGGTGCAGCTTTCGGATCGCGGTCTTGATACGCATCAGTAATTTGAATACCGGTTTCTAATTCATAATCGCCATTCACTTGCTCATCGGTTAGCTCACGAGTACAGGTGATGTCACCGTGTACATAGTCAGCGTGAGTTGTGCCAAGACAAGGAATGCTTTGTTTTGCTTGCGCCCATGCAGTTGCATAGGTCGAATGCGTGTGTGTTACACCGCCAATTGAATCAAAGTGGCGATATAAATGAACATGTGTTTTGGTGTCAGAAGACGGACGCATAGAACCTTCAACAATGTTGTTTTCAAGGTCAACGATCACCATGTCGTCGGCTTTCATTTGGTCGTACGAAACACCACTTGGTTTAATCGCAATCACGCCTTTGTCGCGGTCGATTTGCGATACGTTACCAAAGGTATAAATTACTAAGCCACGACGTTGCAGCTCCATGTTCGCTTCATAGACTTCACGTTTTAGTTCATTAAAACTCATGCTTTGTCTCCGTTTACATAGCTTGCAAGTGCTTGGTAGTTGGCATAAAGCTCGTCATACACAGCAACGCGCTCAGGGTTTGGTAAATACTGATGACATACAGACGACGCCATCACTTTTTGAGCATCTGCCACTGTTGCGTGCTCACCCGCAGCAACCGCAGCCATAATTGCTGCACCCAATGCACAGCTTTGCTCACTTTCTAAAACGTCGATTGGGCAGTTCCAAACATCAGCACAAGTTTGCATTACGTAATCTGATTTTTTAGAGATACCGCCGATAACAACCACTGACTCGATTGGTACGCCTTCGCTACGGAAACGCTCAGTGATAGCACGTGCGCCAAAGGCAGTTGCTTCAACAAGTGCTTTGAAGAACTTAGGTGCATCAGTGCCCATTTTTAAGCCTGTTAATGCCATGGCAACGCTTTGGTCAGCATCTGGCGTACGACGACCATTTACCCAATCAAGCGCAGTTACATCGTTGCTTGTTACAGGCAGTGCTGCCGCTGCTTTTGATAGATCAACTAAGATTGAATCTTCTAGCTTGTTAACTAACGCTTGTTCAGCGTCAGATAGATTTGTAAGTTGGCGAGTTGGCCAAAGTACTAGGTTTTTGAACCATGCGTATAAGTCACCGAATGCAGATTGACCGGCTTCTAAGCCAATTAACCCTGGGATCACTGAGCCATCAACTTGACCACAAATACCTTTAACGCAAGTATCACCTAGTTGTTCTTTAGACGTTACTGTGATGTCACAAGTTGAAGTACCCATTACTTTAGTTAGAACGCCAGGACGAACATTGGCTGCTACTGCGCCCATGTGACAGTCAAATGCACCGTAACCAATCACGATACCTTGTGGTAAACCTAGCTTCTCGGCCCACTCAGCAGTTAAGTTGCCAGCAACTTGATCGCTTGGCTCTGTAGTTGCATTTAACGTATCAACAACACCATCTAATAGTGGATCGATATTGCTGAAGAAACTGTTTGGTGGGAAACCGCCCCACTGCTCGTTCCACATTTGTTTGTGGCCCGTTGCACAACGACCTAGCTTTAATGCTTCAGGGTGTGTTGTGCCGCACATTAGCGCGGTCATCCAATCGCAGTGCTCAACCCATGAATATGTGGCTGCTTTAACACTGCTATCAACGCGGAAAATATGTAATGCTTTGGCCCAGTACCACTCAGAAGAGTAGATACCGCCCATGTGTGAAAGGTAGTTCACATCATTGTTAGTTGCAGCTTCAGTGATTTCATTTGCTTCTTTAATAGACGTATGGTCTTTCCACAAAATGAACATTGCATTTGGGTTTTCTGCAAATTCTTCAGTTAATGCCAGTGGTGTACCTTGGCTATTAATTGCTACAGGTGTTGAGCCTGTCGTATCAAAGCTCATACCCACTACTTTGTCTGCAGTACCTGCTGGAACTTGTGACCAAAGACCATTAACTACTTCTACAAGGCTATCAATATAGTCTTGTGGATGCTGACGAAACTGATCTTTACTTGGGTCACAATATAAACCTTGTGCCCAGCGCGGGTAGTTTACTAAATGGCTGGCAAGTTCTTCACCAGTCGCAACATCAACGAGTAATGCTCTTACCGAGTCCGACCCGTAGTCTAATCCCAACGTATAACGAGACATAATTACCTTTCACTAATTGCTTACTAACATTGTTAGTCATTATCTTTATTTGTATGATAATATCAACAATACCAGATTGTAAAGGTATTATAAAAATATTATTAACAGGATTATTTGCTGCTGGCGGGCGATTTATTGCGCAGTTTCTCTGGTAGATTAGATTGTTTTTTCAGCACAGATAATAGGTTAAAGCCACTACATTAACTTTTATATGATAAGAATGGGATAACTATGTCTAGTCAATTAGAACAACTTAAAGCAGTGACAACCGTTGTTGCTGACACGGGTGATTTTGAAGCAATCAACGAATATAAACCGCAAGATGCAACAACAAACCCATCACTAATCTTAAACGCGATTCAAATTGAGAAATATCGCCCACTTGCTGCAGAAGCCGTATCATGGGCAAAAGCACAAAGCAGTGACGCAGCTGAAGTTGTAACAAAAGCAGCTGATAAGCTAGCGGTATTAATTGGCTCTAAATTAATGGAGCAAGTGCCAGGTTTAGTTTCAACAGAAGTGGATGCGCGTTTATCATTTGATACTCAAGCAACTGTTGATAAAGCACTTGAGCTTGTTGCTTTATATAAAGAGCAAGGTATCGACACATCACGCGTGTTAATCAAAATTGCTTCAACATGGGAAGGTATTCAAGCAGCTAAGGTACTTGAAGCACAAGGTATCCGTTGTAACCTAACGCTGGTATTTGCATTTGCTCAAGCACGTGCTTGTGCCGAAGTGGGTGCTTACCTAATTTCACCATTCGTTGGTCGTATTCTTGACTGGTACAAAGCACAAGATGCAAGCGCTGATTTCGACGGTGCTAACGATCCGGGCGTTAAGTCAGTAACGCATATCTACAACTACTTCAAAAAGCACGGCTACGAAACGATTGTAATGGGCGCAAGCTTCCGTAACATCGGTGAAATCCAAGAATTAGCAGGTTGTGACCGTTTAACTATCAGCCCTAAGTTACTTGCTGAACTAGCTGCAACTGACGCACCATTAACTCAAAAACTATTACCAGCAACAGAAAAAGCAGAAGCGCCAGCGGCAATGACTGAGCAAGCTTTCCGCTGGGAAATGAATGAAGATGCCATGGCTACTGAAAAACTAAGCCAAGGTATTCGTCAGTTCGCAATTGACCAAGAAAAACTAGAGTCAATCTTAAGCGAATTAGTTTAAACCGATTGTTTAAGCAGCAAAAAGCCCGCAAACCAAAGTTTGCGGGCTTTTTTATTACCTACACATCATCACAAATGTAGGTTTATCGTGTTGCGATTACGATAATTTTTCGCCAGTCACATTATTCAGCAAGTAATGCGTTTGCTTTTGCAACTAGGTTTGCCACTGTGAAACCAAAGTGCTCAAGCAATACGGCACCAGGCGCTGACTCACCAAATGTGTCCATGCCTAGTACATCACCATCTTGGCCAACATACTTGAACCAGAAGTCACGGTGTGCAGCTTCAACAGCAATCTTAGGTGTACCCGCAGGTAACACGCTTTGACGGTATGCTTTATCTTGGCTGTCAAACTGATTAGTTGATGGCATAGATACCACGCGAACTTGCTTGCCTTGTGCTTTTAGCTCAGCAGCAGCATTCACAGCTAACTCTACCTCAGAACCCGTTGCAATAAGGATAAGCTCTGCAGCTTGTTCGCTATCAACAAGTACATAACCCCCTTTTGCAATGTCAGCAACTTGCTGTGCATCACGTGCCATTGCTTTGGTACCCTGACGGCTGAAGATAAGTGAACTTGGGCCTGTTTCTTTTAATAACGATTGACGCCAAGCTACTGCTGTTTCAGTTTCATCACACGGACGCCATGCAGTCATATTTGGTGTCATACGAAGGTTAGCGATTTGCTCGATTGGTTGGTGAGTAGGACCATCTTCACCTTGACCGATTGAGTCATGGGTATACACAAAAATGCTTTGCGCTTTCATTAATGCTGCCATACGTACTGCATTACGTGCGTATTCCATAAACATTAAGAAAGTTGCGCCAAATGGAATGAAGCCACCATGTAATGCAATACCATTCATGATTGCGCTCATACCAAACTCACGTACGCCATAGAATACGTAGTTACCATCAGCTGCATCTTGTAAACCTTTTGCTTCTGGCCATAACGTTAAGTTAGAACCGGCAAGGTCAGCAGAGCCACCCATTAATTCTGGAAGTTGGTTAGCAAAGAAGGTGATCGCGTTTTGTGATGCTTTACGTGTCGCAATGTTTTGCATGTCGGCTTGGCATTTAGCAATGTACTCATCAGCTAATTCAGCGAAGTTAGCTGGTAATGCTTTTTCAAGAACACGACGTGTATATTCTTTTGCAAGTTCAGGATGTGCTTTGCTATAAGCTGCAAACTTTTGCTGCCATGCACCTTCAAGCTCTTGGCCTTTCGCTTGATTATTCCACTCGTTATAAACTTCTTGTGGAACTTCAAATGCAGGGTGCGGCCAGTTTAGCTGCTCACGTACAGCGGCGATTTCGTCGTGACCCAGTGGTGCACCGTGACAGTCGTGGCTACCTGATTTATTTGGCGAGCCAAAACCAATCACTGTTTTACAACAGATTAGTGTTGGTTGCGTAGTGTTGCTTTGTGCCGCTTCGATTGCACCCGCAATTGCATTCATATCGTGACCATCAACATCACGGATAACTTGCCAACCGTAAGATTCAAAACGTGCAGGTGTATCGTCGGTGAACCAACCTTCTACTTCACCATCGATAGAGATGCCATTGTCATCCCAAAATGCGATTAGCTTGCCTAGGCCTAATGTACCTGCCAGCGAACATGCTTCGTGCGAGATACCTTCCATTAAACAGCCGTCACCCATAAAGCAGTAAGTGAAGTGATCAACAATATCAAACTTTGGCTTATTGAATTGTGCTGCTAAAGTTTTTTCAGCGATTGCCATACCAACTGCGTTAGCAATACCAGAACCTAATGGGCCCGTAGTTGTTTCAACACCCGGAGTATAACCATATTCTGGGTGACCCGGTGTTTTTGAGTGAAGCTGACGGAATTGCTTAATATCTTCGATGCTTACGTCGTAACCGCTTAGGTGTAACAATGCATATTGAAGCATTGAACCATGGCCATTTGATAACACAAAGCGGTCACGGTTAGACCAGTCTGGATTTAATGGGTTATGGCGGTGAAAGTTTTGCCACAATACCGCTGCAATATCAGCCATACCCATAGGCGCACCTGGGTGGCCAGAGTTAGCTTGTTGAACGGCATCGACAGCAAGTATGCGAATAGCATTTGCAGATTGAGAACTAGGCAGAGTCATCTTATTAGCTTCCTGTTAATATTATAATATAAATAATATCGCAAAAACTCACTCAAATAGCAACTTAATAAACCGCCATGCCAGTAATGACGTGTATTTAGGGCCATTTTGTACCGCTAAGCGCAGGTTTTAACACCATTTTATTGTTAATAATTTTTTCTAACTAAAGAAATGACGACACCGCTCAAAATAACCAAACCAAATTAGTGAAATATACTTATTTATCAAGCAATTTCCTTAACTAATTTAGGTTACAAAAACCAGACCTTGCTACAATTTGGTACATTATTTCATTGTTCAAGCCATTAATAACAACTTAATGTTAACAGGATTTTTCATTAAGGTTGTTTATTTGTGACTGTTCTAGGTAGTTGCTCACTTGGGCTACGAGTTTTATTTCTAATTAGTGCATTTTGCCTTTCACCAATGGCAAGCAGCACTGACTCTGCGTATTTAGCAGATGAAGGAGTAAGCCTTGGTTTAAGCTTAGGTTATGGTCAACTCGACAACCCGGTTTATAAAAAAGACGACATTCCTCTTTATGCCCTACCGCGCATTGAGGTATTTGCCGGTGACTTTTCATTTGCAAATACTCAGTTTGCTTGGACACCCGTGTGGGGCGATAACTATCAAGTGTCGTTATTCACCCAACTTAATGAAGATGGGCTGTATTTTGCTAAACACTCAGCAGCACTGACCGCGATTAGAACAACCGGCGGCCGCCCCTCAATGACACCGCCACCACCCGGTTCAGGTATCGAAACACCAGCGGTGACAAAGCGCCGCGGTGATATTACTAAAATATCAAAACGTAAACTGTCTGCCATGAGCGGTATTGAAGCTATCGTTGACTGGCAAAGCTGGCGTTTTAGCGCGCATTGGTCAATGGAGCTCACCAACTATCACAAAGGGTTACAAGGCGCATTATCAGCACAGCGCTTGTTTTTGTTTGATCAGCATCTAGTTTTGCTCGGCGCAGAAATACAACATTTAAGTGCTGGTTTAGTGGATTACTACTATGGCAGCGCACAACAAGAGATACGAGCCGGATTTAGCCCTTTTTTAGGTCACTCTAGTCAAAAGTACAGTCTAAAAGCCAGTTACCAATATCAGTTTAATCAACAATGGCAATTTATCAGCGATATAAAATACCAACGCTTATCATCGGGTATTGCCGATAGCCCCCTTATCGATGACAGCAACTTACTGTCTTTTTATGCTGGCTTTGCATGGAATTACTGATGATGTTGCGTACGAAGCTTTTTTCACTCTTATTCATTTGTAGCCTCGCGTTTGTTGGCAGTACATTCGCACAAGCCGGTTATATCGAGGCAACACCAGAAAACTGTGTAACGATAGAGCAAGACTGCGTGATGGATGTATCGATTAATTGGTATACCGAAGTCAGCAAAACGGTGTGCATTCGTGTTACTGATCAACAAATTAGGCTGTTCTGCCAAAAGCCAAATCAAGGGCAGAACTTTGCAATCACAGTGCAAAACAATCGCAACATTGTATTAGAGCTACTTAGCGAACAGCTAGAGCCATTAGAAAGCACTGAAATTAGTTTATTCCACCAGCATGTTAAGAAACGCCGACGTGATATCGCATGGAGTATTTTTTGATGAGCCAGCATACTATTTTATATATTGAAGATGATTTAAAACTTGCCCAACTAGTCTCTAATTATTTAACTGATCATGGCTATACCATTGAACACTTTGAAAGTGGTTGCCATGCCTGTTACCAAGCAAGCTGCAAAAAGTACGACCTAATTTTGCTTGATATCGGATTAGGATCAGAAGATGGTTTTGAGGTATTTAAAGAACTAAAACAATATCAAGATACGCCAATTATTTTTATGACCGCAAGGCAGAGCCAAGTTGATCATATCACTGGCCTTGAGCTAGGCGCCGATGATTACCTAACCAAACCTGTTTCCCCGTCCATTTTATTAGCGCGAATTAACAATACCATTCGCCGCAGCCATGCTGTTAAGCCAACAAGTACCACCCATAACGCCCATAATATTCGCTTTGGTTCTTTAAGTATTAATACTATTCAGCGCGAGGCTTATTTGCATAGCCAGCCACTAGAATTGACCAGTGCAGAGTTCGAAATACTGATCCAACTAGCTCAATCAGCGGGTCAGTTGGTCAGTCGAGATCAGTTATTTGATGGCACTATTGGCCGTAAATATGATGGTCAAAGCCGCACAATCGATGGCCGCATTAGTCGCTTACGCAAAAAACTCGGTGACGAAGCGGTGCCGGCACAAAAAATCGTCACGGTTTGGGGTAAAGGATATATTTTTTCTCCACAAGCGTGGGGTTAATGCAGTTTGCTACGCCTTTTTTGCTATTTGTATTTAACCCTAGCAGTTTGTCTGGGGAGCGCCGCTTGGTTACTAGAAACCTATTTTCCAAGCCCACCGAGTTACAGTACAGAGCAGCAATTAGCAGAGAGTATATTGAGTCTTGCGCCCAATAACCCTGATATTAAACAAACACCTCTGGCGAACTTTTACCTTGGTGAACAATTACAGGCATCACTTTTAGCAGGTCAGGTAATTAGCGTTAACGATGCTAATAACAACCTTTACTTTCATAAACTTGCCGATGATAGACAGACCTTATTAAGCATTGGCCCCTACAGCCAGCCTGCTGATCAGGGCTATCAGTCTTTAGTAAGCCTTCTGTTTTACTCTAGCCTTGCCTTAGCTGTGGTGATTTTTACAGGCCCACTGCTGTTTGACTTAAATAAGCTACGCAAAGCCAGTAGTAAAATGTCTAATGCCGACTTTACAGCACAAGTCCACTTCACACGTTTTAGCTTGCTAAAGAGCATTGGCGATACCTTCGATAACATGGCATTAGCGCTTCATAACCGTAATCAAAGCCAACGCGAATTGATCAATGCTGTTTCTCATGACTTTTTAACGCCTATTTCACGGGCTAAATTCGCCCTCGAAGCAGTCGTTGATAACAACGCTTATCGGCACAGTGTGTTGCAAGACATTATTGAACTTGAGCTTTTAGTCGAAGAGTTTTTAACCTATGCCGAGCTTGAACAATGCGAACCCACCTTGTTAGTGAAAGACTACTGCCCAGACGAGCTATTACAGCCCTGCATTACTAAGTTTCAAAGCTATAGCCCTTTGGCTATTCGTCTTGACTGCGAATTAACAGCCATTTGCGTTGATAAACAAAGCTTTCAACGCTTATTGCAAAACTTACTCGGCAACGCGGTTCGCTTTGCTAAAACGCAAATTCATATCAGGCTTTCACAATGCGAAAACGGCACTTTGTTAGTGATTGAAGATGATGGCCCAGGGATCCCAGAACATATGCGCGCCAGCCTCATGCAACCATTTTCTAAAACCGCTTCGGTGCACCAAACAGGCTACCAAGGTGTTGGCCTTGGCTTATCAATCGTTAAGCAACTATGCCTATGGAATAACGCAAAGTTTAGCCTAGATAACGCACAAACCTTAAGCGGAGCAAGAGCAAGCATCTTGTTTCGATAAACAGTTTTTCGGTAAAAATGTACCAAGCTGTAACAGTGTGTGCCAATTGTTTACATTTCATTGATGTTATAGTCACAACTCAACACTATCCCTACTGATTACAACCGTTCGCCGTTAGCGCGAGCTCATAATTATAATCCTTCGAGGGAAGTTAGATCACATGTTCAATATGAAAAAAGTATCAGTGATGGTCGCATCTGCACTTTACTTAGGTGTAGGTACGTCTGCTGCTGCGCTAAATGACCAGGCATGGCCAGAACAGCCAGCAGGCTATGCGCCAAAGCAAACCGTTACCAATGAATTTGTGTGGGAAGACAAGGTTAATAACACAGTTAAAAAACAAAGCCGCGTTTTCACACCAGAGAAAGATATTAGTGGTATTCAAACTTATATCGTGCAACTGGACGATGCACCAATTTCGACTTACCAAGGTGGTGTTAAAGGGCTTGCGAGCACTAAAGATGTGGTAATGCAGACGCAACAAGCAACAACACGCTCAACGCTTAATATGGCGCAGCCTGCTATCGCAACTTACGCTAACCACCTAGCAAGTAAGCGCCAATCAGTACTGAGTACTGCGATGAGTCAACAAGGCTTACAGCTAAATGTTGAGCGCACATTCAATGTGACATTAAACGGTTTCACCACCCAAATGACACAAGATGAAGCGAAGCGCCTTGCTAAAGTGGCTGGTGTTAAGAAGATCACTCGCTCAAAAATCTACAGCCTAAATACTTTTAATACCATTGAGCAAACCGGTGCTTCTGCACTGTGGAGCACAAGTGCTAGCAACCCGAGCAGCAACAAAGGTGAAGGCACGGTTGTCGGTATCATCGATACGGGTATCAATACCGATCACCCATCATTTGCAGCTGTAGGTGGCGATGGCTACACTCACACCAACCCTCTAGGCGACAAGTACCTAGGTGACTGTGCAACCGCTGAATTTGCTGATCTGTGTAACGACAAGCTAATTGGTGTGTACTCATACCCTGAGATCACCGCAGCCTACGTTGATACTGTATTTGAAGAGACTCGCCCAGAAAATGGTGAAGACTATCATAGCCATGGTTCACACGTTGCAGGTACAGCGGCAGGTAATATCCTTTACGATATTCCTTACAAACTGACTGAGTATGAAAGCCAATCATCTGGTTTAGAAACCAATGTAACTTTCCCGCAAGTATCAGGTATGGCGCCACACGCTAATATCATTTCATACCAAGTATGTTGGCCGGGTGGTTCTGGTGACCCTTATGCAGGCTGTCCAACAAGCGCAATCTTAGCTGCTGTAGAACAAGCAGCGATTGATAATGTTGACGTACTGAATGCTTCATTAGGTGGCCTTGAAGAAGACCCATGGAGCGACCCAATTGAGCAAGCGTTCATGAATGCAGCTGAAACCGGTGTATTTGTGGCGGTAGCGGCAGGTAACAGCGGCCCAGAATATTCAACGGCTGACCACTCTTCACCTTGGGTAACCACAGTTGCAGCTCATACGCCTTCAACTAAAGTCAATTTTGGTAACAAACAACTTAAAAACCTAACTGGTGGCGATACTGCAGCGCCAGGACCATTTGCTGGTGCAGGTGTAAACTTTAACGAGCTAACAGGTTTAATCGTTGCCGCAACTGACTTTGAAAATCCAAATGAAAGCTCAAGCTATGCGCTTGCCAACTGTGACAAGCCATTCCCTGAAGGGACATTTGATTTAGTTGATGACCCAGCAACCGCTATCGACGAAAGTGCGCAAGATGTAATTGTCGTATGTAAGCGTAGCTCTTACCCGCTGTACTCTAAATCGCTAAACGTAGAAGCAGGTGGTGCTGAAGGTTTAATTATTTATAACCATGTATCATTCTACGATCGCTACACGATTCCTTCAGTGACTTACCCTATTCCTACCATTCACATTAAAAACGTCGATGGTACGAGCTTACTTGACTGGCTAAGCACAGGCGACAGCCACATGGGTACCATTGAAGCAACCGAAGGTACTGTAGATGCTGTAGATAAAGACCGCATTGCTTACTTCTCTGGCCGTGGCCCATCATACTTTGGTTTTGACACCTTACTTGTAGACGTTGCGGCTCCGGGTGTTGATATCTATGCGCCATCATCAGACGATCAACCATTTACTAGCAACCCTGCAACTTCAGACTGGCAATCTATGTCTGGTACATCAATGGCAAGCCCACACGTTGCGGGTGCGGCAGCATTGTTAAAACAATCTCATCCTGATTGGACACCAATGCAAATTCAATCAGCATTGATGTTAACTGCAAACAATCAAGTTGCTTTAGCACAGTACCTAAACAACTACACCGATGATGGCTTTGATGCTGCCCTTGCTGAAATGGGTTCGGGTAAAATGCAAGTTGAGCGTGCTGATAAAGCAGGCCTATTGCTTGATGAAACCATTGCTAACATGAATGCTGCTAACCCAAGCCTTGGTGGCCGTGAAAAAGCACTAAACACAGCTTACATGGTTGATAATGACTGTGGCTTTAAGTGTACGTTTATCAGAACCTTTACAGCGACAGAAGACGCAAGCTGGACACTTCATACAGAAAACTGGATTGGTAATAGCAAAATTAGTGTTGAGCCAAGCAACTTTGATATTAAAGCAGGTGAGACACAAAGCATTGTTGTTACGGTTGAAGCAAGCCAACAAGCAACACCACAAGAAATTGTTGATTACACAGGTAACCAAGGTCAAATCGTAATGACCTCAAGCAATCCTGAATCACCAGTTTTAGAAATGCCTGTATGGACTTTCGCTGGTGATACCGGTTTACCAGAGTATATTCAAATTGATGCTCACCGCCGCTCTGCGACGATGAAAGTGGGTCCATTCAATACTGATGAAATTAGCAACCTAACCACACAATCGTACGGCTTAGTAAAAGGCCAAGTTGAAACAGTACACCTATTCAACGACACCACACCAGGCGACCCATTCGATAGCGTAGAGGTTGAAGGTGAAGGCGAAGCTGTGAACAACAACCACATACAGTGGACGACAGTGCCAGAAGGCGCAAAAATGCTAAGCGCAAGCGTGATGAACGACACGTCACGTGTACTTGTGTTCATGGGTAAAGATAGTAACGGTGATGGCATTGCGTCTTATGAAGAAACGCTATGTATGTCAACGAGCTACACCCTAACTAACTTCTGTAATATTGTTGACCCTGAAGCGGGTGAATACTTTACGCTATACATGAGCCTACAGACTCTATCGTATGGTGAAGTTGATGAAGGTATCGAAGTATCATTTGCGACAGCGGTGACCACTGAAGACAATGGTTCATTAACCGTAACAGGCCCAAGCAGCGTACCGGGTTATGACCAGCTTGAGCTTGACCTTGCTTATAACCTACCTGATATGGAAGTGGGCGATATCTACTTTGGTGGCTTTGATATTGGTAGCAACCCAGAAGATGCGGGTAATCTTGGTTTTGTGCCTGTGATCATCGAGCAAGTTGATAAAGACGTGACCTTTACAGCTAACAAAGACAAAGCATTTGTGGGTGATTTAGTTGACTTCGAAATCAGCGTTATTGCTAATAACGAAGATGAAGCGCGTCAATTTGCACTAAACACTGAGTTCCCTGCGGGCGTAGACATTGTTCCTGACAGCATTGTCGCATCTAACTCAACGCCAGTAACACCAATGTTAGATAGCAACGCTCTAGCACTAGTTGGTGTTCAAGAGACGACTAAAAATGTTGAGCGTAATTATAACATTACCACCAACATCACAGACGAAATGTGTTCATTAACATCGGCGCATTCACCAGATCCTCACTACCTAGAACTACGTGAGCTTGGCTGGCGTACACTAGAAGGTGTTGAAGGTCGTTACTACAACGAGTTTGAGTACACATTTAAAGAAATCATGAACACTAACCTTGATGTGTCATTCCCATTCTTTAATAAGTACCACTTTGACTCAATTAAACTTAACCCAGCTGGCTTAGTCACATTTGGTTCGCAAGGCCGTACAACGCCATTCCACGTTGAACTGCCTGAGGGTTACACTCAGCCGCCACCGCCGCCTTACCTAATCGCACCTTTCTGGGTTGGTGACAACATGATCCCAGAGCGTGTTGACGGTGGTTACGGTAACTATGACGCCAACGCAGGTATCACACCAACTTACACAGTATCGCGTGAGTGGTTAGTACTTGAGTGGGATAATATCCAGCGTTCAAGAACTGAAGGCCAATCTGTTGACGTTGAAATGTTCATGCGCATGGGCATTGACTATGAGCCAGGTGAATACGAGCTACTTTTTGCTTACGACAACCTAAGCTTAGTTGATGCACAAGGTTCTATCGGCTTGAAAGCTGCTGATGGTCGTGGCTTTATCAGTGGTGATATTCCAATCGATTTAAACATCGGTAACAAGTACGGCTTCGACAATATGGACGAAGTACTACACGACAAACTGGTTGTGTGTCTTGACTACACAGGTCCTGAGATTTCTAAGTTTGACGTGAAATTCCAAGCGTACATTGGTGAGCAAGCGGCGAATCAAACGCATCAACTATCACTTACAAATGGTTTAGTTGGCGCAGATGATGAAACCATCACCCTTGACCTAGAAGTTATCGGTAACCTAGAAATGGCAGCCTTAACTGATATGTCGGTGGCAGAGAACGAAACGATTAGTTTTGACGTGCTTTATGCTGACGAAAACCAAGTGAGCAACCAAATCGAAGTGTTAGGCGAAAACTTCACTTATGAAGTATCTGGTCACACATCAGGTAGCACTGTGACTATCACGCCAGCGGCGCACTTCCATGGTGATATTGATGTAACAGTAAAAGTTAGCGACAGCGTTAACCCAACTGATGCAGCAATGAGTTCATTTGTATTATCGGTGATGTCTGATGGTGAAGAGCTTGGCTGTACTGATAGCTCAGCAACTAACTATGATGAAAGCGCCAATACTGACGATGGTAGCTGTACTTTCCCTGAGGCGGTGATTCCAGAAGCAGAGATTGAAAAAGACAAGAAATCATCAAGCGGTTCATTCGGCTGGTTACTACTAGCAGTTGCACCACTGATGGCACTTCGTCGTAAAAAACCTCGAATTAACTAAGGATTAGTTAATTAGGATAGTAAGTAGGTAATGCCGATATGCTTAGCATATCGGCATTTTTCGTTATAAATACTTTAACCAAGGCTTGTTAGCCTTACGCTTGTATTCACTAAACTTCTTGGTTGGCCAATAAAGCCCTACAGCCAACAACAAAGTAATAAACCATATACCTGATATATCACTGACTCCTAAATATTGCCCTTGATTTGCCCCCCAGATCAGCATGCCTATTTGATACATAAATAGCAGTACATAGAGGTGGAAAATATAAAAGAACATAGGCACAGAGCCATATACACGTAGCCCATTAGTAAAGCGGTTGAGTGGTCTTTCAAATAACCACAAGCCTACAAACATGCCTGCTAACGTGATCAGCAAAAAGCTCAGTGATGGTGGGTACTTAGTCACGTTAAACACCGACATCATGGTTTCGGTTGTAGTGCTAAACGTTTGCCACGGCAAGGTTTCACCATAGATATTAAAACCACGCAGCAGCGAAAATAATCCCACACATAACAGGGCTAACAGTAGTAATGCTCGTTTACGCGAATCTGCCGATTGGGTGTGCGCATATAAAGGACCTGCACAGTAACCCAATAAGATAACGCCAACCCAAGGCAGCACTGGGTAGCTAATTTTGACGTCGATTAAACCGCCTTGTGATAGATAGCCTCGGTCATGCAAAATCGTCCACAGCGAGTAACCAAACTCATCGGGCGTAAAGCTGATTGGAGTCAGTAAGTTGTGACCAAATACAATAACTAAACCAAGCACCAGCAATAGGTTGCGTGGCAGCTTAATCAATGCTGCTAACACCAGCATACAAAGGCCAATCGCCCACATCACTTGTAGCCAAATGGTGTGATAGTAACCCATCCACGAAAAACAAATCAGTGTCACTTCGAGGGCGATTAAAAAAAGCCCTCGCTTGATTAAAAAGCTTCGTGCTGAGCGCGCCACGCCACTTGCTGGGTGACTATAAAGCCACGCCGACAAACCGGTTAAAAAGATAAAGGTTGGTGCACAAAAGTGCGCGGCAAAGCGGCTCCAAAACAGCCCCGGCGAAGTTGTATCAACCACCATGGGATCGGCCACCTGCATGTGCAAGAAAAATCGCTCTCGCACATGATCAAGTAGCATCAGCAGAATAACGACACCACGCATGATGTCGATACTGTGAATACGGCTTTTAACTTGCTCAGAAGTCATAACTTACGCCAAGTTTAAATTGCGTCGGCGCCCCTGGGTAGGCCCACAATGCATTGTAAGAACTAGCAATATACTGCTCATCAAACACGTTATCGACATTTAATGATACCGTAGTACGTTCAGCCGCTCGCCATTTAGCAAATAAACCAACAGTTTGGTAACTCGGTAAACGGAAGGTAAGATCAGCTGGGTCGCCCAAACGGTCAGACACATATTGATAATGACCACCAATCTTTATGTCTTGTGCGAATACACTTAGGTCATGGTTTAAGCCAATCGAAAGGTTATTCTTTGGTACGTTCACAAGTGGGCTACCTTTAGGAATTGGCACTAACCAATCAACATTTAGACTGTCTGTTGCAGTCTCTGCATCAACATAGGCATAAGATAGGTTGTACTCGGTATTGTCACCCAATGAACCTGTTAAATCTAACTCAAAACCTGTGCTATTTGCTTTACCTACAGGTGTTGAATAACCCACATTTACTGGATCTGCCACCAGCATGTTGCTCTTGCTTGCATCAAAATAAGCAAGCGTACCGCTGATATTGGCGTAGCTAAATTTAACACCCACTTCAAACGAGTCACTTTCTTCAAAACCGAATGGATTACCTTCTGCATCGGTGCCACTCAGTGGTAAAAAGCCTTCTGAATAGCTTGAGTAAAGGTTAATGTCGTCATTAAGTGCGTAAACCACACCAAAACGTGGACTAATGCGGTTTTCTTTGCTGTTTGATGCCACACCAGACTTAGTTTCAAAGATATCTTGCTCAATTTCATCAAAACGCAGACCTAACATCACTTTTAAGTTATCGGTTAGATCTAGTTGGTCTTGCAGGTAAATACCGTACGCATTTTGCTGTTCGTTATTTTCGTACTGCATGCCCACTTCAGGGCCTTCAGTAGTGCTGTACTCTGGTTCATAAATATCAATGGTGTAAGTGCCATTACCACCACGGTAGCGATAAAGCCCAGTGCGCAGCTCATAGTCGTAACCGTCAACACCAATCAATACATGGTTGGTGATACCGGCAACATCAAAGTGACCGCTTAACTCAAAACGCAGCGATAAATCATCAGACTCATAGTCACGGTATCTGTGCTGGCGAGTTAAAGTTCTACCATCATCAAATAATGACTGACGCGATGGTGAAAGCTCAGCATCTGACGAATAACCCGTTAACGTTGCAGTACGGTAACTAGCACCTAATAACAAGCTCCAATCTTGGTTTAGCTCGTTGCTGTAATTTAATTGATGGCCGCGTGAGTGCACTTTGGTTGGTGCATCATTTGGGTTACCTAAAAAGCGTGACTCAGGTACGGTATCAAAATCACCATTTAACACCACAATACCGCGGTCATACATTTGCTGTTGATCAACATACTCAAACTCATAAGTCAGTGATGAGTTATCGTTGATTTGATAATAAAGCGAAGGCGTAATCACGAATTTGTCGTGGTGTACATAGTCTCTGAAGCTGTCACTGTCTTGCCATGCGCCATTGATACGAAATGCTAAATCATCGCTTAAACCATTAGTGTAATCACCTTGAATACGCTTGTGATCATCGCTACCGAACTCAGCTTGAAGTTGCCCTTGCTGATAAAACTGTGGCTTTTTAGTAATAATGTTTACTGTACCACCTGGCTCCGAACGGCCATAGAGTGCTGAGCCAGGTCCTTTTAATACTTCGATGTATTCAATGTTTGATACATCACGTGGGCCTGCAAAGCCGCGACCACCACTAAAACCGTTAACTAAGTACCCAGACGGCATATTTTCGTTACCTGACAAACCACGAATTGAATAGCTATCCCACAGCGCGCCACCATTATTCTTACGGGTAATACTGGCAGAAAAATCCAGTGCATCACGAAACTTAGTAATACCGTTATCAGTCATCATGTCTTTACTTAATGTGGTGATCGACTGCGGTAAATCTTTTGTTGGAATATCACCACGAAACGTCTGTTTATGTTCAATGGTGATCGTTTCGATATCGCTGTTATCAGCTGCATGTGTATTCGCTGCAAACGCCGCAGCTAAGGCTAAACTAAGAGTTGAGTACTTCATAAGGTCTGATTGTGAAAGTTAAGGGAAATGATTTGTTATAAAATAACACAAATAAAAAATAGGTTATAGTATAACAATACATTTATCCCTTAAATTTTAGCCAAGCCTCTAGTTTACAAAGATAATTTTTAACGCTAAATTTGGGGTAGATTAAAAAACAAACAAGTTAAGGAAAACTATGTATAAATCACTTTTAGCATTAACGCTCGTATGCGCATCAATCAGCTCATTCGCAAACCCTGATTTATCACGTAAATTTCCATTTGTTGATATTCAAGCGCAGGTACTCGATACCACTACAGATAAGCCTAGCTGGCAACGGCTGCCACCAATGCACCATGTACAATACCCGACAGGGCTGCTAAATCGACAAGGCAGTGGCTGCGCTATTGTCAACTTTCAGGTAACGCCAGAAGGCGATGTGAAAAACTTAAATATTGAAAATTCAGCACCTAAGCGCTTTAGTAAAGACGTTAGAAAGGCAGCAAGGCAAATAGTGAGAGACTGGCAATGGCCAGAGCGCACGGATGAACAAGTAATTGAGTTAACCATGCGTTTTGATTACTGCTTAACGCACGACTTCGATAAAAAGAGTGAAGCCGTTGCCATGTGCGTTGAGCATTCAGAACAAGCCTGCGAGTAAACAATAAATTTGCCGTGTAGATACTTGAGCCAATGCCAGCTATTGCCTACAATGGCGCACAATTTATTCAATGCAGATCGCAACTATGACTGATACACAAAAACCAGAATTACCAAACCAACTTTCTATCAATCCACGTAGTAAATTTTATGTGGAAGAAGTTTTCGAGCATGAAATTGGTGTAAAACTTAACGGCAAAGAGCGTTTTGACGTTGAAGAATATAATATCAGCGAAGGCTGGATCAAAGTCGCTTCTCCAAAAGCACTTGATCGCCGCGGCCAACCTTTACTATTAAAAGTAAAAGGCACTGTAGAAGTATTCTACAAGTAATTCAGTTTTGCTGAATTAGCTTGTTGGCCAACACAATGGTTGGTCAACAAGTTTATATCTTTACGAGCTTAGACACTCAGCCCCTCGTTTTTTCCCACACAAGCGAAAGTTAAACCAATGCCCGGTGACTACAAAGAGCGAACCCAATAAAGTAAGTACTTTTTCGCCAGCCTCACCAATAACATTTTCGCCAAGCAGCACCGCTGCAGACAACAACACCAGCCCTGCACCACCTAGCATCAATAATCGATAACGTTTATGTTTTTTACACCCTAAAAATAGTGCTAATAAGCTGCTTGGCAGTACCGCAACTAACATCCAAAAATGAAATTGCTCGTTACCTAAACCCAGTGCTGCAGCACTTGGTAATAAAACCAATAACACAGGCACAGCTAAACAGTGAATAGCACACATAGCTGATAACCCGATGGCAAACTTGTCCATTATTTCTTGTAATTTCACTGAATAATTCCTACAAAATTGAACACATGAATTATAAAAAGTGCATCAAGCAAGTTTTGCTTGGCACTCATTGCATACTCCCAACATTTCAAATTGCTTTGTTTGTGAGGTAAAACCTGCATCATCAAAATGCGGGAAAAGCTTTGCAACATCACTGTGTGAAACCGCTAAAGTCTCAACTTTTTGGCAATGACGGCAAATTAAAAACAAAGAAGTCTCACGCTTAAAAACCTCACTGTCGGTACCGTAAGCGATATATTTGTTAGCACTATTAAGCCTGCGAACAAGGTTTACCGACTCCAAAAAGCTCAAGATTCGATAAACAGACATAACAGATACACTTGAACTTGTGCGCAGCTTGTAGCAACTGGCCAATTCGTAGGCCGATAGCGGCACGTCTGTGGTTAGTAATATTTGCAGTATTTGCTTGCGCTGAATGGTGAACTTTCTGCCATGCTCAAGGCAAACCTGCTTCGCTTTATTAAGTGTGCTGGTTAATCGCTGTTTATTCATAGCGGCCACTCAATATAAGGTTTTGTTGCTGTCAGCTCTGCTATCCCTTGCGCTTGCTCTGTGATCCACTGTGCTTCGATAACAGATATTGCTTCAGCCCATGCAAATAAAGTAACTGTGACTTTAGAGACGGGCTTATCACAGCTAAACGAGTATTCAACTTCTAAGTCTTGATGTGCATGATGAGTGTGATGCTCAAATGGGTTTTCAAAATTTGCTTGAGTAAGCTTACATTCGCCGTTAAATGTCACTAACTGCTGTGAATTTGCTAATTGGGCTAACGTTTGTTTAATAGTTTGCTTTTGCTCAGCTGTTTCGGGCTGATGCTCAAAGCCAAAAATATCTCCAGCCGGTAAAATGAATTTAACCTGCCACTTGTCTTGATCATGAACCACAAAAAGCACTCCCTCACCATGTGAATGATGATGGTGTTGATGCCCTTGAGCTGAAAAGATACATCCAACCATAAAGCATATCACTGCTAATTTTGCTGCTTTCATAACCCCAATCACTCCATTTACCTCACTTTAAACATGCTGTTACAAAAAAGAATAAAACTCATTCATTGATTCACACTTGATACATTATAACAATTAAAGCACAATTGATACATTATAACATATCCATAATGGTGAATAATGAATAACATCTCAAGAGTGGCTGTCGTCATAGCAGCGTTATTACCAGCCAGTGTTTTGGCACAATCGATCAAAGGCGTTGTTTTAAATAACCAAGGTAAAGCGGTGGCTAATGCCACAGTTGACCTTGAAGGGTCTGATCAAAAAGTAACAACTAACGACAAAGGTGAGTTTGAAATCAGCGGCTTAAATAACGGCTTAAAAGAGCTACATATTTCAGCGCCAGGTTATGCTCACTTACATCGAGATATCACACTTGCCAATGACCAAGACCACAGCGCAACCTTTAATCTAAAACGCTCACCGATTGAAGTGATTGATGTTGAAGCAACGCCGATTCATATGTCGGCAATGGAATCTGCCTCACCTGTTAGTGTGTTATCTGGCGAACAATTAAGACGCCAACAAGCATCAACGCTTGGCGATAGCCTCGAAAAGCTGCCGGGCGTTAACACAAACTTTCATGCCAAGGTTGCCAGTACGCCTGTGATCCGTGGTTTGAGCGGCCCACGTGTTTTAATTACGCAAAATGGCTTAGATGTAAGTGATGTGTCACGTGTTGGCCCTGATCACTCAGTGGCATCGGAAGCATCAACAGCGCAGCAAATTGAAGTATTACGTGGCCCAGCAACTCTTTTTTATGGCAGCGGTGCAATTGGTGGTGTCGTCAACGTAGTTGACAGCCGAGTACCAACAGACAGCACAACACGCGGTGAGTGGAACCTAGAACATAACTCTGTAGATGAGCAAAAAGTTGCTTCGTTTAATGCCACCACAGGGACAGAGTCATTTGCCTTTTATGCTGATGCATTCTGGCGTGAATCAGACGATTACGAAGTACCTGTTGCCGCCGATATTGACGACACAGAGCACAGCTCAAAGTACGTAGTAGAAAACAGTAATGAAGACTCAGATGGCTTTACTGTTGGTACTAGCTACTTATTTGAGCAAGGTTACCTTGGTGTTGCGGTTGAGCAATTTAACCGCCAATACGGTATTCCTGGCCATACTCATGGTGAAGAAGAAGAGCATGATCACGAAGAGGAGCACAGCGAAGAAGAAGCTGTTTTTGCTGATCTTGAACAAACCAAAGTCCAGCTACTTGGTGAATACAATATCGACAGTGAGTGGCTAAGCAAAATTAACTTACGTGCAGGCCACACTGACTACGAACACGCTGAAATCGAGCACGGTGCTGTAGGCACAACTTTCAAAAATGAAACCAATGAGCTGCGCGTTGACATTTTGCATAGCCAATTTGATGAGTGGAATGGTGGCGTTAGCTTTCATTACAAAAAAAGTGATGTAGAAGCACAAGGTTCTGAAGCATTCACCCCTCCTTCTGTTACTGAAAGTATTGCTTTTGCAATTATGGAAGAAAAGCACTTTGGCGATTTTTTAGTGCAATTAGGTGGCCGTGTAGAGCGAGTTACTATTGATGCTAATAATGTGCTGTTACCTGAGATCGACGCCCATGCACATGATGAAGACGGTGATGAGCACGATCATGATCATGACCACGAAGAACCCGGTTACACACGCGTATTTGATGTTGCCCAAGAGTTTACACCGGTCAGTTTATCAACAGGTGTGGTATGGGATTTTACACCGGGTTATAACCTAGGTTTATCGGTATCGCGTTCTGAGCGTGCTCCGTCTGCTTCTGAGCTGTTATCTTTTGGCCCACACATTGGTACTGCAACTTATGAAGTTGGTGCGCTATTCGACACTCATGATGGTCATTTTGAGCTATCAGAAGAGGCTATCGAATTAGAAACAGCAAATAATATCGACCTGACATTCCGTAAAACCGAAGGTGATATTGGCTTTATCTTCAATGCCTTTTACAACCAAGTAGATAACTATTATTACCAGATCAACACAGGCCTATACGCTGAAAGCGGTCATGATCACGACCATGGCGACGAACATAATCACGAAGAAGAGCACGATCATTCATCTGAACTACCGGTTTATTTATTTAAAACAGACGATGTGATTTTGCATGGTTTTGAAGCGCAAGTTGCTTGGCAGCTAAGCGACGAATTTAAAGTCGACTTATTCTCTGATTATGTACGCGCGCGCCTAAAAGACGGCGGAGATTTACCACGCACTCCACCACTGCGTTTTGGTACTGAGTTTAGCTATCAAACCGAAAACCTAACGGCAAATATTCACGTTACGCGCTACCAAGAACAAGACCGCATAGCACAAGAGGAAACCACAACAGACGGCTATACCCTTGTTGATGCCAGTATTTCTTATGATTTATCGGTACTGAACCAAGACCTATCGCTTTATTTAAAAGGCACAAATTTAACGGACACAGAAGCCCGCGTTCATAGCTCATTCTTAAAAAATATTGCACCACGTCCTGGGCGCAGTTTTGCGCTTGGTGTTCGCGGCTACTTCTAAAACAAAATTACAAATAAAGGAAACCTACATGACACACTTATTTAGATTAAAACTATTGGCACTAGCAATTAGTAGCACCCTGATCACCGCATGTGGTGACGCAGAAACAAATATTGTTGAGAAAGACCCTATCGAGGTTCCTGACGACAGTGGTGATGACCATGATCATGATGACGGTTATACCATTGACTCAATGGGCCGTTTAGCGGTTTTAGCAGCTGATAGCAACGAAGCGAATATCTTTGATTTAGATGACGACTCATTACTAGAAACGTTTTCGCTTATCCATGATTCAAGCTCACTAAATGTTTCACCAAGCTACCGTTATGCAGTTATTGCTAACCGCAGCCAAGATTACTTAGGCTTTATCGATGGCGGTTTATGGCGTGAAGATCATGGCGAGCATTTACATGATTATAAACAAGGCCCTGCATTTAGTGACTACGAGCTAACAACGGGCAGCCGCCCTACTCACATAGTTAAACATGATGGTCAAATGGCCGTGTTTTACGATGGTAATGCCGATGCAGGTACGGTTGCCTCTGTAGAAGTGTTAACCGATAACGACATTGCTAACGAAACAGAGACGCTTGCTGGTATTCAGTACGACATCAATATGCATGGTGTTGCAGAGCCACGTGGCGAGCACCTAGTTGCAACATTGCGTCGTGCGGATAGCGAAAGCACTTCAAACGCTAAAATCCTGCCGGATCAGGTGGGTGTTTTCCACCTTCATGACGGTGAATATGAGCTTGAACAAACATTTGAAGTTACTTGCCCAGATTTACACGGTGCAGCGCAAAACCATAATTATGTAGCATTTGGTTGTGGTGACGGTGTACTGGTAGCCCACCAACATGACGATGAATACCATGCAGAAAAAATCGCAAATATTGAAGCGGTTGGCGATTTGAGGATCGGTACTTTATATGGTCATGAAGCAAGCGACAGCTTTATTGGCGTTGCATCAGGCCATGGTGGCGGAGCCGCAGTTTTTGTAAATATCAATCCAAGCGAAGCTGAAATGGAAGTACTTGAGTGGCAACTTGATGAAGGCGCAAGTGCTGTATCTTACTCATTCTCAGCAAGCGGTGAGCACTTTTTAGTACTTGATAGCTTAGGCTTTTTAAACGTGCTTGAAGCCCATGAGCACGACGGCCACATGCACTGGGAACTTGCCGGTAAAGTAGATATCACTGAAGAAGACGTAACAATGATGCCAGAGGGCATGAACTTCAGCATGACTGTGTCACAAAATAGTGAGTTTGCTTACGTTGCTGACCCTATCGCTCAGCACGTACTTAAAGTACATATCGAAGACCTTGAAATTGAAGGTGATCTTGAAATGACTTTTGCACCAAGCGCCATCACTTGGTTAGGTATCGCAGAAGAAAGTGACGATCACGACCACTAAGAAGTTATGTTTTATGGTATGACATAGCTCGCAAAGGTTGGCATTTACTGCCAACCTTTTTTTATTCATATTTTGTAACAGACTTTCATCGCATCAGCATCGCTATTTGAAACTGAATAGTTATGATGTAACAGTTCCCAAAATAGGATGTAATCCCATGAAAAAACTAACAACGTTGGCACTGGCCATGGCTGCGACACTGGCACCTTGGGCATCAGCTTACGAAACAAAAGACACACGCTTACTGCGTTTTCCAGATATTCATAACCAAAACGTTACCTTTGTGTACGGTGGCGATATTTACATTGCTAATACGCAAACAGGCGAAAGCAAACGCTTAACTGACCATATTGGCTTTGAAACCTTCCCTAAGTTTTCACCTGACGGTAAACGCATTGCCTTTGCAGCCGAGTACAATGGCAGCCGCCAAATTTATGTAATTAACAGCGATGGTTCTGGCTTAAAGCAACTGACTTATTACAACGATGTTGGCCCAATGCCACCACGCGGCGGTTTTGATTATCGTGTTCTCGATTGGACACCAGATGGTAAAAATGTGGTATTTCGTGCTAACCGCACACCGTGGGGTAAGCGTATGGGTCGTCCATACATGGTTCCTGCTGACGGAGGCCTTGAGCAGGCTCTGGCTATTCCAGAAACCGGCGGCGGTATGCTTTCGCCAGATGGTAGTAAATATGTTTACACGCCAATTGACCGTGAATTTCGTACTTGGAAACGCACCCGTGGCGGTCGTGCACAAGATGTCTGGGTTTACGATCTAAAAAACAATACCTCAGAGCAGCTAACCACTAACCGCGCTACCGATCAGCAACCAACCTGGGTTGGCGACAACATTTACTTTGTATCTGACCGAGATTACACCCTTAACTTGTATCAATACCAAAAAGGCGCTGAGCCGAAAAAGCTAACCAACCATAAAGACTTTGACGTACTGTGGCCATCAGCTGGCCCAAATGCTGTTGTTTATGAAAATGGTGGTTACCTTTATCGCTTTGACCCAAAAACTCAAAAAAGTAGCAAGCTAAGTATTAACATTGCTGGTGTGCGTCAATACGCAATGCCGTACACAAAAAATGTGAGTGACTTTATCGACTCAATGTCGATTTCTCATGATGGTAAACGTGCACTCTTTACTGCCCGCGGTGAGCTATTTAGCGTACCGGTTAAACAAGGCCCAACACGTAACTTATCTTACACAGCAAAAGGCCGCGAAATTGACGCAAGTTGGTCGCCAAATGGCCGCTATATTGCTTATATGAGCGATGAAAGTGGCGAATACGAAATTTACTTAAAAGACCGCAGTAAAAATAATGCCACCAAGCAGCTAACCAGCAACGGAACTATTTGGCGTTTTACACCTATTTGGTCACCAGATAGCTCAAAACTGTTATTTGCAGATAAAAACCACACACTCTGGTGGATAGATGCAAAATCAGGTAAACAACACAAAATTGATACCAGCATCTACGATGAAGAAGGCATTCGCCAATATACTTGGTCGCCAAATAGCGAAGACATTGTGTATGTAAAAAACAATGAAAACCGCTATGCCTCGCTGTGGCACTACAATGTTGATAAAAAGAAAGTGACTCGCTTAACGGATGAAATGACCAATGAGCAAAACCCAACTTTCTCTCCTGATGGTCAATACCTGTATTTTAGTTCTGAGCGCGACTTTAACTTAGCCTTTAGCAGCTACGAGTTTGACTACATGTTTAATCGTGCAACGCGTATTTATGCCGCAGCCGTAAATGACAGCATCAAACCACTTATCGCACTACAAAGTGATGAAACAGCAATCGTAAGCGATAAACAAAAAGATGACGACAAGAAAGCGAAAAATACCCTGCAAAGCAGCGACTTTATGCAGCGCGTTACCGCTTTAAATGCGCCGGCTGGAGATTATCGCGGTTTAACGGCTGTAAAGGATGGCGTGCTAACACTGGCTAATGGCGGCCTACAATTGATAGGCACAGCTCACGACAGCGAGCTTGAAACCGTGGCTAAAGGGGTTCGTAGTTATACTATTTCGAGCAACGGTGAACACCTGTTAGTACATGCGGGTAACGATTACAGCTTAATTGAGCCAAAAGCAAAACAAGACCTAGCAGCGAATAAGCTAGATCTTAGTAACATGACCTTAAAAATTGAGCCACAAATTGAATGGCAGCAAATGTATGTTGAAGGCTGGCGTACATTACGTGATTGGTTCTACGATGAAAACCATCACGGCCAAGATTGGGACGCAATTTTAGCTAAGTATCAACCTATGGCTGATGCAATCTCACACCGTAGTGACCTAGATTACATTCTCAGTGAAATCGCAGGTGAAATTAACTCAGGCCACATTTATGTACAGTCGGGTGATATGCCTAAAGCAGAGCGTAAAAAGCACGGCTTATTGGGTGCAAAACTTGCCAGCGATCCATCTGGATACGTAAAAATTGAGCAAATCTTCCAAGGTGAAAACTGGCATGAAGACTTCCGCTCACCACTTGGCACAACAGGGGTAAAAGCACATAACGGCGACTACATCATTGCCGTAAATGGCCGCTCAGTAAAAGACGTCGCTAACTTCTACGAATTACTAGAGAACACTCAAGGTGAGCAAGTTGAGCTAGTCCTTAACAGTAAGCCGCGCAGCAAAGGTGCATGGCAAGTTACCGTTAAGCCTGTAGCCAGCGAGCAAGGTTTGCGTTATTTAGACTGGGTTAACTCTCGTGCAGCCTACGTTGATAAGCTATCAAATGGCCGTATTGGTTATGTTCACTTACCAAATACAGCCTACGAAGGTAACCGCGCCATGTTCAAAAACTACATGCCGCAAACCACCAAAGACGCCATGATTATTGATGACCGATACAATGGCGGCGGCTTTATTCCTGAGCACATGATCACTTGGCTTGCTCGTAAACCGCTTAACTACTGGAAGCGCCGCGGTGTTGAGCCTACGAAAACACCACAATTTGCTCATGATGGTCCAAAAGCCATGCTGATCAATGGTTACTCAAGTTCAGGCGGTGACGCTATTCCTTACTACTTCCGCCAAGCGGGGTTAGGTAAGCTTATTGGTACCCGTACTTGGGGTGGATTAATTGGTATTTCGGGTAACCCAAGCCTAGTAGATGGCGGCCAAGTTATCGCGGCAACATTCCGCATTTTAGATAACGATGGCAACTGGATCATCGAAAACGAAGGTGTCACCCCAGACATCAAGGTGGTTGATCGCCCAGAGCTAATCTACCAAGGTAAAGATCCATCGATTGAACGTGCCGTAGAAGAGCTATTAAAAGAGCTAAAAGACAACCCGAAAAAGCCACTCACCGTGCCACCAGCACCGACTGACTTTTAATTCTTAACTGGTTGTTAAAAAACAAAAAACCCCGCAGCAATGCGGGGTTTATTTTTAATTAAAAGAACTACCATTTAACTTGTATATACAAATAATTTAAGCTAAGTCAGACCATGCTAAATTGAATTTACGTAAGTATTTTTGTAATCGAGTTGAGTCATTGGCTTGTGCTTTTTTGGTACGACTCACATCAAATAATTCACGACCAGCTGAGGCCATGCTTGAATGCTGCTCACAGATACTAAGCACATAATTTAACTGAGCAATATCAAACTGATCTAAATTCGCTATTTGCTCTTCTGACAAATAGTGAGCAAGGCGATTAGACGCTTTAGGTTGCACATTAGATTGCCATGAGTCTTGTAACCGTGCGATTTCGTCATTAACATCAGTCACGGTAATACGCGAAGAGCTCGCTAAAGTACATAAACGAGTAATTGCAGAGCTTAAATCACGAAAGTTTCCCCGCCATACCGCTCGCTTCGACATAGCAAACTGCTCAAACAACTGCTTTGCTTCTTTATTGAATTGAATTCGCTGCCCGGTTTTTTGCTCAAATAAACCCATTTCATAGTCAATATTGGCAGGTATATCTTCTTTTCTGTCTTTTAATGCCGGTAACTGATAGCTCCACAAATTGATACGCGCTAATAAATCTTCACGAAACAGCCCTTTTTCGACTTCGGCTTTTAAATCTTTGTTAGTGCCAGCTATGAGTTGAAAATCACTCGCAACAGTTTGATCACTGCCCACTGGATGAAAGGTCTTATTTTCAATGGCATGTAACAGCATTGCTTGCTCTTCTAAACCAAGCTCGCCAATTTCATCTAAAAACAGCACACCATTATTTGCAGTGAGTAAGTAACCGCTTCGCTCTTTTTGAGCACCTGTAAAAGCTCCTTTTGTGTGGCCAAACAAAGCAGCCATGGCATTTTCACCACGTAATGTGGCGCAGTTAACCGACACAAGCTCACCTTTTAAAATGGCGCGCTTCTTTTTCAGTTTATAAATTCTCGTTGCCAACTGGCTTTTACCAGCTCCCGTAGGACCCGTCAGAAGCATAGGATCATCTGAACGAATAGCCACAACTTCAATCTGCGCAATCAACTTATTGAATGCACTGTTTTTAGTTTGAATACCGCCTTTTAAAAATGCATTACCTTCTAAATGCTCTTTATCAAAACGAGTGGCAAGTTGATCATATTTAGATAAGTCCAAATCAATAATTTGAATCTTACCTGTCGCTTTATTTTGATTATGCTTATTGGGTGATGTTTGAATTAAACGCCCAGGAAAATGACCACTCTCGGTTAATAAGAAAATACATATCTGCACAACATGGGTGCCAGTCGTGATATGAAAAAAGTAATCGTGCTGATCAGCATCAAAACGCTGTTGATGGCACCAATCATAAAGCTTGGCGTAAACCTCTTCAAAATCCCAAGGGTCTATAAAGTTAATATTTTCAAGGCATACCGTGGTTTCTGGGGAAACTGACTCAATATCTACTGCAACATTATTCGCTAAACGCGAGCTATGAGTATCATGCATCATATACAGCTTATTAACGATGAACTCTTCTTGACTACATAAACTGACATTGGGTCGCCATCTTGCCCAACGATCAACACGCTTACCCACATAGTCTAATTGAGTTCCGAGAATACTCACCACAATCGTACTTTTCAAAATATATCCTTATAGATAGAAACTGTATCTATTTAAATACCAAGTAACACTATCGTCAAGTACCTCATCACCCAACACAAACTACAAAAATATAATAAAAACATAAAAATCAGTGCGTTAGAAACTAAAAAACACTCTTTTTTAGTTGTGGCACAGCTCTTGGAATAGAGAAGTGTGATTAATTAGGAGTGATTCAAATATCACCCTGGTGCGTTACACACTGTGAACACGTATGCCTAATCACAAAACTATTAATGTAGCTCAGAGGTAGAGCAGCGAAATGATTTCGTCGGCCATGGGTTCGATTCCCATCTTAATACCATAAGTAGCTCAAACAGGTAGAGCACCAAAACCAATTTGGATGTTGCGGGTTCAAATCCCGCCTTAGTCAAAATCGTAACTTTAAATGTTAGTAAGTCGTTGTTTGCGCTGACTGATAAACGCTTAAGCATGAACGATAACAGCAAGCCGGATGCTCCCTGTTATTGCGACGCCCAAAGCCTTTTTCAGATAACAAATACACACTTGCTAACAATCAATAAGGAAATAGAACATGTTAAGAAAAACACAATTAGTAGCAGAGAACCAAAGAGTGCTCGTTTTTAAAGACCAGCAACTAACAGACGTGTTAACGCCAGGAAAGCATCGTTATTGGGATTTTCAGAAGCAGCTTGAGTTTGTCACCTTTGATATTAACTCACTGTATTTCTCAGAGCGAAATACTGAACGTTTGTACCGCAATAATCCAATCTTGCAACAGCATATAAGTCATTGGAAACTTGAGAACAACGAACTAGGTATGTTGTATGTTGATGATTTACTACAAGGGATCGTCGCTCCTGGTGAGCACTTATATATTTGGCAAGATGCAGGGGCTATAAAACTTGAAAGAATTACTCTCAACAGCACTCAAGCGGTGCCTGAGCAATTATTAAATTTAGTTAATCGAGCTGGTGCAAATAGCGCAACTCGCTTAATTAGAAGCGAAAAAACAGTCGCAATCAAACCGATCGCCGAGTTTAAAGTCGCGAAAGAGCATGTAGGCTTACTTTACATTAACGGCCATTTTATTGGGAAGTTGCAGCCTGGTATTCATGCCTATTGGCAATTTAACCATGATATTGAAGTGAAATGTTATGACTGTAGAACACAAAGCGTAGAAGTATCTGGGCAAGAAATTCTCAGCAAAGACCGTGTTAGCCTACGCATTAATTTGACTGCCAATATCAAGCTGATGGATGCTGAGCTTGCAGCAAAGAGCGTAGATAAATTGGATGAATTCATCTACAAAACTCTACAACTAGCACTCAGAGAAGCGGTTGGTACAAAAACGCTCGATGATATCTTATTAGATAAGTTGTATATCAATGAAACAGTGAAAGAGCTGGTGATTGAACAGCTGAAGGAGATTGGTATTGCTCTATCTGGCGTTGGTGTGAAAGACATTATTTTACCGGGCGAGATGAAAGCCATTTTAAATCAAGTAGTCGAAGCGCAAAAAGCAGCTGAGGCAAATGTAATAAAGCGACGTGAAGAAACATCAGCAACACGCAGCTTACACAACACCGCGAAAGTAATTGAGAACAACCCGACGCTAATGCGCCTTAAAGAGTTAGAGGCATTAGAGAAAGTCGCAGAAAAAATAAATAACTTAACTGTTTATGGCGGCCTTGAAGGGCTAATGAGCGGGGTCGTAAAAATAGCCTAACAGGCTAGGACGAGTAAGGAATCAAATTATGTGTAATAACTACAACACAATCGAACAACAAGGACAGGTACCTATAAAGGCATGGACAAAAGGCGTACCGTTTGAAGATGCAGCTATTGCTCAATTAAATAATATTGCGCAAATGTCGCTAGTTCATTCTCATATCGCGGTCATGCCAGATGTTCACATGGGCAAAGGCGCCACAATAGGTAGCGTCATTCCCTCTGTAGATGCAGTGATCCCCGCAGCGGTAGGTGTTGATATTGGTTGCGGCATGGTTGCAACTAAAACAACGTTAACGGCTTCGCAACTGCCCGATAATCTGGCGGCAATTCGTCATGCGTTTGAAGCTGCGGTACCACATGGTCGAACGGGCCGAGGTAGAGGGGCTCGCGACAGAGGTGCTTGGCATAATATTCCTGATGTTGTTGCAGGTGAGTGGCAAAAACTTGAGAAGCGGTTTGAAAAAATCTGCGCTAAGCACCCTGCAATTAAAAACAGTAATCATGTAAATCACCTAGGTACGATGGGCACAGGCAATCATTTTTTAGAGCTCTGCCTAGATGAAAACAATGCTGTTTGGATCATGCTGCACTCAGGTAGCCGAGGAGTTGGTAACCGCATAGGCACTTACTTTATCGAGCTGGCTAAAAAAGAGATGGAGCGTCATCAAATCAACTTACCTGATATGGATCTTGCGTATCTGAAAGAAGGAAGCGAATACTTTGATGACTATGTTGAGGCTGTGGAATGGGCGCAAGATTTTGCAGCTAAAAACAGAGAGATCATGATGTTTAACGCTATCAAAGCGCTTAAAAAGCAAATACCTATCGCTTTTGAAACCGCGGAGCTTGCTGTTAACTGTCATCATAACTATATCTCGCGTGAGCATCACTTTGGCAAAGATTGTTTTGTAACACGCAAAGGAGCTGTACGTGCACAAAAAGGTGAAATGGGGATCATTCCCGGAAGTATGGGAGCGCGCTCTTTTATTGTTCGCGGCTTAGGAAACCCAGATAGCTTTAATAGCTGTAGTCATGGAGCCGGCCGAGTCATGTCTCGTACAAAAGCTAAAAATGTCTTTAATATTCAAGATCAAATAGCGGCAACCCAAGGGGTAGAATGCCGCAAAGATGCTGCGGTGATTGATGAAATTCCGCATGCGTACAAGGATATTGAAAAGGTTATGGCAGCACAGCAAGACTTGGTTGAGGTTGTGCATACGCTAAAACAAATAGTCTGCGTAAAAGGATGATAATGAACTATTTAATAATCGATGGAGCACAAGGTGAAGGCGGAGGGCAAGTACTTCGCACCGCCCTCACCTTATCAATGTTAACCAAGCAAGCCATTGAAGTTGTTAATATTCGGGCCAAGCGAAAAAAGCCTGGCCTGTTACGCCAGCACCTAACCTGTGTGTTAGCAGCACAACAAATCTGTGATGCCGAAACAGCAGGAGTTGAACTAGGCTCAAACCATATTCGCTTTGCGCCTAAACAAATAAAAGCGGGTGATTATCACTTTGCGATTGGCACAGCAGGCAGTACAACTCTTGTATGCCAAACTGTATTACTGACATTAGCGACAGCAAAGCAGCCCTCTACCATAACCTTTGAAGGTGGCACACATAATGGCATGTCACCTTCACTGTGCTTTTTTGAGCACTGTTATTTGCCAGCTTTAGCAAAAATGGGGGTGTATTGTGAGCTTACAGTTACCAAGTATGGCTTTTACCCTGCCGGTGGTGGCAAATGGCAGTTAACCGTTTACCCGTGTGAAACATTAAAGCCCTTTGCGCATTTTGCACCGCCAACTAAGGATGCCAAAAAGTCGATTAAAGTACTTGTTAACAAGTTACCGGGGCATGTTGCGAAGCGTGAAATTAGCACTGTAAAACAAAACCTTGGTTGGACAAACGCTGAAACCACGATCACTCAAGTAGAAAGTATTGGAGCAGGAAACAGCTTGCAGCTACATATAACATCAGACACTCATAACAGTATTTTTGAAGTTATTGGTCAACATGGCGTTGCAGCACAAAAGGTGGCTCTGAAAGCCGTAGAACAAGTTACACAATTTACCCAATCAGCAGCGGCAGTAGAAGAACATCTGGCAGATCAGCTGCTTTTGCCATTAGCTTTGGCCGGTAAAGGCGAGTTCAAAACCAATGAACCAAGCTTGCACAGCTTAACCAATGCAGAGGTCATAAAAACGCTTTTGCATGTAGAGATAACGTTTACTCAGCTTGATGATAACCTTTGGCAGGTATCATTAACTGATACCTAATTAGGATGATCGGCAATGGAAAACACATTAAAACATGTTTATTTAGTCGGTGGTGCAGTTCGCGACAAATTGCTAAACAGAGCGGCAGCTGATCAAGACTTTGTTGTTGTGGGTGAAACACCAGAAACCATGTTAGCCCTAGGCTTTGAAACTGTTGGTAGAGATTTTCCAGTATTTTTACATCCAACCACCAAGCAAGAATATGCCCTCGCTCGCACTGAACGAAAGCAAGGTCGTGGCTACAAAGGGTTCACGGTGAATGCCAGTACCAGCGTAACTTTAGAAGACGACCTTGCGCGACGAGACTTAACTATCAATGCAATGGCGATGAGTGCCGATGGCGAGCTTATAGACCCATTTAACGGCCAACAAGATTTAAATAACAAAGTACTTAGACATACATCAGCCGCATTTGCTGAAGATCCATTACGTGTTTTGAGAGTAGCTCGATTTTTAGCTCGTTTTGGTGAAAGCTTTAGTATACACCCGGAAACCAAGGCATTAATGATGCAAATACACCAACAAGGTGAATTAGCTTATTTAACGCCAGAACGGGTTTGGAAAGAAACCGAAAAAGCACTTGCTGAGCCTCACCCTGAGCTTTACTTCAAGACGTTGTATGGTTTAGGTGTGTTTCCAGAAATAGATGCAATGAGTGGTGTTCCCCAACCAAAAGAACACCACCCTGAGGGCGATGTTTACACCCACACACTGTTAGTTTTGCAAAGAGCGGCTCAGCTAAATTTTGATGTAGAAACTCGCTTTGCCGCATTAACGCATGATTTTGGCAAGGCGACGAGCTTTGAGCTAAACGGTAATTTACATGGCCATGAACAACGCGGCGTGACAGTTATCAAGGCGTTTTGTCAGCGTTTAAAAGTGCCTAAACGGTTTTATGAGCTGGCAGCATTAACCAGTGACAATCATACGCGTTGTCACAAAATCGCAAAGCTAACACCAAAAACATTACATAAATTACTTGTCGACAAGCTAAATGCGCAAAATAAGCCTGCGCGGTTTTTGCAGTTTTTGGATGCGTGTCAGTGTGATGCGCAAGGACGGGGACCAAGCTTTATACATCGGCCTTATGCGCAACGAACACTTGCACTGGATTTAGTAAAACAACTAAACAAACTAAATAAAAAAGCACTTGTGCAACAAGCAATACAGCAAGGTAAAAGCGGCATAGCCATCGGAAAAGAAGTTCGCGAAGCAGAAATAAAGCAACTACGAGATTACCTCACAGAGCAAAGTAGTAAGGAAACAAAATGAATAACACAACAGCACACTCAGCAATCGATGACAGTGTAAGAGCTGAAATAATGCGACGCATAAAAACGGCAGAAGCAGAACATAACGTTAAAGTGTTATTTGCTATTGAGTCGGGTAGCCGAGCATGGGGATTTGCAAGTCCTAACAGTGATTATGATGTGCGCTTTATCTATGCGCATGCTAAAGATTGGTATGTAGCAATTGATGTTGAAGAGCAAAGAGATGTAATTGAATACCCAATCGTCGATGAAATCGATATAAATGGTTGGGATATTCGTAAAGCACTCAAACTATTCAGCAAATCAAATCCCGCGTTTATTGAGTGGTTACAATCCCCCATAGTGTATGTTGATGATGGCTTTTTTGCTGCACATGCAAAGCGGCTAATGCCACAGATAGTGTCATCTCATAAAGGCATTTATCATTACCTGCATATGGCAAAAGGTAACTTTAGAGAGTATCTGAAAAAAGAGCGCGTTCCGCTGAAAAAATACTTTTACGTATTACGACCACTACTGGCGATTATGTGGCTCGAAAAATACGATGAACCAGCTCCGATTGAGTTTGATAAACTAAGGGAGCTTGTCAAAGAGAACCTTGCATTGGATGCTGCGATTTCAGATTTGCTCGCCCGAAAAAGGGTAAGCTTAGAAAAAGAATACGCGCCAGCTGTGCCTGTAATTAATGAGTTTATCGAAGCAGAGTTAACACGGCATGAAAACTACACAGCTAACGTAAAGAAGAAAGTCGTCGATTTTGATGCTTTAAATCAGTTGTTTAAAGAAACATTAGCAAGATACAGTGAATCCTAAGCTCACTGTATCTGTTTTTCTACAAGTATTGATTTACGACATCAACTAAAGTTTCAATGAGTGCCTCATCCATATATTGGTACTCATCGGGTATATCGAGTACCTGAATCGGCTTGTATTGTAATAAACGGCTAAACCGCGCTTTAATGCGTTGTTTATGCTTATGTTCCATCACAAAAATTATATCTGCCCAATTAATATCAGCAGTTGTTACCGTGTGCCTTGCTCGTGGGCTTGTGCCTGCAGAGCGGGCTTTAATGCCATTGTATTGGTTGTATACCTTTTCAGCCGTTGGGCTACGCCACTGGTTACGGCTACATATAAACAGTAAGTTTTCCATGTCCTTTTCCTTTGTGAGTCTGGCTAAACTCAGGGCCCTTAAACGTACGAATCGGATTACCCCGTTGCAGCTCATTGTGTTGTTGCCACCGCGACTTTTGCTGCTGGCTTGCAGCCTGCTGAGCTTGCTCTGCCAGTTTTTGCATTAGCAAAGCTCGGGCTAAACGCTTATTCGCATGCTGACTTCTTTCACTCTCTACGCGAACAGTAATTCCTGTCGCAACATGGGTAGCACGAACAGCCGAATCAGTGGTGTTTACATGTTGGCCTCCCGCGCCACTTGCACGGCATTGCTGAAAGCGGATCTCGCTATCAAAAGTTTGCTCTGCTATTTCAAATAGTTGACCGCCAAAGTACCAGTTTTTACGCTTATGCCTTGCTCTGAATGGGCTTTGACAAACCCACAACATCGAGCCATGCCATTGCTGCGCAAACTGTTTTAAAATTTGCGGCTCAGCACCGGTTAATTCAAGCAATAACGATTTGTAGCAGCCTGAAAGCTCAGCTTGCTCTACTGCAAGAGTATTCACCTTAATAGCTAACGCTTTAGCATCACACTCAAGGCGCTTAACAGCCATTGCCACCGCTTTACAGCACTCTAAAGGACCCGCCCCTGACGATAATTGCACTAAGATCATCCGCACGTTCCTTGTGTTTTAAAGGTAAGCACAGGCTTTAATTTGGCAATTACAGTAACCAGCCCAGCATCAACAAGGTCATCAATAACTGTTTGGCAGTCTTTGTAAGCTTGTGGTGCTTCATCATAAAGCAGCGTTTTATCATTACAGATCACCCTGCTACCAAACGCAGTGCGATATAAATCTTCCTTTTTAAACTTGTGACTCAAACGGCCTTGGCATTCTCCACGCTTCCATTTGCGACCAGCGCCATGTGCAAGGGAGCGTAAGTTTACGTTTTGCTCAGCCGTTGGCTTAACTAAGTAACTGTAATCACCGCGAGAGCCAGGGATCATCACAGCCCCTTGATCGCTAGGTGTAGCGCCTTTTCGATGTAACCAGCCTGCTTGTCCTGCAATCTGTGATTGACTTACAAGGTTATGATTTACATCTAAAACCTCTTCGCCACCAGCGCGAATAGCTTGTAAAAAACGCCGTGCGATCAGTTCTCGGTTTAACTGAGCCCAACGCAGTGCTTCGTCATGTTTGGCCATATAATCTGTAAAGGCACCACTTTCTACCTCAAGGCCATCATGGTTATGCTCTGCAATATGCTTAACTAAAATAGCTTGTCCTAACCCTCTAGAGCCAGAATGCACCAATAGCTGCAATTGTTTAGATTGTAGGCCTAAAGCAAGCAAGGCTTGTTGATCAAACACCTCTTCAATCGCCTGAAATTCAGCGAAATGATTGCCACCACCTATGGTGCCAAGGGCGCTATCAAAACCAGTTTGTGTGATAGCTAGTTCATGTTTTCGCTCGCTAATCAATGTGTGCCAACTTTCATCTAGCGGCAGTTCAACATCGCTTAAGCGTTTTGCGAGCTTATCTACATTTAACTTGGCTAACTTAGTATTGGTTTGCCAAAGCGACATACCGCAGCCAATATCATTCCCCACTAAAGCGGGGTAAATTCTACCTTCTGTAAAAAAGGCTGCCCCAATGGGGTAACCTCGACCTGGGTGTAAATCGGGCATACCCGCTACAGCGTACATACCAGGTAATTCAGAAGTTTTAATTAATTGTTGTATTGCTAGCCCTTCAATCCACGACTCTTTAGACGCAATAAGGCTAACGTTATCAGTAAGTTTTTGGACGGACTTGCCCATAATACCAATTCCTTTCTCTGCAATAGAAAAATGCTAACGAAAAATGATTTGGCAGGTCTTTGATTAATTGATCAGGCTTAGCTTTGAAAAGCTAATAAAGAAATAGCTTCGAGCTAGGCAAGAAAACGACCTGCAAAGGAACAAGTTGTATAAGTCATATTGTTTACTCCTCTACAGTGTGTGAATGGTTAAAATCGCGGCGATTGTAAACAGCTTAAAAAGTGAAAGCAACTAAAAAATAATCAATCGTTGTTATTTACGCCCTTTTTAAATGTTCATCACAACGTGAAAAATGTGCAATTAAGCGACTATGGGTTGTCATCTAGAGAAAATTTGAGCAATCTAAAAATGCCTTAAAAATAATAACAAGAGTGACTGCAAAGTTACTCAAAAAGGATGCCGCCATGCTCAAACACCGTATAGCTCGCTCACTCATCAGCTTACCACTGTTGATTGCTGCCCATGTCACTAGCGCAGCTGAACTACCAAAAGCGATTGATGCCGCCTTTCAATCGGCGGTGAGTGCGAAAACAGTACCGGGCATTACTGTCGCGGTGGCCGATAAATCAGGAATAATCGCGGCAAAGGGTTATGGTTTTGCCGATATCGAAAACCAAGTTTTAATGAGTCCCGAGCATAAGGTTCGCATTGGCAGTGTCTCTAAGCTTATTGCCACAGCTGCTATGATGCGCCTTTACGACAAGGGATTGATTAACTTAGACAAACCTGTAACCGACTATGTAACTAACTGGCCAGAAAAACACGCAGCTTTAACACTGCGCCAGCTCGCGTCACATACCGCAGGGATCCGCCATTACAAAAAAGGCGCCAATGAATTTTTACTCAACAAATGGTATGGCGATATTGATAGCGCTTTAGCCATGTTTAAAAATGATCCCCTACTGTTTGAGCCGGGCACCAAACAGCAGTATTCAACATTTGCTTGGACATTAGTTAGCGCTGCGATGGAAGGCGCTGATCAGAAACGCAACTTTCGACAAATTATCGAACAAGAAGTCTTCGCGCCACTCAAGTTAAACGACACATATTTTGATGAGCAGTTTACCCTGATCCCACATCGAGCAAGACCTTATAGCGTTGATCAGGGCCGTTTAATTAACTCACCGCAGACCGATCACAGCTATAAATGGGCAGGCGGTGGGTTTATTGCAACACCAAGTGATATCGTCAAGTTTGCAGTAGCTCACACGCAGGGCAATTATCTAAAAGCAGCCACAGTGGATGAAATGTTTACCCCAGCCACACTCAATAATGGTGAACAGGTCGATTTTGGTATTGGTTGGATGACAGGTTTCAAAAACTATCAACAAAGAGAAAAATACCAACATGATACTGAACTACAAGCCTTGATGGCCGACATGCCACACGCAGTGATGCATTCTGGCGGTAGTATGGGTGGCATTACCATGACCATTATGTGTGTTGATCATCAACGCGCGGTGACTGTGGTTAAAAACGTTAATGGTGATAACAGCGCAGATGTATTTGCGCTTGCCCTACAAACCCTAAGCTATTATCACCAAGACCATTGATTTGTTTAAGGCAGCTTAACTATAGCTGCCCTTGTAACCTCGTTTTTGTCTCTTTTAAGTAATCAGGGTAGGGATACGAGTCATCGGCAACAGCTATTGCAGCCTCAATTTGAACTAATGCTTGGCGAGTATTACCTTGCATTTCATAGCCATATGACAAAGCTGACAGTGCATACGCTGATTTTGGGTAGTTTTTGATATTGTACTTAAACACCTCAATAGCCCGCTCAAATTGCTGGTTATCCGTTAAGCTGTAACCCAGCAACCTAACAGCGCGGTCTGGTGGCGCTATTTGCTCGCCCCATTGCTGAGATAAACGTTGATAATAAACATCAATTGATGAAACATCATCGCCTAGTGCACTCAAAGGCATATATTTAGATAAAAATAAGCCATGGTACGCATTAAATGCCCCAGCAGCTGAGGTTAGGTTATGCGAAACGCCTGCAAAGGCGTCGCTCTTAAAGCGCAGATTTTGCACCTTACTATTTTGCATCGTTTGCTGCATATCATCGTATCTTTCGCGCATAATGCCGGCTTCTTCGCCGATATTCATATATACATAGCTGTTAATACTTTTGGCTTTAGTAACAAAGGTATTTAGACTCTTAGCAGGGGCGCCATAGTTCCACCATACCGCAGGGCTATAAGCAATGTGCGCTTGAAATAACTCAGGATCAGCCTGCATTGCGTAAAGAGCAAATACACCCGCAGCAGAGGCTCCTGCGATAACTCTATAATCATGAGTACGATACTGTTTATTAACCAAAGGCATCAGTTCTTGCTCTAAGAAAGCTAAAAACTTTGCAGCACCACCGCCTTCACCAACAGGCCCTTGAGGTTCTTTGTTCACTGTAGGATAAAAATCTCTAAGTCGATTAGTGCTTTCAATTGCAACTACAATCACCTCTGGCGCTTGATCATTTTCTTGTAAGCGTTCAAGCACAGCATTAATCAATGGTAAATTACCGGCCCCATCTAAACGGTAAATAACGGGATACCTTTTGTTTGGATGTGTTTGATAGCTTTTTGGCAATTGCACAACGACAGTGCGTTGCTCACTAAGATTACTTGATTCGATAGTATGCGTATGTTGGTTGTAATGTGTAACCGCATCATCTGCAGCGGGTTGAGCCATTACATGACTAGTACAGAGTAAAAAACCACTAATACAGAGTAACTTAAATAGTCGCACGACTTATCCTTAAGAAATATTGGTAATTTTTTAAGCTAACAGAATTGCAGGTACAAACAAAGATAACTTATGTACTTTTTTCGTAAAAAAGTACATATAAGTCATTATTTTAACTAAAGCGTATGTCGCAATATTTGCCCGGCGCTTTTACCCGTCATGCCATCCGGTGATTTAATGACTTGGCCATTAATAATGACGTATTGAATTCCTTCTGCGTACTGATGTGGTGCGCTAAACGTTGATTTATCAGCAACCGTCGCAGGGTCGAGTATAACAATATCAGCAGCATAGCCTTGTGCTATCACTCCTCGGTCAGTTAGGCCCATTCTTGCTGCGGGTAAACTGGTCATTTTACGTATTGCATCAGGTAACGAAATCACCCCTTGTTCACGAACATAATGACCTAATACTCTGGGGAAGGTGCCGTATCCTCTTGGATGGGGGTTGCCCTTACCAAGTTCTGAACCACCCGCATCGGTGGCGATTGCAGTAATTGGGTAAGCCATGATGTACTTAACATCATCTTCATTAATAGCGTGGAAGATCCCCTGAGCACCGCCATTTGCTTGAATTTCCATGGTAAGTTCAGCGGCTTCGTCGATACTTTGCGCTCGCCCTTCACGTTTTAATACTTCAGCAAAGGTTAGCCCATCCCATGCAGGGTTTGCCGCATAATGCGCTATTTGCAGCCTTGCGGGGTCACCACCGCCTCTGTCTTCACGGATATTTTTGATCAAGCCTTTTTTTATTTTTTGCCTTAACTCTGGATCTTGTAGGCGCTTTGCAACTTCAGCTTGGCCACCAGCCAATGACCATGCAGGAAATAAAATAGCAAATCGCGTAGAAGAAGCCGTGTAAGGATACTGATCGAGGGTGACATCTAAACCCGCTTTACGAGCATCGCGGATCATCTGAATAGTGTGCTTACTCTCACCCCAATTTGGATGACCAATCAGCTTATGATGAGAGATATGCACAGGAATACCGGTCTCTTTTGCAACATCGAGCACTTCATTCATCGCCGTAACAATCTCTGCGCCTTCATCCCGCATATGAGAGGCAAAAAATCCATGCTGAGCATGAGCGGTTTCGGCAAGCACCTTTACCTCAGCAAAGTTTGAGTACACACCTGGAACATATTTAAGCCCAGTCGATAAACCAAACGCCCCCTGCTGCATCGCTTTATCGACCAGTGCTTGCATTGCTTTTAGCTCATCAGCGCTGGCAAGTCGTTGCTCTTCACCCATAACAGCCTTACGAACATCATTATGGCCAATTAATAAGGCTAAGTTAGGCCCTAGAGGTGAACGCTCGGTTTGCGCAAAAAATTGCTTAAAGTCGACAGGAGAAAAACCACAGTTACCGCCCAAAATAGTGGTAATGCCCTGCTGCACTAAATTATCAAGCCGAGGCAGCTCTGCAATTGAACGCTCAGCATGGGAATGTAAATCGATAAAGCCAGGGGCAACAACCTTACCTTTGGCATCTATAACTTGTTGAGCTTTGTCAGCCGCCAAATCACCAATTTTATTGATCTTGCCGCTTTCAATACCAACATCTGCGCGAACCGCTTTGCCACCACGACCATCGAGCAACATCGCGTTTTTAATGATGAGATCAAAAGATTGCCCATAAGCAATCCCTGAGCTGAGCACTAATACAGTCAATCCTATAGAGGTTAAAACACTGTGCCTTTTCATTGTTATTATCCTTAGCCAGAGTGTTTAACCATCCTAATCAATTGCAATACAAATTGCATCAGCGAACAGTAATTAAGCAAATTACAGGCACAAAAAAGCCGGCTAATTAGCCGGCTCTTAATGCTTTAACTTACTCAACCGTCATGGTTTACGGTCCTTTTAAGAGGTTTATTTGCTCGTAAGTTATTGTTACTCATAATAAAAGCCTCTTATGCTACGTTTAAATTAGAAGGTCGACCACCTTTTGAAATCGGAAGTCTGTCGATGTTATGTGTACGCTCACCATCTTGGATTGTCCAACCTTCGGAACGTCTATCTGGATTGTTGTAAATAAGTTGGTCCGACACAATTGGAACCGAAAACTCTATTTGTAATGAATGTTCATTTTTATCTTTATCGTAAAACACCAATACCTTGTCTATAAGTTGACTAAGGAATTCACGTTTTTCTTCATCCGTAATATTTTGCTTGGATTCAATATCAGATTCATACCGGTCCAACCAATCTACCCACCCTATTTCGGACTCGAAGTTACTTTCTTTATCAATAATATCCTGAAGTTGGCTTTTATACTCAAAAAGCTGCTGTTCTAACTTCTTCTTAATTTTTTCAGGATTACCTAAATCAACTTTTTTTGTAAGTTGAGATACCTGAAAGTTTATTAACGTCTCTTCAATCTGGTCACATTCAACCATCAGTTTCTTTTTCTGCTTGGATAATCTTTTCAAAACAGTTTTTTGATTTTTACGATTAGCATATAACTGTTCTAACACTTCCAAACGAAATGACTCTCTAAGTGTTTTTGATTCTTTCGCAATATTAATGACTGTATTCCAAACAACATCATCTGTCTTAGTTATATTAAGTGAACGTATCATGGTACATCCATTCCCACGCTTCCATTTTGTATCGGATTGTACTTCCTTTACCCACTTTCGCTCTTTATGTGGACAATAGTAATGATTGTTATTTTTACCAATTCGACCAGACATCATTTGTCCACAATGACCACATTCCATAAAATCTCTCAACATATAGAAATGAGTGGTTCTATTAATTTGGTGTTTACGTTGACCTCGTTTGGTACGTTTTTTATTTACATAATTCCACTGCTGTTGGTCTATGATAACTGGACATGATACTTCAACAGATGTTTCTGTTGATTTGTCATGATAAGTATATGAACCAATATATATTCGATTTTTAAGAATCTTCTCTATCGAACCAAGTGACCAGAGTAGATTACCTCTTCTGGTCATGACATTATGTTCACTGAGTTTTTTACGAATATCTTTTACCGATGTTCCAGTAGCGTAGAGTTCAAACATCATTTGAACAAACTTACTTTCTTTCTTGTTAACGACTAGCTTTTTATCTTTAATTTCATAGCCAAAAGGAGGTGGTCCACCATGATAATATCCCTGCTTTACCTTCTCCAATTTTCCTCTTCGAGAACGCTCAGTACGAATATTATTATCGTATTGACTGATAGCAGATAACACTCCAATCATGAGGTTATCCATAGGATTGGTTAAGTCCATGACCCCAGAATTAGAAATCAAAACCACATTATTAGTTTTAATTTTCCAACGGATCATAGACCAAGTCAGTTCGTTTCTTGATAAACGGTCAGTATTATAAACATAAAGATACTTTACATTACCAGCATCAACCTCTGCTAGTAAATCGGTTAAAACAGGACGGTTTTTAAGATCATCATGACTACTGGATTTACCACCTTCATTCCACACCTTATAACCATACCCAAGCTCCTTTGCCTTCTTTATACCATCGTCTTTCTGGGTGTCAAGAGAAGTACCGTCCTCACTCTGGACGAGTGAAGATACACGAGTGTATATATGTAAAGTATCTTTATTCATAATGAGACTATCCCTACTTATAGGCTTCATCACAACGAACAGATAACTCATTTATTTTATTTAAAACAGAGTGAAGCAAATTATCAAAAACAAGATCGTATTCATTTTCTTGGTATTCAGTTTGAATATACTTGTACTCATCCATCCAATAATCAAGATTTGCTAATAAATGCTCAAACTCATGGTTATCTCTCATGGAAACTTTAACAAAAAGGAAGGGTAGTAAAACCTCCATACATTCAAATGTATAGGTATTAAATCCGTTAATATTTTCGGCGATATATCCCAACATCGATTCTTTTTCGTATCTTGGTTTTGTGTATGACTGAGATGGGTTTAGAAATAATTTATTTAATAGTGTTGTGATTTGGTTCATATCTTTTCTCCTTTATTAATGAACAACGCTATTTTCTCAATAATGCGCTTTTGCTTTTAGGACAAAGGAATGAACAACTGTTGTCCCGTTTAACAGCTTCTAGGACGGTAAAGATGACTTATTTAACAGGAGAAATTATGAAGTCATCTAATCAGTTAAAACTTGTATCAGTGATTAAACCAAAACAACAAGATCCCGCTCTTTTAAGAAGAGAGAAAATGATTAAGGGGTTAAATCGTCAATCACAAATACTTGAGCATTACCGTTTAGGAGAAAAAACATCAGGACAATGGTTTTGGGTCAACGAAGACGGAATTATTTTCTTACCTATCAAATATGGGAAGGTCACTCTAGAACTCTCAAAAGGGATGTATGCCATACATTGTGATACGTTAGAGGAGGTTGAAGATAATCTTGAATTCATTCGTAAAGCAACCATTAAGGGGGAACTTGATAACACACTAAAATCTATCTCAAAAGAACTTAGATCAAAATTCGTAAAGTAATCATCCCCCCAACCTCTCTAGGACATAACTAGAGAGGACCTTTGTCCACTCCTCAAGTCTCGAGTTTATATAAATAAAGATAATATCTTTACCCGAGAACCGTCTGTGACAAACGTACAAAGCGCCATTCGTGAATACTTAACACATATCGACATCAATAACTTTGTTGGGCTCACTCTAACCCTCAAACAAGGATTAGATGGGTATATGCTTAACAATGAACGGTGTACTCAGAATCTCAGACACTTCACTAATGTCATTAATAAGAAAATCTTCGGCAATGCTTTTAAACGATATGGAAAAAAGCTTCAGATCTTTCCTGTCATAGAAAAATCTAAGGAAGGACGGTATCACTACCATATGATCATCGAACGACCTTCAGAATGGTGTATAGACGATTTCACACACCTTATTGAAACCGAATGGGTGAAAACTCAATTTGGACATCGACAAATACATTTAGACCAGTTTATTGATTTTGGATGGGTTCATTACATTACTAAATTCCACTCAAAATCTGATGTGGTTGATTGGGAAAACGTTCACATAATTCGTTGAGTAAATACTCCTTATTATGTCTTCTCAATAGTATCGATTCCCATTAGGGTCTCGATTTATTTGTGTGTCCGATAGAAATGTATTGAATCCCAGTACGAACCAGTTAAATCCCTATACGGACCAATAAGAATACATATACACAATCCAAGTAAATATAACTGAACCTAACTGTAAGGACATATCAATGACAGACAGAGAACACAGACGATTGATACTAATTAAGTACTGTAAAAAGTACCTATCTCAATCAAACATATTAATGAAACCATTTATACGAAATTGTCTAGAAGGACTTGAACGTAAAAAGACAATCAAGAAAAAGGATATTAATAAACTATCCCAGTTACTTACCTATGACCTAAGAATGACAAAAAACGAAATAAATGAATATTTTAAACCTTTAACCATTCAAATAATTAAACCAGATTCTAGTTCTAATCTTGAATCATTCTTCCAATAAGGAACCATTATGACTGTACTAATGAATATTCGTGTACCAGACGAACTCAAGAATCAATTCCAATCCATATGTCGAAATAATCATACTTACATGACTACTGAACTCATTAGGTTCATGAAAGAGTTTACGAATAAAGAATCAGTAAAAGTGACATACCAGAAACCAATTGAACGAAATGAACCTGAACAATGGGGAAACCTTATCAAAGATCCAAATACACAAACTTGGATGGACATTAACGAATATAAAAACCTAAGGGGATAATATGATTACAAAGAAAATGAATAAGATTCGTAAAGACGAAGTTATTACTCACTTACGTAGACACAAAGATAACAAGTTAGAAGTATGGGATGTTTATACCCAAAAGGATAAAGAGGAATTAATGAAACATATAAACCAGTTAATCAAGAAAAACAGTATCTCAATCATTATCCTACCCGAGGATAGACTATGATGAGGTTTAAGACATTTATATCAGAGGGAAAATATCCAGTATGGGTAAGATTGACGGTCAGTGGATTAGTACTAAAAGTTAGAAACCTATCAAAATCGATTGAAAATGAACAAGATCCTGTCAAGCAAAATAAGATGATTGCTCAACAGAACAAGTTAATCTCATATATAAATGGATTAGGTATTGCTATAGGAACCAGTGATAAGACTTTATTGAGACGAATTAAGAGTGTGAATAAGTAATTATGTAAATTTGACAACAAATAAAATGTACTGTAATACTAATAAAAATGGAGTTTTAAAATGAAAAATTACTTTCTTTACCTGCTAATAGTTACTTCGCCATGTTTATATGCCGAGCAAAACAAACTTCTCGAGTTACCCAGTGAGAATATAAATTTTGAAGTCATTGATAATCATTCTTTAACAACCACCCTGATTAAAGATCAATTCGAGACGACTTCTGAGTATGAACAAAGAAAACTCACACAACAAAATAATCTTAAAGACATCACCCTTTATGTAGATAAATTCTTAACTTATGATGCCGACTCACAAACATACTCTTTTTCCTGTTATAGCGGCAAAATAAGATTAAAGGATGATACTTCTTACAGAGCTAGAAGTGGAACAAATGGCTTTGGTGCTTCATGGGATTGGCAAGAAAAAATTGGAAATATCTATGAGCTAGAATATACATGCCCTAAAGAAAAATTAAGAGAAATTAAAGTTCCAATTGAAAAAGCCAAAGAATACCGAAATGACTTCATAGCAGTTATACAAATTAAATTAAAATCACAAAACTGGTCTTCAGATAGAAAGTTTGAAAGTCCTGAATTTGGTGATAGCTTTGTTGATAATTTTTCAATCAATACTAAAAGAGGTGAGGTCGAGGCTATTCATTATGGACTAGAAACTGATAGGTCTCTTTATTTTTCAAAGTATACAGAAAATAACACTAATGAAAAAATCGATGAGCCTAAGCCAATTGTTAGAATTGAACCTAAATATCCAGTACAAGCTGCTCGTGATGGTAAAGAAGGTTGGGTTCGTCTAACATTTACTATTAACGAAGTAGGTGGGGTTGAGGATGTAAATGTAATAGAAGCTGAGCCAAGTCGTGTTTTCGATCGTGAAGCCAAACGAGCGTTACGTAAGTGGAAGTTCAGATCCAAAATACAGGACGGTAAACCTGTAAAGCAGAAAAATATGGAAGTAAAACTAGATTTTAAACTTTCTAGTTGATGATTTAATTGCCATATGGCTTATTTAGTCTGTGTTTTATATAAATTATATATTCGGCAATCACAGAAGTATCAAGCCATATTAGTTACTATTTATAATGTTAAACATACAATCATTTATAAATTTTTTTTTGAAAGATGGAATGAAAACATCTTCAAAATGATAAAAAATCCTATGTTTTTTAAATGGTGTATTTATTACTTTATTATATTCTTTGGAGGGTTTGATAAGCCTCACTGGCTCTAGTTGACGAGTATAAATCGTGTTACCTTTTGTAATATGGATATCCAACTCTTCAAATAACTTAAACGTATCTTCAATTGGCAATGGGTGTATCCAATCATATCCTTCAGTATCTAAATGCTGTCTACTTTCATCATTAATGACCGATGCCTTATTTGATTTAAGTTCTAAATTAATTACATGATAGTGGGGGGTAAAGTAATATTCATATTTGTTCTCATAACGATCTAATCCCAACCTGTTACTATTCCCCTCAACCCACTCCTTACCAATAAATACCGTTTCATGAACTCCTACAACTTTAGATTTCATTAAAACATAATCAATTTTTTTACTATCTTTCTCATCATTTAATGACTTTATTTCATCAACCTTCTCAATGAATGATAACTCTTTCCCTAATGAAGCCTCTAACTCTCTTTCGAATAATTCATACAAATAAACTTTGAATTCTTTTGACAAATCATTTGAAAAAAACCACTTCAATTTTTTTATTTGAGGATCATATAATTTTTTATCAAAATAAATATCGCATGAACTAGATATAATACCTTTTTCCCAATCTATAAAACTATACGTTAGACTAACTTCATTTAACGAAAAGGTTTCATTTCTGACACACAAGTATTGATTATTAACTTTAAACTTTTTGTTTATAGTATATTGATTATTCATTGATTTATTACTTAAATTTTTGAATGTTGGGTCTGATAATCCTTATACATCGTTTGAAATATTAGGTTCTTCATTGAAGGGTTATCATCCATCTTTTTGTAAAAATCAAACCTTTCATTGATGTAGTCAATCATCATTCCTTCAAATTGTTGTTTGAAGAAATTCCGTTTATTGTCTTCAGTATTATTACCATTCATATATTTACCGACTTCAGGATCATCAATCAATCTCTTACTCAATCTTGAAAGATCTAAACGATCCTCTTCGGTCAAATTAACACCATATGTAGTATTCACTTGATTAATAATCTCAGAAAGTAGGTCAAATTCTGGTTCTATGACCGAACCACTACCAAAATCAGGCGGATCGATTATAGTAGTCTCATTCTTAAGACTTTCTACTATTTGTTCGTGAATTTTTTGAATTCGTAATGAATCCAAATCAATCGTATCGGAAATATCAAAACGTTCGACATCTCTTTTAGGTAACTTTTTATTCAGATATTTTAAGAACACAAAACTTTTTTCAAGTTCTATATCTGTAAAATTCATGATTTGAGAAAGATAGCCATACATCCTAATATACGACTGTATTTTTGAACGAAAATCCTCTTTAACATCTTCATCCTCAATTGAGATAAATTTATCCAAAACACTATCTAATGTAGGATGGAGATTTCCTTCATCTCTTTTAAGGTCATAAAACACTTCACAAAATCGATTTACATCTTCATTTGTGTAAAGATGATAATTGTAGATATCTCGTTGAATATCATATAAACGATTTGGATCAGTCTCGCCTTCGAGGATTGTCGATTGATAAAATCTTTGAAATGATTCTCTGATATCTTCAGGCTCATTCACAAAATCCAAGGTGAAAGTTTGTGTCTTTCCAGAAGTGGTTCTATTTAATCTTGACAGTGTTTGAACACATTGAACACCACCTAACTTCTTATCAACATACATCGATTGAACAAGAGGTTCATCAAATCCTGTTTGGAATTTGTTTGCTACAACTAATAATCGATACTTAGGATTCTTCAAACCTAGCGGGACGTCACCTTCATGACCTAGAGTTTGGTTACACCCTGGTTCTGAATACTTCTCTCCATCAATAGAAACTTCACCAGAGAATCCAACAAGACAACGATAAGAAAGACCTCTCTCTTCCAGTTGACGATTAATTTCGTTGAAATACCAAACACAATGTTTTCGGGACTGTGTAACGATCATCCCTCTTGAACGACCTTGTATTTCTTTTGAGCCTTTATCGACCCAATGATCCAAAATTATTTGTACCTTATTTCGGATTGTCATTTCATGAGAATCTACATATCTGACAAGTTCCCGTTTTCCTTTGCCAGTTGGAACCTCAATGTCACCATCTTTAGTTTGTTTTACTTTGAAATATCTTTTGTATGTTGTGTAGTTCTGGAGTACATCTAATGTAAATCCTTCATGGATTGATTGGTACATTGAATAGATGTGAAACGGAACGAAGGTCCCTTCGTTAGTTTTTGTTCCAAATAACTCAAGTGTCTTTTCTTTTGGTGTTCCAGTAAAACCAAAAAAAGAAATATTGTCTTGCTTACCCCTACTTTGAATTTCCTGTCTCAACATTTCTTCATAGTCAAAGTCTTCATCGTCATCTGATTTCGTAAGTGATTTTTTGAGGTCTTTGGATAACTCACCAGACTGACTTGAATGAACTTCATCAATTACAACACCAAACGTTCTATCACCTAGTGATGCGATTGTTTCTGAGATAAATGGGAATTTTTGGATTGTCGTGATTACGATATCCTTACCTTGTTCTAAGAATTTTTTTAGTTCTTGAGAACCGTGTTCCACACCATTCACAACACCATCGATCTTCTCGAGTGACCTAATTGTATTTCGAAGTTGATCATCCAAAACTGTTCTATCGGTTACAACGATGATCGTATCGAACATCCTTTTTGTATCTCCTGTTGATCGATACAAAGAGGTAAGTGTGTGTGATAACCAACCTATAGAATAGGATTTACCCGATCCGGTCGTATGTTGAACAAGATAGTTTTTACCGACACCATCTTCTTTTAACTGTCTTCTGAAACTTCTGATCAGATCAAGTTGGTGATATCGGGGGAAGACGAGAAGTTCTTTAACCTTTGAGTCGATCTTTTGTGTTTTGTCGTTGAAGAAGAATTCCTTCTCCTTTGAGACATGAACAAAGTTTTCTAAGATATCGAGTAGTGATGAAGGTGGAAGGATTTCTTCCCATAGATACTTTGTTCTGTATCCTTGATCGACTGGTGGATTTTCAAGGTCACGGTTATATGGGAGAAAAAACGTCTTAGGTCCTGCTAACCGTGTCGTCATCGAGACCTTATTATTATCCACACAGAAATGAACCATACACCGTTTGAAATTCAATAATGGTTCTTTCGGATCACGGTCGTTCCGGTATTGGTTCTCAGAATGTTTAACATTCTGTCCCGTGAGTTGGTTCTTCAACTCCATTGTCACAATCGGTAGTCCATTGAGGAACAAAACCATATCAATCGAATTTTCATTTTGATTGGAGTAATGAAGTTGTCGAACCACCGTGAATTGATTGGATTGATATAGTTTTAAGTGATCTGGATTGAGATCACTCTTAGGTTCGAAGTAACAAAGGTTAAGATATACACCACGATCAACGACTTGGTGTCGAAGAACATCAATAATTCCACGTTTGGATATCTCTGACGAAATCCTAGAAAGGATTTTGTTCTCTGTATCCACATCGTAAATCTCTTGAAGACGACCCCATTCTTCAGGTTGTGTTCTTTTGATGAAATCGATCACGTGATCTCGGATCAAACAAAGATTACGATCGTATTCACTAAAGTGGGTGGTCGAATATCCAACTTTCTTCAGGTGGTCTTCAATATGTTCTTCAAACCTTTTCTCGGTAGGACTGAAACCATTCATATCATGTCCTCCGTAACTCGAACTTTACCTGTTACAACGGAAGATATGAGTGACTGACGGTATTCATTTATCAGTTTGAGTTTTTGTTCATTGATACCGATAGTTTGTTCGATTCGTGTAGTTCTATGATTTAGCAACTCAACGATTTCTTTCTGTTCTGTTGTTGGAACATTCAACATCGGAAAGTTCCTAATCTTATCTTGAGAAATGGTTGGTGTAGACCCTCCTACTTTTTCAGTTTCAAAGTAATTCTGAAAAAATTGAGTGATAGACTGATAGTAAAAGAATTTATTGTTTATGGTAATCTCTTTTAAGACAATCATTTGAGGATTTAATGTCATCGTCTCAAATTGTTCTTCGATGATACAAGATTTTCCAATAGTAGATCCCGTCTTCACAAAAATTATGTCGTTTAGAAAGATTTGTATTTCAGGAGATTCTTCATATTTCTCAGTAGAAATATATGTTCTGTTCAAAAGACTTAGTTTATTGTCTTTAATATTTCCAGGACCCAATGTAACTGAACCCTCTCCTTCAGAGACAATATCTTCAACGGTGTAACCCCTGTATCCAATCCGACCAAAAATCGTAGCAAAGTTTTTAAGTTTCTTAACCGACCAGTGTTTCGGTATCTCCCCAATCCACTCAATACCACTGTCCTTCATCTCAACATTGGGATCGAGACCTTTCGTGACATAGTGATTGATCAAAGAGGTTCTTTGTTCTTTGAGGATTTCAATTTTCTTTTGAATATTCTCGACCAATGAATCAATCTGACTGGTTTTTTTATCGAGGTAACGAGAGATCAGTTTTTGTTCTTCGATAGGTGGGATAGGAATGTTTATATTTTTGAACTGTTCCCAACGGGTTGTCCAAAGGTCCCAATGTATACCCTTTCCGTTTCTGAAATACTCTTCTTTGAAATAGTAACTTTTGAATAAGTTTTCTATGTATTTGGGGTCAATATTCTTTGGAGCAAGGACGATATTGATAAGTGATACAGAACCATCTCTTGGAGCAATTCCAGAAGAACCCTTCCTATCACTTCTTGAGTTTATTACGAAATCGTCTTTCTTAACCAACTTACGGTTGTCGTTATCATTCGATTTAGCAACATCAGATAGTTGGTCCACGATACCATTCATTGTTACAGACAATGGTGGATACGTTACGTCATCAACCTTCTCCGACCGTTCAGTAAAAAATTTACCCACTCGTGCTAATCCCCAACTATAGGGTATTTTACCAATCCACTCAAAACCGGTTTCGAGATAATTCTCATATCTATTCATCAGTCATCTCCAGCGACAACTTTTGAATTTCATCATCAAGGGTTTTGAGATCATGAGAAATCTCATCGAGACCTCTTAAAGGAATGAATTTGTAAAAGTATTTTGTGAAATTGATTTCATAACCAACCTTATCTTTTGATCGATCCATCCAAGAGTCGGATACATGGGGTCTCACTTCACGGTCGTAGTAATCATCAATACTTTCTGAAAGAGGAACTCGTTCTGTATCCCGTTTTGATGTGTCTGGTTTAGGATTCCCTTTTTTGTCTGTTTTGATATCACCGTTTTCGATAAGTGGTTGTTCAATAACTACCTTCGTGTAACCGAAGAAATTATTTGGATAAATCTTACAAAATTCATTCTCTTCGTTGTTTTGGTAGATTTCGAATAATTGTTGGGATTGGTCGTCAGTAATATATTTGCCCTTGTCACCTAGGTTCTTTCTCATTTTAGAAAAAAAAGAGGTCCCGTCGATTAATTGAACTTTACCCTTACGGTCAGGAGACTTCTTATTAGTAACAATCCAAATATATGTTGTAATGCCAGTATTAAAGAACATTCGATCAGGCAATGATATGATACATTCTAACCAATCATTTTCGATAATCCATTTACGTATTTCGGATTCGCCACTCCCAGCATCTCCTGTAAATAAAGGTGAACCATTAAAAACAAGACCAATCCGAGAACCTTCAGGATTCATTTTGTCAATTAGATGTTGAAGAAATAATAACGAACCATCAGATGTTCTAGGTGTGCCAACGAAGAAACGACCGTTGGGGTCTTTTGCTTCTTCTTTTACAAATTCAGCCTCTGACTTCCAGCTCACACCAAATGGAGGGTTAGTTATCATGTAATCGAATTTACTTCCTTGATGACGGTCATCTGAAATTGATGTAGTGGGACCTTTAATATTTTCAGGATTTTCATCCATCATAAGAAGGTCTGATTTACAAATTGAATACGTTACATCATTAAGTTCTTGACCATATAAATCAATTTTTAGATTCGGGTTTATGTTCTCTAGAACCCACTCCTTACCGATGGTTAACATCCCCCCTGTTCCACAACACGGATCGAAGACCGATCTAATTTTTCCCTCACCTTGAAGGTCTTCCTTGTCCCCACCAAACACAAACGAGACGAGAAGTTTAACGACATCACGAGGAGTAAAGTGGTCACCACTTTCTTCATTGGACATCTCCGAGAATTTACGGAGAAGTTCTTCATACACAGAGCCCATCTGATGGTTATCGATTTTATCTGGATGTAAGTCAAACTCAGTAAATTTATCAATCAAAAGATATAAACGTTTATTTTTATGGAGTTTCTCTACTAATGGGTTGATTGAGAAATTTTCAATGATGTCGAAAACATTTTTTGAATAACCTTGAACGTAGTTATTGAAGTTCATCAACACGTTTGTCGGGTCACTCTTTATACGGGATAAATCAAACTTTGATGTGTTAAAGAAAGGTAATCCAATCTGTCTTAAAATTACAGGAGAGGGATCATCAAGTTTATCTTTGAATTTGTTATGAAGTTCATAAACTTCGTCTTTTTTTGGTTCTATAACACAATCTAAACGTCTCATAACGACAAAAGGTAAAATTACTCGTCCATATTCAGAAGGTTTAAATAGACCACGCAGGACGTCATCTGCTGATGACCAAATTAAAGAAGAGAGTGAAGATGTATTGTTCAAGGTCTAGTATCCTTATACTTGAAAAAATGGCTTGTTTTCTAATATATAAAAGTTATATTTTATTAGCAAAGTATTATTCGAATAAAACTTGGTACTTAACCCTTAACTGAGCAGAGAATTAACTATGAATATCATCGAAAATATCCAACAGGGAAAGAAAACAAGAGCTGAAATTCTCATTTTACACAGAAATGCTTTAGATACACTTAAAAAGGATCCTCAAAATCTCAAAGCAAGGCAAATTGTAGACTATGTTGAAAATAACTTTGTACCCGAGATAATGCGAAGATATACATTTGTTGCTTTCAAGCCGTTTGGTAGACTTGAAGATGCTCCGGACAAACAATGGTATAAAGGTGGTTTCTATGACCTTCAGTACTATGAAGATAAAATACAAATGGGTTACTATTACGAGTTATTACCCGGTGATATTATTATTACGAAGACGAACTCAACAAATGCTAAAGATTCAGAAATTGGACATATGAGAATCTTTGCTCATGGAGTTATAACTAAAATTGTTGACTCACCCAAGAATAACCATCGTTGGTATAAAGTTGATTGGACCATACCAGATTTATTTCTAGAAGTACCACATATGGGCTGTACCAAAGCAATTGCTCATAGAGAACTAGAAGTGGTGGATGATAAAATGCCAGTTGAATTTTGGAAGTGGTTAGAGGATGGTTCGGTTGAATAAGCAACCACAGATTAAGTCATCTAAACAACATTTTAGATTGTGGTTTGAGTTTTATAAACTTAGTCTTAGAGAACCTGACTTAAAAGAAAACATAGAAAAATCCAACGACTACTACAAACCTTGGGGTGATGTATCTAATGTACTTTTTGACCCTTGGTGGAAGGAACACAAACATTTATTTGGTGTTTCAAGAGTAGAACCGGTTACTAAAGTGGTTAATCATGATAACGCTTTGAATGTCGCAATACCATTGAACCAACCTGTTAGTAAATCTATCAAACAACTACGGGAATTAATAGAGAACAGGCAAGAACAACGTTTAGAGGAATTAGGTCTAGAAGAATATGGAAGAAAAACTAAATCTGTATCTTTTGGACAATATGAACTTACCGCAGGGGTGGAGATTCGAGGTAAGACTCTGTATGAGATACAATTGATGTATACTATTTGGGTAGATATGGGAAAACCACCAGTTAACTCAGCATACTGTACAGAAGTTGTAAATAGATTGAGGAATAGACCGAGATCGAAATGGATACCATATCTGTTATCTATTGCCCCGAGTAAAGATAGAAAAGGAAACCTACGATACACAGACGATCAATTACGTCAGGTCCGTAGGTATCTCAAAAAGGGTTATAAGATTTGTCAGTCCGTTTCTAAAGGCCAGTTTCCTGGTCGAAATAATCTATAGGTTACTTTGGTTGAAAATTAATCTAATGACATTTATTGAAACTCTGTTCAAGTTTGATTTTGCCAGTTTTCAAGTAATGCTCTCTTCAATAAAATAACTAAATCGTATTTTATAGATTCTATTATCTCGTGAAGTAGATTATTTAGATGATCGGAACCTTTGAAAAACTTCGATGGCTTAAAGTTAAGTATCGAAATTACTAGATTAATTTCTTCACTCATTACAAGAAAATGTTTTATTATTTTGTCTTTTCCAATAATACTAAACAATGAATCAAACTCTTTATTGAAAATATCCTCATCTAAATAGTTTTCAACAACCCACGCTCTGTACATATATACTAGTTCATCAAATACTAATGTACGTAGACCAACTTGATTATTTGTAAAAATGAATTTAACATTTTCATAAAGTTTTATATCAGCGTCACTATCACTCATAGAACTTAGAAACAATTCCATCTCTTCACGAACAGCGAATTTTTGTTTATAAAGGAATTGGTTTTCTTGTGTTTTGGATGAGTCATTTTTCTTAGGCTCATATAATAATACTTGATTCCTTTTGGTGTCCCAGCCTTTTGGTATCTCTAACAAAAAGTTAACTTTTTTATTAATTCCCATAATAATTTCCTCATTAAATTTGTAGTTGGATTTGTCTGTTGAACGTCAGCTACTTTATCAAATCGAGGATTTGTTGTTAGAATCACGATTAAAATTAGAGGTTATTACTATACCATTTTTTAATATCTTCTTAATTTTACTAGCTGAAATATTATTATCCTTGAAATTAATACTTTTTTCGTTTAATTCAATTCCATATTCAGAAACAAAATCAATATCCTCTACTAAAATTGTATTTAAATCAGACTTATCTATTTGATATGTCTTTGTATACATATAACCACAAACCATTGATTCTACAATCGACTTATGATGTTTACTTCCTTCAATTGATTTTACAACACATCGGATAATGGAAGAGCTGTAATCTTTCTTTAATTTTTTTTTGACTAATTGTGAATTTCCTCTGATTAAAATATTAGATAACACAGTTACAAAATCAAGACATGTATGTCTTGTCTTATATGAAATTTCATTTGGAGCTAATTTATAATCATTCATAAAATTTGTTATGTCCATAGACTTTATCCAGCCACAACATAATTCTTCATCCGACTTAGTGTATTTCACACATTTATCAAACATACATTCTAGATTTTCACACAAATCATCATAATTGCCATTAAAACCCTTTTTTGGTCTCATCAATTTATATTCCATGTTAAATAATTTATTAGTATTTACATTTTTTCTATTAAAAAAATTATTTGAACCTTCATCTTTAATTATAATCATATATATTTCCTCAATTTTTTAGTTTTGTTGGCCAACCCAACGATTGCTATTTTCTCAAATTGAGGATTTATTCTTAGGACAACGGTTTTATTCAGTTTTGTCCGTTCTATTTATTTGTGATCAAAAAAAACCCTTTTAAAAAGGGTTTTTCTATATCTGCTATATTATTTTCACTTTACTTATTTGATTGCCTATACATTCAATCATATCTTCAAAATCATATTCATATCGATTTTTAAACCAATTTTCACACAACTCACGAATTTCAAAAATCTCAAATACTTCACAAAATTCATCGTCATCAGCTAAGCCTATTTCATCTACTATTTCAAAGAACTCTGTAGCCACATTAAACATATTCTCTTTATGTTTATTTGTTAATTCTTTAAGAATTGGTGTAGTTTCAATTAGTTTATGAACATAAATACTGTTAGTAGTTAAAATCATTTCCAGATCACGCTCATACAAACCAACCATAGATATATCTTTCATTATACTTCCCTCATTAAATTTATAGTAATTGTTGGATAACCCAACTATTGCTATTTTCTCAAATTGAGGATTTATTCTTAGGACAACAGTTTTACTTAGTTTTGTCCGTTTTTACACTTACAGACTTAAGTAAAACATTTGGTTTTTGACTATTTCTCTCTGACCTAACACTATGTTTCTTTAGCATACTCCAGATATGATTAGAGAGTATCGGTTTCCCCCTCACTGAGAGATAACCTTTTTCACACAGAAATCGACTAATCTGTCCTGTATTCCATCCTTCGTTGTGAAGTTTGGAAATTATTGACATTAGATGGGTTTGATAATGAGATAGTGGAACTTCTGAGAATTGAGAGGTTACTAACACCTTGTATTTTAAGGATAATTTAGTAACCTCTTGAAAGGAACTTACTCTACGGTCACCGATTTTGCTAGGTTTCGAGGTTGGTCTACGTCGGTGCCTTTAATAACCGCAACATAGTATGAAAGCAGCTGTAGCGGAATTGTATATACAACTGGAGCAATCACGTCATCGACATGGTTTACGTTGATTACACGCATCGTTTCGTCAGATTCAAACGCTGAGTCTTTATCTGCGAATACATAGATAATACCGCCACGGGCACGTACTTCTTCTACGTTTGATTTAAGCTTTTCTAGTAGCTCGTTGTTTGGTGCCACAACAATGATTGGCATGTCGGCATCAATCAACGCAAGAGGGCCATGCTTAAGCTCACCCGCTGCGTATGCCTCGGCGTGAATGTATGAAATCTCTTTCAGCTTAAGCGCACCTTCCATCGCGATTGGGTATTGTGAGCCACGACCTAAGAATAGTGAGTGGTGCTTATCAGCAAACTCTTCAGCTAAATCTTCAATCCCTTCTGCAAGCAGTAGTGCTTCTTCTAACTTGTTAGGAAGTGTTTTGATTGCATTTACAATCGCACCTTGCTCTAGGCCTTTTTCTTGGGCAATCGATGCTGTTAGCATTAATAAGCCAACAAGCTGTGTGGTGAAGGCTTTAGTTGATGCAACACCAATTTCAGCACCGGCTTTAGTCATAAAGGCTAAATCCGATTCACGTACTAACGATGAACCCGGTACGTTACAAATGGTCATTGACGCCATGTAACCTTGCTGTTTTGCAAGAAGAAGTGCAGCAAGTGTATCTGCTGTTTCACCAGACTGTGAAATGGTCACAAGTAAGCTGTTTTCATGTACAAATGATTCGCGGTAACGGAACTCAGAAGCAATCTCAACGTTACAGCTCACGCCTGCGAACTGTTCAAGCCAGTAACGAGCAACCATACCTGAGTGGTATGAAGTACCACAGGCAATAATTTGCACGTGTTTTACGTCTTTAAAGATTTGCTGAGCGCTTTCGCCAAAGGCATCAATCGCGACAGTGTCATTAACTAGGCGGCCATCAAGGGTGTTACGCACAGCAAGTGGTTGTTCGTAAATTTCTTTCAGCATGTAGTGACGATATTCGCCTTTACCTGATGCATCTTGCGTAATGTTTGATTCAATCACTTCGCGCTCGACTGCATCACCGTTTGCATCAAAGATTTCAACACTGTCACGGGTAATACGAGCCACATCACCTTCTTCAAGGTAAATAAAACTGCGAGTAACAGGTAATAAAGCAAGTTGGTCAGAGGCAATAAAGTTTTCGCCAAGACCTAAACCAATCACCAGTGGGCTACCGGAGCGCGCTACGATGATTTCGTTGTCGTTCGCTTTATCAAAAACAACCGTACCAAATGCACCTTCAAACTGCTTAACAGCAGCTTGTACAGCTGCTAAAAGTGTATCGTGCTGTTGGCGAAGTTGGTGGATAAGGTGCACCATGACTTCTGTATCTGTTTCTGATAAAAACTCATAACCATCGCCTTTTAGCGCATCGCGCAGGCTGGCATGATTTTCGATAATGCCGTTATGAACTAGGGCAATTTCGCTATTCGAAACATGTGGGTGAGCATTCGCTTCGGTTACACTACCATGGGTAGCCCAACGTGTATGTGCGATACCGGTAGTGCCTTTAACAGCGGCTTCATTCAGTGCCGCTTCAAGGTTAGCAACCTTACCTACTGCTTTTACAGTGTTAAGCTCAGTACCTTTAAGTAAAGCCACACCTGCCGAGTCATAGCCACGGTATTCAAGGCGCTTAAGGCCTTCAACAAGTATTTTGTTTACTGGGCGTTCTGCAACAGCCCCTACGATTCCACACATAATCTCTCCTTTTGCACATGCCAAAGTGTTTTACTTTGGGCGAGATGTGTTGTCATAAATGATGCGTAATAAGGTGTTGTCGGTCTTATTACGGGTTATTCAATTTCTGCACAGATCAGCTGTACACCACATGCTGTTATCGCCTCGCGCTTATCTGCGCTTAGGTTGTTGTCTGTGATAACAGTGGTAACACGCTGCCAAGGCAGTTCTAAATTCGGTATTCTTCGGCCAATTTTTTCTGACTCAACCAGCACCACTACTTCACGGGCTGCTTCAGCCATCACTTGGCTAAGCCCCACTAATTCATTGAAGGTTGTAGTACCTCTATCAATATCAATGCCATCGGCACCAATAAAGAGCTGGTCAAAGTCGTAAGAGCGTAGAACATTCTCAGCAACTTGGCCCTGAAACGATTCTGAATGCGGATCCCAAGTTCCGCCGGTCATCAAAAGTGTTGGCTCATTTTCTAATGAAAGCAGTCGGTTAGCGACATTAATAGCATTTGTCATCACCACTAAACCGCGCTTACTTGCAAGCTCAGGGATCATCGCCGCTGTAGTTCGGCCGCTATCAATGATGATGCGGTTATGATCTTTAATAAGCTTTGCAGCCGCCTGTGCGATTGCCATTTTGCGAAGCGAGTCGCTTTTCTCGTTGCTATTTGCAACGATTTCTTGCGGCAAGGCAATAGCACCACCATAACGGCGTAGCAACAAGCCACTTTTTTCAAGGGCTGTCAGATCTTTACGTATCGTCACTTCAGAAGTTTGAAACTGCTCTGCTAACGCTTCAACAGCAACTTCACCAAGTTCATTCACTTGGCTTAAGATAGTATGGCGACGTTGTTGAGTGTTTCGTTTTGTCATAAAGTGAACCACATAAGTTTCGTTTCGAAAGTTTTGAGATTTTAAACGAAACAATATAAATGGCAAGTGAATGATCGTTAACCTACACAGCTTTATTTTGATCTTCATCACCAACACGCTAAGCTATTGGCAAATATAACCATGAAAATGCCCCATGAAAGAGTTTAATAGCCTCGACAAGTCCTTACTCGAACAACGAAAAAATACCCATGAAATTTGCCGTTTATTTGCCAAAAGCCCGAGTAAAGGCAATTTAAAACGACTAAAAGGCATGTTTGCTCACTGTGGCGAACAGGTTGTTATTGAAGCGGGTTTTCATTGTGATTATGGCAGTGGTATTAAAATAGGTGATCGAACCTTCATAAATATTAACTCTACTATGCTCGATGCACCGCTAACTGATGCGCAAATTACGATAGGCGATGACTGCTTAATAGGCCCTAATGTGCAAATACTCGCGGTATCGCATGCAGTAAACCCAACCGAACGTTTAGCAAAAGCTAACTTTGCAGCACCGATTAGCATCGGCAACAATGTATGGATTGGTGCAGGCGCTATTATACTTGCGGGTATTAAAGTTGCTGATAATGCCGTGATTGGCGCAGGGGCAATAGTTACCAAAGATGTCGCGGCAAATACCCTAGTAGCAGGTAACCCTGCGGTGAAGGTTAAAGAACTTTAACCCTATATTTACGCTAAAGCACGTGATACGTAGGTCGTCATTTATGGCGACAAAGAATACATGCTAACGCGCTAAAGCACGTCCTACCGTAGGTCGTCATTTATGGCGACAAAGAATACATATTAACGCGCTAAAGCACGTCCTACGTAGGTTGTCATTTATGGCGACAAAGAATACTTACTAACGCGCTAAAGCACGCCCTAAGTAGGTCGTCATTTATGGCGACAATCAATCACAAGAAAACAGAATTCCAATATGGATAACTACCTAAATTATCAACTAGTTTTTTTCGCAAAGGGTTTGCTGCGATATATCTGGCTACAGCTATTCTACTTTCTTCTTCACGTAGTGCATGGTCATAGTAAGCAGGTTGCCATACCGTTTGAGAAAAACAACGTATATTGTTTATCTCTCTAGCAGAAAGACCTTTTAGATGACCAACTGTTTTACCCAAGCTACTATCGCTAAGCCTTAATAAACCATGAAAATGATCGGGCATAAGCACCCAAGTTAACCAGCAGCATTGATGCAATAGTTCATTTATTTCAATACACCTACAAAATACTTTTGCTAAGTTATGATCACTGAACAGTGCTTTTCTGTTATGGCAGTTGAACGTTATGAAATATTCACCTGATTGAATTGAAACTCGTCCTTTCTTTAAATGGCTCCAGCTCATGAAAAATCCTTTTTCACAAAATTGTAGAACATTAAATATAGTAGATTAACGCGCTAAAGCACGTCCTACCGTAGGTTGTCATTTATGGCGTCACATTTAAAACTAAAAAAGCCCAGCTGTATTGCTGGGCTTATAGTTGGGAGTTAGTTAACTGTTATTCATATCTTAAGATAAGTGATGGTCTGGTGCTTGCGGCCTTAAAGGCTAAGCTTGCAACGGTAACCCAAGTAATGGCGGCCACCGCGACGGCGGCAACTAAATACACCCATACAGCTTGTTCAATGCGGTCATTAAAGTTTGCTAACCAATCACCTACCAACAAGTAAGTCACTGGATACGCAATAGCAATACTTACCGCCACCAGCACTAAGAACTCTTTAGCAATGATATTTACGATACTGATGCGAGATGCACCTAGCACTTTTCGAACAGCCACTTCTTTTTGACGACGCACTGTTGCGAACGAAGCCAAACCAAAGGTACCTAAACAAGTTAAGAACACAGCAAGACCGGTAAAGATTAAAACCACATTCGAAATTCGCTCATCACCTTTTAACAGGGTTTTGTAGTTGTCTGCGAGTAAGTTAATTTTTGGCTCATAGATATTGGCTGAGCTTGCTAATACTTCAGCGATCTGAGCTTTAATGTAAGGCAAGTTTTGCTGATCAATCGTTAAAATTAGTTCTGATACTGGTGATAAAAAGTTAAAGCCACATAAGAACATAATATTTGAGTTGGCATCTTTAGCATTACCTACTTTTACATCTTCAACCACACCCACAACACGCATATCTACGCCGCGACCTGAGTCTTTAATTACCTTACCGATAATGTCACTCATGTTAGTGTAACCCGCTTGCCTTGCAACAGATTCAGTCACAATGGTGCCCGTACTTGTTACTCCATTTGCACGGCTTGCCCAATCACCAGCAAATTCACGGCTAAAGTCACGTCCAGCAACCAGTTTTAATCCTAGCGTTTTTACAACATCGTAGCTTGCGCCAACAACAGGCGTTAAGCTGCCAGACGCTTCACCATTTGGCCAAGTTGGCATAAGTGTATTATTGATTGAAACAGTTAAACGGGTATCAATAACAGTTGTTTGCTGTACACCTTGAATTGCACTAATACGGTTAACTAAGGCATTTTTTTCTTTTGTGAATACTTCGCCTACAGGTAGCTCTGAAATAACCAATCTTTGTGTTGTTTCATAGCCTAAAGGTAAGCTTTGTAAGTAAGTTAATTGCTTTAACAAGGTAATAGAGGCAATGATTAAACCTATTGCTAGTGAAGCCTGTAAGGTTAGTAAGCTCTTACGAACCCATATTGCAGTATTACCACGCTGTAAGTCTCCACTTAAAACGCGTTTTGCACTGAATGACGAAATAAAGAATGCAGGATAAAGCCCAGCTAATATGCCCACAGCAATTGCGACCACAATAATGGCAATGCCAAATTCAGAGGCATAGTTTACTGCTAACTCTCGGTCTACTAGTTGATTAAAACTTGGTAAAAATAGCTCCACTAAAGCACATGCAATCACCATTGAAAGCATTGATACCAACACAGATTCAGATAAAAACTGCGTTACTAACTGGCCTTTACTTGCGCCAAGCGCTTTACGCACACCCACTTCTTTTGCACGTTTCGTCGATTGAGCGACGGTCATATTAATGAAGTTAAAACCTGCAATAAGAATAAGTAACACGCTTAAACCAACGCAAATCATAACCACTTGTTTAGCGCCACCCGCTTTCATCTCAAACGGTGATTTAGCCGTTAAGTGCAAATCAAGTAATGGATGCAGCTCTAAACTAACTTGATCCAGCATCGAACCACTAAAAAAGCGCTCTGTTAAGGTTTTAGCTAATGCATCTGTATCGGTGCCCTCTGCTAAACGCATATAAACATAACTACTGTTGATGTTTATATCGCTTGGATCATGCTTAACATAAACAAGGTTTTTAAAGGCAAAGTGAGTGTTATCTGCTAAGTCTGCAAACACAGCACGCACTGTGTACTGTCCTTGTTCATGCGTAAGTGTTTCACCAATCACATCGGTGCGACCAAAAATGCGCAGTGCTTCTGACTCACTTAAAGCAAGGCTGTCTGGTGTACTCATTGCTGTTGTTAAGTCACCCGCAATCGTCTTCATAGCAATAAAGTTTTCAATATTTGCTGTAGCACCATATAAGGCATTTAACTTATAGCCTTGGTTGCGGTAACTCACATCAACCATGGCTTCACGGGTCAGCTCGACCATAGTTAATCCGAATACTTCTTCAACTTGGCTGTAATCTTCGGCCTGCTTTGACTGCACATAATTAAAAATAGGCACCACAGATAAACCGAGTTTTGAGAAGTCCTGGCCAACGCGATAAACACGCTCAGCATGTGGCTGTTGGCTATCGTACGAAAGCTCATTTTTTGCAAACAACGCAACTAGAATTGCCGCAGCTAAGCCCACACTTAAACCCAGAACATTTAAAATAAAGTGCTGTTTTTGGTTTTTAAACGCGCGCAGCGCGGTGATCAAATAACTTAAAATCATGTTATGCCACCTCTGCTGTTTGTTGAACACGGTTAGCTTTATCTACCATCACTTGGCCATCAAGTAAGCGCACTAAACGGTCAGCATAATTGCCTTCTTTTTCTGAGTGAGTAACCACAATTACCGTCGTACCTTCGCGATTTAGCTCACGCAGCATCGCCATGACTTCATCACCATTTTTTGAATCAAGGTTACCTGTAGGCTCATCCGCTAAGATAAGTTTTGGATTAATCACCAGTGCTCGGGCTACCGCTACACGTTGCTGCTGACCGCCCGATAGCTGCTGCGGTAAGTGATCTGCTCTATGGTCGATTGCAACACGTTTTAAGATTGCGTCTACTCGCTGCTTACGTTCACTTTTTGAGATGTTTTGATACTGTAGTGGCAGCTCAACGTTTTCAAATACTGTTAATTCATCAATTAAGTTAAAGCTTTGGAAAACAAAACCAATTGACGCTTTTCTAAGTGCCGCTAATTGTTTTTCACCAAACCCTGCGATGTCTTCACCTAAAAATTCAAAACTGCCTGCTGATGGCGAATCCAACATACCTAAAATAGAGAGTAATGTTGATTTACCACAGCCAGATGGCCCCATAATGGCAAGAAACTCGCCTTCGTTTACATGTAAGTTAATGTTATTAAGCGCTGTTGTTTCAACATCTTGAGTACGGAATACGCGTGATAAGTTAGTTAATTTAATCATTGTTTTTATCCTTAAAATTGTAGTTGTTGTGCTTTATCAAAGTTGCTGTAGCTAGAGGTGATCACGCGATCTCCGGCGCTTAGGCCACTTAACACTTCATAATAGTTTTGATTCTTTTTGCCAAGGCGAATATCTTTTCGTACTGCACGATTGCCATCTTTTTCCATGACATAAACCCAGTTACCCCCTGAGCTGGTAAAAAATGCGCCGCGTTCAAGTAATAAAGCAGTGCCCTTGCTATCACCTAGCATCAGCTGCACATCAAGGCTTTGCCCACGTTTTATGTTGCTCGTGCCATTGGGTAAATCGACTTCAACCTGAAACTGTGATTGCTGAACACGGCTATCAATTTTGCTAACTGTTGCCGCAATTTCGCCTTGCTCGTGTTCAATAAGCACTTGCATACCTGTTTGAACCTGGCTCAGGTAAAACTCATCTAGTCTCACAACTAGCTTGTATTCATTAGGAATATCAATCTGCCCTAGGCGAGCACCACGGCCTTTTGATTCACCAATTTCAACATCAAGTTCACTTAAATAACCATCGGCAGGTGCTGTTACGAGTAAGTTTTCAAGGTTCTTACGCGCAAACTGAAGGTTTTTCTCTAACATGTCGGCACTGTCTTTTAACTGGGCTACTTGAACTTCACGAATGCTGTTTTCTTGCTTTTGACGCTCAAGGGTTAGTTCTTTTCGAGCTTTGTAATACGCTAAGTCTTCTTGAATTTCAGATAATTGCTCTTGTGCTAACACACCCGTTTTCACTAGCGGCTGAGTTTGTTTTAAGCGACGCGATAAATGCGTAATTTTAAGATCGATTTCAAGCAAATCACGACGTAAGTTTAAACGGCTGGTTTCCATATTCATTTGCGTGTTACGTAAAAAGTTAAGCTGCTCAGTCACCTGTGCTTCACGACTCATTACATCAAGCTGCAAATTGGTATTGCTTAAACGCACAAGTGGTTGGCCTTTTTTAACAAACTCACCCTGCTCAACAAGTCGCTCTTCGACTTGGCCTCCGGCAATGGTGTCGAGGTAAATAGTAGTGCGAGGCATAACCTGACCACGAAGACTTAAAGCATCAACAAACTCACCTTGTTGTACTGTGCTAATCGTTAAGCTTGTCGCGGTTACTTGCTGACTACGACCTGTTTGCTCAGTTTGTGTGAAACCATAAGCTGCTGCCGCAACAGCTAAACATGCTGCTGCAATTACTGATTTCTTAAAAAATGCTTTGTTATTTGAGCGTGTAATTTTCTTATCCATGTTGACGCCTTTAAGTTATCTAGGTGCTAATTACCTATAGATAAAACAACTCTTGTGCCAACTTTTATTTTTATTAAATTACAAGGACTTATACAAAAATCAATACGATTGCATATAATCAAGTGTCCGCTTATAGAACACTTCAAAACCCATATATCGTCCATAAATGGACACTGTTACTATTTTCAATTAGTCTTAGTGTTCCCATAAAGGAATAATAATAAATAGCTATGAAACAAGCAGGATCAATTCTTATCGTCGATGATAACCCCGACGTACTCATCGCCGCACGATTACTTTTAAAGCAGCATTATCAGGTTGTAAAAACCACAGATAACCCCTTTGATATCGAAGGTATCATTAACGCACAGCATGAAGCGGATCAGGCTATAGATGTTGTGTTACTCGATATGAACTTCACGCAAGACTCAATTAGTGGCAAAGAAGGATTCTACTGGCTAAAAAAGATCATGAGCCAAGACGCTAACATTGCGGTACTGCTTATGACGGCCTACAGCGATATTCAGCTAGCTGTCGAAGCAATTAAAGCTGGTGCCTCTGACTTTATTGCCAAGCCTTGGCAAAATGAGCAATTACTCGGTGCTGTAGCGGCGGCATTTTCACACGCTAAAGACAAACAGCAAGTTGGTAAGCTCACAAAACAAAAGCAAGCCTTGCAGCAGTCAATCGGCAATCAACCATTTGAGTTTTTAGGCCAAAGTGATGCCATGCAGCAGGTTTTTTCGGTTATCGACAAAGCAGCCAACACAGATGCCAACATATTGATCAGTGGCGAAAGTGGCACAGGTAAAGAACTCACTGCCCATGCAATCCACAATGCAAGCCTGCGCCAAAGCCAACCCTTCATAAGCCTAGACATGGGCTCACTAGCCGAAAGCCTGTTTGAAAGCGAACTATTTGGCCATAAAAAAGGCGCGTTTACCGGCGCGAAAGAAGATCGCATTGGCCGATTTGAGCTGGCCCATGGTGGTAGTTTATTTTTAGACGAGCTAGGTAATTTACCGCTTAACCAACAAGTTAAACTGCTCGCAGCACTACAAAACAGGCAAATAACACCGGTTGGTGGTTCAAAAGTCATCGATATTGATATTCGTTTGATCTGTGCAACGAATGAAAACCTCGAACAAGCAGTTACTGAAGGCAAATTTAGGCAAGACTTACTGTACCGTGTTAATACCGTAGAGATCCGTTTGCCAGCTCTGCGCGAGCGCAGTGAAGACATTCCATTACTGTGTAACTACTACTTGCAGCACTTTGCACATAAATACAAACGTGAGCTCTCGATTGCGGCATCTGATATGACACGTTTAAGTCAGTATCATTGGCCAGGCAATGTCCGTGAACTTGCGCATGCAATTGAGCGAGCAGTCATCCTCTCAGAAGGCTCAGAGCTCGATATAAGCTCAGTGCTAAGCTCACCAAGTGCTGCTGTTAGTACAAGTGAGCTCTCTTCAAGCGCCACTGACTACGACACTTTTGATCTCGAAATCATCGAGCAAAGAACCGTTCGTGCAGCTTTAAAGCATTTTCAAGGGAACGTGAGTCATGCAGCTAAAGCCCTCGGCCTAACACGCGGAGCCATGTATCGTCGTTTAGAAAAATACGGACTGTAATCGATGCGTAATTTTATTAGCTTAGCCTGCCTATTAGCTGCATTAATTGGTTTATCAATAGCTTTGTTTTGGCAAGTAGAGCAAAGCGGGTTTTCTGCAATTTCGGCACTTTTAGTTATTTTAAATTTGGTATGTGCCGCGCAAATTTTTAATTTATTTAAACGCCAAACAAGGCGTGCAGATATGGTGTTTCGCGCTTTAGCGAATGGAGACAGCACATTAGGCTTTGGCGACCAACACCCTATGCAGCAGCAATTTGAGCAGGTTAAACAACAAATTCAGGCTGCGCGTTTTAATGCAGAGCAACAAGCCCAGTTCTTACAAGCGCTATTAATTCATATCGATTTAGCAGTATTAGTATGTGACGAACAAGGCACTATTATTGAAAGCAATCCGGCGGTCAGCCGTTTACTTGGACAAGCTGTAAAGCACATCGATGATTTAGGTGTAATAGCCAACCTAGTCCAAGACGCAAAGCAAAATAGCCGTAATACCGTGCCATGGCAAAATGGTGAGCAGCACGATACGTTATCTGTGCAGATCAGTATTGCCGAAATCCAAGGTAAAGTTCGTAAAGTGATCAGTTTGCAATCGATTCATGATCAGCTGCAATTAAAAGAGCAACAAGCTTATAAGCGCCTTACCAAAGTACTAACCCATGAAATTGCTAATTCGATTACGCCACTTTCTTCTTTAGCACAAACTTGTACGGCACTGCTGCCAACTGAGCTTAGTTTTGATGATCAGGAAGATAAACAAGACTTGCAACTCGCCCTAACAACACTCGCATCACGAACCGAGCATTTAGGAGAGTTTATAGCGCAATTTAAAAAGGTTAGTAGCTTACCCGCCCCACACTTACAGCCACATATTCTGGCCGATCTTGCCAAGCAAGTTGTTGCTTTGCACTCACAACAGGCTAAGCAGCTTAATATTACGTTGAATTTGTCGGTGCAAAGCCAACAGTTAGTAATGATAGATAGAGGCCAAGTTGAACAAGTAATAATAAACCTGCTTACAAATGCCATTGATGTCCTTAAGCAGTTAAATAGTCCAGAGTCAGCAAAGTGCATTGAGGTAAGCATTGCACAAAATGCTAATCAGCAACTGTATTTAGAGGTCAGCGACAATGGTACAGGTATCAGCGATCATGTGATCGAGTTGATTTTTGTGCCATTTTTTACTACCAAGCAACAAGGTTCAGGAATAGGCTTAAGTTTATCGCGCCAGATCATGCTCAATCATGGCGGCGATCTGGTTTATATCAAACGCCAGCAAGGAGCCTGCTTTCGCTGCGTGTTCGGTTAACTTACATAGTTAGAACACTTACTTACAATTTGCTAAGGCGCTGTTTGGTATCATGTACCCATTAACGTTTAATGGACTAACCAATATGCGATACCTCGCCTTAGCACTGTTTTCTTCACTTGCCTTTATTCCTACAAAAAGCTTTGCTGGTATTTATGACAGCCCAGATATGAACCTGTTTGTTAAATCAGAGCATAATAGTACTGATTCAATCACCTCAGCCGGCATCGAAGTTATGGCTAAAAATAACTACAGTAATTTCGGCGCAGCATTTACAACGGCACTAGGCTCAGCAGAAGTATTTACTAAAAAAGGTGATCGGGAGACATTTCTCACCTTAGATAGCGGCATCAAATTTGGCTATTTCAGTGACTTTTTTGTCTATGGCGAAGTGGGCTTAGATTTAATTGAGCTTGCCGTATACGACGACCGAGATGACCACGACTACAGCGACCGCTATGATGACGACCACAATAATATTGATGGCTATGTCGGTGTGGGTATGGGCGTGGACTCAAAGCCATTCAGAATAGAGATCTATGCCAGAGCCCGAGAAATAGACAGCCGCTATTGGGAAGCACAAAACCATGGTTATGCTGGGTTACAAGTTAGTATTTCGTTTTAATTTCAATTGGGTGAGTAAGTTAGCGAGCTGTTAATCTAATGGTCATTTTTAGCTCACCCTATGTTAAGCTTAGGCGCTTTAGTTTACCCGCACCTAAGTTAACGGAGTATTTTAATACGTGTTTTTAAATCGATTTTTAGGCCTTGTTGTTGTTTCTTTTATTGTAACAGGCTGTCAGACTGCCCCTGAGTCACTTCCCGAAAAGAAGCCCATCATCAAAGCTAATCCAGGCACTGTGGTTGCAGAAGCTAAAACAGCACAAGTAGACGCGGTGACACCGCTCAAACCAAGTGAACTTGATGACGTATGGCAGCGTATTCGCATTCAACTACAGTTTAGCGATTCAAGTCACCCAGATGTGCAAAAGCGCATTGCTTGGTACCTTACTCATCCAAATTACATGGAAGAAATAAGCCGCCGTGCAGAGCCGTATTTGTATCATATCGTTACAGAAGTAGAAAACCGTGACTTACCAATAGAACTCGCTCTAATGCCGCTTATAGAGAGCGATTTTGATGCCAGTGCCTATTCGCACAAACATGCATCGGGTTTATGGCAACTCACCCCCTCAATCGCCAAATACTTTAAAGTAAAAATTACCCCTTGGTATGATGGTCGCCAAGATGTGATCGACAGCACCCGCGCAGCTTTGGATTTTATGGAATACCTTTATAAACGCTTTGATGGCGATTGGTATCATGCTATTGCTGCCTACAATATTGGTGAAGGGCGTGTATTACAGGCAATTGCTCGTAATAAAAAACAAGGTAAGTCGACGGACTTCTTTAGCTTAAAGCTACCATCGCAAACCAAACAATACGTGCCTAAGTTACTGGCCGCAGCACAATTATTAAAACACCAAAAAATGATATTCCCTGCCATTAAGAATGAGCAGGCTATTGCGACCTTACCAGTAACTGGTGCAGTGATCTTGGCAGACAAAGCGAAATGGCAAGAGCTTGAAGAGCTGAACCATGGCGTTATCCGATATCCCGCGGTGATTGATGCGCCACATATTGTGGTCCCAAAAGATCAGCAGGCAAGTTATCAAACTCTATTAGCTAACCAAAAAAGCAATGATTATAGCCAGTGGCAACATTACACAGTAAAGCGCGGTGATAGCTTAAGTGTAATTGCAAAGAACTATAAAGTAACAGTTAGCCAGCTGAAAACCTTCAATAACCTAAAAACAAACACCATTCGTATTGGTCAAAAACTGATATTACCGCAATTGGCTGATCAACAAATCGAGTATAAGGTGAAATCTGGCGATAGCCTTTGGAAGATAGCAAAGCAATACAAAGTCAGTATCACTAAACTCAAACAATGGAATAACCTTTCAAGAGATAGCTTAAGAGTGGGTGAAAAGCTCACCGTATTTATCTCAAATAGTTAATACCAAACCAGGGAGTTTTACTCCCTGTCTCTTTTATCTATCCAATTAAAGTTGTATCTTTATTAGTCTATAAAAACAACAATTAAAAATTATGGATAATCAGCAACAGGACGTAAGCTGTTCAACCGTTAAATCAGAGCAAGATTCTAACGTTGAAGAGCAAACAAAGACCACCCAGCAAAACACTCAACAAGCCAGCAATCAGCGCAAGGCATGGTTTACCAACGAGCGGCTAAACCTATTTCTAGCACTCTGTGCCATTATTATCTCCGCAGCCTCCTTTTATGCCACTTACTTACAAGCCAGCGCCGCAGAACGACAAGTAAAAGCCGCAACCTGGCCATGGCTCGAAGTAATGACGGGGAATTTTAATGAAGAAAAAAATCAATCTGAAATCACCTTTGTACTCACTAATTCAGGATCAGGACCTGCGATAGTAAAGTATGTGAAGTATCTTTATAACGACCAATCATATTTAGATATCTATAAAGTAATTTCTGCATGCTGTTTTGATACACAAGCATATGAAACACAGCTACAAACTCTGCAAGATGACTCTCCCGACATAAATATTTTCGAAGCATTTGGCTGGATTATGACGAGTGCCAGTGATAACCGGTTACTGGCATCTGGCAGTAAACTTAAACTTTTTGGTTTCAAGCGAACGGGATTTAATGAAACTCAATGGGACAAAGTAAACAAGCAACGTAATAGCATCAAAACCGAGATCTGCTATTGCTCTTTACTAGAACAATGCTACCTAAGTGATGGCCGTGGTGATGTGAGAGAAATACAGCAGTGTGAGTGACACCGAGCTATCAGCTTTCAGCCGTCAGCGATCAGCCGCGCGATGTGGGTGTTTGGTGCTGCGTCTTCCTCTGCCCGAGGTTCTAGGTAAAGTGTCCTTGTAGGAATGGCTTTAGCCATGAATGTTTTGCTAAGGTCTAGATTCGGCACTGAAGTGCCTCCTACGGGGTTTGTTGCTGTGGGTGACTCTGTGCTAAACAACCACACAGTTCAACTTTACCCTTGCTAACTTGTAACTCGCTAACTCATGTTGGGTTTCGCTCCGCTCTACCCAACCTACCTGGCTGAAAGCTCCAAACGCAAAAAAGCCCGACTCTTTCGAATCGGGCTTTCTCTTATTTGGAGCCTGGCGATGACCTACTTTCACATAGCAGCTGCTACACTATCATCGGCGCTGTTTCGTTTCACTACTGAGTTCGGCATGGGGTCAGGTGGGTCCAAAACGCTATTGTCACCAAGCAAATTTGGTTTTAATTCGCTCTTTTGAGCAAATTAATAAATCTGGAAATCTGATATCAAGTAAATGTCTACTTTAGTCTCTTAACTTCTGTTCGTTACGCTGTCATAAAACGCGTTTGGCGTTGTATGGTTAAGCCTCACGGGTAATTAGTACAGGTTAGCTTAATGGCTCGCACCACTTCCACATCCTGCCTATCAACGTTGTAGTCTTCAACGGCCCTTCAGAGACTTTAAAAGTCTAGTGAGAACTCATCTCGAGGCCTGCTTCGCGCTTAGATGCTTTCAGCGCTTATCAGTTCCGAACGTAGCTACCGGGCAGTGCCATTGGCATGACAACCCGAACACCAGCGGTTCGTTCACTCCGGTCCTCTCGTACTAGGAGCAACCCCTCTCAATTCTCAAACGCCCACGGCAGATAGGGACCGAACTGTCTCACGACGTTCTAAACCCAGCTCGCGTACCACTTTAAATGGCGAACAGCCATACCCTTGGGACCGACTTCAGCCCCAGGATGTGATGAGCCGACATCGAGGTGCCAAACACCGCCGTCGATATGAACTCTTGGGCGGTATCAGCCTGTTATCCCCGGAGTACCTTTTATCCGTTGAGCGATGGCCCTTCCATTCAGAACCACCGGATCACTATGACCTACTTTCGTACCTGCTCGACGTGTCTGTCTCGCAGTTAAGCTGGCTTCTACCATTACACTAACCGTACGATGTCCGACCGTACTTAGCCAACCTTCGTGCTCCTCCGTTACTCTTTGGGAGGAGACCGCCCCAGTCAAACTACCCACCAGGCACTGTCCGTAACCCCGATTAGGGGCCAACGTTAGAACATCAACACTACAAGGGTGGTATTTCAAGGACGGCTCCACAAAGACTAGCGTCTCTGCTTCAAAGCCTCCCACCTATCCTACACATGTAGGGTCAATGTTCAGTGCCAAGCTGTAGTAAAGGTTCACGGGGTCTTTCCGTCTAGCCGCGGGTACAC